>NZ_LMUV01000007.1 GCF_009765755.1 Rhodanobacter sp. L36 | reverse complement strand
TCAGCGCTGCCGTCAGCGTCGTCTTGCCGTGATCCACGTGACCAATCGTGCCGACGTTGACGTGCGGCTTGGTGCGTTCGAATTTACCCTTTGCCATGACTCAAACCTCAGAGAGAACTGCGTTATTCGGAGACGGTGTGTCGCGCGAGCGTCAAAGCCTGATCAGGCTTTTTTCATAACCTGCTCGGCGATGTTATTTGGTGCTTCTGCGTAGTGATCGAATTCCATGGTGAACGTGGCACGCCCCTGGGTCTGCGAACGCAAACTGGTGGCATAGCCGAACATTTCGCCCAGCGGAACCAGACAATCGATCACCTTGCCGGATGGCGTTTCGTCCGAGCCACGGAGCAGACCGCGGCGACGACTCAAGTCGCCCATCACGTCACCCATGTAATCCTCAGGCGTCACCACTTCGATTTTCATGATGGGCTCAAGCAAAACCGGATCGGCCTTGCGAAAACCCTCCTTGAAAGCCATCGAAGCGGCGAGCTTAAATGCCATTTCGGATGAATCGACATCGTGATACGAACCGTCGACGAGGCGGACCTTGACGTCGACCACCGGATATCCCGCCAGCGGGCCACCGGTGATCGTTTCACGAATACCCTTGTCGACCGCGGGAATGAATTCCTTCGGAATCACGCCGCCGGAAATTGCATTTTCGAATTCATAGCCCTTGCCACGTTCCTGCGGCACGAGCTCGATCACCACATGGCCATACTGCCCTTTGCCACCGGACTGTTTGGCGTGCTTGTAATCCTGCGTAACCTGCTTGCGGATCGTTTCGCGATAGGCCACCTGCGGCTTGCCGACATTCGCTTCGACGCCGAACTCGCGCCGCATGCGATCAACCAGAATATCCAGATGCAACTCGCCCATGCCGGCGATGATCGTCTGGCCTGATTCTTCGTCGGTACGCACGCGGAAAGACGGATCCTCCGACGCAAGACGACCCAACGCGATACCCATCTTTTCCTGATCGGATTTGGTCTTCGGCTCGACCGCCATGGCGATGACGGGTTCCGGAAATACCATCCGTTCCAGCGTGATGATGTGGTCTTGCGAGCATAGCGTATCGCCCGTGGTGACGTCTTTCAGGCCGACAGCAGCGGCGATGTCGCCTGCGCAGACTTCCTTCAATTCCTGGCGCTCGTTCGCATGCATCTGCAGCAAGCGGCCGATACGTTCTTTCTTGCTCTTGACCGGGTTGTAGACCGCGTCGCCCGATTTCAGCACGCCCGAATAGACGCGAAAGAAGGTCAGCGAGCCGACAAACGGATCGGTCATGATCTTGAACGCCAGCGACGAGAACGGCGCCTTGTCGTCAGCCGTGCGGGTCGCTTCCTGCTCGTTCTCGTCGATGCCTTTGACTGGCGGGCGATCGGAAGGTGCGGGCAGCAGCTGCACCACCGCATCGAGCATGGCTTGCACGCCCTTGTTCTTGAAAGCAGTTCCGCAATAAACGGGAATCAGTGAAGCTGCGAGCGTACCCGCACGGATACCCGAAATGATCTCGTCCTCGGACAGCGCGCCGCCTTCGAGATACTTGTTCATCAATATTTCGGAAGTCTCCGCTGCGGACTCCACCATGAAGTTGCGCGCTTCGTCAGCAGCGTCCCGGAGTTCCGCCGGAATTTCGCGGTACTCGAACTTCATGCCCTGGGATTCCATATCCCAGTAAATCGCTTTCATCTTGATGAGATCGATCACGCCTTCGAAACCATCTTCAGCACCGATCGGCACCTGCATCGGTACCGGATGAGCGCCAAGTCGGGATTTCAACTGGCTGACGACCTTGTCAAAGTTTGCGCCGGTGCGGTCCATCTTGTTGACGAACGCCAGACGCGGCACCGAATACTTGTTGGCCTGACGCCAAACGGTTTCGGATTGCGGTTGCACACCACCGACGGCACACAGCACGAACACGGCACCATCGAGCACACGCAGCGAACGTTCGACTTCAATGGTGAAGTCCACGTGCCCCGGCGTGTCGATGATGTTGAAGCGGTGCTCGGGCATGGAATGATCCATGCCCTTCCAGAACGCCGTCGTTGCCGCCGACGTAATGGTGATACCGCGTTCCTGCTCCTGCTCCATCCAGTCCATCGTCGCTGCACCGTCATGCACTTCGCCAATCTTGTGACTGACGCCGGTGTAGAACAGGATGCGCTCCGTGGTCGTCGTCTTGCCCGCATCGATATGGGCCATGATGCCGAAATTACGGTAGCGCTCGATGGGGGTGGTGCGTGCCACGTCAATAACCTCTGATGGTGCCCTGCTGCAGCACGTCCTGAGACGTGCTTACCAGCGGTAGTGCGAGAAAGCTTTGTTGGCTTCGGCCATGCGATGCGTTTCCTCACGCTTCTTCGCTGCACCACCACGGCTTTCCGAGGCTTCAAGCAACTCCGCTGCCAGCTTGCGCGGCATCGAGGTTTCGCCGCGCTTGCGCGCTGCGTCGATGACCCAACGCATGGCCAGCGCCATACGGCGACCTGGACGCACTTCGACCGGCACCTGATAGGTGGCACCGCCGACGCGACGCGACTTCACTTCCACTGCCGGAGCAATGTTGTTCAGTGCTTTTTCAACCAGAGCTACCGAATCGGCATTCTTTTCGCCGATGTGCTGAAGCGCGCCGTAGACAATGCTTTCGGCGACCGACTTCTTGCCACTCTTCATCACCATGTTGATGAAACGGGCGATGAGCTGGCTGCCATGTTTCGGATCCGGCAGGATCAGACGGGCGGGATGTGAACCTTTACGCGACATGTTTCGAGTCCTTTACTTCTTCGGGCGCTTGGCGCCGTACTTCGAGCGCGATTGACGACGCTTGGTGACACCAGCGCAATCGAGGCTGCCGCGCACTGTGTGGTAACGCACGCCGGGCAGATCCTTGACGCGACCGCCGCGGATCAGCACCACCGAGTGCTCCTGCAGGTTATGACCTTCACCACCGATATAGCTGATGATCTCGAAGCCGTTGGTCAGGCGCACCTTGGCAACCTTGCGCAACGCCGAGTTCGGCTTTTTCGGGGTAGTCGTGTAAACGCGCGTGCAGACACCACGACGCTGCGGACTGCTCTGCAATGCAGGTGACCCGCTTTTATAGGTCTTAGGGCTGCGCGATTTGCGCACCAATTGGTTGACTGTCGTCATGCGAAGCTGTTCCTGAAAACATAAAGGCAGCCCGAACAAGCTCGGTCTGCCAAGAAGCGGGAATTTAACATGGGCAACTCACCATAGGCAAGCCAAAGCCCCGCCATCCTTGACTCGAACACGAGGTGCGTCCTTGCACCTCTTTTCGTATGTCAGCGAGCAAAGCCCTGAAAGGACTTACTCGACACCATCACTACCGACCGACGCTTCGGCGAACGAAGCTGCAGGCGTGGAGCCGGAAAGGGTTTCCAGATCCGAGGCGGAAAGACCACCTTGACGACGGCGAGCTGCGTGGTAAGCCAGACCCGTGCCTGCCGGAATAAGACGTCCGACAATAACATTTTCCTTCAGACCTCGCAAGGTATCGCGCGTGCCACGAACCGCCGCTTCGGTGAGAACGCGGGTGGTTTCCTGGAACGATGCGGCCGAAATGAACGACTCGGTCGCCAGCGAAGCCTTGGTGATACCGAGCAGCACCGACTCGTACTGCGCCGGGTGCTCGCCCTTGGCGATCGCACGATCGTTTTCTCCGTTGATGCGAACCCGCTCGACCTGTTCGCCACGCAAGTAATGGCTGTCACCCGGCTCGACGATCTCGACCTTGCGCAGCATCTGGCGAATGATCGCTTCGATATGCTTGTCGTTGATCTTCACGCCCTGCAAGCGATACACGTCCTGAATTTCCTTGACAAGATACGACGCCAGCGGCTCCACGCCCAGCAAGCGAAGGATGTCGTGCGGACTCGGCTCGCCGTCGACAACGGTTTCGCCCTTCTCCACGTGCTCGCCTTCGAACACGATGACCTGACGCCATTTCGGAATCAACTCTTCGTGCTCGTTGCCGTCGACATCCTTGATGACCAGACGCTGCTTGCCCTTGGTGTCCTTGCCGAAGCTGATGATGCCGGAGCGCTCGGCAAGGATCGCCGGCTCTTTCGGCTTGCGTGCTTCGAACAAATCGGCGACGCGCGGCAGACCACCGGTGATGTCGCGGGTCTTCGAGCTTTCCTGCGGGATACGAGCGACGACGTCGCCCACGCCTACTTCGGCGCCATTCTGGATCGACACGATCGCGCCGGCCGGCAGGAAGTACTGCGCAGCGATATCGGTGCCCGGCAGCTTGAGTTCGCGACCCTTGCTGTCTTCCAGACGCACGATCGGGCGCAGATCCTTCGCCTGCGTACCGCGACGTTTCGGATCGGTGACTACCGCCGACTCCAGGCCGGTCAGGTCATCGGTCTGGCTCTGCACGGTGACGCCATCGAGGAAGTCGATGAAGCGCACCACACCGGCCACTTCGGTGACGATCGGATGGGTATGCGGGTCCCAGCTCGCGACTGTCTGACCCGGCTTCACCGGGGCGCCGTCCTTGACCGAGATCGTGGCGCCGTAAGGCACCTTGTAGCGTTCGCGCTCGCGACCGCTCGTGTCGATGATGCTCAGTTCGCCCGAACGCGATACAGCCACCAGGTGACCCTGCTTGTGCTGTACCGATTTGAGATTGTTGAACTTCAGCGAGCCGGTGGTCTTCACCGTTACGTTGTCCACCGCCGCTGCACGCGAAGCCGCACCACCGATGTGGAACGTACGCATGGTCAGCTGGGTACCGGGCTCGCCGATCGACTGCGCAGCGACCACACCCACGGCCTCGCCCATGTTGACCAGATGACCACGGGCCAGATCGCGGCCGTAGCAAAGCTTGCACACGCCGTGTGTGGCCTGACATGTGATCGGCGAACGCACCTTGAGGATCTGCACGCCGGCCTTGTCGAGCTTCTCGACGAGTGCCTCGTTGAGCAATGTGTCACGCGTGACGATGGCTTGGTCGTCGTCGCCGGGCGCGTAGACGTCTTCGACCACCACGCGACCGAGCACGCGCTCGCGCAATGGCTCGACCACGTCGCCGCCTTCGACGATCGGCTGCATGATGACGCCGTTCTCGGTGCCGCAATCGTCCATCGTGATGACCACGTCCTGCGCCACGTCGACGAGGCGACGGGTCAGGTAACCGGAGTTCGCCGTCTTCAACGCCGTATCCGCAAGACCTTTACGGGCACCGTGGGTCGAGTTGAAGTACTGCAGGACGTTCAGGCCTTCGCGGAAGTTGGCCTTGATCGGTGTCTCGATGATCGAGCCATCCGGACGCGCCATCAAGCCACGCATGCCGGCGAGCTGACGAATCTGCGCCACCGAACCACGCGCGCCGGAGTCGGCCATGATGTACAGCGAGTTCATCGATTTCTGGTTGACCATCTTGCCTTCGGCGTTCATCACCTTCTCGGTGCCGATGCCATCGATCATGGCCTTTGCCACCAGTTCGCTGGTACGCGACCAGATGTCGACCACCTTGTTGTAGCGCTCGCCCGCCGTGACCAGACCCGACTGATACTGTTGCTGGATCTCGACCACTTCCTTTTCGGACTCTTCGAGAATTGGCTTCTTCTCGTCCGGGATCAGCATGTCGTCGATGCCGATCGAGATACCCGCACGCGTCGCGAAACGGAAGCCGGTGTACATCAGCTTGTCGGCGAAGACGACGGTTTCCTTCAGGCCCAGCAGACGATAGCTCTGGTTGATCAGGCGTGAGATCGCCTTTTTGGTCAGCTCGGTGTTGGCGAGCTCGAACGGCAGGCCTTCCGGCAGGATTTCCGCCAGCAGCGCGCGGCCCACGGTGGTCTCGACGATCTTGGTTTCACTGGTACGCGAACCGTCTTCGGCGACATTCACCAGGTGCAGGCGAACCTTGACCTTGGCGTGCAATTCAACGGCACGGTTGTCATAGGCGCGACGCACTTCGGCAATGCCGGAGAACACCATGCCGGTGCCTTTGACGTTGATCAGCTCGCGGGTCATGTAATACAGGCCCAACACGACGTCCTGCGTCGGCACGATGATCGGCTCGCCGTTGGCGGGGCTGAGGATGTTGTTGGACGACATCATCAACGCGCGCGCTTCGAGCTGCGCCTCGATCGAAAGTGGCACATGGACGGCCATTTGATCGCCGTCGAAGTCGGCATTGAATGCAGTACAGACCAGCGGATGCAGCTGGATCGCCTTGCCTTCGATCAACTTCGGCTCGAACGCCTGGATGCCGAGGCGATGCAAAGTCGGCGCACGGTTCAACAGCACCGGATGCTCGCGAATTACCTCTTCGAGGATGTCCCACACCTGTGCTTCTTCGCGCTCGACCAGCTTTTTCGCTGCCTTGATGGTGGTGGCTTCGCCACGCGCCTGCAGCTTGGCGAAGATGAAGGGCTTGAACAGCTCGAGCGCCATCTTCTTCGGCAGACCGCACTGGTGCAGACGCAGCGTCGGACCAACCACGATCACCGAACGGCCGGAGTAGTCCACGCGCTTACCGAGCAGGTTCTGACGGAACCGGCCCTGCTTGCCCTTGATCATGTCGGCGAGCGATTTCAGCGCGCGCTTGTTGGTGCCGGTGATGGCACGGCCGCGACGGCCGTTGTCCAGCAGCGCATCGACCGATTCCTGCAGCATGCGCTTCTCGTTGCGCACGATGATGTCCGGCGCATTGAGTTCGAGCAGACGCTTCAGGCGGTTGTTTCGGTTGATCACGCGACGGTACAGATCGTTCAAATCCGATGTGGCGAAACGACCACCGTCCAGCGGCACCAGCGGACGCAGATCCGGTGGTAGCACGGGTAGCACGGTCAACACCATCCACTCCGGCTTGTTGCCGGATTCGAGGAACGCCTCGATCAGCTTCACGCGCTTGGTCAGCCGCTTCAGCTTGGTCTCGGAATTGGTCGAGCCGATCTCTTCCTTCAGGCGAATCACTTCACCCGGCAGGTCGAGCGACTTCAGCAGATGGAACACCGCTTCGGCACCCATGCGCGCGTCGAACTCGTCACCGTGTTCTTCAGTCGCTTCCAGATACTGGTCTTCACTCAGCAACTGACCGCGCTCGAGCGCAGTAAGGCCTGGATCGATCACGACGAAGGCTTCGAAATACAGAATGCGCTCGATGTCACGCAGCGTCATGTCGAGCATCAGGCCGATGCGCGAAGGCAGCGACTTGAGGAACCAGATGTGCGCGGTCGGGCTGGCCAGTTCGATGTGGCCCATGCGCTCGCGACGCACCTTGGCCAGCGTCACTTCGGTGCCGCATTTCTCGCAGACGACGCCGCGATGCTTCATGCGTTTGTACTTGCCGCACAGGCACTCGTAGTCCTTCACCGGTCCGAAGATCGCGGCGCAGAACAGGCCGTCACGCTCCGGCTTGAAGGTGCGGTAGTTGATGGTTTCCGGCTTTTTCACTTCGCCGTACGACCACGAACGGATCAGCTCCGGCGAAGCCAACGCGATCTTGATCGCGTCGAAGTCCGGCGTTGCGCGTTGCTGATTGAACAGATTGAGCAAGTCTTTCATTTGAGTCTCCGGTCGGAGCAAATTCTTGGGTCGAGGTCCGCGATAAGAGCAAGTTCAGGCTTGCGGGATCCGGGATCGAAAGCCGGGCTGCTTTTGCAGATCCCGAATCCCGATCCTCGAATCCCGTCCCTCACTTGATCTCTTCCAGATCGATGTCGATGGCGAGCGAGCGGATTTCCTTCACCAACACGTTGAAGGATTCCGGCATGCCGGCGGACATTTCGTGGTTACCGTCGACGATGTTCTTGTACATCTGGTTACGGCCCTGCACGTCATCGGACTTGACCGTCAACATTTCCTGCAGGGTGTACGCCGCGCCATAAGCCTCCAACGCCCAGACTTCCATCTCGCCGAAGCGCTGGCCGCCGAACTGCGCCTTGCCGCCCAGCGGTTGCTGGGTGACGAGCGAGTACGGACCGGTGGAACGTGCGTGCATCTTGTCGTCGACCAGATGGTTGAGCTTGAGGTAATGCATGTAGCCCACGGTGACCGGACGATCGAACGCCTCGCCGGTGCGGCCGTCGTACAACATGGTCTGACCAGACTCAGGCAGATCGGCCAGGCGCAGCATCGCCTTGATCTCGCTTTCCTCCGCACCGTCGAACACCGGCGTCGCCATCGGCACGCCTTCCTGCAGGTTGGTGGCGAGGGTGAAGATTTCCTTGTCGGTCAGCGATTTCAGGTCGACATACTGCACGGCGCCGGAAACCTGACCGTTGTAGATCTGGTCGAGGAACTCGCGGATCTTGGCGACCTTCTCCTGCGCTTCGAGCATCTTCTGGATCTTCTTGCCGAGGCCTTTCGCGGCCCAGCCCAGATGGACTTCCAGAATCTGTCCGATGTTCATGCGCGACGGCACGCCCAGCGGGTTCAGCACGATATCGACCGGCACGCCGTCGGCGGAGTACGGCATGTCTTCCACCGGCACCACGTTCGACACCACGCCCTTGTTGCCGTGACGACCCGCCATCTTGTCGCCCGGCTGGATGCGGCGCTTCACGGCCAGGAACACCTTGACCATCTTGAGCACGCCCGGTGCGAGGTCATCGCCCTGAGTGATCTTGCCCTGCTTTTCCTTGAATCGCTTGTCGAACTCCTCGCGATGGCGCTTGACCTGATCGGCCGCGCGCTCGAGGAATTCGGTAACTTCCTCGTCCTTCAAGTTGACCTTGAACCAGTCGTCTTTCTTCAGGCTATCGAGGTAAGCGTCGGTGATCTCAGCACCACGCTTCAGGCCACCCGGGCCGCTCATCGCGGACTTGCCGACCAGCTGCGTGCGCATGCGGCTGTAGATCGCGCCTTCGAGGATACGGAACTGATCGTCCAGATCCTTGCGGACCCGCTTGACCTCGGTTTCCTCGATCTGCTTGGCGCGCTTGTCCTTCTCGATGCCGTCGCGGGTGAACACCTGCACGTCGATGACGGTGCCGTCCATGCCCGGCGGCACGCGCAGCGAACTGTCCTTCACGTCGGAGGCTTTCTCGCCGAAGATCGCGCGCAGGAGTTTCTCTTCCGGCGTGAGCTGGCTTTCGCCCTTCGGTGTGACCTTGCCGACCATGATGTCGCCGGCCTTCACCTCGGCACCAATGTAGACGATGCCCGACTCGTCCAGACGTGCGAGCGCCTGCTCGCCTACGTTCGGGATGTCGGCGGTGATTTCCTCGGCGCCCAGCTTGGTGTCACGCGCGATGCAGGACAGCTCCTCGATGTGGATCGACGTGTAGCGGTCTTCCTGCACGACGCGCTCGGAGAGCAGGATCGAGTCTTCGAAGTTGTAGCCGTTCCACGGCATGAAGGCGATCAGCATGTTCTGGCCGAGCGCGAGCTCGCCCAGATCGGTCGACGAACCGTCGGCCAGCGTGTCGCCCTTCGCCACCACGTCACCCACGTTCACCAGCGGACGTTGGTTGAGGTTGGTGTTCTGGTTGGAACGGGTGTACTTGGTCAACGTGTAGATATCGACGCCGGCGTCGTTGTCGCCGACTTCTTCCTCGTTCACGCGCACCACGATACGGGCCGCATCGACTTGGTCGATCACGCCGCCGCGCTTGGCGGAAACGATGACGCCCGAGTCACGCGCCACGGCGCGCTCGATGCCCGTACCCACCAGCGGCGTCTGCGAACGCAGTGTCGGAACGGCCTGACGCTGCATGTTCGCGCCCATCAGCGCGCGGTTCGCATCGTCGTGCTCGAGGAACGGCACCAGCGCCGCAGCGACCGACACGGTCTGCATCGGCGAGACGTCCATGTAGTCGACTTCGGCCGCCGGACGCAGCTCGGATTCACCACGGAAACGGCAGGACACGAAGTCCTCCACGAAACCGCCGTTCTTGTCGAGCGGCGAGTTCGCCTGCGCGATGACGTGATCGCCTTCCTCGATCGCCGACAGGTAATCGACCTTGTCGGTGACCTTGCTGTTCGCGACCTTGCGGTACGGCGTCTCAAGGAAGCCGTACGAGTTGGTGCGCGCATACACGGCGAGCGAATTGATCAGGCCGATGTTCGGGCCTTCCGGCGTTTCGATGGTGCAGACGCGGCCGTAATGGGTCGGATGCACGTCGCGTACTTCGAAGCCGGCGCGTTCGCGGGTCAGGCCGCCTGGCCCGAGCGCGGACACGCGACGCTTGTGTGTCACTTCCGACAGCGGATTGTTCTGGTCCATGAACTGCGACAGCTGCGACGAACCGAAGAATTCCTTCACCGCCGCCGCGACCGGCTTGGCGTTGATAAGGTCCTGCGGAGTCAGGCCATCGGCTTCGGCCAGGCTCAGGCGTTCGCGCACTGCGCGCTCCACGCGCACCAGGCCGATGCGGAAGGTGTTCTCCGCCATTTCGCCGACCGAACGCACGCGACGGTTGCCGAGGTGATCGATGTCATCGACGGTGCCATGACCGTTCTTGATGTCGATCAGCACCTTCAACACGTCGAGGATGTCGGACGTCTGACCTTGTTCCTTGACCAGATTCTGCGAGGCTTCTTCCTTGCGCTCGCTGAAATACTTGTGGTCGTACAGCACGCCCGGACCGAGGATTTCCTTGCGGCCCACGCGACGGTTGAACTTCATCCGGCCCACGCCCGACAGGTCGTAGCGATCGAAAGTGAAGAACAGATTGAAGAACAGGTTCTGCGCTGCATCCTTGGTCGGCGGCTCGCCCGGACGCATCATGCGGTAGATTTCCACCAGCGCCTCGAGCGGCGTCTTGGTGTTGTCGATGCGCAGGGTGTGCGAAATGTATGCGCCGCGGTCAAGGTCGTTGACGTACAGCGTCGGCACGATTTCGATACCGGCCTTGCGGAAGTTCTCCAGCTGCTCGGCAGTAATCTCGTCGTTGGCCGAAGCCAGCAACTCGCCGGTCTTGCTGTCGACGATGTCGGTGGCCACGATGCGGCCGACCGGATAGTCGTCCGGCACTTCCAGCGCAGTGATGTTCTCGGCCGCAAGCTGGCGCACGTGGCGCGCAGTGATGCGCTTGCCGGCTTCTACCAGCACCGTGCCGCCGATCGCAAGGTCGAAGCTCAGCGTTTCGCCGCGCAGGCGTTCGGCCACCAGCTCCAGCGTTGTGCCGCCCTTCTTGCCGAGGTGGAACACGTTGTGCTCGAAAAAGATGCCCAGCATCTCCTCGTTGTTGTAGCCGAGCGCGCGCAACAGCACCGTCACCGGCAATTTGCGGCGACGGTCGATGCGGGTGAACAGTGCGTCCTTCGGGTCGAACTCGAAGTCCAGCCAAGAGCCGCGGTAGGGAATCACGCGCGCCGAGAACAGCAGCTTGCCCGAGCTGTGCGTCTTGCCGCGGTCGTGATCGAAGAACACGCCCGGCGAACGATGCAACTGCGAGACGATCACGCGCTCGGTGCCGTTGATGATGAAGGTGCCGGTCTCGGTCATGAGCGGAATTTCGCCCATGTAGACCTCCTGCTCCTTGATGTACTTGACAACCTTTTTCGACGCCGGGCTGTCCTTGTCATAGATGACCAGACGCACGGTGGTGCGCAGCGGCGCACCGTAGGTCATGCCGCGGTTGCGGCATTCGCGTTCATCGAACGCCGGCTCGCCGAGGCGATAGTCGACGTATTCCAGAGCCGCATTGCCCGAATAGCTGGAAATCGGGAACACCGATTTCAGCGCGGCATGCAAACCCTTTTCGCCGCGCTGCTTGGGCGCGACATGCTCCTGCAGAAACTCCCGGTAGGAATCAGTCTGGATGGTCAGCAGGTTCGGCACGCCCAGTACGGGCGGACGCTTGCCAAAATCCTTGCGGATACGTTTCTTCTCGGTAAACGAGTAGGCCATGATCGGTAGCGCCTCGGTTCGCAGTGACGCCGGTGGTGCACACACCGGCTGATTTGTAAGAACTGTGGATGCATTCGCCGACCGGACGACGGTGAATTGTCGGACGGTGCGTCAAAAGGCATGAATCAAAGATCGTGGAGCGATGTCGTCGATCTTTCAGTGCTGACTTCTGATGGGTCTTGCCGTTTTCTTGTTTTGGACGTCTTGCCGTCTGTTTCGATGCCACGAATCCGCCGGACTTGTCTTCAACAGGCAAAGCCCGGGAGCTTTCGCCCCCAGGCTTGCTTGACGTCAAGTCGAAGCGTTGGCGTGCAAACGCCGATTACTTCAATTCGACGGTGGCGCCGGCAGCTTCGAGATCCTTCTTGAACTTCTCGGCGTCTTCCTTCGACACGGCTTCCTTCAGGACGCCACCGGCCTCGGTGAGGTCCTTGGCTTCCTTCAGGCCCAGGCCGGTGATCGCGCGGACAGCCTTGATCACGTCGACTTTCTTGGCACCGGCGGTCTTCAGGATGACGTCGAACTCGGTCTGCGCTTCGGCAGCTGGAGCAGCGGACGCAGCAGGACCGGCAGCGGCCACAGGGGCAGCGGCAGACACGCCAAACTTCTCTTCGATGGCCTTCACCAGGTCCATCACTTCCATGAGCGACTTCGCGGCAACGGCTTCAACGATCTGTTCGTTGGACAGGGACATTTTATTTACCTCTGGAAATGGATTCGGTTTGTTGAGACGTCGAACTTAGGCGGGCTCGGCTTCGGCCGGGGCTTCGGCGACAACTTCGTCACCACCCTGCTTGTCGGCCACAGCCTTGACGGCGCGGGCAAACATCGCGGCAGGTTCGGCCAGCACACGGGCCAGCATCGACAACGCCTGTTCGCGGGTCGGCAGCAATGCCAGCACGTCAACATGCGACGCCGGCAGCAACTTGCCTTCCACCGAGACGAGTTTCGCCTTCAGCTTGTCGTTGCTCTTGGCAAATTCCTTGATCAGGCGACCGGCTGCGCCGGGTTCCTCGGTCGAAAACGCGTAAAGCAGCGGACCGACGAGAGCGTCCTTGACGACCTCGAACTCGGTACCGGCTACAGCACGCGAAGCGAGCGTGTTCTTGACGACTCTCAAGTACACGCCGGTCTCACGGGCTTTCTTGCGCATCGCGGTCATCTGTTCGACCGTGGTGCCCGCATATTCGGCTGCGATCAGGGAGTGAGCCTTCGAGGCCACTTCTGCCAGTTCGGCGACCACTACTTGCTTCTGAGACAGATTTAGAGCCATTGCACTCCTCCAAATGAACTCCGCTCACGGCTCCTGCCGCTTGCGGTCCTGGGCGACGCCGTCCTTGACGTCGGGGGACACTAAATGTCCCCGGGTGTCGGCCTTTCCAGAACAGATCGAACATTCCAGATTGGGCAGCACCATCTGCGCAGGCCGGATTCGCTAGAAATCCGATTAAGCGATCCCGCTGGCGGCGACGGCGATTCCCTGCCGTGTACGAGCTCCCTGCCCGTCGTCGTCGCGCGCTGATCGCGCCTGCGGTCTTTGACGGCCGTTCCACTTCAGGTGAAGCGGGACTGCCCTCAAAAACTTGCCGCGCCGGCATTTCGCCGGCGCGGGACTTTATTCTTTACTTGGCCGCGAGCGTCAGCGACGCGGTATCGACGGCAACGCCGACGCCCATCGTGCTGGACAGGGCAACCTTCTGCAGGAACACGCCCTTGGCAGTCGACGGCTTCGCCTTGACCACGTCGGCGATCAACGTGTTGAGGTTGTCGGCGAGCTGCGCGGCATCGAAACCGGCCTTGCCGATGGTGGCGTGGATGATGCCCGCCTTGTCGTTGCGGAACTTCACCTGGCCGGCCTTGGCATTCTTGACCGCGGTGGCGACGTCGGCAGTGACCGAGCCGTCCTTCGGGTTCGGCATCAGACCACGCGGGCCCAGCACCTGACCGAGCTTGCCGACCACGCGCATCGCGTCCGGCGTTGCGATGACGCGACCGAAGTCGAGCTCACCCGCCTGCATGCGCTCGGCCAGATCTTCCATACCGACAGCGTCGGCACCGGCAGCCTTGGCAGCTTCGGCCTTCTCGCCCGGCGGGCAGAACACGGCGACCTTGACGGTTTTGCCGGTGCCGTGAGGCAGCAGCGACGAACCACGCACGCCCTGGTCGGACTTCTTGGCATCAATGCCAAGACGCACGGCCACGTCAACGGATTCTGCGAACTTCGCCTTGGCGTTGTCCTTGATGATCTTCAGGGCCTCTTCGAGGCCGTAGGTCTTGCCCGGCTGCACTGCAGACTGAGCGGATTTCATGCGCTTCGTGAGCTTCGTCATGTCTTAACCCTCCACCACAAGGCCCATGCTGCGGGCGCTACCGGCAATGGTGCGCACCGCGGCGTCGAGATCGGCAGCCGTCAGATCCGGCTCCTTCTGCTTCGCAACGTCTTCCAGCTGCTTGCGGGTGACCTTGCCGACCTTGTCGGTATTCGGCTTGGGCGAACCCTTGGCCACGCCGGTGATCTTCTTGAGCAGGATCGTGGCGGGCGGGGTTTTGGTGATGAAGGTGAAGCTGCGATCCGAATACGCGGTGATGATCACCGGAATCGGCAGGCCCGGCTCGAGCTTCTGCGTGGCAGCATTGAACGCCTTGCAGAATTCCATGATGTTCAGGCCGCGCTGACCGAGGGCGGGACCCACCGGTGGCGACGGGTTGGCCTGGCCGGCTTTGACCTGCAGCTTGATGTAACCGACGACTTTCTTTGCCATTGGGATTTTCCTCGCGAGTGCAGGCGCCTTGCGGCTCCTCGCTGTTTACCGGTCCATGGATGGAGGGAGGATCCGCCTCTGCGGACCCGAAACACGGGCACGCCGGATCAGAAAGACCCCGGCGTGAACCGCGCAGTATAGAGATTTATCGACCCATCAGCAAGCCCCATGCCAAGCGGCGTTGCTTCGGTTGGCTTAGGCCTTTTCGACCTGTCCGAATTCCAGCTCGACCGGTGTCGAACGACCGAAGATCAGCACCGCGACACGCAGGCGGCTCTTCTCGTAGTTGACTTCCTCGACCACGCCGTTGAAATCGTTGAACGGACCTTCGGTGACGCGCACCATTTCGCCCGGCTCGAACAGCACCTTGGGCTTGGGTTTCTCCACGCCTTCGCGGACACGGCTGAGGATGGCTTCGGCCTCGCTGTCCTTGATCGGCAGCGGACGATCGGCGGTGCCGCCGATAAAGCCCATCACCTTGGGCGTTTCCTTGATCAGATGCCAGCACTCGTCGTCGATGCGCGGCCCCTTGCCTTCGGTGTTCGTCTCGATCTGCACCAGCACGTAACCCGGGAAGAACTTGCGCTCGCTGCGGCGCTTTTGCCCGCCGCGCATTTCAATCACTTCCTCGGTCGGCACCAGCACTTCGCCGAACCTTTCATCCATCTCGGCGCGCTTGATGCGTTCGTCCAGCGAACGCTTGACCTGATTCTCGAAACCCGAATAGGCGTGCACCACGTACCAACGCTTGCTCATGCTCACTACCTCAGGAACCCAGCTTCAGGAGCCAGTCGAGAATGACTGACTTCAGGATCAGGTCGATCGCTCCCAGCAACAGCGACAACAGGACCACCACCGCAATGATGATGCCAGTGGTCTTGATCGTTTCATCCTTGGTGGGCCACACCACCTTGCGCATTTCGAACTGCGACTCGGTGATGAAATTGCGTACCCGGCGACCCACCGCGGTAAACGCGGCGATGCCCAGCGCTATTACCAGCGCAGCAAGCACGCCAAGCAGGCGCACCGATGAAGAAATATTGCCGTCCCTGCCGAACCACGAATAGGCAAAGATGCCGGCGGCCAGCACCAGCAGGGCCAGTACCAGCTTGCCGACGTCAGCCGCGTTCGTGCCCTTGGGCTGTTCTGCCTTGGTATTCATGCACAGTGATCAGGTGTCAGCAGCATGTCGCACCTCGCGGCCGACCTTGCCATTGCCACCCGTCATCGATCCTCGGGAGTTGGCACGCCAGGAGGGACTTGAACCCCCAACCTGCGGTTTTGGAGACCGCTGCTCTGCCAATTGAGCTACTGGCGTACATGGCTTGAACTTGAAACACGACGGCGAGCGGCTTCAATCCGCTCGCCGTCGTGACCTTTATTTTAGCCATCCTCCATGATGGCAAGGATCAAACCGGCATCCATGCCGGACTATTCATGAGAGCTTGTTACTTGATGACCTTGGCCACGACGCCGGCGCCGACGGTGCGGCCGCCTTCGCGAATGGCGAAACGCAGGCCTTCGTCCATCGCGATCGGGTGAATCAGGCTCACCA
>NZ_LMUV01000006.1:101171-278102 GCF_009765755.1 Rhodanobacter sp. L36 | reverse complement strand
CCGGCCGATGACGAGCTGATCTTCTACGAAGGCTGCAAACCCATCCGCGCGAAGAAGAACTGGTTCTTCAAGGACAAGAACTTCAAGGAGCGGGCAAGTGTGGCGCCGGCGAAAATCAGGATGGTCGCGTCGAGCTCGCAACAAGGATCGGCCACCAAGAACGTTGTTCGCTCGCAGAATGCGCAGGAGAGTCGATGGCTGGCGAACTGATGCCGGCGTCACCGCGCGTGCAATCACGACCATGTACGCGAACGACTCTCGCTCGGTATGTTGGCCTAGTTACGGGACGCTTTATGACGCACACCCTCACATAGGAGATGGATCGGTGAAATTGTCATTGTCTTCCAACTGATTGAAATTTGGACTCGTCGCTCATGCCTTCCTATGGAGTTGCGCATTGCCACCCTCTGTCGCTGCTCAGGAATCAGATGCGCGGCAAGTATCGATGGCAATCGACGGTGAAATACAAAGAGAGAAAACAAGGCTGCTGCAATACTTTATGTCGGGGCGGCAAAAAAATCGGATGTCGAAGGAATGCTTTCCATGATCAGTCCGATTACCCGCAAGAAGCAGGGCGATGATGCCATTCGCCGGATTTTTACCAAGATTCAAATCCCCCTTTTTTCGTTGACCAAAATTGATATGGACGCATGTGTTCAAACGCCGATCAATGATCCGGACGGAACGACAGAATCGATGTTTGCCTGCCCGTTGAATATGAAAAATCTTGGCGTGGTCATTGCGCACATCATGGTTTTGAATGAGGACGGTAGTTATGTTTCCGCCGTGGACTTCACTGAGAAATCCCATTAACACCAAAGAGCTGACTGCATTGAAAGCACTGCGCTGGATCGGTGTAGCGGGCTTGGTGATATGGCTCGCCAGCTGCAGTCTGTCTGCACCGAGCAGTTCATCTGAGAGTTCGAATCCGGCTCCATCAACACCGTCGAAAGGATTGTTCGACGCGGCCAGAACCTTCAGGAATCCGCAGGCGCAAGTGCTGGCGCGCGCAGCACAAGACAACAATGCCGGTGAAGTGCGGCGGTTGATCAAGGACGAGCATGTCAATCCGGATGCGTTGTTCAGCGATACCAACGACGAAGAACGTGTGCCTGTAGTGGCATGGCCCGTGATCACGCAGAGTCTGGGGGGGCTCAAGGCGTTGCTGGACGACGGCGCAAATCCCAACGTCAAGATGCGCTACCCCGATCTCGATAAAACCGTAGTTCTCTACTACGACAATGCAATGGTCTATGCCGCAATGAACGAAGATCCGGCTTATTTGAAATTGCTGTTGGAGCATGGGGGCGATCCGAATACGCGTAATGTCAACGGCGAAACGTTGTTGTTCCAAGCCTACATTTGGCACAACCAGTGGCAGAACGTGCAAATGCTGGTGGAGCGCGGAGCGGATGCAAATGCAATAACGCAGAGCGGCTCCATTCTTTATGATTACACCGCCGAGGGGAATTTCATGGCTGCTTATTGGTTGCTACAGCACGGGGCCGATCCCAAGGCGAACTCGGGGATCAAGCCGGCGGGTGAAGAAATGCATTATCTCCCAGTCGAAGCCATCTTCTGGTACCCCGACAAGCCGAACATGCTTGACTGGAAGCGCAAGTGCCAGCAGTGGCTTTTCACACACGGAATCAAACGGCCGCCGATGCCTGCTGTTTATCACAATTGGCGCAGGGATTTGGGGCAGCCATACGAAGAAAAAGACATCCCTTTATTGTAAATCCATGCCGTCGCAATCTACCTGATCAAGGAATGAACTATGCCGACCGAACTCGAACTCGAACTCGAACAAGAGAGGCTGCAACAACTTCATGAGCGTGGCGATCCGACTTCGTTGCAGTATGCGGATCGGTTGCAGAAGGAATATCACGTTCGCCAGATGGATGGTCTGGCGCAGGACGTGTACCGGGCGGGCAAGGGAAAGGATCCTAAGGACCAGGATCCAAATCGGCCACCGCAAGGCTGGACACGACTAAGCGAACATCCGGAGATGATGAGAAAGTACGCAGCGCAGCTGCATACGACTCCGCAACAATTGCTGCGAACCCTGCATCCGAACGAGTCCGGCTTTCGCGCGGAAATCTACTTGCCCGACGCTGCTCTTCAGCAGGCCGGCTACAAGCCAACACTTGCGTTCAAAGGCTCTTCCGGCGAAGTGATGACCTAGGATGGCAAGCGGCACGACACATCAGCGGAGGATTTCGGTGCCAATAATTTCCCCCAGTCGATCGGCTTGAAAACGGATTACTACGATCGCGCGATGCTTCTAGGACGTGACTTGAAGCTACATGGCGTTGATTTCGAATCCACCGGCCACAGCCTGGCCGGCGGAATGGCTGCGGCAGTGGCGGCGGTCACGGATACCCGTGCTACCACGCTCAACGCTGCTGGCCTTAATCCCATCACGACTGCGCGGTTTGCACAGGAACATCCTGGCGTTGTGGTTGCCAGGAATTTGAACCACCTCATCACCAACTATCAGGTTCAGGGCGAACTTCTCAGCGATGGTGTGCAGAACAACATCCACAACATGGACGCGCTGCATCGGTTCGAGCTAGGCAGCACGTTGAAGGAAACATGCGAGGTACTGCAGCGCGTGCCGGAAGCGAAGAGATTTTTTGCACAGAAGTTGGGCGAAGGTCTGCCGCCGCAAGCTCAAGCCACGGTGAACGCTTTCGTGGACAAGGTGGCTACTGGCAACACCGATAAGCTCCTACGCGACTTGCCGCTGGCCGCCGGCGAGCAGCATGTGCTGGCCGCGATGACGCGCGACGCGCAAGGAAATCTAATTCCGCGCGTGCAGGTGATCAGCCTGCCGGAAACCACGCGCCTGGCAACACCGTTGCTGGAATCATTGGCTGTCGTTTCGGCTGGAGCGCGTATCGGCGAGCGCGGCGGTGAAGTGTTCGCGGCGGGCGGCCATTTGAGCGCTCAAGGCCTGCATGCCACGGGCCGCGGTGTGGACGGCGCGGCGGACTATGCCGGCACCTTGGCGCAGGCGACGACCAGACTCGAAGGGTCGGTGGTCCAGTCCGGCGAACATGTCCTCGGCGCAACGCTGGCGCATGCGCGCGTGGCCCAGGCTGAGGTGACGGCGCAAGTGGATCAGCGACTGGGTCAAGCCCAGCATTTCGGTGCGGAAGTCGACGCGTCAATGCTGCGTGGCGTGGGTCATTTGGTGCCGGAGCGGGCGCAACACGTTCTGCAGGGCATGGCAGCAGTGCTTGAGCGAGACGGCTTGGAACTGCAGCGCCAGAGTGCGGCGCTTGCCGCCAGCGATCGTTTGTTGGGGCAGGCCGATGCGGCAACGATTCACGGGGTCACACACGCGGTGGAATCGGCGACTTCGAAAGGTGCCGAGAGTTACGGGGCCGCGCAACACGCGATGATCGGCGGTGCAGGCCACTATGCACGCGCGGGGTTGGATGCTTCCGCTCGGAGCGTCGAAGGCGTGACACAACATGCGCCTTCCGCTTTCGCTGCCACGGGCGCGGTGGCGGGGCTGGGAGTGGCCACCGTATGGGAACTCAATCCAGCCAATTACCCGCGTCTGGCCGAGGCGGCCACGGCGATAAGTCATGGCGGGCAAGCCGCTTCCGAAGCCTTCGAGAAGCATCCATTGCTGGCAACGGTTACGCCCAGTCTCGATGCGAATATCCTGGATTTGGAACGAGAAGCAGACCAGTTCCTTCAACACGGCGTGCCGGAGCACGTCACCACCGTGCAGCGTCCCTACGAGTCATCGCACGGTTCTGCTGAGTCGTCGTTCGCTACGACGAACCACGCGCCATTGCTTGCACAATCCATCGCGCCCGCGGAAGCGTCTTACGCGCATGACGATCCGCGTCATCCGGACAATCCTCACCACGGGTTGTACCAGCAACTGAAGGAGCACATTCCTGAAGCCAGCGACAAGCGTCTGTTGCAGTTCACCGAGGCCTGCCACGCGAAAGGCGTGGGAGAAAGAAATCTCGGCGAGATCGCCTTCGACAGACAGGGCGGGCAAGTGATTTTCCATCCATCATCCACGGGCCTGCTTGCAATCGTGGATGTGAAACAGCCCTCGCCCGAGGCTCAGCAGTCGATCCAGCATATCCAGCAGAACGATCAGATGCAGGCGCAGATTCAAACTCAGATTCAGGCGCAGCACGCGCAGATCAATCACCAGCAGGGCGGGATGCAACGACCCATGCAATGAGCGCGCAGCAGGTTTGATGATCAACGAAGACTCCCGCCGAGGGCGCGGCGCGAAGTATTGGCAATGGCCCGGCGGGCACTGCCCTGATTGCTGGAGATGGTCGTGGCTGCAGCCACGTTGGTTGCGTTGGTTTATACGTGCTGCATATGCGTTTTTGCCGCAATGGTATCGACGATGCCTCCAATGGCGCGGTGGATAGCCAGAAGCTGGATGAAGCTTTCGCGCCCTGGGAATCGGTAACGAACGCCATGGAAGCTTGCTTGCATGCACACCATGTGGTTGCCGAGTGTCGTGAAGCCGGACAACCGCTAAGATGCGCATCGCGCGTCGGCCGGGTTGCCGACAACGTTGCAGAACAGGGGCGTTACAGCCATATGACCGATGGTCGATGGTGAATATTCGAAGCCAGTCGATGTCATCATGCCGCTCCGGCAGGATGGCCGCGGTCGTTAGGGACCTTCGAAATCCAGGGACTGGCAATATTTCCGAATTGAAAGTCACCGGGATGTTTCGCATGCGGAATCTGGAAAGCAGCAAGATCGCCATCATCGGGCTGGGCTACGTCGGGCTGCCGTTGGCGGTGGAATTCGGCAAGCACTACGACACGGTCGGTTTCGACATCAACACGACGCGCATCGACGAGTTGCGCACCGGCCACGACAACACGCTCGAGGTCGACGCCGATGAGCTCGCCGCGTCGCCGCGACTTGGTTTCAGTGCCGATCTCGAAGACCTGCGTGGCTGCAATGTCTACATCGTTACCGTGCCGACGCCGATCGATTCGGCCAAGCGGCCGGACCTGACGCCGCTGATCAAGGCGAGCGAGACGCTCGGCAAGGTGCTGAAGCCCGGCGACATCGTGGTGTACGAATCCACGGTCTATCCCGGTTGCACCGAAGAAGTCTGCGTGCCGATTCTCGCCAAGGGTTCGGGCCTGGTGTTCAACCAGGACTTTTTTGCCGGCTACAGTCCCGAGCGGATCAACCCGGGCGACAAGCAGCATCGCGTCACCAACATCCTCAAAGTCACGTCCGGCTCGACGCCTGAAGTGGCCGATTTCGTGAACCGTCTGTATGGCTCGATCATCGTTGCCGGCACGCACCAAGCCAGCTGCATCAAGGTCGCCGAAGCGGCGAAGGTGATCGAGAACACCCAGCGCGATCTCAATATTGCGCTGGTCAACGACCTGGCGATCCTGTTCAACAAGCTCGGCATCGACACGCTCGAAGTGCTGCAGGCGGCCGGTACCAAGTGGAACTTCCTGCCATTCCGGCCGGGTCTGGTCGGTGGTCATTGCATCAGCGTCGATCCGTATTACCTGACGCACAAGGCGCAAGAAGTGGGGCATCACCCCGATGTGATCCTCGCGGGCCGTCGCACCAACGACAGCATGGGTCCGTACATCGCCAACGAAGTGATCCGGCTGATGGTGCGGAAGGGCATCAATCCGGTGCGCGCGAAAATCCTGCTGCTCGGGTTGGCCTTCAAGGAAAACTGCCCGGACCTGCGCAACACGCGCGTGGTCGATATCGTCGAAGCGCTGCGTGGCTACGACGCGCAGATCGACGTGCATGATCCCTGGGTCAGCGTGGCCGAAGCCGAACACGAGTACGGCATCCATCCGGTCGAGCATCCCGAGCCCGGCAGCTACGACGCGGTGATCATCGCGGTCGGGCATCGGCAATTCGTCGCCATGGGCGTCGATGGCATTCGCGCCCTGGGCAAGCCGTCCACGGTGATCTACGACGTGAAATATGTGCTGCCGCGCGATGCGGTGGACGGGAGACTGTGATGGCCAACAACGTCGAACTGCCGCAGGCGCTGCAGGAGCGCCTGCGCGGCGAATCTGCCACCTGGCTGGTGACGGGCGCGGCCGGTTTCATCGGCTCCAATCTCGTCGAAACCCTGCTCAAGCTCGGGCAGCAAGTCGTCGGCCTGGATAATTTTTCCACCGGCTATCAGCGCAATCTGGATGAAGTGGAGCAATTGGTTGGACCCGATGCGTGGTCGCGCTTTCGGTTCATCCGCGGCGACATCTGCAACCTTGAAGATTGTCGCGCAGCCTGCAAAGGCGTTCGCTACGTGCTGCACCAGGCCGCGCTGGGTTCGGTGCCGCGTTCGATCGAGGATCCGCTGGCCACGCACGCGTCCAACGCCACCGGTTTCCTCAACATGCTGGTGGCCGCGCGCGACGAGGGCGTCAACAGTTTCACCTACGCGGCATCGAGTTCGACGTATGGCGACGAGCCCACCTTGCCCAAGGTCGAGGACAAGATCGGACGCGCGCTATCGCCGTACGCGGTAACCAAGCTGCTCAATGAAATCTATGCCGAAGTGTTCGCGCGCTGCTATGGCTTCAAGGCCATCGGCCTGCGTTACTTCAACGTGTTCGGGTGTCGGCAGGACCCCGATGGCGCCTATGCGGCGGTGATTCCGCAGTGGATCGCCACGATGATCCGCGGCGAAAAAGTGTTTATCAACGGCGACGGCGAAACCACGCGCGATTTCTGTTTTGTCGCCAACGCGGTGCAGGCCAACCTGCTTGCGGCGCTGTCGGCCGACGAGCATCGCGACATGGTCTACAACGTGGCCGTCGGTCAGCGCACCAGCCTCAACCAGCTGTTCGATTCGCTGGTGGCGGAACTGGCGGTGGGCGGAAAGTCGTACGGCAGCCGGCCTGTGTATCGTGATTTTCGCGCCGGTGACGTGCGCCATTCGCTGGCGGATATCGGCCGCGCGAATTCGCGGCTGGGTTATGAGCCCACGCACACGTTGCAGGCTGGGCTGACTGTGGCGATGCCCTGGTATCTGGGATTCATCGCGCGCCAGAACGCCAGTTGATCTCTCGCCACAGCCCGCAAACATGTCGACGGTTGATCACACCGACGCACAAGGTGATTTCGCGGAGTTGATCCGGCAACATCTGGGATCGACCGGCTTTGTGCCGCCGGTTGCAAGCGAAGCGGGCGTCGCGATTTTCGACGTCGCGCGATGGCTGCCACAGCGGGCCATCGCCGAGACGTTTCTCGGACCGTGGGAACGCGAACGCGCGGCGCGCTTCCACTTCGACCGCGATCGCGACATCTACGTGCTTGCGCACGCGATATGGCGAATCGTGCTTTGCGATTGCCTTGGCCTCGAGCCAGCCTCGGTGCCGCTGGAAAGTCTTCCTTCGGGCCAGCCGCATCTGCCCGGAACACAATGGTCGACAAGCCTGAGTCATAGCGGCAGGTGGGTGGCCGTGGCCGTGGCGCAGGCGGTGACGGTGGGCGTCGATATCGAACAATTTCCGTCCCGCGCGGACTTGTCCGCGCTGACCACCGCCATCTGCACGCCGGCCGAAGCGGCGGATATCGAAAAACTGCCCCCGCCAGATCGAGATCTCGAGCTGCTGCGCCTGTGGACACGCAAGGAGGCGCTGCTCAAGGGTTTCGGGATCGGCCTGTCGCAATTGCCTTCCACATTTTCGGCCTCCGCGAACGAATCCATGCCGCCACCGCCTGGATCGAGCCTTCCGCCATTACGTTGGCGTGACCTGTGCTTGACTCCTCCAATCGTCGGGGCCATCGCCGTCACAAATGTGACGAGATAGACCTTTCGGCGAGGTAGGACTTGACATATAGCGCGTGATAATCTCGCGCTCCCGCCAAAACGAAGGACTCGTGGGCGGGCCACAGGGGGTACCGTTTCATGCATAAACAGACAACGCGTTGGATATTGCTGCTCGCCTCGGCCGAATTCCTGTTGCTGGGAATCTCGTTGAACGTGGCGACCTATCTGCGCTATTTCAGACATGCCGATCAGCTGTCCGAATTCTCCGTGCACATGCCCGAGCGCGCGCTCGTTTTCGCCGTCGTGGTGATGCTTGGGCTGGCGGCGCTGGGCCAGTATCAGTCGCACATGCGCACCGGATGGTTCGGCTTGCTCGCCCGCCAGGCGGTGGGCTTCGTGCTCGGCATCATCGGGCTGGTGATTGCCTACTACCTCGTGCCGCAGGCGTATGTCGGGCGCGGCGTTCTGATCATTGCGCTGCTGCTGGGTTTCGTGGCGGTCACCGGTTTCCGCGCGTTGTTCCTGCGGCTGGTCGAGGTCGAGGCATTCAAGCGACGCGTGTTGATCCTCGGCGCAGGCATGCGCGCATCGCAAATCCATCACCGCATGCGTCGTCGTGCGGATCGCCGGAATTTCGTCATCGTCGGTTTTGTGCCGCGCCCGGGCGAAACGCTCGCGGTGCCGGCGGAACAAGCGTTTCCTTTCGATGTACCGCTACATGCACTCGTGCAGAGCGAGCAGGTCGACGAGATCGTTGTCGGCGTGGATGACCGCCGCGGCGGCCTACCGATGGAAGACCTGCTCGAGTGCCGTCAGCTCGGCGTGGATGTCACCGACTTGACCACGTTCTTCGAGCGCGAATCGGGCCGCGTGCAACTGTCGTTCACCGATCCGTCCTGGCTGGTGTTTTCCGGTGGCTTCAATGCCACGCCGATACGCCGTGTCAGCAAGCGCTGTTTCGATCTGGGAATTTCTGCGCTGGTGTTGCTGCTGACCTGGCCGCTGATGCTGATGGTGGTGTTGGCGATTCGTATCGAATCCGGCGCCGGCCAGCCGATCCTGTATCGACAGGAACGTGTCGGCGTGCGCGGCAAGACGTTCTGGTTGAACAAATTCCGCAGCATGCGCACCGATGCAGAGATGGACGGCGTCGCACGCTGGGCAAGCAAGGACGACGATCGTGTTACACGCGTGGGCAAGTTCATCCGCAAGGTGCGGCTGGACGAGCTGCCGCAATTGTGGAACGTGCTCAAGGGCGAGATGAGTTTCATCGGCCCGCGTCCGGAGCGCCCGCAATTCGTCGCGGACCTCGAGCAGAAGATTCGCTATTACAGCCTGCGCCACTGCCTCAAGCCGGGCCTGGCCGGATGGGCGCAGTTGCGCTATCCGTACGGCGCTTCCGAAGACGACGCGGCCGAGAAGCTCAAGTTCGATCTGTATTACGTGAAAAATCACAACCTGCTGTTCGATCTCCTGATCCTGATCCAGACAGTGGAAGTCGTCCTGTTCGGACGCGGAGCACGCTAGGAAGTCGTCATGCACCACGGGAGCGGCACGTATCGCGCACAGTCGGATGTGCACGGCAGGCTTGAAGGGACGAAGTCGTCCTGGCTTCGTCTTGCCGCGGGTGCGGGGATGCTGCTTTCCGGAACGTTGGCGCAAGCGGCGAATGCGCCGACGCCTCCGGCCAACCCCGATGCAGTAACTTCCGCGCATCCGCGCATGATCCTCGACGCGGAAACCCTCGCCGATCTGCGCAATCGCGCATCCCAAGACACGCCGCAATGGCGGCGACTGAAAAAAAGTTGCGATTCGTATGCCGGCGGCACGGTGAATTTTCCGAGCGAAGAGGGTTATCCGAACCTTCCGAATCTCGGTCAGGGCTATCAGGGCGATGCCTATCTGCCCGCGCTGATGAATTCGGCGCTCTGCTATCAGATCCTCAAGACCGAAGATTCCAAGGCGGCCGCGCGCTACGGTGCCAAGGGGGTCGAACTGCTGATGAAAATGTCCGCGCCTTTCAGCAAGGCGAAAGGCAACCAGGGCGAAGATCCGATGAAGGACGATGGCTACGTCATCCGCTTCTACGGCGTCGGTTTCGGCCTGGGTTATGACTGGTTGTACGACCTGCTCACGCCGGCCCAGCGCAGCCAGGTCTACAACACGGCCAACACGTGGCTGGCTGCATGGGAAAACCCGCACAGCGTTTCGCAGTTCGAGTACGTCCATCCGCAGAGCAATTATTTCGCCGGATATTTCCACGCCAAGGCGGCGATCGCGTTGGGTACGTACGGCGACAATCCCAACGCGCCAGCGGAATGGCGCGACTGGCTCGGGCATCAGTTCGCTGATCGCGTGCGCCCTTACTACGCGAAACATCTTCAGGGCGGCGGCTGGCCGGAAGGCTTCGCCAATTACGCGCCGCTGGCGATGCTCAACATGAGCCTGCCGATTCGCGAAGTGCAAACCGCCACCGGCCAGGATCTGCTTGACGGCATCACGCCGTACATCTATCCGATCGACAACGCCGACTACGTCATGCAATTCACCTGGCCGTCGCGCGCCTACTTCGACGACCGCGACACCAGCCATTCAAACACCCTGAACACGCCGCCGGGCAGCGTGCCGGTGAACATGTTCGAACAGATTCTCGGCGACCTCACCTACTGGCATTCGCCGAAAGCCGCGATCTTTCACAGCTATCTCGACGAAGTGAAAAAAGCGACCTCGGATGCTGACGGCGCCGATCCATGGCTGAGTTTTCTCGACGTCGATCCGTCGTCACCGAAGGCGGACGTGAAGACTTTGCCGCGGTCGTATTTCGCCACCGGCATGAACGCCGTCGCGGCGCGATCGGACTGGAGCACGAGCGCAAGCTGGATGTCGTTCCGCGCCGGACCTTACGTCAACAATCCTGCACAGGGCGAAGAGCTTTTCGACCAAGGCAGCCTCGCGCTGGTGCATGGCGCGTTGCCGCTGCTGGTCAACGCGGGCGGTTGGGTCGTGCACAACCCCAATGGCAGCGCCGACGAAAACAACGTCTACAACGACAACTTCGGTGACGTGGACAGAACGGTCTATGTCGGCAACCGGCAGATGTACAACGTGTTCTACGTGCGTCACATGCGTGGTGACAAAGTCGCCGAGCGCTACGGGCAGGCCGCGTACACCATCGAAGACGACAATGCACACACGCGCGTCGCGGCGTTCGAGGATGCCGGCGATTACGTCTACGTGCTGGCGACGAACATCGAGAACATGTATCGCAAGTTCACTTTCGGACCGGGCGTTGCCGCGTGGTCGCGACAGGTCATCTACCTGCGCCCGAACCGCTTCGTCGTCTATGACCGCACCACCGAAGGCCGCGCCGATTACGACCAGTTTCTCGCCTGGCACTTTCCCGCGAATCCGCAGCAGGCGCAGAGCGCCGCGGGACAGCAGCGCCTCGACGTCACCTACCAGCACACGTACGTCGGCGCGATGACCACGGTGCTGCCGCAAAGCACGAAGGTCACCACTTTGCCGCTGTATCCGCACAGCGATCCGGTGAAAGTGTGGCAAGTCCAGGTGCGCCCGCCGACGAACGACGTCGTGCAAAAGTGGCTGACGGTTTTCGATCTGTCGCCCTCGGCCGCCGCGGTCGCCGCGGCGAGTCCGGTGACCGTCACGCAAGGTCATGTCGTCGGCGTGCGGCTGGCGGCGAGCGATGGCAACAGCGTGGTCATCGCGAGCACGGAAAATGCAGGCACTGCGATCAACGGCGCCATTGCGTATACCGTCCCGGCCGCGGCTGCACGACATGTTGTAACTGGACTTGCGCCAAATGCCGGTTATCGCATCGCCGTGTCGAACACCGGCGCAACGCAGGCGATCAGCGTGAGCCCCGAAGGCGGCAGCAAGACGAGCGCGAACGGCGTACTCGATTTCGATGTGGATGCGAGCGGAAAAGTGCAGCAGGTCCAGGCCCGCGCGTTGCCCGATGTCGATCAACATCTGGCTGGCGGACGGCTCGCGGCGAAAGTGCCCGCCGCGCGCCACAAGCATCGAAGCAACTGACGTGGCAATTCGACGATTACGGATGTGCGCGCCGCGGTGCCGCCTTGAGCGGACGCAGCGCCGAGCTGTACCAGTCGACGACCTTGTGGTCCTCGAAGCGAATCCACGACGGCCCGTACTCCCAGCGGTCGGCCGTCATCACCAGCGGATCGCCTTCGATTGCCTGGACGGCGTCCGTGCTCATGCCGACGTCGATCAGTCCAGCGGAATGTGCCGCGGTCGGTGTCGCGATGTCGGTCGGCTCGGCCGATTCCGGCGCGGCGGTAGCAGCGTCGGGCGATGGATCGCTCTGCCACCACACGAACACCATGACGGCAATGCCGAGGAGAACGACCAGCCACCAACGTCGACGTCCTGCGGGTTCGACCACCGGTGCAGCCGAAGAAGCCGAGCCGCGGTTCACGCCGACGTGCGGCATCGGTCGTACCACGCCGCCGCCGGGCAGGCGATCGTGCTGCCGATGGAATTCGATGGCCGCGCCATACAAGGCGGTGAGTCGCTGCAACTCCGCCGGCGCGTGCGCATCGGATGCAGGGCCAACCTGGCGATCGGGATGCAGGATCGCCAGGCGTCGCCGGTACGCCTGCTTGAGCTCGGCAAGATCGCAGCCTGGCTGCAAATCCAGCTGGTTGTACAAATCGAGAAAGTCAGTGTCGCGGGCCAAGCCATTCCCCTTTTTCACCATGGCCGGAATCGATGCGATGCGACGTCTGGATCGGTCGGACGGCATAGCGATTCCGGCCGACGCTACGCGCGGTTTTTGACAGTGTCAATGCGAATGGTGGAGTGCATCCGTGCACGGCTTGCGCGATCCTTGAAGCCCTGCGAGACGCGGCGCCGCTCGCGATCCATCGGCCGCCGGATCTGCAACCGAGTCACCATCGACATCCGGCAATCCCACTCGACGGCAACCATGCACCGTTCCTTCAAACCCCGCATGATGGGTATCGCACAGGCAGCCGCCATCATGGCTGTGGCGCTGCTGGCTGTGCTGCCCGTTCGCGGCCACGCTTCCACACGTCCGGAGATTCCCGTGACGACGCTCGGCGCGCATACCCTGCTGGTGCAGATCGACCACGAAGGCGTGAGTCCCGCGGTGACCTCGCGCATCGATACGCAAGCCAGCGGCAGTTCGCTGCTGACACTGGTGGCCGGGTTCGCCAGCAACTCAGCCGCACCCGCCGATACCTACGGCAATACGTGGAAACAGATCGGCGACGCGGCCGTGTACAACGGCTACGACGGTCGCTTCAATGCGAAGGCGTATGTGGCGCTCGCGGGCCATGGCGGGCCACGTCACACCGTGACGCTGGTGAAGGGCAGCGTGCCGGAAGGCGAGATCACCATTCCGTTCATCGAAATAAAAAACGCCGGCAAGCTGCAGGACGTGGCGCGGAACTATCCGACGCCCGGTCTCATCAGTCGCGCGGCTGACAAACTGGCACGAACTTGGCAGGGAAAGTCAGCGGATCCAACGCGCATGGAGCTCACCAGCGGCAGCGTCACCACGACCGGACCGGCCACCCTGGTGGCCGTCTGGTTGGGCGACGCCTACGTGTACAGCATGACAGCGGTACCGGACGACGGATTCAAGGTCATCGACAGCTATCTGCAATTGCCTCCCAACAGCGCGGTGCAATGTGCCGTCGCAACAAGGCAGGTAACGACGGCGGGCACTTATAATGTGACGTGGAAGGGCACGCCCGCACAGGGCGCGATTCTTTGGCTGTTCGCATTTCAGTCCGATCAGCCGAAGCAATGAACAGGCGGGACGAAAAGTTAATGTGAGCGCGGTGTGGCGTGGCGACGATCGAGCATGGAGCTGCTCGTCGCCGATGACATGCCGATCGAGAATTCGATTCTGAGCAAATCCGCAAAGCAGGGGGGCGGAGATCATGGCCAGCAATTCATCCGACCTTGTCGATGTCGACTGGTCCGCATTTGATCCATGGCGCATCACGCCGGTACGGCATCGGCTGATGGAACACCCGTTGCTGCAGCCCGATCAGCTCATGGAGTTGGGCAAGCGTCTCGAATCGAATGGCCGCGTGCGCACGCACAGCAGCGGCGCCGAAGCGGGTACGCCTTTCAACGCTGCGCCGCGCCTGCATCCCAACCGCATGTCGGCCGCCGAGACGTTGCGGCAGATTCGCGACGCCAAGGCATGGATGTCGCTGCTCAACGTGCAGTCCGATCCGACCTATCGCACGCTCGTCGATGACGTGCTCGACGGTTTGAAATCGCGCATCGACCGGCTCGATCCGGGCATGTGCTATCGCGGCGGCTGGATCTTCATCACTTCGCCGAATACCGTGACGCCATTCCATTTCGACAAGGAACACAATTTCATTTTGCAGGTGAGCGGACGCAAGACCCTGTACGTCTGGGACCATCGCGACACCGCCGCGGCCAGCGAACAATCGCGCGACCGTTTCCACCAGCACCACGAACGCGATCTGCTGAGCTGGAACGACAGCCTGCGCGAGCGCGCTACCGTGTTTCATCTCGAACCCGGCCAGGGCGCGTACATGCCGTCGACCAGCCCGCACATGGTCGAGAGCGGCGACGATCCATCGATCACCGTCAGCTTCACCTACTACACCGATGGCACGCGCAGGGACAGCCTGCTGCACCGTGCGCACGAGCGCATGCGCGCCTGGGGTCTCACGCCGCCTGCCGTCGGCCAGAACGCAGCGCTCGACGCGTGCCTGCATGCAAGTTTCAGATCCGTCATCGCAGGCCGCGAATGGGCGAGAAAGCTGGCCGGAAAAATCCCGCGTTCGGACGGCGCGCCTTACGCCTTCACCAGCGTGCATTGAGCAGGAGACGACGCACCTGTTCATTGAACGAATGACGTGCTTCAAAAAAAAGACATGACTCTTCCAGCCATCCAGACGCCCGACCCGACCATTGTCAGCACGCAGTTGCTCGATGCGCTGGTGCGTGCGCCATCGATGGATGCATCGCCGACGATCGCGCGTTTTTCCTGCGCGCTGGATACGGCAGCGCTGGCGGCGATCGATGCGCGTGCTGCGCGACTGGGCATCGATGTCGGTCGCTTGCTGCGCGCGTCGCTGGCTTTGCTCGCATCGCGACTGACCGGCGCGACGCAGGTTGCGATTCTTGTCTCCGCATCGGACAGCGCATCGTTCGACATCCCAATGAACGGCGCGCTCGACGCGTGGCTGGCACACGACGTTGCCGTCAATGCTTCGTCGCAAATCCTGCCCAACGTCATCGGTGCTTGGTCGGACGATCTTGCCGCGGCGCAGGTAACCGACGCCGTCGTGCCGCTGATCTGGTCGATCGAACGCGGTGAGTCCGCCAGCCTGCACGCCACGTTCGTACAACCGGTTTTCACCGACGACACCATCGCCTTGCTGGCCAAGGCGCTGCTTCGCGTGCTGCGCGGCGTCGCCGTCGCGGAACATGTGGAAGACGTCTCGATCATCGACGCCGCCGAACGCGCATGCATCGCGCAGTGGAACGTCACCGACGTACAGCGCCATGCGCAGGACACAGTGCCCGGCCTGTTCGCCGACGTGGTGCGACAGTCTCCTTCGCACATCGCGCTGGCGTGGGCCGGCGGGCAATCGACCTATGCCGAACTCGATGCACGCGCCGAACGCGTCGCCGCCGGTTTGCGTGCGGCCGGCGTGATGCCCGGATCACCGGTCGCGCTGCTGATGGATCGATCGGCCGACGCCATCGTCGCCGTGCTCGGTATTCTCAAAGCCGGCGCGGGATATCTGCCGCTGGATTCAACCTATCCGGCGGAACGTCTCGCGTTTGCCATCGGCGATGCGCGCGCGACCGTCGTGATCGCATCCGCAGGCGTGGCGGTTCCGTCCGGCATTTCCGCATCATGGACATCGCTCGACGCACTGGAACAACACGCGCCGGCGGGCGTGTCGGCATCACTCGACGGTGATGCGCTGGCTTACGTGATGTACACGTCCGGCTCGACCGGCACGCCCAAGGGCGTGGAGATTGCGCATCGCTCGATCATCCGATTGGTGCGTGATGTCAGTTACGTGACGTTCGGCGAACAGCCGCGCATTCTGCACGCCGCGCCGCTGGGTTTCGACGCATCGACACTGGAAATCTGGGGCGCGCTGCTCAACGGCGGCACCTGCGTCATCCACGACGAACGCATTCCGAGCGGTCGCGGCCTGGCCAACATTATCGAGCGCGAACAGGTGCGCATCGCCTGGCTCACCGCTGCGCTGTTCAATGCGATCGTCGACGACGATGCGCGTGATCTGCGTGGACTCCACCAACTGCTGATCGGCGGCGAAGCATTGTCGATGGCGCACGTGCGCAAGGCGTACGACGCGCTGCCCGACACCACCATCATCAACGGTTACGGCCCGACCGAATGCACCACGTTCGCGGCGACGTATGCGATTCCGCGCGAGCTTGTTGCCGGCGCGCGTTCGATTCCGATTGGACGTCCAATCGCCAACACCACGCTGCAGGTCTTGAATGCGCGCGGCGAAGCGGTGCCGGTCGGCGTGATCGGCGAGCTCTACATCGGCGGCGCCGGCGTGGCCCGCGGATATCTCGGTCGTCCCGAGTTGACCGCCGAACGCTTCGTCGATCTGCCAGGTTTCGCTGGTCAGCGTTTCTATCGCACCGGCGATCTCGTGCGCTGGTTGCCCGAAGGCGTGATCGAATTCATCGGTCGCGCAGACGGGCAAGTGAAAATTCGCGGCTACCGCATCGAAGTCGGCGAGATCGAAGCGGCGTTGCAGCGCGTTGCCGGCGTGCGTGCCTGCGCCGTGCTCGCGCGCGAGGATCGCCCGGACCAGAAACGCCTGGTGGCGTACTACGTCGGCGACGATGCCGCACTCACGCCGCAGTACCTGCGCGAACAGCTCGCGCAACACCTGCCCGAATTCATGCTGCCGGCGCTGTATATCCGGCTCGATACACTGCCGGTCACCGCCAACGGCAAGCTCGATCGCCGCGCGCTGCCTGCGCCCGATCAGCGACGACCGGAACTCGCCGTGTCGTTCGCCCCGGCATCCGGTGCGATCGAGCAGCAGCTCTGCGATTTATTCGCTGACATGCTCGGGCTGGACGCGGTCGGTCGCAACGACAACTTCTTCGATCTCGGTGGCAATTCATTGCTCGCCGTGCGAACGCTCGCGCGCATTCGCAGTGCCTTTCCATCATCGGCGCCGACGATCACGACGTTTTTCGGCGATCCGAACGTCGCTGCCATTGCTGCCGCGATCGAGGGTCGCGGCACGCATGCCATCGACGACCAACGCATGTCGCGCGCACCACGCGGCGTCGACGACGAGCCGATCGCCATCATCGCGATGAGCGGGCGTTTCCCTGGCGCCGCAAGCGTCGAGGCATTCTGGCGCAACCTCTGCGCCGGCGAAGAGTCGATCACCTACTTCGCCACGGACGAACTCGATGCGGGCATTCCCGCCGCGTTGCGCAGCGATCCGGACTACGTGCCGGCGCGTGGCGTGATCGATGGCGTGGAAGATTTCGATGCCGCGTTCTTCGGCATTCCGCCGCGCGAAGCGGAGCTGATGGATCCGCAACAGCGACTCTTTCTTGAACTGTGCTGGGAATGTCTCGAACGCGCCGGCCACGTGCCGGATGCGCACGAGGTGCCGGTGGGCGTGTTCGGCGGCATGAACAATGCGACGTACTACCAGCATCATCTCGTCACGCGCCCGGACCTCATCGAGAAGCTCGGCGCGTTCCAGGTGATGCTCGCCAACGAGAAGGATTACCTCACCACGCGCGCCGCGCATCGGCTCAATCTCACAGGCCCGGCGATCAGCCTCAACACCGCGTGCTCGACGTCGCTGGTGGCAATCTGCCAGGCCGTCGATGCGTTGCGCACTGGCCGTTGCGGCATGGCGCTGGCCGGCGGCGTGTCGATCACCTGTCCGCCGCGCAGTGGCTATCTCGCGCAGGAAGGCACCATGCTTTCGCCGGACGGCCATACGCGCAGTTTCGATGCCGATGCGCGCGGCACGGTGTTCAGCGATGGCGCGGCCGTGGTGCTGCTCAAACGTCTGTCCGATGCGATCGCGGATGGCAATCCGATTCACGCGTTGATCCGCGGCGGCGCCGTCAACAACGACGGCGGCACCAAGGCAAGTTTCATGGCGCCGAGCAGTGCAGGCCAGGCAGCGGTAATCGCCATGGCGCACGACCACGCCAACGTCGATGCACGCAGCATTTCCTACGTCGAGGCGCACGGCACCGCCACGCCGATCGGTGACCCGATCGAACTCGAAGGGCTGACGCGCGCATTCCGCCGCGGCACCGGTGACATCGGCTTCTGCCGCATCGGCTCGGTCAAGAGCAACGTGGGCCACACGGTAATCGCCGCCGGTGCCGCGGGCGTGATCAAGACCGCGTTCGCGTTGAGCGAAAAGCGCATTCCGCCGACGCTGCATTTCAAGGCATCCAATCCGGCCATCGATTTCGCCAGCTCGCCCTTCGTCGTCAGCGACACGTTGAGCGAGTGGAAAAACGATGGGGGTCCGTTGCGCGCAGGCGTCAGTTCGTTCGGCGTCGGCGGCACCAACGCGCACATCGTGATGCAAGAAGCGCCAGCCTTGCCGCCATCGGATATCGCAGCCGGTCCGCATCTGCTGGTGGTTTCTGCACGCAGCACGCAGGCGCTTGGATCGGCGGTGACGCGGTTGGCCGATCACCTGTCCGCGCAACCGGATCTGTCTCTGGCCGATATTGCGTGGACACTCGCGGCAGGGCGCAAAGCGTTCGCACATCGCGTGGCAGTCGTCGCGGACGACGTCACATCCGCGGTCGCACGACTGACCAGCGCCGACACCGCCGCCGCCGTCGCGCGCAGTCATCCGGCGCGCGCGGGCGACGTGGTGTTTCTGTTTCCCGGGCAGGGTTCGCAATACGCCGGCATGGGCCGCGAACTGTATGCGGCCGAGCCAGCGTTCCGCGAAGCGTTCGACGCGTGCGCCGAAAGGCTGCGCGACGATCTCGGTTTCGATCTGCGCGAGCGCTGCTTCGACGACGATGCCGATGCGTTGTTGCCGACCGCGGTGATGCAGCCAGCCACGTTCGCCATCGAGTATTCGCTGGCACGTTTGTGGATAAGCATGGGCATCGTGCCCGCGGCGATGATCGGCCACAGCGTCGGTGAATTCGTCGCCGCCACGCTCGCCGGCGTATTCGATCTGCGCGATGCGCTGCATCTTGTCGCGCGTCGTGGTGCGTTGATGCAGACGCAGGCGAGTGGCGGCATGTTGTCTGTGCGTTTGCCGCTGGCGGCGCTTGAATCGCGCTTGCCATCCGATCTTTCGCTGGCCGCGGAAAACGCGCCGGGTGCGTGCGTTGTCGCCGGTGCGCACGAAGCCATCGCGCGTTTCCAGCAAGCACTCGAAGCCGACGGCATCGCCTGTCGTCCGCTGCGGACATCGCATGCTTTCCATTCGGCGATGATGGATCCGGTGCTCGCGCCGTTCCGTGCCGAAGTCGAAAAAGTCCCGCGCAAACCGCCGCAGCTTCCACTGGTATCCACCTCGACGGGTGACTGGCTCGGTGCAGATGCCGCCGTCTCCGTCGATTACTGGACCGAGCATCTTCGTCGGCCCGTGCGTTTTTCCGCCGCGCTGCTCCGCGTGCTCGACGCACCGTCGCGCGTGTTGCTCGAAGTCGGCCCGCGCACCACGCTTGGCACGCTCGCGCGCCAGCATCTGGGTGCGCAGCGCAGTTCGGTGAGCGCGCTGTCGTCGCTGGCCGATACGCCCGCGTCCGAAGTGGCTGCGTTCCGTCTCGCCGCCGGGCAACTCTGGTGCCGCGGCATTGATCTTCAGCCGAAGCAGTTCGATCGTCGCCATGCGCGTCATCGTCTGCTGTTGCCCACTTATCCGTTTGAACGCCAGCGCTACTGGGTCGAAGTGGCGACCACTTCCCAAGCGTCCGCACAGGCGATGCCGGCGATCGTCGCCGCACCGCTCCGTATCGAGGAAACCGTGATGTCCAATACACCTGCTCCCAGTCGCCTGCCGCGATTGATCGACGAACTCAAGACGGCATTCGAGGACGTGGCCGGCATCGACATGGCCGACGCAGACAGTGCCACCCACTTCATCGAATTGGGCCTGGACAGTCTGATGCTGACGCAGATGGCGCTACACCTGTCCAAGGTATTTCCGATCAAGGTCACCTTCCGTCAGTTGATGGCGGACTACTCCACCCTCGACCAACTGGCCGGCCTGCTCGATGCGCAGTTGCCAGCCGAAACGCCTGCGCCCATCGCGACGCCGGCATCGAACCCGTCGGCACAGCCGACGCAGGCGACTTCCATGAGCGGCAACGGCAACTACGTGCAACAGGTGATCGAGCAGCAGATGCAGTTGATGGCGCAGCAACTCGCGTTGCTTGCGGGCCAGCCGGTATCGACGCCTTCACTCGCCGCGCCGGCGACGGTTGCAGCGCCAACAGCGATCTCCCAGTCAGCAGCATCGACAACATCGGTCGCAGCATCGACGCCGATCGATGAAGAGGCCGCTCTTGCGCACACCAAGTACGACATCAAGAAAGCCTTCGGCGCGATCGCACGCATCGACAACGGCAAGTTCGAATTGTCCGAGCGCCAACAGTCGCGACTGGATCGTTTCATCGATCGCTATGTCGCGCGCACGCTGAAATCGAAGCAGTACACCGAAGCACATCGTGCGCACATGGCCGACCCGCGCGTGGTCAACGGCTTCCGCCCGATGATCAAGGAAATCATCTACCAGATCGTGATCGGCCGATCGAAGGGCGCGCATCTGTGGGATCTCGACGGCAACGAATACGTCGACGCGCTCAACGGTTTCGGCATGAGTCTGTTCGGCTGGCAGCCGGATTTCGTGCTCGACGCCGTACGCGCGCAACTCGATCTCGGTTACGAAATCGGCCCGCAGCATCCGCTGTCGGGTGAAGTCGCCAAGCTGGTGTGCGAAGTCACCGGCCACGATCGTGCGGCGCTGTGCAACACCGGTTCGGAAGCCGTGCTGGGCGCGCTGCGCATCGCGCGTACCGTCACCGGCCGCAGCACCATCGCGCTGTTCACCGGTTCGTATCACGGCATCGTCGATGAAGTGATCGTGCGCGGTACCAAGAAACTGCGCGCCGTGCCGGCAGCGCCGGGCATCCTGCGCAACACCGCGGAAAACGTCATCGTGCTGGACTACGGCACGCCCGAATCACTGCAGATTTTGCGCGAGCGCGCGCACGAACTCGCCGCTGTATTGATCGAGCCGGTACAGAGCCGCCGGCCCGATTTCCGTCCGGTCGAATTCCTGAAGGAGCTGCGCGAGATCACCACCGCGTCCGGCACGCTGTGCATCTTCGACGAGATCGTCACTGGCTTCCGCGCGCATCCGGGCGGCACGCAGGCGATGTTCGGCATCAAGGCCGATATCGCCACCTATGGAAAAGTCGTCGGCGGCGGCTACCCGATCGGCGTGATCGCGGGCAAGCGCGAATACATGGACGCGCTCGACGGTGGCGCGTGGCAGTTCGGCGACGACTCGATCCCTACCGTGGGGGTGACGTATTTCGCAGGCACCTTCGTGCGTCATCCGCTCGCGCTCGCCGCGGCCAAGGCGGTGCTGCAGCACATGAAGGAAGCCGGCCCCGCGTTGCAGGAAAAACTCAACGCGCGCACCGAAGCGATGGCCAACGAGCTCAACGCGTTCTGCAAGGAAGTCGGCGCGCCGATCGCGATCAAGCAGTTCGCGTCGGTGTGGAAAACCATCTTCCTCGAGGATCATCCGTTGCAGGATCTGCTGTTCGCGATGATGCGCAGCCGTGGTATCCACATCCTGGACAACTTCCCGTGCTTCTTAACCACCGCGCACAGCGAGGCGGATTTCGTCGCGATCACGCAGGCATACAAGGATTCCGTGCTGGAGTTGCAGGAGTGCGAATTCCTGCCGCGAAGCGCCGCCACCACGCGCACGGTGATGGATGCCAGCCAGCCGCCGGTGCCCGGCGCGCGACTGGGTCGTGAGCCGGATGGACGTCCGTGCTGGTTCGTACCGAATCCGGCAGAGCCCGGCAAGTTCCTCAAGGTGAATGCATGAATCCAACGGAGCCCGGCCAGGTCGAACTCACTGCGGTCGACTACGATCCGTTTGCCGTCGCGGTCGCACGCGTGGTGCCGAGCACCGAAGCGCAACGCGAAATCTGGCTCGCTGCCAAGTTGAGCGACGAGGCGTCGCTGGCCTACAACGAATCGATCGCGCTGCATCTGCTTGGCGAACTCGATCGTTCGGCATTACACGCGGCGTTGCAAAGTTTGATCGATCGCCACGACGCCTTGCGCGCCACCTTCGGCCCCGATGGCGAAACCTTTTGCGTGCTCGACGGCGCGACGCTTGCGTGGCACGAAACCCATGCTTCATCCGACGATGCCGCTTTCGATGCCACGCTCGCGCAGCGCCAGTGCGCGGCGGTGGAAACGCCGTTCGACCTGGAGCAAGGCCCGCTGTTCCGTGCCGAACTGATGGTTCGCGATGCGGGCGATTGCACCTTGTTGCTCACCGCGCACCACATCGTCTGCGACGGCTGGTCGTGGTGGGTGATCGTGCGCGAACTCGCTGCGCTGTACGCGAGCCATCGCGGCCTGCCGGTGACGCCGTTGGCGCCGGCCGAATCGTTCGCCGACTACGCGCTGGCACTGGCCGCGCATCCGGACGTCCGTACGCTGGTGGCCGATGAATCCTATTGGCTCGCACGCTACGCCAGCGGCGCGCCGGTACTCGACTTGCCCACCGATCGTCCGCGCCCACCGCGCCGCACGTTTGCCTCCCGGCGTATCGACCACGTGTTCGACGCCGCGTTGCTCACCGCGATCAAGCGGCTCGGCGCACATCGCGGCGCCAGCCTGTTCGCAACCCTGCTCGGCGGCTTCGCCGCGTTGCTTGCGCGCGTGGCCGGCCACGATGAAGTGGTGATCGGCATTCCCGCCGCGGCACAGGCCGTCGACGGCCACGAAAACATGGTCGGCCACGGTGTGAACCTGCTGCCGTTGCGCTGCATGCCTGACCCGGCCGCGCCATTCACGCAGCTCATCGACAACGCGAGCACCACGCTGCTCGATGCGATCGATCACCAGCAATACACGTTCGGAACGTTGCTGAAAAAGCTCGGCATCGGCCGCGATCCGAGTCGGCTGCCGCTGGTCAGCGTGCTGTTCAACATCGACCAGGCGCTCGATCTCGAAGCCACCGCGTTCGCCGGCGCGAGCATGACGTTCGCCAGCACCCCACGCAGCTTCGAGAACTTCGAACTCTTCATCAACGCGGTGCAGGAACACGGTCACTTGCGACTGGAATGCCAGTACAACCGGGACCTGTTCGATGAGGCTACGATCCGTCGCTGGCTGGGCGCGTACGAAACATTGCTGCGTGCAGCGGTCGAACGATCCGATGCGCCGCTGGGCGATTTGCCGCTGGTCGGCGCCGCCGAACGTCGCGCCTTGCAGGCGTTGCAGCCGCAGGCCACGCCTTTCAATGCCACGCAGTGCGTGCACGAAATGTTCGAAACGCAATGCGACCATACGCCGACACGCATCGCCGTGCGTTGCGACGCGACGGCGTGCAGCTACGCCGAACTGGATGCGCGCGCCAATCGCATCGCGCACCTGCTGCGCGCGAGTGGCGTGCGCCGCGGCGCGTTGGTCGGCGTCGCGCTGGATCGCGGCATCGACATGCTCGCGGCCATGCTCGGTGCGCTCAAGGCCGGCGCGGGTTACGTGCCGCTCGATCCCGGGTTTCCACTGGAGCGACTCAACTACATCGTCAGCGATGGCGGCCTCGCGGCGCTGGTCACGCAGCGGAAACATGCGCAGCGCTTCGACCTGCGCGGACGTCCGGTGCTGGCGCTGGATGAACTGCACGACGCACTGGCATCGACGTCGGATGCGCGCATCGGTCGTGACGCCGAAGCGGGCGATCCGGAATCGATCGCGTACGTCATCTACACGTCCGGTTCGACCGGACAGCCCAAGGGCGTCGAAATACCGCATCGCGCGGTGGTGAACTTCATCACCGGCATGATCGAACGCCCGGGCCTGCGCGAAGACGATCGACTGCTCGCGGTGACCACGCTGTCGTTCGATATCGCGGTGCTCGAACTGTTCGGGCCGCTGAGCGTCGGTGCTGAAGTGATCATCGCCAGGCGTGAGCAGGCGATGGATGGCGACGCATTGAAATCCCTGTTCGACAGCAGCCGCGCCACCGTGATGCAGGCAACACCGGCAACCTGGCGCATGCTGCTGCAACTCGGCTGGAAAGGACGGGCGGATTTCCGCGCACTGTGCGGCGGCGAGGCGCTGGCTCCGGATCTCGCCGAACGTCTGCTGGGTTGCTGCGGCGAGCTGTGGAATCTCTACGGTCCGACCGAGACGACAGTGTGGTCGACCTGCGCGCGCGTCGAAGATCCGCAACAAGGTATTTCCATTGGTACGCCGATCGCCAACACCACCGTGTGGATTCTGGATGCGCGCCGCCAGCTCTGCCCGATCGGCCTGCCCGGCGAAATATGGATTGGCGGCGAAGGCGTGGCGCTCGGCTATCACCAGCGCCCCGACCTGACGGCCGAACGTTTTGTTGTCGATCCATTTGCCGATCGCGCGGATGCGCGCATGTATCGCACCGGCGATCGCGGTCGCTGGCTGGCGAACGGAACGCTGGAGCATCTTGGACGTCTGGACTTCCAGGTGAAGCTGCGCGGTTTCCGCATCGAGCTCGGTGATATCGAGGCGAATCTCGCGAGGCTGGCCGAGGTGGCGCACGCGCTCGCCGTCGTGCGCGAGGATGTGGCAGGGGATGCGCGACTCGTTGCTTACATCGTGCCGTCGACCGCTGCGCAGCTGGATGAATCCGCGTTGCGCACGCATCTGCGCGATGTATTGCCGGATTACATGATCCCGCAGCATTTCGTCGTGCTGCAGGCAATGCCGCAGCTGCCCAACGGCAAGATTGACCGCAGCCGTCTGCCCGCGCCGACCGCCGGTGTCACGACGGACACAACAGAAAAAGTCTCACCGCGTGACGAACTCGAACAGCAGGTCGCCCGCGCGATGGCGTCCGCACTGGGCGCAGTCGCACTGGGTGTCGACGACAATTTCTTCGAGCACGGCGGTCACTCGCTGCTGGTTGCGCAGCTCACCGCGACGCTCAACCGCGAACTGAATCTTTCGCTGCCGCTTCGCACCGTGTTTGAAGCGCCGACCGTATCGCGACTGGCCGCGGCGATCCGCACAGCAGGCGCAACGAGTGCGCCAACGATGTCGCGCGTGATTCCTCGTCTGGCCGATCGCCAACGCGCGCCGATGTCGCTTATGCAGCAGCGTCTCTGGTACGTCGAACAGCTGCATCCCGGGCGCGTGGTCTACAACACGCCGTCCGCGCATCGCCTGCGCGGTCCGATGAACGAGGAAGCGTTCGAGCGCGCGTTGCGCGAAACGGTGCGGCGCCAGCCTATCCTGCGCACGTCGATCGAGCCCGACGATACTTCGGCGGTCCAACGCATCCATGACGACGTCGAAGTGAACCTGTTGCCGGTCGAGGATCTGTCGACGCTGGCCGAAGACGAGCGCGACGCTGAACTGCAACGCCGACTCGACGCGTTGATCGCCGAACCGTTCGATCTCGCCGTTGCGCCGCTGTTTCGCGCGCGGCTGTTCCGCATGGGCGACGACGATTACGTGTTTTTCTTCATGGCCCACCACATCGTGTGGGACGGCTGGTCGTTCGATGTGTTGTACGAAGAGCTCTCCTCCGCCTACGCCGCGTTCTGCGCCGGCCGCGAGCCGCCGTTGCCGCCGCTGCCGGTGGAATACGGCGACTTTGCCGCGTGGCATCGCGAGTGGATGCGCGGCGACGAACTCGCGCGACAGCTCGACCACTGGCTCAACACATTACGCGGAACGCTCGAACCGCTTGAACTGCCGACCGACCGACCGCGTCCAGCGCGCATGTCGGGCGAGGGCGGTACGGAATGGATTCGCCTGCCGGGCGAAACCCTGAGCGCCGTGCACGCGCTCGGCCAGCGTGCGGAAGCGACGTCGTTCATGGTGCTGCTCACGGCGTACTGCATTTTGCTGCATCGGTTGAGCGGCCAGCGCGACGTGATCGTCGGCACGCCGGTGCGCGGTCGCGATGAGGCCGATCTCGAACCGGTGATGGGTTTCTTCGTCAATGCACTGCCGCTGCGCGTGGCGATCGATCCGCAAGCCTCGTTCCTCGATGTGCTGCGTGTGGTGCGTGGCGCAGTGCTCGATGCGTTCTCGTATCCGGATGTGCCGTTCGAGCATCTGGTGCAATCACTGAAGCTGCCGCGCGATGACAGCCGATCGCCGATCTACCAGGCGATGTTCTCGTTCCAGGATGTGCGCCAGCGCATGCGTGCCTGGGGCGATCTGCAGCACGAACATCTGCCGGTGTTCCAGCGCGGCGCCGCTGACGACATCGGCCTGTGGTTCATCGAGCAGGAGCATCAACTGCTCGGGGGCATGACTTACAACACCGACATCTTCGACGCGGCCACCGCGGCACGCATTCGCGGCTACTACGAAACGCTGCTGGCCGCCGCGCTCGGCGCGCCCCAGATGCCGCTGGCCCAACTCGCGATGCTGCCGAGCAACGAACGCGCGCTGATCCGGCAATGGAACGATACCGCCGCGCCCATCGCGAACGTCGGCATGCACGGCTTGTTCGAAGCGCAGTGTGACCGCGTGCCGGGTCGCATCGCGCTGCGTCACGCGCGACGCACGTGGACTTACGCCGAGCTCGACGAACGTGCCAATCGCATGGCGCATCTACTGCGTGCGAACGGCGTGGGTCGTGGCGCGCTGGTCGGCATTGCGCTGGATCGTGGCCCCGACATGGTGGCTAGCGTGCTCGCGGTGCTGAAAGCCGGCGCCGGTTATGTGCCGCTCGATCCGGAATTCCCCAGGGCGCGGCTCGATCACATGGTCGCGGATGCGGGCCTCGCGGCGCTGCTCACGCAGAGCCAGCTCGCGCCGCGATTCGACCTGCGCGAACAGCCGGTGCTGGAACTCGACCGCCTTGCGGATGAACTCGATGCGCAGTCGGACGCGCGCATCGAACTGGAATCCGGTATCGCACCCGATGCGATCGCGTACGTGATCTATACGTCCGGTTCCACCGGTCAACCGAAGGGCGTGGAAATTCCGCATCGCGCGGTGGTGAATTTCCTGTCCGGCATGATCGAACGGCCGGGCCTGCGCAAGGACGATCGCCTGCTGGCGGTAACCACGCTGTCGTTCGACATTGCGGTGCTCGAACTGTTCGGGCCGCTCAGCGTTGGTGGTGAAGTGATTCTTGCCACGCGCGACGAAGCGATGGACGGCGAAGCATTGAAGGATCTGCTGGCGACGAGCCGCGCCACGCTGATGCAGGCCACGCCGGCGACCTGGCGCATGCTGCTGCAGTCGGGCTGGAACGGACCGGACGGTTTTCGCGCGTTATGTGGTGGCGAAGCGCTGGCGCCGGATCTGGCCGTGCAACTGCTCGCATGCTGCGGCGAAGTCTGGAATCTCTACGGGCCGACCGAAACCACGGTGTGGTCGACCTGCTGGAAAGTCGAGAACCCGGAGCACGGCATTTCCATCGGCACGCCGATCGCCAACACGGCGATCCGCATTCTCGATGAGCAACGCCGACTGTGCCCGATTGGCGTGCCGGGCGAGATCTGGATCGGCGGCGCTGGCGTCGCACTCGGTTATCGCCATCGTGCGGACCTGACCGCCGAGCGCTTCGTCGCCGATTCCTTCGCGGACCAGAACGATGCGCGCATGTATCGCACCGGCGACCGCGGCCGCTGGCTTGCCAATGGAACGCTGGAGCATCTCGGACGCCTGGATTTCCAGGTCAAGCTGCGCGGCTTCCGCATCGAGCTCGGTGAAATCGAAACAATCGCGCGCAAGGACACGGCCGTGAACGATTGCGTCGCAGTGGCGCACAGCTTCACCGCCAGCGATCAACGGCTCGTGCTTTACGTCGCGTCGGACGAAAACGAAGAGACACTTTTGCCGCGAGTGCGCGCCTTGCTCGCTGCGCAACTGCCCGGTTACATGCAGCCGCAACACCTGGTACGGCTGGATGCGTTGCCGCAGACGCCGAACGGCAAGACCGATCGCAAGGCATTGCCTGCGCCGGTATTGCACACGCCTTCGACCCCAGGCCTTGGCGCCACGCGATCGGTATTGGCCGATGCGCGCCAGCAATACCTGGCAGATCTGTGGTGCGAACTCATCGGCGTCGAGCAGGTGCTTGCGCGCGACAACTTCTTCGACGTCGGCGGCCATTCGCTGCTCGCGGTGGACATGGTTGCGCGCGTGCGGCGCGACACCGGTGTGCGGTTGAACCTGCTCGACATCGCGACCGGCACGCTGGCGTCGCTGGCGATGGAACTGCCCGAAACATCGGCAGCGGCGGCGCCGGACAAATCCGCATCATTGAGCTCGCGCCTGCGCCGGCTGTTCGGCGGCGGAAGCGACGGCGGTGCATGAGCGCATCGCCATCGCGCGACGATCGGCCAGGGTGGTTCGTTCTGTCGCGGTGAACCATGACGTTCGTGCGATGTGCGGCGTCGCGCATTGTCGTCAGAATCGCGACGCACGTTGTGCGACAGCGGGTTTGAATATTCGCGAGAAAGTCCATCGACGGATCTCCCGCAGAAACGGGGTTGACCATGAGGTTTGATGCTGGCAGGCCGGGCGCCGCACACGCCGCCCGGATCGATCCGGAACGCCGCTGCCGCATCGCTGGCGAACCGTGCGGCCGCAGTGCATCCTATGCAAGTTGTCGACCCGCGGGACGGATACCTGCGGGAGCATCGACCACATGCAATACGCAGTTCGGAATCCGGTGTCCGGTGCGCATGAAACGCGCGCGCCGCTGCGACCATCTTTTCGCCATGCAGGCTGACGGCGCCTGCAACCTCAGGGGGAGGTTGCACTGATGAATCAAGCGATAGACGAACCGGGCAAGGCCATCGGCATCCGCGGGCGGCTGGGCGAGTATTGCTACAGCAGCGGCGCGTTGCGGCCGTTGCAGCAGCTGCGCGCGTGGTGGAAGAAAGACCTTCGCATCCTCGCTTATCACCGCGTGCTGACGCTGGACGATCCGGGCGCGTTCGATTTCGATCTCGAACTGGTGAGCACGTCCGCGGAAATGTTCCGCGAGCAGATGACGATGGTGAAGCAGCGTTTCCGACCGATGCGCATGGGCGACGTGATCGCGGCGCTCGACAGCGGCAAGCGGCTGCCGGCTGACGCGGTCGTGGTGACGTTCGACGACGGCTACGACGACAACTATCGCGTGGCGTTTCCTATCCTGCGCGAGCTGGGCGTGCCGGCGACATTCTTTGTCTCCACCGGCCACATCGACAGCGGCCAGCCGTTCGCCTACGACTGGCTGGTTTACATGCTCCTGCACACGGCAGCGGCGCACCTGGTGCTGCCCGAGTTGCGCATGGATGCACCGGTGCCGGCCGATCGCGCGGGGCGTCGCGAACTTGCCGGCGAAGTGTTGTTGCGCATGAAAGGCCTCGACGACAGCGAGCAGCTGTTGCTCATCGGGCGAATGGAGCGCGACTGGAACATGCCGCGCGCCGAAGCGCCGGCGTATTGCCGGCCGATGAGTTGGTCACAGGTGCGCGAGATGCACGCGGCGGGTTTCGAGATCGGCTCGCACGGCGTGCATCACAAGATGCTGGCGAAGTTGTCGCCGGAAGAATTGCAGCTTGAATTGCGTGAATCGAAGGCCACGCTGGAACGCGAGCTGGATCAGCCGGCGACGCTGCTTTCATATCCGGTGGGCGGCGATCGCGCGTTCAACGACAGCGTGGTACGCGCGACCAAGGACGCCGGCTATCGCATGGCGTGCAGCTATGTGTGCGGCACCAATCCGTATCCGTTGTCGAATCGCTATGCCTTGCGCCGCCTGCCGGTGGAGCGCGAGATGGGCCTGGGCTGGTTCGCATCGATGCTGACTTTGCCGGGGCTGATGAGTTATCCGACGACGAGTCGCGCCGTCGAGTCCGGCCAGGGTCCTGCATGTTCCTCCTGAGTCTGCTCTATCTGATCCTCACGATCATTCGCCCGCAGGATTACATGGCCGCGCTGGCGGGCATCCCGTTGTTGTCGGTGACGCTGGGCATGGCGGCGTTCTGCTGGCTGATCTCCAGCGCGAAGACGTTTGCGGCGCCGCAGTTCCTGATTCTGCCGGCGTTCCTCATGACGCTGATGCTGTCGGAAGTTTTCAATCACTGGACCGGCGGCGCGCTGGAGCAGTTGTCGTCGTTCGGTCCGACCATGATCATTTTCTTCGTGCTGGCCGCCGCGATCGCGCACAGCCGCAACCGCGTGCCGGTGACTTTCGCGGTGATCGCGTTGTGCTCGATGGTGCTGGCGTTGCACAGCGTCGACCAGAAACAGTACGGCGTCGGCTGGACCGGCATGGGCATGATCGAGGACGGGCGCGTCCAGTACGTCGGCATCTTCAATGATCCGAACGATCTGGGCCTGCTGTTTGTCACCGCGCTGCCGATGACGGTGTTCCTTTCCGCCGGCGGCGGTTTTCTGCGCCGCATCTTCTGGCTCGCCGGCGCGGCGCTGCTGTTGTACGGCATCTACCTCACCAACTCGCGCGGCGCATTGCTCGCGGTGCTGGTCGTCGGCGGCATCTACATCTGGTACCGGCGCGGCATGATGACCGCCGGCGCGCTCAGCGTGGTCGGGCTGATCGTGATGCAGATGCTGTCCTCGCGCATGTCGGAGCTGGACTCGGATGAGGAATCCGCGAACGGCCGCGTGGATGCCTGGTACGAAGGCCTGCACATGTTCCTGTCGCAACCGGTCTTCGGCGTGGGCGCGGGCAACTTCACCGACTACAACTACCTCACCGCGCACAACTCGTTCGTGCTGGTGCTGGCCGAGACCGGCATCGTGGGTTTCACGCTGTGGCTGGCTTTCGTCGGCTACGGCTTCTGGATGATGGTGGCGGTGCTGCGACACAAGCCGGCGTTGACTGCGGGCGATGACGAACAAGCCACCGAGTGGGCGATGGAAAAGCGCCTCGCGATGACCTTGCTGCTGTCGCTGTTCGGCATGTTCGCCGCCGCGTTCTTTCTCAGCCGCAGCTACATCGTGCTGATCTATCTGGAAGCGGCGCTGGTGGTCGGCTACTACATCGGTGCACGTCGACGCTACCCGGGTTTGCCTTCACTCAGTCTCTCGGACAGCTGGTGGCGATGGATACCGATCTCGATCGGTTCGGTCGTGCTGCTCTTCATCATCGTCACCCTGCTGCTGCATACCTCCTGAAGTCCGACATGACGAATCGCGTCCATACATTGCGCAATACGGTGTTCTCGTCGATCGGCATCTACACCGAGTACTTCCTCGGCATGGTGGCGGCGATCCTGATCGCGCGTCATCTCGGGCCGCAGCATTACGGCATCTACAGCCTGTTCATCTGGTTCGCGGCGATCGGCGTGGTGGCGACGAATTCCGGCGTCACCACCGGCGTGATCAAGTTCGTCGCGGAGCTGCGCGGTTCGAAGCGCGAGGATCTGATCGTTCCCGCGCTGGTGCATTTCCGCAAGGTGCAGGCCTGGCACATGGCGGTGGTGGTCGGTGGTGGCGCCGTGCTTTTCTTCGTCGCCGGACATCGGCTGATCGCCGACCTCAACCTGCTGGAATTCCTGTTGCTGGCGGCGGCGGTGGGCATGCGCGCGCCGTACATGTTCAACATCGCGATCGCGAAGGGTTTCGAGGCATTCGATGCGACTGCGAAGATCACCATGATCGCCTCGCCGTTGAACCTGCTGATGGTGATCGCGGCGATGCTTTTGAAGGCGCCGCTCGAATGGTTCGTGATCGTCTACGCCATTTCCAGCGCGATGTTTCTGCTGGCCTCGCAACTCCAGGTGGCGCGGCTGGTAAAACCGCTGACGCGCGGCGAAAGCCTGCCCGATGAACTGTTGCGACGCATGCGCCGGCATCTGCGCATCGTCTCGGCCACCATCATCCTGAGTTTCCTGATCGCCAGCGACGTGGAAATTCTGTTCCTCAATCTCTACGCCACGCCGACCCAAGCCGGCTATTTCAAGGTCGCCTATCAACTCGCCACCGGCGTGGTGCTGCTGGTGCCCGGCGTGTTCGGCGCCGTGCTGTTGCCGATGATGGCGAAGGCGTTGAGCGAAGGCCGCGAGATCGCCGGCCGGCGCTTCGTCGCCGCCACCAGTTATCTCACGCTGTTGTCCGCGCCCGTGCTTGCGTTCGGGATCAGCTTCGCGGTGCCGATCATCGCGTTGCTGTATGGCAATGCGTATGCGGCCGCGGCGCCGGTGTTCGCGCTGGTGATACTCAACAGCGGCATCAGCACGTGTACGCAGGGCGCGAGCAGCCTGCTGGTAAGTGCCGACCGGCAGAACACCATCCTGTTGCTGACGGTGATCTTCGGCGCGCTCAAGCTCGCGCTCGATCTCATTCTTGTGCGGCACTTCGGTTTGTACGGCGCGGTGGCGGCGATCATGTCGATCACGCTGATCAGTTCCACCACCTACGTCACCATCGGCGTGCGCGTCAGCGGCACGCGGCTGCAATGGCGACGACTTTCATCGATCCTGGCGGCAGCGGTCATCGCATCGCTGCTGGCACTGCCGACTTTCTGGCTGCACCTCAAACCGCTGTGGACACTGCTGATCGGCGGCGTGATTCTGAGCGCGGCGTACCTGCTGATGACGCTGTTGCTGAAATGCTGGAGCGGCGGCGACATCGAACAACTGCAGGGCCTGCATCGACGCTTCGTCGGCGGACGTCCATTGGCGCTGGGAAAATTGCTGGCGTGGGCGGGCGACCGCTCGGGAGCATCGCGATGACGGCGTACGAAAAGCTTTTTCGCGGCGTGCTGTTTCCGGCGTACGAAACCGTGCTGCGTCGGCGCAAGACGCTGAGCTATCTGCGCGACTACGAACGCGACCAGTGGCTCGCGCCGGAACAGATCGCCGCGCTGCAGTGGGATCGCCTGAAGAAACTGCTCGAGCACTGCCATCGCGACGTGCCGTATTACCGCGAACAATGGAAGTCGCTGGGCATCGTGCCGGCAGATATCCGCAACCTCGACGACTACGCGAAGCTGCCGGTGCTGACCAAGGCGGATATCCGCGGCAACTTCGAACAGCTCAAGGCGCAGGGCCTGCGAAATAATCTCTACTACAAAACCACCGGCGGATCGACCGGCGAACCGCTGCGACTGGGCTACACGCGCGAAAGCAATGACCGGCGTCTCGCCGTGATGTGGCGCGGCTACGGTTGGGCCGGTTCGCGCATGGGCCGGCGCACGCTTTATCTGTGGGGCGGCGTGGTGGGCGAACCCACGCAGGCGCAGCAGCGCAAGGATCGTTTGTACAACGCGTTGTTCGGCCGCCGCATGCTGGACAGCTTCCACATGAGCGAGGCGAACCTCGTCGAATACGCCGATGCCATCGACCGATATCGTCCCGAAGTGATCGTCAGCTACGTCGGTCCGCTCGTACGTTTGGCGCAATGGTTGATCGCGACCGGAAGAAAAATCTGGCAACCGCAGTTGATCATCGGCGCGGCTGAAGCACTGCACGAATTCCAGCGGCATATTCTCGAACAGGCGTTCGGCTGCCCGGCGTACAACACCTACGGCTGTCGCGAGTTCATGCTGATCGCGGCCGAATGCGAAAAGCGCGAAGGCCTGCACGTCAACGCCGATCACCTGGTCGTCGAGATTCGCGCGCCGGTCGGCATGCAGACGGAGGCGAACAGCGGCGAAGTGATCATCACCGATCTGTTCAACTACGGCATGCCGTTCATCCGCTACATCAATGGCGACATGGCGACCTCGTCGACGCATCGATGCAGTTGCGGACGCGGGCTGCCGATGCTGCAGCGGATCGACGGACGCAAGCTCGACGTGATCCGCACGCCGGATGGGCACATCCTGCCCGGCGAATTCTTTCCGCACATGCTCAAGGACGTGCCTGGATTGAAGCGCTTCCAGCTCGTGCAGCGCCAGCTCGACCGACTCGATCTGTCGATCGTGCGCGGTGAAGGTTTCAGTGACGAATCGCTTGCGTACATCCGCCGCGAAGTTGCCAAGGTGCTCGGCGAAAGCATCGAATTGCAATGCCATTTCGTCGACGACATTCCGCTGACCGCCAGTGGAAAACTTCGCGTCACCGTTTCGGAATTGCCGTCGTGAACATCAGCCACTTCGTCGAGAACCTGAATCGCGGCGGGCTCGAGCGCATGGTGATCGAGCTGGCGAAGGTGCAACATGCGCGGGGGCATCGCGTGCGTGTGATCTGCCTGTACGAGCCCGGCACGCTCGCGCAGGAGCTGGAAACGCTGGGCATAGCGGTGCTGGCTTGCGACAAGCAGCCGTCGCTGGATTTGCGCGCGTTGCGGCGCGCTCGGCGATGGATACGCAGCCACAATACCGAGGTGCTTCACACGCACAACGCCGTGGCGCATTACCATGCCGTGATCGCCAGCATCGGGCTCGGCGCGCGGATCATCAACACGCGCCACGGCATGGGCGGCAACCAGCGCGGCAGCCGGCGCGAGTGGCTGTTCCGGCGTTCGCTGCTGCTCACCGACATCGTCGTCAGCGTGTGCGAAGCAGCGCGCACGGGCGCAGTGAAGCAGGGCATGCTGCCGGCGAAAAAAGCGCGCGTGGTTCCCAACGGCATCCGCGTGGAATCGTTTCGCATGGCGTCCGGCGAGATGCGCGAGCGACTGCACCAGTTGCTCGATCTGCCGGCACGCGTTCAGGTGATCGGTACGGTCGGTCGGCTCAACTGGGCGAAGGACCAGGCCAGCCTGATTCGTGCATTTCGCCTGCTGCACGAGCGCGAACCGGACACTGCGCTGTTGCTGGTCGGCGATGGTGAACTTCGCAATGAATTGCAGCAGTGCGCGATGGATGAGCAGGTCGCCGGCAGCGTGCATTTCCTTGGCGATCGCAACGACGTTCCGGAATTGCTGGGCGGGCTGGATGTGTTTGCGTTGTCGTCGGTCAGCGAGGGCTATTCGATGGCGCTGCTGGAAGCATCCGCCGTGGCGCTGCCGATCATCGCCACCGACGTCGGTGGCAACAGCGAAATCGTGAAGGACGGCCTGACCGGCACCATCGTGCCGGCGCGGAATGTCACCGCGTTATCCGATGCGATGTTCGCGATGCTGCAGCAGGCGGAACTCACCGCGAGCCTTGCGCATGGTGCGCGCGCATGGGTCGAGCAACACGGTTCGGTGGAAGCCATGGCTGCACGGTACGACGAACTCTATCGTGGGTGACGACGTGGCGAAGCGGCTGAAGATACTGATACTCACCAACCTGTTTCCCACGCCGTGGGATCCGTTGCGCGGCGCGTTCAATCGACAACAGTTCGAACGTCTTGGTGCACGACACGACGTGGACGTGCTTACTGCCGTCGATTTTCGCGAGCGCTTCGGCGGTGTGCGTGGCAATGTGCACGTGGACAATGTGCGCACGGATCATTTCGTGTTCGTCTACCCGCCGCGTTTCGGACGTTCACTGCACGCCTTCACCTGGGCTATCTCGCTCATGCTGCAGCGCTGGCGGAAACTGCGTCGCTCCGGCTACGACGTGCTGCTGCTTAGCTGGGCTTACCCCGATGCGGCAGCGGCGAGCTGGCTGGCACGACGACTGAAGATTCCCTACGTGGTCAAAGTGCATGGCAGCGACCTCAACGTCGCGGCCAACTTTCGCCTGCGTCGCGCGCAGATTCGCAGCGCGCTCAAGCACGCCGGCGCGGTGGTGGCGGTAAGCAAGGCGCTGGCGGAAAAAGCGGTGACGATCGGCGCCGACGCAGCACGCGTGCATACCATCTACAACGGCGTCGACAGCGAATTGTTCGCGCCGGGCGAACAGACTGAAGCACGTGCGCGACTTGGGCTCTCCTCGGGCGCACCGCTGCTGCTGTATGTCGGCAATCTCAAATCGACCAAGGGTTGCGTCGATCTGCTGGATGCCTTCCCCGCGTTGCTCGCGCAGCGACCCGATGCGCGATTGATCTTCGTCGGCTCCGGTGCCAGTCGCGCCGAGTTGCTCGAACGCGCAGCTGCCACCGGCTGTGCGGAACGGGTGACATTGATGGGCGCCGTCGCGCACGGCACGTTGGGCGACTGGTTCCGTGCTGCCGATCTGCTGTGCCTGCCCAGTCACAACGAAGGTGTGCCAAACGTGGTGCTCGAAGCGATGGCCTGCGGCACGCCGGTGGTCGCAACCCGCGTGGGCGGCATTCCCGAAGTCGTGCCCGACGATGCGGGCATCCTGGTGCCGGTGCAGGACAGGACTGCGCTCGAGAAAGCGTTGCTGGAAGCCACTGCGAGAAGCTGGGACCACGCACGAATTGCCGCACACGCGCGCGGCTTTCGATGGAGCGACAACATCGATCGGCTTGAACAGATTCTGCAATCGGTGGCGGCAGGCGAAAGGCCTGCCTTCGTGGAAACCGCAAACCTCTGAAGGTTGCGGTTTGTTCGTGCAGCCTTCTAGACGTCCGAACGCGGCGTGGCGGAAGACGGGGTCGCAGCGAACATCGTTTCCATGCCTCGACGCAGGCCGATCTTCGGACCCCAGTGGAGCTGCGTGCGCGCTGCGCTGATGTCGAAATTGGCCAGCGGTCGCAGCGATCTCACCCGGTAACGGGTCAGCGGTACGCCGCGGCCCAGCATCTTGCCCAGCATTTCCACGCCGAACGCGAGCACCATGAACACGCCCGTCGGCATGCGCACCAGTTTTAACTCGTTGCCCAGCTTGCCCTTGACGCGCTCCAGGTAATCGCCTTGCGTGACGATTTCCGGATCGACGACGTTGAAGATTTTTCCGACCGCGCCCGGCTCGGTCGATGCGAGCAACAACGCGTCCACCACGTCGTCGACATAGACCAGCGGCAAGGTCTGCGACGGTGCGCCGACGGCGATCCAGCGGCCGGCAATCGCCAGCGTGCCGTTTGGCGTCACGCGCTCCGCACCGGGGCCGATGATCTGGCCAGGACGCACGATCACCGCAGGCAGTGCGTGATCGCGTATCGCATCCGACACCATCGCTTCGGCGGTGAGTTTGGTCTGCGTGTATGCGCCGCGCTTGTCCGGGAACGGCTCGAAGTTCGAGCTTTCGGTCATGCTCATCGACGGATCGCGGCCGGCGTGATCGAGCACGCTGAGCGAGCTCACATAAACAAGTTTTTGCGTGTGATGCTTCAGCGCCGCGTCGACCACGTTGCGCGTGCCCCATACGGTGCCCGCCTCGAAATCGTTCGGACCACCGCGCATGGCGGCACCGACGTGATACACCACGTTGGCACCGGCGACCGCGTGATCGACGATGCGCGGATCACCCAGATCGCCGATCACCACCTGCACGCCCGAAGCAGTGTCGTACTCTTTCATCGGGCGACGAATCAGCACGCGCACGCGCTGGCCACGCGCGATCAATGCCTTGACCAGCGCCTTGCCGAGAAAGCCTGCGGCGCCCGTCACCAGCGCATCGACCGGTTCGAGCGGAACGATGCGCGCGTCGAGCTCGCGGGTGCGTTCCTCGTCGGCCTTGGCACAGGCCGCTTCCATCAACGCGATCGGACGACGGCCTTCCTCGGCGCTGATCGGCGGCGGCCGGCCTTCGTGCAGTGCGCGCGCAAATTCCTCGGCGCCACGCTGGATGCCGGGCGATGGCTGCAGTTGCTTGGTCGCGAAACGCAGCACATTCCACGGCACGCGAAACACATCGCGCAACGCGTTGCCGAACGCGGTGATTACGATGCCGATGAACTTCGGCCCGGGCAGCACGCGGCGCACGCGACAGATCTGCAGGAACCGATCCGCCTCGATGATGCCGCGCGTGGCGTGCACGATCAGCCGGTTCTGCATCGGCCGCACGTTCCAGGACAACAGCAGCCGGCCAACACCGTGCGCCGTTGCCGCGGTGGCATGCCATTCGTCGAATTTCAGGTTCGGCGCAGTGCCGGTGGCGCGGTAATGGACGTCCAGATGCTCGATCGGCCCGAGCAACGCTTCGAGCACGTACAGGCCGTGCACGCCGAGATCGCGGAACGGATACGAACCTTGCCGCACCATGCCGGGCAACGGGCCACCGGCGTACGGTGGATAGTCAGAGCTGCGCAGCACATCGACCGCTATCACGTCGCCGCACGCACCGGATTTTACTTCCGCAATGGCCTTGGCGATTACCGGGTCGAACAGATCCGAGTGATCGACCGAGAGCACGAGGTTTTTTTCGCGCGCGCGTTCGATCATCGTGTCGCATTCGGCGACCGAGTCGGCCATCGGTTTTTCCACGAACACATGCGCGCCCATGTCCATCGCCTGCAGCGCGAGCGCGCAATGGCTGGAAGGCGGCGTGAGCACATAGACCGCATCCGGTTTCATGGCCTCGAGATCGGCTGGATTCGACAGCACGGTATCGATGCCGTAGGTCTTCGCCAGTGCGCCGGCGAGCTTGGTGTTGAGATCGCAGATGGCGATGATCTCGACGAAATCGAGCCGTTTCAGCGCCATGATGTGATAGCGCGAAACGTAACCTGCGCCGATGATCGCGACGCGCAATTTGCTGCCAGTGTTCATCCTGGATTCCCGGGAAATAAAGCGAAAAGTTTCATGAAGAGTGGAGCGCGAGTGCGGCTTTTACTTCCTGCAGCACTTCGGCAACGCGGTTGTCCCACGACTGGCCGGCGACCGCGTCGACGCGTTCGGCCATCGCCTGCGGCGTGTCGTCGCGCAGCGCGCCGTCGAGTTCGGCGAGAAACACTTCGCGCCCTTCGGCGATGCGTACCCAGCGCGAGAATTTTTCGATTTCCGGATTGCCCACGCTCACTACCGGTCGGCCGGTCGCGAGGTATTCGCGCAGCTTCAGCGGGTTCGCGTTCGCGACCTGCCGATTGAGTCGATAGGGAATGATCGCCACGTCGAATGCCTTGGCCCAGTTCGGCAGCTCGGCATACGGTTGCGTGCCGGCGAGCACGACGTTGGGCAAGGCGCGCAGGCCCGATATGTTGATCGCCGCATGGCCGACCAGCAGAAACGTCCACTGCGGACGTTCGCGCGCAAGCCATTCGATGAGTTCCACGTCGATCCATTCGTGGATGGAGCCGAAGTAGCCGACGACCGGATGCGGCAGGTCGCGGGCAAGCGCGGGAATCTCGGTGGCCGGATCCATCGCGCGGGCGAACAGGGCCACGTCGACGCCATGCGGCGAGAAGCGCGTATTCGGGTTGATCGCCCGCTTGGCTTCGAGCAACGCCGGCGGCGCGACGAAAACCAGGTCGGCACGCTCGGTGAGTTCACGATCGCGTTCAGCGATCAGCGTGGTGTCCACGCCGGGGTGCGCGGCGTAATCGTCGATGCAGTAATAGACGCAGAGTTCTTCGCCAAGTTTTTTCGCAAGAAACCCCGGATGCGGCACCACGAACCACGAAATGCGCCGACAGTCGCCGAGCACGCGCATGTTGCGTTTCACCGCCCAGCGGCTGAACAGGCGGTTGAAAGTTTCCACGCCGGGAACGCGCCGGAACGGTAATTGCGGAACGGTGCAACGCCAGAAATTCGGGCCGATCTGCACCGGCCGGCGCAAGGCCGAGCTGATCTTGCGAAACGCACGGCGAAGGTCGCGCCCGCTGGCTTGCGGCGCTCGCAGGCCCGGCGAATCGACGTACAACACCGGCATGCTCAGCGCCAGGCGCGCGGCAACGTGATGACTGCTGGTGCGGTTTTCCGCCTGCCAGTCATTGCCGAAATAGACGACGCCATATTGCTCGAGCACGATCCCCCCGAAACGCCCGTTGGTCATCCCGGCACGGCATCCATGCGACTCCGGGAGAACACGTGATTCAATTGTGTGGGCGAAAACCTTGACGACGCATTGAAGCGCGTGTTTCAACCCGATGTCAGCCGTCCAAACGGGCGACCCCGATTGAGCCGACAGTCCGAAGATGTTCGAAAGAGATAGGCCGCCCTGTGTAGCCCGAAGGCGGCACGATACGGCGCAGACAGTGTATTGTAGCAGCGCTTGGGCACCGGTTCGGCGCTGCATCCGACCGGCATCGCGCCCGGCATCAAGCCAGGAAGGCGAGTCGGCTTCGGAAGTTCACCGCGAGAAACCCTGTGCGTCCAGTTATTGCTACCAGGCATCGGCCTTGCCGTTTTCTGCCCGTTGGATCGCCTGAATGAATTTCCGTCCGAGCAAGATGCGCGTCCTTCGCTGGCTGCCCGATGCAGTGGTCTGCACGCGCGCGTCCGTTCGCAACAAGGCGCTCTATCTCAGTTTCGACGATGGCCCCGATCCGCGCTTCACGCCAGCGCTGCTCGACCTGCTGAAAGCCCACGGCGCGCATGCCAGTTTCTTCCTGATCGGCCGCGAGGCGGAGAAGTACCCCGAGCTCGTGGAGCGGATGGTCGCCGAAGGCCACCTTATCGGTAACCACTCGTTTAGCCATCCACGGTTCAACCTGCTTTCCATGGCGGAGAAGCTCGCCGAGATCGACCGAACGGATCTGTTGCTGGCGCGCTTCGACGGCATTCGCCATCACCGCTTTCGTCCGCCGCGCGGCGTGTTCTCGCTCGCGTTGACGCTGCGGTTCGCGGCCGCGCGACGCAACCTGGCCTACTGGTCGTACGACAGTCTCGACTACCAGCGCAAGCCGCCGGCCGAGCTGATCGAACTATTGCGCAAGCAGCCGCCATGCGCCGGCGACATTCTGCTGATGCACGACGACAGCGATTGCTCCACGCTGATGCTGGCCACGCTGATCCCTGAATGGAAAGCCCAGGGCTTCACGTTCGCGGCACTGTCGGCCTGAGCGAATGTGCATCGAATCACGAACAAACGGTTCGATCGGCGGTGTCGCCGGTTGGCCGTCCATTTCAAGAGGAGCCAGCCGGTGACCAGTCCTGTTGCGATCGTGTTGTGGATTGTCCTGGCGTTGCTGCTGCTGTTCGCGGCTGCCGTCACTTTCGCGATCCGCGCACGCAACATGCAGATCTGGCTCGGCAACTATCTGCGCCGCCCGAAACCACCGAAAGTCGATGGCCCGGTGCATGTGATGTTCTGCTTCGTCGATCATTTCGAACCCGCCTGGGGCAAGGTGGATCTGCCGGTGCAGCGCGAGCGCGTCGATCGCTGGTGCCGCGATTACCGCACGCTCGCTTCAGCCCACCGCGATGCCGATGGCCGCGCGCCGCAGCACAGCTTTTTCTATCCGGAGGAGGAATACGTCGAGGAACATTTGCAGAAGATCGCGGCGCTGTGCGCGGATGGTTATGGGGAGATCGAAATCCACCTGCACCACGACAATGACAACCCTGAAAATTTTCGCAGGACCATCACCGGTTTCAACGAACTGCTGCACGCCAGGCACGGCGCGTTGCCGCGCGATCCGGTAACGGGAGAGTTGCGCTTCGCCTTCATCCACGGCAACTGGAGCCTGGACAACTCGCGCGCGGACGGTCGCTGGTGTGGCATCAACAACGAGCTGATCCTGTTGCGCGAGCTGGGCTGCTACGCCGATTTCACCTTGCCGTCCGCACCGAGCGACACGCAGACCGCGATGGTCAATTCGATCTATTACGCTGCCGACGATCCGCATCGGCCGAAATCACACAACACCGGCGAGCCCGTGCGCGTGGGCGGCAAGGCGAGCGGCGATCTGATGATCATCCAGGGTCCGCTCGGTTTGAACTGGCGCGAGCGCAAATTCGGCGTGATTCCGCGCATCGAGAACTCGGACGTGCGCCGCTCCTGCCCGCCGACGCCGGAACGCGTCGACCAGTGGGTACGCACCGGCATCCATGTCGAAGGACGCCCCGAGTGGGTGTTCGTGAAAGTGCACACACATGGCACGCAGGAGCGCGACATGGACACGCTGCTCGGCGCGCCGACCAACGCGATGCACGACCATCTTGAGCGCGCCTACAACGACGGCAAGAACTACGTGCTGCATTACGTCACTGCACGCGAGATGTACAACATCGTCAAGGCCGCCGAAGCGGGGCAGACCGGCGACCCCGCGCGCTATCGCGATTTCGAATTGCCGCCGCCGGCGCATCAGCCCGGCCCTGCCGAACGCACCTGACCGATCGCCGCCTGCGCGTTATCATCGACGCGATACGACGCGCGTTGCCGTTCTTCGGTATCGAAAGGCGGATGAACGTTGTTGTCATGGGAACTCGATATTCTCGAGTCCCGAAGTGGAAAGCGGCGACGCCGCGTCGCTCGCGCACAGGGGTTTTTCTGAAGTGACGAATGCGCTGGATCAGCAACCCCGGATGGCCGGCTGGCCGCAGGACGCTCTGACCACGCGTGTCATCGAGGACATGGCTGCATGGGATGCGATTCGCGATGATTGGAACGCCCTCCATGCGCTCAGCCCGACGGCTTCGACGACGCTGGATTTCGTCTGGTTGCGTGGCTGGTGGCAGGTCTATGGCGACGTCTACGGTGCGGGCGGTTTGCGCATCATCACGCTATGGCGCGACGAGCAACTTGTCGGCGCATTGCCGTTGTACATCGAGGTGCGCAAGAGCGGACCGTTTTCCATCCGCTGCCTGCGACTGATTTCGACCGGCGAGGCCGAGTACGAAGAAACCTGTCCGGACTATCTCGATCTGCTGCATGTGCCTGGCGAAGAAAAAGCCTGCGCGCGGGCGGCGTGGAGCGCGATGGCGGGCATGGATTGGCACACGCTGGAATTGCTCGATCTCTCCGATGATTCGCCGCTGCGTCATGGACAAGACGTGTGGCCGAAAACACGCCGGGTGAAAATCACGACGCGTGGCAATTGTCCGATCGCCGACCTCGGCGACGGCTTCGAAGCGTATCTCGCGCAGCGTTCGCACAAGACCCGCGCGCGTGCACGTCAGGAGCTGCGCAAGGTGGAAGAATCCGGCGCGAGCTTCGAGCTGGCGGATGCATCGAACGCGGACGAATTCCTGGATGACCTCATTCGCGTCCATCAGCAGCGCTGGACGGCCGACGGAAAGCCCGGATGTTTCTCGGCGCCGAGATTCACGCAATTCCACCGCCAACTGGTGCGCGAATGGACGGCCAGCGGGCGCGCGGTATTGGCGCGGCTTTCGCATCAGGGAAAAGCCGGCGTGGTGCTATATGGCTTCGTCACCGGCCGCAAGTTCGACCTGTACCAGCTGGGCGTCACGTCGATGGAGGAAACGACCATCAGCAGTCCGGGCATGGCGGCGAATCTTTTGCTGATGGCGCGGCTCGCGGAACGCGCCGTGACGAGCTACGACTTTCTTCGCGGGCTCAGTCCGTACAAGAAGTCGCTGACCACTTCGCAACGCGAGCTGATTCGCATCGGTTGTAACAGACCGAGTGCCTTGGTGTGGTTCGATCAGGTACTGCAACTGCTGACGCGCGCACGGCGCAAGTTCGGTCGCGTGGTTTTTCGTCCAAAGCCTGAAGGGCAGCGCATGAAGAACGATGGCGAAGAGCATTCCGGCGAGCATCAGGCGTGATGGAACAGCAAGCACTCGTCAGCGTGGTGATGCCGGCGCACGATGCCGAGAGGTTCATCGCGAAACCGATCGCTTCGGTGCTGGCGCAAACATATCGCCATCTGGAATTGATCATCGTCGACGATGCATCGCGTGATGGCACGCTGGCGATGATCGAGGAACGCGCGCGCAACGACGAACGGATTCGCATCGTCAAGCTGTCGCCCAACGGCGGCGTCGCCGCGGCGCGTAACGCCGGCGTTGCGGCAGCCCGCGGCACGTATATCGCGTTTCTCGACAGCGACGACTGGTGGCATCCGCGCAAGCTGGAACTGCAATTCGCGTTGATGGAGCGCACGGGTGCGCAGATCAGTTACACGGCTTACGACCGCGTCGGAGAAGACGGCGGATGGCTGTCGAAAGTGCGTCCGCCGGCGTCGGTGTCGTACACCGACATGCTCAAGAGCAATCGCATTGGCAACCTCACAGGCATGTACTCGCGCAGCCTCGGCGACGTGCCGTTCCGCAAGATCGGTCACGAGGATTACGTGTTCTGGCTGGAGATGGTGCGTCGCGCCGGTGGCGCAACCTGCGTGCCGTCGGACGAACCGCTGGCCTGGTATCTCGTGCGCAAAGGTTCGGTGTCGTCGGACAAGTTGAAGGCGGCGCGCTGGCAGTGGCATATCTATCGTGACATCGAGAAACTTGGCTTGTTCTCTTCCGCGTTCTATCTGCTGCACTACATCCGCAACGCCGTCGCCAAGCGACGCTGATATCGCCAGCGGCTCATGGTTGCGTCGCCGAGTGATGGATCAGCCACTGCACCACACCGACGCCGCGGTTGTTCCAGTTGAAGCGACGCGGAGTCGCGCTGGTGGTGGCGCACGTCATGTTGTACGACGAACCCAGCAATGCCATTCGTTTGTCGAGCGCCCGTTGCTGCGCGGGGTCCGTTTCGAAATAACGCGCCAGCGCGACCGGCAAGGTCAGCTCGACATTGTGGTAGTCGCTGTACCATCCGTCGGAATTCTGGATCGCCAGAACGCGCGCCGGATCGCCGTGCGGCGATGACCAGTACCAGCTGATCTGACCGCTCGCGCCGCTGCAGGAGTCGCGCCAGTCAGCACCGGGTTTCAGCGTATCGATATCGATCCAGCCGTAGCGTTCGAGGTAGCGACCGAAACCGGTGAGCATCACCGGAATGCGCTTGTCGCCGGTGACAAGCCAGGCATGCCACAAGCCATCCACGATGTTCTCGGTCATCCAGGGCGAGGTGCCGCGAACATCGGTCGCCGCATCGTATTTGTCGCCTTCGTGCGCCTGCCAGCTGCTGCGCCACGAACCATCGTTGCCGAGGCCGTCGGGATTGTGCTGCTGGTGATCGTAGAGCCAGCCGACGCGATCGTTGATGTCCTTGCGGTAGTCGGCGTCGCCGGTGACTTCATAGGCGCTGACGGTTTCCAGCAGGCCCAGGCCCATTTCGCGTTCGGTGAATCGGTGTTCGGGTTTGTCGTAGGGTCCGGCCGGATAGTTCCAGCCACCGGATCGCCACGATCCCATCATGCGTTCGACCAGCGAGGCATCGTGGCGGCTGTCGTCGCCGTTCAGGCCGAGCGCAAACAGGATCGGTTCGATGTAGACGTATTTCGGATCGCACACATTCACTTCGCCCAGGCTCCAGCCGCCGCCGCAAAGTGGCCAGCCCGGCATGCCGAAATGGCGCAGATGACTCATGTAGAACGCGTAGCTCTCGGTGGCTGCGGCAAGGTAATCGAGCCGGCCAGTGCGCACGTATTGCTGGAATAATGCGGTGGGCCGATCGAACAACCAGGACGAGCCCTGCTTGCTCGGCAAGGCCTTGGCCCATGCGAATTGCGTGGCGAAATAGCGATCGTAGGGACTGGATGATGTCGGCTGCTGCGGCCCGGCGATCAGCGACGCGGACATCCATTGCGCGGTCAACGTTGCGAGCACGCCGGGGACGGTTACATCATTGCTGTCCTGCACTTCGCCATCGGCATAATCCCAGCCGTCCGACAGCGGCGTGGTGGCGGGCACGTCATATGTGAAGTGCAGCTTGCGCGTATCGCCATCGAGGTCGGCATGCAACTGCACCTTCACCGCGCGGATGCTGTTGTCCTTGAAGTACCAGCGCAACGTCGGCTCGACGTGCGCGGGCAGCTCCCGATTCTGTTCGTCGAGAATGCGCACGTTGCGCGCGTCTTTCAGCAGGCCCGGCGCAAATGGAAGGCCAAACGTGACCGCCACATCCCTGCCGATGGCGCCGTTGCGATGCAGTTCGATCAGCTGCCAGCGCGCGTCCGTGCCGGCCACGTTCACCGCGGGCAGCAACGTTGATGGTGGCTTGGCGGTTTGCGTCGCAGCCGCGTGAATGTCACCGGCCTGGATTATCGTGACGATCCCCGCGAACGCGACAAGCAGCAGGGCTCGCCTGAGCCGGGACACCTTCACGTCAATGACTGCGGCGGGAAATGCTGGCGCATCCAGTGTTCAATCTTGCCCAGCAGCAGTGCCCGATCCCCGGCGAGGATGTATGTGTGATCGGTTTCTTCCAGGCGCTCGACTTCGACGCCGGGATGCGCGGCGAGCTTGCCGTAGTTTTCGCGAAACTGCTGGCGGCCATTGAAATAGTTGCTCGCACCACCGCTGTAGATGAAATACATCTTCGTGCCGCGTTCGAGCATGCCGGCCATCTCGTCGCGCACCTGTTCGCGCGGCGGAAACACCACGCCGAAGGATGGTTGCGACGCCGACTTGTCGCTCTTGTGCAATCGACGTGCGACGGAACGTACGAGCCGCGCGGGGTTGATCAGGCGCGGCAGGTAATAGCGCAACTTGAATCCAGTCGAGCGGTACGCGTAACCGTCGAGGAACACGGCGCCGGCAACGGCACTTTCGGAAGTCGCCGCGCGATGCGCGTTCTCCGCTCCGGAACACAGGCCGATCAGCACGAAGCGCTTGCAGCCGGATTGCGCACCGAGCAACGTCATCGCATCGGCGACATCCGCGCGCACTTGCTGCACGCGCGAGAGTGATTCGCCGCTCGCGCCACTGTCGCCGAGTGTGGATAGATCGAAACGCAGCGTCGGATAACCGGAGGCATTCATGCGTCGGGTCAGTTCAACGTTCAGGCGGAACGGACCGATGCGATGAACCAGCCCGGCGTTCAACACGATCACGCCGACATCGTTCGCTGCCGCCGACGGTATGCCGGAGATGCCGACGAGATGCGCGGCGCGCCCGAAGCGATGGGCACGCTCGGTGTTCACCGTGCCTCCTGCATGTGCGTGGCGATGGCCTGGATCAATTCGTGCGAAAGGATCGCGAGCTCCAGTCGCTCGGGATCGTCCCAAGGCGTGCGCGGCAGTTTGATTGTTTTCGTGCTCGGTGCGGTGTGTTCGTTCCAGACAGTCGATTCGTCCGCTCGCGAATCCACCAGCAAGGTCGGACCGTCGGGCGGCACCACGCGCAGATCGAGCAGCTGCTGTCGCAGCATCGGGCTCACCGGAAATCCCAGCCACTGATCCGCGACAGAGGTGGCCGGTCGCGATTTCAGGAAGCGATTGGTGTCGTGCTGCAACGCGTTCTGCATCGCATCGAGTCGGGCGATGTGCGCGGCGGCATTCGTGATCGGATCCCACAGCATCAAGTCGGCGAAACGGGCATGCGTTGCGCTCGCCATGGCCACGTTGGCGCCGAGTCTGGCGCCAAATGCAGCGACGGTTTCGCAATGGCTGCGCACGCGCAATTCATCTGCGGCTGCGACGGTGTCGGCGATGCATTGGTTCCAGTCGACGTCGATGCTGCTGCCCGCCGAATCGCCACTGCCGCTGTAGTCGAAACGCATTACGGCGATGCCTGCCGCTGCCAGTGTTTGCGCGAGCTGGCGATACAGTCGATGGGTGCGGATGAGGTCCTGGCCGAACGGCGGGCACAGCAGTACCGACTTCTTCGTCGGTGCAGCTGCCGGGTGATACAGACCGAACAGTTTCGCGCCGGTTCCGAAATGAAAGGGAATTTCGGCTTCAGCTTCGACCATCATCTTTTGAACACGATGCCCACGTAGATCTCGTTTTCGCGGTAGCTCTGCGTAGCATCCGTGCTGCTTTGTTGATCGTGCGTGTACGACACGCGCCAGCCCCAATGCGGCGTGCGGTTGCTTGAAAGGCTGAGTCCGTACGCGGTGTGCTTGTCCTGCCTGTCGAGGAATTGGTAGGTCAGCCTTTCCGTGTTTCCGTATGCGGAAAGCAGCAACTGGCCGGGCAGGCGATAGTCGACGCCGATGCTGCCGCCGCGGCCTTTCTCATCGAAGGTCGGGTCGTTGAGATAGCTGAGCTTGCGGAAGAACGGCGCGACGCGGAACGAGAGGCGTTCGGCGGTATACGCGTAAATGCCTTCGAAGCGCTGCTCGACGTAGACCTGCGAACCGACGATGGCGTCGCCCGTGCTGATGCCGCGCCCGCCGCCGGCGCTGATGTCACCGACCGCTGCGGGAATGAGCTGCTGGCCCGGCTGTACCATCATGTCCTGCGCGGCGTCGCTGTACTGACGTCCCGCAGCTGCAGTGAACGTGCTGCTGGCGACCGGTCGCCAGCTGATCGACACCTGCGCCAAGGGCGTCGTGGCGTCTTTCGCCTGGTCGTAGCGTATGCGGGACCAGCCCGCCATCGCATCGATGTCGAAGAGTGCGAGCTTGCTTACATAGCGGCCGAAGATCTGGTCGCGATCGTAGTTCGGGCCGCCGCCCTGGTTTTCGAAATCGACATGCTGCGATTCGATGTTGACGGACAACTGATCGGTGGCGCTCAGATCCTTGAAGATGCGCAGCGCGCCTTGTCCGCGATTGGAATCGAATTCCTTGGTCTTCTGCGCTGTGCTGTTGATGTAGCGCAACTCGGCTTGGCCGCGCAGCGAATCGCCGAGCATGAAGTGCAAGGTCGGGCCGACCAGCAACACGTTGGTCTGCTGCTGGTTGTCCGGCGAGTTGGTTGCCAGCGAGGCCACGGGTTGCACGCCGGCGTAGTCGTCGACTTCGAAATCCAGTCGTTGCGGCAACAGCGTCCAGTTGACCTGACCCGACACCTGCGCGAACAGCTGGTTGCTGAAAGAGCCGCCAAGGTAATCGCGATATTCCAGGTTGCCGGCGACGTTTGCTTGCACCCTTGAACCGGCCTGCACGAACGTGAAATTCATGCCCGGGATCAACACATTTTCGCTGACCGGATTGTTCGGGCTCAGGTCGATGTTGTCGCTGTGTTCGACGCCCGCGTAAAGGGTGTAGTCGAATTGCGCTGCGGACGCCGCGCCGCTGAGCAAAGTCAGCGCGATGGCGGTCGCAATGCGTCGAAGCTTGATGGAAACCGGCATAGCCTTCCCCTGTCGATCCAATCGTTTGTCGGGCTGAATCCCTTCAGTTCACCGACGATCTTTCCGTGTTGTCCCGATGGACTTGCGATGCGAGCCCAGCCCAATCGTGTCGCCTTATCGCGCGCCGTCAGGGCGCGTGGTTGAACACCACTCCCGCCACCTTGTCCGGATCGAAATTGGCAACCGCCTGAGTAATCGCCTTGGGCGTATCCCGTCCGTAACCTGCAACCACGACCACGAAGTCGGCGAGGTCGGAAAGAATGCGCGCGTCCGGCGACCCCTTGATGGCTGGGCCATCGAGAAAGATGTAGCGATCCGGATAGCGACAACGCAGCGAATCGATTACCGCGCGCATCCGGAACGACGAATAATATTCACCGCCGTTTTCGCGCGCCTTGCCAGCCGGTATCAAACGCATGCGCGGAATGCCGGTGTGGTAAAGCACGGACTTGATGCCGAGCGCAGGGTGTTCGAGAAAATCGATCAGCCCGCCGTTGTGCGGTTCGACCCCGAGCGCCTTGTGCTGTGCCGGATAACGCAGGTTGCAGTCGATCAGCAGGCTGGTCTTCGTTTCGTCGAAGGCGAAAGCGGTCGCGAGATTGCGTGCCACGAAACTGCTGCCCGAGTTCGGGCTCACGGAAACCAGCAGGGTGACGAAATTCTGTTCGCCCGCGAGCCCGAGCAGGCGCGTGCGAATTTCGCGGAACGCATCGGACTGCCTGCGAACGGAATCCTCGCGATGGATCAGCTGTCGCGACTCGAGCTGTTTCGTGGCCAGCGCACCTTCTTCGGCCATGCGCGCGATGGAATGGCCCGTGGCGGACTGCACGAGATTGCCGGAAGCGTCTTCGGAAAGATCGTTGCTGCGGTCGATGATCGGTTCGTCGTTGGCGTTCATGCCGCTCCCCTCAGCTTGAGCAGGAAAAGGATGAGGTACGCCGCACCCACTGCCGCGATCACCAGCACCATGATCGTGTTGCGCAGGTTGTCCCGGCGTCGATCCTGCGGCGATGGATAGAAGGGAACTGTGGCCAAGGTCGTGAATCCGGTGAGTCGCTCCAGTTGCTCGGCGGAGCGTACGCGTGGATCGAAACGTGCGATACCAACCAAAAGGCCGATCGGAATCGCCAGCGCGAGGATGAGTCCGGCCAGACCGAAGTGGAAAAAGCGTAGGCCTGAAGGACTAAGCGGCATCACTGCCGGGTTCTGAATAAGAAAGGTGAGGCCCTGATGCTCGGCATCGAGATCCATCGACACGCGCGCGCTTTCGCGGCGCTTGAGCAGATCCTGGTAGACGTCGCGATTGACGTCGTAATCGCGCGTGAGTTCGGAGGTGGCGTTTTCCGAACCGGCGATGCGCTTGCTGCGCTCGAGTTCGGAATCAAGCATCGATTCGCTCGCACTCATGCGTGCGTTGCTCGCCGCGATGTCGCTGCGGATCGCGGACAACTGGCTTTTCATCTGCTGGTAGAGCGGATTGAACTGCGCGCTGCCTTCGATCGACGTGGGCGAACCGGCTTGGCCGCCGTTCTGTTTGTGCAGCTGCGCCTGCGCCATCTGGCGCTGGATGTCTTCCATCTGGTGACGGATGCGCACGACGTCCGGATATTCGGATGTGTACGTCATCAGCAGCTTGTCGAGCTGGGTTTGCAGATCGGCGAGCTGCGAGCGGTAGATGCCTTCGGTCGTCTGCACGGCGGTGACTTCGGATTCGCCGGAAAGCTGGCTTTGCAGTGACGATTCCTGCGAGCGTTTTTCCATCAGGTCCATGCGCGAATTCTCGACCTGCGTGCGCAGCTGGCTGATGCGCGCACTGGTGTCGGCTTCGCTGCCGGGTCGTGCATCCGCGTTGGATTCGCGATATGCCTTGAGCTTTTCTTCGGCTGTTGTCAGCTTCAGGCGATACGCTTCGACCTGGCTGTTGATGAACTCGAACGCGTCGCGACTTTCGCGTTGCTTGGACGCCAGGCTTTCGCTGATGAACAGCTGCGCGAACTGACGGGTGACGTCGTAGGTGCGCTTGGGATCGGTGTCGTAGTAGCTGATGGTGATCAGGTTGTCCTGCGAAATCTGGACGCGTGTGCGCGCCTTGATGGCTTCGATCAGGTGATCCTGTTCGATCGGCGAGGGATGGCTGGCCGCCCAGCCGCCGACCTCAAGAATCTGATCCATGATCTTGCGGCTGAAGATCACGTCGCGGGCAATGCCGGCGCGATTCTTGTTGCCGGTCGTTGCGGCCGCACCTTCCATCAGCGGCGTGATGATGCTGCTTTCCTGCGCCAGGATCGTGGTGGACGCGTCGTATTTTTTCGGCCACAACATGCCGACCACCAGTGCAGCCAGAGCGATCGCCGCAAACACCAGGGCAAGCGCCACACGGTGTCGTCGTCCTTCGCTCGCAAGCACTGGCAACATCCCGCCGAAAGGCGCGAGTTCACCACTCATGAAATTCCCCCTGATTCTTGAATCTGTAGCTACTTAGAACGCGCGTTGCTGCACCGTGATGACATCGCCCGGCTGCAACGGATAGTTGGTTGTGAGGTCGCCACGCTGCAGCACCTTGTCGAGGCGCACCGCGTAGGGAGTTGTCACGCCATCCTTGGCCTGACGATAGAGTTCGGTGCGATCGGGGGCGGCGAATTCAGTCGGGCCACCCGCAGCCAGTACGGCATCGAGAACCGTCATGCCCTGGCGATACGCAACCGATACCGGCGTGCGCACGGCGCCCGTGACGCGAACGCGCGACAGATATTCATGGCTGCGCAGCTGGGTCAGGATGACGGCGACCTGCGGATCGCGCACGAAGGCCTGGAGTTTGTCCTTGATCGTGGCGGCGACCTGCTCCGGCGTCTGGCCACCGGCCTCAACGTCGCCGATCAGCGGCACGGTGATTCGGCCATCCGGACGAACCGGAACACTGACGCTGAGATCGGGGTTGTGCCAGACGGAAATCTGCAGCTCGTCGTCGACACCGATGTGGTACGAAGTGACGGCTTGCGCATCAGGATTGAGTGGTGGCGCCTGGTTGCTACCGGACGTGGTGGCGCAGGATGCGAGCAGCATGACAAGAGACAGCGCGAGGAGACGGCAGAGGGTCTTCATGGGCGGCCTGATCGAGTTGGGAAGAGACACAATATTAACATAAATCAAGCGATTTACGTCACAGTTACACCGATCGAAAGGCCTATCCAGCCCGCAATACAGCTCGAATTCGCCCTTTACGAACTCGCGCCCTCCGTCTTCGGACCTGCGCGCGTTACCCTCCGCTTTGCCATGCGAGGCCCACGAGGAAGTCAGATCAACTGATGCCCGCGAGCTGTCATCGATTTCAGGTGCGGACCGGCGAGGATCGTCGCCTGGATGGAATCGCCGAGGTCCATTCGAGGAACGGCTGAATCGCCAAGGTGGATACGCGCGGCCCGTCCGTCTCCTTCGATGCAAAACGGCTTCCGCCTGCGGGAATCATGAGCACGCAAGCAACGGCCGAGAGCCCCGAACCTCGCATCACATTCATCCCAAAGGTTTGCTGGGCCGTCCAAACGACGGCCAAACGAGGGCAGCTACAATATCGCGATGCCTAACTGCGAGCCCACCGCCTTCCGCATCTGCGTCGCGCCGATGATGGATTGGACCGATCGTCACTGCCGCTATTTCCATCGGCTGCTTTCGTCGCGTGCGCGGCTCTATACCGAAATGGTGACCAGCGCGGCGCTCGTGCGCGGGAATCAGTTTCGTCTGCTGGAACACAGCCAGCAGGAGCATCCGCTGGCCTTGCAACTGGGTGGCAGCGATCCGGCCGAACTGGCGCAGGCTGCGCGCTACGGCGAACAGGCCGGTTACGACGAAATCAATCTCAATGTGGGCTGTCCGTCGGATCGTGTGCAGTCGGGGCGTTTTGGCGCTTGCTTGATGCGCGAGCCGGCGCTGGTTGGTGATTGCGTGAAGGCGATGCGTGATGCAGTCGCCGTGCCGGTGACGGTGAAATGCCGCATCGGTGTGGATGATCAGGACGAGTACGTGGACCTTCAGCATTTCACCGAGCGGATGCTGGACGCGGGCGTCGAGGTTTTGGCCGTCCATGCACGCAAGGCATGGCTGCAGGGGCTTTCTCCGAAGGAGAATCGCGAGATTCCGCCGCTTGACTACCAGCGCGTGTATCGGCTCAAGCGCGAATTTCCGCAACTCGTCGTGGTGATCAACGGCGGCATCACGACCGTCGATCAGGTGCGCGAACATCTGGCGCAGGTGGATGGCGTGATGCTGGGCCGCGCTGCGTACCACGATCCGTATTTGCTGGCCCGGATCGAAAGCGATCTCTACGGCGAGGCGCTTCCATCGCGCGACGATGTGCTACGGCACATGCGTCCGTACGTGCAAGCGGAACTGGGTCGCGGCACTGCGCTCAAACACATCAGCCGGCATTTGCTGGGGCTGTACCAAGGCGAGCCGGGTGCGCGCGCGTTCCGCCGGACGATCAGCGAAGGCGCGCATCTTCCCGGAGCCGGCTGGGCGTTGATCGAACAGGCGATGGCGCCGTATCCGGCGGTGGCGTGACAGCCGCGGTCCGTCCGGTCAGTATTCAGCCCGGATTGCCTACGCTGCACGTTCAGGCAGGTGCGGGGCGGGACATCGACGCAATGATCACAAGCTATAACCGGGTTTCGGCAGGCCGGACGATGACGCTGGCCTTTTCGCTTTTGCTGGCGCCGTTGGCGCCGTTGAGTGCGCAGACTTCGCAGCCGGCAGCACCGACGGTGACGCTGGATCAGGCCGTGTTGCAGGTTCAGCAGGACACCGGCGGCAAGGTGCTTTCGGCCGATCCGCGAAGGATCGGTCGCCGTCTGGAATACCGGATCAAGGTGCTCACGCCGCAAGGGCACGTGCAAGTGATGGCGATTTCATCCGAGCCGGGCAAGAATCCGGTCTCTACACAGTCAACCAAGAATCCGCCCGGCAAGAACGCGGGCAGCAAGGAGAAACACTGATGCGCATCCTGTTGGTGGAGGACGAGGCGCCGTTGCGCGAGACGCTGGCGGCACGCCTGAAACGCGACGGTTTCGCGGTCGATGCGGCGCAGGATGGCGAAGAGGGCATCTACCTCGGTCGTGAAGTCCCATTCGATCTGGCGATCATCGATCTGGGCCTGCCGAAAATGTCCGGCATGGATCTGGTGAAAGCGCTGCGCGAACACGGCCAGCGTTATCCGATCCTGATCCTGACCGCGCGCGGAAGCTGGCAGGACAAGGTCGAAGGCCTCAAGTATGGCGCCGACGACTACTTGGTGAAACCGTTCCATGTCGAGGAACTGCTGGCGCGCATCAACGCGCTGGTCCGACGTGCGAGCGGATGGTCCAAGCCGATTCTTGCCTGCGGCATGATCAAGCTGGATACCACAGCGCAAACGGTGACGGTCGAAGGCAAACTCGTCGACCTGACCAGCTACGAATACAAGGTGCTGGAGTACCTGATGCTGCACGCGGGCGAGCTGGTTTCTAAAGCCGACCTCACCGAGCACATCTACCAGCAGGATTTCGATCGCGACTCCAATGTGCTCGAAGTGTTCATCGGCCGGTTGCGGCGCAAGCTTGATCCGGAAGGCACCCTCAAACCCATCGAGACGGTACGTGGACGCGGATACCGCTTTGCCATCCCGCGCACCGACGGCGACGACGAGTAATCATTCGGAGTCGCCGCGTCGTCCGCTTTCGCTGGCGGCGCGCGCGGCGATTGCCACCGGATTCGTGGTGGCCGGCTTTCTCGGGCTGGTCGGACTGACGATGTCGCAGACGATCAAGGAGCGCGCACTCAGCGCGCTGCATGCGCGTTTGTACAATTTCGCCATCGCCTTCATCACCAATACCGAAATCAATCGCGACGGCAAATTGCTGCAACCGGACAACTCACCGGGCAGTGCGCCGGACCCGAGTTTTTCGCAACCGGGTTCGGGCCTCTATGCCGCTGCCGTGGGCGATCACGGTTATCACTGGGAATCGCTGTCGGCTGTTGGTCGTGATTTCAGTTTCCTCAAGCCGTTGTCGCCAGGCGAGATGCAGTGGGGGCCGATCGATACCAGCATGGGCCGGCTGTATTACTTCAGTTATGGCGTGACCCTGGATACCGAGCACCGGAAATCGGTCGGGTTGACGGTGATGGTGGCGCAGACCGAGGACCAGTTCGAAGGCGAAAATGCGGTCGCGCGACACACGCTGGTGATCTGGCTTTCGATACTGGGCGTCATGCTGATCGTGCTGCAACTGCTGCTGCTGCGCTGGAGTCTTACGCCGCTGCGCAAAGTCGCCAGCGACATGAGTCGCGTCGAGCGCGGTGACAGCGAGCAACTCGATAGCCAATATCCGCTGGAGCTGACCGGCCTCACCGAGCGCATCAACGCGTTCATCGACAACGAGCGCGAACAACGCACACGCTATCGCCACACGCTTGCCGATCTTGCGCACAGTTTGAAGACGCCGCTGGCGGTGATCCGGTCGCAACTCGAATCGGTCAGTGGCGAAGATGCGCCACGACGCAGCGAAGTGCTTGACCAGGTGCGACGCATGGACGAACTCGTCGCCTATCAGTTGTCCCGCGCAGCTACGTCGGGCCGGCAGACATTTGCGAGCGCGGTACCGATCGCGGGGCACGCCGAAGATCTGGTGCAGAGCCTGGAAAAGGTTTACGCGGCCAAGAATGTCCTGTGCGAATTCGACATCGACGACGGCGCCGTTTTCTATGGCGAGCAGGGCGACTTGCTGGAATTGATGGGCAATCTTCTGGAAAACGCTTTCAAGTGGTCCAGCCATCGCGTGCTGCTGGTGGTGAAGATGCAGCCGCCTTCCGGAAAGCAGCGTCCGGGACTGCGCCTGAGCGTGGAAGACGACGGCCCCGGCATCGCCGACGACAAGATCGAGAAAGTGCTGCAACGTGGCGTTCGCGGCGACGAACGCGTGCAAGGGCACGGCATCGGCCTGTCGATCGTGCAGGACATCGTGCACGCGTATCAGGGAGAACTCGTGGTGGATCGCTCGCCGGAATTCGGTGGCGCGCGTTTCAGCGTGGCGCTGGCGCCCGGTTAGCCAAGTTCACCGTCGCGTGGTGCTGGCGATTCAAGCAACAAACGCAGGAGATTTTCCGTAGAAATCTTCGAGCAGTTCGGCGATCTCCGGTTCGACCTCGCGCAATAACGCTGGTTGCGAATAATGCAGCTCGCTCACCACCGCGAAATATTCGCTGGGATTTTCCGTGGCATGTGCATCGATCTTGCTGTCACCGCGATTCGCTGCCTCGATCAGCCGCTCGTAAGCAAGCTCGAACTGGGTGATCCATCGCCGCCTCGAAATATTCGTGAGCGGCGGCACGCCGTCGGGCGGTCCATCGAGCATGTCGAACTTGTGCGCCATTTCGTGCACGACGACGTTGCATCCATCCCAGGGCTGTTCGAGATCCAGTTGCACGTCGACCAGCGACAACACCAGCGGCCCGCGTTCCCAGATATCGCAGGCGAGCGGCTTAAGCGTTCCTTGCGTATTGCCGTCGATATCGTGCGTATGGCGGCGCACCTTGAGCTCGCCCGGATAAACCAGCACCTCGCGCCATCCGCGCAGAAGGGCCGCACCCTGCTGGAGCACCGGGAGACAAGCCTGCAGGGAGATCATCAAACGCCAGTAGTCGTCGAGAACAACACCGGCGAGTGCATGGAATTGTTTGCGGGAAAGAAACAGCGCCGCCAGATGGCGCAGTTGTACTTGCTGATCGGGTGGTAATGGCCTGGCCAGCGGGCAGTGGCTCACTGCGCGTCGCCAGAGTGGATCAGGAATCGGCGCGGTTTCGAAACGAGCCCGCAGCGAATGCCACCAACGTTCCGGCATGGGGCCGAGCGCTTACTGGATGGATCCCGGTAGCAGTGATTGCCAGCCCAGTCGCGGCTGCCTGGCAGGTGCAGGCGTGGGATCGCCGCCACCCGAACGATCACTGCTGGCGGGTACGCTGCCGTGGCTGTCGTGGCTGATCACGCGGGGTGGGGTGCCACGCGCGAAGCTGGTCACTACGTCGCCAATGGCGCCGCCGTCGTCGTGCGCACTGTTGCTGTCGGCCGTCACGTGCGTGGTGTTGTCCAGATCCTGCGTGTTGCGGCTCGATGCCGAAGCGCTGCCTACGCCGGCGAGGCACATCGCAAAGCCGATAAGCCAATGTTTGGCAAGCATGGTGAACTCCCTGACCCACAAGACCGGGATCGTGTCAGAAAGCCTAGCGTGGTGCCAGTGCTGGCCCGGCAGGTTGCGAAGGCGTCGGCGAGACAGGAACGTGCGCAGCAAGCGGGCTAAAATCGGCGGATGCTCATCCTGCTTATCCATACGCCATCGCGCATCCGCGATGGCGATCTCGCCTTCGGCCTGTGCTGATGCACCCGGCACAATTGCTCGCGGCACTGGCCACTGGCGAAACATTGTCCGGCGCGGCGCTCGCCGAACAAGCCGGCGTGACTCGCGCGGCCATCTGGAAACAGATCGAGGTTCTGCGCGCACGTGGCGTGCCGATCGATGCGCCAGGCAGCGCCGGTTACCGATTGCCGTGGCCGCTGCAAATGCTGGATGCCAAACAGATCACAGCCGGCTTGCCAGCGTCCGTGTTGCCGCTGCTGGGCGGGCTCGACGTGCATTGGGAACTGGATTCGACATCGAGCGAACTGCAACGGCGCGGCGCGAATGGCCGGGACTTCAGTTTCGTCCTCGCCGAAACCCAGACGGCAGGGCGCGGCCGGCGCGGACGCCCGTGGCTGTCGCCGCCCGGACTGAATGTGTACCTCTCGTGCCTCAAGCGCTTCGATCGCGGTTTTGGCGGATTGAGCGGGCTTTCCCTGGCCATCGGCGTGATGTTGCTGCGCGCACTCGAACCATTGGGCGTCGCCGGTGCAGGTCTGAAGTGGCCGAACGATATCGTGGCGATGGAGGATGAACCACTTGGCGGCAAGCTGGCTGGCGTGCTGGTGGAACTGGGCGGTGAATATCAGGGGCCCTGCGTGGCGATCATCGGCGTCGGCCTCAACCTGAGACTCACGTCCGCATTGCGCGAACAGGCCGGTCAACCGGCGTGCGACCTGGCAACGCTTGCGGGAAACGCGCCGCCAGATCGCAATCGCGTCGCTTCGTCGCTGATGGCTGCGCTGATGACTGGTTTGCGTCAATTCGAGCAGCAGGGGTTTGAAGGATTTGCAGCCGAGTACGAGCGACACGATCTGCTGCGCGATCGTGCACTACGGTTGACCGGCGCGCTGGGAACGTTCAATGGCATGGGCGCCGGCGTTGACGCGCGTGGTGCACTGCGCGTGCGCATGGCGGACGATAGCGTGCGATTGATTGACAGCGCGGAAGTCACGGTGCGACGCACATGATGCTGCTGCTCGATCTTGGCAACACCCGATTGAAGTGGGCACTCGTTTCGCCATCCGGTGAGTGGCCATCGCATGGTGCGACGAATTGGGAAATCGACGCGGCGCGTTCTCTTGCGGCCGAATGGAAATTCCTGCCTCGGCCTCTCATCGTGGTCGCGGCGTCCGTCGTCGATCCTCAACGCGAGTCGCAGGTGGAAGCTGTCGTTCTGCAACTGTTCGAGCGCCAGACGACATGGATGCGCTCGCCGGCGAACGCATGTGGCGTACAGAACGCCTACGCCGAGCCGCATCGTCTGGGTGTCGACCGGTTTCTCGCCATGGTCGCGGCAAAAGCCGCAGGCAGGGCGCCGTGCGTACTCGCCAGTATTGGCACTGCGCTGACGCTGGATGCGCTGGACGCTGGCGGTCGCCATCTTGGCGGCTTGATTGCGCCTGGGCCGATGCTCATGCAGACATCCCTCCTGGATGCCACGGCGCGCGTGCGACCCGAGCGCGATGGCGACATCCTCGACCTCGCCGACAATACGGCCGATGCCGTCTCTTCAGGTTGCTGGCAGGCATCGGCAGCGTTGATCGAACGCTTCGCCACGCGGATGCGTGCGCGACTTGATGGCAGCACGACATTGATTCTCTCTGGCGGTGATGCCGATCGTCTGCTGCCGTTGATTTCGATACCCGCAGATCGGATTCACGACGGCGTGCTGCGCGGGCTGGCGGTGTGGGCTACGACGCATGTGACGGTGCCTTCGCCCGTTTAGAATGCGTGACGCGCCGGGATCGGGGGTTCGATGTTTCTTCGTCTGTTGTTTGTACTGTTGAGTGCGCTAAACATTGCCGTCGGTGCCTGGCTGTTGCTGGGGCAGCCTTACGCCCATGGCGGCAATCCCACCGACTCGGGCGTGTCCGAACTGAAGCTCCTGTCGGAATTGCCGGAGCCGCCCGCGTCGACACCGATCTCCGCGCCCGTTGCCGCCATCAATACCGCACCGGCTTCAACCAGCCATACCTGCCTTGCGCTGGGTCCGTTCGCAACGCCGCAGGACCTGCGCAATGCACGGCAGCGCCTCGCGGCCCAGGCTGATCGCACGCGTTCACGCCAAGAGCAGACCACGCAGTCGAATGGCTGGTGGGTTTACTTGCCGGCATCGGGCAGCCGAGCGCAGGCACTGGCGCTCGCGCGTCAGGTTGGCGAGAAAAACATCGGCGATTATTTCGTCGTGAGTTCCGGCGATCGTTCCAACACCATCTCGCTCGGCGTGTTCAAGGACCCGTCGAATGCGCGCAAACGCCGCGACCAAGTTGTTGCCGCAGGCTTCCCGGCTCTCATGAGCGAACGCGCCGAAACTGTTCCGGAATACTGGCTGGATGTGGTCATGCCCGACAGCGCCGAAGCGGATTGGCGCAACCGAATCCGCGCAAGCGGCGTCGGCTCGCACAGCACGGGATGCTTTTGATGGGCGATTTGCCTTTGAGTAGCCCTCGCCGAGCCTGCTAGAATCCCCGACCTTCGCCGGCATAGCTCAGTTGGTAGAGCAACTGATTTGTAATCAGTAGGTCCCCAGTTCGAATCCGGGTGCCGGCACCAGTGATATCAAGGCCCGCATCGATGCGGGCCTTTTTTTGTCAGCGATTTGAGCTTCGGAGAAATCCGACCGCGAGAATTTCCATCCTTGGCCCGGCGAACGTTCTCATAAACGCGAGGTTTGCTCCGCGTCATCAGATCGGCTCGATTCCCATGTCGGCTTTGAGTTGCACGGAGATCAAAGCGAGTTTGCGCGCCAGCTAGTCAAAATCGCTGCCGCAGCAGCAGGTCTCAAATGCCATCAAAACGTATAAGGCAATGTGCACAGATCGTGAAATCTTGCTACGATCGGACCACACTGCTCGGGGGCAGTCTGGGGTGATTCAATGCATACGCTTATTGCGCATTCCGCCTTCTGGCGGGGGGTGTCGGTGTTTGCAGGGATGCTAATGGGGAAAAATGCCTGGGACGAGAAGCCGTCCGTTGCCACAACGCACACTGGTGATCTGGTGTCGTGGTGTCAGGGCGCACGCTCGCGACGCGAGGACGAGATGGCCCGGAATCGTTTGGGCGATACCGTCTGAGTTTTCCTCGTTCCGCTCGATGCGGAACGGGTTTGCGTTTGTGTCCATCTCTTTCGCGGAACAGAAATGTTCCCGCTCTGATGTGCACCTTGTGATTGCATGCGTCAGTGTTGCAAGGCACACGTGCGAACGACTGCTGCCCGTTGTTCTGTGACTCCCGCACAGTCAGCTGCGCCGTGATGGCGTGAGGCCGTCGGCTTCCAGCCGCCCTCCGGCTGATCCGGTAAACTCGATCGGATTCATCGACTGTCGCTGATCGCTGCAGCCGTTTCACAATAGCTATTCCGCGCGCGCAACAAATGCAGCGTGGCCGCTGGTTCCCGGATTTTTGCACCGGAGACCGAAACGGCTTGCCAAGCGCGACGACCGGAAATCCAGACAGGTAAATTCGCATGAGTAACCGCACTGTCTCCTTGATAGGCGCACCCACGGACATTGGCGCCGGCCATCGCGGCGCATCGATGGGCCCGGAAGCATTGCGCGTGGCCAATTTGGCGGCGAGGCTGGAGCGTCGCGGGTTGCGCGTGATCGATCGCGGAAACCTTCAGGGACCGGTCAATCCGTGGCAACCACCGACGGATGGCTACCGACATCTCGAACAGGTGGTGGCTTGGAACACGGCCGTGCACGCCGCGGTTTACGAAGACCTGAGCGCGGGCCACTTGCCGATCATGCTGGGTGGCGATCACTGCCTGGCAATCGGTTCGATTTCCGCGGTGGCGCGACATTGTCGCGACCAGGGCAAATCACTGCGCGTGCTTTGGCTGGATGCGCACACCGACTTCAATACCGCGCAGGCCACGCCTTCGGGAAATATTCACGGCATGCCAGTGGCATGTCTTTGCGGCACCGGGCCGGATAGGCTTGTTCGTCTAGGTGGCCATGTGCCGGCAACCACGCCGGATGTCTTCCGTTACATCGGCATCCGTTCGGTCGATGAAGGCGAAAAGAAGCTCGTTCGTGCGGCGAATATCCAGGTTTACGACATGCGCCACATCGACGAAGTCGGCATGAAGCGAGTGATGGAAGAAGCGCTCGCCGGCATCGACGAGAACACCCATCTGCACGTGAGCTTCGACGTGGATTTTCTCGACCCTAGCATTGCGCCTGGCGTCGGCACCACCGTGCGCGGCGGCCCCAACTATCGCGAGGCGCAGCTGTGCATGGAGATGATTGCCGATACCGGTCGCGTGGGATCGCTCGACATCGTTGAATTGAACCCTGCTTTCGACAAGCGCAACCAGACCGCGAAACTCGCTGTCGATCTGGTCGAATCGCTGTTCGGAAAATCCACGCTGCTCCGCTGATCATTTAGAACCGAATCCAGACATCCTCATGCAGACCCGAGTTCTCACCGGCATCACCACCACAGGCACTCCGCATCTCGGCAATTATCTCGGCGCGATACGGCCGGCTGTCGAGGCCAGTCGCCGCGACGATGTCGATGCGTTCTATTTCATGGCCGATTACCACGCGCTGATCAAAAGCGATGACGCCGCGCGGATCGAACGTTCGCGGCTGGAAATCGCCGCTACCTGGCTGGCGGCGGGCCTCGATCCGCAGCGGGTCACGTTCTATCGGCAATCGGATATCCCGGAGATTCCCGAGCTGACCTGGTTTCTTACCTGCATCGCCGCCAAGGGCATGCTCAACCGCGCGCATGCCTACAAGGCGGCCGTGGACAAGAATACCGAGGCCGGCGATGACACCGATGCCGGCATCACCGCCGGGCTCTACATGTATCCGGTGCTGATGGCGGCGGACATCCTTGCGTTCGATGCGCACAAGGTGCCTGTGGGCCGCGATCAGATTCAGCATATCGAGATGGCGCGCGATCTGGCGCAGCGCTTCAACCACATTCATGGACACGATTTTTTTGTGTTGCCCGAAGCGGTGATCGAGGAACAGGTGGCGACCTTGCCGGGCCTCGATGGCCGCAAGATGTCCAAGAGTTACGACAACACCATTCCGCTTTTCGCCGGCGGCAAGAAACAACTACGCGACACGATCATGCGCATCGTCACCGACTCGCGTTTGCCGGGCGAGCCGAAGGATCCGGATACGTCGTCGCTGTTCACCATCTTTCGCGCGTTCGCCAGCGAAACCGAAACGGCCGCCTTCCATGCGGCTTTGCTGGATGGCCTTGGTTGGGGTGATGCCAAGCAGGTGCTGTACGAGCGCATCGAAACGGATGTGGCGCCGATGCGCGAGCGCTACGAAGCACACATGGCCGATCCGGCTGGCATCGAAGTCATCCTGCAGCAGGGAGCTTTGAAGGCACGCGCCATCGCCACGCCGAAAATCGCGGCGTTGCGCGAAGCGCTGGGCTTGCGTTCGAGCAGCGCCAAGCCTGATTCGGCGTCGCGTCCGAAACAGACGGCCAAACAGGACAAATTGCCGCGCTTCGCGAGTTTCCGCGATGCCGATGGTAATTTCCGTTTTCGCCTGTTTTCCGCGGAAGGCGAGGAGTTGCTGCTCTCGGCATCGTTCACCGATCCCAAGGCGGCCGGTATTGTGCAGAAGCGCCTCAAGATGCTCGGTGGCGCCGATGCCGTTATGCAAATCCGGCCACGGGGTTTCGCCATCGAAATGGATGGCGAACACGTTGCAAGCACGCCCGACTACCGCGATGAACAGGCCAGGGATGCAGCGCTGGCGCCCTTGCGTCACGCGCTCGATCAACTCGCCGCGCAGGATTGACCTGACTGCGGCGCGCGCTGCCATGACGGAGTGATTCGATGCGTTACCTGTCCATCCTGTTGCTTGCGCCTTGGTTGCTGATTCTTTGCTGGGCGTATTGGGCCTATCCTAAAAGCTTGCCGCGCACGTCAGGTCGTCGAACGTTTGACGCGGTGATGCTCTTGTTCGCGGCGATCGCCGCTGCGCAGTGCGCACTGATCGGTTTCGACATGGCACCGATGCCGACAATCGGTCAATTCGGTCGTGCCAGCGGGGGCATATGGCAGCAAGTATTGCCAGCGCTGTACGGATACGGTGCATTTACTGTCGTGCTTGTGCTGGCGATGCTGTTGCGACATGCCTGCTGGGGTCCACGCCAAAGCCGCTGAGAACGTCGCATCAGTCCCAGCGATTGGCGTGCGGTTGGATCGCTCGTCCTTCTGGTCGTTGTACGACGCAGAAACGATGACCGCTCGGCGCCTGCATCACCCACCACCGTCCATGCACGAATTCGATGCGGTGTGCGCCCAGCGCTTCCAGGCGTTGAACTTCGGCATCGATATCGTCCGTCTCGATATCCAGATGCACGCGATTCGGATGATCAACCTTTTGCAACAGGATCACTGGTTCGTCGGCGGCGGTTTGCAGCTTCGCGTATTTGCCGTCGCCATCTTCGTCGGCATCGGCGACCGGCTTGCCCAGTGCGCGACTCCAGAATTCGATGGCAGGCGCGAGATCTTCAAGCTGGCAGTCGATCACGATGTTGCTCAGTCGGCTTTGATGCATGGCCTCACCCGATTGACGGAAAGGGACCTGCAGGCTGCCGCGGGCGTGGTGAAAACGATGTAATGCGAGAATGCACCATGACGCCGCTTCGCTATCTCCAGTCCTATCCAGTGACCTTGCAGGACAAGGTGCGCGAGTTGATCGCGCAGGAGCGGCTGGGCGAGCATCTTGCCAAACGGTATCCCGAGCGCCACGCCGTGCAGAACGATCGCGCGCTCTACGCGTACACGATGGACATCAAGCAACAGCATTTGAAAAACGCACCGGGTATCGACAAGGTGCTCTACGACAGCAAGCTTGACGTGGTGGGTCACGCCCTTGGCCTGCACACCGCCATTTCGCGCGTGCAGGGCAACCGGCTCAAGGCGAAAAAGGAAATCCGCGTCGCTGCGCTGTTCAAGGCGGCCGCGCCGGAATTCCTGCAGATGATCGTGGTGCACGAACTGGCGCACCTGAAAGAGCACGATCACAACAAGGCGTTCTATCAGCTGTGCGAATACATGCTGCCGGAATATCACCAGCGCGAATTCGACTTGCGCATGTATCTGACCTGGCGCGACCTGCCGGCGTCGAAAAAAACCGAGACCGAGGATCGCCATGGATAGTGCGGCATTGCAAAAGTACCTGCTGCGATTGTTCGAACGGCACGATGTGGAACTGGTGCCGGACGAAGACGACTGGCTGGTCACCGACGATGATTTCCCGGCGATCCGCGCCATCTGGCACGAGGGCGTAGGTGCCGAACCGGGTCGGCTGGATGTCGATGTGGTGCTGAGCGAAGAGCGGCGCATCGAGGAAAGTTTTGTTGGCTTCGGCGTGGGCGACATCGGTTCTCGCGATGCGTTGAAGACGTTCGAACGTCTTGAGTTCCACGTGCTTCTGGCAGCGTGCTGGTACGTCACCGACGATCGCAAGATGCGCATCGTCGCGTGGGATATCGGCGTGCGTACCTGGGACGTTTTCATCGGTCCGTTCATTACCCGCGGCGACGGCGAGTTGGCAGTGCCGGCCGAAGCGATCGATGCCATCGAAGTCGTGTTGAAGCGCGAGGTGCTCACCCCCGAACTCCACTGGCTGCGACTGACTCACCGTCATGCGCCCGAGGGTGCTCGCTGCGAAGTCCTGCTCGACAACGAACCGTGGACCGCAGGAACCGTGGCGCTCGATGCAGTCGCCTGGCCGGATGGCACTGATTACAGCGTCAGCTGTTTCGTGCTGCTGGACGTGCGCGATTACTGAAGGCCTTCACTCGAAAGGATGTGAGTTCGATCAGCGCGAGGCAACACGATGTTGAAACGTCGGAAGACAAGTCTTTCAGACACGGAAAAATTGTCCCTCCGTATCGGCCTGGCGGCTTTGTCATGGCGATTGCCGTTGTCGCCACATTGTCTACGGCGTGGATGTTCTTTTTCTTTCAACAGTCTGGCTGGACCGGCGCAAAGGTCACGACCGTGGCAATTCTCGGCGTTCTGACCATTGGCATGATTGCGAGTTGCGTATCGCGCCGTGCGTGGATGGTGACTTCGAGAACAGTGGCAGCGTGCATCTTCCTCATCTATTTCCACTACTTCATTTACGAGTCTTTGTTTTCTGGCCAGGCCATGCGTGTAAAGCAGTCTTAGCGAGCCTTCGTCGTACGCATCATTGCTTGGATTTCTGTTTTGGGGAGTGCCCAGTCTGTTCTATGCACTATGGGGTAGCCAGTGGGGAAGAGTCGGTATTATTCCGCCGGAACAGTGGTCCAGAAAAAATATCGCCGCCGCCCGAATTTCGCTTTTCGCCAGACGCCTGTTTCTGGTCTTGCTGCTTGTCGCCATGCTGAGGCAGCTTGCGATCTATCTTCATAGTTGATCCGTCATCTACGATAAAAAAAGGGCGCCGAAAGGCGCCCTTTTTTGCAGCACTCTTTGCTGATCAGTTCGGCTGATCAGTTCGGCAGAGCGAGATCGTCGAGCATCGCCTTGAGGAAGCGCGCAGCCTCACCGCCGGTGGCTGCGCGGTGGTCGAAGGTCAGCGACAGCGGCATGCGCCGATGCACTTCGATGCCGCCGATCACTGCGACCACGTCGTGACTCAGCTTGCCCGCGCCGATGATGGCGACGGTCGGCGGCACCACAACAGGGGTGGCGTAGCGACCGGCGAACATGCCGAAGTTGGACAGGCTGATCGTGTAGCCGGAGAGTTCCGACGCGGGAATCGAGCGATCTTCCACCTGCGTGCGCAGCCGCTTGATCGCCGCGCGGATGCCTGCGCCATCGAGCACGTCGGCGTTGCGCAGCGCAGGCACGAACAGGCCGTCGTCGGTATCCACGGCGATGCCGATGTCCACGTGTGGATGCAGCGTGCGCGTGAGATTCTTGCCGTCGAACCATGCATTCAAGCCCGGCACCGACTTGCAGGCGAACACGATCGCGCGGATCAGTCGCGCAGTAATGTCCTGCTTGCCGATCCATGCATGCAGGTCTGCGTCGTCAACCAGCGTAGTCGGCACGACTTGCGCGTGCGCGTCGGCCATCACGCGAGCCATGTTGCGACGCACGCCCTTCAACTGTTCCGGCTGGCCGCTGGCCTGCACCGAAGGTGGCGCGGTGCGCACGGCCTTGCCGGAAAGTGATGTGGTGGTGCGGCTTTGCTCTTGCGGAGCCGGCAGCTCCGGCGCGAGATGACGACCGGCCGATGCAGGCACCGAACGTGGCGCGGCAGCACCGAGTGCAGCCGAACCGTTGGCGGCGGCGTCCTTCACGTCCTTCATCGTGACCACGCCATCGGCGCCGCTCGGGTGCACGCGGGTGAGGTCGATCTTGAGTTTCTTGGCGAGCGCACGCACGGCGGGCACGGCTTTCACGCCACCGACGCTGGCTGCCTGTTCGACATGCACATGGTTGCCGCTGACCATCGCACCGACCACGGTGCCTTCGTCTTCGCGTGCGGCACTGGTTTCGTCGACTTCACCACCTTCATCCGATGCGACCACTTTCTTGCTGTCGTCTGGCGCCGGGCTGCCCACGCTCTTTTTCGGGCCGTGGTGATGGCCGGTGGACTCGGCTTCTGCGCGCTGCTTGGCGTTCGGATCCGGCTCGAATTCGGCCAGTGCCGCGCCGGTTTCGATGATGTCGCCCGCGGCGCCATGCAGCTTGGTCACTTTGCCGGTGTACGGCGAAGGTACGTCGACGACGGCCTTGGCGGTTTCCATCGAGCACAGCGGCGCATCGAGCTTGATGCTGTCGCCCACCTTCACGTGCCACTCGACGATGGTCGCGTCGGGCAGGCCTTCACCGAGGTCGGGCAGGTAGAAAGTCTTGATATCAGCCATGAGATTTATCCGGGAAGTGGGAACAGGGACCAGGGAACGAAGAGTTGGGAGACCTCGCGGGGAGCTACTTTGCCCGTTCCCTGTTTCCCGTTCCCCGCTCCTTAAAATCAGCTTGCCGCCAGCGTGCGCTTCACTGCGTCCACGACGCGTTCCACGCTCGGCATGTATTTCATTTCCAGGCGGAACAGCGGGATGTGCGTATCGAAGCCGGTCACACGTTCGACCGGCGCGAGCAGGTCGTAGATGCATTCCTCGGCGAGGCGCGCGGCGATCTCTGCGCCGAAGCCTGCGGTCTTGGGCGCCTCGTGCACGATCACGCAGCGGCCGGTTTTCTGCACCGATTCGGCGATGGTGTCGAAGTCCAGCGGGGTCAGCGTGGCGACATCGATCACTTCCGCGCTGATGCCTTGTTCGGCCAGTTCGTCGGCGGCTTCCAGCGCCTCCTTCACTTGCGCGCCCCAGCTCACCAGGGTGACGTCGGTGCCGTCACGCAGCACGAAGCACACGTCCAGCGGCAGAGCCTCGCCGTCGTCCGGCACTTCTTCCTTGTACTGGCGATAGATGCGCTTGGGTTCGAAGAACATCACCGGATCGGGATCGCGGATCGCGGCGAGCAGCAAGCCGTACGCGCGCGCAGGTGACGACGGCATCACCACGCGCAGGCCGGGGATGTTGGTGAACAGATGCTCGTTCGCTTCGGAGTGATGTTCCGGCGCGCGGATGCCGCCGCCCCACGGCGCGCGGAACACCGCCGGCACCGTGAGGCGACCGCGCGTGCGATTGCGCATGCGCGCGGCGTGGCAGGCGATCTGTTCCATCATTGGATAGATGAAGCCTTCGAACTGCGCTTCGGCGACCGGCTTCATGCCTTGCACGGCGAGGCCGACGGTGACGCCGGCAATGGTGGTTTCGTCCAGCGGCGTGTCGAGCACGCGCAGTTCGCCAAATTTTTCCTGCAAACCCTGGGTGGCGCGGAACACGCCGCCGTTCAAGCCGACGTCTTCGCCCAGCACCATGACGCTTTCGTCGTGGGCCATCTCATAGGCAAGCGCCTGGGTGACTGCTTCGATGAGGGTGATTTGTGCCATGACTCAGTGACCCTTTGATTCGAGCGAAAGGACGTAATCGCGCTGCTTGGCGAGATCGGCGGGGACTTCGGCGAAGATGTAATCGAACATCGCCGAGACCGGCTGCGTCTTGGTCTCCAGGTACGCGTTCACTTCGTTGTCCATCCAGTCGTCGCACTCGGCCTTCCAGGCTTCTTCTTTCGCGTCGTCCCACACTCTCTTCGCGACCAGCCAGTTGCGCAGGCGCTTCATCGGCTCTTTTTCCCACCCGTCCTTCACTTCCTGCTCGCCGCGGTAACGGCGCGCATCGTCGGCGGTGGTGTGATCGCCGAGACGATATGTCACCAGCTCAAGCACGCTGCCGCCGTTGCCGCTGCGTGCGCGATCGAGCGCGTCTTCCATCGCCTTGCGCACGGCGATGATGTCGTTGCCGTCCACCTGCATCGAGAAAAGCCCGGCCGCGATGCCTTTCTGCGCGAGCGTGGGTGCGCCGGACTGGATCTTGCGCGGCACCGAAATCGCCCACTGGTTGTTGACGATCACCGCGACCAGCGGGAGGTTCTGCGCGCCGGCGATGTTGATGGCGCCGTAGAAGTCGCCCTTGGACGAACCGCCGTCGCCGATCGTGCACACCGCCACGCGCTTCTCGCCGCGGATCTTGAACGCCAGCGCAGAACCCGCCGCGTGCAGGCATTGCGTCGCGATCGGCACCGACCAGGCGAAGTCGTGACGCGCCGGTTCTTTCTGGTAATCGTTGCCACGCTCGTCGCCGCCCCAGTACATGTAGACCTCGCGCGGCTGCACGCCGCGATAGAGCTGCGCGCCGTATTCGCGATAGCTCGGTGCGTAGACGTCTTCGGGTTTCATCGCGCTGCCGATGCCGACGTGCGCGGCTTCGTGACCGAGGCAGCTGGCGTACGTACCGAGCTTGCCGGTGCGCTGCAGCGCGATCGACTTGGCGTCGAACACGCGGGTCGACAACATCAGCTTGTACAACTCGACCATGTGGTCGAGGTCCTTGGCGAACTCAGGCAGATCGTTACGCACCTGCTTGCCCTCGGCGTCGAGGTATTGCAGGTATTCGATTTCAAACTTGGCGGCGATGGTCACGACTCGCTCCGGGTTGAGGGAATGAGGAAAAGAAACCAGGAAGATGGCGCACTCCACACGATCCGGAGCCACGCAAACGACCGAACAAGACCGCACTTGATAACAGGCGGGCATGTTGCGCTGCAAGGTCCGGTGCAGCATGCGCGGACGTACGGCGAGCGAAAATACGAGGCGCCACAAGGGCTGCGAGGCATTGGGTGTTCGCGATGCGTTTCTGTGCGCGCGCTTGAAACTCTCTTCGGCGGCACCCGCTACCATGACGTTTTTCGGAAGTCTGCGAAGCACCATGAGCGAGAACCAGCGCGACATAGAGGCCGGCATCCAGACCGACCTCAACGGGCAGATGACCTACGGCGGCTACCTGCACCTGGACACGCTGCTGTCCGCGCAGCAACCGCTGAGCCAGCCGCCGCATCACGACGAAATGCTGTTCATCGTGCAGCACCATGTCTCCGAATTGTGGATGAAGTTGCTGATTCATGAGCTCAAGGCGGCGGTAGCGCATCTGCAACGCGACGACATCGACGCGTGCCTGAAAATTCTTGCGCGCGTGAAACAGGTGCAGCGTCAGTTGTTCGAACAATGGGCGGTGCTGGAGACACTGACGCCTTCGGAGTACCTGGAGTTCCGCGGCGTGCTCGGCCCGTCGTCGGGTTTCCAGTCGTTGCAGTACCGCGAGATCGAATTCCTGCTCGGTAACAAGAACGCGCAGATGCTGAAAGTGTTCGCGCATGATCCGGCGGCGCAGGAAGCATTGCGCAGCGTGCTCGAGGCGCCGAGCCTGTACGACGAATTCCTGGCGTATCTGGCGCGTCGCGGACACGCGGTGCCGACTGAACTTCTGCAGCGCGACTGGACCCAGCCGCATCGGCGCAACGCCGCATTGCTGCCCGTGCTCAAGCGCATCTACGAGGATCGCGCGGAGTTCTGGCAGGAGTACCACATGTGCGAACAGCTGGTGGACGTGGAAGAAAGTTTCCAGCTCTGGCGTTTCCGCCACATGAAAACCGTGGAGCGAATCATTGGCCATCGTCGCGGCACCGGCGGTTCGTCCGGCGTGAGTTTTCTGAAGAAGGCGCTGGAGCTGGAATTCTTTCCCGAACTGCTCGATGTGCGCACCGTGCTCGAAGGTTGATACCGCGTTTCACGCGGAAGCCTGATCAAAATCGTTTCACGCGCGAGCGGTAGTCAACGGCATTGACGTGGACGCGTCGGCTGGTTACATCTGCGCGGCGGGTCGACGGCAGCTTGCCGCATATCGGCGTCATCCATCAGGTGGAATCCAGCATGTCCGACAACAACGCGACGCCGAGCAGTCCGAATTATCCACAGCTGCTGGGTCATCCACGCCCGCTGTGGATGCTGTTCATGACCGAGTTCTGGGAGCGCTTCGCGTTCTACAGCGTGAGCTGGGCGTTGGCGCTGTACGTCGTGGCGCACTTCTTCAACGGCAGCGCGACAGGCCAGGCGTGGGCCGCAACGATTTTCAGCGCGTACACGGCACTCATCTACGCCTCCAGCATTTTCGGCGGTTACGTCGCCGATCGGATCATCGGTTACCAGCGTTCCATCCTGCTCGGCGCACTGGTGATGGCCGCGGGCTTGTTTGTGGTCATGTTGCCCAGCCGCGATGTGTTCCTGATCGGGCTGGCGATGGTGATCGTCGGCAACGGCTTGTTCAAACCGAACATCTCATCGATGGTCGGGCAGCTGTACGCACGCGACGATCCACGTCGCGATCGCGGCTTCACGTTGTTCTACATGGGCATCAACGGCGGCGCACTGCTGGCGCCGCTGCTGACCGGATGGATGGCCGGCTATTTCACCAACACGCCGTTGCAGCAGAACTATCGCATCGTGTTTGGGGCCGCCGGCGTCGGCATGCTGCTCAGCCTGCTGTGGTTCTGGTTTGGACGACGCAGCCTGCAAGGCGTGGGTCGCCCGGCGCCGGAAGCCGAAGGTTTGTCGCGCGTGGCTTGGGTTGTGCTCGGCACGGTTGTCGCCGTGCCGCTGGTTTATCTGCTGCTTGCGTTCGTCAGCTCCGGGCTTTCATGGGTGCTCGGCCTGTTGTTTGTGGTCGTCGCGGTGGTGCTGCTGGCCGAAGCCGCGCGACAGGGGCGCGTGCAGGTGGACCGCGTGGTGGCGATGCTGATCATCTTCGCGTTCAACGTGCTGTTCTGGATGTTTTACTTCCAGCTCGGCACGTCGTTCAATTTCCTTGCCGAGAATCTGGTCGATCGAAAGATGTTCGGCGACTGGGTGTTTCCTACCGGCTGGTTCCAGTCGGTCAGTCCGCTCGCCATCATCGTGCTGGCGCCGGTGGTCACGATGGGGTGGTCATTCTTTGCCGCGCGCGATAAAGAGCCGTCGATACCGCGCAAGTTCGGCCTCGGGCTGGTATTCAACGGCCTGGGTTTCGCGGTGTTGATGTACGCGCTGGCGCATTTGCTCAACGGCCAGGGATTGATTCCATTCTGGCCGCTGGCGCTGTGCTACGTGTTGCAGACTGTTGGTGAGCTGTGCCTGTCGCCGATCGGTTTGTCGATGGTGACGAAGCTGGCGCCACCACGTCTCGTCGGCCTGGCGATGGGCGGATGGTTTCTCTCGCTTGCCGTCGGTGGGCAACTGTCGGGATTGCTCGCGGGCTACATCAGCGGTGCCAGCGGCATGACGGCGACCTCGGCACTGAGCGGTTTCACTTTCAGCTTCTGGTTGCTCGCCGGGGCCGGCGTACTGTTGCTGCTGGTGGCGCCGCTGATCAACAAGCTGATGCACGGGGTGAAGTAGCTGAAAGCGGGGAACAGGGAACGGGGAACAGAAGCAAAAGCTGCATAGCGGTGTTGTGTACGTGTATCGAAGTGATCGCTTGCGAGGCGCCTAACGTTCGCCGTTTTCCGTTCCCCGTTCGCCATTCCTCGGCTGCAACTTGTCCAGAATGCGCTCCAGCCACGCGCGTTCGTCCGCATCGAGTTTCGCCAGCACTTCGCGTTCGCGCGCGCGCGCCATCGGCGCCACTTCGTCGTGCATGGTCCAGCCCGTCTCGGTAAGGCCGAGCACGGAGCGACGCTTGTCGTCCTCATGCGTGACCCGGCTGACGCGACCGGCTTCGACCAATCGGGCCAGCGCGCGGCTCACGGCCACTTTGTCCATAGCGGTGCGCTCGGCCACCTCGCGCGCGGACAAACCCTCGAAGCGCGCGAGCACGGCCATCACGCGCCACTCGGTCACCGAGATGTCGTAAAGCCGCTGATAGTCTTCGGCGATCGCCTGGCTGATCGTGTTGGAAAGGATCGACAGGCGATAGGGCAGGAAGTGCTCCAGCTGCAGCGGCGCATGCTCGGCGGCGGGGTGTGCGGGTTTACGTTTGCTGGTCATGCGGCGATGCTCCTTGCTATTGGTTTCATATGTAACTATAACGTTTGCGATGCGAGTCCTTCGCATGGTTCCGCGCATGCTTGTCGCGGCATTCTCAAGTCGCAGCTTAACCAGAACTCATCGCAGGAGAGCGCCATGAACGCCCAACCGAATCTTGGCATGCAGGTCACCACGTTCGACAACCCGATGGGCATCGACGGTTTCGAATTCGTCGAGTTCGCTGCACCTGATGGCCGTGCGCACGAGTTGCACGATCAGTTCAAGCGCATGGGTTTCGTCGCCGTGCTTCGTCACCGCACACGCCCGATCACCGTGTATCGCCAGAACGGCGTCAACTTTCTGGTCAATGAAGATCCCGATTCTTTCGCGGCCGATTTCGCCAAGCTGCACGGACCGAGCGCCTGCGGCTTCGCGATCCGTTTTCGCAAGCCCGATGTCGAAGTGCTGCAGACCGTACTGGGCAACGGCGGCGAAACCATCGGCGCCAGGGAATCGAGCAAGGCGGTGAACGCGGCGACGGTCAAGGGCATTGGCGACTGCATGCTGTACCTGATAGATCGCTACGGCGACCTGGGTTCAATCTACGACGCCGACTATGAGCCGATCGAAGGCGCCGATCAGCATCCGGCCGGCTTCGGTCTCACCTTCATCGACCACCTCACGCACAACCTCTACTTCGGCAACATGCAGAAGTGGTCGGATTACTACGAGCGTCTGTTCAACTTCCGCGAGATCCGCTACTTCGATATCAAGGGCGCCAAGACTGGCCTGGTGTCCAAGGCGATGACCGCGCCCGACGGCATCGTGCGGATTCCGCTCAACGAGTCGAACGATCCGAAAAGCCAGATCAACGAATACCTCGACGCGTATCACGGTGAAGGCATCCAGCACATCGCCTGCTTCACCGACGACATCTACGAGACAGTGGAAAACATGCGCGCCGCCGGCGTGGAATTCCTCGACACGCCCGACGCCTATTTCGAAGTGATCGACGAGCGCGTGCCGAACCATGGCGAAGATGTGCCGCGGCTGGCACACAACAAGATTCTCATCGACGCCGACCTCGAAACCAGGCAGCGCAAGCTGTTGCAGATCTTCACCCAGAACTGCATCGGCCCGATATTCTTCGAGATCATTCAGCGCAAGGGCAACGAAGGTTTCGGCGAAGGCAATTTCCAGGCGCTGTTTGAAAGCATCGAGCGGGATCAGATGAAGCGTGGCGTACTTTGACGAACAACGGGAGAGCCTCGACGCTCTCCCGCTGCGTCAATGCGGCAGATGGGCGAACTTGGCCATGCTCAAGCCGAGCGTGATCGCCATGATGATGCCGAGGATCGCCAGGCAGAAACCTACGATCATTGCAATGGCCTGGATCATGAAATAAAGCCGCAGTTTGCCCAGAGCCACTTTCAGCGCCGCAGCATCGTTCTGCACTTGCGCGCGATCGATCGCTTCGGCCGCCTGTAGCAATACGATGCTGAGCCAGATCGGCAACCATGCGACGATCAAGCCGAGGCCGAACGAAACCAGTACGTATAGCGAGGCAAACACGATCTGCGTGATGGCGAGAAACTTGATCCAGCCTTTTCCGATCGCCAGCGGCAGGGCCAGATCGGAGATACTTTCGGGCCTGTTTTCGAACGGCGGTGCAGTGAACTGTGAAGACATGATTTCCCCTCGCGAGTGATGTGGTGCCGCTCCGCAACGGGCGGCGGACCTAAAGTAACAGCTGATCGGACGACTCGGATCACGATCTGTCCAAGTCGTTCGACATGAATTTTGCGGAGCGATGCATGAGCGCAGATACGCCAATGACCTATCAATCCGGTTTCGGCAACGAGTTCGCCAGCGAAGCGATCGATGGGGTGTTGCCCGTCGGGCAAAATTCGCCGCAACGCGTGGCACATGGGTTGTATGCCGAGCAATTGTCCGGCACCGCGTTCACTGCTCCGCGCCACGGCAATCGACGCAGTTGGCTGTATCGCATTCGTCCCGCCGCCGTGCACGAACCGTTTGCGCCGCTGCCGCACGCCACGTTTCACAACCGCTTCGATGAAGCCCCCGCCACGCCGAACCAGCTGCGCTGGGATGCACTGCCGGTGCCTTCCGCGCCGACGGATTTCGTCGATGGATTGGTGACGATGGCCGGCAACGGCGGACCTGCGGAGCAGGCTGGCATCGGCCTTCATATTTATGCCGCCAATCGTTCGATGAAGGGCCGCTTCTTCTACGACGCCGACGGCGAACTGCTGATCGTTCCGCAGCAGGGTTCGCTGCGCATCGCCACCGAGCTCGGTGTGCTCGAGATCGAACCACAGGAGATCGCGATGATTCCGCGCGGCGTGCGTTTTCGCGTCGAGCTCGTCGACGGCGAAGCGCGCGGTTATGTCTGCGAGAATTTCGGCGCGCTGTTCCGCTTGCCCGATCTCGGCCCGATCGGCTCGAACTGCCTCGCCAACGCGCGCGATTTCCTCACGCCGCACGCAGCCTATGAAGACGTGGACGGCGACTTCGAATTGATCGCGAAATTCCAGGGTGCGCTGTGGTCGGCAAAGATCGATCACTCGCCGCTGGACGTGGTCGGCTGGCACGGCAACTACGCGCCGTACAAATACGATCTGCGCCGGTTCAACACGATCGGCTCGATCAGCTTTGATCATCCCGATCCGTCGATCTTCACCGTGCTCACCTCGCCGAGCGATACGCCCGGAACCGCCAATGTGGACATGGCAATTTTTCCGCCGCGCTGGCTGGTGGCGCAGCACACGTTCCGCCCGCCGTGGTTCCATCGCAACGTGGCGAGCGAATTCATGGGCCTGATCACCGGCGTATACGATGCCAAGGCCGAAGGTTTCGTACCCGGCGGCGCGTCGCTGCACAACTGCATGAGTGGTCACGGCCCCGATGCAGCGACATTCGAGAAAGCGTCCGCTGCCGATCTCTCGCAGGCGCATGTGATCGAGGGCACGATGGCTTTCATGTTCGAGACGCGCAAGGTGATTCGTCCGACCCGGCAAGCGCTCGATGCGCCACAGCTGCAGAACGATTACCACAAGTGCTGGCAGGGCATCCGCAAGCATTTCGATGCGGAGCGCACATGAGGCTAGTCGTCGCCGCGTTGTCATGCGCGCTTGGCTTGTCGGCGTGTTCGCTCGCCAGCCCATCGGCCTCGACGACGGATCAAGCCAAGCCGAAATCGACGATGACCGCCGCGCAACAGAAGACATTGGAAGCCCAGAACACGTTGGCGAGTTACGACGGTTATGGCAGCACGCGTTTCGGCATGAACGAAGCCGCATTCCGCGTGTCGTGGCAAGCTGACCTGGTCGGCACGATCGACCCGGCGGGCGACTGCTCCATGCTGCGGCCGGCGTGGGAAAAGTCCATGGTCACGTTCGACTTCATGTTTCTGCGTGGTCAGTTCGTGCGTTATGACGTCGGCACCGCCAACCCCGTTGCGCCGGGTGGCGGCAAGGTCGGCATGGATGTCGCGCAGATTCGCGCTCTGTACGGCTCGACGCTGCAGGTATCGCCGCACAAGTTTCGTGAGAAGGCGCAAATCCTGCGCACGACAAACGGCAAGGGGAGCGTGCTGATCTTCGAGACAGACGCCGACGGAAAAGTGAGTCGCTGGCGCATGGGCATTCCGCCGCAAATCGATAACGAGGATGGTTGCCTGTGATGAGCACAACGTTGGGAGCAGTGGCATGAAACTCGGAAGTCTCAAGGAAGGCGGCCGCGACGGCACGCTGATCGTGGTCAGTCGTGATCTCAAGCGCGCGGTGAAGGCGGGCAGTGTTGCGCCGACATTGCAGGCGGCACTCGATGACTGGTCGAACGCGGCGCCGCGACTCAACGCCTTGTCTGATGATCTGAATGACGGCAATGCCGCTGAAGCCTTCGCGTTGGACATGACGGTGCTCGCTTCGCCATTGCCGCGTGCCTACGAATTCGTCGACGGTTCCGCTTACTTGCCGCATGTCGAACGCGTGCGTCGCGCGCGCGGTGCCGAGGTGCCAGCATCGTTCTACACCGACCCGTTGATGTATCAGGCAACGAGTGCGGGATTCCTCGGGCCGCACGATCCGGTGATCGTGCCAAGCGAGGAATACGGCATCGATCTGGAAGCCGAAGTCGTGGTGATTACCGACGACGTGCCGATGGCGGCGACGCCGGCGCAGGCTTCGCTGCACATCCAGCTGATCGGTCTGGTCAATGACGTGTCGCTGCGTGGATTGATTCCGAACGAACTCGCCAAGGGTTTTGGTTTTCTGCAGAGCAAACCGCGCTCAGCGCTGTCGCCGGTGCTGGTGACGCCGGACGAACTGGGCGATGCATGGCAAGACGACAAGCTGCATCTGCCGATGCGCACGTGGTTGAACGAAGCGTGGTTCGGCGAGGCGGAGTGCGGCGTCGACATGCAATTCAGTTTTGCCGAACTGGTAGCGCACGTGGCGAAAACGCGGCCGCTCACCGCGGGCACGATCATCGGTTCCGGCACCATCGCCAACGAAGACACGGGCAAGGGTGCGTCGTGCCTGGCCGAGCAGCGCACGGTGGAAACCCTGCGCGATGGCAAGCCGAGCACGCCGTTCCTGAAATTCGGCGACACGCTGCGCATCGACATCACCGACCACGCGGGCGATTCGATCTTTGGCTCGATCGAGCAGCGCATCGAGCCGTTGCCAAAGTAAATCCTTACCGAAGCAATTCCGTGCAGACGTCATGGGCTTCCAAGGCGATCCGGCGCGCTCGTCGCGCGTCGCGATCCAGCCACTCAGGCCAGCGTGGAAGCTTCTTCGTCGAAGCTGTCCTCGCGTGCGCTGAGCCACGCGAGGAAATCATCTTCCGCGAGCGGCCGGCAGATCAGGTAACCCTGCAATATGTCGCAGCCGAGCAGCTTGAGCATGGCTTTCTGCTGCGGCGTTTCGACGCCTTCGGCGATCGTGGTCATGCCGAGCCGTCGGCCGACGTCGATGATGAAACCGGCCAGCGGATCGGGTTCGTTGGGTTGCAGCGCGTTGATGAAGGTGCGGTCGATTTTCAGTTCGTCGAGTGGCAACTGCTGCAGGTAGGCGAGCGACGAATAGCCGGTGCCGAAATCGTCCAGCGCCAGCCGGAAGCCGATCTTCGACAATGCGTGCAGCGTGCCGAGTGCGGCGTCGAAGTCGTTGAGCAGTGCGCTTTCGGTCAGTTCCAGCGTGAGCCATGAAGGATCGACGCCGGCTTCGCGCACCTGCGCCTCGATGCGCTGCGCGAATTGCGGATGGGCAATCTGCCACGGGCTCACATTCACCGAAAGGCGCCCGCCGAAATCCACGCTGCGTTCGCGCCATGCACGGATATGCAGGCACGCCTGCGCGATCACCCACGTGCCCAGCGCGTGGATCAGTCCGGTCTCTTCGGCGATCGGAATGAACGTCGCCGGTGGTACCGAGCCGAGCGTCGGATGCTGCCAGCGCAGCAGCGCTTCGGCGCCGACCAGTTTTCCAGCCATGCTGACGTGTGGCTGGAAGTGCAGCGAAAGCTCCTGGTTTTCCAGCGCGGCGCGCAGGCCACGCTCGAGTTCGAGCCGGTCATCGGCATCGTGTTGCATGTGCGGAAGAAACAATCGCGCGGCATTGCGACCGGCCGCCTTCGCGCGATACATGGCGATGTCGGCACAGCGCACGATATCGGTGGCACGCGCCTCGTGACTCGGAAAAACCGCCACGCCGATGCTGGCGCCGATGCCCAGCATGCGACTGTCGATCGCCAGCGGCGTGGACAATCGTTCGACCAGTTCCTCGGCTGCCTTCATTGCGGCGGCGGCAGCGGCTTCGGCGTCGGTCGCAAGCGAGCCGAGCAGGATCACGAACTCGTCGCCGCCCAGTCGTGCGACGGTGGAATCCGTTGGCGCGGCAGACAGCAGGCTGTCGGCAATCGCTTCGAGCACGCGATCGCCGACATGGTGGCCAAGCGAATCGTTGATGGTCTTGAAGTTGTCCAGATCGATCATCAGCACCGCGCCGAACTGACCCGATTGCACCGCGTCGGCCAGCATGTCGGCCAGCGTGTAGAGTGCGCGCGGGCGATTGGGCAGGCCGGTAAGCGCATCGTGGTAGGCGGCGTGGCGCAGGTTGAGTTCGGCCTGGCGACGGGTTTCCGCTTCAGCGCGCAGTTCGTGCGCGGTGCGCTCCAGCTGCAATGTATGCAGGCGCAGCTGGCTCGAAAGCGAAAGGCCCATCAACACCACGAACGACAGAAATGCGAACACGTCGATGCGCGGGTAGTGGTAACTCAGCGTGTCGATCGCCACGCCGCCCCAGAGCGCCGCGGTGAACTGGATCGCCAGGCAAAGCCCGAGCAGCGCCCCGGACAGTCGCTGTCCTTCGAGATATTGCCGCGCCGCGCGATAGAGCGTCCAGACAAACGCGACATAGCTGAGCCCGTAAAAAGCGTGTCCCCATAGCGAACGCTTTCCGGTCACCGTGTAAAGCGTTTCTCCCCATGACAATACCGTTGGAACACCGGGAGTCAGGCTGCTGTCCATCACGCTGTAGGGCGACGCGAGATTGACCGCAAAAAGGACCGCGGCCAGCAAACACACGATGAAGAAAACCGGACGCGTCACCGGCTTGCCTGTATAGGTGCCCACGAACATGACCAGCGATGGAAATGCGATCACGGCAGCGCCGCACATGATGCGCAAGGCAAGCGTCGCCTGTGGCATCACAGTGGAAACATCCAGCATCGTGCTGGCCAGTGCGAGCGTGGCGATGCACAGGCACAGCAGCGCGTAGGAGAGGTACATCGATTCGCGCCGCTGCCGCAGCCCGATCACCAGAAACTGCAGACCCGACGCGAGCGCCACCGCTGCAGCTGCCAGTAGCGCTGTCGTGAAATAGCCGAAGCCCGGATGGCCCGAAAAATCGTGCACGCCTCACCCCAAAATGCCGCCGCATCCAGCACGAGCGGTTAGCGTACACCTCCAGCTCTCGCGTGCATGTGGCGGGCCCATACGCCGGGTGTCGCGTCGGCATGGTCACGTCGTGGTTCCTAGTTGTACGTCGTGCTTTACTGGCGGGCCCAACCACACGCGAGGCGCAGCATGTCCCAGGTCACGTTCAAAGGTCAGCCGATCGGCATCGACGGCCAGTTTCCTTCCACAGGTTCAACGGCGCCGGCGTTCCAGCTGGTCGGTGCCGATCTTTCCGATGTCGCGCTGTCCGGCTTTTCCGGCAAGCGCAAAGTGCTCAATATTTTTCCCAGTGTCGACACCAGCGTGTGCGCTACCTCGGTGCGCCGCTTCAACGAGCTGGCGGCACAGCTCGACAACACCGTGGTGCTTTGCATCTCGGCGGATCTGCCGTTTGCGCAGGCACGTTTCTGCGGCGCCGAAGGCCTGGACAAGGTCATCAATCTGTCATTGATGCGCGGGCGCCAGTTTCTCAACGACTACGGCGTGGGGATCGCCGATGGTCCGCTCGCTGGCCTCGCTGCACGTGCCGTTATCGTGCTGGACGGGCAGGACAAGGTGACCCACGCCGAACTGGTCAGCGAGATCGCCCATGAGCCGGATTACGACGCAGCGCTTGCCGTATTGAAGTGATGACGATGCCTTTGCGTCGTTGATCGCGCATAAAAAAACCGCGCTCATTGGCGCGGTTTTTCGTGTGCACAGTAGCGAACTTATTTCGCAGCCACGACCCGCACCATCTCGAGGCACTTGTTCGAATAGCCCCACTCGTTGTCGTACCAGCTCACCAGCTTGACGAAAGTATCGTCCAGCGCGATGCCGGCTTCGGCATCGAAGATCGAGGTGCGTGCGTCGCCGCGGAAATCGGTGGCGACCACCTTGTCGGTGGTGTAGCCGAGGATGCCCTTCAACGCGCCCTCGCTTTGCGATTTCATTTCCGCGCAGATCTCGGCGTAGGTGGCCGGCTTGTCCAGCTCGACCGTGAGGTCGACCACCGACACATCAGACGTCGGCACGCGGAACGACATGCCGGTGAGTTTCTTGTTGAGCTCGGGGATCACCACGCCGACCGCTTTCGCCGCGCCGGTGCTGGATGGAATGATGTTCTCCAGGATGCCGCGGCCGCCGCGCCAGTCCTTGTTGCTCGGACCGTCGACGGTCTTCTGTGTGGCGGTGGTGGCGTGCACGGTGGTCATCAGGCCGCGCTTGATGCCCCATTTGTCGTGCAGCACCTTCGCCAGAGGCGCGAGGCAATTGGTGGTGCAGCTGGCGTTCGAAATGATCGCCTCGCCATTGTATTTCTTGTCGTTGACACCGAACACGAACATCGGCGTGTCGTCCTTGGACGGCGCCGACAAGATCACTTTTTTCGCGCCCGCATCCAGGTGCTTCTGCGCGGTGGCTTTGTCGAGGAATAGGCCGGTGGATTCGATCACCACATCGGCGCTCACTTCGTTCCACTTCAGCGCGGCCGGATCGCGTTCCTGGGTCAGGCGGATCGACTTGCCGTTGATCACCAGCTTGCCGTCTTCGATCTTGACGTCGCCCTTGAAACGACCGTGCACCGAGTCGTAGCTGAGCATGTAGGCGAGGTAGTCCGGCTCGAGCAGATCGTTGATGGCCACGATCTCGATGTCGTTGCCGAAATTCTGCACGGCTGCGCGCAAGACATTGCGACCGATGCGGCCGAAGCCGTTGATGCCGACCTTGATGGTCATGAGAGCTGTCTCCAGTGCGATGGGGCCAATGACGATGGGTGATGCGCGGCCATGGCGGCGCATCGGCATGTCAGTCGCAAATCTTACAATGAATGGTTCGATGCCGCTGTCGCGCAGCTGTCAACGGGCCTGTGGCAGACTCGCCGACTCGCTCCCGGACCGAACGCCATGCCCGCACTACGCCAACTTCTGATCGCACTGTTTTGTTCGCTCGCGGTGGTGCCGATGGCACAGGCCTGGGGGCCGCTCGGCCACAGCGTCATCGCGGAACTGGCGCAGCGTCATTTGAGCCCGGCCGCCGAGGCCGAGGTCGAGCGCTTGCTCGCGCCGGAACGCACCCAATCGCTGGCGGATATCGCCAGCTGGCCCGACCAGATTCAGGACGACCCGGCGCAGGCGGTGTTGTGGAAGCAGACGCGCAGCCTCCACTACGTGGACTTCCTCACCGGTGATTGCCACTACGTGCCGCCGCGTGAATGTCGCGACGGACATTGCGTTGTCGGCGGCCTGCAGCACTACGTGCAGGTGCTGGGCGATCGCAGCCAGTCCGACGATGCTCGGCGCGAGGCGTTGAAATTCGTGGTGCACTTTGTCGGCGACGTCCACCAGCCGCTGCACGCCGGTTCACGTGACGACAAGGGTGGCAACACGTACCAGGTGCAGTTCGACGGGAAGGGCAGCAACCTGCATCGTGTCTGGGATTCGGGTCTGCTCTACAGCCGCAAGCTCGACTGGAAGGCATACGCGCAAATGCTGGACACGACATCGCCCGCCGAACTGCCGGCACCGATCGAGCCGGCGGACAACCCGTACGCACAGTGGGCCGAAGAATCCTGCCGCATCACGACGCAACCGGGGTTCTATCCTTCCGGCCACGTCATCGATGCGCAGTACGTACAGGTCGAGCTGCCTGTGGCCGAACAGCGCCTGCGCGAAGCCGGCCGTCGATTGGCAGAGGTGCTGAATCTTGCTTTGGCGCGTTGAGAGAAGCCCGGGACGGGAATGACGTTTGGCGGTAGAGACGTCCGTCGATGCGTCGTTACATCAAGGCGGCTCGCCGAAAAATTCCGTTAATGCGATTCGGCCCGGTCAGGGAGATGGCGAAGCGTCTTTCATCTGCTAGCCTGAAGGAATGAATACCATCATCCAGACACCCAGCACGCGACGCACCAAGATCGTCGCCACCCTCGGACCGGCCACCGACGTGCCGGGCATGCTCGAGAAGATCATCGCCGAAGGCATGAATGTCGCGCGGCTCAATCTTTCCCACGGCGCCCCGGACGACCACCGCGCACGCGCGGCGGCCGTGCGGCAGGCCGCGCTGGCGGTAGGTGTCGAGGTCGGCATTCTGGCAGACCTGCAGGGGCCGAAGATTCGCGTCGAGAAATTCGCCGGCGGTCCGGTGGAACTGCAGCAGGGCCAGGACTTCGTGCTCGACTGTCGCGCCGGTGCGCCGCTCGGCGACGTGACTCGCGTCGGCGTGAGTTATCACGAGTTGCCGCAGGACGTGCATCCCGGCGACGTATTGCTGCTGGACGATGGCCTGATCGCGCTGACGGTGATGACGATCACCGGCTCGGAAATTCATTGCAAGGTGCTGATCGGCGGCAAGCTGTCCGATCGCAAGGGACTCAATCGCCAGGGCGGCGGACTCTCGGTCGAAGCGCTGTCAGACAAGGATCGTTCGGACATCAAGCTGGCCGCCGAAATCGGCGCCGATTTTCTGGCCGTCTCTTTCGTGCGCTCCGCGGCGGACATGGACCAGGCGCGTCGACTGCTTCGCGAAGCCGGCGGCCATGCCGCGCTGGTCGCGAAGATCGAACGCGCCGACGCGATTCCCGTACTCGGCGAGATCATCGACGCGTCCGACGTCGTGATGGTGGCGCGCGGCGATCTCGGCGTGGAAATCGGCGATGCCGAATTGCCCGGCCTGCAGAAAAAAATCATTCGTGAAGCCGTGCAGCGTAACCGCGCGGTGATCACCGCCACGCAGATGCTGCAGTCGATGGTGCGTTCGCCGATTCCGACGCGTGCCGAGGTGCTCGACGTCGCCAATGCGGTGATCGACGGCACCGATGCGGTCATGCTGTCGGAGGAATCCGCTGCAGGTGCCCATCCGGACAAGGCCGTCGCTGCGCTCTGCCGCATCTGTCTCGGTGCGGAGCGCCAGTTCGAGCCGAAGGAAGATCTCACCACCGGCGGCCATCGACTGGATCGCACCGATCAGGCCATCGCACTGGCGGCCATGTTGCTTGCCGGCGAACTCGGTGTGCGCGCGATCGTTGCGCTGACCGAATCTGGCGCGACCGCGCAATGGCTGTCGCGCTATCGCACGGCGATCCCGATCTACGCGCTGTCGCCGCTGGCCGATGCACGCCGTCGCATGCTGCTGCTGCGCGACGTGCGCCCGGTGGAATTCGTGCACGTCGGGCAGAACTCGGCGTCCACCGCTCGCGCGGCTGTGCAGCAACTGTTTACGCAGGGACGGCTCAGCGAAGGCGACCGCGTGATCCTGACGCACGGCGACCACATGGGTCGCGGCGGCGGCACCAACACGCTGAAGCTGCTGTCGGTCGGCGCGGACGGCATGGTCGAAAGCCTGCGCGATCTCTGATTGGGCCACTGATTTCGAGCTGTGATGTTCGCTGCGCCTGCACGTGCGCGGCGACTACACTGGCGTCCCCACGCGCATGGCAAAGGAGATCACCATGAAAAAGACGTTTCAGCTATTTCGGCAAGGTTTGTTTCTGGCATTGGCGCTTGGCGCGGCCAACGTGGCGATGGCCCAGTCCGAACACCGTGTGGATCAGGATCATCTGTCGCGCTACTGGATCCTGCTCAACACCCACGTGCAGATGGATGCGCCCAACAGCGGGCTGAATCTGAATGCGCCGAGTTGCGCGGCGGTGACCTATACGATCGGCTCGGATGGCGTGCCGATGAACGTGCAGGTTGTGAAAGTGTCGCCCAAGAGCGATCTGGGCCCGATGGCGAAGAGCGCGGTGGTGAATTTCCGCTACGGCCCGTCGCTGACCAACCACATCGGCGAGCCGGTTTCCACGTATTACATCGTCCCGTTCAACGCGCCGGACGACAAGGCGCAGCAGCAGAAGATTATGGATGCCTGCAGGCTGCCCGGCTTCAGCCAGTAGTACGCCGTACAGCGCCCGCGCCGTCTGGACGACCGTCTCGAAAATCTGGCCTATAATTCTCGTTTGAATCCGCCGCTTCTCGTTATGAGGTGCGGCTTTCCCGTTGTGCTGCGGGCATTCCACTCCACGGAGTCGTCATGAGTATTGAAGATCTCGAAAGCATCGCTCTTGCGATGGTCGCACCCGGAAAGGGCATCATCGCCATCGATGAGTCCACCAACACCATCAAGAAGCGCTTCGAGGCCGTCGGCATCGAGAACAGCGAAGAGAACCGCCGTGCGTATCGCGAGTTGCTGCTGACCACGCCAGGCCTCAACGAGCACATTTCGGGCGCGATCCTGTACGACGAAACGATTCGCCAGTCGACCAAGGACGGCGTGCCTTTCACTCAGGTCATGAAAAAGCTAGGCATCATTCCGGGCATCAAGGTCGACAAGGGCCCGCAGCCGCTGGCCGGCTTCCCCGGCGACGTGGTGACCGAAGGCCTCGACGGCCTGCGTGAGCGCTTGCAGGAATACGCCAAGCTCGGCGCGCAGTTCGCCAAGTGGCGCGCGGTGATCAACATCAGCGAAGACAACCCGAGCTCCACCGCAATCGAAGCCAACTGCCACGTGCTCGCGCGCTACGCGGCACTGTGCCAGGAAGCGGGCATCGTGCCGATGGTCGAGCCCGAAGTGATCATGGATGGCGACCACAGCATCGAAGTCAGCTACGAAGTGCACGAGGCGGTGCTGCGCAGCCTATTCAACGCGCTGTACGAGCAGAATGTGATGCTCGAAGGCACGATCCTGAAAGTCAGCATGGTGATTCCGGGCAAGGAGTCGGACGAGCAGGTCGACGTCGAGGAAGTCGCCGAAGCCACAGTGCGCGTGCTGAAAACCACCGTGCCCGCATCGCTGCCAGGCATCGTGTTTCTTTCAGGCGGCCAGAACGACGAGCAGTCCACCGCGCATCTGAACGCGATGAACCGCATCGGTCCGCATCCATGGCCGCTGTCGTTCTCCTACGGTCGCGCCATGCAACAGGCGGCGTTGCACCTGTGGGCAAAGGACATGAAGGCGAACTACGCCGAAGCACAAAAGATCGTGCATGCGCGCGCACGCGACAACGGCCTTGCCGCACTGGGCCAGTGGAACGGCAAGTAAGCCTACCTTTCCAGTTCAATGTCGCAATAAAAACGGGCGCCTTTCGGCGCCCGTTTCGTTTTGCAGCATCAGTCGATGCGGAACTCAGAAGCGGTACTCGGCATCCACCGACACGATGCCGGTCGAGCGGCGCACCGCGAAGTCCGAGTTTGACGCCACGTCATGCAGATTACCGGCCGACGCATGGTAGTAGTCGTACTTCACGCCGAGGCCGACGTGCTGGGAGATGTCCCAGCCAGTGCCAAGTCCAGCGTAATAACCACCGCGATTACCACCATGGAAAAGATCCTGATGGAGGGTATCGTTGTAAGCGCCGCCATCGTTATTCGCATGGAAGTAACCGCCGTGCACGCTGAGGTACCACTGCGGCAGCAAGTTGATCCGACCGTTCACGCCGGCCACCCAGCCATGCAACGCGTTTTCCCTTCGGCTCTGATCGACAGATCCGTCGCCACCGAGGTTGCTGAGCTTGTAGTTACCCAGATCGGTGTAACCGGCTTCGAGGCCCAGGCCCAGATCCGAACCGGCCTTCCAGCGGTAACCGCCCAGCACACCGTAGCCAGTGCGGCGGCCGTTCTTGTTCTTGAAGATGTTGCCGGAGCCGTTGCCGAAACCGCTGCCGAAGTCACTGTTCTTGCTGTAGCCGTCGGTACGGCCGGCACTGAGGTCGGCAAACCAGTTGCCGCTACCTACGGGCTGGCTCGACTGATAGTTGCCGTTGCTGGGCTGTGCATCTTGTGCAAATGCTGCCGGCACAAAGGCGAGGCTGGCGGAAACAAAGGCAATCGAAAGCAATGTCTTTTTCATCGGGGCGTACTCCTAATTTTTTGGTTCCGTTTGCGCTTCCGGGGGTTCGGCTGGGCGCAAAAGGCGCACCTGCTCAGGGCGGTGCTGGTGCATTAGATCGGTGCGTACCTGAAGAGTTTCAATACCGATCAGTTCAAAATTAAGCTGTCGTTAATGTCAATACTTTTAGATACTTGCGAACGTCTTTTTGGAAGGGCGACAGAACTCTCACCATCGGGGACAATGACGCCCTTTACACTTTCCATAAGCTAAAGGGGACTTTTCATGCTCCACCGTCGTGAACTTGCCAATGCCGTGCGCGCGCTCGCCATGGATGCTGTGGAGGCCGCGAATTCCGGTCATCCAGGCATGCCGATGGGCATGGCCGATATCGCCGAAGTGCTTTGGAACGATTTCCTGAAGTTCAATCCGGGCAACCCGAAATGGCCGAACCGCGATCGTTTCGTTCTCTCCAACGGTCACGGTTCGATGCTGCAGTACGCCCTGCTGCATCTGAGTGGTTTCGATCTGCCGCTGGATCAGCTCAAGCGCTTCCGCCAGCTGCATTCGAAAACGGCCGGTCATCCCGAAGCCAGCGAAACCCCCGGCGTGGAAACCACCACGGGGCCGCTGGGTCAGGGCTTGGCAAACGCAGTCGGCTTCGCGTTCGCCGAAAAAGTGCTTGCGGCGCATTTCAACAGGCCCGGCCACAACGTGGTTGATCATCACACCTACGTATTCCTCGGCGACGGTTGCCTCATGGAAGGCATCTCGCACGAAGTCGCTTCGCTCGCTGGTACCTGGAAGTTAGACAAGCTGGTGGCGGTGTACGACGACAACGGCATTTCGATCGATGGCGAAGTGCATGGTTGGTTCACCGACGACACACCGGCACGTTTCGAAGCGTATGGCTGGAACGTGATTCGCCATGTCGACGGCCACGACGCGGAGGCAGTGAAGAAGGCTTTCGCTGCTGCGACATCGCAACACGACAAACCCACGCTCATCTGCGCGAAGACGATCATCGGTTTTGGTGCGCCCAACAAGCAGGGCAAGGAAGAAAGCCACGGCGCGGCGCTGGGTAAAACCGAGATTGCTGCCGCGCGTGAACAGCTCGGCTGGACCCATGCACCGTTCGATATTCCTGCCGATATCTACGCCGGCTGGGATGCGAAAACCGCCGGTGCGAAGCGCGAGCAGACGTGGAATGCAGCGTTTGATGCGTACGCATCCGCACATCCTGAGTTGGCCGCCGAGTTCAAGCGCCGCCAGTCCGGCGAATTGCCATCCGACTGGGCGGAAAAATCGCAAGCCTACGTCGAAAAGCTGCAGCTCGAGGGCCCGGACGTTGCCTCGCGCAAGGCATCGCAGATGACGCTCGATGCATTCGGTCCGTTGCTGCCGGAGCTGATTGGCGGCTCGGCAGATCTTGCCGGTTCCAACCTGACCAAATGGAAAGGCAGCCTCGACGCCGCCACCGGCAACAGTTCGGATGGCAAGGGCAATTACGTGTATTACGGCGTGCGCGAATTCGGCATGACCGCGATCGCCAACGGCGTGGCATTGCACGGCGGATTTATTCCCTACGACGCAACCTTCCTGGTGTTTTCCGACTACGCGCGCAACGCAGTTCGCATGAGCGCGCTGATCCCGGCGCACGCCATCAACGTCTACACGCATGACTCCATCGGCTTGGGCGAAGACGGCCCGACGCATCAGCCGGTCGAACATCTCGCCAGCCTGCGTTACATCCCGAACAACCACCTGTGGCGTCCGTGCGATGCCGTGGAATCGGCGGTGTCGTGGAAGGCGGCGATCGAACGCAAGGGCGCGCCGTCGTGCCTGATTTTCTCGCGCCAGACCTTGAAACATCAGCAGCGTGACAAGCAGCAACTGGCCGACATCAATCGCGGCGGTTATGTGTTGTCCGATCCGCTGGACACGAAGTTCAAGGCGATCCTGATTGCCACCGGTTCGGAAGTTGAACTTGCGATGGAAGCAGCGCGCACGCTCGCGCAGCAGAACGTGGCGGTGCGCGTGGTCTCGATGCCATGCACCGAAGTATTCGATGCGCAGCCGCTCGAATATCGCGAAGGCGTGCTGCCTGGCTGGTGTCGAGCGCGCGTGGCGGTGGAAGCGGCAACGGCTGACTTCTGGCGCAAATATGTGGGCCTGGACGGCGACGTGGTCGGCATGACGACGTTCGGCGCTTCCGCGCCTGCACCGCAATTGTTCGAGCAATTCGGTTTCACTGTCGCGCATGTCGTCGATGCGGTGAAGCGAGTGATCGGATAAGGCTCGTGGCAACGGAGCGCAACGCGCGCTCCGTTGCCTGTTTATCCGCCCAGCAATTTCGCGAGCGCGTCCGGTGTTTCCGCGATCGCGTTGGCGCCGGCCTGTTCCAGTTCGGCGCGGCTGCCGAAACCCCACAGCACGCCGATGCCGCGCACCTGATTGGCGATCGCACCTTCGATATCGAAACGGCGGTCGCCGATCATCACCGTGTCTTGCTCGGCTGCACCGAAGTCGCTCAGCGCTGCGGCAATCATCGAGGCTTTCTCGCTGTGTGGGCTCGACGGATCGGGACCATACAGTCGCAGGAATGCTTCGCCGAACGGCAGATGCGCAATGATCGGCGCCGCATGCCGATGCGGTTTGCTGGTCACCACCGCAAGCTGATGTCCGGCGGCGAGCAAGCGCGCGATCAACGCTTCGATGCCGGGGTAGATGTCGTACTCGCGCCAGCCGTCCGTGTGGAAGCGCTCGTGGTAGTACTCGACGGCTGCTTCGATGAGCGCTGCATCATGGTCGAGCAGGGGCGCAAAACTGTGGCGCAACGGTGGCCCGATCCAGTGGCGCAGTTCGTCATCCGCGGGCGCAGGCAGATCCAGTCGCGCCAGCGCGTGTTTCACGCAGGCGGTGATGCCGTGCTCGGAATCGATCAGCGTTCCGTCAAGGTCGAACAGGCACAGCATTACTTCGCTGCACGCGCCTTCAGCGCGGTGACTGCGGGCAACTCCTTGCCCTCGAGGAATTCCAGAAACGCGCCGCCGCCGGTGGAGATGTAGGAGACATCGTTGGCGATGCCGTACTTGTCGACCGCAGCCAGCGTGTCGCCACCGCCGGCAATGGAAAATCCCTTCGACGCCGCGATCGCACGCGCCAGTGTTTCGGTGCCTTTGCCGAACGCATCGAACTCGAACACGCCGACCGGGCCGTTCCACACGATGGTGCCGGCCTTGGCGATCAGGTCCGCATAGCGCTTGGCCGTTTGCGGGCCGATGTCGAGGATCATTTCGCCGTCGTGCACCTGGTCGATCAATTTCACTGTCGCCGGCGCCTGCGCGGAAAACGCGTGCGCCACGACCACGTCGATCGGCATCGGTACTTCCACGCCGCGACGCTTGGCATCGGCGATCACTTTTTTCGCCGCGTCGATCAGGTCCGGTTCGACCAGCGAGTTGCCGACCGAATGACCCATCGCGGCGATGAACGTGTTGGCGATGCCGCCGCCGACGATCAACTGGTCGACCTTGTCCATCAGGTTGTCGAGCAGGGTCAGCTTGGTCGACACCTTGGAGCCGGCGACGATCGCCAGCAACGGCTTCGCCGGATGCTCAAGCGCCTTACCCAGCGCATCAAGTTCGGCGCTGAGCAGCGGCCCTGCCGCGGCAATCGGCGCGAACTTGATCACGCCATGCGTGGACGCCTGCGCGCGATGCGCGGTGCCGAAGGCGTCCATGACGAAGATGTCGCACAGCGCCGCGTATTTCTTCGACAGCGCCTCGTCGTCCTTGCCTTCGCCGACATTCATTCGGCAGTTTTCGAGCATCACCACTTCGCCAGCGGCAACTTCGACGCCATCGAGATAGTCGCTCACCAGCCGGACTTTCACGCCGAGCTGTTCGCCGAGCCAAGCCGCCACCGGAGCCAGCGACGATGCGGCATCGAACTGGCCTTCTTTCGGCCGACCCAAGTGCGACAACACCATGACTTTGGCACCGGCGTCGCGCGCGGCGCGGATGGTCGGCAGCGAAGCATCGAGTCGTTGGGTGGAACTGATCTTGCCGTGGTCGTCGATGGGAACGTTCAGGTCTTCGCGAATCAATACGCGCTTGTCGCGCAAATCGAGATCACTCATGCGGATGACGGACACGGCTTGACTCCGGTGTTGTGGGAAGGCCGCTATTGGTGTGCGGTAGCCGCTTATTGTCGGCGTGCCTCGCGGTCGATGCAAACCGCAGCCGCATGCGGCACGGCCTTTCGGCACGCATGCGCGGATGGTTGTCTGTCGCTAAACTGCCGCTTTCGTGCAGGGGAGAAAGCCCATGACAACCGGCTTGGTGCTCTACGGCTACTGGCGTTCCAGCGCGGCCTATCGCGCACGTATCGCGCTGAACCTGAAAGGGCTGGAGTATGAATCGCGCGCCGTGCACCTGCTGCGCGACGGCGGCGAGCAGCACGCGGCGGCGTATCGGCAGGTCAATCCGCAGCAGCTGATTCCATGCCTGCTCGACGGCGATCGCGTGATCACGCAATCGATGGCGATCATGGAATATCTCGACGAAACGCGCCCGGAAACATCGTTGCTGCCAGCCGAGGCGCGCGATCGTGCACGCGTTCGCGCGCTGGCGCTGCTGGTCGCATCCGACATCCATCCGCTCGGCAACCTGCGCGTGCTGCAACGACTTGAATCGCAATTCGGCGCGGATGAAACGCAGCGCGCGGAATGGTCGCGACACTGGATCGCCACCGGCTTCGATGCGATGGAAGCGATGCTGGCCGACCATGTGGGAACCGGGCGTTTCTGCCACGGCGACGAACCCGGCATGGCCGACGCCTGCCTGGTGCCTCAGTACTACAACGCGTTGCGCTGGAAATTGCCGCTGGACGGCTATCCAACGCTGCGGCGCATCGTGGACGCGTGCAACGAACTGGAAGCCTTCCAGCGCGCCGCGCCGGAAGCGCAGGCGGACGCGCAGCCTGCGTGACGCGCTGACAACCGATCAGTAATTCATTCCGTAAGGATCGTTGCCGGCCAGTTCCTGACTGTCGGCAGCGCCTTCGGTCAGGCGGATCTTGAGTGCGAGGCCGTCACGCGAATCGGATTTGCTGAGCGCCTCCTCCAGCTCGACGCGCCCGTCCTTGTACAAACGATAGAGCGACTGATCGAACGTCTGCATGCCTTCCTGCAAGCTGCGATCCATCGCTTCCTTGATCTCGTGAATCTGGCCGCGACGGATCATGTCGCGAATGAGCGGCGTGTTGAGGAGCACTTCCGTGGCCGGAATGCGGCGACCGTCCTTGCCCACTACCAAGCGCTGGCTGATCACCGCGCGCAGGTTCAGCGCGAGGTTCATCAGCACGTTCTTGTGCGCCGATTCCGGGAAGAAGTTGAGGATGCGCTCCAGCGTCTGGTCGGAGTTGTTCGAGTGAAGCGTAGCGAGGCACAGATGCCCGGTTTCGGAAAACGCGATCGCCGCTTCCATCGTGTCGGTATCGCGAATCTCGCCGATCATGATCACGTCGGGCGCTTCGCGCATCGCGTTCTTCAGCGCCTCGTGATAGCTGTGCGTATCGAGGCCGACTTCGCGCTGGTTGACGATGGAGCGCTTGTGCCGATGCAGGTATTCGATCGGATCCTCGATCGTCAGGATGTGGCCGGGCGTGTTCGAGTTGCGCTGGTCGATCATCGCCGCCAGCGTGGTCGACTTGCCCGAGCCGGTGGCGCCGACCACGAGAATCAATCCGCGCGGTTCCATGATCAGGTCGCGGAAGATCGCCGGCAGCTGCAACTGATCGATGCTCGGGATTTCGCTCTTGATCGCGCGGATCACCATGCCGACTTCGCCGCGCTGCTTGAACACGTTGATGCGGAAGCGGCCGGCTTCCTTCACCGCCAGCGCCATGTTGAGTTCGAGGTTGCGCTCGAACTGCGGCACCTGGCCTTCGTCCATCAGCGAGTAGGCGATCTTCTTGACCATCCCGCCAGGCAGGCCGGTATTGCCCAGTGGGTAGAGCTTGCCTTCGACCTTGATATTCACCGGGGCGCCGGTCGTCAGGAACATGTCTGACGCGCCCTTGTCTACCATGAGCTTGAGGAAGTAACCGATGTCCACGTATATCCCCTGATTCCAAATACGCGTTGCAATGATGGATTATGCCTGCCCACAATACGCTGCGACACACTATGAGGATTGTGATGGTGCACATCTTTTCCCCGCTGGCCGGGCTTTCAGGCCGCATTCGTTCGGCATCGGTGCTCTTGGGGCTGTCATTGGTCCTGGCTGGCTGTGCCACGGTACCTCCGCCGGATGACTCGATGAACCAGGCGCAGACCCAGCTTCAGGAGGCGCGCGATGCCGGCGCAGCCGATTACGCGCCAGTCGATCTGGGCTTCGCGCAAGATAAATTCCAGCAGGCGCAATCGGCCATGGCCGATCGCAAATACGAGATCGCGGCCAATCTCGCCGAAGAGTCGCGCGCCGATTCCGAACTGGCGCGCGCCAAGGCCCGGCTCGGCGCTTCACGCGCGCAGATCCAGAATCGAGTGCAGGAAAATTCGCACCTGCGCGAGGAAGGCGAGCAGGCCGCTGCCGAAGCTGCCCGACAGGAGCAGCAGGCGCCGCCGATGCCTTCGTCATCTTCCTCGTCGACGCTTCCCAGTCAGGACCCTCCGCAGGACATGCCCGCACCTTCATCTTCCGTGCTCAATTCGCAACCAGCCGGTGACGGTTTCCAGACGTTGCCGGAAAACAACCCGCAGCCGCCATCCAATCCGCAACCGGACAGCGACACGCAGGGGGCGCAGCCATGAAGCGCTTCACCGTCACTTTCATCACATTGTCGCTGGCGCTGGGTTTAGCTGGTTCATTACAGGCCAAGCAGGACGATATCGATATCGCCCGGCTCAACAACAGCCTCGACCAACTGGCCAACGATCCGAGCCTTGGCATTTATGCGCAGGCGGAACAGGCGCGCGCACGCGATGCGATCAACCGCCTCGCGCAGGCGAGCAAGCACGATCGGCCGCATGATCTCTACCTCGCCGAACGACGCGTCGACCTCGCGAAGACTGCAGCGCAGCAGCAGGACGCACAGACCAAACTGACCCAGCTCGATCGCGAGCACGACCAGATTCTGCTCGACAACAGCCGGCGCGATGCGGACATCGCGCGTCACGAACTCGAACGCCAGCGCATGCAATATCAGATGGCGCAGGAAGAAACCGCGCGTCTGCAGCAGCAGGGTCAGGAATATTCGCAAGCCGCTGACCAGGCGCGTGCCGAAGCCGAACAGGCCAAGAAGCTCGCCGCTGCGCAGAGCAAAGTCGCCAGCGCGGCGCGGCGCGAGGCAGCACTCGCGGCGCAGGCGGCGAAAGCCATGCGTTCGCAGATGCAGGGCGACTCGTCCGACACGCCACCGCCCGCGCCGAAAAAGACCAGCAAGAAAAAACATCAAAACCAACAGCCGTAACTCGGCACGCCTTCGGCACTGCCGAAGGCGTTGCGGACGCAACTTTTGTCATGCCGATATGCGGGTTTTCCAACCGCGTGTCGGCGCGGTTTGATGTTCCGGAAAAAGGCTGTTTCGACAGCTTTTACGCGTACTTCGCAAGTCTCGCGCAAAGCATTTCGCGAGGCTTGCACCGCCCAAAAGCGGAGAGTAGGGTCAAGGCCCCACGATGCATTTCGGCAACGTGGGCCATCGACAGAAACCATGCGCCCATCCCCCGTTTTCCAGTCTCGCGTGCTTCCCGGAAATCCGGACACGCGGCGAGCGCGCGCAATCGATCGATCGCGTTCGCCCGCTCCGGGCGTTCGCGTACTCACTTCCCAGGAGGTCGAATCATGTTTGAAAACCAGCAGCGCGATGATGTCGAAGCCTTGATGAAAGCCGATGCCGAATTTCGTCGGCTCTACCAGCGTCACAAGCAACTCGACAGCAAGGTGCACGATGCCGACATCGGCGTGCTTCCGATCGACGACGCCACGCTCACCGGCATGAAGAAGGAAAAATTGCTGGCGAAGGCGCGACTGGAACGCATGTGGGCCGATCGGGCGCGCCACATCCACTGACTCGGTTATCACGCAACACGCGGCCCCGGCCCTTCCCGTCACGGAAGGTCACCGGGGCCGCAGTGTTTCCGGCCGACAAATTCCTGTCGGCAAGGCGAGGCGCGAGGGCCTCGGTTATCATGGCGACCTTGTTTGCTGGTGCCTCGTCGCATCGGCGGCCTTCTCGCCACGGAGTTCTCATGACGGTCCACCAGAGTGTCCTCGAGTTGATCGGTGGAACCCCGATGGTGCGCACGCAACGCCTGGATACCGGGGTCTGCGAGTTGTTCCTGAAGCTGGAAAGTGCCAATCCCGGTGGCTCGATCAAGGACCGCATCGGCTTGTCGATGATCGAGGGCGCCGAGAAAGCCGGCCGGATCAAGCCGGGCGACGTGCTGGTGGAGGGCACCGCGGGCAACACCGGACTCGGCCTCGCGCTGGTCGCGCAGCAGAAAGGCTACCGCCTGATTCTGGTGGTGCCGGACAAGATGAGCCGCGAGAAGATTTTCAATCTCAAGGCCATGGGCGCCGAAGTGGTGCTGACCCGCTCCGATGTGGCCAAGGGTCATCCGGAGTACTACCAGGACATGGCCGAGCGCATCACGCGGGAAACGCCCGGCGCTTACTTCATCAACCAGTTCGGCAACCCGGATAATCCGGCTGCGCATATCCAGACCACCGGCCCGGAAATTCTCGAGCAGATGGATGGCACCGTCGACGCCATCGTCGTCGGTTGCGGTTCGTCCGGCACGCTGAGCGGCCTGTCAAAATATTTTGCGGAACATTCCCCGGCTACCGAATTCATCCTCGCCGATCCGGTCGGTTCGATCCTCACGCAGTACATCAACGAAGGCACGCTTTCGACCAAGTCCGCGAGCTGGATGGTGGAAGGCATCGGCGAGGATTTCCTGCCCACGATCAGCGACTTCACCCGGGTGAAGAAAGCCTACGCGATCACCGACAAGGAAAGCTTTCTCACTGCGCGCGAACTGCTCTCGAAGGAAGGTGTACTGGGTGGTTCGTCAACAGGAACGCTGGTTGCCGCGGCACTGAAATATTGCCGCGAGCAGACGACGCACAAGCGCGTGGTGACACTGGTGTGCGACACCGGCAACAAGTATCTGTCCAAGCTCTACAACGATTACTGGATGCTGGACAACGGCTTCCTCGAGCGCGAGCCGCATGGCGATCTGCGCGATCTTCTGTTGCGGCCGTTCGCGCAGCGCGACACGGTGGTGATCGGCCCGCACGAATTGCTGATCACCGCATACAACCGCATGAAGCTCTACGACGTCTCGCAGCTGCCGGTGATCGACGGCGACAAGCTGGTGGGGATCGTCGACGAATCGGACGTCCTGATGCACGTGCACGCCGACGAGACGCGGTTCCGCGATCCAGTGTCCACGGCGATGATGGCGAACCTGCAGATACTTGCGGTCAGCGAACCGATCGAGGCGCTTTTGCCGGTGTTCGAACGCGGCCATGTCGCCATCATCATGGATGGCGAACAGTTCCTCGGTCTGATCACGCGCATCGACCTGTTGAACTATCTGCGTCGCAAGGTGAACTAAGCGAACGACAGGTTCGCGTGCAACGAATGGCCGATGCCGTGCGCGGCAGGTTCCGGGTAACGTGGTTCGTCGGGCTGCCGCTGTTGGCTGCCGGCGTTTGATTTTGGGGGATGCTCGTCATGTGTGGAATTGTTGCTGCCGCCGCCCAGCGCGACGTCGCGCTGTTGCTGATCGCCGGACTCAAGGCGCTGGAATATCGCGGCTACGATTCGTCGGGTCTGGCGGTTCTGGACCAGGGCGAAATCCGGCGCGTGCGCGCCAAGGGCAAGGTTCGCGAAATGGAGGCGCTATACCTGGCCGATCCGTTCCCCGGCGGCACCGGCATCGCACACACCCGTTGGGCAACTCACGGCGTGCCGAACGAAGCCAATGCCCACCCGCATGTGGCTGGTCGCGTGGCAATCGTGCACAACGGCATCATCGAAAATTACGCCAGTTTGCGCAGCGAGCTGCAGGCGAAAGGACATGTGTTCACTTCGGAAACCGATACCGAAGTGATGGCCGCGCTGATCGACCGCCAGCTGGATCGCGGACTGAATCTGCGCGAAGCGGTGCTGGCCACCGTACGTGCACTTGAAGGCGCCTACGCGATCGCGGTGGTGAATCGAGACGAGCCCGGCCACGTAGTCGGCGCACGTCGCGGCGCGCCGCTGCTGGTCGGCATCGGCATCGGTGAAAACTTCCTCGGCTCGGACGCGCAGGCGCTGATCCAGGTCACCAACAAGATGCTCTATCTCGACGAGGACGACGTCGTCGAGATCACCCGCGACAGCGTCCACGTTTATGGCCTGGATGGCTCGCCGGTCGAGCGCGCTGTGCACGAGAGCGAGCTGTCTTCCGACGCGGTGGAGCGTGGCGAATACCGTCACTACATGCAGAAGGAAATCTTCGAGCAGCCGCGGGCCGTGGCCGACACGCTTGAAGCGCGCATCGGTCCCCATGGCGTGTTGCCCAACATCTTCGGCATCGACAGCGATACCTTGCTCGAACGCACGCGCGGCCTGCACATCATCGCGTGCGGCACGAGTTATCACGCCGGTGTCGTGGCGAAATACTGGATCGAAGAATACGCGCGCCTGCCGGTTAGCGTGGAAGTCGCCAGCGAGTACCGCTATCGCGAAACGGTGGTGGCGGCCGACACGCTCTTCGTCGCGATTTCCCAATCCGGCGAAACCGCCGACACGCTGGCGGCATTGCGCGAGTCGCGTCGTCGCGGCTACCTCGGTACGCTGGCGATATGCAACGTGCCGGAGTCCTCGCTGGTGCGCGAAGCCGATCTGAAATTGATGACGCGCGCGGGTCCGGAAATCGGCGTCGCATCGACCAAGGCCTTCACCACGCAACTCGCGGGCCTTGCTTTGCTCGCACTTGAACTCGCGCGGCGCAACGGACTCGATCCGCAGCGCTACGCGACCCTCTGCGCCGAACTGCAGCACCTACCGCGCGCCATCGAAAACGCGCTGAAGCTGGAGCCGGCGATCATCGAACTGGCCGCGGAATTCATCCATCGCCAGCACGCGTTGTTCCTTGGTCGCGGCGTGCAATATCCGGTGGCGCTCGAAGGCGCGTTGAAGCTCAAGGAAATTTCATACATCCACGCCGAAGCCTATCCGGCGGGCGAACTCAAGCACGGCCCGCTGGCCCTGGTCGACGAAAACATGCCGGTGGTCGCGGTCGCGCCGAACGGTCCGCTGCTCGACAAGCTCAAGTCGAACCTGCAGGAAGTGCGCGCCCGCGGCGGCCGACTCATCGTGTTCGCCGATGGCGCCGCCGGCATGGACGACATGGCCACGCACGGCACCATGCTGCGCGTCGAATCCGGCGGCAGTTTCATCGCACCCGCCGTATTCACCGTGCCACTGCAATTGCTCGCGTATCACGTCGCCGTGCTGCGCGGCACCGACGTGGATCAGCCACGCAACCTTGCCAAGTCGGTGACGGTGGAATAATCGTTGCCGCTCGTTCGTGTAGTCGCGCGAGATTCCTTGCAGCGGATAGGGCTATTTCTTTTGTTCTGATGGAGGCGTAGCGCCATCGGCCGGCGGCGTCAGACGAGGCAGATAGGAATGCCTTTGCTGCACGCTCGGTGCAAACACGTTGAGTCGCTGATCGCTCAGCAGCTTCACCAGTTCCGTCCGCTTTTCCAGTGGCCTGTTGCATATCTGCAGTTCGGGCAGGCAGTGCGAAATATCCGCAGGATGTTCAGCCAGGGCGCCGATCTGATAGGCGAGTTGCGCCTGATATGCGTACTCGTACGGACGCCGATTCCACGCATGAATCGATATCGGTATCTGCAACGCCAGCAGGGCGACGCAACCAGCCATGGGTATGCCGGCAATCCATGCGCGTCGTGGTTGCGTGCCTGACTTGGCTGGGTGCGTTCCAGCCCACATCAGCAGCAGGGCGATGAGATGGCCGGCGTATAGCACCACGTAGCGCGGCTGGTAGAGATAGTCGTTGCCGTGAACCGAGACACGGCCAACCAGAATCCCCGCAAGCTCTGCATACGCAAGCAGCATCAGGCCGCCGGCGACAAACACGGGAGCACTGTAACCACGGCGCCACGCCTGGCGCCAGAACCATACATGCGCAACCAGCAGCAACGTAGCAAGGGGAATTTGCAGCGTTATCCAGAAAAACGGCGGAAGGGACGCGGACAGCGACGGATGGACCACGGGCAGCACCAGCGGCAGCATGATCCATTTCCACCATCCACCGTCCAGAAGTTGCGCCGGCAATGCGCCGAGATGGGAGATCAGTGGTTGCGCATTGGCCGCTCCATGGATCGGCGCATAGCTGTACCCGACGCGCACGACCAGCGTGCTGATGCAGATCGCGATGATCATCTTTTCGACGTATCGCATGTCCGGAATGCGAAACCGGATCAGCAGCAGGATCGCCACGGCAGCAAATACCGCGAGCAGCCCCACGTCGTCGCAGCTGATACCCAGTAGGAGAGTCGCCAGAATCAATAGCGGGAGGCTCTGTTTTTCCAATGCCCGCCAGACCGCGAGCAGGTACAGCAGGATGCACAGGATCGGCACGTATTCGAGCGAGACGAGCGACCACGTCCAGATACCGCCCTCGGCATTCAGCGAGAACAGCACTGCGCACGTGCTCGCCCACGCGAGGTAGCGACGGGCCGCGCCTCCATCGTGCCGCGATGCTCCGAGCATCAACATGTGCAGCACCCACGCACACGCCGCGGCTGCGGCCACCCCGATCAGCGACTCGACCATGAAGTCGAGATCGAAGAAGCGCCATTCGAGCAACAAGGCAAGCTTGAACAGGGGTTGCGCATGATCGTCGACCGAGCGCCTTACGAAGAAATCGCCTAACCCGAGCTGGCCGACGATGGCTTTCTTCAGGAACACATCAAGGAAATACCAGGCATCCGAACGAATGACCGGTGACGCCACAAGCCAGGCGAAGAGCACCACGTTGAGCAGGGCGATCAGCGCCACCAGCCATGCCAGCAGACGCATGACGAAGACTTGGTTCGGCCTTGTTTTCAAGCCGGTAGTTGATGACATGGGATTCATCCTGCTCGGCATGTGTGCTCTCGAAAGCGTGGCGCCGGGACCTGGCTCACGTGTATCGCGGTGGACTCAGGCCCTGCCATACACATCGTCGAAACGCACGATGTCGTCTTCGCCGAGGTAGCTGCCGGACTGCACTTCGATCAGTTCGAGCGGCACCATGCCGGGGTTGCGCAGGCGATGCTTGCTGCCGAGCGGAATGTAGGTGCTCTGGTTTTCGCCAAGCAGAAAAATCTTATCGTCGCAGGTGACTTCGGCGGTGCCGGATACGACGATCCAGTGCTCGGCGCGGTGGTGATGTTTCTGCAGGCTCAGGCTTGCGCCGGGTTTGACCTGGATACGCTTGACCTGGAAGCGCTCGCCGATTTCGATCGAGTCGTAGCTGCCCCAAGGGCGATGCACCACGCGGTGCAGCGAGTGTTCGCTGCGGCCGGAGGCCTTGAGTTCGTCGACGATTTTCTTCACGTCCTGCGCCGCATCGCGATGTGCAACGAGGGTCGCGTCCGGCGTGGTCACGACGATCAGGTCGTCGACGCCCAAGGTCGTCAGCAGATGGCGATCATGCGAACGCAGCAGCGAATTGCGCGTGTCGACGCCGAGCGTGTCGCCTTCGTGCACGTTGCCTTGCGCGTCCTTGTCGCCGGTGAGCCACAACGCCGACCAGGAACCGATGTCGCTCCAGTCGCAACTTACCGGAACTACGGCGGCGCGACGGGTTTTTTCCATCACCGCGTAGTCGATCGAACGATCGGGTACTTTTTCGAAATCGTGGGCGGCGATGCGCACGAAGTCGAGATCGATGGATGCCTTGGCATGCGCGGTCTTCACCGCATCCAGCATCGCCGGCGCATGGATGGCGAGTTCCTCCAGATAGCGCGATGCCTTGAACAGGAACATGCCGGAATTCCAGTCGTAACCGCCATCGGCCAGATAGGATTCGGCAGTCGCGAGATCGGGCTTCTCGACGAATTGCTCGACGCGAAATCCGTCGTGGCCAATCGCTTCGGCACGGCGGATATAACCGAAGCCGGTTTCCGGGCGATCCGGTCGCACGCCGAACGTCACCAGCCAGTCCTGACCGGCCAGCAAGATCGCCTGTTTCACCGCCTCGACGAATGCGGCCGTATTGCCGATGACGTGATCGGCCGGCAGCACGAGCAGCAGTGCTTCGCTGTCGCGTTGGATTGCCTGCAATGCACCGAGCGCAATCGCTGGTGCCGTGTTGCGAGCAAGCGGTTCGAGCACGATGCTCGCGCCGGCGACGCCGGCTTCGAGTAGTTGTTCGGCGGCGAGGAAGCGATGGTTTTCGCTGGCCACCACGATCGGCGCTGCAACGCCCGGCAAGGTTCGCGTACGTGCAATGGTCTGCTGGAACAGCGTGCCCTTGCCGGCCAGGACGAGGAACTGCTTGGGCAGATTCTTGCGCGACACCGGCCACAGGCGCGTGCCGCTGCCACCGCTGAGAATGAGTGGAATCAACATGGCTCAGTGTCCTGATGAAGCGAGTTCGCGCATGACCCGCGTCAAGCCCTGTCGCCAGTCCGGCAACGGAAAATCGAAATGCTCCTGGAAGCCCGTATTGTCCAGCAGCGACCACTTCGGCCGCACGGCTGGCGTGGGGAATTCAGCGCTTTCGATCGGCAGGACTTTCGGCGCCTTCGCGAGCAGACCTTGCGTGACGGCGCACTCGAAGATCGCGCTGGCGAAACCATGCCACGTCGTGGCACCGCCGGCGACCAGATGGTGAGTGCCGATCAGATTCTTGCGTTGTGCCATATCCGCAAGCTGCCAGCGATCGAGCGCGGCGAGAGTGGCGTCGACGATCAGGCGCGTATCGGTTGGCGCGCCGTGTTGATCGGCCACCACGCGAAGTTCATCGCGTGCCGCGCCAAGCCGCAGCATGGTGCGCAGGAAATTATGACCGTGCGCGGCGTAGACCCACGCGGTGCGAAACGTCAGGTGATCCGCGCCGCTCTTCGCGAGCGCCTGCTCACCCGCAAGTTTGCTGCGTCCATAGACACTCAGTGGACCTGTTGTTGCATCGACCGCATACGGCCGATCCTGACTGCCGTCGAATACGTAGTCGGTGGAATAGTGGATGACCAGCGCGCCATGTCGCACTGCCCAATCGCCGATGACACCCACCGCTTCGCCGTTGACGCGCATGGCCAGTGCTTCGTCCTGCTCCGCTCGATCAACCGCGGTGTACGCGGCGGTGTTGAGGAGGACATCGGGGCGCACGCGGTCGAATAACTCGACAAGGTTTTCCGGTGTCGAGAGGTCGGCAACGTCGCCGCGACCGCCTTGCGCAAGTTGGCCATCGCGACTGGCGAGGACCAATTCGCCATGAGCGGCCAGACCACCGTGATCGACGAAGCTGCGGCCGAGCTGGCCATTGGCGCCCAGCAGCAGGGTTTTCACGGCGCGTAGATCGGCAGACGCTCGGGCGCGACGTCTTTCAGCAAGGGCGTCTTGCCGTCTTTCTCGGAGAGCAGCGGCGCGCTTACCGGCCAGTCGATCGCGAGATCCGCGTCGTTCCAGCGAATGCCGGCATCCGCCGCGCGATCGTAAAGTGCGGTGCACTGGTAGGAGAACGTCGCGAATTCCGACACCACGCAGAAGCCGTGCGCGAAACCTTCTGGCACCCAGAAATGCCGATGGTTATCGGCGGTCAGCATGACGCCGACGGATTTGCCGAACGTGGGCGAGCCGCGGCGGATATCCACGGCGACGTCATAGACTTCGCCCTCGAGCACGCTGACCAGCTTGCCTTGTGGATTGGGCCACTGATAATGCAGGCCGCGCAGCACGCCGCGCGCGGACCGCGAGACATTGGACTGGATGAATTCCGCGTCGATGCCGGCGTCGTGATAGCTGGCGCGGTTATAGCTTTCGTAGAAGAACCCGCGCGCGTCGCCGAAAATCTGCGGCTCGATGATCAGCGCGTCGGGCAAGGAGGTCTTGATGATTTTCAACGGGCGTGACCCTGTCGCGTGAGCTGTTGCAGGTATTGGCCATAACCGGTTTTCGCCAACGGGGCGGCAAGTGCCAGCAACTGCTCGGCATCGATCCATTCGTTGATGTACGCGATTTCCTCGGGGCAGCACACCTTGAGGCCCTGACGGTTTTCGATCGTCTGGATGTAATTGCCTGCTTCCATCATCGAATCGTGCGTGCCCGTGTCGAGCCACGCGAAACCACGACCGAGTTGCTCCAGATGCAGCGAGCCGTCATCGAGGTAGCAGCGATTGAGATCGGTGATTTCCAGCTCGCCACGCGGCGAAGGTTTCAACGCCGCGGCAAAATCGCAGACGCGCGCATCGTAGAAATAAAGTCCGGTGACCGCGTAGCTGGACTTCGGTTGCGCAGGTTTTTCCTCCAGCCCGATCACGCGTCCGGCGCCGTCGAACTCGGCCACGCCGTAGCGCTCCGGATCGCGCACCCAATAGCCGAAAACCGTGGCGCCCTGATCGCGCGATGCGGCGCGCTTGAGTCGTTCGGTCAGGCCGACGCCGTAGAAAATGTTGTCGCCGAGCACGAGGCAACTGGGTTTGCCGTCGACAAAGTCGCGGCCGATGGTGAATGCCTGCGCCAGGCCATCGGGCGAGGGCTGCACGGCGTAGCGAATGTCGATGCCCCATTGCGAGCCGTCGCCGAGCAATCGCTGGAACATCTCCTGCTCATGCGGTGTGTTGATCACCAGCACTTCGCGGATGCCTGCCAGCATCAAGGTTGCCAGCGGGTAGTAGATCATCGGCTTGTCGTAGATCGGCAGTAACTGCTTGCTCACCGCGCGCGTGATCGGATAAAGCCGCGTGCCGGAACCGCCGGCGAGGATGATGCCTTTCTGCGTCGTCATGAGCCCAGCCGCTCCATGCGATAGCTACCGTCGAGCACGCGGTGCGTCCACGGCTGGTTGTCGAGATACCAGTGAACGGTTTGCGCGATACCGCTTTCGAAGGTGTGCGATGGCTGCCAGCCGAGCTCATCCTGCAATTTGCTGGAGTCGATCGCGTAGCGCCGATCGTGACCGGGACGATCCTTCACGTAGGTGATCAGCGATTCGCGCCGGCGGCCATCGGCCAGCGGCGCGCGCTCGTCGAGCAGGGCGCAGATCGTCTTCACGACGGCGATGTTTTCGCGCTCGGCGTTGCCGCCCACGTTATAGGTTTCGCCGACGCGGCCATCGTCGAGTACGCGACGGATGGCGCTGCAATGGTCACCCACGAACAACCAGTCGCGGATGTTCTTGCCATCGCCATAGACCGGCAACGACTCGCCCGCCAGCGCTTTCTGGATGATCAGCGGAATGAGTTTTTCGGGGAACTGGTACGGACCGTAATTGTTGGAACAATTGGTGGTCAGCGTGGGCAAGCCGTAGGTGTGATGGAAAGCGCGTACCAGATGATCCGATGCCGCCTTCGAGGCGGAGTAGGGCGAGTTGGGCGCGTACGGCGTCTGCTCGGTGAACTTGCCGTCGGCGCCGAGTGAGCCGTAGACCTCGTCGGTCGACACGTGCAGGAAACGGAACGCTTCCCGGGCAGCGCCCTCAAGCGAACGCCAGTGGTCGCGCACCGATTCGAGCAGGCCGAGCGTACCGACGACGTTGGTCTGGACGAATTCGGCCGGCCCGTCGATCGAGCGGTCGACATGCGATTCCGCCGCGAAATTGACGATGGCGTCGGGACGATGTTCCGCCAGCAGCGCAGCCAGCAGCGACCGGTCGCCAATGTCGCCTTGCACGAAGACGTGCAGAGGATTGCCGGCCAGCGAAGCGAGCGTGTCCGGGTTGCCGGCGTAGGTCAGTTTGTCCAGGTTGACGATCCTTAAACCGTCGACGACCGCCTGAAGCACGAAATTGGCGCCGATAAAGCCGGCGCCGCCGGTGACAAGCAGAGTTTTCATGCAACCTCGATCTTCGTCCATGCGGAACGCCTATTGTGCCATGCCCGCCCAGGGGATTTGGCCGTGCAGCTCGCTTGAGGCGCACAACGACCTCGCGAACTGACTGACCATTAAGGCACGCAAGGGTGGATGGCGGGTATCATTCGCGGCTACTTCGCGCGCCGGTGATCTCGCCGGATCGGAACCCACTCAGATGCCTGCCATGACTAAGAAAGCCAACGCGAAACACGGACTGGGCACGCGGGCGATCCACGCCGGCCAGCATCCGGACCCCAGCACCGGCGCGATCATGACGCCGATCTATGCGACGTCCACCTACGTGCAGGAAAGCCCGGGCAGGCATAAGGGTTACGAATACTCGCGCACGCAGAATCCGACCCGCATGGCCTACGAGCGTTGCGTGACGGCGCTGGAAGGCGGCGTTGCCGGGTTCGCTTTCGCTTCCGGGCTGGCCGCGGCAGCGACGGTGCTCGATATTCTCGACTCGGGCAGCCATGTCATTGCGATGGACGATCTCTATGGCGGCTCTTACCGCCTCTTCGAGAAAGTGCGTCGCCGCTCGGCGGGCCTCGATTTCAGCTTCATCGATCTCAATGACGACGCCGCCATGAAGGCGGCCCTCAAGCCGACCACGCGGATGATCTGGGCCGAAACTCCGACCAACCCGATGCTCAAGCTCGTCGACCTTGCCAAGGTCGCGGCGTTCGCAAGAAAGCATGGCCTCATCCTGGTCGTCGACAATACCTTCTGCTCGCCGATGATCCAGCGTCCGCTGGAATTCGGGGCCGACCTCGTGCTTCATTCCGCCACCAAATACCTCAACGGCCATTCCGACATGGTGGGCGGCATCGTGGTGGCCGGCAGCAAGGCGCTATCGGAGCAGATGGCTTTCCTGCAGAACTCGGTCGGTGCCGTGGCCGGTCCCTTCGATTCGTTCCTTGCCATGCGCGGCCTGAAGACACTCCACTTGCGCATGAAGGCGCATTGCGCCGGCGCGATGGAACTGGCGCCATGGCTCGAAAAACATCCGGCCGTCGAGCGGGTGATCTATCCGGGTCTCAAGAGTCATCCGCAGCACAAACTGGCCAAGCGGCAGATGGACGGCTACGGCGGCATCATCTCGATGGAAGTCAAAGGCGGACTGAAAAAAGCCCGCCGCATGCTGGAGCGTTGCGAGCTGTTCGCGCTGGCCGAATCGCTTGGCGGCGTGGAAAGCCTGATTGAACATCCCGCCATCATGACCCACGCCTCGGTGCCTGCCGCCAACCGCAAACGGCTCGGCATCCGTGATGGGCTGGTGAGATTGTCGGTCGGCGTGGAAGACATTTCGGATCTGCGCGACGAGCTGGCAGCAGCACTGGGCTGACGCGGTTCGACCGACGCGATTGATTTTCGGCGCCGGATCGCCGCGCGATTCAAAGGAGCAACATGATTTCAGCCTATCGGCTAACCAACCCCGCAGCGCCCTATCGCGCGCTGCAACGGCATTTTCCGCTGGTCATGCAGATGGCCAAGCGCGACGTGATCGGCCGCTATCGCGGATCCTTCATCGGTTTGCTGTGGTCGTTTTTCAATCCGTTGCTGATGCTGGCGATCTACACCTTTGTTTTCAGCGTGATTTTCAACTCGCACTGGAACGTGCCGGGTGGAGAACATATGGCGTACGCGGTGATCCTGTTTGCCGGCCTCAACATCAACGCGATGTTTTCCGAGTGCGCAAACAAGGCGCCGACGCTGATCGTCGAGAACACCAACTTCGTGAAAAAGGTCGTGTTTCCTCTGGAAATTCTTTCCTGGAGTACGCTGGGTTCGGCGCTGTTCCACCTGTTGATATCGACGGTGGTATTGATCGTTTTTGAGCTGATCGTGCAAGGCAGCGTGCCGTGGACCGCGGTGATGTTTCCGATCGTGGCGATCGTTTTCCTGCCGTTCGTGGCCGGTACGATCTGGCTGCTTGCTTCGCTGGGCGTGTTCCTGCGCGACCTCAAGCAGGCCATCAACGTCATCACCACCATCTTGCTGTATCTGGCGCCGGTGTTTTATCCGAGGGAGCATATTCCGGCGGCCTACCGTGAACTGCTCTATCTCAACCCGCTGACGGTCATCGTCGAGTCGTCGCAGAACGTGCTGGTATGGGGTCGCATGCCGAATTGGGGCGCGTTGGGGTTGTACGCGCTGGCGTCCTGCCTTTTTGCGTGGTTCGCCTTCGCCTGGTTTGAACGCGCGCGCAAGGGGTTTGCCGATGTCCTCTGAGCAGATGCCGCAGGCCGAGTCATCACTGCAACCCGCATCCGATGTGGTCATCACGGTGAAGGGTCTGACCAAGCGCTACGAGATCTACGCCGAGCCGCAGCATCGGTTGAAGCAGATGCTGCTGCCAAGATTGCGGCAGATGTTCGGGGCGCCCGCCGTCCAGTATTACAGGGATTTCTGGGCGCTTCGCGACGTGAGTTTCAATGTGCATCGCGGCGAGGCGATCGGCATCATCGGCCGCAACGGGTCGGGCAAATCCACGCTGCTGCAAATGATCTGCGGCATCCTCACGCCGACAGCGGGCACCATCACGTCGCCCGCACGCATCGCCGCATTGCTGGAACTCGGTGCCGGTTTCAACCCGGAGTTCACCGGCAAGGAGAATATTTTTCTCAGCGGACTGGTCTATGGCATTCCCGAAAGCGTGCTCAAGCAGCGCTACCAGGACATCGTGGATTTCGCCGAAATCGGCGATCACATCGATCAGCCAGTCAAGACTTATTCCAGTGGCATGTATGTGCGGCTGGCATTCGCGGTCGCCTCGTTTTCCGATCCGGAAATCCTGGTGATCGATGAAGCGCTCTCGGTTGGCGACGTGTACTTCCAGCGCAAATGCTTCCGTCGTATCGACGAGTTGCGTGAGGCCGGCTGCACGTTGCTGTTCGTCACGCATTCGGTCGATACGCTGTTGCAATTGTGCGATCGCGGCATCGTGCTCGACTCGGGTCGATTGGTATTCGACGGCCCGACCAAGCCTGCGGTCGCCGAATATCTGCGTCGCGTGTTCGGCAACCGTTCCACCGTTCAGGGACTTGGCAACGTGGCGGCTGCCGAGGAAGCAAAGTCACTACCGTCCGAAGGCGATGCGGAAAAAAGCGATCACGGGGACGACTACGACTACCTGGTTGCCGGGGGTCAACAGGAGCTCTTCGCTTCCCGCGCGGGTTACAACCGCGGCGAAGTCCGTCTCGGAGACGGCGCAGCGACCCTGCTTGATTTCCTCATCAAGGGGCAGCGTGGTGAATCTCCGATCGTGCACTCGCGCGAGTCATTCGGCCTGATGCTCAAGTACGTTTTTTCCAGACCATCGGAACGCGTGATCTTCGGCATGCAGGTGCGTACCCGCGAGGGCCTGGTGGTCTACAGCGCCAACACGTTCACGGTGGAAAACGAGCTCTATAGCTACGCCGCGGACGATGTCGTCATCGTCGAATTCGACCTGCGCAATTCGTTGCTGCCGGGCCAGTATTTTCTCACGGTGGGTGTTTCGCAGTTCGACGAGCAAGGCGCCGACATCGGCACACTCGATCGCCGCGTCGATTCGATCATCCTCACGGTGCTGGGCGACAAGCGTCACACCAACGGTTTCGCCGATATGGAGCTTGTTTCGAAGGTCTCACTCACAGCCCCAACCCATCCCGCCTCGTGAGCACGATGAATCTGCCGGATCGCTTGCTGATTTCCTCGCCCAACAACGGCGGCTTGACGCTGCTCGAGGATGGCAAGGTCACACGTTTGAACACGATCGATGGCACCGGTCTCATCCACTGGCCTGGAACGGTGCTGCGCGCGTTGCAGCCTGATGGCGGCAGCGTATTGGCGGTGTATCGGAAGACTGGTTTGCAACTGGTGACATTGTCTGGCGAGCCGCTGGATATCCATGACTTGCTGCGTGTGGACGGCCGAACATTTGTCGCCTGCACGCAATTGAACTGCGTTTCGGAGCTTGACGAAGCATTCAAGGAAGTGGATCGCTGGACCTTTCCGGGCGAACCCGATTCGGTCCATCTCAACTGCCTGTGCATGCACAAGGGGCGATTGCTCGCTTCGATGTTCGGCGACTTCACCGAACATCGCGGCTACAAGGGCAACACGTCAGGTCGCGGCGAAGTGCGTGATGTGATGTCCGGCGAGACCGTCATTTCGGCGTTGTCGCAGCCGCACACGTTGCAATCGTTTGGCGACGATCTGATGCTCTGCAATTCCGAATCCGGGGAAATCCTCGTGTATCGCGGCGGCGAATGCATTCGCCGAATCAATATCGGCGGTTACGTCCGTGGACTCGCCACCGGGGCGAATTATTTTTACGTGGGCGTGAGCCGATCGCGCAACGCCGATGTCGATGAAGACGCAACGGGCAACGTGGCGGAGATCGTCGTCATCGAAAAAGCGACGGACGCGATTCACGCGCGCATCGCCGTGCCTGTCAGAGAAATCTACGATATCCGCCTCGCCGAAAACGATGACCAGTTGGGCATGCTCACCAAGGCATGCTGCGAAGAAATGGTCGCGGAACAGGTCGAACTGAAGGAAAAGTACACGCTCGTTCGCAAGCTGCTGCAGAACCAGTCGGATGAACTGGAAAAACATAATGCCTGGGCCAAGGCGCTGGACGCCAAGCTGGAACGAGAGCGCGAAACACGCTCCGCCCTGGTGGTAGAGCACGAAGCCATGGTCGCTTGGGCAAAATCACTTGATGCCCAACTTGCAGAGCGCATGGATCGATACGGCGCTCTTCAGCGAGAGCACGAAGCGATGGCTGAGTGGGCGAAATCACTGGATGCCAAGCTCGCCGAGATCACCGATCGATACGGTGCGCTTCAGCTCGAGCACGAAAATACGGTTGATTGGACGAAGTCACTGGATGCCCAGCTCACGTTGCTGAGAGATGGACATGGCGATCTGCAGAGGGAGCATGAGGGCGCGGTCGCGTGGGCGAAATCGCTGGACGCCGAACTCGCGTCGCTGAGAGATCGGCATGGCGATTTGCAGAGAGAGCACGAAGAAGCAATGACGTGGGCGAAATCGCTGGACGCTGAACTCTCGACGCTGGGTCATCGACACGGTGAGCTGCAGTCGGAACATGAAACCACTGTTGCAAGGAAGAAATTGCTGGATGTCCAGCTCGCGGCACTGATGGAACAACAAGATGAACTACATGTGGACCACGAGTACGCAGTCAGCTGGGCCAAGTCGATGGACATCGACGGTGTTCGCACGGACGAATTGCTCGAATCGCTGCGCGCGGAGCAGGAGCATGCCGATGCCATGGTGCGATCGATGATGGATACTTTGTCGGATCGGGAAACACTGATTGCAGCGTTGCAGGAAAATCTGTCGCGACTTAATAGTCAGGTTGGCCTACTGGATAGCCAACTGCACGCGTTGCAAGGGCAATATAATGTCCTGGTCCATTCGCGATCGTGGAAGATCACTAGACCCTTGCGCGCTTTGGGACATCTGCTTCGCGGTGATTGGCAGATCATCCGCAATGCGCTCAGGGCGCGCCGGCTCGACGCCAGGCAGCCGCAGATATCGGATGCAATGCCAGGCAATGCACTGATCGACGAGCAGGGCAGCGATGTCGTCGCAGTCCCGACGCCCGTAGCGAGCCTTCAGGGCTTCAGTTTTCCTGTCTATGCGGAACCTCTGGTAAGCATCGTCATTCCTGCCTACGGCAATCTACCCATCACGCTGGGTTGCCTGCGCTCTATCGCGGAGCATCTGCCGCAGGTCGCGTTCGAGGTACTGGTTCTGGAAGACGCGTCAGGTGACGTCGAAATCCTCAAGCTCGCCGAAGTCCCCGGACTTCGCTTTGAAGTGAACCCGGAAAATCTGGGCTTCGTGCGCTCATGCAACCGGGCATCGACATTGGCGCGCGGGCAGTTTCTCTACTTCCTCAACAACGACACTGAAGTCACCGAGGGCTGGCTCGATGCCATGCTCGACGTGTTCGCACGGTTTCCCGACTGCGGCATGGTCGGCTCCAAGCTGGTGTATCCGGATGGCCGTTTGCAGGAGGCCGGCGGCATCGTATGGAAGGATGCCAGCGCCTGGAATTACGGTCGGCTCGATGATCCCGATCGCAGCGTCTACAACTATGTCCGGGAGACGGATTATTGCTCCGGCGCTTCGCTGTTGATGCGCAGCGATCTGTTTCACACGCTGGGTCGCTTCGATGAGATCTACGTGCCGGCCTATTGCGAAGACACGGATTTCGCCTTCAAGGTTCGCAAGCATGGACTCAAGCTTTACTACCAGCCGAAGTCCGTCGTCGTGCATCACGAGGGCATTTCGCACGGTACCGATGTGAATGCAGGCATCAAGTCCTATCAGGTGCGCAATCAGCAACGGTTTCTTGAGAAATGGCGCGTTGAGCTGGAGCGCGAGCACTTTCCCAATGCACGGAACGTCATGCAGGCGCGAGGTCGAACCGGTTCACGTCCGACGGTTCTTGTGATCGATCACTACATTCCACAACCCGATCGTGACGCTGGTTCGCGCACGATGTGGCAGTTCATGATGATGTTCAAGCGCCAGGGACTGGATGTGAAGTTCTGGCCGGAGAATCTCTGGCACGACCCGACCTACACCGTGGCGTTACAGCAGCAAGGCATCGAAGTCGTCTATGGCCCGGAATACCACAAGTCTTTCGACGCTTGGTTGGCGGAAAATGGCGGAGCAATCGATTGTGTGCTGCTCAGCCGCCCGCACATCGCAATCGAGTTCATAGACGCTATCCGTCACCGCACGTCGGCAAGAATTCTTTACTACGGACACGACATCCACCACCTGCGCATTGACGAGCAGTTGAAGCATCATCCCGGCGCGGAGCTCGCGAAAGAGCGCAGGCGTTTCCACGGGCTTGAGGAGAAAGTCTGGTCGAAGGTCGATACGATCTACTATCCGGCCGATGGTGAAACACAGATCGTGCGCACGTGGCTCGAGCAGCGTCGTCTCGACGTGCAGGCGCACACTATTCCCGTCTACGCATTCGACTCTTTTCCGGTCGAGCCGGAAGCCAATCTTTTCGCGAAGAAAGATATCGTCTTCGTGGCAGGTTTCGCACACGATCCCAATGCGGACGCTGCGGTGTGGCTGGTGCGCGAAATTCTTCCGTTGCTTATCCAGCAGGTGCCCGGATTGCGCCTCTATCTGGTGGGCTCCAACCCAACGGCCGCCGTGCAGGCATTGGCGAATGAAAGTGTCACCGTCACTGGTTTCGTCAGTGACGAGGAATTGGCTTCGCGTTATCTGAATGCTCGTGTCGCCGTGGCGCCGTTGCGTTTTGGCGGTGGCATGAAAGGCAAGGTCATCGAATCCATGCGTTATGGCCTTCCTTGCGTGACGACAATCACCGGCGCGCAAGGACTGGCCGCCGCCAGCGAGTTTCTGGGCGTGAGCGATGACCCGGTGGAGTTCGCGCGGCAGGTAGTCGAACTCCTGCGCGATGACGAAAAATGGCTGGATGCTTCGCGGAAGTCCCAGGCTTTCGTGCGTGAGCGCTTCTCCGAGGCCGCGTTGTGGACCATCGTTTCGCAGGACATGCATCTGCGCAGTGACACAGACGCCTCGAATCAACCGACGAGCAGGTCGTAACCATGAAAATCTTGATACTCGGCGCAACCGGATTCGTCGGTAGTTACCTCATGGAGCGCGCTCTGAAAGCCGGCCACGATGTAGTCGGCACGCACTACAACGCCACCATCGATTCCCGTGATTGGTCGCCCTACAGCGACAAGCTCATGCATTGCGATATTCGCTACAGGGAGCAGCTGGATTCCGTTCTCGAGCGCAGCAAACCGGACGTTGTTTACCTGCTCGCGGCCCAAAGCTATCCGGCATTGTCATGGCGCGTTCCGATCGAAACGCTTGAAACGAACGTGGTCGGTACCGCCAACGTATATCAGGCGATCAAAGCCGCCAAACTCGATCCCGTGATCGTCGTGGCCTGCTCCAGTGCGGAGTACGGTGAAGTGGCCGCGCATGAGGTTCCGGTGAAGGAAAGCCATGCGTTGCGACCGCTGCATCCTTACGGCGTGAGCAAGGTCGCCACGGAAATGCTGGCGATCCAGTATTGGCTCAATGACGGCCTGCGATCGGTCTGCGCGCGTATCTTCAATACGACCGGCCCGCGCAAGACCGGCGATGTCTGCGCAGACTTCACCCAGCGCATGGCGCGTATCGAGGCGGGGCTGGCTCCGCCCATACTCAAGGTCGGCAACCTCCAGACGCATCGCGCGATCACCGACGTGCGTGACCTGGCCAACGCTCTCGAGCTGCTTGCGGAAAAAGGCGTGGCAGGCGAGGTCTACAACATCAGCGGCGCACGTACGTACCAGATGCAGGACGTGGTCGATTTGGTGCGCAAGCACGCCTTGGTAGAAATATCCGTCGAAACGGATCCGGCTTTGTTGCGTCCCAGCGACGAGGCAGTCATTTTCGGCGATTCGACCAGACTCATTGAAGCAACCGGCTGGAAGCAGCAGATCCAGCTCGAGCAGACCCTCGTCGACATGCTTGCCTATTGGCGGCTGCATCATCCACGGAACGACGGAGCGCCCGCATGAGTACGCGAGCGCGCGCTCCACTTCGCCTTGGATTGGCGGGAGGCGGTACGGACGTATCGCCCTATTGCGATGTCTATGGCGGCAACGTCATGAATGTCACCATCGATCGCTATGCCTACGCATTGATCGACGAACGAGATGACGGGCGAGTGGAGTTTCACGCGGTTGACGTGGAGCTGCGTGAAGAACTCGATGTCACGACCACGATCTCCACGGATGGACCGCTGCGATTGTTGAAAGGTGTCTATGCGCGAGTGGTGAAGGATTACCTCGGTGGAAAACAGCCAGCGCTCAGCATCCAGACGTTTTCCGATGCGCCGCCCGGCTCGGGCCTGGGCTCGTCGTCCACCATGGTCGTCGCGCTGGTGCAGGCATTCGTCGAGCACTTTTCATTGCCCCTGGGCGAATACGAAGTCGCGCATCTGGCGTACAACATCGAGCGAAGCGACCTCGGCCTGGCGGGTGGCAAGCAGGATCAATACGCGGCGACCTTCGGCGGTTTCAATTTCATGGAGTTCTACGAATCGGATCGCGTCATCGTCAATCCGTTGCGCATCAAGGATTGGGTGTGGGCCGAACTCGAGGCGTCGATGGTGTTGTACTTCACCGGTGTCTCACGCGCATCGGCAGACATTATCGACCAGCAATCGCGCAACATCGGAGACAGGAATCAGGCTTCGATCGATGCCACGCACCGTCTAAAACAGGAGGCGATCCAGATGAAGGAATGCATTCTGAAGGGCGATTTGCGCAGACTGGCAACGACGCTGCAGGCAGGTTGGGAAGCCAAGAAAATCACCGCGACCAGCATCAGCAACACGCTGATCGAGGAAGTCGAGAAAGTCGCTTTCGCCAATGGCGCGTACGCCGCAAAAGTCTCGGGAGCGGGCGGTGGCGGATTCATGATTTTCCTCTGTTCTCCGAACCAGCGCATTCGCTTGATACGCGCCTTGCTTCAGCAAGGCGGCAGCATTCTGGATTTCCATTTCACCCAGCAGGGGGCGACATCATGGCAAGTCAGCTGACCGATTCGATTGGTCTCGAATTCACCAAATCCATCCAGCTATTACAGGACATGTCGGAAGATGTCGCGCTGCGCGAACAGATCCGCGAAGCAGTGAAGATGTCGGTGGATGCCCTGGGCCGCGGAAACAAGATTCTTTTCGCCGGCAACGGTGGCAGCGCGGCCGACGCGCAGCACTGGGCAGGCGAGCTGGTCAGCCGTTTCAATTTCGACCGGCCGGGCCTGGCAGGCATCGCGCTTACCACCGATACCAGCATCCTCACCGCGATCGGCAACGACTACGGCTACGAGTATGCGTTTGCACGCCAGGTGGAAGCACTCGGACGCGAAGGCGATGTCCTGTACGTCCTTTCGACATCGGGTAATTCGAAAAACATCCTGCGCGCCATCACCGCAGCGCGAACGGCAGGCATCCTCGTCGTGGGGTTTACGGGTCAGTCGGGCGGCCAAATGGGAGACCAATGCGATATCTGCTTCAAAATGCCTTCGTCCGAGACGCCGAAAGTCCAGGAAGGTCATGAATTTCTCGGCCATCTCCTGTGCGGGATGATCGAAGAGGAAATCTTTGGCAAATCGCACGGTGGACGCTGAGTTCAGTGGGACTGGCGACTCGCTGCTCCATGGCAAATACACGCAAACAGGATTTCACATGCAAAAGTTGCTCACTTCAATTCTCGTGCTGACCGCCATCGTGGGCTTGGTATCCTGTCAGAAAAATGTGCCTGCGAATGCGGCCAGTCCGGTTCAGGCTGCGACGTCGACGTCTGCCGCGTCAGCAACAGTCAAACAATCGACGTCGATGTCGGTAGATCCTGGGTCCATGGTCTCGTGTGACCCTGCTGCAGTCGCCACGGTCAAATGGAGCGTGGGCAGTGATCATCCAGGCATCTCCAGCGTGCAACTTTTTGTGACTTCGGACGCGCAAGGCCCGAAAGTTCTAGCAGAGGGCGGTGCGGCAGGGCAGGCCCAGACTGGAAATTGGACGCGGCCCGGTACCCTTTTTGTCCTGAAGGACAAGTCAACTGGCAACATTCTGGATCAGGTCAAGGTATCCGGCCCAGCATGCAAATGACTTCACATGCTTCAGCGAGTTGACAGGTTTTAGATAACGTACCGCAATGAGGAATTCGCGACCTCTCTTATTGCGGATATCCGGCAAGACCATCTCGTCAATGCCTGATCTCGAGTTGGCATAGTTCAGAACTATAAGCCGCCTCGCCACCGGCGTCTTGTGGTCTAACTGTTTCGGGGAAGATTGACCTATTTTCCAGAAACGGCACTTTGCGTTGCTTGCCGAACGGCAAATTTTTATTGCGAATATGGACGGCAAGCCAAATGACAAAACAAGCCACGGCCAGACTTACCTCGACGAGGATTTTCGCGGCACTTAGTGCCGTGCTGTTTCATCTCACGTGGACCACGGATTTTTTCACCAACCACAGTGTGATGAATCTGTTCTCCAGTGGCCCCACGGCCGTCAGTTATTTCTTCTGCCTTTCCGGCTTCGTGATGGCGATTGCGTATAGCCCTGACGGCGTATTTAAGCCCATTCAATACTGGATTGCGCGCATTGCACGAATTTATCCTGTCTACCTCATTGCACTCGTCTGGTTCGGTCTTCTGGGTGGGCTCAGCGTTGGAAAATGGTTCCTCAACCTGACCCTGTTACAAGCCTGGATCCCGGGTTCGGCATTGAGTGGCAACCCGCCAGGTTGGTCGTTGTCTACGGAGGTTGCCTTCTACCTGGCGTTTCCCCTGTTCATTGGTGCTCTCGGCAAGAAATGGTTGCCGGTTACTACGGTGCTTGTGATCGTCTTCTGGGTGTTCTCCCAGGAGATGCACGAGTACGTTTTCACAAGCTTCTACCCCTCCTACCCGTATCCATCGGGGTTGCACGACACCTTGTTCTATTCCCCGATATTTCATTTCAACGAGTTTTTCCTGGGTGGTGTGTGCGGTGCGTGGTCACGCCGACAGTCGCCTGGCGTCGTTGGATATCGCTACGACATTCTTACGGTCGTGGCGGCCATCACCATCGCAGCGCTGCTTGCGTATCAGGATTATTTTCGCTCGATCTTCGTTCCCACAAACAGCTTTCCGAACGGGGCTCTGGCGCCTCTGATGCTGGCTTTCATTTACGGCCTTCCGCGCTGCAGGGGCAAATGGGCTAAGGTGTTTGAGCTCGCGCCATTCCTGCTGCTTGGCGAAGCAAGCTACTCGGTCTATCTCCTGCAGATCCCCTGGCTTGAGACGATTCAGCGTTCCGGAATATTCGACAAATTTGGAATCACCGGTAGCATGCGGCTTGTTTTTTACGTTCTTACGCTGGTCATGCTTTCGGTTGCCATGTTCAAGCTTGTCGAAAGTCCGCTGAGGAAAGCGATCAGATCGCTCTCCAGCGGCGGAAAAAAACTGCAGCATGAGTTGCCACCGTGGGAATCCTAAGTTTGTCTCAATTGATGACTCCGCCAGTCAAAGACATCAGTGAACAGATTTTCGTGAGATCCATAAGCATCCTGATTAAAACGCGACATATTTTCACCAGATTGATATGCGTTCCATCGAACAGGAAATGTCGGGCATGAATTGCACTGAAGAAGCCGTGATCCTGGCAGGAGGCTTTGGAACTCGTTTGCAAAGCGTCGTGAGCGATGTACCCAAACCGTTGGCGCCGATTCGCGGACGTCCGTTTGTGGCATGGCTGCTGGATGCGATGGCGGATCAAGGGATGCGTCGGGTTGTTCTCGCGACAGGTTACCTAGGTGATCTCGTTGCCGCGGCGCTGGGTGCGCACTGGCGCGGAATGGTCTTGGTGTATTCGCACGAGCACGAGCCGCTGGGTACGGGCGGGGCTATTGCACAAGCAGCACGACAGATACAAAGCGACACCTTTTTTGCGATAAATGGCGATACGTGGCTGGAAGTGGATTACCGTGCCTTCGATGTAGCGATGCATGACGCGAAGATTCCATTGGGCATGGCACTCGCCAACGTGGAAGACACGTCGCGTTATGGTGCTGTCAATGTCCAGCAAGGGTTCGTTGAAGGTTTTGTCGAAAAGGGTCGCCGGGGGCCTGGCTACATCAACGCAGGTGTCTACCGAATCGACCGCACGCTAATTGGCGACTTTCTTGAAAAGAAGGGAAGCTTTTCCTTCGAGACCGACGTCTTGGTGCCGGCTGCGTCGCGCAAGGCGCTAGCTGCTTATACGCAGACCCGGGCATTCATTGACATCGGCGTGCCGGACGACTACTTACGCGCGCAGAACGAATTAACGATGCCCGGGTTGCATGAACGCTAAACGACGAGCCTTGTTTCTCGATCGTGACGGAGTGATCAACGTTGATCACGGTTACGTCTATACACCCGAGAGAACCCAATTTGTCGACGGCATCTTCGATTTGTGTCGCAAGGCCAAAGACCATGGATACCTCGTCGTAGTGATCACCAATCAGGCGGGCATTGCGCGCGGCTACTACTGTGAGCAGGAATTCCACGCGTACATGCAATGGATGGCCAAAGAGTTCGTTACACATCACGCGCGTATCGACGCCATTTATTTCTGTCCACATCATCCATCGGAAGGTGAGGGCGCCTATTTGCAAGTCTGTGACTGTCGCAAGCCAGCACCAGGCATGATCCTGCAGGCTCAACGCGAGCTGAATCTTGATCTCGCGTCATCGGTGCTGATCGGCGACAAGGCTTCGGACATCCAAGCTGGCAATGCGGCTGGGGTAGGCTCATGTTTTCTTCTCGGAGGCGATTTGCTGCCCACGCTCAGAGCCCTAGAAAGTCGCATCTTTGGCGGTTCGCCTCGTAAAAAGCCAGTTATCTAAGTCTCGCGGCCATGTTCTTACGAATTTCGGATCAGGGGCAGCTATGCCAGCTGCGCTACACTCGTTGGATGACGTACGAACAGAATTAAGTTCATGAAATCAAAAAATAAATGGATAGCACCTGCGTTGACGAGTCTGGCACTCGGAGCAACCCTGCTGGGATGTAGCAAGGAAGGTGGTTACTCCTCGCCAAATGCCGGGGTCCTTGCTCCTGTTGTAGATCCTGCATCAATTAATTTGAGAATTGACGTATGGGGCCCTCACGGCACCAGCGCGGGCGTCTCTTTCAATACGCAACCCGATGGAAATGCTGCAATCTGGATGCGAGCCAATCAGTCTCTCGACGGCAACGACTCGGTCATCACTATGGATGGAGTGCCGCTCCATAGCGCGATCTCCGGACCGCATATAACTGCAGACATTCCGGCCATCTTCTACGGCAAAGCAGGCACCCACATACTGCATATCATTACGAAAAGAGGAACGGTTTCCATACAAAGCAATGACGTTACTTTCGTGGTGAAGTAGACGCTATAAGACTATAAATAAAGCGGGTATGTTATGAAATCCGGAACGTCAAATTCGAAACTACCCGCTGTTACCGTTGCTAGCGGGCTGGAAAGCAGGAAAGATAATTTTCTTCTCCTTCGGATTATAGCCGCAGTGCTTGTCATCTACGGTCACAGTTTTCCGATGTTTCCGGGTTCAGACGAGCGAGAAATTTTCTCGAACATCTGGCACTGGGGAATATATAGCGGAGACATCGCCGTAGACATTTTCTTTGTAGTCAGCGGATTTATGGTCAGCGGAAGCTACATGCGGCGTGCAGGACTTTTTCAATTTCTGAAAGCAAGAATTCTACGTATCGTTCCCGCTTTGCTTGTATGCCTGTTGATCAGCGCCTACATTATTGGCCCGCTGGTCACGACACTGAGTATGCGTGACTACTTCAATTCGCCGGATGTTCTGTCTTATGTTTGGAACGACATGCAATTCTCATCCGCGATGCAATTTTCACTGCCGGGAGTTTTTGAAACCAATGCGCACAAGCTGACAGTAAATGGCAGCCTGTGGACACTGCCTGCAGAATTTCGCATGTATGTGTTTGTCGCCATTTTAGGAGCGCTCGGTCTATTTCAATCCAGAGTGATGTTGACGCTGATATTGGCAGCTCTTTGGGTTATCGCACTTATAAATCCCGGACTATTACCGCTCCATCCGATGTGGGTTCGCCTATCAGGGTTTTTCGTGTTGGGAATTCTTATACAACTGTACCGAGAAAAAATCACTATCAGTCACGAAGCCATGGTCGCTCTGGCGTTCATGACATTCCTGTTTCGCGGGACCCATCTCTATCCTTACTCATTTGCCATAACGCTCGCCTATTTTTGTTTTTGGTTTGGCTACCGTCTAAAGCTCTTGAACGTTGACGCTTTCGGTGATCCCTCATATGGAGCTTATCTATGGGGATGGCCGGTCTTGCAGCTCCTTGCATGGCGCTTTCCAGGGATGTCGCCGCATATGGCTTTCGTGACAGCTGGTTTGGGGGCGCTGTTGCTTGGTTACGTCTCCTGGCATTTGGTAGAGCGTCAGGTATTGCGGCTGAAATCTATAAAAATCCTGCCGTTTTATAAAAATAGCTAATAAGCGACGACGATGTGTCAAACGTCATCATTAGAGGTCAAAGTTATTCGAAAATCCAGCCCATTTCAAGCGGAACCTATTGAGAGATTAACCTTTAGCCTAGTTTGAGTTCGCATGTCGTCTGAATAGGTAGGGAAACTGATATGACGTCTTATAAAGTTTATATAAAAGCAGGTTTAATCCTAATCGTTGGTGTGTTATTTGCCATCTGGGGTCCAATAGAGCTTGTGGCAGAAGGGCCGTTCAGTTGGGCGGTGAAGCAGCCTGGTGCATGGCAGGGAGCTATCGAGTTAGCGGTCTTGGCTATGTTGATTGGCTGCGCAACTTACTATCTGCATGGCTGGAAGCGCTGGTTGCTACTTCTCTTGCTATGCGCTGCCTATTCGCGACGTCAAGGCGTCGATTTCGCTGTCCTTGGTTCATTGATCTACTTTGAGGGGATCGTAAGCCTGGGATTTTTTATATACCGCAGATTCGTACGGATCGGTCGTTCTGTGGTCGAAGATCACCTGATGGCGATAGCCATTGGCTTGCTTACCTGGTCCTGCATCGAATGGACAATATCGGCCTTTGGGCTGGGCTCACTGCGCGATCTCGAATATGCAGCGGCGGTTATTCTGGGTGGCGCGTTGTTGCTGGAAAGACGTGCGCCAATGCTTGCGCTCGCCACTTCGCGGCTTAGGGAGCGAAACATTGCAGCAGCGTTGTCCTGTTCGTTCGTATGCGTGGTCGTACTCATGCTCTTCGCGAAATCCGCTATTTCCATCGGCTACGATTCGCTATGGTATGGGATGAGAGGGGATCGTCTCCTTGTTTCTTCAGGTTCCGTTTTTCACGGCCTCGGCTTAGTGGCCCCTATTCACTACGCACCCCAAGCTTACGAGCTCCTATTAATACCCTTGTCGGCGCTGCATAGCGTGCCCGGAATTTTTGGTTTTGCCATCTGGTGCGTACTCGCACTAGGTTTTTGCTTGTTCGCCGTCAGTGAACGTCTTGGTTGGAAATCTACGCTGAGTTTAGTGATGGTAGCGGTGGCTTTATCCACGCCAGCAGTCCTCAACGCCGCCATCACCGCTAAGGGAGATGTACTTGCCGCATTTTGGATATTTTTCGGAATACATGGCTTTATCAGCTACCGCCAATCCAAAGACTGGCGCTGGTTAATATTGATGTTGGCGGCTGCGTTGGCCGCCGTCTCGTATCGGATGTCTTCATTCATCTACGCTGGCTTGCTTGCGTCGATTGGGGTTTTTTATCTCGTAAAAGATGCTTCTAAAGCCAGGCCAAGCGACATGGCTCCACTTAAGCTGGGAATCTGGCTTTGGGTTTCTGTGGCGGCCCTCATTCTGTTTGCATTGGTTACGACACGCACTTATCTGTTGGCCGGCATTCCCTTCATTGAGCCGGGAGTCCTTGTAAGAGTCGCAGAAAAAATAGGTTTTGTACGTCAATTTCCGGCCGGCAATGCGCCACCCCAGGACATAAGACTAAACCACGAAATATTTACCGTCTTGTTTGATTTGGTTTTCAGACCAGGAAGGATGTCCCACATAGTCATAAGTTGGACCGGGGCAGCTTGGGCATTTTTTCTTTTGATTGGTCTATGGCTGAATCGATTCAAATTGATAGCCTTTAGTGAACTAGGTATTTTCTGGCTGTTTTCGGCCACCTGGTTCGCCATTTTATTGCTTGTGTATTTTCCTGATCGAGGTGGGGACGGTAACTATTTTATAGTCCCGGTGCTATGTCTCATAATTTTGGGCATAGCATTTGTAGGAGACTATCTGTTACATGAGGGTGTAACTGGCCGAAGCTTGCGATCGGTCGTGAGCATATTTGCTGTTAGTTCCATACTCGTGGCCTTGGTTACAGGATCTTGGGGGCCAGGTACATATGCATTTGATCTGAAATTTAATCGACCACCAAGGGATCTCCGCGGTCTAACGGACAAAAAATTGACCTATTATGGAATGTTGCCGATAAGTAATTTTCTCCGCTCGCTGCCTAGAGATACGCGGGTGGTCAGCGTAGTACCACCTGCTGTGAGCGGAGAAGTACCGGACAGCTGGTTGCCGGTCAGGAATGAATCGCTGCTCACGATCTATATGTTCATGCCGACGTTTGCTCAATCACCTCAAGCAATCAAAGAATTCCTTATAAAGGATCGTATTCAATATGTCATGCTGCCGACAAAAAGTTCCAAAGAAGAACTAGGTGCGCTCTACTTGATCGCGAAGCAAGCAGTCGACGATCTCAGCGCAAAACATCAAGCGAGGATCGTTGTAACAGGGGATCGCTTTACGCTCTGGAAGCTAAATTAGGCTGGTTCTTCCTTGGCCGCGTCCAGAGTGCGAAATGCCCCGATTCCGTTACAGGATTTTGGCGCGCACGGTGCGATTAAAAGTTCCCAATTCTGATTCCGGAATTCATGGCTTATGTTTTATAGATGCCTACTTCACTTGATCGGAGAAATATGGCCAAGAGCATTGGCACACTGTTTGTTGAACTAGGCCATTAGGCTATGGCATTGAATGACGTTATAACGTGGGTCGAAATCGCCGACCTGCCATTCCTAAGCTTTGCCAAGATACGGCAAAACCAGAAGGGCACCTCGCTGCCAAAGCTGGGTGCGCCGGAATTATCAGAGCGACGTTGTTGCGAAAGACGATGATGTCGTCGTGCTGCACCGCATCGTTCCAGTATATGGAAATACGGTGCATCCATTTCGCTGGTGAACACCGTTGGAAGCGTTTGCTTAGCGGGCGATACCATGAACGACATACTGGGCGCCAAATGGGATCCACCCCATCCACGGCTCGGCTCGGCGCAGGACGGAGAGCATCCGGGGAAAGAACACAATGTAGCGAGAGCTGACGTCATTGAAATTCCCACGTCGAACCAGTCCGAGCAATTCCGAGCGTGGCAATAGAATGGCGTCTTCATCGAAAGGACAGTCTCGGACCGTCTTCAACGTCAAGGGATTGAGCATGTTGTGCTCAAACACGAAAACATGACCACCAGGCTTCAACACCCGTCGGATTTCGTTTATTGAATGTTCTCGTTCAGCGGGGGGTATGTGGTGAAAGACGCAGGCCGCCATGACAACGTCGAAACTCTCGTTTTCGTGTGGAATGTTTGTGTTGTCGATGATGCGAAACTCTGCCTCAAGGGCATGCGATTCGGTGGCAAGCCGGATGCTTTCGCCTGACAGATCAACACCGTTCAGCGATGCCGAGGGAAATGCCTCGCGTAGGTGTGTAATGGTATTGCCGACGCCGCAACCAAAATCGAGTACGGAGAGCGGTTTCGAGCGAACGGCGTCTCCCAGCCATGCAGCCATGTAGCGGGTCTTATAGGCAGCGAAAAATGCCGGATCTTCGCCGCTGGCTCGTATGCTGGCTTGATGGAGATCCGTGTATTCCTCAGCATACTTATCAAATTCGGGTTTGATTTGTTTGTTCATGTTGAGTCCGCCGAGACAAGGGCATTGTTCAATTTACGCGGACAATGATCCGCGATGCGAAAAATGTCGCTGGTATTGTGAGTATGGAAACCGCCAGTGGCGCCAATCGTGGCGATATATGTGCAGCTTCGATCAGAATTTTGAGCAGGACCAGACCCAGAAGAAATTGCAGAAGATACACAAGGGGGTATCGAAGCGCAGAGCGCCAACGCAAGGGCTGCTTGAAAACGTAGAGTGCGCTGAATACATACGATACGCCGATACCGACGACGTACGATGCCAGGTAGGCCACTTCGTATCGACACCAGAGCAGAAATATCAGATAGCTACCGTAGCCAACGGCGACGTTCAAGATGCCGCCGATCAGAAATCGCAGTAGCTCTCCAACCCAAACGTGATTCAGCATGGGATGGCGCAGTTTGGATAGGACCATTCTCAAGGCGTGCATGAAGTCGCTGCTCATTCAACGACGTTTGTCTGACAATCGACGACATAAACAGGTCGCCGGAATGTGGCCCCCATCAGCCGACCTACGTATTCGCCGACTACGCCAAGGATCAACAGCTGTATGCCACAGGCAAACAACACTACAGACATGAGCGATGCGTAACCTGGATTGACGATGCTGCCGCTTAGCCGACCGTAGATGACGTATAGCAGATACAGAAAATTGATCGCCGCCAGAGCAGCTCCGCTGAACGTGGCGATTCGCAATGGCAGGTATGAAAAAGTGACGAAAATATTCGCCGCGTGGGAAACCAGCTTGCGCATGGTGTAAGTGCTTTCGCCATGTTGCCGCTGTTCGTGGGGCACACTGATACTGCGAGTTGACGACGTCATCCATGAAAGCATGCCGTCAATATAGGGACGATTGAGGCCGAAACGGTCGAGCTGCTTGGCTAAGGGCGCATGGATTACACGGAACGAGCAATAATCTTCGTTGAGATCGGGAAATGCGCGTTTGAGCATGCGACGCATCAACTTCGAGCTCATATTGCGATAGGCGGCATGTGTTCGTTTCTCAAACACGCCATAGACCAGAGGATGGTCCTCGTCGCCGGCCGCGAGCAAATCCGGAACCGATTCGGGCGGATGTTCAAGGTCATCATCCATCGTGACGATCCATTCGCCACGCGCGTGTGCGATGCCACAGATGGTGGCCGCGTGCTGACCGAAGTTTCGACCCAGGCGCAACCCGCGTACCTGAGAATATTTCGCTGCGACGGAGCAAATGGCTGCCCAAGCCTCGTTCTGCCCTCGATCGTCGACCAGGATGACCTCGTAGCTGAGTCCCGCCGATCGAAGTGTCAGGTCGAGTCGCCGACATAATTCTGGCAGTGCCGCGCTGCCACCATAGACGGGGACAACAACGGAAACGCTTGGAACTTTCAGCAGCTCTTCATTGCTCAGCGTGTTGTTCATGCTCTATCTGCCGGACTCAGCGACGTATCGGGGTCGTCTTCAATGCGGGAGCCATAATATTTCTGAATGACACGTTCGATGTAGCCAACGCCGAGGTCAATGCCCAATTTTTTGCCAATACTCTCAGCTTGGGCGGTATCGATAATCATCGGCGTCCCTTTCAAAACGTACGAGCAATTTGCGGCTTTTCCGAGTACGCGTTCAAATATTTCCACGATTTCAGGCATGAGTTTCGAGTGTGTGGAGGCGATGGAAACGATGGCGGGTTCAGGCGACAGGTCGATCGCCAGCTGCACACCGATCGTGGCTACATCGTCGACATCAATGAGGTTGCGTTCCGCAGAGCTCCAAACCTTGAAGTGCTGCCCGGACAGGATGTGATCCCGCAGAAAATTGGTCAGCGTATGTGGGTTATTGGTCTTGCCCACAACTTGTGGAAGGCGGAGCACCAGCCCACGTGATGCGGAAAGCACGAGCGCCTCCATCGCGCGCTTGTGCTGCATGTAAGGCGTGAGGTTTGGCGCTGCATCGGTAATGCCGCAACTGCTGAAATAGATGAATCGCCGAGCTTCCGTGTCGAGTCGCTCGCGCAAAAGCGCCTCTTCACGAGCGAATTCTTCGAGGCGCGTTTCGAGAGAATTCGACACCCCCGACGCAAAGACGACAATATCAGAACGCTGTTCGAGGTACGGCCCGAAGGCGCACGCCAGCAATCCCTTGCCGATGATCATGAATGACTCCAGCTGGCAGCAGCGCTCACTAGCCAGATCCAGAGGCTGCTCATGATGATGCCTGCAAAAGATGAAGGGAGAGCGTGTATTTGAGGTTTTGTCTTCACGACATGAGAAGAAAAAAGGTGGCGCGAGACAGATGCATCTGTGGCGAAGCTCGTCGTCAAAGCCGGTATTTTAGCAGCGTTTCAGCGACCCAAGTCGCTACTCCAGATTTCTTTGGCGAAAGGTATCGCAAGATATGCTGCGCGCCGACATCTTCGATTGAGGGATACCTGATGTCACAACACCGTTGACGCAACCTGTACTTGAAAGAAGCCACGACCACACTCTATCTGTCATAAGTGGCGGTCCGCTTACCGCGTGAACGCTCGATGCTGATCCCGCTATTGCGCCGCCACTAACCTTGGTATTTTTTAAATTTGGCATGGCCGAGATCGAACCGCGACCTTGCCGAAACGGTTCAGAGGATTCCTGTCGGGATGGCTTCTATTTGGACAGGTCACTGAACATGTTAGGCTCAAGATTAGTAGTTGTTACGCCGATCAAATGTTTCCATTCGAGAATGGATTGTCTGGTGCCTAGGTGCTGGCACGTACGTGTAGGACCATTACAAAGCCAAGACTTGCCGCGAGTGTCACGAGCCCCGGGGGAGGGCGGGTTTCATCGGCTGTCTGATCTGCAGGGGATAAAGAATGGCTAGGATGAATTCGAAGCAGTATGTCGGTTTGAGGCATGGAGCCGCGAAATGCATGCTCCTCATTGCGTCGTGCATGGTGCTTGCCGCATTGATATGGACCATGGATCGCGCTTCACTGCAGGTCGCGTTGTCGACGTATGCAGGTAGCTATGGTTTCTTCGTCAACGCCATACCTTTTGTAGTTTTTTTTCTGCTGTTTCTTGTGTCGATCAACCGCCTGACGGTGGCCATGTCGGTCACACTGGTTTTGGCTTTGGCGCTGTATGTCGCCAATTTTCTCAAGCTGAAATTCCTGTCGGTGCCTGTGGCTTTCAGTGACTTGTACCTGCTTCGCGATATACACCTGTCGACGATTCATCTGTTGTCCAACTATGCGAAGGTCTGGTATTTGCTGCTGGCTGCGTTGCTCCTGATAGCCTGGGCCATCGCGTCGTGGCGATTTGAATGGGCTTTCTTCAGGAAAGGAAGTTGGGTGCGACTGTTGTTGGGTGTGGCAGCATTTTATTTAGCAGTCACATTTGTGACGGCCGCAGGCTGGACGTCGCGCGTATACGATCCCATCGCAATCAGGCTGGTTCCCTGGTCTCCTGTGCTGACGATTTTGCACGGCGGTTTGGCGAGCTCCATCGAATATTCGAATCTCGATTATGCAAAGGCACTCAATGTTCCGGTGGACAACAACGCCGTGAAAGCATTCGTGGACATGCCTTCCGTGGCCTCCAGTGCCGGCGCGACCGCGTCTTCAGACGCAATAGCGGACAACGTTCGACCCGATATCGTCATCATCCAGAGTGAGTCCTTTTTCGATCCTTCTATCCTGAAGGACATCGCTGATACCAAGACATCGCTTCCGAATCTGCATCGAGCGATGGATCAAGGAACCGGAGGCACAATGAAAGCTCCGACCTTTGGCGGCGGCACCTTGCGCACCGAGTTTGAAGTACTGACCGGCATTCCGATGGAGGCTTATCCGGAAATCGACTTTCCCTATCTTCAGATCAACAAGGATCACATCCCGAGCCTTGTCGGTGTCCTTCACGACGCGGGTTATGCGGCATACGCAGTTCATGGCAATGATGGAAACTTCTGGAATCGAGCGAAGGCATTTCATGCCATGGGCTTCGATCGGTTCCTGACCGCGGCAGATTTTCCGGCAAACGCCATTCACGAGGGTTGGTTCCTGTCCGATAGTGCCATGACGGACCAGATCATCGGTCTTCTGGACAAAGCAAAGTCGCCGATGGTTGTTTTCGCCGTCAGCATCGAAGGTCACGGGCCTTACGGCATCGTTCCGGTGGGCGACAAAGCAAGACGCGACAGCATTCAGGCACCGGAAAAATGGCCTGCCGGCGCGGTTAACGATTACAAGAATTATATGTACCACATCGAGAATGCGGATCAGCAACTCGGTCGTCTTTGGGCTTATCTACAGACCCGGCGACGACCCTATGTTCTCGCATTTTATGGCGACCATCTGCCAGGCCTCGACAAGGTTTATCAGGCCAGTGGTTTCGACGACAAGCTCAGCGGCCCTGAAGAATTCGTGCCTTGGTTCATTCTTACCAGCCAGGGTGTCGAGATGCCTCGAAAGCATATTGATGCGTGGATGCTGGGAGGCGAAATTCTGAAAGCGGCGGGGGTGAACAAGCCTTTGTACTATCAGCTTGTCAGCAAGGCCGAAGGCATCATGCAAAACCGGGACAATGCGAGCAAGGGCGCGGCCATGCAAGGGGTCGATTCGATATCACGGCTCTATCTCACCGGGCAACTCGATAAGGATATCGAGAAAATCACAGCCGCCGAGGTGCACCCATGATGCGCCCCGCCCGCGATTTTTTTCGATGGGGCGCCCAGCGCCGCATGCTCGTGGCGATCATGGCGATGCTTGTTCTGGGATTGCTGAGTGGCCATTGGATTTTCTTCGGATCGTCGCTGGAAATAACGCCGGAAAATTTCTCCGAATGCAACGGAGGTAACACCGTTGTACATGTGACATGGGAAGTGGGAAGAAGGTATTCCCGTCCCATCAGCATCTATGTCAATAACTTGGGAAGTACTCCACAGCTTTGGTACACCGGAGATTCGAAGGGAGTACAGGACACAGGTGAATGGATGAGGGACGGCACTTCGTTGATATTGATGGACGCGAAGGGCAGGGAAATCACCAAGCGCACGCTCGAGTCGACGGATTGTCCAGGAGCGCCTGTGGCAAGTGCGACGGCACCGAGACCTGCATCGGCGGATTGATCTGAATGCAATAGCCAAGACTTGCTTAGCCTTGGCGCAGCATCGGTGCCCGTATTATCGAGGAACGGCTACAACGCCTGTTCGAGTTCCGGAATCAGCTTGAACAAATCGCCGACCAGACCGAGGTCGGCGATTTCGAAGATCGGTGCTTCGGCATCCTTGTTGATCGCGACGATGGTGCCGGCGTCCTTGATGCCGGTGAGATGTTGAATGGCGCCGGAGATTCCGATCGCCATGTACAACTCGGGCGCGATGATCTTGCCGGTTTGGCCGACCTGCAGTTCATTGGGCACATAACCGGCATCGACTGCTGCGCGCGACGCACCCACGGCAGCGCCAATCTTGTCGGCCAGCTTGTAGATGATGTCGAAGTTCTCTTTCGAACCGACCCCGCGTCCGCCGGAAACCACCTTGCCCGCGCTCTGCAAGTCGGGGCGATCGCTGTTGCCCTGGCGCAGTTTGATGAAGCGCGTGTGCGTCGGCAGTGCGACGTCGAGCGACAACGCTTCGATGGTCGCGCTCTGCGAACCGCTGCCAGCAGCGGGCCATGATGCGGTGCGAATGGTCGCGACCACCGCGTGGTCCGGATGCGCTTCGACCGTGATGATGGCATTGCCGGCGTAGATCGGACGCGTGAATGTATGCGCAGCCTCCATGGTCATCACATCGCTGACTTGCGCCACGCCCAGCAGCGCGGCGACGCGTGGCGCGACGTCTTTGCCGAAAGTGGTGGATGGGAAAAATACGTGACTGTAGCCAGCGGCTGCCTTGGCAATCTGCGGCGCCAGGACAGCGGCCAGAGGATGCGAGTTTTCGGATCGGGCAACGGTGAGCACCTTGCTCACGCCTTCGATCTTCGACGCGTCGGTGGCGATGGTGTCGACACTGTCGGCAAGAATCAGCACGTCGATGTTGTCGGGTTTGACCGCTGCAGCTGCGCTTACGGCGCGCGCGGTGGAAGAGTTGAGTTTGCCGTCCAGATGTTCGGCGACGACCAGAATCTTGCTCATGCTTGTTCTCCCGTGCGGCTGCTCAAAGCAGACCTTTCTGCTTCAGCGCAGCGACCAGTTCGGCTGCATCCTTCACCATCACACCCTTGCTGCGTTTTGCCGGCGCGGCATAGTGGGTGGTCTTGAGATGATCGTGTGCTTCGACGTTCAACGATGCCAGCTCGATGCTGTCGATCGGCTTGGACTTCGCCTTCATGATGTCCGGCAGCTTGATGAAGCGCGGCTCGTTCAAGCGAAGATCGGTGGTGATCACTGCCGGCAGTTCTGCTTCGATTACTTCGAGGCCAGCATCGACTTCGCGTGTGACGGTGGCCTTGCCATCGGCGATCTCGACCTTGCCAGCAAACGTTGCCTGCGGACGATCCCACAGCGCAGCCAGCATCTGGCCGGTCTGATTCGCATCGTCGTCGATCGCCTGCTTGCCGAGAATCACCAGGCCCGGCTGTTCCTTCTCGATCAGCTTGAGGAAAACGCGCGCAGCAGTCAGCGGCTGCACAGCCTCGGCGGTCACTACATGGATCGCGCGGTTGGCGCCCATCGCCAGCCCGTTGCGCAAGTGCGCAGTGAGATCGGCCGGGCCGATGCCCACCACGATCACTTCTTCGGCGACGCCTTTTTCTCGCAGGCGCAGCGCTTCTTCCAGCGCGATGTCGTCGAACGGATTGGCGGAAAGTTTCACGCCGTCGGTCACCACGCCGCTGCCATCGGGCTTCACCTGGATGCGCACGTTGTAATCCACGACACGCTTGTAGCCGACTAGAATTTTCATCTGCACTATCCTGCTTCGTTGCCACTTCGACGCGGCGCCAAGCCGCCATTGTAGCGGGCGACGAACATTCGTTTGAAGCGCGGCTGGAACGGCGCGGGATCAGCCCAGGGCGGCCTTCAACGTTTCGCGGGCTGTTTCGAACGAGAAATATCGTTGCACGTGCGCCATGCTCGCCGTCGAGATGCGGTTCCAAAGCAGTTCGTCGTCGTAAAGACGCAGGATGGCCGCTGCAAACGCATCTGCGTCATCAGCGACCAGTACGTTGTCGCCGTCGCGCAGGCGCATGCCCTCGGCTGCGATGGAGGTGACCACGACGGGAAGTCCGTAGCTCATCGCCGTATTCACCTTGCCCTTCACTCCGGCGCCGTATCGCAGTGGCGCCAGCGCGATGCGAGTGCTGTGCATCCATCCGGAAAGATCCTCGACGCGGCCGTGCACGACGATGCCATCGCCCTGAAATTGTTGCCTGGCAGCGTCCGGCATGTCACCGATGAGATGCAGCGAAATCTCCGGCCGTTGCGCGCGTACCTTGGGATAGATGTCCGTCACCAGCCATCGCACGGCGTCTTCGTTAGGCGGATGACCGAAACCTCCAACGAACACCAGACCTTCGCGGTGTTGAAAATCCGGACCGCGTTTCTGCACCGCATGCATGTTTGGAAGCAACAGCACATTTGCTTGCGGAAGTTCGCGCGCAAGCAGTTCCTGCTCCGCCGTACTGACGACGAAGGTGGCGTCGCTCGCGCGCATCACTGCAAACTCCCGCTTGCGCGTCGCGGCTGCCTGTCGCGCCAGTGCGGCGCTGCCTGTGTGTTCTGCCGCGCGCTGCTCGCGCAGGAAATGCAGATCGGTGGTGTCGAACAACAGTTTCGCTTTCGGCGCCAAGCGACGGATCAGCGAAAGATTCGAGTCGGCCACGTAGTGGCGACACAGCATTACTGCATTCAGCGTGTCTCCCTCGCGCGCCAGCCAACTCGTGAGCGATGGCGACCAGGGCTTGCATAGCGTCTGCACACCAACACGACCCAGCGTGCGTATTTCATCAGGCGTGGCCTGGCGATTGTCTGCCATGAACGTCACGCGCCAACCCATGCCGTGGAGCAACTGCATGATGTTGTACAGCTGCATCGAACCCGCATCCCGTGTGGGTTCAGGCGCAAGCGCATCCATGATCAGGATGTGGCGCCGGCCATGGTGAATCGCTTGTTCGACCGGTGTACGCGGCGCTGGCTGGCTTTGCAGCGTATCGCGCCACTTTTCCACGAACTTCGCACGATTGGCGATCTGGTATTGCTTCACGCCAACGAACGGATCGGTACCCGAACTGATGCCTTCGCAGTGCACCACGAGGCTCGACGGTTCATAGATCACCCGCAACCCGAGCGCGCGCACGGCGAAGGCCAGATCCATATCCTCGCAATAGGCCGGGACGTAAAGCGTGTCGAATCCGCCCACGCGTCTGAACAACGCGGATTCGATCATCAGTGCGGCGCCAGACACGTAGTCGACGTCACGGCGATACAGATAGCGCGGATCTTCACGCTGCTCGAACCGTCCCACGTTCCATGCCTGGGCATCTGCATAAACCAGTCCGCCGGCCTCCTGCAGGCGGCCGTCCGGATATGCCAGCCGACTGCCGACGATGCCGCATTGCGGCTCTTCGGCGAAGGTCTGCACAAGCCGATCGAGCCAGCCGGGCGTGACTTGCGTGTCGTTGTTGAGAAAGAGCAGATAGCGACCGCGCGCGGCGTTGGCGCCTGCGTTGCTGCTGCCAATGAAACCAAGGTTTGTTTCATTGCGCAGCAAGTTCAGTCCATCGACCTGCGCGAGCACCTCGGCCGTATCGTCCGGTGATGCATCGTCGACCACGATGACTTCGAACGGCGCAGTCGGTGGATGCTTGGCAATGGAACGCAGGCACGCGACTGTCCACGCGAGTTTTCCGTGAACAGGGATGATGACGGAAACCTCCGGCACGTCGCTCTTCGGCAGAGCGAACGGTTGGAACGGCGCATCAAGCGGCACCAGGTTCCACTGCGTATCTTCGGCCGGACGCGCGCGAAATTCCTGAGAGATTCGCGCGAACGTGCCGCGCAATCCGCGCTGGGCCATGCTGCCGACGATGCGTTGCAGCAAGTAGTGGAAGCGCTTCAGGCGCCATGTCAGCGTGCTGATCGGCATCCGCTTCTCGACAGGGGGAGCTTGACCATCCGCGCGAGTGCAACACGTTTGCCGTCACCTGTGCTCATCGATGCAGTCACAGATTCTGGTAGTTCGGACCCGAGCCACCTTCGGGTGTCACCCAGGTGATGATCTCGTAGGGGTCCTTGATGTCGCAGGTCTTGCAGTGCACGCAGTTGGCGGCGTTGATCTGCAATCGCTTGCCTTCGCCATCGGCGACAATTTCGTAGACGTTGGCGGGGCAGAAGCGCGTGCACGGGTTGTCGTATTCGGTCGTGCAACGGTCGATGCAGATCGAGGTGTCGGCCACGTGCAGATGAATGGGCTGGTCTTCGTCATGTTCGGTGGCGGCGAAGTACACGCCGGCGAGGCGATCGCGCGGCGCGAGCGTGCGCTGAAGATAATCGCGCTTGGGTTCTTCCTGCGCGCCAAGCTTGTGTAGCGACGACCAGTCGGCCTTGTTCTTCAGCGTCCACGGCGAGAGTCCGGCGGTTGCGGTTTCCCAACCGGCGTTGAGCAGGCCGAACCACAGACCTTTCTTGAAAGCGGGTTTGATGTTCCGCACTTTGCGCAGCTCGGCCACGATCGACGAATCGCGCAACTTCGCGTCGAATCCGGCAGCGACGAAATCGCTGGCGGCAAGATGTTCCGCGGCGAGCATGCCGCTCCGGATCGCCTGATGCGTGCCCTTGACTTTCGGCACGTTGAGCAAACCTGCGGTGTCGCCGATCAGCAGCGCGCCGGGCATCTCGGTTTTCGGCAGTGACTGGAATCCGCCGGTGACGATCGCGCGTGCGCCGGCGGAAAGGATGCTGCCGCCTTCCAGCAGCGGCTTGATCATCGAGTGGTTCTTCCATTGCTGGAAGGCTTCCCACGGTTTGTATTCGGGATCGCTGTAGTCGAGCCCGCTGATGTAGCCGAGCGCGATGCGGTCCTTGTCCAGGTGATAGAGGAAGCTGCCGCCATACGTGTGGTTGTCGGCGGGCCAGCCGAAACTGTGCACGATCTTTCCCGGGGTCACGCGGTCGGCCGGCACCTGCCAAAGTTCCTTGATGCCGATCGAGTAGCCCTGCGGATCGCTGTCCTTGTCCAGCGCAAAGCGCTTGATCAATTGTTTGGTGAGGCTGCCGCGCGCGCCTTCGGCAAGCACGGTGACCTTGGCCTTGATGTCGATGCCTTCGGTGTAGCCGGGTTTGTGCGTGCCGTCTTTCGCCACGCCCATGTCGCCAATGCGCACGCCGGCGACCGAGCCGTCCTCGTTATATATGGTGTCGGCGGCGGCGAAGCCGGGGAACACATCGACGCCCAGCGCTTCGGCCTGCGGCGCGAGCCACGCGCACATCGCGCCGAGCGACACGATGAAGTTGCCGTGGTTGCGCATGCCCGGCGGCACCGGCAATTTGCGGCCGCCGTCCTTGCTCAGCAACCAGAATTCGTCCTCGCCGGCCGGCACGCAGATCGGCGGCGGGTTGTCGCGCCAGCCGGGCAGCAAGTCGTCCAGCGGCTGCGGCTCGATCACCGCGCCGGAAAGAATCTGCGCGCCGATGGTCGAGGCCTTCTCGATCACGCACACATTCACATCGGGCTTGAGCTGCTTGAGCCGGATCGCAAACGAAAGCCCGGCCGGTCCGGCGCCGACGACGACGACGTCGTATTCCATGGTTTCGCGTTCGCTCATGGTGAACTCCGATCGTGCAGTGGGCGGCGCGCGCATCTTCAATGCGAGGCGACGCGAATCAGTGGCGCATTGTCCGGTTTCGCGTACGGCGCGGCAACGCGTGCTGCGCCACCGCTTGCAATCAAGTCACGCGCCACGGTGATAATCACGTCAATTATCAGGGAGAGCCCATGAATTCGATGCCACCGATCGCCGATCAGGACCTGCGTCGCGCGTCGCTGTGCCAGTTACTGCACTGGCTGGCACTGGGCCGCGTGCAACCGCAGGCGTTGACCGATGCGTATCAGCAGGCGATCGAGCGCCTCAATCCGGAATTGAACGCGTATATCGACCTGCGCATGGCGCTGATGCAGGAGCAGGCACAGATGGCCGACCGGCGCCGGCGTGACGGTGTGATCGGCCGGCTCGACGGCATTCCGCTCGCGCTGGAAGACAATTTCGACATGGCCGGCTGGCCGACTCGCGCGGGCTTGCCGGGCCGTCGTCGACCGGTGCAGGACGATGCGCATGTGGTCGCGCGGCTGCGCGCATCCGGCGCGGTGATCGTCGGCAAGACCAACATGGACGAAGGCGCGCTGGGCGCAGCCACCGACAATCCGCACTTCGGCGCCACCCACAATCCGCATCGCCATGGTTACAGCGCGGGCGGTTCGTCCGGTGGTGCGGCAGCGGCCGTTGCCGCCGGGCTCGCTGTCGCAGCCGTTGGTTCGGACAGCCTTGGCTCGATCCGCATACCCGCGAGCTACTGCGGCATCTATGCGCTCAAGCCGACACATGGCGAAATTTCCGCGCGCGGTCTGGTGCCCGCGGCGCGTCGGCTCGATGCAGTGGGTTTGATGGCCCGCAGCGCGGACGATCTCACTGTGCTGCTGCAGGTGCTGGCCGGCTACGACGCGGACGACGCGCGCTCGCGTCGTCGTCGCGTTGCGTTCGCGCTGCCGGACTGGGAGCCGGGCAATCTGCGCACCGGTTTGTTGCCTGACCTCGCCGCGGTCCGCGTGCAACCGGAGGTCATCGATGTATTCGAAGCGGCGCTCGCGAAGCTGACGCACGCGCTCAACGATCGTCGCAAGGTGGATTTCGACGACTGGGATTTCGGCCGCACTCGTCGTGCCGGACTCTTGCTGATGGAAGCGGAAATGCTTGGCACGTTCGCCGACGACATGACGAATACCGCGCAACCGGTATCCGATCGGTTCCGCCACATGCTCGATTTCGCCGCGCAAAGAAGCGCCGCGGATTATGCGTCTGCCGATCGCGTGCTCGATGCGGCCACGCTGAAGATGCGCCGCCTGTTCGCGCAGGTCGATGTGCTGGTGCTGCCCACCACGCCACAGGGCGCGTTTCTGCTGGACGGCCCGGAGCCCGATTCCGTGGCCGACCTCACGAGTTTCGCCAGCCTCGCCGGTTGTCCCGCGGTGAGCCTGCCGATGGGCACGTTGCCGAACGGATTGCCGATCGGCCTGCAGATGGTTGGTGCACGCGGTTCGGATCTGCGCCTGCTCGAACTGGCTTCGGTGTGCGCTGCCTCGCTGGATGTGGAGCCGGTGTATCCCGTGCTGGCCTGAGCATCGCGTAAGATGGCGCCCCAGTTCCAATGTCCGGCGACGACGCTGTGCGTTGTCGTGGCGAACCACTTTCGAAATCCGATGGCATGACGACTTCCTTGCTTCCAGCACGCTCCCATCTCGATGATCTCGAAGCCGAGAGCATCTTCATCTTTCGCGAAGTGGCGGCGTCGTTCCAGCGTCCGGTGATGCTGTATTCGATCGGCAAGGATTCATCCGTACTTCTGCATCTGCTGCGCAAGGCGTTTTATCCGGCGCGCCCGCCGATGCCCTTGCTGCATGTGGATACGACCTGGAAATTCCGCGAGATGATCGCCTTCCGCGAACAGGTAGCCGCGGCCGGCGATCTGGACGTTCTGGTGCATATCAATGAGGAAGGTTTGCGTCAGGGCGTGTCGCCGTTGACGCACGGTGCGACCGTGCATACCGACGTGATGAAGACTGCGGCGTTGAAGCAGGCGCTGGACAAGTACGCGTTCGATGCGGCGATCGGTGGCGCACGACGCGACGAGGAGAAATCCCGCGCGAAGGAACGCATCTTCTCGTTTCGCAATGCGCAGCACCGATGGGATCCGCGAAACCAACGCCCCGAGTTCTGGCACACCTACAACACGCACGTCAGCAAGGGGGAAAGCGTGCGGGTGTTTCCGTTGTCGAACTGGACCGAGCTCGACGTGTGGCTTTACATCCAGCGCGAAAACATTCCGGTGGTGCCACTGTATTTCGCAAAGCCGCGTCCGGTGGTCGAACGCGACGGCGCGCTGATCATGGTCGACGATGATCGTTATGCGTTGCGCGAAGGCGAGATGGCGCAGATGCGCGAGGTGCGTTTTCGCACGCTCGGCTGCTATCCGCTGACGGGTGCGGTTGAATCCTCCGCGGATACGCTCGACAAGATCATCGAGGAGATGGCCACGTCCCGCAGCTCCGAACGGCAGGGCCGGGTGATCGACCAGGATCCGTCGGCCTCGATGGAGCGCAAGAAACAGGAAGGGTATTTCTGATGACGACGTCCTCCGAAAAATCCGGCGTCGTTGTGGCCAAGGGCCTGCTGCGTTTCATCACCTGCGGCAGCGTGGACGACGGCAAGAGCACGTTGCTCGGCCGGCTGCTCTACGACGCCGGCGTGGTGCCGGACGATCAACTCGCCGCGCTCGCCGGCGACAGCCGTCGCCTGCATGCCGACGCGGGCGACGTGCTGGATTTCTCGCTGCTCACCGACGGGCTGGACGCGGAGCGGCAGCAAGGCATCACCATCGACGTGGCGTATCGCTACTTCCATACCGTGCGCCGTAGTTTCATCGTCGCCGATTGCCCGGGGCACGAGCAGTACACGCGGAACATGGCCACGGGCGCGTCGAACGCGGAGCTCGCCGTCGTGCTGGTCGATGCGCGCAAGGGCCTGCTCACGCAGACGCGCCGGCACAGTTTTATCTGCGGGTTGCTGGGTATTCGCCAGGTCGTGCTGGCGATCAACAAGATGGATCTGGTCGGTTACGACGAAACGGTTTACGACGAGATCGTCACGCAATATCGCGAGCTGGCGCCTGAGCTCGGCATCGAACAAGTCCACTACCTGCCGGTTTGCGCATTGAGCGGCGACAATGTCGGCGCGCGCTCGTCGCGCATGCCCTGGTATCGCGGGCCATCATTGCTGGAGCTGCTGGAATCGATCGACATTGCGGTTGCGGGCGCATCGGACTTCCGCATGCCCGTGCAATGGGTCAATCGGCCGGATCATTCTTTCCGCGGATACGCCGGCACGATTTGCGGTGGGCGCGTGGCACGCGGTGACGAGATTGTCGTGCAGCCCGGCTTCCAGCGTGCGCGGGTCGAACGCGTGGTGTCGCCCGAGGGCGATGTGGACGCGGCGGAGATCGGCCAGGCAGTAACGCTTTGCCTGGATCGGGAGATCGATGTGACGCGTGGCGATGTCATCGCCGATGCTCTGCATGCAGCACCGGTGGCCGATCAGTTCACCTGCCATCTGCTGTGGATGGGCGACGTTCCATTGATGCCCAATCGCACTTACTGGTTGAAGGTCGGCACGCGCACCGTCAACGCGCGCGTGATGTCGATCAAGCACAAGGTGGATGTGAACACGCAGGCCAAGCTTGCGACGCGACACCTGGAACTCAACGAAGTCGGTTATTGCACGCTGGGTCTGGACGCCGACATCGCCTTCGAGCCCTATAACGTCAACCGGACGCTGGGTGGTTTCATCCTCGTCGATCGCGAGAACCACGCCACGGTGGCTTGCGGCATGCTGGATTTCGCGCTGGACCGCTCCGCCAATGTGCATTGGCAACACCTCGACATTGACAAGAGCGTGCGCGGCGCCAGCAAGAATCAGCGTCCACTCTGCCTGTGGTTCACCGGCCTGTCGGGCGCCGGCAAATCGACGATCGCCAACCTGGTCGAACGTCGCCTGCATGCGTTGGGTTTCCATACCTATCTGCTGGATGGCGACAATGTGCGCCACGGCATCAACAAGAATCTCGGCTTCACGCCCGAGGATCGCGTGGAGAACATCCGCCGCATTGCCGAAGTCGCGCATCTGATGGTCGATGCGGGCCTGATCGTGCTGGTGAGCGCCATTTCTCCTTATGAAAGCGAACGCCGCGCCGCGAGGGAGCTGTTCGAGCCGGGCGAATTCTTCGAAGTATTCGTCGATGCCACCGTCGAGGAATGCGAGGCGCGCGATGCGAAGGGCCTCTACCGCAAGGCGCGCGCCGGCCTGATCCGGAACTTCACCGGCATCGATGCGCCTTACGAGCGGCCGCAGGCACCGGACATTCATCTGGTCACGGCCGGGCGGCGTGCCGAGCAGATGGCGGAGCAGGTCGCGGAGCGGATTCCGGCAATCTGAGTTGCGCGTCGCGCAAACATCGTTGCCGCCGTTCCGCCCGCGCTTGGATTGCCATGGGTCCGCGGCGATAATGCGCAACTCACTTCATCAGGCTGCGCCGCAATGACCGACAAGACCGTGCTCAATGCCACCCATCGCGCGCTCGGAGCACGCATGGTGGATTTCGGTGGCTGGGACATGCCGATCAGCTACGGCTCGCAGATCGACGAACACCACGCCGTGCGCAACGACGCCGGCATGTTCGACGTGTCGCACATGACGGTGATCGATCTGCATGGCGCACGCACGCGGGAATTCCTGCGCCACCTGCTGGCCAACAGTGTCGACAAGCTCAAGATCACCGGCAAGGCGCTTTACTCGTGCATGTTGAACGAGGGCGGCGGCGTGATCGACGATCTCATCGTCTATTTTTTCGACGAAGCACATTTCCGTTTGGTGGTGAACGCGGCGACACGCGCGAAGGATCTGGCATGGATCGAACAGCAGGCCGCCGCGTTCGATGTGCAGGTGATCGAGCGCCCGGAGTTCGCGATGATCGCGGTGCAGGGTCCGCAGGCACGCGCGAAGGTGCTGGGCCTGCTGCACGAGGTCGATCGTGCGCGCATCGAGAAGCTCGGCAAGTTCGCTGCCGCCGCGGCGCAGGGTCCGCATGGCATGCCTCTTTTCATCGCACGCACGGGCTACACCGGTGAAGACGGATTCGAGATCATCGTGCCGAACGATCACGCAGTCGCGTTGTGGGATGCATTGGCCGCTGCCGGTGTCGCGCCGGCCGGCCTCGGTGCGCGCGACACCCTGCGGCTCGAAGCGGGCATGAACCTCTACGGTCAGGACATGGACGAGGACGTTTCGCCTTGGGAGGCGAATCTCGGCTGGACTATCACGCTCGACGAAGGTCGCAGGTTCATCGGTCGCGATGCGCTCGAAGCCCAGAAGGTGGCCGGCGTGAAACGCGTGATGGTCGGTCTGGTGCTCGACGATAAAGGCGTGCTGCGCCACGGCCAGAAAGTGCTGACCGCGAACGGCCAGGGCGAAATTCTCTCCGGCAGTTTTTCGCCCACCCTCAACAAGGCGGTAGCCTTTGCGCGAATTCCTGCCGGCGAACCCGGCGACGTCCGCGTCGACATCCGCGGCCGGGAAGTGCCCGTGCGGATGGTGAAGTACCCGTTCGTGCGCGATGGCAAACCTTGCGACGGCATCTGAGCGTTGCCATCCATGACACGTTTTGCGCACCGTGCGATGCAGATAGAATCACCGATCGCAAGCTGACTAAAACCAACTACTGGACCCGATCATGAGCGAGATTCCTGGCGATCTGAAATTCCTCAAGTCCCACGAGTGGGCCCGCATCGAAGATGACGGTCTGGTTCGTGTGGGCATTTCCCACCACGCGCAGGAGCAACTGGGCGATCTGGTCTATGTCGAGCTGCCCGAAGTCGGTTCCGCCGTGAAGGCAGGCACCGGTGCAGCCGTGGTGGAGTCGGTGAAGGCCGCCTCCGATATCTACTCGCCGATTTCCGGTGAAGTGGTGGAGATCAACGAGCAGCTCAACGACAAGCCGGAAACCATCAACGAGGACGCCTTCGGAGAGGGCTGGATCTTCCTGGTGCGTCCGAGCGATCGCGGCGAGCTCGACGAACTGATGGACGCGAACGAGTACGAAGAGCTGGTGGAAAACGAAGACCACTGAGCTTCACTCCGAACTCTTTTTTTAGACGGCCGCCTTGTGCGGCCGTCTTCATTTGATATTCGGCACCGGATTCCGTTGCTCTTCGAGCCCTGAAGTTTTTCATTGCATCGTCACGCCGAGTGCACGCATCGCATCACGATTTCGATATCGATCGTCATCGACCAGTGCGCCTGCTAAATCTTCTTGCGATGCTTCGCTTCAAAGTCGCACGACGTGATCGACGAGAGAAAAATGTGGCCGAAAATTTTCTCGTGAAGCGATCGCGCGCATCGAAAAAATGATCGGCATCGCATCGCGAACAAACGAGTCAGTCGACATGACTCGTCGCCTTCGAAAGATGTTCGAGACCGAAAACGGATGCGCGGCTCGGATATTTGCAAATTATTTTTGACCCTTCCGAGCCCCTCAGTGGCCCTGCGTTCATGTCCGGAACAAGCAGGCACATCGCAAAATTTCAATGAGCAATTTTCGGAGAAGAAAAATTCTCGTCGCATCGCCGGACTTGCCAATTGCCCTGAAACCCTTGCGCAGCAATGCTTTCGAAGCACAGGCCGCTTTTCATGACTTTTTTGTATGGACGTATGGACGTCCAATTAAATATTGCCGTATTGGCCGCGAGCCGTTGCTGCATCGGGCTTTGAGGGTTTCGGGGTTGTCGGAGCCGATTGATTTCATGGCTAAAATCAATTGACACCGGAAATCTTCGGGGATAGCTTTCGCAACAGATCACGGGGAAAGTGCGTTATGGCGACAGCAAAATTCATCAAGCCGTACGTTGAGCACGGTGAAAAGGCGAACGCAGTTCGCAAGATCACTGTCTCGATTCCGCTGCATGTCTTGCGGCGGCTTTCCGATTTGCGCACGCACCGTCAAGTGAACAATTTACGGCACGCTACCAACAGCGACTTGTTGGTCGAAGCGTTCCTGCACGCTTTTACTGGGCAACCACTGCCAACTGATGAGGAGCTGAGACGAACTATGGCCACTGCCAAGAAATCCGCTGCAAAGAAACCGGCCGCCAAGAAGGCCGCCAAGAAATCCACCGTGAAGAAGGTTGCCGCCAAGAAGCCGGCAGCCAAGAAAGCCGTGAAGAAGGCTGCGCCGAAGAAGGCCGCCGCCAAGAAAACCGCAAAGAAAGCTGCGGTGAAGAAAGTCGCCAAGAAGGCTGCGCCGAAGAAGGCCGCCGCCAAGAAAGCTGCACCGGCCAAGGTGATGAAAGCCACCAAGACCGCAAAAGCCAAGAAGTAAGCGTCACGCAATACGCTGCACACTAATAATAGGTAAATCGACTTCTCTCCCCGCGGTGCCCAGCGCGGGGAGAGCACTTCGAAGAAGATTCATCCCGGCCCGGCCGGGATTCTTCGTTTCAGGGATCGAGAAACTTTCCGACCGCGTGAGGCAACGCCCGCGAAGCCCGGTACAACCGATAGCAAGATTCTTCGACCACCACGCGGACGGCCATTTGCCGTCTCGGCCCGTTGGAGTTACCTTTCGCTCATCCGCGCCGCAACAAGTCCGGGGGACTGGTTGCTCCTACAGGGGGAAAAAGCGCGGGTATCTGTCGACACTCAGCGAGAGACCATGGATACCCGAACGAGAACTGCTGCGCGCCGGCATGCGCGCGGGGCCGTCAGGCCTTTAGTCATTGCCATCATTGCCATCATCGCCTTGCTTGCCATCGGTGCATGGTTCCTCATCATCAAGCCGCATCAGGAACTGGTGATGGAGGACGGCGGTGGCCATCCGTCCACGCCGGTGTCCGCTGCGGAACGCGCAGCGCCACCGCCGCCAGCAAATGTTGCCGGCATGGATATCGATCAGCTGCTCGGCGAGGCACGCAAAGCCATCAACGAGCAGCGATATCTCGCACCGGCTGGCAACAACGCCTTTGAGTTCTATCTGCGCGTGCTCACGAAACAGCCGGGGAATCAGGTGGCGTCCGATGCGTTGCGCGAGACTTTTCCGTTCGCGGCGACATCGGCGGAACAGGCAGTCAACTCACGCGACTTCAATGAAGCTCAGCGTCAGATCGATCTGCTCGCCAAAGCCGACCCCGCCAACTTCACCTTGACCATCCTGCGTTCCAAGCTCGACGCGCAACGCAAGTTGCTCGACAAGCAACAACAGGATGTGGTCGATCAGCAGAAGGCCCAGCTGGCCGCGGCGCAAAAGGCCGCAGCGGACAAATTGGCTGCGGATCAACTGGCAGCTGCCGAACAGCAGAAGGCGAGGCTTGCCGAGCAACAGAAGGCTGCACAGGCGCGTGTCGTGCAGCCGACGCCACAGCAACAGACGGCCGCGGCGCAACCGCTGCAATCCGAGCAGAGTCCGGCGGCCAGCGCGGCAGGTGGACAAAACAGTGACGCTGTCTTGTTGCGGGCGTCGCCGGCTCGCTTCCCGACGGCGGCGATGCGTGCGCGGCAGGAAGGCTGGGTCATGGTGTCGTTCACGGTCGGTGCGGACGGTCGCACGTCGGACGTCAAGGTGGTCGACGCACAGCCTCGCCACGTTTTCGAACGCGCCGCACTGGATGCCATCGAGAAATATCGCTTCACGCCTGCGATGAAAGGCGGTGTTGCGGTAGACAGCGTCAAGCAGCAACGCATCGAGTTCAAACTCTAACCGCTGCGATATGGAAGTGGAAAACAGAAAGGGCGCATGTTTCATGCGCCCTTTCTTTGTAACCATCGCTGTTCCGATTCAGTGACGACGTACAGGCCGATGCTTGCGCGTGCGAGCCTTTGCTTTCTTCTTGCCATGCTTCGGCGCTGCTGCTTTCGCGGGAGCTTCGCTTTCGACGCCGGCCCAGTCGACGTGCGGCAACCCGAGCAAGCTGTCGAACACCATCGGCATCAGGCCGCTCGGTACGGGACCGGTGGAGTTCCACAGCGTGACCACGCCAACGTGGTACTTCGGAAAGAAGCCGATCATCGTGCGATAGCCCGCCACCGCGCCTGCGTGATAGATCAACGTTTCGCCGCCGTATTCGTAAACGCGCCAGCCCATGGCGTAGTGCGCTGCAGTCAGTCGCGCGCTGCGCCACGGCGTGGCACGCAGCTCGGTGGGTGTCGGCACACCGGGCGCATGCACGATGTCCAGCATCGCCGGCGGCAACACATCCGGACGTCCGCCCATCTGCGCTATCAGCCATTTTTCCATGTCATGAAGACTGGCATTGACACCTGCGGCGGGCGCGACGCGGTAATAAGTTTCGCTGGGTTCGAACGGAACCCAGCCGCGGCCCGATGGTCGATGCGGACGCGCCCAACTCTTGCTCGCTTCCAGCGCGGCGCGGCCATAACTCGCCGTTGTCATGCCCAGCGGATAGAAGATGCGCTTGTCGACCAGCCGATAGAAAAAATCGCCGGTGCGCGCCTGCACCACGTCACCGATCATGCCGAACGCCACGTTCTGATAGCCGTAGCACTGACCCACGGCGCAGGTCATGTCGACTTCGTCGAGTTTGCGCACCAGCTCTTCGTACGGGATGTCGCCTTCGAGCATGTTGTCGTACGTGTTGTGCGGCAGTCCCAGGCGCTGGCCCATGATGTCGGCGACGGTGGCCTGTTGCGACGCCTGCATGTCCTTGAGCTTGAAGTAAGGCAGCACGTCGATCAGGCGGGTATCCCACGCCAGCTTGCCGTCATCGACAAGCAAGCCGGTCAACGCCGTCGCAAAAGCTTTCGACAGCGACGCGAGGCGAAACACGGTGTTCGGTGTGATCGGCTGATGCGACGACGCATCGGCGTATCCGATGGTGCGTTCGAATGCCACCTTGTCGTCGACCACCACCGCGGTCGCCAGGCCGGCCACCGCATGGCGTTCATCGAGCTTGTCGAGCCAGTGCTGGTAGTCGGCGAACGTCGCCTTCACGCGTGCGGATGGCAACGAAGACAGCTTGCCTGGTGCGTCCACGACAGGCCGTGGCGCAGCGCCTTGAGTACCCGCGAAAACGGGCGGACATACGAGCGTGATCGCGCCGGCGATCAACAGGAAAAACTTTCGAAACTGCATGGTATTCTGGCTTGATTCCGGCGTGGGGAAGCGCCGTTGGGTGGAGGATATAGCGATGGGTCTGATCATTGTTCTGATTGTTGTCGTTCTGATTGTCTTGTACTTCGTGGCGATCTACAACGCACTGGTGACTTCGCGTAATGGCTACAAGAATGCCTTTGCGCAGATCGATGTGCAGCTGACCCGACGTCACGACCTGATTCCGAATCTGGTCGAAACCGCGAAGGGCTATCTCGCCCATGAACGCGGCACGCTGGAAGCGGTGGTACAGGCCCGCAATGCGGCGGTGAGTGGATTGGCAAGTGCCAAGGCAAACCCTGGCGACCCGGCGGCGATGCAGCAACTTTCAAGCAGCGAAAATGCTTTGACACAAAATCTGGGTCGTTTGTTCGCACTCAGTGAGGCGTATCCTGATCTGAAGGCCAACCAGACGATGATGCAGCTCTCCGAGGAGCTAACCTCCACGGAAAACCGTGTCGCATTCGCGCGTCAGGCCTATAACGATTCGGTGATGACCTATAACAACAAGCGCGAAGTGTTTCCGGCCTCGTTCGTGGCCAACAGCTTCGGGTTTGTCGCGGCCGAGCCGCTGAAGGTCGAGGATCCGGCCGTGCGCGACGCGCCAAAGGTTTCCTTCACCTGATCGTCTGCGTCACCGCGACGTGAGTCGCGGTGATCGCTCGGCAGGAGACCCGATGGATTTCTTTGCGCAACAAGCGCGCGTGCGCAGCAGCAGCCGGCGACTCGTGCTGTTGTTCGCCTTGGCGGTGATCGCGATCGTCGTGGCCATCGATGTGGTCGTATGGATCGCCATGGGCCACCACCGGCCGGCGGACGGCGGACCGACTGCATCGAACGCGTCGTTGATTTTCACCAGCACGGTCGTTGTGCTCTCGGGCATCGGTCTGAGTTCCCTGTTCCGCATCATGAGTCTTTCCGGCGGCGGCAAGACAGTCGCCGAAAGCGTCGGTGCGGTGATGGTTCCGACCGATCCGCACGATCCGCAATTGCGTCAGCTGCGCAACGTCATCGAGGAAGTGGCGATCGCCGCAGGCGTGCCGGTGCCTGACATCTACCTGATGGTCGAAGAGCACGGCATCAATGCGTTCGCCGCCGGTTACTCGGCATCCGACGCAGCGGTATGCGTGACGCAAGGCTGCCTCGACAACCTCAATCGGGACGAGCTGCAGGGCGTGATCGCGCACGAGTTCAGCCACGTACTCAACGGTGACATGCGCCTGAACATTCGCCTGATGGGTTTGTTGTTCGGCATCCTGGTGCTGGCGGTCGTCGGGCGCCGGGTGATCTGGTTCGGCGGCGGGCGCAGCAGTCGCCGCGATGGCGGTGGCGGTCAGGTCTGGATGATCGGCCTGGCGCTGATCGTGGTGGGCTATATCGGCTACTTCTTTGGACGTCTGATCCAGGCGGCCGTGGCGCGCTCGCGCGAATCACTGGCCGATGCATCGGCGGTGCAGTTCACCCGACAGACCGACGGCATCGCCGGTGCGCTGAAAAAAATCGCGGTGCTGAGCGAAGGCTCCGAATTGCAGGTCGCCAACAAACAGGAAGTGGCACACATGCTTTTTGGCGAAGCTGGAAAATTCAGCGCGTTGTTCGCCACGCATCCGCCGTTGGTCGATCGCATCCGCGATCTCGAACCGGGATTTCGCGAAGAGGATCTGGTGCAGTTCGCGGTATCGCTGCAAAGGAAGGCCGAGGCGCCGTCATCATCGCCATCGTCCACGCCGGGTGCCGGAACCGCATCGAATCCGCTGCAGATGCCGGGCATCTCGCTTCCGTCATCGCTGCCTCCGATCGTTGCCGGCGCGGTCGTCGCCCAAGCCGCAGTGGGCGGGCCGGATTTCGAGCAGGCCGGTGCATTGCGTCGGAGTCTTCCCGACAGCCTCACATCGGCAGTTCGTCAGCCGGAATCGGCACTGGTCGTTGTGCTGTCGCTTGCGATATCCGCACAGCCGGATCTGCAGGCGCGTCAACGCGGCATCGTGGCTGATGCTTTCGGTGACGATGCGCGACGCGATGCCGATGCCGCATTCGTCGACGTCGAAACATTGTCGCCAGAGTTGCGACTGCCGCTGGCAGCGCTCGCCTTTCCCGCGCTGAAACAGTTGCCCGATGGTCGTAGGCAGACACTGCTCGACACGCTGGATGCGCTCGTGCGCGCCGACGGACGCGTGGATCTCGATGAATATTGCCTGATCCGTTTGCTGCGTGTGCAGTTGCTGGAAGCGCAGCGTCCGAATCGCACGCCGATGGAAGGCCTGAAGAAACTTCCTTCGTGCCGCGACAGCGTGGTGCTGGTCTGCGCCATCGTGGCCGCCAACGGCAGCAATGACGAGTCGGCATCGCGGCGCGCGTGGTTGCTCGCCATGCAGCAGGCGTTTCCGGGCGAGGCGATGAACTGGCAAGCGCCACCCCTTGCCTGGCAGGCACCGTTCGAGCGCGCGCTGGATGATCTGGACGGGTTGATGCCGATCGCCAAGGACGTGCTCGTCCAGAGTCTGGTCAGCGCGATTCGCGCCGACGGCGTCGTCAACGCGGATGAAGCGGCCTTGTTGCGGGTGATCTGTGCCAGCCTGCATTGCCCGCTACCCATCTGATCGACCGTTCTTCCCCCACGTCATGGGCCGCGCACATCATGCGTCGCCAAGAATCAGCGCGCCGGCTCGCTCCGCGATCATGATCGTCGGCGCATTCGTATTGCCGCTCGGCAGGGTCGGCATCACCGATGCGTCGACGACGCGCAAGCCCGCCACACCGCGCACGCGCAACTCGCTGTCGACCACCGAACGATCGTCGCTGCCCATCCGGCAACTGCCAACCGGGTGATAAATCGTTTCAGCCTTGCGCCGGATGAAGTCGGCGTAATCGTCGTCGCCGTCGAGTCGCTGTTCGGGGAATACAGGACGCCCGCGATAAGCATCGAATGCCGGTTGATCGAACAGCTCGCGCGAAAGTTGCGCTGCTTCAATCATGCGACGCATGTCATTGCCTTCCGGGTCGCTGAGATAATTCGCGTGGATGGCGATCGGTTGTAGCGGATCGGCCGACCGCAGTCGCAGCTGCCCGCGACTGCGCGGATGCAGATAGCACGCGTGCAAGGTGTAGCCATAGCCGTCCAGACGATGACGGCCGTGGTCGTCCAGCAGCGCAGGCACGAAATGGAATTGCAGATCGCAGCGCGCATCGTCGGCCAGCCGGCTGCGAACGAAACCACCGGCTTCGGCGATGTTCGAACTACCCGGCCCGTCGTGATGCATCAACCAGCGCAGGCCCGTGGTCAGTTCGTTGAGATGATCGTAGGTGACTTTGCGCGTGCTTCCGTCGAGCGTGCAGATGTCGAGGTGGTCCTGCAGATTCGCGCCGACATCGGGCAAGTTGGCGATCACGTCGATGCCGTGCTCGCGCAAGTGATCGGCGGGCCCGAGCCCGGAAAGCATCAGCAACTGTGGCGTGTTGATCGCGCCGGCCGCGAAGATGACTTCGCCCGCTTCGATGCGCTCGGATGTGCGGTGCCCGTGTCGCAACATTACGCCGACAGCACGACCCTGCTCGATCAGTACCCGTTCGACCAGCGCACCCGTGCGCACATGCAGGTTGACGCGATGGCGCACGGTTTTCAGGTACGCGGCAGCTGCCGAACAGCGGCGACCATCGCGTTGCGTTACCTGATAGAGCCCGAAGCCCGACTGATGCGTTCCGTTGAAATCGTCATTGCGCTCGAATCCTGCTTCGCAAGCTGCATCAATCAACGCCGACGAAAGCACGTTGTGGTGACGCAGATCGGAAACACCGAGCGGACCGCCAACGCCGTGCAGCGCGTCGGCGCCGCGCGTGTTGTTCTCGCCGCGCAGAAACCACGGCAGCACCTGCGACCAAGACCAGCGCGGATCCGCACACGCCTGCGCCCAGGCATCGTAGTCGGCCGGCACGCCGCGCACATAGCACATGGCGTTGATCGAACTGGAGCCGCCCAGTGTCTTGCCTCGCGGCCACCACAGGCGCCGATGGTGAAGCTGCGGCTCGGGCTCGGTGTGATAGTTCCAGTTGAGCCGTCGGTTATTCGCAAGCCGCGCGATGCCTGCGGGCATGTGGATCAGGGGATTGGAATCGGACGCACCTGCTTCGATCAGCAATACGCGTTTGCCCGGTTGCGCGCTGAGCCGGTTGGCCAGCACGCAACCGGCGGAGCCCGCGCCGACGATGATGAAATCGTATGTGTTCATCAGCATCCCTGTGGATCGTCATTCTGCGTACTGCCTTTCCGTGCATCGGCCGCGGGAGATGCACGCATGGTAGGCTTGCCCCGCCCATGTCTCGGATAGTTCCGTGAGTTTGCAACGTCCAGCCCATGCGGAACAAGGCACGGCGCCAATGCTTTCCGCGTTGGCGTTTTTCTTCGTGATGACCTCGTACTACATCATCCGGCCAGTGCGCGATCAGCTGAGCGGCGCAGTGGGTTCGAGTGCGTTGCCGCTGTTCTTCTTCGCAACCTTCATCGTGATGCTGCTGCTGACGCCGGTGTTCGGTGCGCTGGTGGCTCGGTTCCCGCGCCGGAAATTGTTGGCATGGGTCTACAGTTTCTTCGTCGTGTGTCTGCTCGCGTTTGTTCCCGCGTTTCTGCTGCAGGATCGCATCGGTGCGCGAGCACTGGGCGTGGTGTTCTACGTGTGGGTGAGCGTGTTCAACCTGTTCGTGGTGTCGCTGTTCTGGAGTTTCATGGCGGACATCTTCAACAGCGGCTCTGCACGTCGCGTGTTTTCGTTGATCGCGCTTGGCGGCATGGCCGGCGCGCTATTCGGACCGATTGTGACCAGTGTGCTCGTGCGCCTGCTCGGCGTAGCGCCACTACTGGCGGTGTCGGCGCTGATGCTGAGCGCGTCGCTGGTGCTGTTGCTGAAGCTGTCCACGCAGGACGAGAGGCGCACAGACGGCGCGACCGAAGAACCGATCGGCGGCTCGCTATGGGCCGGCCTCAAGGAACTCTGGTCGAGGCCATTTCTTCGTTACATGGCGATCCTGATGTTGCTGGGAGACGGCATCGGGACGCTGGCCTATGCGCTGGTGGCTGATTACGCCCGCGCGCATTTCCACAACAACGCGCTGCGCACTGCGTTTTACAACGACATCGATCTGGCGACGAATGTGCTCGGTGCGGTGCTGCAGCTGACCATCACGCGCTGGTTGCTGGTGCGTCACGGCGCTGGCTGGGGATTGGTGCTGCCGGCGATCATCAATACTTTATTGCTGGCAACAGTCATGACGTTCGCCTTCGGCCATTTCTTCGAACTGGATTTCAGCGCGCCCACACGATGGATCGACTTGCCCGCGTGGTTGCTGGGCCGGCACACCGCGATGTCGACGTATGGCCTTTCACTGCTCACGATCATGCTGGTGATCACGCGCGGCTTTGCGTATGGCACGACCAAACCCGCTGTCGATGCGCTGTATACCCGCGTGCCGCGCGAACCCCGTTACAAGGGAAAGAATTTCATCGAAACCGCAGTATGGCGGTTTGGCGATTTCATCGTGACCAGCGGCGTCTTCGGGCTCGGAAAAATCGGCATCGGCGTGGCTGGCATGGCGGCCATTGGCGCTGGCGTTTCCGCGATCGCAGTACGGTTCGCACGGCGTGCCGGGAATTCACCCGACTTGTTGCCGGAGCATTCGACATCGGAAAAATCGGCATCAGGCTGAGCGTAACGCTGTCGACTTGTCGTCGCGCAACCCGCCGATATCGCAATCTCAGCTGGTGATATAGCGCTGCAGGTGCTCGATCTGATCGGCCTGCGCGTCGATTACCGCCTTGACCAGATCGCCGATCGAAATGACGCCGACGATGTTGCCGCCATCCACTACCGGCAAATGGCGCACACGGCTATCGGTGCACAGGCGCATGCAATCGAACACGTCCGTATCGGGGCCGACCGTCAACGGCTGCACGTGCATGATGTCGGACACCGCGGTCTGCGCCGACGAGCGGCCTTGCAGAATCACCTTGCGCGCGTAGTCGCGTTCGGACACCACGCCGACCAGTTCGTTGCCGCGCATGACCAACAATGCGCCGATGCGATGTTCGGCCATGTGCTTGATCGCCTCGAGCACCGGCGCGTCCGGCGCGATAGAGAAGATCTCGCTGCCTTTGCCTTCCAGCAGATGCCTGACCTGACTCATGCGTGCTCTCCCGTTCGTGGAGGAACTTGAGTCTACTGCTGCCGATTCCCGCGCGTGTAGCAATGTCGTGAAGTTGCAGATGAGACCTGGAAACGCTTGGTCGACCACGCGAGGCAGCTGCCGTTGCTCGATGAAATACAGTGGCCGACGCTTGCTCTCGACGTGGTTGCGATCCAGGTATTCGCCGATCACTCCGCGCGCCAGCATCTGCACCATCGATCACCACGGCTGCATCAGCCGTCACGTGATCCAGTCCTGCCGTCAGTGCGGCTTCCTTTCCGAAATGCGCGACAACTTGGTGGCGCCGGCGTTGGCGTCGGCGGAGATCAGCGACTGGATGATCGCCCATGTGTCGTCCTCGCTGCCGTCGTCGACATAAAGCACGGTGCAATCCAGTGCGGAGTCGCGAGCGCGCGCTGCAGCCGTTGATGAAACGACCACAGCACCTCTGAATCATTGAACGCAGGAACGACGACGGTCAGGCTGGGCTTGGAGGGCGTCACTTGAAAAATGTCTCACGCGCGTGCGCGAGTGGCGAAGAATCGTGCATCATCAATGCGGCGCACGTGCGGGCGCGCCACCTTCAACATATCCGGGTCCGCCAAGACGACTCATCTGTTGTTGAATCCATGCGGCGCGGCGCTGGACATAAGCGCTGGGTCGATCGGCGTGCAGGCGCCGAGGGCTTGGCAATACGGCAGCGAGGCGAGAGGCCTGCTCCGGACCGAGACGGCCCGGCGGCACGCCGAAGTAGACATCGCTGGCTGCGCCGACGCCGTAGACGCCATCCCCAAGCTCGGCGACATTCATGTAGACCTCGAGGATTCGCTGCTTGGGCCAAGTCGCCTCGATGAGCACGGTGAAATACGCTTCCAGGCCCTTGCGCACGAAGCTGCGTCCGTTCCACAGAAAAAGATTCTTCGCGGTCTGCTGGCTGATCGTGCTGGCGCCACGCAAGCGGCGACCATCGTCGGCCGCGTCCATCGCGTCCTGGATCGAATCGAAATCGAAACCGTGGTGATAAGGAAATTTCTGATCCTCACCCGCCACCATCGCCAACGGCACCCAGGGCGATACCTCGTTCCACGGCACCCAGCGATGGCGTAATCGGAAATCCTTTTCGCCATGAACCACCGCGCCGACGCGACGCTCGAGCATCACCGCGGATGTCCATGGCGGCACGAAGCGCAGCACCAGCACGACCAGCCAGCTCAGTGCCAGCCAGGCCAGTGCAAGGATCAGTAGCGCACGCAGCAGGCGGCGCGTGCGCGAGTGGCCGAGCAGACTTTTCATGAGGTGCACGTCGGAAAGTGCAGGCAGTATAGGTGTTGTCCCGGATCGACCGCGCCCCCATCTGGGACGCTTGAACATCAAGAGAACACCCCATTGGAAACCATGATCGCCGACGACATGATGCATCGCTTCCTGCTTGAACGCGCTGGCGTGCGCGGCGTGCTGGTCCGGCTCGGTGCAGCGTGGCGCGACGTGGCCGCACGTGCCGAGTATCCACCGCAGCTGCACACGCTGCTCGGCGAGGCCATGGCCGCCAGCGCGATGCTCACAGGCAACATCAAACTGGACGGCGCGCTTTCGATAGAGCTCAAGAGTGCGGGCGCACTGCGCATGCTGTTCGCCGAATGCAACGATCAAGGTCGACTGCGCGGACTGGCGCGATGGGACGATCCGCTGCCGGTCACGCTGGCATTGGATGAACTTCCCGAGGCGATCATGGCGATCACCATCGGCAACGTGGAACGCGGGCAACGCTATCAGGGGCTGGTCGATCTTCGGCACGCGAGTTTGTCCGACGCGCTGGAAAATTATTTCGTGCAATCCGAACAACTGCCTGCACGCATCGTGCTGGCCGTGAACGGCGAACATGCAGCGGCACTGATGCTGCAGAAGATGCCGGACGAGGGCGGACACGACGTGGTGCCGGATGAGGATGCGTGGAACCGCGTCGTGCACCTCACGTCCACGCTGAGCGCGCAGGAACTGCTGGAGACACCGCCGGAGCAACTGTTGTATCGGCTCTATCACGAAGAATCGGTGAGCCTTTCCGAGCCACGTCCGCTGGCCTTCGGCTGCAGTTGCAGTCGCGAACGCGTCAGCGCGATGCTGCGTTCGCTCGGACGCGACGAAGTCGAAGCGGCGCTTGCGGCGCGCGATGACGAAATCGAGGTGATCTGCGAGTTCTGTGCGCAGCGCTATTACTTCGATCGCATCGATGCCGAACATCTGCTGAGTGAAAGCGCCGCGCTCGGTGCGCCCGATACCGAGCAGTAAGTCAGCCGTTTGAAGGCTTGCGCGACCGCCAGTTACGCGAGCAGCAGTGGCCGATCCGTGTTCAACCAGGTTTCGGCCGGCTGCGGTGTCGAGAACAGGAATCCCTGTCCATAACGGCAGCCTACGCGAAGCAGCGCCTGCCGCTGGGATTCTTCCTCGATGCCTTCGGCGATCACTTTCATCTGCAGGGAATCGGCGAGAACCTGGATCGCGCGAACCAGCGCCAGGCCCTGTGTTTCTTCATCGCCCGTCGGCAAGGCGGTGATGAACGAGCGATCGATCTTCAGCGTCTCGAACGGATACTGATGCAAGTAGCTGAGCGAGGAATAGCCGGTGCCGAAATCATCCAGTGCGATGCCGACGCCGTGGCTGCGCAGGTTCTTCAACATCTGCTTGACCTGCGTGGGGTTCTCCAGCAATGCACGTTCGGTGACCTCGATCCGTATGCAGCTCGTCGGCACCTTGTACTGCGCGAACAAGTCCAGCAAACGCTGGTCGAGATCGGCTGAACGAAAATGCCGGCCGGACACGTTGATGCTGATGAAGCCATCCGAACCGATCAGTTGCACGGCCTGCGCGCATACCTGCTCGAAAATCTGCCAGTCGATCGCTTCGGCGCAACCGCACTCCTCGGCGATCAGCAGAAAATCACTTGGCGACAGCAGGCCGCGTTCCGGATGATGCCAGCGCAGCAACGCCTCGTAGCCGGTGACGCGACCATCGGCAAGCTCGGCGATCGGCTGATAGAACGGCACGAATTCATTGCGACTCAACGCATGGCGCAGATCGCTTTCCATATCCAGTAGCGACAGCGCTTCGCGGCGCAGGCGATCGTCGAACATGGCCGCACGATGGCGGCCGCCGTCCTTCGCGTTGTACATGGCAGCGTCAGCGTCGCGCAGTAACTCTTCGGGTTGACGGTAGTGCGGGCTGGACAACGCAATGCCGATCGATGCGGAAGTGAATATTTCCTTGGTGCCGAGCCGGAACGGCGTTTGCAGTTCGACGATGATGCGCTCGGCGATCAACGCTGCCTTGCCCTGTTCAACGATGCCTTCGAGCAACACAGCGAATTCATCGCCGCCCAGCCGCGCGACCACATCGCGCGTCTTGAGGCAGGCGCGGATGCGGCCACCGACCTGGAACAGCAGATCGTCACCGACCAGATGCCCCACCGAATCGTTGATGACCTTGAAGCGATCCAGATCGATGAACAGCACAGCAAACTGCTCATTCGGATTGTCTGTGTAGCGTTGCATGGCCTGTTCGAGTCGTTGCAAAAGCAGCGTGCGATTGGGCAGTCCGGTCAGCGAATCGTGCAGGGTTTCGTATTTGAGTCGACGCTCGACGCGTTCGCGTTCGGCGATCTGTTCGCGCAGATCGCGGTTGGCCAGCGCCAAGGCGCGCGTGCGTTCGGTCACACGACGTTCGAGTCCGGCATAAGCCTGTTTCAACGCCGCGGCCGCATGCTTGCGCTGCAATGCGTTGGCGATGTGATAGCTGACGAAGGTGAGCAGTTCCTGGTCGCGCTCGTTGTATGTGTGCTCCGGCGAATAGCTCTGCAGGGCAAGCACGCCCATCGCTTTTCCGCTCCACAGCAACGGCACGCCGAGCCAGCAAACCGATCGCGCGCCGAAATGGCTGATCTCGCCGAGCGCGGCCAGCCGCTCGATTTCTTTCGGATCGGCGAGCAGAGGTTTTGCGCTTCGTAAAACATATTCGGTCGCTCCGCGTCCGTGAGCGCGTGGCGGGCGCACGTTGTCGACCTCGTCCACTGAATAAGGAAAAGTGAGATAGCCGTTGTCCTCGTCCACCAGCGCGATATAGAAATTCCGCGCATAGAGCAGGCCGCTGATGACCTGATGGACCGCCGCGTAGAATTTTTCCAGGCTGTCGGTGGTGTTGGCCAGTTCGGCAATGCGGAACAGCGCAGCCTGCAATCGCTCGCCGCGCTGGCGCTGCAGAACCTGCTGGCGAAGGACGCGGTTGGCTTCACGCAATGCGGTCGTGCGATCAGCCACCCGGCGACCCAGTTCGATATGCGCCTCGCGGCGTTCGAGCGCGGTCTGCACGTGTTGCGCAACATAGTTGAGCAGTTCGAGATCCTGCCTTGAGTAGTGCGTATCGGGGCGATAGCTCTGCATCACGATGCCGCCGACGATCTGGCCGCCACGCAGTAACGGCACACCGAGCCAGTGTTCGCAATGCGGGCCGACCAGCACGAAGTGATCGCCGAGTTGCTGCCTCAATTCGTCCAGCGAGCCCATCAACGGGCGACCTTCCTGCAGGAGGTTCCAGGTCAGGCTGTGAAGCAATTCCTGCAGCGGCGTGTTCTGGTCGGGCAGCGGCGGATCGGTGTCGGCAATATCGACGTAGTACGGAAAACGGATGGTCTCGGTGCTCTTGTCGTAAAGCACGATGTAGAAATTTTCCGCGTACATCAGGCTGCTGACGATGGAATGCAGCGAGCGCATCATCTCGGGCATGTCCTGCTGCGCGCTGGCCTGTTCGGCAATCGCATACAACGCGCGTTGCAGCCGCTCTGCCAGGGCGAGTCGCGAAATGGCTTCATAGAGTCGGCTGGTTTCGGCGAGCTGTCGCAACCGCGCATCCGCCAGGCGGCCAAGCCAGGAAAGCTGATCACGAACATCTTCGGCCAGCGGCAGCTCGGCGCCTTCAAGCGTCAGCGTTCGATGACCTTGCGGGTTCTCCGCCAGGTCGACCAGTTCGTTCGATGGCGTGGCGAGCTGTTCGTCCCTGTTGCGCCAGCGAAGCCGTCCATGCACGCCGAAATGGCCAAGCATGAACTCGCAGATTTCCATGACACTGGCCGCGTCGGATGCCTTGAACAACCGCTCCACCGCGCCATGCAATGTCGCTGCGTCACCGGCGATCGGTGGCGGCTGGGGCGAACGGATCGTGGGTGTGGCGCTCATCGGCTGCAGTCAGTTCCGGATCGGTACAGCGGGATCGGCATCAACCACTCTTTATATCGTGTAAGCCGGCCTCGTAGCCAGCGGGAACCAGTGGTTGGGGATCCGGGTCGTAGCAAAGGCTCCAGCCCATCGGGGCGGCAACTTTTGTGAGGTATTGCCGACTTTTCAAGTCGTTCCGGGGTGTTAGCAAAACGTAAAATGCGATATGCTCGCGTCCCGGGCTTGTCACCTGAGAGCTGTTGACCCACTCATGCGCCATCTTGTCGCCACGCTTCTGTTATCCGTTCTGCCGCTTGCCGCGGCCGGGCAGACTGCGGGCGGCGACAACGCGTTGGCGCAGCACCTTCTGAGCCAGCCGCCAGACCAGGTCACCGAGGTCGAACCCGGCGTGGTGGTTCCGCTTTGGCGTGGCACGGATGGCCGTCTGCTTGTTCTCAAGGCGGACACCGACTCCGAAACCGGCGCCTTGCGCAACAACGCACCTCTGGCTTTCCATGCGGTGGACGCCGCAAGCGTGATGACCACCGGGTTGCAGTACGGATTGGCGCCGAACCTGCAGGCGCATGCGGAATTCAGCCAGCACTCGTGGATCAATCAACCGTCGCGGGTGATCGGCAGCGAGGTCGGGGCAACTTACGATCTGGGCCGCTATACCGTCGGCCTGAGCGTGGCCACCAACAGCACGCCCGACAACGACAATGTGCCGCTGCCACGCGTGCTTCCAGGCGCAGCGCCGGGTGTCGATGGCCTCGCCAGTTTCGATAGCAGCACGCAGGTGAATGCGCGCGGTCGTCTGTCGCTGGGCAACAAGAGCGGCATCGATCTGGGCGCCAGCGTCGGGCGCATCCATCTGTTGCCGGGCAACCTGCTCGGCATCAACACGATGGATCAGAAGGCACTGAGTTTCGGCGTCGATCACGGTCCGTTGAGTGGCACGCTGGTGGGTCGCACCATGCAGCCGCAAGCCGGTATTCCCGGCGGTTTCAATTCGGATCGGCGCTGGAACAGCATCGATCTGGGTGTGACCTGGCGCTTGCCGTGGCGCGGTTCTCTCAGCGTGGGCGCGCAGAATCTCTGGTCGTCCGGTACGCCGGCAAACACGCCTGTCGGTCCTGAGCCGGATCAATCGCGTACGCCTTACGTGCAGTACCACCAGGATCTTTGATCCCGTCTGGTCGGGCACAAAAAAGCCGTCGCTTGCGACGGCTTTTTTCATGATGTCGTTCGATAGGCGTTGAGGCAAAGCGGTCTATCAATGCCGCAGTCAATCCTGTTTGCGAATGCGCAGGTCGCCGCTGAATGTCTCGACATTGATGTGCCCGTTGCCGGTTCCGATACGGACGTCCAGGCTGCTGCCGGGCCCATGCTCCGGTTTCGTCGGTGTGCCAAAGTCGCTGCGCAGATCGCCGCTGAAACTGCTGGCGTGCAGAGTTCCCGCGGCACTGGCCGGTAATTGCAGCTGCACATCGCCGCTCATGCTGTCGATGCCGACGCTGCCATTGGCGGCAACGCCGCCGCTCAGCTGCACTTCGCCGGACACCGTGCTCAGCGTCAGCTTCTGCCACGGCCCACCGCTGCCCTGGATGCGGCCGGACACCGTCTGCAGCTTTACGTCGCTACCGAGGACAGGCGCAAGAATGTCACCGCTCACTGTCTGCAGATCTGCCTGCTCCGCGTGACCGGCAAGTTCCACATTGCCGCTGACGCTATCCACTTTCAGCGATGGCGTACGAGCGTTGATGCGCGCTTTCCCGCTCACCGTATTCACCACGATCTCGCCGCCATCGAATCCATCCACGACCAGCGGCGCGCTCACGACGCCGATATCCAGCGATGCACCTTTGGGCACGTGCAGCTCGAGCTCGCTCGGCGCCATCCGGCTGTCGCCGCCCCAGTTGAACCATCCACCCGAACCGCCTTCCGGCTCGACCTTGATCGCAAGATCGTCGTTGCCGCCAGTGATCGCCAGCGGCTTGGTGCCATTGCCCAGCTGTCCGCTCACTTCCACCTCGTTGCGATCCCACGCGCTCACGTTCACCGTGCCGGCAACATTGCTGATGCTCACGTGGACATTGGCGGTTGCGTCATGACGCAGATGAATCGGTGTGTCGGCCATGGCCTGACCGATGCACAGCGACAGCAGAAGTGGAACGTAGCGAGCGGTTTTCATGATCATTCCCGATAGGTCAGCCGGCTTCGCGAGCCAACTGACGCAGTTGCGTTTGTTGATGTTCGGTGCGTGCCAGGATGCGTTGCAGAGCCGGCGAATCCGGAGCCTGCTGCATCGCCTGCTGGAGTTCCATGCGTGCGGCGTCCAGTTCGATGGCGGCGCCGGCCAGCCGTGGATCGGCAGGTTTCCACTTCGACGAAAGTGCGGACTTGCTGGCTATCGCGGCCGTCGTCGAACCCGGCATCTGCCGCAGATGGAAGCTGAGCCCGGCGACCAGCAGCAATGAAGCCGCAAGGCCCGCGCCGACCAACCAGCGTCGCGTGTAAGCGGACGATCGCACCGGCGTCGAAGTCGTTTCCGTTGCCGTATCCACTGGCGCAGCATCATCCAGTGCCGCCTCGATGGACGTCCATAAATCGCGCGGTGGCGAGACCGGCTGACGCAGATCGCGCATCTGACGACGCCACTCGAACTCATTCATGTGTTGTCTCCCAGTACCTTGCGCAGCAGCTGTCGCGCCCGATGCAACTGTGCTTTCGATGTGCCGACGGCCATACCCAGTTCGGCACCGATTTCCTCGTGTTTCCAGCCTTCGATGTCGTGCAGTACCAGCACGGCACGGGCGCGTGGCGGCAATAGGCCGACCGCGTGTTCCAGTTCTTTTCGCTCCGCGGCGCAGAAAGGTGTTTCGCCGTGGTCCGGCAGATGTTCGTCGTCGAGCATGCTGACCGGATCGGCATGGCGCGAACGAATGTCCATCAGCGCCACGTTCACGGCGAGCCGATACAGCCAGGTGCCGAACGCGCTCTCGTGACGAAAACCCGGCAGCTTCTGCCAGGCACGGATGAATGCTTCCTGGGTCAGGTCTTCCGCGCGTGCATGGTCGTAGCCAGCCAGGCGCAGCACGGCGCCATGCACGCGCCCCACATGCAGGCGATACAGCCGCTGAAATGCGTGCCGGTCGCCCGACGCGGCGGCGCGCACGTCATCATGGTCGTTGGCTTCGACCGAAGCGGGCGACATGGCGTATCCGATGGCAGGGCAGGCGATCATCTTGCCAGCTTGGATGCCTTGCCATGCGAAATGGTTTGCATCGCACGCCGAAATGGCGAGTAACCGAAATCGACTTTGATCAGCGCGCCATCGCTTCGCGTCGTGGTTCTTCGATGACGTTGTCCAAAGCCCGAGCCACGCGTTGCTGCTCGATTCGGAGCGCTTCCGGCAGTCGCGATCCAAACGATGCCAGGTAGTCGCCGATGGCGGCGAGTTCGCTGCGCCACGCGACGTGATCGACGTCGAGCAAGACATCGAGCTTGCGGCCATCAAGGTTCAGTCCGTCCACTCGCAGCTCGCCGGCCGCAGGCAGGATGCCGATGGGTGTCTGGACGCCTTCAATTCGCCCTTCGACGCGCTGGATCATCCATTCCAGCACGCGCAGGTTGTCGCCATAGCCGGGCCAGAGGAACGTGCCGTCCTTGTCCTTGCGGAACCAGTTAACGTGAAAAATTTTTGGCAGCACCGCGTCTGGCTGATCGAACGAAAGCCAGTGCCTGAAGTAGTCGCCGTAGTGATAGCCGCAGAACGGTTTCATGGCCATCGAATCGCGTCGCAACACGCCAACTGCGCCGGTCGCCGCCGCGGTGGTTTCCGAACCCATCGCAGCGCCCATCAGCACGCCGTGGGTCCAGTCGCGGGCTTCCATCACCAACGGCAGCAGCGATGGACGCCGGCCGCCGAACACGATGGCGCTGATCGGAACGCCTTGCGGTGCTTCGGCTTGCGCGGACCATGTCGGGCATCGGTTTGCGGCAACAGTGAAACGTGAATTCGGATGTGCTGCAGGCCCATGAGCCGGATCGAACGGACGCCCCTGCCAGTCGATGGCCGGCGTACCTGGCAGCCCTTCCCACCAAGGCTGGCTGTCTGCAGTCAACGCGACATTGGTAAAGATCGCATCGCGAGCGACACTTTGCAGAGCATTCGGATTGGTTTCGTCGCTGGTGCCAGGAGCCACCCCGAAGAATCCTGCCTCGGGATTGATGGCGTATAGACGTCCATCCGCGCCCGGACGCATCCAGCAGATGTCGTCACCCACAGTCCAGACTTTCCAGCCATCGCGACGATATCCCTCGGGCGGTATCAGCATGGCGAGGTTGGTCTTGCCGCAGGCGGAAGGGAAGGCGGCGGCGATGTAGTGCGTCTCACCGCGTGGATTTTCGATGCCGACGATCAGCATGTGCTCGGCCAGCCAGCCTTCGTTGCGCGCTTGATGACTGGCGATGCGCAGCGCGTGGCATTTCTTGCCCAGCAGCGCGTTGCCGCCGTAACCGGAGCCGTAGGATTTGATGGTCAGCTCGGCCGGAAAATGCATGATGAAACGACGCTCGGGATCCAGCTCGCCGACCGAATGCAGGCCTTTGACGAAATGTCCTTCGCGTTCGATCCGCGCCTGCGCTGCGGCACCCATCCGCGTCATGATCCGCATGTTGACGACGACGTACGGACTGTCCGTGATTTCCACGCCGCAACGCGCGAGCGGCGAATCGATCGGCCCCATGCAATAGGGCACGACATACATCGTGCGACCTTCCATGCACCCGTCGTACAACGCATCGATCTTCGCGTGCGCCGCGGCCGGATCCATCCAGTGGTTGTTGGGGCCAGCGTCCTGCTCGTCCGGGTGGCACACGAAGGTCAGGTGTTCGACCCGCGCGACGTCAGACGGATGCGAGCGATGCAAGTAGCACCCCGGATGGGTCTGCTGGTTGAGTTCGATCAGAGTTCCGCTTTCAAGCATCTGCTGCACCAGCGCCCGATATTCGCCATCGGTGCCGTCGCACCAATGAATCCGCGCAGGCCGGGTCATGGCGGCCACCTCGGTAACCCAGTGATCGAGCGCTTCCAGCGTGCTGGCCATCATGTCCTCGGAGGTTTGGCAAAAAAGAGAGCTGAAACGGTAGTTTGCGCAAACTGGTATTGCAAGGTGACGCGCAACAAAAAACGGCGCCGTGGGGCGCCGTATCGATGTAACTGTGCGTTGTGTCAGGCCGGAATCAGGGTGGCGATCATGTGTTCGACGTAGGCGTCGAACTCTTCATGATTGATCCGTGGCAGGCCGAGCGTGAAGTTGAGCTGCAGAAATCCCACATAGGCGGCGTAAGTCAGCCGTGCGCGGTTCAGCGCCTGCGTTGCCTGCAGGCCAGCCTCGGCAAAAGCGGTGGTGAGGAATTCCATCCTGCGCTGCGAAACACGCGCCATCACCGGTACTACCTGCGGGTGATCGAGGGCTTTCAGCAACGCGGCGTAAACGCGATGGGCCTGCAATTCGTGCGCGACACGCCGAAACAATTCGGGCAGACGCTTGCGCGGGTCGGCGATCTGCTCGATCTGGCTGATGACCTCGCGCTCGCCGTACTGTTCCCATCGTTCCAGCGCGGCATTGAGCAGCGCCTCGCGGGTTCGGAAGTGCCAATAGAAGCTGCCCTTGGTCACCCCAAGCTGGCGGGCCAGTGCTTCCACGGCCAGCGCGCCCACGCCCTGCTCGGCGATCAGGTGCAGGGCGGCGAGCTCCCAGTCCTCGGCGGATAGGCGTGTACGTTCGGGCTTGCTGCTGACATTCATGTCCGTATGGTAGCCACACGCCTGTGTCTTTGTAATCTTCCGTGGGGTGAAGGTTTCGAAGGTGGACCGTGTCTTCACGTGCGATCGCTATGGTGTTGACTGCCATCAAAGCGCCGGCCCATACTCCTCCGTATGGTTCAGTCGACTTCCTCCCGTTCCACGGTCAGCCCATTCGCCGTTGCCGACACCACGCTGGCGGTCGAAACGCGATGCCCGCAGGGCCGGCCGACATTGCTGTTCGCCCACGGATTCGGCCAGACGCGCGGCGCGTGGAACGCCGCCGCCGATGCGCTGGCCGATGCGGGTTGTCGCTGCGTGACTTTTGACAGCCGCGGGCATGGCGAAAGCGGTCGCGTCCACGACGGCGATTACCGCATCGACCAATTCGCCCTCGACCTGCTGCGACTGGCTGCAGTCCAGGCGGAGCCGCCGATTCTGGTGGGCGCATCGATGGGCGGCTTGCTCGGGCTGGTTCTCGCTGGCGAAATTCGCCCGGCACCGTTCCGCGCTCTCGTGCTGGTGGACATCACGCCGCGTTGGGAAGCGGCTGGCGTCGAGCGGATCCTCGCCTTCATGCAGGCACATCCGGAAGGTTTTGCAAGTTATGCCGAAGCCGCCGAGCAGGTCGCGGCCTATCTCCCGCAGCGACGCGAGCGCAAAACCGAAGATCAACTTCGTCCGCTGTTGCGCGAGGAAGCGGATGGTCGCCTGCGCTGGCACTGGGATCCCGCCTTGCTGGCTGGCGATCTCGTCCAGGAAAGCGAGCGTTACCAGCCGCGTTTGCTGGCAGCCGCATCGAACATCGACATTCCGGTCTTGCTGCTTTCCGGCGCGCGCAGCGACGTGGTGTCGCGCGCGACCGTCGAGGAATTCCTGCAGCGCGTGCCCCACGCGCAGCATGTCGAGCTGCCGCATGCCACGCACATGGTGGTGGGCGATGCCAACGATGTATTTGCGCACGAAGTCACCCGTTTCGTGCAAAGTCTGGATTCACCGGCCGACCGGCAACGCGCCGGCGCCGTTCAACCGTGATGAGGTGTTGAGATGCCCGTGATACTGACCTTGCTGGCGGCGCTGATTTCCACCGGCGCTTGCGCCTACCATCGAAGCAGCCTGCGCACGTGGGCCATCGCCACGATGCTCGCCACGCTCATCGTCGGCTTGCTCGCGCATGCACCGTGGACCACGGTGATCCTGCTGATCATCGAGGCCGCCATCGCGGTGCCGCTGCTGCTTGTCGATTTTCGGCGTCGCCAGATCAGCGCGCCGCTGCTCAAGTTGTTCGCCAAGGTCACGCCGAAGCTGTCAGAGACCGAGCAGACCGCGCTGGAAGCCGGCACCGTCGGTTTCGAAGGTCAGCTGTTTTCCGGTAAGCCGGACTGGCACGAACTGCTCAGGCAACCGAAGCCGGAACTCAGCGTGGAGGAGCAGGCGTTCCTCGACGGGCCAACCGAAGAACTCTGCGCGATGATCGACGACTGGCAGATCACCCACGAGCTAGCGGATCTGCCGCCGGACGTCTGGGCCTTCGTCAAGAAGCACAAATTCTTCGGCATGATCATTCCGAAGCAATACGGCGGCCTGCAGTTCTCGGCGCTCGCGCATTCAGCGGTGCTGCAGAAACTCTCCACGATTTCGGCGACGCTTTCCTCGACCGTCGCGGTGCCCAATTCGCTCGGGCCTGCCGAGCTGCTGCTGCACTACGGCAGCGACGAGCAGAAAAACCATTACCTTCCGCGCCTCGCAGTCGGCGATGAAATTCCCTGTTTCGCGCTCACCGGCCCGACCGCCGGTTCCGACGCGACCTCGATTCCTGATTACGGCATCGTGTGCAAGCAGACCGTTGACGGCGTGGAAACGCTCGGCATCCGGCTCACCTTCGACAAGCGCTACATCACGCTTGCGCCGATCGCCACGGTCATCGGTTTGGCCTTCCGCATGTACGACCCGGAGCACCTGCTCGGCGAGAAGGAAGACCTCGGCATCACGCTCGCGCTGCTGCCGCGTTCCACGCCGGGCCTGCAGATCGGGCGCCGGCATTTTCCGCTCAACGTGCCGTTCCAGAACGGCCCGATCCACGGCAAGGATGTGTTCGCGCCGATGTCGGTATTGATCGGCGGTCCGCAGATGGCGGGCCACGGCTGGCGCATGTTGGTGGAAGTGCTTTCGGTCGGGCGCGCGATCTCGCTGCCGTCCAACGCCACCGGCGCGATGCGCGCTTCGGCGGCAGCCACCGGCGCGTATGCACGCATGCGAAAGCAGTTCGGCCTGGCCATCGCGCGTTTCGAAGGCGTGGAAGAAGCACTCGCGCGCATCGGTGGCCTGACCTACGCCACCGCCGCGCTTTCACGCGCCACCGCGGCCGCGGTCGATCGCGGCGAGAAGCCCGCGGTGACGTCCGCCATCGCCAAGTACCACGCCACCGAATGGGCGCGCCGCATCGCCAGCGACACGATGGACGTGCATGGCGGCAAGGCCGTGCAGTTGGGCCCGAAGAATTACGCCGGACGCGGCTGGGCCAGCGTGCCGATCGCCATCACGGTGGAAGGCGCCAACATCATGACGCGCAGCCTGATGATTTTCGGCCAGGGCGCCATCCGCTGCCATCCCTACGTGCTCAAGGAAATGCAGTCGCTGTCGATCACCGATCGCGGCGAGCAGTTGAAAACCTTCGACCGCCTGTTGTTCAGCCACCTCGGCTTCGGCATCTCCAACGCCGTGCGCAGTTTCGCGATGGGCCTGACAGGTGCGCGTATCGGCGAAACCGCGGGCGACGCATACACGCGGCGCTACTACCGCAAGCTCGATCGCTACTCCGCCACGCTGGCCTTGTGCGCGGACGTGTTCATGGGCGTGCTTGGCGGCAAGCTGAAGTTCAAGGAAAAACTCTCCGCGCGGCTGGGTGACGTGTTGAGCTATCTCTACATCGCCAGCAGCATGCTCAAGCGCTACGAAGACACCGGTCGGCCGGACGCGGATCGTCCACTGCTGGCATGGGGTTTCCACGAATGCATGTGGCTCACCCAGAACGCGCTCGATGGCGCGATCCGCAATTTCCCCGTGCGTCCCGTCGCGTGGCTGCTGCGCATACTGGTGTTTCCGCTTGGCCGTCGCGAAGTGCCGCCATCGGATCGACTCGGTCGACGCGTGGCCGCACTGCTCACGGCGCCGAACGAGGCGCGCAGCCGGCTGACCGAATGGGTGTACCTCACGCCGAACGCGAACAACACGGTGGGCCGCATGAACGCGTTGCTGCCGGATGTGATCGCCGCCGAACCGGTCGAGCGCAAATTCCAGAAGGCGCAGAAAGCCGGTCAGTTCAAGGCGCACGATGTCGCCGATCAGTACATCGAAGCGCTGCAGGGCGGTGTCATCAACCAGGCCGAATTCGATCTGCTCAAGCGCGTGCGCGAAGGCGTGGCCGAGTTCATTGCCGTCGATGATTTCGAACCGGACGAACTGCGCTCGTTCACCTCGCGAGCGGAAGAAAGAAAGGCCGCTGCCTCGCAGTAGTCGTCGTCGCGGCGGATCGGTACAGCCGATTCGCCGCGATGACCAACCGCTCATCGGATCGTTCCGCTCAGCTCGCGTCTTCGCTCAGCACGCAACGGTTTTTGCCGGCGCGCTTGGCTTCGTACATCGCGCGATCGGCCGACTGGATCAACTGTTCGTCGGCGTCGCTGCGAGAACCGGGCGAGTACGACGCGATGCCGATGCTCGCGCCAATACGGGCATCGACCGCTACGCCTTGCACTATCAATCGGTAGGGCTTGCCGATTGCCGCGCACAGATTTCGACAGAGCTGCAGGGCGATGTCCGGCGAGTCGATGTCTTCGAGGATCAGCGCGAATTCATCGCCGCCCAGTCGCGCCACCGTATCGCTGTCGCGCAGGTTCGCCATGAGCCGCGCGGCGATCTCCTGAAGCAGCGCATCGCCCGCCGGATGCCCGTGCTGATCGTTGACGTTCTTGAAGCCGTCGATGTCGATGCATGCGAGTGCGAACCGCGCCTGCTGGCGCTGCGCGCGCTGGATCGCGCCGTGCAGGCGATCGTGAAACAGCACGCGGTTCGGAAGGCCGGTCAGCATGTCGTGGCTGGCCTGGTGGCGCACCATCGACTCCACCACTTCCCGCTCGGCCATTTCGATCGTGAGCTGTCGATTGCGTTCGGACAACTCGGTCAGCGCGCGCTGCAGGTCGGCGCGCGCGGCATACAGTTCGAGGAACACGCGCACCTTGGATTGCAGGATCACGTCGTTGATCGGTTTGGCGATGTAATCGACCGCGCCGGAGCGGTAGCCCTTCAATCGGTTCAGGTCATCGGCGTAGGCCGCGGTGACGAAGATGATCGGCGTGTCGCGCAAGTGCTCGGCCTCGCCCAGCAATGCGGCAACTTCGAAACCGTCCATGTCGGGCATGTTGACGTCGAGCAGGATCAAGGCGAACTCGTGGTCCAGGCACAGCGCCAGCGCTTCGTTGCCGCCGCGCGCTTCGATCAGTTCCGCGCCGACGTGCGCGAGCAATCGGCGCATGGCCACGAGGTTGGCGTAGGTGTCGTCGACGATCAGGATTTTCGGCAGGGTCACGGCGATCTCATGCAAAGGCGATTGAGCAGGGCGGGGATCTCTTCCAGTGGCAGGCAGTGGTCGGCGCCTGCGGTTTCCAGTGCGGCTTGCGGCATCGCGGGAGCTTCGGCGCTGGCGGGCGTCTGCACCACCGCGATGCCGCCGCAGGCGCGAATGCGCGCCAGTCCTTCGGCGCCATCGCGGCTGGCTCCAGTCAATATCACGCCGATGCTGGCCGAGAGGTAGACCTCCGCCACGGAATCGAACATCACGTCGATGGAAGGTCTCGAAAAGCACACAGGTTCATCCACCGACAACGCGAAATGCCGATCGTTCTCCACCAGCAGGTGATAGCCGCCGGGCGCAACATGCACCATGCCGCCGGCCACGGCGTGCCGCTCACCGGCCTCGATCACTTCGAGCGACGAGTGGCTGTCGAGCAGACGGCAAAGCACGTCAACGCTGCCCGCGGTGTGGCAACACACGACGACAGCCTGCGCCAGATCCGGGTGCAATCCGCCGAGCACGGTTTTCAGCGCGTTGAGGCCGCCGAGCGAGCAGCCGATGGCAATGACGGCAGGCGCGATCACTTCAGGCCGGCTCATGCCGCGTCTGCATGGGTCGGGCTGGCGCGCCGATACAGCCGCAGCTTCGCATCGACCGCGCTGAAGTCCGTCGATACCTCGGCAAAGTCCAGCGTTTCGCGAAGGCCCAGGCAGAGATATCCGCCGCGCACCAGGCTGTCGCGAAACAGGCCCAGCGTGCGGTTCTGCAGCGGGTTGGAAAAATAGATCAGCACGTTGCGACACAGCACGAGGTGCGCTTCGCAGAACACCTTGTCCACCACCAGGTTGTGGTTGGCGAACGTGATGTTGCGACGAAGCCGTTCGTGCATCCTGATGAAGTCGTAGCGTGCGCTGTAGTAGTTCGCCAGCGTTTGCGTGCCGCCGGCATGCAGGTAATTGCGCGACCACAACTGCGCATCGCGCGCAGGATAGATGCCGTCCTTCGCGCGCTCCAGCGCGTCCGCATTGAAGTCGGTGGCGAAAATGTGGCTGCGTTCGTAGAGGCCGGCCTCCTCCAGCATGATCGCCAGCGAATAGACCTCCTGCCCGTGCGCGCAACCGGCTTGCCACACGTTGATGCGCGGATACGAGGCGAGCATCGGCAGCACGCGCTCGCGCAGCGCGCGAAATACTTCCGGATCGCGGAACATTTCCGACACCGGCACCGACAGCCCGCGCACGACTCTCACTTCGAAACCGTCTTCGTGCAGCAGCCGCGCCGTCAGTTCGCTGATGCTCGCGCAACGATGATCGCGCACGAGTTGGCGCACGCGGCGGATCAACGATGCGGGCGCGTATTCGCTGAAGTCGTATTCGTGCCGACGTCGCAGTGCCTGCAGAAACAGGTCGAGTTCGAGCTGCTCAAGTGCAAGATCGACCGGTGGCGTCACTTTCACCATCAACGTTGCAACCACACGCGGATCATCGACGACAGTTTGTCGATGTCGATCGGTTTGGACAGGTAATCATTCGCGCCCATTTCCAGGCACTTCTCGCGATCGCCGCGCATTGCCTTGGCAGTCAGCGCGATGATCGGCAGGCTTGCGAATTTCGGCTGTGCGCGAATCGCCTGGATGGTTTCATAGCCGTCCATCACCGGCATCATGATGTCCATCAGCACCAGTTCGGGCGTCTCGTCATCGGCCAGCGCCTTCAGCGCCTTCTGTCCGTCCTGCGCCATCGCCACCACCAAGCCCCAGCCGCGCAGCACCTTCGACAGGGCGAACAAATTGCGCATGTCGTCGTCCACCAGCAGCACGCGATGGCCAGCCAGATCGCTGTCCGATGATTTTCTCGTTGCCGCGCGACGCGGTGCATGTTCGATGCTGTGCAGAAACAGGCTCACCTCGTCGAGCAGTCGTTCCGGCGAACGTGCGCCCTTGACCACGATCGAGTCGGTGTACTGGCGCAGCAGAAGGTTTTCCTCGCGGCTCAGGTCGCGGCCGGAATAGACCACCACCGGCGGTACGCCGGTGGGCGATTTCGACAACTCCTCCAGCAGCTGCAGGCCGGACATCCCGGGCAGGCCGAGGTCGAGCACGATGCAGTCATAACGTTGGCGTGTGGTCTGTTCCAGCGCCTGTTCGGCGGACTCCGCCTCGTCGATCAGCACGCCGTCGGCACGCAGCATGGTGCGCACGGCGATGCGCGAGTCGGCGTCGTCATCGACGATCAGCAGATGACGTTGCTGGCCCTCGGCGAAATGCAGCAGCTTCTCGAAGGCCTGGCCGATGGATTCGCGGCTCACCGGCTTGGTCAGGAAACCCACCGCGCCGAGTTCGAGTCCGCGTGTGGCTTCGTCGGTGGCGGAAATGAAATGCACCGGGATTGTTCGCGTGGCGACATCGCCCTTGAGCCGGTCCATCACCGTCCAGCCGTCCATCGTCGGCAGCATCACGTCGAGCAGGATGCCGGTGGGATGGTGTTCGCGCGCGAGTTGCAGGCCCGTCTCGCCATTGTTCGCGGCCAGCGCGCGATGACCCTTGCGATGGATCATGTCGATCAGGATGCGCGCGAACGCGGGATCGTCCTCGATCACGAGGATGGTGGTCTGGCCTGGTTGCAGCGTGTCGCGATCATCGTCGATGGCATCGGGCAGCAGCTGCGGATGGAGCGGTCGCACGACAATCGGCGCCGCAGCGCGCGCCGTGCTTTCCGCCTGTTCGTGCGGATGTTCCGGCGGCGTCTGCGGCAGCAGGATGGTGAAGCGGCTGCCCTTGCCGCTCTCGCTGCGCAGCGCGATATCGCCGCCGAGCAGCATGGCCATGCGACGCGAGATCGCAAGGCCGAGTCCGGTGCCGCCGAACTGGCGGCTGGTGCCTGCGTCGACCTGTTCGAACGCATTGAAGATGCGTTCGAATTTGTCCGGCGGAATGCCGATGCCCGAGTCGCTGACGCTGATTGCGATGAGCGGAATGCCGCGCAGCGAATCGGGAACGTCGCCCTCGGCAGCGGGGCCGATGCGCACGTCGATTGCGCCATGCGCGGTGAACTTGAACGCGTTGCCAAGCAGGTTGTTGGCAATCTGTTCCAGCTTGCTGCCGTCGGTGCGCAGGATCGGCGGCAGCTGCGGATCGACCTCGAGCGTGAAGCCGAGTTTCTTTTCCTCGGCCACGTGGCTGAACGTGCGGCGCAAGCGTCGTACCAGATCCGCCAGCGGCATCTCGTCGATCAACAGATCCATCTTGCCGGCCTCGATCTTGGAGAGGTCGAGGATGTCGTTGATCAGGTGCAGCAGGTTGGTGCCGGCGTCGTGGATGATCCGCGCGGACTCGATCTGTTCCGCGTCGAGGTTGCCGGTGTCGTTGTCGGACAGGCTGCGCGAAAGAATCAGCAGGCTGTTGAGCGGCGTGCGCAACTCGTGCGACATGTTCGCGAGGAATTCGGACTTGTACTGGCTGGCGCGCGCGAGCTCCGCGGCCTTGTCTTCTGTTTCCTTCTGCAACTCTTCCAACACGTGTTTCTGCTGGTTGAGGCTTTCGGTTTTCTCGCGCAACTCTTCGTTGGATGCCTGCAGTTCTTCGGCCTGCACGCGCAGTTCTTCCTCCGACGCGATCAACCGTTCGGACTGCTCCTCCAGTTCGGTCGTCTTCGCCTGCAAGGCTTCGTTGTTGTCGCGCAGGATTTCCTTCTGCTGGCGCATCACCAGCTCGGACAGGCGCAGCTCGTCGGCCTGTTCCTGCGTCTGCAGCAGCAGTTGCTGTGTGCTGATGGAGCGGTTGAGATTTTCCAGGGTGAGTGCCACCAGCGGCAGCAGTTCCTCCAGCAACTGCATCTGCAACGGGGTGAGCGGCGCGAAACCCGCCATCTCCACCACGCCGATCAGCCGGTCGCGATAAAGCACCGGCAGAATCGCCACGTGTCCGGGCGGCGCCGTGCCGCTGCCCGAATCGATGCGCAGGTAGTTGTCGGGTATCTGGTCGAGGAAGATCGCCTTGCGCTCCGTCGCGCACTGACCGACCAGGCCTTCGCCGGGGACATAGTGGTCGGCGCCGTGGCTGCCGAGCCGCAAGCCGTAGCTGCCGAGCAGGTCGAGCCGGAAGCGCGTTTCGTCGAACGAGTAGAACAAGCCGACGCCCGCCTTGAGCAGCGGCGCCAGTTCGCTGGTCAGCCACTGCGCGAATTCGCGATGCGTGGTCGCCTGCTGCAGCCGATGCGAAATGCCGGACACCTGCGTCTTCAGCCAGCTTTGCGACTGGATGCTGATCGCCATCTGCCGGAACACCTGCAGTGCACGCGCGATTTCGCCCACTTCATCCTGGCGATCCAGCCGGCGTATCTCGAAATCGTGGTCGTGATTGGACAGCTGCGTCATCTGATCGGTGAGTCGGCGCAGCGGGCGAATCACGATGCGTGTCGTTTGCCTGATCACGGTGAAGCCGAGCAGCAGGCCGAGAACCGCAGCGATGGCGCTGAAGATTTCCGTGAAGGTGAGCGTGCGGTCCAGCGTCTGGTTGCGAGTGACCAGCAGTCGATTTTCCTCACCGGTCATCTGATCGATCACCACACCGAGGTCGTCGCCCTTCACCGTGCGATGTTCGAGATAGTTGGTCTGCACATGCTGCCGCGCCAAAGCCGACTGCGCGGGATCATCGACCTTCAACCGCGCGATCGCATCGATCGCGTTGGTGCGGATCTCGGTCTGCCAGCGCGTGGCCAGCGTGTCGAACGTGTCGATGCGCGACTGTTGCAGCGGATTGTCGACGACCAGTTCGCGCAGAGCCTGCACGCGTGCGTGCAGATCGCGCGTGCCGTCCTCGAACATCGCGCGCTGGTCCGGCCGCTGCGACAGCATGTAGCCGCGCGCGCCAATCTGCATCGCCTGCGACGTGCGCTCCAGCGCCGCCAGTTGCAGCAGCACGCGGTAGGTATGCGTCGACCAGCTGCGGTTGCGTTCCTGTTGCAGCAACGAACCCAGCGTCACGATGCTGGTGATCATGAACAGCGTCAGCAGCATGCCGGTGGCGATGGTGGTCTTGCGCTGCAGCGGCTGATTGACCAGCCACGAAAGCCTGGGCCGAGCGGGTTGCTTTTGCGGAGCCATCGATGATCCTCGGGTGGTCAAGCCGATGCGGCCGTGACCGGATTCAAAATGAGCGACATCGTCAGACGATGATGAGCGTTGCACATGAAGTCAGCGTGAGCGTCGCATCGGCACGATCGAGCCACGGCGCAGAGCGATAGTCGCCAGCACCACCGACACGACCGAGCACAGCAGCAATGCCACCACCGACGCCTCCGCACCGAACGATCCGCCGCTCAACCAGTCCGGCCCCGTGCGATACGACACCAGCCAGCCGTGCGCTTTCATGCCGGACACCGGGATGCCGTAGAACGTGCCCTGCATGGTGTTCCACGCCGCATGCAACCCGACGCAGGCCCACAGCGAGCGGGTGAGGTGATAGAGCAGCCCGAACAGGATGCCTGCCTCGATCGCGATGGCCGCCGAACTCCACAACGTTGCGCCGGGATTGAACGCGTGCGCGGCACCGAAAAACAACGCCGAGATCGCCAGCGCCCACCACGTGCCGAGCCCTTCCTCGACGATGCGGAACAGGCCGCCGCGGAACATGATCTCCTCGCCGATGCCGGCGCCAAGGCCGGCGACCAGCACTTCAGGCAGCCAGTCCACGCTCGGGTCGGTGCCGGTGACGTGATAGCTCCCGACCAGCCACAAAATGCCGACCGCGCTGCTGAAAAGCACGATGCCCAGCAGCAATCCACCGGCGCCAAACGTCGGCACGCTGCGCAGTGAAAGTTCGCTCATCCGCCGGCGTTCGATCAGCTTCACCAGCACGACATAGGCGATCAGCGCAGGCAGCAGCTGCATGCTCAAGGTCGCCAGCGCGTTGTGCAGCGGCGGCGCCGTCTTTGCCAGCCAGCCGATCGACACCATGACCGTGCGAATGATGAAAACGAAACCGAAAATCAGCGCGGCGAAAATCACGATACGTGCGAGCGGCGAATACACGAGCCAGCGTTTCCAGCCGGGCACATCCTGCGGTGTGGTGAAAGCGACGGACGCGCCGGCGACGGGTTGGTTCTGCATGCACTGCCCCCTTGAGATGAAGCAGGTTAACAGCGCCGCTTCGAAGGCATCCAGCGGGCGATCACGAAAGCGTGCTCGGCCTGTTGTTATGCGCTGCAATCCATCCGTTCGATCGCTATTTACAGATCAACCGCCGCCGCGTGCTCGCGCGTGTTGGAAAACCGCACCTGCGGCCAGCGCTCCTGCGCCAGTTGCAGGTTGACGCGCGTCGGCGCGATGTAGACCAGCTCGCCGGCGCCGTCGATGGCGAGGTTCATCGCGTTCTTCTCGCGGAACTCGGCCATCTTCTTTTCGTCGTCGCAGTGCACCCAGCGCGCGGTGGTCACCGTCACCGGTTCGAAGCTCGCGTCGACGTTGTATTCGTCCTTCAGCCGGTATGCCACCACGTCGAACTGCAGCACGCCGACCGCGCCGAGGATCAGGTCGTTGCTCATCAGCGGACGGAAGAACTGCGTGGCGCCTTCTTCGCTCAACTGGGCCAGGCCCTTCTGCAGCGCCTTCATCTTCAGCGGATCACGCAGCCGCGCACGGCGGAACAATTCCGGCGCGAAATTGGGGATGCCGGTGAAGCTCACCGCTTCGCCTTCGGTGAACGTGTCGCCGATGGTGATGGTGCCGTGGTTGTGCAAGCCGATCACGTCGCCGGGATACGCTGTCTCCACGATCTCGCGATCGCTCGCCATGAAGGTCAGCGCGTTGGCGATGCGGATGTCCTTGCCAGTGCGCGACTGGATCATCTTCATACCGGCGTGGTACGTGCCCGAGCACACGCGCATGAAAGCCACGCGATCGCGATGCGCCGGGTCCATGTTCGCCTGGATCTTGAACACGAAGCCGGACAGTTTTTCTTCCTCCGGCTGCACCTCGCGCGTGAGCGTGGCGCGCGGACGCGGCGAGGGCGCGTTCTCGACGAAAAAGTCGAGCAGTAACTGCACGCCGAAGTTGTTCACCGCGGAACCGAAGAACACCGGCGTCTGTTTGCCGGCCAGGTATTCGTCCATGTCGAACGAGGGCGCTGCGCCCTGCACGAGTTCAAGCTCCTCGCGCAGTTCGCGCATCGCCTCGTCGCCGATTCTTTCCAGCACGCCGGGGGCGTCCAGTCCTTTGAAGATGGTCGAATCCTGCCGCGTGAAATTCTTGCCCGGCTCGAAGATGTGCACTTCTTCCAGCACGAGGTGGTACACGCCCTTCAAACGCTTGCCCATGCCGATCGGCCAGGTCACCGGCGCGCACGCGATGCCGAGCACCGACTCCACTTCGTCCATCAGCTCGATCGGCGAACGTCCTTCGCGGTCGAGCTTGTTGATGAAGGTCATGATCGGCGTGTCGCGCAGGCGGCACACCTCCATCAGCTTGATCGTGCGTTCTTCCACGCCCTTGGCGCAGTCGATCACCATCAGTGCCGAATCCACCGCGGTCAGCACGCGATACGTATCCTCGGAAAAGTCCGCGTGACCCGGCGTATCGAGCAGGTTGACGATCTTGCCTTCGTACGGAAACTGCATCACCGACGACGTCACCGAAATGCCGCGCTCCTTCTCCAGCGCCATCCAGTCCGACGTCGCATGCCGCGCCGCCTTGCGTCCCTTCACCGAACCGGCCATCTGGATCGCACCGCCGAACAGCAGCAGCTTTTCAGTCAGCGTGGTCTTGCCCGCATCAGGGTGGCTGACGATGGCGAACGTGCGGCGGCGGCGGGTTTCTTGGAGGTGCGAGGACATGCGCAGAGGTCGGGTTGAACGTTAGCTGTCCATTGTAGCCGGGATCGGTATTTGGCCTTGGGTTCTGGCTTTGTTTTGATGGTGATCTTGACGTTGGCTGTCCGCGGGCTGGGTGGTGCCTTTCCGGGCGTTTCGGTCGCGTCGTCGCCTCACGCTTTTGCTCGTCGCCCCAACGAAGGCTGTGGTCCAGTTCGTGATTGACCGTGTCCGTAGAGAGTGGTTGCCTGCGCAGCACTCATGCTGCTGGCCGACATGTCCGGTCGGTTGATCAGTTCGGTCGGCAGACGATCCTTGATGCCGATCGTGTTCGACAACAGGTCGGCAACGGTCACAGAGTCACCCACCGTTGCGGGATAACCCGGCAACAGCGAAGTGATGGACTGATCGAGCGCAAGCTTGTGTTCATCGACGAGTTTCAGCACAAGCAACGTGGTGAACCATTTCGAAACCGAACCCACCTGGAACCTGGTCTGCGTATCCATGAGCACGTGCTTGTCGCGACGCGCGACACCGAACGCAGCGGCAAGTGCAACGTCGCCATCACGGGAGATAAAAACATTGCCATTGAACTGGAAATGTTTCGCAGACGCTTGCGTACTTTCACCGACGGTATGAGTGCTCGCGTTGATTCGAAAACGGATTCGATCAAACGATCGGCTTGATCGACCATCTCCTGATCCACTGGTCTCACTTCAGCTCGAACGACGTCCGCAGTGGCATGGTCACGTGCCGCAGGTTGTCTTTGAGGGTGACTTGCACGACCCATGTGCCGGAGTGATCGGTGGCGTCACCGGTCCAGACGATCACCGGTGCGGACAGGAACATGTGTGTCGCGGGTTCATGAAGGGCACCTTTGAAGCAGGTCATGCCGGTCTGGTGAAACGACGGCTTGCCATCCGGCTTCAATACGTCGATATCGCAACGGATGTCGGCAGCGTTGCTGCCATCCAGTTTCGGGTTTGCGAAAAAGATGAGCACGAAAAGCTGCTTTCCACGCGTGGTGCTGCTGGCCGTGGCGAAGTAGGGCACGGTGTCGGCAGGCGTTTCCCATTTGGCCTTCCAGTCCGCGTCGGGCGTCACGACCAACCAGCCGGCGAATCCGTCGATGGACTTGCGGGAATCCGTGTTGGGCGACACTTGTCCGTGCTGGTCTCTAAAGCCCTGCTGACCGAAAGCCGACGCGCACACCAACAAGAGCAGCAGCACGCTCAATGCTTTCTTCATGGTCTTCCCCAGCTCTGCTGAGTGTTCGTTCGACGAATCGTTCGTGGCTTGAGGATACCTAAGCCCTGGCTGCGACGCTGCGACGCTCGCGTTGGTCGCAAACGACGCTCGTCATCTTGCAATGAGCTGGATTTCGGACTGTTTGACCTGGACGTCCATGCCCGTATCCAGCTCCAGAACGAAGCGTGGTTCCGGCTGGAGATCCACCAGGTTCACGAGCGAACCCAGGGAATCCTCGAACCTGCCGGCCACGACGCGCACGTAGTCGTTGTGCATGTAGAGAACGCCCGCGATCTCTTCCCGATTCAAAAACGCTTGAAGAATGTCCAACGATCTCTCCTTGATTTCGATCTAAAAAAACGTCTGCTCCAGGCCGAACGCACATCCAAGGCGACTCAAATCCCACAGCAAGCGCACAGAACCACGAGTGCAGGACTTCGTTGCCGTATTTGGGCCCTCGCTCAAATCATCCGAAGTCACGTTCTTTTTAAAGCCAGCTTCATGCCAGCATTCGGCACTTCCAGCTCGACTACGTCACAGTTCTGGCGATGCTGCTGCGCCCGCTGACTGGCAGGTTCCATTGTCGAAGCTGAGAATGTGCGACGGGGCGGCAGTTCTGCCACCGACCTCACTTCGCCAACTGCACCAACACCCGATGCCAGAACGCCAACCCCGCCTCAACCTCCGACGCGGGCAGTTTTTCGTTGAGGCCGTGGGCGAAGGTGTCGTCGGGTTTGGTGAAGGAGGCATCGATGCCGTAGCTGGGGACTCCGGCGTTGCGGAAGTACATGCTGTCGGAGGCGCCGGCGGACATGCCGGGTACGACTTCGACATGGGGGTAGCGCTGGTGGACGGCGTCGGTGATGGCGGCGATGACGTCGTTGCGCAGGGGTGATGCGGGACTGGCGACGGGCGTGGGCGGCAGCACGGTGACGGTGGCGGTTTTGTCGGCGATCACTTTGATCAGCGTGTCGTGCACGCTCGCGACCGGAGTACCGGGAAAGATGCGGCAGTTGATGTTGACGCTGGCGCTTTGCGGCAACGCGTTGAGTGCGTGGCCGCCATTGAGCATGGTCGCGACGCAGGTGGTGCGGATCTGCCCGACGTAGGCGGGGTCGGCGGAGAGGGTGGCGGCTGCGGCGGCATCGTCCGGGTGCGCGGCGAAGCGTGTCATGGCCGCGCCGAGCTTGCCCGGTGTATGTGCGCCGGATGCGTGCAGCGAGCCGCGGGTGATGTCGTTGATCATCGGCGGGAATTGATAGGCGGCGACACGATCGATGACACGCGCGAGCCGGTAGATCGCGTTGTGCGCGTCGGGTTCGCTGGAGTGGCCGCCGGCGGAGGTCAGCGCGATCTGGAAGTCTGCATAGGTTTTTTCCGCCGCCTGGATTTCGTACACGGTGGGCTTGCCGGTGGCGGGATCGAGCGTGCCGCCGCCGGCGTCGGCGTTGAGCAGGAATTCGGCGTCGTGGTAGCGCTTCGCCAGCTCAAGCGTCGAGGCCATGGCGGTTTCTTCGTCGCCGGACAGCAGCAGGATCAGATCGTGGCGCGGTTTGAAGCCTTCGCGCTTGAGACGGATCAGTGTTTCGACCATCACGACCACGGCGGTTTTCATGTCCGCGCTGCCGCGGCCGTAGAGGTAGCCGTTTTCTTCGACCAAGGTGAAAGGATCGCGCGTCCAGTCTTCGCGCTTTGCAGCCACCACGTCCATGTGACCGGACAGCAGGATCGGCTTGCCTTCACCGGTGCCGCGATAGCGCGCGACGAGCGCGGCGGTTTCGCCGACGGGAATGATCTCGACATCGCTGGCGGCAAAACCGCCAGCCTTGAGTTTGTCCGCGAGATAGGCGGCGAGCACGGGAACCTGATGTTGCCCCTCGGAGGTGTGCACGCCGATGGCGTGCTTCAGCATGGACATGGTTTCAGGCAGCGCTTCGGCGGTGCTGGCTGCGTAGGTCTGTCCGATGCCGGCGCAGAAAATCAGCGCGGCCGCGATGGCGGGTCGCAGTGCTCGTGTTGCACTCATCGGTGTTTTCCCTTGTGGTGATCTTGAACGATAGCTGCGCCACATCATCCATCCGCCATGGCGCGAAAACCACACGGCGACCGCGAATGGCTACGGCTGATCGTCGTGTACGTCGTGATGAGCCATGCCGCCAAGGCCCATGCCGGCGCCCATGCCCATGCCGGCGCCCGCTCCGCCACCACCGCCTTTGTTGCCACCTT
>NZ_LMUV01000006.1:50230-100998 GCF_009765755.1 Rhodanobacter sp. L36 | reverse complement strand
GGTGTCGGTGGGGCGGCCGGCGACGAGTTCGGTGGCAGCCTTGGCGGCGAGCCGCACCTGATCTTCGGTGCCGAGCAGGATGATGTCCGACAGCGCCGCTTCGACCGCGTCGCGGATGCGTCGCGAGCGTTCGACGCTCGGTGAATCGTTCGTGGTCGATGCGAGTGCGGCATCGTCGGCGCTGGTTGCGGCGGCGGCGAGTTCCGCCCGGCGTCGCAGATCGCGCAGGTGTGTGGGATCGACCGCGAGGTTGCCGGTGAAGGAGCCGCCGAGTGTCTTGTACGCAGCGATGAGCGTGCGCAGGCGCTCGTTGATCTGCCGGTTCTCGCGCTCACGGCGCTGCTGGATCACTTGCATGGCGAGCAATCGGATACCGACGCCGATCAGCGTGATCACGGCCAGCCCTAACAGCGTCGAAAGCAGACCCTGCCACGAACTGAAATCCAGATTGCGCATGCGAAGACTCCCGAGGGCAGGGACGCAGTCTATGCCAGCGGTCGTGTCCGGCCGGTGCAGAACTTTTTCATCGCCCAACAAAAAGCCCGGGGTTCGCCCGGGCTTTCTGGTGTCGTGGCGACCGAGGCCGCCACGGTGAAGCAAAGAATTACTTTGCTTCTTTTTCCATCAGCTTCTCGACCATGCTGGCCGGCACTTCTTCGTAATGATCGAAGATCATCGTGAAGTTGCCGCGACCGCTGGTGGCCGAACGCAGGAAGTTGATGTAGCCGAACATTTCCGCCAGCGGCACGAAGCCCTGCACGAAGGCGTTGGTACCTTTCTGGCCCTGCTCGGTGATCGAGCCGCGACGGCGGTTCATGTCGCCGATCACGTCGCCGAGATAGGTCGCCTCGGTGACGACTTCCAGCTTCATCACCGGCTCGAGCAGCTTCGGCTTGGACAGCTTCTGCGCTTCACGGAAGCAGGCGCGGGTGGCGATGTCGAAGGCGAGCGCCGAGGAGTCGACGTCATGGAACTTGCCGTCGATCAGGCGTGCCTTGAAATCCAGCACCTGGTAGCCGGCGACCTGACCCTGACGGGATTCCTTGGTGATGGCTGCCTCAACCGCGGGGATGAACTCGCGCGGGATGCGTCCGCCGACCACTTCGTCGGAGAACACCACGCCGGTGCCCGGCTCGCCCGGCTCGAAGATGATCTTCACTTCGGCGAACTGACCGGTACCGCCGGTCTGCTTCTTGTGCGTGTAGGTGTGCTCGACGGTCTTGCCAAACGCTTCGCGGAAGCTGACCTTGGGCTTGCCCATGTTGGCTTCGACGCCGAGCTCGGTGCGCATGCGGTCAATGGTGATTTCCAGGTGGAGCTCGCCCATGCCCTTGAGCACGGTCTGGCCGGTTTCCTGATCCACTTCCATGCGCAGCGACGGATCGGCCTTGACCATCTTGTAGAGCGCGGTGGACATCTTGTCGACGTCGCCGCGGGTCTTCGGCTCGACCGACACGCTGATCACCGGGTCGGGGAAGCGCATGCGCTCAAGCAGGGCCGGATGCGCCGGATCGGACAGCGAATCGCCTGTCTCGGTGTCCTTCATCGAGACGAACGCGCAGATGTCGCCGGCGCGCACTTCGTCGATTTCCTTGGTGGCATTGGCCTGTACTTCCACGATGCGGCCCACGCGCTCTTTCTTGCCGCGGGTGACGTTGGTCAGCGTGTCGCCCTTCTTGATCACGCCCGAATAGACGCGGCAGAAGGTGAGCGTGCCGAACTGGTCGTTGATGACCTTGAACGCCAGCGCGCGCGCCGGTGCGTCGTCGCGTACTTCCTGCTCGCCGATGACGTTACCGTCCTCGTCGACCATCGCGATACCGCCGTTCTCGCCTGGGTACGGCATGTAATCGACCACGGCGTCCAGCAGCTGCTGCACGCCCTTGTTCTTGTACGACGAGCCGCAGAACACCGGTACCAGCTTGCCGGTGACGCAACCCTTGCGGATGCATTCCTTGAGCTTGACAGGATCGTGCTCGCCGGTTTCGATCAGCTTCTCGAACGCGTCGTCGTCCATCGCCAGCGCGGTTTCCAGCATTTCCTCGCGCAGCTTCGGCAACTGGGCAACCCAGTCGTTGTCGACGGTGGAACCGAACTTGAGGCGGTTTTTCGCTTCTTCAAACGTGACCGTTTCCCAGGTGCTGTCCTTGTCGTCCGACGCCCAGATGTAGGCGACGTTGGCGACCAGGTCGGCCATGCCGCAGAACTCGTCGCTGCTGCCGAGCGGAATCTGGCACAGCAGGGCCGGAGCGCCGAGACGCTCACGAATGCCCTTGACGCAGTGCGCAAAGTTCGCGCCGATGCGGTCCATTTTGTTGACGTAGCAGACGCGCGGCACGTTGTACTGATCGGCCAGGCGCCAGTTGGTTTCGGTCTGCGGTTCCACGCCGGCCACGCCATCGAACACCACCACGGCGCCGTCGAGCACGCGCAGCGAACGGTTCACTTCGATGGTGAAGTCCACGTGTCCCGGGGTATCGATCACGTTGATCTGGTGGTTTTTCCACTCGGTCGACACGGCAGCGGACTGGATCGTGATGCCGCGCTTGCGCTCCTGCTCCATGTAGTCGGTGGTGGTGGAGCCCTTGCCGTCCTTGGTGTCATGGACGTCGACGATCTGGTGCTTCTTGCCGGTGTAATACAGCACGCGCTCGGTCGTGGTGGTCTTGCCAGCATCGATGTGCGCAATGATGCCGATGTTGCGGTAGAGGCTGAGAGGTTTCTGGCGGGCCACAGTCTTGATTCCGTAAGTCGTTTGGGAAAGCGTGAGCAGGACAGCTCAGGTGCTGCCCCATGAAAACTTTTTCAATGCGGATGCGGCCCTGGACTGACGTGCGCAGACCCGCGAGGCGGAGCGCCAACGCGTCCGACCGCCCATTATAGCTGCTGCGGCGCCAGCTTGCTCTGGTCCGGCCTGGAGTCCGAGGTCTGGGCGGCGGGCATCAACCCTTTCATGCCGAAGGCCGGCATGGGCCGGCCTTCGTACTTGCGCCCCTGGTGCTTCCGCTCAGCGGTGGCCGGCGAAGAAATCCCCGTCGTTCTGCGCCGCCTTGCCCAGCTGGCTCAACAGAACCGCGGTGCGTATGGAGAAATCGCGCCAGGCCGGCAGGGTGGAGACGTCCTGCCAGTCGGACCATTCGCGTGCGGCCGAGGCGGTTGCGGCGCCGGTGGCGTTTTTCTTGAACGCCTTCAGCGCGTCGCGCACGGCGGGCATGTCGGCCAGGAACTTGTTCAACGCGGCCTTCTCGGCGTGCGTTACCTGATCCGCCGGCGATTCCACCAGCACCTCGCAAGCCGCTTCCACTTCCCACTGGTATTCGGTGGCCAGGAACCAGCTGAAGCCGTCGTCGTCCTCGACCTTGCCGCTGGCGATCGCCCGCGCATGATCGAGAAACGTCCTCAGCGTGGACGCGAACGGATCGGTGATGTTGTAGGGAATCTCACTCATCGCAAGCATGCGCCTTCCTCTCGTAGCGGGTGCCGGAAGGATGGCCGGACACGACATCCAGGCCCTCCCCAATTGCGCCTTCCGGCTCATGGGAACGTATGCAAGAGGGGTGCCACTGACTGTGAAGAACCGAGAGTTAGCGGGGCTTGCGGGGCTGAGGGTGATGCAGCGGATCGGCAAGCTGCCGGACCTTGCCGCGAAGGCACAAGCAGTCGCGGATGACGGCGGAAACCAAGCCAGATGCCTGCCGCCCAAGCTTCGACGCGGGATGCTCGACCGGCTATCCATGCCGCAGCCGTGTCAGGAGATTCGCATTTTCCTGCTCGCCATCAAGCCATCGTGAATCGAATCGGTATCGCTGCGTATTTGCAGGCAATTGATCGTGTTGCGCTGTCGGCTATGTCGAATGCGTCAGATTCTGACCTTTATTCCAGCGGTCATATTCAAGAACGCGCCGAAAAGCAAACGCGTCAGGAATGCGCGGGCAGGAACATCGGGAGGTGGACCAGGATCAGGCCGATCAGCGCCGGCAAGGCCTGGATCCAGAGGATCTTGCGGCTGGCAGTGAGGCCGCCATAGATGCCGGCGACCAGCACGCAGGCGAGGAAGAACACCTTCACCTCGATGCCGTCGTGCGTGGTCAGAAGTCCCCACACCAGGCCGGCAGCCAGGAAACCGTTGTAGAGCCCCTGGTTGGCAGCAAGCGTCCTGGACTGCTCGGCGAATTCAGGTGTGAGACCGAAAGCGCGCCGGCCGGACGGGCGCGTCCACAGGAACATTTCAAGGATCAGAAACCACACGTGCAGCAAGGCGATCAAGGCGATCACGACATTCGCGGCGATGGACATCATGGCTTCCTTGAGCGGCAACCCGCCGCTTTGTCGCGAAGTGTCGCAGTCGTCCCTGCTCATCGCAACGCACTTGGGAACCGCTCAGCCTGTTGCGACGGGCACCGCTATCAGCACGGGAACGATATCGAGTTCGGCGACGACCGGTCGACCGAGCCGTTTCAACAGCCTGTAATGCGAGGCGATGCCCGCGGCAAAACTGCGATGGACGAGATACGGCACGCCATGTTCGCGACACGCGGCTTCCACCACGCGCGCGACTTTCGGGTAATGCACGTGCGAGATACGCGGAAAGAGGTGGTGCTCGATCTGGAAATTAAGCCCGCCGATAAACCAGCTCAGCGCGCGGTTATCGCGCGCGAAATCCACCGTGGTCTGCAACTGGTGGATCGCCCAGGGCGTGTCGAGTCGAAGCGCTTCGTCGGGCACCGGGAACGCAGCCGGCTCGACCACATGCGCCATCTGGAACACGAGGGCCAGCAACAGGCCGGCCACCGCCGATACCAGCGTGTAGAAAACCAGCACCATGCCGATCGAATGAAAGAACAGCGGCAGCCCGAAGGCGAGCGTGAAAAACACCAGCTTGCCGAGCGCGAATCCGGCGAGATCCCATCCGCGCGGTCGCGCGAACGGTCGCTCGCCGACGGTGCCCGTGATCATGTCGCGGAAGTCGCCGTAGAGGTGCCAGCGAATCGCGGTGACGCCGTACAACGGCCACAGGTAGATGTGCTGCCAGCGATGCCAGGGACGTCGCGGTTGCAGTGGCGACAACCGTCCCAGCACGCCCAGATCGATGTCGCTGTCGTGACCGGCCACGTTGACCCAGGTGTGGTGGAAACGGGCGTGCTTCCATTGCCAGATGTACGAACTTCCGCCCACCAGATCCAGCGCCAGCGCCATCAGCCGGTTGACCCCGCGGTGCGCGGAATACGACTGGTGCCCGCCGTCGTGCATGATGTTGAAACCGATGCCGGCAGTGGCCGTGCCGAGCACGATGCCGATCGCCACCGCTTGCCATGCATTGGCCGCGAAGAACACCAGCGCGACGTACGACAGTGCGAACACAGCGAGGATCACCGCCGTCTTGAGATACATGCGCGGGCTGTCGCGCTGCGACGTTCCGGTGCGCTTGAACTCCGCTTCCACGCGACGACGCAGCTCGCGATGGAACGTGTTGTCGCCGCTGAACGTCAGGCGTTCTTCAAGCGGATCGGTGGAAGAGGCTCCGGCCGTCTCCCGATGTGATGAATCGAGGGACATGGACAAGCCTGCAGACGATTGAAGTCGTCATTCTACGCTGCTGCGCGACATGCCGATGTTTCAGGCGTTGGGTCGCGCCGTGCAAACCGTCAGAGCGATGCCGCGCGCGGCGTCCTGTACGTCGTCCATGCAACCAGCATCACAAGCAGCGCCGTCAGCACCAGCGATGAACCGGCCGTACCGAGATTCAATCCGCCGTGGCTCACCGGCTTGGTTAACAGGTCGCCAAAGGTCGCGCCGAACGGTCGTGTGAGTACGAAGGCGATCCAGAACAGCAGCACGCGGTTCAACGTCGTGTAGCGATAAGCCAGCGCCACCACAGCGATGACGCCGCCGATCAGCATCGCGCCGCCAAGGAAACCGAGTCCCGAATCGTCGGCGAGGAAATCGCCGAGCGCCGTGCCGAGTGTGTTCGAGACGAGAATGGCCGTCCAGTAGAAAACTTCCGCGCGCCGACTGTGGATGTGTTCGACCGAAATGGATTTCTCGCTCGCGTGCCAGACCGTAAGCACGAGCAGCAGCAAGCCGGCGAGGATTGACGCGCCCGTGGCGTAGCCCAACGCCAGCGTGCGATCCATGAAATCGGACATGGTGGTGCCGGCGGTGCTGGTGGTGAGGATCACCGCCCAGTAGATCGGCGGATGGAATCGTTTCGCCGCGAGTTGCAGGCCCAGCGTGATCAGGAAAAGCCCCATCAGAATCATCGTGCTGACCGCATAGCCCACATGCATGGTCATCGACAACTGATCGCCGCCGGTCTCGCCCAGCGTGGTCGCGCAAATCTTCATGATCCAGAACGCCAGCGTGACCTGGGCGACCTTGTTGGCAACCTGCGTGGTCGATGTCGCTTCTTGCATGTTCAACATTCGGTTCAATGCTTGTGCTCATGCAACGGTCGATTGTTTCGATGCGCCGGTAGTTCCCATGCGCACGCTCACGCGCTCGCTTTGAAAGTCACCACGAGCACATCGCGATAGGCTGGCAGTGCGGGATCGAGCGGTGTCACCGCGGTCACGCCGTGGCACACGCGCGCATCGTCGACCAGCGCCGCATCCAGTGCGTGCGTGAGCGTGAAGCTGCCCAATTGCGTACCGTCATGCGCGTGAATGGTGGTGGTGCCGCTTTCGATATTCACGCGATCGACCAGCAACACCAGCACGTAATCCACGCCATCGCGATGCACGCCTTCGGGCGTAGGTTCGCCGGCTTCACCTGCGCGCGCCTCGATGCGGAACTGGTGCACTTCGATGTGCCAGCGCTTCGTGTTCGGGGACAGTGTTCCGAAAAGCTGGTGACAGAACGCAAGGATGCGCCGCATGCTGGCGCCATCGCCGATTGGCGTGGCTATCGGTTCGAACCAGCGCTGGATGTCACCCTGCAAGGCGTTGTACGTGAGGCTTTGATAATGCGGCTGGTGCGGCTCGCGATGGATGTCGTCGGCCGCATCGCTCGCGAACACGGCGTGGCGTCGACGCCTGTGACGACCACGTGCGGCGAGATAGGTATCCGGCGCGAGATCGTTCCAGCTCGCGGCGAAAGCCTGCCAGTCGGTGAGCGCATCTGCGCCGAGCCGGCTGCGCATGACGTCGCCGGTGACGAAGGTGAAGCCGTCGCGGCGAAGTTGGTCTGGAAGTATCAAAGGATTGGGCGTCTGGATCATCGAGCCACGTTATCAGCGCGCCGATGAAGCGGCGATGGATCGAAGGTCATGGATGCTGCAATGCATGGTCGACTTACGCAGGAAACGCGCGCGCGAGCCATTCGGGCACCGGGATGTTTTTCTCGCGCAAGAAAGCGGGATTGAACAACTTGGCCTGGTAGCGTGTTCCCGCATCCGCGAGCACCGTGACCACGGTGTGCCCGGGCCCCAGTTCGCGCGCGAGACGCATGGCGCCGGCCAGATTCACGCCGCTCGATCCGCCCACGCACCAACCTTCCTCGTGCAGAAGTCGATGCAAAAGCGGTACCGATTCGTCGTCGGGAATCGACCAGGCAAGGTCGATCGGCGCGCCTTCGAAATTGGCGGTGATGCGGCTTGAACCGATGCCTTCGCTGATCGATTGTCCCGTGGCGACGAGCTCGCCATTGTTGACGTAACTGGCCAGCGCCGATCCGGCCGGATCGGCCAGCGCGATGCGCATATCCGGTCGACGTGCCTTCAGCGCGCGGCCGACGCCCGCCAGCGTGCCGCCCGTGCCGGCGGAGCAGACGAAGCCATCGACGCGGCCGTCCGTTTGTTCCCAGATCTCCACGCCGGTGGTGGCTTCATGGAAATCGCGATTGGCGGTGTTGTCGAACTGGTTGGCGAACCATGCGCTGCCCGCGTCGTCGTTATTCAATGTCGCTGCATACGCGCGGGCCTGATGCGCGTAGTGGTTCAGGTCCTTGTACGGAACGGCCGGCACGAGCCGAACGTCGGCGCCGGTAAGGCGCAGCGCATCGATCTTTTCGCGACTCTGCGTTTCGGGCATGAAGATGATCGTGCGATAGCCTCGACTCGCGCCCAGCAAGCCGAGCCCGATGCCGGTGTTTCCCGCGGTACCTTCGACGATCGTTCCACCCGTACGAATCAAGCCGCGCTGCTCGGCGTCGAGCAGCAGGCCGAGGGCTGTGCGGTCCTTGATCGAACCGCCGGGGCTGAGAAATTCCGCCTTGGCCAGCACCTCGCAGCCGGTCGACTCGGAGGCATGGCGCAGCCGCAGCAGCGGCGTGCGGCCGACGATGGCGGATAGGTCTCGATACACGGTCATGGATGCGCGTCAGTCCTTCGGTGCCGGCACCATGCGCAGGTACGGCTTCAAGGTTCTCCATCCGCCGGGATGAAGTTTCTTCGCATCCTCGTCGTTCACCGACGGCGCGATGATCACGTCATCGCCAGCCTTCCAGTTCACCGGCGTGGTGAGCTTGCGGCCGTCGGTGAGTTGCAGCGAATCGAGCACACGCAACACTTCGTCCACATTGCGCCCGACGCTCGGCGGATAGGTCAGCGTGAGCCGCACCTTCTTGTTCGGATCGATGATGAAAACCGAGCGCACGGTGAGCTTGGGATCGGCCTTGGGATGGAACATGCCGTAGAGCTTTGCCACCTCCAGATCGGGATCGGCCAGCAGGGGATAGTTGATGGCGGTGCCGCCGACATCTTCCACGTCCTTCGCCCAGCGCTTGTGGTCGTCCACGGAGTCGACCGACAGCCCGATCAGGCGCGTGTTGCGCGCGTCGAAATCCGGCTTGCGCCGGGCGAACTCGCCGAGCTCGGTGGTGCACACCGGCGTGAAATCCTTCGGATGCGAAAAGAACACCACCCAGTGATCGCCGACATAGTCATGGAAGTGGATCGTGCCCTCGGTGGAGTCTAGGGTGAAGTCGGGGGCGACGTCGCCCAGTTGCAGACTCATGGCTGTCTCCTGATGTTGGCGTGGCGCCTGCCGTGGCGCCGGGCGGGCAGGCGAGCTTACTACCGGTGGTTGTTGGATTTTGGTGATGGATCGCTGCGGGGCATCGCCGATGGATACATGCCTAATGTCATGCTTTTGCAGCATATACGTTTAGATGTTTAGACGTCTATTGACATGCGGTCTTCAGGCGTTCAATATTTGCGAACTCATCGAGACCGGCGGAGGGATAGGCCCTTTGATGCCGGGGCAACCTGCGGGAAATGTTTCCGTCACGGTGCCAAATCCTGCGGAGGCGCAAGGCGCCACCGAGAGATGGGGGTCGTTTTTGCCGCAGCATCGCTGTCCGGCATGCCCGACACCCGCTCCGGATCCACAGGCGATGCCGACCGGAGATTCGCATGACGCTGTCGCTTGCCACCGTTGCCTCGATCGCCCCTTCCACCCGTTCGCGGGTAGAGCCGCGACGCGATTCGCTTACCGCCCAGCGCAGCACGCGACGCCTCACCTTCACTCCGAAATATGGCCGAGGCCCGACCACGGTCGACGTGCGCTACCTCTGGTGTGGCGCGGCCGACGCGCCGACGCTGATCGTGCAGGGCGGCATATCCGCCAGTCGCGATGTGGTTGCACTGGACGACGAAGCAGCGCCGGGCTGGTGGCAGGAACTCGTCGGCGCCGGCAGCGCGATCGATTTGCAGCGCTATCGCGTGCTTGCGATCGACTGGGTGACGCCGGCCGATCTCGGCACCGATGCGGTGTCGAGCGAGGATCAGGCGGATGTTCTGGCAGCATTGCTGCAGGCGCTGGGCATCGTGCAGGTTCACGCGTTCGTCGGCTCATCGTACGGCGCGATGGTGGCGCTCGCTTTTGCGTCGCGGCACCCGCGCGCGGTGGATCGCCTCGTGTTGCTGGCCGGCGCGCATCGTGCGCATCCGCTCAGCACCGCGCAGCGCAGCGTGCAGCGCGGCATCGTGCGGCTGGGACAGGCTTCGGGTCAGGTCGACGAAGCACTCGCGCTGGCGCGTCAACTGGCCATGACCACCTATCGCGGCAGCGACGAATTCGCCCGCCGTTTTGCCGGCGGCCCGGAATTCCGCGATGGCCGGTTTCATTTCCCGGTCGAGGATTATCTCGATCATCAGGGTCGCCGTTTCGTCGAGCGCTTTGATGCCGATCGCTTCCTCGCGTTGTCCGAATCGATCGATCTGCACGACATCGCGCCCGAGCAGGTGCCGACGCCGGCGACATTGATCGGCTTTCCGTCCGATCGGCTGGTGCCGCTGAGCGACCTGTGCGAATTGCAGCGCCGCCTGCATGGGCCGGCCACACTTGAGGTGGTCGAATCGCCGTACGGCCACGACGCCTTTCTGAAGGAACCCGGGCAACTCGCGCCGCTGCTGCGCGACGCCCTTCGCTGATTCCATCGTTTCGTCATTCATCACATCAGTGCGCCACCCAGAACTTCGGAGAACACCATGAGCGAGTCCGCCCCCTGTACCCGCGCCGTGCGCGCAGGCATCGAGAGCGATACCCAGCACGGCGCCGTGGTGCCGCCGCTGCATCTATCGACCAACTACAGCTTTGAAGGGCTGGGCGGCAAGCGCGCCTACGATTACTCGCGCAGCGGCAATCCCACGCGTGACTTGCTTGGCAACGCGCTGGCCGAACTGGAGCAGGGTGCAGGCGCCGTGGTGACATCGAGCGGCATGTCGGCGGTGGCGCTGGCGCTGGAACTGGTGCCCGCAGGCGCCACGGTGCTGGCCGCCCACGACTGCTACGGCGGCACCTGGCGTCTGCTCGATGCATGGGCGAAGAAAGGCCGCTTCAGCGTCGAGTTCGCCGACCTTACCGACAACGTCTCGCTGGCTGCGGGCCTGGCGAAAAAGCCCGCGCTGGTCTGGGTGGAGACGCCTTCCAATCCGCTGCTGCGCATCACGGATATCCGCCACGTCGCGCAGGCTTCGCACGCGGCCGGCGCCTTGCTGGTGGTCGACAACACGTTCCTGTCGCCGGCGCTGCAGCAACCGCTGCTGCTGGGCGCCGACGTGGTCGTGCACTCCACCACCAAGTACATCAACGGGCACAGCGACGTGGTCGGCGGCGCCGTGGTGGCGCGCGATGCCGCCGTGTTCGACCAGCTGAAATGGTGGGCCAACTGCAATGGCCTGATCGGCGCGCCATTCGATAGCTATCTCACCTTGCGTGGCCTGCGCACGCTGAGCGTGCGGCTGCGCCAGCATCAGGAAAACACCGTGCGCATCGCCGAACGTCTGGACGCCCATACGGCCGTACGCAAGGTCTACTATCCGGGCTTGACGAGCCATGTCGGCCACACGCTGGCAGCGCGCCAGCAGCAGGGTTTCGGCGCCATGCTGAGCTTCGAACTCGAAGGCGACGTGAAGCAGATCGAGGCGTTCGTCGATGGACTCGAATATTTCTCGCTGGCCGAATCGCTCGGCGGCGTGGAAAGCCTCATCGCGCATCCCGCGTCGATGACGCATGCCTCGATGGCGCCCGAAGCGCGCGCGACCGCCGGCATTGCCGACAGCCTGCTGCGGCTTTCGGTCGGCATCGAGGATGGCGACGATCTGCTGCGCGATCTCGATGCGGCCCTGGCGCGCGCGCAGGCCGTTGGCCCCACGCGCGAAATAAAAGCCGGCCGGGCCATCGCATGAGTGCGGTGCTCGACGATCCGGTCGTCGCGGCAACGCCGCAGGCGAGGCAGGCCATCGCGCTGGTGCTGCTCGGCACCGGCGTCGTCGGCGGGGCTTTTCTCAAACTGTTGAACACGCCCGCCGCAACGTCGTTGCGACTGGTCGGCGTGGCGAATTCACGTCGCCAGCAGACCGACGCGGCCAGCCTTGCGAGCCGCGGTGTGCGCGAGCAGTTGAACAACCGCGGCGACGTGCGCGACGACGCGCTGCTGCTTGCCGCGCTCGATGCAAGCAACACGGGCGCGAAAGTGATCGTCGATGCCACCGCGAACGCGGCGCTGGCGGCGCGACACACGGATTGGCTGGCGCGCGGTTATCACGTGGTCACCGCCAACAAGGCGCTGGCCGGTGGCGAGTTGTCCGGCTGGCGTGCGCTGCAGGCGGCCACGGCGAAAGGCGGCCGCTACGGCGACTCGGCCACCGTGGGTGCGGGGCTGCCGGTGTTGTCGACGCTGCGTCGGCTGCGCAGTTGCGGCGACAGTCTGCTGACACTCGAAGGCGTGTTCTCCGGTTCGCTGTCGTGGCTGTTCAATCAATACGACGGCAGCCGTCCGTTTTCCGAACTCCTTCGCGAGGCAAGAGTGCAGGGTTACACCGAGCCCGACCCGCGTTCGGATCTCTCCGGCGAAGACGTGGCGCGCAAGCTGCTGATCATCGCCCGCAACGCCGGCTTCGCGCTCGGCGTGGAAGAAGTGGACGTGCAGAGTCTGGTGCCCGAAGCGCTGCGCACGATCGACGGCGAATCGTTTCTCGCGCGTCTGGACGAACTGGACGCGTCGCTCGCGCAACGTCATGCCGAGGCGAAAGCCCGTGGCTGCGTGCTGCGCTTTCTCGCGCGACTCAATCAACGCGGTCGCGCACGCGTCGGCTTGGTGGAAGTGCCGCTCACGCATCCCGCCGCGCGTCTGTATGGCACTGACAATCAGTTCGCTCTCACCACCACGCGCTACAACGCGCAACCGCTGGTGATCCAGGGCCCTGGCGCCGGCCCGGAAGTGACGGCGCAGGCCTTGCTGGGCGATGTGCTCGAGTCAGCGGTTGGCCTCGATCGTCTGTAACGTCTGATCGATTCGCGTGGCGATGCGCCATGTGTCGCCATTTGCTTCGGTCGCGTAACGTTTTCGCTGGTGGTTCCACGCGTCGCCGAACGCGAACCAGTCGATGCGCGCCGCAGGTTTGCCCGAGCGCAGTTGTTCGTCCAGTGCAGCGAAGTAGCGTTGCCAGCGCGGGCGGTAATAGTCGTGCGTCAGGCCCGCCCAATCCTTGTTGCCGTAGTCGTGCAGGTCGGCGCCTTCGCTCGCCTTGCGATCGCCCCACGTAGTGAGGATCGATCGCGCGTCGATTTCGAGACGTGCCTGTTCATCGGGCGTCGATGCCCAGTTGTTCACCGGCGCAAGCCAGCGGCCGAGCAAAAAGTCGCGGTGACTGGCGAGCAAGTCGTCCTGCAAATCCATCAACTGCAGCCAGCGCGCACTCAGTGCTTCGAAGCGTGAGCGGTCGCGGGTTTCGAACGCCGCCTTGATTTGCGGCAGCAGTACGCGGCTTTCATTTGCCAGCGTCTGTCGCGCCACGTCGACCAGGTCGTAGCGATAGGTGTCGCTTTCACGCAGGGTGGGCGACACCTGCAGCAATTCGGTCAGGGCGTGTCGGAATGCATCGGCCGGGTAGCGCATGGCCTCTGGCGACCAGTGCGATGCACGATTTGTGTCGAGGTCTGGTTGCGCATTGAACAACGACTCCTGTGCGGCATCGCGCTCGCTGTTGAATGCAACCTTGTCGACGCGGATGTCGTAAGCCGTCGCCAGCAGAATCTTCCATGCGGCAATGGCGTGCACATCGCCGGCGCCATATCTGCGCTGCGCGTAATCGGACGTCCATCTCGGCATGTCCAGGGGCTCTTTTCGCCAGGCCATCTCGGTGAAAAGGTCGAAGGCGAACGGATTGGTGTCCATGCCCTCGGCAAACACCGCGGTGCCAACCATGTTGTTGTTGTCGCGCGCCATGCGCTGCAGGCGTTCGGTGTCATTGCGCACGCTGGTGCCCAGCGTGACGCGGCCGCCGAATGCCCAGATGCCGCCGATCAGGAATGGCGCACCCTGGAAATCTTTCTGGCGATCGTTGCGTGGTACGCGATCGTGATCGATGTCGATGATGAAGAGATGCTTGCGATCGACACCTGCGAGCAAGTCCTGTCGCGGGTTGCCCTGCCAGGCGAGCATCATCCACGACGCGTCCGGATGTGCCGCCTGCAGGGCCGCCTGTACATCGCGTGCAGCTTCAGGGATCGGCACGTTGCCGGAACTACCGCCTTCCTGGAAAACTTCCATGTCGTAGATGCTGCTGTCGCCGTAAAGCTCGCGCTGGTGTCGATAGAAAGCGCTTGCGATCTTCGCGAACATCGGGCCTCGCGGATCGAGCCAGCCCGGTCGCGTGAAACCGGCCCACTCGCCCTGCGGCACGACGTGCGCGGCGGGAAATCGCTTCGGGAAATCCGCGGGCACGATGCCGTAGAAACCGGGCAGTACCGGCGTGATGCCGAGTTCGCGCAGACGCGCGATGATCTGCTTCGCGGACTGCGCGCGCTTGTGCATCAACGCCGCGCTGATCGGACCGTCGAAGCAGCACAGGTTGCCCATCAGCTGCCAGTTCTGGTGCGCGGGCTGGGTGATCCATGCACGGATGTCCCGGTCGCTGTAGCCCACGTCGCGAAAGGTTTCGTAGAGCACGCTGTCCATGCCGCGCTCGACAATCATGGCGTTGATGCCCGACAACGCGAGTACGTCGATCTCGTGTTCCCAGCGCGACCAGTCCCAGTAAGGCGAGCTGTAGCCGTCGGTGTTCTGGTTGAGCGCGTAGCGATAGCGGAACGGCGTGTCGCGTTCGATGGGTTCGCGTGGCAACGGTAGCGGATGGGTGCCGAGCTGATCGCCATTGGTCGACACCTGTAGCTTCGCCACGTATTTCAGATACCAGTTGACGCCGAACAACAACGCGCTCGGTGTGCTGCCTTCGACCTTGATGTGGCCACCGTCGCCTGAAATGCGGAACCGCTCACGACCATCGTGTGCCTGTATCGCAGCCAGTTCGATCTGCGACGCGTGCGCGCCGAGTACACGCTGAAGTACTGCGCGTTCGGTGTGGATATCGAATCCGCCGGGACCGTTGCCGCGAGCCATCGGGATCACGCCAGTCAGGCAGGTCAGCAGCAGGATGCAACGGAAAAAATTGCGCATGCGCCGAGCATAGTGCGTGCGCGAACGCGAAGCGTGTCGTGTGGCGCGCACGATCACTCCGGCGTGAAGACACCATCACGATGATCCGTCACATCGCAACGACGCGCGCCGCGCCAACGTGCGGCCCACGGGCGTTTTGCCCGCATCGTCGACGGAGGGAGCGCCATGTCCGAGATCAAGAAAAACACCGAGATGTCCGAGGCCGGCAAACAGCGCGGCGGCATCGGCTATGTGCTGCTGTGGTTCCTGGGCGTACCGATTCCGGTACTGATTCTTATCGCTCTGCTGCGCGGTTGCGCCTGATCGCGGCAGCGTCCAACTCATCTCGAAAAGGAATCACCTCATGGCTGTCACGAGCGATCGTATCGATACCGTTGTTGCAACTCCCTTGCTCCATCCGCGCATGAGCTGGGGCGCGATCATCGCCGGCTGGCTCGTCGCTACCGCGGTGGCCGGGCTGCTTTATGTCGCCGGTCTCGCGCTGGGCTTCGCTGCGTTCGATCCGAACGATGTAGCTGGCGCCGCAAAGGGCATTGGCGTCGGCACCGCGATCTGGTTGATCGTGGCATGGGCCGCGGGTTTGTTTGTAGGCGGCATGTTCGCCAGCTGGTTCGACGCGCGCACCGATGAAACCATGGGCGCGATGCACGGCGTCGCGGTGTGGGGCTTGTCGCTTACCGCAACCGCCTTGTGGATGTCCTTGGGATTGGGTCACGCGATGCATCACCACGCGCCGATGGGCGGACCGATGGATGGTGGCCGCGCACCGATGGCCGCAGCAGCCACCGACAACGACGCGCTGGTGATACTTCAGGCCAACGTGCGCCGCATGACCGACCATGTACCGGGCGATGGCCGCCCGGGCGGGCGTGACAACAGTGACGACGCGATCGTCGCGTCGATCCTCGCCGACCACACCGATACGGCTCGCGCATTGCTGATGGCGAACGGCACATCGGCCGAGTCGATCGATCAGACCTTGCCACGCCTGGTGACCGAAGGAAATGCAGCCAACGCCAATATTCGCGCGAATGCGGATCGTGCCGCGCACTACACGTCGATGGCGCTGTGGATCGCCTTCATCGCCGGCCTGCTCGCGCTCATCACCGCAGCCATTGGTGGCAGCATGGGCGCCGGCAATGTGCATCGCGTGTACCACCTGCGTCGTTACGAAGGTCGTCCGTATCGCGGGCTCTGAAAACTTCGTCAATAGCCAAATGGATGGCTAAATGAAAGACGCGCAGCCTGGCTGCGCGTCTTTTTTATGAGCGTTCCTGCAGAGCGGGCTGTGTCATCACTTCGTCTGCAGCGAACCCACTGTTACCGTTCCCTGCAGCCCGTCAAATGCCCTGTCCGCGATCGCATGCAGATCGTCGACCACTTTGTTCGCCGTTTCGGGGAACGGCGAATAGCCGTTGAGATAGGCGATCCCACCGAATTTGGATGCGTCTTCCAGCGGCTTCACTTCCTGGTTGAAGCGGCGCAGCGCGCGCAGGCCGGCAACCTTGTCGCCATATTCCCTGCGCATCGTTTGCCAGAGCAGACCGCCTGCGCGCAGGTCCTGCGGACTGCTTTGCTGTCGGGCAGTTGCATAGGTCTGCATATAGTCGGGTTTCTTGCGCTCCGCTGCCAGCGCCAACCAGGCCAGGGCGAGTGGCCGGTTCGCCGGTATGCCGGGCATGTCGCCGTTGTAGAACATAAGTCCCAAGGCATATTGCGCATCCTTGTTGGCCCAGTGCGCCGCATCCTTCAACATCTCGACGCCCTGCGCATTGTGCCCGCGCTGGAAGTGATACCTCGCGCGGCAGGCGTAATACTCGCCGGGCAGGATGTCCGAGAAACCTTCGATGCACCCGTAGATTTTTTCGTCGACCGGCGCAGCAGCGGACGATGCGGACGCCGGAGTGTCCTGTGCCAGGGTGATCGACGCAGTGGTGAGCGTGCCCAACGCGGCGCAGGCCAGCATGATCCAGCCGGTTTTCATGACAGTTCCTTGGTTGCAATAGCGGTCGGCGCCGAACGAGCGCCCTCGAATTCCTAACGCAAACGTTTCAGTCTCGCGCGTGTTGACCGGGCTTCATTGCATGGTGATGTGCCCGGCCATTCGTTGTTCGGCTTCGGGGGATGGCGGCCTGCCTGCCCACGCTGATCATTGCGGTCATGGGAATATCTGTGGTTGCCTGCAAGAGCCCTGCAGTATCACCTGCGTCACCACGACGCTCGCCCGTACACGCCTCAGGATGCAGTTTTTCGCATCGAACATGGCGTACGTGATCTTGTGCTCCCTTGGTTTCAACTGTAGCTATGGTTGTTGGACGGGACCCACGGTCACGGTACCTTGAAGCCCTTCGAAGTCCTTGTCTGCCAAGGTATGGAGAAAGTGTAGAACTGATGTGTTGCTTCCAGGCACCGGGTCATATCCATTGATCGGAAAGTCAACGCTGTTTCCGCTGATCATCTGGGCTTGATGATAGGTGACCTGATGGTCAAAGTTGCGCATGGCCCTGGGGCCCGCCACCTTGTCGCCGTATCGCAAGTTCATCGTTGCAAATAGCAGTGTCGCAGTACGGAGTTCGGCAGAGTCGATTGCCTGTCGAGCTGCCAGGTACGTGCGCACGTAAACGGGATTCTTCCTCTCTGCTGCCAAAGCCAGCCACGCCACACCTTGTGCACGATCAATGGCAATGCCCGGCGTATCGCCATTGAAGTAAATCAAACCGAGCGTGTACTGGGCGTCCTTGTTAGCCCAGTCCGCGGCCATCTTGAGCGTTTCCACCGCTTGCCTATAGTGCTTGCGTTGAAAGTGATACTTCGCACGGCAGGCGTAATAGTCACTCGGGAGGATGCTTTCCAGGCCTGGAATGCAGTTATCGATTTTTTCGTCAGCTTTAGTGGTGAGAGTCGGTGCATTTTCAGCGGAAGCGACCGAGGCAGCGGTGATTGCGCTCAGCGAAATACAGCACAGTAATTTCTTCAGTCCGGTTTTCATGACGCTCCCTCGTACGTGGGCGGCTAAAACCAAATAAAAAAAGATTCGGATATCGCTTGCCTGTCCCCTTCGCCGCAATCGCCTGAAACCGGTGGTTGATCATCCGATTCATTAGCGCCCGGTGACGCGCTCCGCCGTCGCTTCATCCGGCGGCACCAGCGGCGATACCGAATCAGCGTGCGCTTCAAGTTGGGCCGCCTCGACGGATGGTGTGCGCCAGCCGGAGTTCACGCCCCACAGGAAAAACAGCAGGCCGATCACCGCGACGATCACCAGATCCCATCCGTAAGGCAGATAACCAAGGCCGCCGAAGCGCGTGCTGCCGAAACGCGAAACCACTGCAAGGGAGATCAGGTAGGCGACCAGCCACCACGCGCCCTTCATCTGGCGGGCGAAATCGTGCCAGCCGCTTTTCCACTGGTAGTAAATGTAGATAGGGAGCGCGACCACGATCAGCAGGATGATCTTTCCGGTCAGTGGCCACTTGGCCCAGTACAGAAGTTCAGCCGACATGATGAAAGCGATGCCGGCAATAACCGGCAATCCGGTCAGGCGGAATGGGCGACGCAGTTCCGGCGCAGTGCGGCGCAGCGTCATCACGCTCACCGGTCCGGTGAGGTACGAAATGATCGTTGCCACCGAGATCACCGCGGCCAGCGAATCCCAGCCGCGGAAGAAGAACAGGAACAGGAACGACACCACCAGGTTCAGCCACATCGCCGGACGCGGCACGCCCCATTTCGGGTCGATGTGGCCAAGGATTTTCGGCAGCGTGCCGTTGCGCTCCATGCCGTAGATCATCCGCGCGGTGGATGCGGTGTATGTCATGCCGGTGCCGCTGGGGCTGACGAACGCATCGGCGTACAACAAAATCGCCAGCCAGTTGAGATTGACGATCACCGCCAGTTCGGCGAACGGCGAGCTGAAATTGATGCCGTGCCAGCCGGCCTTCGCCAGCAGCGATTGCGGCACCGAACCGAGGTACGCCACCTGCAGAAGCACGTACACCACCGTCGCCAGCGCGATCGCGCCGATGATCGCGAACGGAATGCTGCGTCCCGGATTGCGCGCTTCGCCGGCAAGGTTCACCGGGCTCTGGAATCCGTTGAAGCTGAAGACGATGCCGGCCGTTGCCACCGCCGTGAGAATGGCGGCGAAATCATTGGTATGGCCGCCACCATCGATGCCGACCGAGAAATTTTCGCGATGGAATCCGCTGGCAATCAGCGCGATGCCGGTCGCGGCGGGAATGATCAGCTTGATGATGGTGATCAGCGAATTGGAGCGTGCGAACAGTTTCACGCTCCAGAAATTCAGCAGGAAATAAATGACCACCAGCACAGCGGCGATGGCCACGCCGGTATCACTGAGTTCGCCGTGTGCGCCGGGTACCTGGTGAAAGAGATCCCGCGCCCACTGCCATTTCCAGCCAGACATGTATTGCACCGATGCTTCGGCCTCGACCGGGATCACCGAAACGATCGCGATCCAGTTCGACCAGCCGGCAATGAAGCCGACCAGCGAGCCATGCGAGTAATGGCCATAACGCACCATGCCGCCGGATTCGGGAAACATCGAGCCGAGTTCGGCGTAGGTCAGCGCAATCGACAGGATGATCGCCGCGCCCAGTACCCACGCCCACACCGCGCCAGGACCCGCGAGCTTGGCCGCATTCCACGCGCCGAACAGCCAGCCCGAACCGATGATCGACCCCAGGCCGGTAAACATGAGGGCCATCGGCCCGACATCGCGACGGAGTTTGTTGTTCTGGGACATGAGGATTCCGGTGCGGGAGGCTATACGCCTTGAGCTTCGATGGTTGCAGAGTGGTTGCGTCGTGTCACCCGTCGGCGGCGGATGGTGCTTATGACTTTATGGCGGGCCGTTGGGACTTTTGGTTATTGGTGAAGTGGAGGATTTCGTGCGTGACGCGTTTCGAAGCGCTCCATTTGGACGGCCAAATCGACATGCTCCTGAAGGCTGGACTCTCGAAGAGTTGCTCTGTAAGGGCCTGCCCGCGAAGGACAAGCTGGCAGCCGCGCAATCAGGCCGAAAGCCATCAGCACTCGATCACATTCACAGCCAGCCCACCGCGTGACGTTTCCTTGTATTTGTCCTTCATGTCGCGACCGGTGTCGCGCATGGTCTTGATCACCTTGTCCAGCGATACGCGATGCTTGCCGTCACTTTTCAGGGCCATCCGGCTGGCGTTAATCGCCTTGACCGAGCCCATCGCGTTGCGTTCTATGCATGGAATCTGCACGAGTCCGCCGATGGGGTCGCAGGTGAGGCCGAGGTTGTGTTCCATGCCGATTTCGGCCGCGTTCTCCACCTGCATCACGTTGCCGCCGAGTGCAGCAGTGAGGCCGCCAGCGGCCATCGAACAGGCCACGCCGACTTCGCCCTGACAGCCGACTTCGGCGCCGGAGATCGAGGCGTTTTCCTTGTAGAGAATGCCGATGGCCGCGGCGGTGAGCAGGTATTCGATGATGCCGTTCTCGTCGGACTTCGGGCAGAAGCGCTGGTAGTAATGACCAACCGCCGGGACGATGCCGGCGGCACCATTGGTAGGCGCGGTGACGACGCGACCGCCGGCGGCGTTCTCCTCGTTCACCGCGAGCGCGTAGAGATTCACCCAGTCGAGGATGGTGAGCGGATCGCGAAACGCCGCTTCGTGCTGGTTGCGCAGCTCCTCGGCCATGGCCGGCGCACGGCGCGCGACTTTCAGGCCGCCGGGCAGCACGCCGGGTGAGCGCAGTCCGCGATTGACGCAGTCCTGCATCGCTTTCCAGATCGTCAGCAGGCCCACGCGAGTTTCCGCCTCGGGTCGCCATACCGATTCGTTCGCCATCATCAGTTGCGCGATGGTCAAGCCGTGTTTCTTGCACAGCGCCAGCATCTGGTCGCCGGTGGAAAACGGATAGGGTTGTTCGGTGGTGTCGGCAACGATGCGATCTTCCGCGGCCTCGTCGTTGTTCACCACGAAGCCGCCGCCGACCGAGTAGTAATCGCGCGTGGCGAGCTCGTGGCCTTCGGCGTCGTACGCGCTGAAGCGCATGCCGTTGGTATGGAACGGGAGCTTCTGGCGCTTGTTGAACACCAGGTCGCGCTTCTCGTCGAATTCGATCTCGTGCGTGCCGAGCAGGCGCAGGCGATGCGTGCCGCGGATGCGTTCGAGAATCTGCGGGATCTGGTCCGGATCGACGCGGTCCGGCCACTGGCCTTCGAAACCGAGCAGCACGGCCTTGTCGGTGCCGTGGCCGCGGCCGGTCATCGCCAGCGAACCGTAAAGCTCCGCGCGAATTCGCGACACGCGGCTCAACACGCCTTTTTCGTCCAGCCAGCGTTCGGCAAAACGCGCTGCCGCTCGCATCGGCCCCACCGTGTGCGATGACGATGGGCCAATGCCGATCTTGAACAGGTCGAATACGCTGACGGCCATGATGTGCACGGGAAAGGAAAGGGAGGTCAGCTATTCTACGCTGCCACCCGGCTTGCGCCCGTGATGTCCGACCTGATCCTCTACCAGCGCGACTACTGTCATCTGTGCGATCTGGCGCTTGCCGTGCTCGCCGAAGCGCACGCGCCGGATTTCGAAAGCGTGTGGGTGGACGATTCGCCGCAACTGCAGCAGCGCTATGGCACGCGCGTGCCGGTGCTGCGCAACGCAAGCGACGAGCGTGAACTCGACTGGCCGTTCGATGCGCAAGCGGTGTGCGCGTTTCTCTCCATTCCGCGATGATCCGCCCCCTCTCCTGCGGGCAGGAGAGGGGTTCCAAGTCCGAGGATCTGCGCAGCCCTTTATGGCTTGTTCGACTTCAATCGCTTGAGAATTTCGTCGCGCGCTTCGCGCAGGATCGAATCGCGATCGAGACTGGCGACGATGTCGGCGACGGCGCGTTTGGCGCCGGCTTCGCCCCAGGATTTTCCGGCGATCAAATAACGTTCTGCAGCGCGTCCGATCAGCACCGTGGCGTACCAACCGAGCGCGCCCTGCGCCGCGGCCGTCACTACGACCGACAATCCCGCGCTCATGCCTTTCAGCGCCGAAGCCACGAGTTGCATGCCCCAGATCGCGCCCATCAATGCAGCGAGCTGCGCCGAGATCACCGCAACCAGTCGCCCGGATTCGGCGCGCGTGAGTGGTAGTCCATAGATGCGCGACAACTGCACGACCATCGCCGCGTCGAGACCGGCGGCGGCGAGCAGGTCGGCGACCGGAATCGGATTCAGGGCAACGGCCACGCCCTTGGCGATGCAGTAGTTGTGGATGAGTTTCGCGGCAACGGCCTGCCGTGTCTGCGCGATGCGCGCGCTGACCTGATCGGTGAGCCGGCCAGCGTAGAGCCCGGCGTTGATCGCGGACAACGTCTTGCCTTCGCGTGCAGCGATGGCGAGCAGGCGTTCGCGTAACGCGGCGACATCGGGCGTGCGCGTCTGCTCGCGCGCGTGTTCGCGACCTTGCGCATCCACTTCCAGAATACGTTGTGCTGCCGGATGCGCGGCCACCGCAATCACGTCTTCCCCGCGCACCAGGCCGGCGACGCGCAAGCGCAGGTGATCGAGAAGATCGCGCAGTTCGTCGTCGCCGTAGCGGTCGGCCTTGTTCAATGCGAGCAAAAATGGGCGCTGCGTCGCGGCCAGCGTTTTCAATGCATCGAGTTCTTCGCGGGTCAGGTCGCCATCGCAGACGAACACCACCAGGTCGCTGACTTCGGCTACGTCGAACGCCAGTCGCTCGCGCGCTTCGCCATCCAGTTCGTTGATGCCGGGCGTGTCGATCAGCACCAGCCCATCGTGCTGCGCTTCGTCCAGCATCGCGTGTTCGGCGTCGGTGGTCGTGCCGTGCAATACGCCGACGACGAACGCTTCGCGGCCCAGCAGCGCATTGCCGAGCGCCGACTTGCCAGCGGAAACGCGGCCGAACACGGCGACATGCAGTTCGCCGCGCTCGAGTTTCTCCAGCATGGTTTCAATGCGCCCGAAATCGCTCGCCAGTTCACTGCGTACGGACGCAGGGATGGTCGGATCGTCGAGCAGACTGCGCAGGCTTTCTTCCACGCGATGGGAATTCGCCCATTCGCGCGGCGCGGGGATGGCGACCTCGGCGACCGGATCGGGTGCGATCCAGCCACGCAGGCGTTGCCATAGATTTTCGCGCGCCATCGTGTTGCCGATTATTTCGGCGCGAGCTGCAGATGCGCGGTGATTTTCACATCGGCGCCGATCACCGACGTGTCGGCGTAATCACCGGCGCCGACGCCAAAGTCGAGTCGTTTCACCGTGCCGCTCACGTCGAGCGTGGCGCCGCTGCCCTGCGGTTTGAACGTCACCGTCAGGCTCACCGGTTTGGTCACGCCGCGCAGCGTGAGGTTGCCACCGGCGATCACCTGCGCGCCGCTCTGATGAAACGCGGTGCTGACGAAATGCGCGCTCGGATATTTCGCGACGTCGAAGAAATCACTGCCCGGCATCGCGCCATCGCGATCCTTGTCGCCGGACACGGCACTCGCCGGCGTCACCGTCACATCGAATTTCGAGCTGGCGACATTCGCAGGGTCATAACTGATCGCCGCGGTCCATTGCGTGAAGTGGCCGTTGAAGGCAGCGCCCTGGAATGTGCCGCTGAAACCGAGCTGGCTTTGCGCGGGTTGCACGCTGTAGTCGGCAGCGGCCGCAGCGAATGGCATGGCGAGTGCAAGTGCGATGGCAACGCGTTTCATGGGCGATCCTCTTTGGATGTCGAATCGTTGCGTAGGCGCGCGAACGGCAGCATGCGGCGCAGCACGTTGTCCTTGTCGAACACGTGATGCTTCAGTGCGGCGCCGACATGCGCCACCAGCACCAGCAACAGAAACCAGAAAAGATATTCGTGCAGGTTGTGCGCGAAGTGACGGATGTCGTCGTTCTTCTGCGCCAGTGCCGGCAGGTTGAATAGCTTGAACCACTGCAGCGGTTTGCCGCTGACCGAATTGAACCACCAGCCGCTGAGTGGCATCGCCGCGATCAGCACGTAGAGCAGGCCATGCACGACATGCGCTGTGACTTGTTGCCAGCGCGGCGCGGGTTCTTCCGGCGGACGGCGGTCAGCCATGCGCCATGCGAGACGTAACAGGAACAACGCCAGCACGGTCAGGCCGATCGACTTGTGCAGCGCGAGCCAGTTGATCTTCTGCATCGGCGAATGCGCCAGATCCATCAACAACCCGAACACGCCGTTGCCGAGGATGGCCAACGCCATCACCCAGTGGAAGAACTGCGCCATCCCGCCCCATTTGTGCCGGTTGCGAAAGGTCATGGGTGATCCCTGGATGAATTCGTGTCGTCGTCGCGGATGCCTTCCAGCTCGAGCCACACGCTCACCTGGTTGCCGATGGAACCGGAGTAGGCGGTGATGCCGAACGCACTGCGATCAAGCGCGACGTTGGCGGAGAAACCCGCCACTTCGTGCAGGCCGTAGATGGTTCGCGCGACGCGATTGAAGGTGAAAGGAATATCCAGTGGCTGCTGCTTGCCGCGCAAGGTCAACGTGCCGTGCAGCACGCCATGCGTGTCATCCTTGCGTTCGGCGCTGGTGCTGACGAAATGCGCATAGCGGCCGTGCGTGCAATCAAGCAGGGACGGCTTGCATACCGCGGCGTTCCAGTCGGCATCGCCCATGTCGAGGCTGCCCAGGTCAATGTCGAGTTCGGTCGAGGCCTTGCTCCAGTCCTTCGGATCGAATCGCAGCGATCCCTTCGCAATATGCAGACGTCCAAACGGCCGCGAATATCCGTCGTGACTGATGCTGAAAAGTATCTGGCTGTGGACGGTGTCGTAGCGATAGCTCGCGACCGCTGCGTGCGCGAGGGTCGACGACAGCGCGCAGGTTGCGACGAGAAACAGGCCGGTGAAACGGATGAGCGACATGCGCGAAAGTCTGGCCGATCGGGGTCGGGCATGCCAGAGGAATGTCATGAACATATTGTTTCCCGAATGCTTCGATGAGTGAGAGTTGACTCGCGAGCAATTGCGTTCACGATGAAGGCGGCGGCTCGCGTTCGCGCCAGGCTTCCATGGTGAGTGTCGCCAGTTGGCGCAAACGGTTGCTTCCGGGGTCGGCGAGCAACTCTTTCAGGCGTGCTCCGGCGTCGTCCTGATCCAGCGTGTGCCGTTCGGCCAGCGACGCGGCCAGTGCGCGTCCCATGCTGTCGAAAATCAGCGCGTACGCGAACGCGTGCAACACGCCTCCCCCGAGCGTGCCGAGGCCGGGAAACGCCTTCAATGCATTGCCGGCGACGGCGAGTACGATCGAGCTGCCGGTGCGCAGCGTGAGTTTGGCCTGGCGAATGAAATCCTCGATCTGCACTTCGGTGGCACGCACGCCATAAAGCTGCGCGAGGTCGCGCGTGAGGCCGGCGGCAAGCACGCCCTGGATCAATAAATCACTGCCGGGCGCGACCGCAGCCATGGCGCCGACGATGGCGCGACGCGCGTACTTGCGCACGATGCGTTCGGCATCGGCCGCGCGCGTCTGTGCTTCGAGCGTGCCGGTGCGTTCGTGTAGCCCGGCGAGCACGGCGTGTTCGCGCAGGCCCTCCAGAGCAGCGGCGCCGGGAGCGGTAATGCGTTCGAGTGCCTGCAGCAATGGATCGATCGCCGGCTTGCGTTGGCGTTCGACCGATTCGCTGCGGCCGTCCGTCAATGGCCGTTGATAGCGCTCGCTGCCACCCGCACTGATCGCAACGACGGTGGCCGCGATACCGCGCGATTGTTCGCGCAACCTTTTCAGCAACTGGTCGCGTTCGACCGGCGTCCATTGATCGACCTTGTTCAACGCCAGCACCAGCGGCTTGCCGAAGTCGGCGAGCCAGCGCAGTTCTCCGGCCTGGCTGCGATTGAGATCGCCAGCGCACAGATAGACGACCGCATGCGCGCGCAGCACTTCTTCACGTGCCAGCGCTTCGTGCGTTTCGCCACCGCTTTCGCGGCTGCCCGGCACGTCGGCCAGCACCAGCGTGCGACCGTCGGGCAACAGGCTGTCGTAGTGGGCGACGGCGCGCGTGGTGCCGCCGCGTGCGTCGGTGGTAATGCGCGCGTGCGGATCGAGCGCGCGGATCAGGCTGGATTTGCCGGTGGAAATTTCGCCGAACAATGCCACGTAGATGCGTGCGCTTGCGCGGCGGCGGTCCAGTTCGCCAAGTTCCGCGCTCAACGTACCGGTCGGCGCGCCGCGTTCGCGCAGTTGGTCGATACGCTGCTCCAGGCTGCCGCGATCCGGCGCGCTCACCGGACGTCGTTTGCGTCGTGGTCGCAGCAACCACCACAGCACCGCCAGACCCGCAATCGCGAAAACGGAAAGCGCCGCGCCGAGCGTCCACTGCAGCCATGCGGGTAGTGCGAGAAAACGTTGCGCCAGCGCCAGTGCGCGTTCGGCTGCCGCGAACAACAACCACAGCAACGCCGCCATGGCGAGTGCGCTGATGATCCATCTCAGACGCCGGGACATACAGCCTCCCGTTTGTTTTCCTCGCACACATTGCGATTGTGCATTTCAACCCCGTCGAATCGCGCTCGCCGCGTCTGGCGCGTTTTGGCATGATGCGTCATGCAGGGGAATGTACGCATGTTCGCATCGGTCGTGCTGAATGTTTTGTTGGCCGTGTCCGCGTCTTCACCCGCCGCGGCGGGCGTGGTCGCGCCTGCGTCATCGTCGACCATGCAGGTGTCGACTTTGCTGACGACGCCGCAGTTCCGCCGCTATGGCGTGGCCGATGGCGTACCGAGCGGTGCGATCTATGCGGCAGCGCAGGATCACAACGGCATCATGTGGTTTGCCACGCAAGGCGGGCTCGTGCGTTACGACGGCGTGTCGATGAAGGTGTACAGGCATGCGGCCAACGATCCGCAGTCGATGCCGGTCTACGGCGCCTACGAAATCCTCATCGACCGTGACAACCGTGTATGGGTCGCCTGCCTTTCAAGCGGCTTGGCGATGCTCGATGAGAGCACCGGGCACTTCAGGCACTGGTCGCATGACGATGCGGTTCCCGCGAGTCTGTCCGGCGATGAAGTGTGGGCTGTCGCGCAGACGTCCGATGGCACGCTGTGGGTCGGCACGCAGGCCGGGCTGGATCGCATGCGGCCCGACGGCAACGGGTTCGATCATGTCTCGCTGGTCGTCAACGGAACGGCGGACCCGTCGGTCGGCGCGGCGCGCACGCTGCTGGCCGAGCCCAATGGTGATCTGTGGATCGGTACCGAGAACGGTTTTTATCGGCGAAAAGCCGATGGCGTGATGACGAAAGTGGTTGTTGATCCGTCTTTCCATGGCGATGTCGACAAGAGCTGGCGCATCGACGACAGCGGCGGGGATGTTCGGTTTGCCGTTTCCGGCGGGCTGCTTCTCGTGGGCGCCGACGGCATCGCACGTCCGTTTGCGGCTCGCCAGTTGTCGTCTCAACGCGTGGTCAGCAGTACGCGCGATACGCAGGGTCGCCTGTGGATTGGTACAGCCGATGGCATCTGGCTATCCGAACACGGCGGCGAGTTGCGGCGGTTTTCCGGACAGCCGCTGTTGCCAGGCGGCCTGCCGGGAAACAAGGTGTGGCAGACCACGCTCGATGCCGAAGGCGGGCTTTGGATCGCGCTCGATTCCTCGAACATCGGCTACCTGCCGCCGGACTGGAACGGTTTCGCGCGATTCACGCACGTTCCCGATGACCCGAACAGTCTGTCGGGCATCGCGGCGATATCGATTCACCCAAGCCGCGACGGAAAACTCTGGGTGGGTGGCGAAAACGGTTGGGTCGACAAGCTCGACATGTCCACCGGGCAGGTGCAGCACGTGGTGCAGGGCATCCATGACCAGGTCGTATCGCTGGCCGAGGATGCGCGTGGACGCCTGTGGATCGACCATCCGCCGCAGCTGCATGTCTTCGACCACGGCAAGCTGACTGAGGTGAGCTTCGACAAAGCCCAGGTCACGCGTCCGGTTTCGTTGTGCATAGGCGACGATGGACGCGTCTACTTTGCCTCGTGGTCGCAGGGATTGTTCGTGGTCGATCCGGATAGCCTGGGCGTGTCGCTGGTGCCATCGGACAGCCAGGACGACGCGACCAAGATGCCCGATCAGATCAGCTCGCACGGCGGACGCATCTGGTACGCCAGTGGCGGCGGCCTGCAGCAAATGGACGGTCAAACGGGAAAGCTGCACTTCGTTCCCGGCGTGCCCCGCAAGGAAGTTCTCGCCTTTACATTCGATGACGCGGGATTCTGGCTGGGAACATGGAGCACGCTGGAGCACTACAAGTATGTCGATGGACGGGCCACGCGCGATGAACTCATCAACTATGCAGAAGTGTTTTCCAGCGACCTGAGCGATATTCATACCGACGACAAAGGTCGGCTGTGGGTGTTCGCCAATCCCGGGCTGCTGACGTTCGATCGCACAACGCATCAATTCATTTCGTTCGGTCCGGCACAAGGTTTGTCGAACGCCAACTTCGCCAGCCTGACGTCCGAAACGATCCCGAATGGGACGATGTTTGCTTCGAACAACGGTGGACTGGTGGCGTTCGACCCAGACCGCCTTTTGCAATCCGCGCACAGAAACTCGGCCCCACCGCTGACGCTGGCCTACCTCAACGTGCAACGCCATGGCGAGGTCGAAAACCTACCGCTCGATGGTCGCGTGGTGCGGCTTGGCTGGCGCGATCGCGGGTTGCGCGTCGGGGTGCGTTACGCGTCCTACATCAATCCCGCGGCCAATCATTATCGTTTTCGGCTCTACGGCTTCGATAACAGCTGGGTGGATGCCGACAACCGCGGAGAGCGCGACTTTGCCGGCCTGGAAGCCGGGGAATACACACTGGTGGCAGAGGCCGCTGGCGACAACGGCAAGTGGGTACGGCTGGTGACGCCGCTGCGCATTCACGTGGAGTCCCCACCGTGGACGCGCTGGTGGGCATGGCTGACCTATGCACTCCTGCTCGCGCTTTTCATCGGCTGGATTTTTCGCAACTGGCGTCGTCGCCTCGCACAGCGTCATCGCATCGCGCTCGCCGAGCAGCAGAAGCAGATGGCAGAAGCGGCCAGTGCAGCGAAGACGAAATTTCTCGCGACATTGAGTCACGAAATCCGCACGCCGATGACCGGCGTAATGGGCATGGCCGAATTGCTTTTGAGCACGAAGCTCACTCCGCTGCAGCACGACTACACGCAGGCCATGCAGCGTTCCGGCAGCATGCTGCTGAAACTTCTCAACGACTCGCTTGACCTGGCGCGTATCGAAGCCGGCCGGCTTGAACTGGAGCCGGCGCCGTTCGATCCGCGCCAGTTGCTGCGCGATGTCGCGCAACTCGAGCAGGGACTGGCGCATGCCAGACACATCGCATTCGTACTGGAGATGGCCGACGACCTGCCTGAGCAGTTGATCGGCGATGTGCTGCGCATCAAGCAGGTGCTGTTGAATCTTTCCAACAACGCGTTGAAATTCACCGAGCACGGCAAGGTGACGCTGTCCGCCCAGCGCAGCACGGATGGCCTCGTGATAAGCATCAGCGATACCGGGCCCGGCATTCCAGAGGCCAGCCAGTCTCGACTCTTCCAGCGCTTCGAGCAGGAAGAAGGTCCGCAGCGTCGTGCCGGCAGTGGCCTTGGCCTGGCGATCTGCCGCGAACTCGTCGACATGATGGGCGGCAGCATCGAACTCGAATCGAGGCTTGGTCATGGCAGCACGTTCCATGTGCGATTGCCGCTGGGCAAGCCGGAGCAGCTGCGGGCGTTGCCATCGCCGGCGACTACCGATGCGCGTGCATACAAATTATTGCTGGTCGAAGACGACACCATTGTCGCGGCGGTGATCAGCGGCTTGCTCGAGCATCAGGGCCACGCGGTGGCGCACGTCGGCAACGGTCTGGCCGCGATGGCCGAACTGGCGCAATCGTCATTCGATGCGGTGTTGCTGGATCTGGATCTTCCCGGCGTCGATGGTTTCCAGATCGCGCGGCTGATTCGTCAACGCGAGCCCAAGGAAGAACGCATGCCGATCGTGGCGGTGACTGCGCGGTCCGGCAGCGAAGACGAGATCGCCGCGCGTGTGGCAGGAATGGACGGCTTTCTGCGCAAGCCGCTCAGCGGCGAACAACTTGCGGCGATGCTTGCGAAGGTTGTGCAGTCCGGCGAGACCGGCGCAGGCACATCGACCTGAGTGAGGTGGTTACATGTCGTTCTTGTGAAGTTCGAAACCGCGCTGCTGGTATTCACGCCAGCGCAGGCGCGAGCCGTCGCGTTCGGCCGGATCGGCGGCCACCACTTCCAGCACGCGCTGAAAATTTCCGTTCGCGCAGGTTTCGCGAAGGTTGATCACCAGCGGCCGGTCGACGGTATCGATACCCGGCGGCACGATCAGCACGGCGGTGTTCGCGTCGTCATCGTCACCGGCCAGCTGATGCGGAATCATGGTGTCCTCATCGAACTCCCACAGTAATTCGTCGATCGCTTCGGCCTGTTCGAAATCCCGCGTCAGGATCAGTGTCGGCTGCTGCGCCGCGAAGGCTTTCCTGACCAGTTCGCACACCAGCAGCAACGGCTGCTCGCGAAAGCGCGGCTTGTCGATCAGGTAAAAATCAGCGCGTGGCATGCGAGGACTCCGGCGAAAATCAGCCGGCGCGATCGATCAGCCACTGCGCCAGCAGCGACACCGGTCGGCCGGTGGCCAAGCCCTTGCGACCTTCATCCCATGCGGTGCCGGCGATGTCCAGATGCGCCCAGCGTTGGCCATCGGTGAAACGTGCAAGGAAACACGCAGCGGTGATGGCGCCCGCGGTCTTGCCGCCGATGTTGGCGATGTCCGCGAAGCCCGAATCGAGTTGTGCCTGGTAGTCGTCCCACAACGGCAAACGCCATGCGCGGTCGAGTGTTTCTTCACCCGCGGCGATCAGTTCGGCGGCGAGGTCATCATGCTTGCTCATCAGGCCGGTGGCATGTTTGCCAAGCGCGATCACGCAGGCGCCGGTCAGCGTCGCGGCATCGATGATGGTATGCGGGTGGAAGGTCTGCACGGTGTAGGTGAGTGCGTCGCAGAGAATCAGGCGGCCTTCGGCGTCGGTGTTCAACACTTCGATGGTCAGGCCCGACAGGCTCGTGAGCACGTCGCTGGGTCGGTAGCTGTCGCCGTCTGGCATGTTCTCCACCGCCGGCACCACGCACACCAGGTTGACCTTGAGCTGCATCTGCACGGCGGCGACGAACGCGCCCAGCACGCCAGCCGCGCCGCCCATGTCGAATTTCATTTCTTCCATGCCCGGGCCGGGCTTCAGGCTGATGCCTCCGGAATCGAAGGTGACGCCCTTGCCGACGAACGCGTACGGCTTGTCGCCTTCGGCGCCGCCGTTGTATTGCAGCGTGATGAGTTTGGGTTTGTTGACCGACCCGCGCGCGACGGCGAGCAGCGAACCGAAGCCGCGCTTTTCCATCTCGACGTGATCGAGCACGTTGCAGGTGACTTGGGCTTGTCCATCGGCGAAGGCGATCGCCTGGTCGGCGATGTACGCAGGGTTGCAGATGTTCGGCGGGAGGTTTGCCATGTCGCGCGCGAAACGCACGCCGGCGGCGATCGCCATGGCCTGGTCAAGGCCGGCCTGTGCATCGGCGTTGCCGGCAAAACGCAGCGTGGCCAGTTCCGGCTGCGCGCTCTTGTCGCGCGGCTTGAACGTGGCGGTGTAGCGATACGCGGCGAAGTCGCTGGCGAGCGCGGCCACGCGCGTGCGCCATGCGATGTCGCGACCGGGCACGTCGATTTCAGTGAGGAACGATACGCCGTCGGTCACCGGCAATCGGCCGAGTGCGCGCGCCGCTTCGATGGTCACCTTCTGATAGCGCGCTGCGTCGAACGATTTCTGCGAACCCAGGCCCACCACCAGCACGCGTTTGGCGGTAACACCCGATGGCGCAAACAGCACCGTGGTGCTGCCGGCCTTGCCGCTGATGTCGCCACTTTCGACCTGACGCTTGATCAATCCGGCGCCCGCGCTATCCACTCGTGCAGCGGCGCTGCTGAGTACACCTTGCTCATATACGCCGACCAGCACGCAGGAGGTTTCCACGGTTTCGGGAGCGGCGGCGGCGAGGCTGAACTGGAGTGTCATCACGGGTTCCTGCATGGGCCCGGCAGCGGCCGGACAGGCTAGACTTGCGGTTTGCCGGCCCGATCGGGCGCGACTGAACAAGCGGACAAGTTTATCGCATGCTGAGCATCCTCGACCGCTATTTCCTCCGCGAGCTGGCGCAAACCGTGGCCGCCACCGCCGTGGTGCTGCTGGTGATCGTCGCGGGAAGCGCGTTCGCCAAGGTGGTGCAGCAGGTCGCCAACGGAAGTTTTCCGCCGAGCGTGATGTTCCAGGTGCTCGGCCTGCAGACGCTCAATGGCCTGACCAACATGCTGCCATTGGCGAGCTTCATCGGCGTGCTGATGGGCCTGGGCCGGATGTATCGCGAGAGCGAGATGCACGTGCTGTCTTCGTCCGGCATGGGCCCGCGTGGATTGATGAAACCGGTGTTGCTGCTGGGCGTCGTGCTGGTGGCGATCACCGCGGTGGTGTCGCTGTGGCTCGGGCCATGGGCGATGGGCACGGCCAACTCGATGGTGGCTGCAGCCAATCGTTCCGTTGTTGCTGCGGGCCTCGACGCGGGTCGATGGACTGAGCTGCCGGGCAAGGGCGGCATCATTTTCGTCGACAGCCTCAGTCGCGACGGCAGCAAACTTGGCCGCAGCTTCGTCGCCACCCAGCGCAGCAGCAAAGATGGCCACCAGCACCTGAAAGTCGTCAATGCCGCCACCGGCCAGCTCTATCAGGAGAGCGACGGCAACGGCCGCTTCATCGCCTTCAGCAATGGCTGGCAGTACGACATTCCGCTCGGTGCCGACAACTGGCGCCAGATGCAGTACGACCGCAACGACACCTCGCTCTCCAGCGTGCAGTCCGACGATGACGACGATCCGAATCAGTCGCTGGACAGCCTGACGCTGGCGCGTTCCACCGATCCCGACGCGCACGCCGAACTCGCGTGGCGATTGAATGCGCCGCCGCTCACGCTGGTGCTGTTGCTGCTGGCCTTGCCGTTGTCGAGACAGAGTCCGCGCGAGCCACGTTACGGACGACTGCTGCTGGCGATCGTCACGTTCTATCTTTATTACCTGCTGCTTGCATTGGGTCGCGCGCAGATCGGCAAGGGTCACTGGCATACCGAATCGCCCTTGTGGGCGCTGCACCTTGTGGTGCTCGCGCTCGCGTTGTGGTTGTTCCGCAAGCAATACGCGGAGCGGCGCGTGAATCGGGTCAAGACGCGCGTGGTTGTTCCCACGTGAGTGTCTTCAGCATCAAGCGAGTCGATCGGCTGGTCGCCTTCAGCGTGCTCACGTCGCTGCTGATGGTGTGGATGGTGCTGACCGGCATGGACGCGATTCAAGTCTTCCTGCGCCAGCTCGGCACGGTCGGCAAGCATGGCAACACGCTGAGCAACGTGGTGATCTACGTGCTGGTGACGTTTCCGCGACGCGGGTACGAGATGTTCACCTATGCCGCGGTGATCGGTGGCCTGCTCGGGCTAGGCGGCCTGGCCGGCACCGGCGAGCTGGTGGCGTTGCGCGCCGCCGGCATGTCGCGATTACGCATCATCGGCTCTGCCGTGGGCGTGATCGCGGTGATGATCGTCGCGGTGGTGATCCTTGGCGAAACCGCCGCACCATGGGGAGACCAGAAAGCGCAGGCGATGCAGTTGCGCATGCATTCGGGTAACCTCGGCGCCACCAGCAGCGGCCTGTGGGCGCGCGATGGCAACGTGGTGATCAACGCCAAGAGCACCATGCTGAAACAGATCGGTGGCATTGGCACGGTGCAGCTCGCGGACGTGCGCACTTTCACCTTCACGCCAGACGGCCAGCTCAACCATTTCGAATGGGCAGCCACTGCCGACCACGACGGTCAGCAGTGGCTGCTGCACAACGTGCGCAGCAGCGTGCTCGACACGAAAGGCGTGCACACCACCATGCTGCCCAGCGAAACCTGGACCACGCGGCTCAATCCGCAGGTACTGGCGCAGTCGGTGATCCAGCCGCAATACCTCTCCATGCGCGACCTGCATCGAAACATCCGTTATCTCGAAAAAAACGGCGAGCGTTCCGGCAGTTACGCGGTCGCGTTCTGGGGACGCGTGATGTACCCGTTCAACGGACTGGTGCTGGTTCTGTGCGCGATGCCGTTCGCGTTCGGCGCGCTGCGTTCCGGCGGACTGGGCAAGCGCATGTTCATCGGCATCCTGCTGGCGATCGGCTGGTATTTTCTGCAGCAGGCGATGGTGAACTTCGGCACGGTCTACGGCATGTCGCCGCTGCTGGCCAACCTGTTGCCCGCACTGATCCTTTCGGCGGCCGCGTTGTACTACTTCCGTCGTCATGCCTGATGGGCACACTGCATTGCGAAAGTTTGAGGATCGACGATGAACGTGGTGGACCTGCGCAGCGACACCGTGACACGACCCACGCGCGCCATGCGCGAAGCGATGCTGGCGGCGGATGTCGGCGACGACGTTTACGGCGAAGACCCGACCGTCAACGGACTGCAGCAGCGGCTCGCCGATGAGCTTGGGTTCGATGCAGGGCTGTTCGTGCCCAGCGGCACGCAATCCAACTTGCTGGCGCTGATGTCGCATTGCGAACGCGGTGACGAATACCTGGTCGGCATGGATGCACATACGTTCAAATTCGAAGGTGGCGGCGCCGCCGTGCTGGGTTCGATCCAGCCGCAACCGATCGTGCCCGCGGAAGACGGCACGCTGCCACTGGCGCGCATCGAGGCATCGATCAAGCCGGTCGATCCACACTTCGCGCGCACCCGTTTGCTCGCGCTGGAGAACACCTGGAATGGCCGTGCGCTGCCGCTGAATTACTTGCAGGCCGCGCATGACACTGCACGTTCGCGCGGGCTTGGTCTGCATCTGGATGGCGCGCGTCTGTTCAACGCGGCGATTGCGTGCGACGTGCCGGCACGGGAGATTGCGCGACATTTCGATACGGTGTCGGTGTGTTTTTCAAAGGGGCTTGGCGCGCCGGTCGGATCGGTATTGGTGGGTTCGCATGCGTTGATCGAGAAAGCCCGACGCTGGCGCAAGGTTACCGGTGGTGGTTGGCGCCAGGCGGGTATCCTCGCCGCGGGCTGCGTGTTCGCACTCGACCATCATGTCGCCCGGCTGGCCGACGATCATCGTCGCGCCGCCTTCCTCGCCGGTCGCCTGCGCGAGATCGCCGGCGTCAACCTGCTTGGCCAGTTCACCAACATGGTGTTCATCGACGTGCCGGCGAAACATCTGCGCGAATTGGACGTCCATCTGCGCGAAGCCGGCGTACGCATCAGCATCGGCTATCTGCCGACGGTGCGGCTGGTGACGCATCTGGACGTGGATGATGAAGGCGTTGAGCGAGTGGTGGAGGCGTTCCGCGCGTTCTTTGCGGGGCGTTAAGGTGTCGGCCCGCCTTTCGTCATTCCGGCCTTCGCCGGAATGACGAGCGGAGGCGAAGCAGCATGTCCGGAGCGTCGGTGTGAAATTTGCGCAGGATGGCACCAACCAAACCGTGCATCTCAAAACATCCGGCGGTCAGCCCTACTTCCCCGTATCAAACCGCCGAATGAAATCGCGTACCTGCGGATACACCGTCTCGCGCCAGCGGCGGCCGCTGAAGATGCCGTAGTGACCGGCGCCTTCGATCACCCGGTGCTCGCGGCGTTTCGTCGGGATGCTGCTGCACAGATCGTGCGCGGCCTGGGTCTGGCCGAGACCGGAAATGTCGTCGAGTTCGCCTTCGATGGTGAGCAGGGCGCTGCGTTTGATCGCGGCAGGGTTGACCCGCTCGCCTGCAACGTCCCAGAGGCCACGCGGCAGCAGGAATTTCTGGAAGACTTTTTCGATGGTGTCGAGGTAGAACGCCGCCGGCATGTCGAGCACGGCGTTGTATTCGTCGTAGAACTTGCGGTGCGATTGCGCGTCGTCGAGGTCGCCGCGCAGCAGGTCCTGGTAGAAATCCCAGTGCGAATGCAGATGCCGGCTGGGGTTCATCGCGATGAACCCGGCGTGCTGCAGGAAGCCCGGATAAACCTCGCGACCGTGGCCGGGATAATTCGGCGGTACGGTGTGAATCACGTTGCCCTTGAACCACGACAGCGGCTGCTTTGTCGCGAGGTTATCCACGCTGGTGGGACTGCGCCGCGGATCGATCGGGCCGCCCATCATGGTCAGGCTGCGCGGCGTGTCTTCGCCGCGCGCAGCCATCAACGACACGGCAGCGAGCACCGGCACGGTAGGCTGGCACACCGAGATCACGTGCAGATCGCGCGCGCCGATGTGACGGATGAATTCCTCGATGTAGCCGACGTAGTCGTCGAGTCCGAAGGGTCCGACGGCGCCGGGCACCATGCGCGCATCGACCCAGTCGGTGATGTAGACCTTGTGGTCGCGCAGCAGCGTGCGTACGGTATCGCGCAGCAGCGTGGCGTGATGGCCGGAGAGCGGCGCGACGACCAGCACGACTGGGTCGCCCTTCATCTTCTCGATGGTCGCGGGGTCATCACTGAAGCGCTTGAAGCGCTTGAGCTGGCAGAACGGCTTGTCGAGTGCGATGCGTTCGATCACCGCGATCTCGTGATCGTGGGCAGTGGCGACGTGAATGCCGAATTCGGGCTTCTCGTATTCCTTGCCGAGACGATGGATCAGCTCGAAACCCGCAGCCATGCGCTGACTGCCGGGCAACTGCGCGAGCGGGTTGCTGTTGTCGTTGAGCATGCTCGCGTTGGCTTGCGCGAAATAACTCAGCGGCCCGAGAAACGCGCGCTGCCATTCGTGGATTTGATAAAGCATCGGTGTGAAAGTGTCTGGCTGAAAACGATCCATCTTAGCGCCGTTCATCGCCGCCGTGTTGCACTGCGGCAATCAGCGGTGGATCGAGCGCTCGACGGCAGGAAACGGCATCGCAGCACCACTTCGTCGACGCCTTCGGTATCGCTGAGTCCGTCGCGCCATTTCAACGTCTTCTGGAAACGCAGGCCGATCGGCATCAGCACGCGGTTGTACCACCACATGGCGCGCTCGCGGTGGTGCGTGAGATACGACTGGCCCAGATCGAGCAGTCGCGATGATTTGGGTTGCATGCCATAGATGGCGCTGTGTTCGATGACGAAGCCGTGCTGCGCGAGTCGCGCCACGATCTGCTGCGGTTCGTAGCGGCGACAGTGACCGACGAATTCGTCGAATGCGGTCCACGCCTCCGGATGCAACGGTACCGAAACCAGCACGTTGGCGCCGGGCGCAGAGACGCGCGCGAGTTCTGCGAACGCGCTGTCGTCGTCGACCACGTGTTCGAGAATATCGAGCGCGCAGACCAGATCGAAACTGTTGTCCGCGCAAGGCAGCGCGCCGATCAAACCGTGCACGGCATTGGCGCCGCGCCGGCGCAATTGCAGCAGCGCGGCATGGCTCAGGTCGACGAAGCAGGTGCCGTCGAGCGGCAATCGTGGGCGAAGACCCGGTGCGACCTCCAGGCGGCGCGCCGACTTCGCGGCAAGTTCGCGCACCAATGGCCAGGTGTTGAAGCGTTCGGGCCCGACCAGTCGCGCGCCCGACCACAACGATTCGTAGAAACCGCGATTGGTGCGGATCAGTTCTTCGTGGCTGCGATGTTCGGGCGGTCGCGTCGAAATCATGGTTGGATTGGAACCTGTGCGCGTTGAGCGGAGCGTGAAGTTCAGTCGAGCCGGCGGATTTCGGTATGCGCGGCAAAATCGTGCAGCGCGCGCCGCCGCGCATCAAAACATCCAGCGAGAAACCAGCCTGCCCAAACCACCAGCAGCGTCCAAAGCGTCGCGCGCAGGCCGAGCACAGGCGTGAGCATCAACAGCACCATCGGCGCGGCCGCGACCAGCAATCGGATCATTGCCTGCTGCATCGAGATGGCGCCGCCATCTTCGCGCGTGACGCGGATGCGCCACGGCCGCATGCCTACCGTCTGGCCGCCGCGCACCCACGAGCTGACGAAATAGGCAGAGACCACGACACCCTGCAACGCCTGGTACCACACCGGCACGATCGTCACCGCGCCGGTGCGAATCAGCTGGCCGCCGGTCGCGAGCTGGCACAGCAGTCCCACCACCATCACGATCGCCACGACGATCAGCAGGTCATAGACAAGCGCGAGCAGGCGTCGCCAAAGCGGGCAGGGCTGGTCGGTGGTGACGAGGTGGGTTGGCATCGGTGGTTCGCTTGCGAAGTGCGCGCGCAATGGCCAGCATCGTGCGCATGAAAAAGGAAACGTCTCCCACAAGTATCGCCGAAGCGGATCGCCGAAGCATTGCCGCGTTTCTCGAACGCATCTGGTCGGAGGATGGGCTGGCCGATCGCACGCTCGAAGCGTATCGACGAGATCTGGAGGCGCTGGCGACATGGCTGGGCGAACGCGGAAGCGTTCTGCACGATGCGCGCCGCGAGGATATTTCCGCGTACCACGGCGCCAAGCCTGCGGCGATCCGTTCCATTGCGCGACGGCAATCCGCGTTTCGTCGCTACTACGCCTTCGTTGCGCGTGATGAGTCTGCGTTCGTCGATCCCACGCTGTTGATCGAAAGGCCGAAGATGCCGCGCAGCCTGCCGAAGGCGCTGGCTGAACGCGAGATCGAAAGCCTGCTTGCGGCGCCGGATGTCGACACGATGCTCGGCTTGCGCGATCGCGCGATGCTGGAGCTGATGTACGCATCGGGTCTTCGCGTGTCCGAACTTGTCGAGTTGCCGCTGGCCGCGTTGAACGCGCGACAGGGTGTATTGCGCGTCACCGGCAAGGGCGGCAAGGATCGGCTGGTACCGGTAGGTGAAGTCGCACTCGAACGTATCGCGACCTATCTCGCGCAGGTTCGGCCGCAGCTGGCGAAGGGTCGGCAGCCGGCTGCGTTGTTCCTCAGCAAGCGCGGCGAGGGCATGACGCGGCAAATGTTCTGGACGCTTGTAAAACGTCACGCGCTGAAAGTCGGCATCAACCCCAAACGCATCTCACCGCACGTCTTGCGCCACTCGTTTGCAACCCATCTGCTCAATCACGGCGCAGATCTGCGCGCATTGCAGATGTTGCTGGGTCACAGCTCGCTCAGCACCACGCAAATCTACACGCTGGTGGCTAAGGAAGGGCTGAAGCGATTGCATGCGCAACATCACCCGCGCGGTTGAAACGCCGTCAGGCATGTTCGCGTATGGACGTCCATACAGAAACCGAAAGGAAAATCAGACGTCGGCCCACATGCGCAGCAGGTTCGCGTGTGACTTGCTGATCGCATCGAACGTCGTGCTTTTACCTTCGCGCTCGAACACCTGCCGCTTCGCGTTCTGCAGATCCCACAACAGTTCGCGCCTGGCCGGATCACGCACCTGGCTCTGCACCCAGATGACGGCCGCATAACGCGCGCCTTCGGTGATCGAGGCAACGCGGTGCAGGGAATTGGCGGGATAGGCGATAGCGTGGCCTGCCTCCAGCTTGAACGCGGATTCCGTGCCGTTGCTGTTGACCACCAGCTCGCCACCGACATAGGTCCTCGGGTCGGAAAGGAACACCGTGATCGCGATGTCGCTGCGCACCGCGTCGCCCATACTGCCCATGATGGGTGAATCGACATGCGAGCCATACTGCATGCCGACGTCGTAGCGGTTGAACAACACCTGTGTCGAAGCAGACGGCAACGACGATGCCTGCAGCACCGGGCTTCGCATGAATGCGCTGCGGACGATGTCCTGCAGTTTCTGCTGGTTCGCGCTGCCGCTGGCGACCTGCAGGTTTTTCTTCACCTCGCGCGCCGACCAGCCGGCGGTGCTCGCGCCATCGACGAAGGAGGCGCCCTGGAGTTCGCCGCGCAGCACGCGCAATTCTTCGGCGGTCAAGATGTTGGGAACGCAGATGATCAAGGTGGTTTCGCCTGGCAATGCGTATCGTGGATAGACAGTGGCGTGGATGATGACTTCGCTCAACCGCACACAAGAAATTTACCATCGAATGGAGCGACCGATCACTTCGGAGACGTCGTGTGATCGTTGTTTCTTGCGACTGGATGTCGCCACGGCTGTGCGAGAATGCCTGTTCCGGCGGCGTCCCCAAGCCGATCGGCATCGAACGAGGTTTCCCATGTTCAGAAAATTCCTGCTCGCGCTTTGCATGTGCGCGCTCGCGTCAGTGGCTGTTGCCGACACACCTTCGCCGTCGCCACAGACCGTCACGCCGGCCGTCGACAAGATGGTGCGCGCAGCGATCAAAACGCTTTCGGCGAAAGCCGAAGTGGATTCGATCACGCCGGCGGCGATGCCGGGTTTCTATCAGGTCGTCGCGTCGGGCCACATGCTTTACGTCAGCACCGATGGCAAGTATCTCTTCAACGGCGATCTGGTCGACCTGACCAAGCAGGAGAACGTCAGCGAAGCGGCCTGGGCGAATTTTCGCAAAACGGAACTGGCCAAGATCCCTGCGTCGCAGCGCATCGTGTTCGCACCACCGCATCCGAAATACACGATCACCGTGTTCACCGACGTCACCTGCGGTTTCTGTCGTGCGCTGCACGAGCAGGTCGCGAATTTCAACAAGGCCGGCATCGCGGTGGAATATCTCGCGTGGCCGCGTGAGGGGCTGACCACCACGGCCGGCCGGCCGACGCCGACCTATACCGAGATGGTTTCGGTCTGGTGCGCAGCCGATCGCAATGCAGCGTTCACGGCCGCCAAGCAGGGCCATGCGCCGAAGCCCGCGACCTGCACCAACCCGGTCAAGGACGAGTTCAACCTTGGCTTGAAACTGGGTGTCGATGGCACGCCCACCATCTATGGGCCAGATGGCACCGTGCTCGGCGGCTACGTCACGCCCGACCAGCTGTTGCAGGCGTTGCAAGGCGGAAGCTGAGCTTTTCCGTCCTGATGCCGAGGTTGCGCGGCGTGATGCCGCAGCTTATGCCGTATTGCAGCATGGGATAGAATAGGCGTTTCTCCGCACAGCGCCGTTCCCCGCATGATCGCACTCGACGGGCAGAGCGCCCTCTCGCCGTTCCGCCTCGAACGTCTGAATGCCCGCCTCGATGCCCTGCATCGCGGCGCGCGCGTGCAGGCATCGTGGTTCGTCTATCTGATCGATACCGATGCCGCGCCCGAGGGCGCGATGCGGCAGCGCCTGCTCGCGGTGCTCGAAGCGAAGGATGCCAAGCCGGAACCGGCCACGCTGTGGGTGGTGCCGCGACTGGGCACGATTTCGCCATGGTCGAGCAAGGCAACCGACATCCTGCATGGCGCCGGTTTCGACGTGCGACGGGTCGAGCGTGGCCTGGCTTGGCAGGTCGCCGGCCTGCCTGCTGAAAATGCACCGAACCACGCCGCGGTGATGGCGTTGCTGTACGACGCGATGACGCAATCGGTGCTGCACAGCCTGGACGATGCCAGCGGTTTGTTCCTCGCCGGTTCGCCCGGCGATCTTGTGCATATCGCGCTTGGAACCGATGCGCGCGCTGCGCTTTCCGAAGCCAATGGCCGACTCGGTCTCGCGCTGGCCGATGACGAAATCGACTACCTTGCCGAGCGCTATGCGGAACTCGGTCGCGACCCGACCGACGCCGAACTCTTCATGTTCGCGCAGGCGAATTCCGAACACTGCCGACACAAGGTATTCAACGCGACCTGGACGGTGGACGGCGCCGCGCAGGACAAGACCCTGTTCGGCATGATCAAGCACACGCACCAGCAATCGCCGGCGCACACGTTGTCGGCGTATTCGGATAATGCCGCGGTGATCGAAGGCAGCGTTGGCCGACGCTTCTTCGCCGATCCCGCCGATGGCGTGTGGCGCGGTCACGAGGAACGCATCGATTTTGCGATCAAGGTCGAAACGCACAACCATCCCACCGCGATTGCCCCGTGGCCCGGCGCGGCCACCGGTGCTGGCGGCGAGATTCGCGACGAAGGCGCCACCGGTCGTGGCGGCAAACCGAAGGCCGGGTTGACCGGATTCTCCGTCTCGGACTTGCGCATTCCCGGCCACCCGCAACCGTGGGAAGTGAATCGTCCGCTGCCGCCGCGCATGGCGAGTGCGTTCGAGATCATGCGCGACGGACCGCTCGGCGCCGCGGCATTCAACAACGAGTTTGGCCGTCCCTGTCTCGGTGGCTATTTCCGCACGTACGAACACGAAACCGGCGAAGCCGGCGTGCGTCGCGGTTACGACAAGCCGATCATGCTCGCCGGTGGGTTGGCCAACCTGCGTCCTGGCGATGTGCTCAAGCATGCGGTGCAGCCGGGCAACAAGGTGATCGTGCTGGGCGGCCCGGCCATGTTGATCGGCCTCGGCGGCGGTGCCGCATCGTCGGTCGCCTCCGGCGCGTCCAGCGCGGAACTCGATTTCGCTTCCGTGCAACGCGACAACGCCGAGATGGAGCGGCGCTGCCAGGAAGTCATCGACGCCTGCTGGCGTCGTGGCGATGACAATCCGATCGTCAGCGTGCACGACGTCGGCGCGGGCGGTCTGTCCAACGCGATTCCCGAATTGCTCAACGACGCCGGCGTCGGAGGCGTGATCGATCTGTCGAAGATTCCCTGCGACGATCCCTCGCTGTCGCCCATGCAGGTGTGGAGCAACGAATCGCAGGAGCGCTATGTGCTCGCGATCGCGCCGGATGATCTGGCAGGTTTCATCGCGATGTGCGAACGCGAACGCTGCCCGGTGGCGGTGGTCGGTGATGCGACCGAAGAGCGTCGGTTGCTCGTCACCGATCCGCATCGCGAGCTGACCATTATCGACCTGCCGATGGACGTGCTGTTCGGCAAGCCGCCACGCATGCATCGCGATGCCAAACGCATCAAGCCGCGCGTCGACCTGGTGCCGGATCTCACCGGCATCGGCATGGAAGAAGCGCTGCTGCGCGTGCTGCGCCTGCCGACGGTAGGCAGCAAGAGTTTCCTGATCACCATCGGTGATCGCACGGTCGGCGGACTCAACGCGCGCGATCCGATGGTCGGGCCATGGCAAGTGCCGGTGGCCGATTGCGCGGTGACCATCGCCGATTTCGACGGCTATGTCGGCGAGGCGATGGCGATGGCCGAACGCGCGCCGGTGGCGTTGCTCAGCAGCGCCGATGCGGCACGTCTTGCAGTCGGCGAAGCGATCACCAACCTTGCCGCTGCGTCGATTGCCAACCTCGGCGAGATCCGTCTGTCGGCGAACTGGATGGCTGCCGTCAATCATCCCGGCGAAGATGCCGCGCTGTTCGATGCGGTGCACGCCATCGGCATGGAACTTTGTCCCGAGCTGGACATCTCGATTCCGGTCGGCAAGGACTCGCTGTCCATGCAGACTGTATGGAAGGACGGCAACACCGCGCAGCGCACGGTGTCGCCTGTGTCGCTGGTGATCACCGGTTTCGCGCGCGTCACCGACGTGCGTCGCACGCTCACGCCGCAGCTCAAGCTCGATCGCGGCGATTCGGACCTGTGGCTGATCGACCTCGGTGCGGGACGCGATCGCCTCGGCGGATCGTGTCTCGCGCAGGTGTTCAATCGCACCGGTGGCGTGCCGCCGGATCTGGACGATGCGAAACGTCTCAAGGCGCTGTTCGAACTGGTGCAGGAAGCGAACGCGAGCGGCCTGCTGCTGGCGTATCACGATCGCTCCGACGGCGGTGTCATCACGACGCTGCTGGAGATGGCGTTCGCCGGACACTGTGGTCTCGAAATCCATCTGGATGGCTGGGCCGAGGCGACATTGCGCGCGCTGTTCAACGAAGAACTCGGCGCCGTGCTGCAGGTGGCCACCGCCAACCGCGAGGCGTTCGAGGCATTGCTGATCAAGTACGGCATCGCCAGCATGAGCCATCGCATTGGCCGTCCGAAGGAGAAGCTCGGCATCAAGCTGTTCCTCGGCAGCGACACGTTGTTCAAGTGGAACTGGGTCACGTTGTACAAGGCATGGAACGAAACCAGCCACGCCATGCAGCGTCTGCGCGACAACCCGCTCAATGCCGACGCCGAGCTGGCGTGGCGCAACGACGATGCCGATCCGGGCATCGCGCCCAAACTCACTTTCAATCCCGCTGACAACATCGCGGCGTCTCTCATCGGAAGCGGTGCGCGTCCACGCATCGCGGTGCTGCGCGAGCAGGGCGTCAACGGTCAGGTGGAAATGTCGGCGGCGTTCACCCGCGCAGGTTTCGATGCGGTCGACGTGCACATGTCCGACTTCGCCAGCGGCCGCGTCAGGCTTGCCGATTTTCGCGGGCTGGCCGCTTGTGGCGGTTTCTCGTACGGCGATGTGCTCGGTGCGGGCCGCGGCTGGGCCACGTCGATTCTCTACAACGAGATGCTGCGTGCGCAGTTCGCCGAGTTCTTCGCCGACACGACCAAGTTCGCGCTGGGTGTGTGCAACGGCTGCCAGATGATGGCGCAGTTGAAAGAGATCATTCCCGGCGCGCAGCACTGGCCGAAGTTTTTGCGCAACGCGTCGGAGCAATACGAGTCACGCGTGGCGACGCTGGAAATTCTCGACTCGCCGAGCATCTTCTTCAAGGGCATGGTCGGTTCGCGCATTCCGGTCGCGGTGGCGCACGGCGAAGGACGCGTCAGCTTTCCGCAGGTCTGCAGCCCGGCGAAATCGCACGCGGCGGTGCGCTTCGTCGACAACCGTGGCAAGCCGACCGAAAGCTTTCCGCTCAACCCGAACGGCTCACCCGGCGGTCTTGCAGGTTTCACTGCGGCCGATGGTCGCGTGACGATTCTTATGCCGCATCCGGAGCGCGTGTTTCGCAGCGTGCAGTTGAGCTGGCATCCGGAACAGTGGGGCGAGGATTCGCCGTGGATGCGCATGTTCCGCAACGCGCGCGTGTGGTGCGATTGATCACAAGCGTGCTGCGGGACTGAGCCGTGAACGGGCGGCGCGCATCCACTTGGCAAGTCGTGGGGCTGTCGTTGGCATGGCTCGTGTTGTTGGCGCTGCTGCCCTGGTGGCTAGGTCTTCCACTACTGCTGATGCTGGCGTTCGCATCGCTGTTCTGGCAGCACCGGCTTGCTGTGGGGCATGCGCTGCTGATGCGACGCGCGCTGCGTTGGGGATTGGCTGGTCTTCTGCTTGCAGCGGCGCGTGCGCTTGGCAGCGATGCATTCGCGTGGGGCGCGGCGCTGCTAGGCGCGCTGGCGGGGTACACGCTGCTCGCCGGACTCGAGGCGTGGCTCGATCGCGATCTGCGTCGTGCGTCTGCAATGTCCGATGCACCCGAATGGCCCGAACTGGCGCTGGCGCCGATCGGCCCGGCTGCGGAAATCGTCGAGCTGCAGCTGCCGTTTTGGCAATCACCGATGGACGGCCAGATCGATCCCGCACATGCGTTTCCAACACACCGCAATGGCTTTCTGCATTTCAGCGACGGCACGCGCATCAGCGCGCGAGATATTCAATTCAGTGTGAGCGAGCGCTGGATCGTCATGCGTGAAACGCCGACTCGCGGTGTCGTGTTGTGGCGGCGCGGAGCTGCGCAGCCACATCGGCTGCGCAGCTGGCAACTCGCAGGCTGGCATTGTGATGAGCCATGGTTTTTCCGCAACGAACGTCAGATGCCCGTGACACTTGATGTCGTGTTGAACCGTGACCATGCGCACGCATGATCGCTGCATCATGGATGCGAACGGCGCGTGAAATCTTATGGTTCAGCACGTCGATGTTTTATCGCCGCGTCGAGTCACGCATACTTCCGACGTGAATACTGCCTTCCCACGTTCGCCGTTCGCGCTGCTGCTCAGCGTCATCGTTGTATCCGCCGATAGCGGTCCATCGCTACGCGAATGCATACGTCGCCTGCTGGCGTGCGATATCTCGCTGGAAGTGTTGCTGGTCGACAACGCCTCCACCGATGGCGTTCCGCAAGCCATCGATCGCGCGTATGCGACCGATACGCGACTGAAGCTGATGTACAACCGCAGCAACCTCGGCTTCGGCCCGGCGGTGAATCAGGGCGCAGCTGCTGCGCGTGGACATGCATTGCTGGTATTGAATCCGGATTGCCTGGTCGACGCGGCTGATCTGCAACGACTGCTTGATGTGCTGGCGGAAAATCCGCGCGCCGGACTCGTCGGCGCCGTGGTCTGCGACGAGGAAGGACACGCCGATCCCGCGTCGTTGCGTCGTGATCCGCTGTTTCGACGCGCCGTCAACACGATGTTCAAGCGCGGCGGCGAAGGCATCAACATCCAGGGCGAGATTCCCGCCGAGGTCATCGAGGCTGAAGCGGTATCCGGCGCACTGATGATGTTGCCGCGCACGGTCTACCAGCGCGTGGGCGGCTTCGATGAAGAATATTTCCTGCACTGCGAGGACCTCGACCTTTGTCGCCGCGTACGCGACATGGGTTACAAGGTGCTGCTCGCGGGCGACGTGCGTGTGGTGCACGCCAAGGGCACGTCCAGTCGGCACCGTCCGGTGTTCGTCAGTCGCTACAAGCACAAGGGCATGTGGCGATGGTTCCGGCGACATGATCCGGCCGCGCGTAATCCGTTGTTGTCCGTCGTGGTGTGGGTCGGCATCTGGTCGCATTTCCTGCTGAAGATTCCCGGCCAGTTGCTGCGTCGCCGATGAGCGCGACGCGACGCACCGAGCTGCTGGCGACGTTCGGTCTGCTGGTGATGACGGCGGTGTGGGGTTCCACCTTCGTGCTGATCAAGGATGTGGTGGCGCGGATGCCGGTCGCGGATTTCCTCGCCGTGCGTTTCGCGATCGCAGCGGCCGTGATGCTGTTGATGTTCGCAAAGCCGGTACTGCAGATCGGTCGAAAACAGATCGCTCGCGGGCTGTTGCTCGGTGCCATTTATGGCGTCGGCCAGCTGCTGCAGACGTGGGGCTTGTCGCTGATCGCACCCAGTGTCAGCGGTTTCGTCACGGGCATGTATGTGGTGTTCACACCCATTCTAGCGATGCTGTTGTTGCGCCAGCGCATAACCGGTGTGGTCTGGCTGGCGGTGCTGCTTTCGACCGCGGGCCTCGCGCTGCTTTCGCTCAATGGCGTGTCGATCAACGCCGGTGTCTGGCTCACGCTGGCGTCGGCGGCGCTATACGGATTACACATCGTCGGGTTGGGGCAATGGTCGCGGCAGGGCGAAGCGTTCGGCATGTCGGCGGTGCAGATGGTGGCCATCGCCGTTGTCTGCTTGATGGCCACGCTTCCGCATGGGCCGACGCTGCCGCCGGATCGCGCGGCGTGGCTCGGCGTGCTGTACATGGCGTTGATCGCCGGTGCCGGCGCGATGTTGATGCAGACTTGGGCGCAATCCCATTTGCCGGCTGCGCGTGCCGCGATCGTGATGACGACCGAACCGGTCTTTGCCGCCGCGTTCGCGGTGACGCTGGGCAGCGATGTGCTGACCTGGCGCATGCTGGCCGGCGGTGCGCTGGTGCTGGCGGCGATGTACATGGTGGAGCTGTGGCCGCCGAAGAACACCTCGGCCGATAGTCCGTCAGCCGAATCGATGCATCACGAGGTTTGAGCCCGATGACTGCTTCTCGCGGCTTTTCGCGCCTGACTTGATCGATGACGTATCGAGTGGCCGATGCCTACTCGAAAATCATCGGACGAACCTGATTGGCTCCATCTCTCAGCCTCGAATCACAAGATGCGACATCGGAGGCAGGAGGATGCCGCCTCCGATGTCGCCCGTGTCCTCGCCTGCGAGCTCAGATCGAGATACATCGACCCTTGTTCCAAGCTCGTGGGCAATCGAATGCAACATCTTCTCCGGCACGGCATGGACCGTATCGCGCACGCGTTTGGCCGCATCGACGGATATCCGGTTGTTCTTCTCCATACTGTTAGTGACTTGCTTGAGCAGGGTTCTCAGCTTGCGCATTTCATCTTCGGGATCGTCTGCGCTTTCCGTCGAATCGCTCAGTCCCGCAGCAAAAGGTACTCACCGTTCTGGCCGTAACGCTGCGGCTTTTTGCCGGTCTTCACACATAGCATGTCGCCGCAGCGGGTGAGGGTGCCGCTTTGCGTTGCCTGCAGGATGTCACTGCCAAACTTGGCCTGCGCGATGTCCTGCGTGCTCTTCCACGCGAAATAGCCGGTGCCGCCCGCCGCCAGCATCGAGCCTATCAGCAACGCGCCCAGCCCGTTCCAGAGCATGCTGCGTCGCGCCGCGTTCAGACCCTTGCGCTGCGCCTCCATCTCCTGCGCCGACGAATGTATGGTCTGTGCGGCCTGCAGCAACTGCTGCTGTATCTCACCCACGGCTTGCCCCGTGCCATGCGTGATCGTCTGCTTCGCCTCGCTGCCGATGACCCCCAACGCCGTTTTCGCAAACCGTTCGCCACAGCTATCCAGCCGGGTCACACTTTGGTGCAAGTTCGCTGCCGCGTTTTCGATGTGTTGTAGCGCCTGCGCGCTGCGGCGATCCAGCTCCTGTGCGACCGTCGCCATTTGTCCCAGCAATTTCTTGAGCGCATCGAAATCGTCGAAACCATCCGTGTTCATGCGTGCATCCTCGTGTCTATCGGCCCATGCCCTGCGATTTCTGCGCCGCTTGCTGCTGCGCTAGTTCGTTCGCTTGACGTTGTTGTGCATCCAGGCCTGCCTGGTGTTGCGCCGCAAGGTTGGCCTGGTCGTTCTGTATGCCATGCTGCTGCCACCCCTGCCCGTGTGGCGTGCGTAGATAATCCTGTGCCGCCGCATTCATTTCCTTGGCGTCGCGATTGACCGCACCCTGGTAGAGCCGCTCGAACATCTTGTCGATATCGCTCTTGGGCGCGTTCTTCTTCTGCTGTTCTGGCGTGGTTTTGTCTGGTTCGCTTGACGCGGACTGTGCAGGCTGGCGGTTGATCTCCGAAATAGCAGGTGGTGCAGCAGTTCGCTCCAACGATTGACGCGCTGTTTTTTCGACTTCTTCGATCCGGGCATCCAGACTTGGCAGCACCGATGTCTTCATCAGGTGGAGACCGAGGGCTGCATCGGCCGCCGGCTTGCCTTGGGCAATCGCCTCGGCGGCCCCTGCCAGGCGCGGGAAACTGGCGGGATTCAGCTCCAAACCAGCGGCAGCGTTGAGGCCCATCCACGCTCCTATTCCGGCTCCCACCGCCGGGGCTTGCCGGCTTGTGTTCTCGACGATCTGACCGGTGGCATCCAATGTGCCGCCGACTACCCGGCCGGTGCCAGCGATGGCATCGTGCTGAAAGTTACCCACTTGCCCCGCTGCCTGGCCTGTTCCTTTTTCCAGGAATTGGGTCGCACCACGAATGGCGGTAGCACCGGCCTGGCCTTCATGGCGAATCCCGGCAGCTTGCGCCTGAGTCTCGCGACGGATTTCCTCGCCTGTACGGTCAATTTGCGTTGCCTGCTGGTTCATCCATTTCTGCGCACCCTCGGGCAACACGCTGCCTACACTGCGCAGCAGGCTCGCATCCACCGATGCTCCCAATTGCCGCGCCCACCCGAGTCCTTCGTCCGTCCCAGCCAGTACCTTGCTGCCGGTATCGATGGTGCGTGCGGCAGCTGCACCCACGTAGTGCTCGGCTTTTTGTGCCACCGCGCCTTCGATGCGAGTCATCATGTTTTGTACTTGTCCGCCGAACTCGGCTGCGCTGCGGATGCCAGCGCCGGAGTTCTGCAACACCTGCCCGGTTGCTTGTCCGCCATAGGCCACGACTTCGCCCGTGCGCTCACCCACATGGGCTCCCGCCGCGGCGATCGAAAGGGTTTCCAGTACCGGCCCAGCCAGCGTGGTCACCTCCGTCAACGAAAGCGTCTGCGCACGCGGCACCAGCGGGCTGCTGGGATCGTCTGGATCACGGCGGGCCATGGCGACCAGCGGCGGCTGCACCGTACCGGCCGCCAACGGCAGATCGCGCAGCATCTGGTCGGTATTGCCGGTAGCGATGTTGTCGACAAAGGCATGCACTTTGGCTTGTGCCTCGGGCGGCATGGGCGGCGTACCCCGAGTCAGTTGCTCTTTGAGCATGTCGCGGCCTTGCGGCAACGCGTTCAAGAGCTGGCTGGTCTCCTTCAGCAGGCCGCCCACTTCCGCGCGCTGGATCACGTCCATGCGGTGGATATTGCCTTGCACGCCGTCGCTGAGCAGTTCGCCCTGCACTTGGTACGCAGTGATCAGCGGCTTCAGTTGTTCGTTGTTGTACACGGGCAGATCGTTCTGTTCGCCAAAACGCCGAGCGGTTTCGGGGTTCAACCCCGCCGCATTCCAGGTCGTCGCCGGATATCCAGTGACTGCCGAAGCGGCCGAGGCCATGCCGCCGGACAGGCTGTGGCCGGTGAGTTCAAACTGGAGGCCACCCCGCTTCAACTCTATTGCCAACTTCATCGCGCGATCGTAGTAGTCGGTCTCCATGCCTACCGATTGCGGGAAATTATTGGCGAGGAAGTCTTCCTTGGTGGTGTCGTGCAACTTGCCGTCAGACGTCATCACCTCGCCCGAGGAGCCCTTGAACGCGACGACAGGCTTGTAGCCGGGGCCGAGTACCTTGGGATCAGGCAGGTAGATTTCGGCGCGGAACCCCGAATGATCCGGATGCAAGGCTCTTCTGAGCTCAAAGGCGGTCATGTGTAATTGCGGTGCGTACTTGCCAGGATCATCGCTGACGCGTATCCAGCCCGGCGGCGGTTTATCGGCACCCTTGGCCGCGGCATAGGCATCGGTAGCCAGGTCGCCCATCTGACGGTCGTGGTAGAGCTTCTGTAGCTGCGCCGCCTCTTGCTGCTTGTCGGGATCGCCACTGGCACGCAGTTGCTGCAACAGTGTCTGCTCTTGTTGCGGATCGTTCGACATGACGTCACTCCTTGACCGATGGGTTTACAGCAGCGGG
>NZ_LMUV01000006.1:0-50220 GCF_009765755.1 Rhodanobacter sp. L36 | reverse complement strand
ACGTCGGCACCGCGCTCCACCAAGACCTGCACGTTCTGCCATTGTCTATGCCAGATATAGGCTTGGAATAGCAGCGTCTCGTCATTGCAGTTGCGGGTATTGGGATCGCCGCCGTGATCCAGCAGGAGCTTCAAGTAGATCGGGTCTTCCTGTTTCGCGGCCCAGACCATCGCATTGTCGTAGTCGAAAAGAGTCCCGCCGCTCCCATCCGAATAGTGTTCGCTATGCGTTCCCGGCTTGCGAGCATTCGGGTTGGCACCGTTGTCCAGCAGCGCCTTCAGGCCGGTGGCATTGAGCGTGAAAACCGGCCACGCCACCAACGGCATGCCGCTTTCATCATCGGCGAAGATCACGTCCGGGTTTACGTGCTCTTGCTTCATCAGGCGCTGTACTTCCCCGGCGTTGCCTTGCTCGGCTGCCAGCGCCAAGGCCCGCGCCTTGGGGTCCTTGTATACGCGATCCAGCGCGTATTTCGACTGTTGCGCGGGTGTGCCGGTCGATGGCGACGGCGGCATGTCGCAACCGCTTGCCACAAACAACCACAGCATCAGCCATGCAAAACGGGATATCCAGCGACGCATCCGTAATCCTTCAGCCATCAAAGGCTATGTGTGGCAACCATTCCATCGTCTCGATCAACCTGCATGCACCTTGTGCTGCCGATCCGTGTTGTCGACCATCGCCTGGATGGCGCCGCCACACCCCTCTATGGCAGAACTTCCACTGGCACGAAGTTGCTGCAGAAACGCCTGCTCTTGTTGCGGATCGTTCGACATGACGTCACTCCTTGACCGATGGGTTTACAGCAGCGGAATATCTTTTTCTTCGTAGGGCAAGCCAAAAGTTTTTCGCATATCACGGTAGTCATCGGGTAAAGGTGGTCGTTTGAAGCCGCGTTGCAGCAACCATTGCTGGCATTTGCGCTGCCAACTGATATGCGACGAATTCTTTGGATCGGTTGGATACCAGAAAATATCTTCGATGATCCGATGGCGAGGTGGCGCGGGCTGAGGAGGGGGGATATACGCATCAATGGTCGGATCGGCGCCATGCTGCAACAGCCAATAGGATTGTTCAAACCCTCCCGAAGAAGAGAAATCGAAAAGGATGGTGCCAACCCCTGTAACCGCATTCACGTCGGCACCGCGCTCCACCAAGACCTGCACGTTCTGCCATTGTCTATGCCAGATATAGGCTTGGAATAGCAGCGTCTCGTCATTGCAGTTGCGGGTGTTGGGATCGCCGCCGTGATCCAGCAACAACTTCAGGTAGATCGGATCATCCTGTTTGGCGGCCCATACCATTGCATTGTCGTAGTTAAAATGAATATCTCCCTGGCTTCCATCTTTGTAATGCCTTCTATGCGTCCCCGGCTTGCGAGCATTCGGGTTGGCACCGTTGTCCAGCAGAGCCTTCAGGCCGGTGGCATTGAGCGTGAAAACCGGCCACGCCACCAACGGCATGCCGCTTTCATCATCGGCGAAGATTACGTCCGGGTTCACGTGCTCCTGCTTCATCAGGCGCTGTACTTCCGCGGCGTTGCCTTGCTCGGCTGCCAGCGCCAAGGCTTGCGCCTTGGGGTCTTTGTATATGCGATCCAGCGCGTATTTCGACTGTTGCGCGGGTGTGCCGGTCGATGGCGACGGCGGCATGTCGCAACCGCTTGCCACGAGCAGCCACAGCACCGGCAATGCAAAACGGGATATACAGCTAAACATATGTGGCGGCAACGCAGACTTCGGGGTTGGCAATCGCCTTCGCCAGCGGCATGTCCAGCGGGGAGGTGTAGATGTCGGCAACTCTGCCGAGGGGCGCCGATGTCGCGTCGGGCACCGAGGCGGCATGCGCCGTTGCTGCGGCATCTTTGGCAGCGATTTCGCCGATCCTCTGAGCCGAGCTATGTAGCGACACAACAAGCAATAGGGTCCAGCCAAGGCTGGCGCAGTGCTTGCGAAACGAAACATTCCGTTGTTCCTTGTAGTCGCTACAACGCGCAGCTGTATTTGATTTGACAGCCGTAAGCTGCCGAGGTCAAGCAAGCAATCGAGGAGTCGTGGCTTACTCACCTCTGTGCCATAACTGATCTTGCTTGACGCCGCTCCGCGCCATCGTCACGCTTCGTCGATGAATCTCCTGCTGCTGCGCAATGCACTGGTCTACGCACCCGAGCCGATGGGTCGGCAACATCTGTTGCTCGGCGGCGGACGCATTCTGTGGATCGGCAGCGACCTCGACGCCTTGCCCGCCACCTTGGCGGTGGAAACGATCGACCTGCAGGGAAGGCGCCTGATTCCGGGTCTGATCGACGCGCATGTGCACGTCACCGGTGGCGGTGGCGAAGCGGGCTTCCGCACGCGTGTGCCGCCGCTGGGCGTATCGCGTTTCACTCGCGCCGGCATCACCACCGTGGTCGGTCTGCTCGGCACGGACGACGTGGCACGCGGACCGCGCGATGTGCTGGCAACGACGTACGCCTTGCGCGAGGAGGGCTTGAGCGCGTTCGCTTTCACTGGCGGCTATCACGTGCCACCTGCGACGCTCACTGGCAGCGTGCGCAGCGACCTGGTTTTCATCGAGGCATTGATCGGCATCGGCGAGGTGGCGATCAGCGATCACCGTTCCAGCCAGCCGACCTTCGATGAACTGTTGCGGCTCGCGTCCGACGCGCACGTGGCTGGACTGATGACCGGCAAGGCCGGCATCCTGCATCTGCACCTGGGCGATGGCGTGCGCGGGCTCGATCTCGTGCGTCGTGCACTGGACGAAAGCGAGCTGCCGCCGCGCGTGTTTCATCCCACCCACGTGAACCGGCGCAAGGCGCTGTTCGACGAAGCGCTGGAACTGGCGAAGCGCGGCTGCACCATCGACCTCACTGCTTTTCCGGTGGAAGAAGGCGAGGACGCGTGGAGCGCCGCCGACGCACTGCTTCGCTACATCGAAAGCGGTGCGCCTGCCGAGCGCATCACGATCAGTTCCGACGCCGGCGGCTGCCTGCCATGCTTCGACGCCGATGGCCACGTGTGCTCGATGGGCGTGGGCGAATCCGGCGCGCTGCTGGAAACCTTGAATGACGTGCTGAAACGCGGTGTGCCGCTGGAACGCGCGCTGCCGGCGTTCACCAGCAATGCGGCGCGCGTGCTGCGGCTTCCGGCCAAGGGTCGGATCGCTGTCGGTGCCGATGCCGACCTGGTGGCGCTGGATGCCGACGGTCGCGCCCACGATGTGGTTGTTCTCGGTCGCGTGCATGTGCGCGACGGCAAGATTCAACACTTCGGTGCGTTCGAGCACGCGACCTGAACGTTCGATGCGTCAGGCTGGTAGGGATAACCACAACCGATCCGGCGGGCGCAGAGAATCCATGACAACGAATATCGACGATAAAGATGAGGAAAGGATGAGTCCCAGCAGGGTGGTGGATGGAGAACAACGCGGATGGATCGTGCCGATCGGTGGGGCCGAGGAAAAAGAGAATGATCCACGCATCCTCGAACGATTCGTTCGATTGTGTGGCGGTGCGGATGCGAACATCGTGGTGATTCCCACGGCGAGCCAGCTCGCCGATACGGGCTCGCGTTACGAAACACTGTTCACGTCGCTCGGCGCAGGCGAAGTCGGCGTTCTCGATTTCGACATGCGTCGCGACACCGAGGAAAAAAACCGGCTGGCGCGTCTGGAAAAAGCCACCGGCATTTTCTTCACCGGCGGAAATCAGTTGCGCCTGTCGACGATGCTTGGCGGCACGCCGGTGGCGCAGAGCATTCGTGCGCTGAATGCGCGCGGCGTGCATGTCGGTGGCACCAGTGCGGGCGCGAGCATTCTCAGCGAACACATGATCGCGTTCGGCAAGGAAGGCCTGTCGCCCACCGCCGGCAGCGTGCGACTTGCGCCGGGGCTCGGGCTGACCAATCGCTTCATCATCGATCAACATTTCAGCCAGCGTGACCGTCTGGGACGCTTGATGGCCGCACTGGCGTACAACCCGTACGCGGTCGGCATCGGTCTGGACGAAGACACCGCCGCCTTCATCCGCCCGGACAACACGGTGGAAGTCGAAGGCAGCGGCTCGGTCACCGTGCTCGACGCAGGCAATCTGCAGTTTTCGTCGATGGCACAGGCTGGAGAACACGATCCGGTCTGCATGCTCGGCGTGACCATTCACGTGCTGATCGCCGGCGCCACGTTCAATATGCAGACGCGCCACGCTTCGGCCGGTACGCTGGCTGCGCCCAAGCAAACCGCCTGAAAAAAACTTCACCCAAGCGAGCTTCACGCTCGAGGAACCGCCATGCGCATTCTGGAACGCTCCGTTTTCGTCGGCCCGTCGCTGTACGCGCATTTCCCGGTGATCCGCCTCGAGCTCGATCTGGGTGAACTGGAGCAGTGGCCGACCGGCAAGCTCGGCGCGGCTTTTGTCGATGGGTTGGTCGCGGCGTTGCCGGGGCTGGCCGAACACGGTTGCTCGTATCGCGAGCCCGGCGGTTTCATCCGTCGCATGCGCGAAGGCGAGGGCACCTGGCTTGGTCACGTGCTGGAACACGTGGCGATCGAGCTGCAGAACGTTGCCGGCGAAGACGTGACCTTTGGCAAGACGCGCAGCGTCGACAAGCCGGGCGTGTATTCGGTGGTCTACGAGTACGTGCAGAAAGAGGAAGGCATTGCTGCCGGCGAACTCGCGTTGCGCCTGCTCACCTCGTTGTTGCCGGAAACATTGCGCGTGCGCGGCAACCTGCCGGAAGGTTGGGAATGGACCAGCGCGCGCGATGAATTCATCCGCTACGCGCAGCGCCGCGCACTCGGTCCGTCCACCGCCTCGCTGGTGCGCGCGGCGGAAGAGCGCAACATTCCGTGGCTGCGCCTCAACGACCAATCGCTGGTGCAGCTCGGGCACGGCAAATATCAGCAGCGCATCCAGGCCACCATCACCGGCCGCACGCCGCACATCGCCGTGGAGCTCGCCAGCGACAAGGAAGAGACCAACAAGATTCTCGCCTCGCTCGGCCTGCCGGTGCCGAAGCAGGAACTGGTGCTGAGTGAAGAAGGCGCACTGCGCGCCGCGCGCCGGCTCGGCGTGCCGGTGGTGACCAAGCCGTTCAACGGCAATCACGGTCGCGGTATCTCGATCCACCTGTCGACCGACGAGGAAATCATCGAAGGCTTCAAGGCCGCACGCGAGCATTCGCGTTCGGTGATCGTGGAGAACTTCCTCAGCGGTGACGATCACCGTCTGCTGGTGGTCAACAATGAACTCGTCGCGGCGACGCGTCGCACGCCGGGCCACGTGGTCGGCGATGGCGAGAAGACCATCGCGCAGCTCGTGGACGTGGTGAACCAGGATCCGCGACGCGGCATCGGTCACGAGAAAGTCCTCACCCGGCTCGTGCTCGATGCGCAGGCCGAGATGATGATGGAGCGTGTCGGCTACACCGCCGCATCGATTCCGTCGGACGGCGAGACGGTGTTCCTGCGTTCCACCGCCAACCTTTCCACCGGCGGCACCGCGACCGACGTCACCGACATCATTCATCCCGACAACCGCGACATGGCGGTGCGCGCCATCCGCGCCATCGGCCTCGACGTCGGCGGTGTGGATTTCCTCTCGACCAACATTGCAGAGAGTTACAAGACCATCGGCGGCGGCATCTGCGAAGTGAATGCCGCGCCGGGCTTCCGCATGCACGTGAGTCCCAGCGAAGGCACGCCGCGCGATGCAGCCGGCCCGGTGATCGACATGCTGTTTCCCGCGGGCGCGCCCTCACAGGTGCCGATCGCCGCGATCACCGGCACCAACGGCAAAACCACCACTGCGCGCATGCTCGCGCACATCACCAAGATGGCCGGCTTCACGCCGGGCCTCACCACCACCGACGGCGTCTACATCGACGGCCAGCGCACGGTCGAAGGCGACATGACCGGGCCGGTATCCGCGCGCATGGTGCTGTCCGATCCGCACATCGACATCGCCGTGCTGGAAACCGCGCGCGGCGGCCTGCTGCGCGCCGGCATGGGCGTGCCTTCGGTCAACGTGGGTGCGGTGCTCAACGTGCAGTCCGATCATCTCGGCCTGAAAGGCATCGACACGCTGGAGCAACTCGCCGAGGTCAAGCGCATCGTCGTCGAGGTCGCGAAGGATTGCGCCGTGCTCAACGCCGACGATCCGAACGTGCTGAAGATGTCCGGCTACACCGATGCGAAAGTCATCTGCTACGTGACGATGAATCCGTCGCATGCGCTGGTGCGCGAACACGTGCGCGCCGGTGGCCGTGCGTGCGCGCTCGAGGCTGGCGTCAACGGTTCGATGATCACGCTGTACGACAAGGGTAGCCATATTCCTCTGCTGTGGACGCACCTGATTCCTGCCACGCTGGAAGGTCGCGCGCTGCACAACGTGCAGAACGCGATGGTCGCCGCGTCGATGGCGTTTTCGCTGGGCATCAAGCTCGATGCGATTCGTCAGGGCCTGCGCACGTTCGACACCACGTTCTTCCAGGCGCCGGGACGCATGAACGTGTACAGCGAGCATCCGTTCAAGGTGCTGTTCGATTACGGCCACAACGCGCATGCAGTGTCGGTGATGGCGGATCTCGCACAACGGCTCGATGTCACCGGTCGGCGCATCGTGGTGATCTGCGGTCCCGGCGACCGACGCGATGAGGATCTCGTGGCGATCGCCGATGCCGTCGCCGGTCGCTTCGATCACTACATTTGCCGTCGTGACGATTCGCTGCGTGGCCGCGACGGCGACGAAGTGCCGGGCATCCTCGCGCGCGCGCTGCAGGCGGCCGGCGTGCCCGACGATGCGATCTCGATCATCCCGGAAGAACACAAGGCCGTCGACGCCGCGTTGCGCATGGGCCGCAGCGGCGACCTGCTGCTGGTGTTCGCCGATGCATTGGTGCGTTCGTGGAAGCAGATCATCAAGTTCCGCCCGGAAGGCTCGCCCGAGCCGCGCATGGAATCGGGTGCGTCATCCGCGCCGGCGGCACCGGTGGTCGAGCCGGCGTTCGACGAAGCGAGTTTTGCGGATCTCGGCGACGTGGTGCGTGACGAGCGCGGCGTGCGTTTCTCGCGCGAAAGCGACGACTGAGCACGATGCAAATACCCCTGCCGTTCGACGACTCGCGCCGCCTGACCGGCATCAATCTGTATTTCGACGCAGCGGGCGCCGTGCTGGAAACGCTCGGCGCGCTGCCCGATGACGAAGTTATCGACGCGTGGCGCGCGCGTGTCGAATCGGCATGTCGCGCACTCCACTGGCCCACGCCTTGCATCGTCGCGCATCGTCATGCGAGCGGCGCTTCACTCGCATACACCGCGCCGCTTGATCAGCTATACAGCGCAACCGAAGTGAACGAGTGGGCGTGGCTGGCTGCGTGTCTCGACGTTCGCGCAAGCGATGTCGAATTGCACGCGCCAGGGCATCCGGCTGCGTGGGACGAGGCGTCCGCCATGCACACGCTTCGCGCATTCGCTCGCGCGGAACAGCGACCCGATCTCATGTCGCTGTTGCAACACGCAGAAGAAAACAATCTCGATGCGCTACCCGACGACGATGCGTTGACACTCGGCGCCGGCGCCGGCGGTCGCACCTGGCCGATGAGTGCGTTGCCTGCCGATGGCGAAGTGCCGTGGTCGACGCTGCACGACATTCCGCTTGCGCTGGTCACCGGTTCCAATGGCAAGACCACCACCGTGCGACTGCTCGCCGCGATGGCGCGCGCACACGGCTGGCACGCTGGGCACAGCTGCACCGACGGCGTGTTCATCGACGGCCGCGCCATTGATGGCGGCGATTTCTCCGGCCCCGCCGGCGCACGCGCGGTACTGCGCGTGCCCGAAGTCGAAGCAGCGATTCTCGAAACCGCACGCGGCGGTTTGCTGCGTCGTGGGCTTGCCGTGCAACGTGCGAACGTCGCCGTGGTCACCAACGTCAGCGACGATCACTTCGGCGAATACGGCGTCCACGATCTCGATGGCCTGGCGCAGGTCAAGCTGCTCGTCGCACGTGCCATCGGTGCAGACGGATTGCTCGTGTTGAACGCGGACGATGCCATGCTCGTGCATCACGCCAGCAAGCTTGATTGTCCGATCGGCTGGTTTGCGCTCGACGATGCAAATCCGTTGTTGCATGCGCATCGACAATCCGGTGGTGCGACGTGCGGCATTCGCGACGGCCTCCTGAAACTTTCGCGCGGCGATCAAGTGCACGATCTCGGCGTCGTCAACGACATGCCGCTCTCGTTCGGTGGCAGCGCCGGCTACAACATCGCCAACATTGCCGCGGCATCGCTGGCTGCTTCGGCGCTGCACATCGCCCCGGCAACCATCGCCGACGTCATCGCGCATTTCGGTGGTGCGCGTGCGGATAACCCGGGCCGGCTGCAGCACTGGCAACTCGGTTCGCTGCAGGTGTTTGTTGACTACGCGCACAACCCTGAAGGTGTGCGCGGGCTGCTGCAGGTCGCCACGACATCGATCGATGGACGCCTTGGCCTGCTGCTCGGTCAGGCTGGCAATCGCGAGGACGCACAGATCCGCGAACTCGCCGCAAGCGCCGCGAGCTTTTCCCCGGCGCTGGTGGTGTTGAAAGATATTGACGGTTTCATGCGCGGCCGCGAGCCCGGCGAAGTCGCGCGCATTCTGCGCCATGAGTTGCTGCTGCGCGGCGTACGCGCCGACGCAATCACCGAATGCCTCGACGAAACAGCTGCCGTTCGCAACATGCTGGCCTGGGCGCGCGCAGGCGATGTACTGGTGTTGCCCACGCACGGCACCGCCGCGCGTGCGCTGGTCAGCGAGCTGCTCGACGATCTTGAACAAGGCGGATGGCGGCCTGGAACGCCGTTCGCGATCACAAATCTGCCCCATTAATTCATCGCCACTCCAAATGGCGTCGGCACACAGGCTGCAGTCGATTGCTAGATTGTTTATTTAGCCGTCCATATCCCTGATATGTACATTGTTGCGTAGCTCGCCGCTGGCAGATTCGACTTGACTGCGGCCCTTCCGTCTGAGCATTGCGCAACGCTCCAGAGGCCTTCCTTCTGATTTCCATCAGAATGGTGCGACATTCGAGCGCAATTTCCTTCGGCTCCGGCACTTCGGTGTGAGCGAATTCAGCGTTGGATTGTGGGCCCAGGATGACAAATGCTGATTTCAAAAAAGACAAATCCATCTGTTGCGGGATTTGATTGACTGCAATGTCTTGCGAACGACGGGTCGCAATAAATTACACGTTGTGCAGTGATGCATTGATCGCCTATTAATAAAAAGTGGGAGCATGGATTGCTCCACCAACAGGGGCACGCAGCGTACGGAAAGCGCCAGTGAGCAAGCCGTTATTTCGACAGGAAGTCGTGGACGCGCGGCGCGGTGACTGGCTGGGTTCCATCGTTGTCGTCGCGCCGCTGTCGCGCTGGCTGTCGACCGCGCTGGCGTTGGCGTTATCCACCGCCATTCTTCTATTTCTTATTTTTGGCGAATACACGCGTCGCGAGAGTGTTGCCGGCCAGTTGGTGCCCAGCGCCGGCTTGCTGACTGTCACGGCTTCCAACGCGGGTACCGTGACTCAATTGCAGGTCCGGGACGGCCAAACAGTACGCCGCGGCGATCCGTTGGTCGAGATATCCAGCGAGCAAAATAGTGCGAGTCTGGGCGATACTCATGCGCTAGTCAGTCGTCAGCTTGACGACCAACGTTTACGTCTGCTGGCTGATCTACAGACACAGCAACAGATTTCCGCACAGCAAGGTGCGGCATTGCGCGAAAAGGTCACATCGCTGCAGGCGCAGACCGCGCAGATCGACCAACAGATTGCCATCCAACAGACCCAGGTCGCCAGCGCTAAGGATCTGCTGCGGCGCATCCAGCCGCTCGCTGCCAAAGGCTATGTGTCCGCGTTCCAGATACAACAGCAGCAAACAGCGTGGCTTGACGCGCAGGCCCAGTACAAAACGCTGATGCGGCAGCAACTCGATTTGCATCAGCAGACAGATGCAGCCACGCAGCAATTGGCGCAGTTGCCACTGGATGCTTCGACTCAAGGCAACGACACCGAACGCAAACTCGCCGACATTAGCCAGTCCCAGGCACAGAATGAAATGCAACGCGCCGTGGTACTGCGCGCGCCACGCGATGGGGTGATATCCAGTTTGCTTCTCAAGCCCGGGCAGATGGTGACGGCCGGCCAATCGTTGCTTTCGTTGCTGCCCGCCGGGTCGGTACTGCAAGCGCAGTTGCTGGTACCGAGTCGCGCCGTCGGTTTCATCGAGCCCGGCAGTCGGGTGGTGTTGCGCTATCAGGCCTTTCCGTATCAGAAGTTTGGCCAGCATTTCGGCCGTGTGGCGGAAGTCTCGCGCAGCGCGCTCACGTCTGCGGAAGTCACCGTACTCACGGGTAGCAGCCCTGATCAGAATCAGGGACCGCTGTATCGCGTGCAGGTGACCCTTGATAGCCAAGCCATTCTGGCTTACGGCAAAGCGGAAGGCCTGCGCCCCGGCATGGCGCTGGATGCGGACGTGCTCATGGAGCGCCGCCGATTGATCGAATGGGTGTTCGAGCCGCTGTACGGGCTGGCCCATCACCTTCGTGGAGACGCCGCGCATGGCTGACGGTTCGACCAACGCATCAACGGCACCGACACCCGGCTTCCGCGCCGCGCTGCAATTCGGCTGGTCGCGCCGGCTGCCGATGATGCTGCAAACCGAGGCGGCAGAATGCGGGTTGGCCTCGCTGGCAATGATCGCCAGCTACCACGGTCACGATGTTGATCTGGCCGGCTTGCGCCGTCGCTTTTCCACCTCGCTCAAGGGCGCCACGCTGGCCCGCGTGATGGACATGGCCGGCAAGCTGGGTTTTGTCGGTCGACCGCTCAAGCTCGACATGGAACATCTCGTGCAGTTGAAGACCCCGTGCTTGCTGCATTGGGATCTCAATCACTTCGTGGTGCTAAAGAGTGTCGGTGCGCGTGGCATTGTCATCCACGATCCGGCGCGTGGCATTCGCAAGCTGGGCTTCAAGGAGGTTTCCGAGCATTTCACTGGTGTGGCACTTGAGCTTGCTCCCGCAGCCAACTTCGAACCCGTACAGGCACGCCAGGCCGTTTCGATGCGCGCGCTTACCGGCCGCATTCGTGGTGTGATGCCCGCACTGGCGCAGATTCTTCTGCTGGCGCTGGCACTGGAAGTGTTTGCGCTGGCCGCGCCGTTCTATCTGCAATGGGTGCTCGATCAGGCCATGGTGTCGGCGGATCACGATCTGCTGACCTTGCTCGGCTTGGGTTTTCTCGGCATCGCCATCTTCTCGGCGATCGTCACCGCCGCGCGTTCCTGGGCAGTCACCTGGCTGGGCGCTACGCTCAACGTGCAATGGGCCAGCAATCTGTTCGCCCACCTGATGAAGCTGCCGCTGGACTGGTTCGAGAAACGTCACGTGGGCGACGTGGTGTCGCGCTTCGGTTCGATCCAGACCATTCAGCGTACCTTGACCACGCAGTTCATCGGCTCTCTGCTGGATGGGCTGATGTCGCTGGTCACGCTGGTGGTGATGGCGTTCTACAACATCTGGCTTACGGTGCTCGTGGCTGGCTTGTTCCTCGCCTATGGCATAACCCGCTGGGTGTTCTTCAATCCACTGCGCCGGGCGAACGAAGAGCAAATCATCTACGGCGCGCGGCAGCAAAGCGAACTGCTGGAGTCCATTCGTGGCGCCATGCCGATCAAGCTCGCCAACAAGCAGGGCGAGCGGCTGGCGCGCTACGCCAATGCCACAGTGGCAAGTACCAATCGCGATATCAGCATTCAGCGCCTGGGCATTGCGTTCATGCTGACCAACCAGCTGATGTTCGGCATCGGTCGGGTCGCCATGATCTGGATCGCTGCCACGCTCGCGCTGAAAAACGAGTTCTCTGCCGGCATGCTGATCGCCTTCATCGCCTACGCCGACCAGTTCACCAGCCGCGCGGCGGGGCTGATCGACAAGTGGGTGGACTTTCGCATGCTGAAATTGCACGCGGAGCGGGTGGCGGATATCGCACTTACCGCGCCGGAGTCCGAAGTTGAATCGAGTTGGGATGGTCCAGTGCCCGAGGCCAGCATTGAGCTACGAAACGTCTGCTTCCGCTATGCCGAGGGTGAGCCGTGGATTCTGAAGGACTGCAACCTGCGCATCGAGGAGGGTGAGTCGGTGGCCATCGTCGGGCCCTCGGGCTGCGGCAAGAGCACGCTGGCCAAGGTGATCCTCGGCTTGCTGCAGCCACAGGAAGGCGAAGTCCTTTTTGGTGGGATCGATATCCGCAAGTTTGGGTTGGGCGCCTACCGTCAGCTGATCGGCGCGGTGATGCAGGACGATCAACTGTTCGCTGGCTCGGTGGCCGACAACATCAGTTTTTTCAATACGGATACGAAGCCGATCGATGTCGAAGCGGCAGCACGTTTGGCAGCGATCCACGACGACATTGCGGCGATGCCGATGGGGTATCAAAGCCTGGTAGGTGATATGGGTTTCAGCTTGTCCGGTGGGCAGAAGCAGCGGGTCATTCTGGCGAGGGCGCTATATCGACGACCAAGACTACTTATTCTTGATGAGGCGACAAGTAGTTTAGATATCGAAAGAGAGATACAGATCAATCATGCCGTTGGGTGTTTGAAAATCACACGTATTATTGTTGCTCATAGGCCTGAAACGATTAAGAGCGCTAATTATATTATCTCTATATTTAGAGAATATACTGGCGCCCCATTTTCTGTTCAAAAGCACTTGGGTGTCAGGTAAGATCGTAAATTATTTAAGCCGTAGCCGGACCGGTTCTAAATAGTCCAGCAAATCAACCAAGGAGTGGCACTATGTTAGAGCTAGACGAGGCAAAAGTCATTGTAGTCGCGGGGGGCGATTTGGCTGGCGGGATAGCTAGTGGAAGCGTCATTGTGGCAAGTAACCCAGTGGGCTTGGGTATTATTGGATTGCTTTTGGCGCCGATCGCTCTAGGATACGCAGTTAATTCACACTGCTGAAAATTCTGTTTTTATAAAATACATGTAGTTTTGTATTAATTATTAACCAAGCAAAGGAGATCTTATGTTTGAGCTAACTCAGAACGAAATAAAAATGGTTACAGGTGCTGGCCCGGAGGAGTTGGTCGCGGGCGCCATAGCTGCGTGGGTTATGTTTGGTTATGGAATTGGAAAAGATTTAGCCGAGGGCTCGAATTTGCAGTGCAAGCTGCCGGCACCCTAAGTGTTATACTGAATATGATTGCAAGGCACGAATCACGTTGTGATTCGTGCCGCTCTTAATGAATCTCGGGGCTTCTTATTCATGGATACCAAAAAAGATCGTCTATCTAGGTTCGGGATCAAGATTTTTTTTATTGTGATACTTATTTCAGGTGGCGGACTTCTGCTGGGCGGCAAGTACGAACTTGATGTTCTTGGCTTCTCATTTGTGTTCGCGCTAACTGCCCTTATTGTTGGATGGATATTTTTTCGCAAAGAGAGGGAGTGATTATTGCGCTTGGGTCTTCTTCAAGCAGCGACTTCATAAGCTGGCGGATTCAACTACGAAGTGCACCACGGTTGAAGGAAATATCGAAAACGTGTTGTGCTGTGCGGAAGCCTAATCGCTTTCGAGGCCGTTGGTTGAGCTTGTCTTCAATGCTCTGGATCTGGGCATCGGAGTAAGCGCCCAGATCGCATCGCTTGGGCAGGTATCGCCGGATCAGGCCGTTGGTATTTTCATTGGTTCCGCGCTGCCAAGATGAGTAAAGGTCGGCGACATAGCTTCTGGCACGCAGAGCGATGCCGATCACGGCATGGTCGGCGAACTCGCAGCCGTTGTCCCACGTCAGCGTATGCACGCGAGCCTGCAGGGGGTGCAAGGCGTGGATGATGGCGCGCATGACCATGGCAGCCTCGCCGTTGGACACGCGGCGCATGCGCAACAAGCCCGATTTGCGATCCACCAGCGTCACGACGCGCACGAGTCCTTTGCCCATGATCGTATCGCCCTCCCAATCCCCCACACGTTGGCGGCTTTCCACGACGGCCAGTCGCTCAGCAATGAGTCGTCTACGAAAGCGCTGGCGCTGCCGTGGTGTGCCGCAGCGATGACGGCAACGCCGCTGCTTGCGACAGCGTAGGTGCTGCCATAGCGTGCCACCCCGCTGACGATCGGCAGCGATGTGTTAACAGATGCATTCGTAGCTGATCTGCACTTCGGCGGCTATCTGCTCGGGACTCAGGATCTGAAGCAGATGCAGAACGAGCCGACTTCCGCCGACGACCTCAAGCGCGCCAAGGGCATTCTGTTGCGGCAGATTCCGTTGGGCGAGTCCAGCTTCGATGCTATCGGCAGCCAGCTCCTGAAGCTCTCGATCGAAGGCAAGCTGCTGGATGCGATGACTATCGCCGGCCGGCATTATCTCAAACTCACCGCGCCGGAAGTGCAGCAGGCGTATGCGAAACATGTCAGGCCCGACGCATTTATCACTGCGGTGAAAGGGCCGGCGCCTAAAGGATGAACGACCACGGTTGCGGCGGTGGCAAAGTCGCAGCCCGGTTTGCAGCGGAGTCGGCGAAGCTGGGCTCCGCTTACTTTAGGAAGATGATCGCGGCTGCAGCGCCACGCGCACCAGGTACACAATGATCACCACATTGCCCACCAACACGGCCAGCTTGATCCATCCGAAGCGGTGCAGCAGTTCGTAGATTTCCAGCGGTATCAGCGAACCGGTAGCGATCACCGTGAACCATTCCGCCCAGTGCTTGCCCATCCACAGGCCGATGCCCTCGATCGCGAACAGCACTGCGTAACCGAGCGTCACCAGCCCGATCGCCACGAACTTGCTCGGCCCGAAATCCTGCAGCGTGGTCACCAGCGTCCAGCGCAGGTTGCTGCTGCCATCGAGCGACAGATCCTTCAACCAGTGCACCAGCCGCTCGAAATTCTCCGCGTGGTTCAGATGAAACGCTGCCGCCGCGACCACCAGCAGGCATAGCGTCTTGATCACCTCGTAGATGGCGATGACGCGCAGGCCGGAGTGGCGTTGCGAGCGTGCGCCGGAGTCAGACTTGGCGATGGGCGGGTTATCGGACATGACGGATCAATGGCGAAGCAGCGCACAGTGTGCCGGGGCGTCACCGGAATGGCGAGTGAGGAATGTCATGTGCACGCGCGCTGGCGAGTTGATCAGCAGCAACGGCCGCCTCCGCCCTTGTAGCGTGCGGCCTGGCGTTCGCGAAAGAATGCCTCGTAGCTCGGCACGACACGGTCGGGGTGATATTCGCGCAGGTGCTGCACGTACGCCGCGTAATCGGGAATGCCGCAACTGAGGCGTGCGGTCTGCACGGCGCGGCGCCAGCCGGATCGCAGAGCACGCACGGCGTCGGACAGTGACACTTTCATGGCGCACCAGCCGCGATGCCGGCCAGCGCGACATACGGTTCTTCGCGCGTGGTGGCCCCCGGTGTTCGCCAGGCCTGCATCAATGCACGCAGAGAGAAGCCGAGCATCGTCACGATCAGCAGCATGAACAGCGCGGTCAACGCCATGTCGACATGGTTGTTGCCGACGATACGTTGCATCTCTTCCATCGATGTCGCTGGCGCGAGCAAAGCATCCTTCTTCGCGGCATCGGCATATTTCGCGGCAGCTGCGGTGAAGCTGATCGGGCCGACGAGTTTCTCCCAGCCGGCGGCGAGCGTGCACGCGATCAGCCAGATCGCGGGAATGCCGGGAACCCATACGTAACGTTCGCGCTTGCGCTTCACCACGACGACCGTGGCGAGCATCAACGCGATCGCCGCCAGCATCTGGTTGGCGATGCCGAACAGCGGCCACAACGTGTTGATGCCGCCGAGCGGATCAATCGCGCCCTGATACAGGAAATATCCCCAGAGTCCGACGCAGATCGCGGTGGCCAGCAGGTTGCCGGTCCACGATTCGGTCGCCTGCAAAGGCTTGTGAATCAGGCCGGCAATTTCCTGGATCATGAAGCGCCCCACGCGCGTGCCGGCATCCACCGTGGTGAGGATGAACAACGCTTCGAACAGGATCGCGTAGTGGTACCAGAACGCCATCATGCCGCCGCCGGGCAGCACGTTGTGCAGCAGCTGCGCCATGCCGACCGCCAGCGTCGGTGCGCCACCGGCACGGCTGAGGATGCTGGTTTCGCCGATGTTCTTCGCCGTCTGCAGCAGCTCGTCGGGTGTCACCACGAAACCCCATTGGCTGATGACGATGGCAGCGTGTTGCACGGTGTTGCCGATCAGCGCAGTCGGCGCGTTCATCGCGAAGTAGACGCCTGGGTGCAATGACGTCGCGGCGATCAGCGCCATGATCGCCACGAACGCTTCCACCAGCATGCCGCCATAGCCGACCAGCCGCGCATCGCCTTCATTTGCCAAGAGCTTGGGCGTAGTACCGGAAGCGATGATCGAATGCCAGCCCGACACCGCGCCGCAGGCGATGGTGATGAAAAGAAACGGGAACAGATGTCCCTGGAACACCGGACCGCTGCCGTCGATGAATGTCGTCACCGCAGGCATCTGCAAGGTGGGTGCGGAAAGAAAGATCGCCAGCGCCAGGAGCGCGATGGTGCCGATCTTGAGGAAGGTCGACAGATAATCGCGCGGCGCCAGCAACAACCACACCGGCAATACCGAGGCGCAAAAACCGTAACCGATCAGCAACCACGCCAGCGTCTTCGCGTCGAAGTCGAACAGCGGCGCGAGCGATGGCGACGATGCGACGTCCGCGCCGAAGGCGATCGACGCCAGCAACAACACCAGTCCGATGATCGACACTTCGAAAATACGTCCCGGCCTCAGCCAGCGCAGATAGACGCCCATCAGCAGCGCGATCGGAATCGTGCACGCCACGGTGAACGTGCCCCAAGGACTGTGCGTCAGCGCTTTCACCACAACGAGAGCGAGCACTGCCAGCACGATCATCATCAGTATCAGCACCCCGAACATCGCGACCACGCCGGCCACGGGCCCAAGTTCCTCGCGCAGCATGTGACCAAGCGACCGGCCATCGCGACGCAGCGAAAGCCCCAGGATCATGAAGTCCTGCACGGCGCCGGCAAACACCACGCCGAACAGAATCCACAGCGTGCCGGGCAGATAACCCATCTGCGCCGCAAGCACCGGGCCCACCAGCGGACCGGCACCGGCAATCGCTGCAAAATGATGACCGAACACGACCCATCGATCCGTCGGCACGTAATCGAGCCCATCGTTGCGCAACACCGCGGGCGTGGCGCGCGTGCGGTCCATCGACAACACCGCGTGGTCGATGAAGCGCGCGTAGAAGCGATAGCCGATGGCGAATACCGCGATGGATGCCGCAACCAGCCAGATCGCATTGATCGGTTCGCCACGACGCAACGCCACCACGCCAAGGCAGAACGCCGCAGTGACGGCGATGACGGCCCAGAGAATCCGCCCGGCGGGGCCGGGTTTCGGAATGGCAGCGTGCATGAGCAAAATCCCTCATCGGAATCCCAAGAATCGCGGCAGCCAGCGCGGCGGTCAATCGCTGTTGCATGAGCAGCGCAGCGGTACACTCGAATTCCCGTCGCCCACAAGGAATTCGTCATGCGCATGCCGGTTCGCCAAGCCCTGCTCGCATTCACCCTGGTCACCGCGATGTCCGCGAGCGCCGCGGGTTCCGGCCAGCTCAAAGGCCTTCTCGACAAGGCCAAGCAGGCGACGCACACGAATACATCGCAGGCTGGTGCCAACCTGCCGAACGGCGATATTGCCGCCGGTCTGAAAGAGGCGTTGGCGAAAGGCACGACCAACGCGATCAACAGTCTCGGTCGCAATGGCGGCTTCTGGAACAACTCGCGCGTGCGCATTCCGCTGCCGGGCAAACTTGAACAGGCAGCCAAACTCGCGAAGAAACTCGGCCAGGGTGCCAAGGTCGACGCATTCGAGCTGAGCATGAATCGTGCGGCGGAGCAGGCGGTGCCGCAGGTCGCGCAGATTTTCGGCGACGCGATTCGAAAGATGAGCTTGAACGATGCGCGCGGCATCCTCACCGGCGGCGATCACGCAGCCACCGATTTCTTTCGCCGCGTGGCGGGTGACGCGCTCACGGCGCGCATCCATCCGATCGTCGTAAAAGCCACCGACAGCGTCGGCGTTACGCAGAAGTACAAATCATTCACTGCAGGCAACGGTGGTGGATCGCTGGGCGGCATGCTCGGATCGCTCGGTGGCAAGTCGAAGAAAGGTGGCGGTACTTCGATTGATCTTGATGACTACGTGACCAACAAGACCATGGACGGCCTGTTCACCGAGATCGGCGATCAGGAGAAATCCATCCGCGACAATCCGGCTGCGCGATCCACTGATTTGCTGAAAAAGGTGTTTGGTCGTTGAACCCGCTCGCGGGTTCAACAAATCAAATATGAGGCTTCAGTTTTTTGCCCTGAGGCTGGAAATGCCGAACCTTCCAACTTGCATTGACCGGAATTGACCTCAAATCACCAGTAAATGGCGATGTCACATCGAGGCCTTACATGATCCACGAAATTCTCAAAATGGGCGACGAGCGTCTGCTGCGCATTGCGCCGCTGGTACCGGACAGCATGATCGGTAGCGCCGAGCTCGACGCACTCATCGCCGACATGTTCGAGACGATGCACGCGGCCGATGGCGTCGGCCTGGCCGCGCCGCAGATCGGCGTCGACCTGCAACTGGTGATCTTCGGCTTCGAGCATTCCGATCGGTATCCCGATGCACCCGAAGTGCCGCAGACCATTCTGCTCAACCCGGTGATCACGCCGCTCTCGCAGGACATGGAAGAAGGCTGGGAAGGTTGCCTGTCGGTGCCGGGCCTGCGTGGTGCGGTGAGTCGCTATTCGCTGATCCGCTATGAAGGTATCGACCCGAAAGGCGAGCGCATCGAGCGCACGGCCGAAGGTTTCCACGCGCGCGTCGTTCAACACGAATGCGATCACCTGATCGGCCGTCTGTATCCAACGCGCATCACCGACTTCAGCAAGTTCGGTTACACCGACGTGCTGTTCCCAGGCCAGGACATCGGAGACGACTGATGCGCGCGATATGGCATGACGCAGTGCTGGCAGAAAGCGACGACACCGTCATCGTCGAGGGCAACCACTATTTTCCGGTCGCATCGTTGCGTCGCGAACATTTCCGTTCAAGTGACCATCACACCGTTTGCCCGTGGAAAGGCAAGGCCAGTTATTTCGACGTGGTTGTGGGCGGTGACGTAAACGCGAATGCTGCGTGGTACTACCCGCAACCGAAGGAAGCCGCCATGCAGATCAGAGATCGCGTGGCGTTCTGGCGTGGCGTCGAGATCAAGTAGCGCTTTGCTACGGCAGCGGTATCGACTGCACGTCGAACGGTACGCTTTTCGGGATGGCCGCGGGGTGATCTTTGCGGCTCATCAGGATGCCGTACTTCGATTCGATGAAGTAAATGCGGCCATTGGCAATCGCGCCCGATGACGGATCATTGAGACCGTGCACCAGTGTCGTCAACGAAGTCGCGCGATCTCCGGCAAGTATCGCGAGCGAGATCTGTCCGCCGTACGGACCATCCCCGCCAAAGGCGTTGCTCTCGAATATCACCAACCTGCCCGAGCCGGCGTAGCGAATGGCGTCGGCATTTTTCAACGCGCGCGGCATGGAGATGCGTTGCGCTGAGCCTGCCATGCCATCGCGCTGCACCGATATGCGCCACAGATACGCCGCTGCGGTCAGTTCGCTGACGTAGACGTTGTCGTCGTCATCCAGCGCAATACCGTTGAGGTCGAAACCTTCCTTGCCCTGCGCGAACGCGGGATCTTCTTTCCACGTCTGCAATGTACTGTCGTCGATACGAAGCCGAAGTACACGCGGATGGAGCGAGTCGGTGACGTAGAGCGTGCCGTGACTGTCCAGCGCCATGTCGTTGCAGTAACCCTTGTCCGGCATCACGTAACTTGCGCGAGGCATGCCAGTGGCAAGGTCGTAGCTCTTCAACGCGCTCGGCGTCATCGGCACGGTGGTGAATCCAAGCGTGCCCGAGCAAACCCACAATAGGTGTCGTTTCGCATCGACCACGACGCCCTGGCCGTTCGCCAGACCATTCGCGCCAGGCTTCACCACAATCTGCGGCATGGTCGATCCGCTGCGGATTCGTGCGACAGCGCCCTGTCGCCAGCTGCCGACATAGAACGAACCATCCGGCCCTACCGCCACGCTTTCGGGATACCAATCCGGCGGCAAGGGCACCGTGGTGGGTGCGGTGGTCGCCGCGAAGCTGCGGGTTGATGCGAGCGCCAGAAAAAAAGCGACAGGTTGAAGCATGCAGCGAAATTTCACGGCAGTGTCCTCGTCGGAATCGTGCGAGGGATTGTGCAAATCGATGGATGGTTTATAAACGCCGATGCGCTTCGTTCACTTCAAAGCAGGGCTTGCCAATGGATCGACTCACCAGCATGGCCGTTTTCGTTCGCGTGGTGGAGAAAGGCAGCTTCACCGCGGCTGCGGATGACTTCGGTTTGTCGACCACGATGGTGGCGAATCATGTGCGTTCGCTGGAAACGCAACTCGGCGCAAGGTTGCTGGAACGCACCACCCGACGCCAGCATCTCACCGAGATCGGCGCGGCGTATCTGGAACGGTGCCGCGATGTGCTCGGCAGCGTGCAGGCGGCCGATCAAGTGGCTGAAGCATTGCGCGCGACGCCACAGGGGACGCTGCGCGTCACCGCCTCGGTCACGTGGGGCGCGCATCGGTTGATGCCGGTGATCAGCGCGTATATGGCCGTCCATCCTCAGGTGAAGGTGGAGCTCAGCCTCAACGACCGCGTGGTGGACATGCAGGAGGAAGGTTTCGATGTCGCGGTGCGCTCCGGCACGATCAGCGATCAGCAGTTGATCGCGCGGCCGTTGCGGCCTCCGCGAATGCTGGCTGTCGCCAGTCCTGCCTATCTGTCCGCTCACGCGAAACCTCGAAAGCCCGACGACCTGCGGCGACACAACTGTCTGGGTTTTGCGCCATGGGGAACCGATCACGTGTGGCGCTTCAGCAGGAGCGGGCAGAAAGTGTCGGTGCCGGTGCGCGGGTCGCTCGTCTGCAACAACGGACAAGCACTGCTTTCCGCAGCGCTCGGCGGCGTCGGCGTGGTGGTGCAGGTCGATGTGTTGCTGGAGCCAGCCATCGCATCTGGCCAGCTGGTGCGTCTGTTGCCCGGATGGGAACTGCCTGCGCGCGCGCTGCATATTTTGCGTCGTCGCGAAACGCGTCCCACTGCGAAATTGCGCAGCTTCGTCGACTTCGTGGTGGAGCGACTGGGATGAGCACGCACGCCACGCGAAACCACGGCATCGATGTGCTGCGTGGATTGTCGATCCTGCTGGTGATCCTCCATCACACGGGTTTGCGGATACCGTTGGAGCACACGTGGCTCGGCACGTGGCTGCCACATCGTGTGCTCGATGCACTGAACTACAACGGCTACGAAGCGGTGTTCGTGTTCTTCGTGATCTCCGGTTTCCTGATCGCATACAACGCACTCGAACGATGGGGTTCGTTGCAGAAGATCGACGTGCGCGCGTTTTACGTTCGCCGTCTCGCACGCATCGCGCCGTGCCTGTTATTGCTGGTGGCGGTGTTGAGCGCGTTGCATCTGGGAGGGTTCGACGACTACGTGATCCATCGCGAAGGGCAGTCGCTGCCGCGCGCTATCGTCGCGGCATTGGGCCTGCATCTGAACTGGTACGAAGGTCATACCGGCTATCTCCCCGGAAGCTGGGACGTGCTGTGGTCGTTGTCGATCGAGGAAGTTTTTTATCTCGCATTTCCGATCGTCTGCCTGTTGACGCGACGCGCGTGGGTGTTCGCGATCGTGCTTGTGCTGTTGGCGCTCTCGCTGCCATTCACGCACGCGGCATTGGTCGACAACGAAATCTGGCAGGAGAAAGCGTATCTGCCCGGCATGTCGGCGATCGCGGTGGGTGTGCTCGGCGCGTTGATCGCATGGCACGTCCGGCAGTCGCGGCAATGGATGAACATCGCACTATGCATCGCGGGAGCCGTCGGCATCGCTTCGGTCATGTTGATGGGTCGTGAAGTGTGGACTCTCGTGCACGACGCTTATCTGCTGATACTGGTGATATCGGCGGCGTGCCTGATTCTTGCGATGCACTGGCGCAAAGCCGCGCATGCATCGAGCAGGCTTCCGGGCACCAATTGGCTGCAATCATTCGGACGGCTGAGTTACGAGATCTATCTCACGCACATGTTCGTGGTGTTCGCATTGGTGCGCCTGTTCAAGGCCGCCGGTGGCAACATCGGGCTGGGCTATGCGTGGTATGCGCCGATCGTGCTGCTTTGCTGGTTGCTGGGCTGGCTGGTGGCGCGCTTCATCTCGATACCGGCCGATCGCGCCTTACGTGCGCGACTGATGAAGCTGCCGCTCAATCATGGCGAGCTCGTCTCAACAAATTGAGCGAATGTCGACTTGTTCTGCACGCATGCACGGGCACGGAACTCCCAGTGGCGTAAGCTGCGTCATGGGTGGAGCTTCTGCCCGGGAGAGTTCGGTGAAGACAGAAAACGAAACACACATGCAGATCGTTTCCGCGGACATCAGTTCGGAATCACTGACCGGCATGGTGATTTTCCGCCCACATTGCGTCACGCGATCCGGCCGGAATATCCCCGAGGCGACCAAGAAGGGAAACTGGTACGCGCTGCGTCCTGCCGAAGTGCGCAGCTTTGCGCGCGCGTTGTTGGACGCCGCCGATGCGCTGGATCTGAAGGCGAAGATGTTGCAGGCCGCCAAGCCCGTTCCTGCTTCGAGTTAAACGAAGCTGCACGACTGGCGCAGCGCGCTCAGCCTTGTCGAAAGGTGTTGATGGTGTCGCGCAGTTCACGCGCAGCGACACCGGCGGTGGCTGCGAAATGTTCGTCGTTGCCCGCGTAGAGAATCGCGCGCGACGAACTGATCAGCAATCCGGTTCCGTCCGTCGTACGACCATGACGAACCACGGCTTCGACGTCGCCGCCTTGTGCGCCGATGCCCGGTACCAGCAGCGGTATGTTGCCCACCAGCGCGCGCACTTCACCCAGTTGCTGCGGCCACGTGGCGCCGGTGACGAGGGCGCAATTGCCGTGGATATTCCAGTCGCGCGCGATGATCTTCGCCACGTGCTGATACAGCGGCAGGCTTTCGCCATTTTTTTGGTGCACGAGCAGATCCTGCAGATCGGACGCGCCAGGATTCGACGTGTGGCAAAGCAGGATCACGCCCTTGTCCGCGCGATCGAGAAACGGTTGCGCCGAATCGCGCCCAAGATACGGATTCAACGTGACCGCGTCGGCCTGATAACGATCGAACGCCTCGCTCGCGTAATGCTGCGCGGTGCTGCCGATGTCGCCGCGCTTGGCGTCGAGGATCACCGGCACACCAGGATGATGTGCATGGATGTGCGCGATCAACCGCTCCAGCGATTCCTCCGCGCGCAACGCGGCGAAGTGCGCGATCTGCGGCTTGAAAGCGCAGACGAGATCGGCTGTGACATCGACGATGGCGCGGCAAAACTCGAATACCGCATCAGGCGCATCGCGAAGATGTGCGGGAAACTTCGCGGGTTCCGGATCGAGGCCGACGCAGACGAGTGAATCGTTGCGTTTCCAGGCGGATTGCAGGGATTGCATGAAGTGCATGTGGCTTCTCCTGCTTCGTCATTCCGACGCAAGCCGGAATCCAGTGATCATGGACTAGGAATGAAGTTGCTTCGCGCATTGCTTCGACTGGATTCCGGCCTGCGCCGGAATGACGGCAATTCGTGGAAATGACGTTTTCGTGCCTTGTGCCGAATTACGCCAGCTTCTTGTACTTCACGCGATGCGGCCTGGCGCCTTCCTCGCCGAGGCGGCGCTTCTTGTCGGCTTCGTATTCATTGTAGTTGCCGGGGAAGAACTCGACGTGCGAGTCGCCTTCGAACGCGATGATGTGCGTGGCGATGCGGTCGAGGAACCAGCGGTCATGCGAGATCACCATCGCGCAGCCGGGGAACTCGAGCATCGCGTCTTCCAGCGCGCGCAGCGTTTCAACGTCCAGATCATTGGACGGCTCATCGAGCAGCAGCACGTTGCCGCCCTGCATCAATGTTTTTGCCAGGTGCAAACGACCACGCTCACCGCCGGAAAGCGAACCCACCAGCTTCTGCTGGTCGGTACCCTTGAAGTTGAAGCGGCCGATGTATGCGCGCGACTGCAATTCGTAGCGGCCGATGGTGATGATGTCGGCGCCGCCGGAGACTTCCTGCCACACGTTCTTCTTCGCATCGAGGTTGTCGCGCGACTGATCGACGTAGGCGAGCTGCACGGTGTGACCGAGTTTCACTTCGCCCTGGTCGGGTTTCTCGACGCCGGTGATCAATTTGAACAGGGTCGATTTGCCCGCGCCGTTCGGGCCGATGACGCCGACGATGGCGCCCGGCGGCACCTTGAACGACACATCGTCGATCAGCAGCTTGTCGCCGAACGACTTGCTGACGTTGACGAACTCGATGACTTCCTGGCCCAGACGCTCGCCCGGCGGAATATAGAGTTCGTTGGTTTCGTTGCGCTTCTGGTACTCGACCGAGTTGAGTTCCTCAAAGCGGTTGATGCGCGCCTTGCCCTTGGACTGGCGACCTTTCGCTGCCGAACGCACCCACTCAAGTTCGCGCGCGAGCGCTTTCTGGCGACCTTTTTCGGAAGCTTCTTCGCGGGCGAGGCGCTCGCCTTTCTGCTCAAGCCATTCGGTGTAGTTGCCCTTCCACGGAATGCCACGGCCGCGATCGAGTTCGAGAATCCACTCGGCTGCGTTGTCGAGGAAATAGCGATCATGCGTGACCGCGACCACGGTGCCGGGATAGTCGTGCAGGAACTGCTCGAGCCAGTCGACCGATTCCGCGTCCAGATGGTTGGTCGGCTCGTCGAGCAGCAGCATGTCCGGCTTGGACAGCAGCAATCGGCACAGCGCGACGCGACGTTTTTCACCACCGGACAGCGGCCCGATCTTGGCGTCCCACGGTGGCAGGCGCAGCGCGTCGGCGGCGACTTCGAGCTGGCGCTCCAGCGCGTGCGCGTCGTTGGCGGCGAGCAGGTTTTCCAGCTTCTGCTGCTCGATGGCCAGCTTGTCGAAATCCGCACCTTCCTCGGCGTACGCGGCGTAGACCTCTTCAAGGCGTTTCTGTGCGTCGAGGATTTCTGCCACGCCTTCCTCGACCGCTTCGCGTACCGTTTTCTCCGGATCGAGCTGCGGCTCCTGTGCCAGGTAGCCGATCTTGGTGCCCGGATTGGCGCGTGCCTCGCCCTGAAAATCGGTGTCCACGCCGGCCATGATCTTCAGCACCGTGGATTTGCCCGCGCCGTTCACGCCCAGCAGGCCGATCTTGGCGCCGGGGAAAAAACTGAGCGAGATGTCCTTGATGATCTGGCGCTTCGGCGGAACGATCTTGCTCACGCCGTTCATGGTGTAGATGTATTGCATGCAGGACTCCGAAAGGCTGGTGCGCGGCGAGGGTGCTGCCGCCGATGCGGCGACTCGCCAAACTTCCATTATAGCGGCTGCGTCCTGACCGCAGCGCCGCCTCAGGCGGAAGGCGCTGCTTTTCAACGTGCGGCGGGTTTGCCGTCGGCCGCCAGTCCACGGATGAGCAGGTCGATCAGCTGCTTGAACGCCGCGTCTTCACCGGGGTTGCCCCACAAATGCGCGAGGCCGGGATAGTGAAAGCGCGTGGTGGCGTCGAATATGGTCAACGCGGTTGCACGCGCATCCACCTTGCGGAAGTCGCCGCTGGCTACACCGGCGGCAATGATCGAAGAAATCTGCCCGCGCAAATGCTCGACATGTTCGTTGATCACCTCGCGCGCATCGGCGGCCAGCGCACCGTAGGTGGCGAAGAGTTCCGGATCGCCCAGCGCCTTGTCGCGCTTCGCTTCGCGCAATGCGCCCAGCCACTGGCGCAGTCGCGTCGGCGGCGCGGCTTTTCCGTTGGCGATGATCTGCAACGGCGCCATCGTGCGTTCCAGCCACACGCGCAGTACCGCGTCGCGCAGCGCGGCTTTGCTGGCGAAATGCCGATACACGCTGCCGTGGCTGACCCCGAGCGCCTGCGCCACGTCCACCACCGTGGCCTTGCCGGGGCCGAAGCGACGCAGCACGTCTTCGGCGGCGGCAAGAATGCGTTCGGGCGTCAGCGCGGATTCGTTCATGCCGCGGATTCAAGCACGACCGGGCAGGCGCTGACGAGTTCGTCGGCTACGTAGCCCAGCGGAATGTCGCCCAGCACGTGCTCGATTACGTTTTCGGTGCCGCCGCCTTCGAAGTCGATCCAGCCGCTGTTGAAGCCGTCAAGCATGGCGATGCGCGGACCGGTACGATCGGCCGGCGTGCCTTCATCTTCGAAGCGCGTTGCCCACTCGTTGCGCGGCACCGTGAACGCCTCGACGTCGTATTCGAGCACTGCCGCCAGAGCCTGCGCCATGTCGAGCGGACTGTAGCGTTGCGGTCCTTCCAGCTCGATCACGCGATGACCTTGCCACGACTGCGTCAGCGTCTGAGCGACGACGCGGCCGATATCGTCGGTGGCGATCATCGGGATCGCCCGATCGAGGGGTTGCAGATAACTCGCGAATCGTCCCTCGTCCCTTGCACGTGCAATGTCCCAACGCAGATTTTCCATGAACCACGCGGCGCGCACGTGGGCGTGCGGCATCGGCATCGCATCGATCGCGCTTTCCAGCAGATGCAGTTGCGTGATCAGTCCGAGATCGCGGTTCTGCTGCGCGCCGACCGACGACAGCGCGACCACCTTCGGCGGCCTTGCCTGTCGCAAGGCTGCGACCAAGGTCGCGATCAATGCGCGTGGTTCGGCGAAATCGGGACTCGGCGCAAAGTTGGCCGGCAGCATCGCGAACACGCCGTCGACACCGCTGAGGACGTTCGCCAACGCGCGCTCGTCGGACCAGTCGGCGACGGCGACTTCCGAGCCACGCGCGAGCCAGTTCGGCGCTTTCGCTACATCGCGCACGATGGCGCGAACCCGATGGCCGGTGTTTTGAAGGTGACGGGCGACGGCGCCGCCGACCTGACCGGTGATTCCCATGATGGCGTACATGCGATGGACCTCTCTGTCGTGAAGTGGAGTGGAATCAGTGCGTGCTGCGTTCGCTGTCGAGCATCGCCATCTGCGCCTTGGCGTAGCGATCACCCGCTGCGGCGTCCGCTGGCACGGCGCGTTCGATCGCGGCGATGTCGTCGTCGCTCAGCGCGACATTCGATGCGCCGAGCGCTTCGGTCAGGCGGTCGCGTGTGCGTGCGCCGACCAGCGGCACGATGTCATCGCCGCGCGACAACACCCAGGCGATCGCCAGTTGCGCCACGCTGCAGCCGCGAGCCTTTGCGAGTTCGCGCAACAACTCGACCAGTTGCAGGTTGTGATCGAGGTTTTCGCCCTGGAAGCGCGGACTGTGCATGCGGAAATCGCGCGTTGAAGGCTCGCGACCCTTCGACCAGTGTCCGCTGATGAGGCCGCGCGACAGCACGCCGTAAGCGGTGATGCCGATGCCCAGTTCGCGGCACGCCGGCAGGATGGCGTCTTCGATGCCGCGCGTGATTACCGCATATTCGATCTGCAGATCGATCACCGGCAACACCGCATGCGCGCGACGGACGGTGCCGGCGCCCATTTCGGAAAGTCCGAGGTGGCGCACGTAGCCGGCCTTCACCATGTCGGCGATCGCGCCGACGGTGTCCTCGATCGGTATGTTGGGATCGAGCCGTGCTGGGCGATAGATGTCGATGTAGTCGGTGCGCAGGCGCTTGAGGCTGTAGGCAAGCGCGGTCTTTACGGCGGAGGGACGCGCGTCGTAGCCGAGCCACTGGCCGTCCGGTCCGCGCTGCGCGCCGAACTTCACGCTGAGCTGATAGCTGTCGCGCGGCCGATCCGCCAGCGCTTCGCCGAGCAGCATTTCGTTGTGGCCCATGCCGTAGAAATCGCCGGTGTCGAGCAGGGTGACGCCGACATCCAGCGCTGCGTGCACGGTGGCGATGCTTTCGCCGCGATCGGCCCTGCCGTACATGTCCGACATGCCCATGCAGCCAAGACCGATGGAGGAAACCTTCAGGCCGTTGCGGCCAAGTGTGCGGTGGTTCATCGAGGTGTTCCGTCGAGGTGGGAGCGAAGGATGACATTTGGAATGACAAATATCAAATATTGTCATTATTTTATTAGTTGCCCGCGAATGGGCCGCAGCCGGCCATTTCCTGGGTGTTTTTGCGCCATGCCGTCAGGCGATGGTGCGTGGACTTCTCGAAAGGACTTCGGCGCATGCTTTCCGCCATCGCGATTCTCGCTCGCCGGCTGCGCATTCTTGATCGATGGATTGCCTGCCGTATCCGTCCGCACGGGCGTTTCGCGGTGTTCGTCCACGAGTTCATCTGCTTCGGCGTGAAGCAGGCCTCGGCCTCTTTGTTCGGCGGGTTGATGGTGGCGCTCCTGCTGGCCACGTGGCGCTGGTATCCGGCGCATGCGCCGCTGGCGCGCTATGACTTCCTTACGCTGGCTGCATTGGCGATGCAGCTGATGTTGTTGCTCACGCGACTGGAAAGCCTCGAGGAAGCGAAGGTGATCCTGCTGTTCCATGTCGTCGGCACGGCGATGGAATTGTTCAAGACGTCGGTCGGTTCATGGGAATACCCCGAGCCGTCGTTGCTGCGACTGGGTGGCGTGCCGCTTTTCAGTGGTTTCATGTACGCGTCGATCGGCAGCTATCTCGCGCGGGTGTGGCGGCTTTTCGATTTTCGTTTCACGCGGCATCCGCCGTTTGTCGTCACGGCGCTGTTGGCCTGCGCGATCTACGCGAATTTCTTCACGCATCATTACCTGCCGGATGTCCGCTGGCTGTTGTTCGCGGCGCTGGTCTGGGTGTTCGGCCCGTGCTGGGTGCACTTCCGCGTGCGACGCGTGCACCGGCGCATGCCGTTGCTGCTGGGCTTCGTGCTGGTGGCGGTGTTCATCTGGTTCGCGGAAAACGTGGGCACGCTGAGCAAGGCGTGGCTGTATCCGGCGCAACGTCACGGCTGGCAGATGGTGCCGCTGGGCAAGCTCGGCGCGTGGTTGCTGCTGATGGTGATCAGCTACGTGATGGTGTCGGCGGTGCACCATGCGTCGCCTGCAAGAACTGCGCGTTAGGTCTTTTTGTTGGCAGGACGAGCCGCATCGAACAGCGTGCCGGCGGTGCGTGTGTGCAGGGACGCGGCGTCGAAACCTTGCGGCAACAGGCCCGCAATTTCAAGCATCACCGCGCCATGCAGCGCAGCCCAGATCTGATGGCCAAGGATCGGTGCGTCCGCTTCGACCGCGCCTTCGGCAATCAGCACTTCGACGTGTTCGGCGACAGTTTTCAGCATGCGTGCATGCGCTACGCGATACGCCGGATCGTTGCGGTTGGTTTCCGGGTATTCGAACATCAGCCGATACGTGGCTGAGTTGCTGCGCGCGAAAGCCACGTACGCATCGCGCACGTTTCGGCTGCGCTGGCGCGCATCGCCTGGCGTCTGCAGCGCCTGTTCGAGCGCTAGGGAAAAACGATGCAGGCCGCGCGTGCGCACGGCGGTGATGATTTCTTCCTTGCTCGCGAAAAACCGATACGGCGTCATGGTGCCGCAGCCGAGTTCACCGGCGATGCGGCGCATGGTCACCGCAGCGGGGCCTTGCTCGATATAGAGCGTCGCCGCGGTTTCGCAGATGCGCGCGCGAAAAGCCTCGATGTCGCTATCGCTCAGCGCCTTCGGCATGGCGCGTCAGTTCGCCGGCACGTGCAGCGTCTTGCGGAAGAACGCCAGCGCGTCGACTTGGATTTGCGCATGCACTTCCGCGCGATCGACGCCGGCCGGATCGCTGCACATCACCGGCAACTCTTTCGCCTGGCCGGGCGAGCAGGGCGGAATGAACACCCAGTGGTCGGCCTTTGGCACCATCTTCACCGCGACCAGCGTGTGCATCAGCGGGATCAGGTGTTCGGCGTTTTCGGACGGACGCAGTACGTGGTCGTTCTGCGCGTAGTACATGAACACCGGGCGATCGATCGACGCCGCGCCGGCCTCGTCGATGATCAGGCTCAGCGGTGCCATCACAAAAGCGGACTTGACGCGCGGGTCGGCGGTGTCGCCCCACTGCGCCGCCTGCTTCTGCGTGCGATCCATCACCTGCTGCAGCGTGAGGCCCTCAGCAGCTGCGTTGGCCTTGAACTTCTTTGCATCCAGGCAGATGAAATCCGCCGTATAACGCAGGCAGTAATCGATAAAGCGACGGAACTTCGGCTTGGCGCCGACCACCATCAGGCTCGTGTAGCCGCCGGCGGAAAAACCGGCGACGCCGATGCGATTCACATCGATCGATGCCTTCCATTTCGGATCGTCGAGCAGATAGCTGATCGTGGCCTTCACCTGGATCGGTCGGCCACCCAGCACGGGTGCGTGGCCGACGCCGCTCTGGTCGTGGAAGTTGTCCTTCGGATGTTCCAGTGTCGCGACGATGAAACCGTGCGATGCCAGATAGGTCGCAAGGTCGTGGTGGCCGAGATCGGAGCCGCCGTTGCCATGCGAAAGCACCACCAGCGGGCGCACGCCCGGCGCCATCGGTGCATCGGCGGTGCCGGCCACGTGATACGGGCCGACCCAGCTCATTCCCGTGGCGTGCTTCGCCGGATAGAAGACGTAGCCGGGCATCTCGCCGCCATTCACCGGGTCGTGAATCGTGATGGCGTGAAAGCCCACGCCCGATGCGCTTTGCGCGAACGCGCTCGACGCTGATGCGACAACCAGCAGGATGGCCAGACACCACGCGCGCAAGGCGCGGGTCGATACGGATGCGTGCATGAAAACCCTCATTACGTTGGTTGCGTACGGCGTACGGTACAACGTACGAAAAGCGCTGTGCAAGCCCCGGCGATGGCCGCCATCGCCCGCGGCCGCTACACTTCGGCGTTCATCCCCGCCTGTTACCCCAGAGGTTCGAATGTTCCCCAAGGACTGCACGATCGCCGCTTACGACGAAGAACTGGCCAAGGCCATCGCCGATGAAGGCCAGCGTCAGGAGGATCACGTCGAACTGATCGCCTCGGAGAACTACGCCAGCCCGCGCGTGATGGAAGCGCAGGGTTCCAAGCTCACCAACAAGTACGCCGAGGGTTATCCCGGCAAGCGCTATTACGGCGGCTGCGAGTACGTGGATATCGCCGAGAAGCTGGCGATCGAACGGCTCAAGCAATTGTTCGGTGCCACCTACGCCAACGTGCAGCCGCACTCGGGTTCGCAGGCCAACCAAGCGGTGTACCTCGCGCTGCTGCAGCCGGGCGACACCATCCTCGGCATGAGTCTCGCCCACGGCGGCCACCTCACGCACGGCGCCAAGGTCAATATCAGCGGCAAGCTGTTCAACGCGGTCCAGTACGGCGTCGATGCGGAAGGCTTGATCGACTACGACGAAGTGCAGCGGCTCGCCACCGAGCACAAGCCGAAGATGCTGGTCGGCGGTTTCAGCGCGTACTCGCAGGTGGTCGACTGGGCGCGCATGCGCCAGATCGCCGATTCGGTCGGCGCGCTGTTCTTCGTCGACATGGCTCACGTTGCGGGCCTGATTGCCGCGGGCGTTTATCCGAGCCCGCTGCCGCATGCGCACGTCGTCACCTCGACCACGCACAAGACGCTGCGCGGTCCGCGCGGCGGCATCATTGTGGCAAAGGATGCCGGCGAAGAGATCGAGAAGAAGCTGCAGTCGATCGTGTTCCCCGGTATTCAGGGCGGCCCGCTGATGCACGTGATCGCGGCCAAGGCCGTGGCGTTCAAGGAAGCACTGGAGCCGGAGTTCAGGACTTATCAGGCACAGGTAGTGAAGAACGCCAAGGCGATGGCGAAAACGTTCATGTCGCGCGGCTACAAGATCGTTTCCGGAGGCACCGAAAATCATCTGATGCTGGTCGACATGATTGGCAAGGACGTCACCGGCAAGGACGCGGAAGAAGCGCTCGGCCGCGCGCACATCACCGTCAACAAGAACGCCGTGCCGAATGATCCACGCAAACCCTTCGTCACCTCCGGTCTGCGCATCGGCACGCCGGCCGTCACGACTCGCGGCTATCTGGAAACGGATTGCATCGAGCTGACGAACGGCATTTGCGACGTGTTGGATGCGCCATCGGACGAGGCCGTGATCGCGAAAGTGCGTGACGCGGTGACGGCGCAGTGCAAGAAATTTCCGGTGTATGGCTGAAATGCGAGGAATCGGGAACAGGGAATCGGGAATCGGCAACAGCCGGTTCCGTGCAGGCTCGTGCTTCTCGCTATTCCCGACTCTCCATTCCCGATTCGCATAAGAATGCATTGCCCCTTCTGCCAGCACGAAGACACCCGCGTCATCGATTCGCGCCTGACTGATGACGGCGGCAGCGTGCGTCGTCGGCGTGAGTGCGAGCAGTGTGGCGAGCGCTTCAACACGTTCGAAACGGCGGAGCTGAAACTGCCGACGGTGGTGAAGAGTGGCGAGCGGCGCGAGACCTTCGACGAACGCAAGTTGCGCGTGAGTTTCGAGCGCGCGCTGCAGAAACGTCCGGTGACCAGCGAGGCGGTGGATGCTGCGGTGCGCGCCATCGTCAACGACCTGCGTCGCAGCGGCGAGCGCGAAGTGCCGTCGCGGCAGGTTGGTGAACTGGTAATGCGCGAGTTGAAGAATCTCGATCAGGTGGCTTACGTTCGCTTCGCCTCGGTCTATCGCAGCTTCGAGGACGTGCAGGCCTTTCGCGAGGAAATCGAGCGGCTCGAACGCGACCTGCCGGGATTGGAAAGCCTGCAGCTTTCACTGCTCGGCGAAAGCGACATGAAGCGCGGCAAGAAGAGTTGACGGAGTTCGACGCGTGTTCGTAGCCATCTACCGCTGGCGCCTGCACTCCGGACTCGAGCAGGATTTCATCGCGAACTGGCAGCGCATTACCGACTTCGGCCTCGCCGCAGGTTCCGGCGGTTCGAGCCTCTTCAGGGATAGCGACGGATGCTGGGTGGCGATCGCGCGATGGCCGTCCATCGACGCGCGCGACCAGTTTTTCGAGCAATACCGTCGCGAGCACGCCGATCCCGCGTTGCAGGAGGCAGCCACCCGTGCAATCGCCGATTCGTTTCCGGCACAGGAACTGCAATCGGTGATCGATGCGTGGGCGCCGATTGGTCCACTCATTGACGATGCGAAGCCGTGAACACTTTTTCCGCCATTGATCACACGCACATGGCGCATGCGTTGCGCCTGGCCGAGCGCGGCCTTTTCACGACACAACCGAATCCGCGCGTGGGTTGCGTTATTGCACGTGATGCGCAAGTCCTCGGTGAAGGCTGGCATCAGCGCGCGGGCGAACCGCATGCAGAAGTGTTCGCACTGCGCGAAGCCGGCGATCGCGCGCGCGGCGCAACCGCATACGTCACGCTGGAGCCGTGTGCGCATCACGGTCGCACGCCGCCGTGCGCGAATGCGCTCATCGATGCGGGCATACGTCGTGTGGTGATCGCCGTGCAGGATCCGTTTCCGCAGGTGGCGGGACGCGGCATCGAATTGCTTCGCGCGGCCAGGATGGTTGTCGATGTCGGGTTGATGCGGGACGCGGCGCGCGAATTGAATATCGGTTTTTTCCATCGTATCGAACGTGGCCGACCGTGGGTTCGCGTGAAGCTGGCGATGAGCCTCGATGGCCGCACCGCGCTGGGGAACGGTGAGTCGACATGGATCACCGGCGAGCCTGCGCGTGCGGACGTGCAACGGTGGCGCGCACGCAGCTCGGCGATCCTCGCCGGCAGCGGTACGGTGCTGGCGGATGACCCTCGGCTCACGGCGCGCTTGCCTGAAGGCGAGTCATCAGCTGCGCCGTTGCGCGTGGTACTCGATCGACGTTTTCAAATACCGGGCGGCCGTCACGTGTTCGATGATGCGGCGCCCACGCTGTTGCTGCATGCGCCGACGGTTACGCCGGATAATCGCCATCAGCGCATCGAATGCGCGTCGGTGGCGGAGCAGGACGAGGCGCTGGACTTGCACGCAGTGCTGACGTTGCTGGCGGATCGTGGCTGCAACGAAGTGCACGTCGAGGCTGGCCACACGCTCTGCGGTGCGCTGTTTTCCGCAGGACTGGTCGACGAGCTGTTGTTGTACGTCGCGCCGTTATTCCTCGGCGACGATGCGCAACCATTGCTGCGTCTTCCCGCACTCACCGACATGGCCGATCGCTGGCAGTTGCGCACCGTCGATCGCCGCATGCTCGGCGACGATATCCGCCTGCGTCTGCGTCCCGCCAAACTCTGATCAACACGCAATGCTTGCCGATGAAGGATGAATGACGTGGGCGAAACCATCGGCTGGGGCATCATCGGTTGCGGCAATGTCACCGAAGTGAAAAGCGGCCCGGCCTTCCAGAAGGCCGGACATTCCGCGCTGGTCGCGGTGATGCGCCGCGATGGCGACAAGGCGCGTGACTATGCGCACCGCCATGGCGTGCCGGCGTGGTACGACGATGCCGCCGCGTTGATCGCCGATCCGAAAGTGGACGCCGTTTACATCGCCACGCCGCCTTCCTCGCATCTGAAATACGCGTTGATGAGCATCGCCGCCGGCAAGCCGGTGTATGTGGAAAAGCCCATGGCGATGGATGCGACCGAGTGCGACACGATTATCCGCGCCGGTCGCGCGGCCAATGTGCCGGTGTTCGTCGCGTACTACCGACGCATGCTGCCGCGCTTTCACACCGTGCGGGCGCTGTTGTTCGACGAGCGCGTGATCGGCGTGCCGCGCATCGTGAACACGGTGTTGTACGAGCCGCACGAACCGCGTTACCACGATCCGGAGAATCTGCCGTGGCATGTGCATGCGGCGATCTCTGGCGGCGGCGTGTTCATGGATATCGGTTGCCACACGCTGGATATTCTGGATTGGCTGTTTGGTCCGATTGCCGAAGTCGGCGGTCGCGCTTCGAATCAGCTCGGTGCGTATGCGCCGGAAGACAGCGTGGCGATGTCATTCGCATTTGATGGCGGCATGCTCGGCACCGGCTTGTGGAATTTCGGCAGCTTCGCGCGGCATGACATGATCGAGGTGATCGGCAGCGAAGGCCGTCTCGCATTCGCCACGTTCGGTGATGGTCCGATCCGGCTGGAGACGGCGAACGGCACGCGCGAATATCGAGTCGACAATCCGACGCATATCCAGCAGCCGTTGATCGAAACCATCATCGCCGAGTTGTGCGGGCAAGTCGGCGCATGCCCATCCACTGCCGAGAGCGGCGCACGCACCAGTCGCGTGATGGATAAGGTGCTGATGCAATACCGGCGCGGCATGCATGGAACCGCGTGAAACAGCGCGAGGGAAACGCTGCATTCTTCCTGGCACACAACAGGCATGCGGCCTCGCGATGCTAGAATCCGCCGGTCGGCTCGCCGGCATGAACCACTACGACGTCTTCAGGGCGGGGTGAGATTCCCCACCGGCGGTAAGTGTCTCGCTCGATCCGAGCGACACGAGCCCGCGAGCGCCTTCGCCGAGACGACGAAGGGTCAGCAGATCCGGTGCGATGCCGGAGCCGACGGTTCAGACGATGCCATTACAACGGCAGCGTCCAAAGTCCGGATAAAAGAAGACGGTGCTTGCACGCTTTCATGGCGTGCGCGTGCCATACGCCTTGAGGGCGTTTTTCGCAGCTTTGCAGCGGGAAACGTGCCATGACCAAGTCATCCATTCTTCGTCGCTCGCTCCCCCCGGGAGTGCGCTGATGTTTACCGGCATCATCCAGACCGTGGGTCGCGTCGCGCGTCTCGAACCACGCGGCGGCGACGTGCGCCTCGTCATCGACACGGCCGACCTCGATCTTTCCGATGTGCAACTCGGTGACTCCATCGCCGTTTCCGGCGTGTGCCTCACGGCGGTGACGCTCGATGCGCGCGGCTTCGGCGCGGACGTCTCCAACGAAACTCTGTCGCTGACTTCGCTGGGCGCGTTGAAGCCCGGCGATGCGGTGAACCTCGAAAAGGCCTTGCGACTGGCCGACCGGCTCGGCGGCCATCTGGTATCCGGTCATGTCGACGGCCTCGGCAAGGTGATCTCCATCACGCCCGACGGTCGCTCGCAACGCTGGACGTTTGAAGTGCCCGCGACACTATCGCGTTACATCGCTGCGAAGGGTTCGGTGTGCATCGATGGCACCAGCCTCACGGTGAATGAAGTGAAGGCGCAGCGCTTCGGCGTCAACCTGATTCCGCACACGGTCGAGCACACCGCGTTTAACGCGCGTCGCGTCGGCGATGCGGTGAACATTGAAGTCGACGTGATCGCACGCTACGTCGAACGCCTCCTTTCCAGCGGCGAAGCGCCACGACTGGACGAGGCGTTCCTCAAGCAGCACGGATTCGCGTGATCGTTTCAGATTTGAAATAACGATTTTTCCGTTCCCCGCTTCTGTTCTCCTTCCGGACTTTGCCCATGCCCTTCAACACCATTCCCGAAATCCTCGAAGACATCCGTGCCGGCCGCATGGTGGTGATCCTCGATGACGAGGATCGCGAGAACGAAGGTGATCTGATCATGGCCGCCGAAAAAGTCCGCGCGGAAGACATCAACTTCATGGTGCGCGAAGCGCGCGGGCTGGTCTGCGTCACGCTGACCGAGCAGCGCACGCGGCAGCTCGGCCTGAAGCCGATGGTCAGCGACAACACTTCGGCTTACCACACCAACTTCACCGTCTCGATCGAAGCGGCTGAAGGCGTCACCACCGGCATCTCCGCGCACGATCGCGCGCGCACGATCCAGGTGGCGGTGAGGGCGGACGCGAAGCCGCAGGATCTGTCGCAGCCGGGCCATATCTTTCCGCTCACCGCACAACCCGGCGGCGTACTGACGCGTGCCGGCCACACCGAAGCCGGCTGCGATCTCGCTGCGCTCGCCGGCCTCGAACCCTCCGCCGTGCTGATCGAGGTGCTGCACGAAGACGGTTCGATGGCGCGCCGACCCGAGCTGGAAATCTTCGCGCAGAAACACGGACTGAAGATCGGCTCGATCGCCGACCTGATCCGCTACCGGCTGGAAACCGAGAAGACCGTGCAGCGCGTGCACGAGGAGAAAGTGCAGACCGAGTTCGGCACGTTCCGCCTGTTCGCGTATCGCGACGTCATCCGTCGCGGACTGCATTTCGCGCTGGTGCGTGGTGCTGTCGACGATGGCGCGCCGGTGCTGTCGCGTGTGCATGTGCGCAACACCTTGTCCGACGTGTTGCATCTGCAGCGCGATGATCTCGGCCTCACCGTGACCTCGGCATTGCGCCGCATCGCCGACGAGGACCGCGGCGTATTGCTGGTGCTGTCCGGCGAAGACACGCCAGAAGCCTTGCTCGCACGACTCGGTCGTCAACCCAGCACGCAGGCGCCGGAAGAAGTGCAGCAACAGGAATGGCGACAGCTTGGCCTGGGCGCGCAGATGCTGGCCGACCTTGGCGTGCGTCGCCTGCGCTTGCTCGGCACGCCGCGCAAACTCGTCGGCCTGGCCGGGTTCGGGCTTGAGGTCGTGGAATACGTGTAGGAGCGCAGCCTGTGCGCGATTGCTCTTCCTGAGTTGATGGAGAGCAGCGCGCACAGGGTGCGCTCCTGCCGGGTAATGTGCGGTTCCCGGTCATTGATTTGCCCTGCAGTTGCTGCACCTTCGCCGCATAATCCGACCTTCTTCCATCGAACACTCTCATGCCAGCCATTCGCGTCCGACTGATCGCTCCTTCCGGTTATCCGCACGACCGCGCGGCGATGTTGCGTGGCGTGGCGCGACTTCGTGATGCCGGTTGCGAAGTGGAAGGGCTCGAAGTACTCGATCGCACCGAACTGCGTTTCGCCGGTAGCGACAGCGAACGCGCATCGGACATCAATGCGCTGGCGACGAGGGTCGACCTGCCGGATATCGCGCTCGTGACGCGTGGCGGCTACGGCGCCACGCGACTGCTGCCGCACCTCAATTACGGCGCGTTGCGCGAACGTCTGGCCGACGCATCCACCTTGCTCGTCGGGCACAGCGATTTCACAGCGTTGCAAATGGCGCTGCATGCGAAGAGCGGCCTGATCACTTTCAGTGGCCCGTTGCTCGCGGACCTTGGCGCGGAATCGCCTGGTGATCTGACCTGGAAGAGTTTGTGGAACACGGCGACGTCGTCGGCTTCTTCGGTCCATTGGCAAACGGCGAGCGACGTCGACACCGACGTGCAAGGTCCGCTGTGGGGCGGCAACCTTGCCGTGTTGTGCAGCCTGATCGGCACGCCGTATTTCCCCGTCATCGATGACGGCATCCTGTTTGTCGAGGACATCGGCGAACCGCCGTTTCGCATCGAACGGCTGCTCTACCAATTGCATCTTTCAGGCGTGCTTCGCAGGCAACGCGCGCTCGTGCTTGGAAGTTTCAGCGCCTGCAAACCGGGGCATCGCGACAACGGCTACGACCTCGAAGCGGCATTCGCGCAGATTCACTCGGTCGCGGGCATACCGGTGATCGACGGACTGCCGCACGGCCATGGCGACGTGCAGCTGACCTTGCCGTTCGGTGCGCCTGCGCGCCTGCATGTCGCAGCCGGCGAAGCCGAATTAAGTTTCAGCAACTATCCGCACCTGCACGCGCCTGCCGATGGCAAAGAGCGAGCAGGACCATCTGCAAACCCGTAAAATGGCTGGTCTGCAAGGGCTCGCGCCCACCGAGGAATGACGCAATGAAGATCATCGAAGGCGATTTCGCCACGCCGAAAGGCCGCTTCGCCATCGTCGCCGGACGTTTCAACGGCTTCGTCGTCGAGCCGCTGGTTGCCGGTGCGCGCGACGCGCTGGTGCGCCACGGCGTGAAAGACGACGCGATCGAACTGGTGCGCGTGCCCGGCGCCTGGGAAATCGCACTGGTCGCGCACAAGCTCGCCGCCTCGGGCAAGTATGTGGCGGTGATCGCGCTGGGTGCCGTGATTCGCGGTTCGACGCCTCACTTCGATTTCGTCGCTGGCGAATGCGCAAAAGGCCTGGCGAAAGCTGCGCTGGATTCCGGCGTACCGGTAAGCTTCGGCGTGCTGACCACCGACAGCATCGAGCAGGCGATCGAACGCTCCGGTACCAAGGCCGGGAACAAGGGCGCCGATGCAGCGATCGCCGTGCTCGAGATGGTCAATCTCTACGGGAAGTTGTAATGGCCCAGCATCCGCAGGGTCTCGATATGGCCGCGCGTTCGCGCGCGCGTCGCCGCGCGTTGCAGGCGCTGTACGCGTGGCAGATGAGCGGCAGCCACATGAACGCGGTGATCGAACAGTTCCGCCACGAGCAGGACATGGAAATCGCCGACCTCGAATACTTCGAGGATCTGCTGCATGGCGTGGAAAAAAATGTCGACGCGCTGGATGAAGCGCTTCGTCCGCACATCGATCGCGAGGTTGCGCAGGTCGATCCGATCGAACGCGCCGCGTTGCGCCTGGCCGCGTACGAATTGAAATTCCGTCCCGACGTGCCGTATCGCGTCGTGATCAACGAAGCGATCGAAGTCACCAAGCGCTTCGGCGCCGATCATGGCCACAGCTACGTCAATGGCGTGCTCGACAAGCTGGCGGGCGAGCTGCGTGTTGTCGAAAAGAATCATCGGGGCTGAGCACTTTCGCGCGTTTGCTTCGCGCGACTTCTTCCTGCGATTTCCCTTCGTCGCTCGTATCTAGGCAAAGGCGGTTCGATGGAATTCCGACTGATCGAGCGCATCCGTGAATTGACCGCGCAACCGCGCGACGATGTGCGCCTCGGCATCGGCGACGACGCCGCAATTTTGGCCGTGCCCGTCGGGCAGGAGCTCGTCGCCGCCATCGATACGCTGGTCGACGGCGTGCATTTTCCGCATGGCACCGCGGCCGCGGATATTGGATGGAAATCGCTGGCGGTGAATCTCTCCGATCTGGCGGCAATGGGCGCGAGTCCGGCATGGGCGCTGCTGGCGTTGACATTGCCGGACGCCGACGCCGATTTCGTTGATGGATTCGCGGCGGGTTTTGCAAGGTTGGCGCAATCGCATCGGCTTGCCCTGGTGGGTGGCGACACGACGCGCGGACCGTTGAGCATCAGCGTGGCCGTGCACGGATTCGTGCCGCCGGGCAAGGCACTCACACGGGATCGTGCGCAAGTCGGCGATGCGATTCTGGTCACCGGCACGCTCGGTGATGCAGCGGCCGGATTGCATGCATTGCAGCGTCCGCTGGCCGTCGACGACAGTCGCGCTGCCTTGCGCGAATTTCTGATCGAACGCCTCAATCTGCCAACGCCACGACTCGCTGCCGGCGCTGCGTTGCGCGGGCAGGCGAGCGCATGCATCGACATTTCCGATGGCCTCGTCGCCGACCTCGGACATATCTGCAACGCGAGCGGCGTCGGCGCGGAAATCGATGCCGCGTTGCTGCCACGATCCTCCGCATTGATGTCGCTCTACGATGATGCGAGTGCGCTGCGCTTTGCACTCGCTGGCGGTGACGACTACGAACTGTGTTTCACCGTCCCGGGCAAGAAGTTGTCCGACGTGCAGTCCGATCTGTCGCGCATCGGCTGCGGCGTGACGCGCATTGGCCGCATTGTGGAGGGCAGCGGCGTGCGCGTGCGCGGTGCGGACGGCGAGTGGCTCGTTGATGAACCACAGGGATGGGAGCACTTCGCGTGAATGCCGAAACCATGAAGCTCAAGAAAAGCCTGAGCGCCGAACAGCGCCGCGCCTTGCTCGCAACGCCTGCAGGTTGGCTCGCCTGCGGATTCGGCTCCGGACTCACGCCGGTGGCGCAAGGCACATCCGGTTCGATGGCCGCGTTGATTCCATGGTTGTGGCTGCGCCAACTGTCTTTGCCGATCTATGTGGCCGTGCTGATCGTCGGCTATGTCGTGGGTGTGTGGGCATGCAACGTCGCCGGCCGCGCCATCGGCGTGGCTGATCACCGCAGCGTGGTGTGGGACGAATTCATCGGACAATGGATCGCATTGTTGCCATTGCTGATTCCCGCGTTTCTGCCTGCCAGCGGTTTCGCCTGGTGGATGGTCGGTACCGGTTTCGCGTTGTTCCGTCTGTTCGACGTATGGAAACCCTGGCCGATCAGCTGGCTCGATCGTCACATGAAAGACGGCACGGGCGTGATGGTCGACGACGTGGTGGCGGGAATTTTCGCGGCCATCGTTCTGGCGCTCGGGCTTCTTGCACTGCATTGATTTTGCGGCACGGAGTGACTCGGATGAGGGCTCGTCGGTTTGCGCGCAATGCGATCATCGGGCTGTTGACGGCTGTGACTCTGCTCTTCGCAGTCGTATGGGCCGCGGGCGACATGCTGATTCATCCAGCGCCCGCGACCATTGGTGCGCCGCCATCCGATTTTCCTGCGCGAGTGGTGGTTTTCGACAGTGCATCCGGTGCCCGCATCCATGGCTGGTTCGCCGCCGGGAAAGGGCGAGGTGCAATCCTGCTGTTGCACGGTGTACGCGCCAATCGTCTGAGCATGCTCGATCGCGCAAGATTTCTGCACGCGGCGGGTTACTCGGTTTTGCTGATCGACTTCCAGGCTTCGGGTGAGAGCAGCGGCGACGCGATCACCTTCGGCCATCTCGAATCGCGCGATGCGGCTGCGGCGCTGACCGAACTGAAAACACTGGCTCCGGGAGAGAAGACCGGCATCATCGGTACGTCGATGGGCGGCGCCGCGACCTTGCTTGCCGAGCCATCGCTGCAAGTGGACGCGATGGTTCTGGAACAGGTGTATCCGACGTTGTCGCAGGCCGTTGTCGATCGCATGCAACTTCACGCGGGCGCGCCCGGTCGATGGCTGGCGCCGTTACTGCTGCGAACCGTCAAGCCGCATCTTGGTTTCGATGGAGATCAGATGCGCCCGATCGACCGGGTCGGACAAGTTCATGCGCCAAAACTTTTCGTGGTGGGTGCAGCGGACCAGCACACGCCCATCACGGAATCACTCGCCATGTTCGAACAGGCTGCGTCGCCCAAGGAGTTGTGGGTGGTGAGTGGCGCGCAGCATCTTGATCTCTACCGCTTCGCCGGTGGCGCATACGAAGCGCGGGTTCTCGATTTTTTCAACAAGTGGCTGCGTCAGCCTTCACGCGCCATGGAATGAACCAGCGCAATAGTTGGACGACATGCACGCACTGTCGGCATGCTGTCGATCTATTCGCTCAAGGACCATCACCATGCTCTATCGTCGCCTCGGCACATCCGGCCTGCAGCTTTCCGCGTTTTCGTTCGGCGCGTGGGTCACGTTCGGCAAGCAGGTGGGGCGCTCGGAGGCGCGCGACATGCTGGCGCTCGCGCACGATCGTGGCGTGAATTTTTTCGACAATGCCGAGACGTACAACAAGGGCGTGGCCGAGCAGGTGATGGGCGACGTGCTGGCTGACCTGCGTTTTCCTCGCGACAGTTTCTGCGTGTCGAGCAAGGTGTTCTTCGGTTCCGCCGAGAACCCGTTGCCGACGCAGCGCGGGCTGTCGCGCAAACACGTGACGGAAGCGTGTCATCAGGCCATGCAGCGGTTGCGCGTTGATTATCTCGATCTGTATTTCTGCCATCGGCCCGACGCGGAGACGCCGATCGAGGAAACGGTCGCGGCGATGGACACGCTGATTCGCCAGGGCAAGGTGCTGTACTGGGGAACCAGCGAGTGGCCGGCGGATTCGATCCGCGAGGCGCATCGCGTCGCGCGCGAAAATCATTTCTACGCGCCGGTGATGGAACAACCCGAATACAACCTGCTGCATCGCGAGCGAGTGGAGGTGGAATACGCGTCGCTGTACGAAGACTTCGGCATGGGCACCACGATTTGGTCGCCGCTGGCATCGGGTTTGCTGACCGGCAAGTACAACAACGGCGTGCCGGCCGATTCGCGAATCACCCAGCCGGGCTACGAGTGGCTGCGCGACAGCGTGCTAGGCAAGGGTGACGAACGCCTCGGCAAGGTTCGCGCGTTGCAACCGATCGCCGACGAACTCGGGGCGAGCCTCGCGCAACTGTCGCTCGCCTGGTGCCTGCTCAATCCGCACGTGTCCACCGTGATGCTGGGCGCAAGCCGTCGCGAACAGCTCGAGCAGAACCTGACCGCGCTGGACGTGCTTCCAAAGCTGGATGCCGGTATCGCGCAGCGCATGCGGGCGATCGTCGAGGCAGGTTGAGCGCGCGAATGGATAGGCGTGAAAGCGAAAGTCATTGACAGTCAAATGAGAATCATTATTATTTGAGGCGCCACCGAAACCGGAGCCTCATCATGTCGACGTCCGTTCTGTCTCTTCCTTCGCTTCCGCAGCCGTCGCTGTTGCCGGAGCGCGCAGTTCACCGGCCAACGCTGGTTTCCACGCTCGCTCGCGAACCGCGGCATGTTGCCAGTCACGCGCTGCTGGATGGCGCGCGAGAACTGGTGATCCAGCATCAGGGCGGCGAATACCACTTGCGCCTCACCCGTAACGACAAGCTGATCCTGACCAAATAACGAACGTTCCCGCGTGGCGTGTTCGCCAACGCGTTGATCGCCATGCCTGTCGCCAGAGCAACCGGTGTTGCCAGCTGGGCAGCTCCATCGGAGATGTCGATGTACAGCCCACTGCTTCACCGCTTGCGCGAATTCAGTCCGCATGTGGCCACGTCCGACACGCGCTGCTGCGTGCAGATGGCGCCCGCCACGCTGGCTCGTTCACTGCCCGCGCTTGGCAATCTTCTCTACGTGCCGATGCATCCGCATGCATCGACCTCGTGGATCGTGCCGCGCGGCCTTTTACTTGAAGCGATGCAGCTGGCACCGTTGCTGCAGATTCGCTGGCTGGTCGCGGCCAGCGTGATCACCGTGGATGGGCCGCGCGAATGGATCGACGGCATTGATCGCGATGGCCACGTTTGCGCGCGCTTGTATCTGCTCCCCGATACGGATTACCTCGCCTGGGATGCGCTGCTCGCCAGCGGCGAACCTGCATCGATACCTGCACGTCGCTGGCGCCGGCCGCGACCGGCGAGCGCGCAGCTGGTGTGTTTCAGGCATCGCCGCATGGCCGGGCTTGAAGTGTTCAGCGCCACCTCTGCGACACCGGACTCGCCGCTCAGTGCGCAGCTGGTCGCGCGGATCGCCCGCACCGAAGCGTTTCCGTGGCCGTCCGAAATCAACCATTGAGCGCGCTCGATGATGTTCGTCCGGTTGTCCGTGAAGTGTCCGCGGACAGCGCGCATGCACTCGAGGTCCGGTGCAAGTTGTTGACATGAAAGTGGATTTGTCCGGCGCCTGACGTGGCACACGGATTGCAATCATCTCTGCGCAACCGCACTGCACGCGGTCAGGAACGCCAAGATGATTCGCGACACTTCCGCACAAGACCGCCTGGTCGAAGTCAAACCCAACCGCAAACGCCGGATGATCCTCATCGGTGGTGGCGTCGTCGTGCTGGGCCTCGTGGTCTGGCTGGCACCCGGCATTGGCCGGTTGTTCTCGGCCTCGTCGTCCGTCAGCAGTTCGCGACTGGCTTTTGCCAATGTCGAACGCGGGCCGTTCGTCAACGACATCGCTGCCGAAGGCAACGTTGTCGCCGCCGTCAGCCCGACCATGTATGCCACCTATGGCGGCGCGGTCACGCTGCAGGTCCACGCGGGCGACACGGTGAAGAAAAACCAGGTACTCGCCGTCGTCGACAGCCCGGAACTGCGCAACAAGCTTGCGCAGGAACAATCCAAGGCCGACGGCATGCAGGTGGATTTCCTGCAGGCAGGCGTGGACTCGCGCACCAAGTCCAGCAATCTGCAAAAAGCCTACGACAACGCGCAGATCGACCAGAAGAGCGCGGAGACGAATCTGTCGCGCGAACAGAAAGCCGCCGCCGCCGGTGCAGCCACCGGCGTGGAAGTGGATCAGGCGAAGGACGCACTGGAAAAAGCCCGCATCACCTTTGCGCATGCCAAGTCCGACATGGGCATGAACAACGACAGTTCCAAATTCAACATACAGGCCAAGAAGCTCGCGCACGACAACCAGATGCTGGTGGTGCAGGACCTGCAGCGCCAGGTCGACGACCTCAACGTGAAGTCGCCGGTGGACGGCCAGGTCGGCCAGCTGTTCATTGCCGAACGCGCCACCGTGGCCAAGGACGCCAAGCTGCTCAGCGTGATCGATCTCTCCGCGCTGCAGGTGGAAATGCAGGTGCCGGAAAGTTTTGCGCGCGAGCTCGGCATCGGCATGACCGGCGAGATCAGCGGCAACGGCAATACGTGGAAGGGCATCGTCAGCGCGATCTCGCCCGAGGTCGTCAATGGCGAAGTCTCCGCCCGCTTGCGCTTCGCGGGCGAAACGCCGAAGCAGTTGCGCCAGAACCAGCGCCTCTCGGTTCGCGTGTTGCTCGACAAACGCGACAACGTGCTCACCGTGCAACGCGGCTCGTTCGTGGACGAATCCGGCGGCAGCTATGCCTATGTCGTGCACGACGGCATCGCCACCAAGACACCGATCCGCGTCGGCACCAGCAGCATCGACAAGGTGGAGATCCTGGGCGGCCTGAAAGAGGGCGACCGCATCGTGATTTCCGGCACCGACAGCTTCAAGAACGCGACCACCGTCGCAATCAGCAACTGATTTACACACGCACACACACCAAATCACGACCACCACCGAGGAACAACCATGCTGAAGATGACCCACCTGGCCAAGGTCTACCGCACTGAAGTGGTGGAAACTTATGCACTGCGCGATTTCAACATCGACGTGAAAGAAGGCGAGTTTGTCGCCGTCACCGGTCCGTCCGGTTCGGGCAAGACAACTTTTCTGACCATCGCCGGCCTGCTCGAAACTTTCAGTGGCGGCGAGTACCACCTCGACGGCATCGAGGTCAGCAACCTCAACGACAACGCGCGTTCGAAAATACGCAACGAGAAGATCGGCTTCATCTTCCAGGCGTTCAACCTGATCCCCGATCTCAACGTGTTCGACAACATCGAAGTGCCGCTGCGCTATCGCGGCATGAAAGCCGTCGAACGCAAGCAGCGCATCATGGATTCGCTCGAGCGTGTCGGCCTGGCATCGCGCGCCAAGCACTATCCGGCCGAGCTGTCCGGTGGTCAGCAGCAGCGCGTCGCCATCGCCCGTGCACTCGCCGGTTCGCCTCGCCTGCTGCTGGCGGATGAACCGACCGGCAACCTGGATACGCAGATGGCGCGCAGCGTGCTCGAACTGCTCGAGGACATCCATCGCGAAGGCGCCACCATCGTGATGGTCACCCATGATCCCGAACTGGCCGCACGCGCGCAGCGCAACGTGCACATCATCGATGGACAGGTGGTGGATCTCTCGGAAGACCCGCGCTTTCACGCCGGTACCCAGGGACGCAACGAAGCCCAATCGAGCTGATGCGTTGCACCGTACTGAAACCCCTGACGATTGCGAGAACCGTCCATGCGATTGAAGTTGCTGCCACTGTTGCTTTGTATGGGTCTGGCGCCGTTGCCAAGCCACGGCGAAGACCTGATGGATTCGTTCCGTCAGGCGATCGCCAATGATCCGGTGCTGGCCAATTCCGATGCCACGCGGTTGGCAGTGGCCGAAGGCGTGCCGCAGGCACGCTCGGCCCTGCTGCCTCAGGTCAACGGAACTTTGAGCCTCGTGCAGGCTCACGGCGGCCCCGCCAATGGTGGTACCACCATCGATTCGAACGGCAACATTCTGCCGACCAGTGGCGGCAATGCATCGCGTGATCGCAATCTCAGTGGCCAGCTGTCGCAATCGATTTTCAATCTGTCGAGCATCGCGGATCTGCGGGCAGCGCATTCGATCGACGACGCGCAACAGGAGACCTATCAGGCGGCCTTGCAGAATCTCTATGTGCGCGTGACTCAGGCGTACTTCAACGTGCTGAATGCCGAAGATCAGCTGGATATCAACAAGGCTTACGAAGACGGTTACAAGCAGGAGTTCGACCAGACCAGCGCGCGTTTCAAGAATGGACTGGCGATGTCTGCCGACATGAATCAGGCGCAGGCGTTCTATCAATTCATCAAGACGCAGAGAATCGCCTCCCAGGACCAGCTCAAGGACGCCCGTCGCGCGCTTGAACAGATCACCGGCAAACCCTGCGGCACGTTGAAGCGGCTGCGCGACGACATGCCGTTGTCGCTGCCCATGCCGAATGATCCGAAAGCGTGGGCCGATCTGGCCGAAGGCACCAACCCGACGGTTCTGTCTGCGCGCTACACGGTGAAAGCCGACGAGCACAAGATAACGGCGGCACGCGCAGGTCATCTGCCGAACCTTTCCGCGGGTGTGACCTACAGCAAAGACGGCAACTGGCAGGACCACGTGGCCGGCACGGGCGCGTACCAGAGAGGCACCACTACCGTGGGTCTCACGCTCACCATTCCGGTGTTCAGCGGCGGATATACGCAGTCACAAGTACGTCAGGCGATTTATCAGCGCGATGCGGACAGCGACACGCTCGAGGGCCAGCGTCGTCAGGCAATTCGCGACGTCTACAACTATTTCAATCAGGTCGTGGATGGCGTCGAGGCCTTGAAAGCGGCACAGGATTCGGTCGGCGCGGCCGAGAAGTCGCTGACTTCATTCAAGGCCGGTTACGAGATCGGCACGCAACCGCTGTATGCAGTGGTGCAGGCGATCGAAATCCTGGCCGAGTCGCGTAGCACCTACGCGCAGCAGCGCTACCAGTTCGTGCTCAACAAGCTGCTGCTCAAGCAATCCGCCGGCACCATCAACGTCCACGATCTGGAGGACGTCAACGGGTTGCTGCAGTAATTCCTCCCTTTCCACGTCGCTGATTCAAGGAGCGCGTTTCGATGTTTTCCTACTACTTCAAGCTCGGTTTGCGCAGCCTACGGCGCAATCCCGTTCTTACCGCGCTGATGGTCATGGCGATCGGTTTCGGTGTGGCTGCGTCGATGATCACGTGGTCGGTGTTTCGCGCGGTGTCGGGCAATCCGATTCCGGAAAAGTCCTCGCAGCTCTACACGTCGCTCATCGACAACCGCGGTCCGCAATTCAACGACAAGGGCGAGCCGCCCGAGGCGCTCAACTATGTCGATGCAACGGCTCTGATCAACGCGCACAAGGCGCTGCATCAAACCCTGCTGTACGAGATCGCGCCGTCCGTGTTGCCCGAAGGCAACAACAGCCTTCCGTTCACTTCGGACGGCTATGCGACCAACGCGGATTTCTTCGCCATGTTCGACGTGCCGTTCCAGTACGGCGGTGCGTGGCGCGACAGCGACGACCGTGGCCGCGCCGCGGTCGTGGTGCTCAGTCACGAGCTCAACCAGCAGTTGTTCGGCGGTGCCAACAGCGTCGGTCGCGAAGTCACGCTGGACAGGCACATCTATCGCGTCGTCGGCGTCACCGAACACTGGGATCCGAAGCCACGTTTCTACGATGCCTTCAGCGGCAATGAATTTGGCGATCCCGTGCAGCTCTACGTGCCGTTCAATCGCGCCGTTGACGCGCAACTGGATACTGCCGGTCGCAACAATTGCGGCGGCATCGCCGACTACGGAGTCGGGCGCGATGGCTGGCTGCATGGTGAATGCGTCTGGGTGCCGGTATGGGTGGAATTGCCGACCAGGGCAGACGCCGATCACTACCGCGAATTCCTCACCGCCTACGCCTCCGAGCAGCAACATGCCGGGCGTTTCCACTGGGCTCCCAACGTGCGTCTGCGCGATGTCACCAACTGGCTCGACTACAAGCAAGTGGTGCCGCCGGAGAGCCGCATCTCGTTGATGGTGGCGCTGGGCTTTTTCGTGATCTGTCTGGTCAACACGATCGGTCTGTTGCTGGCCAAGTTCATGCGGCGCGCACCGGAGATCGGCGTGCGTCGCGCACTCGGCGCGCCGCGCCGCGACATCTACGGGCAGTTCCTGATCGAAGCCGGCACCGTGGGTCTGGCCGGCGGTGTGCTCGGGCTCGTGCTCACCGCTGCCGGCATGCTCGGTGTCGGCCTGCTGTTCGATCCGGAAATCGCACGACTCGCGCATCTGGATGTTTCGCTGGTCGCGCTGACGTTGATCGTCGCGGTGATCGCCACTGTGCTCGCTGCTTTCTATCCGACCTGGCGCGCCTCGCAGGTGCAGCCGGCCTGGCAACTGAAGTCGAACTGAGGAGGCGACGACCATGCAGATCCAGCCGATCCTCGCCGCCATGCGCCATCACAAGGCCGGCACTGTACTGATCGCGCTGCAGATCGCGCTCACGCTGGCCATCGTGTGCAACGCGCTCTTCATCATCCAGCAGCGCACGGCACGCATCGCGCGGCCCAGTGGCGTGGACGAATCGAATCTCTTCGTCATCCAGAACGACTGGGCCGACAAGTCCGATCCGCAGCGCACCGACGTGCAGATGAAGGCCGACCTGATTGCGTTGCGCCAGCTTGGCAGCGTGCAGGATGTCGCGCCCGCCAACAGCTTTCCGTTGCATGGCACCGGCTGGGACAACTACGTCAAGCTGACGCCGGACCAAGTGAAGATGACCACCGACGCGGCGATCTTCTTTTCCGACGACCACACGCTATCGGCGCTCGGCGCAAAAATGATCGCGGGCCGCAACTTCACCGCCAGTGAAATCGGCAGCCAGAAACCGCGCGACGCGTTGTATTCGGCGCAGGTCATCATCAGCAAGGATCTGGCGACGCGGCTGTTTCCGGATGGTTCCGCGCTCGGCAAGACGATCTATGTGTCATCCAACAAGACGCCGTCGACTGTCATCGGCATCACCGACACGTTGCAGGCGCACATGCGCGCCTGGGCCAAGGACTATGCATACAACGCGGTGCTCATTCCGGCGCGACTGCTCGACGACAGCACGTTCTACCTGGTGCGTGCCAGGCCCGGTCAGCTTGCTGCCGCGATGCAGGAAGCGCCCAAGGCGTTGTACCAACAAAGCCGCATGCGCATCATCAATCCGAAGGATGGCATCCTGACGTTCGACGAGGTGCGCGCGCGTTACTACAAAGGCGATCTCGGCATGGCGATCCTGATGGGCATCATCAGCGTCGTGCTGCTGGCGATCACCGCCGCGGGCATCGTCGGGCTCACCAGTTTCTGGGTCGGCCAGCGTCGCAAGCAGATCGGCGTGCGTCGCGCGCTTGGCGCCACGCGCGGCGACATCCTGAGTTATTTCCTCAC
>NZ_LMUV01000004.1 GCF_009765755.1 Rhodanobacter sp. L36 | reverse complement strand
AAAGATCAACCACTTGTCACCGATTCCTCGATGACGCCCCAAGACATTTCGTCCCGGGTGAGCCGCCCATTCTATATCGTTTTTAGTGGCCGTCAACAGCGTCGAAGAGAAATTTTTCAATCGATTCTGTTGACGACACCTTCGCGAACAGGCTTTTCGTCGAAGGGGTAGAGATCATAGCGCCACACGGCTGACATGTGAAGGGGCTGTGCACACTTTTGCCTCAAAGTCACATGTCGCAGACCCTATATCGGCTTATCAACTCACACGAATCTGATGAAACACTTGCTCCCGCTCGTTCTGACCTGGCTCGCGGCAGCGTGCACCGCGCGCATCGGCCATCAACTCGGCGCCGTCGATCTGCGCGGACAGCATTTCTCTACGGAAGTCGTGACGGACGAAGCCGGTCGCGAATACGGTTTGATGAACCGCACGACGCTCACACAAGACCACGGAATGCTGTTCGTGTTTCCCGATGCAGCTCCGCGAGGCTTCTGGATGAAGAACACCCTCATCCCTCTGGACATCCTCTACTTCGATACGAACCGCAGACTGGTATCCACGCAAAAGAACGTTCCGCCCTGCAAGGCGGATCCATGCGCCACTTATCCCAGCAAAGGCCCGGCGCGCTATGTGCTGGAGCTCTCGGCCGGCACAGCGAGTCGCATCGGCGCACAGTCCGGCGACGTGTTGAAGATCGATGGAGACGTGGAAACCGCGCAATGAGCCGATTCCTTGCGGCTGTCCACGAAACCGACGCGATAGGGAATCAGATCTTCGAGACGGAGGTTTTCCAGCGCGTCCCAGTCGTCTTCAAAGGGAATGAATTGCTTCATGGAGGATGTTCTCTTGTCATGCACGACAACGGTGTGCGCAGGAACATCAGAGCAGGCGACGCGGCCAAAAGGCTGGCGGAAACGGGCGCTTTGCAGGCAGGTGCGAGCTCTAGTCGAGCTCGATCATTTCGAAGTCATCCTTGGTGGTACCGCAATCCGGACAGGTCCACGTTTCTGGTACGTCCTCCCATCGCGTGCCTGCGGGAATCCCCTCATCCGGCACGCCTGCGGCTTCGTCGTAGATGTATCCGCAGACAACGCACATCCATTTGCGCGACGGCGTTTGGTTGGAACTTTCACTCATGGCAGGTTTCTTCAGATCGCTATTGAATGGAGCATTCTCGCAACTCGCCGGCCAATGCGAAAGCGTCCATGATCCGGCTCCAAGCATTGCACCGAGGTTGGAAGTTGAAACCATTCCCCGATCGCGGCCTTTATGCCATCACCGACGGACCGCGTCTTGATCTTCTGGCGGCGGTGGCTCAGGCCCTTACCGGTGGCGCTCGGCTGCTCCAGTACCGCGATGAAAGCACGGACACCGCGCGCCGGGAGTCCGAGGTCGCCGCGCTCAAGCAGCTCTGCGAAACGTACGCCGTCCCGTTGATCATCGACCAGGACGTTGCACTTGCAGTGCGCATGCGCGCGAACGGCGTGCACCTGACTGCGGAAGATAGTGTGCGCGATGCCAGAGCCATGTTCGGACCCGCCGCCATCATCGGCGTCGCCTGCCGCGATTCGCTCGATCTGGCGAAAACCGCAGCGCGTGAAGGCGCCAGCTACATCAGTTTCGGCGCGTTCTTTCATTCGCCGACCAAACCGATGGCACCACGCGCGTCCATCGATCTGCTGAGGCAAAGCGCCGCGCTCGGCTTGCCGCGAGTGGCGATTGGCGGCATCACGCCGGACAATGGCAGTTCACTGATCGACGCCGGCGCGGACTATCTGGCGGCGATCTCGTCGCTATTCGGCGCCGCAGATGTCGAGGCGACCGCGCGACACTTCGCCCGGCTTTATTCAACTTCTCCCGGAACATCCGCATGACCAGCAACCACGAACTCTTTCAGCGCGCGCAATCCTTGATGCCGGGCGGCGTGAATTCGCCGGTGCGCGCGTTCAAGTCGGTGGGCGGCGAACCGTTCTTCACCGCACGTGCGGACGGCGCTTATTTGTGGGATGTCGAAGGCACGCGATACATCGACTACGTCGGCTCGTGGGGTCCGATGATCGCCGGACACAATCATCCCGCCGTGCGCGAAGCGGTGGAGCGCGCGGTGAAAGATGGCCTGTCGTTCGGCACGCCGTGCGCGGCCGAAGTCACCATGGCCGAGACCATCACACGGCTGATTCCATCCATCGAGATGGTGCGCATGGTCAATTCCGGCACCGAAGCGACGATGTCGGCGATCCGGCTGGCGCGCGGCGCCACAGGTCGATCGAAGATCGTGAAGTTCGAGGGCTGCTATCACGGACACGGCGACAGCTTCCTCGTGAAAGCCGGCTCCGGCGCGCTGACTTTTGGCGTCCCGACATCGCCGGGCGTGCCCAAGGCGAGCGCCGATCTGACGCTTACGCTTCCCTTCAACGATCTTGATGCGGCGAAAACGCTGTTCGCGGATCACGGCAGCGATGTTGCCGGCCTGATCATCGAGCCGGTGGCCGGCAACATGAATTGCATACCGCCGGTGGACGGCTATCTGCGCGGCCTGCGAGAGCTGTGCGCGCAATACGGCGCGCTGTTGATCTTCGACGAAGTCATGACCGGTTTTCGCGTCGCGCTCGGCGGTGCGCAATCGCTGTACGACGTCACGCCCGACCTGACGACATTCGGCAAGATCATCGGCGGCGGCATGCCGGTCGGCGCGTACGGCGGACGGCGCGAACTCATGCAACAGATCGCGCCGTCCGGACCGATCTACCAGGCCGGCACCTTGAGCGGCAACCCGGTGGCGATGGCGGCGGGCCTTGCGATGCTGGAAGTGATCCAGGCGCCGGGCTTCCACGAGCGCCTTGCCGCCCGCACGCGTTTGCTCACCGATGGGTTGCAGTCGGTCGCCGATGGTGAAGGTGTGGCGTTCAGCACGCATCGCGTGGGCGGCATGTTCGGCTTGTTCTTTACTGCGGACAAGGTCACGACATTCACGCAGGCGACCACTGCTGATGTCGCGTTATTCAACCGTTTCTTCCAGGGCATGTTGCGGCGTGGCGTGTATCTCGCGCCGTCCGCGTTCGAAGCAGGATTCATGTCGAGCGCGCACAGCGATCAGGATATTGCCGATACGCTCGAAGCCGCTCGTGGCTCGCTGCGCGAAGCACGCGCCTGACGGCACAGTAGCAACGACTCACCAGTTTCCGCTGTTCGCCATCGACGCCCATGGTTCGCGCGGCGGCAGACGACCTTCCTGCAACAGCTCGATCGAAATGAGATCGGGTGAACGAACGAACGCCATGTGTCCGTCGCGCGGCGGGCGATGAATCGTGCAGCCCATCGACTGAAGACGTTCGCAGGTCGCGTAGATGTCGTCCACCCGAAAAGCCAGATGGCCGAAGTTGCGCGCGGAACCGTAGCCTTCCTGCTCGCCCCAGTTCCATGTCAGTTCGATTTCGGCTTCCGGGCTTTCCGCGGCTGCAAGAAACACCAGCGTGTACTTACCTTCCGGAACTTCCTTGCGGCGCACTTCCTTCAGACCCAGTCCATCGCAATAGAAACGCAGCGAAGCATCGAGGTCGCGCACGCGCACCATGCTGTGCAGGTATTTCATGGGTGGCACTCCCGGTCGGATCCGCGCATGAAGTTCATTGCATCACGCTGCCACGTAGTCGCTCAACGCAGTGTGCAGACGCGCGAGCCCCTCGGCCATTTCTTCATCGGTAATCGTCAGTGGCGGCACGAAACGCAGCACGTCGGAGCCAGCCTGCAACACCAACAAACCATTCGCCGCCGCGTGATCGAGCACCTCCCCCGCCTTGCCCTTGTGCGCATCCGCAAGCACCGCGCCGATCATCAGGCCGCGACCACGCACTTCGGAAAAAAGATTCAATTCGTCATTGATGCGCTGCAATCCCGCGCGCAATTCGTGGGCCTGCCGCTCAACGTTGATCGACACCGCTGGGGATGAAAGTTTCGCAAGCGCGACGCGCGCGACCGCCGACGCCATCGGATTGCCGCCAAAGGTCGTGCCATGCGCGCCGTACTGCATCACCTCAGCCACCTTCGATCCAGCCAGCATCGCGCCGATCGGAAAGCCGCAGCCGAGTGCCTTGGCGAGCGTGACGATGTCGGGCTGCACGTTGTCGTGCATGTGCGCAAACAGCTTGCCAGTGCGGCCCATGCCGCACTGGATTTCGTCGAAGATCAGCAACGCATCGTGCGCGTCGCAGAGTTCGCGAACCTTCCCGATGAATCCGTCAGCTGCCGGCAGCACGCCGCCTTCGCCCTGCACCGGCTCAAGCATCACGGCCGCGACATCATCGGCGTCGAACGCGCGCTCCAGCGCCTCGATGTCATTGAAATCGACATAGCGGAAACCGCCGGGCAACGGTTCGTAGCCTTCCTGATATTTGGGTTGCGCCGTGGCGGTGACTGTCGCCAGTGTGCGCCCGTGAAAGGAACCCTTGAACGTGATGATCGTGCGGCGTTCTGGCGGTCGCCCTTGTGCAGCGGCCCACTTACGCGCCAATTTGATCGCTGCCTCGTTCGCTTCCGCGCCGGAATTGCACAGGAACACGCGTTCGGCAAAACCCGAGGCATTCACCAGTTCTTCGGCCAATCGCAACGGCGGCTCGGTGTAGAACACGTTGCTCGCGTGCCACAGCTTGCGCGACTGTTCGTGCAGCGCGGCCAGCAGATCGGGATCCTGATGGCCGAGCGCATTCACCGCGATGCCCGCGCCGAAATCCACGTAGTCGCGACCTTGCGTGTCCCAGACGCGCGCACCCAGGCCGTGATCAAGCACTACATCCCGCGGCTTGTACACCGGCAGCCAGTAGCGCTTGCCGAGATCGATCAGCGGCGAGGCATCAGTCACTTGTGGTTGCATGGCTTGCTCCGGCATCGACCTGCGATGCCCGTGGTGGAATCGATGGACTGCATCGGGACGACGTAGAATTTTCACACGCCACAACCGTTGACGTTCTGCTCAATCGAGAAAAAGATCGGGCAGCAAGTTCGCGCCGGATTGCATGGCGTAGCTCTCGAAATCAGTCACGCCTGCTTCGCGCAGAATCTCTTCGTCGATGGCGAAATGTCCGGTGTATTCGCGCGCCGGGCGTAGCAGCAACGCATGCGCGGCGTCGGCAACGATATCCGGCTTGCGACAGTGCTCGACCTGCACGCCGTCGATCATCGCGATCGCCGCCGTCGCGATCACCGTACGCGGCCACAACGCATTCACCGCGATGCCCGCTTCGGCGAACTCCGCGCTCATGCCGAGCACGCACAGGCTCATGCCGTACTTGGCGATGGTGTACGCGGTGTGCGGTGCAAACCATTTCGCATCGAGATTCGGCGGCGGCGACAGCATCAGCACGTGCGGATTCGTCGCCTGTTTCAGATACGGCAGGCAGCTTTGCGTGACCAGAAATGTGCCGCGGGTGTTCACCTGATGCATCAGGTCGAATCGCTTCATCGGCGTGTCGGCCGTGCCGGCGAGCCAGATCGCGCTGGCGTTGTTGACCACGATGTCGATGCCACCAAAATGTTCGGCTGCCTGCGCCGCCGCGTCGCGCACCTGGCATTCCTCGCGAATATCCACCTGCAGCGCGAGCGCCTTGCCGCCCGCCGCTTCGACCTGCGCAGCAGCGCTGTGGATCGTGCCGGGAAGTTTCGGATTCGGCACGTTGCTCTTCGCTGCGATCACGATATTCGCGCCATCACGCGCAGCGCGCAGCGCAATCGCCAAGCCGATGCCACGCGACGCGCCGGTGATGAACAACGTCTTGCCTGCCAGGCTGGCCATGCGCTTCAACTCCGTCGGATAGAACGTGGAGTCTAGCGCCGACGCGTCAGGGCTTCTGGAAACGCGGCAGGATATCGCGCAGTTCGGCGAGGCGAATCAGCGGATCGGTCAGTTCCAGCATGTGCTGCTGCTCGCTCGCATCGAGCGGCAGCAATTCGGCGAGGCGGAATCCGACCCAGCTCGCATCGTCGTACGTACTGCGCGGCGCATCACGCCACTGCGGTCCCATTGTTTCGATCAGCCGCTCGAGAATGCTTTGCAGCAAAGCGAACTCCACCGGCACCGGTTGCTCCGGTTCGTCTGGCCAGATCTCCGCATCTCCGCGCAACAAACCGTCGCTGCGAATGCGGCTGCGCGCGACACGAAAACGCGATCCGCCGATGGCGACGATGCCGAGCAGTCCATCCTCGCCGCTGTGGAAATCAGTGATGCGTGCGATCGTGCCCACGGCGGCCGGCAACGCCGGTGCGCCGGTTTCGTTGCCTTGAAGAATCAGACACACGCCAAAGCCGGTGCCATGGCGCGTGCACTCGCGCACCAGATCGAGATAGCGCGGCTCGAAGATGCGCAACTGCAATTCGCTGCCCGGAAACAGCACGGTCGACAGCGGAAACAGCGGCAACTCGATGAGAGGAATCTGGCTGACCATGTCGCAAGTCTAGCCATTGTGCCCGAGCTCTGGCAGCGCGCGCATCACAAGGCGCTCAACCGCCGCGGAGACTTTCCACGAAGCGGCGCGGTGCATTCTCAAAGCCGCCGTTGGACATGAAGATCACCTGATCGCCAGGCTTCGCCTGCGCATGCAAGGCATCGATCAACGCATCCACGCTGGCCGCAGCGATGCCGCGACCGCCGAGTGCATCGGTGATTTTTCCGGCATCCCACGGGAGCTCCGGCCGATGCAGAAAGACCACCGCGTCGGCATTGCACAATGAGGGCGCCAGCGCGTCGGTGTGTGCGCCTTGGCGCATGGAATTGGAACGTGGTTCCAGCGCCACCAGGATGCGTGAATCGCCCACCTTCGCGCGCAGGCCAGCCAGCGTGGTGGCGATGGCGGTGGGGTGATGCGCGAAATCGTCGTAGACGCGTATGTCGTTGACCTCGCCGACCATTTCCATCCGTCGCTTGACGCTTTCGAAGGTGGCGAATGCGGGCAACAGCGCGCGCGCATCAGCGCCGATTGCGGACGCTGCCGCCAGCGCGGCCAGCGCGTTCGTCACGCTGTGATTTCCGAGCAGCGACCAGCGGATGTCGCCGATGAGTTCGCCGCGACGGTGCACGGTGAACACCGATCCATCCGCTTCCACCAGCGTGGCCTGCCAGTCGCCACGGCCGATGCCGAAGGTCTCCACCGGCGTCCAGCAACCCATGGCCAGCACTTCGGCCAAACGTTCATCGGCGGCATTCACGATCAGACGTCCATTTGCCGGCACCGTGCGCACGAGATGATGGAATTGGCGCTGGATCGCCGCGACATCCGGAAAGATGTCGGCGTGGTCGTATTCCAGGTTGTTGAGGATCGCAATGCGCGGCCGGTAGTGCACGAACTTGCTGCGCTTGTCGAAGAACGCAGTGTCGTATTCGTCCGCCTCGATGACGAAGGGACGGCCGTCACCGAGCCGTGCCGATACGCCGAAATTTCCCGGCACGCCGCCGACCAGAAAACCCGGTGCCAGCCCTGCCTCTTCGAGCAGGTGCGCAAGCAGGCTTGTCGTGGTGGTTTTGCCGTGGGTGCCGGCGACTGCGAGCACATCGCGATCGGCCAGCACCGTTTCGCCCAACCACTGCGGACCGGAGATATAGCGCAGGCGTTCGTCCAGCATGTATTCGACCGCGGGGTTGCCGCGCGTCATCGCGTTGCCGACGACCACGAGATCAGGAGAAGGCTGCAGATGCTCCGCTGAATAACCGCGCATCAGCTGGATGCCGAGTGCTTCAAGTTGCGTGCTCATCGGCGGGTAGACGCTGGCGTCGGAACCTTCGACCGTGTGGCCCAGCTCGCGCGCGAGCGCGGCGACGCCGCCCATGAAGGTGCCGCAGATGCCGAGGATATGCAGACGCATGGTGGCGGAAATTCCTTGAAGCACTCTCGCGATCGGAGAGTGCGTGTCAGCCGTTGGCGGCGGCCGATTCGTTCTCGAGAGCGCGCTTGACGCGTGCAGTGACTTCGCCCAGTTCACCCACGCCATCGACGGCCTGAAGCTTGCCGCGACGCGCGTAGAAATCCGCCACCGGCGCGGTCTGCTCGGCGTAGATCGCCAGGCGCTTGCGCACCGTGTCGGGGTTGTCGTCTGCACGATGTTCCGCCTTGAAGCGGATTTCGCAGCGATTGATGATCGCTTCGTTCGGTACGTCGAGCTTGACCACGGCGTCGAGCGGCTGGCCGATCTTGGCCAGCAGGTGATCGAGCGCGTCGGCCTGGGCGAGATTGCGCGGATAACCGTCGAGGATGAAGCCGGCCTTCGCATCGTCCTGCGCCAGCCGTTCTTCCAGCATGCCGAGGAGGATGTCGTCGGAAACCAGTTGGCCGGCGTCCATCACTGCCTTGGCCTTGCGTCCCATCGCGGTACCGGCGGCAACTGCGGCTCGCAACATGTCGCCCGTGGAGATGTGCGGCACACCCAGCTCCGTTTTCAGCCGGGCCGCTTGCGTGCCTTTGCCCGATCCGGGCGCTCCAAGTAGGACAAGTCGCATAATGCTCCACAAGTTTGACGGGCCGCCGCACACTGCAACAGCCCGCCAGATTCCCAGAATTGAACGCCAAATTAGCGTCTGCACCCGGTGCCGTCAAACAGTTGCATCACACTGCCGCGGCCAAGTGCTTGTCGCCGAAAGGTTTGGCGTTGATCATCATCGCCCCGTTGTCGCCCGATCGAGGATTCCCATGAGTTCCAGCCGCCGCCCCGCCGTCACCGGCAATCTTCTCTACGCACAATCCGGCGGCGTGACCGCCGTGATCAACGCCACCGCCGCCGGCGTGATCGAAGCGGCGCGCGCCAAGGGCGTGAAAGTCTTCGCCGCGCGCAACGGCATTCTCGGCGCGTTGCGCGAGGAACTGATCGATACCTCTAAGGAAACCAGATCGGCCATCACCGCGCTGCGCCACACGCCCGGCGGCGCGTTCGGTTCGTGCCGCTACAAGCTGAAATCGCTGGAAGAAAACCGCGCCGAGTACGCGCGACTCATCGACGTGTTCCGCGCGCACGACATCCGCTGGTTTCTCTACAACGGCGGCAACGACTCGGCCGATACCGCGCTGAAGATTTCGCAGCTCGGCAAGGCGATGGATTACGACATCCGCTGCATCGGGGTGCCCAAGACGGTCGACAACGATCTCGCCGTGACCGACTGCTGCCCCGGCTTCGGCTCGGTCGCCAAGTACACGGCGATCTCCACGCTGGAAGCGAGCCTCGATGTCGCCTCGATGTCCGAAACCTCGACCAAGGTGTTCATCCTCGAAGTGATGGGTCGCCACGCCGGCTGGATCGCCGCCGCCGCGGGACTCGCGGGCGAAGGCGCAGACACGGCGCCGCATATCATCCTGTTTCCGGAAAACGTGTTCGATGAAAAGGCTTTCCTCGCCAAGGTAAAAGCCACCATCGAACGCGTGGGCTGGTGCACCGTCGTCGCCTCCGAAGGCGTGCGTAACGCAGCGGGCCAGTTCCTCGCTGAAGCGGGCACGCGCGATGCGTTCGGCCATGCACAACTCGGCGGCGTCGCGCCGGTGCTGGCAGCGCTGGTGAAGGAAAAGCTTGGCTACAAATATCACTGGGCACTTCCCGATTACCTTCAACGCTCCGCGCGCCACGCAGCGTCGAAAGTGGATGCCGATCAGGCCTACGCGGTCGGCAAGGCGGCCGTCGATTACGCGCTCGCCGGCTTGAACGCGGTGATGCCGGTGATCGTGCGCACCAGCGACGCGCCGTATCGCTGGAAAATCGAGCCGGCGCCGCTGCTCAAGGTCGCCAACCACGAAAAAAAGATGCCGAAAAACTTCATCACCCGCGACGGCTTTGGCATCACCGCCGCCGCACGTCGCTACCTCGCGCCGCTGATCCAGGGTGAAGCGCCGCTGCCTTACGGTAAGAACGGATTGCCGACCTACGTCACGCTGAAAAATCTCGGCGTGAAACAGAAACTCGAACACTTCGGGCGATGACGCTCGTTCGCGTCATCGCAGAAACGACTTGAGTGCGCGCTCGTACTCGGGGTCGTCCTGGATCGTGTTGTGTCCCTCGCCTTCGATCACGACCTGCTGTGGCGTGATCGGGAAACTGGCGACGAGCGACGCGGTGCGATCGGCCGTCACCAGCAGGTCGTCATCGGCGCGAAGCACGAGTACCGGACAACGGATCAAGACCGCGTAGCGCGAAGATTCATAGCGGTCTTTCAGTAGCCAGCGCACCGGCGCGAAAGGATATTGCGTCTGTGCCACGCGCAGCATGCTGTCAAACGGCGTGACCAGCACCAACCGCTCGACCGGTCGATGCGCCGCGAGTTGAACGGCCACGCCGCTGCCCAGGCTGCGACCGATCACGGCAACGTTGGTGTGATGTCGGGCTGCTTCGTCGAACAGCGCCTGCGCGTCATGGACCAACGCATCCTCGGTCGGCTCGCCGCCACTCATTGCGTAGCCGCGATAAGGCAACAGATACACGGTGCGATCCGGAAACCATCGCGCGATGTCGTCGCGTCGATCCTCGATGCGCTCGCCGTTGCCACCGAAATACAACAGTGCTTTGGGCCGACCCGGGTTCAATACCCAGCCGCGCAATACCACAGAACCGCGGTGCAGGTTGAAGTCCGGTGTCTGGCGAACCAGCCAGCTCGCGCCGGGCTGATAAAGCACATGTCGCTGCGCGAAATAGAGATACGTGCAGAACGTGGCATACAGAACCAGCAGCAATCCCGCGAACACGCCCATCACGCGCCAGAACATATCTTCCCCTCGTGCACGGTCGCAGCCTAGCTGCAAAATCGTAAGGCAACACCAGGAACCCGCCGTTCCCGCTAGCTGACCGAAACCTGAAAAACGCGTGCGGCGAAAGGCCCTCCCATTCAGCCGCAGCTTTCTACGATGCGCTCAACCGGGTCGACACGGCCCGGTCAAGGAGATCAATGATGAAACTCGTACACCGTCTGCTTATTGGCGTTGCCCTGCTCACCTCGGGCAGCATTGCGCTCGCACAGGATCACGACCACGGAAACGATCGCGGCGGTGACCACGGACACGACCGTGGGCACGACGATCATCATGGAAACGACCGCGGCCACGACGACCATCGCGGCAACGATCGCGGCCATGACGACCATCGCTTTCATGGCGACGATCATCGCGGCTACGGTTACCGCCCGGCCCCGGCCCCGCGTTATTACGGTCATCCGGGCTATTACGGTCACCCGGGTCCGTATCGGGGACACTGGGAGCGCGGCCATCGTTATTACGGCCCCACTTATGTGGTGGGCAACTGGGACTACTACCATCTGCGTCGACCGCCGTACGGCTATCGCTGGGTTCGGGCCGACGACGGCTTCCTGCTGGTCGCCGTCAGCACCGGCATCATCCTGGACATGGTCGCGCACTGACGCCGGCGTAATTTCAGACGACGAAGGCCATGCACGCGTGCATGGCCTTTTTCGTTTCATCAATGCCGAAAGTCGAATCGTTGCGCCGCACAACAGTTTCAGCGGCAACGTCTGCCTATACTCGGAAGGACCGCCCGTTCCGGACGGCCACTGACAACCCATGGGGAGGCTCCGATGCTGCAGCAGTATGGCTGGTGGATCGTAATGGCGTGTGCGGTCGTGGCGGTTTTGTATGGCGCGCTTTCGGCGCGCTGGATCCTGGCGCAATCGCCGGGCAACGAGCGGATGCAGGAGATCGCGGCCGCCATCCAGGAAGGCGCGCGCGCGTACCTCAACCGCCAATACACCACGATCGGGATCGTCGGCGTGGTGTTGTTGCTGCTGATCGGCTTCTTCCTCGGCTGGCCGACGGCCATTGGTTTCGTGCTCGGCGCGGTTCTTTCCGGCGCCGCTGGCTACATCGGCATGAACGTGTCGGTACGCGCCAACGTGCGTACTGCCGAAGCGGCAAGACATGGCCTGAGCAAGGCGATGGATGTGGCGTTCCGCGGTGGCGCGATCACCGGCATGCTGGTGGTGGGCCTGGCCCTGCTCGGCGTCGCCGGTTACTGGCTATTGCTGCAGCACTTCGGCATCAGCGGCGACGCCGCATTGCATGCGCTGGTGGGCCTCGCCTTCGGCAGCTCGCTGATCTCGATCTTCGCGCGCCTGGGCGGCGGCATCTTCACCAAGGGCGCGGATGTCGGCGCCGACCTGGTCGGCAAGGTCGAAGCCGGCATTCCCGAGGATGACCCGCGCAACCCTGCAGTGATTGCCGACAACGTCGGCGACAACGTCGGTGACTGCGCCGGCATGGCCGCTGACTTGTTCGAAACCTACGCGGTCACCGTGATCGCCACCATGCTGCTCGGCGGCTTGATGATTGGCGACGTCGGCCCGAACGCAGTGCTTTATCCGCTGCTGCTCGGCGCGGTGTCGATCATCGCCTCGATCATCGGCACGCTGTTCGTCAAGGTGAAGGAAGGCGGCTCGATCATGGGCGCGCTGTACAAAGGCGTGATCGTTTCGGCGGTACTCGCCGCGGCCGCGTTCTACCCGATTACCTCGCAGTTGATGGGTGGCTTCAGCCACGGCTCGTTCAACCTGTGGGGCTGTTCGCTGATCGGGTTAGCGCTGACCGGCGCGATCGTGTGGATCACGGAGTTCTACACCGGCACGCAATACGGCCCCGTGCAGCACATCGCCGCCGCATCGACCACCGGCCACGGCACCAACATCATCGCGGGCCTGGGTGTGTCGATGAAATCGACCGCGATGCCGGTGGTGGTGATTTGCATCGCGATCTGGGGCGCGAACTATCTCGGTGGCCTGTACGGCATCGCGATCGCCGCCACCGCCATGCTGTCGATGGCCGGCATGATCGTGGCGCTGGACGCCTACGGCCCGATCACCGACAACGCCGGCGGCATCGCCGAGATGGCCGACCTGCCGCCAGAAGTACGCGGCGTCACCGACCCGCTCGACGCGGTCGGCAACACCACCAAGGCGGTGACCAAGGGCTACGCGATCGGTTCGGCCGCGCTGGCTGCACTGGTGCTGTTTGCCGATTACACGCACAACCTGCAGGCGAGCCACCCAGGCCAGACGTTCGCGTTTGATCTCTCCGACCACATGGTGATCATCGGCCTGCTGATCGGCGGCCTGATCCCGTACCTGTTCGGTGCGATGGCAATGGAAGCCGTGGGCCGCGCCGCTGGCGCGGTGGTGGAAGAAGTACGCCGGCAGTTCCGCGATATCCCCGGCATCATGCTCGGCACAGCCAAGCCGGAATACTCGCGCGCGGTCGACATGCTGACAAAGTCGGCGATTCGCGAAATGATCGTGCCCTCGCTTCTGCCTGTAGCGGTACCGATCGTGGTCGGCCTGCTGCTCGGCCCGAAGGCGCTTGGTGGCGTGCTGATCGGCACCATCGTTACCGGCCTGTTCGTGGCGATCTCGATGACTACCGGTGGCGGTGCGTGGGACAACGCCAAGAAGTACATCGAGGACGGTCATCACGGCGGCAAGGGTTCCGAAGCGCACAAGGCGGCGGTGACCGGCGATACCGTCGGCGATCCTTACAAGGACACCGCAGGCCCGGCCGTGAATCCGTTGATCAAGATCATCAACATCGTCGCGCTGCTGATGATTCCGCTGCTGTAAGCCACACGACCGCAGGCTCGACAGGCATCCCGCTTCGGCGGGATTTCTGTTTCCTGGCCCTGACTTTAGTCATGGGCAAACGCCCACACCTGCGGTTACGCTCGATCGAATGCGGCCATCATTCGCTGCATTCCACGCAGGCTGCATTCACACGAGGAGGGGACACCATGAAACCGGTCTGGCTGATGCTGGTACTCGGCGTCACACTGGCGGGCATGAACCATGCCGATGCCAGCAACAACAAGCCCGCCAAGGCGGCCACGGACGCTGCGACGAGCGACGACCCCTTCCTGTGGCTGGAAGACATCCATGCCACGCGCTCGATGGACTGGGTCAAGAAAGAGAACGCGGTAACGACGAAGCAGTTTGTCGATAACGCCGAATTCGTGAAGACCCGCGACAGCCTCCTTGAGGTGATGGACTCGGATGCGCGCATTCCCGACGTCAACCGCATGGGTGATTACCTCTACAACTTCTGGCGCGACAAGGCGAACCCGCGCGGCATCTGGCGTCGTACCACGCTGGCCGAATACCGCAAGACCAGTCCGGCATGGGAAGTGCTGCTGGACATCGACGCGCTGAACAAGTCCGAGAACAAGCGCTGGGTGTTCAAGGGCGCGCAATGCCTGAAGCCGAAATACGATCGCTGCCTGCTTTCGCTATCGCCCGATGGCGGCGACGCGGTGGCCGTGCGCGAGTTCGACATCCCCGCCAAGTCGTTTGTGAAAAACGGCTTCGACCTGCCGATCGCCAAGACCGAAGCCAGCTGGATCGACGAGAACACTCTTTACGTCGGCACCGATTTCGGCCCCGGATCGATGACCGAATCGAGCTATCCGCGCATCGTCAAGGAATGGAAGCGCGGCACGCCGCTGTCGTCCGCCAAGACGGTATACGAAGGCAAGACCACCGACCTTGCGATCGGCGCGTCGCACGATCGCACCGTGGGTTTCGAGCGCGACTTCGTTTCCGTCGCCACCGATTTCTTCCACAGCGAGTTGTACCAGCGCGTCGGCGATCAGTTGAAACACGTCGATGTGCCGACCGATGCAACTGCAGACGCACATCGCGAATGGCTGCTGGTGCAGACGCGGTCGGCATGGACGATCGGCGGTGCCACGTATCCATCCGGTGCGTTGCTCGCGACGAAGTTCGACGACTTCATGGCCGGCAAGCCAGCCTTCACCGTGCTGTTCAAGCCCGACGCGCACACCTCGCTGGCGTCGTACAACTGGACGCAGCATCACCTGATCCTCGACGTGCTCGACGACGTCAAGAGCAAGCTCGAAGTGCTCACGCCGCAAGCCGGCGACTGGAAACGCGAAACCGTGCCGGGTTCGCCGGCGATGAGCACGATCAGCGTAGCCGACACCGATCCAGACAACAGCGACGAATACTGGCTGGACGTCACCGGTTTCCTGGCACCTTCGACACTTCAACGCGGCGTGCTTGGCAGCGTGCCGGCCGAAACGTTGAAGCAGGGCCCGGCATTCTTCGACGCATCGAAGTTCGACGTGAGCCAGCACTTTGTCGCATCGAAAGACGGCACCCGCGTGCCCTACTTCGAGATCGCGCCGAAAGGCATGAAAATGGACGGTTCGAATCGCACGTTGTTGTATGGCTACGGCGGCTTCGAGGTATCGCTGCAACCGTTCTATAGCGGCAGCGTCGGGCGCGCGTGGTTGCAACGCGGCGGCGTGTATGTGATCGCCAATATCCGTGGCGGCGGCGAGTACGGCCCTCAATGGCATCAGGCTGCACTGAAGGCCAATCGTCCGCGCGCGTATGAAGATTTCGCCGCGGTGGCGAATGATCTGGTGAAGCGTGGCGTGACATCCGCGAAACATCTCGGCGCCGAAGGCGGCAGCAATGGCGGTTTGCTGATGGGCAACATGCTGACGCTTTATCCGCAACTGTTCGGCGCGATTGCCTGCGAAGTGCCGCTGCTCGACATGAAGCGTTACACACATCTTTCCGCAGGCGCGTCGTGGATGGCCGAATACGGCAACCCCGACACCGACGACTGGAAATTCATCCAGACTTTCTCGCCGTACCAGAACGTGAAAAAAGACGGCCACTATCCACCGGTGCTTTTCTACACCACTACCAGCGATGATCGCGTCGGCCCGGTACAGGCGCGCAAGATGGCCGCGAAGATGCAATCGATGGGCCACAACAATGTGTGGTTCTACGAGAACCTCGAAGGCGGTCACGGTGCGGGTGCGGACAACAAGCAGGCCGCCCTGATGCACGCGCTCGCCTATGATTTTCTATGGGATCAGCTGAAATAAGTCCCGTTATACCTTTGTGATAAAGCTGCCCGGAATGGACGTCCATTCCGGGCAGCTTCGTTTTTATTTCATGGCCAATGGCGTGGTTTTTCCGCGGCCGTTCCTTCCCTCATATTTCGTTCGTTTCAAAACCCGCCTTCAGCGCGCGACGTGATTTCTCCGTCGCATGGCGCATCGAAGACGTCTTTGGCGCATGGCATCGCGATGCAGCGCATGCCATTGCACAAAATACAGAGGCACGAACCTCTGGCCCTTGCGGCACTTGACCCAACTCAATTCGCGCGTGCGTCGTCGCACGCGCAAAACACGTTCGTGAATTGGCCTCAGCAAGTTCCGTCGAATTGGCTATGTATCGCTTTGTGCAGCGTGCATACCCTACGAATAAGGCACCTTTTCGTAACGAAAGATTGACGACGAGTGATCAGTCCCCCCGCGCACCGATGCCTTGCGCGTTGATCCGTTCCCGGCCAAGGAGGGCTTTCCCACACGATGGAGCGCGACCATGCCGATGATCGCTTCACGCGTCGAGCCGCAGGCTTTTGAATTGCCCACGCCTGGCTCGACCGCAAAAAATAACCGCGCGCAGGATTTTCTCAGCGAAAGCATCCTGGCGCGCATGCCGTATTTCGACCGCACGTCAGCGATTGAAACGACGGGCAACCATCTCTCCAATGAAACGTCGTCGTTGGGGCGCGAAAAAAATTCGGCGCCGTCCTGCAGCGGTCTCGCCACGCGCATGAAACTGCTGATACGCAACGAAGGAAGCATGGCGTCGATTGCGCGCCGCTGCGGATTTTCCGAAGGTGCCGTGCGCAGCTGGCGCGACGGCCAAAGCGATATTTCGCGTGAGCGCTGCGTGGTGATGGCGAAGACATTGAATGTTTCGCTGATCTGGCTGATCACCGGCGAAGGTTCGATGCGAGGCGACGATGGCCACGGTGATTTCGCCTCGCAACCACCTGCGGCAACCATCGGCTCTGCTGCAAACACATCGAATATCGTCGAGCCGGCCAAAGCTGGAGCGTCGATGGATGCACACAGGTACGCGGTGAATCCACGCTTGCTTGCCTCGGCGCTGCGGCTGCTTCAGTCCTACATCGGCTTGCTCGGCGGATCACTGAATCCGACGCAACGCGCCGATGCGCTGGCCGAGCTCTACGACATTCTGAGCACGACCAACGATCCGAATCAGATCGATCGCCTGATTGCATTCCACAGCACGCTCAGCGGCCAGGTGCGACGCGGAAATTCATTCGTGGCCTGAGTTGATCGACCGACAACACGCGACCGGAAACATCGTCGCCATCGCAGTTTGGAAAGACAGACGATCCGCGCACTCGAGTGGTCAGCGAAGTGTCGGCGCTCGTCATTACTTGGCAACACTGAAAATGGGGAATTCCATGAAAAGCAGCAAAAACAATCAATACATGCTCCGCCACCGCCGAGGGGCGTTTCCTGCTTCAAGATTGGCCATCGCCGTTGCACTGGGGCTCTGCGGAGTTTCCACCGTGCAAGCGCAGTCAACGACGGGGTCGATCTTCGGCAACGCACCGGTCGCCAGTGGAGAGAGCGTCCAGATCACCGGTGGCTCCGGCTTCAATCGAAACATCCCGGTCGATAGTTCGGGGCACTATTCGACGACGTTGCCGGTAGGCACCTATACCGTCACGCTGCTGCAGAACGGGCAAGCCGTTCAAACGCGCGAGAACGTGACGCCGAAAGTCGCCGGCGCGACGGAGGTCAGCTTCATTTCCACAGCTGGCGCAACAACCGCAAACAGCGCCAATGCACAAACCCTTTCGGGTGTGACGGTATCGGCAAACGCCCTGCCTGCGATCGACGTGACATCCACCAACGAAAGCACTGTCATTACCGCCGAGCAGTTGAAGCACCTGCCGCTGCAACGCAGTGCGGAAGCCATCGCCTTGCTGGCGCCCGGCGCGACACAGGGGTCGTCGACATTCATGATGGCCAACGGCAAAGGCGCGGGCCCGACCGGCACATCGCTGGTGTCTTTCGGCGGTTCGTCCGTCGCCGAGAACGCGTACTACATCAACGGATTCAACACCTCCGATCCGCTGGGTAATTCCGGCGGCATCTCGCTGCCCTATGGCTCGATCGAACAGCAGCAGACATTGACGAGTGGCTACGGTGCGCAGTACGGGCGGTCTGCCGGCGGCGTGATCAGCCAGGTCGGCAAGAGCGGTACAAATGATTGGCACTTCGGCGCCCAGGTGCTGTGGCAGCCCGCGTTCGCGCGTGGCAACCAGGACAACATCTATTACGGCAATCCGCGCTCGACGACACCCGATCAGGAAAAAGGCGACCTCAACACGTATCAGCGCGGCAACAGCCAGTGGAACACGGTCTATGACGCCTATGTCGGCGGCCCGCTGATCAAGGACACGCTGTTCTTCTTTGTATCCGCAGAGGCCAACAAAACCCAGAATGCGACCGTCCAGAGCATCGACGTCAGCAAGGTCGAATATCAGAAATCCAGGGATCCCAAGATCTACGCCAAGCTCGACTGGAACATCAACGACAGCAACACGCTATCGCTGACCGGCGTCAAGAACACCGATTCATTCGATGGCGCTTTCTACAATTACGACTACAACAACAAGAAAGCCGAGGACTTCAGCAGTCTCGATCTGCACACAAAGAACTCCTTCGGAATCTGGATCGCCAAATACACCGGCTACATCACGGACAACCTGACCGTGAACGCCATGTTCGGCAAGATGGAAGGCACTTACTACACCGTCCAGCCACCGTACCCAGGCCTTGATACGTCGTTAGCCCACATCAGTGGTGCAAGCCATCAGAATCCCGCGTATCTTGCTGGCCATCCCGGCGGCATCACCAACGCCAACGTCGTGACTGCTGGCCAGGTCAATCGCCCTGATCACAAATCAAGCGTGGACAACCTGCGCCTGGATCTGGACTGGAAACTGGGCAACCACGATATCCAGTTTGGTATCGACAACGATCTGACGAATGACATCGATGCCGGCAACACCATCAATGGTCCGGGCTATGCCTGGTCCTACGGATTCTCCAGCCCGAACAACCCGATTATTGGCGGTGATCCCAACCATCAACCCTACGTTGCACCCACCGAAGGCTATCCTAATGGAGCAACGGGTTACTGGGTCAACAAGTACATCTTCGTGACGCAAGCGTCAGTGCAAGTGAAGCAGCGCGCGCAGTACATCCAGGACAACTGGCAAGTCACGCCCAATCTGCTGCTGAACATCGGCATTCGCAACGATCAGTTCACCAACTACAACGGCGAACATGTGCCATATCTGCGCCTGACCAGTCCGCAATGGTCGCCGCGTATCGGCTTCAGCTGGGATGTGTTTGGTGATTCCAGCATGAAAATCTTCGGCAACGCCGGTCGTTATTATTTGGCGATGCCAGCGGGCGTTGCATTGCGTGAAGCAAGCGGATCGCTCTACACCAATCAGTACTACACCTATTCCGGCATCGATTCCCAAGGCATCCCTATCGGCCTGACGCCCATTGCATCCAATCCGTCCGGTCCCGTATCGACGAACAATGAATACGGGCAACCTCTCGATCCGGCTACCGTGGCGTCGAAGAACCTGAAGGCGGAATACCAGGATGAATTCGTTCTCGGCATGCAGCAGCAGATCAATTCGTCGTGGGTGTATGGCGTCACGCTGATGCACCGCAATCTGGGAAGAATCATCGACGACGTCGATGATGAGGGAGCCCTTTGCGACAAATTGGTCGCCGGTGGTTTCGACACGGCGGAATGTCCGAATCACACGCTCAACGGCAGCATCCTGGTGAACCCGGGGTCGAGCAATGTCATTCGAGTCGCCAACGCTGCCGGCGGTTATGACTCCGTCACCATGACACCGCAGGATTACGGCTTTCCCAAGGCCACTCGCAAGTATTACTCGCTTGAAGCGTACCTCGAGCATCCGTGGGATGGCACGTGGACTGGCAAGATCGACTATGTGTTCTCGCGCAGCTTCGGTACCACCGAAGGGCCGGTCATGTCGTCCATCGGCCAAGGCGGTAATTCCGTCTCTGCAACACAGCAGTGGGATTTTGGTTCGCTGATGCAATACGCCAATGGCGACCAGGCGAATGAGCAGAAACACGTGCTCAAGGCCTATGGCACTTATCAGGTCGCGCCAGAGTGGACGGTCAGCGGCATCGTGATCCTGGCATCTGGAGTTCCGAACGTTTGCCTCGGCTTTTATGGCCCGGATGAAACTGACCCTGCAGGCTACGCGACGGTGACGCCCGGTGCGTATCACTGGTGCGGCGGACAACCATCTGCGCCTGGCAAATCGGGCTTCACCCCATGGACGCATACTTTGAATCTGAGTGCGGAATACCGTCCCGCATGGGCAGACAAGAAGCTGGGTTTCCAGATCATGGTGAACAACGTGTTCAACGAGCAGAAAGCGACGGCGCTGGGTTCCATCTATGGAACAACCGCAGCTCCCAGCACAACCTACAAACTGCCGATCGCGCTCGAGATGCCGCGCTATGTACAAATGGGGATCACGTACGATTTCTAACCCGTCGTAGTCCGCAACAAGATTCATCATGCAACCATTTGCCCACCGCCGACTTCGGCGGTGGGCAAACTGCTTCCGGTCTTGCGAGGCATGCAAATGAAATCCTATCTTCGCGTATTCCTTTTTTCGCTGCTGATCGCAAGCGGCACGTCGACTGCGCAAAGCGCCATATCCGCGCCCGAATTCACTGGCATCAACCATTGGATCAATTCGCCGCCGCTGACCATGGCCAGCCTGCGCGGCAAAGTGGTGTTGGTCGACTTCTGGGCTTACTCGTGCATCAACTGCCTGCGTGCCATGCCGCGCACGGAACACCTGTACGAGACGTACAAGAACAAAGGGCTGGTGGTGATTGGCGTGCACTCGCCGGAATTCGATTTCGAAGGTCAGTCAGCCAATGTCGAGAACGCCGTGAAGCGCCTGGACGTGACTTACCCGGTGGCGCTGGACAACGACCTCGGCACCTGGAACGCATGGCACAACCAGTATTGGCCAGCCGAATATCTCATCGATCAGAACGGCAATCTGATCGGCCATCAGTTTGGCGAAGGCAACTATCTGCGCATGGAAAACGCAGTACGCCTTTTGCTCGGCATGAACCTGCTACAGAAAAACATTTCGTCCGACGATGCGCTCGACAAGATTTCTTCACCCGAAATGTTTTTCGGCAGCATGCATCAGAAGAATCTTGCCGGCGTGGACAAGCCGCGCAACGGCATCCAGCATTTCACGATGCCGAGCCACCTTGCGTTGAATCAATTCGGCTTGTCCGGCGCGTGGGAAATCAGCAACCAGTACGCGGGGCTTAGCGGTAGTCACGGCGAAATCCATCTGCGCTTCAAAGCCGGAAAACTGCACATGGTCGCGAGCTCGGATCAGCCGGTCACACTCGACATACAGATCGACGGCAAACCGCAGCCGCATGTAAGCGTGCAAGCCAGCCAGTTGTACACGTTGTTCGACAGCAACGACTATCGCGAACACTCGCTCGTGTTGCGTATTCCGCAACATGGGCTTCACGTCTACACCTTCACGTTCGGATGAGCGGAGCACGTGATCCGACATGGTTTTTCAATGACATCGAATCGCACCCGGCCATCACAACTTCGCGCAGCCGATCTTTCGCCGGAAGCAAGGAAGTTGCTCGCGACGGCTGGCGCTGCATTGAGCAGCATGCAGCTCGATATCGCCGAGCGGTCATTGACGAACCTGCTCGCGCGAGCATCTGAATGTGCCGACGCCCATCGCCTGATGGGAATCGCCGCACAGATGCGCGGCGACTACACAAAAGCTGCGAACTGCTTGCGTCAGGCGCTCATCCATCGCCCCGACGACGCCACGATCCACATGAATTTCGGCAGCGCACTTTACGAAACGGGCGCCATCGATGAGGCGTTGTCGAATTTGCAGCGCGCCTGCGAACTGGCGCCTGCCACGTCTGCCGCCTGGTACAACCTTGGCAAGGCGCTCAAGCTTCAGGGTCGCATGGAGGAAGCGTGCCGATCGCTGCAACGAGCTTTGCATCTCGATGCTGCTCACGTGCTGGCGCGCATCAGCCTTGCGGATGCGCAGACCACGACGGGCCATATAGCCGCAGCGACAGCGAATTATCGCGAGGTTCTGCATCGCCAACCCGATAACGCGACGGCCTGGTTTGCCTTGGCCAACCTGAAAACCGTGACCATGAACGCGACAGACGTACAACGGCTGCAGCAGATATTTCGGCAGCCCGCAGTGTCCGATGATGCGCGCATCTCGATTGGATTCGCCCTGGCAAAGGCGCTTGCGGATCAGAACGACCATGCCGGATCTTTCGAGACGCTCCGCGAAGCCAATGCGTTGAAGCGTCGCATGGTGGACTGGAATGCGGACGCCGCACGAGCGCATGTCGACGCCATCATATCGGCGTTCGCCAGGCCCATGCCGAAACCGCTTGATGAAACACTGGGCCACGAAGTCATCTTCATCGTCAGCCTGCCTCGGTCGGCTTCGACTCTGACCGAACAGATACTCGCCACGCATCCGCAAGTCGAAGGTGCCAACGAAATCACCGATCTGCCGCAAGTGATCGAGGACGAATCGAAACGCCGCGGCCAGCCGTTCCCGCAATGGGCTTCCTCAGCGACCGCCGAGGATTGGCAGCGACTCGGGCGCGACTATCTCGCTCGCACGGAACGCTGGCGTGCGCAGCGACCGTGCTTCACCGACAAGAATCTGGTCAGTTGGGAACTCGTCGGTGCCGCGTTGCAAATGTTGCCTGGCGCACGCATCGTCCATTCCCGTCGCGATGCACTCGAAACCTGCTTCGCCTGCTATCGACAGCTATTCAGTAACGGCGCCCATTTCAGCTACGACCTGGATGACATGGCGAGTTACTACGAAGACCACGATCGGCTGATGCGCTTCTGGCATCAAATGTTTCCCACGCGGATATTCGATCACGTCCACGAATCACTGCTTGCCGATCCCGAATCGCAGATTCGCCGGCTGCTGGATTTCTGCGCACTGGAGTTCGATCCGGCGTGTCTTCTGTTTCACCAGAACTCACGCGTCGTGCTCAGCACGGCCAGCGCAGCACAAGTACGGCAGCCACTCCGCTCGAACACATCACAAACCGCACGATACGGCGACAAGCTTGATCGACTTCGTGCTCGACTGCGCGATGCCGGATTGTCGGCTTAGCGACAGCTCATTGCGCGCGTGTGGGCGGATGCCCTGAGCGTTATCAGTCATCGTTCACTATGCGGGCGTGGCCTGGCGTTGCGGGCTCTGCTCGTTTCGATTGTCACGGCCCAACGAAAAATAACCCGCCATCAACCACGCGCCACCGCTCATCCCGATCGCTACCAGCAGGCTGGTCCATTCGGCGTGGTTTTGCGGGCGTGCAAAGACACGCGGAAGATGCACGACGATCACCCAGCTGGTGAACATGATGCCGAGGCAGATCGACGCCAGCTTTGCTTTCACGCCACTCAGAATCGCAAGGCCTGCGGCCACGTGCGCGCAGCCGGTGAAGTACGTCCAGAACACGGGTGATCCCGGTATCCACGCGGGTATCACGCTGGCGACGTATTCCCAGTAGATGAAATGCAGTGCGCCGAATAACGGCAGCGACACGCCGAAGCCGTAGCGCGCCAACGCGGCGATCGATCGCAATCGATCGTGCGATAGGGAGTCGCGGCTGTCGGATAACCCATACGCAAGTATCCAGGCGGAACAACACAACACGAGGCATTCGAACGCGGACGTCCAGATGCTGCCGTTGTGGATATGCGTGACCATCATCGGCAGGTTCAGCAGCGTGAGCCACAAAAACAGCATCACACCAAGAACGATTGCGGCGAGCCGGGGACGCAAAGCATCGAACCACGTGCACGTGCCGCTGACGATCAGCACGCATGCTGTTGCATACGTCCAGAACGCTGATGCCGCGAGTCCGTCGGGAAACGGTTCGAGTCCCGGCACCGGCAAGGCGAACGCCATATTGAGCACGCCGAAACCCAGCATGCCCATGCCAAACAGCACACGACCGAAGCGGCTGAAATTTTCCATGATGCAGTCCTTCACCGGATGAAGCGCATGATCGATCGACGGCGCGTTCAGCGTCGGCAGACACAGTAGCAGCGCCTGGACTGTTCTAGTCTTGGCGCAGGGCTGGAGACGCTTTGCGGCAGTCGATCGACAACGTGAAGACTAGGCGCCGGATCGCCACGCATCCATAACCAATTTCATCGGTTGCACGGAGCCAATAGGCATGTTTCTGGAACTCGATGGTCGCGGACCGCAATACGCTCAACTGACCCGCGCGATGAAATCCGCCATTCTCGATGGGCGCATTGCCGCGGGCACTCGCCTGCCGCCGACGCGCGAGTTGTCACGCGAACTGGAGTTGTCGCGAACCACCGTGCTCTCCGCGTACGAGCAGCTGCGCGCCGAAGGTTTCATCGATGGCCGCGTCGGCTCCGGCAGCTATGTGAGCACGTTGAAGAGTGGCGCAGCATTGAACGCGCCGCAGCAAACAATCGAAGCGCCATCGCGCTATGCGCAGCGTGCGAGGCAGGTACAGAACCGCGGCATCGCACGCATGCATCGCGAGCTGCGCTACAACCTGCAATACGGCGAACCGTCGATCAATCCGGCGCTGGGTAGCGCGTGGGGTCGCGCACTCGCGCGCGCGACGGTCTACACCCCGCTGGAGTCCACCGGCGCGCAGGGTCTGCTGGCGTTGCGCCAGCAGATCTGCGATTACCTCGCGCGACGTCGTGGCGTTCTCGCGCACCCGGAAAATGTATTGATCGTCACGGGTACTCAGCAGGCTTTCTCGCTGGCCGCACGCGTGCTGCTCGACGAAGGCGACCCTGTCGTGCTGGAGGAGCCGCACTACTTCGGCGCGTTCCAGACCTTGTCTGCGCATGGCGCGCGCATCGTTCCCGTACGCACGGACGACGAAGGGCTGGTGTGCTCCGAACTTCCCGACGAGGCGCCGCCGCTGGTATGCGTCACGCCATCGCATCAGTTTCCGACCGGCTCGGTGTTGTCGCTGTCGCGCCGACTGGAACTGCTGCGCTATGCGGACGCGAAACATTGCTGGATTCTCGAAGATGACTACGACGGCGAATTCCGTTACGACGCACATCCGCTGGCGGCGCTGCGCTCGCTCGACAAAGCCGATCGGGTAATCTACGTCGGCACGTTTTCCAAGGTGATGTTCGGCGCCTTGCGCGTGGCGTATATGGTGTTGCCGGCTGCGCTGCGCGACGATTTCGTCACGGCGAAATTCCTCAGTGACTTTTCATCACCCGGCATCGAGCAGTCCGCGCTGGCGAACTTCATGGAGGACGGCGGCTTTGAACGGCATCTGCGCCTGGTGCGCAAGGAGTTGAAAGCGCGGCGCGAAGAACTGATCAACGGATTGTGCCGGCATGCCGGCGAGCGCGTGGAGATCGTCGATTCTCCCGCCGGCATGCACGTGGTCGCATGGCTGCGCGGCTATGATCGCAAACGCGCCGAGGCGCTGGTCGCACTCGCCCACTCGCGCGGCCTGGGCCTGTATCCAATGGCGCCGCACTACTCGAATCCGCCGCGTCGCGAAGGTCTGATCCTGGGTTATTGCGGTCGATCGACCATCGAGTTGCGCGAGGCCATGCAACTGTTCGGCGCCTGCCTTGACGATATCGATGCACGCAATGCCTGATCGCGAAAGTTTCTTCGGGCGCAGCGCGTGAAGTAAGCTTTTCAGACTTTCCTCCGGGCACTCGTCATGCATGACCGCAGCACCATCCGTCCCGAATTGCGCGACTGGATTCTCACCACCACGCGCGCCGGCCACGGCGTGCCGGAGGTGTTGCGGCTGATGAAGGAAAACGGTTACGACCCGCGCCAGAGCCGCAGCATCGTCGCCGAAGTATTGAAGCTTCCTCTCGCCGCGTTGCACGCAGCGACCACGGGTGCGAACGTGAAGAACAGCGACAGCCTGCGCACGCGTCATCCCGAGCCGCCGGAAGTGGTGATCGACGGTCACGCCATCGGCATCTCTGCGAGCCTGGAAGAACCATCGCTGCGCGTGCTGGACAACCTGCTCACGCGCGACGAATGCGCGGACCTGATCGAGCTTGCGCGCCCGCGCCTGCAACGCGCGATGACCGTGGACACCGAAGGCAATCATCAGGTCGATCATCGGCGCACCAGTGAAGGCATGTTCTTCACCTTGAACGAACTGCCACTGATCGGACGCATCGAGAAACGCATCGCCAGTTTGTTCGATGTGCCCGTGAGCCATGGCGAAGGGCTGCAGATTCTTCATTACCTGCCGGGCCAGGAATACAAGCCGCATTTCGACTGGTTCGATCCGGCGCATCCCGGATTCGGCGTCATCACCGCGGCGGGCGGCCAGCGCATCGCCAGCGTGGTGATGTACTTGAACACGCCCGAGCAAGGCGGCGGCACCGCGTTCCCGGAAGTCGGTCTCACCGTGGCCGCTCGCCGTGGTTCGGCCGTCTATTTCGCATACGAGGGCGGCGATCCGAATTCGCTGCATGCCGGCCTGCCGGTGACGCGTGGCGAGAAATGGATCGCCACCAAATGGCTGCGCGAAAGGCCGTATTCGAAGCCACGCAAGAGCTGAACGGAATCGGCCGGGAGGCGCGCGAGCCGGCTTTCGCTGCTGCGATGCAACAGCAGATGGCGTATCCTTGCGGACCACTTTTTCATTCCTGCCAAGGACATCTCATGGGTCTGCATCTTGTTGCCGCCGGTCGCAATGCGCCGAGCGAAATCAACGTCATCATCGAAATCCCGAAAGATGCCGAGCCGGTGAAGTACGAGGTGGAAAAGGAAAGCGGCGCGATCTTCGTCGACCGCATCCTGTCCACGCCGATGCGCTATCCATGCAACTACGGCTACGTGCCGGGCACGCTCGGCGGTGACGGCGATCCACTCGACGCGCTGGTGATTCTGCCGCTGTCGCTGATACCGGGCTCGGTGATCCGCTGCCATCCCGTGGGCATGCTGAAGATGAGCGACGAAGCCGGCAGCGACGAAAAGCTGGTGGTGATTCCGATCGCCAAGGTGTTTCCCGGCTACGCGCACATCAGCGACATGAAGGGCGTTTCGGCGCACTGGCTGCAGCGCATCGGCCACTTCTTCGAGCACTACAAGGATCTCGAAGACGGCAAATGGGTGAAGGTGGAAGGCTGGGTCGGCGCCGACGAGGCGAAGGCAGAAATTACCGCGGGCATCGCGCGTTACAAGGCGAGCAACGCCTGACGCTTTCAAGCGTCGCTCTCCGCTTTCGGCGAGAGCGACGCGTCCCGAAATTCAACCGCGGCGAAGCAGTTCGCGCAAATCGATCAGTGCCGCGTTCGCCCGCGAGACGTAGTTCGCCATCACCAGCGAATGATTGGCGAAGAAACCGAACGGCGAGCCATTCAATACCATCGGGCTGTTCAACGGCCGCTGTGCTTCTTCCAATTCGCGAATGACCTGCTCCAGGCTCACGTCCGCCCGCTTGCTACGCAGGATCGGACCGAAATCCTGCTGGAACGCCTTGAGCTGTTCCAACAACGTCCACGTGTATCCGCGCGCTTCGTAGAAATTGTCGTCGATCTTGGTCCACGGCGTCTTCACCATCCGTCCGCCATCGGGCGTGCGCACCGTGCTGGCGCCCGCAGGTTCGTCGGCAGCATCAACGTCACCGATGCGGATCTGGCCCACACTGGCGGACAATCGCTGCGACAACGAGCCAAGGCGCGACGACACGATCTGCAGGTAGTCGGCGAGGTTATCCGCGCGCGCATAGAAATGCGCATTGGCATCGGGCGCGTCGCCGAGACGCGACAGATAGCCGTCCAGATGGCCAATCGCCTTTGTGTACTGGCTCTCGGAACTCGGCAGCAGCCAACGATCGTTCGGACTGGAAAGCAGCGGGTCGGCCTCTGCCAGATCCTTGTCTTCGGTCGATTGCGTCTGCGATCGGCTGAAGTCGTTGCGCAACGCGCGCATCAGGTCGCGCGACGCGGTCAGCGAACCGAATTCCCAGTTCGGCACGTTGTCCATCAGCACGCCCGGCGGCAGCTTGTCGTTGCTGATATAGCCGCCGCGTTTGTCCAGAAGCGTATCGACTGAGGCGATCAACGTGGCGGTGGTGGTCGCACCCACGCTGGCGGGGCGCTTCAGTTCCTGCAGTTTGGCCTTGGTGACTGCAGCCGGATCGAACAGCGTCGGCTCCTTGTCCCACCACCACATCACGCCGCCGATCAGAACGACCAGTGCCACGACAAGGACGAGCACTGTTCGTCCAAGCGCGCCGCCGAAGCGACGGTTTGTAGAATCCTGATTCTGCATCGCGACGCTCCTGCCTGATGGGATAGGCGAAGCTTACAGGCCGATGGCGAGCGAAGCCCCTAAACGTGCCGGACCCTGCGATGGATGATCCCCGCGACGCGCGGCAACGAGATCAATGACGGCGCAGAGATAAGCTACTTTCTGGCGACAACGAGTACTTGCCGGCTGGTGAAGTCTGACCACGCGGACGATGTGTTGCATCGTCCGCGCATGAATCAACCGCGCTTGCCGGAAGATTTTTTCCCGGGCGAAGGCTTGGCCGGTTCACCCTTCTTGCCGAGCTGCTCAAGCAACGTGTTCATGTCTTCGGCGTGCTCTTCTTCCACTGCGAGAATGCCTTCGAGCACGCGGCGCGTGGTTGGATCGTCGGCGCCGATGTAAGTGATCATTTCCCGATAGCTGTCGATCGCGATGCGCTCGGCAACCAGATCTTCCTTGATCATGTCGACCAGATCGACGCCTTCGACATAATCGGAATGACTGCGGCTGAGCAAACCTTCGGGCGAAAGATTCGGCTTGCCGTCGAGCTGGGTAATGCGCTCGGCGATCTGGTCTGCATGGCCCTGCTCCTCGTTCGCGTGTTCGAGGAACTCGGCCTTGACGGCTTGCGAGTTGATGCCCGAAGCCATGTAGTAGTGGTACTTGTAGCGCAGTACGCAAACCAGCTCGGTGGCCAGCGCGTGATTGAGCAGCTTGATCACCGTCTCACGATCGGCGCCGTAGCCGGCGGTCATCGCACCCTTGTCGATGTCCTGCCGCGCCCGCTTGCGGATGTTCTCGATGTCGGTCACGAACGGCTTGGTCTTGGCCATGGCTTGCTCCTGCGGATGGATGAAAGGTATCGCTCGCACGGACATCGAACGTCCGGTCATCGTAGAAACGTTGATGGAAAAGCCAAGTGAAGACCGCTTCACTCTTTGCGCAATTTCAGGAGAACCCTCAGCGCGCGATGAATTTTTCAGCGCGTTCGATGGTCGCCTGCAGACGCGGGAGCACTTCGTCGATCAGGTCGGCATGTCGGCGCCATTTGTCCGGCGCTGGCTGCGACACGGTGTAACGCGACAACGGAAGCGCGCCTTCGAGTTTGCGATCCCAGGTCAGGCCGAGTGCAGCGCTGAGACGCGACATTTCCTTTGCGGGGTCGGCAACGAAAGCGTCGTAGCGAACCACGACGCAGCGATCGCGGGGCAGCGCCTCGAGATCATCGAGCAGGATGCGGGTGGTGGCTTCCCATTGCGCCGCCACGATGTCCTGCAGCGGCCGTCCATCCAGATCGCGCCACCCAGGCACCAGCAAGAGCGACCATGGAAGACCGTTCCATCCCGGCAGCACCGGATAGGTGCGGAATTTTCCGCTTTGCCACGCCTCGATCATGCTGCTCAAGGTTTCGCGGGGATCGCGGTACAGATAAACGAAGCGCGCCTCGGGAAAGATCTTCGCCAGAAAGGGAACGCGCAGCGTATTCTTCGGCGTCTTCTCCAGCATGCGAACCGGCAATTGATCGAGCGCATGGCCGTCGCGATCGCGCAGTTCGGAAAGGAAGCGATCACGCAGTTCGTGCGTCAGCTCGGGCGTCGCGACCTCGGCATCGAGGCGATTGGAATCGAAACCGCGCCGTGCCGGATGCAGCGCCTCCATGCCTTCGATCAGCGCGTGGCTTTCGCGGCCGATGGTGAAAAGATCGGAGGCTTGCGCGAGCGTTTCGAAAAGCAGTGTCGAACCCGATCGCGGCGACGAGAGGATGAAGATCGGCCGATCGAATTCTGGATCGCGCGCAACCGGCGCGGGCGCCGATGACGTCGCCTCGGCCTTCGCGGGTTGCCTCGGCTCATAACCATCGGGCACGCGATCGCTGTCGTTCAACGCAACGCTCAAAATCATGATGCGCAGACTGTTAGTCAGCAGGCCACCGTTGGCCAGTGTCAGCGAAGCTCCGACCTGCTGCATGAAGGCTTCGAAAGCCGCGAGCGCCCTGCGATACGCAGGCCAGCCGGCGCGGTCGGTGCCGAACTCGGCCCACAATTCCTGCCACAGGACCAGAAAGCGCGCCGTTCCCTGTTGTGCCGCTGCCAGCTGCGGATGCGGCCGCACCTCACTGAGCAAAAAGTGCACGTGCTCGCGCATTTCCCACGGCGACATGACCACCGGGATGTTCACCGATTCATATCGCAGTTTCGGTATCGCTCCGTCGATCGGTTCGACAGGCTCCGCATGCCAGCCTTCGAAGGCACCGTAACCCGGCGCGCGCCCGCGCTGCACAAGTCCCGAAAATGCCTCGCCACCGATGGTGTCCGCCACCAGATGGATGCGTTCGACGTCGGTGCTGTTGATCACCCGGTGCATGCGCCAGGTATCGAAGATCCAGCACTCGCCCGGCTTCATGTTGACCTCGGCATCGCCGCACAGGAAACGGACGTCGGGGCGGGTCACGATGGGCACATGCACGCGCATGCGCTCGCGCCAGTAATAATTGATGTCGAAATGCGGACTGACCTCGGCTTGGCCGCTGAGCTTCATCAGGCGCGTGCGACCCCAGACCGGGCCCAACGTTGCCAGCACCTGGGTCAGATATGGGCACTTGGCGAGATAAGCGGTCGGCCGCATCGGGCCTGATACGGAATCACTGTCCGGATCGCCATCGACGGAAATCAGCGGCAGCGCGAAATTGCCGGGAAATTTTTGCGGATGCTCGCGCCATTCCTCGACGCCCAATGCATCGATTTCCCGCGCCAGCGCTTCGGCGTTGAACTGCAAGGGCAGCTGGACAAACGGAACTTGCAATTTCATCGGCGCTTCCCTGATCGGTTGGCAGGAACTGTTGGGCGTTTCGTTTTATCTTCAGCAAGTCATCCAGCCCCGCGGATGACTGTCGATCGATCACGGCACAGACAGAAATTCTATCGACGATGATGCCATCACACAGCGCATTCATGGCGAACAGATCGAACGAGCGTGCGTACGACGGCAGCGCCCGCCCGGCATCATGGTGGATGCATGTTTCAAGCGAAGTGGAGCCGCCGAACTGGGCTTCGCGGATGGCGAAGCGGGGCACCACAGGAGCTCAGGGAACGGAGTTGCTCAGCGCGGCTTGTACGCGCGCAGGAACATGACCACGCCGGCGCGCGCAGTCGATTCGATTTCTTCTGCATAACTCTGCGGGCATTCGGCGCAGCCGAACATTTGCCGCATCATCAGGTTGCCCTTGATCAACGTCAGAAACTGCACCGATGCGCGCGCGGCGTCATCGATTTCAAGCTGGCCGGCGTCAACCGCTTGCCGCAGCAGACGTTCCAGCAAGCCGTGGGTCCGTGTGGCGCCTTCTTCCCAGATCAGCTTGCCGTAGCGCGGGTTGCCTTGGCGACAGTCGCTGAGAATGGCGCGGAAGGTGCCGACGGTTTCGGCATTGCAATCGAGGTGGGCGTGGGTAAGAGCCACCCGCAGCAAGGTTTCACCGATGTCCGCCTGCGGATCGTGGAAATAGGTTTCTTCCGGCAGGAGATCCTGAATCCGTGACCGTATGACTTCGCGGAAAAGGTTGTCCTTGTCACCGAAATGGCTGTAGACGGTGAGTTTCGAGACACCTGCATCGGCGGCGATGGCGTCCATGCTGGTGCCGGCGAAGGCATTGCGGATGAACAAGGCCTTCGCCGCAGCGAGGATTGCGGCACGCTTTTCCATGTCTTTCGGACGTCCAGGGCCCTGGGGTCTGATTTGCGCGCTCACCGTCATGCACCTTCACAAATGGAATACCGGGCTTTATTATACGCGGCGGTTCATTTATTTTCCAGAACCGCACTTTTCAATGGAATGCGCACAAAGAAACGGCTGGAATGCACGCCTTGCGAAGCGTGACTTTCGTCAGCCGCTCGCGGTGACTTCCGGCACTACGTGCTCTGCCTTGCAGCCGGCAGGCTTGTCATTGTCGGAATGAGGCCAAGCGCTTATCCTTTTTGACCTTTTCGATCCGCACGGGACGTTAGCAAGATGGCGATGAACTTCGAGCAGGCGCGACTGAACATGGTTGAGAACCAGGTGCGCCCGTGGGAGGTGCTCAACGGTCGCGTGCTGGACGTCATCAGCCGCGTGCATCGAGAGGACTTCGTCGCCGCGGAGCACCGCCAGATCGCCTTTGCGGACCTTTGTCTTCCCCTTGGTCACGGCGAAGTGATGATGAAGCCGGTGGTGGAAGGCCGCGTGCTGCAGGCGCTGGAGCTTCAGTCCACCGATCATGTGCTGGAGATCGGCACGGGTTCCGGGTTTCTCACAGCATGCCTCGCGGGCCTTTCGGCGCACGTGACGAGCGTGGACATCCATGCCGATTTCACCAGCGCCGCAGCGCAGCGGCTGGAATCCACCGGCGTGCGAAATGTCGCCCTGGTCACGGGCGATGCGGTCATCGGTTGGCAGCCAGACGGCCTGTTCGATGCGCTCGTGGTCACCGGCGCAGTAGCCGAGATTCCGCAACGCTGGCTGTCGTGGCTCAAGCCGGACGCACGCATGCTGGTGGTACGTGGCCAGTCGCCGGTGCAGCAAGCCACGTTACTGACGCACGAAGGTGCGGGTCGTTATCGCGAAGAGACCTTGTTCGAAACCGACCTGCCCTACCTTACCCATGCCGAACCGCTGCAGCGTTTCGTTTTTTGACTGGCATCCCCGAATGATCCCCACGAGGCAACCCATGCGTTTGAAGATGCTCACCCTGGCCCTGGCAATGGCCGTCGTTTCGCTGCCGAGCCATGGCGAGGATCTGCTTGATGCGTATCGTCAGGCGCGCGCCAACGACCCCGTGCTGTCGCAGGCCGATGCCAACCGCCTCGCAACGGGTGAAGGTGTGGACCAGGCCCGTGCCCTGCTGCTTCCCCAGATCAGCGCAGGTTTGACGCTCAGTCAGACCAACGGTAATTCCGACAACGAAAGCGGCCTGAGCGGCCTGGGGACAAACGGCAACGACTATCTGTGCAGTGGTCTTTCAGAAGGCACCGGCACGTATGCATGCACGGGTTTGGGCAACGGTGCGGGAACGGATGGATCGGGTGGCCACTCGCGCACACGCGATGCGTCGGCCACGCTGACCCAGACCGTGCTCGACTTCAGCCAGTACGCGAACCTCAAGGCTGCGCATTCGGCATCGAGCGCGCAGGACGAGACCTATCAGGCAGCGGTGCAGAATCTCTACGTGCGCGTCGCCACCGCCTACTTCGCCATATTGACCGACGAAGACCAGCTGACCTTCGCGCAGGCCAACGAAGACGCGTTCAAGCGGCAGTACGAGCAGGCCGATCAGCAGTTCAAGGTGGGCTTGGCCGCGATCACCGGCGTGTATCAGGCGAAGGCGTTCTACGACAACGCCAAGACCACCACCGTGAACGCGCAGAACACGCTCAACAACGACAAGGAAGCGTTGCGCGTCATCACCGGCACGCCGACCGGCGAGCTGAAAAAGTTGCGCGACGACCTGCCAATGCAGCCGCCTTCGCCGAACGATCCGGACACCTGGGTCAAGCAGGCACTGGAACTCAACCCGAATCTGTTGACGCAGCAGTACAACGTGCAGACCGCCGAACACAACATCAGCGCGGCGCGCGCCGGCCATCTGCCGACGATCACGGCGAGCGTCAATTACGGCAAGGGTGCCACTTGGTTTCAGAACGACAATGCCAGCGGCCAGCGGTCGCCGGCATCGACCACCATCGGGCTGACCTTGAACGTACCGATCTTCTCCGGCGGCCTCACGCAGTCACGCGTGCGGCAGTCGATTGACGAACGCGACGCCGCCAGCGATGCCATGGAACTGCAGCGCCGTCAGGTGGTGCAGGACACGCTCAATTATTTCCGCTCCGTGATCGCAGGCATCTCGCAGGTGGACTCGGCCAAGGCCTCGGTGGACTCGGCGCAGAAAGCACTGGAAGCGACCAAGGCAGGCTACGAAGTCGGCACGCAGACCATGACCGATGTGTTGCTCGCCATTCAGACGCTGACCCAGTCCGAAGGCAGCTACTCGCAGGCGCGCCACCAGTTCATCCTCAACAAGCTGCTGCTGCAGCAGAGCGCGGGCACGGCGGACGTGAAGGATCTCGAATCGATCAATACCTTGCTGCAGTAAGCGCAAGCGAAAGGTTTAGAAAAAAGCCGGCATACAGCCGGCTTTTTTCATGGATGATTTTTTTCCCGAAGCGCCACGTCGATCAATTTCATGATCCGCTGCACTGCGCCGCGTTCGCGGTCGAAAACCTTCTGCGCCGCCAGGCCCATGCGCTCACGCTTGTCCTTGTCGCGCAAAAGCTGCAGCACGTCATGCCCGAGTTGATCGCTGCTGCCCACACGTTCGGCACCGCCCTGCTGAATCAGGCTGAGGGTGATCTCCTCGAAGTTGAACGTGTGTGGGCCGACCAGCACGGGGGTCGATAACGCGGCCGGTTCCAACACATTGTGGCCGCCAATCGGCACCAGGCTGCCGCCCACGAAAGCCACATCCGCCGCAGCGAAAAATGGCATCAACTGCCCCATCGCATCGATCACGAAAACCTGATGCGTCGGCAGCGGCATGGCATTGGCACTTCGCGTGCCCACGGTGAAGCCGAGACTGCGCACCGAATGCTCGACCAGCCGGAATCGTTCGGGATGGCGCGGTGCCAGCAGCAGCAATGCGTCCGGCAGTCGCTGCAGCACCTGCAGGTGCGCTTCCAGCACGGCCTGCTCCTCGCCCTCGTGCGTACTCGCAGCCATCCAGACCGGACGACGCGCGCCCCAGTGTTCGCGCATCGCATCGCCGTTCGCCACGGCGCCATCCGGAATGAGCATGTCGAACTTCATGTTGCCCGTCACCACGATCCGCTGCGGGTCTGCCCCGAGCAATCGATAACGTGCCGCATCGGTCCTCGACTGCGCAGCGATCTGGCGCACGCATCGCAACGCCGAGCGCGCAAGTCCGCGAAACGGTTTGTATCCACGCAAAGACCGCTCGGACAATCGCGCGTTGACGATCATGAGCGGAATGCCGCGGCGGCGACACGCAAAGTAGAGGTTCGGCCAGATTTCGGTTTCGATAATCAGCGCCAAACGCGGCTGGATACGGCGCATGAAGCGGCTCACGGCAAACGGCAGGTCGTACGGCAGATACACGTGGAAAACGCTGTCGCCGAAAAGTTGATGCACTCGGGCGGTGCCGGTGGGTGTGATCGTGGTGACGACGAATGGCGCACCGGGATAATCCCTGCGCAGCGCCTTGATCAGTGGTTCGGCGGCGTTGACTTCGCCAACGGATACCGCATGAATCCAGAAACTGTCCTTGAACCCCGGCGCGTCGAAGAAACCGAAGCGCTCCGGCCAGCGTCGATGATAGGGACGCGAGCGCACGCCGCGCGCGAGTAGCCGCAGAACCAGCAACGGCGTCGCCAGAAACATCGCGAGGGTATAGAGATAGCGCAAGGGTCGATCCATCAATGGACGCCGGAGTATAGCGACAGCGCCGCATGCGAGCCGCGCCGGATGCGGACCGCTACAATTCGTGGATGCCCGGCATGCCTCGCCCCATTTTCTCCCGATCATTGCTAGCGCCACGTCACTGGCCGGCATGGCTGGGCGTGGGCGTGATCTGGGTGATCGCGCACATGCCGTACTCGCTGCTGATGTTTGTCGGCCGACGACTGGGCGCGATCGTGCTGCGCATTCCTTCGGCGCGTCGGCATATCGCGCAGGTCAATATCGGCCTGTGTTTTCCCGAGCTCGATGCAGCGGCACAAGCGGCGCTGGTCGATCGCAATCTGCGCGACATCGGTTTGATGCTGGTCGAATTCGCGCTGGGCTGGATGGCCAGCGATCGTGCGATGGCACGCATCCCGCTGTCGATCGAAGGACTCGAGCATCTCGAATCGGCACGCGCACAAGGCAAGGGCGTGCTGTTGGTCGGCGGACACTTTTCCCATCTCGAGCTATGCGCTCGCCTCGTGTCCGAACGCATCCGCATCGCTGGCATGTACCGGAAAATGGATTCCACCGTGTTCGAGTGGACCGTGCTTCGTGCTCGCCTGCACTACGCCGAAGCGATGTTCGACAAGGACGACATACGCGGCACCGTCAAACATCTGCGCAACGGCGGCACACTCTGGTACGCACCTGATCAGGACATGCGCAGCAAGGACAGCGTGTTCGCGCCGTTTTTCGACGTCCCCGCCGCGACAATCACCGCGACCCATCACCTTGCGCGGATGTCGGGCGCCATGGTGATTCCGTTCTTCCACAGGCGACTGCCGAATGGTCGCGGCTACGCACTGCGGCTTGGCGCGCCGCTGGAAAATTTCCCCGGTGCGGATGCGCGTGTCGATACGGCACGCGTCAACGCCTCCATCGAGCAGATGGTACGGGAGGCGCCCGAGCAATATCTGTGGGTACACAAGCGGTTCAAGACGCGTCCGCTTGGCCAACCGGATGTCTACGAGCGCAAAGCATCTCAAGAACGTTCCGTCTAGCCGACGGCGTGCCGTAACTCCGCACCGGTACCAAAACGCATCCGATCCTTCGCCATGTCGAGACGAATCCGACGCAGACGCAAAGCTTTTGCGTAGAGCGCCACATCAGCGGCATGAAAATCGCGCACGGCTTTCAGGAATCCTTCGTCCAGTTCGGCGATCGATGCAGTGCGTGGTGTGGCGTTGTGGTGTTGATGCGGCAACTTGGTCGAGAGGTATCGACTCGAAAATTCGTCGAGCTCTTGCTGAAAATATTCGCAGATACCCACGAAGGAGAATTTTTCGATCGGAAATCTCCACAGGTACTGCGTGTAAATATTCCTGAATTCCCCACTGAAACAAAACCGTTCCAGGCTCCAGTCTTCCTCGATCATCTGCCGATGATGCGGCGCGGCGGTCGCTTCATCGTAACTGTGCCGCCAATAGTGATAGTGCGAAAACATTCGCGCTACCGGCTCCCGCATCCACGTCACGAATGTCAGTGCGCGGTTTTGTCCAAGGGGCAAATACTTCGCGGGCAGAAAATGCCCATGAACACACTCGATCTTTTCGAGATCCTGCTCTGCCATGGCAAGCCCTGCAGCAATGGTCTGCTGCCATCGCTCCACCGGAGATTTGCAGATCGCCTGATCACCGTTGTCATACTTGAGCCGATCACCGAAATGCATGGCTAGCGAAACGCCAAAACTTGTTCCCGCGGTTTTAGGCAGGTGTACCGAGATAATGGTCATGCAGCCTCCCCCAAGGCAGTTGACCCCGCTATCCCTACGGGTCATTTATATAAGAAGTAGATGAATCTCCATCGAGTTGTGCTTCCTTGTTGCCGCGTCACTCAGATACGAATATCCGCGTGTCGACCCATCCCGAAAATCTCTGACTCGCAACGGAAATCCCGCTGTGAAACTCTGCAGAAAACGCCACAAATATTTTACTGCTGCGGCCGCTGCGTCGCTTTCGACGTCGGGTCGCGTTTGGCATCCATGTTTCAAGCAACGGCCTGCGCTCCGGCGGGGCGTAACCATATGGCGTCAGTGCGTCATTCTATTTTTTCAAAAATCCCTGGCGGTATTACACCGCCAGGGATCGTTATGCCTCAGAACTTACGGTGCCGGCGGTGGTGCGGGCGGTGCATTGACGAAGGCGCGCCACGCGATGAGCAGGTTTCTTGCATTGACTGAGCCCAGGCCCGCAGCGAAGCTCCAACCCGGCTGCGCACCGTACGCCTTGTTGGCAACGCCGTATGCCGTAGGAGCGGCATCCGTCGTGGTCAAACCAAGTTGATCCGCCCCTTGCCCCACTGTTCCGTAGAAGTAGCAGTTGGCGGTTGTGAACGGATCCGTGAAGAGCGCCGGGTTAGGCTGATAACACTGCGTCGAAATGGATCCGCGAGTGACGTTATGGAACACGCAGCTATCCGTTCCGGTGGCGCCGTTGTCTGCGCTGCACGCAGCCAGACTGGCGGGTGACGTGCCGGTGGCACCGCCGTACTCGTTCGCCGCCAGCGCATAGAGCGTCGGCGCCGCATTGCCCTGGTTGATGGGCAGTCCACGAGCGGCCAGACCTTGATCCATCAGCGCCTGGATGCCTGCAAACATCGGTGACGCCAGCGATGTGCCACCGCTGAGAGCCGTCGATCCGGAGTAGTCCGGAGTACACGGGTAGTAGGACGTGCAAGTAACTACATAGGTGTAGCCACCGTAGGAACCGGCAAACAACGAAACGTCGGGAAGGTCGCGTGACTGATCCTTCGCCGCGTTGAAGATCTGCCGCTGCCATGCCGGTTTGGCATCCACGGACGATGGGCCACCGCTACCGGCCTCGGACGTGGCGTAGGCGCCGTTGGGATCGTACTTGAGGTATTCCTTGCAGAAGTCCAGAGCGCTGCTGAAGCCGCCGACCGACTTGGCTGCAACGCCATTACCGCAAGACTGGTTCCACGGAATCTCGGGCACGTACGACAGTGCCGAACCGCCATTCGGGTTGGTGGTCGGCGCGAAATATTTGCTGGTCGTCCCATCGAGAACGTCAGCCGTATCCAGGCCGCCAACGCCCGTGACGTGCGGCGAGGTTGCGAACGAGTTGGCGTCCACGGCGGAGTTGCCGTAATAGCCGTTGATCAACCCGCCGTTGAAGCTCGGGTTGGAACCGGAGTCGCCCGTCGACACGAAGACGGAGATGCCTTCCGCATCCGCCTGTGCCCACATCAGGTCAATAGCCGTCTTGCTGGCCGTATCGGTGAAATATTCGCCGTAGCCATAGCTGGCGCTGATGATGTTCGGACGTCCACTTGTCTGGTTGATCAGATTGGTAGCCGCGATGAATGTACCGCCGAAGAAATTGTCGGTGGCAGGGTCGAAGTCGGCGTCGTAGTCAGAGCAGCTGGCGACCACGATGTTGGCGCCCGGAGCGATGGCCGTTGACCATTCGGCGTCGAGCAACGTTTCGCCACCGTCTTCGGTACCGAACTGCGTGCCCGGATCGATGCAGTTGTTGGGGCCACTTGCGGCAGGCGGAGCCACCTGGGCAAACGTGCCGCCATACTGAGCGAGGTTGAACTGAGTACGGAAGTTGTCCCAGTCAGCCGGCACCATGTTTTCGTCTTCCACCACCGCAATGGTGACACCTGCGCCGGTCACGCCATTGGCGCGCAGCGGAGCGACGTTATACATCGTGGCCACATCGTCGGGCACCAAGCCGCGCAACGCGCCACCGTTGAAGGAAATCGCCTGATTGATGACCTTGGCGCCGGACTTCGCGTCTGCGGCATTCTTGGCCTTTGAAACAAACCCTTTCTTCGAAGTATTCCACTGCGCGATTTCGGACTTCTTGTGCAACGACTTCGGATGGAAGTCATTCAAGCCCATCACGCCTGCGACGACCGACTTCAATGCAGCCGGAATGCTGATGTCGCTGCTGTTGGCAAGGTGCTTCTGCTTGCCGATCGTGTAGATGCCTTCCTGCGTGTGGAACGCCGCGCGTACTTGTGCCGCGGTGCCGCTGAAGTCGATCTGTGTCTTGTTGGGATAAACGCTGTTGACGGTGAAACCCTGCGATGTAAGCCAGGCGGTCACCGCAGCAATATCGCTATCGACAGCGCCGTACGCATTACCGAATTGCGCCGGCGTCAGCCACTTCTGGAATTGGGCCGACTTGGGATTGTGCTGATTGGCAATCAGCGTCTCCATCTGAGCCTGCCTCAGCGCGCTGGGCTTGAGGATCAACTGCAGGTGATTCATTTTGGTCGAATCGGCCACATTGACGGCAGATTTTTTGCCGACGAATCCGAGATGGGTTTTGGGAAGCGTGACGAGTGAGGTGCTGTTGACGACTTGGGTTATCCGTCCGGCTTCGCCAGTGGACGCTGCATTTCCGGCAGCACTTGGCTGGGCCATCAATGCCGCTGGCGTACAGGCCAGCGCGGCGGCAATGGACAAGCTCAGGGTCAGGTACTTCTGTTTCATGATGAGTTCCCTTGTGTAAGTTGATCAAAAGTTGATGGCGTACTTGCCTTATCCACTTGCGATTAGCACTCACGACATCCCTACTTCTGCACATCCCCTGTTTCAAATCGCCGCCGTTGGACCCCGTCGATTTGTGCGACACGATGAAGGCATTGCACCTGCAATCTTGTCGTCTTGCCTGCTATCCCTATAAAACTATCGACTCCCGTTTAAGCAAATTGATAGAAGCGGCTCCACCGAGTTTGCGACCTGTTGGCGCAATCCGCAACGAAAAAAAATCGACCCGCTGAAATCACCGAATAACTTCCAAGAAGGATTGAAATCGAACGTGAAGATTATGTAGACGTAATGTTCCCGTATTTAGCGAGCCAGTGCTCCAGCTATCAATTCATGCAGCACAAACAGCCTTCACAAATATGAATATTCACATTTGTGAAGGCATATTCCATTTCGATAAGCGCCCAAGCTGTTGCCGCTTGGACGCTCTTACACATCAATGTGTTTTTGCGTGAAGGCAAACTTGTAGTCGTTACTTCGAAAGCGCCGCGGTCGCTGCCGGAGCTGCAGCTGGTGCGTTGACAAAGGCGCGCCACGCGATCAGCAGGTTACGTGTATCCACCGAGCCGAGGCCGCTGGCAAAGCTCCAGCCAGGCTGCGCAATAAACGCCTTGTTGGTATTCGAGTAGGTCGTCGGACTCGCATCCGTCGTGGTGAGACCAACCCGGACCGTTACCCCACCATTTTCCGGTATGGAAGTGTAGAAGTAGCAATTAGGTGTGGTGAACAACGGCTGCGCATCGTAACAATTGCTTGAAATCGAACCACGCGTGATGTTGTGAAACACGCAGGCGGACGTGCCCGTAGCGCCATTGTCCGAGTTGCAGGCAGCCAGGCTTGCAGGTGCAATGCCGGTGGAACCACCGTACTCATTGGCAGCCAGTGCATACAGCGTTGGGGCCGCATTACCCTGGTTCGCCTGCAACCCGCGCATGACCAGGCCTTGATCGATCAGTGCCTGGATACCGGCGAACATCGGCGAGGCCAACGAAGTACCGCCCGTGATCGAAATCTCTCCCGAGAAATCGGGCGAGCACGGATACTTCGCCGTGCAATCGATGGCCCAGGTCAATCCAGCGAATGAGCCCGCGAACAACGATACGTCGGGCAGATCGCGCGACTGATCCCTGGCGGCATTGAAAATCTGACGCTGCCAAACCGGCTTGCGCACCACCGACGATGGACCACCACTGCCAGCCTCGGACTGGAAGCCCGGGCTGCGTGAAGGATCGATGTCACCGGCCACATCCGCATTGCAGAAATCGACAGCGCTGCTGTAGCCCAGAGACTTGGCTGCCACGCCGTTGCCGCACGACTGGTTCCACGGAATTTCCGGCACGTAGGACAACGCCGATCCACCGACCACGCTGTGAGTCGGGGCGAAATACTTGCTGGTGGTGCCATCAAGGACGTCGGCGGTGTCGGTACCGCCCACGCTGGTGACGTTGGTGGAAGTGGCGAACGAGTTGGCATCCACTGCCGTGCCGCCGTAATAGCTGTTGATGAGGCGGCCGTTGAAGCTCGGGTTGGAGCCGGAATCGCCGGTCGACACAAAGACCGAAATACCTTCGGCATCGGCCTGCGCCCACATCAAGTCGATCGCGGTCTTGCTCGCGGTATCGGTGAAGAACTCACCAAAGCCGTAGCTCGCGCTGATGACGTTCGGACGCACATCCGCGTTGATGATGTTGGTACCGGCAGCGAACACGCCGCCGAAGAAGTTGTCGATGCCGGTATCGGCACAGGTGGCGACCACGATGGCCGCACCCGGAGCAACCGCGGCAGCCCACTCAGCGTCGAGCACCGTTTCGCCACTTTCAGTAGTCGCCGTCGCCGTCGCTGGCGCATCGCACTGGCTCGGTCCGACCGGATGGGTCTGGGCAAAGGTACCGCCGTACTGAACGAGATTGAACTGTGTGACAAAGTTAGGCCAGTCCGCTTCAACCATGTCTGCATCTTCAATCACCGCAATCGTGATGCCGGTGCCGACCACGCCATTCGTGCGCAGGCTCTTGAAGTTGTACATCGTGGCGATGTCATTCGGCACCAGACCGCGAGCGCCGTTAGTGAAGCTGATCGCCTGACCTTTCTTGCCCGTCTTCGCCACCGCAACCGGTGCGTTCAGCGGTTTCAGGGCGAGGCCTTTGCCGGACGGATCCAGTTTCATGGCCTTCTGCTGTTTCAACAGCGCTTTCGGATGAAAGTCATTCAGGCCAGCCACGCCGACGACGACGGCCGACAGCGCACTCGGAATGCTGATGTCGCGCGCATTCGCCACATGACTGGTGCCGTTCGCCAGCTTGTAATTGTTTTCCTGCGTATGGAACGAGCGATTCACCTGACCGGCGGTACCGCTGAAATCGATCTGCATCTTGTTCGGGTAAACGCCGTGGACAGTGAAGCCCTGCGACACCAGCCAGGCCTTGGTCGCCTGGATGTCGCTATCGGCAACACCGAACGCATCACCGAACTGCTGCGGCGTGAGCCACTGCTGGAATTTGGCGGACTTCGGATTGTGCTGGTCCGCCATGAACTGTGTCAGGGCCGCTTCACGCAGTGCACTGCGCTTGAGGATCAGCTGCAAGTGATTCATCTGCGTCGCATCAGCCAACTGGCTGACCGGCTTTGCCTTGTTGACGAACTTCAGGTGGCTCTGCGCGACGGCAGATACGACGTTGGCATTCACGGCCTGCGTGACGCGCGCCGATTCGGCGGTGTTGACGCCCGCCAGCGCCTGGCCACTCGCCGCAACCGGCTGCGCCATCACAGATGTACTGGCAAGCGCGGCGGCAATGGATGCGGAGAGAATGAAATAGCTTTGCTTCATGGATGAAACCCCTTGAATGTAAGTTGGTCAAAAGTTGATGGCGCACTTGCCTGATCCACTTCGCGAACGGCGCTGCATCCTTGGCTGCCGTTCGAATACCACCAGTTGCCCGCCTTCCAACTGGCCTAACGGATACGTCGCTGTGGACTAATGAGTCATCGCGACATACCACGTCGTCATCTGCTGTCGTTCGCCCACAGCCGAACAAACCCGGGCACACATGGGTAGTTGCCATGGCGGCGTGCCATGGCGGGCGAATGACGTAACCGAACCCCCCTTCTGTGACTCGAAAGACATGTAGCGGCGCTGTCCGTGAAAGCCTTCAACATGTCTACGGAGTGTGCAACGCTGAGAACACATCCGCAATGGTTTGGTTGTGAAGGGCCGCCGTCGAACGCACTGCGTCAGTGACCCGTCAACGACTTGCGTTTTTCTATCGCCTTTCCTGCGAGTAGAACGAAAAATAGTGACGCGCCGATGACTAGGGCTGCGGCTTTTCGTCCGCCTGGGCACGCTTGATCGCCTCACGGTGCTCGTGCAATTTGGCATACTTGAGAAGCGCGTAGAACGCATGCACGCGAGCAGCGATGAAGCCTGCCCAGCCCGAACGATAGTGGCCGCGCAACAGGTAGTAGCGGAGAAAGGCGACCGTCGGGTACGCCACCATGCGCAAGCCGAGCCACGACACATCGCGATACGCAAGATCTTGCTGTTGCAGCGTCGAATAGCGATTGGCTTTGTCGACACGCCCTGCGATGTCACGCTCGCCGTAGTGATCGATGACTACATCAAGTACACCGATGGACCCGGTGACAACGACCGACTCGTGAACTTCGTGACCGCTCATGCGCGCATGTTGTTTGTCGAACAATCGCACGTAGTGATTGAGCCGGCTGCGTGGAGACTGCCACCGCCAGAACAGCCATTCGCGCCGCCAGAGTTGATAGCCCTGCATTTGCGGAGACGTGAGCGCCGCATCCAGTTCGGCTTGGGCCGCAGGCCCCAGTGACTCGTCCGAGTCGAGTAGAAGCACCCACGCGTGAGTCGCGAGGTCGATCGCAGCCTGTTTCTGCGCGCTGTAACCGGCGAACGGCTGCACATGGAAGCGCGCCTTGTAATGGAGTGCGATGGCCTGTGTCGCATCGGTCGAGCCCGAGTCCAGCACCACGATCTCGTCGGCCCATGTCACGCTGCGCAGACAGGCGTCGAGCGTGTCGGCGTTGTTGAACGTAGTGACCACGACCGATAGCGGATCACGCGGCATTTACTACTCCGCGCGTGCGATGCACCGGTGGGAGTTCTGCGTCCGGCTGCACGTAAAGCGCCGCGCACCACAGCCCGAGAAGCCAGCCGAACAGCAAACCCCACCACGCCGAATAGAAGGCCAAATGAGTATTGACTGGAAACAGCATGACGCCAAGCGCCAGTGTCACCGGAAACACGCGTGAGCGTGTCTGTGCACCCGCTTTCGACCATGCGCGCAACGCAAATGCCGCCGCTGCAAGCCACAACAACAGTCCAATCACGCCGGTCTCGGTGAGGACTTCCAGAACGAGTTGGTGCGCGTGACACGCACCCTCGCCGACGCCGCACGGTTCGGCGACAAGAAAGTGGTCGTCACGCGCCACGTACCGCGGATAGGCATCACGAAATCCACGCACGCCCACGCCATTGACCGGATGGGCCGCGATCATTTTCAAGCTCGCCTGCCAGATATCGAGCCGGCCGGTCATCGCCGTATCAATGGACTGGCTCGAGCCATGCAACGCAAGCATCGTGCGGTCGATTCGCTGCTGGAAGCGCTCGGAAGTTTTCCACGCGATGCCTCCGGCAATCGCCAGCAACAACACTGCGCCCGCGCAGAATGCCGCGAACCGCCACGCTGATCGAGACTCGCGCCACGCAAACCCGATCGCCACCAGCGCATAGCAGAGCCAAGCCGCGCGCGAGCCGGCAAGCAATACCGGCCCGAGCATCAGCACGAACGACAGGAGCAAGCCCGGCAAACCGCCGTACTTGCGCGCGGTCCACAGTGCGAAGGGCGACAGCACCGCGAGCGTCGGCCCGAGCTTCAGATTTTCGGCGCCGAAAATGCCGGACAGATGTTCCGCGTTGGCGCGCCCGGCAACGCTCCAGCCCGTCACTGTCTGCACCCATGCATCCAGCGTCCACAAGGCAAGCACGCCGGCCACGGCGACATACAGCATCTGCAATTTGCTCTCGCGACGAATGGCGAAGCACGCATAAAGTCCGAGAGGCGCGTAACGCAACAGCGCGGCAACCGTGCCCCAACTTTTGCCCGGCACCACCGAATCGATCGATGAAATCAGCGCCGCGCCGACGTAAGCCGCCAGCAGCCAAAGCAGCAACCGCGCACCGCCATGTTCTTCCAGCACGCGTGGCTCGCGTACGAACAGCAGGATCACACCGACCAGGCAGAGAAACGTTCCGAGCTCGGAGCTGCGGCCGAACGGCAGCAAGGTGATCACCAGCCAGAACGGCAGCAACGGCGAATGCAATGCGGCCTTGAGCTTGCTGCGGAAAGGAATCATGCGTGAACCGGAACGAAGACGGTCACCCATTGTAGGCGGCAAGCGCGCGCGAACGCAGGCGTGCTTGGTCAGCTGGCCGCGACTTCGTCGTAGAGCGCCAGCGTCGATTGCTGCATGTCGATCAGGCGATAGCTTTGCAACGGCGAAATGGGCGGAGCCACGCGCAAGAGTTCGGCCGCACGTTCCACCAGCCGTTCGCGATCGCTCGGAGGCACGCGACCGGCGGGATAGAGTTCGGCAAGCAGTTCACCGACGCCGCCATGTGCGTATCCGAGCACCGGTCGGCATAGCGACAAGGCTTCGATCACGGTGCGCCCGAACGATTCGGGCTTGTTCGACAATTGCAGGATCAACGCCGAAATGGCGTAGATGTCGCGCACGTCGTCACGCGGCGGTGTCAGCACGACCTGCGATGTCACGCCGCGCACGCGAATCAGCTCCTTGAGTTCGCTCAGATACGCTTCGCGACCGGGCTCCGCCACACCCAGCAACAACAAGCGTGCCTCGATGCCGCGACGCTTGAGGTCGGCGAGCAGCTCGATGGCGTCGTGATGACCCTTCAGGCGCGTACCGCGCGCGGGCAAGGTGAGCAAGGGCGCACCTGAGAGCGCGGGGTATTCCGCGTAGAACGCACGCTGCCAGGCGTCGTCCGGTCGATGCCCGTACGGGAAAGCGTCGGGGTCGATGCCGCGTGGAATCACCCTTACCCGCGATGGCTCCAGCCATCGGTAATGGCTCATCACGAAATCGCGCAGGGTCTGCGAAACGACGATGACGCGCTCGCCTCTCAGCAGAATGCTGCTGTAGCGCCCCGGCGAATTGAGTCCGTGCACCGTGGTGACGAAATGCGGTGGCGGTGACATGCCTTTCATTGCCCACCATCCCATCCAGCCTGGCAACCGCGAGCGGGCGTGCACGATATCGGGCTGGAGCTGGCGCAGCAGGCGTCGCAGTGCGCCAATGCGCGAAAGTGTCAGTAGCGATTTGCTGCCGATGTCGAGCGTGACGTGCTCGCTCCCTTCCGCCTCGAGTTGCTGCACGAGGCGGCCCCCGGCCGATACCACGATGGAGCGATGGCCAGCTTTCACCAGCGCGCGCGCGATCTCCAGCGCCGAGCGTTCCGCGCCACCGGCAAGCATCGCCGGAATCAACTGGACGACGGTCAGCAATTTGGCGGGGGCAGCGGTGCTCGACATGAGTTCTGAACTGGAAACCTTCATCCGTGGAGTCAAGCAAAAAAGGTGCCGCGAGATCCTCTCGCAACACGCTGAGGATCAGTCGCGCAGCACGTAGCGCGCGCCGCAGTAGGCACAGGTTGATTCGCCGCCATCGTCGACGATCGGCAAGTAGACCTTCGGATGCGAATTCCACAGTTCCATGCCGGGCATCGGGCAGGACAGTGGCAGGTCCGACCGCGTCACTTCGTAACGATTTTCGGCATTTGCCGGCACCAGCGGCGTGGCTGCGGAATGAAGGGACGACATCGACAGACTCCAGACATGAAACATCAGCACGGAATGGTAGCAGGCGGTGCCGGCTTATCGAGAGTGCCCGGCCCCAACGAACGACATAGTTCGTGCGGTCAATTCAGATCGTGCAGACGAGGGCACAGAATCCGCGTGTCCGGTCGTGTGCCGGAACTTCTAGTCATGCGACTTCGCCGGGGGAATGTCATGGATTTCGGAAAAATAGTCGAACGCGCAAAAGCCATCCTGATGACACCACGAACCGAATGGCCGTTGGTCGCCGCAGAGCCGGCCACTACCAGCAGCCTCTACGCGGGATACATCGTGATCCTCGCCGCCTTGCCAGCCATCGCCGGCTTCATCAAGAGCAGCCTGATCGGCACCACGGTGTTTGGCATCACCGTGCGTACACCCATGGCGATGGGCGTCGTCGGCATGCTGATGAGCTACGCGCTCGGGCTGGTGCTCGTCTATGTGATGGCCTTGATCGTCAACGCACTGGCGCCCACGTTCAACGGACAAAAGGACAGCGTGCAGGCGCTGAAAACCATTGCCTATGCATGGACGGCCAGCTGGGTCGCCGGCATCTTCGTGATCATTCCCTGGCTGGGCTGGATGATCGCGCTCGCCGGCAATATCTACGCCATCTACCTGCTCTATGTCGGCCTGCCACACACGATGAAATGTCCGCCGGAGAAAGCGGCCGGCTATACGGCCGTCAGCATCCTCATCGCTTTCGTGCTGATGTGGATCATCGGGTTCATCGTCGCCGGCGTGATCGGTACCGCTGCGTTGAGCGGCGCGGCGATGGGCGGTGGCATGCACATCACCGGCAGCGATGGCGATGCCGTGACCGTCGATGGCGACAGCGCACTCGGAAAACTCGCGGCGATGGGCCAGCGCGCGGAGCAGGCCGGCAAGGAGATGGATGCAGCGCAAAAGTCCGGTGACAGCAGCGCGCAGTCCGCGGCGATGGGCAAGATGATGGGCGCGCTCGCCGGCAGCAATGGAGCCGTCGAGGCGCTCGCTCCGGACCAGATCAAGACGTTTCTGCCCGACAGTTTGGGCGACCTGAAGCGCACCAGCATTTCCGCCCAGCGCAATGGCGCCATGGGCATGCAGGTGGCCGATGCCACCGCCGAATACAGCAACGGCAGCCAGCACATCACGCTGGAAGTCACCGACACGGGCGGCGCCAAGGGCTTGATGGCCATGGCTGCGGCCATGGCGCCGGAAGAAGAAAAAGAAACCGACCACGGGTATGAGAAGACGTATACCGCCGATGGCCATATGGTGCACGAGGAATGGGATTCGCAATCCAAATCCGGCGAGTACAGCGTGGTGCTCGGCAAGCGCTTCACGGTCAAGGCCAACGGCAATTCGGACAGCATCGATCAACTGAAGCGTGCAGTCGCAGTCGTCGATCTGGCGAAGCTCGAGTCGATGAAGAATGCCGGCGTGAAATCCGACTGAGCCGCCGCACTTCGACACGCACGAAAAAGCCGCACCTTTCAGCGCGGCTTTTTTATTCGCCAGAACTTTGCCCGCTTACTTGGCGGCGCCGGCCTTCGGCACCGAGCCTTCGGTGGTGATGCGGATCTTGATCTCGTTGCTCACGGCGGGCACATAGGCACCGACGCCGAAGTCCTTGCGATTGATGGTTGCGGTGGCATCAAAACCGATTGCCTGCACCTTCATCATCGGGTGCGGACCGACCTTGTTCAGCGTGGCGTCCAGCACGACCGACTTGGTCACGCCGTGGACCGAGAGATCGCCTGTCACCTTGAACTTGTGCCCGCCAAGCGACTGCACTTTCGTGCTCTTGAAAGTCACCGTCGAAAACTTGTCGGCGTCGAAGAAATCGGCTTCCTTGAGGTGCTTGTCCAGCGCCGGCACATGCGTGTCGAGGTTGGCCAGCGGCAGCGTGACCTGCACGCTGGAATTGTTCGGGTGCTGCTCGTCGAATACCAGCGTTCCTTCACCCAGACCGAGGTTGGCGGTCGGGTTGGAGTAGCCAAAATGGTTCCAGGTAAACAGAACCATCGTGTGGCCGGGATCGAGCTGATAGGTGACCGGTGCAGCCTGCGCCGAAACGGCGGTGCCGATCAGGCCGGCGAGAACGAGATACTTGAATACGCGCATGGGGTGGCTCCTCGGAGATGGTGGAATTCGAACGGGATGACGCGTTATATCAGGGCGAATCAGGCAATCGTGCACGCCTCGTCGAACGCGAGGCGCGGACTGCGCGGGAACAAATTGCGACTGGCGTCGCCGTAGCCGATGCTGATCAGGAAATTGGATTTGACTGCCGTGCCGGCAAAGAACGCCGCGTCCACGCCGGCATTGTCGAAGCCGGACATCGGTCCGCAATCCAGCCCGAGCGCACGCGCCGCCAGCAAAACGTAAGCGCCCTGCAAAGTCGAATTGCGAAAACCGGTGGTGTCGATCAACGGCTGGTTGCCGACGAACCAGCTGCGCGCATCGGCGTGCGGAAAGAGCTTGGGCAACTGCTCGTAGAACTCGCCATCGGTCGCAATGATCGCCGTCACCGGCGCTTCCATGGTCTTGGCGCGGTTCGTTTCGGAAAGATGCGGGGCAAGTTTCTCCTTCGCCTCTTTCGACTTCACGAACACCACGCGCATGGGCGATGCATTCGCGCTGGTCGGTCCGAACTTGGCCAGTTCGTACAGCTGCCGCAGCTGCTCGTCGCTCACATCCTTGGGCAACCAGGCGTTGAAGGTGCGGGCGTTGCGGAACAACACATCGAGGCTGGTCTCGGAAAGCAACTCGCTCATGGGTATCCTCTGTCGAAAGACGCGCCGACGATGGCGCTAGCGCGTCAGTGTATAGGCGTCTGCATGGCAACAGATGACGGCGAGAGGAACGTACTGTGCTGATATCGGAAACAATGCGAACCTCCCCAGCATCATGTTGAAGCTGCACGGCGAATGCTGGGCGATCACCGACGACGCGATGGGCAACCAGCGCCAAGCCCTGGCGCTGTCCGAGCAACTCGGCATGCCGGTGTGGCATCTGGTGCTGCACGCGCGCGCGCCGTGGTCGTGGTTGGCGCCGCGCCTGGTCGCCGGCGAGCGGCTCGCATTGCCGGTGAGCGGACGCGCCGTGTTCGCGCCGCCGTGGCCGAGCGTCGCGATCGGGTGCGGTCGCATGGCCGCCTTGTTCACGCGCATGTTGCGTGGCTTGTCCGATGGCGGCTGCTACACCGTGCAGATTCTCGATCCACGCATCGATCCGGCGCATTGGGACATGGTGATCGCACCACAGCATGATCGCGTCCAGGGTGCGAACGTTCTGCAGCCCCTGGGTTCGCTCAATTCAGTGGACGACGAATGGCTCGCTGACGGCCGCGATGCCTGCCCCGATTTCGTCGACCTGCCACAACCACGCGTCGGCGTGCTGCTGGGTGGCCCACGCAAGGGCGTTGTTCTCGATGCCGGCTACGCAAGATCGCTCGCCGCACGCCTGCTCGAACGTCAACGTCGCGAAGGCGGCAGCCTGCTGGTCATCGCCTCGCGCCGCACCTCGAACGCACTGGTCGAAACCCTGCGACATGCGTTCAAGGGCGTGCCGGGTTTGATATGGGCCGGGCGGGACGATGGCCGCAATCCGTATCCCGGCGTGCTGGGCTGGGCTGATCGATTGGTGGTCACGCCCGATTCGGTGAACATGCTCAGTGAAGCGTGTGCCGTCGGTTGTCCGGTGCAGACATTCGTTACGGCACCGCTCCCGGGGAAAATCCAGCGCTTCCACATGAGCCTTCGCGCGGCCGGCCTGTTGAGTGACCTGCACGATGACGCGCCATCGATGTCGCGCAAGCCGCTGCGCGAAACCGCGCAAATCGCCATGACCTTGCGCGGACGCATCGGGGCACGGCAGTTCGATGGAAGTGCTCTTTCGAATTCACGCTGATAGCCGGAGAGTCCACGTAACGAGAAAGGATTTTCGCGACCATCGAACTGCGTTACGAGCTCAGCCGAAGCCGAATCCCAAGGCGCCGGTGACCTCGCGCACGCCTGCGCAAATCTGTTCGAGCGCCCCATCACGCGGCGCGATGCGCGAGCGCAAATCCAGCGTGCAGGCGAGTGCGCGTTGCAACAGATTGTCGTGCGCCGCGCCGAGAATGGCCGCCTGATTCGTGTCGAGCAATCCGGCCGCGCGGCACGCTTCGATCAACTGCGCATTGGCGGTGACATGCAGCAGGCCGGCGTGTTCGGCCGCGTTCGCCAGCACCAGTCCCTGCAAGGCAAATTCGATATCGAGAAGGCCGCCGCGACCCTGCTTCAGATCCAGTTGACGCGCATCGGAGCGATCGCGTTCCGCGCGCCAGCGTTGCCGCATGCTGCTTACTTCGTCCAGCACGGCGTTGCGTTCGCGCGGCACCGCCAGGATGCCGCGACGCACATCGGCCAACAGGAGGTTGAGCGTGGCATCGCCCGCCACCGTGCGTGCGCGCAACAGCGCCTGGTGTTCCCACGTCCACGCGCGTCCGCGCTGATAAGCGGCGAAGGAATCGAGGCTGCTGACCAGCAGGCCTTTCGAACCATCCGGACGCAGGCGCGCATCCACTTCATAGAGCCGACCACCGCGGGTCAGCACGGTCAGCCAGTTCATGACGCGCTGCGCGAGTCGCTGGTACCAACGCGCGCCTTCAAGCGGGCGCGCGCCATCGCTCATCATCTGCGCGCGCCGGCCGTCGTAGACGAACACCAGGTCGAGATCCGACGCGAAGCCCAGTTCCTCGCCACCGAGGCTGCCGTAACCGAGCACCGAAAAACCCGAGCTTTCTCCCGGCAACCGACCGTGCTGGGCGATCAACTCGCGCTCGGCCATCGACAACACCGCGGCGACCACCGACTCGGCCAGTGCAGCAAGTCGGCGCGACGTGGCGACCGCATCGGCGCGACCATCGTTGAACGCGAGCCCCAACCGAAACGCAGTCGATGCCTTGAACTCGTTGATGCGTTCGAGTTCGGCCTCCGCTTCGCGTTCGTCCAGCGTACCGAGCACGCGTGCAATTTCCTCGGCGATATCCGCGCGCTTGAACGGCAGCTGGTCGATGCGTGGATCGAGCACGTCGTCCAGCAACAACGGCTGCGCGATGACTCGCTCGGCGAGGAACGCGCTGTCACCGAACAGGCGCACCAATCGCTTGCGCGCGAGCGGCTGCTCCTCAAGCAATGCGAGATAAGACGAACGCCGGGCCACCGTCTGCATCAGCCGGCACAACCTCAAGAGGGCGTGCACCGGCGCGGCGCTTTCGCGCGCGGCACCGAGCAATTGCGGCATCAGGTGATCGAGGCGCTCGCGCGATCGCACGGACATCGCGCGCACCTGCGCAGCCATCGGAAGCTTGAGCAATGCATCGGCCAGCTCGCCGCCCGGCACAAAGCCGCAGGCCTCGAGCGTGGATGCATCGAGCGATTCGTCGCACGCGCGTTGCCACAGCACCATGTCCGCCGCAGGCACGCTGGCGGCGCGTCCGCCTTGCGGCATCAGAACAGCGGCGAATTCCTCGCTGACGATCGCGCGATGTTTTGCCAGCGCCTGGTTCAACGATTCCCAATCGGCGTAGTCCAGACCGCAGGCGATGCGCTCGCGACTCAGCGCGTCGTCGGGGATGTCATGCGTTTGCGCATCGCGCAGCATCTGCACGCGGTTCTCGACCTTGCGCAGGAGAATGTATGCCTCGCGCAACATGCGCGCGGGTTTCGCGGCGATATGACCGCGCGCTTCGCAAGCGGTCAATGCCGGCAACAGGCCGCGCACGCGCAGGCTCGGTTCGCGACCACCACGAATCAACTGCGTGAGCTGCACGATGAATTCGATTTCGCGGATGCCGCCAGGGCCAAGCTTGAGGTTGTCGGCAAGATCCTTGCGCGCGACTTCCGCGTCGATCAGCGCCTTCATTTCGCGCAGGCCGGCGAACGCGGTGTAGTCGAGATATTTTCTGAAGACGAACGGCCGCAGCATCTCCTGCAACTGCTTGCCGGCGACGCGATCGCCAGCCACGGGCCGCGCCTTGATCCACGCATAACGCTCCCAGTCGCGACCTTCACTCTGGTAGTACTGCTCCATCGCCGCGAACGACAGCGCCAGCCGACCCGAGTTGCCAAAGGGACGCAGGCGCAGGTCGACGCGAGCGCAGATGCCGTCCACTGTCGGTTCGTTGAGCAAACGCACAAGCTGGCGGCCGAGGCGGATAAAATACTCGCTGTTGTCGAGCGACCGTGCGCCATCGCTCTGCCCGGCCTGCGGATATGCCAGCACCAGGTCGATGTCGGACGAAAAATTCAGTTCGCTGCCGCCGAGTTTTCCAAAGCCGATCACCAACAACCGCTGAAGCTCCCCTTCCATGCTGCGACTGTGGCCGTAGCGCGCGGCCATGGCGCCTTCGGACCAGCGCAAAGAGACATCGAGCAGCGCTTCGTAGAGCACGCTGGTGGCGGAAAGTGTTTCGGGCAATTCGTCCAGCCCGTTGACGTCGCGAAACACCAGCCGCAGCGCCTCGGCGTGGCGAAACCGGCGCAGCATCGCCATGCAGGCGATTTCGTCGTCCGGCAGTTTGAGCGCTTCGATGCGTGCGGAGGCATCGCTGCCGGAACGCAAGCGCTCGAGCCCTTGCGGCGACAGCAACTGCGGTTGCCTGCTCCAGACATCGAATGCGAAATCGCTGGCCAGCAAGGTGCGACGAATCCGTTCCGCCACGCCAGCATCGTCGTGCAGCGGCACGCCGGCCGCGCGACAACGCGCGGCGAGGTCGGCGTAGCGGTCATCGATCAGCGCACGCAGCGCGGCGGATTCAGGAGCAGCCATCGAGCCATTGTGCCGCAGTGCGATGCCGCTGCGGACCTGAGGCGGATGGCCACAAGGCAGGTGCACGGATGCGGCGCCGGTGCGTTGAACAAGTTTCGCGCAGGCTGTAACGGCCTGTTTCCGCCTACGCTGGGTTCATCTGGGCCAGATTACATTTCTGCCTCCGAACCATGACAACACCCGCAGGACCGCCATGCTTTTCACCCCCGAAGGTTCATCTGGCTGGCGCAGCCTGGCCCCACGCGTCGTGCTGGTGCTGTTGCTGACGATCGCGTTTGTGCTGCTGACCGGCCTGATCGACGGCGGTGTAGGCGTGAGGCCCGCGCGATTCCTCGATCAACCGCGATTCCTGTTCGCCAATGCGTGGCCGGGCTTGTTGCTGGCGGGCATCCTGCTGGTGATCAGCCGCCGCGTGCTGCTCTCGTTCGGCCTGGCGTTTTTGTTGCAGGGTTTGATCTACGGCGTGAACGCGTTGAAGGTCGCCAATCTCGGCACGCCGCTGTTGCCAGACGATTTCCGGATGGTCGGCCAGTTGCGCAAGGGCGGTGCACATCTGCTGGGCAGTTATCTGCCACACAGTCCGTGGCCGTATCTCGGACTACTTGTGGGTATCGCGCTGATCGTCGCGATGTGGCGGTTCGAGCCGCCACTGTTTGCGCGCCGCACCAGCGGCAAACGTTTGGTCGCCGGAGGCGCGCTCGCTGCCGTGATGATCAGCATGCTGGTCGGCGTCGCCGCGTGGGCGAAAATCTACAACGGCCAGGTGCTGTGGCTGGAGCCGTGGTCGGCCTCGTCGACCGCTGCGCACTCCGGCGTGGTCAGTTCGCTGATGATGTTTCACCTGCAATACGGCAACGGCAAGCGCAAGCCCGATCGCAACGCGGCGACGCAGCTGATCAGCCAGTCGTCGGATGCGCTGCGCCAGTCGATGATGTCGCCGGCCAATGCTGAACTGCCGGACATTGTGGTGATCCAGAGCGAATCGTTTTTCGATCCGACGATCGTGCACGGCTATGAGCAGAGCCACTTCACGCCAAACCTCCGTCGCCTTGCGGCGCACGGCATCAGCGGCCGGTTGCACGTGCCGACGTTCGGCGGCGGCACCATCCGCACCGAATTCGAAGTTCTCACCGGCTTGTCGTTGCGCTACTTCGACAACCTGCAGTTTCCGTATCTGCAGATGAGCCACAAGGCAGTGCCGAGCCTGGTGCGCGCGCTGAAGGCGCATGGTTACGACACGATGGCGTTGCACGGCAACGATCCCGCTTTCTGGAATCGCACCGCCGCGTTCAAGGCGCTGGGCTTCGACAAGTTTGTTTCGCAGTCGTCGTTCCCGCCGAATGCGGCGAAAGACGGCATGTACATGACCGACAGCGCGATGACCGACGAGATCATGACGCAGCTGAAGGACAACGGGCCGCCGCAATTCATCTTCGCGATCAGCATCGAGGCACACGGTCCTTACGACGTGCAGCCGGCAAACACCGCCGAGCGCGACGCTATTCCGGTTCCTGACGGCATCGCCGGGAAAGACAAGCAGGAGCTGCAAACTTACCTGTATCACATTCAGCATGCCGACAAGCAGCTCGGACGACTGGCGCAGTGGCTGGCGCAGCGCAAGCGCCCGAGCCTGATTCTTTTCTATGGCGATCACCTTCCCGCGCTCAGCAACAGCTACGACGCCACCGGCTTCGTCGATGGTGGCAACATGCTGAGTCAGGCAGGTACCTGGTTGCTGGTCGATCCGCGTTATCAGGGCGCGGCCACGTCGCTGGATACGGCCGCTTGGTTGCTGCCGGGCAAGTTGCTCGAACAGGCCGGCATTCACGACGACCCGTACTACACGCTTACCAAATTGGTGGGTCCGCAACTCGCCGAGTTGACTGAAGCGCCCGGCGCACCGCCGCCTGCAGAAGGTAGCGACGAACAACGTATCGATACGGCGATGGACAGCGTCGACCAACTGCGCATGGACGGCAAACTGGACAAGCTGCTGCCCGCGCTAGACATGCCCACCGGCGGCATCGCCCACAGCAGCAGCGCCATGCCGTCACAACCGCCAGCGACCACGGCGCTATCGCACTAGGCCTTTCTCTTTCGGTTTCGAATGTCAAAAAAAACCCCGCTGAAGCGGGGTTTTTTCTTGCAGGAAAATGGACTTTTAGAAGTCCATACCGCCCATGCCGCCCATGCCGCCGCCCTGACCACCGCCATGACCATGGCCGTCGTCCTTCTTGGGAACTTCGGCAACGATCGCCTCGGTGGTGATCGCCAGACCGGCAACCGACGCGGCGTGCTGCAGGGCCGAACGGGTCACCTTGGTCGGATCCAGGATGCCCATCTCGACCATGTCGCCGAACACGCCAGTCGCGGCGTTGTAGCCGAAGTTGCCGGTACCTTCCTTGACGCGCTGGACCACCACCGACGGCTCTTCACCGGCGTTGGCGACGATGGCGCGCAGCGGGGATTCCAGCGCGCGACGGGTGATCGCGATACCAAGATCCTGATCGGTGTTGTCACCCTTCAGATTCTCGACCGCTTTCAGCGCGCGGATCAACGCAACGCCACCACCGGGCACCACACCCTCTTCGACGGCTGCGCGCGTGGCGTGCAGGGCGTCTTCGACGCGAGCCTTCTTCTCTTTCATTTCGATCTCGGTGCCGGCACCGACCTTGATGACCGCAACGCCGCCGGCCAGCTTAGCCACGCGCTCCTGCAGCTTCTCGCGATCGTAATCGGACGAGGTCTCTTCGATCTGCGCCTTGATCTGGCCGATGCGCGACTGGATCTTTTCAGCCTCACCCGCACCATCGATGATCGTGGTGTTTTCCTTGGTGATGACGATGCGCTTGGCACGGCCCAGATCACCGATGGTGGTCTTTTCCAGCGACAGGCCCACTTCCTCGGACACGACCTGACCATTGGTCAGCACGGCGATGTCTTCCAGGATCGCCTTGCGACGATCGCCGAAGCCCGGCGCCTTCACGGCCGCAACCTTGACGATGCCGCGGATGGTGTTGACCACCAACGTGGCGAGCGCCTCGCCTTCCACTTCCTCGGCGACGATCAGCAGCGGCTTGCCAGCCTTAGCGACGGCTTCCAGCACCGGCAGCAGCTCGCGCACGTTCGACACTTTCTTGTCGTGGATCAGGATGTACGGATCGTCCAGCTCGACCTGCTGGCTCTGCTGGTTGTTGATGAAGTACGGCGACAGGTAGCCGCGATCGAACTGCATGCCCTCGACCACGTCGAGTTCATTCTCAAGGCCCGAACCTTCCTCGACCGTGATCACGCCTTCCTTGCCGACTTTCTTCATCGCGGTGGCGATGATGTCGCCGATGTTGGTGTCGGAGTTGGCCGAGATCGTGCCGACCTGGGCGATTTCCTTGTCGTTCGCGGTCGGGTTGGAGAGCTTCTTCAGCTCGCCGACGGCAGCCGCGACGGCCTTGTCGATGCCACGCTTCAGATCCATCGGATTGATGCCGGCGGCCACAGCCTTGAGGCCTTCCTGGATGAACGCCTGCGCGAGCACCGTCGCGGTGGTGGTGCCGTCACCGGCGACATCGGAGGTCTTCGATGCGGCTTCCTTGACGATCTGCGCGCCGAGGTTCTCGTACTTGTCGGCCAGTTCGATTTCCTTGGCGACGGACACGCCGTCCTTGGTGATCGTCGGCGCGCCGAAACTCTTCTCGAGCACGACATTGCGACCCTTCGGGCCGAGTGTGACCTTGACCGCGTTGGCCAGGGTGTTCACGCCTTTCAACATGCGTGCGCGGGCGTCTTCGCCGAAACGTACTTCTTTAGCTGCCATGATTTTTTTGCCTCAAAAAAAATTGATAGGAAACGGTTTGTAGTCGAGCAGATATTGCAGAAGGAGCCAAAGGCGACTGGGTGCGCGGTTGTGATCTTTGATCTTCGCGCCACACCAATACCAAGCCCCAACAACTCAACCCTCAATCACCGCCACGATGTCGTCTTCCTTCAGGAAGACCAGATCCTCGCCGTCGATCTTGATTTCCTGGCCGGCGTACTTGCCGAACAGAACCGTATCGCCGGTCTTCAGCGACATCGGGCGAACCTTGCCGTCGGTCATGATCAGGCCAGTGCCTGCAGCGACAACCTTGCCGCGGGTGGGCTTTTCGGTGGCACTGTCGGGAATGACGATGCCGCCGGCGGAGACGCGCTCCTCTTCCAGGCGCTTGACGATGACGCGGTCGTGCAACGGACGCAGTGTGCTCATGGACAACTCCAGCTAACGATTGAGATGGGACAAGGCTTCGCAGACCGAAACATACTTGCTGCTAGCACTCGGATAAGGCGAGTGCCAATTTTAGCGGTATAGGTCGCCGCTGCAAGCGGTTCGGTTACGGGTAGAGCTAATTGGGTGGTTGCACGATCGTTTCAAGGGCGGCGATCGAAATGGTCGATGGGTCGGACTGGTCCATAATGTGCGATCCCTGTCCCCGCAGGCCCAACACCGGAGTCACGATGCGACCGCTGCTCATCGGCCGTAAGGCCTTTCCATTGATGATGTGGTTGATGCTGCTGCTCGGCGCGTCGGTGGCGCACGCCCAGGATGTCTCCAGCCTGCTGGATGTCACTGACGCGTACAAACTCAGCGCCGATGCCTCGACGCCCGGTGTCGTCAAACTGCACTGGACGATCGCCCAGGACTATTACCTCTACCGCGGCCGGATGAAATTCAAGGCGGGCGATGGCGTCACGCTGGGCCAAGCCCATCTGCCTGATGGCGAAAAACATCACGACGAATACCTCGGTGACGTGGAGACCTATCACCACAACATTGACGCGACCTTGCCTTACAGCGTGACGCCCGGAACGCAGCGGCTGAAGCTGAGCGTCCAATATCAGGGCTGCCACGAAGTCGATCCGAAAATCTGCTATCCGCCGCATACCGAGTCGCTGGATCTGCCCCTGCCGGCCTCGGCAACGAGCGCGATACCGGCGCCGGGACATGGGCTGGACGGCATTCTCGGTGGACGTTCGAGTTCGATGGCGAGAACGGATACGGCGCCGCTGCCGGCAGAGCAGGCGTTCCGTTTCGAGGCGCTGGCGCAGAATCCGCACCAGTTGCTGCTGCGCTGGACGATGCCTAAAGGGTATTACCTGTATCGCGACCAGACCTCGCTGACATTGAAAGATGTCGCGGTGCTCGGTCTCAAGCCGGCATGGCCCGCCGGCACCAAGCACCACGACAGTCACTACGGCGACGTCATCGTTTACTTCGACCAGGTGGAATTGCCGGTAGCAGTGACAGGCGATCCCGGCGATTACAAACAGTTGAAGATCGAGGCGAGTTTCCAGGGTTGTCAGGATGGCGGACTTTGCTATCCGCTCATGACACGCGCGGTGACGGTTGACTTGGGCAACGGCCTCGCTTCGACAGGCCAGACGGTGGCGACCGCGCCGGAAATGCCGCCCGGCAGCACCGGCGGAAATGCATCGACGCCCGGCCTGCTTGCCGCATTGCTCCTCGCACTCGGTGGCGGCCTGGTGCTGAACCTGATGCCGTGCGTCTTGCCGGTACTGTCGATCAAGGCGGTGAACGTCCTGGAAAGCGGCGAGAGCCGTTCTACTGCCCGTCGCCACGCACTGTTTTACAGCGCGGGCGTACTGGTGAGTTTTGCCGCGCTTGGCATGAGCATTCTCGCTTTGCGCTCCGCCGGGCATGCACTTGGGTGGGGCACGCAGTTGCAGCAACCGTTGCTGGTCGGCGTGCTTGCGTGCGTGATGCTGGCCGTAGGCTTGTCGATGTCGGGCGTGGTGCAGTTCGGCACATCGCTGGGCAATACCGGCGCGGGACTGGCTTCGCGCTCGGGCCCGGCGGGCGATTTTTTCACTGGCGTGCTCGCAGTCGTCGTGGCCAGCCCGTGCACGGCGCCGTTCATGGGTAGTGCGCTCGCCTACGCTTTCGCAGCCCCGATGCTCGCTGCGCTGCTGGTGTTTCTCGCGCTGGGCGTCGGCCTTGCGTTGCCGTTCCTGCTGATCGGTTTCGTACCGGCGCTGGCTCGGTTGCTGCCGCGGCCGGGTCGCTGGATGGAAACGCTGAAAGAGGTGCTGGCCTTCCCGATGTACCTGACCGCCGTGTGGTTGGTCTGGGTTTTGGCAAACCAGCGCGGCGCCGATGCCGTCGGACTGGTGCTGGTGGCGATGGTGTTGCTGGCGATGACACTGTGGTGGTTCGAGCGCAGCCGTTCACATGGGGGCTTGAGCAAAATCCTGGTTGCGCTGCTGGCGCTCGCGACGCTGGCGCCGCTGTATCTGCTCGCGCAGGTTCAACGCCCGACGACCGCCGCGGCGACGGCAACCGGCGTGGTGGCCTACAGCCCGGCCAAACTGGCCGAATTGCGCAAGGCGGGCACGCCGGTATTCGTCGACATGACCGCCGACTGGTGCGTCACCTGCAAGGCGAACGAACACACGGTGCTCGATACCGGCGCTTTCCACGCCCTGCTCAAGCAGACCGGCGCGGTCTACATGAAAGGCGACTGGACCGACGTCGACCCGACCATCAGCGCGTTCCTGCAGCAATATCACTCGCCTGGCGTGCCGCTGTATGTGGTGTTTCCGCGAAACGGCGGCGCCGGTAACCAGCTGTCGACCGTGCTGACATCGTCGATGGTCGAGCAGGCGCTGACGGAAGCGGCGCGCTGATGCTCAGCCGCAGCAACACGCTGATCCTCACGCTGGCCGTGGTCGCCTCGGTCATCGGCGGTTATGTGCAGCATCGCAACCAGCCTTCAACGTCGTACGGTGGTTTGACTGATACCACGCTGATCGGCCAGCCCGCGCCCGCGTTCCTTCTACCCGACCTCGACGGCAAACCGCATCGTCTGGCGGATAACCACGGCCGCCGCGTGCTGCTGAATTTCTGGGCCAGCTGGTGCGTGCCGTGTCTTGCGGAAATGCCAGCGCTGAATCGCGCGCAGGCGAGAACCGGTAACAACGGTCCGGTCATCATCGGCATCGCAATGGACGATCCGGCACACGTGCGCCGGTTCCTTGCGACGCATCCGCTCGATTACCCGATCCTGCTCGGCGACCTTGCAGACCCAAGCACTTCCGCGCTTTTCGGCGATACGCAAACCGTGCTGCCTTACAGCGTTCTGATCGACGCCAATGGAACAATCATGGCGACCCATGTGGGCGCCCTGACGTCATCGGAGCTTGAAAGCTGGCTGATCGGGGCTCCACGCCCTTAACCGTCAGGCATACGCTTCCGCACGGCAATCTGACGCTTCTACGTCAAACATCGCCGATCTGCGCTGAACTGGACAACATTCACCTCTGCGCGCACACTTCGCCCGGTCGGCGGGCTGCCGGACGCAAGCGGGATGGTTTCGTGGCGAAAATCCTGGTCCTGCACGGACCCAACCTCAATCTGCTGGGCACCCGCGAGCCGAACATCTACGGCAGCGACACGTTGGCCGATATCAACCAGCAACTTGCCGATCGCGCGCAGGCCGCCGGGCATGAGCTTGCGTGGTTCCAGTCCAATGCCGAACATGAATTGATCGGCCGCATCCAGCAGGGACGCGACGACCAGACCGCGCTGATCCTGTTCAATGCCGGCGCGTTTACCCACACCAGCATTGCGCTGCGCGACGCACTGGCCGCGGTGGCGATTCCATTCATCGAAGTGCATCTGTCCAACGTGCATGCGCGCGAGTCGTTCAGGCGCCACTCCTATCTGTCGGATATCGCGATCGGCGTGATCTGCGGCTTTGGCGCAGACAGCTACCGGCTGGCGCTCGACGCGGCCATCCGCCGGCTTCCCTCGCCCAACGAATCCACTGCCGGCTCGTAAGCGACACGACCACGTGGTCCACCTATTCAATCCCCTCCGGCCATGCGTGGCCTGACCGACAAAAGGCTGATCCGATGGATTTGCGCAAAATCAAGAAGCTGATCGACTTGCTCGAGGAATCCAACCTCGCCGAACTCGAGATCAAGGAAGGCGAAGAGGTCGTGCGCCTGTCGCGCGTGCCCAAGAACACCGCGCCTGCCGCACCGGCTCCAGCCGCGCAAGCGCCAGTGGCCATCGCTACCGCTCCGGCTCCGGTGGCAGCGGCCGCAGAAGCCGCGCCAGCCGCCAGCGCATTGCCTGCCGGTCATGTGGTGAAAGCGCCGATGGTGGGTACCTTCTACGCGTCGGCCACGCCTGGCACGCCGGCATTCGCCAAGGTCGGCCAGCAAGTGAAGGCCGGCGAGACGCTCGGCATCATCGAGGCGATGAAAATGTTCAACCAAATCGAGGCCGATGTGGCCGGCACCGTGCAAGCCATTCTGGTCGAAAACGGCCAGCCGGTGGAATTCGACGAACCCATGTTCGTGATTGCCTGATGATCGAGCGGAAACGGGGAAAGGGAAAAGGGCAACGGGAAATACAGGGGCTGCGACACCGCGCTTTTGATCTTTCCGTTCCCCGTGGCCCATTCCCTGTTTTCCGCTCCTTGGAGCTCCCATGTTAGAAAAAGTCGTCATCGCCAACCGCGGCGAAATCGCGCTGCGCGTCCTGCGCGCCTGCCACAGTCTGGGTATCAAGACCGTGGCCGTGCATTCCACTGTGGATCGCAACCTGAAGCACGTCGGCCTCGCCGACGAATCGGTGTGCATCGGGCCGGGGCCATCGGTCGACAGCTACCTCAACATTCCACGCATCATCGCGGCGGCCGAGATCACTGACGCGCAGGCGATTCATCCGGGTTACGGATTTCTATCCGAACGCGCGGACTTCGCCGAGCAGGTCGAGCAATCCGGCTTCGTGTTCATCGGCCCGACCGCCGAAGTGATCCGCCTGATGGGCGACAAGGTGCAGGCGATCCGCGCGATGAAAGCCGCCGGTGTCCCTTGCGTGCCTGGTTCGGGTGGACCACTGGGCGAGAACGTCGACGAGAACGTGCGCATCGCGCGCGAGATCGGCTATCCCGTCATCATCAAGGCGGCCGGCGGCGGCGGCGGCCGCGGCATGCGTGTGGTGCGCACCGAGGCGCATCTCGGCAACGCGGTCACCATGACCAAGGCCGAAGCCAAGGCCGCGTTCGGCAACGAACAGGTGTACATGGAAAAATTTTTGGAGAATCCGCGCCACGTCGAAATCCAGGTGTTGGCCGACGGCCAGGGCAACGCGATCCATCTCGGCGAGCGTGATTGCTCCATGCAACGTCGCCATCAAAAAGTAGTGGAAGAAGCGCCCGCGCCCGGCATCACGCCGGAACAGCGTGCCGAAATCGGCAAGGTCTGCGTTGATGCGTGCGTTCGCATCGGCTATCGCGGCGCCGGCACGTTCGAGTTTCTGTTCGAGAACGGCCGCTTCTATTTCATCGAGATGAACACCCGCATCCAGGTCGAGCATCCGGTGACCGAACTGATCACCGGCATCGATCTGGTGCGCGAGCAGTTGCTGATCGCCGGCGGCGAAAAGCTGTCGATTCGTCAGGAAGACATCGTCATTCGCGGCCACGCGATCGAATGCCGCATCAATGCCGAAGATCCCGACACGTTCATGCCGAGCCCCGGCACCGTGAAGCGCTTCGAAGCGCCCGGCGGTCCCGGCGTGCGCGTCGACACGCACCTGTACGACGGCTACAAGATTCCGCCGAACTACGATTCGATGATCGGCAAGCTGATCGTGCACGGACCCGACCGCGAAACCGCCATCGCGCGCATGCGCTTGGCGCTCGCCGAAACGGTGATCGAAGGCGTGAAGTGCAACATTCCGCTGCAGCAACGGATCATGGCCGACGCCGGTTTCCAGCACGGCGGCCAGAACATTCACTACCTCGAAAAACGCATGGCCGAACAGAAAGGTCATCCGCCGACCGATCACTGATCGCGTCGTGATGGCGGCATCGCGCGCGATCCCATCGCGTCGCCGATGCCGCTGCTTCGCCACACTCCACGGACATCGCATGCCCTGGCTAGAACTTTCCCTCACCCTTCGCGTCGAGCAGCAGCCGCGCGTGGAAGAAGCGCTCGAGGATCTCGGTGCGCTGTCGATCACGCTGCAGGATGCCGACGCGGAAACGCCCGACGAGCAGGCGATCTTTGAACCGGGCGTGGGTGAGTTGCCACTGTGGCCGACGATCACGTTGAACGCCCTGTTCGACGTCGGCACCGATCGCCGCGGTCTCACCGAAACGCTGGGCGAACTGCTGCCGTGGCTGGAGCCGGATCAGCTGCTGTTTCGCGACGTCGCCGATCAGGACTGGGTGCGCGCGTGGATGGACAAGTTCGAGCCGATGCCGTTCGGTCGCCGGTTGTGGATCTATCCTTGGAACATCGAACCGCCGCGCGACGACGCCGGACTCGTGGTTGTGCGCCTCGACCCGGGGCTCGCGTTCGGCAGCGGCACGCATCCGACAACAGCGCTGTGTCTGGAATGGCTGGACGGATTGCAGCTTGCCGGGAAATCGGTGACCGATTTCGGCTGCGGCTCCGGCATCCTCGCCATCGCCGCGCTGAAACTCGGCGCCGCCAGCGCCATCGGCGTGGACAACGATCCGCAGGCACTGATTGCATCAGCCGACAATGCCGAGCGCAACGAAGTGGCCGATCGCCTCGCGCTGTTCCTGCCCGACGAACTCGACGTCGAACCCGCCGACGTGTTCATCGCCAACATTCTCGCCGGGCCGCTCGGCGAGCTCGCACCAATTTTCGCGAAGGCCGCAAAACCCGGCGCGCCGTTCGCGATCTCCGGCATCCTCGTCGGCCAGCAGGACGACCTGCTGCTGCGTTACGCCGAATGGTTCGATGGCCTGCGCGTGGATACGCGAGAAGACTGGGTGCGCATCAGCGGTTGCCGGCGCGCCTGACCGCGCAAGCATGGCGCGAGTCGTGCGAATGAATCGCGCGAAACGCGACGCGTCGCCGGGTGTGTCGCCGGCAGACTGCTAAACTCGCTGCACACCGATCACGCCGGCCTGCATGTATACCCAATGCCCTGAATGCCTGTCCGTTTTTTCGCTGGACGCGCACACCATCGCCCAGGCGCACGGCCACGTTCTCTGCGGTCATTGCGGCGCAAGCTTCGACAGCATCGCCACGCTCACCGATCAACTGCCGCCCGAGCCGTTCCAGGAACTCGCGGTCAACGAACCTGCCTTCGAACCACCGGAAATCGACCTGGTGGTGTATCGCCCGAGGCTTGCACCGCAAGCCGTCGTCATCGCCCCCGAGCACGTCGTGGACGAAAACGAAAGCAGCGAAGATTTTTCGCAACTCGTTTTCTCTCCGCGTTTCGCGCGCGAGAAGCCTGCACGCGGATCCGCACGCGCCGAAAAAAAATCACGCGAGCCCGGCGAACGTCGCTGGCCGTGGGTCGTGGTCGGCGTGTTGCTGGCCTTGCTGCTCGGCATTCAACTCGCGTGGGCCGAACGCGACGTGCTGATTCGCGATCCTACGACGGGCGGCTGGCTGCGCGGCGCCTGCGGCACGCTCGGTTGCCGATTGCCGCTGATTGCCGCGCCAGAGCAGATCGAATTAGTGGCGAGCAACGTGCAGGCGCATCCCAGTGTCGCCGGTGCGCTGATGATCAGCGCGAGCGTGCGCAACGATGCGATCTTCGCGCAGCCATATCCCGTGCTCACCATCACGTTGTCGAACGCGCAAGGTCAGCGCCTCTCGATGCGCCGCTTGCAACCGCACGAATATCTCGACGATCGCGCGGTGCTCGCACGCGGATTGGCGCCAGGTGAAAACGCGGTGCTGCTGCTGGAGGTTCAGGATCCCGGCGATCAGGCGGTCGCTTTCGAATTCGGTTTCGAATAGCACTTAAAATTATTCGTCGGCACGGGTAGACTCGATCCCCCGCCCGGGCCGGCTATCGCCGCCTCGACGCGTCATCCAGAGATTCAACAACCATAACCAGATGCAGCGGTCCACGTAGCCGTCGTGTTGTTCGTGAGGGGGAGATGTCCTTGAACGCCGTTCGATTGCCTGCTGCCGAGGCCGTAAAACAGACCTCGTCACCGAGCGCCTCCACGAATGCCGCACCTTCGCAGAGTGCATTGGGTGAATGCGTCACGCGCACCGTTCGTCGTTACCTCGCGGACATCGGCGATACCGAATGCGCCGAAGGTCTTCACGCGCTGGTGCTGCGCGAAGTCGAGATTCCGTTGTTGCGCGAAGTGCTGGCTTTTCACGATGGCAACCAGAGTCGCGCGGCGAGCGCGCTGGGCATCAACCGCGCCACCTTGCGCAAGAAGCTGGCTGCACACGGCTTGCTGTAATCCGCACGCGGTCGTCAACCGCGGCGAACGCATCCGGACGGCTATAATCGACGGCTTTCCCCTTCTGGAAATCCGCTCATGCCTTCGCCCACGATCATTCCGATTCGTCGCGCCCTGCTCAGCGTCTCCGACAAGACCGGGCTGATCGAACTGGCGCGACGCCTGGCCGCTGCCGGTGTGGAACTGCTCTCGACCGGCGGCAGCGCGAAGGCATTGCGCGACGCCGGCATCGCCGTCACCGACGTGAGCGACGTCACCGGTTTTCCCGAAATCATGGATGGCCGCGTCAAGACGCTGCACCCCAAAGTGCACGGCGGTTTGCTCGGTCGTCGCGGCACCGACGATGCCGTGATGAAGGAACTCGGCATCGCGCCGATCGACCTGCTGGTGCTGAATCTGTACCCGTTCGAGGCAACGGTCGCCAAGGCCGATTGCACGCTCGACGAGGCGATCGAAAACATCGATATCGGCGGTCCGGCGATGTTGCGTTCCGCAGCGAAAAACTGGAACGACGTCGCGGTGCTGACGTCGCCGGATCAATACGACGACGCGCTGGCCGAGATCGAGCGCGATGGCGGCCTCGGTCGCGCGACGCGCTTCAAGCTTTCCGTGGCCGCCTTCAATAACGTGTCGAACTACGACGCTGCGATCAGCGATTATCTTTCCTCGATCGAACTCAACGAAACGCAGGACGCCGTCGCCGGACGTGCCGACTTCCCCGGCCAGATCAACAGCCGCTTCGTGAAACTGATGGATCTGCGTTACGGCGAAAACCCGCATCAGCAGGCCGCGTTTTATCGCGACATGTATCCATCTGCCGGCACGCTCGCCACATTCCGTCAGTTGCAGGGCAAGGAGCTGTCCTTCAACAACATCGCCGATGCCGATGCCGCGTGGGAATGCGTACGCAGCTTCACCAAGCCGGCTTGCGTGATCGTCAAGCACGCCAACCCGTGCGGCGTCGCCGTGAGTCTCGATGGCATCGGACGCGCGTATGGCCTCGCCTATCAAACCGATCCGACCTCGGCCTTCGGCGGCATCATCGCGTTCAATCGCGAAGTGGACGCCGCGACGGCACGCGCAATTGTCGAGCGTCAGTTTGTCGAAGTGATACTCGCGCCGGCTTATGCAGAAGACGCATTGAAAGCGTTCAAGAAAAAGGGCAACGTGCGCGTGCTGGTGATCCCGCTGCCCGCAGACGGGGATCTCCTTCACGCGCATCCGGGCGTGCATTCCAAGCGCGTCGGTTCAGGGCTGCTGTTGCAGAGCGCCGACATCGGCATGATCGGCGCGGACGATCTGAAAATCGTGACCAAGCGCGCGCCGACCGATGCGGAAATCAACGACCTGATCTTCGCGTGGAAGGTCGCCAAGTTCGTCAAGAGCAATGCCATCGTTTACGCGCGCGACCGCCAGACCATCGGCATCGGCGCCGGCCAGATGAGCCGCATCTATAGCGCGCGCATCGCCGGCATCAAGGCGGCAGACGAGAAGCTCGAAGTGCGCGGCTCGGTGATGGCATCCGATGCGTTCTTCCCGTTCCGCGATGGCATCGACGCAGCAGCGGCGGCCGGCATTCGCGCGGTGATCCAGCCGGGCGGCTCGATGCGCGACAGCGAAGTCATTGCCGCGGCCGACGAGCACGACATGGCGATGGTATTCACCGGCATGCGCCATTTCCGGCACTAGAGCCGAATCCGTAGGAGCGCACCCTGTGCGCGAATGTTTTTTTCAGCGCGTGACGAAAAGCATTCGCGCACAGGGTGCGCTCCTACACGCTCCGTAGAAGTCGATCGTTCCAGCATTGAGTCTTCGACCCGGAGGCGACATGCGTTACGAACTCTATTACTGGACGGGCATCCAGGGCCGCGGTGAATTCATCCGACTCGCGCTCGAAGATGCCGGCGCCGAATACGTCGACATGGCGCGCGAACACGGCGACGCATGCATGACGCCGTACCTCGGTGGCGAACATCAGGGCGCGATACCGTTCGCGCCGCCGTTCCTCAAGACAGGTCGCCTCGTCATCGCGCAGGTAGCGAACATCCTGCAATACCTCGGCCCACCGTTGAGCCTCGTTCCGGACAGCGAGTCACGGCGCATCCGGGCGCACCAGATCCAGTTGACGATCGCCGACCTTGTCGTCGAAGTGCACGACTCGCACCATCCGGTGGCGAGCGGTCTCTACTACGAAGATCAAAAAGCCGAAGCGAAAAAGCGTTCGAAGGATTTGTGCGAGACGCGCCTGCCGAAATTCCTCGGCTATTTCGAACAGGTGATTGAACATGGTGGCGGCCGTCATGCGCTGAGTGAACATTCGTATGTCGATCTGTCGCTCTTCCAGCTGATGTCCGGACTGGACTATGCGTTTCCACGCGCGATGAAGCGGCTCGGTCGCAAGCTGCCGCTGTTGCGCGCATTGCACCAGCGCGTGGCCGAGCGTCCGGGGATCGCCGGTTATCTCGCGTCGCCGCGGCGGCTGGGGTTCAACACGAACGGTATCTTTCGACACTACCCCGAACTTGATGATCAGTAAGGCGTCGGAAACGCCCGCTCAGAACAACGCGATCACCATCGCGCCGGCAACGATCAGCAAGCCGCCGATCAGCAACGGCCAGCTCGGACGTTCGCCGAGAAACACCAGACCCAGCACGATCGCGAGGGCAACGCTGAGTTTGTCGATCGGCGCCACCTTGCTGATCGGCCCGAGCTGCAGCGCGCGGTAATAGCAGAGCCACGACAGCCCGGTCGCGATGCCGGAAAGAATCAGGAACACCCAGCTGTTCAATGGCAAGCCGCTGGGTTTCGACCATTCCTGGCGCAGGCTCAGAATGCCCGCGGTGACGAACAGGATCACGATCGTGCGGATGAAGGTGGCGAGGTTGGAGTTGATGCCGACCACGCCGAGCTTGCCGAACAGCGCGGTAAGCGCCGCGAACAATGCGGAGCCGAGTGCGAACAGCAGCCAGCTTTCACGCAGTTGCATCGTTCGTCTCCACCCGCGGGTTCAACTCGTCGATCGTGCGAAACGTGTGGCCTAGTTGCTGCTGTCGTCGTCCGACGACGAGCTCGCTTCGGCTGGCTTGGATTTGCCCCACTCCAGCACCTTGTACATCACCGGACGCACCGGCTTCTGGCCGTGGTCGTCAACGATGCGGCCTTGCGGATCGACCATATAGGTTTGCTGGATGCCGCTCTTGGGCGTCACCACGATCATGTAGACCTGCCCGCTGCGGCTGTATTCCTGCACGGTGTCTTCGCCGCGCTGATGCACCTTGATTTCGGGTACGGAATTGTCGCGCCCCATGCCAGCGCCGTTGTCCTGCATGGACGGCAAGGCCTGCGGCTTCAAATCCAGCGTGCTGGTGCGCGGTTGGGCGGTGGACGACGCCGTCGCCGGTGCCGTTGCGTGTACGCCCGGATCGTTCATGCCTGGCGGTGGCGGAACATTGGCCGACGATGGCTTGGTCTGCGCGAACGCACCCGAGGACAGCAGGCTCGCAGTGAGCAGAAAACTTGCGCATACCAGCGGGGCGACATTCTTCATGGCGGCGATCTCGTACGGGGTGACGCAGCATAACAGCGGCTGCGCAGCGCTTCCGTGAAGCGCGGCGCCCGGCGACGCATGCGAGAATGCGGCATGGCCAAACTCATCCTCATCGACGGCTCGTCCTATCTCTATCGCGCGTTTCATGCGTTACCGCCACTGACCAATACGCGCGGCGAACCGACCGGCGCATTGTTCGGCGTGGTCAACATGCTGCGCGCCACGTTGAAGGCGCAACCGGAATTTCTTGCTTTCGTCTGCGACGCGCCCGGGCCCACTTTCCGCGATGCGCTCTACGATCAATACAAGGCACACCGGCCGCCGATGCCGGACGACCTGCGTTCGCAGGTGCAGCCGATGATGGACATCGTCGGCGCGCTCGGTTTTCCGATTCTGTGTGAGCCGGGTGTCGAAGCGGACGACGTCATCGGCACCATCGCGCGACAAGCCGAAGCGCTCGGCGTGGAAGTGGAAATTTCCACCGGCGACAAGGATCTCGCGCAACTGGTCGGGCCGCGCGTGACGCTGGTCAACACAATGACCAACACCACGCTGGATATCGCCGGCGTCATCGAGAAATTCGGCGTGCCGCCGAATCGCATCATCGATTTCCTGAGCCTCACCGGCGACAGCATCGACAATGTGCCGGGCGTCACCAAGTGCGGCCCCAAGACCGCCGCGAAATGGCTGGCCGAATACGATTCGCTCGACGGCGTGATGGCCAACGCAGACAAGGTCGGCGGCAAGATCGGCGAGTACCTGCGCGAAGCACTGCCGTCGTTGCCGCTGTCGCGCGAACTGGTCACCATCAAGGTCGACGTTCCGCTGCAACTGCATGCCAGCGACCTGACCTTGCGCGAACGCGACATTCCGAAGTTGCGCGAGATGTACGAGCGTTACGGATTCAAGGCCGCGTTGAAAGATCTCGATGCTGAAGGGCAACCTGTAGGAGCGCACTCAGTGCGCGATGCTGTTCCCGTTGAGAGCGATCGCACACAAGGTGCGCTCCCACAAGCGCCCGACGCGGCGCTCTCTGTTCCCGGCGAATACGAACTCGTCACCACGCCGGAGCAGTTCGCGATCTGGTTGCAACAATTGCATGCAGCCGAACTGATCGCGTTCGATACCGAAACCACCAGCATCGATGCGATGCGCGCGGAAATCGTCGGCATTTCGTTCGCGGTGGAAGCGGCGCGTGCGTGCTACATCCCGCTCGGCCACGATTACCCGGGCGTGCCGCAACAACTGAATCGCGACGATGTATTGCGCGCGCTGAAACCGATCTTCGAAGACGCGAACAAGTTCAAGCTTGGCCAGCACGCGAAGTACGACATCAACATCCTGTCGCATTACGACATCGCCGTGCAGGGTTTGCTGCACGATTCCATGCTCGAATCCTATGTGTGGAACGCCACCGCCACGCGCCACGACATGGATTCGCTGGCGAAGAAATACCTCGGCTACGAAACGATCAAGTACGAACAGGTCGCTGGCAAGGGCGCGAAACAGATTTCGTTTTCGCAGGTGGATCTCGAAACGGCGTGTCGTTACGCCGCCGAAGACGCCGACATCACGCTGCGATTGCATCTCGCGCTGTGGCCGCGGCTGGAAAGCGCGCCAGCGCTGCGCGGCGTCTACGAAAAAATCGAGATTCCGCTGGTGCCGGTGCTGGCCGCGATGGAACGCCGCGGCGTGCTGATCGACGGCGATGTGCTGCGCACGCAGAGCCAGCAACTCGGCAAGCGCATGCTGGAGTTGCAGCAGCAGTCGTACGCGCTGGCCGGGCATGAATTCAATCTCGATTCGCCCAAGCAATTGCAGGCCGTGCTGTTCGACGAACTCGGCCTGCAAGCGAAACTCAAGACGCCAACCGGCCAGCCGTCCACCAATGAGGAAGCGCTGGAAGCGATCGCCGATACACACGAACTACCGCGGCTGATCCTCGACTATCGCGGCTTGGCTAAATTGCGTTCCACGTACACGGACAAGTTGTCCGGCATCGTCAATCCGCGCACCGGTCGCGTACACACCAGCTATCACCAGGGCGCGGTCGCGACCGGACGCATCTCGTCGTCCGATCCAAATTTGCAGAACATTCCGGTGCGCACCGAAGAGGGCCGGCGCATCCGCCAAGCCTTCATCGCACCGCCGGGCTGGAAAGTGCTGGCGGCGGATTACTCGCAGATCGAGCTGCGCATCATGGCGCATCTCTCCGGAGACGAAGGCCTGCTGCGCGCGTTCCGCGAAGGCGGCGATGTACATCGCGCAACCGCGGCGGAAGTATTCGGCCTGGCGCCGGAAGACGTGAGCACCAACCAGCGTCGCGCGGCCAAGGCGATCAACTTCGGCTTGATGTACGGCATGAGCGCGTTCGGTCTTGCGCGGCAACTCGGCGTGGATCGCGGCGAAGCCAGCGACTACATGGCGCGTTATTTCTCGCGCTATCCCGGCGTGCGGAATTACATGGATTCCACGCGCGACCAAGCGCATCGCGATGGCTACGTCGAAACCATTTTCGGCCGCCGCCTGTACCTGGAAAATCTCACCTCGCGCAATCAGGGCCTGCGCCAAGGCGCCGAACGCGCTGCGGTGAACGCGCCGATGCAGGGCAGTGCGGCGGACATCATCAAGCGCGCGATGATCGCGGTCGCCGCGTGGCTCAAGGATCGCAACGACGCCACCATGCTCATGCAGGTGCACGATGAACTGGTGTTCGAAGTGCGCGCCGACTCGGTCGACGAAGTGCGCGCGGCGGTGATCGAGCGGATGTCCGGCGCGGCGGAACTCGCTGTGCCGCTGCTGGTCGATGCCGGTGTGGGCGACAACTGGGACGAGGCGCACTGAGTTTCATCCGGCCGCACGCGATCACTGCGTTAAGTCTTCATGAAATGGCCTCGTCGAATGAATCGGCCTTAAATTTTTTTCCGAACCCTGAAACTTTCTTTGCAATCCGTGTTCGAACTACTCGGATGCACGCAACGGCATCCACGGCGGACTCACCTCCCTGAGCTGCCAACCGGACGCGAACCTCTCCCCTGGGTCTTCGCGTCCCCGGCCCCGAAGGTTCCCCCTAGCCTTCGGGGTCTTTTTTTGCCCGCGATTTGTGCCCGCGATCGCGCCTGTACCGTTTCTACACACGCGCGCGCCGCATACTCCGCGCACATTCGACGAGGGGAAACACCATGCGCGCAGGTCTGATCATTGCAGGCATCATCTTGCTGGCCGCCGGCATCTGGGTCACCGCCGGCAACGGCAGCTACAGCAAAACCGATACCGTGGCGCAGCTCGGCTCCGCCAAGATCGAAGCCACGCACGACAAGGCCTTGCCGCAGTGGCTGGGCATTGCCGGCATCGTGGTCGGCGGCTTGCTGCTCGTCGGCGGCATCGTCAGCAAGAAGCGCTGAGCCAGCAAACAGCACGAAGAAAAACCGCCCTCGCGGCGGTTTTTTGTTGGTGCCCGGTACAATGGATCGGATGGATGTCTCCTATCTGATCGATCCGCTCAACGACGCCCAACGTGAAGCCGTCTGCGCGCCGCCCGGCCACTATCTCGTGCTGGCCGGCGCCGGCTCCGGCAAGACCCGTGTCCTCACTCATCGCATCGGCTGGCTGACCCAGGTCGAGCGCGTGCCGCCCTGGGCGATTCTCGCTGTCACGTTCACCAACAAGGCCGCCGGCGAAATGCGCGCGCGACTCGATGCGCTGATTCCCGGCGGCATCCAGGGCCTCACTGTCGGCACCTTCCACGGCATTGCGCATCGCCTGCTGCGCCGTCACTGGCGCGAGGCGGGCCTGCCGGAAACATTCCAGATTCTCGACGCCGACGATCAACTGCGACTGGTCAAGCGCGTGATCGCCGGGCTCGGTTTGGACGATGCGAAATTCCCGCCGCGTCAGGCAAGCTGGCAGATCAACAACTGGAAAGACGAAGGCAAGCGGCCCGACGGGATCGAACACGGCAATCATCCGGTCGCACGCACTTTCGTGCAGATTTATCAGGCGTACGAAGATGCTTGTCGTCGCGCGGGACTCGTGGACTTCGCCGAATTGCTGCTGCGCGCGCACGAGTTGTGGCTGAAGAATCCCGCCGTGCTCGATCACTATCAGCAACGCTGGCGCTACCTGCTCATCGACGAATTCCAGGACACCAACACGTTACAGTACGCGTGGATTCGCGTTCTCGCCGGCGCCAGCGGACAAGTGTTTGTGGTCGGCGATGATGACCAGGCGATCTATGGCTGGCGCGGCGCAAAAGTGGAAAACGTGCAGCAGTTCCTGCGCGATTTCCCGGGCGCACGGACCATCAAGCTCGAACAGAACTACCGCTCCACCTCCAACATTCTCAAGGCCGCCAACAGCGTCATCTCGCGCAACGGCAGCCGGCTCGGAAAACAGTTGTGGACGGCGGGCGACGACGGCGAGCGCATCGCGCTGTACGCCGCATACAACGAGCAGGACGAAGCGCGCTTCGTCATCGAACGCATCCGCGAATACATCGACGAACACGGCGACGCAAAGGACTGCGCGATTCTTTATCGCTCCAACGCGCAGTCGCGCAACTTCGAAGAACAGCTGATCCAGCGCGACATCCCGTATCGTGTCTACGGCGGCCAGCGCTTCTTCGAGCGCGCCGAAGTAAAAGACGCACTGGCTTACCTGCGACTCACCGCCAACCGTCACGACGACGCCGCATTCGAGCGCGCCGTCAACACGCCACCGCGCGGCATCGGCGACCGCACGCTCGACGTGCTGCGTCGTCGCGCTCGCGGCGAGAACACATCGATGTGGGAATCAGCACTGGCTGAACTTGGCGGCAGCGAACTCGCCGGCCGGTCGAAGAACGCGGTGAAGGCATTTCTTGTGTTGATCGACGAGATGGCTCGCCGCGCGCAGCCGCTGACGCCGGCGGAATCGATCGAAAAAGATCAGGGCCTCACCCTCTCCGAACAAATCGACCACGCGATCACGCATACCGGCCTGCGCGACTTCTACGAAAAAGACAGCCGCGGCAACGCCGAGTCGCGCGTGGAAAATCTCGACGAGCTGGTCAACGTCGCCAGCCGTTTCGAACTCACGCCCGACGACATCGAAGCAGGCCTGAGCGAGCTGTCCGCGTTCCTCTCGCACGCCACGCTGGAAGCCGGCGAAAACCAGGGCGAAGCGTGGGACGACTGCGTGCAGTTGATGACATTGCACTCGGCCAAGGGCCTGGAATTTCCGGTGGTGTTTCTGGTCGGCATGGAAGAAGGCCTGTTCCCGAGCCAACGCTCCGTCGACGACGAAGGCCGGCTTGAGGAAGAGCGTCGCCTCGCTTACGTCGGCATCACCCGCGCGCGCGAAAAACTCTTCGTCACCCACGCCGAATCGCGTCGCATGCACGGCACCGAAATGCTCGCACGCGCCTCGCGCTTCCTCGGCGAAATACCCGCCGAACTCATCGACGAAGTCCGTCCACGCGTACAAATCACGCGACCGATGTACGCCGGCCGCTCCACCTTCGAACCATCACTTGACGAATCCCTGCCGGTCAAACTCGGCCAGCGCGTCAGCCACCCCGTCTTCGGCGAAGGCACCGTCATCAGCGCCGAAGGCAGCGGTGCGCACACGCGTCTGCAAGTGAACTTCGAAAGCGCCGGAAGCAAATGGCTGGTCGCCGCGTACGCGAATCTGACGCCGCTTTGAAATGCGAGGCCTGTCCGTAATCAGACATGGCCGAACTCGATCGCAATCAGCTGTATTGCTCCGGCAACGATCAGGAAAGCCAACGTCCGGATCATTAGACACCTGCGGCGTAGACGATGTAGTGGATCAGCCTCGCACCCAGCTAAAACCTGGTCACCGCGTTGGCTTGCACGCTTCCCAAAGCTGCGAATCATTCGAACCGCCATGCAACGGCGTAACAGCTACAACAGCCAACGATCGGTTCTTACTGCGCCGGTATCGTAAACACGAAATGCCACCGACGTACCGACTGGAAGTAGCCGACCCGAGTCCAGACGAATCATGACCGTTCGGCCGTCAGGTAATTTCACTTTCGACGCGGCCACGCTTCCGTAATGAATGCGTCCGGACCAAATAATGGAACTGCTCTGCACAGTCCCGTTGACCAGATGGTACGGACCCGTTGCACGCGGCAACGTAAGCGATATGTAGATTTGCATTGCAATAAGCGAAGCGAATGCGAGTGACGCGAATCCCATGAGTTTCGGGTGACGTGCAGCGTAGGAGTTCTTTTCGGACGGCTCATTGAATCGAAGTGCGGCGTCGTGACTGACGTCCTGCTCGAGCGAGCCGGCAGCCTCTTTTTTTTGAAACTCGGTTTCGAGTTCCTGCAATTGCTCGTCTGCCTGGCTGATGAGGTCATCCAGATTCTTGTTCACAAGCGAACCCCTTTTGCGGTCTCATCGCTTATCGGAGCATGGGTCCCAAACCACACTTATCACGGCAACCGCAGCACTTCATGCTGAACGTGCCGGTTTGTAGATTATGACCTTCGTAATTCATGTTCTGTACTGAGGTTTTTGTCCCAATAAGGTGTCGGACCGAATCGCTGGCTCAGGGCTTCGACCATGGCGCGGGCTTTCGTTGAAAGCTGCCTTCCAGGCGGCCAGACAGCGTAAATGGAAGGCTCTGCCAGCGGATAGTCACGCAGCAGCATTTTGAGTTGGCCGCGTACGATCGGTTCGCTCGCCATGAAGGTCGGCAGCACGGCAAGTCCCAGTCCTTCGATCGCTGCATCGCACAGTGCTTGCCCGTTGTTGCAAGTCAATCTTTGCCTGGTGACTCGTGCAACCTGCCACGTGTCGCCAACTTTGAAGCGCCATTGATCGGCAACTGGGCGGTTGCTGTAGACAAGGCATCGATGATCGAAAGCTTCAAGATCATCGAGTGTCGTTGGTTCACCATGGATCGCCAGATACGAAGGGCTTGCGCAGACAACGCGGCGGCAAGGCGCAAGCAGGCGAGCGATCATCGAAGAATCCTTCAAGGCTCCGATGCGAACCGCCAGGTCGAAACCACCGTTGATCAAATCGACGTGCTCGTCATCGAGATCGAGCTCGATCTCCACGCGTGGGTGTTCGGTGAGAAAGGCGGCGACGGCGGGCGACAGGTGCGCGTGCGCAAAGGACATCGGCGCAGCGATGCGAAGCCGCCCGATCAGTTCGACCTGAAGACTCCGTGCGACCTCGTCCGCTTCTGCCACATCATCGAGGATGCGGCGTGCACGGTCGTAATACGCCTGTCCCATCTCGGTCAGGCTGAGGCGACGGGTGGAGCGGTTTATCACCGAGCCCTGAAGGCGTGATTCCAGTGCCGCAATGTGGCGGGTCACCGCCGACTTGGCGATATCCAGTCGTCGCGCCGCACCCGAAAAGCTTCCGGATTCGATGACCTGCGCGAAGACTTTCATGTCGTCAAACAAGCTCATGTCGCTTGGTCATTCCTCTTTTCGCAACAGTGTTTTGACGACGCGCTGAATTATGCCGACGGGCCCAAGCCGATATGTTACCGGCGCTATCAGGTTCGACAGAAAAACATGATCGAACATCCCGAGTCGCGCCACTCAACAAGGAACATATCCATGAAACATCCACTGCTTGCCATTGTGCCGACATGCCTGGTGGGCATGTTGCTGGCGTCCCCCGCGTCGGCCGCCGATACCTTCAGGCTCGATCCTGCCCACACACAGACGATCTTCACCATCAACCATCTCGGCTTCTCCAACATCACCGGCGCCGTGCACGACCTGCAGGGCACACTGACCATGGATACAGCCAAGATGGAACGAAGCACCATCGAAGTGACGATGGGTTCCGACAGTGTCGACACAGGCTTTGTTGCTCGTGACAAGGACCTGCAAGGTGCCATGTTTTTCAACGTTGCGAAGTTTCCGACGATGACCTTCAAGAGCACCCGCATCACGAAGACGGGCGACAAGACCTTCGACATCAAGGGCGATTTCACCTTGCTCGGCATCACCAAGGCGCTCGTCCTGAAGACCACCTTCAACCGCATGGCGCAGGACACCACGGGTACCAACGTGTTCAAGGTGGGCTATACCGCCACCACCACGATCAAGCGCTCCGACTTCGGCATGAAGGCATATGTCCCTTACATCAGCGATGATGTCAAAGTCACGATCAACTTCGAAGGCATCAAGCAATAGTGCCGGCGGCGCACCGAGCTCGGGATAGAACGCAGCACCAACCAGCCCGACTGGTGCGCCGCCACTTTCGCAACTCAGTTCATTTGTTCTGCAAGGATCTGGTGGTATCCGGGTCTTGCAGCAATCACTGCATCAAGCAGTGAAGCAGCGATGATCTGCGCGGGATTGACGCGAATCCTCTTCGGCAGCACCGGCGCCAGGAATCGGAGCAAGACCAGCGCCGCGCCTTCCGCACGCCTTGTTTCCTGACGTTCCCCACCGATGAGGCTGGGCCTGCAGATGGTCAGCGACCGAAATCCGATGTCCACAATCCCTTGCTCGACCTCTCCCTTGGTCCGGTAGTAGAAACTTCTGGAATCAATCGAGGCGCCCATGGCCGTCACCATGGCGTACGTATCCACGCCCGCCGCATGTGCCGCTTTACCAAAGGCGACGGGCAGTTCGCAGTCGACATGGCGAAACGCTTTCTTCGACCCAGCTTTCGCCCGTGTCGTCCCCAGCGCGCATATGACGGCGTCGACCTGAGACGAGGCCAGTGTCGGCAGCAGCTCCTCCAGCCGCGACGTCACTGGATTGCTCAGCTTCCGGTGCGGTTCAAGCGGGTGCCGGGTTGGCGCCAGCAACTCGGAAAACGCGTCGCTGGCCAGCGCGAGTTTCAGTGCTTCGCTTCCCACGAGACCCGTCGCGCCAAGCAGCAGAAGTTTCATTTCCGGAATCTCCATCACGTGATTTCAGTGAGGCAGGCAGCAGCAGATGCGCCGGGTTTTGCTTTGGGATAAAAGATCATCGATGCATGACAACCCTTCTGGTTCACACACTCTGATGCCCTTGGGCGGCGTTGGATACGGCTTCCCACTTTTCCCAATTGCTCAGGCGCGCCTGGTAGATCGCCTTGAATTTGGGAATGGTGGTCGAACCGAGTACCAGACGCAGCGGCGGATCGACGGCGTCCACGGCTTTGAAAATCGCTGCGGACGTCGCGGCAGGATCGCCAAAATCCTCCGGCTTGAAGGATGCGCGAATCGCTTGACGTATCGGGTCGTAGGCATCGATGGCGGGAGGGTTCTGCACGGCGGCGCGAAAACCCGTGGAGAAGTGGCCCGGCTCGATGATGGTGACTTTGATACCGAATGACGCCACTTCAGCCGCAAGCGCTTCGGACATCGCCTCGACGGCAAACTTGGTTGCGGTGTACGTACCGCCGGTTGGAAAACCTATGACGCCGCCAATGCTCGATACCGTCAGGATGTGACCACTTCCCTGCGCACGCAGGATCGGCAGCGCCGCCTGAAGCACGGAGAGCGTTCCGAACACGTTGGTATCGAAGCTGGCCTTGATTTGCTCCGGTTGCAGCTCTTCGATCGCGCCCATGTAGCCATAACCGGCGTTGCTCAGAACAACGTCGAGGCGGCCGAAATGCCGATGCGCCTGTTCAATGGTTTCGAAGACCGCGTCGCGATCGGTCACGTCCAGCGGAAGCACGAGGGCTGCATCGCCATAAGTGCCGATGACCTCATCGAGCACTTGGGGATTTCGCGCAGTCGCCACGACCCTGTCGCCACGCTTCAGCGCGGCCTCTGTCCAGACCCGACCGAAACCCTGTGATGCCCCAGTGATAAACCAGACCTTTGGTGTCGACATGAATTCTCTCCAAATAATTACACTCAATGCACAATATTGCACTTAGTGCATTTATTGCACCGAGTGCATACGCTGTCAAGAGTGATGTAATCTTGTGTGCGAACTCACTGTTGCCAGAGTCATGACGATGCCCAACTCGGGAAAAGCCCCCAGTGACCTGCGCGAGCGCAAACGACAACTGACGCTCGACCGGATTGCCGAAACGGGTCTGAATCTTTTCGTGGAGAACGGTTATGAGGCAACGACGCTCGATGCGATCGCAGCGGCCTCGGGCATCTCGCGTCGTACTTTCTTCTCCTACCTTAAGTCGAAGGAAGATGTGCTGATGGCGCACGAAAGCGGCAAGTTTCCGCTCGCGCTGGGACCCACTTTCCTGAAGCAATCTCCCGATCTGGCACCGATCGAGGCAGCCCGAAAAACTTTCCTGTCGCTTGCGTCAACCTACGAGACGAAGGAGTCCATCGTCGCGGACCGCATTCTCCGATCCATCGATACACTTCGTCTGCGCAAGGAAGCACTACTTGTACAGATGGAAGAGTTGTTGGCAGAAGCCATGTACGAGAAGTGGTCAGACAAACGACGTCGACCGACCCTGCGTCTGGCTGCGATGGTAGCTATCGGCGCACTGCGAATCGCAAAGGAAAACTGGCGGCAAGACGAGGCAGCACATCCGTTGACATATCACATCAACAAGGCCTTCGATCTTCTGAATCGAATGTGATGCTGGTTTGCGGGCTTGCGAATTGACCTCCAGCAGCATGCCCTATGAGGTGCCGCTGATTCATTCTTTCGCGTTCCTGGTCGGTGCCTGTCCCGGGTCGAAAGCAGACATGCAAGCCGAAACATCAACCGTCAAGCAACCTACCCCGGCAACCGCGGCACTCCGTGCTGATCGCGTTCTTCGATTGCCACGGGGCGAGTATCCACATCACCTGGCGTGCCGGTTTGCGGGAGCGTGATGACGGGTTCGCCGCGGGCGAAGGAGAGGGCGTTGCGATAGCAGCGTTGTGCTTGCAGTGAATCGCCTTGGCCGGCGTAGGTGTCGCCGAGGGCTTCCCACACGGCGGCGCTGGGTGTGAGTGCGAGTGAGCGTTGCAGGTATTGATGCGCTTTGCCCCACAGCTTGAGGCGCACGCACATGCGGCCGAGGGTGAGCAGCAGGTTGGCGTCGTTCGGGTGCGCGTCGAGCCAGCCTTCGGCACGGCGCAGGCGCGCTTCGATGTCGTTGCCGGGCAAGGTGCCGTAGGTTTCGATGAGTTGAGGCGACCACTCGCGGCGCAACGCGGATTCCATCTCATCCATCGCCGGCAGCACAAGGCCGAAGCCGGAAGCGCGGCGCGCATAAGCCTCGACGGCGGCGGGCACACGACGCTGATTCTTCGGCAGTTGTGACCACAGCGTATTGAGTACCGCGCCATCGCCGGTGGCATTGATCGATGCGACCAGCACTTTCGCTTCGAGCGCGGCGTATGCGCGTGTGCCGAGCGCGCCGCTTTTCTGCAGCGGATCGAGTGCGTCGCGCGCGCGGCGCGTGTCGCCGCTGGCGAGTGCGGCCAGTGCGAGTTCGCGCCAGCCGCCGGGCGTAAGCGTGCCCTTGTCGGATTCGGGTGCCAGCAAGGCGAGTGCTTCGGCAGGCTTGCCATCACGTCGTAACACGCGTGCGCGCAACACGCGCGATGCCTGCGGTGCGGATTGCGAAGCCTGGTTCAATGATTCGAGTGCGCGGCCATGTTCACCGCGACGCGACGATGCCTCGGCGGACGCGAGCAACGCCGGGCCGCGCAGGCTGTCGAGTCGGGACGCACGATTGAGATCACGCTCCGCATCACCGTGGCGGCCTTCGATCAATGCGATCAGACCATCGCCCATGCGTTGCTGGCTGAGCCGGCGATGCCGACGCGAGAACGCGCCGAACGGCCAGCGCACCACGCGCCATAGGACCACGAGCAGAAACCAGAACAGCAGAAGTGTCAGTACCGCGCCGACCACCGTGCGCTCGGCGTACCAACCATGGATGTGCACATAAACGTATCCGGGATCTTGCGCCACCCAATGCCAGCCGAACGCGGCCAGCGCGGCGATGAACACCAGCAGCAGAATCCAGCGCCACAACTTCATGGCGTGGCTCCGCCCGACGGTTTCGCGGCGCTGCTCGATGATGCGGGCGCGCTATCCGCACCGGGTTTCAGCGCGTGTACTTCGCGCAGGTTGTGCAGCTCGGTGAGTGCCGCGCCGAGTTGCACCTTGCCACCGGCCGGCGGCGTCGCCGCGAGTTGATGAAGGTTGGACTGGACCTGTTTCACCGACGCCGCATCGCTATCGAATTGCGTCGACAACGTAACGCCGATGCGCTCCAGCGCTGCGAGATATGCGGCGTTGTCGTAAGCGAGCAGTGCAGATTGCGCCTGCGCGAGATCGAGCGCTGCCAGCTCGCGTGCGAAACGCGCATCGGCCACCGCCAGCGGCGCACCGTTGTCGCGCTGCACGCTGACGACGCTCGCGAGCGCATGACCAATGCGCGACCACGTGTCCGTCGGCTGATGGGCGTCCGGCGTATCCAGCGGTTTCAACGGCAGCTGCGGCAACGTGGCGCGCAAGACGGTGAGTTGCTGCAGCGCCTGATCCTGGCTCGCCGGCTGGCTCTTCGCCAGCGCTTCGCGTTCGGCACCGATGCTCTGGCGCAGACCGGAGAACGCAGCATCGTTCACGGCTGCCAAAGTCTGGTCGGCCAACGCATACGCAGCGGCCGCGCCCTGCGCATCGTGGAACAACGTGTAACGCTCGCCGCCCATGCGCAGCAGCGATTCGGTTTCGTCCAGCAGCATCGTGTCGTGACCGGAAACGCTTTTCTCGGCGAGCTTGGCCACGGCATCTTCGAGGTTGCGCGTGCGATCGGATTGACCGAGCAGTTCTTCACGCAGCGAACGATTGACCTGCGCCGCGTCGTTCAACCGCTGATTGATGCTGCTGCGCTCGCTGCTCACGCCGGCAAGACTGGTTTCGAGCGCGGTGACGCGCTGCTGCAGCGTGGCGGCAGTCAGGCTGTCCGACACGCGATTCTGTTCCTGCTGCCACTGTCGCCAGCCTATATACCCGGCACCGCCAAGAGCGATCAACGAGAGCAGCACCGCCAGCGCGAGACTGCCGCCGCCGCGTGGACGCGGTGCCGGCGCCGGACGGCTTATGCGCGTCGCGGGCAACGGGTCGGGACGTGCGCCCGCGGGCGCGCCGGAATCGCTGGTTTTGTCGGTTTCGCTCATCCGCGCATGCTACCAGTCCATGCACGCGCGTTCGTAGCACGCGCGTGAAGGCAAGGCTCAATCCGTGCGCGCAGCCGCGTCGAGCAGATCCGCTGTGAGTGCGGACGCGGCGCGTATCAGACGCTGAAAACCTGCATCCTTTGCCACATTCATCAGCCGTTCGCTGCTCACCACAAGCGTTGCGGCGCGAAGTTTCGCGAGTGCCGCAGGCGACAGCAGTTGCCGCAGGTTATGCAGGGCTTCGGCGCTGGAAATCAAAACGCATGCCGAAGCTGGCAGTGTTTCGATGGCATGCATGTGGCGACGATCGAGTCGCGGCGCCCCCCGTCGATAGACATGTAGCTCACGCAGGATCGCACCGCGCGCCGCCAGCTGTTCGCGCAATACTCCACGCCCGCCAGGTGCGCCAATCAGTGCGACATGACGATCGCGGATGTCGCGTAGTGCGGCGTGATCGAGCACGCCTTCGCTGTCCTGCCGCAACGGCGTCAATGCATCGATGCCATGTCGCCGCAGCACGCGCGCCGTACCCTCGCCCACTGCCAGAACGGCCGCCTTTGTGCGCAACGGCCTGAGGCGTGCAGCGAAACGCACGGCAGCCGGACTGCTGAAGATCAACAGTTCATCCGCGAGTGCTGCGCCCAATGCGATGGCTGCCTCGTCTTCATTCGCGATGCCGCGCAACGCGAGGCCGGGCAACAACAACGGTACGCCGCCACGCGCGCGAACCTGTCGCACAGCCGCGACAGCCGTGCCCGCAGGACGTGTGATCACCACCGTGCGGCCGTGCAGGAATCCGTTGTTCGTCGTCAACGCCATGGCCGGCAGTGTAATCGCCCTACACTTGGCGTTTCCCATGATCGAACCCCTTCTCCGATGAGCATGAGCGAAGCAGAAACACAGGCGACGCAGCTGGTGCGTTTTGTCCGTGATGAAATTCCCCTCGCACTGGCGATGGATCTGCAACTCGGCGATTTCAGCAACGACACTTTCAGTCTGCTCGCGCCGCTGCAACCCAACGTCAACGACAAGGGCTGCGCGTTCGGCGGCAGCCTGGTGAGCTTGATGACCTTGTGCGGATGGGCGCTGGTGGAGCTGGCGCTACGCCGACAGGGCCAGGACTGCGACGTGTTCGTGGCCGAATCCACGGTGCGTTACCTGGCGCCTCTGTGGCAGGACTTTCGCAGCGACGCGCGGCTGGCCGAAGGCGCGGACTGGGCCACTTTCTTCCGCACGCTGGAGGCGCGCGGCAAGGCGCGCATTGAGGTGGATTGCGTGATTCCCGATGGCGACGGCAAGCCGGCCGCCACGCTGAGCGCGCGCTTCGTGGCCAAACGACGCGTTTGACAGACGCACGCCGGCGCTTGCGGCAGAATGGCCGGGTATCCATCGCGGAGATTCGCCATGCGTCGCACCCTCAGCCTGTTTGCCGCCTCGTCGTTCCTGCTGCTGTCCGGTTGCGCCACCACCCAGCGCAGCGACCTTCTCACCGATACTCTCACCGCCTACGGCAGCACCGTACGCTGGGGTGATTTCGCCAGCGCCGAGCAGTTCATCGACCCAACGATCCGCAACGCGCACCCGGTCAGCAAGATGGACCTGGCGCGTTACCAGCAAGTGCAGGTCAGCGAGTACGACGCCGGCGATGGCCCCGTACCCGACGGGGAAAACCAGGTGAAACAGACCGTGCACGTCAACCTGGTCAACGTGCACACGCAATCCGAGCGCAGCATCATCGATCACCAGACCTGGCATTACGACGAGAAGAGCAAGCACTGGTGGCTGACCAGCGGCCTGCCCGACATCACGCAGGAATAGCGCGTCGCCTTGTCGCGGCATTCGCGCGCAGCGAGCCCGTATAATCGCCGGTTCACCCGACTGACACCGCGCGTGCGCGAAGTGGAATCACCATGAACGACTTTTTGCACAAGCTGCCGCAATTCATCGGCAACCACGTCGCCCTGGTGGCGCTGTTCGCCATCCTGTTACTGGCGCTGATCGCCATGCAGATCGCCGAACTCTTCAGCAAGACCCGCACGCTGACGCCTGCCGGTCTCACGCTGTTGATCAATCGCGAGAGCCCGCTGCTGATCGACCTCTCCGCGCGTGGCGACTTCGAGAAGATGCACGTGCCCGGCGCCAAGCACGTGGTGATGAGCCAGTTCGATCCGGAACACAAGGATCTCGCCAAGGCGAAGGAGCTGCCTGTCGTCGTGATGGACAAGGACGGCCACGGCAACTCGGCAAAGGCCGCGCAGCGGCTGGTAAAAGCCGGCTTCCTCAAGGTGCACACGCTGGGCGGCGGCGTCTACGCCTGGCAGCAGGCGCAGTTGCCGATTGCCAAAGGCAATAAATAAGCAAACCGCCCTTGCTCGCGGCCGCGTTGCCGCTCGCTAGGACCGATCAAACGATTGCGCTGCACGCTCCTTCGTCGAGCCATGTCGGTACTGCCAGCACAGCGCGATGATCGGCAGCACCAGCACGAACAGCGACCACAGGCTTGCCTCGGGTCCGCCGGTTCCACCACTCCATAGCGGATTGCCGCTTGCGTTCGCCGTCATCAGCCGTCCATCGAAAAGCTGGCCGCTGTTCGGCACGCCGTAGAAATAGCTTTCGCCCCAATCCCACAGCGCGTGATAACCGATCACCCACCACAGCGATCCGGTGAGCCGCAACGCGAGACAGAAGAACAACGCGATCCATCCGGTCTGCGCCAGCCCGAGCAAACTTTCGCCAGGGTTGCTCGTGTGCATCCACACAAACACCGCCGACCACACCAGCGCCGACCACCAGAATCCAATGCCGCGCGCCAACGTGGTTTGCAGATAGCCGCGCAGCAGCAACTCTTCGAACACCGCGACGGCATAGAACGTCGCGAGCCACAGCGCGCCATTGCCGATCAATCGCAGCGCGTCGTCGGCGCTCCGCGACAACGCGATGTTTCCACCAAGCCACTGCATCGCCAGCACGACGCTGAGCGCCGCGAATCCCCACAGCGATCCCTTCAACAGAAGACGCAACCGATCGCTTCCGCCCAGTCCGTAACTATCAAACGCACGTCGCTCGATGCGCGCAAGCACGAACGTCGCGAACAACACGATCGCCGCGCGAATCGCCTCCTCGATCAGCAGACCTTGCGGCGTCTGCAACCAGTGATCCGGCAGTTGGCGAGTGAATCCGAAGTACTGCACAAAGCGCAGCGACACCACGATCGCGATGAACAACGCGATGCCCCAGCCGATCCGCAAATCGCGTCCGTCGAAGAAAACCTTGCGTCGGAATCCAGCCGTCATGGGATAGCTCTCTTTGTGCACCCGACCACGTGCTTCGATGTTGGCCATCGCAAGCTTCGGTCAGGCCGAACACTTCGTGCAATTGAATTCGATCACCGCACAGCGAATGAAAGCTGCATGGGGCTACGGATCGAACGCGAACGTGGAAATCAGTTGCAGTGCTTGATGTTCCTTCCGGTACGTATCGTCGTTCTAGCGCGTGACCGGTCGGGCGAGTCACCCAGGCTATCCGGCATATCGACGCTGTAACCCACGGCGCGAAGCTGATCGGGATAGTTATCGGCGCCCAGGAGATCGGTCATCGGCAGCATCGCGAAGCTCACACGGTGCGACCAGATCGCACTGCGGGCTGCCTGAGTCCAGGCATCACGCAGCCTAGCTTTTACATCGGCCATGTCGGGCCGGAAGCTGGCGCCGGACATGATCAACGTCTGGCGGCAAACATCCAGCTGGTCGCTCATGGGCAGTCTGGCCAGATCCTCCAGATCACCTGACGACCACGCCACCGCGCGTTGCCGCATGACATCAAGATCACCCTCCAGATGATCAAGCGTTGCCTCGAAGCAGTGCATCTCCATCGCCGGCGTGATGTGCAAGTCGCCGATGGGATCACCCCCCCCGTGCAGGTTCCAGGTTGTAGATCACCGGCAATGGCGTGAGGCCGCGTTGCTTCAGCAGATCCGCGATGACCGGTTCGATCATGTCGGGCGCAAGGCCTGCATGCTTCAGTGACGTCAGGTAAAGCTGGACGGCTGCATAAACGGGACGCCGGTTCTCGACGGCATCGTCTTTGCCCATGTACGCCGCCTTGAGCTTCGACCACTTTTCGTAATCCCGCGGCGGAACGACATCGCGCAACTTGCGCCCATCCGGGTTGAGCGCGAGTCGATCGAAATAGCCTGTGCTGGCGTGGATACGCACACGCGGAATATCCAGCACTTCGCCAGCCTGCGCGATGACCCGACGCACTTCCACTGCACGCCAATGCATCTGCTCCGGCCATTCGTCCAGCGTGCCAAGTATCCACAGCACATGCCGGCCTTTGCGCACGCGCCACAGGTCGGGGCCTGGCACGATGCCGATGACGGTCACCGGGCGCAGGCTGCGCGCCTTGATCATTTGCGGTGCAACCTGGCTTGCTGGCGCGACACTGGGCGCCTGCCGGGGCATGACCGCGGGCGAAGACAACAGCGCGAATCCCATCAACCAGCTGAAAGGTTTCATCCTGCTATTTGCCATGGGCAGGCATGTGCCGATTCTTCAGGCGTGTCATTGCCCGGGACGTCGTGATTCATCACTCTTTGACTGACATCCTCAGCCATTTTCCGATACTCCTTTCGAAGCGTAAGCGGCATGCAGCTACGGAGAAAAACTAAGGTTCGTCGGTACGCCTGGAAGTTGCCGCAACGGCATGCCTGTGGGGACCACATCATTTCCAACGACGTCCAGTTTGAAATCGTCAGCCAGCACCTCGCCCTTGCCGGAGAGAAGCACGCCGAAGGCGATATCTGCCGCCTCCTCGGGAACATCCAGAACGATGTTGTAGTTCTGCCAATCGTTGTTGCCGTGCAGTGATCGCTGCTCCATGTTGTCGAAGCCGACGATCTGCTTGTCGGCCCCGTCAATACGCATCCACAGGCCGGCCTTGTCCGCGTCCCTGGTATGCAGGAAGCCGGAGAAGCGCACACGCCTGCCTCGATACGCTTTGGCACTGATCGTTTGCATGAGCGTGCCAAAGCCCCTGGTTTCGTTCTTCGAACGAATGAAGGCGTTGTTGTCGTTTGCGCCGCGGATACCGGGTTGCGTTCCCATCTCGTAGGCGGAAGGTGTCGTTCCCGCAACAAACCAGCCTTTGGGAACAGCCGCCTGTCCGTTCCCGGCCACTACGCAGCCGAGCAAAGCGATCGAGCAAACAAGCTTTTTCATATCGTCTCCCAGGTTTGAAAATCACAGCTTCCGAGGCGCTTCGGTTTCATGCATCAGATACTGCGCAACTGGCGAACTGGCCGGCGTCACGTCCATTTGCAACAGATACGCACGGTCGACGCCGTCCGCCCAACCCGGCTGAACCGTTTCAGCCGTGGCAGCCAAGGCTTTTGCGGGGTGCGGTTGCAAAGCGTGGATCGTCAGCCACAGGGCGGCGAACGATGCCGCTGCAGCCGCGAACCATTGCCATGAAAGTTGCGCCCCGCGACGCCTCGTGCGCGTGGAGAATTCAAGAATGCGATCATCGATGTGCACCGATGACGTTTCGCGCGCCACCTTGCGATAAAGCGCTATCAACTCATCGAATGATTCATCGTTCATCGCCAGCTCTCCAGCGCATCGCGCAAACGTTGCTGCGCATAGCGAAGTCGGCTTTTGACCGTCTCGCGTGGCGCGCGAACCGCGATGGCGATATCTTCGAGACTCAGGTCGCCTTCGGCCTTCAGCAGAAACGCCTCTCGTTGGCGCGGTGGCAAAGCATCGACGGCATCAAGCAGCGCTCTGTGGAGCGCATCATTTTGAGCATGCCGCTCGGGCGTCTCATGGGCGACCAGTGCAGTTGACTCAAGCGAATCGGCGACATCGGCATCCGTGCAACGCTGCAAGTCCGGTGCATGCCTGCCCAGATGTCTCCAGCGATCCGCCGCACGCCGGTGGGCGATGGAAAACAGCCATGCCGAAAAGGACAACTTCGGGTCGTAACTATGGCGTCCGCGAATGACCGCCATCCATATGTCCTGAAACACTTCTTCTGCATCGCTCGATCGAGGTGCCAGGCGCAAGGTGTAACGATGCACTCTGTCGCGATAGCGGTAATAGATCATCCGGAAAGCCGCCGGCTCGCCCTGCTGATACACAGCCATGCAATCCTCGTCGGACAGACTGGCCATCTCGGAAAAAGCGGCCACCGAAGCCTGGACATGATCGCGTCGACAAACTTCAATGCCTGAAATGAAAGTCATCGCCAGCGCAGGCGGCCAGGAGAAAGTTCTGCTTGGTGATTGGTTGAAGAACATGATCCCGTTCTCTAGTCGTCACTACGTATTCGCCAGAATGGCGGCGATGGGGTTAAACCGGATTACATCCTAGGGCTGGCGTCCAGCGATCCGGAATCGCCGAATGAAACCGCGTCGGCTACCCGAGCCTCGATCAGCACGGTCGCGCAGAATACTCGCCGCATATCAGGACGAACATCCAACGCCAGTCAGCGAACGTGTCGAATACCCGCACGCCCGGCAAGAATCTGCGCGAGCACATCCGGCGCGTACTCGAACGAGTCGTAGTAGAGGCGATCTTCCGGCAGGCCCGCGTCGAAGAAACGCTGGTGACTGGCGCCGATCATCGCCGGCGGTCCGCTCATGTAGAAATCGTGGGCGGACAGATCCGGGTGATCGTGCAGCACCGCTTCGTGCACGAGTCCGTGGCGCAGATTCGAAGCGGGTTGCGCATCGGATACCACGGCATGGAACTGCAGGTTCGGCACATCCCGCGCCCAACTTTCGGGCAACGCATGCATGTAGAGTTCCGCTTCGTTGCGCGCGCCCCAGTACAGCTGCATCGACCGGCGCGTGCCGAGCTCGATGAAGTGCTCGACGATCGCCTTGATCGGCGCGAAACCGGTGCCGCCGGCCATGAAAATCATCGGCCGTTCGGAGTCCTCACGCGGCACGAACGTACCCAGCGGACCTTCCACGCGCAGGCGATCGCCGATGCGCAAACGGTCGTTGACCCACGAAGTGAATCCGCCGCCGGTGATGTGACGCACGTGCAGTTCGATCGCGCCATCGGGCTGCGGACCGTTGGCGATCGAGAACGAGCGGCGCTTGCCGTCGTCCAGCAGCACATCGAGATATTGTCCCGGCAATCGCTTGAGCGGCGGCTCGCCGTCGTGCGGCATCAGGCGAAGGCCGATCACATCCGGCGCGAGTCGCCACTTGTCGTCCACGCGCACGTCGAGCTGGCGACGCGCGATGTCTTCGACCGACGGCACTTCGCGCGCTTCGAGTAGCAAGTCGGTCGTCGGGACCGCCTGGCACACCAGCACCGCGTGATGCGCGAGCGCATTCGCGTCCAGCGCCACCGGCGGGTTGAACGGATAGTCGCAACGCCCCTGCAGCAGCGTCGCCTTGCAACTGCCACACACGCCCGCCCGACAGGAATACGGCAACGCCACGCCCGCGCGTTGCGCCGCTTCCAGCACGGTTTCGCCGGGCGCCACCTCGAAGTGGTGACCGGACGGTTTGAGAGTAACGGTTTTCACCAGGCACATTGTCGCGGTGATGGGAGCGGACAACAATGCGGGCTCGCCGCCAAGGAATCAACGATGAGCCTCTGGAAACAACCGACCGACCTCGCCCGCATCAACGCATGGAGCGCCAACACCATGATGGAGACGCTCGGCATGCGCATCACCGCCATCGGCGATGACTGGCTGCAGGGCACGATGCCGGTCGACCACCGCACGCACCAGCCGTACGGCCTGCTGCACGGCGGCGCGTCGGTGGTGCTGGCCGAAACACTCGGCAGCACCGCCGCGATGCTCACGCTCGATCCCGAAAAAGAACTCGCGGTCGGACTCGACATCAACGCGAATCACATTCGCGGCGTACGCAGCGGCATCGTCACCGGTACCGCGAAAGTCTTGCACTTGGGACGCACCACACAGGTGTGGGAAATTCGCATCGAAAGCGAAGACGGCGCACTCGTGTGCATCTCGCGCATCACCATGGCGGTGATCGCCGCGCGCGCGATGGCGCCGCGTTGAACGACACGCCGTATGCACGGCTGAGCCCGGACCTCGTGCTTGATGCCGTCGGTGCTTGCGGGTTGTGGCCGGATGGCCGTCTGCTCGCACTCAACAGTTACGAGAACCGCGTGTGGCAGGTTGGACTGGAAGATGAGTCGCCGGTGATCGCGAAGTTTTATCGGCCGGGCCGCTGGAGCGACGCGGCGATCATCGAGGAACACACGTTCTCGCACGAACTGGCAGCGGCGGAATTGCCGGTGGTCGCGCCGCTGACATTCGGCGAGCGGACGCTGTTGGTGCACGACGGATTTCGCTACGCACTGTCGCCGCGTCGCGGCGGTCGTGCGCCATCGCTGGAATCGATCGATCAACTGCAATGGCTCGGTCGTCTGATCGCGCGCATGCACGTGGTCGGCTCGCGGCAGCCGTTCATGCATCGCGGCGCGCTCGATCGGGAAAGCATGGTTCGGCAACCGATGCAGACCGTGCTCGAATCCACGTTGCTGCCGACATCGTTGCAGACGAATTACCGCGCGGCGGCGACGCGACTGGATACCGCCATCGCGCAACGACAGCAGGCGATCGGCCCGGTGCGGCAACTGCGCCTGCATGGCGATTGCCATCCCGGCAATGTGTTGTGGACCGACGACGGCCCGCACTTCGTGGATTTCGACGACGCGCGCACCGGCCCGGCCGTGCAGGATTTGTGGATGCTGGCGAACGACGAACGCGCGATGAAAGCCGTGCTCGAAGGCTACGAACAGTTCCGCGATTTCGATCACGGCGAACTCGCGCTGGTGCCGGCTTTACGCGCGATGCGTCAGCTGCACTACGCCGGATGGATCGCCGCGCGCTGGCAGGATCCGGCCTTCCCCATCGCATTTCCATTCGCCGCCGAGTCGCGCTGGTGGGAGCAGCACATCGCCGATTTGCACGAGATGTCGGACGAGCTCGAGTAGCCATATGGTAGGAGCGCACCCTGTGCGCGAATGCCCTTGCCTCACCGACAGGCATGTCCGCCACCTCGGTTTTCGAAGACGTGAGCTGGACCGGCGCACCCTGCGAATCCATGCAAACGCATCGCGTACCGGGTGGGCTCCTACAATCCACCTTTCCCTTCCTGGAGCTACTGCATGCGCACCATCCTCTTCCGCCTGATCGGCATCCTTGAAATTGCTGGCGGTCTCTACGGCGTGGCGTCGATGCTGCATCGGCTGCTGCCGTTTGGTTCCACCCGCGAAAGCGTCGTGGCGCTGATCGGTTTGGCCGTCTACGGCTTCGTGCTGGTGGCCGGCGTGTGGCTGCTGGAAAACAGCGAGCGCGGCATTTCCGCATCGCGTTGGGCGCAACTGCTGCAACTGCCGCTGATCGCCACGCCGGTCTTCAGTTACGCGCTTCACTGCGGTGCCTTCGTCGACGTGTTCGCCGCGCTGCATTCCACGCCGCGCCTTGGCATCGACTGGCGCTTCGGCTCGGAAGGTTTCGTGCTGGCGCTGGCCGGACCCGCGGCATCGCGAATCGGCATCAATTTGCTGGCCCTGCTTTCTTGGCTTGCGCTGCGGTTGCGCTGATCCGGCTTTACGTTCCCAACTTTGCTTGCGAGAAGGGACTTGTCGATGCCTTGCGACTTCAGGACTGATTGCAGCAGCGAAATATCCTGAGCCATTGCCATGGTGCTCATCACCATCAACGCCAGCATCAAGCAGTTTCTTTCTATAAACGATCCGAACATCGCAGGCTCCTTGCCATGATTGATCGTTCTGCACGCTGACAAGGTCATGCGTATCCAGCAAGCCGCCGCGGGACGCGCGCTATCATGCGCGGATGAATACCCCCGCATCCGTTCTGCCCGTCATCCGCCTGAAGTCCGATCGCAACCCCGGTCACCCGTGGGTGTGGTCCGCGCAGATCTACAAACCCGAATCGAAGTTGCCGCCGGGCAGTGTGGTCGAGGTGCAGGACGGCAATGGTCGTTTTGTCGGGCGTGGTTTCTGGAACGGGCATGCGCGCATCGCGTTGCGCTTGCTGAGCAACGATGCGGATCAGGCGATCGATGCGCAGTGGATTGCCGCGCGCGTCGCGCGCGCCGTGCAGTTGCGACGTGAATGGTTGCAGCTTGATCAGGTCACCGATGCGTGGCGCGTGGTGCACAGCGAAGGCGATGGCCTGTCGGGCCTGATCGTGGATCGCTACGCGGACATCCTGGTGATCGAATATTTCGCTGCCGGCATGTGGCGTTTCCGCGAGGCGATCCACGCGGCATTGCTTTCGCATTTTCCCGGCGCGCGGCTTTACTGGTTTGCCGAGTCGCATGTGCAGAAGCAGGAATCGTTCGACTGCCGCAGCGGCGACGTGCCCGAGGCAGTCGAGGTACGCGAGCACGGCCTGCGTTTTCAGGCTGCGCCGGGCTCGGGTCACAAGACCGGTTTCTTCGCCGACCAGCGCGACAACCGCAAGCGCTTCGCCGAACTGGCGAAGGGTCGACGCGTGCTCGACCTGTGCTGCAACGCCGGAGGTTTCGCGGTGCACGCGATGGCCGCCGGCGCGCGCGAAGCGGTCGGCGTCGATCTCGATGCGGGTATCCTCGAAATCGCACGTGCCAACGCGGCGGCCAACAACGTCACGGCAACTTTCGAGCAGGCCGACATTTTCGACTGGGTGCGCGCCGCCGTAGCACGCGGCGAACGCTATGACGCGGTCGTGCTCGATCCGGCCAAGCTCACGCGCGATCGCAGCAAGGTGATGGACGCGCTGAAGAAATATTTCGCGATGAACCGCATGGCGCTCGACATCATTCCGCCCGGTGGTTTGTTGTTGACGTGCTCATGCACGGGGCTGGTCGGCGAAAGCGAATTCCTGGAGATGCTTCGTCGCGTGGCACTCAATGCAGGGCGCGAGATACAGGTGCTCGAAGTGCGCGGCGCTGGCGCCGATCATCCGTTCCGCACCGACGTGGCCGAAGGCCGTTACCTCAAAGCGGTGTTCTGTCGCGTGGATTGATCGCGTGCGTTAGTCGCACCTCACGCCGAATTGACCGCCGTCGCGCACACTGCGCGACATGGCCAGCCACCCGAGCGACATCGATCCCGAACTGCGACGCGAAGTGCGCGCGGTCGGCCTTGTGTATGTCAGCGATGCGCAGCCGGGTATCCAGCGATTGCGTCGCGGCAAGGGATTCGGCTATCGAGATGTCGATGGCAAATCCATCAGCGATCGCGAGGAACTGCAGCGCATCCGCGCACTGGCGATACCGCCGGCATATGTCGACGTGTGGATCTGCGTCGATCCGCGCGGCCACCTGCAGGCCACCGGTCGCGACGCGCGCCAGCGCAAGCAGTATCGGTATCACGCGCACTGGCGCGAGCTGCGCGATCACGGCAAATTCGATCGCGTGCTGGCCTTCGGCGATGCGCTGCCGGCACTGCGCCGACGCGTGCGGCGCGACCTCACCCTGCCCGGCCTGCCGCGCGAAAAAGTGTTGGCGCTGATCGTGCGCCTGCTCGACGAAACGCTGATCCGCATCGGCAACGAAAGCTATACGCGCGACAACCACAGTTACGGACTTACCACCTTGCGCACGCGCCACGTGCGCACCGAGCGCGGGCGGCTGCGCTTCGCGTTTCGCGGCAAGAGCGGCGTCGAAAGCGAAGTGGAACTGAGCGACAAGCGACTCGCACGCATCGTGCGCAGCGTGCAGCAGTTGCCGGGGCAGCGGCTGTTCCAGTACCTCGATGACGGCGGACAGAGACAGCCGATCGATTCCGGCCAGGTCAACGAGTATCTGCGCGAAGCCAGCGGCGACGAAGACTTCACCGCCAAGGATTTCCGCACCTGGGGCGGCACCGTGCAAGCGGCCGGCGTACTCGCGCGCACGCCGCTGCCGGACAAAGGTGGCGACCGCGCCATGCGCGCCACGCTCGCCACCGCGATCAAGGAAGTAGCGGCGATTCTCGGCAACACGCCCGCGGTATGCCGCGCGTCGTACATCCATCCGCTGATCCTCGAAGGCTGGCAGGACGGCAGCCTGCACCGGACGATTCCCGCCACGGCAGCCAGCCATCCGCGCCAGCTTGAAACGCTCACGCTGCGCTTTCTGCGCAAAAGCCTGCGCGCAGCGCGTCGCAAATAGCCGGCCGCAATACAGCCGGTCGCAGCGGCTGATACGCCAGCGCGTAAACTGGCGGCCTGTCTTTCGCGGGATCCGCCATGTCTGTCACCGAACTGCTGTTGCTCGCACTGCTGGTTCTCGTGTGCGTCGTGCTGGTGCTGCAAATCCTTTCTGTCGCACGCAGCCGTGGCGATGCCGGGCTGGGTGCGCGGCTGGATGCGCTGAAAGACGATGGCGCACGAGTTGAACGCACGGTGCGCGAAGAACAACGCACCGGCCGCGATGAACTGCAGCAGGGCTTTGACCGCTTCCGCGGCCATCTGGGCGAACAACTCACCGGCATCGCGCAGCAGCAGGCGGAGCGGATCGACGGTTTCGGCCAGCGCCTGAACCTGCTCACCGAGCGCACCGACAATGGGCTGCAATCGCTGGCGCAACGGTTGGCCGAAGACGCGCGCAGGAATCGCGAAGAAACCACGCAGGCGCTCGGTCACTTCGGTGAACAGCAGCAACAGCGTTTGGCCGCGCTAAGTGCGGATCACGAAAAGCGCATGGGCGAAGTGCGCGCCACGCTGGAAGCCAAGCTCGGCGCGATCCAGCAGGACAACGCGGCCAAGCTCGAACAAATGCGCGCGACTGTCGACGAGAAACTGCAAAGCACGCTGGAGACGCGGCTGGGCCAGTCGTTCCAGCTGGTATCTGACCGGCTCGAAGCGGTACAGCGCGGGCTCGGCGAAATGCAGAACCTCGCGATCGGCGTGGGCGATCTCAAGCGCGTGCTCAGCAACGTGAAGCGTCGCGGTATTCTCGGCGAAGTGCAGCTGGGCGGGTTGCTCGAGGATTTGCTGACGCGCGAGCAGTACGCATCCAACGTGGCCACCGTGCCCGGCAGCAGCGAGCGCGTCGAGTACGCGATCCGCATGCCGGGACAGGAAGACGGCGAGAACGTCTACCTGCCGATCGATTCGAAATTTCCGGTCGAGGACTACCAACGCCTGCTGGAAGCGCAGGATGCCGCCGACGTCGATGCGGCTGCGGCAGCCGGGCGCGCACTCGAAGTACGCGTGCGCGAGGAAGCCAAGCGGATCAAGACGAAATACGTGGCCGCGCCGCACACCACGGATTTCGCTGTGCTGTTTTTGCCGACCGAAGGCCTGTACGCCGAAGTGCTTCGCCGCCCCGGATTGTTCGAAAGCCTTCAGCGCGATCACCGCGTGATGGTGGCCGGGCCGACCACGCTCAGCGCGCTCCTCAACAGTTTGCAGATGGGCTTTCGCACACTGGCGATCGCCAAGCGCAGCAGCGAGGTGTGGAAGCTTCTCGGCGCGGTGAAGAGCGAGTTTGGCAAATTCGGGCTGGTGCTGGAAAAGGCCGAGCGCCAGCTCAACACGGTCAGCAAAAGCATCAGCGATGCCGGCAAGAAAACCAAGACCATCGAGCGCAAGCTGCGCGGCGTGGAGTCGCTGTCCGGCGATGTCGCGCAGGACTTGCTAGGCGACGTGCTGGAACTGCCGGACGAATCGGAAGACGAAACCGACGGCTGAGTCGGGCGCGCGCGCAACGCCACTGGCTGCCGAGTCCAGCTGGCGCTGAAGTCCAGCGTCAAGGACATTTCCTCACGGTTTTTGTTCGCCACCCCAGCGAAGGCTGGGGGCCTAACTTCGTTGGCGAGTCAATGCCCGTTCGCTCGATCAAATACGCAATCAAGCAGGAACGTAAGCGGAACCTTCACTATTCCGTTCATCCACACGCTGTCGCCAATCAACCCCTTTTGCCGCGCGCCTGCGTTTATCTCTTTACGCATCAATCGCGATGCATGAGGAGTGCGCCATGAAACTTTCGTTGATGATCCTGCTGCTAGCGGCGGCTACCAGTCCTGCCATCCATGCGGAACGCTACGGCATGCAGGTCGGTGGTTCGCTGTTGCAGATGTCCGTGTATGACCGCGACAGCCACCAGCAATTGCCGGTGTATCGGCATGATGGCCGCTATTACGTCGCCGGCGTGCCCGGCCACCGTTATGAGTTGAATCTGCAGAATCGCAGCGCTGGCGATGTGCTCGGCATCGTGTCGGTGGATGGCGTGAATGCGATTTCCGGACAGACGGCCAACTGGTCGCAGGACGATGGCTACGTGCTCGACGGCGGCAGCAGTTATGCAGTGAAAGGCTGGCGCAAAAGCCAGGCGCAGGTGGCCGGTTTCGTGTTTGCCGATTCGGGTGACAGCTACGCGTCGCGCACCGGACGCCCGGACAATGTCGGCGTGATCGGCGTGGCGGTATTCCGTTCCAGAGTGATGCCGGTGATCGAATCCGATGACGTGGCGAACGCCGATCCCGAGACAGGCGGCAAACCGGCTGCGCCGACGATGGCGCCGTCTCTGGCCGAAATCGCGTCGGCAGCGCCTGCGCTGGCCGATCGATCCCTCAAGGATGCGCGCGCCGCGAAAACCGATGCGCCGCTCGGCACCGGCTTCGGCCAACGCGAACGCGACGAGGTGCACGACGTGGATTTCGAGCGCGCATCGAGCGAACCCGATGAAGTGATCACGCTGTACTACGACACGCGCGCGCACCTGATCGCACGCGGCGTTCTGCCGCAAGCGTCGACCTGGCCGCGTCAGCCTGAGGCGTTTCCCGGCCGTTTCGTGCCCGATCCGCCATCCGGGGACAGCCGCTAAGCCGGGCGGTAAACTGGCCAACTCCGCCTTCTCCCCAAGGAACTCGCATGAGCGAGCTGCGCTCCGAAAACGAAGTCACCCAGGACCAGGCCGAAGAGGCCGTTCGAGTCCTGTTGCGTTGGGCCGGCGATGATCCGTCGCGTGAGGGCTTGATCGATACGCCCAAGCGCGTGGTGAAGGCGTATCGCGACTGGTTCGGCGGCTATGCGTCCGACCCGGGTGATTACCTGCGCCGTACTTTCAAGGAAGTGGACGGCTATGACGAGATGGTGGTGCTGCGTGACATCGAGTTCGAAAGCCATTGTGAACATCACATGGCGCCGATCATCGGCCGCGCGCACGTCGGTTACCTGCCGACCAATCGCGTGGTCGGCATCAGCAAGCTGGCGCGCGTGGTAGACGGTTTCGCCAAGCGGTTCCAGGTGCAGGAAAAACTCACCGCGCAAATCGCGCACTGCATCGAGGAAACGCTCAAGCCCGCCGGCGTGGCCGTGGTGATCGACGCCAGCCACGAATGCATGACCACGCGCGGCGTCCACAAGCGGGGCGTGTCGATGATCACCAGCCAGATGCTCGGCGCATTCCGCGACGATCCGCGCACGCGCATGGAGTTCCTGCAGTTCATCGGCATCCACGGCAGCAACCGCTGAACATGCGGCTGGCTTGCGTGCTTGTCGCGATGGCGCTCGCTTCGCCACTCGCGGCACGCGCGCAGGATTCGCGAACGGAATACCTGCGGCTGTTCGACAGCAACGGTGACGGCCGCGTCAGCGAAGCCGAATACCTCGCGTACATGAGCCACAGTTTCCAGGCGATGGACAGCAACGGCGACGGCATTCTCGAAACTGACGAATTGCCCGGCGGTCGTGGCCGGCCGATCACGCTGCAGGCGTATCAGGACAACCTGCGCGCGCAATTCCACAAACTCGATCGCAACCGCGACGGTTATCTGAGCGCGCGGGAATTGACTGCACCGCCGCGCTGATCGCGTGCTCCCTTTCTCGATCGCAAGTAAGGGAGCACTGCACGTTCGTCAGGACAAGCTCAGACTGAAATCGCCAATCGCTCGGAGCGATACAGCTGCATGGTCGCCAGCATCGCGATCAGTGCGGCCGCCAAAGTACCGGCGAAACTGAGTCCGATTTGTTGTGCCGTGACGACGTCGCCGCGCAGCAGTTGCATGATGCCGAGGTTCTGGCTGAGCAACGGCACGGCGTACATCCACGCCTGCGCCTTGACCGGCAAGAACGACAGCAGCGCGCTGGGAATCAGCGGCACCAGCATCAGCAGCGAGAGATAGGTCTGGGCTTCGCGGTAGCTTTTGGCGAAGGCGGCCACCATCGATTGAAGTACGGCCATCAACAGCACCAGAGGCAGCATCAGCAGCAGCACAAACGCGGCGAAGTGCACGCCGAGGTCGAGCTCCATGCCGATCTTGTCGGCGGGAATGAAGCGGCCGACCACGGCAAACGCGAGCAAGGTGGTGAGCAGGCTCGCCGTTGAAAACGTGCAGATCGCCGCGAGCTTGCCGATGAGGATTTTCCAGCGCGGGACCGGATTGGCGAACAAAGGTTCCAGCGATTGCCGTTCGCGTTCACCAGCGGTGAGGTCGATCGCCAGATACATGCCGCCCATGAAAATGGTGATGACGAAAAAGTACGGCAGCATCGCGAACATCAGCACAGCGCGTGATTGCGGCGTGGCCTGATCGCGGCGGGCCACCAGCAGCGGCCATGCCGCATTCGGCGACAGGCCGCGCGCAACGAGGCGCATCGCGCCCTGCTGGCGTCCAAAACCTTCGAGCAGGTTGGTGACGCGATCGACCGACGTGCTCGCATCACGCTGCGAGGAGTCGTAGAACAACTCCACCTGCACCGGCTCGCCCTTGCGCCACGCGGTGCCATAGCCCGGCGCGATGCGCAGCACGACATCCGCATCCTGCTTGCGCACGCTGTCCTGCGGACTCGCCACCGCAGGGCCCGGAACCACGCCGCCGGCCTTCAGCGCATCGAGCAGATTTGGTGCGTATTGCGCGCCGATCACCGGCACCGGCAACGGTTTCTCGGCCTTGTCCAGCTCGCGATTGAGCGTGATGTTGAGCAACATCACCAGCATGATCGGCCCGAGCAGTGGACCAGTGAGAAATGCACTGACCAGCGTGCGGCGATCGCGCAGATTTTCGCGCACCTCTTTCAGGTACACGGTAAGCACCGCACGACTGCGGTGGATCCTGGTGGCGACCTTGTTCATGCGGCCAGTCCTTCATCGGTGCCTATGATTTTCACAAATGCATCTTCCAGGTTGCTCTCGCCGGTCTGTGCGCGCAGCGCATCGGGCGATTCGTCGGCGACCACGCGGCCATGCGCGATGACCACGATGCGATCGCACAGCGCCGCAACCTCTTGCATGATGTGGCTGGAAAAAAGCACGCAGCGACCTTCGGCTTTCAACCTGGTCATGAACTGGCGCAGTGCGCGCGTGGCCATCACGTCGAGGCCATTGGTTGGTTCATCGAGGATCACGTTGCGCGGATCGTGCACGAGCGCACGCGCGATCGCCGTTTTCACGCGCTGGCCTTGCGAGAAACCTTCGGTACGGCGCGCGGCGATGTCTTCCATCTCCAGCGCCTTGATCAGGGCCTCGCGGCGCGTCGCCAGCACGTCTTCAGGCAAGCCGTGCAGACGTCCAAAATAATCGATGTTCTCGCGCGCGCTGAGGCGCTTGTAAAGGCCGCGCGCATCCGGCAGCACGCCAAGCTCGCGACGCACGCCGAGCGGATCGACCGCTGCATCGATGCCATCGACCAGCACCTGTCCGCTATCCGGCGACATCAGCGTGTAGAGCATGCGCAGCGTGGTGGTCTTGCCGGCGCCGTTGGGGCCGAGCAGACCGGTGATCTCGCCATCGCGTGCCTTGAAGCTGACGCCATCGACGGCTTTCACCGTGCCGAAAGCCTTGTGCAAATTCCTGACTTCGATCACGAGATATCACTCCGGTTGGTGTGGGCGTGACGAGCGAGCGCGAGCAACGACATCGTGGCAAGCAAGGGGAGCAGGACGAGGGTGAGGAAATGCGGCGCCTTGAGTAACGCGGCGGCGAGAATGGCCGCAGCCCACAGCATGGCATTCGCCCATACGTCGTGGTTTTTCATGGCGTGGCTCCATTGAAGTCGATGAATATCGGTGTGGGTTGCAAGCGATCAAGACAGCTTGCGTCGAGCTTCTTCGGTTCAAGTTGCTCGACGAAGTGCTGCACGATCTGCGGCGCACAGCCGGTCGACATCACGCTATGTCCCTGGCCTTTGAAAACCAGCACGCGCCCGTTGGAAAGGCCTTTCACCACTTCGTCGGCGTAGCGCGGCGGCGTGACCGGGTCGTATTGGCCGGACAGGATCAACACCGGCTTGTCGGACTTGAGCGGCGCGTGGAAATCCGCCGGGCGCGTTCCTTTTGGCCATACGGAGCACACGGCACTCAACGCATCGATCATGTGCGTGCCGAGGATGGTGCCGGCATCCTGCGGGCGCGGCGTGAGCAGGTCGGCGTCCTCGCTGCAGATCACCGAATACTGCATGCCGCTGCCGAGCAGGTCGGAGAGATCGCCGGAAAGAATCTTCGCCTGGCCGAGCAACGGTCCAACGTCGCCATGCGCGGCCGCGTCGATCGACAGCGGCAGCAACGCGGCCGTCGCCGGCGTGTACGCGAACATGCGGACCACGCTGGCCAGCGAGTTTTCGTCGAGCGTGCGCTTGACCGTCTGGTAGCTTTCCGGATCGCGGAAGCTGACCTCGTGCGGATTGGCGCGCAACGCGTCACGCAGTTGGTACAGCGTCTGATCCGGGTCGCCAAAATGCTGCTTGCACGCGGGCTCTGTCGTGCAGCGCGCGAACTGCGCCTTCAACGCGTCGTCGAGGTTGCGCGCGAAATCTTCGCCAAGCGCATTCGAATTCGGCACCACGCTGTCGAGCACCACGCTGCGCACGGCATCGGGATATCGCATCAGGTATTGCTGCGCCATCCGCGTGCCGTACGACACGCCGATCAGATCGAACTGTGGCGAACCGATCGCCTCGCGCACGTCTTCCAGATCCTGCGCAGCGATGGTGGTGGTGTAGTAGCGCGGGTCGGCGCGATTGCCGATCTGCTTGAGGCAATCCGTCGCCGCAGCGCGCACCTTGACGAGATCGAGGCTGTCGCTTTCATCCTCATCGTCACCCGGCTTTGATTCGTCCTCCGGTTCCTTGCAACGCAACGCATTGGAACCGCCGGTGCCGCGTTGATCGATCAGCAACACATCGCGATGCGAGCGCAGCGGTTCGAGCATCGACGCGATGGCGCTGGCCGAATCGGTGGCCGCCTGCCCCGGGCCGCCGGCGAGAAATACCAGCATGTCCTTGCTGGGTATCTGCGCGCTCGAACGCAGCAGCGCCATCTTGAGAGTGATCTTGCGGCTGTGCGGATCGTCGCGATTTTCCGGCACCGGAAACGCGGCGCACCACGCAGCCGTGCTGAGGCCGCTGTTCGGCTGACCGAGTTCGCATGCGGTGAGCGCCAACGAACCAAGCAACCACGTTTGCGGTTTTGCTGGCAATTGCGGTTTCGCTGTCGAAACGACGGCGGCCTCGGGTTCTTTGGTTGTTGCGGCCGATGGCGCCGGGCGCCATTCGTGCCACGCCAGATAACCGCCCGCCGCCACGACCAGGCAGATTCGAAAGACGTTTCGTCCACTCAGTGCCATGTGTTGTTACTCCTCACCCGGTACAAAAATCGATTCGATGGAATGACCAAACAATGTCGCGATCTTGAACGCCAGCGGCAGGCTGGGATCGTACTTTCCGGTTTCGATCGCGTTGACGGTCTGCCGCGATACGTCGAGCTGCTCGCCGAGATCCGCCTGCGACCAGCCTTGTTCCGCGCGCAATTCACGGACATGGTTTTTCATCGGCGGCACCAGGCGCGCGAAAGCGACGGCATGCGCTGATGCAACATCGCCGCGGTGGCGCGCTCAACGCGCATCGCCGCGCCCGGATTCCGCGTCACGGCGACGACGAAGAAATGCGACGAGCTTCGCCAGCGCGAGCGCGATGAACGCTCCCGCCATGCCGGCAAACATGCCGGCGTCGAATGCATCGCGGCGCAGCAGCGCGAAGATGCCCACCGCGCCCAACGCCGCGGCGACGAATGCCAGTCGCCAGTGCATCGGAATGCCGCTGTCGCCATCGCATGACATGTCGCTGTTGTATGCACGCGCGACGCGCCAGCGGGTGATGCCGTACGAAGCCATCATCACCGGGAAAACCCAAATCAGGATTCTGCCGTCGATCGCGAGCACACCCGATGCCGCCAGAAACCCACCCATGAGGCTGAGAACACCGACCACCGCCGTGGCAACGCCAAGTGCCACGAGATGCATGCGTTGTTCAAGCTCATCGCTGTCGCGAATGCGCTGGGCCATCAGCCAGATCACGTAGAGCATGGGCAGCGTCGGCGCGAGCGCAAGAAGCCACTTCAGCGGCACACTGCCGACCTTGGCCACCAGCGGCCAGACCAGCAACATGACCGCGACGTAGATCGACATCGCCACCATCAGGTGTTGCTCGTAACGCTTTTCTTTCAGACGCGCCATGTCGATACCCTCAGAGCGACTTCAGAAAGTCGTCCAGCGTGTGCTGGAATTTGGATGGCTGATCGAGCATCACGAAATGCCGTGATGACGAAATGGAAACCACCTTCGCTTGTGGCGCATTCGCCAACAGGCTTTGGTAGTAGGCGGTTTTCTGCGCTTCGCTCATCGCCATCGGCGGCCTGCTGAAATCCGGTGCGTTGTAAGGCGAAATTTCGAGGATCGGCACGTTGGCGTTGTTCAGGCCGGGACGCAGATCGGCGGCGAGGTCTTCCGACATGTATTCCGCCGTGGCCTTGATGTCGCTGCGTGCATTCATCGGTGCGTAGCGCGCGGCAAGTTGTGGATCGATCACGCCTATGTGCTGCATGTAGCCCGTCGACTGCGCCTTGAATTCTTCCGCGGATGATTGCGACATTTTTTCGCGCATGTTCGCGGCCATCGCGAGGCGCTGTTGCTCGCTGACCCGATCCATGCCGGGGAAAAGCGGCAAGCCGTCTACCGCGACCACGCCGGAAATGAGCGCTGCATGCTCGCCGGCGAAACGCAGCGAGAGCGTGCCGCCGAGGCTGTGGCCGACCAATACGGGTTTGTCGATCTTCTGTTGCCGAATCAGTTGCAGAAGCGACGCGTCCGCGCGATCGAACAGGTTGCCGCCGTCCTTGGGCACCGGCACGCCGTCGAAGCCGGCCAGGGTGACCGCATAGACGACGTGGTCTTTTTCCAGGTGCTCGATCGTCTGTTGCCAGACCCATGGGCCACCTTGCAGACCGGGAATCAGGATGACTGCGCGACCATGATCGCCATGGCACTCCACTTTCAGCGTGCCGACGACCGTCGTGCCCACCTGATCTGCGAGCACGGCATGGCTGCCGGCCAGCATCAGCGACAAGGACAGCAACGGAAAAACCATTTGGCGAAACCGCTCAACTTTGCGCACGCTGATCACCTCCCGATATGTCAAGCAACCTTGACATACCCAGCGTACGAGCGGCGCGCGCTCGTGTCAAGCGTGCTTTACATCATCGAAGTCGAGACACGTTGAATCATCTCGACGGAAATTCAGAAATCGATCTTGACCGTCACGGTATCGGTGTACGACCCGTCTCTCGCATTCGTGGGCAACGCCGGAATGTATCCGTAGACCGGAATGTCGCCGGGCTTGCCTGCCACGGAAGGTACCGGGTAAGTATTTTCATCCCACAGTCCGTGACTGGGGCTGTTTCCGCGTAGAAGTTCATAAGGGACAAGAGAACCTCCTGGCCCCAGCAGATTGCGTTGCCTGCCTCGGGCATGCAGCCCGAAACCGAAGGAAACCTGTGGCGTGGCATGGCTGTCGCTGCACAGCAACGGCATGATGCCCTTGACCGGCTGGGTGAGATCCTGATCGTTCAAGCCCGACAGGGCATCGACGATGCGATGGCTGCCGAAATCGAGCAGACCCGTTGGAAGTTTCATCGAGAAACTTCCGCCGATATCGCAATAACTGGTCACGTTCGCCGCAACGCTGAGTGTGCTGCGCGCCTCGCCGGCATGGACGCCCTCAAGCAAAGCGCCCTGAATACTCAGGACGCTTGCAAACATAACCAAATTTGCGGTTCGCATCATGACGCAATTCCGATACAAGACACGGTTTTTCGTGGCTGCAGCAGCCGCCTGCATGACGTTCATTGCGGACGCCACGCAGGCAGACTGATTTTGAGCCATGCGGCCTGACCTATTAGTAGGTGATCGACAACACAACGGTATCGATGTAAGCACCCGCCGCCGGCAATGTTGTGCCTGCCGGAATCTGTCCATAGAACGGAATGGTCTGCGAAGTACCGTTACCCGTGAAGCTCAGAGCCGCCCCGGAGGTAATCGGGAACGCGGTTGTCCTTGCCGACGATGTGTACAGGTTGTAAGGCAGCAATGCCGCACCCGGCCCCTTCATGTTGTTCTGACCGCCGGAGGCGTTCGCACCGCTGTTTGCAAACACGGTATAAGGCGTGAGGTTGCTGCAGACAACCGACAGGCCATAGTTGCCAGCCGTCGTGGTGTCGGCATTGACAGCACCAATGGTCGAGGTCACCTGACCGAAGTTGAGGAGGCCGTTACCGGCACCCGCAGCGGCAGCCGTATTGAGGGTGCAAGTGGATACGACCGTTGCCTGAACTGTCAGGTTGCCGTTGATGGTGGTGGCCGCGAAAGCCGGGATGACGAGCGCGCTGGCGAGCAAGCCGAGGCCCAGGCTGAGAGTTGTCTTACGCATGATGATGTCCTTTGATTGGATGAGTGATGAAGCGTCAGGTAAAGCTTGAATTGCCTGCGCAGAATGCAGGTAGTCGGGGCACAGATGGTGTCGTCCGGTGGCCCCATCCGGACGAGAGAGGCGGTCGATGGAAGGCGGTCCAGTCGAAGTGACCTGGCGATGCGGCAGCTCGGATATCTGATCCATGGTCGGCATGGCAATCACCTCAATAAGTCACGGTCACGAGAACTGTGTCGTTATAGGCGCCGGTGGTGGCGGGCACGATCGTGCCGCCGGGAATCAGCGCATATACCGTCAGGCTTTGATTGAGCCCATTGCCCGTCCCTCCTTGGCCGCCTGCCCCGCCGAGGCTGCCGGTACCGCCCGTGGCATCCCAGATTTGGCTCGTCACATAGCTGGTGCTTTTATAGAGTTGGTAAGGAAGTCGGGCACTTCCGTTTGCCATCTGGCGAGATCCGCCAGCAATCCGCTGCCCGCCATCGCTCAGATAAACGGTATATGGCGCGTTCGCATTGCAGTTCACGACCACTGACCCGGTCGTCGCCACTCCCGCAGTCGCAATGGTTGCCCCACTCGCGAGATTGCCGAAGTCGACTTTCGAAGTTGAAACCAGCGTGCACACGGAAGGGACAACGTAGTTGACGGTGTAAGCCACCGGATTGATGGCATCCCAGTTGTCCGAGCTGGATACGAAGTTGCCTTCGCACGCACCGCCATTTCCCTGTTCATCGAATGCGAATTGGACGGCCGTATCGGAATAGGTGCCGACGGCCTTGCCGGTCGCCTGCCCGGCCGGAACTGTCACCGTGAACGTGGTCGCCAGCGGCGTCGTACCACTCACTGGCGTGGTGTAGAGGCCGTAAACCGTGTTGCTGACCATGTTCGTGACGGTGTTCCGGCTGTCGTTGACCCCCACCGTATAAGTCATCGAGTTGGCGCCGTTGACCGCCGTGCCATCGAACGTTGATCGATAGCAAATGTTGTTGCTGTTGCCGAACGTCTTCGTGCCGAAAATGTTGGTCGAATAACAGGACCAGGTATTGGCAAACTGCGCAGGCGCTGCTTGGCTGATGTTGGCCGCGGTGTAGGAGTAGGTCTGCGATGTCGGACCCGTCATGTTGCATGTCGCCATGGCCGGTGTGGAAACCAGCATCAACGGCGTGCCCACCAGGCTTGCCACCAGCAAGTTGCCCACGATGCCGCCACAGGCAAGCAGGGTCATCATCCCTTTCCAACAGCGGCGCAACAGTGATGGGAAATACGTCGTCATCATCAGAACTCCACGTCCAGACGTTGCGCTTCGATGCGTACGAGTTCACCGGAACCGGAAGCGGGTCGCGAATCGCCGACCTGAAACCGGCCAAACCCTGCGTCGGTATCGTTGAGGACCCACGCGCGATAAACCACGCCGCGTGTGCAGCGAATCGACACCGAGCCACCCGCATCGACAGTGCAGGCAGGCATCACTTCCAACTGAACAAATAGACGTCCAAACGCGCGCGGCTGACCGGTAGTTGCGAGTCCCTTCGGTCCTAGCGGATACAGATTGGCGTTGTTTGCGGGTATCAGGTTTTGCGCGGACGCGGGCACTGCCTGTATCAGCAGAGCCAGGCTGACAGCCATCGGAATGGACGTCTTCAATGGCATGTCAGTGGTCCTATCTTCGCTTGTGCCGGACTCTTCATGTCGTAGTCGAAGTTCGCTGCACAACTTCCCGCGGAACCGAAGTCGACGGTGACACGGTTGTGGGCGGTCAACCCGCTGACATAGACCTCGCCGTCATAACCGACCACGAAGTTGTCGCCGCCTTCCAGATGAGCGGTGTAGCCAGGGCCGAGCAGCTTGCCGTCTTTTCCGCGCAGCACCAGCACGGCGGCATGAACCAGCTTGGCGCCGAAGTCGACGATCGTGCCCTGACGGAAGCCGGCGACGGCAACACGCTCGGTGACCGCAGGCACCCAGCCATCGGCCATGGTCGAAGGGTCGAGGTAAACGTGCTGCTCGTAATAGGGCGTGATGTTCGGCAGCAGGGCACGGCCGTTACTGTTCGCCTGCCCGATGAGGACACCGCCCTGCATCACCTCCGCGCCTGGCCCGGCGTTGGTGACGATCGCGTAGGCATTGCCGATCTGGTCCGCAGCAAACAAACCGCCGCCGGCCGCTACCAGCGAACCTTCAACTGACAAGTTGCTGCTGGTGCTGTTGCCGTACTGATAAACCTGCGCGCGCAGTTGCGCCTGCGGCGTGCGCCAGTTGACATAGGCGCTGCTCTGGTCCGGCGCATCGGCATACGTGGCGTTGGCAACTCCCCAGCCGACATCACCCTGTCGTTGTCCCGAAAGACCATTGACCTGCTGGCTGAGACCCATGTGGCCGTCGTCACTCGTGACGGTGGCCTGGGCGGTGATGTTGCGATCAAGCGTGATGTTTACCGAAAGGTAAGCGCCGCGGTCATCGTGGTTGTCCACGTCAGTGAAAGCGTTGGCAAACAGGCTGACCCGTCGGGAAAGCGAGCGGGAAAGCGCTAGGTTGACCGTGCGCAACATGCTGCCGGAGTACTTGATCCGGTTGTAACTGATGTCCACCGTGGTCGCGTCGAACCAGGGTTGAAAACTCAAACCGGCACGATCAATCGCGCTGGCCTGAGCGGTAGTGAGAGGGTCGTAAACGCCCTCCGAATCGAGCAACGGATTGTGGCGCTGGTAGCGGTAACTGGATACGCGCGCCAGATCGTAATAGTCGCTTATGATGCGCTGGGTGCCGGCATACAAATGGACCCCGCCAACCATACCTTCGACCTGAAGCGCGGCTTGTCCACCGGACCAGTTTTTGTAGTGGCTGCCGGCCAGCGACGTGGTGACGCTGCCGTAACCACCCAGACTTTGCACGATGCCGGCGCCCAGGTTGGCTAAACCATCGGCGGAAGACTCAGCGTGACCTTCGAAAGTCGTGCTGTTGGTGAGGCCGTAGCGCAACGAGCCCGCGGCAAACAATGTGTTGTCGTAGTCGGCGGATTTCGCACCGTAGTTCAATCGCGGCACGCCAACGTCCAGCGAGTACTCCAGCAAGCCCTGTTTCAACTGTTGTCCGTTGTAGTAGTACGCCTGTGTCGTGGTGATCTGACGGCCGGTCGCATCCGTAGCAACAAGTGTCACGTTGCCACCCGATATGGAGGGCAACGACTTGAGTTGATAAGGACCGGATGGCACGTTGCCGGAAAAAACCTGCTGCTGATTCACATAAAGATCCAGCGTCGACGGCAGGGCGGCCGAGCCGGTGAACTTCGGTAGCGCAGCCGTCACGACATCGGGGCGCTGGTCGAACGCGCTGGCGATCTGGAAACCGGCAAGCCGCACACTGTTGTTCCACGACAGCGCGTTGCTGACAAAGTCACCGACGGTATAGGAGCGAATTTTCTCCGGGTCGATGTAACGCCAACTGCTGTCCAGACGCACGCTTTTGCTGTAGCCGGGCGTGGCGTTCTGGTTGTACAGCGCTGTTGTCGAAAAGACGCCGGCGCGATTGGTCAGCAGTCCTTCGAAATTGCCGGACACATAGTTCCGCCCGCTCTGCCACGTGTCGTACAGGCCATAGTTGAGGATCGCCGACGACAACGGACGCATGGACTTGAGATCCGTCGGCTGGGACTCGCCGCCCAGATTGACTTGATAGCTTTCAAGCAACGATGTCGGTGCCTGCAATGTCAGCGACTGGGCAGCTTCGTCATAGCGAACCACCATGCCGGCCAAGTCGCGCAAGCGCACCATCGCATCCGGCGCGATAGCCAGATCGATCCTCAAACGCAGGTGACGCAGATCCCCGGCCCTGGCGCTGAAATTGCCATCGGCTGCGCGTTCCACATTAAGGATTTCATGCGTGTCGGTGTTGTTGAGCACGACTTCGAGCACCATCACCTGGCCGGCGCCAGGATTGCTGGCGACCGACGGCGGCTCCGGTGGAGTCGACTGGATGAGTGCGGAATTCCCCGTCGCGGCAAACGCGACGACGCTGAAGTTGAGCGTGACGACAGCGCAAAGGAATCGGCGTGTGCGCCGGTCAACGGCTCTCGACATGCACACTTTCCTGGATCATTTCGCCGCCGTCATGCGCGGTGAGTTTCAAGGCTGTTCCGGCAACCAGCGGCTTTGCCTTGGGATCCAGCTGCAGGTCAAAGCGCTTCTGCGCGCCGGCCAACACGTAGCCATTCAGTCCGGCTCCGAAGACCATGGACGCACCGCCTTCAGGTTGCACGGTCAGGCCGATGATCTTGGCGTGGCGCAACCCGCTGTTGATGGCCTCTGCATGCACGCCGCTGGCGTCCTGCCACACCTTCCAGCTGAGCTTGGCGTAGGCATTGGGATCGACCACGAAAACCGGCAAGGAGGTACGCAGCACCATGGCAACGCCCTGACCCAGCGTATGCGGATCAATCGGCTTGGGCAGCTCGTCGATGAAAACGCGGTAGCTCAATTCACTCTGTACGGAAGCGACAGACTGGCGGGCAACGCGCACCGTGTAGGACGCGCCGGCCGGAATCGTTGCCGCAGGCGGACTGATCAGCATGTCCGTGGCCGGCTCCAGAACTTCCTCGCCGTGAACCTGTGTCCACTTGAACACGCGCAGTTGCAGATTGACTGGATCGGCGCCCGTATTGACCAGTGTCATCGAGGCCGCGCGCTCGGCAGCAGACATGTCGATGCCGATCGGCGAAATTCGCAGCGATGCCGCCTCGGAAGGCTGCGTGAGGCCCAAGGCCAGTCCCAGGGCGAATACCAGTAGCGGCAAGGTTTTCATGATCGGTATTTCCGTCTCGGTCAGTAGGACAGGGTCAGCCACACGACATCGGTGTAGAGCCCGGCATACGGGTCTCCGATGTGGGCAACGCCGCCATAAACAGGTATTGCGGTTGTCACGCCCGGAACCGACGCGACCAGTGGAAGGGGTTGGGTGAGACTCAGCGGAACGTGATGTGCCGGATCGGCGTAGAGGTCGTAGGCAATTCGTTCGCCGTGCGCGTTCATCAGATAGCGCTGTGCGCCTTTGGCATGAAGGCCGTAGTCGATAGTAAGGACCGGAGCATTTGCGCCCGTTCCGGAACTCGAGCAGGTGACCTCGATGAGCGCGAAGCTTTTTGCCGAATCGGCGGAATCGACAGCGTCATGCGGGCCACTTCCAGCCACGCGGCCGAAATCCAGCAAGGCATTACCCATGCTTCCCGTGGCGAAATCGCAACTTGACTGCAGCCGTAGCCGCACTTCGAGAGTGCCGGTCACGCTGTCGGCCGCATGCACATAACCGGAAAGGCCGGCCATGCAGATCAGGCATGCCACGGCGCACGATGCCAAAAAGCTGCGAGGACGTCGCGTTTCGATGGAGATCCCGCTGAGAGCCATATTCAGACGTGAAGAATTTGAGAATCTTGAATGGCTCATCGCAATTCCCGTGCCACACGAAAAACGATCGTTTGAACCGTCTGAAGGCATTCCCCAGCCCCATCATCCACTGGAACAGCAGACCGCATGACCATATTCGTCAGCTGGTTTTGCGGAACGCGTCACACTTTGACGGAAAATTCACAATTTTCCTATCGCAGGCGTTATTCGCTTCGGCGCGGCGCCACGTTCAGTGAGCAAACAGCTTGAATTTGCAGGGTTTATGGTTGCTGCGGCAACCAATTTGCGCGACCTGGTGTTGCGCTGGCTTCGCGACGTTCTCGAATGCCGGAAAACCTCACGGCACGCGGTATTCACGTTCGAGCCCTGTTGCGGAGACATGCGCGCCAAGCACGACAATGACGCGGTCGATCTAACGCCGCTTACTTCGAAGAAATGTATTTCTCGCGGCGAATCTGCGGCACAGGCAAGCCGAATTCCTTCAGCGCACTGAAGGCAGCATCGACCATGTTGGGGTTGCCGCAGAGGTAGGCGATATCGTGGTCGGCATGCGGACCGAGTTCGGCGAGCACGTTCTGCACGTGGCCGCTGCGATCGGTGGAGCGTGGATTGGCTCGTGGCTCGCGGCTGAGGCAACCATGGAACAGAAAACCGGGATGTCGTTGCGCAAAGGCTTCGAATTCTTCGCCGTAGAGCAGTTCGCTTTCGGTGCGTGCGCCATACAGCAAAACCACTTTGCGATCGTTATCGGCAAGGAGCTTCTCGATCTGCGGCAGCATGGCGCGGTACGGCGTGACACCGGTGCCGGTGGCGAGCAGCAGATAGCGCGGATGCGAGTCGCCCTCCTGCAGGCAGAAACGACCATACGGTCCGCTGGCATCAATGACGCCGCCGTGCGGTAAGTCGCCCAGCAGTTTGGTGGCAGCGCCGCCTTCGACATAACTCACGGCAATTTCGATGCGCTGCACCGGCGACGCGCCATCGCCCACCGTAGCTACCGAATAGCTGCGCTTGGTCGCGGTGCCGTCGTCGTAATGAAAATGCACCTGCAAAAACTGGCCGGGCTGGAACGCCAGCGGCTGTCCATCCACCCGCTCGAACACGAGATGGCGCACCGTGCTCACCAGCATGCGGCTGTCGACGAGGCGTAGCTGGAAGTGGTCGGCCATGGATTTCTCTGCAACGTCCGTACGAAAACAGTGGGTGCTCCGGCGAGGCCGGGTTGATCGCGTCAAGCCCGCTATAATAGGTGGCTGCGAGCTGCCAGCCAAACGGCAACGCGTGTCTTCGCCGGGCTTTCCGGCCCGTGGCACGCCGATGCAACCGATTTCGCGCAGCCGCATTCCCTCACCCGGCGCACCCATGACCACTCCTCCAGCTCTCGTTGTCGATAACCTGCGCAAGACTTACAGCAATGGCGTCGAAGCTCTCAAAGGCATCAGCCTGACCGTGCAACCCGGCGATTTCTTCGCCCTGCTTGGCCCCAACGGCGCTGGCAAATCCACCTTGATCGGCATCCTTTCTTCGCTGGTGAATTCCACCAGCGGCGACGCGCAGGTGTTCGGCGTATCGGTGAACAAGCAGCGCAGCGATGCGATGCGGTTGATCGGCCTGGTGCCGCAGGAACTCAACTTCAACCAGTTCGAAAAGCCGTTCGACATCTGCGTCAACGAAGCGGGCTTCTACGGCATTCCGCGCAAGATCGCCGCGGAGCGCGCGGAGAAATACCTGAAGGAACTGCGCCTGTGGGACAAGGCGCACATGCAGGCGCGCACCCTGTCCGGCGGCATGAAGCGCCGCCTGATGATCGCCCGAGCCATGATGAACGAGCCGAAGCTGCTGATCCTCGACGAGCCCACCGCAGGCGTCGACATCGAGATTCGTCGTTCGATGTGGCAGTTCGTCAGCGCCATCAATGCAGCCGGCACCACAGTGATTCTGACCACGCATTATCTGGAGGAGGCCGAATCACTCTGCCGCAACATCGCGATCATCGACCACGGCGTCATCGTCGAGAACACCAGCATGAAACGCCTGCTGGCGACGCTGGACGTGGAGACCTTTGTGCTCGACGTCACCGCGATGCCGGACGAGTTGCCAAGCATTCCCGGCGTCACGCTGCGCCGTCGCGACGACCACATGCTGGAAGCGGAGATGGCCCGCTCGCACGACCTTAACTCACTGTTCGCGCAGCTTTCTGCCAACGGCATCATGGTGACCTCAATGCGCAACAAGACCAACCGGCTCGAAGAGCTTTTCGTGCGCCTGGTCGAGCATGGCCGGCAGGAACCGGGCCGCAGCGAGGAGCAGGCCGCATGAGCAACACCGCCGCCAACCTCGTTGCTCTCAACACACTCGTACGCCGGGAAATCGCGCGCATCATGCGCATCTGGACGCAGACGCTGATTCCGCCCGCGATCACCATGACGTTGTATTTCGTGATCTTCGGCAAGCTGATCGGCAGTCGCATCGGCACGATCCAGGGCGGCTTCAGCTACATGCAGTACATCGTGCCCGGCTTGGTCATGATGAGTGTGATCAACAACTGCTACGCCAACATTTCCAGTTCGTTCTTCGGCGCCAAGTTCAGCCGCGCAGTGGAAGAGATGCTGGTATCGCCGATGCCGAACTGGGTGATCCTGCTGGGTTACGTCACCGGCGCGGTGGCGCGCGGCATGGTGGTCGGCGTGCTGGTGCTGGTGATCGCGCTGTTCTTCACCTCGCTGCACGTGGTGCATCCGCTGATCACGTTCCTATCCGTGTTGCTCGGCGCGACGATCTTTTCGCTGGCCGGCTTCGTCAATGCGGTCTACGCGAAAAAGTTCGATGACATCGCGCTGGTGCCGACCTTCATCCTGACTCCGCTGACCTACTTGGGCGGCGTGTTCTATTCGGTCAACATGCTGGGCGAACCGTGGCAGGCAATTTCGCGGATCAACCCGATCCTGTACATGGTCAACGCGTTCCGTTTCGGCGTGCTCGGCATCAGCGACGTGCACGTAGGCGTGGCTTTCATCGTGATGCTGGGCTTCGTGGCGGGACTGACGATCGTGGCGCTGCAGTTGCTGAAGCGCGGCGTCGGTCTGCGTTCCTGACAACATGGTAGGAGCGCACCCTGTGCGCGATGCTCTTCCTCACGTCATGCAAGAGCCATCGCAGACAGGGTGTGCTCCTACATCGAGATTCGAACATGCGCGTCAACAAGTACATCAGCGAATCCGGCCTGTGCTCGCGACGCGAGGCGGATGACCTGCTGCTCGCCGGCCGCGTCACCATCAACGGCGAGGTAGTGACGACGGGCGCCAAGGCGCTGGATGGTGATGAAGTGGGTGTCGATGGCGAAGTCGTGCGCCCGCGCGCGCTGGCCGCCACACCTTCAGCAAAAAAGGCCGTGTACATCGCTTTGAACAAACCCGTCGGCGTCACCTGCACCACCGAAAAAAACGTCGACGGCAACATCATCGACTTCGTCGATCACCCTCAACGCATCTTTCCGATCGGGCGCCTGGACAAGGATTCCGAAGGGCTGATCCTGCTGACGAGCAACGGCGACATCGTCAACGAGATCCTGCGGTCGGAGAACCATCACGAAAAGGAATATCTCGTCGGCGTGAACAAGTCGGTCACCGACGAATTCCTTTCCGGCATGGCGAATGGCGTGCGCATCCACGGACAGATGACCCAACCGTGTCGTACACGCCGTATTGCGAAGTTCGGTTTCTCGATCGTGCTGACGCAGGGGCTCAATCGGCAGATTCGCCTGATGGCCGCGGCTTTCGGATATCGCGTCACACAACTGCGTCGCGTGCGTATCGACAACGTTCGCCTTGCGCACCTGAAGGTTGGGCAGTGGCGCAACCTCACAGAAGCCGAGTTGAAAGGCCTGCTTCCGGATCGCACGCAATGGTGACGCGCAACTCCTGAGCCTCTATGCGGCTGGCAGGCTTTGCAGATCCCAGCGCGGATGGACCTGCACCGATGCATCCTGATGCTGGCCGCTGGCCAGACGGATCGCGCCGGCCAGCGCGATCATCGCGCCGTTGTCGGTGCAGAAATCCAGCCGCGGGAAGTACACCTGGAAACCATCCTTGGCGCCGGCCGCTGCGAGTTCGCTGCGCAATCTCCGGTTGGCGCCGACACCGCCGGCAATCACCAGCCGTTGCGCACCGCTGGCCTGAAGCGCGCGCCGGCATTTGATGATCAACGTATCGACGATCGCTTCCTCGAACGCACGCGCCACGTCCGCGCGGGTCTGCTCGCTCTGGTCGGATTTCTGCCACGCCAGCAGCACCTGGGTTTTGAGGCCGGAGAAACTGAAATCGAGTCCGGGCCGATCGGTCATCGGTCGGGAAAAACGAAACGCACCGGCGCGCCCCTGCTCGGCAAGCTTCGCCAGCGCGGGGCCGCCGGGATACGGCAGTCCCATCAACTTGGCCGTCTTGTCGAAGGCCTCGCCTGCCGCGTCGTCCAACGTGTCGCCCAAAATCGTGTACTGGCCGATCGCCTTGACCTCGACCAGCATCGAATGCCCGCCTGAAACCAGCAACGCCACGAACGGCGGCTCGGGCGGGTTTTCCTCCAGCAGGGGCGCCAGTAAGTGGCCTTCCATGTGATGCACGCCGATGGCCGGAACGCCCAGCGCCCAAGCCATCGCGCGTCCTGCCGCCGCACCCACCAGCAGCGCGCCGACCAACCCCGGACCGGCCGTGTACGCGACGCCACCAAGGTCCTGCACGGTCATGCCCGCTTCGGCCAAAGCCTCGCGGATCAGCGGAAGCAGCTTGCGAACGTGGTCGCGACTGGCCAGTTCCGGCACCACACCGCCGTAATCCGCGTGCAGTTTGATCTGGCTGTACAAGGTGTGCGCCAGCAGGCCGCGGCCCGGCGCATCCGGCTCCCAGCGCAGCAAAGCCACGCCGGTCTCGTCGCAGGAGGTCTCGATACCCAGCACGGGCTTTGAAAATTCTTTGTTATCCACGTTATACTTCGCGGCTCGCCCAATTCATCAGTCCCGTATCCGCGGGAAGACTACCACTCGGAGTTTCCATGCCCAACGTAAAAGTTCGCGAGAACGAGCCGTTCGAGATTGCTCTGCGTCGTTTCAAGCGTACCTGCGAAAAGGCCGGTGTTCTCGCTGAAACGCGCAAGCGTGAGTTCTACGAAAAGCCGACCCAGGAGCGCAAGCGCAAGCGCGCCGCCGCCGTAAAGCGTCACCTGCGCCGTCTGTCGCGCGACGTTTCGCGCAAAGTCCGCCTGTACTGAGTTCTGCTTCGATCCGCCGATTCGTCGGTGGATCTGCAGCGCCAGGCGCTGCGTTTCAGGGAGCACGGTCGGCGCGGGATCTCGCAGCCACCGCAAGCAGTCTGGATCGATCCGGCCGGTGTTGTCCCTGAGGACAACGCCGGCTTTGTCGTTTCCGTAGAATCGAATTCGCCGTTTCAACCTCAGAGGTTTCGCCATGACCCTCAAGCAGCAGCTCACCGAAGACATGAAAACCGCCATGCGCGGCGGCGACAAGCACAAGCTGGGCGTGGTCCGGTTGATGCTGGCGGCGATCAAGCAGCGTGAAGTCGATGAGCGCGTCGAACTCGACGACGTGCAGGTACTCGCCACGCTGGAAAAAATGCTCAAGCAGCGTCGCGACTCGGTCAGCCAGTTCGACGCCGCGAACCGCGAAGATCTTTCAGCGATCGAACGCGCCGAAATGGTAGTAATCGAAACCTACCTGCCAAGCAAGTTGAGCGAATCGGAAATCGAGGTTCTGGTCGATGCCGCGATTCGCGACACCGGCGCCAGCTCGGCCCGCGACATGGGAAAGGTCGTCGCCGCGGTGAAGGAAAAAGCTGCCGGCCGCGCGGATATGGCCGTGGTTTCGGGCCAGATCAAGGCACGATTGGCGGGCTGAATTCCGCCAATTCGCATCAATGCAGCCGCGTTACCAGCAGCACCACGGCCAGCACGATCAGCAACGCGCTGATGATCGATATCGCAATGCGCCGACGCAGCCGGCGCAGTCGCTGCCAGTTGGAGATGTCTACGAAGTAGCGTCCTTCGCCGGGACAACGCAGCACGGCATGGCGTACCAACTGACCCCAGGCCAGCCCCTGCTTGATACCCAGCTGCTGCGGCGTCTGCGCCGTGCCCGGCGTGGTGGCGGCAGCACGCTCGAAAGCCTGCGCGATGCGCTTCTGTTTCAGCACGATCGCCGATGTGATCACCATGGTCGCGTTCCTAACCTTGCGGCTCGTGAGCTTGGCGTCCAGCGCCGCCAACGGCAAGCGAAACCATGCATGGCTTTCACGCGGGCATCGGTACAAAGCGTCACGACTCGACGGCGCCGCCGACGCGAGCGACTCGTCAGTACTGCAGGAGAAAGCCATGCTCAAGTGGGCCATCATTTTCGCCATCGTCTCCCTGATCACCGGCTGGATGGGTTTCGGCGGCCTGTCGGGCGCCACCGCCACCATCGCCAAGGTCCTGTTCGCCTGCTTCGTTATCCTGTTCCTGCTGGCACTGCTGACGTTCATCGGCATCCTGCATTTGTTCTGATCGCGCAGGGCGCTGCTTGCCCGCGTCTGAAGAACGGCCTGCGAACCCGCCGCGCTGCCGACTTCGCGACGGTCAGCGGCTAGACTAGCCAGTCCATGCGCGGCCTGATTCCCGACAGCTTCATCGATGAATTGCTAGCTCGCGTCGACATCGTCGACGTGATCGAGCGGCGCGTGCCGTTGAAGAAAGCCGGACGCGAATGGACGGCGTGCTGTCCGTTCCACAACGAGCGCACACCGTCGTTCTACGTCAGCCCGGCCAAGCAGTTCTTTCATTGCTTCGGCTGCGGCGCGCACGGCAGCGCGGTGAAGTTCCTGATGGATTACGAACGGCTGGAGTTTCCCGACGCCGTCGAGGAACTGGCGCAGACGGTCGGCCTCAAGGTACCGCGCGAAGGTGGCCGCGAAGCGGCGCCGCGCGAAGACAAGACCGATCTCTACGCCCTGCTTGATGCCGCAGCGAGCTGGTACGAGGGCGAGCTTCCGCGCAACGCCGACGCACAGGCGTACTGCAAGAAACGCGGCCTCGATGCGGACACCATCGCGCGCTTTCGTCTGGGCTGGGCGCCGGCCGGTTACGACGGCGTGATCAAGTCGCTCGGCAACTCACCGCGACGCATGGAATTGCTCAACGAGGCGGGCATGGTCGCCAGCAGCGAACGCGGCAGCAAGTACGATCGTTTCCGCGAACGGCTGATGTTTCCGATCCTTGATCGACGCGGTCGCGTGATCGCGTTCGGCGGTCGCGTGTTGAGTTCGGAGCAATCCCCCAAGTACCTCAACTCGCCAGAAACACCGCTGTTCCACAAGGGCCGCGAACTGTTCGCCATGTGGCAGGTGAAACAGGCCAACGCGAACCTGCAGCGCATCGTGGTGGTCGAGGGCTATATGGATGTGATCGCTCTGCATCAGACGGGTTTGCCGATCGCGGTAGCCACGCTGGGTACCGCGACCACGCCGGAACATACCGAAGTGTTGTTTCGCGCCGCGCCGGATGTGGTGTTCTGTTTCGACGGCGATCGCGCGGGCCGTGCCGCTGCGTGGAAAGCGCTGGAATCCGCATTGCCTCGATTGCGCGACGGGCGGCAGGCGTATTTCCTCTTCCTGCCCGATGGCGAGGATCCCGATTCGCTGGTGCGCAAGGAAGGAAAGGAGGGCTTCGAAAAACGCATCAGGGAAGCGATGCCGCTATCGGACTATTTCTTCAACGAGCTTTCGCATGATGTCGAGATGGGCAGCCTCGACGGACGCGCACGACTGGCCGAACGCGCGCGCCCGTTGATCGCCAAATTGCCCGACGGCGCATTCCGCGACCTGATGGCGCAGGACCTCGAACGACGCAGCGGGGCGCGCGCGAACCTGCCTGTCGAAACCGCTATGCATCGCGCCGTGCAACGGCCGGTCGCGGTGCAGCGCAGCCTTGTACGCAGCGCCATCTCGTTGCTGCTGGCGCAGCCCGGCATTGCCGATGAAGTGGAGCGGCCGTACCGCTTTCTGCGCCTGGACAAACCCGGTGTCGAACTTCTTGCGGAGCTGCTCGATCTGGCGCGCTCCCGACCCGGCATCAATCCGGCGATGTTGGTGGAACACTTCGCCGAACGTCCGGAGTACGCGCCATTGCAAAAACTGATGGCCGCGATTGCTGTTGGCGAGCCTGAGATTCAGCGCGTGGAATTCTTTGAAGCACTGGCGCGGATGGAAGAGCAGGCGATCACGCTGCGCCGTGAAGCGCTGCACGCGAAAATGAGCGCGGGTCCGCTGGACAGTGCGGAGAAGGCCGAGCTGCGCGAACTGCTGGCTGCACGCGGTCGACCACCGGTCGCGCCGGCGTGACTTCTGCACACGCGACGGCGCTTGCCGAAACCGCTCCATCGGCTGTGGGATCATCCCCCGCTGACCATGCTGCTTTAGCGCATGACGCACGAGGATTTCGATGGACCTGCTTGAACGACTGATCGGCATCTTTACGGAGAACGGCTACACCGCCGTCTTCATCGCGCTGATGATCTGCGGCGCCGGCTTGCCGCTGCCCGAAGACATCACCCTCGTCGCCGGCGGCGTGATTGCGGGCCTCGGCTACGCCAATGTGCACGCCATGTTCGCACTGGCGATGTTCGGCGTGCTGCTGGGTGACTCGGCGATTTTCCTGCTCGGCCATCACTACGGTTCACGCATCCTGAAGTGGCGATTCGTGGCGCGCATCCTGACGCCCGAACGCTACGCCAAGGTGCAGGAAAAATTTCACCGCTACGGCAACCGCATGCTTTTCACCGCGCGATTCCTGCCGGGCATGCGCACGACGATCTATCTCACCGCCGGCATGACACATCGCGTGTCGTGGCTGCGCTTTCTGGTGATCGACACGCTGGCTGCGTTGATCAGCGTGCCGTTCTGGGTTTACCTGGGCTACTTCGGCGCGGACAACCACGAGTGGCTGGTGAAGTGGGTTCGCCGCGGCCAGGGTAGCCTCTGGATACTCGTCGGCATCCTTGCCATCGCCTTGCTAGTGCTCTGGATCAAGCATCGCCGCCAAGCCGACGATACGGCCTGCGGCGACTGACTCCGCGCTGCGTTACAGCCACTTTCCGTAGCGGCGGATGTAGATCACTTTCATCAGTTGCGTCAGCACGCAATAGCTCACGAGGGTCACCGCCAGCCAAGCGAAGTACATCGGCGGCAGCGGCACCATGCCGATCTTCGCGCCCAATGCACTGAACGGAATCAGCATGCCGGCCACGATGATGGCGATCGTCAAGCCGAGCACCGGTGCGGCCGCCACGCTCTGCACGAACGGCACGCGACGCGTGCGGATCATGTGCACGATCAGCGTCTGCGACAACAGTCCTTCGATGAACCAGCCCGACTGAAACAGCGACTGATGCGCTTTCGAGTTGGCGCCGAAGTAATGCCACATCAGCCAGAACGTGGTGATGTCGAAGATCGAGCTGACCGGACCGATCCAGAACATGAAACGACCGATGTCGCCGGCGTCCCATTTGCGCGGCTTGCGCAGGTATTCCTCGTCCATGCGGTCGAACGGAATCGACAGCTGCGAGATGTCGTACAACAGATTCTGTACCAGGATCTGCAGCGGCAGCATCGGCAGAAACGGCAGGAACGCACTGGCCACGAGCACACTGAACACGTTGCCGAAGTTGGAGCTCGCGGTCATCTTGATGTACTTCATGATGTTGCCGAAAGTGACGCGCCCTTCGAGTACGCCCTCCTCCAGCACCATCAGGTTTTTTTCCAGCAGGATGATGTCGGCTGACTCTTTCGCGATGTCGGTCGCGGTGTCCACCGAGATGCCCACGTCGGCATCGTGCAGCGCCGGCGCATCGTTGATGCCGTCACCGAGAAACCCGACTGTGTGACCGAGACGCTGTAGCGAACGCACCACGCGCGCCTTCTGCAGCGGCGACATCTTGGCGAACACCACCACGCGCGAAACCAGCGCATCCAGTGCCGCGTCGTCGAGCGGTTCGATGTCGCGCCCCTGCACAGAATGCGTGACATCCAGCCCGACTTCGCGGCAAATCTTGCGCGTCACTGCCTCGTTGTCGCCGGTGATCACCTTTACCGCGACGCCGTGCTGATGCAGCGCGCGAATCGCGGTGGCGGCGGAATCCTTCGGCGGATCCAGGAACGCAAGGCAGCCGACCGCGATCAGCCCGTTTTCGTCGGCCACGCTGTACGGACGGTCATGCTGCGGCTGCCGCTGGATGGCGACCACGAGTACACGCAGGCCGTCTTCATTGAGCCGGCGCGTCATCGCCTTGATCTCGCTGCGGCGCTCGTCGGTCAGCGGTTCGATGACGTCGCCCACTTTCGTGTACGCGCAGATCGACAGCATTTCCTCGACCGCGCCCTTGCAGATCAGCAGATGCTCGCCGCGGCCATCGCTGACCACCACCGACATGCGGCGACGCTGGAAGTCGAACGGAATTTCGTCGACCACGCGATAGCGCATCGCGGCCGCTTCGAGGTCGCGATGTTCCAGTACCGCCTTGTCCATCAAATTTTTCAGACCGGTCTGAAAACGGCTGTTGATGTAACCGAACTCGAGCGCTTCGTCCGACTCCTCGCCATCCAGATCGAGATGACGCTCGAGCACGATCTTGTCGAGCGTCAGCGTGCCGGTCTTGTCGGTGCACAGCACATCCATCGCGCCGAAGTTCTGGATGGCGTTGAGCCGCTTCACCACCACTTTGCGCTTGGACATCGCCAGCGCGCCCTTGGACAGATTGGCGGTGACGATCAGCGGCAGCATTTCCGGCGTGAGGCCCACCGCAACTGACAGGGCGAACAGAAACGCCTCGGTCCAGTTGTGTTTGTCGAAACCATTGATCAGAAAAACCACCGGCACCATCACCAGCATGAAGCGGATCAGCAGCCAGCTGACACTGTTGACGCCGCGGTCGAAGCTCGTCTGCACGCGCTGACCGGACATGCTGTGCGCCAGCGAGCCAAGATAAGTGCGCTTGCCGGTCGCCACCACTACAGCGGATGCGGTACCGCTGATCGTGTTGGTACCCATGTAGCAAACGGTCGGCAGATCCAGCGGGTTGCCGAGGTTGCCGGCGCTCTCCACGCGTGTGGGCGCCGCCTTTTCAACCGGCAGTGATTCGCCGGTGAGAATCGCCTGGCTGATGAAAAGATCCTTGGCACTGAGGAGACGCAGATCCGCGGGCACCATGTCGCCGGCAGCGAGATGCACGATGTCACCCGTCACCAATTCGACCACCGGTACTTCGATCTGCTCGCTGTGACCATCCGACGCTTTCCGAGTCACGGTGGCGGTATTGCGCACCATGGCCTTGAGCTTCTCAGCTGCCTGCGACGAACGGAATTCCTGAAAGAAATTCAGCCCCACACTGATCGCCACCATCGCGCCGATGATGATCGGACCGGTGAGATCGCTGCGATCGGTACCCAGCTCCACGCCTGCCAGTACCAGCAACACGACGATGAAGGGATTCTTGAAGGCCAGCAGCAGCTGCAACGTCCAGTGCGGCGGTTTCTCGTGAGTGACCTCGTTGAGACCGTCGCGATGCAGGCGGTCGTCTATCTGCTCTTCGTCGAGGCCGTTGGTCGTGGTTTCCAGCGCCGCCAGCAATTCGTCGTTGGCGCGGAACGCCTCTTCGGCCGCTGCCACGCGAGCGGATGCCGCCGGTGCCTTGCCTGCCATCGGATTGGAATTCTTTTTCATGAGTCGCTACCGGTGATGCTGTGAAGTCCAGGCCGCGGCAGCGTGGCGGCGTGCTGCGCGTTCGCTACTGCGTCGTGTGGCGGTCTATACGTCTATACGACGCACACGACCTTGGTTGCCTGCGCCACGCTGGCGGAGGCCAACCCTTGCGGAAGTCGCGCAAGGCCATCATCGGCTGGAAACAAGACAAAGCGTGTGCGACGGCGACGACTTTATTGCCGCACGTTCCACAGCGATCATCGACGCGTGACCTTGGGTCACGTCGGTAGCCGGACGATGCAGCGGCTGCGGCACGGTCACGGCATAGCGCGCACCACGCGAATCGTGGCGGGCAGACAGCAGTCGGCGGCCGGCGGCGCGCAGACGGATGAAATCGCGAAGGAGCTTCATGGGCCCATCTCCTCGTAACGACGCCTGCGGCGTCGTCAGGGGTGGGCCGGGACTTTCCTAGTCGAGGAAAGCACCAGCCGACCGCAGGCGGTCGCCGGGGGCGTACTGGTTGTTTTGCGGCGCCGGCACCTGAAGCGAGCAGGTGTCGACGTTGCGACTAGGGTAAACGTCCATATGCCTTGGTTTGTCAGGACTGGGAGCCCACCGGCAAGACGCGCCGGAGGGCGCGCGCATTGTCGTGCTGCGATGCGGAAGTGTCAATCCTCGGCGTTCAAATTTCTTCGGGAATCGCATCGCGAAGAAGCTGGCATCGCCGGACTCATCGACGTCGTCGCAGCATCTGCCTGAGGCCCCGGCACACGCTGGTGCGTGCGCGAGGCATTCGCAGAGTTCCTGAAGCGATCCGCTGGACGCCATGCGAGCGTTGCCCGAATTCACCGCGAAATATGTGCGCCCCGCAGCGACCGGACTGTGGCGACTGATTCGCTCGACAACAAGCTTGGCACCACGCGCTATGCGCGATCATCGAGCCCACAGCGCGGCCGTATACAATGCCTCGATACTCGAAGCAAAACCCTGCATCGCAGGCGTTTTTCGCCACCTTCATGCGGTATCCAATCCATGTCCGACATCAATACGCTCTTCGCCCAGGCGACCAAGGCCTATAACCAGCGCGACTGGCGGCGGGCACTGGAATATTCGGTGCAGGCGTTGCCGCAGGCACCGAACCACGCGGAGCTGAATTATCTTGCGGGTCTGGCCGCGCTGGAGTTGCAGCAGATGGGGCCGGCGCTGGAATTCCTGCAGCGCGCGGTGAATCTGTATCCGACGCGCGCCGACTATGCGACGCAATTCGCCAAGGCGTTGTCGATGGTCAACCTCTCGGCCGATGCGATGATCGTCGCCGATCACGCGCTGACGCTTTCGTCGCTGGATGCGCAAACGCTCGATACGCTCGGCGTGATCTTCACCCGCGCCAACGCGCATGAGCGCGCAACCACGCTGTACGAGCGGGCTGTTGCAGCCGCGCCGACGCATCCCAACTATCGTTACAACTACGCCAAGTCGCTGGTGTTTCTCGGCCGGATGGACGACGCCGAACGCGAACTCGAAGCCTGCCTCGCGCTGTCCCCGGGAACCTGGGGGGCGCACTTGACGCTGTCGCAGCTGCGCAGGCAGACATCGGCGAAAAATCACGTATCGCGTCTGCTGTCGTTATTGCCGAAGAGCGCACAAAATCCGGCGGCGCAGATGAACCTGCATCTCGCGCTGGCCAAGGAATACGAGGACATGTCCGAGTACGCCACGTCCTTCGAACATCTCGTTGCCGGCAAGGCCGCTGGTGGATCCATGCGCAAATATTCGCCGCAGCACGACGAGAAGTTGTTCGATCTTATGAGCCGGATATTGCCGGACATGCGCGCATGGACGGAAGCTTGCCAGACGCGCGAACCCATTTTCATTCTCGGCATGCCGCGCACCGGAACGACGCTGGTCGAACGCATCATCTCCAGCCATCCAGACGTCCATTCCGCCGGCGAGCTGACCAACTTCGCACTGGCGTTCAAGCGCGCCACCGGCAGCCGCACGCCAAACCTGCTCGACCTGGAAACAGCCGAACGCACGCAGCAACTGGACTGGCTGAAACTCGGCGAGGATTACCTGGCCAGCACGCGACCGGATACCGGCCACACGGCGCATTTCATAGACAAGCTGCCGCACAATTTTCTCTATGTCGGCGCCATCGCCAACGCGCTGCCCAACGCGAAGATCATCTGCCTGCGACGCGATCCGATGGACTCGTGCCTGAGCAACTTCCGCCAGCTGTTCGCGCTCGATTCGCCGAACCACGACTATTCGTATGACCTGCTCGAAACCGGGCGTTACTACGTGCTGTTCGATCGCATGATGGCGCACTGGAAGAAGACGTTTCCCGGGCGCATCCTGGAAATCGACTACGAGACCATCGTGGAATCGCAGGAAGCCAGCTCGCGAGCGCTGATCGAATTCTGCGAACTGCCGTGGGATGACGCATGCCTGCGCTTCGAGGAAAACCAGGCGCCCGCCACCACCGCGAGCGCGGTGCAGGTGCGCGAGCCGATGTACCGCGGCGCCATGCAGCGGTGGAAACAGTACGAATCGCAACTCGTGGGCCTGCGCCAGTTGCTGATCGACGCAGGCATCCCGCTGAAGGATTGAAGCTCGGTCAGATCGCGCGCTGGAGCACCATGCCTTGTTGCAACGCTGGCGCGGTCAGCCAGTGGTCCGCAAGCAGGAAAGCAAACAGTGCCATCAGATATACGATGGAGTAACTGAATACCTTCATCGGAAACATGTCATCCGGCGGATTAAGCAGACGCACTGCGTAATACATGAAGCCCGCACCGAGCACGACGGCACCGCCCAGATAGATCAGTCCGCTCATGCCGGTGAGTGCAGGCAGCAGCGTCACAAGCACCAGCAGCACGGTGTAGAACAGCACGTGCCAGCGCGTGTACACCACGCCATGCGTCACTGGCAGCATCGGCACCTGCGCGCGTGCGTAATCGTCGCGACGAAAGATCGCCAGCGCCCAGAAATGCGGCGGCGTCCACACGAAGATGATCAGGCACAACTGCAGCGCGAACGGATGCAGCGCATCGGTAACGGACGTCCATCCGAGCACCGGCGGAATCGCGCCGGCGAGTCCGCCGATCACGATGTTCTGCGGCGTCGCGCGTTTCAGGTACGCGGTGTACACCAGCGCGTAACCGATCAACCCGCCGAAGGTCAGCAATGCGGTCAATGGATTGACCAGCAGCGCCAGCACCAGCATCGAGGCGATGCCGAGCAACACCGCAAACACCAGCACCTGGCGCGGCGAAAGTTTTCCGGTAGCCAGCGGGCGGCGCGAGGTGCGCGCCATCAACTTGTCGATGCGTTCGTCGATCAGATGATTGAAAGCCGCCGCCGAGCCCGATGCCATCCAGATGCCCAGCGTGCCGAACACCAGCGCGCGCCACGGCGGAATGCCCGGCACCGCCAGGAACATGCCGATCACCGCGCAGAACACCAGCAGCGCTACCACGCGCGGCTTGGTCAGTTGCAGGTATTCGCCAATCACAGCCATGTCAGAGTCGTTCCGTTCGCGAAGAGATCCACGCATCGTGCGGTTGCGCGCGTGCCAGCGTGGCGAGCAGCGTGAACAGCAACAACGCAGCCACACCATTGTGGGCGGTCGCGACCGGCAGCGGCAAGCCGAAATAGACGTTGCTGACGCCCAACAGCACTTGGCATACAAGCACGATGCCGATGGCAATGCCGTAGCGGCGCAGGCTTCGCTTTGCCATTTTGTGCGAAAGCCAGCCGAGGTAACAGAACACCACCAGCGCGCCGAGACGATGCGCGATCTGGATGGCGCTGCGCGCGGCCATGTCCAGCACGCCGCCTTCGTAGTTCACGCCGATGCCACGCCACAACACGAAGCCTTCGTGGAAATCGGTCGGTGGCGTCCACTGGCCGAGGCACTGCGGAAACGAACCCGGCCCATAACCGCAGGCAAGCGCCGCGTAGTTGGACGATGTCCAGCCGCCGAGCGCGATCTGGCAAATCAGCAGCACGATGCCGAATGCCACAAACTTGCGCAGGTCGGCCATGCGATCGTCCGTTGCACCGACGCCGGCAAAACGCAACGCGGCATAGGCGAGCAGCGCAAAGGTCGCGATGCCACCGAGCAGATGGCCCATCACCACGACGGGCTTCAGCAGCAAGGTGACAGTCCACATGCCGAGCATCGCCTGGAAGATGATCACCGCCAACGCGAGCACGCTGATCTTGCACGCTGCCGGCCTCTTCAAGGTGATCGCCACAACCAGCGGCAAGCCGATCGCGAACGCCGCCAGCAGCGACGACCACTCGCGCTCCCCGTGGATATACAGCCCCACGCCGATTGCGGCAAAGATCGCACCGGTAATCACGGCCAGCGTTGCGCCGCGTCGGCGCGCACTTGCGAGCAGCGCCAGTGCGAGCACCAGCACGCCGAGCGTGCCGGCGAGAAACCGGTGTACCTGCTCGCGCCATGCCTTGTGCGCTTCGTACGGGCGATCGGGAAACGTCGCATCGGCATGCGCCACGGCCTGCGCGTGTTGCGGCCAGGTCACTTGGCCGTAACAGGTCGGCCAATCAGGGCACGACAGCCCTGCATTGGACAGACGCACGAACGCGCCGAACATCACCAAGCCGAACGCGAACACCGCAGCCAGCAACGTGAGCCAGCGCAGGATGCGTCGATAGCGCGCAGACATCACTTGATCACCTGCCGCAGGTCGCGCAACAAGCCCGGGCCATCGAAGCCTGCGGGATAACGCGCCAGCGCAATGCCGTCGGATTCCACCAGGATCACGCTGACGCTATCGGGTGCGGTCGGGCGATAGTCGACGAGTTTGTTGTCGACATCGTTGCCCAGCGCCCAGAATGTTTTCATCGCGGTGAGCCGCGTGGCGTCCGCAGGCGGCGCGCCAAGATAGAGCAGGCGCAGGCGCGATTGATTGTTGTTGAGCATCACGCGCGCCTTGGCCAATCCGGTCAGCGCGTCGAAGCAACGTGTGGCGCAATCAGGGCCGGCTATCGCGATCAGCGTGAGTCGCGGCTCGGAATCTTTCCACGGCCACGACTGGTCGTTCTCAAGTTTTACCTGCAGATGTTCATCGGCGAAATTGCGTTGCGGCGTGATCGGCAGGCCGTTGCCTTTGACGCCCGGCTGCCAGCCCGTGGAAGTGAGCAGCGCCGCGACGATCATCGGCGCGGCGAACACCAACGCGATCAGCAGAAGATAAATCCGGTTTCGGCGGACTTTGGATGGATCAACGTTGTTCATCGGAATCATCGATTGTCGAAGTGGAAGATGTGCGTCGAGCGCGTTTGCGATTCAGCACCAGCAGGATCACCACCGCGGCGATCGCGAACGAGAACCACTGGAACGCGTAGGCACGATGGCGCGCCGGCGGCATCGAGGAAAAATCCAGCGTGTGCACGCGCACGTAGATCGCTGCCGGATCCGCATCCAGCGCAAGCACGCGTGGATACAACACGTACCCGAGATCGCGCGCGACCTGCGCGGGGTCGAGGAAGATCGCTTTCTTTGGCCAGCTTTTTTGCGCGGTCAGCGCATCGCCGCCCATTTCGAATCCGGTGGAAGGTGGCGGCACGTACAGGCCTTGCAACGTGACGTCGTCGGTCGACAGCGCAGGCAGCTGCGGTGCCTTGCCGCTGCCGTCGCCCGGCAGGAAACCGAGATCGACCAGCAGCAATCGCGAACTGTCGTGCAGAAACAGCGGCACGAAAACTTCCACGCCGCCGCGCTCGTCGTGCTGCGGGTTGTCGAGCAAGTACACGCGATCGGCGAGGTAGCGCCCATGCACCTGCACGCGCGGAAAGCCGTCTGCCGGTGGCGACATGGCGACGCGGGAAAAGTCCTGCACGGGCGCGAACGACGATGCGGCATACCGCCGCAGAAGTGCTTCCTTGAAGTCCGCGCGATGCAGCTGCCACACGCCCAAACGCATGAACAGCAAGGCTCCGGCCACTGTCAGCAGCAGCGCCCACCACGGTGGCCGGCGAAAACCTCTCACGCGGCGATCCTGTCGTCGGCCGTTATACTGCGGAGGTCGTCATGGTATGGATCAATCACGTGGAAACCATCTACAAATGTGCGCTGGTGGTGATGCTGCTGATCGTCGTTTTCAGCCTCGGCCAGGCGCTGTATTTCATGATGACCGACAAGGACGACGACAAGCGGATGGTGTGGGCATTGACTCGCCGGATCAGCCTGTCGCTGGTGCTGATCGCCATGGTCGCGTTCGGCTACTGGATGGGCTGGCTGCATCCGCACGACATCGGCGGTTGAGCATTGTAGCTGCCACCCCGCCACCGCGCTGAAAGCGCGACAAATCGCGCAGCGGATGATCGCAAGCTCCTTTGAATTCGTTCTTGATCCTTTCAAAGCAAAGGCCCGCCAATGGCGGGCCTTTGTTTTCCGAGCCGGCGCAGCCGACCCTAGAGAATGTAGACGAACATGAAAAGGCCGAGCCAGACCACGTCGACGAAATGCCAGTACCAAGCCACCGCCTCGAAACCGAAGTGGTGTTCCTTGTTGAAGTGACCCTTCAGCACGCGCAGCCAGATCACCGCCAGCATGATCGTGCCCAGCGTGACATGCAGTCCGTGGAAGCCGGTAAGCATGAAGAACGTCGAGCCGTAGACGCCGCTGTGCATCGTCAGGTTGAGTTCCTTGTATGCCTCGATGTATTCGTGCGCCTGGAAATTCAGGAACAGCGCGCCGAGCAGCACCGTGATGCCGAGGAACACCAGGATCTTGCCGCGATGGCCAGCGCGCAACGCATGGTGCGCGATCGTTACCGTGACGCTGGAGCTCAGCAGGATCAGCGTGTTGAGCAGCGGCAAACCCCACGCCGGCACCGTGCTGAAATTGCCACCGACGTGCTGCGGACCATTGCCGCCGTTCATGCCCCACGAAGCGGCGTAATCGCTCCACAGGAATTCATGCGTGAGCACGCCATGACCCTGTCCACCGAGCCACGGCACCGAGAACATGCGGATATAGAACAGCGCGCCGAAGAATGCGCCGAAGAACATCACCTCGGAAAAGATGAACCACATCATGCCCATGCGGAACGACACATCGACTTGGTGGTTGTAGCTGCCGGCCATCGACTCGTGGATGACCGAGCGGAACCAGCCGAAGAACATGGCCAGCACGCCGATCACACCGACGGTGAGCACGGTTTTGCCGAAGCCGCCATCGCCCGGCTCGGCGTTCAACCAGTGCGCGGCACCGACCACCGTGGTGAACATGACCACCGCGGCCACGAACGGCCAGTAGCTCTTGGTTGGAACGAAGTAAGCGTCGTGCTGCTGACCCATGGTGAGACCCCGTGGATTTCTCTTGATGACTTTACCCCGTCGTGGCGCCCGGGGAACTGCATGCCGATCGTTGTCGCCAATCGGTTGAACAATGAATCAATGAAACAAGAACGGTGCAGCAAACCAGTACGCGATGCCGCTATTTCATCAGCACGATCTGCACGAACGACACCAGGAAAAACGCCAACGCGATCGCGGCGGTGATCGTCACCGTGCGACGCACGCCTTTGCGACGGTTGTCGCTGACCGGATCGACCGTTGCGGAGCTGGTGTTCTGCTGTGTCATGCGAATCGGCTTCGATGGATCAATCGTTGACATGGCCGTGGGCGAGCTCGTCGTCGTGAATCACCGGCGGGACGTCGAACGTGTGGAACGGCGCCGGCGACGGCACAGTCCACTCCAGGCCCTTGGCGCCTTCCCACACGCGGTCGGTGGCTTTCTTCTTGGAGAAGAACACGCCGTGAACCAGCACGCCCAGGAAGATCAGCTGCGAGGCACCGAACAGGAAGCCGCCAATCGAGCTGACCATGTTGAAGTTGGCGAACGCCACGTTGTAATCGGGGATGCGGCGCGGCATGCCGGCCAGGCCAAGGAAGTGCTGCGGGAAAAACAGCACGTTGACCCAGATCACGCTGTTCCAGAAATGCATCTTGCCCCAGAACTCGCTGTACATCCGGCCGGACCACTTCGGCAGCCAGTAATACGTGGCAGCGATGATCGCGAATAGCGCACCGGTCACCAGCACGTAGTGGAAATGCGCCACCACGAAGTAGGTGTCGTGATACTGAAAATCCGCCGGCACCAGCGCCAGCATCAGGCCGGAGAAACCGCCGATGGTGAACAGGATGACGAACGCGATGGCAAACAGCATCGGCGTCTCGAACGTCATCGAGCCGCCCCACATCGTGCTCACCCAGTTGAACACCTTCACGCCGGTCGGCACCGCGATCAACATGGTCGCGTACATGAAGAAGATCTCGGCGCCCAGCGGCAGGCCCACCGCGAACATGTGATGCGCCCACACGATGAACGAAAGGAACGCGATCGAGGCGATCGCGAACACCATCGCCTTGTAGCCGAAGATCGGCTTGCGCGAGAACGTCGGGATGATTTCAGAGATGATCCCGAACGCGGGCAGGATCATGATGTAGACCTCGGGATGCCCGAAGAACCAGAAGATGTGCTGGTACAGAACGGGATCGCCGCCGCCGCCCGGGTTGAAGAAGTTGGTGCCGAAATACTTGTCGGTGAGCAGCATCGTCACCGCGCCGGCGAGCACCGGCATCACCGCGATCAGCAGGAACGCGGTAATCAACCAGCTCCATACGAACACCGGCATCTTCAGCAGTTCCATGCCCGGCGCGCGCATGTTGAGGATGGTCGCGATGATGTTGATCGCGCCCATGATCGAGCTGATGCCCATCAAGTGGACCGAGAACACCACGTAGGCGAGCGAGTCGCTCTGCAGCGACAGCGGCGGATACATCGTCCAGCCGCCGGCCGGGCCGCCGCCCGCGGAAAACAGGGTCGACAGCAACAGCGTGAAGGCGAAAGGCAGAATCCAGAACGACAGGTTGTTCATGCGCGGCAACGCCATGTCCGGCGCACCGACCATCAACGGGATCATCCAGTTACCGAGACCGACGAAGGCCGGCATGATCGCGCCGAAGATCATCACCAGTGCATGCATGGTGGTGAGCTGGTTGAAAAAGTACGGCTGCATCAACTGCAGGCCGGGCTTGAACAACTCGGCGCGGATCAGCATCGCGAAGCTGCCGCCGATGAAGAACATCAGCAGCGCGAAGACCAGGTACAACGTACCGATGTCCTTGTGGTTGGTGGACATGCACCAGCGCTGGAAGAAATTCTTCGGCGCGCCGTGGTGATCATCATGGTGATCATGGGTGGCTGCGTGGGACATGGCCTTGCACCTCTAACCTGTGTGAATGCAACAACAAAAACGATGAGCAGCGAAGATCAGCCCTGCGCGTCGGCGACCGGCGCGGCGGAGACCTGAGCTGTCTTGGGTGCAGCGGCCGTGGAAGCGGCGGCAGGCGCAGCAGCCGGAGCTGCCGGCGGTGGCGCGGATTTCGCCTGCTGTTCGGCCAGCCACTTGGCGAAGTCCGGCTTGGACAACGCCACCACCACGATCGGCATGAAGCCGTGATCCTGGCCACACAACTCGGCGCACTGGCCGCGATACGTGCCCGGCGTCTGGATGTTGGTCCACGCCGCGTTGACGATGCCCGGGATCGCGTCGAGCTTCCAGCCCAGCGCCGGCACCCACCACGAATGGATCACGTCGGCGCCGGTGATGATGAAGCGGATCTTGGTGTCGACCGGCACGACGAGCGGCTTGTCGACATTTAGCAGATAGGTGTTCTCGTCGCCGACCTTGACCTTGAACGGATCCAGGCCCGAATCGAGCTGGCGGGTCTGGTCGCTCTGCGAATCGAGCTTGGACATGAAACCGACCTTGCTGATCGGCTTGCCCAGGTATTCCTCGTAGTCGTAGCGCCACTTCCACTGGTAGCCGGTGACCTTGACGGTCATTTGCGAACCGGTGGTGTCCGCCCACGAGGTCAGGCCGCCGGTGGCGAGATAGGCGAGCACGACCAGAATGATCACCGGGATGGTGGTCCAGATCACTTCCAGCAAGGTGTTGTGCGACCACTTCTCGGCCACCGCGCCGCGCGATTTGCGGAAGCGGAACATGGCGATGAACATGGCCCCGAACACCAGAATGCCGATCACCACGCACACGCCGAGCGAGATGTTGTTGAGGTGGTAGGGCACCTGCGACCAGGTGCTGGCGCCGCGCTCCATGTTCAGCTGGTACGGGGTCGGGTTGGCCCGGGCCGCGCCGCCGAACAATGCAGAAGCAAGCATCGCCGCTGCCGTGAATGATCGCCTGATGACGCCAGATGTCATGTCTTGCACCTTTGTTGAACCTACTTGCGCGGCTGGTTGAGATCGGCCAGCAGCACCATGAGTTTCTTCGACAACTCGACGCGTTCCTGATCCGCCAGGAATGCACCGATTTCCAGCTTGCGCCCATGCGACGACAGCAACAGACGATCGTGTCCGCCACCCGACTCCAGCTTCACGCGCACCCAGTACGACTGGAAGCGCGTGCAGCGCCGGCCTGGCAGGGCTCGCACCTCCAGCGACGAACCGTCGAGGGTGATGCGCTCACTGCGATCGCCGGCCCGCCATGCCACGCTCAACGCGATGGTCATGGCGGCGGATTCGACCAGTGCAAACAGCGGCGCAAACACGTTGCCCTGCCACGCACCCAGTCCAGCCGTTATCAGCGCCAGCGCCACCAGAACCATGATCAATCGACGCAAGCCGCGTCGGCTGAGCGTGCGATTGGGCTTGAGCCACATCGTCACGCACGGCAGGCCGGCGGCAGCGGGTCGAAGCACGATCATGGGGATCCGGCGTGCCTGGAACAGCGGAATGATAGGCCGCGGCGCGTCGGCGGGCAAGAATGATGCGGGCAAGCGCGCACGATTCGCACGCACAAGTCCTTGCGCAAACCGCACCACGACCGCATCGCGACGGCCAGCCCTCCTCGCAATACGCACGGCCGCGTACAATTCCACGCTTTCCTCCGCGCCCGCGGAGACGCAGACGAAAGCCGTGACCCAACCGATCCTCAGTCCCGAACTGCCCCACGACAGCACCCCGGCGCGCGCTCGCATTACTGCCGCGTGGCTGCGTGATGAAACCGAAGCGGTCAACGACCTGCTCGCTCAGGCCACGCTGCCCGCGGTCGAGCGCGAGCAAGTGATCGATCTCGCCGCCGGGCTGGTCAGCCGCGTGCGCAGCCGCGCCAAGGACCAGAGCGCGGTCGAATCCTTCATGCGCCAATACGACCTCTCCTCCGAGGAAGGCGTGCTGCTGATGTGCGTGGCCGAAGCCTTGCTGCGCATCCCGGACAAGGCCACCGCCGACAAGCTGATCCGCGACAAGCTCGGCGAAGCGGACTGGAAGCGCCATCTGGGCCAGAGCGAATCCGTGTTCGTCAACGCCTCTACCTGGGGCCTGATGCTCACTGGTCATCTGGTGAATCTGGCAGAAGAAACCCGTCACGATTTCAGCGGCGCGCTGCGTCGATTGGTGGGCCGCGCAGGCGAGCCGGCGATCCGCCTGGCGGTGCGTCAGGCGATGCGCATCATGGGCCATCAGTTCGTGATGGGCCGCACCATTGGCGAGGCGCTGGACCGTTGCGCGAAAAAGGAATACGCGGTGTACCGCTATTCCTACGACATGCTCGGCGAGTCCGCGCTCACCAGCGAAACCGCCGAGCGCTACCAGCAGGATTACCGCAATGCGATCGCCGCCATCGGCGCGCGCGGCCCGTTCGCCAACCACACCGACGCGCCGTCGATTTCGGTGAAATTGTCTGCGCTGCATCCGCGCTACGAAGTCGCCAAGCGCGAACGCGCTCGCCGCGAGCTCACCGAGAAACTGCTGGAGCTTTCGCAGCTGGCGATGAAGTACGGCATCGCGCTGTCGGTCGATGCGGAGGAAGCCGATCGACTTGAGCTGTCGCTGGACATCATCGGCGACGTGTTCGCCCATCCGTCGCTGCAAGGCTGGAACGGCCTGGGGATCGTGGTGCAGGCCTATGCCAAGCGCACGCCGTTCGTGATCGACTGGCTGATCGAAACCGCGCGTGCGGCGAATCGTCGCTGGTACGTGCGGCTGGTGAAGGGCGCGTACTGGGATGCCGAAATCAAGCGCGCGCAGGAAACCGGCCTGAGCGGATATCCGGTCTACACACGCAAGCCGAACACCGACGTGTCCTACCTCGCCTGCGCGCGTCGTTTGTTCAGTGCCGGCAACGAGTTGATCTATCCGCAGTTCGCCACGCACAACGCACATACCATCGCGGCGGTGCATCACCTCGCGCAGGGCCGTCCGTACGAATACCAGCGCCTGCACGGCATGGGCACGGATCTGTACGCCGAAGTGATCGGTCCGCAGAACCTCAACGTGCCGTGCCGCGTCTACGCACCGGTCGGCACGCATGAAGATCTGCTGCCGTATCTCGTGCGCCGCCTGCTGGAGAACGGCGCCAATACCAGCTTCGTCAATCGCGTCGTCGACGAGAGCGTGCCGGTGCGCGAACTGGTGGCCGACCCGTGCGAAACCGTGCGCTCGTTCGCTTCGATCCCTCATCCGCGCATTCCGTTGCCGGTGAATCTCTACGCTGACAATGCTGCGTCCGCGCTGCATTCAAATCCGGTATCCAGGAAGAATTCCATGGGCGTCAATTTCTCCAATGACAACGAACTGAAAGCGATGGCCGAAGTCGTCAACGCGAATGCTGGCCCGTGGAATACCGCGCCGCTGGTGCCGGGCGCAACCGCCAACGGCCCGACTGTGCAGGTGACCAATCCCGCCGATCGTCGCCAGGTGGTGGGCAGCTATGTCAGCGCCGACGCCGCGACGGTCGACAAGGCGCTGGCCAATGCCGTTGCCGCGCAGTTCGGCTGGGATCGTCTGCCGGCCGCCAGCCGCGCCGCGATTCTCGAACACGCCGCCGATCAACTGGAAGCCCGCCGCGGTGAATTCATCGCGCTATGCGTGCGCGAAGCGGGCAAAGGCCTGCCCGACGCGATCGCGGAAATCCGCGAGGCCGCGGACTTCCTGCGTTATTACGCGACGATGGCCCGGCGTCTGTTCGGCCAGCCGGAAAACCTGCCCGGCCCGACCGGCGAGAGCAACCAGTTGTTCCTCAACGGCCGCGGCGTATTCGTGTGCATCAGCCCATGGAATTTCCCGCTGGCGATTTTCTTGGGCCAGGTCAGCGCGGCGCTTGCCGCCGGCAATGCGGTGATCGCCAAGCCGGCCGAGCAGACGTCGCTGATCGGACACGCCGCGATCAAGCTGCTGCACGATGCCGGCGTGCCGACGGACGTGCTGCAATATCTGCCCGGCGACGGCGCCGTGGTCGGTGTTGCATTGACGAAAGATCCGCGCGTCTCCGGCGTGGCCTTCACCGGTTCCACCGACACGGCCTGGGCGATCAACCGCGCATTGGCCGCGCGTAACGCGCCGATCGCCGCGCTGATCGCAGAGACCGGCGGCCAGAACGCAATGATCGCCGACTCCTCCGCACTGCCCGAGCAGATCGTCAAGGACGTGATCGCTTCGGCGTTCCAGTCCGCCGGTCAACGCTGCTCCGCCGCGCGCGTGCTGTTCGTGCAGGAAGACATCGCCGACAAGGTCTGCGCAATGCTCGCCGGCGCGATGGCTGAATTGAAGGTGGGCGATCCGGGCCAGCTCTCCACCGACGTCGGCCCGGTGATCGACGAGGACGCGAAAAAAATCCTGGTCGACCACGCCGCGCGCATGGACAAGGAAGCGAAAAAAATCGCCGAAGTTCCGCTCGATGCTGCGCTCACCGATCACGGCACCTTCTTTGCGCCGCGCGCCTACGAAATTCCGTCCCTCTCCACATTGACCCGCGAAGTGTTCGGCCCGGTGCTGCACGTGATCCGCTGGAAAGGCAGCGAGCTGGACAAGGTGGTCGAACAGATCAATGCCACCGGCTACGGCCTCACGCTCGGCATCCACAGCCGCATCAACGACACCGTCGATTACATTGCCAGCCACGCACGCGTCGGCAACTGCTACGTCAACCGCAACCAGATCGGCGCGGTGGTCGGCGTGCAGCCGTTCGGCGGCGAGAATCTTTCCGGCACCGGCCCCAAGGCCGGCGGCCCGCACTACCTGCTGCGCTTCGCCAACGAACGCACGCTCACCATCAACACCACGGCTGCGGGCGGCAATGCCTCGCTGCTGACCATCGGCGAATGAGCGAATCGGTTGCTTGATGCGAACCCGCAAGCAGCGGGTTCGCGTTGTGCGCCGCGCCATGCCGGGCGACGGCCGCATGCTATAGAAAGCGCCTAGCCGGCTAGTTGTCGCCGGTCAGTCTGGGGAGGACTGGATCATGGCGCGTCCTGCCGAATTGCCCGGCAATCCATCGCACGTTGTGCAGCATCCGGCCGCAACCGATGCACGCTACACCGTGGCCGACATTCCACCGAACGTGCTGCTCTACCTGAGCCAGCAGGCCGTACGACGCGGATTGCCGTGCGATGGCTGGTTTGCCGGATTGGGGCTGCAGCGCGGCCAGCTCAGCGATCCTTCGTTGCGCGTGTCCTATCGCCAGGCCAGCATGGTGATAAGTCGCGCGCTGCGCAGTTTTGTCGAACCCGACATCGGTCTGCAGATCGGCGGCAGCGAAACCCCCGGGAGCTTTGGCCTGCTTGGCCTGGCGATGACCACCGCGCGCACTTTCGGTGATGCGATGCGCGTGGGTATCGAGCACCACAAAGTTTGCGGCGCACTGCTTGATGTGACGTTCGAAGCGATCGATGAGCACGAAGTCGCGTTGATGGTGTGGCCGCGCTTCAACGAAACCGCCTTGCTGCCGTTTCTCTGCGAGGAGCTGTTCGCCAGTTCGCTGGTGATGGCGCGCCAACTACTCGGGCCGACATTCCGGCCGACCGGCCTCGACCTGACCTACCCGGCGCCAACGTACGCGCGAGCTTACGAAAACGTGTTCCAGTGCCCGATCCGCTTCGGTGCGCAATGCAATCGCGTGCGCGTCGACAGCCGCTGGTTGCAGCAGGAACTGGCCGGACACAATCCGCTGACCGCACGACAGGCTCTCGCGCTGTGCGTGCAGCAGGATCATGGCGAGGGCGCGCGGCAGGAAATCGTGGTGGCGGTGGAGCGGTTGTTGCGCAGTCGCCTGCGCCAGCCGCCGACGGTGGCCGAGATCGCCCGCACGCTCAATCTCAGCGAACGTTCGCTGCGCCGCCGCCTTGCCGACAGCGGGCGTGTGTTCCGCGAAATCCACGATCGCGTGCGCACCGAGCTCGCGCTGGAACTGTTGCAGGCCGGCTCGTTGAGCGTGGCGCAGGTCGGCGGTGAAGTGGGTTTCAACGACCCACGCGAATTCCGCCGCGCGTTCAAACGCTGGACCGGCATGGCACCCCAGGAAGCACGCCTCAGCGCGGCCTGAGCCATCCGTCGCGCGATATCGCGCGTGGCCGATTTGCCCCCCATGTGCTGGCCGTTTTGCCCTCCCCCCATCCGGCGCTTTGGGTGACAGTGCAAGGCACTGCGACAGCACGCCGAATGGGGATCGACAACATGCGCAAACTGCTCATCACCTGTGCCATCGGCGTGGCTCTCGCCGGCTGCGGCAAGCATGACGCCGCACCGCAGAGTTCCGGGGATGCCAGCTTCGAATCGAAGCTGCAGGAACAATTGCTCGACGCCAAGGCCGGCAGCGTGATCGACATTCCCGCCGGCCACTATCACCTCGCGCGCGGACTCAGCCTGCGCACCGATGGCGTCACCATCCGCGGCGCCGGCATGGACAAGACCGTGCTGTCGTTCAAGGACCAGATCAGCGGACCGGAAGGCCTGCTGGTCAACGCCAACGACTTCACCATCGAAAATCTGGCGCTCGAAGACACCAAGGGCGACGCGCTGAAGATCAACCAGGGCAAGAACATCACCATCCACGGCGTGCGCGTGGAATGGACCGACGGCCCCAAGACCACCAACGGCGCCTACGGCCTGTATCCGGTGAAGACACAGAACGTGCTGATCGAGGATTCGGTGGTGATCGGCGCATCCGACGCCGGCATCTATGTCGGCCAGTCGAACAACATCGTCGTGCGCCGCAATCGCGCCGAGCGCAACGTGGCCGGCATCGAAATCGAGAACTCGGTCAACGCCGATGTGCACGACAACGCCGCCACCAACAACACCGGCGGCATCCTGATCTTCAACATGCCCAACCTGTCGCAGGCCGGGCACGCCAGCCGCGTGTTCAAGAACAAGGTGATCGCCAACAACACCGGCAATTTCGCCGCCAAGGGTGCGGCCGTGGCGAGCGTGCCGGCCGGCTCCGGCGTGGTGGTGAACTCCAACGACAAGGTGGAGATCTTCGACAACGACATCGCCGACAACCAGACCGCGAACATCATCGTCTCCAGCTATTTCTCTACCAACTACTACAACAAGCGCGGCGTCGCGGCCGACTACAACCCGTATCCGAAAGGCATCTCCATCTACGGCAACCGGCTCAAGGGCGGCGGCGATTCGCCCGACGGCATCAAGCTGAAGACGCTGAAAACAGCAGTGTACGGATTCAACGGCCATTTCCCTGACGTGCTCTGGGACGGCTACAGCGATCCGAAGGCGCTGGTCAATGGATTGCCGCCGGCAGCCGACCGCATCTGCATCAAGGACGTCAGCGGCGTGTTGAACGCCGACGGTCCGCACGATTACAAGAGCCCGACCACCGACACCAAACCGTACGAGTGCACGCTGCCCAATCTGCCTGCGGTCGTGCTCGCACCGGAACCGAAGGTCTGATCGTGTCCCCAGTGTTCGTTCGTTCCATCCGGTTCGCGCTGCCCTTGCTCGTGCTGTTGCTGACCGCCTGCCATCGCGAGATGCCGGCGGTGAATTTCCATGCCGATGGTCGGCCGCCGAAGCTCAGCGACTGGCATGTGGTCGAAGCGCGCGACGGCGCGTTGCAGCTCAATGCCGACGTGGTGCCGTACGATCTCAACACGCCGCTGTTCACCGACTACGCACACAAGTTGCGCACGATCTGGATGCCGGCGGGCACATCGGCCACCTACAACGCGATCGATACGTTCGACTTCCCGGTCGGCACCATCATCAGCAAGACCTTTTATTACCCGAAAGCGAAGACGGACGCCGCCGGCGATGTCGCGCGCACCGACGACTACTCGCATGATTTCGTCGGTCAGAATCTCGACCTGTCGAAAGTGCATCTGGTCGAAACGCGCATCCTGGTTCGTCGCAAGGATGGCTGGGCTGCATTGCCCTACGTCTGGAACGACGAACAGACCGACGCCACGCTCGCACGCACCGGCGCCGTGCTTCCGTTGACCCTGGTCGATGTGGCCGACACGCGCGAAAACTTCAACTACGTGGTGCCGGACGAAAGCCAGTGCGCGAGTTGTCACGCGCAGGACTGGATCAGCCGCAAGATCCATCCGATCGGCCTCAAGGCACGACACCTCAACAAGAACTATGCGTACGCCGAAGGCGGCGAAAATCAGCTCGAGCATCTGATGAAAGTCGGTTATCTCAGCGGTGCACCGGCATCCACCAGCGCGCCACGCAACGCCAACTGGGCCGATCCGCACGCGCCACTGGATGCCCGCGCGCGCGCCTATCTCGACATCAATTGCGGCCATTGCCACAACGGCAACGGCGCTGCGAATACCACCGGCCTGACACTGGACATCGGCACGCCGGAGGACCGCCACCTTGGCCTGTGCAAGCCGCCGACCGCGGCGGGTCGCGGCACCGGCGATCACTTCTTCGACATCGTGCCGGGCCAGCCCGACGATTCGATCCTGCCGTATCGGCTGTCGTCGAAGGAACCGGGCGTGATGATGCCCGAGATCGGCCGCAGCACCGTGCACCGCGAAGGCGTGGCACTGATCAGGGCGTGGATCGCGGCGCAGTCGGGGGACTGCGTGGCCATTCACTGAAAGCAATTCAAGAACGCCGCGATGTCATCAGGCATCGCGGTCACTCCATGCACGGGGAGCACGGCATGAGCATGCGTCAACGTCCACTTTCCATCGCGCTGCGCGCACTGCTGATCGGTGGCGGCGCACTGCTGTCCTGCAGCCCATTGTCGGCGCAGAACGCGACGACGCCGGATGCGTCCAAACCGGCCGATGCCGCACCGAAAAAAACCACCCAGCTGGGCAACATCACGGTGACTGCGCAAAGCCGCAGCCAGGAAATGCAGTCGGTGCCGATTCCGCTGCAAATCGTCACCGCGAAACAGATCGATACGTTGGCGGCCACCGACCTCAGCAAGATGAGTCTGTTCGTGCCGGGCCTTGTGGCCAGCGCAGATCAGCCGACCCAGCCGAGATACGAATTGCGCGGCATCAGCACCGATGATTTCGGCGTCGGCACCGAGTCGGCCGTCGGCGTGTACATCGATGGCGTCTACGCCGCTCGCTCCGGCGGTGCGCTGCTGGCTTTCAACGACATCAAGCGGATCGAAGTGCTGAAGGGTCCGCAAGGCACGCTGTTCGGCCGCAACGCCGCGGCGGGCGCGATCTCGATCATCACCAACGAACCGAGCGACCAGTTCGAGGCGAAAGCACGCGTGCGTTTCGGCAACTACGGCCGCGAGTACGGAGACGCGCTGCTCAACCTGCCGATCAACAAGGACATGGCACTGCGCGTGAGCGTGCTCGACAACCAGAGCGACGGCTGGGTGAAAGACGCCGCCACCGGCAAGGCCTACGGCAAGGACAACGATTGGGGCACGCGGGTCGCATACCGCTGGAACGTCACGCCCGACACACGTGTTCTGCTGTCATGGGATCACGAAAAACTCAATCAGCCGCCGCAACCGGCGTTCGGTCTGGTGCCGCTGTCAAACGATCCGCAGCAACGCGCGCCGTTCCCGGCCGACCCGTCGACCTATCTCAACCCGCTGCATGCGCCGCTCTACAACGATGCGGTGGGCGCGGCCGAAACGCGGCGCTTCGATGGCTCGACGCTGTCGATCGATCATTCCTTCAGCTGGGGCAGCCTCACCTCCACCACCGCATGGCGCAACTTCGACACGTTCAACCGTGGCGATTACGACGGCACCAATCACATCGTCGACTACCTCGACACCACCAACATCGAGCACAACAACAGCTGGTATCAGGAATTCAAACTCAGCGGCAATACGGACCTGATCGACTGGGTCGCCGGCACCAGCTACTACCAGGAGCAGGCGCGCCAGACCAGCCAGACCAACGTGTTCACCGACAGCGTCGACACGCTGGCGCAAAACGTGCTCGGCGCCGGCACGCCGCTGGCCGACATCACCCAGGCACTGCAGTCGTTTGGACTTCCATTCAATCTACTTGGCGATCCGTGGCGCGAACAGATCAACAACACCGGCCACTTCAAGGCGTTCGCCGCATTCGGCGACGTGATCTGGCATTTGAACGACCGCCTCAACCTGACCACTGGCGTGCGCTTCACCCGCGATCAGAAAGAGTTCACCTGGTTCAATCCACCGCGTCAGGCGGACGCGTTCGACCAGACCATCGCCGCGCTCAAGAGCAATGCGGTAGACGGCGTGCCGATCTATGACCTGCTGCCGCCGGAAGCGCAAGGTGCGCTGGACGCATTCAGCCAGAACCTGATCTTCAACGGCGCCAGTGGCGCGCCGGTCGGCGTGCTGGTCAAGAGCAAGGACAGCTGGAACGACCTGAGCCCGCGCGCCGTACTCGACTACAAGTTCACACCGGACACGATGGGCTACGTGTCGGTGACCAAGGGCTACAAGGCCGGCGGCTACAACAGCGTGCAGATCGGCTCGCACTTCGCGCCGGAAAAAGTGTGGAATTACGAAGCCGGCATCAAGACGGTATTCCCCGACCAGAACCTGCTGTTCAACGCATCGACCTATTACTACCGCTACGACAATCGTCAGGCGCTGACGCTCGATCCGAACAGCGCAGGTTCCGGCGTGCCGCGCTATCTGGTCAGCAGCAGCAACCAGCAAGCCAGTGGTGCGGAGCTCGAGATGCAGTGGCAGCCGGTAAGCGCACTGCGCCTGGGCCTCACAGGCGCGTACATCGATGCCACCTACCGCGATGCGATTGCGCCGTCGGGTGTGAGCCTGAATGGCCAGCCCACCGGGGAGCCGAAGCTGTCGTTCGCCACCACGATGGCCTACACATGGCAGAACGTGGCGAACGGCGAACTCGAGTTCGACCTCAGCTACGCGTATCGCGGCAAGTCGCGCTGCAATCTTGATTCTCAGCTGCAGGGCACCTGCGAGATCAGCCCCAACTTCAGTGTCGGCTCGTCGCAGAACCGCGCGGACGCGCGGCTGGACTGGCGCGCCCCGGGCGATCGCTGGGGCGTGGCGGCTTATGTCACCAACCTCGCCGACCGCCGCTACGTGACGGGTGTGAACAACATCACCGAAAGCGTTTTCGGCACGCCGTACGCGAACATCACGCCGCCGCGCATGTGGGGCATGGAATTGCGTGTCAAGCTCTGACGCCATGAACGACAACGCCCCACTTGTTTCGTCACTGCAACGCCTGCGTGCCGCGCACGGACACGATCCGTCGCCTGCGTGGACGGTGCGTGCGAAACGCCTGCGCGCGATGGAAGCAGTGTTGCGGGATCATCGCGATGCGATCGTCGAGGCGATCAACGCAGACTTCGGTTGTCGCCCGCGCGAAGAAACCGAATTGCTGGAAATCTATCCGAGCCTTTCGGCGATACGTCACGCGCTGAGCAAAGGCAAAGGCTGGATGAAGCCGCGCCGATCGCTGGCTGGCCTGCTGTTTCTGCCCGGCCGAAATGAACTACGACCGCAGCCGCTCGGTGTCGTGGGCATCATCGTGCCGTGGAACTATCCGCTCTATCTGGCCGTCGGACCGCTGGTCGATGCGCTGGTCGCGGGCAATCGCGCGATGGTCAAGATGAGCGAATTCACGCCGCGCTTCTCCGCGTTGTTCGCCGAACTCGTGGACAAGCATTTTGAAGCCGACGAGATCGTCGTGGTCAACGGCGACACTGACGTGGCGCAGGCGTTTTCGTCACTTCCGTTCGATCACCTGCTGTTTACCGGATCCACCGCGATAGGCCATCACGTGATGCGCGCGGCCTCGGCCAACCTCACGCCGGTGACGCTGGAACTGGGCGGCAAATCGCCGGCGATCATCGGTCCCGGCGCACGCTTCGAACATGCCGTGGAACGCATCGTGTTCGGCAAGCTCGTCAACGCCGGACAGACCTGCATTGCACCGGATTACGTATTGCTGCCGCGCGCGCGCATCGACGAATTCATCGATGTTGCCGGACGCGTGGTGTCGCGTTTGTATCCGCAAATGGCACCGGGCGCGCAGTACGCCAGCATCGTTTCCGATCGCCAGTACCAGCGACTCGCTGCGCTGCGCGATACCGCATTGGCCGATGGTGCGCAGGTGCACCGGCTCGGCGATGCGGGCGACGACCCATCGCGCCGCCTGCTCGCCCCGCAGCTGCTCAGCAACGTCAACGACGGCATGAACGTGATGCGCGAGGAAATCTTCGGCCCGCTGCTGCCGCTGGTGCCGTATGACACGCTGGACGAAGCGGTCGCCTATGTCGCGGCACATGCGCATCCGCTGGCGCTGTATCTGTTCGAGGAAGACCGCGCGCTCATCGACGACGTGTTGTCGCGCACCGTGGCCGGCGGCGTCAGCGTCAACGACACGCTGTATCACATCGCCCAGCATGGCCTGCCGTTTGGTGGCGTCGGTGCGTCGGGCATGGGCGGCTATCACGGCGAGGCCGGGTTCCGCACGTTCTCGCACATGAAACCGGTATTTCGCCAGGCGCGTTTCAACGGTGTGGGCTTGTTGAACCCGCCTTATGGCGCACGCTTTCGGCGCATGCTGGAACTGATGCTCAAACGCGGCTGATCGATGGCAGATACAAGAAAGCCTCCCTTGCGGGAGGCTTTCATTTGGACGTCTATTTGTACCGCAGCATACTAGAACTTGTACTGCGCCGACAGGCTCAGCAGGTTGCCGTAGTCGTCCGAGGAACCGGTCAGCACGTCGCCGGTCGGGCTCACTGCGCCATCGATGTGCGCCTTGTTGACGAAGATGTGCGCATATGAAGCGTTGATCTCGAAATGATCGTTCGCTTTGTAGCCGATACCAATGGTGGCCAGCTTGCGGGTTTCGTCCGGCACGCGCGGCTCGCGGTAGGTGTTGTCGGTGGGCGTGGTATCCAGCGCCAGGCCGGCGCGCAGGGTGAGCTGATCGGTGACGTAATAGTCACCACCGACCGAGGCGTACCAGCTGTTCTTCCAGTTGAAATTCTGCACACTCTCGGGCTGCGCTGGATTGCTGTAGGTCACCGAGAGCGTCTTGAACGAATTCCACTGGGTCCAGGCCACGTCCGCGCCGAGGCCGAACTTTTCCGCCTGATGCCAGTAGCTGAAGCTCGTCGACGCCGGGGTGTCGAACGGTGCGGTGCCGTCCGTGTGCGTGAAGGGCATGCCGCCACCGAGCAGTGGCGCCACGGCGGGATTGGACAAAAGCGCAACGACGTTGTCCGGTACCTGATAGTTGGCGGTGCCGTGCAGCGTGTGAGAGATCTTCGAACGGTAGTTGAATGCCAGACGGTCGTTCGGCGTGACCTTCCAGTAAGCGCCTGCCTGCCAGCCGTATGCCCAGTCGTCACCGTTGATGCGCGCGTAACCATCCGTGCCCGGCGGCACCACGGCACCGACCTGTGCGGCCAGCGCCTGCGCCACCTGCGGGCTGATCTGCCCGGCAGCAGCGGCCTGCTGGATCAACCCGAGGCCAACCATGTTGAAGTTGATCGCGTTGGTCAGCGTGGCACTGGTTTTCTGCGCGATGAAGCTGGCGCCGAGGCTGAAATTATCCGTGACGTCGAACGAGCCGGACACGGTCGCATCGAGCGACTCGAACTTGGACTTGATCGTGTTGTAACGACCGACCCAGTCCTTGTCGTATTCGGTCTGGAAACCGAACGGCACGGAGAGGCCCAAGCCCAGATGCGCGCGATCGCCGATCTTGGTAGCGAAGAAAAGCGAAGGCACCGGAAGCGTGGTGCCGGCGTCACCGCCGTTGCCGCCACCGATCGGGCGACCCAGTGCGTCATTCGCGGTGCCGTGGAACTGCGAGCCGAAATTGATGGCGGTGACGTCGGCCTGGAAGTAGGTTCCATCCAGATCCATCATCGCGGCGGGATTGTTGACGACCACGGAAACGTCGCCGCCCGCGGTAGCCGAGCCCGCATACGCGCGGCCCATGCCCTTGGCGCTGTCTTCCTTCAGCTGGAAGGCGCTGGCAGTGGCGCGGTTCGGTACGACAAGCGCGCCGACGATGGCAACGCTCAACGCAGCGAGCGTGAGCGAACGGGCAACGCCCTTGGTGGAACGGAAAGACTTGTGCATCGCTTGCTCCTGCTTATCGTAATTCGGCCCGGGTGGAGTGCCCGGGCTCGGACGTGGATTCATACGCGCGTTTGAAGCCCGTGCGCGGCACTTTGCCCGCTCGTCCAAGGTGTTGCAAGTGCAGGCGCAGCAAATTTTTAACGAATGCCGGCCATGCCCGCCACCCGCGATCTGGCGCGACGCAGGGCGCAGAATCCGGCCGTCGCTGTTAACCTCGTGGACCTGTCGGCATCCCGTCGCTGCGCTCGTCCATCGGAGTCGCCATGCAATGCTTTGTCTACGCCAGCCTGCGCAAGAACGACAGTTATCTGTGGCTCTCGCGGCGCGATGGTTTCGAGGTGCTTTCCGAATCACTCGCGCTGCTGTTGGGTGAATTGCGCTTCGTGCTCGAAGTTCAACTTGACGATCAGCGCAAACTCCCCGTCGAGGATGCGGCAATGATTGTCGAACACCTGCGCACCCAGGGTTGGCATTTGCAATTACCGCCGCAGGAAACGCTGGCTGCGGCGAATCATCTTGCCTATCAGCACACCGTTCGCGACGACCGCGACGAATGAACGCTGATGTCGACGCATAACACTCGCACACCGTGTGTACCGAGTTAACGCCAGGTTACCGTCTGGCGACTCAACGATTTCTATACTGTGCCAATGACCCAGCCCAAATCGCGTCGCCGCCCTCCTCTTCTGCAAGCGTTTGCCTGGTTCATTCCCGGCTTGATCGCGGTCGCGCTCGCCGGACTGATGACGAACCCGCTGACGTTGATTCCGCTGCTGGTCGCCAACGCACTGACCATGGCGGCGGTATGCCACGCGATCGGCTTCGATCCCGAGCCGCGTTTTGGTCGCACGGTGATGCGCCGTGGTGCAGCGCATCTGGTGATGTTCACCGGCTACACCGTGCTTGTGTTCGTGCTGGTCGCGTGGCCGATGTTGCAACTGAGCCACACACCGAGTCTCGGTGCCGCGCTGACGTTGGCCGCGACATTGGCGCTGGCGCTGGTCGCGTTGTGGCGTTTGTGGCCCGCTTACGGACTGGTGTTTGTCTGGGACGACGCTTACCCGACGCAACGCGATGGTTCGTGGATCTTCACCGCCACGTTGCGCAGCATGGCGTTCGGGCGGCATCTTTCGCGCGAGGAACGTTTCTTCAGTCATTTCCTGCCGGCTGCGTTGTCGCTGCTGGTGCTGGCATTCGGCGCCATTGCGCTCACCGGGCTCTATGGCGTGCTGCCCTCCGAGCTGCGCATCGCAGCGCTGGCCATCTATGCCGTGGTGTTGTTGCCACTTGCCTGCCTGATCATCGCCAATCGCACATTGCGCGCGCTGCTTTCCGAGCGACGCAGCGGACACAAGTCCGATCTCGCGATGCCGGTCGCTGCGGTCAAGGTCGCGCCGGTTGTGGTCGCGCTGAGCGAACAGGAGCGCACCGCCGGCACGCCCGAGCAGGCCGAAGCGCTGCTCGCTGCGACACGCGATGGTGATATCGATCGCGCGCTCGCACTCGTTGAAGCGGGTGCCGATCCCGACACCGCGCCCAACGCGGACGATCGCGATCAGCGGCCGGTATTGATGCTCGCCGCGCTGCTGCCGGATACGCGATTGCTGCGTGCACTCATCGCCAAGGGCGCGAACGTGAATCGCACCAGCGGCGGCATCACGCCGTTGCTCGCGGCAACGCGCGATAGCTGGCATGGACGTGCCGAAGCGGTGCTGACTCTGCTTGCCAACGGCGCCAGCCCCTTGATCGCCGATGGCGAAGGCAATACCGCCATGCACGGTGCCGTACTTAGCGGCGATGCCGGCGTGGCGGCGATGCTGCTGGACTCCGCCGCGCCGCTCAATGTGCAGAACAAGGCCGGTATCACGCCGCTGGCCGCCGCGTGCCGAGCCGCAAACTGGCCGCTGGTGAAATTCCTGCTGGAGCACGGCGCGAAGCCGGTGAGCCCCGGCGGTGAACCCGCACTCGTCGCCGCAGCCAGCATTGCCGACGACGATGTCACCGGCGTCAAGCTGCTGCTCAAGCATCGCGCCGCGATCAACGCGGTCGACGCGCGGCATCGTCATGCGCTGCTCGGTGCCGCTGCAGAAGGCCACGAACAAATTGCGCGCGCACTTTGCGCTGCGGGTGCCGACATCACGCTCGCCGATCAACGCGGCAGCACCGCGTTGATGGAAGCCGCGCGTGCTGGCTCGCATGGCATCGTGGCGCTGCTGGCGCAATCGCAACCGGATGCACGATTGCGCGATCACCACGGCCGCGACGCGCTTACTCTCGCCTGCCAGTCGCCGCACGCTCACGCCGATACGGTGCGCGCCCTGCTCGCCCTGGGCGCAGAACCGAAAACGCCCGGTGGTGATGGACGCAGCGCGCTCGACCACGCCACCGCCGCCGGACGCTGGGATCTGGTTGCGTTGCTCGATCCCGACACACCATTGCCGGCCAGCCACAGCCGTGATCTCCTCGCCGACGGCGCCGACACGCCATCGCATCTGCTGGACGCGTTGCGCTTCGGGCACTGGGCGATCGTCTCGGGTTTTTCCGAACGCGTTCGCGAATGGCCGCAGGCACAGCTCGCTCAGCTATACATGGAGCTGGCGGCGCCAGGCCTGAGCACAGGTCGTCGATGGTTGCTCGAACACGGGCTCGATGCCGAGGCGCGCCTGCAATCGATCACCACGAACGACGCAGACGAGGCAAGTACGCAAACGACCTCGCTCATCGGTCGTCGACTCTTCGACGCGTTGTTGCAACAACTGCCGAACGCCACCGAAGCACTGGACGATCTGCTGCAGGCCGGCGCCACACCGGCGGGCGCGGGCCTGCTCGCGCAGGCGCTGGCGCGCTTGAACGGCTCGGCCCAAGGCGCCGCACTGCCGATCCATCTGCTCGAACGTGGCGCCGATCCCTTTGGTCCCGATGCGCGAGATCGCACGCCGCTGCATCTCGCCGTGACCAACGGGCAGATCGAACTGGTGAACGCGTTGCTGGCCCGCGGCTGTGATCCGAACACGCGCGATCGCGACGGACGTACGCCGTTGTTTGCCGCGCTCGAACATGGCGCGAGTGCACTGCCGTTCGTGCGCGCATTGATCGCGCACGGCGCACATCCCGAGGCCGCCGATGCCAACGGCGAAACGCCGCTGGGCCTGGCGCTGGAACATCCCGAAGTGGAGCGCTGGTTGAACTGGCGCGACTGGCCGCGACCGCATCGCGCGCTGCGCCCCGATGATCTGCCCGCGGCCGCAAGCGCCGGCGCGCTCGCCACCGTGCAGCGATTGCTCGAACTCGGCTTTGCCGTCGACACGCGTGACGATCAGGGTGCCACCGCATTGCTGCGTGCATGCGGCGCAGGTCATCGTGACGTCGCCGCTTGCCTGCTGGATTCTGGTGCGGATGCGTCGCTCGCTGCACGCACCGGCGTCACGCCGCTGGCGGCGGCGGTCGCCGCGCGTCGCGAGGCGCTGGTCGGCCTGTTGCTGGAGCACCACGTTGCGATAGAACAACGGCTGCCCAACGACGCAACCGTACTGATGGTTGCCGCGGCGATGGGTTACCCGGAAATTGTCGACCTGCTGCTCGGCGCGAACGCGGAAGTGGACGCGGTGGACGCGAGCGGGCGCACCGCGCTGCACGCAGCAGCGCAATTCGGTTTCGAACACAACGACAGCCTGCGAGCGCGCCGGTTGTTCGATGCTTTGCTCAAGCGCGGTGCCGATATCAATCGCGCCGACGCCGAAGGAAAAACACCGTTGTTGTTGCTGCTCGGCGCGCAACTTCGCCCTGGCAGTGATTGCGATGCCACGCACATCGGCGCGCTCGTGCCGTTGCTGCTGGAAGCCGGCGCGACGGTGGGACACGCTGACCAGCGCGGAGTCACAGCACTGCACGCCTGCGCCATGCATGCGTTGTTGCCGCCGGCTCGCGTATTGCTGTCTCGCGGCGCGGATCGGAACGCCGCCGATGCCTTCGGCCGCACCGCGGCGGATGTCGCGCGGCAACTTGGTTACATCGACATCGCTCACGAACTCGCCGCACGCAGCGGTGCGATTCCCAGCGTTCGTCAAACCTTGCGCCAACCGGCGCAACCCGCAGACTGAAGGCTCCGCGCAATGTGCGCCGCATCGCTCAGGGTTGATCCGGCGCGACTTCGCCCTTCTCGCGATCGCGTTCCGCGCCCGGCTCGGCATCGGCTTCGAACAACTGCTCCAGATCCTTCAGCGCATCCATCGTGCTCTGGATCAACTGCGTCTCGTCGTCGTAAACCAGCGACTGTTTTTTCAGCAAATCTTCGTCATAACGACGGAAGCGCTCGATCCGGTCGATCGCCATTTCCGGCGAAAGCCCAAGTGCCTGCAGCGTCTTGCGCGTCATCTTGAGGCTGGAGTGAAACGTCTCGCGCACCGGCTCTTCCACGCCCATGTCCATCAGGCGGAACACGTGCTGGCGATTGCGCGCACGCGCAACAATCTTCAGATGCGGATACTGCCGACGAACCACGCGGGCGGTGCGCAAACTTGCTTCCGGATCGTCGATGGCGATCACGAATACCTCGGCCTTGTCGGCCTGCGCGGCGCGCAGTAATTCCGGTCGCGCTGGATCGCCGAAGAACAGATTGACGGTGCCGAAGCGGCGCGAGAAATCCACCTGTTCCACCGAATGCTCGAGCGCCACGAAAGGAATTTTCTGCGCGCGCAGAACGCGGGCGACGATCTGCCCCATGCGACCAAAACCGGCGATGATCACTCGCGGCACGTCGGTATCAATGGTGTCGAACTCGCGCGTCGATTTCTTAGGCTTCACGTCGAGCATTTTCGCCGCGAGCACGACCAGCAGCGGCGTCAACGCCATCGACAAGGTGATCGCCAGCACCAGTGCATCGCGCTGGCCAACCGCAATCAGTTGTGATTCCGCCGCCTGCTTGAGCAGCACGAATGCGAATTCACCGCCGCATGCGAGTAACACGATCAGCCGCAATGTGTCGGACCGATTGAGTCCGCCGAGCACGCGGCCGAGCGGCCACAACAAGACCGCCTTCAACAACAGCAACGCACCGACCAGGCCGAACACGAGGCCGGGCTGATGCAGCAGCAGCGACAGATCCATCGACATGCCGACGCTGATGAAAAACAGACCCAGCAGCAAACCCTTGAAAGGCTCGATATGCGATTCGAGATCATGCCGATATTCCGAATCGGCCAGCAGCACACCCGCAAGAAACGCGCCGAGCGTGGCAGACACGCCGGCCAGCTCCATGATCAGCGACACACCCATGACCACCAGCAACGCCGTGGCGGTGGAAACCTCGACCGAATCGGCGCGTGCCACAAAACGAAACACCGGCCGCAACAGATAACGACCGCCGACGATCACCGCAACGATCACGCCGACCGTGCGGCCCACCGCCATCAAATCAAAACCATGCGTGCCCGAGGAAGACGCCAGCAACGGCACCGCGGCGATCAGCGGAATCGCCGCGAGATCCTGAAACAGAAGGATCGAGAACACCTGTCGCCCGTAAGCCGATGCAGCCTCTTTGCGCTCGGCGAGTATCTGCAAGCCGAACGCGGTGGAAGACAGCGCCAGACTGCCACCCACAATCGCTGCTGCGTTACCCGACAATCCGAACAGCCAGTACGCCGCCGCGCCGATCGCCACGCTGCAACTGACGACCTGCAACAAACCCATGCCGAACACCGAACGCCGCATCACCCACAGACGTTGTGGCGACAATTCCAGGCCAATCACGAACAGCATCAGCACCACACCGAATTCGGAAATTGCCGCGACGCCTTCGGTATCGCTGATCAGACGCAACACCTGCGGCCCGATCACCACGCCAGCCAGCAGATAACCCAGCACGGAGCCAAGTCGAAAGCGCTTGGTCAACGGCACCGCGATCACGGTGGCCAGCAGGAACACCACGGCGGTCTGCAAAAAGTTGTGACCGGCCATGGATGGCGCTCCGGATCGGGAAGGTTCGATTATTTCATGCTGACCGCAGCTGTGCCGTGCATGCAGAGATCTGACGATGTCGACGGCGCGTTGAAACAAACAGGCCCGCACATGGCGGGCCCGTTTGCAACGACGACCGATCGGTCGACCAGTGCCGACTTACTTCTTCGGCGCTTCCTTCAATCCGCGGTTTTCGAGCATCGGTTCGATCTGCGGATCCTGCCCACGCCAGTCCTTGTAGAGCTTGGCGAGTTCCACGGTGTTGCCGCGCGAGAGCACCATCGCGCGGAAGCGGTCACCGTTTTCGCGGGTGAGGCCGCCGTGTTGTGTGAACCCGACGAAGGCATCGTCGGCGAGCATCTGCGTCCACAGGTAGGCGTAGTAGCCGGCGGCGTAACCGTTGCCCCAGATGTGCTGGAAATAGCTGGAGCGATAACGTGGCGGCACATAGCTGAGATCAATTTTTTCTTTCTTCAGCGCGGCGGCTTCGAAGGTGTCGGCATCCTGCAGTGGCGCATCGGCCGCCAGCGAGTGCCAGTTCATGTCGAGCAGCGCGGCCGATACCAGCTCGGTCATGTTGTAGCCGGAGTTGAACTTGCCGGCCTTGGTCATCTTGTCGACCAGCGGTTGCGGCATCGGCTCGCCGGTCTTGTAGTTCTTCGCGTAGTGCGCGAACACTTTCGGATCGGTGGCCCAGTGTTCGTTGAACTGCGAGGGGAACTCGACGAAATCACGCGCGGTATTGGCGCCTGACAACCTCGGGTATTGCGAGTCGGCAAACATGCCGTGCAGCGCGTGACCGAATTCGTGGAACATGGTGATCACGTCGTCGAACGACAGCAGCGCAGGTTGCCCTGCCGATGGCTTGCTGAAATTGGCGACGTTGTAGATCACCGGTTTCTGGCCGAGCAGTTTGGACTGCGTGACCAGGTTGTCCATCCACGCGCCGCCGCCCTTGTTGTCGCGCTTGAAGTAGTCGCAATAGAACAGCGCCATCGAGGTGCCGTCCTTGTCGAACACTTCGAACACGCGCACGTCCGGCTGATACACCGGGATGTCCTTGCGCTCCTTGAAGGTGATTCCGTAAAGCTGGTTGGCGGCATAGAACACGCCGTTCTGCAGCACGTTGTCCAGCTCGAAGTACGGCTTGATCTGGCTTTCGTCGAGATCGTATTTCGCCTTGCGCACCTGCTCGGCATAGAAATTCCAGTCCCACGGCGCTACCTTGAAACCACCATGCTGCTTGTCGATGACGGCCTGGATGTCCTTCGACTCTGCCTGTGCCCGCGCGGTGGCGGCGGGCACGAGTTTCTCCATGAAGGAGATCGCCGTTTCCGGCGTCTTGGCCATCTGGTCGTCGAGCTTCCACGCAGCGTAGTTCGGGAAGCCGATCAGCTTCGCCTGCTCGGCGCGAATCTGCGCGATACGCTCGATGATCTTGCGCGTGTCGTTGGCGTCACCTGTTTCCGAACGACCCCACGACGCATCGAACAAGGCCTTGCGCGTGGCGCGATCGGTCAGGTCCTGCAGCTGCGGCTGTTGCGTGGTGTTCTGCAACGGCAACACCCACTTGCCGTCGAGCTTTCGATCTTTCGCGGCTTGCGCGGCATCGTTGATTTCCGCATCGGACAATCCGGCGAGCTTCGCCTTGTCGTCCACCACCAATGCAGCGTCCTTGGTCGCAGCCAGCAACTTGTTGGTGAACTGCGTGGTCAGCGTGGATTCTTCGCCGTTGAGCGCCTTGAGTTTCGTCTTGTCCGCTTCGGAAAGTTTCGCGCCAGCGTGCACGAAATCCTGATAGATCACATCGAGCAGTCGATCCGATTCCGGATCGAGCTTCAGCGTGGCGCGTTGGTTGTAGATGGCTTCGACACGTTTGAACAACTTGTCGTCGAGGTGGATCGCATCGGAATGTGCAGCGAGCTTTGGCGCTTCTTCCTCCTGCACTTTCTGCAGCGCGTCGTCGGTGTTGGCGCCGGTCACGGTGTCGAAGGACTGGCGTACGCGCTTGAGCATCGCGCCGGATTTCTCCATCGCGACGATGGTGTTCTCGAATGTCGGCGCATCCTGGTTGCCGGCGATCTTCTCGATCTCGGCCATGTGCTGGCGCATGCCTTCCTCGATCGCCGGCTGGTAATCGCCGTCCTTGATCTTGTCGAACGGCGGCGCCTGGAATGGCAAGGTACTGGCGGCGAAGAAGGGGTTGCTGGTCATGGCGGTGGCGGCCGGAGCGGCGCTGCTGGCTACCGCCGTCGAGGCAGCCGGTGCAGGCGGATTGGCGGTGTTCTGCAGCGACTGGGAACAGGCGGCGAGGGCCGCCGTGGTGGCGATCACGATCGCGCGAAGACGAAGCATCGGTATTTCCCCTTGGGTGGGTTCGAGGTCGACAGGCAAGTCACAACTGGCCGACTGTACCGACAAGCCGCGGGACTTTCCAAACCCATCGACCCGCAACTCATCGCACGAGCGACGAGCGCGATCAGGCTGCGCGCATGTCGCGCAACTGCCATGCCGATCCGATCAACAGGTACAGCCGGTGCCGCACCACGCTCATCGGCAGGCTGGTGACGAGGTCGACTTCGGTGTGCAGGTCGGCGACTTTTGCGTGCACTTCGGCATCCGCATCGGTGACCGCCAGGCTCGTATCCACCGCGTCCGGATCGGGCTGCGCTGCGCGCCAGCGCTGGAATAATTCATCGCCACGCAGCGCCTGTTGCAGCGCCGACGCAAAATCGTTCGGTCCGGCGCCGTCGTAGGCAAAGCGCGGATCGTCGCCGCGTGCGCGACCGAGATCGGCGATGGAGAGGTAATAGTGATTGCGTGCCATGAGCGGCTCCGACGGGGAATACGAGCCCATGAAAACACGGGCGATGTGAAGTTCAGTCCAACGCGGCGATGGCTTCGCGCAAATGGATTGCAACGTCTTCCGGCAATCCGCCATGCGGCAGCACGCCGAGGCACGGCGCGGAAATCAAATCACGCAGCGTGGCGAGATTTTCTTCTTGCGCATCCATCGCCGGATCGATGCGATTGCCGATCCAGCCGAGCAGCCGACAACCATCGGCTTCGATCGCGCGCGCGGTCAGCAACGCATGGTTTATGCAGCCCAGGCGCACGCCGATCACCAGGATCACCGGCAGTTGCCACTGCATCGGAATATCCGACGCGAACAACAGCGGTGCCAACGGCACGCGCCAACCGCCGACGCCTTCGACCACGACGCATTCGTACTTTGCTGCAAGCTGATCGAATGCAGCGCGCATCGGCGATAGCGAAATCGTGATGCCGTCGTGCACCGCCGCAAGATGCGGTGACAACGGATCGCGCAGCGCGACCGGATTGATCGACGCATAAGCAGGCGAACCGCTGCTGGCCGCCTGCAAGGCCAGCGCGTCGTCATTGCGCAAACCTTGCGCCGTGGATGCGCAGCCGCTGGCGACCGGTTTCATGCCACAGCTTTCATGACCTGCGGCGCGCAGTGCATGCAGCAGCGCGCATGACGCATGCGTCTTGCCGATGCCGGTATCGGTGCCGGCGATGAAAACAGCGGAATGCGTCATGCAGGCTGGTAACGCCGGCGAAAAATTTTCAGGATCGGACCGGTCAACATCATCAGGAAATAGAGGTAGCCCGGCAGTGCCCACAGCCAGGGCGGCGTGTTATCGGGAAGAATCATGGCGACCACCGCCGAGAGCAAACCAAGCGCAGCCGGCACACTCCACGTCACCGATTCGATCAGCGGCTTGAACGCGTCCTGCCCCGATGCTTTGGCGATCTGCGCCGCATGTCGGAACAACAGCACCAGCGTGCCAGACATGCAGGCGTAAGCGAGGCCGTAGGTGGCGAACACTGCGCGCACATCGGTGGATGTCGTCATGCTGAATTCCGGCGACAGCGAACCGCCGCTGAGCGCATTGCACATGCTCGCGTAAACCATGTGTACCGGGTAGACAAAGATCAGCGCGAAAAAAACCAGCACCAGCGAAAACACCAGGCCGCGTTTGGTATTGCGCGTGCAACTATGGCGCCAGCGCACATGGCCGTGCCACATGGTCGCGATCTGCGCGAAGCACAGCGCCGACGCGGGAATGTCGCGCAGCAAATGCAGAAGCTTCGCGCTGCCGTCGGGAATCGTGTCGCCACCGATCGCCAGCAACGTCAGCGTGAATGCGAACACGCCATCAACGAATGCATCCAGTCGTCCCGCTTCGATGCCTTCGCGTCGCTCGATCAGACTCATGTTTCAACCCCGATTGGCCCTCGGCGCATAATACGGACTTTGCCGCCGGACCCGTCGCATGTTTGAAGTGAAATCGCAGCCCTACGCCAGCAAGCGCGAACACTACGACGACCTCGTGCAGCAGGTGCGTGGACTGCTCGCCGGCGAGTCGAGCCTGATCGCCAACGCCGCGAACTTCAGCGCGCTGATCTACCACAGCCTGCCCGACGTGAACTGGGCCGGCTTCTATCTGTACGACGGCACCGAACTCGTCGTCGGCCCGTTCCAGGGCAAGCCCGCATGCATCCGCATCGCACTCGGACGAGGTGTTTGCGGCACGGCTGCGCAATCCCGCCAGACGCAACTCGTGCGTGACGTGAACGCCTTCGAAGGCCACATCGCCTGCGACGCCGCTTCTCAATCAGAAGTCGTGGTGCCGCTGGTGAAAGCCGGCGGCACGTTGCTGGGTGTGTGGGACGTGGATAGCCCGGTGATCGACCGATTCGACGATGAGGATCGTGAGGGGATGGAGAAGCTTTGCGCGGTTTTTATGGAGTCGGTGCGCGGGTGACTGGCGCCCGAGGCTGTTCTGATGGAACGCTCGCGCGACTCTCCACTCTCGTTATTCCGGCGAAGCCATCGACACTGCCCAACGACAGTCCAGTGAAGCCTCAGCGCTCGCGTTCCTGATGGGCCCCATCCCTCGGTTGCCTCAGCAGCGTCATCACTGCCTCACGCGCCTCGTCCACGCCCGTCCCCGCCGACGACGAAAATACCTGCGCCGTGGCGTGCAGGCTTTCGGCGGCGAACTGCTTGCGTAAAACGGCGAGTGCCTGCGTGGCCTGGTTGCGCGAGAGCTTGTCGGCCTTGGTCAGCAACAAGTGGCAAGGCAACTGCGTGGCGAAGCAGAACTCCAGCATCAGGCGATCGAATTCTTTCAGCGGATGTCGGATATCGACGATCAGCACGAGACCGCGCAGGCTTCGTCGCTGATGCAGATATGCATCGATTTCCAGCTTCCAGTGCTCGCGCATTTCCAGCGGCACTTTCGCGTAGCCATAGCCCGGCAAGTCGATCAGCCGCACATCGGCGGGCGGCTGGCCGTCGATCTGCTGCGGCGGCGGCAGGCTGAAAGCCACCATCTGCTGCGTGCGTCCGGGCGTCTTGGAAGTGCGCGCCAGGCCCTTGTGATTGGTGAGCGCATTCAACGCGCTGGACTTGCCGGCATTGGAGCGACCGGCGAACGCGACCTCCGCGCCCTGGTCGGCAGGAAGCTGGCTGATGCGATGCGCAGCCAGTACGAACTGCGCGCCTTGCAGGGGATTGGGCATGGGAATGGTTTGACCAAGCTATGGTGGCACGGGGATAATTCTGCGGTTTCTGCCTGCTGCAGGCCTGCTGGCTGCAATCCACGGCTTTGTTCGCACGTCTTTCGGGAGTCAAGTGTATGAGTTTTCGGTCCGCTGGTTTTCGGCCCGCTGTTCTGAGGTCTGCCATGGCGCTCGCATTCGCGCTTTCCGCCAGTGCGCTGATGGCTCAGGGGACGCCGCCGAAATCCGCAGCGCCCGCGGCTGCATCGAGCTCGAAAGCAGTGCCCGCTGCACCCGCGGTTGCGACTGCTGCGCCAACCCCCGGTGCACCGGCCAAACCCGGCGACGCCACTGCCGGTCAAGGCAAGGCGGCCGCATGCGGCGCGTGTCACGGCATGGATGGCAACTCTAGCGACGCGCAGTACCCGAAGCTGGCCGGACAAAGCGAGCAGTACATCGCGCGCCAGCTGGCGAATTTCAAATCGGGCCAGCGGCAGAACCCGATCATGATGGGCATGGCCACGCCGCTCTCCGAGCAGGACATGCATGACATCGGCGCGTACTTCGCCAGCCAGACCGCGCTTCCGGGCGTGGCCGATCAGGCGCTGGTCGAACAAGGTCAGAAGTTGTTCCGCCAAGGCGATACCGCGCGCGGCATTCCTGCATGCATGGCTTGCCACAGCATCAACGGCCGCGGCAACCCGGGCGCGATGTATCCGGAGCTCACCAGCCAGCACGCCCAGTACATCCAGGCCACATTGAAAGCCTGGCATGACGGCACCAGCTGGGGCGACGACCCGCATTCGCAGATCATGCCGTCGATCGCGAAGAAGTTGGAGCCGGGCGACATCGCCGCACTGGCCAGCTACGTCGAAGGCCTGCACAGCGCCACCCAGCCCGCGGCAGCCACTCCCTGATATCTCCGGCGCCGACCTTGTGTCGGCGCCTTCGGTTTTAGCGTTTACCCGTTCGAGGTTCCGCCATGTTCAAACGTCTGCCGATTCTGTGTGCCGCCCTGCTCGCGCTTGCCGCATGCAGCCATGACAACAACAGCGCGGCGACACCGGCGCCGACACCCGCAGCGGCAACCTCGGCAGCCACGCCGTTGACGAAAGCACCGCCTGCTGCGCCAACAACGACTGCTGCGCCTGCAGCTGCAGCCAGCGCGCCCGCCGCCGCATCCACGACTGCTTCGACCGATGCTTCGCCGTCGAATGGGCCCGCGCTGCCGGCCTTTGTTGACAATGGCAAGTGGGTGGAAGGCAAGGATTACACCGTGATCGAACCCGCGCAGCCGAAGCTGACTGGCACGGACAAAATCGAAGTGATCGAAGCTTTTTCGTATGGCTGTCCAGCTTGCAATGCCTATCACCCGACCATGAACGAGATGGTCAAAGAGCTCCCTTCGAATGTCGTCGTCGCTTTTCTGCCTGCTTCCTTCATGCCGCAGGAAAACTGGGTGACATTGCAGCGCGCGTATATCACTGCGCAGGCGCTGGGTGTCGCCGAAAAGGGGAACGATGCGATGTATGACGCGGTGTGGAACACGCGCGAGCTGAGTTCCGAAAATTCCAATGGCTCCGGTTTGAAGCCTAAAGATGCGCTTCCCACCATCGACGACATCGCAAAGGTCTACGCCAAGGTCGGCGTAGATCCGAAGGAATTCGCTGCGGTCGCCAATTCGTTCGCCATCAATACGAAAATGAAGCGCGCCGACGATTTAATGAAGGACTACGGTGTCCAAGGCACGCCGACCTTGATCATCGATGGCAAATACCGCGTCGAACCGCTCAAGTTCAAAGATCTTTCGCAGTCGATCGAACTCGTGAAGTGGCTGGCATCGAAAGAAGCGGCCGGCAAGTAATAGCCGTCCATTTCGCCTGCACGCTAAACACCTTTCGCCGATCCATTCACGCCATGAGAAATTCCATGTTCAAGCGATTCGTCCGCTGGCACAGCCTCACACTGATCGGTGGCCTCATGCTGGCCAGTGCCTGCACGGCGCAGACCAGCAACAGCGCCGCTCCTTACACCGAGGGCAGCGAGTACGTGACGCTTCCCGCTCCGGCGCAGCGTTACAGCAGCACCGGCAAGGTCGAAGTGGTCGAGGTGTTTTCGTACGGCTGCATCCACTGCGCGCATTTCGCGCCGTATGCGGAAAAGCTGCGCAAATCGTTGCCGCCGGGCGTGCAGTTCAAGTTGTTGCCGGCGCCGTTCAGTGCCGAATGGCTGCCGTTCGCGCGTGCCTACATCGCGGCCGAGAAAATGGGCGTGGTGGAGCGCACGCATCTGCAATTGTTCCAGGCCAAGTTTGGCGAGCAATACCCGATCAACACGATGGACGAACTGGGCGATTTCTACGCCAAGCAGGGCGTCAATCGTGACGAGTTCATGCGCATCGCCACGTCGGACGAAACCACCGCGCTGCTGAAGAAGGATCTCGAACTCATGCAGAAGTGGCAGGTCGATGGCACGCCCACGATCGTGGTCGACGGCAAATACCGTGTCGCGGCGGTCAGCTCACTTGACGAGATCGTGGCGGTGACCCAGTGGCTCGCCAAACGCGAGCTGGCTGGAAAGTAATTTCATCGTGTTTGCGGCACGGCTTGCATGACGTTCACATCGCGCGGTTCATGCTCGTCGTGCGTGACCGCGCGGTGATCCGATCTTCGTGATGGTTCGTGCTCCCTTTCTCTGTATCGTGTCGCGATGACCTCTGCCGAACCGCCCGCTGCTGCACCTGCCGAACGGCGCCTTCGCCTGTTGAGCTGCAACATCCTTGCCGGCGCCAGCGTGCAGCGTTACAGCGAATACGTGACGCGCAGCATCAATGCGGTACTGCCCGGCCGCAGCAAGATGGATAACCTCGATCGTCTCGCCGAAGTGCTGCCGCAGTTCGACATGATCGGTCTGCAGGAGGCCGATGCAGGCAGCCTGCGTTCGGGCTTCCTCAATCAGACCCGCTATCTCGCCGAAACCGCCGGCATGCCGTTCTGGAGCCATCAGCCAAACCGCGCGATGGCGCGCCTGGCGCATTCGGCCAACGGGCTGATCAGCCGGTTCGAACCACATTCGGTGCTGGACTATCCGCTGCCCAGCCGCATCCCCGGTCGCGGTGCATTGCTGGCGCAATTCGGCGAAGGCGACCAGGCGCTGGCGGTGATGGTGGCGCATCTGTCGCTGAGCGCCCCGGCGCGCGCGAAACAACTCGGCTTCATCGCGGAACTGCTGCACGATTTTCCGCATGCGGTGCTGATGGGCGACCTCAACACGGAACCGCACAGCGTGGAAATGCACCAGCTTTTTTCCAAATGCAGCCTGCAGCCGCCAGCGCAATCAACGCCGACGTTCCCGAGCTGGAAACCGCGCAAGGCGCTGGATCACATACTTACCTCGGCGGCGATCCACGTGGAAAAACGCTGGACGCTGCCGCAGGCGTTTTCAGATCATCTGCCGCTCGCTGCGGACATCCGTTTGCCCGCACATATCGGCCGCGCGCCGCGGAGCCGTCGTCGATGAATCTCTCGCGCTGGCGCTGGATGCTGCCGTGGCTGCTGTTGCTGGCGACCGGTCTGGCGGTGGCGTGGATTCGTTACGGCTTCATCGAATCCGCGACCGCAACGCTGCGATGTGACGCGATCAGCGTGCCCTGGTGGTGCGAACTCCGACGCGCGCTGGTGCTGGGTTTTCTCTATTACGCGTATGGCATCGCTGCGCTGGTCGCCACGGCATGGGCGTTCATCGGCAGGCGCCCGTGGGTGGCATGGCTCGCCGCGGCGCTGGGTGCGACATCGCTGTTGCTGTATTGCATCCTCGCCGGTGCGCTGGCGTTTCTGCTCGGCTGCCTACGCCTGCTGCGGCTGCAAGCGTCCACTCGCACGGCGCCACGCGAGCATGACCGGCAACGCGATCGCCAGGTTCACGCCCAGCCATAGCCAGGCGACCGGCGACAGACCCGCTTCCTGGATCACCACCGCCAGCGCGAGACACGGCAACAGCGCGGCGAGGAAGTATTGTTCCAGCGACGGGGGTTGCAGCACGCGTCGATCGGATAGCCATGCGATCAATGCGTAGCCGAAGCAAGGCAGTTCGAACAGGCCCAGCGGAAGATCGCGATAACGCCCGTCGAACACCAGCAGCAAGTCGTAGAACGCAAGCGCGAATAGCCATCCAAACCGTTGCCATGCCGGTGGCGCTGCCTGTTGCGTGACACCAGCCAGTCGCGCGGCGATCCATCGCGCGAGCTGCAACGCGCTCAGCAACGCGAAGACACAAAGCAGCAGTGATAGCGCCCATTCCCACGGCGTGCGACACGCGAACCACATCTGCCGGGATTGCCACGCGAGCGCACCGCCGCTGGCGAATCCGGCCAACGCAAGCGCGGCGAAACCGCGAAAACTGTTCCAGCGACGCGCCCAGCATCCGACCAGCACGAACAACGCGGCGCCGCCGATGCCTGCCAGCCATCCGCTCCACCATGACGATTCTTCGATCACCGGACCCCGCATCGGGAACTTCGGCTGCGCATGCACATCGAAGATGCCCCAGTAGCCCCCGGTCGTGCCTTCCTGGGCGCGCTTCCATGGCTGATCGAACGTTTCGATCACGTTGTACGGCATGTTGACCGTCGCCGCATAGCGCAGAAATTCGCGCAGGTAACGTGCTTCGTTCACCACGCTGGCATCGGCGATCTGACGCGTACGGCCGGCACTCGGCCAACCGGTTTCGCCGACCATTACCCGCCTGCCGGGAAACGCCTTTTTCGTTTGCGCGTACACCGCTGCCACATGTTCCATGGCGCGATCGGGTGACACCGGGCGATCTTCCCAGTACGGCAGGATGTGGATGGTCAGATAGTCCACCGACCCGGCAACTTCCGGATGACGCAACCAGTACTCCCACACGTCGGCATACGTCACCGGCACGTTGATCGCGGAGCGCACGCGATTGATGTAGCCCAGCAGCGCCTTCGACGAAAGATCACCACGCAGCAGCACTTCATTGCCGACAATCACGCCGCGCAGCACGTTCGGATATTTGCGCGCGGTCGCAATGCCCAGTGCAACCTGTTGCTCGTTGGACACCACATCACTGCCGAGCCAGATGCCCATCAGCACTTTCATGCCGTAGCGACTGGCGATTTCCGGCACCGCACTCAGGCCCTGCCCTTGCGAATACGTGCGCACGCAATCGAACCGCTGCGACAGCGCGCGCAGATCGGCATCGATGCGCTGCGGGCTGATGGATGCCGTCGGGTCGAGCGGCGTTTCGCCCGCCTGACGAAAAGGCGCGTAAGACACGCACGCGATGCGCGCCGATGGTGCATCCGGCAGATTTACCGGGCGACCCAGCGCCCACCACCACAACGCCGCGGCCAGCGCCATCAGAGCCAGCGCGAGCCACGCAAGAAGGTGCCGAAAAGAGAGGCGCGAGCGAGCTGACGACATGCCGATCCGTGAAAGTGTGAGACCCAGACGCATCAGCTTAGCAGGCGTCCAGCGACACGCCGATGCGGTGTCGCGGCGGCCGCTCATGCACCATGAATTACACTGCCGACGGATTCGATTGCAGGAGCTTCCATGTTTTTTCTTCTACCTTCGCGGCGCATCGCACGAGTCGGCTGGCTCTCCATCGCGTGCGGCTGGCTGATCGCCACGACGGCGGGGGCCGCAGAGCCCAGTGATGCGCAACGCGATGCCTTTCGTCAGGCTTACGTGGTCGCGCAACAAGGTGGCGATGCGTGGCGCGGCATGTCGAACGGCTTGCACGATTACCCGCTGTATCCGTATCTCGAAGCGGCAGCACTCGAACACGATATCCATCAGACTGATCGCGCCGCGGTCGAAAGTTACCTGCATCGCTACACCGACATGATTCCCGCCGCCGATCTTCGCCGCGACTTTCTGCTGGAACTGGCGCGTCGCGAAGACTGGCCCAATTTCCTCGCGCTGTATCAGCCCGGCATCGGCGACGCGCTCAGCTGTGACGCGTTGCAAGCGCGACTGGCCCGCGGCGAGAAACTGAATTTCGACAAGGACCTCGACGCGCTGTGGTCGAAGCCGACGTTGCCCGGCGCCTGCGATGCTGCGCTCGATGCAGCGCATGATCAAGCCTTGTTGACCACGAGTCGGCTGTGGTCGCGCATCGATCGCGCCGCCGATGCCGGCAAGGCCGACACCATCGCAAGCACCGCCGACTGGCTGCAGGGTGACGACGCCAGCACCGCGCAGCGGCTCGCGCAAGCTTTGCGCGATCCTTCGTCGGCCGTGGCTGCGGCCGACGCGTGGGCGAACACGCCGCACAACACACAGGCGGTGACGCTCGCCATCGCTCGGCTGGCGCGGCGGCAATCCGGCAGCGCCGACAGTGCATGGCAAAACCTGCAGACACGCTTCGCCTTCAGCGAACAGCAACGCGACAAGATTCTCTACGCGCTGGCACTTTTTCACGCGACCGATTTCGACGATCAGGCACTCGAACGATTGATCGCCTTGCCGGCCGCAGCGCAAACCGATGCGAGCCGCGAGTGGCGCGTGCGCGTTGCGTTGTCGAAACAGAAATGGCCGGCCGTGCTCGCTGCGATCCAGTCCATGCCGGCCACGCAACAGCAGGATGGCGAGTGGCGCTATTTTCTCGCGCGCGCATTGACCGAACTGGGCCGCGGCGACGAGTCGAAACAGGTGTTGCAGAGCCTCGCCGGTGAAGCCACGTTTTTCGGCTTCCTCGCCGCCGATCGCCTCGGCACGCCCTACGCGATCTGCCCGGCGCAACTGGCCGGCGATCCGCAACAAGAACAGGCGCTGTTGAACGAACCCGGTCTCGTGCGCGCGTTCGAGCTTTACGCGGTCGGCCTGCCGAAGCTTGCGCGCCGTGAATGGACGCGCGCGCTGGATGGCGCCGACGCGCCGACCTTGCGTCTCGCCGCGGACCTCGCCAATCGTCGCGGCTGGTATGACCGCGCGGTGTTCACGCTCAGCAGCGGCGATGCGCTGCGGCTGTACGAACTGCGCTTTCCGCTGGCCAGCCAGGACGGTGTGGTACCGCAAGCCATCGAGGCGGGCATCGAACCGGTTTGGGCCTACGGCATCCTGCGCGCGGAGAGCGCCTGGATGACCGACGCGCGTTCGGGCGCCGATGCGCGCGGCCTCATGCAACTCGTACCGGCCACCGCAGCGCTCGTCGCGCGACGCAACGGACTGGACTGGGGCGGTGGCGACACGCTCTACGATCCGTCCACCAACATCAAGCTGGGCACGCGCTATCTCGCGCAGATGGCCGAGCGCTACAACGGCTCGCCGTGGCTGGCCAGCGCGGCATACAACGCCGGCCCGAATCGTGTCGATCAATGGCTGGCCGCGCGCGGCACACTGTCGCCGGAATTGTTCGTCGCCACCATTCCGTTCAAGGAGACCCGCGAATACGTGGCGCGCGTGATGGCCTTCAGCGTGATCTACGACTGGCGACTCAACGGAAAAGCCACGCCCTTGAGCCGCCGCATGAGCGCGATCGGCCAGGCGTATGCGCTGCCTGCCGCGAACGACCTCCGCCGCTCGATCGAATGCCCGGCCGTCGCGCCCGCGCCTTCGTCGAGTGCGTCGTCACACGCGCCGGCGACCGCATCGACTACGCTCGACACCACACCCTAGAAATCCGGTTCGCCGGAGGATCGAACGGCATGCCCGCGCAACAGCTCGTGATCCTCGGCGGCACCGGTTTCGTCGGCAGCCATCTGGTGCCGCGACTGGCTGCCGATGGTCACCGGATATTGCTGCTCAGTCGCAATCGCGAGCAGCGTCGCGCACTGGGCGTGCTTCCGCAGGTGCGCGTGCGCAGTGCCGATGTGTACGACGACGAAGCGTTGCGCCGCGAACTCGTCGGCGCCGATGCGGTGATCAACCTCATCGGCATTCTCAATCCACAGGGTCGCCATACGTTCCAGCACGCCCATGTGGATTTGGCGCGGCGCCTGATCGCGGCCTGTCATGCGAGCGGTGTCGAACGCCTGCACCAAATGAGTTCGCTCAAGGCGGGACAGGGTCAATCGCAATACCTGAAAACGCGCGGTGAAGCCGAAGCACTGGTCAGATCGTCCGGCCTCGACTGGACGATCTATCAGCCCAGCGTGATCTTCGGCGCCGGCGACGGATTGGTCCGCCGCTTCGCCACGTTGCTGCGTCGCCTGCCCGTGCTGCCGCTCGCGCGCGCATCTTCGCGGATGGCACCGACGTTCGTCGGCGATGTCGCCGAGGCGATCGCGCGTTGCGTGGGCAACGACAAACTCGGACAACGACGAAGCTTCGAACTGTATGGCCCGGAAGTTCTGACGCTCGGCGATATCGTGCGCAGGATCCGCGAGGCCGCCGGCCTGCGAACACCGATCATGGCGTTGCCGGACAACCTCGGCCGGCTGCAGGCGCGGGTGGCAGGATGGCTGCCTGGCAAACCGTTCTCGCTCGACAATTTCCGTTCGCTGCTCATCGATTCCGTCGGCAAGGTGGACGGCTACGCCGCGCTCGGCATCGTGCCGCAACCGTTCACGCCGTGGTTGCCGCAACTGTTGCACGGTTCGGCATCGGAGCGTCGCTTGAACGAAGCGCGCACACTGGGACGCTGATTTCGTTTAGCCGTCCATTTCCTCGGCCTGGTTCACCGCTGCCTCGATACCGAGCAATGTGCGCAGACGATCGAGCTTGTCGCCGTACTGTTCACCACGCGCGATGCCGCGCTGCAGTGGCCGACGCGCCTGTGCCGCCTCGATCGAGCGCGCCGCGCCGCGCTGGCGATGGAACGCCAGGCACGCCGGATCGAATTCCAGGTCCAGAAAATCCAGCAGGCACCACATCTGCACGTTCGGATCGTCGAGCAGCAACTCGTAACGATGCTCGAAGAAACGCTGCGGAAAGATTTCCAGCCAGTGCCGACTGAGCTTGTCGTAGTCGCGCCAGTAACTGGCGATGTCGTCGAGGTCGTAACTGAAATGGTGGCCGCTGGCGAACAGTTGCCGATAGCAGCTGAAACAATGCTCAAGCGGATCGCGCCGGCAATTCACCACGCGTGCGCCGGGCAGCATCGCCATTGCCGCGCCGATCAGCCGCCAGTGCAGCGGGTGGGCGTCGACGAAACGCACTCCCTGCCGACGCCGATGCTCAGTCCTTGCCAGATAATCCGCGCCCATGCGTGTCCAGTCCGCCGGCTTTGTCGTCGCGACCCATTGCGGAAAAGGCTGCCGGCGACGTGTCGATTCCTCGTCGAGGATCTGCATCAGTGCGATGGGTTTATCCATCAACGCGATCTGCGGGTGCGCGCCAAGGATCTGTTCCACCAGGGTCGAAGCGGACCGCGGCAGCCCTACGAGGAAAACCACTTCTTCGCCCAGGCGCGCTTCGGTTGCGCCGCGCGCCGGTCGCGTAAAAGCCTGCAGAATCGATTCCGTGTGCGCGTGCGCCGCGCGCGCATCCCAGTCGACGCGCTGGCGCTTCAGCGCATTGGCCTGTTCCAGCGTGTCGAAAGCCTCGGCATGAAGACCGGTGTCTTCGAGTGCATGCGCAAGCGCGAAACCCAGCGTGGTGCGCTCATGCACAACGGATGCGGCCTGCAAGGCCTGCCGAAGTTGCGAAACATCGTCGCTGGTGAGCGTCTCGGCATGCAGTTGAGCCAGCCCCATCCACGCATCGGCATGACCTGGCGCCCGCTGTAGCGCCTCGCGGAAACTCGTTGCGGCCGGTGTCATCGCGCCGAGGCTCGCCTGCACGTTCGCCAGCATGACTCGTGCTGATACATGCTGCGGATCGAGATCCACCGCACGGTGCAGCGCCGTGATCGCGCGACTGTGACGACCCTGGATGCGCAGCATCTTGCCGAAGTTGTACCAGGCCGGTGCGAAATCCGGCACGAGCGCGCATGCACGTTGCAGCAGGGACATCGCTTCCTCGACGTGCCCGTGTTCATGCAGTGTCGTCGCCAGATTCATCATGGTCAGCGCGTCGCCGGGCTTCGCGGCGAGTGCCTCGCGTAGCGCGGACACGGACTCGGCGAGATGGCCGCGAAAATGATGCAACACGCCTAGCATGCGCAGCGCCTCGGGATGACCGGGCGCGAGCGCGAACACGTTGTTCAACATGGCAGCCGCCGTATTCAATTCCCCGCGACTCATTGCTGCCGCGGCTTTTCGCAGCATGCGCGCAGCGACCGTCGATAAACCCCCGCTGCGATCCCGCAGCAACGGATGGGCCTGCTTTGCCACCATGGTCGGACCCCCTGGATGCGCCCCACGCACCCATGCCTGAGCTTACGCAAGCACGCCCGCAGCACAAGTGTCCGATGCGCCGTGGCGCCACAGCTTGCGCGGCGCGCATGGCAGAATCGTGGCATGGACATCTATCTGGTCGGCGGCGCGGTCCGCGACAAACTGCTCGGGCGACCGGTGACCGACCATGATCACGTGGTGGTCGGGGCCACGCCGGATGATTTGCTTGCGCTCGGCTATCGGCCGGTCGGCAAGGATTTCCCCGTGTTTCTGCATCCGCATACCGGCGAGGAACACGCGCTCGCCCGCACCGAACGCAAAACCGGCCGCGGCTACCACGGTTTTCTTTTTCAGGCCGACCCGACGATCACGCTGGAGCAGGATCTCGCGCGACGCGACCTCACCATCAACGCCATCGCGCAGGACGAACACGGCGCGCTGACCGATCCGTACCAAGGCATGCGCGACATCGAGGCGCGGGTGCTGCGACATGTATCGCCGGCCTTCGTCGAAGACCCCGTGCGCGTGCTGCGCGTCGCGCGTTTCGCCGCGCGTTTCGCGCCGCTGGGTTTCACGGTCGCCGACGAGACGATGGCGCTGATGCAGCAGATGGTGCGCGATGGCGAAGTGGATCATCTGGTGCCGGAGCGTGTGTGGGCTGAAACGCGCAAGGCGCTCGGTGAAGCGCAGCCTTCCGCGTTCGTCCGCGTGCTGCGCGAATGCGGCGCGCTGGCGGTGCTTTTCCCCGAGCTCGATGCGCTCTACGGCGTGCCGCAGCGCGCCGAATTCCATCCCGAAGTCGATACCGGCGTGCATCTGGAAATGGTGCTCGACGCAGCCGCGCGCATCGCGCCCGGCAATGACCTGGTCGGCTTCTGCGCGTTGCTGCACGACCTCGGCAAGGCGCTGACGCCAGCTGACGAACTGCCGCATCATGCTGGCCACGAACACCGCGGCTTCGCGCCGCTGCGCGCGTTGGTCGAACGATTGAAAGTGCCGGTCGAATACGCCGCGCTCGCCGAACAGGTGTGCCGCGAGCACTTGAACGCGCACCGCGCGTTTGAATTGAAGCCGGCGACCGTGCTCAAACTTTTCGCCGGCCTGGATGCATTGCGTCGGCCCGAGCGTCTGGACGTCTTTCTCGCGGCATGCGAAGCGGACAAACGCGGCAGGCTCGGCCATGAAAACGACGCCTATCCGCAGGCCGATTATCTGCGCCAGGCGCGTGCCTCTGCGGCGGCCGTGAGCGCAACAACTTTCGTGACGCAGGGGTTGTCCGGCCCGGCCATCGGCAAGGCGATGGAAGCGGCTCGGATCGAGGCGATCGCCGCACTGAAAACTGAACATACGTAGCGTCCGCTCGTTGTATAAAGCCGTGTTCGCCAGCGCCCGTCGCAGGCTCTCGCCTTCAACTTCTGGAGTTACCCGTGCCGCGTCTATTCACCACGGTCTCGCCCTTGCGTCAGCGCTTTCGTCCGCTCTGGTGGCTCGCCATCACCTTCATCGCGATCTCGTTCGTCACGCGCGTCGTTCTACTGGTGATGTCCGGACACGAGGTCGTGCACGGCCCGGCGAATCTGCTCTACGCGTTCGTCGTGGGCTTCGGTTTCGATCTCGTCACCTTCATCTACCTTGCGTGGCCGATGGTGCTTTTCCTGTGGCTGGTGCCGGCGCGGCGCGCAGTCATTCACGGTGGCGCGCGCTGGTTGGCGTATCTGCTCGGCATGGCGCTGCTGTATGCGCTGTGTCTTAGCGCGGTGTTCCTGCTGTGGCATGTGCGCGTGCACGAATCGTGGCCACTGATCATCCTGTTCCTGTTCTTTCTGCCGATGCCCGCACTCGCGTATTCGGCGCGCAGCGGGCAATGGGCGATGTACATCCTCGGCCTGGTGCTGCTTTACGGATTGTTTTTCGTGGCCGCGTGCGAACTGGTGTTCTGGAACGAGTTCAGCGTGCGCTTCAATTTCATTGCAGTGGATTACCTCGTCTACACCACCGAAGTGATCGGCAATATCCGCGAGTCGTATCCGATCTTTACCTGGGTGAGCTTGCTGATCGTGCTGACCCTGGTCGTGTTCGCGCTGACACGGCGCGGATTGCGCACGCGCGACGACGGCAGCCGTTTCTTGCAGCGCGGAAAAATCGCGTTGCTGTGGCTGGTGCTGACTGTAGTGTCGCTGTACGCAGTGAACGGCGGCATGAAGGACCGCACGGACAACAGTTACGTCAACGAGCTGGCCGGCAACGGCATCTATCAGTTCTTCGAAGCGTTTCGCAGCAGCCATCTCGACTACGCGAAGTTCTACCGCACGTTGCCGGACGATGCGGCATACAAACTGGTGCGCGATTCACTGAAATCGCCCGACGCGAGCTTCATCAGCGACGATCCGAAAGACCTCACCCGTGCTATCAGCCACGCTGGCGCGGAGAAACATCTCAACGTCGTGCTGATCAGCGTGGAGAGTTTGTCCGGCGATTACCTGGGCACGTTCGGCAGCAAGGAAAACATCACGCCTTACCTCGACTCGCTGGTGCAGCAGAGCGTATTTTTCGACAACCTCTACGCCAACGGCACGCGCACCGTACGTGGGCTGGAAGCGTTGTCGCTGTCGGTGCCGCCGACGCCGGGCGATTCGCTGATCCGCGAACATCACAACGAGAATCTGTTCTCGCTTGCGAGCATTTTCAACAATCGCGGCTATCAGTCGGACTTCGTCTACGGCGGCTATGGCTATTTCGACAACATGAATTATTTCTTCAGCCACAACGGCTACAAGACAGTGGATCGCAGCGACATCCCGAAGGGCGCGACCATCCACAGCCAGAACGTGTGGGGCGTGGCCGACGAAGATCTCTACACACTCGCGCTGAAACAGATGGACAATGCGCACGCGGCCGGCAAGCCGTTTTTCCTGCACATCATGACCACGTCCAACCATCGCCCGTACACGTATCCGGCCGGCCGCGTTCCACAGATCGCACCGTCGCGTCCGGGTTCGGTTGCGTACACCGACTGGTCGATCAAGGATTTCATCCAGCGCGCTCGCAGCAAGGCGTATTTCGATGACACCGTGTTCGTGATCACCGCCGATCACTGCGCGTCCAGCGCGGGCAAGACCAGCCTGCCGATCAACCACTATCACATCCCGTTGTGGATCTACGCGCCGAAATATTTTCCGCCGCAGCGCGTGCATCAATTGATGGGCCAACTGGATATTCCGCCGACCTTGCTCGGCATGCTCAACTTCAGCTATCGCACGCGCTTCTTCGGGCAGGACGTGTTCCAGGTTCCCGCAAGCAGCGGACACGCATTTCCGGGCACCTATGAAAAACTTGGCTATCTGCGCAATGACGTGCTGACCGTGCTCGAGCCGCAGCGCAAGCTGGAACAGTTCAAACCCGACTACGACACTGGTGATGCCACGCCCGTGCAACCGCAGGATCAGACGTTGATCGACCAGACCGTGGCGTACTACCAAGTGTCCAGCGAGCTGTTCAAGCAAGGAAAGCTGATCCTGCGGCCGGACGATGCGACGCCGTTGGCACCTGTTGCGCAAGCACCCGCAGCAGCCAGGTCCCTCGCTGTGCCAGCTTCAGCGGCTTCGGCAGGCACTTTGGTCCACTGAGTGTCTGGCCGTCCATACGGCCAGACATGAAAGTTCGATCAGAGCCTCGCGCCCTGATCGGCGGCGAGGATGTCTGCCGGCAACGGCAGCACATCCAGGCCGCGCGCCAGCAGCATCGCCTGGAACCTTTCACCCATCTGGTCCGGCAGCATCAGGCGCTTGACCTGTTGTGCAAGCCGATAGGTTTCATGCTCGTCGGCGATCTGCGACTGCGCGCTGGCAAACACATCCTGCAAGCCCACAGCGATCAGAAACTGCGCCTGCGGCAGATATGCCGCCACGCCAAAGCCGGCGCTGTTGCCGGCTTCGGCGAGCGCGGTGAAATCGACGGACGCGGTGAGGTCATTCAAGCCAGGCAGATGCAACGGATCGTTGTGCGCGTGATGACGGTAGTGCGCCATCAACGTGCCGTCGTCGCGTTCGGGCAGATAGAACTCGCGGCGCACGTAGCCGTAGTCGACAAACAACATGATGCCCGCCACCAGTGAACCGGCCACGGCCTGAATCCAGTACGGAAGCTGTGGCAGGATTTCGGAGCGGTACCCATCGGCGAACGCACATCCGAGATCGCGCTCGACATGCCGCACCGCGCCGATCACCAGCGCATCGGCCGGGCGATCGACCCGTTGCAAACGACCATCGCCATCAAGTGTGACGTGCTCTTCGTAGACTTCGCCAGCGCGCACGGTGAAGCGCGTCGCCGGCAGCGCGTCGATCACTTCGTTGGCGAACAGCACGCCGCGCCAATCCTGTTCCGGCGGACTATCGATCCACTGCACGCGCGAGTGAAGTGCTGCAGGAAGATTCGTGCGCAATCGATTCTGCTGGCGTTCGCGCAGATCAGCGCTGGGTTCAAGGATCAGGTAGCAGCGCGGCATTGTGCCGCCCGCATTCAAAGCCATCAGTGCGGATTCGGCGAAAGCACCGCTACCGCCACCGAGCTCGAGAAAATCGGCGTCATCTCCGAGCAGAGCCAGCGTCGGTTGCACTGCATTGATCACGCAGCGCGCGAACAAATCGCCCAACTCCGGCGCGGTGACGAAGTCGCCCGCTGCGCCGAATTTGGTGCGACCGGCGCTGTAGTAACCGAGCCCTGGCGCGTACAGGCAACGCTCCATGTACTGCGAGAAAGGCATCGGTCCGTGTGCCGTGATCATCCCGCGCAGCCACTGCAGCAGCTGATCGGAATGCGCGAGTTCGTCGGAGTTGGGTTCGGGTAGGCGGGAAGGCATCGGCTTGCTGTTGACGAAATAGCCACAAGGATAATGGATGCGTCATCTACGCCGCGCCCTGCGCGGCACTCAAAAGAAAGGAGCGCACCAAGCGCTCCTTTCTTTACCCAAAAATCTTCGATCAGAAATCCTTTTGCAGGCTCAGGTACAAACCACGACGCGGACCGAACTGTGGCGCACCGACGCCGATGCCGCTGCCGTCACGCAATTCGTAAACGTGATCCAGTGCGTTGATCACCGCGAGTTGCGTATGCAGCTTGCCGAAGTGATCGAACGAAAAATCGTGCGAGACGTTGAGGTTCAACTGGAAATACGCCGCCACCGACGCGCCGTTCGGCACCAGTCCGTCCTTGCGCAGGCCGCTGCCGTAGAGATAATCCGCACCGACCTTGGTGGCATCGGTCACGGCGTAGTTCACGCCGCCAGACGATGTCACGGCCTGGTCGTGATCGAGGAAGATGAAGTTGTTGTAGACGTACGCCAGATCTTCCGGCGAGAAGTTGTACTGGCTGGTGATGATGCGCTTGCCCATCGCACGGCTGAAGGAAACATTCGCGTACGCCGACAACGGGCCTTGTTCGTAATTGGCGGTGAGCTCGAGGCCCTTCACGCGGCCGAAATCGTAGTTAAAGGTCGAGTAGACCAGCGCCGAACCGAACTGGCCTTCGTCCTGCAGGCGCTGCACCTTGCGATAGTAGGCGTCGACGCCGAGCGTCCAGGCCGAGCCCAGGTTTTGCGCGATGCCGGCGTCGTAGTAATCGGAACGTTCTGCCAGCGGCGTGTTGTTGCCGTTGTCCGGCACTGCGTTGGTGGTGCCGTCGAACTTGGCGATGTTGGAGCTGGTGATCATCTCCGTTGCCGGCGGCGTGAAGTAACGCGAGTAGCCGCCGTGCACGGTGGTGGTGTCGGTCGCCTGCCACACCAGTCCGACGCGCGGACTCAGCTGGCTTTCGGTGCCTGCGAGTTGATATTGATCGCCACGCAAACCGTAATTCACCGTCCACTTGTCGCTGATGTTCCATTCGTCCTGCACGTAGGCGGACCAGGTACGCGCAGTGAGCCTGGAGTTATCGAGGATGTTGATCGGGATCGTGCCGGTCTGGTTGCCATCGGCATCGGCCGGAAACACCAGCGCATTGTTGCCGCTGACCGCGTTCTCGAAACTGCCATACACGCCGTAGCGCAAGGTATGGCTTTCACCCAGCGGCGTGGCGAAATCAGCCTGCAATGTGCTGGCGCGATTGCTGCGGCTGATGGCCGAAGCGACACCGTTGAACATCAGCTCGCCGATATCGTCGGGCTGGTAATCGAGGCTGCTGTAACGCTGACCGACCGATACCTGGTAATCGGTGCTTCCGACTTTGCCCTGTAATGACAGCACGCCGAATCGCGTGTCCTCTCGTTGCTGTTCGTTGAGGTTGGCCGAGTTGAAATCCACCGTGTCGAGATAACCGAACTGCGGCACCTGACCCGGATTGTTCGGTATCTGAAAGCGGTTGTTGGACACGCCGAACAGGAAACTCAACCGCGTGTCGTCGTTGATCAGATACGAAATATCGCCAAAGCCTTTCACTTGATTCGTGTGGTCGTGGATCGGCTTGCGACTGGCGGTCGGATTCTCGATGCCGACATCGTCTTCCATGTAATTGCCGGTGAGGAAATAGCTCCAGCGATCGTCGCTGCCCCAGATCGACGCGTTCGGATTGAGCGTGCCGAACGAGCCACCCGTGATGCCCACGCTGCCGCCATTGCCGAGGTCGTGCCCGCTCTTGGTAGTGATGTCGACCACCGCCGCCGTGCGCAAGCCGTATTGCGCGGGCAGCGCGCCGTCGAGCAGCTTCACGTTGTCGACCGTGCGCGCGTCGAGCGTCTGGCCGAAACCGGAAATCGATTCGGGAATGATCACGCCGTCGATGCGGTATTGCAGGTTGGCGTGATCGCCGCGCACGTGCAGGCCGCCGTACGAATCCTGCACCACGCCAGGCGCCTGCAGGATCACCTGGTTCATCGGCGTGGATGCGCCCAGCGGCAATTGCGTGATGGCCTTCTGGTCGATCACGTACTGGCTGCTGCCGGTATCGGGCGACAGCGCGTTGCGCGCCTGATCGAGTTTGGCCGATACATCGACCGTGCCGAGGTCTTGCACTTTTTTTGGCTGCTTGTTGCGCGTGCCGTGATCGACGTTGTCGTCGCCACCCGTCGCAGCGGTGCTTCCATCCGTGGCTGGCGGCGGCGTGGTCGTGTCCGCGGAGTGGACAGCGGCGGCGCTGAAGGCGAGCGCGAGGCTCAAGGCAAGAAGGGAGCGTTTCATCTGGAGTTTCCGTCAGGCGGTCATGAAGTCGAAGTGTGTAATGTTATAACATTACTAACGCGAAATAATGACCACCTGCCCCAGAAGTCATGCTCCGAAGGAAACCTTGATCCAGAAATCCGCGCTGGCGCGGCCATTGAGGCCAGCTTCACGCCGGCGTCCTAGACTGGACATTCGCCAACCTCGTCGAGGCCGGCAGCGCACCGGAAGGAAGTCGGACATGACCAAGAGCAGCCAGAACGTTCCCGCGGTGATCGCGCCGGTCGAACACAATCGGGTCACGCAGGCGATTCTCGATTTCGTCAGTCGCGTGCCTGACAGCAAGGTCGACAGCAGCAAGGATCCGACGACCGAAGCGCGACGGCTGGGTAATCGTGCCGCGCAACGTGCCGCGCTCACGGCCGGTTCGCTGGCGCTGCCGCCGGGTCCGCTCGGATGGCTCACGCTGCTGCCGGAGCTGATTGCTATCTGGAAGATTCAGGGCCAGATGGTCAGCGACATCGCCGCGGCCTATGGGCGTCACGCCACGCTGGGCCGCGAGCAGATGCTCTGGTGTCTGTTCCGCCACACCGCCGCGCAGGCATTCCGCGATCTGGTGGTACGCATGGGCGATCGGTTGGTGTTTCGCCGCATGTCGCACGGCATCGCGCAGCGCGTCGCCAAACAGATCGGCGTGAAACTGACCCAGCGCACGGTGACCGAAGGCATCTCGCGCTGGTTGCCCGTGGTCGGCGCGCTGGGCGTTGGCGCGTATGCGTATTACGACACCGGGCAAGTGGCCAGCACGGCAATCGCTTTGTTCAGCGGTGAGATGACCATCGAAGACGATCCCGATAATGTCGAGGCGAAACCTGCGAAGCCTGCGCCGCGCAAGAAAGCCTCGGCGACCCGTCGCGCAGTGACCAAGTTGGTCGACAAGGCCGTGGCCGGTGCAGCGAAAAAGGTCGCAGCCAAGGCCAGCAAAGTCGCAGCGAAAAAGGCGGCCAAGGCCAAACCAAAGACCAAGTAGTCGCACTGTGCGTGACGCATCGCGGCGCTTGCGGCAAGCTGTGCGCTGACCGCCTGCCGGAATCCGCGCATGACATCGCCTGATCGACCTGTTGCGCTGATCACCGGCGCCGCCCAGCGGGTCGGTGCGGTGATCGCGCGCACGCTGCACGCCGCGGGCTACGACGTCGCCTTGCACTATCGCCGCTCGGAAAATGCAGCGCGCGAACTCGTGTTCGATCTGGAACGCGAACGATCCGGCAGCACCTTGCTGTTGCAGGCCGACTTGTCCGAGCTGGCGATGTTGCCCGATTTGGTCGATCAGGTGCTGACGCAATACGGGCGGCTCGACGCGCTGGTCAACAATGCGTCGGCGTTTTATCCCACGCCGCTTGGCGAGACGACGCCGGCGCAGTGGAACGAGTTGTTCGCTTCGAATGCGCAGGGACCTTTTTTTCTCAGCCAGGCCGCAATACCGGCCTTGCGCAAATCGCACGGCGGCATCGTCAACCTGCTCGATATTTACGCCGAACGCCCGCTGGCCGGACACACGCTTTACTGCATGGCGAAGGCGGCGCTCGCGGCGATGACACGATCACTCGCACTGGAGCTCGGCCCCGATGTGCGCGTCAACGGCGTCGCACCCGGTGCGGTGATGTGGCCGAGCGATGGCAAGACGTACGACGACCGCAAGGCGCTGGTTTCGCGAACGCCGTTGCAACGTGCCGGCACGCCGGAAGATGTCGCCGGCGCAGTGCTGTGGCTTCTGCGTGATGCGCCGTTCGTGTCCGGCCAGGTTATCCGCGTGGACGGAGGTCGTACGCTTTCGGTGTAACGCGCGACACACCCATGCTCATGCACGGGCGTGTCGTGACCGTCACTTTTTCTTCTTGTCGCGAAATGCCTGTTCGAGCAGCCCCTGATCGAAACCCACGCTGGCCTCGCCCGATTCCGCGAAGCGATAGAGCGCCGCTGCATAGATGCCCTGCAGCGAGGACTGGATCAGCGCCAGCAGCACGAAACCAACAACAGCCAGCGCGGCCACGACCACCACCGCGACGATCGAATGCAGCGCGAAGGCGCCGCCGATCAGCAACGCCGCGACGAGAATGGCCAACAACATCACCAGCGTGAACACCACGCCGATGCCACCGTTGCCGATCAGGTTCTCGCCCCAGCTGCGCTTGAGCAATTCCACGCTGCGCTTGACCGCGTCGACCGGACCCACATCCTCGCTTGCGATCAGCGGCACCACCAGGAAAGTCGCCACGGTCCAGGCAAGTCCGAGGAATCCGACCACGAACCGCCCGATCAGGCCCAGACGTTCCTGCACCATTCGCAACACCAGCCCCACGGTTGCGGCAATCAGCGCGTAACCGATGATGTTGCCCAGCCGCGAACGTGCGAGCGCAAAACCGGCACTGACGCTGGTCGGTTCGCCGCGCAGATGCATCAGCGCCACGCCGGTCAACGCCGTCTGGAAGAAGATGATCACCGAGTACTGCACCAGATAAAAAGCGAACAGCAGCAGATACGAACCGACCGACATCCGCTGCTGCGGATCCTGCCCTGCGTGCTCGTCGCCCATCATCATCAACGCCACCGGCAGCAGGAAACTCGCCGCCACCACCAGCGTGCAAAGCCCCGACAGCAGCGGAAACACCAACAGCGACTTGTCCGACTTCAATACTGCCGCGCTGGCTTTCATCAACGCCCAGCTACGTGCGAATTTGCCCGCCATGTTTGTTCTCCCCGTTTTGGTGGGAGATTTTTAGCACCGATTTCGCCGCCATGACAGCGATGCGGATTGCCGCTGGTTCGATCCGGACACGACCTCTACAATGAGGTCCTATCTTCAATGGACTGTCCCCATGACTTATTGCGTCGGAATCCTGGTCGATGACGGCCTGGTTTTCGCAGCCGACACGCGTACGAGTGCCTCCTTCGACGACGTTCGCGTGCACACGAAAATGCACGTGTTCGACTTCCCGGGCGAGCGCAGTTTCATGCTGATGTCGGCAGGCAATCTGGGGACCACGCAAGCGATGGTGTCGCGGCTGCAGCGCGATCTCAACGAAAACGCCAGCACTTCGCTGCGTACGCCGCGCTACATGTTCGAAGTCGCCGAATACATTGGCCAGGCGCTGGTTGCGGCACAGGCGCAGATTTCCACCGCGGCGATGCAGAGCGGTGTCAGCGTGGAATCCACGCTGATCTTCGGCGGTCAGATCGGCGACGAACCGCCCGCGCTCTTCCTGATTTATCCGCTGGGCAACTGCATTTCCACGTCGCCGGAAACACCGTATCTGCAGATTGGCGAATCGAAGTACGGCAAGCCGATTCTCGATCGCATCATCCGCGCGGACACCACGCTGGAAGACGCATCGCGCTGCGCGCTGGTGTCGCTCGACTCGACCATCCGATCGAACGTCTCGGTGGGCTTGCCGATCGATCTGGCACTGATGCGCACCGGGGAATTGCGGATCGGCGAGCGCATCCGGCTCGATTCCGATACGCCGTTGTACATCGACATCCGCGACAACTGGTCGGTGAAACTCGAAGCCGCGGTACGCAGCCTGCCGCGTTTTCCGTGGGAGCATGGCGAGCGCCTGCCATCGACACCGCCATCGCAGGCGCAGCGACCCATCGCCCCGAAAGATCCCGAAATCGCCGCACAGGCTGCGCAGCAACAGCAGTGATCGCGGCGCGAACCGGCGCCGCTCAGTTCGGAAAATACGACTGACGCAGCGCGCCATCCAGCGCGTCGAGTTCCACCTGCAAGCGATCCATGAACACACTCGGCCCGGTCTGTAGCACGCGTGCGGGATCCGCATCGAACACGGAACCCAGCACGCGATTGAGCGCCAGCTGCACCGGCCGGCGTGCGGGCATCAGCGGAAGAATCCCCTGGATACGCGTGAGGCAGAACAGCACGCTGCGCGGAAATTGCCGATCCTTGAGCAGGAACTGCAACGCCAGTTCGGCGCTGACCCGCTGGCGCAGGTGCCGGCGATACATCTGATACGCGGCGAGGCACTGCAGCACGCTCATCCACTGCATTTCGCGGAACGCTTCGGCATCTTCCTCGCTGCGCGGCTGGATCAATCCGGCCGCCGCGGTGTCGATGATGCGCGAGGTCATGTCCGCCTGTTCGATCGCGGTTCCCAACCGCAGGAACTGGAAGCCGATGTCGCGACTGACATTCGCGGTAAGCAAGGCGGACACGCGCAGGCAACTGTCGATGACGCGATCGAGGAATTCCTGCCGATAGCGCCGGCTGCCTGCGCGATCCGTGCTGGCCTCGATGTAGAGATAGAGATCGTTGATCGCGATCCAGCAATCCTGCGGCAGCGTTTCGCGCACGCTGCGCTGAAGTTCGCGCGCCTGGCGCACGACTTCGTGCAGCGACTGCGGATTCTCCGGATCGACCAGCAGGAAACGAATCACGCCCGCTTCGTCGGGTTGCTTTTCGCCGGGCGGGTGCAGCCGATCGAATTCATCTGCGGCGCCAAGCGTTTCGATCAACGGTCGCCATGCGAACCGCATGCTGCGTGGCAAATCGAGCTGTAACTGACTGCCGACGTTGACGAGCCGGGCAAGATTTTCGGCACGTCGCAGGTAGCGACTGAACCAGTAGAGGTTGGCGGCGACACGCGACAGCATCAGCTCACCTCGTCCATGTCGACCACCCAGGTATCTTTTGCACCGCCGCCCTGCGATGAATTGACCACGAGCGAATCCTTCTTCATCGCCACACGCGTGAGTCCGCCGGTGGTGACGTAGATGTCCTTGCGCGACAACACGAACGGACGCAGGTCGAGGTGCCGCGGCTCGGGTCCATGATCGCCGAGTATTGGCGCGGTGGACAGCGACAACGTCGGCTGCGCCACATAGTTGCGCGGGTTGGCCTTGATCAGTTCGCGGAATTGTGCGTGTTCGGCCTTGCTTGCGCGCGGGCCGATCAGCATGCCGTAGCCGCCTGATTCGTTTGCCGGCTTCACCACCAGTTCCTCGATGTGATCGAGCACGTACGCGCGCTCCTTGTCGTCGTGGCACAGATAGCTGGGCACGTTCGGCAGAATGGCGTCCTCGCCCATGTAGTACTTGATCATCTTCGGTACGTACGCGAACACAACCTTGTCGTCGGCCACACCCGCGCCGGGTGCATTCGCCAGCGCCACCTTGCCGGCGCGCCAGCTGCGAATGAGGCCCGGCACACCGAGCAGGGATTCAGGACGAAACACTTCCGGATCGATGAACATGTCGTCCACGCGGCGGTAGATCACGTCGATCCGGCGCGGGCCATAGACCGTGCTCATGTAGCAGACGTCATCATCGCCAACGAACAGATCGCCGCCCTCGACCAGTTCGATACCCATGCTTTGCGCGAGGTAGCAATGTTCGAAGTAAGCGCTGTTGTAGATGCCGGGCGTGAGCAACGCGATGACCGGCGTGTCGCCCGGACGCGGCGATAGCGCAGCCAGCGTGTCGTAGAGCTGCGCGGGATAGTTGTCCACCGGCAGGATCGCGCTGGTCTCGAACAATTCGGGAAACACCCGCTTCGAAACCATGCGGTTTTCGATCATGTACGACACGCCGCTGGGAATGCGCAGGTTGTCTTCCAGCGCGTACAGCGTGCCGTCGCCATCGCGCACCAGATCGGAACCACAGATGTGCGCCCAGATATCGAGCGGCGGGCGGATGCCGACGCATTGCGGGCGGAAGTTCACCGAATCCTTCAGCAGAAATTCGGGGAACACCTTGTCCTTGACGATCTTCTGCGCGGCGTAGATGTCGCCGATGAACAGGTTCAACGCCTGGATGCGCTGACGCAAACCGGCCGCGGTGCGATCCCATTCGGCGCGCGCGATCACGCGCGGAATCAGGTCGAACGGCAGCATGCGATCGACGTTGCGACCTTCGGTGTAAACCGTGAATGTCACGCCCATCACGCGCGCCGTGACATCCGCTGCGAGCTGCCGTTCGGCCAGCTCGGCTCGACTCAGACTGGCCAGGTAATCGACCAGCGGTCGCGCTGCGGCGTGCGGACGGCCATCGTGGCCGATCAACTCGTCCCATGTCGGCGAGCGGTAACCCGTCCAGTCCATATGTGTCTCCGCGCGGGCGGGACCGGACGCGTCGAACGGGCCTTCACCTTGCAATGCAACATGCCCGGATTGATCGGGAGCGTCAAGGCGATCCGCTTTCACATCTCGCTAGATAGACGGCTGATCCAGCGAGACCGCATGCAATGGTTCCAGTGCCTTCGGGAAGGCTGCCCACAGATCGGCCATGCGCACGCCGCTGACCGGATGGAAGAAATCCGGCGCGATATCGGCCATCGGCCGCAGCACGAAGGCGTGGCGAATCTCGTCGCGCGGAATCTGCAGATGGCCAGGGCCGTCGATGACGCGGTCGTCGTAAAACACGATATCGATGTCGAGCGTGCGATCGTGGAATCGCGGCACGTCGCGGCGACGGCCGTGCCGATCTTCCAGCGCATGCAGCCATTCGTTCAACGCTTCGGGCGACAGCTCGGTATCCAGCCCGACCGCCAGATTGATGAAATCCGCGCCATCGAAACCCACTGCCTTGCTCAGATACGCGGGCGACGCCGCGATGTCGCCGAAACGCGCGCGCAACTCGGTCAGCGCTGCAGAAAGATAACGCTGCGGTTGCATGTTCGAACCGAGACTCAGATAGACGCGCGCCATCAGCCGGGCCGTATGCCGCGCTCGATCTGCACGCCCACTGCTTTTGCGCCGCGCACGGCTCCGGGCTTGGAAAGTTTCAGGCGCACCCAGGCAACACCGAATTCCTCACGAATGATCGCGACACATCGTTCGGCCAGTGTCTCGACCAGACCGAAACTCGACGCTGCCACGTAGTCGACCAGACGCTTCGATACGTCCTTGTAGTTCAAGGTATCGGCGATATCGTCGGTCGCGGCGGGCTTTGCATTGTCGAACGCCATCTCGATGTCGAACGACAGCGTTTGCCGCACACGCCGCTCCCAGTCGTAGATGCCGATCACGGTATCGATGCGCAGGTCTTCGATGAAAACGATATCCATGGTGCCTTTCGCGAGGTGAGCAGACGTACAGGGTCGGCGAGCTGGTGAAAGGATGCAAGACGCCCGAACTTGATGAACGCGTGCACTTGACAGGCGCGCGCCACATAAATATATTTAACTAATACTTTAAATGATTAATTATTTATGGCCATCGACCGCATCTTCGAAGCGCTTGCATCCCGTCCACGCCGGGAAATTCTCGCGTATCTGTCGGCGCAGGAACTGACCGCCGGCGACATCGCCAGTCGTTTCTCGATGAGCGGGCCAGCCATTTCGCGCCACCTGTCCGTGCTGGAAGCGGCCGGATTAGTGAGCAGCGACCGCCGCGGCCAATTCATTTTCTATCAGCTCAACAAGGACAGCCTGGTCAACACGCTCAATGGTTTCGCGATGGAGATTTGCCCGGTCGCAGGCCCGCTCAAGCGTGAGGCGCGCAAGCTTTCGAACAGGAAAAAGCCCGCTTGAGTCACGTATTCCGAGCCAAGGAAATGCAGCCATGTCGACACCCGTTCGCAAAGTAGGCACCTTTCCTTCGGCCCGCGTTCCGTCGACATCGGGCGGCCTGCCAGTGGAGGTGTCGCTGATCGCGCAACTCGGCCACGGCGCCGGCGATCGCTTCTTTGCCGAGTCACTGGTACGTCAGCGCGGCCATGAATCGTTCGTCGATGAAATGGATGAGCCTTCCGCGCGGCTGGGCGGCGTGGATTTTCCCCGTGGCGACGCGAGTTCGCTGTATTCCTTTGCGGTCGGCGCGAAAGGCCATCCATTCCATCGCCATGCCGGACACCGCGTGTTCACCGCCATCGCAGGCAGCGCCGGAACGCAATTGCGATTCTCCAGCGCGACGCGCGAACAGATCGACGCAGATCCGCAAAACTTCATCCGTGCGCTTCACCAGATCAACATCCCGCCGGATTGCCTGTTCACGGTGCGCTTCGGCGGTGATACGTGGCATCAGTTTGCGTCACTGTCGAAAGGCGAAAGGCACCCGGCGTTCTTTGCGTTGTCGTGCCACACGAACGAACTCGGTGGCGACATGCCCGATGCGTTGCGTGAAAAAGTGCTGGCGAACGAAGCCAGCATTCCTGCACTCACGGAGCTGCTGCCGCCGCATGTTGAAGCATCGCTGCGCGCCGCACCGATCGATCTTCAGCGTGTGCCCACCGTCCAATTGTCGCTCGATGCGCCGCCGGGTAGCTGGCACGCCGGCTTCTGTCGTATCGTGCGTCGCACCGCGGGCGTGCTTCGCAGTGCGTGGTCCACAAGACACGCGCATGGGGGTTTCCATGCACGCCGCAGCGTTGTCGAACTCGACGGTGTCCCGACAGATTCTCTGCTCGCACGGCAACTGATCGACGCCGATCACGAAGACATGTTTCGTCTCGTGCTCACCGGCCAGAATGTTGGCGAAGGCAATGCAGCGACATTGCTGAGTCGACTGCTGGACGGCTTTCTCGAAAATCCACCAGCGAGTGTTTCGCGCATGATGATGTTGCGCAACATCATCGCGCGCCCGATCGGATTGCGCACCTCGCCGCTGGGTTGCCCCGTTTCATCATTGCTCTCTACTTGCACGGAGATGCTTTTCGAGCAGCGCCATCCGGTACTTGCCCAGTCGATCGATGCCGACGGACAACGCGCTCAAGTAATCCTCGGTGCAGACGACAGGCATCTGGTATTTCGCTCCTGCGTGGGGATACAGATTCTTGATCGATGGACCTTGGAGATCACGCTTGGCACGCGTGTTCGCTACAGCAATCTGTTTGGCCGGCTATACATGGCACTGATCGATCGCACGCACCGGGCCCATGTTTCGCCAACCATGTTGCGCATGGCCGCCGAGCACGCGTTTCAGCAGCCTGCCACAAGTCACGTCGCGCGATCTCCGCACTCGCTGTTTTCCATCCCCGTCGCCCATTGATGCGATCATGTGCGAATGACTTCCTTCGATACGTTGCCACTCAAGCCCGCCCTGCTCGCCAGCGTTGAAACCCTGGGCTACGCGACGATGACGCCGGTGCAGGCGCAGAGCTTGCCGCCGATGCTGGAAGGACGCGACGTGATCGCGCAGGCGCAGACCGGCAGCGGCAAGACGGCGGCCTTTGGTTTGAGCCTGCTGCAGTCGATCGATGTGGACACGATCCGGCTGCAGGCGCTGGTGCTGTGCCCGACACGCGAGCTGGCCGATCAGGTGAGCAAGGCGATCCGCAAGCTGGCCGCGAACATTCCCAACGTGAAGCTGCTGACGCTGTGCGGCGGCATGCCGCTGGGCCCGCAACTGGCATCGCTGACGCACGATCCGCATATCGTGGTGGGCACGCCCGGCCGCGTGCAGGAACACCTGAAGCGCGAGAGCCTGCACGGCGGCGGTATCAAGGTGCTGGTGCTGGACGAGGCGGATCGCATGCTGGACATGGGCTTCACCGAGGCGATCGACGACATCATCGGGCGCATTGCGAAACATCATCAGACGCTGTTGTTTTCGGCCACGTATCCGGACGAGATTCGTGCGGTGAGCAAGCGCGTGCAGCGCGATCCGGTCGAAGTGACGGTGGATGCACCGGCCGACGAAAAGCCGGCGATCGAGCAGCGCTTTCACGAAGTGGAACCTGCGCAAAAACCCGACGCGCTCGCGCAGCTGCTCGGCGGCGTGCACGCGACGGATACCGGCATGAATCAGACGCTGGTGTTCTGCAACATGCGTCGCGAAGTGGATGCCGTGGCGCAGGAGCTAGATCGTCGCGGCTTCTCCGCGCTCGCGCTGCATGGCGACATGGAACAGCGCGATCGCGATGAGGTGCTGGTGCGGTTCGCCAACCACAGTTGCGCGGTATTGGTGGCCACGGATGTTGCCGCGCGCGGACTGGATATCGCCGCTTTGCCGCTGGTGGTGAGCTACGACATCGCGCACGACCCGGAAACTCACACGCATCGCATCGGTCGCACCGGACGTGCCGGGCAATCGGGTCTGGCGATCACCTTGTGCACGCCGCGCGAACGACCGAAGGCCGCGAACATCGAGGAATTGAATGGCACGCCTTTGCGCTGGGTTCCGCTGAAAATTTCGCCTGCGCGCAGCAAAACCTTGCATCTGGCGCCAATGAAAACGCTGGTGATCGACGCCGGCCGGCAGGACAAGTTGCGACCCGGCGATATTCTCGGCGCACTCACTGGGGATGCCGGGCTGGCGGCAAAGGACATCGGCAAGATCGACGTGTTTGCCACCCGCGCCTATGTGGCGATCAGCCGCGCATTGGCAAACAAGGCGCTGGAACGACTGCGCGCCGGCAAGATCAAGGGTCGCAACTTCCGCGTGCGCCCGTTGGGCTAATCTTCGCCGACTGCCGACTTCCGCATACGGATTGATCCTGATGAACCGATGGCTTGCCAGCATTTTTTCTTTCGTCGCACTGGCGGTTGTCGCGCCACTGCACGCGGCGATTCCCGTCTATGGTTTCAAGGTGGTGCGTGCGTATCCGCACGACACGTCGGCATATACCGAAGGCCTGTTCTATCTCGGCGGATATTTCTACGAGAGCACCGGTGAGCAAGGTGAATCCACCGTGCGCAAGGTGGATCTGAAAAGCGGCGAAACCGTGAAGCGCTACAACGTGCCGTCGCAGTATTTCGGCGAAGGCATCATCGACTGGAAAGACAAGCTGGTACAGCTCACCTGGCAGACAGGTGTCGGTTTCGTCTACGACCTGGCGACGTTCAAGTTGCAACGCACGTTCGCTTATCCCGGCGAAGGCTGGGCACTGACGCGCGACGCGCATCACCTGTACATGAGCGATGGTTCGCCGGTGCTGCGCATCCTCGATCCGGAAACGCTCGCATCGACGGGCAGCATCATGGTCACCGCCGATGGCGCGCCGGTCGCCAGTCTCAACGAGCTGGAATGGGTGAAGGGCGAAATCTACGCGAACATCTGGCTGACCAATCGCATCGCGCGCATCGATCCGGCCAGTGGGCACGTCGTCGGATGGATCGATCTCAGCGGATTACTGGATGTGAATCAGTTGCCCGATCCCGGCAATGACGTACTCAACGGCATCGCGTACGACGCCAGCCACGATCGTTTGTTTGTGACCGGCAAGCGCTGGCCGAAACTGTTCGAGATCAAGCTGGTGAAGAAAACCGCGACGCCGTGATGCGTCGCGCGCCTTGAGCGAATCGTCACCGTCGGAAATGCGGACTCACTGCGCGTTGGCCATCCAGCGTGCCGCGCCAGCGCCGGCCATTCGTCCGCTGGCCAAGCAGGCGGTGAGCAGATAGCCGCCGGTTGGCGCTTCCCAATCGAGCATCTCGCCGGCGCAGAACACACCCGGCCGTGCGCGCAACATCAACGCGTCATCCAGCGCTTCGAGACGAACGCCGCCTGCCGTGCTGATGGCTTCGGCCATTGGCCGCGGCGATTGCAGCCGCAGCGGCAACGCCTTGAGTTGCGCCGCCAGGGCCAGCGGATCGGCCAGGGCTTTCTTGTCGGTCAGTTCGAACACCAGCGCGCATTTCGCGCTGTCCAGCCCCGCGCGGCGACGCAGCCAGTCGCCGATGCTGTGCTTGCCGCGCGCTGCGGCCAATCGTTCCGCCAACGTCGACACGCTGTATCCGGGCACGAGGTCGAGCTTGAGCGTGGCTTCTCCACGCTCGGCGATTTGTTCGCGCAACTCCGCGCCGATCGCATAAACGAGGCTGCCCTCGATGCCGTATTCGGTGAGCACGAATTCGCCCTGTCGTGCGTGCGCCATATCTTTTCGATCAATCCAGCTCGCAACCACCGGCTTGATGGGCGCGCCGCCGAAGCGGCTGGAAAGATGCTCGCTCCAGGCATGCTCGAAACCGCAATTGGCCGGTCGCAATGGCGCGATGTCGATACCGGATTTTTGCAGCGGCACAAGCCACGCACCGTCGGAACCCAGCTTTGGCCAGCTTGCGCCTCCACACGCCAGCACGACCGCTGATGCCGGCACCGCGCGCTCGCCGCCTGGCGTGGCGAAATGCAGCGCGTTGTTCGCCTGCCATCCAAGCCAGCGGTGATGCATATGAAATGTCACGCCGGATTCGCGAAGTCGATGCAGCCAGCGGCGCAATAGCGGCGCCGCCTTGAGATCGATTGGAAATACGCGGCCGGAACTGCCCGCAAACGTTTCGACACCCAGACCCCGCGCCCACTCGCGCAACGCGTCGGCGTCGAACGTTTCGAGCCAGCGTGCGATGTCGGTGCGACGTTCGCCATAGCGTTCGACGAAGCGTTCGGATGGCTCGGCGTGCGTGAGGTTGAGGCCGCCCTTGCCTGCGAGCAGAAATTTACGGCCCACTGATCCCATGGCGTCGTAAAGATCGACGGCCACGCCCGCCGCGCAAGCCGCTTCGGCTGCCATCAAACCAGCGGGGCCGCCGCCGATAATGGCCAATCTTCCAGAGTCCGTCTTCATCCGTGCATGGTCGCACGGGCGGCGTTCCGCAGCTTCTTCCGTTTCGACCATCCTCGCAAAAATCATGATGGCGACATTCATCCGGACGGCTAAACGGATAAACGCCCATAATCCGCGTTATTGCAAAAGAGTAAATCGGTGGATCCGCATTCCCATTCCAGCGCCTCTGTTGGCAAAGTCCGGTTTTTCTGAATTGAAATTGAATATATAAAATACTCGGCGGTGCATTTATATGAAAATTTCCCAATCCCGTCGCGAGGCGTGCGACTTGGCGTTTTCTGGATCGATCAAACAGCACGAAATTCGGAACCGGATAATGCGCTCAAGGCAGCGTCGCTTTCACTTTGACAGTGTTGATTCGCATGGATAATTTTTCACGAAAACGGTTACATCGTTTTCAGCGTCCAAAGCCGCGCAGCCCTTGTCCTGCCTCAAAAATGACCAGCAGAGCTCGGTGGCACGCGGCCACGCGACTTGTGTGACCCAAGTCACCGACTCTCTGAAAAAGTCCTATTGACGCTCCCCGGAGCGGGGGCCTACCGTCAACCAGTTCGTCGACTGGACACTTGACGGATGATCCCGTTATTCAATGACGCCAGAAAATCCTGTCCTGGCGTTATTCGGCTAGACCTGCGAGCGAACCTATAGGGAAATAAGCGGGGAGGAATGGATCGCAGGCTCACGGAATCGTGGAAAACAAAAAAGAACCAATGAGGCCGTGTCTGTCCACGGCATTTCATTCATAGGCTCATTCGACCCATCGGGTCGTACGGCCAACACACTTGGGAGTTCGTCAATGACAAACCGCAGTCGTGTTCGAAGCATCGCTTCGCCGGGTTATCGCAAGGCCTTGCTGCCAACCGCTCTTTCTCTCGCCATGATGTCGCTGACGGCGCACGCCGCCGACACCTGGGTAGCAACGCACACCGGCCCGGCCTTGCTGAAGACCAGCGCACCTGCTGTCGCGGCCACCGCCGGTTCCGGCCTCACGGGGTACAGCCTCGCGTTGAGCGGCAACCCCAGCTTGTCCGGCACCATGGTTTCTCCGCTGGAAGCGAGCCAGCCGTTGCATATCGCCGTCAGCCTGAAGCTGCACAACGCCGATCAGCTCGACCAGTTTCTGGCCCAGCTCAACCAACCAGGCAGCGCCAACTATCACAAGTTCCTGACGGCAGCGCAGTTCAAGGCGAAATACGCGCCGACGGACGCCGAAGTCCAGGCGGTGGTGGCGCATCTGCAGCAAAACGGCTTTACCAACATCGAAGTGGCCGGCAACAACCAGCTGGTGACTGCCGATGGTCATGCGTTGAATGTCACGAGCGCGTTCCAAACCAACATGAAGCGGTTCGATTTCAATGGCAAGCCGCGCTTCGCCAACGATTCGGCGGCTTCCGTACCGCAGGCGCTGGGCAACATCGTCAACGCAGTCGTGGGTCTGCAGAACATCGAAGTGAAGCACACGATGTTCCACAAGGCGACGCTGGTGACGCAGCCGCAAGCCGCGGTCGGTCACAGCCCGGCTGACTTCTCTACCATCTACGGCGGCAGCAGCATGCCGGCGGCAACCAACACCACGGTTGGCGTGATCACCTGGGGCAAGATGACCCAGACCATCACCGATCTCGGCACCTTCACCTCAAGCGCAGGCTTGGCCACGGTGAATGCCACGACAGTGAATGTCGGCAGCGGCACGTTCTGGAACGACGCCGACTCCAACGTCGAATGGTCGCTGGATTCGCAGTCGATCGTCGGCACCTCCGGCGGCGTGCAGAAGCTGATCTTCTACGCAGCCGTCAACGGCACCAATGACGCGTCGCTGACCGACGCCGGCATCAGCGCGGCTTACAACAAGGCCGTGACCGACAACGTCGCCAAGGTGGTGAACATCTCGCTCGGCGAAGACGAAACCGCAGCGAACAGCTCCGGCACGCTGGCCACGGACGACGCGATCTTCGCGCAAGCCGCCGCGCAGGGACAGACGTTCTCGGCATCGGCCGGCGACGAAGGCGTCTACGAGTCGTACGGCGGCGACATCCTCAAGCACGGCACCACTACGGTGTTGTCCGGTGTCAGCCTCACCAACTACACGGTGAGCGAACCGGCGGTATCGCCCAACGTGATCGCCGTGGGCGGTACCACGCTTTCCACCAGCGGCACCACGTGGTCCGGCGAGACGGTGTGGAACGAAGGCGTCGAGCAGGACCAGAACACCACCGCCGACGATCGGCTGTGGGCAACCGGCGGCGGCGTCAGCAAATTCGAGACCGCACCGGCATGGCAGAAGACCGCGCTGGGCAGCTCGGTCACCAAGCGTGAAATTCCCGACGTGGCATTCGATGCTGCGCAATCTACGGGTGCCTTGATCTACGCGAACGGCAGCCAGTATCAGGTTGGCGGCACCAGCCTGGCATCGCCGATCTTCGTTGGCGCGTGGGCGCGCATCCTCTCGGCCAACGGCAACAACCTGGGCTTCCCCGCGTCGAAGTTCTACGCCGCGTTCCCGAGCAATCCGTCGCTGCTGCATGACGTAACCTCGGGCAACAACGGCTATGGCGGCAATGGCTACAACGCCGCCGCAGGCTGGGACAACACCACCGGCTTCGGCAGCTTCGACATCGGCAAGGTGAGCACGTTTGCCGCCGCAAACTGGGGTGGCACCACGCCGCCGCCGACCAACAATCCGCCGGTCGCGAACTTCAGCGACACCATCAGCGGCTTGACGGTGAACTTCACCGACAGCTCCACCGATAGCGACGGCACCATCGCGTCGCGCTCGTGGAACTTCGGCGACGGCAGCACATCCACCACCGCCAGCCCGAGCCACACCTACACTGCCGCGGGTACGTACACCGTGTCGTTGACGGTCACGGACAACGGCGGCGCAACCAACACCAAGACCTCCTCGGTCACGGTGTCCAGTGGCGGTGGCGGCGGCACCGGCAACGTTCTGCAGAACGGCGTGGCCCTGACCGGACAGACCGCTGCCAAGAATGCGCAGCTTGCGTACACCGTGGTGATTCCGTCTGGCGCCACCAACCTGGTGATCGCCACATCCGGTGGCACCGGGGATGCGGATCTCTACACCAAGTTCGGTTCCGCACCGACCACTAGCAGCTACGACTGCCGTCCGTATGTCACCGGCAACAACGAAACCTGCACCGTGGCAGCACCGCAGGCCGGCACGTACTACGTCATGCTCAATGCCTATGCCGCGTTCTCGGGCCTGAGCATCAAGGCGACGTGGACAGCCGGTAGTGGCGGCGGCGGTGGCGGCACCGTTTTGCAGAACGGCGTGGCTGTCACAGGCCTGGCTGCGACCACCAACAACGCGGTGAACTACACGATGGTTGTTCCATCCGGCGCTTCCGCACTGAAGTTCGCGATCTCCGGTGGTACCGGCGACGCCGACCTCTATGTGAAACGCGGCTCGGCACCGACCACCAGCAGCTACGACTGCCGCCCGTACGTTTCGGGCAACACCGAAAGCTGCAGCATCTCGCCGTCAACTGCCGGTACCTACTACATCATGGTGCGTGCCTATAGCAGCTACACCGGCGTCACGTTGAAAGGCAGCTACACGCAGTAAGCAAGCTCGATAGAACCGACACGCAGCGATGCGTGTCGATAGCGAAACAGGAGGCCCGATCGGCAACGATCGGGTCTCTTCTTTTTTGGTCGACACGTGGCAACGATGTGTTCGATCGTGACTACGACGATCACCCGATCGCTTAAGCCATTCGTCGTTCGTCGCTGCGGGACTGGCGCAATCACTTGACCGCCTGCTAAAAAGCGATCGGGACACGCCATGGGGGAGTGTCCCGCCGCGGCGCATCGATGTGCCGCGCGTCACCGGATGACTTCCAAGGATTGCTCATGACCCGCAAATCACTCACCGTGGCGCTTGCGCTGCTGACGTTTGTTTTTGTCTCGACCCTGTCGCCGCGCGCTATCGCCGCCGATGATCCGTCGCCCAATCATGCCGTTTCGGCAAAGACAGAAAACTTTCTGAATTCGCTGCATCCGGTAACGGGCAGCGTTTCCATTCCGGCCGCCAAAGCCACCCTGCAACTTGCGCCAGGCTACAGTTTCCTGCCGGCAAAAGACGCGCAACGCGTACTCAGCGATTTGTGGAGCAACCCGCCCGACAACAGCGTGCTCGGCATGATTCTTCCGAGCACGGATCCGCACGTGCTGCTGGACGACAGCAACTGGGCCGTGGTCGTCACGTACACCGAGGAGGGTTATGTCTCCGACGCGGATGCGGCGAAAACCGACTACGCGGAGATGCTCAAGGACATGCAGAAAGGCACGTCGGAATCGAATCCCGAGCGCCTCAAGCAAGGCTATCCCGCGATCGAACTGGTCGGCTGGGCCGAGCCGCCGCATTACGACGCCGCCACGCACAAGCTTTACTGGGCGCGCAACCTGAGGTTCAAGAAAGCCGATGGCTCGGCGGACGGCCAATCGCTGAACTACGACATTCGCGTACTCGGCCGGCGCGGCTATCTCTCGCTCAATGCGGTGGCGCCGGTCGACGCGCTGGCCAAGGTCAGCGCCGACATGCCGCAGGTGTTGACGATGACCAGCTTCGATACCGGCGAGCGCTATGCCGATTACGACAGCAAGACCGACAAACTCGCCGCCTATGGCGTTGCCGCGCTGGTGGCTGGCGGCATCGCGGCAAAGGCCGGCCTGTTCGCCAAACTCGGACTGATGCTGCTGGCGCTGAAGAAGTTCGTCATCATCGGCATCGCGGCGGTGGCCGCTGCAGTGAAGAAATTCTTCAACCGTCGCAAAAGCTAGGTTGCGTCGTGGACGCTACCGTCTATGACAACGCGGAGACGATATGTCGCGCAAGTTGCAGATGGCATGTCCGCCAATACCGCGCAGATGTCGCTGATGAAGATTCGGAATCAGGAAACGTCGACGCCGAGTTCGCTGAGCCGGCGCAAGCCATCGGCGCTGGGAATCAGTACGCGATTGCGTGGCGATCGACGCAGCCAGCCTGCTTCGAACATCGCGCTGGTCAGCGTCACGCCGAGCGGGCCGCCCAGATGCATGCGGCGTTCGGTCCAGTCCAGACAGCTGCGACCATAGACGCGGGATACATCGACGAACTGCAGGCCATGCGATGCCAGCGCATCGACGCCAGTGATTTCCAGTTGCAATCCGCGCGTGCCGGTTCGCAACCAGTCGTTGCGCAACAACGCGGCGCAGAACGCGACGCCCAGCTCGCCGGCCAGGTGTCGATAGCAATAACGCGCCCTGCGTAATTGCGCGTTGCCTTTGGTTGGCAGTGCATGCGCGGGTATGCGCGCCAGCGAAAGCGATTCCAGCATCGACGCCACGCGATCGTCCGCGAGGCGGTAATAGCGATGGCGACCTTGCACATGCAAAGCGAGCAGACCGCCATCCAGCAGTCGACGCAGATGCGCGCTGGCCGTCGCCGGCGTGACGCCGGCAGCACGCGCGAGTTCGCCGGCGGGCCGCGATGTGCCGTCGGTCAATGCAAGCAGCATCGCCGCACGCGCGGGTTCTGCCAGCAGGCTTCCCAATTCGGCGAGTTGATAGCGATTGATGGCGCCTGCGTCGTGCATGCGTGCAGTTTATCCGTGCGAGCGCCGCGACGATTCGCGCGGCAGCGAAGCATCGTTGTCACGATGTCGAGACGGGATTGATTCGGGGGCGGTCTTCAGAGATGCCGCACGCGAGAGACGAAGGGCGTGCGCTTCGATGCTTGAGTGCCTGTAGCGGCGAGCGGGAGATGAAAAAGCAGATCGTCTCTTCCCGCCATCAATTTATAACGCACCGGGGGACTTGCGACAAGCACGGGGCGGCACCACAGAATCGCCGCCCGAAGCCGAACCCGGCGGTGATGGGAGTTGCGAATGCAGATGATCGACGTGATCGTGGTCGGCGGCGGGCCGACCGGTTTGATGCTGGCGAGCGAGTTGCGATTGCAGGGCGTGCAAGTGCTCGTGCTGGAGAAAGGCGCGGAGCCGAGCCTGATCGTGCGCTCGCTCGGCATGCATGTGCGCAGCATCGAAATCATGGATCAGCGCGGCTTGCTGGATCGATTCCTCGCGCTAGGAAAAAAGTATCCGCTGGGTGGTTTTGCCGGCATCTACAAGTCGCCGCCCGACGGGTTGGATACGGCGCATCCGTACGTTCTCGGCATTCCACAGAGCATCACCGACCGCCTGCTCGCCGAGCACGCGACCGAGGTCGGCGTCGAGATTCTTCGTGAATGCGAAGTGGTCGGGTTGAGTCAGGACGACGACAGCGTGACCGTTGTGCTGGCCGACGGCACGCGACTGCAATCGCGTTACGTTGTCGGTTGCGACGGTGGCCGCAGCATGGTGCGCAAACTTTCGGCCATCGGTTTCCCCGGTGAAAAAAGCACGGTCGACACGCTGCTGGGCGAGATGGTGTTGACCGCACCGCTGGAAACATTGACCGCCGTGATGACCGAAGTCCGCAAGACACAACTGCGCTTCGGCGTGATGCCGCTTGGCGATAACGTTTACCGCGTCGTCGTGCCCGCCGAAGGCGTGGCCGGCGATCGCAGAATTCCGCCGACACTTGAAGAATTCGCGCAGCAGTTGCGGATAACCGCTGGCAGCGATTTCGGCGCGCATTCGCCACGCTGGATGTCGCGTTTCGGCAATGCCACGCGACACGCCGAACGTTACCGCGTCGGCCACGTGTTGCTGGCCGGAGATGCAGCGCATGTCCATCCGCCGATTGGCGGACAAGGGCTCAACCTCGGCATCCAGGATGCTTTCAATCTCGGCTGGAAACTCGCCGCTGACATCGCCGGCCGGGCACCAGAAAATCTGCTGGACAGCTATCACGCCGAACGCCATCCGGTCGCCGCCGATGTACTGGACAACACTCGCGCGCAGATGCAGTTGATGTCCACCGAACCCGGTTCGCAGGCGGTGCGGCGGCTGATATCGCAATTGATGGATTTCGACGAGGTGAACCGATACCTGACCGAGAAAATCACGGCGATCAGCGTGCGTTACGACTTCGGCGAAGGCCATCGGCTGCTGGGCCGACGACTGCGCGACGTGCCGTTGAAACGTGGCCGCCTCTACGACCTCATGCATCGCGGCCGCGGGCTGCTGCTTGACCAGACCGGGCAACTCTCGGTCGCAGGTTGGGCAGATCGCATCGATCACGTCGTCGATGTCAGCGATGAACTCGATGTGCCTGCGGTGTTGTTGCGACCGGACGGACACGTCGCGTGGGTTGGCGATGATCAGGCGACACTGATCGACAACATGCGGCGATGGTTCGGAACTTCTCGAACGTGATCGTGATGCGCCTCAGGTACCGCGGGGTTTCGCGCGATGGGTCGGCGTGGCTGTCCACGGATCGTCCGGCCAGGGATGGCGCGGATAACGGCCTTTCAGTTCCTTTTTTACTTCGGGATAGGTGCGTTCCCAGAAACCTTTCAGGTCCTGCGTGACCTGGATCGGCCGGCCGGCCGGCGACAGCAGATGCAGGGTGACGGGAATGCGCCCGCCGCCCACGCGCGGCGTGTCGGCAAGGCCGAACAGCTCCTGCAGTTTCACTGCCAGCACGGGCGGCTCGCCCTGTGCGTAATCGATGCGCCGGCTCTGACCGCTGGGCACGATCAAATTCTCTGGCGCGTGCGTGTCGAGAGCGCGGCGCTGTTCGTAGGTGAAGGTCGCGGACAAGGCTTGCGACAACTCCTCCGCGCGCAAGGCGTCGAGTCCACGCTTGCCATCGAGGCATGGACCGAGCCATTCGTCGAGCGATGCCAGCAATGCATGATCGGACATGTCGGGCAGTTCAAGCTCGGGCATCCACGCGCGTACGGCAAGCATGCGCGCACGCAGACGGCCAGCGCCCGCACTCCATGGCAACACATCGAGGCCCTTGTTGCGCACGGCAGCGAGCAAGGCCTGACGTGCGTCTTCGGGTTTCAGCGGAACGCTTCGCCGATCGAGCACGATGGCGCCGAAGCGATGTTCCTCGAACGCCTCGACCGCCGATCGTTCGTCGTTCCAGCGCAGCACGCGCTCGCGCGTGAAGCGTTCGGAATGATCGCGTTCCAGCACGCGCAGATCGAGCGGCGCGGCGGCGAGAATCAGGCTGTCGCGTGCTTCGTGGCGAAGATCGAGCACCACCAGCCAGGGCTCGCCCAGCAACGCGGTATTCTCGTGCAATCGTGCGCCGCGTCCGTTGGCCAGCGTGTAACGCAGCGGATTCGCATCGTCGCGACGGGCAATGCGATCGGGGAACGCGTACAGCAACAAGTCGCCGACAGCATGACTGTCGGGAATGCCGCTGGCTGCCGTTCGGACGTCCAGACGTCTGCGCCAACCTTTGCTCGCCTGCTCGATCGCCGCCAGCGCGCCACGATCGACATCGGCGCCGCCGGCGGGATGACGACGATCCCGCCACGCATGCAGCGATGCAACGCGCACACGGAAATCGTCGCTGCGCGAAGCCATGCCGCGCATCGGCGAGCGTGCTTCCATCAGCGCCAGCAAATCGGCGATCAAGGCATGCAACGCGGGCGGCGCACGCAACGCGGCCACGGCGAGTCGCGGCGTGGCGCCGAGTATCAGCACATCGCGGCCGCATGTCGTCATGCGGCCATCGGCGTCGAGTGCGCCGAGTTGCGTGAGCAGATCACGTGCCTGCGCCAGTGCGCCGGCGGGCGGCGGATCGAGCCAGTGCAGATCGTCGTCGTGATTCGCCGAAATGCCCCATGCCGCCAATTCCAACGCGAGGCCGGACAATTCGGCCTGGCTGATTTCCGCTGTACGCGCCGGATCGAGCCGCTTGCTTTGCGGCCATAGGCGATACGCCGTACCCGCCGCCACGCGACCGGCACGACCGGCGCGCTGATCGGCCGACGCTTGCGAAATCGATACGGTTTCGAGTCGTGTGAATCCCGAACTGGGATCGAAACGCGGCTCGCGCGCGAGGCCGGCGTCGATCACCGCGCGGATGCCGGGCAGCGTGATGCTGGATTCGGCCACGTTCGTCGCCAGCACGATGCGGCGCGTGCCCGCTTCGGCCGGACTGAGTGCAGACTGCTGTTCGGCCAGCGACAGCTCGCCATGCAACGCGACGACTTCGATGTTGTCCGTCAGTGTCGATGCATCGACGAGCAGTGCCTGCGTGCGCGCGATCTCGCGCCGTCCCGGCAGAAAGACGAGCACGTCACCATCGGTTTCCTGCAACGCCTGTTTCGCAACGCGCACGAGATGATGCTCGACGGTTTCCTGCGTGCGCGCCGGTGGATGTTCGATGCGTACCGGAAAGCTGCGACCGGGGCTCGTGATGCGCGGCGCGTCGAGCCAGCGTGCAATGCGTTCGCCATCGAGCGTGGCCGACATCACCACCAGTCGAAGATCCGACCGCAGCGTCGACTGCACGTCGAGCGCGAGCACCGCGCCCAGATCGCCGGCGAGATGGCGTTCGTGGAATTCGTCGAACAGGATCGCGCCGATGCCTTCGAGCTCGGGATCGCGTTGGATCAGTCGCGTAAGGATGCCCTCGGTAACCACTTCGATGCGCGTGGCCGCGCTCACTTTCGACTCGAAGCGGATGCGATAGCCGATGGTGTCGCCAACCGCTTCACCGAGTTGCTGCGCCATGAACTGCGCTGCGGCGCGCGCGGCGATGCGGCGCGGTTCGAGCATCACGATTTTGCGGCCGCCCAGCCATTCGGCATCGAGCAGCGCGGGTGGCACCTGCGTGGTCTTGCCGGCGCCGGGCGGCGCTTCGAGCACCAGCCGCGGATGCGCTGCGAGCGACGCGCAGATCTGCGGCAACAGCGGAACGATCGGAAAGGCGGCGGAAACGACGGTCATCCGCTCGCATGATAGCGACTGCGCGAAGCAGCCAGCATACGATGGCGGGACGGCGCGACCGCGCGCGCCCCGGCATCGTTCAAGCGGCTAGTGCGGCGCGGACATCAGGCAGGCGTTTTCCTGCTTTCGTGCGCTGGTGACACCGCGAAGATCGTCGTTGTGCTTGCGCACTTCGCCGATCACCTGCCAGTTGCGTTCGCACAGGTTGCCGTGACGCGTGCCTTGCTTCCACGACTGCATCGCCATGTCTTCGGCGCTGGCGTAATCGTGTTGCTGCAGCGACGCTTCCGCATGTTGCTGCAACTGCTCGGCCCAGGGCGTGACGACGGTGCTGGACGAGGTCGGTAGCGGCGTGATCACCGCCGGCGCGGGCGGCTCGAAATTCGCGAGGCTCGTTGTCGTCGGCTTTTTGTCTGCGCGTAACGGCTCAAGCGATTCGAACTTGGTCTGGTAATCGTCGGTGATCTGCTTGGCGTCATCGCTGCTGCGGATGATGCGCGGCGTGATCAGCACGATCAGCTCGGTGCGACTGCGGTTGCGATCGGTGGTGCCGAAAAGCCGGCCCAGCACGGGAATGCGATTGAGCCCCGGGATGCCGGTGTCGTTGGTGTCTTCAGCCTGCTGGATCAAGCCTCCAAGCAACACGGTCTGCCCACTCTGCACCGCGACCTGGGTGCCCAGTTCACGCTGCGAGATGGTCGGGTTGCCATTGGTCGCACTGGTGCCGGCCTTGGAGACCTGGCTCACTTCCTGGCTGATGTTCATGTAGACCAGGCCACCTGGATTGATCCGCGGCTGCACGTTGAGGATCACGCCCGTGTTGAGATAACTGACCTGGTTGTAGCTGGCCGCGACGCCGATGCCGGTGTTGACGCTGGTCTGGTTGATCGGCACCTGATCGCCGACCTGGATGTGCCCGAGCTGGTTGTTTGCCACCACCATCGAAGGCGCCGAAAGCGTTTTCGTGTTGCCGCTGGTTTCCATGGCGCGCACGGCAACCTGCATGGTTTTGTTGAGGAACGAATAGAAAAACGGCTCGCCGCCATACGCCGCGCCGCCGGCGCCCAGCGCCGCCGAGCGATGACGGTACGGCTGGCCCGGCGTGACGACCGGATCGCCATTGGCGTCGGTGGTCGTGGTGCTGCCGGCCAGGCCTTCGAGATACCACTGCACGCCGAACGAAAATTCGCCGGTGAGGTTCACTTCGAGGATGCGTGTTTCGATCTGCACCTGCAGCGGCACGTTGTCGAGTTTGCGGATCGCGGCCTTGATTTCTTCCCACTGCGATGGACGCGCGCGCACCAGCAACTGGTTGCTGCCGTCGACCGAACTGATCCGCACGCTGCCATCGCTGGAGGTGTATTGCTGATCGCCCGAGCCGCTGCCGCTGCCACCATTCGCGCCGGCGCTTCCCGATGAGCCGCTGCTGCCGAATCCGCCGCTGCTGTCGTGGCCGTCCGAACCCATGCCGCCGCTGCTGCCGTTTCCAAAACCGGAGCTCGTGCCGCCGACGCCACCCGTGCTGCCCAAGCCGCCGATGCCACCGGTGCTGCCGCTGTTGGTACCGGTGAGGTTGCTCGATCCGGCCGAACCGCCGAAGTTGCCGAAGCTGCCGGCGGTGCTGCCCATGCTGGTGCCGTTGGCATTGTCGGCGTTGCCGAGCGTGCTGCCGTTCTGGCCGGGGCCGACCTTGCCGCCGTTGTCGCCACCGCTGCCGGAACCGTTGGTGTAGATCTGCGCGAGGTACTTCGCCAGATCCGATGCCTTGATATTGCGCACGTCATAGACGAACAGCTGCGGCTCGTTGCCGCCGCCGCTGTCGATGCGGCTGATCCATTCGCCGACTTCCTGCAGGTACGTCGGCTGCGTGCTGATCACCACCAGCGCATTGGTGCGCTCGATCGGAATGAAACGCAGCATGCCAGCCAGCGGCGTGTCGCCATGCGTGCCGAACATGCCGTCGAGCTTGGGCATCAGTTCGTCGACGTTGGCGTTCTGCAGATTGAACACGCCGACCGACATGCCGCGCAACCAGTCGCGATCGAAGGTGCGCACCATGCTCTGGTAATTGGCCAGCTCATCCGGCGTGCCGGACATCACCAGCAGATTGCGCGCCGGGTCCACCAGCAGCGTCGCGTCCGCTCGCGCGAACGGCTTCATAAGCTTCTGCATCTCGGTGGCGGAGATGAAGTGCAACGGAAACAGTCGCGCCTGCATGCCGCCCTGCGGCGAACCGGCACCGAGGCTCGGCACCATGTTGCCGGCGACTGCGTCCTTCTCCGGCATCACCACGTAACCGCCGTTGCGCTGAACCAGCGCGTTGTGCGTCCACGACAGCAGCGTCTCCAGAATCGGCAGCGCCTGGCTGACTTCCACCGCCTCGGAGGTGGAGAAGGAAATATTTCCCTGCACGCCCGGCACGATCGTGTAGTTCTGCTTGAGCAGGTCACCGAGGATGGTCTTGACCACCGCCTGCACCGGCTGGTTTTCAAAGTTGAAGGTGACGCCATCGGGACCGGCCACCACCGGTCGCGGCGTCTTCAGCAAGCTGGGCTGGATAAACTGCCCGGTGCCGCGACTGATCTCGGATTTCGGCGTGGTGTCGGTGTTGTTGTCGCCGTTGATGTCGTTGGTCAGCGGCAACGGTGCCGGCGCCGGATTCTGCGTGCCGGCCATCGCCTCGCGCTGCAGGGCACCGTCGTCGTGCGGTTTGGGCAGGCTGGCGCAACCGGCGGCGCACACGACGACGGCCAGCATGCCGGTGCGGAGAATTGATCGTGGGAGCTTGCGGAACATGGATCTACGTACTCCTTAGTGAGTCGTGGCGGCGTTGCCGGCCCGACGTCGTCTGATGTTTTCTCTGAGCCGTTCGATCACCGAACCGGGCGGCGCATCGGCATCGCCCGGGCGGCGGCGCGGGCCCTGCAAACCGGGTTGATCACCGTTGGCGCGACCGGCGCCGAAGCGCATCGAGGCATCGCCGGGAGCGATGCCTGCGCTGTCGTCCGCGCCGGCCTTGGGCATGTCGATCGGCGCGCCGGCCGGCAGTTTCAACTCGGTGCGTCCGCCGGCCGCGTCGAACAGCGCGGAGCGCGCACGCACCTCGACCAGTTTCACGCTGCCATCGGGCAACGACTCGCCTTCGCGCAGGCGCACCTGGCGATCGCCGTTCTTGTCGTGCAGCAGCGCCATGCGCAGGCGCGGCGTGAGCACAATGCCGGTGAGGTTGAGATCACCCAGATTGCTGCCGCCATCGATGGCGCGGGATACCGGCTTGCGATCGGGACTGAACAACGGTTTCTGCCAGACCAGGGCAAATTGATCCAGCGGCAGCGCGTGCGGCAGATTCACCGGATTGCCCGCTTCCGGCAATGGCGCTGCCGGTCGCGAATGACCCCAATGCACGCGTCGGCCCATGCCCGACAGCAAGGCCACGAACACCAGCCCGAACAGCACGACCGCAGTCGCGAGCACGGGTGTCAGGCGACGCTGGTCGGCAGCGTTCATGGCGCCGCTCCTGCCGGTGCTGCCGCAGGCGCGGAATGCGACGGACGCACGTAGCCGGACAAGGTGAACTGCACTTCCAGCGGCGGCGTTTGCCCGGGCTGCGCCGCCACCGGATTGCGATACATGCTGATGTCGTCGATGAAAAGATATGGCGTGCCCTGCTCCAGCGCATTCAGTACGGCGGACAACGGCTCGATGTCGCAGCTGAGGCTGATGCTCACCGCGGCCTTTCGGTACGGCTCCCCCGGCGTGGTCGGCGGATTCGGCATGGTGGTCTTCTGGCTGACCACGCAATTGCTGCCCTGCGTGTTGCTTCCCACCACGTCGACCACGCGCTGCATCAGATCCGCAGCAGCCGTGTTGGGATCGTCCGCGGCAAGGAATGCGCTGCTGGCCGCCTGGCCCGCACCGAGCGCGGCGATGCGCTGCTGCAGCGCGGGCTTTTCGGCGATCGCCGCGGCGAAACGGCTGTGTGTATCGCGCAGCTCGGACATATCCGCACGCATCTGCCGCAACGGCGCCACGAACCACCAGTGCAGCAGCACGAAATAGCCGAGCACCAGCACCAGCAGCAAGAGAAGGATGGCGGCGATGCGGCTTTCGCGCGGCTTGAGTCTCGACATCTTCATGGCGTGCCTCCGGCCTGCACATTGCGCGGTGGCTTCGCCGGCGTCGGCTCATGCAGTTGCGCGATCAGGTAGAAGCGCTCCTTGCCGGAGGTCGGATCGGGCTGGATGCTGCCCTGAAAACTCGCCTGTGTGATCAGCGTGGAATCCTTCAACGCATCGAGCAACTTTGCCGACTGCTGGCTCTGTCCCTGCATGCCGATCTGACCGGTCGCGTCGATGTTGAAACGCTCCAGCCACGTGCTGTCCGGCAGGCGCGCGGTAGCGTCCTGAAGCACGCTGAGCATGCTTACGGAATCCTTTTTGCGCTGCGCCAGGAATCCGGCGGCGCCGGCGTTGTCCTGCAGGCGCTGGCGCAGCGACGCGACCTGCTGCGCTTCATTGCGCATGCCGTCCACTTCGGACTGCATCTGGTCGAGCACCACTTGCCGGTTGTGCAGCCACTGGTTCAACGCCAGCACCAGCAACAGCACGGCGCAGCCGGCCAGGATGAGGTTCATGCGGCGGCGCGGACGCGCATGGCGCGGCGTCTGTTCGGGCGGCAGCAGGTTGACGCCGAGACGACCGTTGCCTTGTGCCAGATCCACCGCATCGATCGAAACACCCAGCGCGCGAACCTGCGACAGCAACGGATCAAGTGCGCCGCGCGTGATCACCACCAGTTCGGCGTGAACGCGCCCGTCGCCGACGGCTGTCGGCAACTCGCGCACCGCGTAATACACCTGCGCGAGAGTGAAAGGCGTCTGCCGATCCATCTCGAAACCGACAACCTGCTGCAGGTTGTCGCGTGTCGCCGCCGGCAATGCCAGCGTGCGGCGCAGCACCGCTTCGGGCGGCAGCAACAGCGACAATCGCAGATCTTCGCGATCCACTTTCTGCAGCACCGCGTGAAGTGCGGCCTGTCGCGCGCTTTCGTCGAATGCGGAAACGTCGTCGCCGTCGTTCCAGCGCGCGAGCACTTCGGGATGATTGGAACGACGCAGCGTCCACTGCACGCCGATGCGCTGCAGCAGATACCAGTCCGCACCGCCGGTGAACCAGCCGCGCCAGCGCACCGGCAGCAACTCGCGCAGTTCGCCGCCCCACCAGCCAAAGAACGCCGGCAATGGCGAAGCACGCCATCCGCGGCGCAGGCGATCCAGCAGCGGCCGCAGCGACTGCGTTGCCGTACTCATTCCGTATCTCCCTCCTGCCAGCGCAACACCGAATAGGGTTGCGCAGTGGCTTGCCCGACCTGAAGGCGAATCGTGGCCCGCAATACGGCACGCGTGCCGTCGGCGAGCGTCGCCTCCGACCGGATACTATGCGTTGTTCCGTTGTTGAGAACCAGACTCGCGTCGTTGGCATTCTTCAGCCGCGCGGCACGAATCGCGTCAAGTTGTTCCGGCGTCATGCCCGGGATCGCCGCCAGCGCCAGCGGCGGCGCCGTGTTCGGATCGGGGCTCGGATTGCCCGACCAGATGGTCACCACCGGCGCCACCGTGCGATACACCGCCGGCGGCATGCCGAGCACCATCTGCAACTCTTCCACGCTGGCGAACGGACCATGGCGCGGGCCGTAATCGCGCCCCGCCGCTGCGTAAGCCGCCTTCTGGCTGGCGGAATCCGCCACGACGCCGATCGCGTTGCGCCATTCCACCACGCGCGCGGCAAGCGGCTGTGCCTGATCGGCCGCCATGCCCGCGGCCTGGAACAACGCCTGCAGCACCTCGGGCGTGGCGGTGTTGATATCCACCTTGCCGCCTTCGCCGATCGCCGAAACCTTCACGGTCGCGCCATTGAACTGGAACGAATACGGACGGCCATCGCCGATCCAGCGCTGCTTCGACACCGGATCCTGCACGCCGTAGATGCCGCGGATGATGCCGGCCTCGGCCGCGTAATGCGCCTGCGCCTGGGTGAACTGGTAATGCGCCTGCAAGCCCTCGGTGCGCGCGAGCGCCGCGTAGCCGCCAAGCAGAATCGCCAGCAACGTGCACGCCCAAAGCACCAGCAGCAAAGCCATGCCGCGTTGACGACGGCCTTGCAGCGGCGCGCGCGGGATCACAGGCTTGCTCCGGACAGCGGCTTCGACATCTGGCCGTTCTGCGGGCTGGTACTGTTTAACGGATTGGAACGCAGCGGAATCTGCAGCTGCGGCCAGTCGTAGTTGCCATCGACCTTCAGATCGATGCTGACCAGTTGTGGCAGCAGGCGACCGTCCGCCCACGAGCCGGACCACGGCAACACGTTGCCTTGTGTGTCGACGCCGCTGTATTTGAAACCACCGCTGCGAATATGGTCGACCAGCACCTGCGGATCGCCGAGCGGACGCGGTGGCTGGCCGTCCGGCGGCAGCACGGCGAGGCTGAGTTCGAGTCGCGAACTGCCGTGGCCGTCATCGATCAGCTGCAACTGCTGCAATTGCGGGCCAAGCTTGCCGAGGTATCCCGGCAACGGTGCCACGTAAAGCATCTGGCGCGGGCCACCGGCGAAATAGAGATCCTCGCCACGCTCGTTGTGGCTGATCGGCTGGATCAGGCTCTGTGCCAGTTCGCGTCGCAAAAAATCCTGCGCGGAACGGAGCTGGTCGATTCGCTCCACCGCGGCCGTGCCCGAACGCACGCTGTGGCTGGCGGTCTGGATGCCTGAATACACGCCGAGCATCAGCAGCGCCATCAGCACCAGCGAGGCGAGCACTTCGATCAGTGTGAAACCGCCTGCGTATTTCATGGGTTCGCCTGCATGGCCGACAGGCGCAAGGTACGGAAATGCGCAGACTGCGGATGCGATGGCGGGCCCCACAGCACATCGAGATCGAGTTGATAAAGATGCATCGGCGCATCCGCGGTCACGGAACCAGCGCCCTGCCACGGCGTCACGTCCAGTTGCCAGCGATACCTCGCATTGAATTGCCCCGAACTGCTGCCCGGCTTCAGCGCCCGCCCGACGAAAACACTGTCCAGCTTGCTGCGCGCCCACATGGCGGCTTCGCTGTGCGTCGAGGCGTTCTGCGTCAGCCCGGTCGATGCACCGGCAACTTTCATCAACACGGTGAATGCGATCGCCAGAAGCATGATCGCGGCGATCATCTCGATCAAAGTGAAGCCGGTCTGGCGGGATGGTGGATTCACGGCTTTCATCGCGCTGCCACCATGTCGACCACGCGCACTTCGCCGGTGAGCCACGACACGTTGACGTGCCACTGGCGTTTGCCGTTCTGCAGGGTGATGCGACCGCCGGTGGAACTGCCGTCGGGGAAAAAGCGAATGCGTCCGGTGTGATCGTTCGGCTGATCTTCCTTCGCGCTGGTGATGCTCAGGCGCAATCCGCGCGGCAGCGCGACGTCGTGCTTCTTGATGTCGCGATACGTATTGGCACGCGTATCGACGTCAAAGTTCTGTTCCTTGCCGCGCACGATCGCCTGTGCGCGCGTCGCGCGCAGCGCGCCGGCCAGTTCGCTGCTGGCTGCACGCACGCGCGCACCGGCCAGACCCTGCGTGATCGAGATCGACACCGCCGCCGCCGCAATGCCGATCAGCAAAATCACCGCCAGCATTTCGATCAGCGTGAAGCCGCGCGCCGCGCGGCGACCCGCGATCGGACGAGGCGATGACTTGGCGCGGGTCGGGCGGACGAACATGGGCTTCGACTACTCCCAGTTGCCCACGTCCTTGCTGTTGCCATCGCCGCCGGGCTTGCCATCCTGGCCGTAGAAGATCAGGTCGTAGCTGCCGTGATCACCTGGCGACTTGTAGCCAAACTCGTGGCCCCACGGATCCTTCAGATCCGAAGGCTTGGTGTAGGGACCCTGCCAGTTCGTTGCATTCGCCGGCTTCACGGCGAGATCCTGCAGTTGCTGCGGCGGTGTGCCGTTGTCGAGCGCGTAGTTCTCGATCTTCTGGCCGAGCGTGGTCAGCTGCGCCTTGCCGGCGCCGTACTTGCCCTTGTCGAGCTTGCCGATCACCGAAGGCACGACCACCGCGGCGATCACGCCGATCAGCGCGATCACGGCCAGCATTTCGAGAAGGGTGAAACCGCCTGCGCGGCGCATGGATCGTGATGGCTGCTTGTACATGGAAACCTCGAAAGAACGAATGGAAATATCTTCGCGTCGCGTGCCTGTTGTCAGCTGCGCGATCACTGGATGCTGCCGGTCAGGCTGAGCAGCGGAAGCATGATCGACGCCATGATCACGCCTACCATCACGGTCATCACGATGGTCATGGTCGGTACCAGCGCGGCGAGCAGGCGATCGATCGATCGCTTGGATTCAAGCTCGAACGTATCGGCCACTTTCAGCAACATGTTGTCGAGCTGGCCGGCCTCCTCGCCCACTTGCACCATCTGGATCGCCAGACGCGGAAACAACTTCGATTGACCCAACGCAAGGCTCAACCCCGCGCCACCCTTGACCTGTTCGTGCGCCGCGCCCAGCGCGGTATCCAGCGCGCGATTGCCGGTGACCTGACGCGAGATGGTAATCGCGCCCAGCAACGGCACGCCGTTCTTCAGCAGCGTGCCGAGCGTGCGCGCGATGCGCGCGGTTTCTACCTTCAGCAACAGCGGGCCGACCAGTCGCATTTTCAGTAATTTCGTGTGCCATGCCAGCCGCGCTTCCGGATCGCGCAGGCGCGCGCGCCACACGAACCATCCACCGATCAGCACGATCAGCATCAACCACCACCATGACTGCAAGGTGTCGCCAACCGCCAGCACCGCCTGCGTGATCCATGGAATCGGCACCTGCATGTCGGTGAAGATCGGCACGAACTGCGGCACCACGTAAGCCAGCAGCAGCACCAGCGACCCGAGCACGCCTACCAAAAGGAACGCCGGATAGATCAGCGCGTTGACGATGTTGCCGCGCATCTGTTGCGAACGTTCGAGGTAGTCGGCCAGGCGGCGCAACGTTTCTTCCAGCGAGCCGCCCGCTTCGCCCGCGCGCACCAGACTGACGTAGAGCTTGGGAAACACGCCGTGCTCTTCGTCCAGCGCCGACGACAACGTGTTGCCGCCGCGCACGCGATCGCGCACGCGCTCCACCAGTTTTTTCGCGCTCTCGCCCTCAGGCAGATCGAGCAGGATGCTCAGCGCGCGATCGAGCGGCTGCCCCGCGCCAAGCAAAGTCGCGAGTTGATGAGTGAACTGCGCGAGTTGATCGCCGGTGAACGGACCGCGCTTGAACAGCGTTGAAAACCCGCCGCCACCCGCGGCACCGATAGCCGGTCGCGCATCGAGCGGCGTGTGGCCCTGATCCTGCAGCCGGCCGATGACTTCCTCGACGCTGATCGCTTCCATCTCGCCGTTGAGCAATTCGCCGGCATCGCTGACTGCCTTGTATCGAAACTGCGCCACGTCAGTTTTCCTGCGTGACGCGCAGGACTTCTTCCAGCGTGGTGATACCCGCCACGGCCTTGGCAATGCCGTCTTCGTACATGGTGCGCATGCCTTCGGCGCGCGCCTGGCGCTCGATCTCTCCGGCATCGGCGCGTTGCATCACCAGCCGACGCAAAGGGTCACTCATGGTGAGGAATTCCATGATCGCGCGACGTCCGCGATAACCACTCGGATTGGCGGCGCTGGCGCCGGGTTTCCACAAGCGGATCGGGCGCTCGTTGGTGTATTTCTCCAGCTCGAACTGCGCGATCACTTCGGGCAGTGCCTCGTACGATGTCGCGGTTTCCGGATCGAGCCGGCGCACCAGTCGTTGCGCGAGAATGCCGTTGATCGTGGAACCGAGCAGGTAATCCTCCACGCCCATGTCGAGCAGTCGCGTGATGCCGCCGGCGGCGCTGTTCGTGTGCAACGTGGATAACACCAGATGGCCGGTGAGTGCGGACTGGATCGCGATGCGGCAGGTTTCAAGATCGCGCATTTCGCCGATCATGATCACGTCCGGATCCTGTCGCACGATCGAGCGCAACGCGCCGGTGAAATCCAGCCCGATCTGCGGCTTCACCTGAATCTGGTTGATGCCCTCGATCTGGTATTCGACCGGATCCTCGACCGTGATGATTTTCACGTCGGGCGTGTTGATCTGCGACAGCGCCGTGTACAGCGTGGTGGTTTTGCCCGAACCGGTCGGGCCGGTGACGAGCAGGATGCCGTGCGGCTTCTCCAGCACGTCGATGAAACGCTGCTTGAAGCTGTCGGTGAAACCGAGCGATTCGAAATCGAACACTACCGATTCGCGATCGAGGATACGCATCACCACCGACTCGCCGAAGCTGGTCGGCACGGTCGACACACGCAGGTCGAGTTCCTTGCCCTGGACGCGCAACTGGATGCGGCCGTCCTGCGGCAGGCGGCGTTCGGCGATGTTGAGTCGCGCCATGATCTTCACGCGCGAAATCACTGCGGCAGTCGACGATGATGGCGGCGCTTCCACCTCATGCAGCACGCCATCGATGCGGTAGCGCACTTTCAGATGGTTCTCGAACGGTTCGATGTGCACGTCCGACGCGCGCTGCTCGACCGCGCGCTGCAGGATCAGATTGACCAGACGAATCACTGGCGCCTCCGACGCCAGATCGCGCAGATGCTCGACGTCGTCTTCTTCCGCCGCCGTGCCATCGAGGTTCTCCACGATGGTTCCCATGGCCGAACGGCCGGTGCCGTAATAACGTTCGATCAGGCCGTCGATTTCCGAGCGCAAGCCAACGCGCAGCGCGACCGGCCGGCCGGCAGCCAGTTCCACCGCCTGCAGCGGATACGGATCGGCCGGATCGGACACGATCAGCGCGAGCCCGTGCTCTTCATCACGCACGGGCACGACATGCTGCTGCTTGAGGAAGCGCAGCGACAATTCCAGATCGGGCGGTGGCAATTCCGGCGCATCGCGCGCGGCGAGCAGCGGCACCTGCAGGAGATCAGCCCAGGCCTCGGCCAGATCACGCTCGGACACCAGCCCGAGCCGCGCCATCAGCGTGGTCAACGTGCCTTCGGCCGATTCCTCGTGCAATCGGCGCGCACGGCCCAGATCCGTGTCCTTCAGCCGACCACGCGCCACCAGCCACGCGCACACCTCGGCCTCTCGATCCACCGCCGCCTTGTTCGCCTCACCCGCCTGCGGCTGAATGACTGCCGACATCCTCACACCCCGCTGAATCCACAGACACCATCAACGCCTCAAAGCGCAAACGGCAAACACCATAGTTATCACATCCGGCAGGCGACGGGCGAGCGTCGGCCTTGCGCGAAGGCACGCTGTTCATGGAGTTGCCAGACCGTATGCGCGCGAACAGGCCTGAAGCGCACCGCGTGAGCGTTTTCTCCATGAAGCGCATGACCGTGAGCCACGCAAGTAATTTCGATCTGGGAAATGGGGCCCACTCTCGTCTGGCTCAGCTAATCTCGGCGTGGGGACGACCATGCACTTCTTTCGACGCGCCAACGCAAAAGACGTTGACCGTCAACGCGATCGTGCGGCTGGAACCCACCTTGAGTGGCACGTGTTTATTTCTTTCCGATTTCAGGGGTACATCGTGAAAAACAGCCGTCGGCTTCAACACGCTTTCATCGTGGTCGGGCTCGTCGCTTTATCTACGACCAGTGCCACGCCGTTGACCGCGACCCGCAATGCGCGGCCAGATGTTGTCGGGCTGACCGAAGCGCCGCGGATAACGCATGTCGTCGACGACACCATCGTGTCGATGCTGAAGAAAAGCCATCTTTCTCTTGTCGACAAACTGCGTCCGACGGGCAGTGTGGATATCGCCACGCCCATGAATCACATGCAGCTGATACTTCAGCGCAGTCAGCAGCGGACCGACGCGTTGAATGCCCTGATTGCGGATCAGCACAACCCGGATTCGCCACGTTTCCAGCATTGGCTGACGCCTGCGGAATACGGCCGGACGTTCGGCATCGCCGATCAGGATATACAGGCAGTCACGGCCTGGTTGGCGTCGCAAGGCTTCAAGGTCAACGGCGTCTATCCGAACAAGTTGCAGATCGACTTCAGCGGCACCGTGGGGCAGGTGAACCACTCATTCCGGACTCGGGAGATGCGATACAAGCTTGGCGATGGCCGCACGCACTTCGCCATTGCCAACGACATCAGCATCCCGTCGGCACTTCGTCCGGTGGTTACAGGAGTCGCCGGGCTGAGCAATCTGCATCAGAAAACGGAACACACGGGTCAACGCGTCGAACAGGCAAATCACCAAAAAACGCAACCAGAAACGTTGCCAACTGCCAATCCCCGCGTTCTCGTTCCATACGATCTGGCCCAGATGTACAACATCGCACCGTTACATGCGAATGGCATGACGGGCGAGGGCGTAACTCTCGCGATAGTGAGCGACACATACATGAACGTCGCGGACTGGAACATGTTCGTCAACACGTTCCAGCTCGGAAGTTATGGCGGTACGTTCGCGCAAATCGCGCCGCAGCCAACTGCTTCTGACTTGAACAACTGCCTCGACCCCGTACCGCCTCCTCAGCCAGGCACTCAACCCCCTGGCAGTGAAGCCTTGGCAGCAGAAGCGGAATGGGCAACCGCCATGGCGCCAGGAGCAAACATCGTCGTGGCAAATTGCAAAGATTCCAGCGACACCGACGTCGACAGCGGTGTGATGACCGCCGCAACCAATCTCGTCAACAGCACGACTCGCCCGGACATCATCGAGGTCGGGTATGTGGGTGGGGAAATAATGACGGACGGCGGACTTGAACTCGTGATCATGGACACTTGGGCACAGGCCGATGCCGAAGGCATTTCCGTATTTGTCAGCAGCGGAGAGCTTGGCAGTGGCGACTCGCCTGTCAGTGAAATCGAAACGCTTGAAAATCTCGATTACGACAATGGTGTGGATGCCAATGCATTTGCATCTTCACCTCACGTGACTGCGGTGGGCGGAACAGACACCGCCGACGTACTCGACCATACGACCAGCCAGTATTTCAGTAGTACGCCCAACGCCGTAGACGGCACCGCGCTGTCCTACGTTCCCGAAATTCCACTCAACCAATCTTGTGGCAATGGCGTAGCTGCCACGTCCAGAGGATGGTCTAGCGCGGTAGCTCTCTGCCAGGCACAACTCCTGGCTCATCCCGATGGATCGACGCTCATTGAATATGGCACGGGTGGAGCGCCTTCCATTTACGAGCTTAAGCCAAGTTGGCAAAAGGTGACTGGCACACCTTCCGGTCTGTATCGCGATGTGCCTGACGTGGCCATTTTTGCTGGATCTTATGGCAATTACACCAATTTGGCAGAGTGTTACGACACAATAATAAATCCCTGTTTTCCGCACTTTTTTTGGGAAGTGAACGCAGCCTATGGCTACGGGATGTTCGCGTCGACAGCCATGTTCGCCGGCATTCAAGCGGTGATGGACCAGGGCCTCGCCGCGCGTGGCCTGTCGCTCGATCAGGGCAATGCCGCTCCAACGCTTTATGCTTTGGCGGCCCAGGAATATGGCACGGGTACCGGCAGCGCACCCGCCAGTCTGGCTGCCTGCAACTCCATCAACGGCATCAATGGAACAAGTAGCTGCGTTTTCCACAACATCACGCGCGGTTCGAATTCCGTCAATTGCGCCATCCTGACCGTTGCGGAAGGTGGCACGGGAAGCACGCCGAATTGCTACATCTACGGCATGCTTCAGGTGCCGGGATATACACCGACGCCCATCGGCCTGACAGCACTCAATACGACTGCATACAACCCGCAGACCAAGGCGTATAGCGCGCAACCGGGCTGGAGTTATGCGGCAGGTCTGGGTTCGGTGAACGCAAGGAACTTGCTCATCGCATGGCGTGCGTTCGATCACGCGGCACCTGCGGCGCAATAGCCTTCCGGAGCAGCCTTGCACGAATAACTCGTTGCTCACGCATGCTGACGTAAGCTCTCGGTGATACGCCGAAAACAGACGACGGTTGTGAGGTCATCAAGCTGTTTTGAAACGATCGCTTCCTTGAGCAACGCGATCAGTGAATCATGTGTTCCTTTAAAAAAATACAAGGCCGGCATGAAGCCGGCCTTGTATTTTTTTCCACTCAGTAAATCTCGTCGCTGAATTACCAGCCGATGCCCAGGCCGACACCGGCCGACGTCTCGTTACCGCTCACCGCTGCACCGAAGGTGAGGTTGGCCTTGGGCGACAGCCGTCGCGAATAGCCGACCGAGATCGCACCTTCGCCGTGATAGCCGCCCACGCCCACGCCCATCCGGTTGTCCGTGTCGATGCCCTGCGTACTGAACGCCATTTGCGACATCGCCGTACCCATCGCACCAACCTGGTCGATGCGTTTGTCGACCGTGTGAAACTGGTCGGCAACCTGATCGCGCAACGTGTTGAGATCGCTGCTGCTGGCAAACCCGCTCAACTTCTGATCGGTATAGGCCTTGGATGCGCTCAGTGTTTGCGTGTCTCCGGCATCGGCATAGGTTTTGGCCGTGATCAGTGCCTCCTGCACCTGACCCATATTCGCCGCATCGTTCGTCTGTGTGCCGGCAGCGACGTTGGTGATTTGACGGTTGTTCGCCGCCGTGCCCACCGACACCGTATCAGCACGATCCGCGACGGACCCCTGACCGAGGGCGACCGCACCGACCGCCGTGGCCGAACTGCCTTGGCCAACCGCAGTGCCGGATGCCGCAGTAACGGATGCGCTTTCGCCATCCGCCACTGCATTCGTTGCCACCGCCGAGATCGTGGTGTTGGCGCCGGTGGCAGTGCTGCCATCGGCGTTCACTTTGGCATTGCCGCCGATGGCCGTGTCGTTCGGACCCGCGGCATAACTATCGCCACCTACCGCCGTACCCAGCGATCCGCCGGCGGTCGCACCCGAACCCACCGCCACCCCCTTGGAACCGGCAACCGTCGTGGCGCCGTCGCTGCCATCCGTGGAAACGTGTGCATTGCTGCCCGAACCGTTGTTGGCTTGCAGTTGATCGACGTCCGTACGCAGATCACCGATGCTGACCAGCGCACTGCCCACCGCGATATCCAGCGCGCCGAGTGCATCGCCGACATTGTGGTAGCTCGCCCCCTGTATGGCAAAGGTCGGTGCGGTGACATTGCCGCCGGCACCGACACCCGAACCGCCGCCAATCGCTGCAAATACCGCATCAAGGTTGGCGGAGTTTTCGCCGACGCCCTGCGCCACCAGATTCAACTGCGCGACGTTGACCGCGTCGGTGTCGGCGGAACCGCTTGCGATGTTGCCCAGCTTCACCGGTGTGGTGCCATCACCCAGCGTCACCGCCGTGCGTGTGGCATCGGTGTAGAAGACCGCCGTGTTGTTGATGGCGCCGATAGCCGTGGTGTTCAGTGCAACGGCTTGATTGGTGCTGTCGAGCTGACTGCCGTTCACCGCATCCGTGCTGGTACTGCTTACATCGCCTGCCGCCAGATTGCTGATCTTTGTACCGCCGGCACCCTGCAAGGTGATCTGCCCCTTGCCTGGGTCGTCGTACTTCACGTTGGACGCATCGGCCGCGGTCTGCTGATCCTGCACGGCGTCGAGCTGATCCTTGTTCACCGCATCGGTACCGTCGGTACCGGCGGCAACATTGGTGATCTGTCTCTCCGCACCCGCACTGCCGACCGATACCGTGTTTGCACGGTCAGCCACCGAGTTCGAACCCAGCGCCACGCTGTCGTCCGTGCTTGCATTGGCTGCATAACCGATCGCCACGCTGCGTGCACCGGTGGCTTGATTGAACGCACCCAGCGCCAGCGATGCGTCACCCGTGGCCGAGGACCTGTAGCCCAACGCCGTGCGATACGACTGGCTGCTGTCGTCGTTCGGATCGGTCGCATTGGCATCACCCGTGTTGGCGAAGGTGCCGACGGCGGTATCGCCCACGCCCTTGGCCTGCGCGCCATAACCGATCGAAGAGCCGAACTGGCCGGCGATGTTCGTCTTCCCCGGTGTGCCGTCGCCACCGCCGATCGCCGTGCCGCCGTAGTTGCCGGTCGTCGTCGCACCACTACCGAGCGCGATCGCACCGTTGCCGTTGGCAACCGAACGCGGGCCGATCGCCACGCTGTCCATGCCGTTGATCTGCGCATCGTCATTGGTGCCCGACGAGTTCGCCTTGAAGTAGCGCATCGAGCCGCTCACGGAGTCGTCGAGCTGATCCTTGTTCACCGCATCGGTACCCTCGGTACCGGGGGCCACATTGGTGATCTGGCGTTCCGCGCCCACATCACCGACCGACACTGTGTTGGCCCGATCATTGAACGAGCCCTGGCCCAGTGCCACCGCGTTGTCCGCCGCGGCGAACGCATTGGCACCAAGCGCCACGCTGTTGTCGTTCAGCGCCACGCTGTTGTTGCCGATCGACACGGCATTGACCGCTTCGATGCCGAACAAACCGGCACCGGTCCAAGCGGCGTTGCCGATCGCGATGCTGTCCTGACCCGATGCGGTGGCATTGGTACCCAGCGCCACGCTGCCGTCGCTGAGGGCTGCGGCCGAGCCACCGATCGCCGTTGATTGCTCGCCAGCGGCATAGGCCTGCGCACCGAAGGCAGCCGATCCGGCGCCATCGGCTTCGGACAGGAAGCCGGCAGCTACGGATTGCTCGCCTATCGCGAACGATGCCGCACCCAGCGCCGTGGATAGATCGCCCTGGGCCTGCGCACTCGCACCGATCGCCGTCGAGGCCAGACCCGTCGCACTGGCCGGACCCACTTCGTCTCCAGTTGCCGTGAGCGTGATCAGCGCCGTTCCCGTGTCATCCACCGCCTGACCGCCGACGGCCACCGCACTGGCGCCACCGGCTGTCGCGCCGGCGCCATACGCCGCGCTGTTGATCGCCGAGGCCGATGCACCGTAGCCGCTGGCCGTTGCGTAATCCCCGTTCGTGCTGGCCAGGCTGCCGATCGCCGACGAGCCAACGCCAAAAGCGGTGCTGCCGGTACCGACTGCGGTGCTGTTGTCGTCGAACGCTATCGCGTTGCTGCCGAACGCCGAGCTCTCCACGCCGTTTGCAGTGGCGCCAGCGCCGTTCGCCGTGCTGTTCGCACCGAACGCGGTTGCGCCCGAGCCGGTGGTCGTCGACTCGTCGCCTTGAGCCACGGCATTGGCACCCAGCGCCGTCGCTTCGGCACCGGCCGCTTGGCTGTTTGCGCCCACTGCCACGCTGTTGGCGGTGGTCGCCACGGCGTTGTCGCCGATCGCCACGGCGTCCTGATCCATCGCCGAGGCAAAGCCCACCGCCACCGCGCCATCGGCTGCGGCAAACGAGCCGCTGCCCAATGCCACGGATAGTTCTCCTTCGGCATCCGCCGCTCCGCCGAGCGCGGTCGACTGCACCCCGTTGGCCTGCGCTTCGGCGCCGACCGCGGTGGCGAAGTCCGCACCGGTTGCACTCAGATAACCCACGGCCACCGATTCGGTACCGGTGGCGTACGAGACCGCGCCGACCGCCGTCGCACCGGCCGTGTCCGCTTCGCTCAGGTATCCCAGCGAGGTGGCGTCGGCCGCTTCCGCACCCGCACCCCCACCGAACGCCGACGCGCCGGTGGCGCTGGCGATCGTGGCAAAACCCGACGCCGTGCCGCCCACTGCCACCGCGTTGGTGCCGCTGGCCACGCTGCTCGTACCTAAGGCAATCGCGTTGGTCTTGCTGGCCGTGCTGATCGTGCCCAGCGCGATCGATCCGGTGCCCGACGCCGTGGCTGTCGTGCCTTCGGCCAGACTGTTTGTCGCGCTGGCCTTGGCGCCCTTGCCTTCGGCCAAGCTGCTGGTGCCGCTGGCCACTGTGCCGGCGCCCACCGCCACGCTGTCGGTGCCTGTCGCCGACGATGCCACGCCAGTGCTCTTGGCCTGGAAGTACTTGCTGCCCTTGCTGTTGATCGCGCCCACGTAGGTGTCCAGCGCGGTCAGAGCCGAGCCCACGTTCGTGTAGTTGCCGCCCGCGTTGGTCAGCGAGTACGTCGGACCGGTGAACAGACCCGACACCGGATCGAAGCCCGCGCCGCCACCTAACGCACTGGCCACGCTCGTCGATACCGATGTCAGCTGACCGTAGTTCACCGCATCGGTGGGCGCTGTCGCTGCTGCAACGTTGGTGATCTGTCGCTCCGCACCCGCACTGCCGACCGATACCGTGTTCGCACGATCGGCCAGCGAGTTCGAACCCAGCGCCACGCTGCTGCCAGCAAAGCTCTGGCTACCGTGGCCAATGGCTACGCTGTCCGTGGCGCGGGAATCGGATTGCGGGCCAATGGCGACCGAGTTTCCACCGGCCGCATAGCTCATGCTGCCCAGGGCCGTTGCGCCCACTGCGTAAGCTGTCGCTCCATAGCCACCGAGCGCCGTGCTGCTGTCGAAATAAGCACTGGAAGAGAACCCCGCGGCAAGGCTTTGCCCACCAGCGGCATGAGAGTACATACCAAACGCGGACGATTCGGAGCCATCCGCTACCGCGTTGTAACCGATCGCCGTGGCGTAGCTTCCAGCCACTGCGGATTGACCGCCAGCTGTACCACCCGTGCCTGCGCTCGCCGGAACGACCGGGGCGCCAGCGGAATCAGCCACGAATGTCTGTGCCTGGAGTGAGGTCGCCCCGATCGTAAGCATGGTGCCCAGCATCGCCGATGCTGCAACCATCGATGCACGCGAGCGCTTGCTGACACCGCCTTTTCCGCTGGCTTTCGCGAACTCGCTGGCAACCACCAATATGCCGAGCGACTTGTTCCATACCTTGCTGTAGATCCTGTTCATCGAGCTCTCCTACCAAGCGGAATTGCGATCAGATGCAGCACGCAACGCAAAGGGCGTCCACGACTGCGATGAATTGACATGACATGTCAAAGCGACGCGCTGAAACACGGAACTTTTGAATTTCGATCAGCTGTATGGATTCGTCATATAGACGTCTATACGTCCATATTTTGGTACCCATTTGCCGGCGGCATTTCCATTACTCACGAGCCACTCCCTTGGAACGATCGTTACTGACGCAACAAGTGTCTATTGCAGACTTCGACCTTGTCGTGGCGGCGGCGCAGCGTGTTCAACGAGTGCGCTCCCACGCCGAAGTAATGTCACCGGTCTCTCCGGTGACATCTGCCCTTGCACGCCCGCTCGCCAGCTCGCAAACAATCCGCCATTCCCCGCAGATATGCCCTCCGATGCGCCGGAGGGCGGGATCATTTACTGCACGTAGTTCACTTGGACGGTGAGGCCGCTGAAGTTCTTCACTCCGACCACACTGAGGTAATACGTGGCTGCATCCGGAACCGCGATCGATACCGACTCGTTGTTGGAGTTGGCATGAACCGACGACTTGTCGAAAGTGGTGGCGCTCGCTGGCGCGCCTGACTTCACGTACAACGACACGTCGCCGCTGCCACCGAGCGTGCGCAATATCAGCGTACGCGCGCCGGCCGGCACCGTGATCTTGTACTGAAGCGCATCCCCTGCTGCGCCGGAGACGCCGCTCACCGCAATCCCGTTGTCCAGCGGGGTTGCGGTATCGGTGCCACCACCGACACCACCGCCAAGGTCATTGTTGATCGCCGCGGTCACGGCTGCGTAGGCATCGACGATACCGGCGCCGATCTTCTGGGTCGGGACCACGGTTGGCGCATGGACCGTATTCTTCAACATGGTCAGCACATCAGCTGGCGAGAGCAGCGCCTGGCTACTGGCCAGACGAGCGCTCTGCATCAACGCGACTGTGCCGGTCACGTGCGGCGTGGCTTGCGAGGTGCCCGCGAAACCGATGTAGCTTGCGGCCGCAGGTACCGTGGCGCCGCTGTTGATCGCCTGCCAGACGAAACCCGTGTCGGCCTGGGTTCCGCTGCTGGCGTCATTGGCAAAAATGCCGCCGCCCGGTGCAGCAATATTCACGCGGGTGCCGTAGTTAGAGTAGTAGGCCTTCTTGCTCGTGATGCCCACCGATGCCACAGTCACCGCGCCAGGGCAGCTGGCCGGCGAGTAGTTCGCGGCATCCTTGCCGTCGTTGCCCGCAGCAACGACGACCACGGCACCTAGTGCGTTGGCCTGTGCGATGGCCTGGGCAGTGACGTCGCTGGCAGTGCATATACCGCCGCCGCCAAGGCTCAGGTTGATTACCTGAGCGGGATGGGTGTTGGCGGGAATACCGCTTACGGCACCGCCGGCAGCCCAGATGATCGCGTCGGCAATGTCGCTGTCGCTGCCACCGCAGTGGCCGAGTACGCGGACCGGCAACACCTTGGCGTTATAAGCGATACCGGCCATGCCGACGCCGTTGTTGGTGAGCTCGGCGACCGTCCCGGTAACCTGTGTGCCATGCCAGCTGCTGGCCTCTGCTGGGTTGGTTGCACTGACACAGCTCGTGTAGGCGGCGCCCGTGGTCCAGTCGCCCGTATCCCAGCCGCCCGGCACTCTGCCGTCGGTGGCACGCCCGGACACGAGCGCGTCGGTAATAAAGTCGTAGCCCGCGGCAGCCAGTGAGGTATCGATATCAGGGTGTGTGGTGATACCGGTGTCAAGAACGGCAACCGTGACGCCCGTGCCATCGGCCAAAGTCCACGCTTGCGCGACGTTGGCGCCGCCCATGTTCGGAACCGTTGTTCCGAGCGCAGTGTCGGTCTCGGGAGTGCCATCAGGGGCGCGCAGATGCCACTGGTAGTGCGCGTAATACGTGTCGTTCGGGACGAAAGGAGTCACAGCTGTGGCGCGGATATCCTTCACTGCATGGCGCATCACATCGGGAGCGACGAAGGCTACTGCGGGATCGGCAGCGATCTGGCGGATCAGCGTATCAGCCTCTGTGCTGCTCAGCTTGCGTGACGTATGCATCAATTCGGCGCCGATGGCCAACTTGCGCATGTGGCTGACGCCCAGCACGGTGATGGCCTTGGCGTTGGTACCTGCCGTACCCCACAATTTCGCGCGTAACGCCGCAGCACTCACGTTCTGTGTGGCAGCAGCAGCGCTGAGGCGCTCGGTGCTGCCATCACGGTACGTTACGATGAAACGGTCGTAAGCACTGCCGGCCTGGAGTGCGCTCACGTTGAAGTTGGCTGATGCCGCGACGTTCTGGCTCTGGGCGGCAGAGGTGAACCCGGTGAAAGACAGAGCGATGCCAACGGAGGCTGCAAGCAGCCCCTTGATCACTAAACGATTCGCCATTGGAGCTATCCCTATGAGTGGCTGCGACCTTGCCGTGCAACTCTGGCAAGAGTGATTTGCCCGGAGCGCTCCCCGCGCCCCTTGCCACCGGATCGACGATCGGTGTCAAGCCCCCAAACGGCCACTCCATGTGATGCCGTTCATCGAAACTAGCAGCCAAAACTTGCGATCGTCAACGCAAACTTTTGCTTCGAGGAAAATTCAATTGTGCGAGTGCAGAAAGACAGCGCTGCGACCACCGCGTACGGCCGCGATCGCGATTCGTTCGGGGAGCGTATTTAGTGCAGTTGCTTGATATCGGAACCAACCTCGGACACGAATCTTTCCAGCATGATTTCGATGTTGTGCTGCAGCGTGCTCGCGCCCACGGCGTGGGTCGGATGATCGTGACGGGCGCTTCGCGCGATGGAAGTCGACATGCGCTGGAGTTGGCGCGGGCGCACGTGGGTGTGCTGTTCGCTACGGCCGGCGTGCATCCGCATCACGCGATCGACTACGACGACGCGACAGACGATGAGTTGCGCGCGCTGGCGCGCGACCAGATGGTATGCGCCATCGGCGAAACCGGCCTCGACTACAACCGAAATTATTCGCCGCGCGAAGTGCAGTTGCAGGTATTCGAACGGCAGTTGCAGATCGCGGTGGATGTGCAGAAGCCACTGTTTCTGCATCAGCGCGATGCACATACGGATTTCATCGCGCTGCTGCGCCGCTATCGCGACAAGCTGCCGGCAGCGGTGGTGCACTGCTTCACCGATACCGGCGAAGCACTGCGCGATTACCTTGCGCTGGATTGCCACATCGGCATCACCGGCTGGATTTGCGACGAACGGCGCGGCACACATCTGCGCGAACTGGTTCGCGAGATTCCCGCAAATCGTTTGATGCTGGAAACCGACGCGCCGTATCTGTTGCCACGCACGGTACGACCGCAGCCCGCGCACCGACGCAACGAACCGATGTACCTGCGACACATCTGCGAGGAAGTGGCGCGCGATCGTGGCGAGCCAGTGGAAGTGACGGCGGCGAACAGCACCGTTACGGCCGAAGCGTTCTTCGGTTTGTCTTCCATCTGACCTTCGGGATTACACGAGTACGCGCGTTTTGCCGGGCGCCAGCTCGTTGAGCGCGTGCTCGCCCACGCGCACGCGAATCAATCGAAGCGTCGGAAACCCGACCGCCGCTGTCATCCGCCGAACCTGTCGGTTGCGTCCTTCGCGAAGCGTCAACGTGAGCCAGCAGGTGGGAATGTTCTGGCGAAAACGCACCGGCGGATCGCGCGGCCATAACCACGACGGTTCGATCGCATGCTCGGCCAGCGCCGGCAGAGTGAGTCCGTCGTTGAGATGCACGCCACGGCGCAACGACAACAGTGCCGCATCGTCGATCTCGCCCTCGACCTGCACCAGATAAGTCTTTTCCTGCTTGTGCCGCGGATCGGTGAGCCGATGTGCCACGCTGCCATCATCCGTGAGAAGCAACAGGCCTTCGCTGTCGCGATCCAGACGTCCAGCCGCATAGACGTCCTTTTGATGTACATAATCCGCGAGCGTACGACGGCCTTGCGCGTCGGTGAACTGGCACAGCACGTCGTACGGCTTGTTGAGCGCGATCAACATGGCCGGACGTTGCGCAAAATCAGCGCGCGGAGTCGGCTGCAGCAGACCCCACGGGTTTGACGAAACGCAGCGTCATGCGATCGGATTCGCCGATCGCATGATACTTCGCCTTGTCCTGTTCGCCCAGCGCCAGCGTCGGCGGCAACGTCCACACGCCCTTCGGATAATTCTTGGTGTCCTTCGGGTTGGCGTTGATCTCGCTGCTTTCATCGAGGCGGAACCCCGCGTCGGTCGCGAGCTTTTCGACGTAGCTGGTTGGCAAGTAACCGCTGGCTTTCACCGAGTCCAGCGCCGCGCCGTCGCTGGCGCGATGGTCTTCCACGCCGAGCACGCCGCCGGGTCGCAGCACGGCGAAAAACGCCTTGAACATCGCCGGCGCCGTGCCAGCCATCACCCAGTTGTGCACGTTGCGAAAAGTGAGCACGAGATCCGCCGAATTCGGCGCGCCGAACACCGGCGCCTTCGGGTCGAACTCGACGAACTGCGCCTTGCCGTAATGCGCGGAATCAACGGCGAACTTGGTATGCAGCGCATCGTGATCCTGCTTCGCCTCGCCAGCATCCGCCTTCTCGACAGCGGCGATGTAGTGCCCATTGTCGTGCAGCAACGGCGCCAGGATTTCGCTGTACCAGCCGCCGCCGGGCGTGATTTCGATCACCGTCTGATCGGGACGGATACCGAAGAACTGCAACGTCGCCTTGGGGTGTCGATACACGTCGCGCGCGCGAAAACTCGCGGTACGCCAGCTGCCGGCGAGTGCATCGTCGAGCTGGCTTGAAGTGAAATCGCTGGCGCTGGTCGGCGGCACCAGTTCGTCGGCTGGCTGGTCGGCCGACGTTGTTGCGGGCGCGGCCTGTGCGAACGCAGCCAACGGCAACAGGCACAGCGACGCCAGCCACAGCGTTGCGAGACGCGTGCGTTTTCCAATCCGGTTCTTTTCCATGTCGTGCGCTCCCACGCGTTTCTGGCATGGCCGACCATGCCGCCCAAGTTTGCCGCAATGTGGCGGTGAAAATGTGCACGAACAGTGGAATCCTGTCGTCACCTTCGAATCGCAGCAGTTGTTGATGCGCTCAGTGTCGGTCGAGCCATCCACCCTTGAAGCCGGCGCGTTCGAGCCCGGCACGGATGTACGGGTTGCGTCGCATCACGCGCCAGACGAAATCGCTGCGGTAGTTTTCGAGCATGGTGACGATCGGCCCCTGGTCGATACCCAGATATTCGTTATCCACCCAGCCCAGACCCGGCACCACCCGTCCACTGTGGAGCGGACGATCGGTGAAATGGAAGCTCGGATTGAACGCGTCCACGAAACCGTAGCGCGTGTAAACATTGGCGCCGTAACGCTTCTCCATATCGCGAATGGTCGGGATCACCTGTTCCGGCGCAAATGCGATCGACGACACCGCAGCGGTCGGCGCGATCGTTCCGTCGTCGACCACTTGCCGCACGCTGGCACCGCGAGCCATGTAGCCGAAAAATTCCTTCGAGTCGTTGGCATACGGATCGGGCTGACCGGGCAGTGGATCACCGCGAGGTCCGTTGGACGCGGTGAGACCCCAGACCGTGGCGCCGTAACCGGTCCACTGCATCGGGTTGTGAATCGCGTACTGCCGCTGCGCCAGCGCGGCGCGCCGGCTGTTGATGAAATAGTCGATGCCATGCGCGCGCATGTAGTCGTCCTGGATGCCGCGGAAGTCGATCCACACGTGGTTGTACTGGTGCCAGAACGACGGATGACCACCGAGGTATTCCTGCCCCTGAAACTCGCCCCAGGTGCGGCTGTAGGTTTCAGTCCAGCGCTGCCAGGCGGCCGGCTCGACCGGATGCGTGGGCGAGCCGATCGCCAGGATGTAGACCGACATCGCCTCGTTGAAGCCGCGCCAGTAATTGAAATCGTAGCCGTGCTCCGGCGTCCAGCCGCCCTGTATGTACGGGCTACCGCCGGTGAACCACGGCCAGTCCACGCGGCGATAGATTTCGTCAGCCAGCCGGCGGATGTCCTTCTCGTCCTTGTTCGGGCGGTCGTAGTACGACTCGCTGAAAAGCACGCCCATCATCAACCACGACGTATCCACCGATGACAGCTCCGACAGCTGCTGGCTGCCTGAGCGGTGACCGCTCCGCATGTCCAGGAAGTGGTAGAAGAAACCGTGGTTCCCGGGCGCATCGACCGCATCGCTCAGCGGCGCATCGTGGAAAAAACGCAAGGTGGTCAGCGTGCGCTTGACGGCTTCCTGGCGCGTCATCCAGCCCCGATCGACGCCGATGCCGTAAGCCGTGAGGCCGAAACCGATCGAGGCGATCGACGAGAAATAATCGCTGTGCGGTTGCTGCGGCCAATGGTCCGGCATCTGTCCGCTCGCCGGGTTGGCGCTGTCGCGGAAGTATTCGAATGTGCGTTTCTCGACGTCGTCGAGCATTGCCTGATCCTGCTTCGGCAGCGCATGGAAACCATGCGCCACCTCCTTGGCGTGGATCGACGGCTGCCAGCCGCCGGCGAAAGCGAGCAGCGCGACGAGAGCAATATTTTTCAAGGTGCGGATATGCATGAGAGTCTTCGTCGTCCGCATGTTCAGTAGTGGATGACCGAGCGGATCACCTTGCCTTCGTGCATCAAATCAAAGGCATCGTTGATGCGTTCCAGCGGCAGCACTTCGGTGATCATTTCGTCGATCTTGATATCGCCGGCCATGTAGCGGTCCACGTAACCCGGCAGCTGCGAACGACCCTTGACGCCGCCGAAGGCGGAGCCGCGCCACACCCGGCCGGTCACCAGCTGAAACGGCCGAGTGCTGATTTCCTGGCCGGCACCGGCGACGCCGATGATGATCGATTCGCCCCAGCCTTTGTGACAGCACTCCAGCGCCGCGCGCATCACGTGGACGTTGCCGATGCATTCGAACGAATAATCCACGCCGCCATCGGTGAGGTCGACGATCACCTGCTGGATCGGCGTGTCCGGATAATCCTTCGGGTTGATGAAGTCGGTGGCGCCGAGCAGCTTCGCCATCTCGAATTTCGCCGGGTTGGTGTCAACCACCACGATGCGTCCGGCTTTCGCCATCACCGCACCCTGCACCACGGACAAACCGATGCCGCCCATGCCGAACACCGCCACGCTCGCGCCCGGTTCCACCTTCGCGGTATTGAGCACGGCGCCAATGCCGGTGGTGATGCCGCAACCGAGCAGGCAGATTTTTTCCAGCGGCGCGGCCTTGCTGATTTTTGCCAGTGAAATTTCCGGCAGCACGGTGTATTCGCTGAAGGTGCTGGTGCCCATGTAGTGCAGCAACGGTTTACCGTTGTGCGAGAAGCGCGAGGTGCCGTCGGGCATCAGGCCCTTGCCTTGCGTGACGCGGATTTTCTGGCAGAGGTTGGTCTTGCCCGAACGGCAGAACTTGCACTCGCCGCATTCGGGTGTGTACAGCGGAATCACGTGATCGCCCACTTGCAGCGAGGTCACGCCTTCGCCGATTTCCTCGACGACGCCGCCGCCTTCGTGACCGAGTATCACCGGGAACATGCCCTCCGGATCCGCGCCAGACAGCGTGAACGCGTCGGTGTGGCAGACGCCGGTCGCGACGATGCGCACCAGCACTTCACCGGCTTTCGGCGCGGCGACGTCCACTTCCTCGATCGACAGCGGCTTGCCCGCTTCCCATGCAACGGCGGCGCGTGACTTCATGGCTCAACTCCTGACGATGGATCGATGACAGCCCACGATGATGACGCTTGCGACCGGTTTTCGAAACTGCATCAGCGAACAGGCGTGTCGTCAGGTCGGAATACCGACATCTGCCCACAATAATCGTCCGCCTCGGCCAGCAGCCATTCGCGAAAAAGCAGGAAGCCGCGATGTTCCTGTGAGCGTGGCGGATATACCAACCAGTACGCTTCTTCCACCGGCAAATAGCGGTCGCCGAGTACCGTCAGGCGCCCGGCATCAATCAGCGATTTCGACATCACCATGCGGCCCATCGCCACACCGAGCCCTTCCAGCGTTGCATGGCGCTGCGCGTCGAGGCTGTCAAAGTTCGCCACGTAACGGCTGGGTGGTGCGCCGCCCACTTTGGAAAACCACTGTTTCCAGCGACTCGAAGGATTCGGATCACCAAGCAGCGGCCATTGCGAAAGATCACATGGATCGGCGCCGGCCATTTTCGCCACCAGCTCCGGCGCAGCGACGGGCGCGATCCACTCGCCGAACAGACGTTCGCTTTGCAATCCATCCCACGTGCCGCGGCCGTAACGCAACGCCGCGTCCACCGGCTCACGCTCGAAATTCACCAGCGCCGAACCGGACTGCAGATTGAGTTCGAGTTCGGGATGCGCAGCGACCAAACGCGGCAGGCGTGGCACCAGCCAACCAGACATGATGCCGGTGCTGGCGCTCAGGGTGAACGTATCGTTCGGGCGTTTGCGATAGCGCGCCATCGCGTGCTCGATGTGATCGAAATGTTCGCCCACCGCATCGAGCAAAGTGCATCCGTCGATGGTGAGCTTCACGCCGCGCGGGCCGCGTTCGAACAGCCGTTGTTGCAGTCGTTCTTCCAGCTGACGAATCTGATGGCTGAGTGCGCTGACAGTGAGATTGGCCTGTGCCGCCGCGCGCGAAAGATTGCCCTCGCGAGCGACCAGTACGAACTGTTGCAGCAAGGCCAGCGGCGGCTTTCCCATCTTGAATTTTCCTCAAGGCTGACTTGCGAATATATCGCTTTTTGGCCATCCGACGCGCGCCTATATTGCATTTTCGCCAAGCCTCGGCGGCTATCGGAAGGTGCTTCCCATGCGTTCGATCTGGACTCGTCTTCTGTTTTTGCACGGCCACGTTGCGCACAAGGATCTTGTCTGGCGCCCGGATGCGCAGCGCAAGACATCCAGGCCTTTCGCCAAGCCGCAGCGAACGTTGCTCGTGCGCTGCGCGGCCGTGTGGCCGCGGCTGATGGGTCCGCGCTGATCGGCAGTGTTTGATTCGCGCACACACACAAAAACCTCGGACGAATCACATGGTCTTAGCTCGGTCGCGCGCATGCTTGTCGCTCCCCATCGTCCGAGGTGTTCCGTGCAAAAGCGTCCTCTTGGAAAATCGTCGTTGTCCATCGCCCCGCTCGCCTTCGGCGGCAACGTGTTCGGCTGGAGCGCGGATGAAAAACGTTCCTTCGAACTGCTCGACGCGTTCGTCGACGCTGGCTTCAACCTCGTCGATACGGCGGACGTCTATTCGGCGTGGGTGCCGGGTAACCGCGGCGGCGATTCGGAAACCATCATCGGCAAGTGGTTCACGCAGAGCGGCAAGCGCGATCAGGTGGTGATCGCCACCAAGGTGGCCAAGTGGAACGAGCAACCTGGCCTTTCGCCACGCAACATCCAGTTGGCGGTGGAAGGTTCACTCAAGCGTCTGCAGACCGATCACATCGACCTCTACCAGGCGCATGAAGACGATGCCAGCGTACCGCTGCATGAAACGCTCGATGCGTTTGGACGTCTGATCGATGCCGGCAAGGTGCGTGTGATCGGCGCTTCCAACTACAAAGCTGATCGTCTCGCGGACGCGTTGAAGGTGTCGAAGGACAACAATCTTCCGCGCTACGAAAGCCTGCAGCCCGAGTACAACCTCGCCGACCGTTCGGGTTACGAGCAGGCGCTGGAGCCGTTGATCCGCGCGGAAAACATTGGCGTGATCAGCTACTACTCGCTGGCTAGCGGTTTCCTCAGCGGCAAATACCGCAGCGATACCGACCTTTCCAAGAGTGCGGCGCGCGGCGGCGCAGTGAAGAAATACCTCAACCCGCGCGGCACGCAGATTCTCGCCGCGCTCGATGATATTGCCGTCAGCCATCAGGCAAAGCCTGCACAGGTCGCACTGGCGTGGCTGATGGCACGCCCCGGTATCACTGCACCGATTGCCAGCGCTACCAGCGTGGAGCAATTGCGCGAATTGTTCGGCGCCGCCCAACTCGAATTGAATGACAACGAAATCGCCCAACTGGATGCAGCGAGCGACTGAGCTGGAACTCTACTTTTCGGGGCTGCCGGATTCGTCGCTCAGTCCGTCCGGCAGGTCGACACGATACCCGCGTGATCTCATCGTGCTCAGGTAGCTATTCGGCCCGAGCAGATTGGCTATCGGCAACGAAGCAAAGGTGAATCGGTTGGCATCCAGCGCCTGACTCGCCGCCGATACCCAGGTCGCCGCGAGTTTTTTGCGGAGATCGGCAACGCCGAGTTTTTGCGCGATACCCGATTCGGTGATCGCCGACACGCAAACGTCCATCTCGTTGCTCATCGGCAATGCGCGCAGGTGATCCAGATCGCCCGTCGACCAGGCGTTGGCGCGCTCGCGCATCATGCCTACGTCGCTTTCGAGGTGATCGAGCGTCTTGCTGAAGCAGTCGAGATCCCCGATCGATTCGTGCTTGAAATCCTTCACGAGCTCGCGCGGATTTTTCACCTGGATCGTGAAAGCCACCGGCGTGGCCTTCATGCCGCGCTGCTTCAGTTCTTTCCCTATCACTGGATCGATCACCTTGTCCGCCAGCTGCGCCTGCTTGATCGCGGCGAAGTACAGCGTGATCGCTGCGAAAATCGGCCGCTGCTTCTCGACACCATTGTCGTGACCGATGTATTTCTTTTTCAGCGCCAGCCATCGCGCGTATTCCGTCGCAGGCATCAAGTCCTGCAGCTTTCGGCCACCCGGATTGCTGCGTACGCCGATCAGCGACGGGAGCAAGGCCAGCTTGCCGAAGAACCCGATGTCCGCATCGACATCGATGGTCGGCGCGTCCAGCACCTGTTGTGCGCGTGCGAGATCGTCCTGCACTTCGCGCGCCTCCCACTGCATGTTCTTCGGCAGCGGCGTCAACGTGCCGAGCACCCATAGCACGTGATCGCCCTTGCTGATTTTCCACAGGCCCGGCCCGGGCTGAACACCACTCACGGTGACCTGCTGAAGATTGGTGGCGCGATCTTTGTCGGGCGCGCTGGCTGGCGCTGCTGCAGATGTCGTCGACGTTTGCGCCATGGCCGAGGTTGTAGCGAACACGGCACAGAAAAACAGCACCTTCGAATATCGCATCCTGCCTCCTCCAGTCACTCCTCCGGCAACGATCAATGCGCGATCGAGTTGACGAACATCACGGCGTACTGCCGGCATCGGTGTCGGTATCTTCTTCGGGCGCGTCGACCTGATAACCCTGCGCCTTGAGTTTCGCCAGGTAACCGTCGGCGGTGAGCAGTTGATCGATCGGCAGCATCGCGAACGTCTGCTTGTTGTCGCGCAATGCCACGCGCGCGGCATTGATCCAGAGCGCTTCGAGTTTCTGCGGCGCATCGGCGAAACCAAGCTTGCGTGCGAACTCGGCGCCGGTGATCGCGTTGACGCAAGTACCAAAACGATCACTGTGCGGCAGCGTGCGCAGCGCCTGCAGATCGCCGGTGGCCCATGCATTCGCGCGTGCCGTGATCGCCGGCATGTCGTGCTCGATGCTGTCCAGCGTGCGTCCGAAGCAACCGACATCGTCGATACCCGAGCTTTTGAATGTCTTGATCGCATCGTGCGGATGTTCGATCACCACCTCGTACGTGGTCGGTGTTTCGTTGATGCCGTATTTTTTCGCCAGCGCGTCGATGTTCGCCTGCACGCCGCCGGAGCTGCTGAGGTCGTTGGCCCTGATCGCCTTTCGGTACAGCTGCTGCGCGGCAAAGATAGGTCGCCAGCGCTCGACGCCATTGTCCTTGCCGATGTATTTCTGTTTCAGCACCAACCAGCGTGCGTAGGTCGGTGCCGGCAGCACCTGCTGCAGCGTGGCACCGTTGTCGTTCTTGCGCGCGCTGTACGCCGAAGGCAGCAGAAACAACTTGCCGAAGAAGCCGACGTCGACCTTCGGCTTGATCGTGGGCGACAGCAGCACCTGTTGCGAATGGCTGATCGCATCTTCGAGGTCGCGCGATTCCCACTGCATGCGCTGCGGCAACGGCGACAGCGTGCCGAGTACCCACATCACGTGATCGCCCTTGCTCACCCTCCAGAGCCCGGGCCCGGGCATCACGCCGCTGACCGTGGTGGCCTCGAGGTTAGTGATCTGATCGGGCGTCGGCACTGTCGATGCTGACACCTGCGCATGGACGAAGCCTGGCAGGCTCAGCGACAGCGCGATGCTGGCAAGTACGAGGCGCATGATCGACTCCATCGAACCACGAAACAGGCACGGCGCCTGACTGGTCATCTTAGCGATTCGACCGCGCGCGACCGCGAAAGTGCAAGAGTTCGTTGGGCCGACAGACAGCAACGGTTTGGCGCGCGGCATCGCCTGAATGTCGCTGTGCGAACACGCGTCACTCGACGAAAATGTCGCGCGACGTCGGCGCCTTGACCGGACAAGCGATTGCGATTCAAAGGATGCTCGTGAATGCGTTTCCCGAACCGGCGCAACGCGAAGTCCTTGTCGCGGCGAAAACCCTGATCATCGACGGCAGAAGGAGCACCTTGGCGCTCCTTCTGCCGTGATTGTTCGCGACCGCGGTCAACGCGTGGAAGCGAGTGTCGCCAATGCGTCGTTGAAGGTCTTGCTCGGACGCATCGCTGCGCTCACCCGCTTCAGGTCGGGATGGAAGTAGCCGCCGATCTCGACCGGCTTGCCTTGCGCACCGTTGAGTTCGCCGATGATGGTTGCCTCGTTATCTTTCAGAACCTGCGCGATCGCGGTGAAGCGCGTCTTCAATGCCGCGTCGTCATTCTGCGCGGCGAGCGCCTGCGCCCAGTACATCGCCAGATAGAAATGGCTGCCGCGATTGTCGAGCTCGCCGACTTTTCGTGCCGGCGATTTATTGCTGTCGAGGAACTGGCCGTTGGCCTGATCCAGCGTGCGCGCGAGCACACTCGCGCCGGCGTTGCCGAAACGATTGCCGAGATGTTCGAGCGACGCGGCCAGTGCGAGGAATTCACCGAGCGAATCCCAGCGCAGGTAATCCTCTTCGACGAACTGCTGCACGTGCTTGGGCGCAGAGCCGCCGGCACCGGTTTCGAACAGGCCGCCGCCGGCCATCAGCGGCACGATCGACAACATCTTCGCGCTGGTGCCGAGCTCCATGATCGGGAACAGATCGGTGAGGTAATCGCGCAGCACGTTGCCGGTGACCGAGATGGTGTCCTGGCCTTTGCGAATGCGCTCAAGCGAAAACTTCGTCGCCTCGACCGGCGAGAGGATACGGATATCCAGACCGGCCACGTCGTGGTCTTTCAGGTAGCGCTCGACCTTGGTGATCATCTGCGCGTCGTGCGCGCGCTGCGGATCGAGCCAGAACACCGCCGGCGTGTTGCTCAGGCGCGCGCGTTCGACCGCGAGCTTCACCCAGTCCTGGATCGGCGCGTCTTTTGTCTGGCACATGCGCCAGATATCGCCGGCCTCGACAGCGTGCTCAAGCAACACATTGCCAGCGTCATCGGTCACGCGCACCACGCCATCGGCGGCAATCTGGAAGGTCTTGTCGTGCGAACCATATTCTTCGGCTTTCTGCGCCATCAGGCCGACGTTGGGCACGCTGCCCATGGTCGCCGGATCGAACGCGCCGTGCGCGCGGCAATCGTCAATGACTGCCTGATAGACGCCGGCGTAGCTGCGATCGGGAATCAACGCCTTGACGTCTTGCAGCTTGCCCTGCGTGTTCCACATGCCGCCGGAATCACGGATCATCGCAGGCATCGACGCATCGACGATGACGTCGCTGGGCACGTGCAGATTCGTGATGCCTTTGTCGGAATTGACCATCGCCAATGCCGGACGATTGGCATATTCCGCGGCGAGGTCCGCTTCGATCGCGGCCTGCTGTTCGGCCGGAAGCGTGCCAATGCGCGCCTGCAGATCGCCGATGCCGTTGTTCGGATTGAAGCCGATCGCTTTCAACGTGTCGGCGTGTTTGGTCAGCATATCCTTATAGAACTCGGTGACCACGACGCCGAACATGATCGGGTCGGAGACCTTCATCATGGTGGCCTTGAGGTGCAGCGAGAACAGCACGTCCTGACGTTTCGCGTCCGCGATCTGCTCGTCGACGAAACTGGCCAATGCACGGCGACTCATCACGGCGGCATCGATGATCTCGCCGGCTTTCAGCGCGGTTTTTTCCTTGAGCACGCTGTGGCTGCCGTCCTTGCTGAACCATTCGATGCGGACGCTGCCGGCCTTGTCGATCAGCACGGATTTTTCGCTGCCGTAGAAATCGCCGCCGTCCATGTGCGCAACGTGCGTCTTGGAATCGCCGCTCCACGCGCCCATCCGATGTGGATGCTTGCGCGCGTAATTCTTCACCGAAAGCGGCGCGCGACGATCGGAATTGCCTTCGCGCAAGACCGGATTGACGGCGCTGCCCATCACCTTGTCATAGCGCATCCTGACGTTGCGGTCGTCGTCGTTTTGCAGCGCTTCGGGATAATCCGGCAACGCATAACCCTGCTGCTGCAATTCGCGGATCGCCGCCTTGAGCTGCGGTGCCGATGCGCTGATGTTGGGCAGCTTGATGATGTTGGCATCCGGCGTCGTCGCCAGTTCGCCAAGTTCGGCCAGGTCGTCGGCGATTTTCTGGTCATCGTTCAACCGATCCGGAAACTGCGCGAGGATGCGGCCGGCCAGCGAGATGTCGCGTGTCTCTACCGAAATGCCGACGGTGCTGGTGAACGCATCGATGATCGGCAGCAGCGACTGCGTGGCGAGGAAGGGCGCTTCGTCGGTCAGCGTGTAGATGATCTTCGGTGTGTTGGACATTGTCGGCATGGACCTTGTTGGGTGCTGCGAAATTTCTGCAGGATGGAAAAGGCGCGCATCGGTGGCGATGAAACATGGGCAACGAGGCGCATGAAGCTGGATCGGACATGATGTCCGTCACGGTGCGTCACCGTCACGACAGCTGCCCATTGTCGCGTTTTCGCGGCGCGGACGAAAGCTTGCGCGGGTGCTGGCGAACCATCGCCAATCGATGGGCGCATGAAGAATCAGCACAAAAAAAGGCGCGCAGAAAGCTGCGCGCCTTTTGTTTCACGTCGATGTCGGTGAGCAGAACTGCGCCGTCACGCGGCGCCTGTGCGGCCCATCGATATCGTCAGCTGCTTAGTGCGCAGCGGTCGAAGCACTGGCCGGCGCCGCGGCGGTACCGCTGTGCATCGGCGCCATCGCCGAGCCGCTGCCAGCCGGGGACATGGCCGAACCGCCCGTGGCAGGAGCCATGGCCGGAGCGGTGGTCGCGGGAGCGGGAGCCGGAGTCGGTGCGGGCGCAGGAGCAGGCGTGGTAGCGGCGGCAGGCGGCGGCGTAGCGGTCGTGTCGTCGGTGCTCTTGTTGCACGCGCTCAAGGCGAGTACGGCAGCGAGCGAAAAGGTACACATCAAGGTCTGGCGGATCATCTTCATCGGGCATCTCCTGTTCAGGGCTAGGGCTTGGCGGGAATTTTCAACATCTGTCCGGGCTTGATCCGATCCGGGTCGGTGAGTTGATCGCGATTGGCATCGAAGATCAGCTTCCCTGCGTCCGCATTTCCATAGAAATACGTGGCGATCGACGCTAGGGTATCTCCTTCCGCGACCCTGTGGATGGTTGTGTCGCCGATGACCGCCGCCGCATGCGACGCCACATCGACGAAATCCGCCCTGGATGCCGGCGACATATTGGCGGCCTGCTCCTTAACGATTTCCCTCGCACTCGAATGGCCCGGCTTGCTGCTGTCGCCTGTCATCGGCACATCTCTCCGCTCGGATCAGTGTGCAGTGATAGCCAGCGGCAGGTTAACGGCCCGTGAGCGGTGACTTGCAATATTCATCCTTGGGATTCACGCGCACTTTCGTGACATTACGTACGCTGTGGCAGTTGCAACGAGGCGACCTTGCGCTCGCGCCGCCGCGCGGACCACGCTTTCCGGCGTGCCGCCAGGCACGAGAAAATCACATACAGCGCCGGCGTGCTGAGCAGGGTCAGGCTCTGCGAAATCAGCAAGCCGCCGATCAGCGCGATGCCCAGTGGACGACGCAATTCGGAACCTTCGCCCAAGCCGATGGCGATCGGCAACGCGGCTAGGATCGCCACCATCGTGGTCATCATGATCGGGCGGAATCGCACGATGCATGCTTCGCGCGCAGCTTCCAGCGGCGTCTTGCCGTGTTCGCGTTCGGCGACCAGTGCGAAGTCGATCATCATGATCGCGTTTTTCTTGACGATGCCTATCAACAGCACCAGCGCGATCTGCGCCACCACCGAAAGTTCGGTGCCGGTAAGCCACAGCGCGAGCAACGCGCCGACGCCGGCGGCGGGCAGTGTGGACAGGATGGTGACCGGATGAATCAGGTTTTCGTAAAGCATGCCGAGCACGATGTAGACGGTGATCACCGCCGCCAGCACCAGCCACAACATGCCGCTCTGCGATTGCTGGAAGCGCCGGAAATCGCCGCCGACATTGAGCTTGATATCGCCGGGCATGCGCATGTTGTTCGCGGTCGCCTGCACGATCTGCAGTGCCTCGCCCATGCTCACGTCCGGTGCGAGATTGAAGCTCAGGTCCATCGTGGTGAACTGGTTCTGGTGCGTGACCTGCGAGGGCGCGAGCCCGGGCACCTGCGTGGTGAACGCGGTGATCGGAATCATCTCGCCGCTGGCTGCCGGCACGTAGATGCGATTGAGTGAATCGGGCGTGGCGGTCTGCGATGGCAATGCATTCACCACGACCTTGTACTGGTTGATGTCCGAGTAGATCGTGGACACCGAACGCTGGCCGAAAGCATCGTAGAGCGCATCGTCGATGGTGCCGACGCCAACGCCCAGACGCGCGGCCTTGTCGCGATCGATCACCACGTTCTGGCGCAGGCCCGCTTCGTCGACGTCGGAGCCGACATCGAGCAGCTTGTGGTTTTTCTTCAGCTCGAGCACCAGCTTCGGCAGCCATTCCTGCAGCTCTTCAAGGTTGTCGCCCTGCAGTGAAATCTGATACTGCGCGCCTTGGCTTGTACCGCCGCTGCCGCCGCTGGGCAGATCCTGGATCGGTCGCAGCCGCAGGTTGAGATCGGGATATTTGGCTGCCTTCGCGCTCAGCCGCGCGAGTACTGCGAAGGTATCGTCCTTGCGGCCTTGCGCGTAACTCTTCAGATCGATGTTGAACATGCCGCTGGTGCCTTGCCGGCTGCTGCCCAGACGCGAACCCACCTGTGCGACATCGGGATCGGCGAGCAACATTGCGGTGAGTCGCTGCAGGCGCGAAGCGCTTTCGGCAAACGACACGGTGGCGCTGGAGCTGGCGCGCCCGCCGATCAGGCCGGTGTCCTGCTGCGGAAACAGACCGGTCTTGACCACGCCGAACAGGAAGAACGTGAGTCCGATGAGCACGAGTGGCGTCAGCGAAAACAGCAATGCGTGACGCAACGAGAAATTCAACGCCCTGGTGTACGTGCCGACCATGCGCTCGTGGAAACCATCGAGCGCGCGCGATAGCCGCGACGGTGGCTTGTCCTTGTTCGGCCCATGTTCCGCGTGACCGCTCAGAAAGTGACCGCAGAGAGACGGCGTGAGCGTGAGCGAAATGGTTGCCGATACCACGATCGCCGCGACCAGAGTCACGGCGAATTCGTGCATGAACATGCCGGTGATGCCGCCGGCGAACAGCAGCGGAATGAACACCGCGACCAGCGACGCGGTGATCGAGACGATGGTGAAACCGATCTCGCGCGCACCGGCGAGCGTCGCTTCCATCCGCGTCATGCCGTCGTCGATGTGCCGGATGATGTTCTCGATCACCACGATCGCATCGTCCACCACGAAGCCGATGGCGATCACCAGCGCAAGCAACGTCAGGTTGTTGAGTGTGTAGCCGAGGATGTACATCACCACGAAGGCGCCGGCGAGCGACAGCGGCACGGCGATCGCGGCGATCAGCGTCGGTGCGAGTCGGCGCAGGAACAGCGCCATCGTCAGCACCACCATCGCCAGGCTGATCAGCAGCGTGGCCTGCACTTCGTGCAATGACGCGCGGATAGTCGGCGTGCCATCGAAGAACGAGTTCATCTCCGTGCCGGGCTGCAGGTACGCGCGCAGCAACGGCAACTGATCCTTGACCAGATCCACGGTGGCGATGACGTTGGCGTCGGCCTTCTTGTAGACGTACATCAGCACGGCCGGCTTGCCGTGAAACCACGCCGCCTGGTACGCATCCTGCTGGCCTGCGTAGACATTCGCCACGTCAGACAGACGCACCGGCACGCCGTTGTGCGTGGCGATCACCAGTTGTGCGAAATCGTCCGCGGTATTCAATTGCGTGGTGGCACTGACCGCCATGGTGGTCTTGCCGTCCGAAAGAAAACCTTCGGGCGAAGTCACGTTGGCCGCCGCCAGCGCATTGCGCAATTGATCAGGCGACAGGCCCATGGCGTTGAGCGAGCGCAGATTCACGTCGACGCGGATCGCCGGCGTCGCCGCGCCGGCAATATCCACCGATGAGATGCCGGGAAGCTGGCGCAGGCGCTGCGCGAGCAGCGTGTCGGAAACGTTGTAGAGGTCGGCGGCCGACTGCGTTTCCGACGTCACGGCGAGCGCGATGATCGGGTCGTCGTTGGGGTTGGCTTTTTCGTAGCTCGGCGATCCGTTGAGGCCGGTCGGCAGATCCGGGGCCGCCGCGTTGATCGCCGCCTGCACTTCGCGCGCGGCCGAATCGAGATTGGTGCCGTTCGCGAACATCATGAACACCGAGGTGCTGCCTTCGGAACTGGACGACCGCATGGTGTCAATGCCGGGCACCTGGCCCAGGTGCCGCTCCAGCGGCGCGGCCACCGTCGATGCCATGGTGTTGGCATCCGCACCGGCCTGCTGGGCCTGGACGAAGATGGCCGGGAACTGCATGTCCGGCAGAGCAGCCACGCCAAGCAGGAAGTAGCTGATCATGCCGACCACGAAGAGCCCGATCGCGAGAAGCGACGTGCCGATCGGTCGGCGGATGAAGGGTCCGGAAATATTCATGGATCGCGCTTGATCGGTCTGCCTGTCACGTTATGACAGGCAGCGCGTGAAGGAGTCATCCGATCTCAACGTTGCAGCCGCGAAAAGGTTGATCGCCATCGTGGCGATCGTAGCAGCCGTCACGCGACTCCGCTCGCGCGTGCACGCTCCAGCGCGCGCTGCTCGCGACGCGCTGCCAGCCAGTCCGAGAAGCGTTCCATGTAGAGATAAATAACCGGTGTCGTGTACAGCGTGATCAGCTGCGACAGCAGCAGACCGCCGACGATCGACACGCCCAGCGGCCGGCGCAGTTCGGCACCGATGCCGTTGCCGAGCGCCAGCGGCAAGGCGCCAAGCATCGCCGCGGCGGTGGTCATCATGATCGGGCGGAAACGCAGCAGGCAGGCGCGGCGTATCGCGTCGCGTGCGTTCATACCGGTGCGCTGCGCCTCGATCGCGAAGTCGATCATCATGATCGCGTTTTTCTTGACGATGCCGATCAGCAGCACGATGCCGACGATGCCGTCCACCGACAAACTCATGCCGCAGAGGATCAATGCCAGCAACGCGCCGACACCGGCCGGCGGCAACGTGGAGATGATCGTCAACGGGTGGATGTAGCTCTCGTACAGCACGCCCAGCACGATGTAAATCACCACGATCGCGGCGAGCAGCAGCAGCACTTCATCACCGAGCGAGGAGTTGAACTCCGCTGCCTTGCCGACGAATTCGCCACGCACTTGCGGCGGAAATTTCAGTTGCGCCTCGACGTCGTGGATCGCACTGACCGCATCGGAAAGCGAATAGCCTTCGGCGACGTTGAACGACAGCGTCACCGCCGGCAACTGCTGCTGATGACTGACCACCAGCGGCGCGCTGGTGATCTGCGCACTGGCCACCGACGACAACGGAATGCCGCCACCGGCGCCGATCTGGAAACCCACGTTGCCGGCATTGCCGATGCCCGAAGGCGTCGCCGAGTTGCTCGACTTCAACTGGCCGAAGCTGGTGGCGGTGCTGCCGGTCAGCGCGCCGTTGCCGTTGCCGCGCACGGTCAGCTTGTTGAGCAGATCGTCGCTGGAGCGGAAATCCGGCGCGACTTCCATCACCACGCGATACTGGTTCAACTGGGTGAAGATGGTCGAGATCTGGCGCTGGCCGAAGGCGTCATACAGCGTGTCGTCGATGGTCTGCACCGGCACGCCGAGACGGCTGGCTTTTTCGCGATCGATGGTGAGCTTGAGCGCGTTGCCGTTGTTGGCGAGGTTGTTGTCGACGTCGGCGAGCTCGCGCCGCTGACGCAGGGCCTGCGTCATCTGGCCGGCGTAGTTCGCCAGCTCGGCCGAGTTCACTTCGGACATCGTGTACTGGTATTCGGTGGCGGCCACGCGGCTGTCGAGCGTCACGTCCTGCACGGGCTTCAGGTACAGCGCGACACCGGGCACGTTGGCAACCAGCCGCTGCAGTCGCGGCAACAACTTGTCCAAGCCATCGCGCTTGCCGCGATCCTTCAGCACGATGCTGAGCTGGCCCTGGTTCAAGGTCGGGTTGATGGTGCCCGCGCCGATGAACGCCGCCACGCCAGCGACATCGCGATCGTTGCGCAACGCTTCGGCCACGGCCTTGGTGCGGTCTTCCATCTGCGGGAAGGCGATGTTGTCATCGGCCTGCACGACGCCGGTGATCAGGCCGGTGTCCTGCTCGGGCAGCAGGCCCTTGGGGATCATGATGTACAGGATCACCGTGAGCACCACGGCGAGCGCAGCCACCAGCATGGTCAGGCGGCGATGATCGAACACCCAGTCCAGCGTGTTGGCGTAGAGGTCAACCGTGCGCGTCCACAGGTTGCGCTTGCCGACAGCGGCGTGACGTTCGTGCGCGTCGTCGCCCTCGGGCAGCTCGTCCGCCTTCAGCAGGTACGCGCACATCATCGGCGTGAGCGTCAGCGACACCAGCATCGAGATGGCGACCGCGATCGTCAGCACCCACGCGAATTCATGGAACAGACGACCGGTGACGCCAGGCATCAGCAGCAGCGGCAGGAACACCGCGATCAGCGACACCGTCAGCGACAGCACGGTGAAGCCGATTTCCTTCGCGCCGATTTCCGCCGCTTCCTTGCCGTCCTTGCCTTGTTCGATATAGCGAACGATGTTCTCGATCATCACGATCGCATCGTCGACCACGAAGCCGGTGGCGACCGTCAGCGCCATCAGCGAGAGGTTGTCCAGCGACATGCCGGTGAACGCCATGACACCGAACGTGCCGAGCAGCGACAGCGGCACCGCGACCGACGGAATCACCGTGGCCCAGAGCCTGCGCAGGAAGACGAAGATCACCGCGACGACCAGGAAAATGGTCAGCAGCAGAGTGAATTCCACATCGTGCACGGAAGCCTGGATGGTGACCGTGCGATCGGCGAACACATCGAGGCGCACATCGGCCGGCAACGCGGCTCGCAGCTCCGGCAGCACGGCGCGGATCTGCTGCACGGTCTGCACGATATTCGCGCCGGGTTGGCGGCGGACATCGAGCAGAACCGCCGGCTTGCCATTGGCCCACGCGGCGAGCTGGTCGTTCTCGACGCCATCGACCACGCTGGCGACGTCGGACAAACGCACCGGCGCGTTGTTCTTGTAGCTGATGATGGAGCTCTTGTATTCCGCGGCGGTCGCCAGCTGATCGTTGGTGCCGATGCTGTAGCTCTGGGTCTTGCCGTTGAGCGTGCCCTTCGGCGCGTTGACGTTCGCTTCGGTGAGCGCACTGCGCACGTCTTCCAGCGTGAGACCGAGATTCGCCAGCTGCGCGGGGTTGACCTGCACACGCACGGCCGGGCGAACGTTGCCGGCGATCGACACCAGACCCACGCCCTGCACCTGCGACAGTTTCTGCGCGAGGATCGAGTCGGCCAGGTCGTTGACGTCGCGTAATGGACGGCTACTTGATTGCAGCGAGAGCGTGAGGATCGGCGCATCGGCCGGATTCACGCGGTTGTACACCGGCGGGTACGGCAGGTTGCCCGGCAGCGTGCCCTTGGCCTGGTTGATCGCGGCCTGCACGTCCTGCGCGGCGATGTCGACATCGCGATCCATCGAGAACTGCAGCACGATGGTCGACAGGCCGGCGGAGGAATCCGAACTCATCATGCTGAGTCCGGAAATCTGTCCGAGATTGCGCTCCAACGGCGTGGTGATCAGCACCGCCATGGTGTTGGCGCTGGCACCCGGATACTGGGTGGTGACGACCAGACTCGGTGCTTCGATCTCGGGCAGCGCCGATACCGGCAGTTCGCGATAACCGAGGATGCCCAGCAACAGCACCGCCACCATCAACAGCGAGGTGGCGATCGGGCGGCGAATGAAGAGGGTCGAAAATCCCATGACTATCCGTGACGTGTAAAAGCGGTCTCAGGTCGCGTCTTGACCTGTAGCAGTTGCGGTATCGCCGTGGCGATGCCGCGCGTGATCAGCGGTTGCGACGACCGCCCTGGCGGCCGCCCTTCTTGGACTTGTCCATATCGGCAGCGCTCGGCGCGGCCGGCACTTCGCCAGGCTTCAACGCCTTGACCTTGCTGCCCGGCTTGAGGCGGAACTGGCCTTCGGTCACGACCTGATCGTCGGCATTGAGGCCGCTACCGATCATCACGTGGCTGTCGCCGACTTCGCCCGCCTGCACCACCGGCTGCATCTTGACCGTGCTGTCGGCCTGCACCTGATAGACATAATCGCCATCCGGCCCGCGCTGCACTGCCTGCGAGGGAATCACCAGCCCGCCGCTGACCGTATTGACCAGCAGTTGCACGTTGACGAACTGGCCCGGCCAGAGCTCGTTCTTCGCGTTGGGGAATTCCGATTTCGCGCGGAACGTGCCAGTGGTGGTGTCGATCTGGTTGTCGATCACCTTCAGCACGCCGCCGGTGGCCAGCGGATGTGCGTCGGTGCGATCGAGCGCGGTCACCGGCAACTGCACGCCGTTCTGCGATGCGGCGCGCACCATGTCGAGGTTCTGCTCGGGCAGCGAGAACATGATGTTGATCGGATGCATCTGCGTCAGCGTCACGATGGCGGTCGTGGTGGTGACCACATTGCCCGGATCGACCGAACGGATGCCGGCAACGCCGTCGATCGGCGACAGCACCTTGGTGTAGGCCAGCTGCACCTGGCTGTCGCGCACGCTGGCTTCGTCGGACGCGACCGCGGCGGCGTACTGCGCGGCGGTATTCCGCAAGGTGTCCAGGTCCTGCTTGGAGATGTAGCCCTTGGTGGCCAGATCCTGGCTGCGGTTGAGGTTACTGCGCGCGGTCGCGAGCAAGGCCACATCCTGATTCTTCTTGCCGATCGCCTGGTCGTAGGAAGCCTGGTAGGTGCGCGGATCGATCTGTGCCAGCACATCGCCTTTTTTCACCGGCTGACCTTCGGTGAAGTTGAGTGTCATCAGCTGGCCACCGACCTGCGGGTTCACGGTGATGGTGTTCAGCGCCTGCACGGTGCCCAGCGCGGTCAGGTAGACCGGCACGCTCTGCCGCACCACCGGCACCACGGTAACCGGAACCGGCGGCGTGTCGTCGCCATCCTTGCCGTCCTTGTCCTTGCCGCTGCTGTCATGCGCGCCATGCCGCGCCGAGCCATCGGCCGACGGCTTGTGCAACAGGCGAAACCCGACGACGGCCACGATGATCACCAGCACGACGATCAACGCGATCTTCCAAAAACGCGACATGTAAAACTCCTGGGTTAAACGGTGCGGCTGACCGATGCACGGCGCGCCAGTGTGCGCGATGTCCGTGTCGGAAATTTGTCGGTTCGCCCCTTCGGGCAGCACCGGCAACTTCCCTCGGGATCAAAGCATAGGGCCAGTGGAACGATGTTGAACAATGCCGGTTGACAGGGGTCCGCCATGACCGATGGCAGGGTAAATGCGGCCACGACGCCATTTTCGCAGACTCCGCGCGAGACCGACATGGTTACGGCAACAAATCGGAGTCTGAAACTTGCCGCGTGCTTCGTTTATAATCCGCGACTGGTTGCCTTCCGGACACCTCTGAGAGTCCTGGGGACGGCCAACGTTCCATGCCGTGCCTGCGCGGACCGGCAATCATGCCGGTGCAGCTTCGCCAGCCCGGTTATACAGACAAGCGATTCAGGCCTGCCGCGCCCGCCACCACGGCGTCCGCGACATGACCACCGACAGGAGTACGTGCGTGAGCGGTCCGACAAGCAATTCCGATCAGGGCGTGATGCGCCAGTTCGCCTTCATGATCGGTGGGTTGATGGTGCTGACCGTCGTGCTGATTTTCACGGCACTGATGATCTACGAGCACGAGCCGAAGGAAACCGATCCGAACCAGACCGCGCAGGTCAACGAGCGGATCGCGCCGGCCGGCGACGTCTACGCCGGCAACACGGGTCGCGCCGCGATGCAGGCCGCTACCGATGCCGCCGCCAAGGCTGCGGCGTCACAGGTCGCTTACGGCGGCACCACCGACGGCAAGGCGATCTACGATCACCTGTGCACCAGCTGCCACACGTCCGGCGTCGCCGGCGCACCGAAGCTGGGTGACAAGAGCATGTGGGGTCCGCGTATCGCCGAAGGCATCGATACGCTGGTCAAGCACGCCACCGAGGGTTACCACGGCCCGGACGGCAACTTCATGCCGCCCAAGGGTGGCAACCCCGCGCTGACCGATGCGCAGGTCAAGGCAGCTGTTACCTGGATTGTGGGTCAGGCGAAGTAAGAACCCCCTCGATCAAGCAACTTCAAACGCCGCCCATGGGCGGCGTTTTCGTTTGGCCTGCAGTGGCGGAAAATGCGTCAGCTTTCGACCGTGTCGATCCACTTGCGCGCGAATTCCTGCAACTGCGGAAAGAATGCCTCGAAATGCAGCTGCAGCTCGGCATCGCGTTCAACAAGAATTGGCAGCGACGAATCGAGCGGATTGGCGCGGGTCAGCCGATGGCCGATACCGGCCATCGCGCGATCCAGCGTGGCCAGTCCGGCGTAACCGGCAGGCAAATCGTTGGCTTCCATGTACTGGCGAAAGCGCCGCAGGCTCGCGGGCAGCAGCGCGTCGTGCCGCCACAGCAGCGCGCGCAGATCGTCGGAGTACGAACGCACTGGCTGCGCGCACCAGCGCGTGAAATCACGTGCCAGGCAATGGTCGAACCACATGTCCAGAAGAATGCCGGCGTAGCGCCGATACGGCGGCGGCAGCAGCGCCTTGGCCGCAAGTACTTCCGGATGGGCATCGGTGAACACGTCGACCGCGCGGTGCAGACGAATGCCCTCGATCACGCGAGGCGGAAAATCCAGGCCGTCGATCGGGCCATGCACGAAGTCGCCCATCACCGAACCAAGCAGCAGCCATTCGTCGTCGCCGGCGAGCAGCGCGTGCGCGAGATGGTTCACGACATCGGTTCGCTGCGCGACGACGAACGATGCACGCGAGCGGCGGTTATCATCGCGTGCATGAATCCCACCGCACTGTCCATTGAACCCGACCGCTTTCCCGAGGAAGCGGCCAGTTTCATGCTCGCCGGCCCCGCCGGCAAGCTCGAAGCCATCAGCGATGTCGCCGACCCTTCCGATGCACGACGCGGCGTGGCGGTGATTTGCCACCCGCTCACCACCGAAGGCGGCACGATGCACAACAAGGTGGTAACGATGGTCGAGCGCGCGCTGCGCGAATCCGGCCTCGACACGGTGCGCTTCAATTTCCGTCAGGCCGGCGAATCGGACGGTCAATACGACAAGGGCGTTGGCGAAAGCGCCGACCTCGCCGCAGTCGTCGCATGGGTGCGACGCGTGCGCCCAGACGATGCGTTGTGGCTGGCCGGTTTCTCGTTCGGCAGTTACGTGAGTATCGCCAACGCAGTGCCGCTGCACGCCGATGTACTGATCAGCATTGCGCCACCGGTCGGCCGCTGGCCGTTCGACGAGATCGAGCTGCCGACATTCCCCTGGCTCGTGGTGCAGGGCGAAGCGGACGAAGTGGTCGAGCCGCAGGCGGTATTCGACTGGATCGACACGCTGGAACATCCGCCCGAGCTGGTGCGCATGCCCGAAACCAGTCATTTCTTCCATCGCCGCCTGATGGATCTGCGTGGCGCGATCAAGCACGCCGTGCGCGGCTGGCTGCCTCCGGCGAGAAGCTGATGTCGTCGTCGGCCACTTTCATCGCATGATCGAAACGCCATCGCCAGCGCCAAGCGCGCGTTATCGGGAAGGCATCGCCGCGCATCGCTGGGAAGCCGATCCGGCGCAGCAGGCGATCCTGCCGGAGTTCGATCGCATGCATGCCGCACTCAGCGCGCAGCGTGACAACGGCGGCGGTTTGTTTGGACGGCTAAAATCCCTGCTCGGCAGCGAGCCGGTTGCGGCCGTGCCGGGCTTGTATCTATGGGGCAGCGTTGGTCGCGGCAAGACGTTCCTGATGGATCTGTTCGTGGCGAGCCTGCCGCAGGGCGTCGCGCTGCGCCGACACTACCACCGCTTCATGGGGGAAGTGCACGAGAGCATGCGCGCGCTGGGCGAACGACAGAATCCGTTGGCCGAAGTGGCCGCCGGGCTGGCCGATCGTTGTCGCGTGCTGTGCCTGGACGAGTTTCTGGTCAACGACATCGGCGACGCGATGATTCTTTCCGGCCTGCTCGATGCGCTGTTCGAGCGCGGCGTCACGCTCATCACCACGTCGAACACCGCGCCATCGAACTTGTACAAGGACGGCTTGCAGCGCGCGCGGTTTCTCCCGGCGATCGCCGCGATCGAAAAACACTGCCACGTGGTGGAGATGGCATCGTCGCGCGACTGGCGCTTGCGCGCGCTGGCGCAGGCGCCGGTGTACCTGACGCCCCCGGGCGCGGAAGCGCATCGCGCGCTGGAACGCATCTTCGCCAGCCAGGCCAGCGGTGCGGTGGAACAGGATGGCGCCATCAAGGTCAACGGTCGCGACATTGCGTTCCGCAAGCGCGCCGAGCACATTCTCTGGTTCGATTTTGCCGCGCTATGCGAAGGCCCGCGCGCGGTTGCCGATTACATCGCATTGGCGAAGGCCGGCCCGGCGATCATCGTGGCGAACGTGCCGCAGTTCACCCTCTACAGCGAAGACGCGGCGAAACGTTTCGTGCAATTGGTCGACGAGTTTTACGACCGCCGCGTGAAACTCGTGCTGTCCGCCGCCGCGCCGATCACCGAGCTTTACGACGGCGAGCGGCTGCGCGCGGAATTCGGTCGCACCGAATCGCGGCTGATCGAAATGCAGAGCGAGGACTACTTGGCGCAGGAGCATCGGGCGGAATGACGCGCGCGGGAAACATCAAGGCGGTGTTCCGCGTCGTCAGCGGCAACTTCCTCGAGATGTACGACTTCATGGTCTACGGCTATTACGCCTCGGCCATTGCGCGCACGTATTTCCCCAGCCACAACGCATACGCGTCGCTGCTGCTGACCCTGCTCACGTTCGCCGCCGGTTTCGTGATGCGTCCGATCGGCGCGATCGTGCTCGGCGCGTACATCGATCATCACGGCCGTCGCAAAGGCCTGATTCTCACGCTGGCGATGATGGCCGCCGGCACCTTGCTGGTCGCGGCCGTGCCGGGCTACGCAACGATCGGCGCGCTCGCACCGCTGCTGGTGTTGTGCGGCCGATTGCTGCAGGGTTTTTCCGCGGGCGTGGAACTCGGCGGCGTGTCGGTGTACCTGTCCGAAATCGCCACGCCCGGCCATCGCGGTTTCTATTGTTCGTGGCAGTCGGCGAGTCAGCAGGTCGCGGTGGTGTTCGCCGCGTTGCTCGGCCTGATGTTGCAGCGCTGGATGCCTGTGCAGGCGATGTACGACTGGGGCTGGCGCATTCCCTTCATCGTCGGCTGCCTGATCGTGCCGTTCCTGTTCCTGCTGCGTCGCTCGCTGGAGGAAACGGAAGCGTTTCTCGCGCGCAAGCATCGCCCCGACGTCGGTGAAATCTATCGCTCGATGATCACGCACTGGCGCATTGTGCTGAGCGGCATGGCGATGGTGTTGATGACCACGGTGTCGTTCTATCTGATCACCGCGTACACGCCGACCTTCGGCAAGGAAGTGCTGAAACTGTCGGAGTCGGACGTGTTCGTGGTGACGCTGCTGATCGGCTTGTCCAATCTGGTCTGGCTGCCGCTGATGGGTGCGCTGTCCGATCGTTTCGGTCGCCGAATATTGTTGATCGCATGCACGGTGCTGGCCTTGCTCACCGCATATCCGGTGCTTCACTGGCTGGTTGCCGCGCCGGGATTTGGACGTCTGCTTGGCGTGGAGCTGTGGCTGTCGTTTCTCTACGCCAGCTACAACGGTGCGCTGGTGGTGGCGCTCACCGAGATCATGCCGGTGGACGTTCGCACGGCCGGGTTCTCGCTCGCATACAGCCTTGCGACCACGCTCGGCGGATCGAGCCTGGCGATTTCGCAGTGGCTGATCCACCTTACCGGCAACAAAGCCGCGCCGGGCCTGTGGCTTTCGTTCGCGGCGTTGTGCGGACTGGTCGCAACGATGCTGGTCTATCGCGATCCGCGTCGGCGCAACATGCATCGCGAGTGATGTCAAAACGCCACGCGCGACCTACGCGAACTGCTACCGTGCGCGCTGCCAACTCATGCCGGAGATCGCCATGTCCATCGTTCTCGCCATCGCCCTGCAATTGCTGCCGCCGACTGCACGTGCAGACGAGGCCTTTGCGGCACGCGTGACGCGCGGCAGGTTGGTTGAGGTCGGACCGACCGGGCCGGCCTATCAGAAAGCGTTGTGGTCGCAGATCACCGGCCCGATGACCACGGCATTGAAAGATTGCCTGGCGAGCAACGCACCGGCGGATCGATCACCCTTCACCCTGGTTGCCGATGTGACATCCGACGGACGCACCACGCGCGTGGCAGCAGAACCGGGCACGCCGGTCGCGAACTGCATGACGGCGTGGCTCGCATCGACCATGCTGCCGGCCCCGCCGAAGCTCGCCGACCAGCCGGTTTATCCGATCGAGATCGACGTCAGCATTACCCATTAAGTCGCCCGATCAGGCGACCGTGCTGCCGGCAGGCTCGCCGCGCTGAAAGCGACGGTGATGAATCAGCAGGCCGGTGAAGTAGACGATGTAATAACCGACGATCAGGCCGACGATCAGCATGGTCAATGGACTGGATGTGTAACCGGCGAACGGCGACATGTCGTTCTGCGTGGCGGCGTGCATGGCTGGCGCCATCGCCATGAAACGCCAGGCCATGCGGCCGAGAAACAGCACCGTCAGCAGTGCGCCGATCCACGGATTGGGCACGTAGCAATCACCCTTCACCGGATCGGTTTCGAAACGGGTCAGGCGCAGGCCGACGGTACCGATGACCGCGCCGATCAACACGCCGCCGACCAGGCCTTCGAGCAACGCGAGCTTGTGGAAACCACTGAGCGCGAGCAGCGCACCGATGATGCTGAACATGACGATGCGGAAGATCATCGACTTGCGCTTGATGCGTTGCTGGCCGAACGAACGGCTGACGCGACGCCAGACGATGAAAGCCATCAGGGCGGCAATCGGAAGGTAGTGAAGCAGCTGCTGCGACATGCGTATTCCCGTTCAACGAATCGGTGTCAGATTAAAGCAGTCACCTGCGGGTGACGATTGACCACAGGCTGTGATTGCGCATGACGACTGTCATGCGCCGCGCTCAGATCGCGCCGAGTTGTTCGGCCAGCGTGCGGGTTTTTTCGCTGAGGGTGTGGCCGGTGTGCAGTGTCGACTTGCGCTCGATCAGCATGATCAGGCATTCCTCGTCGGCGACCGGATTGTGCCGCACGCCTTTCGGCACCACGAACAGTTCGCCTTCGTCGAGCTCCACCGGCTCGGCGTTTTCCAGCTCGATGCGCAGATGGCCGCGAAGAACGAGGAACAGCTCGTCTTCCGCGTCGTGGCTGTGCCAGCAAAGTTCGCCGTGTACTTTCGCGACCTTGAGATAATTGTCGTCGAGTTCGCCGATCACCCGCGGCGACCAGTGCTCGGTGAGCGCCGCGGCGATATCTTTTGGTGACGTGGCTTGTGGCATCGCGTTATTTCGCCTTGCCCTGGTTGGCGACCGCGGCCATCTTCGCCTCGATCGCAGCGGCGTCGCCGAGATAGAAATGACGCAGCGGCTTGAGGTCGTCGTCGAACTCGTACACCAGCGGCACGCCGTTCGGAATGTTGAGGTCGACGATCGCATCGTCGGAAATGTTGTCGAGATATTTCACCAGCGCACGCAGCGAATTGCCGTGCGCGGCCACCACCACGCGCTGTCCGGCCTTGATCGCCGGCGCCAGCACTTCGTGCCAGTACGGCAGCACGCGGGCGACGGTGTCCTTCAGGCACTCGGTGTCGGGGATGTCTTTCGGATCGAGCGTGGCGTAGCGCGGATCGTTGACGGATTCGTTCGCGCTGCGTTCCAGCGGCGGCGGCGGGATGTCGTAACTGCGGCGCCAGATCTTCACCTGATCCTCGCCGTACTTCGCGGCGGTCTCGGCCTTGTTGAGCCCGGTCAGGCCGCCGTAGTGGCGTTCGTTGAGCCGCCAGTCGGTAACCACCGGCAGCCACATCAGCCCCATCGTGTCCTGCACGCCCCACAGCGTGCGCACGGCGCGCTTGAGCACCGAGGTGTGCGCCACGTCGAACGTGTAGCCATTGGCGATCAACAGCTCGCCCGCCTCTTTCGCCTCGGCCACGCCCTGTTCGGTGAGATCGACATCGGCCCAGCCGCTGAAGCGGTTGTCGAGGTTCCATTGGGACTGGCCGTGCCGGATCAATACAAGTCGATGCATGAGGACGCTCTGCTGGGTGCGTGAACCGGGAATGGTGCAGGCCGGCCCGGACATCGTCAAATGCGAACCCTGCCACAGGTCATGCTAAACCCGATGGCCGCGAGCGGCATCCTAAGCAGCACCAACCTCTACACGGAGATCGCCATGCGTCGTCTTTCGACGGTACTTATTTCCACCACGCTCGCGTTGGGCCTGCCGCTGATGGCGGCGGCACACGACGACGATATCGACAAGATCAACGGTACCGCGCGCGTGGAAGCCGGCCAGCATGCCGGCGACGTCAGCTCGGTGAATGGCTCGGTCGAGATCGGCGACAACGCCGTGGTGCAGAAAGCCAGCACCGTCAACGGCTCGGTCGATCTCGGTACTCATGCGCAGGCCAGCGAAGTCGGCACGGTCAACGGTGCGATCACGCTGGGCGCATCCACCCATGTGCGCGGCGAAGTGAATGCGGTCAACGGCCACATTCAGCTCGGCCAGAACGCGGATGTCGGCGGCAAGCTGGACAACGTCAACGGTGCGATCGAACTCGACGCGGCGCACGTGGCCGGCGGCATCGAAACCGTCAGCGGCGACATCACCGTCGGCGCGAACTCGCGTGTGGAAGGCGGCATCCTGGTCGACAAGCCGAGCGGCTGGTTTCACTCCAACAGCCGCAACCCGGTGATCGTGATCGGCCCACACGCCGTCGTACAAGGCACGCTGGAATTTCGCCGCGAAGTGGAACTGAAAGTCAGCGACAGCGCGCAGATCGGCCCGGTGAAAGGTGCGACGCCGGTGAAGTTCAGCGGCGCGACGCCGTAACGAAACGCGCGTAGGAGCGCACTCTGTGCACGACGCTTTTCGTTATGTCACAAAAAGCGTCGCGCACAGGGTGCGCTCCTACAGCCAGTCGCGCGGTTTCAGATACTCGGCCAGTTTCGCTTCGGCGGAACCTGGCTCGGGTACATACGCATATTCAAAACGCACGCGTGGCGGCAGGCTCATCAGAATCGACTCGGTGCGTCCACCGGATTGCAGCCCGAACAAGGTGCCGCGGTCGTAGACCAGGTTGAACTCCACGTAGCGCCCGCGCCGGTACAGCTGGAATTCGCGCTCGCGGTCGCCGTATGGCGTGTCCTTGCGGCGTTCGACGATCGGGGTGTACGCGTCGAGAAACCCGTTGCCCACCGCCTGCATGAAATCGAAGCAGCGTTCGAAGCCACCTTCGTTCAAGTCATCGAAAAACAAGCCGCCGACGCCGCGCGTCTCGTCGCGATGCTTGAGATAGAAATACTCGTCGCACCACTGCTTGTAGCGCGTATGGACGTCGTTGCCGAACGGCGCGCACAAGTCGCGCGCTACCGTGTGCCAATGCCGCACATCCTCGTCGCGCGGATAAAACGGTGTCAGGTCGAAGCCGCCGCCGAACCACCACACCGGATCGACGCCTTCCTTGCTCGCCTCGAAGTACCGCACATTGGCATGCGTGGTCGGCACATGCGGATTGCGCGGATGCAGCACCAGCGACACGCCAGTGGCGACGAAACTGCCGCCGGCGAGCTCGGGCCGATGCGCCGTGGCACTTGGCGGAAGCTGGTTACCGCTGACCCGCGAGAAGTTGACGCCGGCCTGCTCGAACACCGCGCCATCGCGCAGCACGCGGGTCATTCCGCCGCCGCCAGCCGCGCGTTCCCAGGCGTCTTCCTCGAAACGCGCGCCGCCGTCGATCTTTTCGACAGCAGTGCAGATGCGCTGCTGCAATCCGCGCAGGAAAGTTTCGGCCAGGTCGGCTTGTTCGCTCATCGTGTGGCTCGTCGATTCAATGCGCCGAGCTTAGCAAGGGTCACCGACTGCACACTGTGGCGTGACGCCGCGCGAAAAACCTGATCCTCATATCCACAACGCACGCAACCGGGGCAAATTCGGCTCAGCTGACCCTCATCATTTGCAGGTTGCGGCCGATGTCCTGCGTCAGGAAGCGCATCCAGTTCATGTAATTGGAATGGATCATGCGCTGGCCATTCCTTTCGACCTCGTACTTGAGGTTGTGGCTGTCGACGTAGGTGATCAAGACTTTGCTGGTGTCGAAGGACACGTGAATCTTTGCGGAGTAGTCGCTGCGACTGAGGGTGCCGTCGACGCCATCGGCCTGTTCGGCACTCAGTGTCCAGCCACGTCCGATCAGAGCGGCATCGACCGCCTTGCTCACCCGTGCTGCGGTCATGCCGCTTGGCACAGCGACGGGCGGCGGATTCACCAGCGGCGCCCGACCGAAGGCCATGACCAGCAACAACATTGGCAACAGCAGCAGTCGTGAGCGCGACATCGTTTTTCCCCTGGCACCGGCGAACGCGCGGCCCGCGCAGTCTGCCGGGAGCGTGCGCAGCGTTCAAGAGTGCGGCCGGCGAAGAGGTTCGCAGCATTTTCATGCGCGCATGGAGACGATGCACAGGTGCTGCCCCAGTTGCGGCTAGGCAATTCCCGAAGTGACCGCTAGGCTTTTGCGATGTCAGTACCGATGAACCCCCTTGCGGTCTCCGCATACACCGTCACTTCCGCCATCGGCCACGGCCTGGTGGCGCATCTGCATGCGCTGGAGCATGCACGCAGCGGCCTGCGCCACAACGATTTCAGCAGCGCGCCGCTGGACTGCTGGATCGGCCGCGTCGACGGCATCGAGGATCGACCGCTGCCCACCGCTTTCGCCCGCTGGGAATGCCGCAACGATCGGCTGGCTTGGCTCGGGCTGAACCAGGACGGTTTTCTCGAACGCGTGCGCGCCGCGCGCGATCGCTACGGCGCCAAACGCGTTGCGCTGTTGCTGGGCACATCGACATCGAGCATCGGCGCCACCGAAGAGTCGTATCGACGGCTCGACGCCGATGGCGGCCTTCCCGACGACATGCTCTGGCCACCGGTGCATGCGCCGCATTCGCTGTCCGCGTTCGTTGCCGAGGCGTTGGGCATCGAAGGTCCGTGCCTGACCGTTTCCACCGCGTGCTCGTCCAGCGCCAAGGTGTTCGCGAACGCCGAACGATTGATGCGGCTGGGCCTGGTCGATGCTGCCGTGGTCGGCGGCGTGGACACGTTGTGCGACAGCGTGCTGTTCGGTTTCAACGCGCTGGAACTGGTGTCGCCCGAACCGTGCCGCCCGTTCGACGCATCGCGCAACGGCATCTCGATCGGCGAAGCGGCCGGCTTCGCATTGCTGGAACGCGCCGACGTCGCGCCGCATGCGCCGCGTCTGCTCGGCTACGGCGAAGCGAGCGATGCGCATCACATGTCCACGCCGCATCCCGAAGGACTCGGCGCCGAACTGGCGCTGCGCGATGCGTTGCTCCGCGCCGGGCTCGATGCGTCGCAAGTCGACTACATCAACCTGCACGGCACCGCGAGCCAGAAGAACGACGAAGTGGAAGCGGCGCTGGTCAGCCGCTCGTTTCCGGCAAGCACGCGCGCCAGTTCCACCAAGGGTTTCACCGGCCATACGCTGGGCGCGGCCGGCATCGTCGAAGCGGTGATCGCGTTGCTCGCCATCGAACACGACCTGATTCCCGGCAACCTCGGCGGCGATACGCCCGACGCGGTGTGCGGCGCGCAGTTCGCATGGCGCAACGAAAAGCAGCGCGTCAATGTGGCGCTCAGCAATTCATTCGGCTTCGGCGGCAACAACGCATGCCTCGCCTTCGCACGCGCGGGGTTCAGCGGATGAGCGCGTTGCGCGTGCATGTCGAAGGTGTCGGCGTGTGGTCGCCGCAACTGGCGAATTTCGCCGCGCTGCGCGAGCTACTCGATGGCATCGAGCCGACTCCGCCGCCGGCGCGGCCAGCCGCGATCACGCTGCCTGCGAACGAACGCCGGCGTGCACCGGAAAGCGTACTGCTGGCGGTGGAAGTCGCCGGACAGGCAGTGGTGATGAGCGGCCGCGATGCTCGCAATCTGGCCTGCGTTTTCGCCTCGTCGCACGGCGACCAGCCGATCACCGATTACATGTGCGCAACCCTTGCGAATGCGCCCGGCGAACTCTCGCCGACGCGCTTCCACAATTCCGTCCACAACGCGCCGGTCGGCTACTGGACGATCGCCACCGATTGCCACGCGCCATCCACCGCGCTGGCCGCGCAACGCGCGAGTTTCGGTGCCGGCCTGCTCGAAGCGGCGTGCCAGGTCGTCGCCGAACGACGCCCGGTGCTGCTGGTTTGCAGCGACACCGCCGGCAGCGGTCCATTGAACGAAGTCACCGGCTGCACGCAGGCGTTCGCCTGTGCGCTGGTGCTCACACCCGAGCGCAGCATCGACACGCTCGCGTGCCTCGACATGACGCTGACATCGGGACAGGACATCAGCGAACTGCCCGAGCCACTCTCCGGCTGGAGTCGCGGCAATCCGTCGGCCACTGCGCTGGCATTGCTCGCGGTGCTGGCGCGCGGCGGCGGTCATTGTCGCGTCGACGCATCAAGCGGAATGCAGTTGCGCATCGACACGCAGGCGATGGTTGCCGAGCGCGCCGCGTGAACACCACCGCTTTGCGCTGGTGCGTGCTGATTCCCTGTTTCAACGAAGAGGCGGCCATTCGCGGTGTGGTCGAATCGGTGCTGGCGCTCGGCGCACCGGTGATCGTGATCGACGACGGCTCGGACGATCAGACGCCGCAGATCGTCGGTGCACTGCCGGTCACGCTGCTGCGCCAGCCTGTGCGCGGCGGCAAAGGCGAAGCGCTGCGCAGGGGTTTTCGTGAAGCGCTGCGCTGCGGCTACGACGCCGTGCTGACGATGGATGGCGACGGCCAGCATCAGGCCAGCGACATTCCGCGCATTGTGGCTGCAGCCGCACGCTACCCCGATCGCATCGTGATCGGCGCACGCCTGCTCGATCGCGAACAACAGCCCAAAGGCCGTCGTCGCGCAAACGCGGTGGCGGACTGGGGCATCTCGTTCGCCTGTGCGCAGCCGATTGCCGACACGCAAAGCGGGCAGCGCTGGTATCCACCTGCCGCGCTGGAGCTGGTCGATCTGCCGGCGGAAGATTTCGTTTTCGAGGCCGCCGTGTTGATCGCCGCATCGCGCGAAAAGAACATCGGCGTCGTGTCGGTGCCGATCGCCTCGCGCTATCACGGCGAATTCCGGCGCAGTCATTTCAGCCCGGTGCGGGATGTCACGCGCATCACGTTCTACACGGTGGGGCGCGTCATCCAATACGGGAAAATCCCGGCGAGCTATCGACGCTCGCGCGGCAAACCCGTCATCATGGGCGATACCTGCGTCTGACCTGGCGACCGAGGGAGTTGTCGTGATTCATTCCATGCTGCTGATGCAATTGCTGGTGATTCTGCTCGCTTCGCGGGTCGCTGCCTGGCTATTGCGCTGGCTCGGACAACCGCCGGTCGTCGGCGAAATGATCGCCGGACTCGCACTCGGTCCGCTGGTGTTCGGCGCGCTTGCGCCGCACTGGCAGGCAACGCTGTTCGCACCGCAAAGCCTTGCAGGACTCGAGAGCCTCAGCACGCTCGGGCTGGTGTTGTTCATGGTGGTGGTCGGCGCGGAATTGCGCCTGCCCGGCAGCATCCGTCGCAACCTCGCCACCTCGGGCTGGATCGCCGGTTGCGCAGTGATCCTGCCGATGGCGCTGGGTCTCGGCGCGGCGCCGATGCTGTATCCGCAATTCGCGCCGCACGGCATCGCGTTCTGGCCGTTCGCGTTGTTCATGGCGACCGCAGGTGCAGTCACCGCATTGCCGGTGATGGCGCGCATCCTCAAGGATCGCGAACTGACCCAGAGCAACCCCGGCCAGCTTGCGATCGCCGCAGCTGCAGTGGCCGACGTGCTGGCCTGGCTGATGCTCGCGGTGATCGTGGCGTTGATTTCCGCGCACGGCGACTGGATGCCGTTCTGGCGCACGCTCGTCGGGCTGACGCTGCTGCTGGCGTTATGCCTATTGGTGATACGCCCGCTCAGCGCACGCGCGCTGTCGAGGCACGTACCGAACGGTGGCGTGGACGGCGGCGCGCTCGCCCTGTTGTTGATGGGTGCGCTGGCCTGCGCGGCGGTCACCGAATTCCTGAACCTGCATCCGGTGTTCGGCGCATTCCTGTTCGGGCTCTGTCTACCACGCGACGACCGCTTGCTCGCCAGCCTGATCGAACGGGTGGAGAAGGTTGCACTGCTGTTGCTGCTGCCGGTGTTCTTCGCGCTCGCAGGCCTGAGCACGAGCGCCGACCTGCTGCAGCCGGGCATGGGCGTGGCACTGGCCTTGCTGCTGGCAGTGGCGATTCTCGGCAAGGTCCTCGGCGGCGTTGCCGGCGCGCGCATCGCGCGGCAGAGTTGGCGTGACTCATTCGCCATCGGCTCGCTGATGAATGCGCGCGGGATGATGGAACTGATCGTGATGAAGGTCGGCCTGGACACCGGCGTGATCGACCATCGCATGTTCACCCTTCTGCTGATCATGGCGATCGTCACCACGATGATGACCACGCCGATGTTGCTGTATTTCACCCGCAGCGCCGCGAAACCGGCGATGGCGACAAGGCGTTCTATCCATGAGTGATGCGATGCGTGAAGCAGTGATTCTCGGCGGCGGCCTCGCCGGACTTTGTCTGGCGCTGCAGTTGCGCGGCGAATTTCCGGACATGGACATTCTGGTGATCGAACGCCAGCGTCATCCGCTGCAGTCGGCGGCGCACAAGGTCGGCGAATCGACGGTGGAAATCGGCGCGCATTATTTCGATCACACGCTGGGCCTGCGCGAGCATCTGGATGAAGAACACATCCGCAAGTTCGGCCTGCGCTATTTCTTTTCGGACGGCCGAACAGACGTCGAGAACACCACCGAGCTCGGCGTCAGCAAAATTCTGCCAGCGCCGAGTTATCAACTCGATCGCGGCATTTTCGAAACTTTCCTTGGCGAGGAAGCGCGTCGGCGAGGCATCGATTTTCGCGATGGTGCCACGGTCAAATCCTTCAACGTCGGCACGCACGGCGCTGCGCACGAAGTGCGCTTCACCGACGACAACGGAGAGCACCATGTCAGCTCACGCTGGTTGCTCGACGCATCCGGCCGCGCTGCACTCCTGCGTCGGCGATTCGATCTCACCCTGGACAACGGCCATCACGCCAACGCGGTGTGGTTCCGCATGGACGCGATGATCGACATCGACAGCTGGAACGACGACGCCGACTGGCGCGGCCGCGTGTCGCCGCCGGAACGCTGGCGCTCGACCAATCACCTGATGGGCCCGGGTTACTGGGCGTGGCTGATTCCGCTCGGTTCCGGCGCGCATTCGATCGGTATCGTCACTGACGCGAAGATGCATCCGCTCGACGGCATGCGCGATTTCGACAAGGCGCTGGCTTGGCTGCACGAACGCCAACCCGCGATGGGCCGTGCGATTGAAGCTGAGCGCGATACGCTGCTCGACTTCCGTTTCCTGCGCGGCTACTCGCACGGTTGCAAGCAGTTGTTCTCCGCTGATCGCTGGGCGCTGACCGGTGAAGCCGGCACGTTCCTCGATCCGTTCTATTCGCCGGGCAGCGACTTCATCGCCATCGCCAACACGTACATCGTCGCCCTGATCGGCCACGATCGCGCCGGCCGCAACGTGGCGCCTTACGCGCATTTCTACGAGAAGCTTTATTTCTCGTTCTACGAAAACACGCTGGCGCTTTTCCGCAATCAGTACCCGTTGTTCGGCAACCCCGAAGTGCTGCCGACCAAGGTGATCTGGGATTACGCGTACTACTGGGGCGTGCTGTGTCAGCTGATGTTCCAGCAGCGGCTGACCGATCTCGATCTGCTCGGCGAGATGCGCCCGCAACTGGAACGCGCACAGGCGCTCAACCAGCGCATGCAGCAACTGTTTCGCGACTGGCATCAGGCCGGCGGGCGCCAAACACGGCGCGAGATGCTCGATCAGTGCTCGCTGGCGTGGTTCGCCGAACTCAACCGCGGACTGCACGATCCACTGGACGATGCCGGCCTTCGTGCGCGCCTGCGCGAGAATGTGCGCCTGCTCGAAGGGATCGCCGATGCAATCACGCTGCGCGCCGCCGCTACCGATGCAAAACTGCACGCGCCGTTGTCGGGACATCCGCAACCGATGCTGTTCGAGTTTGCGTAGAACGACAGCCGCGCCGAGCGGCCGAAAGCTTCAGTCCGCCGGGTGAATCACCGCGGCGCGGCCGGTGGCCAGCACGCTGTCCCGATGCTCGATGCGAAACGTGTATTGCGCGCCGCCGTCGTCGGCGTAGAGACATTCGGCATGGACGTCCAGACGGCCATCGGAAAGATCGACGTATTCAACGTGCAGCTGCACATCACGCAGGCTGACCAGCCGGCCGGCTCGCGCAGCTTGCGCGCCTTTCGATCGCGCCAGCAAGCCGCCGTGCACGGCCATCGCCTGCGCGCCGTATTCCGCAAGATGTACGGCATGAAGTCCAAGTGTGCTGCGTAACGGATGATCCGCGCGCGCATGGCTTTCGCTGATCGCGTGGATGCCTTGCTGATCCCACACCAGCACTGCGTCGAGCAGGCACATCGCGCCGGCATGCGGAATCAGCGAAGCCCAGTCGGCTTTTTCCAGCAGCGGAACATCACGCACCGACGTGTTCGCCCGCTGTTTCGTCAATGGCTGGCGCCGCGGCACCGTCGTCCTGCCAGAAATCGAAAAAGTTGAACCAGTTGTATGGCGCGAGGTGAATGTAGTGCTCCAGCCGCTGCGCATAGGCGGCGATCAGCGCGTCCAGCGCCGGCCCACGATCGTGCCTTGGAATATGCACGCGCTCGGCCATCGGTTCGAACACCAGCCGATAGCGATTGCCGCCGAGATAAAGGCCGAAGCAAAGCATCACCGGCACTTGCAGCGTGTGCGCCATCAACCACGGCGTGACGGGGAACGGCGCCGGCGATCCGAGGAACGGCGCACGACGCAGAACCTCGTGTCCGCGTCCACGATCGGCGAGCATCGCCACCAGCTGTCCGGCCTGGCACGCTTCGGCCATCGCCAGCGCAATCGATGTGCCGTCGCGCGATGCGTCGATGACATATGCGCCGACCTCGGGCGCCAGCGCTTCAAGCAGTTCCGTCATCGCTGGCGTCTTCTGCTTGTCCAGCACCACGCGCAGCAACAGATCCGGGCGCCGCGTGCCGATCGCGCGCAGGGCTTCAAAACTCCCCTGATGCGAACCGAACAGCAGCGCGCCGCGCCCGAATTCCAGTTGCCGGTCGAGCATTTCCAGGCCGACGGTCTCGATCTCGAATCCCTTCTCGCCATGTGCGAGAAGAAAGATCCGATCCAGCGTGGTCGCTGCATACGCATGCAGATGACGAAACACCTGCCACGGCATCGGCGGCTTCCCGAACACGCGTTGCAGGTACTGCTTCGACGCCTTTCTTTCCGGCGCGCGGCGCACGTAAAAATAAAACGTGATCGGGTACAGCAGAATCCGGCCAAGTCGACGACCGCCGTAGAGGGCGATCGCGCGGATCAGCCACATCGCGAAACGTCCGCCGCCTTCGGGCCGGCTCTGCCAGTGTTCGTTCGTGCTCATGTCGCGCCTTCGATCATGCCGCGTGCGAGCAGGTTGCCTTCGCGATGGATTTCGAAGCGCACGCGCGTTGCTGCATCGGACCGCGTCAGTCGAACGGTCGCAATCTGATCAGGCAACAATGGCGCGACGAACTTCGCCTCGCTCACGCCGGCCAGTCGCTGACCACGCCATGCACGAAGCGCCAGCGCCACCTGTTCCAGCAGCATCACGCCAGGCACTAGCGGGTGACCGGGAAAATGTCCTGGCAACGACGGATGTCCGGCGTCGATGGCAAATGACTGTTCAAAAGCCGGGGCGTTCATGCAGCAGGCGTCCCATGACTGCGCAAAAGCTGCGGCCAGTGTCGCGATACCCGCGTGACGATATCGCGCAGGCTGGTGTGTTCGAGATGACGCAGGTGCCAGCGGCGGTAGCCATATTCAAGCGCGAACACCGACCCGAGCAGGATGTAGCCGCCCGCGTGCAACCAGAGTGCAGCCCAGTGATCGGGAATCGGCAACGGCGATGTCATATGTAATTGCGCCAGCAATCCGCTGTGCTGCGCGCACATCAGCAGCACCGCCAGCACGAGTGCCTGCGTCGCCAGCAGAAACGTCCAGAACCCCGTGAGCTGACGGGCGTACCGCGAGACGCCCGCCATCGCCAACCGATCCTCGCCTTCGACGGCAACGATGATGCGCGCGACCAGCGGTTCGTCGGTGCACAATGTGCGGCCGAAGCCGTACGCAAGCAGCGCGTTGATCAGCACCGGTACCGCTTCGAGCAACAAGCCGGCGAAACCGAGCAACGAGAGCCATGCCATGCCTGCTGCCAGCGCAAACCACAGCAGCCAGGCAGTGACGCGACGCGCACGCAACCGCGACCACATCACTGCCGTCATCAGCGACATCAGCGCGAGCAGCGGAAAAATCTGTCGATGGGTCAGTGCACCAGCTACCGCGAGCAACGGATAGGCAAGCCACGGCAACAACGCGTAGCGCCGTGCATTATCAGGCATTGCAGTGGTGGATGTCATGCCGGATTCCGCGAGAACCGCAACCTGATCACAGCGTGCCACGGATGCCCGGCCTGCGTGTGAGGTCGCCATGAAACCCGGCTCGGCCGGCTTCAGCCCGCGCGTTGTTGCTCGACGTGTTCGGATAGCGTACGCAGGCTGGTGAAGATCTGCCGGTTGTCCGGATTGTCCGAACGGAGCTGAAAGCCATAGCGCTTGGATACGGCCAGCGCGATTTCCAGCGCGTCGATCGAATCCAGCCCGAGGTCACCACCGAACAGCGGCGCATCAGGATCGATCTGTTCCGGCGTGACGGTCTCGAGGTTCAGGCACTGCACGATCAACGTGGCCAGGTCGTGTTGTGCCGCTGTCTGTTCTGCCATGCTCGATTCCGTACTCTGATTGCATTGCCTCCCCCCGGTGGCAGTGGGCGCGGAGTGTAACATAGCGCCCTTGTCGTTCCCGGTTAGACGCAATGATTCAGGGATGTGAAGACCCACTGCTCCAGACGCTTCCACGCCAGGCACCTCGGGTGTCGTATCGGCTGACCGATGTGGCGTCCGCGCTGGCCGAACCCGGCACGCTGGCGGTGCTGCGTTTCGGCAGCGGCGGCCCTGCCATTGACGATCCACGACTGCTGCAAGTCGCGCTGGAAAGCGTCGATTCGCCGGCGCCGATGGAACTCTGGCAGGTCGATGCCGAAGTCCAGTACGGCATGCAAGGCGCACTTCGCTGGTCGTCCGGTGGTGGCTGGTTGTTCGCGGCCATCGAGCTCGATGAAACCGAACACGGCGGCCCGTTGCGCACAGCCCAACTCGCCTACGAGCAGATGCACCGTTTCGTCGGTGCACGCGGCACGCAGCACGTCACGCGCGTATGGAATTACCTCGGCGCGATCAACCAGGGCGAAGACGACGCCGAACGCTACAAGCAGTTCTGCGAAGGGCGCGCGCGTGGCATGGGTTCGTTTTTCGCAGACGGCTTTCCCGCGGCGACGGCGATCGGGCATCTCGATTCCGCGCCACGCCTGCAGGTTTACCTGCTGGCATGCGACCAACCCGGTACACGCGTGGAGAATCCACGCCAGGTCAGCGCGTGGCGTTACCCACGCCAGTACGGTCGCACGCCACCGAGTTTCGCCCGCGCGATGGTGTTGCCGGCAGGCGATGCGCTGGCAATCTCCGGCACGGCGGCGGTGGTCGGCCATGCATCCGCGCATCACGACGATCTCGACGCGCAGCTTGAGGAAACGCTCGTCAATCTCGAAGCGCTGCTGGCCAACGCGCACATGGCTGCGGGCTTCGATACGCGTTCGCCGATGAAAGCCTACGTGCGCAACAGTGGCGATGTGTCGCGCGTGCGCGACTTCCTGCAACGCCGCCTGCCCGGCGTGCCCGTGTTGCTGTTGCACGGCGATATCTGTCGCCGCGAGTTGCTGGTGGAAATCGACGGCTGGCGCTACGCCTGAAGCGTTTCGGGCGCTTCAGTTTCCAAATCGATTAACCCGCTTCAAGGCTTCGTCGCGATCAAACCGATTTTCGCGACGTGTGCATCGATGTCCGGCTTGATCGCGCGCGCGGCAACGAGCTCGGCATTGCCCGCCTCTTTCTGGCCGATGCGGATTTTTGCCAGCCCGAGTCCATAAAGTGTCCAGGCGGAATGCGTGTCCTTGGCCGCCTTTTCGTAGGCAGCGATCGACTCGGGATAATGGCCGAGTCGCAGTTGCACCATGCCGAGACTGTCGAGATATTGTGGATTTTCGCCATCGCGCTTGATGGCTTTGCGGCAGTCACTCAAGGCATCGTCGAGCGATTGATTGCTCAAGCTGCGGGCCCAGCAGCGTTCGTTGAGTACGTTGCCAAGATGTACATCATACGGATGCATTTGAATCCAGCCATCCAGCAAAGGCAAAGCCGTGGCGGGTTGTTCGAGCGCGACGTACAGGCCCGCGACGGTGCGGGAGTCCGGAGATCCCATGGGCGCTAGCGGATTTGCCGCATTGGCATCCGACAACGCGCCGGCACCGTTTCCGTGCTCGAAACGAACGTGGGCGCGCATCAGCAACGCATCGACATTTTTTGGTTCGAGACCCACAGCCTTGTCCAGATCAGCCAATGCAGCACCAGGTTGTCGCTCGGCAAGATAGGCACGTGCGCGCGCAAGATAGTAAGTGGCTTGTTCGGGCGCCAGGCGAATCGCTTCGTTCAAATCAGCGATCGCTGCTTCCGGCTCACCACGAGATACATGCGCTGCACCACGCAATGCGTAGTCGGCGGCATTCTGCAGTGGCGCAGCTTTTTCGCTATCTGGGCTTTCGCCATCGGTGGTGGCTTTGGCTAGCGCAAACAGGCGGCCGCCGTTGTAGGTGAGATACACCTTGTCCTGGCTGTTTGCGATGAACATGTGATGGGCCAGAAGAAAATCCGCGCCGAGCAGCATGTCGACATCGCGGCCTATCGAGGAGTCGATGACCTCCAGCTGGGTGTGTTGAATCAACTCGGTGCCGACGGAGAAGGAATCGATATTGACCGTCCACGCCTTGACGGACTTCGAACCGATACCAGTACCGGTGACGCCAGGTTTCGCGTCCGGTCCATCGAGGTTGATGCCGACATGTTCTGCAGCATGGCGACTCAACACGGTGACGGACGCTCCGGAATCGATCATCGCCCGCAGCTTCTTTCCGTTGACGGTTATCGCCACGACGGTTTGACGACCG
>NZ_LMUV01000003.1:258401-450388 GCF_009765755.1 Rhodanobacter sp. L36 | reverse complement strand
TGCGGTACAGCTGGTAAGGGAAGAGAAAGAACCTTGTGTAAGTTGGTGCGAATGGAGTCATCCCGGCGGTGTTTCCCACCGTCGGGATTTCTTTATCACTATTAAAAGCAAGGCGGTGCCGGAGGTAACATGCATAAGGGAGCGTCGCAAATAGGCCCGATCGAAATCGATGTTGCTATTCCCGCAAAGCGGCCTACCTCTCTTATGTTGGCGCGAGAGCGTATTCTTCAACTAGATGATGGAGACAGTTTTCTCCTGAAAGCTGTTTCAACTACGGCGAATAGCCAAAGTTTCGCGAGCGAAAATATTTCAAAGCTGGCTGCGCGTATCGCAAACTGGGCACGCTCGCAGAACATACGAATTGCCTACCGTGTCGCCGACAAAAGTAGCGTTCGGATTTGGAGGCTCGGTGCAATCAAAAAAGTCACGAAAAACAGCCCAGAACAAATATATATCGTTGGCGAGATAGAAAAGGGTATGCCCGCGCCATCGAAGAAGATCTTGTCTGCAGCGCAGAGCCAGATTCTGCAGCTTAAGGATGGCGAAAGTTTTGTACTCACCTTACGTTTTGAGCACTTTCTAACCGATAACGCCGAGCGTCTCTCACGCTGGGCAAAAGTCAGAGGCATCCAAATCATGCGCAGAAAGATCGATGACGACACAGTGAGAATCTGGCGTGTAGCAGCTACGCCTCTCACCATGAATGGATCTAAGAAGAAGCGAGATTCCAGTGGCTCGTAAATCCAAAATACCTGAAAATATAGAGTCGGGCTCCGCCGTGAACACCGATCCGCCAGTCGAAACAGCGAGCGAACCAACCGCCGGTGCCGACCCGACCACCACCGAAGCTGATCCGTCTGCCACACCAACCGTCGCAGCGACGCAACAGGTCGAAAAAAGTTGCTCGCGCGGACTCGCCGCGTGGCTCGCCGGCAACAACATGTCGCTGGCGATTTCGTCGTACCAGACCGGCCGCGTCTATCTGGTCGGCAGCGACAAGCAGGGGCGCGTGTCGTTCTTCGAGCGGCTGTTCGAACGCGCGATGGGCATCGTCGGCAATGCGCAGCGCATTTATCTGGGCAGTCTGTATCAGCTGTGGCGTTTCGAGAACGTGCTGCGTTCGAACGAGATCATCCACGGCCAGTTCGACAAGTGCTACGTGCCGCGCAACGCGCAGACCATTGGCGATCTGGACATCCACGAGCTCGGCATCCGCAAGAACGGCAAGGTGGTTTTCATCAACACCAAGTATTCGTGCGTGGCCGAGCTGAGCCAGACGCACAGCTTCAAGGCGATCTGGAAACCGGACTTCATCAGCAAGCTCGCACCGGAAGATCGCTGCCACCTCAACGGCCTGGCGATGGTCGATGGCGCGCCGAAATATGTCACCGCGGTGTGCAAGAGCGATGGTGTCGACGGCTGGCGCGATCGTCGCAGCGAAGGCGGCGTGGTGATCGACATGGACACCAACGAGATCGTCTGCGAAGGCCTCTCGATGCCGCACTCGCCGCGCTGGGCGAACGGCAAGTTGTGGCTGCTCAATGCCGGCACCGGCCAGCTCGGCTGGGTCGACTTCGCGACGAAATCGTTCGTGCCGCTGACGTTCCTCCCCGGCTTCGCGCGCGGTCTGTCGATCACCGGCAACACCGCGGCGGTGGGCTTGTCCAAGCCGCGCAATCAGCGCTTCGAAGGCCTGCAACTGGATGCGGAACTGACCAAGCGCGACATCGAGCCCTGGTGCGGCGTGCAGATCGTCTCACTCACCAACGGCGACGTGCTGCAATGGATCCGCTTCGAAGGCGACATCTCCGAAATCTTCGACCTGTGCTTTCTACCGAACGTGCGCAATCCGATGGTGGTCGGTCTGCGTACGCCGGAGATTCGCGACCTGATTACGTTCGAGAGTGAATTGCCGGCTTAGTTATTCGAACGCGCGACGCGTCGATCAGCGATCGTCGCGCGTCCAGATGACGTCGTTCTCTTCGTGCACCGGAAAGCTCGCGATCGGTTCGTACGCTGGCGGCTTGGTCACCGCGCCGGTGCGCAAATCGAATCGCGCACCATGGCGCGGGCATTCCACTTCGAAACCGTGCACGTCGCCGCCGGCGAGATCACCGCCGTCATGCGTGCAGACGTCTTCCACCGCATACAACGCACCATCGATGTTGTAGACCGCGATAGGCGTGTCGCCATCCCACACCACCTTGAATTCGCCCGGCAGAAGTTCGCTGCGCGTGCCGACCTTGATCCAGCCATTCATGCCGATGGCTCGATCAGATCCTTGACCAGCACCTCGAAGCGCAGATCGTCGCGACGTGGAATACCGAATCGTTCGTCGCCATACGGAAATGGTTTGACGATGCCGGTGCGTCGATAGCCGCGGCGTTCGTACCACGCGATCAGTTCAGAGCGCACATCGATCACCGTCATGCGCATCAGGGGAAGTTTCCATTCGTCGCGCACGATGTGTTCGGCCTCTGCCAGCATCGCCCTGCCGAGGCCGCTGCCCTGCAGGTCCGGCCGCACGCTGAACATCCCGAAATAGCCGTCGCCATCCTGTTCGCAGACATGCGCGCAACCCAGCCATTGGCCGTCGCGCTCGGCAATGAAAACCCGGCTGCGTTGGCGCTCGATGTCCTGCCGCAACACCTCCGGATCAATGCGGTTGCCGTCGAGGATGTCGGCCTCCGTGGTCCATCCCTTGCGACTGGAATCACCGCGATACGCGGAAGTCACGAGTTCGACCAGAGCCGGAATGTCGTCGACGGTGGCAGCGCGATATTGCAAATCGATAGGCGTATTCATGCGGCGATGATAGTGCCTTGCCCCGGGGTGTGGCTCGTCGTCTCCATCGTTGTTGAGCAACTGACTGCGCAACGATTCAAGCCCGCATGCGTTCGATCTGCGCGTCCTTTTCGTTCCACAAGACGTTGACCCACGACTGGAAGCGTTCACGGAACGCTGCATCTTCTTCGTAGTTTCCGCGAAGGGTGTTGTCGATCGGCAACTCGCGCACGTGCACGCGAATGTCGCGAATGCGGCCGGCGATCAGATCCATCATCGTGCCGGAACCGTTCGGATAGACGATGGTGACATCGACGATCGCGTGCAACGCATCGCCCATCGCGTCCAGCACGAACGCCAGGCCGCCGGCTTTGGGCCGAAGCAGATGACGATACGGCGACGATTGCGCGGCGTGCTTTTCCGGGGTGAAGCGCGTGCCTTCGGCGAAGTTCATCACCGACACCGGCATGTGGCGGAATTTTTCGCAGGCACGACGCGTGGCTTCGCGATCCTTGCCCTGCAGCTCGGGACGCTTCGCCAGCGTTTCGCGCGAGTAGCGTTTCATGAAAGGGAAATCCAGCGCCCACCACGCCGGGCCCAGCAGCGGCACCCATATCAACTGGCTCTTGAGGAAAAACCGCAGGAAAGGAATGCGCCGGTTGAAGACCTTTTGCAATACCGGGATATCCACCCAGCTCTGGTGATTGCACAACACCAGGTAGTTGCCGTTGCGACGCAACCCATCGAGCCCTTCGATGGTCCAGCGCGTTTGCGTGAATGCGTCGAACAGCACGTTGTTGACGCCGATCCAGCTTTCGGCGATGCCGACCAACAGGCGCGAACACGCGAGACGAATCGCGCGAACCGGTACGATCACCTTGATCAGCGTGAACGCGAACAACACCAGCACGTGCACGATCACATTGAGGGCGAGCAGCAACGCCACGATCGGCAGACGTATCAGGCCGGGGAGTTTGGCAAGCATCGAAGTCCATGACGATCGGCAAAGCGGAAGGATAGCCGCTCAGTCGGATCAGCGCTTCGGCAATCTCAGGCTGACAACGTCAGCCGCCGCAACGTGTTGAAGGTCTGTTCCATGTCCGCATCGGTGGTCCGCCAGTTGCACAGGGCCGCGCGGAGAATTGGACGTCCATCCAGCACCGACAGCGACAGGAACGCGGTGCCATCGAGATGCAACGCCTGCTGCAGGCGCCGCAAAGCCCCGGCATCGTCATTCGCCAGTGCAAAGCACACCACGTTGAGACGAACCGGTGCCGCCAGCTTGAACAAGGGATCGCTTTCGAGCAGCCTGCCGAGCAGTTGCGCAGACGCACAATTGCGTTCCACCAGTTCGGCATGGCCTTCGCGGCCGTAGGCGAGCAAGGTCATCCACAGCGGGAGCGCGCGGAAGCGACGCGAATTCTCCGGTGCGAGATGCAGATAGTTATCCGGCACCGCCCGCGGCGCGTTGAGATACGGCGACTGGTTCTGAAACACTTCCAGCTGCAGCGCGATGTGTGGGGTGTAGACCAGCGCGCAGTCGTACGGAACGTTGAGCCACTTGTGCGCGTCCACCGTGACCGAGTCCGCCGCTTCGATGCCCGCCAGCAAATGCCGATGTCTCTCCGAAGCCGCCGCAATGCCGCCGAATGCGGCATCCACGTGCAGCCAGAAAGGAAACCGGGATTTCAACGCACCGATCGCAACGAGATCATCGAAGTCCACCGTGTTCACGGTGCCGGCACTGGCGACCACGATGCATGGCTCGCCGTTGCGCAGAATCAGCTCGCGTTCCAGCGCGGAGACATCCATCGCTTCGCGACCATCCAGCAGCGGCAGCGACTGCAGTTGCTTGCGCCCGATGCCCGCCATGCTCAGGGCCTTGTGCGTGCTGGAGTGCGCCGCGCCAGCGAACACCGCGACGGGCGGCAGCCCCCACACCCCTTCGTCCGCGATATCACGGCCATGCTGTCGGCCGTACCATTGCCTGGCGAGAGCCATGCCGACGTAGTTCGCCATGGTGGCGCCAGTCACGCAGAGTCCGGTCCACTGTTTCGGCCAATGCAATAGCTGGCGCAAAAGATCGACCGCCTGCAGCTCGATCGACGCCGCACAGGTGTCGCCATTGCGCTGCGCGTTCTGATCGTAGCTGGCGACCAGCCAGTCCGCCGCGAGCGCTGCCGGCGTGGTGCCACCGGTCACGAAACCAAAGTAGCGCGGACCGGCGCTACCCGAGATTTGTTTTTCCCAATCCCGCTCGAAGCGTTGTAGCGTCTTGAGCGCACCGAGACCTTGCGTCGGCAGTTCGGTGTACGACTCGAAGTCGGCCGGTAACGTCGCCGCGGCCGGCCTGTGCGGCAAGCCATGCAGATGGGCGCTTGCCATGGCGTGGGCGCGATCGAGGATGGAATCCAAATCGACGAGATCGCTGCGCAACGTCGTGTGCATGTGGCAATTCCAGAAAGTGGTGGGTGACGCGACAACCCAAGCTCACATCAGCAGCTTGCGCACCTTGAGCAAGGCGACGACGAAGGCGTCGATTTCCTCGCGCGTGTTGTAGAACGCCAGCGACGCACGCAACGTGGCCGGCACGTTGTAGAACTGCATCAACGGATGCGCGCAATGATGGCCGGAGCGCACGGCGATGCCTTGCAGGTCGAGCAACGTCGCCATGTCGGTGGCCTGCGCGCCATCGATGAGAAACGAGATGACCGGCTCCTTGTCTTTTGCCTCACCGAAGATGCGCAGGCCGGGAATCTCCCGCAGCCGCTCGGTGGCGTAAGCAAGCAGATTTTGTTCCCACGCGTGGATCGCTTCGAAGCCGACCGAATCGTAGTAGTCGATCGCAGCGCCGAGCCCGACGAAGCCTGCGATGTTCGGGGTGCCCGCTTCGAATTTGTGCGGTATGCCGGCGAACGTGGTGCCGTCGAAACGCACCTCGCGAATCATTTCTCCGCCACCGAAGAAAGGTGGCATGTCATCAAGCAATTCTCGCCGTGCCCACAACGCGCCGGTGCCGGTCGGCGCAAGCATTTTGTGGCCGGTGAGTGCGTAGAAATCGCAGCCCAAAACCTGCACGTCGACTGGCCGATGCGGCAATGCCTGCGAGCCATCGACCAGCAACGGGATGCCGCGCTTGCGACATTCGCGCGCGATCTCGCGAATCGGATTGACCGTACCCAGCACGTTGGAAACATGCGTCACGCACGCGAGTTTCACGTCGGGCGTCAGCATCTCGAAAAACTTTTCGAGGATCAGCTCGCCGCGCTCGTTGATCGGCGCAGCCTTCACCGTTGCGCCGCTGCGCGCGGCCACAAGCTGCCATGGAACGATATTCGCGTGATGTTCCATCACCGTCGTCAAAATCGAATCGCCGGGCTTCAAGCGCGGCAATGCGTAGCTGTATGCAACAAGGTTGATCGACTGCGTGGTGCCCGACGTGAGGATGACTTCATTGCGCGATGGCGCATGGATGAAGTGCGCCAGCTTGTCGCGCGCACCTTCATACGCGGTGGTCGCCTCTTCGCCAAGTTGATGCACGGCGCGCGCCACGTTCGCATTGCGTTCGCGATAGTGCGCATTCACCGCCTCGATCACCGACTCCGGTTTCTGGCTGGTATTGGCATTGTCGAAATACACCAGTGGCTTGCCGTGCACGGTGCGCGCGAGCAGTGGAAAGTCTGCGCGGATTTGCGCGACGTCAAAGACGGTGGCGGTGGTGGCTTGAGATGGGCTCATCTTCGGATTTTCCTGATTGGCGCCCTCCCCCGAAAACACGGAGGAAGAAAAACCATCACGCGGGCAAATGTTCGATCAGCAACGTCGACAGGTGATCGCGCAGCGCCTCATTCGGCAGGTCATCAAGCACGGCGCGACAGAAGGCGGCGGTCAGCAACGCGCGCGCTTCCACCATCGGAATGCCGCGCGAGCGGAGATAGAACAGCGAACGCTCGTCGAGCTGACCCACGGTGGCACCGTGTGCGGCTTTCACTTCGTCTGCATGGATTTCGAGTTCGGGCTTGGTGTCGATTTCGGCGCCCGTCGACAACAAAAGATTCTTATTGCTGAGGCTCGCGTCGCTGCCATCCGCGCCGGGCGCCACGAGGATCGCACCGCGAAACACACCACGCGCACGATCGCTGGCGACGCCGCGCCAGACTGATGTGGACACCGTGTTCAATGCTTCGTGGCGGATCGCCATTTGCGTGTCGATGTGCTGGCGACCATGCGGCATGAACACGCCACGCGTATCGAATCGCGCTTCATCGCCCAGCAACTGCGCCCGCAGATCGTGACGTACCAGCGCGCCGCCAAGCTCCAGCGCATGCAGAGTCGCGTGCGCGCGGGCGTGCAACCGGAAACTGCTGCGACGCATCAGGTTCGCGCCGACCGCCGCGTTCTGCAGCAGCGTGTGGCGCATTCGCGCGCCTTCGCGCAGTTCGATATCAGCGACGAGTGTTGCAAGATGATTCTGTTCGCCGGACGCGAGGTGATGTTCGACCAGTTCGAGCGATGCGCCCTCACCTATTTCGATTACGTTGCGCACATGCCACGCCAGATCGGCATCGGCGGCAGCACCGACGAAAACGAGATGTATCGGCACTTCGATTTTCGCGTGAGTTGCCACGCGCAGCATCACACCGTCGTCCGCGCACGCGGCGTTGATGCGCGCGAACGCATCACCTTCTTCACGGTAATGACGCGAGAGCGCGAAGCGCAATGGTTCGGCGTTTTCCTTCAACGCAACGGAAAGCGGTTGCAGCAGCAGACCCGGCGGCAGTGCATCAATCGACGAGAGATCGGCGCGAAAAACACCGTTGACGAAGACGACTCGAGGGCCATCGGCGCCGGGCAACACGAAATGCGATGTGTCGACCACACGTGACTGCGCATCGGCATCACCGCTGGCGAACGAGCGCTGTGTGAGCGCGCGCAGCCCGGTGTACTTCCATGCTTCCACACGCGTATCAGGCAGACCGGCAGCAGCAAAGGCGTTGTGGTTTTCGCACCTCGCCGCATCCAGCCAGTCGATGCCGCTGACGGGCAACGGTGCATCGAGCAGTGACGCGAGCAACGGCGATGTCGCCGGCTGACTCATGCCGCCTCACCCGCCGGATGACGTTCGGCGATACCGGCGTAACCGTGTTCTTCCAGCTTCAGCGCCAGCGACTTGTCGCCGCTCTCGACGATGCGCCCGTCCGCCAGCACGTGCACGAAGTCAGGCACCACGTAATCAAGCAGGCGCTGGTAATGCGTGATCATCAGGAACGCGCGTTCGGGCGAACGCAGCAGGTTGACACCCTGCGCGACCTGTTTGAGCGCGTCGATATCGAGGCCCGAATCGGTTTCGTCGAGAATCGCCAGCCGCGGCTCGAGCACCGCCATCTGGAAAATTTCGTTGCGCTTTTTCTCGCCGCCGGAGAAACCTTCATTGACGGCGCGATGCAGCAGCTCGTCGGATATCTGCATCACCTTCAGTTTCTCGCGCACCAGCTTGAGGAACTGCATGGAATCCAGATCCTTCTCACCGCGCACCTTGCGTTGTGCGTTCAGCGCTGCGCGCAGGAAGTAGGTGTTGTTGACGCCGGGAATTTCCACCGGATATTGAAACGCCAGGAACACGCCGGCGGCCGCACGTGCTTCGGGTTCGAGTGCCAGCAGATCCTCGCCGTTGTAGCTCACGCTGCCAGCGGTCACTTCGTAACCGTCGCGACCGGAAAGCACGTTGCCGAGCGTGGATTTGCCCGCGCCGTTCGGGCCCATGATCGCGTGCACTTCGCCGGCGTTGACGGTGAGGCTGAGGCCTTTGAGAATTTCGCGACCTTCGACGCGCGCGTGCAGATTTTCGATTTTCAGCATGTTCATTTTTTCTTCTTCGATGCCATCGACAGGTTGCACGGGCCGTTGCCGACCATCGCGTTGTCGCCTGTGATGACGCTGGATTTGCTCGCGGCGCCGAGGTCGCAGGCAGCGATGATCGGCGCATCCGGCACGTCACCGATCAGCGTGGCATCGGTCAACCAGCCGGCCTGCCACGTCCTGGCGTCCGGCGACAAGCGCAGGCCCCAGGGCACGACATTGTTGCGGACATTGAACAGCGGCATCGGCGCGGTTTTCGCGAAACGGCGGATCGGGCCGATCGAGAAGTGGCCTTGCGCATCGGTGATCGTTTCCTGCGTGAGCGCGCTGGGCGAAACATCGCCCGAGGTCGTCATCACGTCGGCCAGTTGCACGTGTTCGCCAACGACCGGCTTGCCGGCGCGGACCACGGTGCCGCTGATCGTCGGCGCGGTGAGATCGTGATGCGGCCAATAGACGCAACCGGTAAGCACGGCGAACGGCGCGAGAAGCAGCCCTTGTGTCAGGGATTTCATCCGACAGCTCCTTCCAGCGACACTTCAAGCAATTTCTTCGCCTCGACCGCGAACTCCATTGGCAGCTCGCGGAACACCTGCTTGCAGAAACCATCGACGATCATCGACACGGCGTTTTCCTCGCTGATGCCGCGCGCGCGGCAGTAGAACATCTGGTCATCGGAAATCTTGGAGGTGGTCGCTTCGTGCTCGACGATGGCGGTCGGGTTTTTCACTTCCATGTAAGGAAATGTATGCGCCCCGCACTTCTTGCCTATCAACAACGAATCGCACTGCGTGTAGTTGCGCGCGCCCTCGGCGCCATTCTCCATTTTCACCAGTCCGCGATAGCTGTTGGAGCTGCGTCCCGCGCTGATGCCCTTGGAGACAATCTTCGACTTGGTGTGCTTGCCGATGTGGATCATCTTGGTGCCGGTGTCGGCCTGTTGGTGATGATGCGTGAGCGCAACCGAATAAAACTCGCCCACCGAGCGATCGCCCCGCAGGATCACGCTGGGATATTTCCAGGTGACGGCCGAACCGGTTTCAACCTGGGTCCAGGAAATCTTCGAATCGTCACCGCGGCAATCGCCGCGCTTGGTGACGAAGTTGTAGATGCCGCCGACGCCGTTCTCGTCGCCGGGATACCAGTTCTGCACGGTGGAGTATTTGATCTGCGCTTTTTCCAGCGCGACCAGTTCGACCACCGCAGCATGCAACTGGTTTTCATCGCGGCGCGGTGCAGTACAACCTTCGAGGTAGGAAACATGACTACCCTCTTCCGCCACGATCAGCGTGCGCTCGAACTGTCCGGTGTTCTGCGCGTTGATGCGGAAGTAGGTGGACAGTTCCATCGGGCAACGCACGCCCTTGGGAATGAACACGAAACTGCCGTCGGAAAACACCGCCGAGTTCAGCGCGGCGAAATAGTTGTCACCGGTGGGCACCACGCTGCCGAGATATTTCCTGACGATGTCCGGGTATTCGCGGATCGCCTCGCTCATCGAGCAGAACAGCACGCCCGCCGCGGCGAGCTCCTTGCGGAACGTAGTACCGACCGACACCGAATCGAACACCGCATCGACCGCCACGCCGGCCAGACGTGCGCGCTCGTGCAACGGCACGCCGAGTTTTTCGTACGCTTCCAGCAGTGCCGGATCGACTTCATCCAGTGATTTCGGGCCGGCCTTGGGCGCGGCGTAGTAGCTGAGTGCCTGATAGTCGATCGGCGCGATTTTCAGCTTCGCCCAGTCCGGCATCGGCATGGTCAGCCAGTGGCGATACGCATCGAGCCGCCACTCGGTCATCCACTCCGGCTCCTGCTTGATCGCGGAGAGCTGGCGGATGATGTCCTCGCTCAGGCCTGGCGGCAGGCTGGTCATCTCGATGTCGGTGACGAAACCGGCGGCGTAGCTGCGACCGAGCGCGGCGGCGACCTCGGCGTTGTCGCGCAAAGCGATGTTGGTTTCCTGGATCACGGTGTCGTTGTTCATCCGGTGGTGACCTCCCCGGCTTTGGTGGTCACGGCGATGCGGCGATTCGGTGGCGGCTTGAGCATGTCGGCCAGGCTCACGTTGCGCAGTGCATTGCCGAGCACGTTGTTGATCTGCTGCCAGCTGCCACGCACGCCGCACTGCGATTCACGATCGCAATGACCATTGGCGACGCTGCATTCGGTCATGCCGATCGGGCCTTCCAGCGCCTCGACGATCTGCGCCAGCGAGATTTCGCTGGCCGGCCGCGCGAGCCGATAACCACCGTTGACGCCACGAAACGATTCCACCAGCGATGCGTGGCCGAGCGCTTTCAGCAGCTTGCTGACGGTCGGCAATTCGAGTCGCGATTCGTCGGCGATCTGCGCCGTGCTGATCACGTCGGCAGGATGCGCGGCGATGCAGGTCATCACCACGGTGGCGTAGTCGGTCAGTCGGCTGACACGAAGCATGGAGGCGCTCGGGCTGGGCAGCTTAAATCGGGACTAAAATGGTACTGATTCGATGGCTGGGGGTCAATGCCGCCGGCGCACCATCACTGCGCAACGCCTGTTTCGATTGCCCGCAAATCGTGCACGACATTCGCGCAACATTGCGTGGTTGAGCCAATGCGCGAGCCGAAAGGTGTGGCATGCATCGTGCTCCGTCCTCTCTCGGGATCATTACGGGAGCACGCCATGAAGTGGATCACGGCCATCATCAAGCCGTTCACGCTGGACGACGTGCGCGAGGCGCTGGCCGAGGCCGGCGTCGAAGGCATGACCGTCACCGAGGTCAAGGGTTTCGGTCGACAGCACGGACACACCGAGCTCTATCGCGGTGCCGAATACGTGGTGGATTTTCTGCCCAAGCTGAAAATCGAAGTGGCGGTGAGCGACGATCGCCTGGATCACGCCATCGAGGCGATCACCAACTCGGCACGCACGGGAAAGATCGGCGACGGCAAAATCTTCATCAGCGAACTCGAACAGGTGATACGTATCCGCACGCGGGAGGTCGACGCCGATGCGCTTTGAATTTCCGCGTCGCAGTGTTTTCTCATTACTCGCTTTCGCACCGGTCGCCGCGTTCGCACAGGCGCCGGCCACGCTCGACAGCGGCGACACCGCGTGGATGCTCACCGCAACCATGCTCGTGTTGCTGATGACGATCCCCGGCCTCGCGCTTTTCTACGGCGGCATGGTGCGCGCGAAAAACCTGTTGTCCGTGTTGATGCAATGTTTTGCGATCACCGCGCTGGTCAGCGTGCTGTGGGTGATCTACGGCTACTCGCTCGCGTTCAGCACGGTCGGCATGCACCCGGGTGCGGTGAACCTGCACGCAGTCATCGGCGGCATGGATCGGCTGATGCTCAAGGGCATCGCGCCAGGCACGCTGTACAACAAGGTGCCCGAGAGCGTGTTCGTGATGTTCCAGATGACTTTCGCGATCATCACGCCCGCGTTGATCGTCGGCGCGTTCGCCGAACGCATGAAGTTCAGCGCGCTGCTGTGGTTCACCGCGTTGTGGCTGACCGTGGTCTATCTGCCCGTGGCACACATGGTCTGGAGTGGACCCGGATCGCTGCTCGGCGATCTAGGCGTGCTGGATTTCGCCGGCGGCACCGTGGTGCACATCAATGCGGGTATCGCCGGCCTCGTGGCGTGCCTGGTGATCGGCAAGCGTCGCGGCTATCCAACCACGCACATGCCGCCGCACAACCTCGGCTACACGGTGATCGGTGGCAGCCTCTTGTGGCTGGGCTGGTTCGGTTTCAACGCGGGTTCCGCCGTCGCAGCCAACGGCAGCGCAGGCATGGCGATGCTGGTCACGCAGATCGCCACGGCCGGCGCCGCCATCGGCTGGATCACGGTCGAGTGGCTGGTCCATCGACGACCGAGCGTGCTCGGCATCGTCTCCGGCGCGGTCGCCGGTTTGGTTGCGGTCACGCCCGCGGCCGGCACGGTCGGCCCCGGCGGTGCGTTGGTGCTTGGACTGCTCGCGGGTGCGTTGTGCTTCTTCACCGCGACCAAGCTCAAGCAGAAACTGCGTTACGACGACACGCTCGATGTGTTCGGCGTGCACGCAGTCGCCGGCATCTTCGGCGCGCTGCTCACCGGTCCGTTGGCATCGGCCAAGCTGGGGGGCTTCGGCGACGTGACCAGCCTTGGCGGGCAGCTCTGGATCCAGGCCAAGGGCGTGGGATTCACGATCGCGTGGAGCGCCGTGCTGACGCTGATCATTCTCAAGCTGATCGACTGGACACTCGGCCTGCGTGTCAACGAGGAGCAGGAACAAATCGGCCTCGATCTCGCGTTGCACGAAGAGAAGGCATACAACCTCTCGAACTGAGCGATCGCACGTGCGCCGTCCATCTCGTTGACGGCACGGCGCACGACTCGCCAGCCCGCGCGGCCAACGCTAAGCTGATCGACATGTCGCCATCATTCGAAAGTCATGCACGAAAACATTGACCGTGCCGCCGCACGTCTCGCGTGGACTCGCCAGGTTCTGGGCGACAACATGCTCACGCTGGAATCAGCGTCGGCCGATGCGAGCTTCCGCAGTTATTGGCGCACGCATCACGAAGGCCAAAGCTGGATCGTGATGGATTCGCCGCCTGCAGAGGAAGATCCGCGACCATGGCTGGAAATCGGCGCGAGACTCTCGGCTGCTGGCCTGCACGTGCCGGAAGTGCGCGCGACGGATCTCGATCAGGGTTTCCTGCTGATCGAGGACCTTGGCTCGTCGCTATATCTGTCGGCGCTGAATGACGACACGGCGGAGAGCTTGTACGGCGACGCCATGGATTCCCTGCTGCGCATCCAGCGCGATGTCGACACGGAAGGCCTGCAGCCTTACGACCGCGCGTTCCTGCTGCGCGAACTGCAGATCATGCCCGAGTGGTTTCTCGGCCGGCATCTGCGTCACGCATCCGACGCCGACGAACACGCCGTGATGGATGCCGCGTTCGAGGTGTTGCTCGACAACGCGTTGGCGCAACCGCGGTGCTTCGTGCATCGCGATTTCCACAGCCGCAATCTTCTCGTGATCGACAAGCAGAATCCGGGAATCATTGATTTTCAGGGCGCGCTGCTCGGCCCCATCGCTTACGACCTCGCCTCGCTGCTGCGCGACTGCTATGTCGCGTGGGACAACTCGCGAGTCGAACAGTGGGCGGAGCAATACCGCCAGCGGCTGATCGACACACGGCTGATCGCTGCCGATGTCGATCGGGAACGTTTCCTGCGCTGGTTCGACCTCACCGGGTTGCAACGACATATCAAGGTGCTGGGCATCTTCTGCCGGCTTTGCTATCGCGATGGCAAGTCCGGTTATCTCGACGACCTGCCACGCGTGTACGACTATGTCATCGACGTGGCGAGTCAATATCCCGAACTCGCCGGGCTGGTCACCCTGCTCGAACGACATGTGCGCGGGCGTGATCTGCGCCAGCCGGTGAGCGCATGAAGCACGCGCTTATTTTCGCCGCTGGACTTGGCGAGCGCATGCGTCCACTGACCGACCGCACACCCAAACCGTTGCTTTCGGCGGGCGGCAAGCCGCTGATCGTGTGGCACCTGGAAAAACTGGCCACGGCCGGTGTGCACTACGTGGTGATCAACACGTCGCATCTCGCCGAACAGTTTCCCGACACACTGGGCGATGGTTCGCGCTGGGGCCTGCGCATCCGTTACGCGTACGAAGGGCCGACGCCGCTGGAAACCGGCGGCGGCATGTTGAATGCGCTGCCGTTGCTCGGACCAGAACCGTTTCTCGTCGTGAGCGGCGACGTCTGGTGTGACGTGGATTTTGTCGCGATGCCTTCTGAACCTCAAGGCCTCGCGCACCTGCTGATGACGGACAATCCAGCGCATCATCCGCACGGCGATTTTCGGCTGGATACAGAAAACCGGCTGCACGACGGCGGCGATCCGCAACTCACCTATAGCGGCATCGGCGTGTTTCGTCGCGAACTGCTGGACAACTGGTCCGAAGTGGCCGGCCATGTGCCAGGCGCCTTGGGGGAGCCGCCGCGCTTCAAATTGCGACCCCTGCTGGAGGCAGCCATGGTGCATGGAAAAGTCAGCGGTTCGCGCCATCGCGGCGCCTGGACCGACGTCGGCACACCGGACCGTCTTGCCTCGTTGAATAAAGAGTTGCAGCTCGCGCACGATTGACAACACCTTGCTTCAGCCATCATCAAAAGGAATTCAAATGACCATGGAAACAGGCAGCCTTTTACGCGAACGCGACGGCAACGAGGCGCACGTCTCGTACGTCGAACTGTTTTTCGACCTGGTTTATGTGTTTGCGGTGACCCAGCTTGCCCATCGACTGGTCGACGATCTCAGCGCCGTGGGCGTGTTGCAGACGCTGGTGTTGTGGTTCGCCGTTTGGCTGGGTTGGCAGTACACCTGCTGGGTGACCAACTGGTTCAACCCGGAGACGATGTCGATCCGGCTGCTGATGTTCGCCATCATGCTCGCTGGCCTGGTGATGTCGGCTGCGATACCCGAAGCATTCGGGAATCGAGGCTTGATCTTTGCCGGCGCTTACGCCGCCATCCAGATCGGGCGCACGTTGTTCGTGCTTCTGCAGCTCGATCGGAACAGCGCATTGGCACCCAACTTTCGACGCATGCTGGCATGGCTGAGTTTGTCCGGCGCGTTGTGGATTGCCGGTGGTTTGAGCGATGGTCATCTGCGCCTGGTTCTCTGGCTTCTCGCGGTGGCGTGTGAATACCTCTCGCCGATGATCGGGTTGTGGGTTCCGGGGCTCGGTCGCTCGCAGACCTCGGACTGGACCATCGAAGGCGGCCACATGGCCGAGCGCTGCCAGCTGTTCGTGATCGTGGCGCTGGGGGAATCGATCCTCGACACCGGCGCCAGCCTGGATCACACGGCGCTGTGGGATCTGCCGATCCTGATCGCGTTCCTGGTCGCCTTCCTCGGCAGCGTGGCGATGTGGTGGGTCTACTTCGACACCAGCAGCCACGACGGCAGCGAAGCGATCACGCACTCGAAGGATCCGGGCCGCATGGGCGCCTATTTTCACTATGTACACGTGATCATCGTGGCCGGCGTGATCGTGTCGGCGGTCGCCAACGAGATGGTCATCGCTCATCCGGACCAGCGCATCGTCGCCAGCCATCTTGGCATCCTGCTCGGAGGGCCGGCGATCTACCTGTTCGGCAATGCGATCTACAAGAAGGTCGTGTACGGGCGCTTTCCGCTGTCGCATCTCTGCGGGCTCGTCGCGCTGGCGATATTGGTGCCACTGGGTTTTCTCACCGACCAGCTGATGGTCAACGGTTTGACCACGTTGATCCTGCTGGCAGTGGCTGGCTGGGGCAGTTGGGCAAGACGCCACACGACTTACGCGCTGCCGCTGCCGCATCACTGATACCCAGTCGCATGAAAAAGGCCCGGATCATCCGGGCCTTTTTTTGTGCCGGGACCTGGGCAGACCCGCTCAGGGACGCCGCGCCAGTTCCGGGTTTTCCCGGGTCACCGGCATCAGGTCTTTCTTCGATACACCCAGCCACAGCAGGATCGGGCTGGCAACGAAGATCGATGACAACGTGCCGACCAGGATGCCGATCAGCATGGTGATCGCGAAGCCGTGCACCGCCGGACCGCCGAAGAAATACAACGCGCCCATGGTGATCGCCGTGAACAATGAGGTGATGATGGTTCGCGACAGCGTGTTGTTGATCGAGCGGTTGAGGATTTCCTCCGGCTCGGCCTTGCGCGCGAGGCGGAACAGCTCGCGGATACGGTCGAACACCACCACCTTGTCGTTGATCGAATAACCGATCACCGCGAGTACCGATGCCAGCACCGTCATGTCGAACTCGCGCTGCACCAGCGCCAGAATGCCCAGCGTCACCAGCACGTCGTGGACTTCCGTGGCGACTGCCGCAATCGCAAAGCGACGTTCGAAGCGAATCCACAGGTACGCCATGATGCCGAGCATCACGAACACTGCCGCCACCGTGCCGTCGCTGCGCAGTTCCGCGCCGACTTCCGCGCTGATGAACTCCGGGCTTTTGACCTTCGCATCCGGCCTTGTGGCCTGGAGCACCTTGCTCACGTCGGCAGCAATGCGATCGAGATTGACCTTGCCGTCCGACGCCTGCATCGCGGCCGGATCGTCCTTGGGCTGCATGCGGATAGACACCTCGCGCGTGCCGCCAAGACTCTGCACGACCGCGTGTTCGAAACCGCCCTTGGCCAGTGAATCGCGCACGCCCGCGATCTGCACCGGCTGGTCGTAGTCGACCACCATCGAAACACCGCCGGTGAAATCCAGACCGTAGTTCAGGCCCTTGGTGGCGATCAGCAGGATGGACGCGATCATCAGACCCAGCGCGATGGCGACGCTGTACTTGCGCATGCCGAGGAACGGGACGTTGCTGTTGTGGTTGAAAATTTCCATGAGAGATTCCCGCCCTTACACCGAAAGGGTCTTGAGCTTGCGGTGGCCGTGGATCAGCGCAGTGAATGCATGCGTCAGCATCACGGAGGTGAACAGAGAAGTCAGGATGCCGATCATCAGCGTGACGCCGAAGCCCTTGATCGCACCGGTGCCCATGGTGGTCAGCGCGAGCGCGGCGATCAGGTGGGTGACGTTCGCATCGAGAATCGTGGCCCACGCTTTCTCGTAGCCGGCGCGGATCGCCGCGTGTGGCGTCGAGCCATTGCGCAATTCCTCACGGACGCGTTCGCAGATCAGCACGTTCGCATCGATCGCCATGCCCAGCGTCAGCACGATGCCGGCCACGCCCGGCATGGTCAGCGTGACGCCGATCAGCGACATCACCGCAACGAGAATCACCAGGTTGAAGAACAACGCGATGTCGGCGACCAGCCCGAACAGCTTGTAGTAGATCGCCGCAGCGGCCAGCACCAGCGCGAGACCAAGCAACACGGCCTTGAAGCCCTTGTCGATGTTGTCCTGACCGAGGCTCGCGCCGATCACGCGCTCTTCGACGATATCCACCGGCGCTGCCAGCGCACCACCCTTGAGAAGGTTGGCCAGGTTATGAGCCTCTTCCATGGTGCCCAGGCCGGTGGTCTGGAATTGATTGCTGAAAACGCCGTCGATCCTGGCGTCGTTGATCACCGACTCGGTGATCCTGGGTGTGCGGACTTCCTTGCCATCCACCAGCTTGGTTTCGGTAACGCGCTCGACATAGACAACCGCCATCGGCTTGCCGACGTTGGCGGTCGTGAAATCCAGCATCTTTTTCGCGCCCGTCGCGTTCAAATTCACGCTGACTGCGGGCGTGCCACTTTGTGTATCAAGCGTGGAATTGGCATTCACCAATTCGTTGCCGGTCGCGATGATCTGCTTGCTGACCAGAACAGGGGCATGGTTGTCATGCATGTAGTAAAGGTTGGCTTCGGGAGGAATATTTCCCGTGCGCGCCGCGTCCACCGCGGCAGCGTCGCCGGCAAAACCGATGCCCGGTCGGTACTGCAATGTCGCCGTACCGCCAATGAGTGCCTTCGCTTCCGCCGGGTCCTGCACGCCAGCCAGTTCGACAACGATGCGGCTTTCGCCCTGTTGCTGGATCAGCGGCTCGGACACGCCGAGCACATTGATGCGATTGCGCAACGTGCTCAGGTTTTGAGTGATCGTGCTGCGCGACAAGTCGAGCAATTTCTCCGGCTTGACCACGACGTTGAGCACGAAACGGTCTTGAGTGCTCGGCCCGTTGGCAACATTAAGATCGGTGTACTCGTTGGCAATCGCATCCGACGCCGTGGAGCGATCGTTCGCGGAACGCAGGATCACCGCAATGCCCTGGCCTTTCACCGCGCTGCGAGCCACTGACTCGTAATGAATATTCTTGAGTCGCAGCAGACCACGAATGTCATCCGCGTAGCTGTTTTCCTGTTTGTCGACAACATCGCTCTGGTCGACCTGCATCAGGAAATGCACCCCGCCCTGCAAGTCCAGGCCCAGCGGCATCGAACGCGCACCGATCGCACGCAACCAGGAAGGCACCACCGACTTCAGATTGAACGCCACACTGTAGCCGTCGCCCAACGTCGCCTTGATCGCGTCAGCGCCGCTCTTCTGTACGTCCGTGTTGGCGAACGTCGCCAGCAGGTGATCGCCCTGCACGCTTACGTCGAGGGCAGGAATGTGCTGAGCGACAAGCGCGTCGGCAACCTTCTTCTGCATGGACTGGTCGATCGGCGCAGCGTTGTGAGTCGCAGTGACCTGCACCGAAGGCAACGGAACAAAGACGTTCGGCAACGCGTAGATGATGCCGAACAACATCGCCAGCGCGACCAGCGCGTATTTCCAGCGGGGAAAATCACTCATGCCCTGAATCCATCAAAGCCGTGGCGACAGCCACAGCGGTAGCGACAATCGAAATGGGTGGTGGGAAGCGGCTGCCAACCGAAGGCTGGCCGCGACCATGCATCAGACTGATTTCAGCGAGCCCTTGGGCAACACCTGCGACACCAGTCCCTTCTGCACTTTCACCATCACGTTGGGTGCGATCTCCACCGTGATGAAGGTTTCGCCGACGTCGTCGACGCGTCCGGCGATGCCGCCGCTGGTGACGATTTCATCACCCTTGGACAGGCCGGCGAGCAGCGCGCGATGTTCTTTCTGACGCTTCATCTGCGGGCGGATCATCATGAAATACATCAGGCCGAACAGCACGACCATCATGATGATCATCTGCATGCCACCGCCGGCAGCACCTTGCGGAGCGGCAGCCTGGGCGATCACCGGGTTGGAAAAAATCATCGTTCTGTCTCGCAAGGTAGGGGCGAACACCGCAAAGCGGCCAAACGCCTGTCAAAGATTCGGGATTATGCCACGCCAGCCGCAGCGCGGCGCCATCGGCGCCCCGAAGCGGCCGGCAGAGCCCTACTGAGGGCGTTCGCACCCCGTTGCAAGGTCCCTTCGGCGTATTCCGGGAGCCCTGCCACTTCAGGAGTTGGCGATGGCCGGTTGTCGCCGGGCATAGAAGTCGGCAGTGAACGCTTCCAGGCTTTGCGCCTCGATCGCGTCGCGCAGTCCCGACATCAGTCGCTGGTAGTAGCGCAGGTTGTGCATCGTCGCCAGCTGGCTGCCGAGGATTTCGTTACAGCGATCGAGATGGCGCAGGTACGCGCGCGAAAACCCGTTCGCGCACGCATGGCAATCGCAATCTTCCTCGATCACCCGCGTATCCAGCGCATATTTCGCATTGCGGATGCGCAATGTTCCTTCGGCGGTGAACAGGAAACCATTGCGTGCGTTGCGCGTCGGCATCACGCAATCGAACATGTCGATACCGCGACGAACCGCTTCGACGATGTCCTCCGGCCGTCCCACGCCCATCAGATAACGCGGCTTGTCCTCGGGCAACAGCGGTACGGTGAAATCGAGCGCGTGATTGCGCTCCGCTTCCGGCTCGCCCACTGCCAACCCGCCGACGGCATATCCGTCGAACCCGATCTTGATCAAACCTTCGGCCGAGCGACGACGCAGGTTTTCGTACACGCTGCCCTGCACGATGCCGAACAGTGCATTCGGCGGTTTTGAAGCCATGCGTTGCAGGTTGTCGAACTCGCGACGCGAGCGCTCGGCCCAGCGCAGCGAAAGTTCCATCGAATCGCTGGCGACTTTCTCCGTCGCCGGATACGGCGTGCACTCATCGAAGATCATCGCGATGTCCGAATCCAGTGTGGTCTGGATCTGCATCGAGACTTCCGGCGACAGGAACACTTTCGAACCATCCACCGGCGACGCAAACGTCACACCCTCCTCGGTGATCTTGCGTTTGTGCGCCAGCGAAAAAACCTGAAAGCCGCCCGAGTCGGTGAGCATCGGTTTGTCCCATCCGATAAACCGATGCAGCCCGCCGAACTTCCCGACGATCTCCAGTCCCGGCCGCAGGAACAGATGGAACGTGTTGCCCAGAATGATTTCCGCGCCTGTCTCGCGCACGTCCCGCGGCGTCATCGCCTTCACCGATCCATATGTCCCCACCGGCATGAACGCCGGCGTCTCCACCGTGCCCCGCGCAAAAGTCAGACGCCCGCGGCGGGCAGCACCATCAGTGGCTTTGAGATCGAAAGTCATGGAAGTCATCGCGCCATTATCGCGTGTTCGCAGACGCGTTGGTTCGCTGACTTGGAAGAAAAGCCTTTGCATGACGGAGGCGAAGCGCACCGGATGGCGGACTTCGCCGCCATGACGAAGGCAATTCCGGCATTCATCTTCCCCATCGCTCGAGGAACCGGAAGGCCTTCAGCAACCGCCCCCGGGATGCCTTTCCATCGGCCTCACCTCACATTCGATATTCCATCCATCCCCATGGACCTCGAGGAAGCGACGCGTGACTTCGATGGCTTCTTTCATGGAAGGCACTTCGATGATCGCGTAGCCACCGATCACTTCCTTGGCTTCGGTGAACGGACCATCGACACGACTGATTTTTCCGTGGGCGAGTTTCACGCGCACACCTTCGGAGGTGGGGCGAAGGCCGGCGGTGTCGATCATGATGCCGGCTTTTGTCATCTCGTCCAGCAGCTTGCCCATGTCGTTCATGAGCCGCTCGTCGGGCCGCTGGGTGCCGTTCTCGTTGATCCTGATCATTGAAAGGAATTGCATGAATCCATCTCCTGATGTGGGTGGGCCGGCGGCGTTCATGACTCCGGCTAACCATGCAACGAACAGGACACGGCGAAATCGACATGCAGGCCGAAAGCCGTTTTATGCCAGCGCTGCCGCGTAGTACGCGCCATGACGCGACACGCGCACCGGCATGCCGAACGCCAGGGACAGCGCGGCATCCGTCAGCGTCACGGCCTTGCTGCCGTGTTCGGAAACGCGGCCATCGCGCAACAGCACGATGCGGTCGATCTCCGGCACGATTTCCTCGACGTGATGGGTAACCAGCACCAGCGTAGTGCCGCCGGTTGCCAAGCTGCGCAGGCTTTCCATGAAGTGCCGGCGGCTGGCCATGTCCAGTCCTGCGCAGGGTTCGTCCAGCAGCAAGGCGCGCGGCCGATGGACCAGCGCGCGCGCAATCAGCACACGACGTGCTTCGCCCGTTGAAAGGCTGGACATCATGCGGCCGGCCAGATGCGTGGCGCCGAGCTGTTGAAGCACGTCCTGGGCACGGTCGCGCATCGAAGCAGTGACCCGATGATGGCGTGCGATGCCGCGTGCGGCGAAGAAGCCCGAGACCACTGCGTCGACCACTTCCACCGGTGTATCGCTGGTGTAATCGTGCTGCACTGCCGGTGAAACGATGCCAAGCAGACTGCGCAGCTCCGATACCGCCCAGCGTTCACGCCCGAAGATGCGCACGGCGCCAGGTGACGCGCCGGATGCCAGCGGATAAAGCTGTCGCGCGATCAGTTTCACCAGTGTCGACTTGCCCGAGCCGTTCGGACCGAGGATAGCGGTGTGCTCACCGGCGGCGATGCGCAAGCTGAACTGGTCGAGCACGAGGCGATCGCCTTGCATCACGCTGGCGCGGTCGATTTCCAGCAAGGCGGCATCGGCTTCTGTATGGACGTCTATATCGATGGTCATCCCCGCACCATGCCCGCAAATGCGACAGGCATCAACCCGGACTGCACATCGGCGAGATGCCGGCCGTCACGCCCGAAGCGATGCATCGTCCGGATGATGTCGATATGGGCCCGCCTTGTTCGTCGTCATCACGGACAACCTGCTCCTGCCGAGCGATGACACCGCCCGCCAGGGCGACATATTTCTTCAAGGTTGCCGATCCCATTCACCAGGAGACTGATCATGCCTGCGACTCTTATTCCCGCTGCCGAACTGGCAAAGCGCAACACGATGGCCTTTCCTAACGAAAGCGCCGAATACCGTGCGGCCCGCCGTGCGCTGCTCGTTGAGGAAATCGAGCTGCGTCGACATATCGAACGCGTCGCCGAGCAACGTCGCGCACTGCCGCCGGGTGGTCAGGTGATTGGCGACTATCGCTTCGAAGGCAAGGATGGCGCAGTGGACTTCACCGGCTTGTTCGGCGACAAGCAGACACTGGTGATCTACAGCTACATGTTCGGACCGCAGCGCGAACGGCCCTGCCCGATGTGCACCTCGTTGCTCGGCGCATGGAATGGTGAAGCCCGCGACGTCGGGCAGCGTGTCGCGTTGGCCGTGGTGGCACGTTCATCGATCGAGCGCCTGCTCGACTTCGCCCGCGAACGCGGCTGGCGTGACCTGCCGCTGTACTCGGACATCAACCAGAACTACAGCCGCGATTATTTCGCCATCGATGAGGACGGTGGCGATGGCGATCAGGCCGCCTTCAACGTGTTCACGCGTCGCGACGGCAGCATCCGTCACTTCTGGAGCGGTGAAATGGGTTTCGAATCCGCCGATCCCGGACAGGACCCACGCGGCGCGCCGGACCTGATGCCGTTGTGGACCATCCTTGATGCGACACCCGAAGGTCGTGGCACCGACTGGTATCCGAAGCTCGACTATCCGAATGCACCGCGATGAACGATCAAGACGAAAGTGGTCGCATCGTACGAGCCAGCCACGCGAATCAGCGGCCGCCCTGATCGCGCTCCTGCGCCAACACGCGCGCAAGACCGACGAAATCCGCCTGCAAAGGCGTGGGTCGCCAGTCGCTGCGTCGGGTCAATGCGATGCGACGGCGCAGCACCTGTCCCGGCGCGCCGATTTCGGCGAGCACGCCGGCGAGCCGCTCGAACAGGAACTGGTCGCGCGACATCAACGTGAGCCAGTCGCCCTTGAGCATGAGGCCGCGCATGATCAGCACCGAGCCGCATTCGATGCGCAGCTTCGGCGGTTCCACGCCGCGGCTGCGAAACATCAGTTCCCAGTTGGCGCGCATGGGCACGCCGTGCGACGGAATGACCCACGGGAAATTCAGCAGGTCCTTGTGCGAAAGTCGCTTCTTTTCGCGCAATGGGTGCGCGGCGCGTCCGACGATCACGGGCTCGTCGTCGAACAAACCTTCCTGCACGACGTCATTCGCGGGCGATGGATCACGCTGCGCGCCGATCAGCAAATCGATATCACCGTGGCGCAGCGTCGACAGCAGTTCGGCATACGGCGCCTCGACCACTTCCACCGATGCGGCTGGATGCATCGCGGTGAAGCGCGTCAGCAACTCCGGCAGGTAGATCGCGCGCGCCATCGGCAATGTGCCGAGAATGATGCGTCCGCCATCGCCCGCGCCAAGGGCGCCGGTTTCGTCCATGCCCGCGCGTAGTTCGGACAACATCAGTCGCGCAAACCGCACGAACCGATTCGCCACGTCGGTAGGACGCACCGCGCGTCCCACACGCACCAGCAACGCCACGCCGAGAAAATCCTGCAGATCGCGCACCGCGCGATGAACGGCCGGTTGCGAAAGGCCCGTTCGTTCGGCCGCCATCGCGTAGCTGCTGGTGCTTTCCACGGCGATCAGCGCACGCAGTTGCGCCATGCTCACGCGCCGCTCGATGTGCGCGACCGGCGCGAGCCGCGCGGATCGCCGCGCAAGACGCACACCTTGCACGAGATATCGCAGCGCGCGCTCGACGCGAATGATCATGATGCGGCCGGCAGCCGTTGGAACCATGCCGTCGGGTTGTCGTTCGAACAGGCGCTCGCCGAGGATGCGCTCTATCTTGGCGACCGCCTGCGCAAGCGCCGGCTGCGACAGGTTCACCTGTTGCGCGGCCGCGCTCATGCTGCCCGCGCGACCGATCACGGTCAGTGCATCGAGGTGCCGGAGATTCAGTGAAAACGGTTCGCTCATGCGCAATCAATAGCCTTTGCTTATGGGTCGATCATAAATCGAAATTGGCAAACCGCCACGCAACAGTCACATTCCGGCGCCATCAACGCAGGGTTTTGCGCATGCATGCAGTCAATACCAAAGTCGAAAGAACACCGATCGCGGTCGTGGATGCACTGGCACGCCTTGGCGTCGCTACCGTGCACGAGGCGCAAGCGCGCCGTGGTCTGCTCGCCAGCCGCTTGCGTCCGATCTATGCCGGCGCGCGCATCGCCGGAACCGCTGTAACGGTTTCGTTGCCACCGGGCGACAACTGGATGCTGCATGTCGCGATCGAACAACTGCGCGAAGGCGACATCCTCGTCGTCACCCCGACCAGTCGTTGCGACGACGGTTATTTCGGCGACCTGCTCGCGACCTCGGCGCAGGCGCACGGCTGTCGCGGTCTGATTATCGATGCTGGCGTGCGCGATGTGCGCGACCTTGCGGCGATGCAGTTTCCGGTGTGGTCCCGAGCGATCAGCGCGCAGGGCACGGTGAAGAAGTCACTGGGCTCGGTGAATTTTCCAGTCACTTGCGCCAATGCACACGTGCACGCTGGCGACGTGATCGTCGCGGACGACGATGGCGTCTGCGTGGTGCGTCGCAAAGATGCCGCCGACGTACTGGAAAAAGCCAAGGCGCGTGAAACACGGGAAGACACGGTGCGCGAACGCCTCGCACGCGGCGAGCTGGGGCTGGACATCTATGACATGCGCGAAGACCTCACGCGCGAAGGATTTCAATACCTCTGACCGACGCAACGCCCGCCATCTTTCTGCGACAGAACCACGGAATACAAAGAGCACGATGAAGATCATCGACACACACAGCCACGTCATCTCGGCCGATACCGCCGCCTACCCCACCGATCCCATCGGCGGGCATCAATCGGAGTGGTCGCGCGACCGGCCAGTGGATGTGACGGGCTTGTTGCGTGCGGCGGATGAAGCAGGCATCGCGAAATCGGTGGTAGTGCAGGCATCGACGGTGTACGGACACGACAACCGCTACGTGGTGGACGCCGTACGTGCGTATCCGGATCGTTTCGTCGGCGTGTATTCCATCGATGCGCTGGCCGCGGATGCCGTGCAGCAGATCGACCGCTGGCAGGCCGCAGGGCTCTCCGGCTTTCGCCTTTTCACCACTGGCAGCACGATGCCCGGTCAATCCGACTGGCTCGGCCACAAGGATTCGTACCCCGCCTGGGCGCATGCCGAAGCGCTCGATATCCCGATCTGCCTGCAGATGACGATGGAAGGTCTGCCCGCACTGCGCTCGCTGCTGGAACGTTTCCCCAAGGTGCGCGTGCTGCTCGATCATTGCGCGCGCCCCGAGCTTGCCGATGGCGCGCCCTACGCGGCAGCGGCCGCATTGTTCGACATGGCCAACTTTCCAGGTGTGCATCTGAAACTCACCAATCGGACGCTTGCCGCTTCCGCCGCCGGTCGTTCGACGCCCGCTGCCTTTCTCGAAAAGATCGTGGACGTTTTCGGCGCGAACCGCATCGCCTGGGGCTCGAATTTCCCGGCGGCGGAAGGTTCGCTGTCGTCGCTGGTCGCTGCTGCGCGCGATGTACTTGCGAGCCTGCGCGACAACGAGCAGGCGATGATCTTCGGCGGCACGGCCGAGCGCATTTATCCCGCGCTATCGACGGCACGCGCATGACCGAAACGACGACTCTGCGCACGGTGCTCGCCACGTCGCCGCTGTCGACGCCGCTGAAAAATGGCCAGCTGGTCAGCCCGCGCGTGACACTCGATTTCGTCGAGGTGTCGCCAGTGCACAAGGCATTCGCGCCGATGGTGCGGCAGCAGGCTTACGATCTTTCCGAGCTGGCCATCGTCACCTGCCTGCAGGCAATCGCATACGCTCGACCCGTGGTGCTTCTGCCCGCCGTGGTCGCGTCACGATTCCAGCGCGGCTGCATCATCGCGTATAGGCCGCGCGGTACGATCGAGCCGAAGGATCTCGTCGGCAAGCGCGTCGGTGTGCGCTCGTACACGCAGACCACCGGCATGTGGGTGCGCGCGCATCTGGTCGAAGACGATGGCCTCGTGACCGAAAGCATTCGGTGGCTCACACACGATCCGGCGCACGTCGAGCAATATCGCGACCCGGCATTTGTCGAACACATGAGCGGCGAGAAAAGCCTGCCGGACATGCTGCGCGATGGCGACATCGACGCGGCGATTCTCGGCAACGACCTGCCCAAGGGCGACGAGTTTGTTCCGGTGATCACCGACGCGGCGGCCAAGGATCGCACGTGGTCGCAGCAGCATGGCTTCATGCCGATCAATCACATGGTGGTTGCAGGCAGCGACATCTGCGCGCGGGATTCCGGCGCGGTGAAAGAGGCGTACCGATTGTTGCGCGAAGCCGACGCCATGACGCCTGCGCCGGCAGAAGGACCGAAGACGACGATGTTCGGATTCGAACGTTTGCGTGCACCGGTCGAGTGGGTGATCGACGCCTGCGTGGAACAAGGTTTGCTGCCGCGCACGCTGAGCCTGGACGAAGTGTTCGGGCCGGCCGAAAAGATTCTTGAAGCACTGCACGATTGAAGCAGGACGCCACGGTGACGATCCGGATCGAAGAAGAATCGTTGCCACAGCCAGACATCTTGAGGAAGCCGCAGTCATGAACCAGTCGATCGCCAGCGACACATCACCGGAGCCGCGACAGCACCGCCCCTTCTATCGGGATCTCACGTTCCAGGTGCTGGCCGGCATGGCGCTCGGCGTGGCCGTCGGTGCGCTCGCACCGAACGTCGGCAAGGCGCTCATGCCGCTGGGCGACATCTTCATCCGGCTGATCCAGATGGTGGTGGGGCTGATCATCTTCTGCACGGTCACGCACGGCATTGCCAGCGTGCGCGATCTGGGCAAGGTCGGGCGCATCGCGATCAAGGCGATGGTGTATTTCGAAATCGTCACGAGCATCGCGCTGGTGATTGGCCTGATCACCATCAACGTGCTCAAGCCCGGCATCGGCATGCATGTCGATCCCGCGAAACTGCATGCGGCGGTGACTTCGGGCAAAGCTGCTGCTGCAGCGCCGGAAGGTGTTGGCGCGTTCCTGGTGAATCTGGTGCCGAAATCGGCGGTGGATGCCTTTGCGCAAGGCGAAATCCTGCAGATTCTGGTGTTCTCGGTGTTGTTCGCCTGCGGGCTGGCATCGCTTGGCGAGAAAGCGCAGCCGGTGCTGCGCGTCGTCGATGCGGTGTCGCAGACGCTGTTCTGGATCATCCGCATGGTGATGAAGATCGCGCCGATCGCCGCGTTCGGATCCATCGCCTTCACCGTCGCGCAGTTCGGCCTCGCGTCACTGATTCCACTGGGCGCATTGATCGGCGAATTCCTGCTGACGTGCGTGTTGTTTTTCGCTCTCGTGCTTGGGCCGATTTCTCTTTATGCCGGCTTCAATCTGCTCAAACTGATGAGCTACATCCGTGAGGAACTCGTGCTGGTGCTTGGCACCAGTTCATCCGAAAGCGTGTTCCCGCAACTCACCGCCAAGCTCACGAAACTCGGCGTCGATCAATCGGTGGTCGGCATGGTGTTGCCCACCGCCTACAGCTTCAACCATGACGGCACCTGCCTTTATTTCGCGGCCGTCGCGGTGTTTCTGGCGCAGGCCACCGGCACGGCACTGGGCTGGGAACAGCAACTGGGTTTGCTGGCGATTCTGCTGCTGACGTCCAAGGGTGGCGCCGGCGTATCGGGTTCAGCGATCGCCGTGCTGACCATGACGCTTGCGGCAACCAAGACCATTCCGGTCGGCAGCATCTATCTGATCCTGGGCATTCATCGAGTGCTGTCGGCGTTTTTCGTGTTCACCAATATCGCTGGAAATTGTGTTGCAACCATCGTGGTCGGCAAGTGGGAGAAAGCTGTCGACCGCGGGCAATTGAAGAGAGAACTCGACGCGGGCTATCAGGCTGCCTGAAGCCGCGCCGCACGGACTGACTTTCCACCACGAATAGCACATACCTCGCGTGGCTTCCGGCCGCGTGACGGGGAGGATCATGCTCATGAATCGCTTCGCCCTCAGTTCCGCCATTCTCGTTGCACTTGCGGCGATCGCCACGACGGCCGTTGCGCAAACTTCTTCTGCGCAGCCGCCCGTTGCCACCAGCACGGATGTCGCGGCCAAGCCCGCAGCTGCCCCATCCGACGATGCCGATGCTTCCAAATCGACGTCCAAAGGTCCGCTTTCGCCGCTGGCGAAAAAGCTGAAATCCGACGGCATCGTTTTTCGCAGCGCGCTCGTCAATCAATACGCGAACAACGTCACCGGCGGCATCCATCAAGGCCATACGAATGTCGGCCAGTTCAATATCGGCGCCGACTTCGACCTCGGCACCATGTGGGGACTCGACGGCGGATCGTTCCACTTCACCGTGTATCGCGACTACGGGCAAAGCCTCAACAAGTACGTCACCGGCACATTTACCAAGCAGCAGTACATCTACAAGAACGAGTTCTACCGCTGGCATCTGGGCCTGTTTGCGTACGAGCAGAAATTGATGGACGACAAACTCGACATCGTCGTCGGTCGCCTTGGCACCACCACGTATTACGGCCACCTGGTCACCAATTGCCAGTTCGAATCGGCCGATACCTGCGGCGAGCCGCGCATTCTGGTTTCGGAAGCAGGCTTCAGTTTGCTGCCGTCGGCGACGTGGGGCATCAACATCAAGGCGCATCCGACCGAGCACACGTATCTGGAAACCGGCGTGTTCGAAGTCAACCCGACCACCTCCGCCAGCAACGGCCTGGACTGGTCGATCGCCAACGCCAACGGCGTCACCGTGCCGCTCGAATGGGCGTGGCAGAAAGCTGATCCGGCCACGTATCGCTATCCGTTCGAACTGAAGGTCGGCGCGTTCCTCAGCACCTCGCCGCTGACCGATCCCTACTTCAATACCGTCGGCCGATCGAAGGCGCTTTACGGCGGCACCGCGCTCACGGTGAACAGCAGCCGCGACGGCGTCTACGTGATGGGCGATCGCGTGATCTATCGCCCGAATGACGACAGCTCGGAAAACCTCAACTGGTTCGGCGGCATGGTCCAGCAGCTGGACGAATCGGAGATCATGCGCCAGCAGATTTACACCGGCTTCGTGTGGACCGGCCTGTTCCCAGCGCGTCCGCACGACACGTTCAATTTTCAGGTATCGGAATTCGAACTGACGCCGCGCGAGCGGGAATTCCTGCGCGACGCACGCATCAAGAAAGGCGGCACCGGCACCAACGCCGCGCATCAGACGGCGTACGAGTTGAGTTATGGCTGGCACGTTTCGCGCGGGTTGGAGCTGATGCCGAGCGTCCAGTACATCGTGCATCCGGACAACTCGAGCATCACCACGACGAAGATTTTCCCGAAGAACATGTTCACGTACGGCGTGAGCCTGCGCATGGATCTGGGCAACATGCTCGGCTTCGAAAAAGGCGCCGCGGGCGATTGATCCCCAACTCAGGAGCAAACAGACATGACGGATAAAACAGCATTGGTGGTCAGCGCGCATTCGGCTGATTTCGTTTGGCGCGCCGGCGGCGCGATTGCGTTGCATGCGTCGATGGGCTGGGCAGTAACGGTGGTTTGCCTCTCCTTCGGTGAACGCGGCGAATCGGCCAAGTTATGGAAACAGGGCGGCATGACGCTCGACAAGGTCAAGACCGAACGACGCAAGGAATCCGAACTCGCCGCGCGGAAACTTGGCGCGACCGACATCCAGTTCTGGGATCTGGGCGACTACCCGATCAAGCTGGACAACGAGTCACTGTTCCGGCTTGCGGATCTGTATCGCGCCATTCGACCGGCATGGGTGATGAGCCATTCGCGCGTCGATCCGTACAACGGCGACCACCCCGCAGTGAGCGCGTTTACGCAGGAGGCGCGCATCGTCGCGCAGGCGCACGGCCACCACCCGGACACGCCGGTGATCGGCGCGCCGCAGGTGTATCTGTTCGAGCCCCACCAACCCGAGCAATGCGGCTGGAAGCCGAACGTGATCCTCAACATCACCGAAGCGTGGGAAGCCAAGCGCGCCGCGATCGAATGCATGCAGGGCCAGGAACATCTGTGGGAGTACTACACCCGGGTGGCGTTGCAGCGTGGCGTGCAAGGGGGACGAAACTCCGGCGTGCCGATGACGTATGGCGAAGCGTACGAGGCGATCTTCCCGTCGGTGGTCGGCGTGCTCGCCTGAGTAGTCGCACGCTCAGCAAGTAGCGGGCGATTCGTATTTGCCCGCTACGTGGCCGGCGTGTCGAACCGGTACGGCGTGGCCTGTGCCGATGCGCGCATGTCGAACTTTCGCGTAAAAGCGTTCAGACGTCCATACGGCTCAAGATTGATCGTCGCGCGAAAGGCCAGATGTTCGACCAGGCAGAACAGTGATGCTTCAAGCACGCTGATATCGTGCGGCGGCAGCGCGGCAATGATCGATGGCGCCCTGTCGTTGAGCCATTCCAGCGCGTTGCGCAAGCTGGTGGCGGCCTTGACGAAGTAGATGCTGCCGGCGGGAAGCCCGGCGATCTGCGTGCCCAGGCCCAGTTGCACCTGTGCCTGCATCGCGTGCCACACGAGCTCCTGCGCGTTGCTCGCGTTCACGTCGCGCATGTTTTCGGGCCACACGATGCACGAAGGTGCCGGCGCCATTTCCGCGAGCTTGCGGCAGATGTTTTCGGCGCCTAGAACGATGCTGTCGCCGAGCTTCAGCACGGGCAGCTTAAGCGCGGGATTGCCCGCATAGTCCGCTCTATTCAGCGATGTCAGATCGAACACCGGCTCGAACGCGCACGCCACGCCGAGCTCCAGCGCGAACACGCGCACCAGTCGGGTGAAGTGCGAACTGCTGCGCCCGACGATGCAGGGAACGATGGCGTCACTCATGCGTTGATCCTTAAGGATGGCGTGCGATCGCGACTACGCGACCGGCGCTTTCAGGTAGGTGGCGACGTTCACTGCGAGCCTGCGCGAATCAAGGTTCGCTTCGAAAAGATGCCCGCGCAAACTGTGCGTATAGCCGATGAAGTACAAGCCGGGGCTGGCCGTGGGTTCACCGGAATGCGTAACGGGCTCGGCATCCGCATCGAGTGCCGTGGTCGGTTCGATCAGCGATGCCAGCCCCGTCGAGAAACCCGTCGCCGCGATGATCGCGTCGAACGATTCCGTCTGCCCGTCCGCAAACACCGCCTGCGTTTCGGTCAACCGTACCAGCGTGGCACGAACTTGCACCCTGCCTTTCTTCAATGCGTCGACGAAGCCGACGTCGATCACCGGCACGCGTCGGCTCGAATACGGCCGCCAGTCCGCTGCAGGAAATCCATGGCGTGTGAGGTCGCCGAACACCAGCCGTGCCGTGAACTTGCCGATGCGATCCGCAATGCGCGGTGGCAACCTGCTCAGCAGCATGCTGGTTCGCTGCACGGGTTGGCCGAACGGATCGCGGGGCACGATCGGTGGCGGCGTGCGCACGCTGATCGCGACGAACGATGCGCCGTTGTCGATCAGATCGGTCGCGATTTCCGCGCCGCTGTTTCCCGCGCCCACCACCAGCACGCGCTTGCCTGCGAAAGGCGACGCGTTGCGATAGTCAACCGAGTGGATGAGCTCGCCGGTGAAATTTTCGAGACCCGGCAAAAACGGCATGCGCGGCACGCCGTATTGACCGACGGCGATGACGACGACCGGCGTTTCCCATTCCGTCGTTGCGCCGGTGATTCGCCAGCGAACCGGGGTGCCTGGCTCCATTCGTATTTTTGTCACTGCGCAATCGGCCACGATGTCGAGCTTGAAGTGACGCGCGTAATCCTGCAGGTAGGCCACGTATTCATCGCGCGCAAGATAACGGCCGCGGCCGCGCGGAATCGGGTAGTGCGCCAGCCCGGAATGCTTGCGCACGGTGTGCAGGTGCAGCCGGTCGTAACGTCGCGCCCAGGTGCCGCCGGGTTGCGAATCCTGTTCCAGCAACACCGCGTCGATGCCCAGCTTCTGCAACGCGCCCGCCGCGGACAGGCCCGCTGCGCCGGCTCCGACGATCACCACATCGGCTTGCGGCATGTGACGTACTCCCGACAAGACAGACTCGCGCGCGATCATGCGCATGCATCGAGACAGACTAGGTCGGAGGTCATACGGGGTCAATGCAACGTGCCTCGACTCTGAGGCAAAGCGCATTCACACGCATGCTCCACGACTCGATCTGGCAGACATTTTCCGGCCATGCCCTTCATGGATTCCCTGCAGGCATCGCGTTCACCTATGATCGCGACATCACGCCAGGGGGAGTGAACCATTGAGCTTCGTGCGAATTGTCGGCGTCATCGGCGCCATTGTTCTGCTTGCCTTCCTGTTTCATCGCAGCCGCGATCCGTTGCGCACGTCGCTGCCATTTGGCTCGGCCGATCTCTCGCTGGTGGCACCGGCGCTGCAACGCCTTGATGCCAGTGACCGCGCGCTCGTCGAAGCCTACGTGAAGCGCAGCAACGGCGATGTGCTGCTGCCGTCGATGGCCGACCCCGAACAGCCGTTCACTGCGCGCACTTTCGGAGAAGCCATCGCGCTGGAAAAGACATGGGATATCACGCGCGATACGCAGACGGCGCTGGCGATGAAAGGCATCGACGCGCTCAACGAGGCCATGGCTCCCTTGCGCGCCGTCGTGCAGGCGGACGTGCAGCACATCGACATGATGTCGCCGCGCCAACTGGCTGGCGCGATCGAACTGACCCGCGACATCAAGTCCGCGCTGCCGGGCAACCAGCCCACGATCTTCGTGGTCACCGTGTCGCTACACAATCTGGGCAGCGAGGCGATCGTCGGCGTTACCGGCGCACTCGAGGCGCGCGATCGCGATGCCACGTTGCCGCTTGATCTGTGCTGGGTCGATATCGGCCCGCAGGATCGCATCGACCCCGCCGGCCGCACGGAAATCCGCTGCGCCGATCCGCATCGCTACGTAAGCGAAGAACAACGCGCATTCATGCACGCGCCGCACGACCGTTACACCGTGGTGTGGAAACCGAAAACAGTGTCGTTCGAGGACGGCACGCGTCTGGCGACCAACTTGTAACTCGATCGACCCGCCGATGGCTCGCGCTGAACTGCTATTTGCCTGCCTGATTTTTAGCCTGTACTTCGTCGATGTATTGCAGTTCGCCCAAAGACTTCGGCTCACCGGGAATTTTCTTCAGGCACGCGTTGTACGCATCGCGCGCCGCCCCGTACTGGTGGAGCTCGACAAGATTGAAGCCCTGTCCGCGCAACGCCTTGCAGGTGAGGTCGGCGACTTCCTCCGCCGGCGCCGTAAGTTGGGCGAATGCCTCGGCCGACTTGAATAAGTCCAATGACGTGTTCCACTGCTTCTTTTGTTCGTAGGCGAAGCCGAGCTCCATGTTGTATTGCGTGTCGTACGGTGCGAGTGCGAGCGCCTTGCGCAGCTCCACGATCGCATCATCGTAGCGGGCCATTTCGTTGTACGCGTAGCCGCGGCCCCAATATGCCATGGCCCACGCCGGGCCGATGGCTTCGGAAGAAACCGGCGGCTTGGCACTGGCGGACATGGCCAGGTAGATGAGCGCGTCCTCCGTGCCACGCGCGCTGTAGATTTTCTTCTTGCTGTTGCCGTATCGGCTTTCGTAACGATGAACCACTTCATCGAACGGGCCGTCGATGGCCGCCTGGATCTGCCCGGCCTGGATCATTTGCAAACCATCGACCACACGTCGGACATCCGCATCGGCGTCGGCGGCGTTCTTGCTGCCTGGTTGAGCGATGACGATGCGAGTTCCCGGCTTTGCTTTTTCTGGCGTCGACGCACAGGCGGCCAGCGCCAGCATCGAAACCCACGCCATTCCTTGCCAAGCTCTTTTCATGTCACCGCTCCCTTGATGAATGTTGTCTCTCGCGGTCGCGAATACGGCGCTATTTGTAGACCCAGAATTTCGATACCAGGAACGAGATCATCGCGAGCCCGATCTCGACCACGGGTTTGATCGCCCACACGGATTGCAACGACACCTGCGCGCGTAAAACCGACATCAGCAAGGTACTGATGATGGTCAGCGGTATCCACATGATGAGAAAGCGCGCGAGCGCCCCTCGATGCAGACGTCGGGGCGCGGGCGAGGAAAACGTGGTGGTGCCGTTGAGCAGAAAGCCGACACAGGCGCCGCTGATCCGGCCGCAGATATTTGCGCCGGCCACCGCCACGCCCAAGGCGGTCAGGCCAACCAGCACGCCAGTGTCGATGGCGACCTGCAGCAGTCCCACGATGCCGAATAGAACGATCTGGCGAACCCACGAACTCACATGGAAATCCTTTCGGTCGGGCTCCGCGGACCGCGACATGCCACGCGGCGACGAGTGTAGCGATCTATGACATCGAGTATCGAATGCTGCACAAACGTCGCCACACGTCGCGACATGGGGTCTTTGGAACATCAAGGCACGATCACGCATCCGCATGCCATCGTATGGCGTATAAATCGTGTACCACATCGTCGTCACAGGAATCCGCCCCATGAACCCGCTCCTCAAGTTCGCTGCACTTACGCTTGTCGGCACGGCTGTCATCGCTTCTCCGGCATTCGGCGCATTGAAGGAAGGCACACATGCGCCTGACTTTTCCGCACCGGCGTACCTCGCCGGCCAGCCTTTCACATTCAAGCTTGCCGACGCTTTGAAGAAGGGTCCGGTGGTCGTCTACTTCTTCCCCGCCGCGCATACCTCGGGCTGCAATATCGAAGCGCATCTGTTTTCCGAAGCCATCGATCAGTTCGAGGCGCAACACGCCACGGTGATCGGCGTCACCGCCGGCAACATCACCGAGCTGGCAGCGTTCTCGAAGGAAACCGAACATTGCGGCGGCAAGTTTCCGGTGGCCGCCGATGATGGTGCGACCATCGCAAAGGAATACGACGCCATGTTGCTGCTGCGGCCAGGCTGGTCGAATCGCACGTCGTACGTGATCGCGCCGTCTGGAACCATCACGCATGTGTATTCGAATCTGAGCCCCAAGAAGCACGTCGAGGAAACACTCGATGCTGTGAGGGCGCTCAATAGATAAAGCAATATCCACACGCATCCGGGCAGCCACGTTGCCCTGATGCATGTCTCCAAGTCTCGTGCGTTACGATGCCGCTCCTCGCGATGGATCGACAGTCGCCGCGATCTCTGGAGATGTTTCGTGTCGCACTACGCCGGCCCCCTGTTCACGCGTGACGTTGCTGAGTCTATGCTCGCCGCACGGGATGGCGGCGCGCGTGAATGGACCGGATCACTCGACCTTGGAATGTCCAGCGATCACGCATGGCTGGACGCCGATGCATGGCACTGGCGCGGCCAGCAGCTTCCCTATCCGTCTGCGTTGAAAGACCGCACGATTTACTACTTCGACGGCGACGATTACGCGCCGGTATCGCGCTTTTCCGGTTCGCTGATCAAGTTGGTGCCAACCGAATGGGGCGCTCCCACGTTCGAGATCGATGGCATCAAGATGCTGCCGACCTCGAAAGAGTCACCGTTCGAAGATGCGCGCCGCAAGGTGGCGCTGATCGAACCGCGCGGCAAGGTGGTGCTGGATACGTGCGGCGGCCTCGGCTATTTCGCCGCCTGTTGTATCGAAGCGGGTGCCGCGTGCATCCACTCATTCGAAAAGAACGCCGACGTGCTGTGGCTGCGAACGCTCAACCCATGGTCGCCCGATCCCGAGGCACCGTCGAACCGCGGCCGCCTGCAACTCGCGCACGCTGATGTATCTCAAGCCGTACTGCAGATCGCCGATGCCTCGGTGGACGCGCTGCTGCACGATCCGCCGCGCTTCGGCATCGCCGGCGAACTCTATTCGCAGGCATTCTACGATCAGCTTGCCCGCGTACTGCGCCGCGGCGGCCGCCTTTTTCATTACACCGGCAGCCCCAACAAACTCACCAGCGGCCGCGACGTGCCGCGCGAGGTCGCCAAGCGCCTGGAGAAAGCCGGCTTCAAGGCGCAACTTGCGCTGGACGGCGTGCTGGCGACGCGGCGCTGATTGCAGCGTGCTGGCAAGAACAAACTTCAACAAGCACGCGAAATTGATTGAATCAAATTCGCTGAATGAAGTCTCTGTCATGCCACAAAAACTTGCGCACATTCCTACGACGTTTTTATTGTGATCCAGAGCAAACTAGCGATAACTCCCGCGCGTAGTCTGCACATTGCACATTGTGTGCACTCAAGGAGAAGAGGATGAACTTCAAACCACTTATCATTGCTTCGGCACTTGTCGTCGGCGGCGCATTCCTGCCTAAGCCGGTGCTTGCTTTACAGCCATGTAGCGCTTGCGAAGCGGAATATCACGCGTGCATTGTCGCGGGCGGCACGCCGAGTGCTTGCGCGTCCAGCTTGCTTGGCTGTCAAGGCTGCCCCCCGTTCACGAGACAAGCAAAAGCACTCGTTCGGGAAAAATCAAAGCCATTGCAAGCTTTGCGAAACAATCCATAGCTGCCTCGCACGGATTTCATGGCGATATGAAAAAGCCTGGCGCCACGCCAGGCTTTTTTAAGGCAACATCACGATTCAACATCACGATTGATGTATGAAAAGCCTTTAACCCATCCCGCGAAGCAGGCTATGCGGCAGATAGGGTGTGCCACCTAGTTGGAAATTGTCTCGTCGCGCTGAGCCATTAAGGCTAGCGGCTTATTCTGCCGAACCGACCAAGTGCGGAATGGCTATTCCGCATCGCCGAAGTGCCCTATCGCGCACGGCATACGTCTTCCCGGTATGCTCCGGCGCGTGTGAAATTGCCCTACTATCACGCGATGCTCACACCCGATTCCTTGCCAACGAACCATGCCCGACGCGGCAGCCTGGCCTGTGTTGGCCTGGGCATGACGCTTGGTTCGCACTTGACGCCACTGGCGCGCAGCCACATAGAGCAGGCAGACGTGGTATTTGCCGGACTTTCCGACAGCATCGTGGAGCTGTGGCTGGGCCGTATGCATACGGATGTGCGCAGCCTTCAGCCCTACTACGCCGAAGGCAAGTCGCGGATGAAGACCTACCGCCAATGGGTCGACCTGATCATGGCCGAGGTTCGCGCCGGCAAGAAAGTTTGCGGGGTTTTCTACGGCCATCCCGGCATCTTCGCCTGGTCGCCGCACAAGGCCATCGAAGTTGCGCGCGCGGAAGGCTTCAAGGCCCACATGGAGCCTGGCATTTCCGCTGAGGATTGCCTCTACGCCGATCTGGGCATCGATCCGGGTCGATTCGGCTGCCAGCATTTCGAAGCAAGCCAACTGCTTTTCTACGAGCGCCGTATCGACCCCACGAGTTATCTGGTGCTGTGGCAGGTGGGTCTGGTGGGCGACTTGTCGCTGGCGCGATTCGAGACCGGCTCTGCGTATCGGCAGGTATTGGTGGACGTGCTGAGCGAGGATTATCCGCTCGACCATGAAGTGATCATCTATCGTGGCGCCACGCTGCCCATCGACCAGCCGCGCATTCGCCACGTCAGGTTGAGCGATTTGCCGAATACACCAATCACCACGGAAGAAACGGTGGTGTTGCCGCCTGCCATGGCGTTGAAACAAAATCTCGCCATTCGTGCAAGGTTGAAAGCGCTCGACGAGGAAACAGCCATGGCTTGACGTACAACGTCGGCCTGGAACACACCTTGGGCACTTGCCCGAGGATCAGGACAACAGGGGGAAACATGTCAGACACCATCGATTTGCTGGAATCCATCGGCCAGAACGCCGCTTTGCGTCACGCAACTCCCGAGGAGCTCGTGGAAGTACTGGTGGATGCGCAGGCATCCGAAGTCTTCAAGGCGGCGGTGGCCACCGGTGAAAGTGCCCTGCTCTTCAAGGAGTTCGGCCACAAGCCGATGCAGCTTCCTCACACGCAAGGACCTGGCCATGAAGAAGAGGAACAGGACGAGGACGATGATGCACCGCGTCCTGTAAACCCCGATCACGATCAACCGCCGCTTCCAGGCTAGGTGACAACGACATGTCGCGCTGGTGGCGCTGCTCTGTGAAGCCATGGTCCGCACTCGCGGCCTTGGCTTTCTGCGCGGTTGTGCAGGCCACGGCGACGAACGCAGCAACCTCCAACGCGAGCGATCTGCTCGACCGAACCGAAAGCCTGCGCACGAAGGACCATCCGCAGTTTGTCCGCATGCTGCAGCAGGTCCATCGCGACGCGATCCACTTGCCCAGCGGACAGCAATGGCAGTTGCGTTATCTCGACGCGTGGGAGACCGCCTTTCAGGGTGATTACGGGAAGGCCGAAGGACAACTTCAAAGTGTGATCGACCATTCGGGCGACCCCACGCTCGTTGCCAAGGCATCCGCCTTGCTGATGAGCGCCAAGGGAATCAACAACCGTTACGAAGAAGCTTTCCAGCTGGCAAATCAGCTGGCAACGAACCTCCCGAAAATACAGGACAAGCTGGCTCGCTTTCTTGTCCTGTACAACCTGTCCCAGTTGCTGGGCTCCGCCGGCCAGAACGACCTGGCGATCCGCTATGCACAGATGATGGAAGACGCGCTTCCACCGGGTGAAACACTGTGCATGCCGTTGACCCAGGAAGTTGCTGCGCTCTACTACAGCAAGCGGCTCACCTCCTCCAGTCCCGAACTGCAGCGAGCCGTCGACAGTTGTCAGAACTCGGGGCAGCCGGTTTATGCCAACTTCGTGTGGCTGATCAGGAGCAGCGTGTATCTGGACGAAGGGCATCCGGACAAGGCGCTGACACTGCTCAACCGCATCGCCCCGAGCATCCGCGACAACGACTACCAGGCGCAGATACTTTCGTGGCAGGCGGCCATGGCGCAGACGTACGCCAAGCTCGGCGACGATGCCAATGCCCGCGCGATGGCTCTCGACGTGGTATCCGCAGGTGGCTCTGGCGACGACAACGAACCATTGCGCAATGCCTATGAAGTGCTTTACCAGGTCGAGAAGAAAGACGGTGATGCAGCTGCAGCACTCGCGTACTACGAACGATATGTTGCCCAGGACAAGGGCTATCTCAATGCCGTCAGCGCCCGCGCGATGGCCTATCAGATGGCGCAGCAGCAAGTCCTGACCAAGAAGCTCGAAACCGAGGCACTCAGCAAGCAGAACAATATCCTTCGCCTGCAGCAGGCGCTGGATAAAAAAGCGGTGGAAGCCAGTCGGCTGTACATCGTCCTGTTGCTGATGGCGATCGCCTCGATCGCGTTCTGGCTGTTTCGGCTCAAGCGTTCACAGCTTCGCTTCAAGCGACTGTCGCGTTGCGACGGCCTGACCGGCATCTACAACCACCAGCACTTCATCAGCGAAGCCGATCGCGTGCTGCGCCTGCTGGAAAAGAAACGCATCCACGCCTGCCTGATCTCGATCGACCTCGATCATTTCAAGGAGGTCAACGACAACCACGGCCATGCCATGGGCGACGCCGTGTTGAAGCGCACGGTTGCGATCTGCCAGCAACAGTTGCGCGCGGCCGATGTGTTTGGCCGTCTGGGTGGTGAAGAGTTCGGCGTGTTGTTGCACGGCTGCTCACGCGATCAGGGCATGGAGATCGCCAATCGCATCCGCGTGGCCATCGAAGCCACGCCGATGATGGAGAACGGCTGCATCGTGTCGATTTCCGCCAGCGTCGGCCTGGCGTCCAGCGACACCTGCGGTCACGGCCTGCAACGCCTGCACATGGAAGCAGACGCTGCGCTCTATCGCGCCAAGCGCGCGGGGCGCAATCGCGTCATCGCCGACATTGAAAAAGACGATCTGGTCGCCGCCTGAATCGGGGCGACAACCCGTGTATCCGACTAGCCGACGAAGGCCTTGAGCAGTTGATCGACTGGCCGGCGCAGAATGCTCTCGTTGGTGAAGAACATCATCTGGCCGTCCTTGATGTGCACGCGGATGTCTGCAGCGGCGAGGCGTTTTTCGAGCCCTGACAGTCGCGCCGGCGCGATCTGCACCATGCAGATATTGCTCGCATCGGGTATGCGTTGCAGCGTGAAGCCGCCCGCAGATTGCAGCCCGGCGAGCAGTTGTTCGCCATGCGCACGCGCCTGGATGAAACGACCTGCAAAACCGGGTAGCGCGTCGAGCGCCGGCAAGGCGGCCTGCCAGCCACGTTTGATGAGGCCGCCAAAAACATGCCGCAATTCGCGTGCCTTCGCGATGGATTGCCTGTCGCCGGCGAGAATGGCGCCGAACGGCGCGCCAAGATATTTGTAGAGCGACACGTACACCGTGTCGAACAAGGCACTGGTGCGTCTCAGGTCGAAGCCCTGCGTGCCGGAAAGCAACAGCGAGCGCGCACCGTCCCAGTGCATGCCGATGCCGTGCTGTTTCGCCAGCACCGAAATGCGTTGCAGCTGGTCGAACGACACGCTGGCGCCATCGTGTCGACGCACCGGGCTTTCGATCGAGATCGCACCGACCTTCAGCGGATAGTGCCCGTGCTCGGCTTCGTCGATCGCCGCTGCAATCTCGTCATGACCCGGCATGACCTTGCCCGCCGCGAGCGGCACAAGGTTGATGCCGCTGAGCAACTGCGTGGTATCGCTTTCGTCCAGGTAAAGATGGCTGTCGTGCTGCACGAGCGCGTGACGGTTCTCGCCGCACAGCAGGCGCACGGCCACGTGGTTGGCCAGCGTACCGGTGGGCATGAACGCAGCGTCGGGTTTGCCAAGCATCACCGCCATGGCTTTTTCGAGAGCATCGACAGCGCCTTCCTCCAGATAGTTGTCGTCCGCCAGCGCATGTGTTTCGACCAGTTGCACGAGTTGTCGCGCCGTTTCAAGTGGTGTCAGTGGCGCACTGTCGCCGACGAGCGCTACCGTTCTTGAGGTTGACGCGATCGCAGGCCTTTTGGCGGCGCCTTGTGCAAACAGTGAAGGCGCGCCCTGCATCAGGCCGATACCGGCGATGGCCGCCGGTGCGGCGGTCAGAAAGCCGCGTCTGCTCAGTGTCATGCCATGTCTCCCGATGATGGTCGTGGTTACACACGGTGTTGCTCAGTCCGAACGATGACTATGCCCATACAAGCCCGCCGACCATGCGATCACGGCCGTCGGCCTTGGCGCGATACAACGCTTCATCCGCGCGATGGAGCAACGCCTCCGGCGATTCCGTGGCGCAGGGAATCACGGCGGCAAGGCCGATGCTGATGGTGACGTGCAGCGCGGTGCTCGACGACCGATGGTCGATCGCGAGTTTGCGCACGGCTTCGAGAATGCGCGTCGCCACGCTGGCGGCCCGGTAGGCGTCGCAATCCGTCAGCAGGATCGCGAACTCCTCGCCGCCATAGCGCGCGGCGAGATCCGCATCCGGATGCAGCGCCTTGGCGAGCGCGCCGGCCACGGCCGTCAGTGCGACGTCGCCAGCGAGATGTCCGTAAGTGTCGTTGTACGCCTTGAACGCATCGACGTCGCACATCAGCACGGCCAGCGGCGTACCGCTCGCCGCATGCGCAAGCAAGGCCTCGCGCAGACGTTGATCGAATGCGCCACGATTCGCAATGCGGGTGAGTCCGTCCAGTGCAGCGATGCGTTTCAACTCCGCGTTTGCGTCGTGCAATGCCTGGGTACGTTGCACGACCTGGCGCGTCAGCTCGCGTTCGCGTTCCTGCAAACGCCACACACGCAGGCGATAAATCGCCGCGAGCAGACCGATGACGATAAGCGCGACCAGCGTGCGCAGCCACCAGGTTTCGTACCAGCTCGGCACAATCGTGAAAGCCATGCGTGCGCCGTCGGTGTTCCACACGCCGTCGTTGTTGGCCGCAATCACCCGGAACACATAATCGCCCGGCGGAAGATTGGTGTAGCTGGCAGTGCGGCTCGCCCCGGCTTCGATCCAGTCACGATCGAAGCCATCGATGCGATATCGGTAGATCACTGCGGCGGGCGCGACGTAGCTCATCGCGGCATAGTGCAGTTCGATGCGTTCCGTGCCGGGGCCGATCCGGCCGATGCGATTCACAGCGACTTCCCTGCCATCCACCAGCACGCGTTCGATGGCCACCGGCGGGGGCATCCGGTTCATGCGCCCGTGTTTCGGATCCACGATGACCACGCCGTCGGCGGTGCCGAACCACATGCGTCCGTCACGCGTGCGCCATGCCGGTGTCTGTGATGCGCCATTGGCCTGCTGCGACAGCATGCCGTCGTTCTTGCCGTACCAGTGCGGCTCCGCCTGCGCCAGCGTGCCGCGATCGAGCGCATCGATATCGCTCCATGCCATTCGCGCAATGCCACGATTCGAACTCACCCAGACATGCGCATCATCGTCATCGAGCATGGCGAATACCGCATCACCATAGAAACCTGCGCGCTTCGTGAAAGCCTGCACCACCTCCTTGCGTATGCGCATGAGCCCGAGGCTGGTGCCGAGCCACAGGTCGCCATTCGCTTCGGGATGAAACGCGAACACGCTCATCCCCGGCATGCCATCGGTGCCGCATTGATCGACCACGCCATCGCGCGCACAACGCAAGCCGCTGCGCTCGCCGATCCACAGTCGACCGTCCGCATCTTCGTACAGTGCGCGCGTGTCGTCGCCGCGCGTGCCGGCAATCACATCGACCTTATCGCCGATGATTTTTGCCACGCCCTGGAGCGTTCCCACCCACATGCCGCCATCGCGACCGGGCGCGAACGCGAACACGATGCTGCCGGGCAAACCGTTGCCGATACCGAAATTGCGCACCGTGCCATCGGGCGCGATGCGGCTGACGCCTTCTGTCGAGCCGATCCACAGATTGCCCGTGGCGTCGGACTGGATCGCACGTATCAGCAGGCTTGGCAGCTTCGCATTGATGGCTTTCGCCGGCACCAGCGTCTGATCTTCGTAACGCGCGAGGCCCGCACCATCGGTGCCGACCCAGAGCGTGCCCGCGCTGTCCTGATACACCGCGCGCACGGCGTTGGAATCCATGGCGCCGGTGACGGTAACCAGTTTGGAATCACTGAAACGATGCACGCCGCTGGAAGTGGTTCCCATCCACAGGTTGCCCTCGCGATCCTCGAACATCGAGCGTACGGTTTCACCCAGCATGCCGCTGAGCGTGTTGTCGCAATCGAAGCGCGCGGCGGTCAATCGGCAGATGCCCTTGCCGAGCGGCGCAAACCAGAGGCCGCCATCGCGATCGCCATAAATCGAATAGATACGCTTGCCGTCGAGCGCCGCCGCACGCGGATCGCGTTCGAAATGACCGTTGCGATAAAACACGGGGCCGGCCTGCGTACCGGCCCACACGGTTCCGTTGTGGGCGATCGCAAGGCTGTAAACCTCGTTCGTCGGCAAGCCGCGCTTTGTGTCGAATGTTTCGACCTGACCGTCGTGCCAGTGCACCACGCCGACGCCATCGGCGGCGATCCACACGCCGCCGGTTGCGTCCGCCACGATCGCACGATAGAAACCGCGCGGCGGAAAACCGCTGACTTCGTCAAGCAGGCGAACCCCGTTCGCACCCATTCGCGCGACGCCTGCATTGGTGGTCAGCCAGATCGCGCCACTGCTGCCACTTTGCACGATGCCGAACACGCTCTTGATGTTCGCGGGCAACGCCACCGGTTCAAGCTCGCGCCCGCGGCTGCGATAAAGACCGCCGTTCAAGGTGCCGATCCACAATGTACCGTCGTGATCGACATACACCACTGTGATCGCCGTACTTTTCAACGCCGGCGCCATGCGCGGATCGATGTCGTCGAACTCCGCGCCGCTGTAGTGGACCAGCCCGCCATACGTCGCCAGCCAGATCGAACCGTCCTTGCGTTGCGCAATGGACAGCACCGTGCCCTGCGGCAACTGGTTCTCGTACCAGACGTGCGTGAGTTGGCCGATCGCCCGATCCGGGTCGAGCGCACGCGCCGGCGCGCCCGCGAGCAAGCCGCAGGCGATCAGCACGAACAAACTCCATCCCCCCACGCGACGACTCATGCGCAATCCAATCGCTCCCATGCGACCCGGCTTCCCCGGCACCTTGCCATTCAGCACGCGCCCGTCAGCCATCGGCCCGAAGGCCGAGGCGCGCACTATCGCATATCGCGATGTGGCCGATGGAGCGCCTTGCCGTTTCAGCTATTTCCGCGCCGCACCCACCTCGCCGAGATAATCCGGCGTGCCTTCCACGCGAACCAGATGCGGGTATTGCAAACCGCCGTGGTAGTCCACCGAAACGGTGCGATAGGTGCCTTGATATTTCAGCAGCAGCCGGATCCCCGATGCGTTGCCCTTGGCCGCGGTGATCGCGCTTTTCAACACGTCTTCCGAATAGTCCTGACCATTCACCGCAACCACCGTGGAGCCGGTGCTGACGCCGGCCTTGAACGCCGCGCCGTTCCAGTTCACATCGTTCACCAGACCGTGGTCCGCCATGGTCAGGCCGATCGACCAGGTGAAGTTGTAGAGATGGCGCGGCGGTTCCGGACGGCTGTTGTACTGCTTTTCGTAATCGCTTTCCTTGTCGGTGTAGACCAGTTTCCAGCCGCTGCCTTCGAGGCCGTCGAGCGGTGGATTGATCGAGCTGACGCGTGCGTGCAGAAAACTCGCCCAGTCATGCGGAGCCACGCCATTCAGTGCGGTTGTCACGTCGTCGAAGGTGTACGTTTTGGTGACATAGCTGCCGTTGTCGACACCGAAGAACGCACGCGCAAAGTCGTCCAGCGACTTGCGATCATGCGTGAGCGCGCGCAGCTTGCTGTCTACCTGCATCCACACCATCTGACCGCCGCTGTAGTAGTCCTCGCTCATCTGCCAGCTGCGATACGGAAGGCTGGAACGACGCGCGGCGGTGGGGTCGTTGGTGGTGTCCTCCAGCGTGCGCCACTGGAAACCCGCGCGATTACGCTGGTAGTTCGCCGCCGTCATGGCGATCGCATCGCGGAACTGCTGCTGCGACCAGAGTCCCGAACGCGCAGTCAGCACATAGCCCCAGTATTGCGTCTGGCCTTCGTAGACCCACAGCAGTGAATCGCCCATCGGCACGTTGAAATTCGGCGTCCACAAATCGGCCGGACGACGGAACTTGCCGTTCCACGAATGCGCGTACTCGTGCGCGAGCAGATCGCGATCGGGCGCGTTCTCGCTCCATGCGGTGAAGTAGTCAGCGCCCAGTCCATCCTCGCTGGATTGGTGGTGCTCGGTGCCGTTGCCGCCCAGTTGGTCGGACAGCGAAAACAGGAAATCATAATGATCGTAATGATGCGAACCGAATACGGTGGTCGCCTGCTTCACCAACGCGCGATGCGCGTTCAACTGTTCCGGCGTCATTTCCAGAAACTTCGGAGCGTCCGCCACGATGTCCATGTGCACCGGCGCACCGCCGGCCGAAGTGAGGTCCACGCGCTTGAAATACTGACCCGCATAGATCGGCGAATCGACAAGATGGTTGAACGTCACCAGCTTGAATGCCGTGGTATCGCCCGACTGCGATGCCGTTTCGAGCGCTGTGCCGAGTTGCCATCCGTGCGCGAGTTTCACACTCGGCGCGAAAGTGATTCCGCGCGAAAAATAGCCCGCCGGATACAGCGACACCTTGCTCCACTCCATGTCCATCATGCGGTCGGTGATTTCAAAGCCGTCGTTGCGTTCGGACAGGTACTGGAAATTGACGTCGATGCTCGATACGCCTTCCGGCACGTCGAGGTGGAATGCGTAGACGTTGTACTTGTCGCGCTTCCACGCCAGCGGTTGCCCGTTGGCACTGAGCCGAAGTCCGGCAAGCATCGCGATCGGACCGGTGGGCGAGTGATCGCCGGGAATCCATTGCGGGTAGAGCAGCGTCAATGCGCCCGCCTTCACCGGAATGCTTTCGTGCACACGGAAAATACCCTGCACCGTGTCGCTGGCATCGACCTGCAGCGCAATCGTGCCGGGATACGCTGTGTCCTGCGGCGGCGGCACCGTGTCCGTTCGCGACTGCGCACTCGCCGCACCCACGGCCAGTGCGATCGAAACCGCAAACGCGAAACGCACATTGCTCGCATGCGTATTGGGGAACGGCTCGGCAAAGCGGAAACGTGACATGCAAAGCTCCTGCAGGAAAGTTCTGGAATGGCGCAACGTAACACCCTGCCCCGATAAAGATCGCAGCATCGACACGGATGGCAGCCCAACGCTGCTCCTCAGAAACCCGGTGGCCGCTCCGCCGCCACGTCCATCTCGCGTTCCAGCGCCAGCGCTGCCCGCGCGATCGTGCCTTCGTCGAATAGACGTCCAATCAGGGTCACGCCGTAGGGCACACGGCGCGGCGGCGAGAATGTGGGCAGCGGATGCTTCGGGTCGGGCGCCCAGTCGCTGCGCGCCTGTGCCACTTCGACGAAACCCGTGCGCAGGGTCAGCGAAGGGTGTCCGGTGTTGTTGCTGATCACCAGCATTTCGTCGCGCAACGATGGCACCAGCAGCAGGTCCACGCTCGACATCACGCGCGCCATTTCGATGGCCACCTTGCGGCGCAAGCGATCGGCCTGCACGAAATCCACCGCCGACAGAAAGCGTGATTCGCGAAAAAGATTTGGCCAGGCATCGGGCGTCTGCACGCCGAGTTCGTCGGCTTTGCCGCTCAGCGTGAGCTCCTCGAACGCCGCAGCCGATTCGGCGAACAGGATCAGGTTGAGCGAGTCGTACGGCCAGTCCGGCAAGCTCACTTCGGTGGGCACCATGCCGAGCTTGCGCAATGCCTGAAGCGATGCGCGATCGACGTCGGTTGCCGGATCCTGCTTCATCCACGCCGGAAAGTAGCCAACCTTGAGACCCTTGACCGACGCATCGGCGTCGTAGTCGAGATGGCTGGGAACGCTCGCCACATCGATGCCATCGGGGCCGCTGATGGCATGCAGCACAAGCATCGTGTCTTCCACCGAACGCGTCATTGCGCCGAGCTTGTCCAGGCTCCAGCACAAGGTCATAGCGCCGGTGCGTGGCACGCGGCCATACGTCGGGCGCAAGCCAGTGACACCGCAACGCATCGACGGACTCACGATGCTGCCGCCGGTTTCGCTGCCGATGGCGAAGCCCACCAACCCCGCGGCCGTCGCCGCGCCGGGGCCCGCGCTGGAACCGGACGCGCCCTCCTGCAACAACCACGGATTCATGGTCTGGCCGCCGAACCAGATGTCGTTGAGCGCAAGCGCGCCCATGCTGAGTTTGGCGATCAGCACGGCGCCCGCATCGTCGAGCCGCTTGACCACGGTGGCATCTGCCGTCGGCACGCGATGACGAAACGGTTCGGCGCCATAGGTCGTTGGAATGCCGGCGGTGTCGAGCAGATCCTTCACGCCGAACGGAATGCCGTGCAGCGGTCCGCGATAATTTCCCGCCGCGATTTCGCGATCGGCCTGCGCAGCTTTCGCGAGCGCCTGCGTTTCCAGCAGCGTGATGATGCAGCGCAGTTTCGGATCGAAACGCTTGATGCGCGCGAGGTAGATCTTTGTCAGCCGCACCGAGCTGAGTTTGCGCGTGCGGACCCAATGCGACAGATGCGATACCGGCGAAAAAGCGATGTCATCGTCCTTCGATGGCAGCGGTCCCGGATCGCGCTGGCTTGGCGCAAAGCGATCGTGCGCCGGGCCCGACGTGCTTTCGGGCAAGGTCGGGTTCCACACGGTCGCAGGCGCGAGCCCATCTTCCAGCGCGACTTTGCGCGGCCCGGTACGCCGTTCGAGCATGCTCGCCATCGACGTGCGCCAGTTGGCCGCGGCCATGGTGCGCTGCGCGGGCGTCAGTGCGATCTGCGCCAGCTTCTCCGCTTCGGCGAACGTCGCGATGGTTACTTCCGGTCCGACCGCGGGCGCGGTGTTGAACGCACCGGGCGTGCCCGGCGGCGGCTTCAGAGGATCGACATCGTCGGCCTTGATGCGGGAAGCCACGGCCAGGCCGAGCAGGCCGAGCGGAGCACGGGCAATAAATTCGCGACGCGTTTTCATGATGTCCCCCTGGTCATATCGCATCTGATCGCAAGCGCCGGCGGACGCGTACAAGTGCGTCCCGCCAGTATCACTTGCACGAACGTTTCACGCGAGTTGCATGTGTGGCGCTTCGTTATTTCCTGCGCCGCGTCCCGACGTGTCGTACACACCCGCGCGACTAGCGTTCGCGCTGAAGCGGACGAACGGAAGGTCCGTGCTTTCCCATTCCTCCTGCCCGAGACCGTTGCCATGAGCTCTCTTGCCGCGCCGCGTCGCTCCTTTTTTGCGAATGCCATCTACGGCCTTCTCAATCCGATCCCGTTCGGCTTCTTCGTCGCCGCGCTGATCTTCGATGTCACTTACGCGCACACCGGCGTGGTGATGTGGGGAAAAAGCGCCTCGTGGCTCATTGTCATCGGATTGCTGTTCGCGATCGTGCCGAGGTTGATCAATCTGGCGCAGGTGTGGATCACATCCAGGCGCTACGCCACGCGCGCGGACCGGTTCGATTTCTGGCTCAACCTGCTGGCCATCATCGCGGCGATCTTCAACGCTTTCGTGCACAGCCGCGATGCCTACGAAATCGTTCCCGCCAATGTCTGGCTGTCGCTGTGCACGGTGCTTCTGCTGTGCGTGAGCTACGTCGTGATGGCCTTGCAACCGCGTTACGCCAAGGGAGATTTCGTCCATGAATAAGCTCATTCGCCATGGCGCACTGGCATTCGCGCTCGCCGGCATCCTGACCGGTTGCAATCAGAAGGCATCGATGAATTCGGCACAACAATCCGGCAGCGATCCAACCCTGCCGCAACCACGGCGCTTCCTGACACCGCCGATGCAGGTACCGGAAAAAGCGAACTGGAAGCCGGGCCAGACGCCGAAGGTCGCCGCGGGTCTGCAGATCGAAAAAATCGCCAGCGGCCTGAAACATCCACGCCAACTTTACGTGCTGCCGAACGACGATATCCTGGTTGTGGAAGCCAACAGCCCCGAGACCGAACCGGTCACCACGCCCAAGCAGCTGATCGCCGGGCTGGTGACGGCGCGCTCCGGCAAGAGTGCCGCCGGCGGCAACCAGATCACCTTGCTGCGCAAGAAAAATGGTGGTGGTGAATGGGAGAAGCATGTCTTCATCCAGAATCTCAATTCTCCATTCGGCGTGCAGTTGATCGGTGACACGCTCTACGTAGCCAACACCGATGGCATCGTGAAATTCCCCTACGTCGCCGGCGAAACGCAGATCAACGCACCCAGTGCGCCGTTCACCGACCTGCCCAGCACCATCAATCACCACTGGACCAAACCGCTGCTGGCGAGTGCGGATGGCAAGAAGCTATACGTCGGCGTCGGCTCCAACAGCAACATCACCGAGAACGGACTGGACGTGGAATACCGCCGCGCCGACGTACTCGAAGTCGACGTCGCCACCGGTGCAAGCCGCATCTACGCCTCGGGCTTGCGCAATCCGACCGGGCTGCAATGGGAACCGAGCACCGGCAAACTCTGGGCCGTCGCCAACGAGCGCGACGAAATCGGCGCCGACCTCGTGCCCGACTATCTGACGTCTGTGCAGGATGGCGCTTTCTATGGCTGGCCCTACAGTTACTACGGTCAGCATGTGGACACGCGCGTGATGCCGCAGCGGCCGGACATGGTGGCCAAGGCGATCAAGCCGGATTACGCCATCGGTTCACACGTGGCGCCGCTCGGACTGCTGATTTCCGCCGACAACGCGCTCCCCGCGCAATATCACACCGGCGCTTTCATCAGCGAGCACGGCAGCTGGAATCGCACACCGCTGAACGGTTATGCCGTCGTGTTCGTCGCCTTCCAGCAAGGCAAACCGGTCGGCATTCCGCAAACAGTCGTCAACGGTTTTTACTCGGATGACGAGAAGCAGTTGTTCGGCGCCCCGGTCGGACTGGTGCTCGACAAGGAGGGCGCGCTGGTCGTCGCGGACGACGTGGGGGACTCGGTGTGGCGAGTGACGGCGAGCGGGCACTGAGCTTCGCTTTTTTTCCGATACCACAGCGTCAGCTCTTCGCTCACCTGACGCGAGTCAATGCCAGAAGGGAATCACATCCTCGCCACCGCCGTCGCTTTCGTCCCTGCGGAATTCACCGATCGGTGCGCGCGTTACGCGCAGTTCGTGGCGACCCGAGGCGAGTGCTCGCACATCGATCATTGCCTGCAATGCCGGCCGCTGGGTGCGTGGATCGCTGGCAACGTCGTAGTGCAGTGCGGCCATTGGAACGCCGTCAAGCGTGACTGGGTGGATGCGCGCCAGGCAATCGAGCGTGGACGCCGTCCGTGCAGCAACCTCTCCCGCAACGACGGCGGCTGGACAAAGTTTCTGGAGCGCCGGCGTGTCTTCGGTGGGCTGAAACGGCACCATCAACTGAAGGTAAGGGCCGGCGACCACCAGACTGGGCACGTAAGGTACGGCCGGATCATGCACGGCGTCGCGCTGATCGTCGTAATGCGCGCCGCGAATGTCGCGCGCACCGTTGACGGCTTTCGGAAAAAGCTGATAGCTGCCTAGCCGCTGCGGCGATTGCAGCGTGTTGAGCTGAAACATCACGGCGGCGGTCAAGCCACCGAAGATCAGAAAAAGAAATAACTGCTGGAAGCGGCTGTTCGCGTGACTCGCGAGTAGTGCCATCACGCCGGACCGCTGTCCGAAGCCGACGCGATCGTAGAAGTTCAGTGTCTTCGCCAGCCAGCGTCGTGGCGCACCATGCTGACTCAGACGCGCGCCATAGAGCCGATCGAAACTTTTGAGCAACACCAATGGCGCAATCACCACCATCATGCAGATGAGGAACAACGGACCGGCCGGGGTATGCCTGCCGCTCAACCAGGTGAACGCCAGCGAGAGAATGAAGCCGCAAACCACCAGCATCGTCAGCATGAGCAGGCTCGCTGCCAGCGCGACGCCCAGTGCAAAAATGATGGTGGCCTGATTGTCGGCACGTTCGATGGACAGCAACGCGTTGCCGTCGCGGTTTTTTTCCATCTCCATCTGTATCGGTCCGACGCGGTGTTTTTCCCAGCGCACGCCCTCGGGATAAACCGAATGCATGCCGACTTTCGCGATCCAGCGCGCGCGCAGCGATAAATGCAGCGCAAACGTAATGGCCAGGATCACCGCCGCACTTTTCAGGTACAGGTAGGTCATCATCAGCATCACCGCCCAATCGGCATTGAAGCGCGGGAACAACGCGAAATATCGATCGTCGAGCCAGCCGGGCAACTGCAGCATGGCAAACACGGCAACGCCGGAGATCAGCAGCTCGACTTCCCACGTAGGCGTGGTGTGCTTGGGCAGCTGATCTGATTCTGCTGCGGGCGGCGTGGTGGGATCGATGGTGGTCATGCCGGCTCGCTCCGATCTGGTGCCGCGATGGTACCGATGTTGCGCTGTGTGCGCTGCCTTGTCGGCCCAATGACACCCAGGCGATGCCCTTGGTCACTTGAGCATGGCTCTTACTCACGCAGGCCATACGCCGGCGTGTGAAGAATGTTTCATGGCCCCAAGGATCAAGCGCAGTGATCACACCTCGTTCCATGTCTCTTCGTTGGTTGCCCGCCTCTTTCCTGATGCTCTCGCTTGTGGCGATTGCTGGTTGCGCAGCACCTGGTGACGTGACCAGGCCGCTGCCGACCGAACTGGTGCGTGCGACCCGGCCCGCACAACGCGTCGTGGTGATGCTTCCCGGTCGCGGCGACGATCTGCACGGATTGCAGAAACAGGGCGTGGCGCAAATCATCCAGCGCGAATGGCCTGACGCCGACGTGATGTTGGTCGGTCTCACGATGCCGTTCTACACAAACGGCGTGGCCACGCGGCGGCTGCACGATGAAGTGCTGCTGCCCTTGAAACGTCATGGCTATCGACAGGTGTGGCTGGCCGGCATCTCGATGGGCGGCATGGGTACGTTGATGTACGACCGCGATTATCCCGGCGAAGCAGACGGCATGCTGCTGCTGTCGCCCTACCTCGGCGAAAGCGACATCCCGAAAGCGGTGCGCAACGCCGGCGGACTTTCCGCATGGAATCCGGGCCCGGCGCAAACGATGGGGCCGGCGACTTACTCACGCGAGCTGTGGCGCTACATGAAGCAGTGGTCGAACCAGCCGGCGCGGACGCGAGGCGTATGGCTCGCTTATGGCGCAAGCGAACGTTTGCGTGCGCCGATCGAGTTGATGAGTCCACAACTACCTGCCGGTCACGTGCGCATGTTGCCCGGCGACCACAACTGGACGTTGTGGAAACCAGCCATGGCCGAGTTGCTGCGCGCTGCGGATCAGCCACAAAAATAAAATCGCTTGCAATCAAATAGCGCGCTATGTAAATTACCGACATGGCTACCGTACGGACATCAACTGCTGACACCGCGCCAAAGCTGGATGCGCAACTGTGTTTCGCGCTCTATGCCGCCGGGCTGGCGATGAACAAGGTGTATCGAAGCAAGCTCAAGCCACTGGGCATCACTTACCCGCAGTATCTGGTGATGATGGTGCTGTGGCAGGACGAGAGCCCGAGCGTGTCTGAGATCGGGGCGCGGCTTTTTCTCGACTCCGCCACGTTGACACCGCTGCTCAAACGGCTGGAAAGCCTGGGCCTGGTCACCCGGTTGCGCTCGCGCGATGACGAACGACATGTGGTGATCGGCCTCACTCCACGCGGCAAGGCCCTCAAGGCCAAGGCTGGCAAGGTGCAGGAATCGGTTTTCTGTGCCACGCAGTGCACGCCAGCCGAGCTGAGGCATTTGAAGAACGAATTGCACAACCTGCGCAGCCGTCTGTCGATCGATAACTGATCCATTTTTTTCAAACAGATACATAGCTTGCTATTCAATAGCCCACTATTAATAACCCAGGCAACCCACCAGAGAAAACATCATGTCCATCGAGAAAGTCCTGTATCGCTCCAAAATTGCATCTACTGGCGGTCGTGACGGCCGCTCGGTTTCTTCCGACAACGTGCTCGACATCAAGCTGAGCACGCCGAAGGAACTCGGTGGCGCCGGCGGCAACGGCACCAACCCGGAGCAGCTGTTTGCCGCGGGCTACTCCGCCTGTTTCCTGGGCGCGATGCAGTATGTCGCCACGCAGGAAAAGCTGAAGCTGCCGGCGGAAACTCAGGTGACCGGACAAGTCGGCATCGGCCAAATTGCCACCGGCTTCGGCATCGAGGTCGAGTTGACTTTTTCGATTCCCGGTATGCTGCGCGCTGACGCCGAGGCGCTGGTGCAGAAAGCACACATCGTGTGTCCCTACTCCAACGCCACTCGCAACAACATCGACGTGAAGCTCACCATCGTCTGAGTTTGACGATTGCATAGGCGCTGACGAAGACGGCGGCCTCAAGGCCGCCGTCTTTTCGAGAATCATCGGCGCACCTTGGACAGCCGCCCGGTATCAGAACTTGTCGAGAGGACTTGATTTGCAGCCTGTCTTCTGCGTGCTGTAACTGATGCCAGCGATGCGCCAGCCGTCTTTCGTGCGCACCAGACTGAAGACGTCGATGCCGCAATGGGTGAGCTTGCCATCGAGGTGAAAATCGTACGGCGCCCAGACCTGCGCGATGTTGTCGCCCACGGTGACCTGTGCATCCCAGATGCGCTCGCGAAACTGTTCCTTGTGTTTCGCCAGTGCGTCGAGGTAGTCCGCGTCATGCTCCATCAGCACGTTGCCATCGGATTTCACCACCACGAACGAAGCGCCGGTGAGAATCAGTTTTCGCGATGCATGGACATCGTGCTTCACCATCGCGTCGAATAGCGCATTGACTGGCGCGAGCACGGCGCGCTGCTCTGCCGTGTATGCGTCCGCGGCGTGCGAATTCGCGCTCAACAGTGCGGCAACGGCAACGGCGCACGAGATTTTCAGCCATCGATCCATGGTTTGTTCCCTTCGTGAATCATGAAAGACGCGACAGCTCAGAGCAGCCCGCAATAGTCGATACCCAACGCATCAGCGATCGACAAACCATAGCCTTCCATGACCCATGTTTCCTGTGCCGAAAGCAGCGGCACGCTTGTCATCGCCGACTTTGACGAGAGGGTCACGTCCTGCTGACGAACACTGCACGACGATATGCGTGACCCATGCAACGCGAGGCGGAGGATCACTCATGAAAACCCGACGCGTATTCAGCACGCCCGATCTCACCACGGCGCGCACTGCCATGAGCGCAGCGAGGAGCGCCGGTATCGCCGACAAGGACATCTCGCTGGTAGCGCGCGATGACATCGAGATTGAGAAAATTCCCGACCATCGATTGACGGACCATCACGATTCGAGCCCCGGCGCGATGCGCGGCGTGGCGTTGGGCGGAGGCAGTGGTTTGCTGCTCGGATTGATCGCCATTGCCGTCCCTCCGCTTGGGCTGACGTTGGCAGGTGCCGCGGCAATGACCGTTGCCGGCGCTGCGGTCGGCGCCTGGACCGGTGCGCTGATCGGGCTGGACGTGCCCGATGCCATCAGTCGCACGTTTCAGGATGAAATTGCCGCCGGCCGTATTCTGCTGGTGCTGGATGGCGAGCAGCCGCAACTGGATGCTGCGCAGGCGGGGGTTGTCGACACGGGAGCGGTGCCACTGCCCTTCAGTACACCGACCGTGATGACATGATCGAAACATGCAGTGACATTGCGGCTCTGCGTAACGTACATGTGATCCATCCGATCAGAAGAACATCAGAAGTAACGGCATGGCGATGCCCGCGACGAACACCGCGCTGAACAGCGCCGGCCTGCGGCTGAATCGCCACGCCATGTAAAGCCCGGTGAGTACGGAAAGCAGCAGGCTCAACGCGATGAACGCGAAGAACAGCTTCATCGGCAGCAGGTTCTTTTTCGGCTTTGCCTGACCGTTATCCGCGGGTCGATCGGAGGCGGGGCTCGCATGTTCCGCCGCAGGCGCATCCACGGTAACCGGCGCCGGCGGCGGTGACGTGCGTGCACCATCCGCGCCTGCGGCGACTCCTTCGGGACGTGGCCGACGCGCCGGCATCACCAGCGTTTGCTTCTTGTGCAACTGCGCCGCACTGGCCAGCCAGGCCGGCGGCTTGTAGTCGCTGCCGCGCGTGGTTTCGTGAAAGCTGAAAGTCTGCAGGCCGCCGGTAATCGCAAAAAAAATCAGCGCGGGTGCGGTGAAGACGCCGAGATAAAGATGGATCGATCGGACGGCTTTGAGGAATCGATGGGAGAGCGCCATGCAAGGTCTTTCGTTGAGGTCGATCATCGGACTTTAACCGTTTCCGTGGAAAACGCCAATGAGAACCAGTCTCATCAAGGCGTTCGGACGTCCAAATCGGAAACGAATTGGCTCTGGATCGCACCCGCCGCGTTGCGCAAGATCGCAGCCGCTTTTTCGCGAACGCTTGACGGAGTCCTGATGCCCTCCATGAATTCTCCCAGCCGTGTGCAACCTTCCGCGATCCTTGGTGCCGGCCTCGTCGTCGGTGTGCTTGATGTCGGCGTCGCCATGGCGATCTACCGCACGCAGCCAATGATCGTGCTGCAGTCGATCGCCAGCGGTGTGCTCGGCAAGGCTGCCTACGGCGGCGGCATGTCGACAGCCTTGCTTGGGTTGCTATTGCAACTGACCATGACAATGATCATCGCGGCAATCTTCGTGCTTGCCGCGCGGCGCTTGCCTGCCCTGCCCCGTCACTGGGTGATGTCCGGCGCTGCGTATGGCGCAGTGTCCTTCGTGGTCATGAACTATGTGGTGGTGCCGCTCTCCGGCGCGGGACATGGATCGATACCGCATTTCGCGGCGCGGTTGCTGATCGAGAATCTGCTTTCGATGATTGTTTTCGGACTGATCAACGCTTGGTTCGCACAGCGTCGCGCCGGCAGAATGCCAAACAGTGCGACTGTGTAATCTGCAGTCACTTTCGGCCTATGCCGGAAAGACTCTTCACGTGGTTTTCCCCCTTCTGAGAGAATCTGCGCGCACCGCAACGGGATGGCGTGCGGTGTGGCAAACAGGAACTCAGGGGGTCACGTGATCATCGACTACCTGGACGGATCGACGCCGTCCAATATCGATACGGATGTCTGCATCATCGGTGCCGGCGCTGCGGGCATCGCTATCGCGCATGCCTTCGTCGGCACCTCCACTCGCATCTGCATCATTGAAAGCGGCGGGCTCGCGGGCGAACGGATCAGCCAAAAACTTCATGAGGGCGAATCCGTCGGTTCGCCCACCTTCGACTCTTACCATTCGCGCATGCGTGCGTTCGGCGGCAGCTGCAATCTCTGGGGCGGCGGCTGTGTACCTTTGAACAAGCACGATCTCGAGCAACGCGACTGGGTGCCGGACAGCGGCTGGCCAATCTCGTATGCAGAATTGGCGCCATGGTACGACCGTGTGCGTGTGTTCTGCCGCATCGATACGCATGACATCGTGGATGGCGCCTTCACCACGGCGCCGTCAGTCGCGCCGCTGCCTTTGGACGATGCCACGCTCAGCAACCAGAGTTTCGTGAGCGCTCCGATCCTCTTCGGCGATGCCTATCGCAATACTTTGGAAAAGGCGTCGAACATCAGCGTGCTGCTGCACGCCAACTTGCTCGAACTGCAGCCACGTGAGGATGGCGCTTCGATCGATCACGCGCGCATCGGTGCACTCGACGGACGCCGCGGCAAAGTGAGCGCGCGGCATTTCGTGCTCGCTTGCGGCGGCATCGAAAATGCGCGCTTGCTGTTGCTGTCCAATTCGGTGGTGCCGCAAGGGCTGGGCAACCAGCACGACCTGGTCGGTCGCTATTTCATGGACCATCCATGCGGCAATCTCGGCAAGCTCTTTACCGATTCGCCTGACATCGTGATCCGTCCGTATGACCAGCATCATGGCGAAGGGCGCGCACCGCTGTATACGAAGATCTGTCTTTCGCCGCAGGTGCAGTACGCGAGACATTTGTTGAACGGTCGCATCCATGCGTTTCCGGTGGAGGCCAGATTGCCGGATGGCATACGCGCGCTGCGCGCCTTGCGCGCGAAACGCCGACAGCCGTTGCAGGATGAGGGCGCGCAATTGTCGGAGCAAATGTGGCAGGCGATGAAGCACGACAAGGCGTCCGACGAACCGGCCGCGACCACGACCGACAGTACGGCGAAACTCATGCTTCGCATCGGCCTCGGCGTCGGTGATATTGCGCATGCCTTCGTTCGCAAACTGCGTGACCGCACCACGGTTGTGAGTGATTACATCGCGCTGACCGGCTATTTCGAACAGGCGCCGAATCCACTCAGCCGCATCACCCTCGGCGACGAGCACGACGCGCTGGGGCAACGCCGCGCGCGCATCGACTGGCAACTCACGCCGATCGACCGCCGCACCTATCGAGAAGCTGCCACGTTGTTTGGCGACGAGCTGGCCCGCTCATGCAATGGCCGCTTCGAACCCGAGTCCTGGTTGCTGGACGACGACGCGCCAGCGAAAGTGCATGGCACCGCGCATCACATGGGCACGACGCGCATGGCAGACGATCCGCGCCATGGCGTGGTGGATCGCCATTGTCGCGTGCATGGCATCGATAATTTGCACGTCGCCGGCAGTTCGGTGTTTCCTACCGGTGGCTGGGCGTTTCCGACGTTGACCATCGTCGCACTGGCACAACGACTCGCCGATACATTGCAAGCCACGACGTCATTGCAACGATGACGTGCTGATGCGTCAGGCTTCCTGACCGGCCACCACGACGCGATCGCGACCGCCCTGCTTGGCCGCGTAGAGGGCTTGATCGGCGCGCAGGATCAGGTCGTGCATGCTGATGGTTTCCGTGCCGATCCATGCAAGCCCCACACTCAGGGTCACGTTGAAATCCGCCTCGCCCCACACGTGCGTGGAGCTGCCGGCTTCCTTGCGCAGGGTTTCCAGTCGTCGCGTGGCGTTCGCCTCGTCGATGTTCTCCATCATCATCAGCAGCTCTTCGCCGCCGTAGCGGCCGAGCATGTCGCTGCTGCGCAGATGCGTCGCCAGCCGCAACGCCACCGTGCGCAGCACTGCGTCGCCGGCCTGATGACCGTAGGTGTCGTTGACGCGCTTGAAGTGATCGAGATCGACCAGTGCCAGTGCGAAACCCTTGCGCCGGTTGTTGGGACTGGCGAGCGCGTACTCGAGCTTTTCCAGGATCGCACGGCGATTGAGTAGGCCAGTGAGTTCGTCGAACGTCGCCTGCACGTAGAGCTCCGCGCGCGCGCCTTCCAGCTCGCTTTTCTCGCGCTGAAGTTCTGCGGTGCGCTGCTGCACGGTGACATCCAGCCGCCGGTTTTGCACCGTCAGCGCGCGCGTGCGCCAGCGCCATGCGAGCGCGAACAGCGCGGCGACAACCACGACCATCGCGAGGATCGACCACCAGCGCCACCACCACGGCGGCAACACGCTGAAATCGAATGTCGCGCCCGGCGAGAACGCGCGCTGGTCGTCGTCGATCGCCTGGATCTCGAAGCGATAATCGCCTGCAGGCAATGCGGCGACGTTCACTTCGTTGGCTGCGGTATCGACCCAACCCGCCTGCGTGCCGGTGAGTCGGTATCGATAATGCGGTGTGCCGCCGGCCGCCGAACCCATGCGCGCGAAGCGGAACCTCAGCGGCGCGACTTGCGTATCCATCGCAACGGTCGTTCCGTTGCGCAACTGCGTATCGCCGTGCGTCACGCCGGTGATCAGTACCGTGTGCTGACGCGGACGGAATACCGATTCGGGATGCAGGATGTGGCTCGCGCCGATCGCCGTGCCGATCCAGATCGAGCCGTCGTTGTCTTCGAAGAAGGCGTTTTCGCCGGTCTCGTCCCACAGCAGTCCGCTGTCCTGCGAAAGATGCACCCAGCGATTTCCGTCATAGACATCCACGCCCGCCCCGCCGCCCACCCACAACCAGCCGCGACGATCGTGACGGATGAAATAGGCGAGTGTGTTGTCGAGCCAGCGATCGGTGATGCGCTGAACGTCGAGCATGTCGCCCTGCACATGTGCGCGAAACAAGCCCGGTTCGTTGGCGCCAAGCCACAAGTCGCCGCTCTTGTCCGTGGCCACCGCGATAAAACCGCCAGGCACTGCCGCGCCATAGGGCCGCAACAACATGCCTTTGCCGTTCGCGTACCTCAGCAAGCCGGCATTGCAGGCAAACCAGAGCGTGCCATCGTTGCCTTCGGCGATATCGGAACAAGGCGACGGCGGCATCTGCTCCTGCGGAAACGTGTGCGCTGGCTCGCCCTCTTGATCGATCGCGTAAACGCCCTGCGTCGTGGCAATCCACAACTTGCCTTGCCGGTCGAAATGGATCGCCTTGATGAACACCGGCAACTTGGCCACCACCGCAATGTCGCCAGTGCGCGGATCGCTGCGCAGGATGCGCCCGTCGTAGTCGCCGATCCATATCGCACCGTCGGCCGCCTTCTGCATGCTCAGGTTCTGCCGCGGCGGCGGCGTAACCGTCGCCGGCCACGGACGCAGGCGCGTTGCGCCCGGATCGAGCAGTTCACCGCCGAGTTCGTTACCGAACCACATGCGGCCCTTGTCGTCGCGCAGCAGCGACCAGCCCGGCACGGTGTCCATGCCCTGGCTACTGCTCCAGCCTTCCATGTCGCCGTAACCATTCCACAGGTAGACGCCGCGGCCATATGTACCCAGCCAAAGGTCGCCGTCGCGATCGAACAGCAACGCGGTGATGCCGACATCGGGCAAACCGTTGCTTGGCTTGAACACTTTCCAGCGCCCGTCGTGCCAGAGCGCAAGGCCGTTGTTGGTGCGCGTGAGGATGCGCCCTTGCGGATCTTCGGCAACACCCATGTCGTCGGTCAGGACGTCCATCTCCGCGCCGGGAATATCGCGGCTCTCGAACAATTTTGCATTGGCCGTGCGTGCGCGAATGAAATGCGTGCCACGCAGCCACAGCGTGCCGGTGCTGTCGAGGTTGAAGCCCGACCACACGTCGCTTGGCACGCCGTCGGCATCGCCCAGCACACGAACGCTTCCGTCGACATTCGCGTCGCAAACGCTGCGCGCGCAACCCAGCCAGACATGTCCGCGGATCGCGCGAATCGCCGTGATGGTGGTGAGTTCGGGATGCGCGAGGGTCGTCGCCTGATCGAACAGTGGCGCGATCTTCCAGTTGTCGCGCGCATCTTTCGACAGCACTTCCACGCGGTTGTTGTGGATCAGCAGAAGCCGTCCATCCTCGAGTGCGGCGATGCGCCGGCCGGCGTCGGTGATGATCGGCCGACCAGCCACGTTGACCGCCTGGAAATGCATGCTGTCGCCCACGCGCAAACCCGATTGCGTGGCAACCCACAGTTGGCCGAGGTGATCTTCGGTGATGGCGTTGACGAATTCGCCGGTGGCAAAACCCTCTTCGCGCTGCATGCGTTCGAACGAGGACCCGTTGAAGCGATACAGGCCCATTTCGGTGCCGGCCCAGACGAAGCCGCGCGTGTCCTGGAACATCACGTTGACAGTCTGGCTTTCCAGGCCCGACTTGCGGCCGTAAGCCTGCATCGAGAATTGCTGCGCATGCGCCACAATCGTGGACAGCATCCACGCGCACAACGACACCGCGATCCAGACCAGCTTCCGCATGCGACCAGCGCCCCCAGTTCCCGCCGGCCTCCCCGGCCGACGTTCGTATTCTGACACCGAACCTGTACGCGTCGATCACGCGTGCGGCGTAGCTCGTTCGATTGCCAAACCCGCTCGTGCTCGCAGTACACCATGCCGCCTGGGACATCGGCACCCTTGGCGCGGCCATCCCCAGTGCTGCTACGCTGCCGCGGGTGCCACGAAGGCCATCGACGTACGCGCGATTTCGCAGTGCGACCACGCAGGATGCTTTGAACATCCCGATCAGCCGAATGGTAGCTATGCGTGGCTTTTGAGCTTGAAGAACGGCGCATCGATACGAGCGAGATACGCGTCGGCATGTTCGTCTGCCGACTCGATCGGCCGTGGGAGGAAACGCCGTTTCCACTGCAGGGCATCGAGCTCGCCAGCGAGGAAGACATCCAGGCCGTTCGTAGTCTGTGTCATTACGTCTACATCGACCTGCGCAGGCAGCTGCCCAACCATGCGCGCCAGACGCTCACGCGAACGAGCCTTTCCGGCTCGCGTTTCAAGGCCGCGATCAAATATGTCGACAAGGTAACGATCGAGCAGGAGGCGTCCCGCGCCAGCGCGGCGATGGACAACGCTTCGCGCATGGTGGATCGCATCTTCGACGACATCGTCAGCGGACGCGAGCTGTCGGTGGAGCATGTCGAGCAAGCCGTGCGACCACTGGTGGAAAGTGTGCTGCGCAGTGCCGATGCGTTTTTTCTCGTCGAAGGCCTGCGACGTCGCGACAATTATTCATACAGCCACGCGGTGAGTTGCAGCGCATTGGCCGCCGCGTTCGGGCGGCATCTCGGCTTCGCCGAAGACACCATTCTCAGCCTTGCCGCCGGCGGCTTGCTGATGGATGTCGGCAAGCTGCGGCTGCCGGAAGCGCTGCTGCAATATCAGGGCTCGCTGTCGCCGGGCGAAGTCGATGTCGTGCGCGCACACGTGCGCGAAGGCATGGAGATTGTTTCGCACTCGGACATCACCGACCAGGACGTGCTGGACATCCTGCGCACGCATCACGAGCGTCACGACGGCACCGGTTATCCCGAAGGACTTGCAGGCACCATGATTCCGATCACCGGGCGCATGCTCGGCATCATCGACAGTTACGACGCGATGGTCAGCCGACGTCCCTATCGTCCGGCGGTGCCGCGCTACCAGGCACTGCGGCAGATTTATGCCGCGCGCGGTACGCTGTTCCAGTCCGAGATGGTCGAGCAGTTCCAGGTTTGCCTCGGCGTCTATCCCACCGGTTCGCTGGTCGAACTGAGCACCGGCGAAGTAGCCGTGGTGATGGCGCAGAACCAGGTGCGCCGACTGCGACCGAAGGTCGTGATACTGACCGCGGCGAACAAGCAGCCAACGCAGGATTTCCGCCAGGTCGACCTGCTGCACCACAACGACGAACGCGCGCCCATCGACATTGTGCGCAGCCTCGCCGCCGGCGATTTCAACATCGATGCGTCCGCGCTCTTCCTGCAGTGACTGCCATCGTCCGATTCAATGCACGCATGCCGATCGCCAGGGAAACGGGCTGAGCCATGCTGAACCGGCCGCAGATATTCAACGCGATTCAGCAACGGCTCGATCATGCCGATGCCAAGGGTGGCCGCCTGGCCGTGATGTTTCTTCGCGTACAGGGGCTGCGCGAAATCAGCCTGCGCTTCGGCTACGAACAAGGCGAACAGGCCGGCGAGAAGGTGCACGAGCTGATCGTGCAATCGCTGCGCCCGGTGGACCAGGTTTTTCGCGCGGGCGACGACAGCTTTGTCATCGTCCTCCCCGGCTTGCTCAACCAGAATCACGTCCTGCTGGCGAGTGCCCGACTCGCGCAGGCATTCGAACAGCCGCTCGATAGCGGCGCCACGCCCTGGCAGATTCGCGCGATCACCGGCGCGGCGATCTATCCCGATCACGGCCTTGGAGCCGACCTGCTGTGCCGACGCGCAAGCATGGCGGTGGACGAAGCGCAGCGGCGTGGCGAGTTGCACGCCATCTACGAACTGCACGACACGCAGGTGGAAATCTTCTACGAAGAATTGCGCGACGCGATCGAGGCGAACCGACTGCAGGTGTTTTTCCAGCCCGTGTGGGATCTTCAGGCCAAGCGCATTTCCGGCATCGAATCGCTGGCACGCTGGACAAGCGCACAGCATGGCGAAGTGTCGCCCGCCAGCTTCGTTCCCTTCTCCGAACAGAGCGACCTCATTTCTGCGCTGACGCGCTGGAGCATCAACGCCACCTTGCGTCAGGCCGCCAACATTCCTGCGCGCGCCGGCCTCAGTTTTGCCATCAACTTTTCGCCGCGCGTCTTCGGTCGCACCGGCACCGCAGAGCAGCTCATTGGCGCGCTGGATATCTGGGGCGTGCCGCCGACCGCGGTCGTGGTGGAGATAACCGAGACAGCGCTGGTCAACGATCTCGAATCGAGCATGCAAGTGCTGCGTCGCCTGCGTGATCTCGGCGTGCGCATCGCCATTGACGACTTCGGCGCGGGCTACGCGTCGATCGCCTACCTGCGACGTTTCCCTGCGACCGAGTTGAAGATCGACCAGTCGCTTGTCGGCGCGATGCGCGAAGACACGCACACCCGCAAACTGGTCAGTGCCATCATCAACATGGCCCATCACATGGACCTGACCACGGTTGCCGAAGGCATCGAGGATCAGGCCACGCAGGATCTGCTCACCGAGATGGGCTGCGATTTCGGCCAGGGCTATCACCTGGGCAGACCGGAACCCGCGACGGATTTCGTCAGCCGATACAACGCTGGCCTGATCGTTCCATGAGACACGTCGTCCTCGACGTCGCATTGCGTGGCGCCAGCCGATGACCGAACCGAAACAGGGAATCGCCTTCAGCCTCGAAGCAGCCAGCAAGCACTACGGTCGCGCGGCCGCGCTTGATCGGGTCAACCTGACATTCGCACCGGGCACGACCACCGCGTTGATCGGCAGCAGTGGTTCGGGCAAGTCCACCGTGCTGCGTTTGCTGCTTGGCCTCGAATGGCCCGACGAAGGTGCGGTGCATGTGGACGGACGTCTACTTCAACGCAGCGATGTGTTGCAGCTTCGGCGACGCGTCGGTTACGTGATCCAGGAAGGTGGACTTTTCCCGCACCTCACGGTGCTGGGCAACCTTGCGTTGCTGCCGCAGCATCTGGGCTGGAAGCCATCACGCATACGCGAGCGCGCAAACGAACTGGCGGCGCTGACGCATCTTCCCGATGGCGCGCTTGGGCGCTATCCGGCCGAACTGTCCGGTGGACAACGGCAGCGTGTCGCCCTGATGCGAGCGCTGATGGCCGAGCCCGACGCGCTGCTGCTGGACGAACCGCTGGGTGCGCTCGATCCGATCGTGCGGCACGAATTGCAGGATGAGCTGAAGCAGATTTTCGGGCAGATCGGCAAGACGGTGATCGTGGTGACGCACGACTTGGCGGAAGCAGCATGGTTTGCCGGGCGGCTGGTTCTGATCGATCGCGGCATCGTGGTGCAGGACGGCGACCTCGACGACTTGCGCGAACGACCGGCGAATGCATTCGTGTCGCGCTTCGTCGACGCACAGCGACGCCTGCCGGTGGCGTCATGATGCGTGGTTTGTTCCTCATCGCGGTCGCGTACATATTTTCGACGCTTGTACAGGCAAGCCCCGTACGCATCGGATCGAAACAGTTCACCGAGTCGGTGATCCTCGGCGAAATCGCCAGCGCGAGCGCGCGACAAGCCGGTGTCGACACGATCCATCAGCGCGAACTTGGCGGCACCACGATTCTCTGGCGCGCATTGCAACAGGGCGACATCGACGCGTATCCGGAATACACCGGCACGCTGACGCAGGAGTTGCTGAAGGAGGTCCCCGTCGATGCGGACATTCCGACCCTGCGCGCGCGGTTGAAACCGCTGGGCATCGGCATCACCGAGTCGCTCGGTTTCAACAACACGTACGCCATCGGCGTGCCAGCGGACAAAGCTGCGCAACTCGGCATCGCGACGATTTCGGATCTGCTGAAACATCCGGATTTGCGGCTGGGTTTTTCCAACGAGTTCATGGATCGCGGCGATGGCTGGCCGGGTTTGCGCACACGGTACGGCTTGCCGCAAACACATGTGAGCGGACTGGATCACACGCTGTCCTACCGCGCAGTCGCATCCGGCGCCGTCGATGCGATCGACCTCTACAGCACCGACGCCGAAATTCCCTATTACCACCTGCGCACATTGACCGATGACCGTCATTATTTCCCGCGCTACGAAGCGGTGTATCTGTACCGGCTTGCGTTGAAACAGAGTTCTCCGGCCTTCATTGCATCGCTCCACCAGCTTGCCGGCCGCATCGACGAAAATGCCATGCGCGCGATGAACGCGAAGGTGAAATTGCAGGGCTTGAAGGAAGACGCAGTGGCCGCGGATTTCCTCGGGCTGCATGTCCATCACTCCGATGACGGCTTGCGCCAACGACTTTTGCAGCGCACGGAAGAACACATAAGGCTGGTGGCGATATCGCTGGGGCTCGCGATTTTGCTGGCGATTCCGCTGGGTATTTTTGCCGCGCGGCTAAAACGTTTCGGTCAGTTGATCATCGGCATGACCGGCATCCTGCAGACGGTGCCGTCGCTGGCGATGTTCGTGTTCATGATCCCCTTGCTCGGCATCGGCACGTGGCCGGCGGTTGCCGCGCTTTTTCTCTACAGCCTCCTGCCGATCGTGCGCAATACGCACGCGGGACTCGTCGGCATTGCGCCGGAACTGCGCGAATCCGCCGCCGCACTCGGGCTCCCGCCGCGCGTACGCCTGCGTCGCATCGAATTGCCGCTGGCGACGCGCTCGATTCTTGCCGGCATCAAGACGGCCGCGGTGATCAACGTCGGCACCGCGGCCCTTGCCGCGCTGATCGGCGCGGGTGGTTACGGTCAGACGATCCTCACCGGCATCCGGCTGGACAGCGTCAGCCTGATCCTCGAAGGCGCGATCCCTGCAGCCGTGCTTGCGCTGCTGGTGCAAGGCCTGTTCGAAGTGATCGAACGCTGGCTGACACCGCGCGGGCTGCGCATTGACGCGCGGCAATAGAAGCGGCGACAGCGTCCGTACTCATCGGCTGCACCACGCACTTCCGTATTTTTCTAACTGAAATCTGATTTGCGTTGCATGAATAACGCGAAGAAAACGTGGATTTTTGCGCACAACACGCTTATTCGCTTCGAGCAATGTCCCGTTTCACGACACAGTCGCAAGTTTTTGCCTTTCGCGCTCGACTCCGGGGAACCTCTGCGGTAACTCTTTATTTGGATCGATACAAAGATCCCGGCAAACACGCCGTTGCGTTACCCACCCCGTTGCTCCAGTCGTCAAATCCGACTTGGTGTGACTCGAATTTGGATCGATGCAAATGAAGGCAATCATCGGTGGCGAGGAACCACCGACCCCTCGCTGAGGTGCCGTAGTTGCTTCGATCAGGGAGCCTCATGAACACCTTGTCCATTTCTCCATTTCGCAGGCGCCCGCTGGTTCGCGCGCTGATGCTGACCACCGGCATCGGCATGGCCGGCGGTGCCTTGGCTCAGTCCACCACCGGCACGCTCGTCGGTCAGGTGGCTGACCGCGCCGGCGACTCGGTGATGATCCAGAGCAGCAACGGCCTCGTTCGTCAGGTGCCGGTGGATGCGCGCGGTCATTACGTGGCGGCGCAGTTGCCGCTGGGCACGTATACCGTGTCGTTGCAGCAGGCCGGCAAAGTTGTCGATACCCGCAACAATGTGGAATTACGCGTCAGCTCCGCGACCAATGTGTCATTTGCTGCGTCGGCGACTTCGGGAGCGCCTGGCGGCGCGAACGTGGCGGCGCTCAGCGCGGTAAACGTGACTGGCAACGCGCTGCCGGCGATCGACGTCACCAGCGTCGACTCGCGCACGGTGATCACCGCCCAGCAACTGGCGAAACTTCCGCTGGGCCGTTCCGCCGAATCGATCGCGCAACTTGCGCCGGGCGTCACGCGCAATACCGCCAACTTCGCTAGTGCAACTGGCCAGCCGTTGGTCACGTTCGGCGGTTCATCTGCCAGCGAGAACGCCTATTACATCAACGGATTCAACACGACCGATCCACTCAATGCCGCTGGCGGGCTCACGCTGCCGTACGGTGCGATCGATCAGCAGGAGGTTTACACCGGCGGCTACAGCGCGCAGTACGGACGATCGGATGGCGGCGTCATCAACCAGGTCGGCAAGCGCGGCAGCAACGACTGGCATTTCGGCGTGCAGGTGCTGTGGCAGCCGAATTTTGCCCGCGCGAAAGAGCGCGACGTGTATTACGCCAATGGCCTTCCCGTCACGCCCGTTGCTGGCGCGCTCTACGATCCGAAGAGCGGCAACGACGCGACCACCACGACCGTCAGCGCTTACGCTGGCGGCCCGCTGATCAAGGACAAGCTGTTCTTTTTCATTGCCGCGGAAGCCGAGCGTGAAACCGGCAACCAGATCAATTCGGTCGAGACCACGTCGGCGCCCAACCAGACTTACCGCTACACCGACCCGCGCTGGTACGCCAAGCTCGACTGGAACATCAACGACAGCAATATCCTCGAACTCACCGGCGCGAGCGACAAGCGCATCGGTTCCGGTTCGGTCTACGACTACGACTACAACGCGCGAACGCGCGGCGATTTCGTCCGCCCGCAAGACGCGACCAAGACCGGCGGCGATCTGTGGGTCGCCAAGTACACCAGCTACATCACCGACAACCTGACCATCAGCGCGATGTACGGTCAGTTGAATACGCGCAACTACGATTTCCCCGGCGTCTACGATCCAAGCCTCACCTACGTCAGTAACACCATCAACGAAAACCCCGCAATCACCGGCGGCGCGCCACGTGGCAATCCGCAAATCTCGTCACTGTCGGATCCGACCCGCAGCAACAAGACCACCAACTTGCGCTTCGACGTCAGCTATCACCTCGGCGACCACACCATCAGCGCGGGTATCGACAACCAGAATGCGAACGCCTACGACCAAGGCACGTTCAACACCGGCCCCGGTTACAGCTGGAGCTACGGCCGCACAGATACGCCGCAAACCCCGATCGTCAGTGGCCTGGGTGTACCCGCGCCGGGAAATTATCCGAACGGTCAGGACGGTTATTACGTCCAGAAGAATGTTGCGATCAGCGTGGTGTCCGTACGTTCCGCGCAACGTGCGCAATACATCGAGGACAAATGGCAGGCCACGGATCGATGGCTGTTTTCGCTGGGCCTGCGCAACGACCAGTTCACCGATTACAACCCGGCTGGCCAAGCCTTCATCAAGCAGACGAAGCCGCAATGGGCGCCGCGACTCGGCTTCAGCTGGGACGTCAACGGCGATGCGAGTTTCAAGGTGTTCGGCAATGCCGGCCGTTATTACCTCGGCCTCCCGCTCAATCCTGCCACCGGCGCGGCGGCCGGATACATCGCGACGCAGCAGTACTACACCTATGGCGGCATCGCACCGGATGGAACACCGACCGGACTAACGCAGATTTCCGAGCCGGTCTCTGCGAACAATTCGTTCGGCCAGCAGCCTGATCCGAATACCGTCACGGCGAAAAACATCGGGGCCGAAAACCAGGATGAGTTCATGCTCGGCTTCACAAAAACGGCCGGCCAGAACTGGATCTACGGCGCCAAGCTGACCCAGCGCATCCTGCGCAACGCGATCGACGATTTCTGCGACATCAACCTGGTGACCGACAAGGCCACCGCCGAAGGCCACACGATCGGCTCCACCAACAGTTGCTATCTGATCAACCCCGGTCGCGCCAACACGTTCACCCTGATCGACAAAGCCGGCAACCCGTTCACCACCACGCTGAGCAACGACGAGATCGGCTTTCCGCATCTCAAGCGCCGCTACTACGCACTGGATACTTTCCTCGAACATCCGTTCGACGGAAAATGGTTTGGACGTCTGGACTACACGTTCTCGCGCAGCTACGGCAACACCGAAGGGCAGCTGCGTTCCGATCTTCTGCAAGGTGGCGCTTCGGCCACGGAGGATTGGGACAACGCGGTCATCATGGAAAACACCAACGGGCCGCAGAACAACGACCATACGCACCAGATCAAGTTGTACGGCTACTACCAGTTCACGCCGGAATGGATGGCGTCGGGCAACATCGACATGCAATCGGGCAACCCGAAAATCTGTCTTGGTTCCTACGGTCCGGATTACAGCGATCCGGTCGGCTACGGAAACGCGTATCACTGGTGCAACGGTTTGCCCTCACCGCCCGGCAGCCACGGCCGTCTCCCATGGACGCACCGTATCGACCTGGGCGTGACCTATCGCCCCGCGTTCGCTGCGCACAAGCTGGCCTTCAACGCGAACGTGTTCAATGTGCTCAACGAGCAGCGTCCGATTTTCCTGCAACCCAATTCCGTATTGACCGGCACCACGCCCAATCCGCAATACGGCACGGCCCTCTATCGTGAAGATCCACGCTACGTGCGATTGAGCGTCAGCTACGACTATTGAGTTTCCCCGCCAGGCATCCGCGTGCCCTCCCCGTTATATCAGCGCGGATGCCTGGTCTTTTTCTTTGGTGACATCGACTGCATCAACACCGCTGCTCGCTGCTGATGCATCAGCTTTGAGCACGGCGAACAATGCTTGCCAGTTGCCGGATGTCGCGTCGACCAGCATGTTTCAGATGCGCCTGCAGTCGCGCGGCCATGTCCTGCAACGTGTTGCCAGCAGAGAGAGACATGTTCAACAGCGTGCAAATCGAAGCATCGGGCTGGATGTTTCTTCGGCTCTCGATCGAACTCCAAAAACGAAAACCCGACGCAAGGCAGATGCCATGCGCCGGGCTGTCGTTACTGCGAAACTGCTTGACTTATCAGTGACCGAGGTCGTTGAGGAATCGGTTGGTGTATTGCAACGCCGTGCTGCCGCTGACCGAGTTGCAGGTGGGCGATGCAAAACCCGTGCTGCCGCCCGGACAAGGCGTGTCGCGATCCAGCGACCAGTAATGCACGCCAGCCAAACCCTGACTCAGCGCATAGCTGGAGATGGTATCGACGTCGGTCAACGTGACCATTTCACTGCTGGCGTCGTTGATGCCGATCATCGGCGTGAGCTCGATCTGGCTGGCCGGGATGCCGTAGGTGTGTTCCAGATTCTGCGCTGCCTGGATCGCCGACTGGCCCATGTTGCATGTGCCACCCGAAACCACGCACACGCCGGCCGTCGCGGACGAGCCATAGTCCATCACCATCAGGTTGATCGTGTAGTTCGGCAGGTTGGCCGCCTTGACTGCACGCACCACCATGTCACCCAGACTGTTGACGCCACCGAAGCTCCCGTCCGATGCCGCCAGCGTGGCTAGCGTGAAGGTGAAACGCAGGTTGGGATACAACGTGTGCGCGTACGCGGCGTTCGAGATCAGGTTGTTGATCACCGTCTGGCTCTGTCCGCCTTCGATGTCGAAATCCACACCGACGAGGTAGGCCGAGTTGTAACGAGCGAGAAACTGCGCCATGCCTGCCGGACTTCCGCAGGTGAAGACACCGGCCTGACCACCGGTGGAAACGACGTAACGCACGCCGGCGTTGGCGAGCGACTGAATGTTCGCCGCTGCGAAACTCGCACCCGGAATGCCACCCCAGCCTTCACTGCCGCATTCGCCCGTTGCGAAGGCCAATGTTATGGCGCCGAGATTCGGTTCGACCGTCGACACCAGGCTGCCACTGCCGACCACCGGAATCGGCGTACCGGTTACCGCCGTGCGCATGGTGTTGGTGTTCCAGTCGAGATTGATGGTGACGTCCTTGTATGGGCTGAACAGAAGGCTGCCCGAAGGTGGCGGCGGCGGCGGAGGTGGCGGGGGTGGAGGCGGCGTTCCACCGCCGCCGGTTCCACCGCACGAGCCTTGCGATGTCCATGGCTGACCGGAGCCGGAAGGACCGCTGTTGCTGGCCGGGTCGTTGCCCTGAGTCCACCAGTTCGCCTTGTAATTGACGCCGTTTTCGCTGGCGGTGTTGCCGCCGTTGTAAACGGTGCCCGCACTCCACGCCGCAACGCAGGCCGGAACGGTTTGCGCCTGTAAGGTGCTTGTGGGCACCACTGCGAGTGTCGTAATGGAAAACGCCGCAGCGACGGCGCTGCCCAGTGCGCTGAAAGCCAGTCGTGACCACACAGCCGATCGTTTCTCAAACATGGAATTTCTCCTGAGGATGACGTTGTTTCGGGTGGGTTCGTCGAGGCGAGCGCTGGTTGTGGTCCTGTCAGCCAGTTGGGGAATGGGACGCCTCACAGCTTCCGTGCCACCGCTTGTTATGTGTGCAACAAACCCGTCTTAGACCCGAATGACAACGTTGTCTATTCTGTCTCGCGCAAACTGTGACCTTTGGCGTGAAGAATGGATGGAGGCCATCGAATCTGCACCGACGCAGGTCGAGGCGGAATCGAGTCGTGGCGCGACATCGCATCCGTGTAAGCGTTTACAGCGTAATTACATGCGATATCGATATCATCGGGACATTTTTCGCAAGGACGATCGCTGGCATCAACGCCGGCGAATCCGGAATGACATCGTTGTCCAATTTCGATACGCGCTGCACGTTGATCGGATGCAACGACTGAACAGACTCAGCGTTGATCGAGCCCGTCGTCGTCGGGTTCGAAATCAACGGGCAGTTCCCAGCTTTCATCGACATCGATTTTGCCGACGGGCATCGATGGCTCAAGCGCCCATTGCCCCACCAGCTCATGTCTGGAGCGACCGAAAAAACTGCGCACCAGCACGAACTCATTGGCCGTCCAGCGAATCGGCGTAATCGACTCCTGGATTGCATCGATCGCATGGCCGTACATCAACGTCACGTGCGGGAGAAAACTGGAAGCACCGCTGACGTGCAGGCCCTCGCGCAATTGCGCCTCCGCGATGGCCTTGCGCAGCACCAGCGCTGACACCGTGCTGGCAGCATCGGCACACAGCACGAAGGGAAACCGGTTGTCCTTGGCGCTGAAACGCATGGCGGAATCCAGCGTCACGTCGAACGCCTTGCCGCGCACTTGTTCTGCCGCTGCGACAAGCGCCCTCTCCAGGGGTTGACGTATGCGTTCCGGTTTTCCCATCGGACTCAGCGTCAGATGGAACCGTTCGGCGCCGACGGCAGTTCCGCTGACCCGATGAGCCTTGCGGAAGCGCTCCTCGACACTCGCGATCTCTGCGCGCGCTTTTTCGTCCGGCAACAAGGCGAAGAAATAGTTGATGCCGTCGGTGAGCGTGCGATGTGGTGCTGACGAAGAAATGACCCGGACTCCCGATGTTGGCACCCAGCGGCGCAATCGGGCGCCATGATGGCATGGGGGTACGTGAACGATCACGCCCACACGACACTTTTAGGACTGCGGTTTTTCGTGAGTCATGAAGCGCACCGTCTTCGCAACCAAGACATCGTCCCGCAGCGTCGCTCAAGCCTGCCGATCAGGGATGGCGATGGTGCCTGAGGCATCGTTTCCTTACTCCTGAACTGGCGACAAAAAAGGGGCCAACGGCCCCTTGTTTGCGTACGCGTCGAGGCGACGATCTAGAACAGATGCCGGAACACGATGAACAGTCCGCCAGCCAGCAGAATCGACGCCGGCAATGTGAGCACCCACGCCATCAGCAAGCTGCGTACCGTGCTCCATTGCAGACCCGAGCCGTTCGCGGCCATGGTGCCAGCGACGCCGGAGGTCAACACATGCGTGGTGCTGACCGGCAGGTGATACATGTCGGCCGCCTGGATCAGCGTCATCGCCACCAGTTCGGCCGACGCGCCTTGCGCATAGGTGAGGTGTTCCTTGCCGATCTTTTCGCCGACCGTCACCACGATGCGTTTCCAACCGACCATGGTGCCAAGGCCCAGCGCCAGCGCGACGGCAACCTTCACCCACGGCGGAATGAACTGCGTGGCCTGCGTGCCGAGGCCGCGCCATGCGGTCAGCGTCCCGCGTTGTGAGTCGCTGAGGCCGGGTTGCTGCAGCACCAGTGGAATCGCCGCGTCGGCGAGGTAGATGTCGTTACGTACGTTGCCCATCTGCTCCTGCGGCACGGCACGCAGCGATGTGCGATCGCCCAGCTGCTTGTCGATCGCCGCCATCAATCCGGCGAGTGCGGGCGCCGTCGTGGGAAGCAGGGTTCTCTGCTGGATCGCCGTGGTCACCAGCGAACGCGGATCGCCGCTCAACGCGACGGTGTCCTTGAACGATCCAAGCAGTTGCTGCGCTTCCGCCGAGACCTGGTGAAAGCTTTTCACCTGGTTGCCGGTCACCGCACCATTCAATGCATACGCGGTCGGCACCGTGCCGATCAAGATCAGCATGATCAGGCCCATGCCTTTCTGGCCGTCGTTCGAGCCATGGCTGAAACTCACGCCGGTGCAGGTCAGCACCAGCAACGCGCGGATCGGCCACGGCGGCGGCTTGTTGCCTTCCGGCGCCTTGTACAGCGCGGGAATCTTGACCACCGCCTTGAGGACCAGCATCAGCAAACCGGCCAGCAGGAAACCGGCAATCGGCGAAAACACCAGGCCCTTGAACACGCCTGATGCGGCCGACCAGTCCACGCCGCTGGTGCCGCTGTGCGCAGACATCAATTGATTGGCCAGGCCCACGCCGATGATCGAGCCGATCAGCGTGTGCGACGAGGAATTCGGCAGCCCGAAGTACCAGGTGCCGAGGTTCCAGAGAATCGCCGCGATCAGCAACGCGAACACCATCGCGAAACCCGCGTGGCTGCCGACCTGAAGGATCAGCTCCACCGGTAGCAGCGCCACCACGGTGAACGCGACGGCGCCGGACGAGGTCAGCACACCGAGGAAATTGAACGCGCCCGACCAGATCACCGCGAGATTGGCCGGCATCGAGTGGGTGTAGATCACCGTGGCGACCGCGTTGGCGGTGTCGTGGAATCCGTTGACGAATTCGAAGCCCAGCGCAATCAACAAGGCCACGCCGAGCAGGATGAAGGGCGCCGACGCGGTGGATTTGACGATCGAGAGATCCTGCATCAGATGCGTGAAGGCATAACCGCCACCCACCAGCAGGATCACCGCGAACACGACGAGGAAAACGCGTCCGGATCCGGCGCTGGGAGCAGGCAGCGCAGCGGCGGCGGTTTCGGTGGACATTGGCATCTCCCTTGGGTCAATCCGTACACGCTAAACACGGCGTGGGACAACTTCGTGACAGTCGTGTGTCGACGTCACATCTCGACCGGCGCACATGGGTGACCTATGGCAGGGGATGGGTCGTGACCTTCGACCTACCATCGGGTTTCCTCAGCATCGCTGCCGCGTCAGGACGGCGGAATCGACACCGATGCTTCTGCCGTCATCCAGCCCGGAGTGCCCTTCAACATGCTCATGCCCCGCTATCGCCTGATCACCCTCGCCGTCGCGACCGCGCTCTCGATGTCCGCCAGCTTCATCGCCTCGGCGGCCGACCTGCCTGCTCCCGTGGATCAGCCCTACGCGGGCACGCTCACCGTCGCGGTCGACCTGACCGATGCGCCGAAGAAAATCTTCCGCGTCAACGAAACGATTCCGGTCACGCCCGGCCCGCTCACGCTGTACTACCCGAAGTGGATTCCCGGCGAGCACGCGCCGTCCGGCCCGATCCAAAACGTGGCCGGCGTGGTGATCAAGGCGAACGGCAAGCAACTCGCCTGGCGACGCGATCTGCGCGAGATGTACGCGTTGAACGTGCAGGTGCCCGATGGCGTGAGCCAGATCGAACTGTCGTTCCAGTTCCTGTCACCGGGCGATGGCGGCGAGTTCGGTGCCAGCGCGTCGTCCACGCCGAATCTGGTGGACATCGAATTCAACCAGACCGCGTTCTACCCGGCCGGTCATTTCACTCGGCAGATCAACATCCAGCCCAGCGTCACGCTGCCGGCGGGATGGAAATTCGGAACAGCGATGGAGATCGCCAGCCAGTCCGGCAATACCACGCAGTTCAAGCCGCTGCACTTCAACAATCTGGTCGATTCACCGCTGATTGCCGGCAAGTATTTCAATCGCGTCGATCTCGACCCGGGCGCGAAGGTGCCAGTGCACCTCAACGTGGTCGGCGACGAGGCCGATGACGTGAAGATCAGCGACAAGCAGCTCGCCGGCCAGCGTGCGGTGGTGCAGCAGACGGCCAGACTCTTCGGCGCTCACCACTACGATCACTACGATTTTCTGCTCACGCTGTCCGATCACACCGGCCACTTCGGCCTGGAGCATCACCAGTCCAGCGACGATCGCCTGCCGGCGAATTTTTTCACCGACGACACCATGCACATGCTCGCGGCGAGCCTGATGCCGCACGAATATGTGCACTCGTGGAATGGCAAGTACCGTCGCCCTGCCGATCTGTGGACGCCGACTTTCATGGAGCCGATGCAGGACGATCTGCTGTGGGTCTACGAAGGCCTCACCGATTACTGGTGCGGCGTACTGACCGCGCGTTCGGGCCTGTGGACGCCGGCGCAATATCGCGACTCGATGGCATCGATCGCCGCGCAGATGTCCTATCGCACCGGTCGCTCATGGCGATCGCTGCAGGACACCGCCGACGCCGCGCCGCTGACCTACTTCGGTGGCGGCGGTTGGGGCAACTGGCGACGCGGCACCGATTTCTATCCGGAAGGCCAGTTGCTGTGGCTGGACGTGGATACGCAGATTCGCGAACTCAGCGGCGGCAAGCGTTCGCTCGATGATTTCGCACGCGCGTTCTACGGCATCGAGAACGGCAGCTACGTCACCAAGACCTATACGTTCGATGACATCGTCGGCACGCTGAATCAGGTGCAGAAGTACGACTGGGCGAAATTCCTGCGCGACCGTCTCGACTACACCGGCGACACCCTGCCCGAACACGGCATCGAAAATGGCGGCTGGCAGCTGGTCTACACCGACAAGCCGAACGACACCGACAAGGCCGCCGACAAGATTCGTCACGGCGCCAACCTCGCCTATTCGCTGGGCATGTCGGTATCCGCCAAGGGCGAAGTCCGCGACGTGCAGTGGGGCGGCCCCGCGTTCAACGCCGGGCTCGTGCCCGACCTCACCATCGTCGCCGTCAACGGCAAGGATTTTTCGCCGGACGGATTGAAGGACGCGGTCACCGCCGCGAAGACCGGTAATGCATCGATCGAATTGCTGGTAAAGAATGTGGACGTCTACAGCACCGTCAAACTCGACTACCACGGCGGTCTGAAATACCCGCATCTGGTGCGCGCCAAAGGCAAGGACGTCATCGGCGAGATCACCACGGCGCGCAAGTAGGTTCCATGAACGCCGCTCGCGTTGCCGTGATGGCAACGTCGCTTCCACCGACGAAAGCCTGCCACCCGGCAGGCTTTCGTTTGAAACCGGAATCAAGATGTCGCTCAAACATTCATTCGAACTGCTGGCTGCGTACACCCGCTGGATGAACGTGAAGGTCTACGATGCGTCGGCGTCGTTGGGAGAGGCGATGTTACATGCGGATCAAGGGGCATTCTTCGGCTCGATCTTCCGCACGCTCGATCACCTGATCACCGCAGACACCATCTGGCTGAAGCGCTTCGCCGAGCATCCGTCGAACTACCGATCGCTCGATCCTGTTCGCCTCATGGCGCATCCGTATTCACTGACCGAATCACCGCGCGCAACCTTTGGCGACCTGTGTGAAACAAGGCAGCGCATGGACGAGGTCATCATCGAATTCGTCGGAGAAATCGCGGAGAAGGATCTGGATCAGACGCTGACCTACACGAACCGCTCGAACAAAAGCTTCGCCTATCCGTTCGATTCACTGCTGCTGCATTTCTTCAATCACCAGACACACCATCGCGGACAGGTCACGACCCTGCTCAGTCAGAACGGGATCGATGTCGGCATCACGGACCTGGCCGGTTTGCTTGCGGAATATTCACGCCCCGCTTGAACGCGAAACGTGAAGTCGCAGTAGTCGAATTTCAGGGTGTCACTTCGAACTCGGCGTGATCGGTCGCCTGCGAACTGCCGCCAACCCACACCGTGTAATGCGTGGCTTCGATCACCGGCTGGCTGTCGTTGTTGTAGAACGACAGTTCCGGAAATCCGAGCTCGAACGTCAGTTGTCTCGACTCGCCCGGCTTGAGCGTCACGCGCTGAAAACCCTGCAGGCTGCGCACCGGTTGTTCGACGCTGGTGCCGAGGTTGCGCACATAGAGCTGCGCGACTTCGGTGCCTTCGCGCGAGCCGGTGTTCTTCACTGTCGCCGTGACGCTGATCAGCTTTTTCGCACTGCTGCGATTCGCCTCGGCAAGCGGCAAAGACGAACGCGACACGCGTACGCCGGAGTAGCCGAACGTGGTGTAGCTCAGGCCATAGCCGAACGGAAACAACGCATCGTTCGGCACGTCGATGTAACGCGACACGAAGCGCGTCGCACCCAGCGGTGGCTGGCTCAGATCGGCATCGCCTGCGGGGCGGCCGGTGGGAAACTGGTTGTAGTAAAGCGGCTCCTGGCCGACCACGCGCGGGAAGCTCATGGTCAGCTTGCCGCTGGGAACCGTATCGCCGAACAGGACATTGGAGACCGCCGAGCCGGCTTCGGTACCGGGAAACCACACCGCCATGATCGCGGGCACATGCTGCGCGGCCCAGTCGAGCACCAGCGGACGACCGGAGAAAACCAGCAGAACCACCGGCTTGCCGGTCGCGGTGATTTCCTGCAGCAGTTTTTGCTGGTTGCCTGGCAAGTCCAGCTTCGCGCGCGAGCCGGCCTCGCCACTCATCGCGCTGGATTCACCCACCGCCATCACCACCACGTCAGCCTGCTTCGCCACGCTCTGCGCTTCGGCGAAACCCGCTTCGGAATCGCCATCGGTGTCGGTGCCGCGTGCATACAGCAGCGTGCCGCCATTTTTCTTCATGCGCGCGGTGAGCCCATCGCGCAAGGTGACCACGTCCGCCTGATGTTGCGCACCGCCCCAGGCGCCCTGCATTTCAGCGGCATCGTCGGCGAGCGGACCGATCAACGCGACGGTTTTCAGCTGCGGCGACAACGGCAGGACGGGCGCATTCGATCCACCGTTCTTCAGCAGCACGAATGACTCTTCTGCGGCGCGACGTGCAAGCGGACGATGCGCATCGACGGCCTGCGTCACTTCGGTGCCTTGCGCATACGGACGCTCGAACAAACCGAGCGCGAACTTCACCCGCAGAACGCGACGCACCGCTTCGTCGACCACGCTCATCGACAGCTTGTGGCTGGCCAGCAACTTCGGAATCTGCGTGTCGTAGTAGTGGGACATCATGTCCACCTCCACACCGGCTTCCAGCGCTTTTTTCGTGGCGATGGCCGCATCGAGTGCGATGCCATGATGAGTCAGTTCCATGATCGCGGTGTAGTCGCTGACCACGAAACCGTTGAAGCCCCATTCCTTGCGCAGGATCTCGTCCATCAGGTACGGGTTGGCCGTGGCCGGCACGCCGTTGAGCGCGTTGAACGAACTCATCATGGTGGCCGTGCCCGCCTCCACCGCGGCCTTGTACGGCGGCAGATAGTCCTGGCGCAGGCGGATGTCCGACATGTCGGTGGTGTTGTATTCGCGCCCGGCTTCGGCCGCGCCGTAAGCGGCGTAATGCTTGACCGACGCGGCGACGCTGTCGGGCTTCGACAGATCATCGCCTTGGTAGCCGCGGATGTACGCGCGCGCCATCGCCGAGCCGAGGTACGCATCCTCACCCGCGCCTTCAGTCGATCGACCCCAGCGCGCATCACGCGAGATGTCGACCATCGGCGAATAGAACCATTTCACGCCGGCCGTAGTGGCTTCCACCGCGGCCATGTGCGACACGTCGGATACCAGCGCCGGATCCCACGATGCCGACAAGCCCAGCGGCACCGGGTAGATCGTGCGGTAGCCATGGATCACGTCGGCGCCGAACAGGATCGGAATATGCAGCCGGCTTTTTTCGACGGCCGCCTGCTGGAACGCGTGCGTTTTCTCTGCGCCGACCACGTTGAGCATCGAGCCGAGCTCGCCCTTGTTGGCAAGCGCCATCGCGTCCACGTGATCTTTTGTCTCGGGGTTGGCGGCCATCGCCGCGGCGGAATCGGCATCCGTCGCGGTCGGCGCGCTGGAGCCCTGGTCGTTGTACTGCATCAGCTGGCCAATCTTATCCGCCAGCGTCATTTTCTTCAGGAGTGCATCGACCTTGCGCCCGATATCCGACGAAGCGATCTGTGCATTCGACGGTTTGACGGCCAGCGCATGCCGCTCGCGAACCGGCGCCATACCGTCCGCCGCGGAAACCGCCATCGAGGCTGCAGCGGCAACGCCAGTCAGCGCGATCGAAAAAAAGAGCGCGGCAGGACGCACGCCAGACACGTTGGAACGCTTCATCGTTTCTCCCTGGGAGCAAGCCATGCGGTACACGCCACATCCGAACGGAACTGCGCAAATGTAAACGTTTACATCGACAGATAGAACCCCTTCACCTGCCGAACTGTGAAGGATCGGACACAACCGCGCATGGCTCCGTTAATCCAGGCGCACGCGACCTGCCCTATTGCAGATGCAGGCACGTCGCCAAGCGTTGCGCGGCTGATGCGCTATCGGAGGATGGTGCACTCTACCGAAGCTGACTGTCCTTGCTGCCGCGACGGTTGTAGAGACCGGCACTGGCCTCCTCGTCGTGCGTTTCCTGGCAGGTCACGCACAGGCGCACACCCGGCACGGCCTTGCGCCGCGCCTCGGGAATCTTTGCATCGCACTCTTCACATCGAAGCAGGCCCGGGCCGTTTTTCAGCTGCCTGCGCGCCCGCGACACCGCGTCGTTGACGGTGGCGTCGATCTGATCCTGCACTGCGCCGTCGCCGGCCCAACCCGTTGCCATGGCTGCCTCCGCGATGGAGTTCGGTGAAAAAGGAAATTAACCGCATGTGGATGAACTCCACGTCCAGAGATGGGGTTTTTCGCCCGCGGCATCAAGCCATCGTGCTGTTTCCATCACCCTGTCGCGGCGTGGCAAACAGGGCGAGCAAAGTCAGCACGCCCGCCGCCGCCAGGTAATACCCGACATAAGCCAAGCCGTAGTCCCGCGCCAGCCAGGTCGCAATACTCGGCGCCAGCGATGCGCCAAGGATTCCCGCCAGGTTGAATGCCAGCGACGCACCGGTATATCGCACCGCGGTGGGAAACATCTGCGCCAGGATCGTGCCCAGCGGACCGTAGGTCAGGCCCATCGCAGCCAGTCCGATCGCCAGGAAAAGCAGCACGCTGCCGCTGCTTCCCGCTGCGAACAGCGGCGCGAAGCCGATGCCGAACGAGATGATCAGCACGGTCGAAAGAATCATCGCGAGCCGTCCGCCGCGTCGATCCGCAAACCACGCCGACAGCGGAATCGTCGCGGCGAAAAACAGCACGCCGACCATCTGCAACATCAGGAATTGCTCGCGCGAATAACCGAGCTTGCTGGTCGCCCAACTCAGCGCGAATACCGTCATCAGATAGAAAAGCACGAACGTCGCGAGTGCCGCGAAGGTTCCGGCAATCAACGCACGCGGATGCTGCATGATCACCGTCAGCATCGGCAGGCGAACGCGTTCGTGATGCGCCATCGCGCGCGCAAATGCGGGCGTCTCGTGCAGCTTCAGGCGCATCCACAAGCCGATCAGCACCAGCACCGCGCTGGACAGAAACGGCACGCGCCAGCCCCACGCAAAAAACGCGGCATCGCCGATGCCGCGCGTCAGCCACAGGAACAGTCCCGTGGAAATGAAGAAGCCGATCGGCGCGCCGAGCTGCGGAAACATGCCGTACCACGCGCGCTTGCCCGGCGGTGCGTTCTCGATCGCCAACAGCACCGCGCCGCCCCATTCGCCGCCAAGCCCGAGGCCCTGCCCGAAACGACACAGTGCAAGCAGCAGGGGCGCGAACACCCCAATGCTGGCGTAGGTCGGCAGCACGCCGATGGTCACCGTCGAAACGCCCATCGTCAGCAGCGCCGCCACCAGTGTGGCTTTGCGTCCCACGCGATCGCCGAAGTGGCCAAACACCGCCGAGCCGATCGGCCGCGCAAAAAACGCCAGCGCGAATGTCGCCAAGGATTGAAGCGTGGCCGATGCGGGATCGGCCGAAGGAAAAAACAGTTTCGGAAAAACCAGCACCGCCGCCGTGGCGTAGATGTAGAAATCGAAGAATTCGATGGTGGTGCCGATCAGGCTGGCGAAGAGAACGCGACGCGGCGAATTGACCGGCATGGTGTGGGCGACAGGCATCGGTGTTCCCGTATGGCAGATGCAGCGATTCTGCCAGAGCCGGGCGAAGGGGTCGCCCCGACATCCTGTGCGATGACGTCGGACGACTCTGCAAACATGTCGATTCCACCGGTGCTCGTTCGTCATGAGGATGCAAATGCGCAAACCAGAGGAATCCGCACGATGGCCATCCAGTTTTATGGGCACCCTTTCTCGTCATACACACAGAAGGCGCTCATCGCGCTCTACGAAAACGACACGCCGTTCAAGTGGCGCATGCTCACGCACGACGATCCGGCCACGGGTGAGGAGTTCGCACAACGCTGGCCGCTGAAGCGTTTTCCGATCATCGTCGATGGCGACCGCACGGTGATGGAGGCGAGCATCGTCATCGAATATCTCGGCGCGCATCATCCCGCGCCGGTGCGATTGATCCCCGCCGATGCCGACGCGGCGATCGAGGTGCGCATGCTGGATCGCTTCTTCGACAACTACATTTCCGGCTCGTTGCAGAAAATCGTCCTCGACAGCCTGCGGCCTGAAACCGATCGCGACGGTGCCGGTGTTCGCGATGCGCGCGCCATGCTGGACATCGCCTATATCTGGCTGGACGCCGCCATGGCCGGGCGCACATGGGCGTCGGGCGATGACTTCACGCTGGCCGATTGCTCCGCAGCGCCATCGCTTTTCTACGCCGACTGGACGCATCCGATTCCCGACGCGCTCGTCCATCTCAAATCCTATCGTCAACGCCTGCTGGCGCGGCCGTCGTTCGCGCGCGCCGTGGATGAGGCGCGTCCGTATCGTTCGTACTTTCCGCTCGGTGCGCCCGATCGCGACTGAAGCTCACGGCTCTTCCACGCCGCGCGGCCTAGCTTCGGGTGATCTCAGCGGAGTTCGCCATGGTCGCGTGGTATCTGTGGATCAACGCCCTGCTTTACGTCGTCTTCGCGGCGTTGTGCAGCCTGCGGCCCGAAGTCACGTCCGGCTCGATCGGATTTCTTTCGCTCAATCGCGGCGGCCAGTCGGAATTCCTGGCCGTGTACGGTGGGCTCGAACTCGGACTGGCGCTGGTGTTCGCGTGGATGGCCTGGCGGCCCGAACTGCAACGCACGGGACTGGCGATCGCGCTGTTGATCTACGCGCCGACGGTGTTGTTTCGCTGCGTCGGCGTCATGCGCCTGTGGCCGGTGCCGCGCATGACGCTGGCGACCGGCGCGCTGGAAATGGCGCTGCTGCTGATCGGTCTCGCGCTCTGGTTCGCCACGAAACCGACCGCTCATTGAGGCGGTAAATCAACCGACCTTGCGGTGCGGAAGTTTCCAGCCCGGCCGAATGAAATGGCAGGTGTAACCGGTCGGATAATGCTGGAGATAATCCTGATGCTCCGGTTCGGCCTCCCAGAAATCCCCGGCCGGCGATACTTCGGTCACCACCTTGCCCGGCCACAAACCTGAGGCATCGACATCGGCAATGGTGTCTTCGACGACTTTTTCCTGCTCGTCCGACGTGTAGAAAATGGCCGAGCGATACGATTTGCCAAGGTCGTTGCCCTGACGATCCCGCGTCGATGGATCGTGGATCTGGAAAAAGAATTCGAGCAGCATGCGATAGCTGATGACCGATGGATCGAACGTGATTTCGATCCCTTCTGCATGACTGCCATGGTGACGATACGTTGCATTCGGCACGTCGCCGCCGGTGTATCCAACGCGAGTGGAGATCACTCCGGGCTGTCGACGGATCAGATCCTGCACGCCCCAGAAACAGCCCCCGGCCAGTACGGCGCGTTCAGTAGTGGCAGTCATTCGATTTCTCCTGATGGGTTCATCGCGATGGTCTCGCGGCATGTGTTGGCAGCGCGTCGATGAATGTTAGATGCGGCGCCCCTGCCCCGGCTTCAAGCTTTGGCGCAGAATCACAGGCTTCAGGGGGATGTGCAGGTAATGACGAGCATGTGGAAAAAAGCAGCGTTGCTGGGCGCGATGGCATTCCTTTCGCCGATGGCCGCACTTGCGGCAACCGATACCGCCGATATCGTCGCCCGGTCGGACATCGCACTCGGCCAGCCGAACGTGCTGCCGATCCAGGCGGTCGGCCTGGGCAACGGCCGGCTGGGTGCGGCGTTCTGGGCCGCCGACGGGCTGACGTTGCAACTCAATCGCTCGGACACGCTGCCTTACCGACGCTCGCCGGGACAGGTGAGCTTTCCCGACTTGCAACCGCTGATCGCGGATCGCGGTTTCAACGGTCGCGTGAATCTGCACGACGGCGTGCTGGAAGAACACGGCGGCGGCATCACGTTGAAGGCCTGGATCGATCACGCAAGCGATCGTGTCGTGATCGATCTCTCCGGACTGGCGCCGGATTCCACGCAACACATTCGTCTTCACCTGTGGGAGCCGCGCACGCCGGTCGCATCGACGCATGCGGATGTCGCCCTGCTTGCGCAAAGCTGGCTCGATGACAGCCTGCCCGGCGCTTCGGGCCAGCGTTTCGGTTCACTCGCTGCGATAAAGGCGATCGGCCGCGATGCGAAATCGCGCGTCATCGATGCGCGTTCCGTGGAGGTCGCCGTGCGTCCCACGGCCGATGGCCATCTTCGCGTGCTGATCGCCGCGCCTGCATTCAACGGTGATCGACCCGCGGCGGATGTTGCGAATGCAACGCTTGCCACACCCGTCGATCCCGCCGCAGGCGCTTCTTGGTGGCACGCGTTCTGGTCGCGTGCATTGCCGATTCGCGCCGAGTCGAGCGATGGCGTTGCGCGCTACGCCGAAACCCTGCGCACCCTTTTCCTGTTCGCGTCGGCTGCGCACGAAAGCGGCTCCATTCCAGGTTCACAGGGCGGTATGGCCGATCTTTTCTCATCCTCGGGCGACGATCACTTCTGGGATCCGGCGGCGTTCTGGTTCTGGAATCTGCGCATGCAAGTGGGCGCGCATCTCGCGGCCGGCGTGCCGGAACTCAACGCGCCGGTGTTCGCGCTGTATCGCGATCATCTTGATGAGATCCGCCGCTGGACGCAAAAGCATATGGACGGCCATACCGGCATCTGCGTGCCGGAAACCATGCGCTTCAACGGCAATGGCGTGGAATACGAAAGTGACCGCTTTCGTCCGTTCGCCATCGTCACGCACAGTTGCGATCTGGGCTGGTCGGCCAGTTCCAACGCGCGCACCCTGAGCTCGGGCGCCGAAATCGGGTTGTGGGTGTGGCGCACGTATCTGCAAACACGCGATCCGCATTTTCTGCAGGCGAACTATGCGTTGATTGCCGACGCTGCGCGTTTTCTGCTCGACTATCAGAAGCCCGACACGGATGGTCTGCTGCATACCTCGCCTTCGAACGCGCATGAAACGCAGATGGACGTGACTGATCCGACCACCGATCTGGCAGCCATCCATGCGCTCTATCCGGTAGCCATCGCCGCTGCGAACACGCTGCAACGCGACGCGCCGCTTGTCTCGCAACTCGAAGCGGCGTTGCGAAAGACGCCGCCGCTGCCCGTGGTTGCCGCCAGCGCGGTGGCCTCGCCTTCGACCGCGGCCAAGTCCGGAGACACGGTGATCGCATCGAGTTACGTGCCGGCTTCGCCTTATCGCAACGGAGAAAATATCGGGCTGGAAGCCGTATGGCCGTATGAGCTGATCGGCATCGACGATCCGCTGTTCGCCGTCGCCAGACGCACATATGCGTTGCGTCCTTTCGTCTATCAGGCAACGTGGAGTTACGACCCGGTGCAGGCAGCGCAACTCGGGCTTGGCGATGAAGTCGCCAATGCGCTGTTCCAGATCGTGCAGCTTTACCAGGTGTATCCCAACGGCATGTCCGCACTGATCGAAGGGCCGCCGCACGAGTTCTACATCGAACAGGCGGGCATCACCGCGCTCACGCTGTCACAGGTGCTGGCGATAGAAAATGACGACGGATTGATCCGCATCGGCCCGGCGATACCGGCAGGCTGGACCATGGATGGCGCGGTGGCCTTGCGCGACGGCGCATCCGTCGAGGTGCAGGCCGTGGATGGGCGAGTGACTTCGTTCGTGCTGCACGATCCGTCGGGTTCGCCGGTGCGAATCGCGATGCCGTGGGAGGGACGCAAGGTACGCGTGCTGCACCAGGGTCAGCCACCGGAGATCATCGATGGCGGACGCTACGCGTTTCATCCAGCGCCGGGCGATTATCGCTTCGAACCTGTTGGCGAAAGTGCCTCGCCACACTTCGCCAGCGAACCATCGCCGACGATCAAGAGCCTGGGTCGCGCATCGATCGGGCTGGGTTCGCCATGCTGCGCGCCGCCGCCGGGTTACGACATCCTCAAAGACAAACCGTGACCCGCATAGCCTCCTGTTCCCCGTTCCCGCTCTCCACATCGACTCCACTCAAAGCCTCAGCATGTAGAACGCTTCGTCATGGAAACTTCCACCGACGAACAAGGCATCCGGCTCGACGCCGAAACACACGAAGCCCCGCGACTGGTAAAGCGTGCGCGCGGCCACATTGCTTGCAGTGACGCTCAACTTCATCTGTCGCACGCCATCCATCGCGCGCGCATGCACGATCACTGCATCGAGCAGCGCGCCGCCCACACCGTGGCGTCGCAACTCCGATGCCACGACCATGCCGGCAAGGTCGACGCAGTGCATGCGCTTCACGCGCATGGGACGAATGAGTGTGAGCAAACCGACGAGTTGCGAATCGATGAAGGCGCCGAAGTTGCACTTCGATCCATCGGCCAGCGGCGTGATGCGCTCGGCGACGTCTTCCATCGACCGGCTCGATTCATCGGCGGGACTCGAACTGAACGCGGTGGGATTCTCTTCCAGCGCACGCAGACGCAGCTGTTGATACGCAACGGCATCGGTGGGACCGAGCGGTCTGATGATCATGAAGCGGCGTTCTCCGGTCATGGGTTGTCGCAGGCACAGACCGCCACAACCCGCTCACATACTTTGGCATACACTCGGCCGTCGGCGATCGCGATGACATGCCAGATCGTTTGGTCATCGCTGCACATCGCCGCGTCGATTCATTTTTTCGCAGGCTTTCGAAACTGGCGCGAAACCTGCGACAACCGTGACACCAGTGAGGAGGACACTCCATGACTCACGCTTCCCGCACACCGCTTTCCCGCCAGGTCGCTGCCGTGTTTCTGGCCGTGGTGATGGCGGCATCCGCGTTGCCCGCCCATGCGCAGCGTTATAGGCATGGCGGCTATCACCGCCCGCCTCCGCCGCGTTATCACGATCGAAATCGTGGCCACGGCAATGGTCACGGCAACCTCATTGCCGGCGCTTTGCTCGGCGTGATCGCCGGTGCCGCAATCTCCAACGCGTCGCAGCGCCCGCCACCGGACGTGGTCTATTCGAACGCACCGCCACCGCCTCCACCGGGCGTGGTGTATTACGACGACAACAATCCGCCGCCTGACGACGGCTATTGATAGTCACGCCGCGACGCGCCCGTAGCGGCCGTCGTGATCCGGACCACGACATCAGGAGATCCACGATGAAGAACATGCTTCGCAGTGTCATCGCACCCACCGCTCTCGCGCTCGCCATCCTTTCCGGCTCTGCCTTGGCGCAAACCACGGCACCGGCTTCAGCCTCGTCCAGCAGCAGCACCGGCATGAGTCGCCATGCGCAGAAACGCGCCGATGTGGTGGAACAACGCATCGCCGACCTGCATTCCCAGCTGATGATCACCGACCAGCAGTCAAAGCAGTGGGATGCTTTCGCGCAGACCATGCGTGACAACGCCAAAAAAACCGGCCACTCCTTCCACGACCGTTCGCAGAAGCTCGCAACGATGAATGCCGACGAGGCGATGAAATCGTATGCCGCACTCGCGCAGCAGCATGCGGAAAACATGCAGAAGCTTTCGTCCGCGATGAGCGATCTGTACGCGGTGCTTTCGCCAGAGCAGAAAGAAACGGCGGACACGCTGTATCGCAACCAGACGCCGAAGCATCACCACGGCCAGCACGGACATGGCAAATCCGGTGCGCCGGCCAGTGCTTCGTCCAGTGCCACGTCTGGCTGATCGTAGCGAAAGCAGCAAAGTCATCGAAGGGGACGGCATGCCGTCCCCTCTTTTTTTTTCTCATTCAGAATGACGGGCTGCTGCTACGGCGTGGCGAAGCTCGACTGCGCCGGAAACAGCTTGCGGAAAATCTCCGGAGATGCACGCACATAAATGTTGCTGTGTTGCAGATCGGGCCTGGGCACGTAAAACCAGCGCACTTGATGCGGCTCATGGGCGCTCAATGCCGTTGCGAGCGCCTCGCCGGCGTTCGCGATGTCGTCATCGCCGGACGTCGCGAAGTACAACGTCTTCCTGTGCGATGCAGGCCACGCCTTGAGCCTAGCCGGAGTGCTCTTAAGCAGTGACTGGTCGTTCCACCACAGGCTGGGACTCAACGCGACATACGTATCGAACAGGTCAGGCTGCAGCAGGAAGGTCTCGACGACAAACAGGCCCGCCAGTGATTCACCAACGATCGCCGTATGACCGTTGGTGCGATAGCGACGACGCACCTCGGGCATGAGCTCGCTCGCGATAAACGCGCGGAACGCTGCCGAACCACCCACATGCGGCGCGATCTTGCGATCGCTGGCCACGTCGGTCGGACCCGTCATGTCGCGACGCCGCTCGGTGTTCTCGATGCCGATCACGATCATCGGCCGCACCTGGCCGGCGCGGATCGCGGTGTCGAGATCGGTGGCGACATGCGGAAAATCCTCCTGCATGCCGCCATCGGGCATGTACAGCACGGGAAAACGCATCGTCTTCGTCGTGTCGTAGACCGGCGGAACGTAGACATTGATGTGACGTGTTTCGTGGAGCATCGCCGAGGCCATATCGAACGACTGATGCGCTGGCATCGTGGTACCCGCAACCGCGCCGGCACACGCAAAGCCGAATACCTTGGCAACAAGCATCCGCATGCCAACGCTTGTCCTGTATCGAGATATCACATCGTTCTCCCGCGTTTGCGTTCGCGAAACTATTCATTGCCTGGCGCAACTTGTAAACGAATCGCTCCGTATGATCTTTCCAATCGCGACGCGCCCGACCGATCAAGGCAGATTTCCAGCGAAACAGCACGATTCCCATCCTGGCGGTACGCATGGCTTATGCAAAACAAGCATGCATCCATGCTCGTCGGAAGGACCGCTTGAAGGTGCTGGCGGTGACTTTCGATACGGGACGCAACCCTGCGCGGATGGTTCAATGCCTGCAACCTCGAGGGGACAGACCATGATCATTCGACGAACTGTGCTTGTCGCGTTGTGCCTGGCTGGCGTCGGAAGCATCCAGCCCCTGAATGCCGCACCATCCGCGACCGAAGAAGTCGAGGTGCGTGCTGCCGACGCAGCCTACTGGCGCACCTACAACGCGTGTGATCTCAAGGCCATGGCGCCACTGTTGACCGAAGACGCCGAGTTCTATCACGACAAAACCGGTCTCACCGCGACGCGGCGCGGCATAGTCGATTCGATCAAGCGCGGCATCTGCAGCGACCCGAACATGCGGCTGCGTCGCGAGGAAGTTTCCGGCAGCGTGCAGTTCCACGCGATGGCCGGCGGCTACGCATTGGAAACCGGCGTGCATCGTTTTTACGTCAGGCAGAAAGGCAAGAATGAGTATCTCGATGGCCAGGCCAACTTCACCGTGGTGTGGAAACACGTCAGCGAGCAATGGCAGATGCATCGCATCCTGAGCTACGACCACGGCCCTGCGCCGTACCAGCCGCCGCATCCCGCACTGACATTGTCCGCCGCACAGCTCGCCACGTTCACCGGCCGCTACACCACACCCAAGGATGGCGACATCGTAGTCACAGTGGAAGGCGATCATCTGCGCCTGAAAGCCAGTCACGTCAGCGTGTCGCTCTATCCGAGCGCAGCCACGACATTCTTTGCCTTGGAACGCGATCTGCAATTCGACTTCACCGACCGGAATCGCGTACTTACCGTGATCGAGAAAGGCGGGCCAGTGGCGGTGGCGAAACGGGTTCCATAGAAGGCCGGATCCAACGACGTTTTTTCTAACATCGAAACGTGAGTCCTCCTTACAGCGTCTTGATCCTGATATTCCGGAACCACAACCGGATCGGCGCTTCACCCTTGTCCTCGTTGCCTTGCAGTGAGATGTGACCCTTGCCGTAGGCGGCGAAGCCCGGCCATTGCTTGAACTTGGTATGGGAGACGAGTTTTTTCCAGGCGTCGTCGCCGATCTGCGTCTCCACGACTTTGTGCCCGTTCTGGAAGAACTGCAGATGACCTCTCTTTGAAATGATTTCGAACTGGTTCCACTGGCCGGCTTCGTTCACCCACTCGACGTCGGACGAGATCAGGTCAAACAGGTCGCCGGATCGCTCGTAGAGCACGCGGCTGTCAGGCTTGGTGCAAGCCAGGTCGGCGATCTGCATTTCCGCGCCGGTCTCGTAGGTTTCGTGGTACTTCGGCGATTCGTGCACGTGAAACATCACGCCGCTGTCCGCACACGGACTCATTTTCCAGTCGAGCTTCAAGTCGAAATCGGCGTACTCGCCGTCGGTGACCAGATCCTCGAAATCCTTTTCGTCGCCACCGCGATTTTTTTCCATCAGGATCGCGCCGTCCTGCACTTTCCAGTCCTTCGCCGGCGCGCTCTGCAGGTATGAATGCCAGCCGCGCAGGCTGCTGCCATCGAACAGAAGTTTCCAGCCGTCGGCGCGCTCGCTGGCGCTCAACGTGTTGGGCTGCTGCGTGGGTTCGTCGGCGGCAAACGTGCCGGTCGCGATCATCAAAGTCGCCAGTGTGGAAAACCAGATCGAACGCATGTCTGTCGCTCCTCGCTTGTTGCCGTCATGGAAGGAAGGCCGACCAGTGCAACGCTGGCCGGCATCACCGAACAGTACACGTGACACGGCGCTTGAATCCATTTGCACCGCCGGCTCGTACATGGTGTAACCCCGACGCCGCCGGAACATGCGTGCGAAACTGCGCAACACCAGAGACTTCGCATGAACGTGCGCCACCGCCACCCCTCGCGCACGCCCATGTTCCCGCGAGCACTCGCGTGCGCGGCGTTGTTCATCGCCGCTCATGCACATGCTTCGACGAATGACATAGCCTCGACCGACGCGCCAGCCAGCGCTGCATCCGCCAGCACGCTTGCCGCGGTGCAGGTCGACGGCCACTACAACAACGGCGTGGGAACGTCGAACGCCGCATCGCAAGGCGTGATCATGGGCACGCTGCTGCAGGACATCCCGATCCTGCGACCGGGAGAAGTACTTGAAGCGATCCCGGGGCTGGTGGTCACCCAGCACTCCGGCGAAGGCAAGGCGAACCAGTATTTTTTGCGCGGCTACAACCTCGATCACGGCACCGACTTCACCAGCAGTGTCGATGGCGTGCAGGTCAACATGCCGACCAACGGCCACGGTCAGGGCTATAGCGACATCAATTTCCTGATTCCCGAACTGGTCGACCACATCGACTATCGCAAGGGTCCGTACTTCGCACAGACCGGCGACTTCTCTTCGGCTGGCTCTGCCGACGTGCAATATCGCGACGCTTTTTCCGCGCCCTTGCTCAACCTCACGATCGGTTCGGATGGCTACAAGCGCGGGCTGTTTGCCGGCTCGTTGCCGTTATCCCACGCCGAAAAAGGCCCGGTACTTCTCATGGCGTTTGAAGCGATGAAGGAAGACGGACCGTGGCAACATCCCGACGACATGCACAAGCTCAACGGCTTGTTGCGCCTGAGCGGCGGCGATGCACAACGTGGCTGGTCGGTCGATGCGCTCGCTTACGCCGCACACTGGAATTCCACCGACCAGGTGCCGCTGTCGCTGATCCAGTCCGGCGCGTTGTGTCGTTTCTGCGCGCTGGATCCCACTGATGGCGGGCGTACCGCACGCGAAATACTTTCCGGCGAATTCCACCACAGCGACGACTCGGGTTATCTGCGCGCCTCCGCATTCGCCGAACATTATCGACTGCAGCTGTGGTCCGACTTCACTTACTTCGAAGACGATCCCGTGCACGGCGACCAGTTCAACCAGCGCGATGCGCGCAACATCTTTGGCAGCAAGGTCGCCAAGGGCTGGACGCATACGTTGTTCGGCAAGGACTCGGTCACCGAAGTCGGCGCGCAGATACGTCACGACCAGATACACGTCTCATTGCTCGACTCGCAGGCGCGCGTGGCCTTCCATACCGTAAGCAGCGACTTGGTGAGCGAAACCGAAGCTGGCGTCTACATTGAAAACACCACGATCTGGTCGAGCTGGTTCCGCAGTCTGGTTGGCGTGCGCGGCGATGCGATCGATCTGGGTCTGCGCTCCAATGTCTATGCGCCGAACAACGGCAGCGTGTCGGATAACCGCGTCTCGCCCAAGCTGTCGATGATCTTCGGCCCATGGGACAGCACCGAATTCTTTTTCAATATCGGCAACGGCTTCCACAGCAACGATGCGCGCGGTGTGGTGAATCAGTTCGATGCCGTCACCGGCCAGCCGATAACGCGCGCTCCCGCGCTGGTCGGCAGCTTCGGCAAAGAGATCGGCGTGCGCACGGAAATCGTGCCCGGCCTGCAGAGTTCGCTCGCGCTGTGGCGCCTCGATAGTTCATCCGAACTTGTCTACGGCGCGGATGCCGGCGGCACCGAGATCAATGGCGCCAGCAAGCGTTACGGCGTCGAGTGGAACAACCACATGATCATCAACGAGTGGCTGCTGTTCGACGCGGACCTCGCCTGGACTCACGCACGCTATGCGCATGAAAACGAAAACGACGCCATCGGCGATCGGATTCCGAATGCAGTGGGCAAGGTCGCCTCCGTCGGATTGACGGCGCACCACATGGGCCCATGGTCGGCTGACGTGAAGATGCTCTACATCGGCGGCTATCCGCTGTCGCAGGATGGAAACCTGCGCGCGCCCTCGTCGATTGTCACCAACCTGCGCGTACAGCGCGAGATCAATCCTCATCTGTCCCTATCGCTCGATGTTCTCAATGCATTCGACCGCAAGTACTTCGACATCGCCTACGAACAGGATTACCAGGTGTCGCCGACCAGCCCGCTCGTCCCCGATGGCATCACCGTGCATCCCGGTGAGCCGCGCGAAGTACGCCTCACGGTCAGCTTGAAAATGTAGCCGTTCCGTACAGGCGTGAACGGCAGCGAATCACAGCTCGAAGTTTTTCAACCCGTGGCGCGCAAGCATTTCCTCAAGCTGGCCTCTGATCCATTCGTGGTCTGACTCGCTCGCTTCCAGCATGAGCAGTCGCACGGAAGCGCGCAGCGTCGTACGAAAATCGGCTTCGTCCGGGTGGTACTTCGCCGCGCTGGCGATAGCCGTATCGAGGCTTGCCAGCATGCGCTTCAGATTGTCGCGGTCGGGAATCATGTTCGATATCAGCGAGGTCATCCGCGCGAAATGTTCGCGGGCACCGTCACAGGTTAGGCTTGGCCGACGAATCGAGCAATGCGTCCGGTGTCGCAATGGCTACGTATCTCCACACGCTTCCAATCCGCGGAGCGGAAATTTCCGGAGAAACATTCATGAAAATCAACCTGCGTACTCTTGCAGTCGCCGTTTCATTCGCGATGGCGACCGTCGCTGTCGTGCCGATGGCGATGGCGTCGCCAGGCGATTCGATGGGCATGATGCACAAGGATCCGATGGTCGGCGGCGCCACGATGTATGCCTCCAAGAACATCGTGCAAAACGCTTCCCAATCGAAGGATCACACCACGCTGGTCGCTGCGGTAAAAGCTGCAGGCCTGGTTGAGACGCTCTCGGGCCCCGGCCCCTTCACTGTTTTTGCGCCGACCAATGAAGCCTTTGCTGCGCTCCCCGCGGGCACCGTCGATAATCTGATCAAGCCGGAGAACAAGGCCACCCTCACGAAAATCCTCACGTATCACGTGGTGGCCGGCAAGATGACGTCGCACGATCTTGAAAAGGCTGCGATGGCCGGTGGCGGAAAGGCCGTGTTGAAGACGGTTGAAGGTGACTCGATCACCGTCGCCAAAACCGGTGGCGCGTGGACCGTGACAGACGACAAGGGCCATGTCGCCAACATCACGATTGCCGACGTCCATCAGTCGAACGGCGTGATCTTCGTGATCGACAAAGTGCTGATGCCGTAACCCTCATCACCTTTGAGGATTAGAGAACGCCTGGCTACGCCTGGCGTTTTTTTTGCCACCGGAATCACTCGGTCCGTGACAGGATTCGTGATGGCTCCGCCGCACGCCGACACCACGACTGCCACCCGTTATCACAATGAGCAGTGCCTGCGTGACCGTCGCCATCTACGGTGACACCGCATCGGACGTCCAATCCACCGTCGTCGCCACGCGCACCGTGCGCTGGGGAATCTCCAACGTGGCGATGGACTGCGTTGCGTCCCAGGACCAGTGATCGAAAACCCGGCCATCGAGCTCCACCGCACGCGGTTTGCTCGACGAGTGGATGCGCAATGCATACGCACGCTGCTGCACCTGCCCATCGAACGTGCCTTTGGCTGCGCCGATGATCAGGCGATGCGAACCATCAGGCTGCGGGCCGACATCCATCGGCGTCAACGTATAGGCATTGTTTGCATAGGCCAGCGAGACGCCATCGTCCTCGTAGAGATCGAAGTGGCCCTTGCCGTTGCCGTAAACGTCGAGGATCAAGCGGTCCAGCGGCTTCGCGTCGGAGTACGCGCTTGGCGGTTGCTCCGGCACGATGGCGCCATCGCGCGCGAATACCGGCGTCTCGTCCACTGCGTAGTGCGCGTTGAACGTGCTGCCGCCGTCATATGCCTTGCCGGTGAAGAAATCGAACCACTTGCCGGGCGGCAGATAAATCGTGACGTTGCCGCCTGGATCGAGTACCGGCGCGACGAGCATCTGATCACCATAGAAGTATTCGTGTGGGTGTTCGTACGCTTCATCGTTTTTCGGATCGATCAGGTACAGCGGCCGCATGATCGGCATCGACGCCGCATGCGCCTGCCAACTGGCGCTGTAGAGATACGGAATCAATTGCGTGCGCAAGGTGAAATATTTCTTCATCAGCGCGATGCCCGGTTTGCCGTAAAGCCACGGCATGCGCGTGTTGCCTTCGCGCGGGTTGGCGTGCGCGCTGTGCATGCGCAGGATCGGGCTGAAAGTGCCGAACTCGATCCAGCGCGCGTACAGATCGAAGTCGATCTTCGCGCCGTGGAAACCGCCGATGTCGTGGCTCACGTACGGCACCAGCACGTTGCCGGCGCGCGTGGTGTACGCCACTTCGTAAGCGAGCACCGGCCACTCCGAATAGGTGTCGCCGGTGAAATATGCCGGGTAGCGTTCGCTGCCCCAGTCGCCGTAGCGGCTGAGGATGAAACCGCGCTTGCCGGTGGCCTGTTCGGTGGCGTCGTAGAACACCTTGTTGGTCCACAACTGCTTGTTGAGTCCGGGCATGTCCACCGCACCGCTGCCGCCATCGACCCACCAGAACGCCATGCCCTGGTCGAGCAGTGGCTTGTGCAATGCCTGCATGGAAATGTCGGCCTGGCGCTTGTCCGACAGGTCGAAATAAATGCGCGGCGGCGGCTTCACGTCACGCAACGCGACGGTGGTGCCGAGCAAGCCGCTTCCCCACTTGCTGCCCACCACGCGCAGCACGATGGTGTTGTCGCGCCCGGCCTGCACATGCGGCGCGACATCCGCATAGGTCACGCGTTGCGGCCATTGCACTTCGCTGTGCGGAATTTCGCGACCGTTGACGTACAGCCGATACGACGACGCCACTTCGCCGAACACCAGATAGAGGGCATCAGGAAGCTGCGCCGGCAATCGAACCGACGTGCGATACCACGCGATGCCGAGATGCTTGCCGCGGCCTTGCGCTTCCCATGATTCGCCGGCCTTGATTGTCGTCCAGTGCGCGTGGCTGTCCTTGGCAAACCATTCGTGCGTCACGCCCTGATCTTTCGGGTCCGACGCAAATTGCCAGCGGTTCGGAATATTTTTCTCGAACGACGGTGCGCGCGGCAGCGGCTGACCCAGCGCTTCGAGCGCCGCAGGTGCGTGGCTGTCCTGATAGGCGACGATGCTCTCTTCGGTATTGGCGTAACCGGGGTGATCGTTGAGGCTGAGCTTGATGCCCTGCCCGTGCAGCCAGTCGATCAACTCTTTCGGATGCGGCACCAGCGGACTCCAGTCGAAGCCGCCGTCCCAACCGTAGTTGTGCCACGCGAAATCCAGCACGAGCCCGTCGAACGGAATGTCCTCGCTGCGCAGCCGCGATATCTCTTCCTTCAAGTGCTGCGTGTTGTAACGCTGGAACACAGGTTCGCGTGCTTCGGCCGAATCGGGGAAATATTCGAAATTGAAATCGGTGATCCACGCGCCCAACGTGTAGCGCGGGATCATCGGCACCGGACCGCACAATGCCGCGTATGTTTTCAACACGTTCTGGTAATCGTCGCCGTAGGTGAACAGGTACCAGTCCTGACCGCCCTTCTGCTGGCGCGGTTCGATCCATGCTTTGTGCGCGTTCCACAACGGCGTCGTGCTGTCGTCGATCAGCGCGTAGCCGTTGCGACTCAGCAGCCCGGGCTTGGCCGGCGGCAGCAATACCTCGATACCGGGAATCATGTCGTTGACCGGGCTCTGCAGATCCTTGCCGTCTTTCGGCAGGTTCGGCGCGCTGATGTTGTCCAGCGAATAGGTGAGCCCACCAAGATTGCGCGCATCGACATCGCCCGGGTGCCAATCGTGCACGGCGCCGCCGGCCGGGCCGTTCCAGCTGACGATGAGGTTGCTGGCGCTGAACGGACCGGAGTGAAGTTTGTAGCGAAGCGTCATTGCGCCGGTCTTCGCCACCATCCAGCCGTCCGACTGCGTCGATTGCACGTTCACCGCCGGCCAGTTTCGTTTCTGCACCACTGCGGTGGGCGCGTCGACGAACTTGCCGCCCAACGAATATTCCATGCGCACCAGCGACGGCGTGAGAAATTCGAAGCGCGCTTCACCAGCCACCACGGTGGGTCGCGTTTGCGTACTCACACACGATGCGAGCAGCATGAAAAACCCGATCGTCGACAGCCGGAACAACCACGGTAAAAACCTGCGAACGGGACGTGTCATGCGGCGTGTTCCTGTGACGAGACGAGCGATGGACGCGGGAGCGCTTTCTCGCCTCCACTTTGGGAGAATAGACCGGTTCTCTCCTTCAACCGACTTGCACGATCCATCGGGGATGCTTGCCATTTCTTCCGCCATCCATGCTCGCCATTCCATCATGCCCGCCGTGACGCGCTCGTTGCGCGAAGCGGTGGTGACGATGCTCGCCGTGCTGGCGACGCTGGCGTGCGCGATGGCCATCGATCCGGAACCGGGCCCGGCGGTGCTGTCGGTGGTGCTGTGCCTTTCCTTCTCGCGCAGCCATCTGGATCGCGACCTTCGCGGACGGCTGGAAGCCGCGGTAGCCCTGCCTGTCGTAGGTCTGGTGGCTGCGGGCGTCGGCATGCTGCTGCATCGCGCGCCGTGGGTCGGCGCACTGGTATTCGTCGCCGGCATGTTCGTGTCGATATGGCTGCGCCGTTTCGGTCCGATGGCGCGACGCGCGGGTTCGCTGATCGCGTTGCCGTTCGTCGTGATCCTCACCACCCCCTACATTCCGTCACGTCACGCTGGCCACTGGCTGGCGCTCGTGCTGCCGATCATCGTGTCGCTGCTGGCGCTGGTTTGGGTCATGGCATTCCAGACGTTGGCGCGAAGCGTGCACTGGTTGCCACCGCGGGTGGCGCACATGCCACAGGCGCGGGCTGCATTGCCTGCGGCCGGTTCGATGCGGCCCGTACCGAGCACGCGTATGGCCGTCCAGATGGCTGTCGCGCTTGGCGTGGCTTTTGTGGTCGGTTACGTGTTTTTCGCGGAACGCTGGGCCTGGATCGTGCTCACCGCGTTCATCGTCAACAGCGGCAACCGCGGTCGCCTCGATGTCGCCTACAAGAGCGTGCTGCGCGTACTGGGCGCGGCGGCCGGCACGATCATGGCGCTGCTGTTTACCTTGCATCTGGGCGGACACGACACCGGCACCGTGGCGCTGATTCTTGCCGCGGTATTCATGGGCCTGTGGCTGCGCCCGCTCGGTTATGCGTGGTGGGCGTTGTTCGTCACGCTGGCGCTTGCGTTGCTGCAGGGTTTCGAAGGTTCATCCGCACAACACATTCTGTGGCCGCGGCTGGAGGAGATCGTGATCGGCGCGATCATTGGCGTCGCCTCCGCGTGGTTCGTATTGCCGGTTCGGTCCACCGCGATGTTGCGGCGACGCATTGCCGATACGTTGGCGATACTCGCCGACGCGCTCGATCCGTCCACGCCCGCGCGTGCATCGCACGATTACATGGCAGCCATCGATCATGTGCAGCAGGTGGCACCTGCGTTCCGCGCAAGCCGATGGGCGACACGGTATTTTCGCGAGCTACAACCTGCCGATTGGGTGGACACGCTCGCCGTTTGTCGCGATCCCGGCGTCGCGCTGATGGAACGCGGCGAAGCGCCCGGACCCGTGCGCCGGGCCGTGGGTGCCGCACGCAAGGCGACGCGCGAACCGGTCGAACTGCTTGTGGCGTTGCAGGAGTTGCACCGTTCGCTGATGCTTCATGCGAGTTCGGACGGGGACGGCACAACCCGGATGTTTTCCGCCGACATCGCAACGCATTCGCGCACTGCTAACGACGACGTCGCCATCATCGAACAGCTTTCATCCGATCTCACCAACCACAAGGACACCGTGATGACCATGAAACTCTATTTCTCTCCGGGCGCGTGCTCGATGTCCGATCACATCGTGCTGGCATGGATCGGCCAGCCATACACGACGCAGAAGATGACCAAGGAGACGTTGAAGTCGCCGGAGTATCTCAAGCTCAATCCGGCAGGCGCGGTGCCGGTGCTGGAAATCGACGGCTGGCCGCTGACGCAGAACGTGGCGATCCTCAATTATCTTGCCGACAGTTTTCCGGACGCGAAGCTCGGCGGTGACGGCACGCCGAAGGGTCGTGCCGAGGTAAATCGCTGGCTGTCGTTCCTTAACTCCGATGTGCATCCGGCGTTTCATCCGCTGTTCGGCAGCACCGGCTTCCTTGACGAGGCCGCCGCACAACTGACGCGCGACAAGGCGCTGACGCAGCTGCACGAATTGTTTGGCCGCGCGGACAAGCAACTGGAAGGCCGCGATTGGCTCGCCGGCATGCGCTCGATCGCCGACCCGTATCTGTTCGTCGTATGGCGCTGGGCGAAAGCGACGAAGGTCGATCTTTCCGGCTTCGCCAACCTCGCGGCGTTCGCCGAACGCATGCTGGCCGACAGCGCCGTGCAGAAAGTGCTGGCCGACGAAGGGCTCGGCAAACACTGAGTCAGGTCTGTCACTGGCAAGATCAGAGGCCGCGCATGTCGCGGCCTCACTGATCGCGCAACGATGCACCATGTTCACGGCGACTCCGCTGCAATGACTGTCAACGCATCGAGATCCAGCATGACAAAGAAATCCCCGGGCCCGGCGCAGCGCGCCACGCTGCTGACCGAGCTTCGCGAACAGAAAATGGCCCGTTCGGCGCACGCCTATGTGCGGGGCAGCACGGTGCGTTTCTACGAATGGCTGGACGCCGCGGACCGACGCCTGCCGCAAGGCCCGCATGTGTGGATCTGCGGCGATTGCCACGTCAGCAACATGGGCCCGGTGGCGGATGCCGAAGGTCGGGTCGATGTGCAGATCCGCGACTTCGACCAGACCGTGATCGGCAATCCGGCGCACGACATGATCCGCCTCGGCCTGTCATTGGCGATGGCCGCGCGCGGCTCCGATCTGCCCGGCGTGATCACCGCCAAGATGATGGAGCAGCTGATTCTCGGGTACGAGCAGGCCCTGAGTGCAAAGCCCGGCAAATTACCGGTCGCACGCGCGCGGCCCGAGTCGATCCAGCTGGTGATGAAGCGTGCGTTGCGACGCAAATGGAAACACCTGGCCGCCGAGCGCCTCGAAGGCACGAAGAATTTCTGGTCGATCTCCGGCGCCGAACGCAAGGCACTTGAGGCCTTGATGTCGAGCGAAGAAGTGCACGCGCTGGTGACCTCGCTGAGTCATCGCAACGACACCGACGATGTGCAGATGCTCGGTGCGGCGTACTGGGTGAAAGGTTGCAGCTCGCTGGGGCTTTTGCGATACGCGGTGATGCTGCGCGTGGGCGAATCGAAAGACCCGAACAACAGCCTGTGCCTGATCGACATCAAGGAAGCCGCGAAGGCCGCCGCGCCACGTGCAGCCAACGTCAACATGCCGCGCGGCAACGCGCAACGCATCGTGCAGGGCGCCACTGCGCTGTCGCCACATCTGGGCGAACGCATGCGCTGCAGCACGTTCATGGGCAAGGCCGTTTTTCTGCGCGAGCTGCTGCCGCAGGATCTGAAGCTCAACATCAAGCGGCTGAGTCAGTCCGAAGCGATGGACGTTGCCGGTTATCTCGGCAACGTGGTCGGCTGCGCCCATGCGCGCCAGATGGACGACGATGCACGCGCACGCTGGCTGAGCGAACTCAAGCGCAACCGATCGAAATCGCTCGACGCACCGTCGTGGCTATGGCGCAGCGTGGTCGAGCTGGTGCGCGAACACGAAGGCGGCTACCTCGAACACTGCCGACGGTTCGCGCACGTCGAGGCATAGAGCCCGCGCCTCGTCATCCGATTTCGTCAACGGGTCTCCACGCTTTCCACCGCCACCGGCAAACGGTCGCCCTTGTGGAAAGGTTCGACTGGCGTCAGCTCGATCTGCATCGCGTACGGTTGCACGTGGCGGTTGCGCTGAATGTCCGTCTCGTACACGAGATGCTGGCCTTTGCCGGCTTCCAGCAGCAACGTTTGTCGCTGACCGTCCACGACGAGGTCGAGGCGCGCAGGCTTTTCGGCACCGATGTAATGCACGGTGAGCTTGTAGTGATCTCCGCGTAATCCCGCAAACCAGCGCAACTTGTAGAGCGTGGATGGATCTTCGTAGCCGTAACCGTTGTAGTTGAGGAAATGTTCGGCGTGCTGCGCTTCGAGTTGCACGCGCCCATCCGATGACGGATTCACTGCGACAGGGCGCACGTGCAGATCACCCGTGAACGGCACCGCGATCACCGGCATGAAGCGGTCGGCGCGTGGGGTCAGGTTCAACGAGTGGACATCCACGCTCGCACCGGATGCATCGACATGAACCGCAGCAGTTCGCTGCGATGAATCACCCAGCAAGTGACCGGCATCAAAGCGTGAATCCACCACGCCCGGAAGATGCAACCATCCATCGGCTGGAAGCCTGTCGACGAACAGGTACAACGTATGTCTGCCCACCGTGGCGTAACCGAAATCGAGCGCGCCAAACGGTTGCGCGCTCGTGCCGTAGATCGCAGCGCCATTGACGAGCAGCCATTGTCCCACGCCGCGCAACACATCGGCTTCATAGGGCACGACCGAACCGTCGCCGCGCGGCCCGATGTTGAGGATGTAGTTGCCACCGGCACTCACCACACGCACGAGTCGCGCGATGTTTTCGCGGATTTTTCCGGGCAGGTCGTCGCGATGTTCCCACGAGCGATAGCCCCAGGTTTTCGGAAAGATCGATGCGGGCGATTGCCATGGTTCTTCGACCGCGACATCGGGCTCGGCGTTGTCGCCCATCACGGTGAAATCGCCCTGGTAGTTCCACACCCTGCCCGACACCATCGCCTGCGGTTGCAGCGCGTGCACGGTGTCGGCGAAACGCGCACTTTGCGCCGGCGTGGGCTTGCCCATGTCGAACCAGATTTCCGCGATCGGCCCGTAGCGGCTCATCAGCTCGCGGATCTGCGCCACGTTGAAATCGGCCTGCGCCGGCGTGATCGGGTTGCTGTTGCCTTCGATGTACGTGTTGCCGCCGGGATGATGCCAGTCGATGGTGGAGTAGTACACGCCGAACGGCATGCCGGCGCGCGCGCAGGCGTCCGCCAGCAGCTTCACCACGTCGCGCTTGTATGGCGTGGCATCGACGATGTTGTACGGCGTCTGCGCGGTGCGAAACATGTTGAAGCCGTCGTGGTGCTTGGCGGTGAGCACGATGAATTTCATGCCGGCCTCCTTCGCCAGCGCGACGATGGCATCAGGGTCGAACTTTTCCGGATCGAACGTGTTCGCCAACGCTGCGTACTCGGCCATGGGCATGTTGCCGTTGGCGGCGATCTGCTCGCTGTAGCCATTGTCCACGCGCCGGCTTTTCCACATGCCGCCGGGCACCGAGAACAATCCGAAGTGGATGAACATGCCGAACTTGCGATCCTTCCACGCCTGCACGGTGGCGGCGCTTGGTCGTGCATGGCCGAGCGGCAGCGGCTGGTCGCTTGAGGTTGCCGCGCGCGCTTGCGTGGCTACGATCGAAACGAGCATCAGCCATGCAGCGACAGAGCGCAGGATGTTTCTGGAGTATGGGCGCACGCGTTGGCCTCGCGGATGGACGGCATGCGCGGCAACGGATCACCGCGAACGATCATGCGAGGACAACCGATTCGCTGGCGCGAGTCAACCTTTTGATCAATCGCTGGGACTCGTGCACGCGGCCATGCGCTGGCCTTCCACGCTCACGACGTCACCGCGATCCGGCAACGAAACGCTGGCGGTGTAGTGCTCGGCGGAATCGAAATCCACGCGGCCGCGACCGGCGGCATTCGCGTTGCCGCAATGTGCTGTCCATGCGAGCGACGTGCTGCCGCGATGCTGGTCTTCACGCTGGCAAGGCGGCATGTCCGGCACCACGATGACGGCGAACGTGGCCCACGGATCGGCGCCTTCATCCACGCAATGCCAGTCGATCGTCGACTTGCCGCGATGGCCGTGATCGATCCGCGTGGTGACGATTTTCCAGAGCCCGGGCATCGCCGCGAAGTCGCCCGGGTCCGCCTGGATCGACGGGCTGGCGATGGCAATGACAACGATCATTGTGACTGCGAGCACGCGGCTGCCGATGACGAAACCGGCGCGTTGCGCGAAAGGGGTAAAGGTGTTCATGGCTGCATGCTCCCGTGGTGGAGTCGCGCGCGCGGAACCGACGGCGCCGCGCACGCAAACGCTCACCCGCACATGCGGGTGAGCGTGACGTCGCTTGGGTCAGTCGGCCGTGGCAGTGGCCGACGTCGCATCCGACCAGCCATACGGGCCGAAGTCGAACATGTCCATCAGGTTGCCGATGGCCGGTGCGTTGACCGGCACATAGGGGTTCTTCGGCAAGGCGATGGGGTTCGGCAGGTTGTCGCGGCTGCGTGCCGAGATGGTGGCGCCCAGACCCCAGTTGGCTTCGACGAATTTGTCGAACGACACGTGGTCGTAGTACGTGTGCACCACGCGCCCGCCCTGCGAGTACTTGGAAATCACCAGCAGCGGAATGCGCGTGCCGTCGCCGAAGAAATCGATCGGCTGCACGTATCCCGAGTCGTAGTAACCGCCGCCTTCGTCGAACGTCACCATGATCACCGTGTCGTTCCACACCTTCGGATTGGCTTTCGCCATGTTGACGATCTTCTTGACATAGCCCTCGAACAGCTCGAGTTTCGACGAGGCTGGATGGCCGTCCAGAATGCCATCCGGTTTGGCGATGGACACCGCCGGCAGCGTGCCGTTCTGGATATCGTTGTACAGGTCGTTGATGTCCTGGTTGTTGGCGCGCAGGGTCGGGTTGGTCATGACTTGGGTGGAGTACAGGAACGGATTGCAGATGTTGCAGTACGTGCCGGCCTCACCGTTTTCCTTGCCGCCACCCCAGCCTTCGCCGTAGTACTTCCAGCTCACTTTCTTCTTGCTCAGCAGCAGCGCGAGGTTGTCCTGCGTGGTCGGTGGAATGGTGAACTGCGTGGTGCCCAGCGGCGCGGGCGTGCCATCGCCGAGGTAGCCCGGGTTGTAGTTGTTGACGAGGTAGTACGCGTTCGGCTTGCAGTCCGTGCCCTTGAACGTGCGATACGGCAAGGTCTTCAGATAACCCTTGACCGAAGCAACGCCCGGCTGCTTGTCGTCCGCGCAGTTGACGTACGAACCACCGCCGTATCCATCCTGCACCCACCAGTTGTTGGTGCCCTTCTGCGAATCCGGGTTCTCGATCTGGTTGGTCGGCGGCACGATGGGGTTGCCCTGTGCATCCGCGTACCAGATCAGATTGCCGTAACCGAGCATGATGTGATTCGCGCCGGTGCCGCCCATCACGGACTGATGGAAGTTGTCGCTGAGCGTGTACGTTTCGGCCAGTGTCTTGAAGTACGGCGCGTCACCCTTGGCGATGTTGAGGAACTGCATCGCGGTCGAGCCTTCGGCCGTGGTCTGGTCGGTAAAACCGGCTGGCTGCGTCACACCGTTGTTGCCGGCACCCATCGTGGTTTCCACCCACGGGAAGAGATCCGCGCGACAACCGCTCGGGTTGCCGGTGGTCGCCGCGTTCACGCTGCAATCCAGCTGCTGCCACATCTGGAAGAAGCGATGCACCGGGCTGTTCGCGTAGTCGTTGCGGCTGATCGATGCATGCATGTCCACCGGCGCGTTCGCCAGCGTCGATGGAAAACGCGTATCGACCACACCGTTCGGCAGCCCCGTGCCGCCTTCGGCCAGTTCGTCGTATGCATCCTGCGGTAGCGCCGGCTCGATCGACTGCGCCTGTGCCGCCGAGGCGAACGGCGCCTGCGTCGGTGCGCCGCCGGTGTTCATCGCCGGCAGGTTGTTGTAGAGGCCGGTGCGTGTCGGCGCGACATTGAACTTGCCGGTTTGCGTGGCCTGGGATTGCCGCGCCAGCGACGCGTGCGCGCCCGGCGTGCCGTCGGCCTTGACGATGCCCTCGGACAACAGGTTGTTGATGGTCTGCCCTTGCGGCGGTTTGTAGGTCGCATAGACGTGATCGAACGTGCGGTTCTCGCCGATCAGCAAGATCACGTGCTTGATCGGTGTAAGCGTGATGCCGCTGCGGTCATTGGCCTGAGCCGGCTGATGCAGCGTGATGATTCCCCCGGGAAGGCCTGGCTGGTGCTGGCTGCTTGCAGCCGGCAGATGGGAACGGAACGCCGCATCCTTGTCCGGCGGAGTGGTTTGTGCACTGACGACGCCGGCAATGGCCGTTGTCAATACACCGATGAGTAAAGGCCTCAAGCGCTTGCGGCCAAACATGTTTCGCATGATCTGGATCTCCTGCAGACAACCGGTGACGGTGTCTTTGGGTCATCCCCCTGATTGACCCATGTGCGCAACGCACCGCATGGGCTCCACGCAGTCTGTCCTTCGCAGATGACGTTTCGTTGGCATCACGGCGACAACGACGACCGCGAAGATGACCGTTCCACTACCGCGCTCGAAGCCGTGCGCTGCGTCACACGGACGCGTGATTCACGCAGGCAGCAGTTGATACGGACGCATCATTTCGTTGTCCTCGTGCTCGAGGTAATGGCAATGCCATACATAGCGTCCCGGCTCGCCATCGAAGTGCATCGCGATGCGCGTCACCATGCCGGGATCGGCGCGCACGGTGTCCTTCCATCCCATCTCGTGTGGCTCGGGCAATTGCGCCGGGCCGGTATATCGCACGACCCGTTTCGCGTTCCACGCGAACAGATCGAACGGGCGTCGGTCGACCACCTGGAAGCGCACGAGATGAAGATGGATCGGATGCGCATCGCCGGTGACGTTGACGAAACTCCAGCTCTCCGTGGTGCCCTGCACGGGTTTCTCGCTGATCGGGTCGGACCACATCCTGCCGTCGAGCATCATCATCATCGGATTGCCACTCGCATCGTCCTGTTCGCCGATAGTGAGCTGGCGATCACGCACGGCACTGGCAACGTCGATGCGCGGCACGCGACGCAAGGCGGCCGGCAATTGCGACGTGTCCTTGTGGCCGCGATCGCGCACACGGAATTCAAGGATCGCCTCGGTGCCTGCATGCAGCTGCAAGGTCTTGCCCGCCATGCCGGAAAAATCCACCACCACATCGGCGCGCTCGGCGGGATACAACGCCACGCGGTCGCGCTGCAGTGGCGCTTCAAGCAAACCCTGATCGCTGCCGACCTGCGTGAACGCATGGCCGGGCGACAACGACAGATCGAAGAAGCTTGTATTGGCGGCGTTGATCAGACGCAGGCGATAACGCCGCGGCTCCACGTCGAAATACGGGTACAGCTTGCCGTTGCACAGCACGGCATTGCCGCGGCATTCCGAAACCCATGGCGCCGATGGATCGTCGGACACCGGGTAATACAACTTGCCGTCTTTCGCGATCAGGCGATCGCAAAGCATCAACGGCAGATCGTGTTCGCCCGATGGCAAATCCAACGCCGACTCTTCCGCATCACGCACGTTGAATGCGCCATATAGGCCGGCATAGATGTTGAGGCGCGTGATCCCCATCGCATGATCGTGATACCAGAGGCTCGCCGCTTCCTGTGCGCCGGGATAATGAAACGATGCCGAACGGCCCGGCTCGTACCAGTCTTCCGGCCAGCCATCGCTGCCAGCAGGAACACGAGCGCCATGCACATGCGTCACCGCGCGCACCTCCGGCCTGGACCGTTCGGCGCCGTGGATGTTGTGATCGATCGGCAGGAAATGTTTCGTCGGTAATGCATTCACCCATTCGATCAACAGCGGCTCGCCGTGACGAGTCTCGAACGTCGGCCCCGGCGAACGCCCGTCATAACCCCACAGCGGCGTCGGTGGCAGGTCACGATGCAGTCGCGCATGAAACGCACGCATCTCCATCCGGTAATACGGCAGCGTGCGACCGGGATACGACGGATGCGCGCGATGACCCGCAGGCCGCGCCAGCGGCGGCACCGGCAGCGCGTCGACGAATCGCGCCAGGGTCGTCGGATTCAGCAGCGAAACATTTGGCGCAGCGAGCGTCGGCATCGTCATGCGCGCCGGCATCTTCATCGTTTGCGCCGATGCGAGCTGCAGCGCATCTGCCAGCGCGATGCCGCCGATGACGCTGCCCGCACCGCGCAGGAATTGACGGCGCGAAACCGTCACTGCGAGCGCGCCTTCGAGGGATGGTTTCTGTTGCTGCCGAAACGCGCTGTGCGGTGTCCACAGGAAGCTGATAAATGTGTCATCCGGGCAACCCTAGGCAGGTTGGATGACAGATGTGTTTCAGTTTGTCGTCGCGATCCGATTTTTGAAGCAGGGCTTTCCTAATGTCCGATCGATGCGGAAGGCTGCCCGTGATAGGCATTCAGCGAACGAACCCTAACCCGGCCAGATCAGCATCGCGTCGCCATAGGAGAAAAACCGATACCGCTGTTCCACGGCATGCTGGTAGGCATCGAGAATCTCTTCGCGGCCCGCGAGCGCCGACACCAGCATCAGCAACGTCGATTGCGGCAGGTGGAAGTTGGTGATGAGCGCGTCGATGCTGCTGAAGCGGTAGCCGGGAAAGATGAAGATCTGCGTTTCACCCGCGAACGGACGCAGCACGCCTTCGCAGGTCGCGCTTTCGAGCGCGCGAACGACGGTGGTGCCGACGGCGACCACGCGGCCACCCGCAGCGCGCGTGCGCTGTATTTTTTCGACCAGCTCGGCGCCGACGTTGAGCCATTCGCGATGCATCACGTGATCGCTCACCTGCTCCGCACGCATCGGCTGGAACGTGCCCGCGCCGACATGCAGCGTCACGTAGCCGAAATCGACGTCCATCGCGCGTAGCCGGTCAAGCATGGGCTGGTCGAAATGCAGCCCTGCCGTGGGCGCGGCGACGGCGCCGGGCTCGCGCGCGAACACGGTCTGGTAACGCTCCATGTCGCTGGCGTCGGCGTGCCGATCGATGTACGGCGGCAACGGCATCTCGCCGAGTCTCGACAGCAGTTTTTCCAGCGGCTCGGGCGACTCGAAACGCAGCCGGAAAAATTCGTCGTCGCGACCGAGCACCACCGCATGCGTGCCGTCGGCAAGTTCGATGCGAGCACCGGGCTTCGGTTTCTTGCTGACGCCAAGCTGCACCATCGCCTCATGTGGACCGGTGACGCGCTCGATCAGTATCTCCACCGCGCCGCCGGTGTCCTTGCGCCCATAGAGGCGCGCCGGCAGCACACGCGTGTCGTTGAACACCAGCAGATCACCCGCGCGCAGAAACTGCGGCAGTTCGGCGAACAGGCGATCCTCGCGCTTGTGCGCTGGCATATCGAGCAGCAGCAGACGGCTGGCCGAACGCTCGGCGAGCGGCGTCTGCGCGATCAGCTCAGGCGGCAAGGTGAAATCGAAATCGGTTTTCTTCAAGGCTGGAAACTTCCGGGCGATGCTCCGTCGCGAAACATCGCCTCCACGATAAACGGATGCGGACGAACCCGCATTATCGCCCAGCCGCTTTCCATCGGCAGCCTCAGGCTACCCTGCGGCGACGCCTGCGCAGTACCAACGCCACCAGCACACCGACAACCAGCACCAACCCGCCGATTTCCAGCGACAGATAACGCCTCACCAGATGCCGCGCCTTGAGCACGCGCTGATGGCGAAGCAACGCACGTGCGCGATCGAAGTCCGGCGCTTCGCACTGGCTGCCGAAATTGTCCGCCCAGGCGACATGCGCGCCCTGCGTCACGTAGCGCTGGTAATACGCGGTGATGCGACGCTCGCGTTCGGATGGCGCCGTGGATGCCGCCTCGCCGTAACCCTGATAGTGGTCGTTGTAATCGGGCGGACCTTCGAGCATCCAGCCGGTGGCTTTGCACATCACCGCGGCAAACGCCTGCGAACGTGGCGGCAGAAGATCGGCCGCCGCCGTCGCGTCATCCGCGGCGAGGTAGCGATAGTGAAAACGATAATCGGGCTTGGCGACGGTGTCGGCGTAGCGTTTGCGCTCACCATCGGTGACGAAGGTCTGCGACATGCTTTTCGCATCCTGGCCGACGCCGCCGTCGAGGCTGCCACCGAGTGCGTTGTAGTCAGGCGCCTGTTCGAAACCGAACAATTCCATGCCGTTTTCGCGTGCGATCACTGCCGCCGAATACCGCGCCTGCGCCTTGCCGATGTCGGTCCACGCGCTGCTAGCGTCATGCATGGCCTTGGCGTACTCGCGTGCCTTGGCACGCAGGTCGACTTGACCGAAACGCAGATCGCCACTGACCGGAAGATATTCCTGCGCTTCGTCGTAGCGACCGTCGCGCATGAGGCGTCGCGCCAGCAGCCAGCGCAGGTTGTTCGCCAGCGGCGGACTGCCGTAGGCGTGATCCTTGTCGGTGCTTTTTGCCGGCGCGGGCGAGGCGGGAACGTGCGCGTCGATGAATGCTTTGAGCTCGTCGATGGTCAGCACGCGCTCGGCGATATACGAAACGTCGCCGCTGTAGCCGTAGGTGCCGCCGTTCTCGTCGTACACATCGCCGACGCCGCCCACTCGGTTCGCCGCGTCGTAGAGATGACCCAGTGCATCGACGTACTCGCCGCGTCCGATCGCGAGAACGCCCTGCTCGCCGAGGATCAGTTCCGCGTTGAGCGGCTCGATGGAAGGCTTGGGATCGTTCGCTTGCGGGAAAGCTTTTGCCGCATCTGCATACGCAGCGGCGGCAGCGACGAGATCACCTTTCTGCAACGCCAGTTTCGCCTTGACCCAACTGGAAAGCGGGCCCGGCGCCTTGGCTGCCAGCGTGGTTGCGAGATCGTAGCGACCGACGCTGTACGCAAGCGCGGCAAGGCGATCGGCACCGGCCACGCGATCGAGTCCCTGCTTTTCGATTGCTGCCACCAGCACCGTGAGCACGGGCGGCGGCGCGACCGGCTTGTTTGTGTCGTCGCCCGCTTCCACACCAGTATTGCCGTCACCCCCCATGCGCGCCAGCGCGTATGACACCAGCAACCGTTGCGATACCGGGCCGTCGATCAACGCGGTGGCGCGATCTTCATCGCGCAACACATTGGCCGCGAGCGTGGACAGCGAATTCACCGCACTGTCCGAACCATGTCCGGCCTGCGCCGCGTAGAGCGCGATGGCGTGTTTCAGGTCGGCCGGCGAGATGCCTTTTCCGCATGGATCGCTGTCGACATACAGCTTCTTCCAGTCGCACGCTTGCTGATCGTTGTAGAGATACAGCCGCGCTTCTTCACCGAAACTCGCGACTGCCAAACCTTGCGTATCCGATGCGCCAGCGATGGCGCGTGCGCGCGCAAGCTGAAACATCCTGGCGGACGCATCGCGCTCGCTCTTGAACGCCGCATCATCAGTCACCGATGTCGCAGCACGTTCGGCGTGGATGCGGCCCAGCATGTACGCCGCCCACGTCGAACGGAGCTTCGCCTGATCGGGCGGCAACGCCAGCAGTGCTTCGAAACGCGCACGCGCACGATCGAGTTTGCTCGCATCCGGCGCCGCGCATGGCGCGGCAGAAGCAGCGCTCGGATCACTTGCCGGGCAAGCGGGATTCGCGGCACTGAAATCCATCGCACCGGCAACGTAGAGACGCAAATCCTCGGGCAAGTCCTTGCCTTCGTCGTAGGCCTTGTCGCCGTCGTCGAGCTTGCGCAACGCATCCACACGCTGTTCTTGCTGCAACGTCAGGCCTTGCGCTTTGGCAATATCTTCCGGCTTGGCGTCGCCCGAATTCGCGTCACCTGTTTCGTGCGCCTGCAAGGTGTCGGTCGCGACCAGCAAGTGCTTCGCCTCGAACGCAAAGCTGTTCTGCGGCGTGGCCTTCAGCGTTGCGGCGCGATGGTCGAGCAACTGGTTCGGAAAGTCCGGACCGCACGCCCACACCACACCGGCAACCGCCAGCGATGCCCCCAACGCGATCACGACATGCTTACGGTTCGACATGCAGCTCCACTCCCTGGGCGGCACAGCGTGCCCATCCGATAATCCGTTGATGATGTGCCTGCAGCAACCCCGGCTGCAGGCGTTTGATAGACAGTGTGCCGCGGTTCGATCCATCGCGCACGGTTTGACGCGCATAGCCCTGGATGCCGTCGGCCAGCGTGCAATCCGGCGGAAGAAAAACGCGCGTCGGCAATGGCGCATCGAGCTCGCCCGGATTGCGCAGCAGCAGATCGAGCATGCCCGGCGTGGTGCTCGGCTGCGCGACAGCCAGCACATCGTTCTTTAACGGTTGCTGCCGGATCACCGCTAGCCAAGTGGCAAGACTCCACGCGCGATCGTCCCGCGCGGTCGGCAGGCGAAACCACGCAATGCCCATCAGATGCGCGGGTGGATCGCGCTGTAGTTGCGCGATGAAACCCGCGATCTGCTGCGGCATTGCCAGCAACTCGCGGCTGTCGTCGCCACTGTCGAGCACAGGCGATTCACTCTGCACGCTGGCGATGCGGCCGTTCGCATCCCAGCTCACGCGCGAGCCGTAAGTCGGCAGCGCGATGCGGAACGGCTTGTCGCTGCGTTGCGCATACGCATTCGCCCAGTGCAACGCGAGCGTGTCATCGAACATGCCCGCGCGCGGATCGCGTACCGCATGCACCTGCAACACCGATTCGTCGACCTGCGCGAGCAGCGCATCCAGTGCGGATGAATCCAGCCATGCGGGCAACGCGGTGATCGACAACGTTGCGCCACGCATCAAAGGCCGTAGCGCCGAGAGAAAGTGCGTATAGGCAGGCAGTCGCGCGGTGCCGCAATCGTGATCGATCTCCAGCCCGGCGACGCGCACGCCACTCGATTGCCAGTCATGCCAAAGTGCCTGCGTGTCGGCCAGCAGCTTCGTCTCATCCCACTGCGTCAGTTGTCCGTCGATGCGCACGACCAGCAACACCGGCTTGTTGCTCATCCGCAATGCGGCGCGATCGGGATGGAAAACCTGCAGGCGTCCATCGGCATCCGTCTGCGCCGCGAGGACATGCCATGCTCTGATCGCCGCGCCGCTGTCGCGCATTGCATCGATCACCGCCGGCGTCCACTCGCGCTGCCAGATATACGCATCGTGCGTCAGCACGACGGAATCACGGCCGCACGACGCCGTCATGCAAAAAAGCACGACGCCCACAAGGCGGATGACAAACCAGCGCATCGGCAAACCGCATCCATCCCCAGAAAGACATCCGCGCATTCTAGCTTGCAGCCAGCGATTTCCTTTCGACGTTCAGGCGCACACGACGCGCGCTACAGCCAGCCTTTTTGTCGGGCCAGCCGATACGCTTCAATGCGATTGGTGACGCCGAGTTTGCCGATGGCTTCGGAAAGGTAATTGCGCACGGTGCCGTGCGAGAGGCTCAGTTGCGTGGCAATGTCGCCGGCGGACTGACCTTCGCCGGCGAGACGCAGCACCTGGCGTTCGCGATCGTTGAGCGGGTCGGCTTCTGACCACGCTTCCAGCGCGAGCTGCGGATCGATCGCGCGGCCGCCGCGGTGCACGGTGCGCATCGCCTCGGCGAGGTTTTCCGCGGGCGCGTCCTTGAGCAGGTAACCGGACACGCCGGCATCGAGCGCGCGGCGAAGAAACCCCGGGCGCGCGAATGTGGTAACGATGACGACCTTGATCGGCAGCTCCTGACGCTGGATGCGCTGCGCCAGTTCCAACCCGGTCAACCCCGGCATCTCGATGTCGGTGACCAGCAGGTCAGGTTTCAATCGTTGCAGTTCGCGCCATGCGGCTTCGCCATCCGCCGCCGAACCGAGCACTTCGATATCCGATTCCATGTTCAGCAATGCGGAAAGTGCACCGCGCACCATCGCCTGATCCTCGGCCAGAAGCACGCGGATCATGCGGCCGGACCCGAAACAGTCGCCAGCGATGCTTTCGCGGAAAGGTCGTTCGGCGATCGCGATGTTTCGACGAGACGCAGCAGTGGCACCGGCGCGGAAATCTTCAGCAGAGATCCTCGGCCCTTCGGCGATTCGATGGTCAGCGTGCCGTTCACTGCGCGCACGCGTTCACGCATGCCGGCCAGCCCGTTGCCATCGTGATCGATACCGCCGCGGCCGTTGTCGCTGATCAGCATGCGCACCACGGCAGGCTCTCGAATGATCTCAATCTTTGCCGAACTCGCTTCGGCGTGTCGCGCGATATTGGTGGCGGCCTCGCGCAGGATCAGCGACAAACCGCGCTCGATATCCGGCGGCAGATCGACCGGCGGGCGCTCGTAATGAAACTGTACGCGCGACGATTCAAGAAGCAGGCGCGCGGATGCCAATTCAGCCGCAAGGTCGGTGGCACGGATGCCGGTCACCGCGCTGCGTACTTCCGCCAGCGCGTGACGCGCCACTTTTTCCGCTTCGGTGATCTCGCGCCTCGCTGCATCGACATCGCGATCGATCAGCTTGCGCGAGAGCTCCAGCTTCAGCGTGATCAGCGACAGCGTGTGACCGAGCAAGTCGTGCAGGTCGCGGCCGATGCGCTCGCGCTCGGCAGTGGCGGCAAGCCGGCGTACCTCGTCGTGCGACAGCGCAAGCTCGGCTTCCTTCTGGTCACTGATGCGTTCGGCATTGACGATCAAGCCGATGATGAAAGTGGTCAGCGGGATCGAGAACACGGCTTGCCACGGATAGTGCAGCAGCCACGCTTCGCTCAGGCAGGCCATATTGAGTGCGGCCAGTAACAGCATGTTCTGCTTCAGGCTGCGGCGGCAGCTCACGAGCATCACGCAGCTGTAGACGAAGTACGTCAGGCCGCTGGGATACCACGGCATCAACAACATGCTGAAAGCCGCCAGCCCCAGCGCGTAGCGCGCCACCGTGCGCCGGGATGCCACGCAGCATTTTGCGTAGAGGACCAGAAACACCGGATAGCTGGCAAGGGTGAAAACGACCCAGTGCCAGCTCATGTGATCGAAGATCGGCGTGGCGAAAATCCAGAACGACCACAGCAGGTGCACCGCGTCAGTCCATGGCGACTTGCCCTTGCGCATGCTGCCGGCCACCAGCGAATCGCCTGCCGGGCGAAACCATTCGCGAATCGACTCGTACATGCTGCGCACTCCTGCTGACGTCATCGTCGACATGCTACTTCAACCGTATCGACGCAAGCGGCGCGTGGCCAGGAAGAGAAAGACCACGGTGAAGCCGGCCAGTACCAGCACGTGCCCGATGATCGGTTCGTGGTTCAAGCCCACCGCCGCAAGAGTGAGCTGGTTGAGGTGATAGCTCGGCCAGATCTTCGCGGTGTTCTGCAGCACCGGCGGCAATATCGACAGCGGCAGCCACAGCCCGGAAAGAAACGCCATCGGCAGGTAGATCAGGTTGAGCAGGCCGGGCGCGCCCTGCCCCTTGACCAGCGTGCCGACCAGCATGCCCAGCGCGCAGAACGGCAACACGCCGAGGGCGCCCGTCACGATCAACGCCAGCATCTGTGTGGCGGTCAAGCTCACGTGGGCGAGAAAGATGCCGATCAGGATAAGCAACATGATCACGATCGTGGCGGCGATCATCGCCATCGACATCTTGCCCAGCAGGTAGGCGCCCGGAGGCATCGGCAACGCGCGCTTGAGCGTCAGCAATCCGCCATCGCGTTCGCTCGCCAGCGACACGCCGAAGCCGAACAATCCCGGCCCGATGATGCCGAACGCACCGTAGCTGGCGAGCAGGTAACGCGACGCGTCACCGTGATTCAGCAGCACGCCGAACATCACGTAGAACACGGTGGAGAACAGCAGCATCGGCAGGATGAAGGACGGCGCGCGCATGTAACGGATGCACTCGCTGCGCGCTTCGGCTACGTACGCGCCGAACACGCGACCGGGCGGCATCGCAACCGGCTGCGCGGGAACAAGGGAGATCACGGTTTCCATATCAGGCAGCCTCGCGCTGGTCGGCGGTGGGAGTTTGTTCGGCATCGCGGGTAAGTTCGGTGAACGCTTCGGCGAGGCCGGCGCGCTGCACTTCGAGTTCGCGCAGTTGCGTGTCGGCATCGAGCAACTGGCGCACCACGATTTCGGCTTCGGCGGTGGTGATGTGCATACGCTCGCCTTCCAGCCGCGCTTCGACGACGTCCGGCCACGCGCTTACTTTTTCGATGGACGTGATGGTGATGCAGCGAATGCGTTTCAGCGAAACGCGTGCGCGCAATTCGTCGACGGTGCCTTCGTGGATCACGCGGCCATGCGCCATCACGCAGACACGGTCGGCCAGCGCTTCGGCTTCTTCGAGGTAATGCGTGGTGAGCACGACCGCGCAACCTTCGGCGATCAATCGGCGAATAGCCGTCCAAAGTTTTTGCCGCGCTTCGATGTCCATGCCGACGGTCGGCTCGTCAAGAAACAGCAACTCCGGCCGGCCGCACAAGGCCAGCGCGAATTGCACGCGACGCTGCTGGCCGCCGGACAACTTGCCGTACGGACGCTTGAGCAGATCGGCGACGCCAGCGAGTTCGGCGGCTTCCTGCACCGGGCGCGGCACCGGGTAATAGCTGGCGGTCAACCGCAGCAGTTCGCCCACGCGCAGGGTCGGCGGCAGCAAGGCACTTTGCAGCATCACGCCGATGCGCCGACGCGCTTCGATCTTCTGCGGGTCCTGGCCGAACAGCTCGACGCTGCCGGCGTCGGGGCGGATCAGCCCGAGCATCAGGCTGATGGCGGTGCTCTTGCCGGCGCCATTGGGGCCAAGCAAGGCGAGCAATTCGCCCGGCTTCACGACCAGCTCGGCGCCATCCAGCGCGGTAATGGCGCCATAACGCTTGACGGCGCTGGCGAGACGGGCAACGGGAACGTTGGTATTCGGCATGTGGTTTCCTCCAGTGCTGCTCATGCTGACGGCCGGCCGCGATGTGAGGCAGTCGCCGGCGTCAGTCATCGCGGGTGACAGGCGTCACTCGCATGCTTGCCAGGCCCTTTGCACGCCGCATTGCCGCCCAAATCACCGCTGGTCAGGGGGTTACGGCCGAATCCGCCGCAAGGTATCCTGTGAGCGATAAGGCCACGCCGCATGCCCGCAGCGAGCCATGCATCCAACTGAAAGCACTGAGGAATCGCCGGGTTGCCCGCGCGCTTTCCGCCCGCTTTCACACCACGCCGGCGAGGTCGCCGCGGCTTCAAGGAGAACCACCATGGGCGTCATCAATCAGCTGCGCGAATTGCGCGAGTTCGGCGGCAAGCCGCGCACGACCGGTCTGGACGATGCCGGCATCGAACGCATGGCGTCGATCGATCCGCTGCTGGTGCAGGCGATCGGCGAAGCGGTGACGCGCCATCGTGAATTGCGCGCGGACATGGCCGACTTCCTGAAGCTTGACGAAGCCGACCAGCTGACCCAGGCGCAGGCGGGCTTTGTGAATTTCTACCCCGACGACGCGATCAACCCGTATCTGCCCGCCTCGGCGCGCGGACCGTGGGTCGTCACACTGAAAGGCCGCGTGGTGCACGACAACGGCGGCTACGGCATGCTCGGTTTCGGCCACAACGACCAGCCCATCCTGGATGCGCTGGCGCGTCCGCAGGTGATGGCCAACGTGATGTCACCGAGCGTGGCGCAGTTGCAGTTCACCACCGCGTTGAACCGCGAGCTCGGCCACACCCGCGGCGGCAGCCCGTACCACCACTACATGTGCCTGAACTCGGGCTCCGAGTCGGTGACGCTGGCCGCGCGCATCGCCGACGTCAACGCCAAGACGATGACCGATGCCGGCGGCCGTTTTGCCGAACGCACGATCAAGCGGCTGGTGGTCAAGGGCGCGTTCCACGGCCGCACCGACAAGCCCGCGCTTTATTCGGATTCCTCGCGCAAGGCATACCAGCAACACCTGGCCAGCTATCGCCACGAAAACAGCGTGATCACCGTGACGCCGTACGACGTCGCGCAGCTGGAAGCGGTGTTCGCCGATGCCGACAAGCACGGATGGTTCATCGAGGCGATGTTCCTCGAGCCGGTGATGGGCGAAGGCGACCCGGGTCGCGCGGTGACGCCGGAGTTCTACAGGGCCGCGCGCTCGCTTACCGAAGCGCATGGCACGCTGCTGATGGTCGATTCGATCCAGGCCGGCCTGCGCGCACACGGCGTGCTGTCGATCACCGATTACCCCGGCTTCGAGAACCTGCCCGCGCCGGATATGGAAACCTTCTCCAAGGCGCTCAACGCCGGGCAGTATCCGTTGTCCGTGCTGGCCGTTACCGACCGCACCGCGCAGCTCTATCGCAAGGGCATCTACGGCAACACCATGACCGCGAATCCGCGTGCGCTGGACGTGGCGCTGGCCACGCTCAATGAACTGACCGACGACGTGCGCAGCAACATCCGCGAGCGCGGCAAGGAGTTCGTCGACAAGCTCAACGCGCTGAAGAATGAGCTGGGCGGGTTGATCACCAAGGTGCAAGGCACCGGCCTGCTGTTTTCCTGCGAGCTCGCGCCGGAATACAAATGCTACGGCGCTGGCTCGACCGAGGAATACATGCGCGAGCGCGGCATCGGCGTGATCCACGGCGGCACCAACTCGCTGCGCTTCACGCCGCACTTCCGCGTGACCAGCGCCGAGGTCGATCTGGTCGTGGCGCACCTGCGCAAGGCGTTGCTGGAAGGCCCGCGCAAGGCGAGCGCCGAAGCTGCCTGAGTCTCTCTCAAGTTATGCGGCGCAGACTGCGCCGCATAACTGAATCGTGCGTGCACATCGGATGTCGCCCACTCGCCGGAAGCAGCCCGGCGAGCATAGACTTGCGCGGCCGGCATCTGCCGGTCATCCAAGGGAGGACTTACCGATGTCGATGTCTCTACGTGTGCTTGCCATCAGCGCCGCATTCGCCGTTGCCGGCACCGCTTTCGCCGCCGCGCCGCAGGCTGGCACCGCTGCTCCCGCCAAGGCGCGCACTGCCCAGCAACAGCGCATGGTCGACTGCAACAAGCAGGCAACCGGCAAGAAAGGCGATGACCGCAAGACCTTCATGAGCGGCTGCCTGAAGGGCGAAAGCGCCGCCGCCGCGGCACCGGTCAAGCAGACCCAGCAGGAAAAGATGAAGAGCTGCAACGCCGACGCCAAGACCAAGGCGCTCAAGGGCGCCGATCGCAAGACGTACATGAGCGGCTGCCTGAAAGGTGCCGCCGCCACGCCGTAATCGCACCAACGCAGCCCTGCGCACGCACGGTTCCGTGCATGCGCAGGGCCGCTTCGCTAAGCTTCGGGACGATCGCGACGCTCATGTCGCTCACGAAAACAGTCCCCATGAAAGTCGTCGAAGTTCGCCATCCGCTGATCCGCCACAAGCTTGGCCTGATGCGCCGCGCAGGCATCAGCACCAAGGAATTCCGCGAGCTCGCCTCCGAAGTCGCCGCGCTTCTCACTTATGAAGCCACCAAGGATCTGGAAACCGTCGAGGAGCAGATCGACGGCTGGGCCGGCCCGCTGCAAGTGCATCGCATCAAGGGGAAGAAGATCACCATCGTGCCGATCCTGCGCGCGGGCCTCGGCATGCTGCCCGGCGTGCTCGACATGATTCCGTCGGCCAAGGTCAGCGTGGTCGGCGTGCAGCGCGACGAACACACGCTGCAACCGGTCGCCTATTACGAAAAACTCAGCGGCCGCATGGACGAGCGCATCGCGCTGATCGTCGACCCGATGCTGGCCACCGCCGGCACACTGATCGCCGCGGTCGACATGCTGAAAGCCGCCGGCTGCAAACGCATCAAGGGATTGTTTCTGGTCGCCGCGCCCGAAGGGTTGGCACGCATCGAAGCGGCGCATCCGGACATCGAGATCTACACCGCCACCATCGACGATCGCCTCAACGAGCACGGCTACATCCTGCCCGGCCTCGGCGATGCCGGCGACAAGATCTTCGGCACCAAGCAGCTGCCTGCGACCGACTAACGCGCGCGCTGGCCGAAGCGATCGGTCGCCTTGATGAGTTGATCGAGGATGCCCGGCTCGAAGCCGGAATGGCCCGCGTCCTGGACGATTTTCAGCTCGGCCTCGGGCCATGCGCGGTGCAGATCCCACGCGCTGCGCATCGGGCACACCACGTCGTAACGACCCTGCACGATCACCGTCGGAATGTTGCGGATTCGCTCGACGTTGCGCAGCAACTGGTCGTCGTGTTCGAAGAAGCCGCCGTTGACGAAGTAGTGGCATTCGATGCGCGCGAACGCCAGCGCGAATTCGTCCTCACCGCTGGACGCGATGTGCGCGGTGTCCTGCCACAGGAAACTGGTCGCGCCTTCCCACACCGACCATGCGCGCGCGGCGTCGATGCGCGTCTTGTGGTCGGTGCTGGTCAGGCGACGGTGATAGGCGCTCATCAAGTCGCCGCGCTCCACTTCGGGAATCGCGTTGAGATAGGTTTCCCACGCGTCGGGATACAGCGCGTCGCAGCCTTTCTGGTAGAACCATTCCAGCTCGGAACGACGCAGCATGAAGATGCCGCGCAACACCAGTTCGCTGACCTTGTCCGGATGCGTCTGCGCATAGGCGAGCGCCAACGTGGAACCCCACGAACCGCCGAACACCTGCCAGCGATCGATCGCCAGATGCTCGCGCAGGCGTTCGATATCCGCGACCAAATCCCAAGTGGTGTTGTCGGTCAGTTCGGCGTGCGGCGTGGAGCGACCACATCCGCGCTGGTCGAACAGCACGATGCGATAGATCGCCGGATCGAAGAACTGCCGGCAACGCGCGTTGCTGCCGCCGCCCGGACCGCCGTGCAGGAACACCACCGGCTTGCCCTGCGGGTTTCCGCATTCCTCGAAATACAGCTGATGCAGCGGCGAAACCTGCAGACGGCCGGTCGCGTACGGTTCGATTTCCGGATACAGCTTGCGACGTTCGGTGACTTGCATGAATGCTCCTCGTTGCTGCGCGCGACGACCCGCGCCAAAGCGGCCGAGGATAGCAAACCCGCGCGCGCAACCCGTGAGTCGCGCGCGTTTGTCAGTGTTGCGTCGGCATTTCGTCGAGCGGTAGCGGGTGCCAGTTCGCGCCCCAGCGCGAAGGCTTCGGCCCCATCACGAAATCGAGTTGGCCGCCGGCCTCGATTTGCGCGTAGCTGACGACAGGAACGTCCAGCGGCTTGCCGTTCAATCGCGCCGACTGGATGTAGATGTTGGTTGCCGAATTTCCGGGCGAAGAGACCACGAAGGTCTTGCCGTTCGGCAGGTTCAACGTGACGCGCGCGAAGAGCGGACTGCCGATCAGGTAATCGCCAGACGCCGGATTGACCGGATAGAAACCCATCGCGGTAAACAGATACCAGGCTGACATCTGGCCGCAATCCTCGTTGCCGAGCACGCCGTTGGGCGTGTTCGAATAAGCGTCGTGCGCGATCATGCGGACGCGCGCCTGGGTTTTCCACGGCTCGCCGGTGTAGTCGTAGAGATAGGCGTAGTGATGACTCGGTTCATTGTCGTGGCGGTTGTGGCCACCATCGAAATGCGCGTCGAGTTTCGCGGAGGCCGGCGCGCGTCCACCAAGCAATTTCACGACGCCGGGAATGTCGTGCAACGCGGCGAACAGATAAACCCATTGGTCGCCTTCGGTCCAGCCTTCGTCCGGCGATGCCCAATGACCATCGGCGTTTTTCGCCTGCATGAAACCGCGTGCCGGATTGAAAAGATTCCGGTAGGACAGCGAGCGCTTCAGGAAAAACGCGTGGTCTTCGGATTTGCCCACGGCCTTCGCTACCTGCGCGACGGCGAAGTCGTCGTACGACTCTTCCTGCGTGCTCGATGCCGATTCGGAGACTTTGTCCGCCGGGATATAGCCGAGATTTTTCATGTACGTCAGGCCCGCGCGCGCTTCGTACGGCGTGTACGGTTCGCGATCGAACCAGCGGCGCGTGGTGTCGCCATCCGGCGGCGTCATTGCGTCCTTGTAAACCGCCTTGTACGCGAGCGCGAGATCGAAACCTCTGAAGCCCTTGTCGATGGCCTCAGCCACCAGCGAATCGGCGTGCGTGCCGATCATGATGTTGGTGTACGAAGGGTCAGGCCACTTCGGCATCCAGCCACCTTCGACGTAATCCTGTAGCAAGGCCTGCACCATGCCGTCGATGCGTTCCGGCGCGAACAGCGTGAGCAGGCTGTTCTCCGCGCGAAAAGTGTCCCAGATCGAATACGCGGTGTACGACGTGCCGTTGTGCACCTTGTCGTCGAACGCGCTGTAGTAGCGGCCGTGTTCGGAGAAAAGTTTCGGATAGAGCAGCGCGTGGTAAAGGCCGGTGTAGAACATGCGGCGCTGGTCGTCGCTGGCGCCCTGCAGCGAAGCGATGCCGAGCTTCGCATTCCACGTCGCTTTCAGTGCGTCACGCGTGGCATCGAAGTTCCAGTTCGGCATTTCCGCATCGAGATTCGCGCGCGCCTGCTCGATGCTGATGAACGACGTGCCGACTTGTGCCTCCACGGTGGTGGCTCTCGATGTGTCGAACGACACGAATGCGCCGACGTTGATGCCGTCAACCTCGTTCTTGCCAGGCCATTGCAGCACGCCTTCGTACACTGTCTTCGCCGAGAAGGACTGCTTGAAGCGCACGACGAAGTAACCCTTGAAATTCGGCAACTTCAACGGACCGAGATTGGCGTCCATGCGATCGGGGTTGTAGCCGCTGACTTCGTGCCTGGCGCTGTCGATGCTGACGAAACCCTTGATGCCCGGACGCGTCGCTTCGATCAGTACGCCCGCCTTCGCATTTTTCGGATACGTGAAGCGCAGGTAGCCCGCATGATCCGTCGCCGTCATGTCCGCGACGATGCGGTGCGCGGACCCGGCGCCCATCGTCACCGCGTAGTAGTAGGGCGTGCTGGTTTCATTGTTGTGGGTGAATGCGAGCCGGCGTGCCTCGGGCGCGTAGTTGAGCGAACCGATCTCCGGCATCAGCGTGACGTAGCCGTAATCGCCCATCCAGATCGCCGGCTGATGCGTGCCGATGAATCCCTGGATATAGGTGTCCTCGTACGCGTACGAACTGACACTGATGCGATTCTGCCGCGTCTGCGCGGTCCAGTTGGTCATGCCGAACGGCGTAGTGACCAATGGCATGGTGCCGCCGTATTCGACGCCACCACCGCCGGTGCCGATGAACGTGTTGACCCAGTCCACCGGCGTGGTCGGCGTGGCTACGTCTGAACGGGCCTGGACATTCGCGCATGCCAATGCCCCGATGATCGCCAGCGCGGCGATGTTGCGCCACTGACAGAACAGGAATTTCCGCAAGCGTGTGTGAGTCGTTTCCATCGCGATTCGCCGTTCCTGATCAAGGTATTCGTTCTATTGGAACAGCTTTCCGGGATTCATCAGACCGAGCGGATCGAAGACCTGTCGCACGCCTCGCATCAAGGCGATTTCCGCCGCGCCGCGTGTACTTTCGAGATATGCCCGCTTGACCAGACCGATACCGTGCTCAGCCGAGATGCTGCCGCCGTGATTCTTCAGCGTGGCAGCGAGAAGTTTGGTTACGTGTTCGCACTGTGCAATGAAACTTGCTTCATCAAGATCATCCGGTCGCAGCACGTTGATGTGCAGATTACCGTCGCCGATGTGGCCGAACCAGATCACTTCGATGCGCGGATACTCGTGCGTCAGCAGCGCCTGCATCTCGTGCAGGAAGGCGGGCACCGCGCTGATGCGCACCGACACGTCGTTCTTGTACGGCTGGCGTGGCGCGAGGCTTTCGGTGATGCCTTCGCGCAAGCGCCACAACGCTGCGGCCTGTGCTTCACTCTGCGCGATCACGCCGTCAGTGACCCAGCCTTGCTCCAGCGCCTGTTCGAATGCGGCAAGCGCGGCATCTTGGGCCGACCCGTCCGGCGCATCGAATTCCGTCACCACGTAGTAAGGATGATCGCCGTCCAGCGCACGCTGCGCACCATGTAAGAGCACGTGCTTCAAGGCCAAGTCGGTGAAGAACTCGAAGGCCTGCAACGATAGCCGCGCGCGAAACAGGCCAAACACTTTCATCAATGCGTCCATGTCCGGCAATGCGAGCAACATCACCTGCGAAGGTGGCGGCGGATCGGTGAGTCGCAATGTCGCTTCCACCACGATGCCCAGTGTGCCTTCCGAGCCAATCATCAACTGACGGAAATCGTAGCCGCTGGAATTCTTGATCAGGCCGCGATTGAGTTCGAGCAATTCACCGTTGCCGGCAACCACTTTCAGACCGGCGATCCATTCGCGCGTATTGCCGTAACGGATCACGCGAATGCCGCCGGCGTTGGTGGCGATGTTGCCGCCGATCGAGCATGAGCCGCGCGCAGCGAAGTCGAGCGGATAAATCAACCCATGCGACTTGGCCGCATCGTGCACGTGCTGCAGCACGATGCCCGGCTGCACGACCAGCGTGCGATCGATCGGGTTGAAATCGAGCACGCGATTCATGCGTTCAAGGCTCAACACGAGCTCGCCATCGGCAGCCACCGCGCCACCAGACAAACCGGTGCGCCCACCGGACGGCACGATCGCGACGCGGTGTTTATTGGCCCAGCGCACGATCGCCTGCACTTCATCAATGCTCGAAGGCAACGCGATCGCCAGCGGCGCCGGCGTCCAGCGGCGCGTCCAGTCGCGGCCGTAATGCTCCCTATCCGCGGCATCGGTGAGAAGCCGCAGATCGGGCAAACGTTGGGCGAGATCGGCGAGTCGCGCGTCGGACATGCTTGGGCTCCTGGAATCTTTACAGCCTGCCAGCCGCACCGGATCGCGTCCAGTGTTGCGTCGCGGCAAATCGCTGCCCGGCTCTGGCATAGTAAGAACCTTCTTTCGTCCGGGTCGCCGCATGCAAACGTCATTTCCCCGTCAAGACATCAAGGTGCTGCTGCTGGAAGGTGTCAGCGCGAGCGCGGTCGAAAGCTTGCGCCGTGCAGGCTACAGCCATGTCGAACTGCATGCGAAGTCGCTGCCGGAAGCGGAGCTCAAGCAGCGCATCGCCGATGCGCACATCGTCGGCATCCGTTCGCGCACGCAACTTAGCGACGATGTATTGGCACAAGCCAAGCGGCTGATCGCGATCGGCTGCTTCTGCATCGGCACCAATCAGGTCGATCTGAGCGCAGCGCGAAAGATGGGCGTGCCGGTGTTCAACGCGCCCTACTCCAACACGCGCAGTGTTGCGGAACTGGTGATCGCCGAAGCGATCATGTTGCTGCGTGGCATCCCGCAGAAAAACGCCTTGTGCCATCGCGGCGGCTGGACCAAATCCGCCGAGGGCAGTTACGAGACACGCGACAAGGTGCTAGGCATCGTCGGCTACGGCCACATCGGCACGCAGGTTGGCGTGCTGGCGGAAAGCCTCGGCATGCGGGTGATTTTCCACGACATCGAAACCAAGCTGTCGCTCGGCAACGCGCGTGCCGTCTCCGGCCTGGACGAGCTGCTCGAGCGTGCGGACGTGGTGACGTTGCACGTACCGGAAACGCCCGCCACGCAGATGATGATCCGCGCAGAGCAGCTTGCGAAGATGCGCAGCGGCGCGATGTTGATCAATGCCTCGCGCGGCACCGTCGTGGATATCGACGCGCTCGCCGACGCGTTGAAGAAAGGCCATATCGCGGGCGCCGCCGTCGACGTGTTCCCGGTCGAACCCAAGGGCAACGACGACGCGTTCATCTCGCCGTTGCTCGGCATGGACAACGTGATCCTGACGCCACACATTGGCGGCAGCACGCTGGAAGCGCAGGACAACATCGGCATCGAAGTCGCCAGCAAGCTGATTCGCTACAGCGACAACGGTTCCACCTTGTCGGCGGTCAACTTTCCAGAAGTCACGCTGCCGGAACATCCGAACAGTCGCCGCCTGTTGCACATCCATCGCAACATGCCGGGCATCCTCGCGCGCATCAACGATTTGTTCTCCGCCGGCAACATCAACATCGACGCGCAGTTCCTGCAGACCGACAGCGAAGTCGGATATGTCGTGATCGATGTGTCGACGAACGAACTTCAGGCCGCAGCATTGAAGGACGCACTGGCGTCAATTCCCGGCACGCTTCGCACTCGCGTGCTGTATTGAGCACGTGGTAGCTGCTGGTGTGTTTCTGCGGCGGAGTTCCCTACTGACGCCTTCGCTCGCGCGGAAGTAGTCGGTGCGTGTGCACTTGAGCAAATCGAATACGAACTGGCCAGTGCGTGGTGGTATGTCGTTTCGCATCATCGCCTCGCTGGCACGGGACTTGGATGAACGCGCTCAACTTCCAGTCGTGACATTCATTGAAGCCACGATGCTGCCTTGGAAATCCATTCACGAATACCGATTAATACATTGAAATATGTTTATTGATATCGAAGCCACAAGACTTGCAGGGCGGCGCTTTATCGGGATGGCGATACAAGCTCGATATCGAATGGTAGCGGCCTTTGCATTTGGGGCATAACGACCGCAAAAATGGCAACGCCAACAATATGAATATGACGAGAGCAACCGCATACATACCAACACGCACAGCGTATGGAAAATCCGTGTAGTGATCCGTCAGCGAAGCCAAACCCAATCCAGCCGCGAATCCTGTAACGGCAGTCTGCTGTTTTCGCTGCATGCTTCCCGCTGACGCTCGCAAACGTCGACGTTCTCGAGCGGGGTCCACAGTCGTATTTGTGTCGTCCATAGCATCCCCCTTCGCATACCGCCTTCTGCTATCGAGCCGAATTGGTCGGGGCGGCGGGATTCGAACCCACGACCCTCTGCCCCCCAGGCAGATGCGCTACCAGGCTGCGCTACGCCCCGACGATCGGCAAGACGAGAAGTCTAACAGCTACGGCACTCTTGCCGGAAGCTGTCGACGCAACTTCAGCGGCGCAACAGGCCGAGAACTTCTTCCAGTTCCATCCGCACCTGACGCACGATCTGGTGCGAGATGCTCGCTTCCATCCGGGCCTGCGGACCTTCGAGACGCGCGCGCGCGCCGGTGATGGTGAAACCTTCGTCGTAGAGCAGCGAACGAATCTGGCGAATCATCAGCACATCGTGGCGCTGGTAATAACGACGGTTGCCGCGACGCTTGACCGGATTGAGAGCGGGAAATTCCTGCTCCCAGTACCGCAACACGTGGGGCTTCACACCGCACAGCTCGCCCACTTCACCGATGGTGAAGTAGCGCTTGGCCGGGATCGCCGGCAGTTCGGTGTTATTCCCTTGATCCAGCATATCCCTCGACTCTTACCTTGAGTTTTTGTCCTGGTCGGAACGTCACCACGCGCCGTGCGGAGATCGGAATCTCCTCACCGGTTTTCGGGTTACGCCCCGGTCGCTGATTCTTCAGGCGAAGATCGAAATTGCCGAAGCCCGAAAGCTTCACCTGCTCCCCGTTTTCCAGCGCTCCGCGAACCACCTCGAAGTAGGCGTCCACGAATTCCTTCGCCTCACGCTTGTTGAGCCCTACGTCGAGGAAAAGCCGCTCGGCCATTTCCGCCTTGGTCAGCGCCATCTCAGCCTCGCAACTTTGCCTTGCATGTTTGCTCCAACGCAGCGATCGCTTCGCGTACGCAGCGATCCGCGTCGTCGTCTGTAAGCGTGCGTGAAGCGTCCTGCAAAATCAAGCCCATAGCGAGGCTTTTTCGGCCTAGTTCGACCCCTCTCCCGCTATAGCGATCGAACAGTCTCAGCGCACTCAGGCGCTCGCCAAGCGTTTCACGAATCGTCTGTTCGATCCGTGACCAGCTCACGTCTTCGGGTAGATCCACGGCGATGTCGCGACGCACGGCAGGGAATCGCGGAACCGTCTGCGCCTGCGGCAGGCGACGCGCCAGCAAGGGTTCGAGCGCGAGTTCGAGAACATGGACGTCTGTGCCCAAGTCCAACACCTTTGCCAGTTGCGGATGCAGCGCACCGAGATACCCCACGGTCTTGCCGTCACGCGCAACACGTGCCGCGCGACCGGGATGAAGCCAGTCAGGCAAGTCGTTGTCGTGGACGGACCAGCGCTGCGGTTCGCCACCCCAAGCGATTAGCGCATCAAGGTCGCCCTTGACATCGTGAAAGTCCAGCGGACGCGATGCTTCGCCCCACTGTTCGGCGCGAGCACTGCCGCAGGCGACGATGGCGAGGCTGGGTGTTTCCACCGGCGGATCGCCCGCTTGTTGAGAAGTCCCCGGGTCTTTGCGCTGCGAGGCGCACTGTTGGAACACGCGTGCCACCTCGAAAAGCCTCACGCGATCCTGCTGGCGTGCACGGTTATGACGCAGGGCCTCGATCAAACCCGGAAGCAACGACGGGCGCATGACTGCAAGATCCGCCGACAGCGGATTCGCCAACGGCACCAGGTTTTCATTGAAATGCCAGCGCGTCAGCAACTCGGCCGAAACGAAAGACAGGTTGACCGCCTCGTAGTAACCGCGCGCCGCCAGCTGCTCGCGCAAGGCCAGTTCACCGATGCGCGCTTCGGGCTCGACGGCCAGCGTCAGCGCGCCGGCCGGCGTATGCGTGGGAATGTTGTCGTAGCCGAAGATGCGCGCCACTTCCTCGATCAGATCCTCTTCGCGCTCGATATCGAAGCGACTGCTCGGCGCAGTGACTTCCCATCCACCATCGGCTGGCGTGATGTGCATGCCAAGCGCGGTGAAAATACGAACGACCTCGGTATCCGCGACGCCGACGCCGAGCACGCGGCGCAGACGGTCGCGACGAAGCATGACCGCGCTGGGTATCGGGAGATCGGCGAGATTCTCCGCGACAAGTACGTGCCCGGCACTGCCGCCCGCGATGGACAGCAGCAATTCGGTGGCGCGCTCCAGCGCACGCAGCGGGAGTTCGGGATCAACGCCACGCTCGAAACGATGCGAAGCATCGGTATGCATGCCCAACTTGCGCGCGCGGCCCATGATCGCGGCCGGCGCGAAGTGTGCGGACTCCAGGAAAATATTTCGCGTGGCATCGGTGACGCGCGAATCGAAACCGCCCATCACGCCTGCGACGGCCAACGCCTTGTGCTCGTCGGCAATCAGCACGAAGGAACTATCGAGCTTCGCCTCGCTGCCGTCGAGAAGCTTCAGCGCTTCGCCAGCGGTCGCATGACGCACGACCACGTCGCCCTGCAACACGTCGTTGTCAAACGCATGCATCGGTTGGCCGAGTTCCAGCATGACGTAACTGGTGACGTCTACCACTGCGCTGATCGAGCGCAGACCGGCGCGGCGCAGGCGTTCAGCCATCCAAAGCGGTGCGCGCGCGCCCGGATCGATACCTTCGATGACGCGACCGAGATAACGCGGCGCATCCTTGCCTGCTTCCAGTCGGATGCCGCGACGCGCATCGCTGGTCACCGAAGCGGTGTTTTGCGCGGGCACTTTAACTGCGCTGCCGAACAGCGCTGCGACATCGTGCGCGAGGCCGACGAGGCCGAGACAATCCGGGCGATTCGGCGTGAGCTTCAGTTCGAAACTTGCATCCGGCAAATGGAGGTATTCGGCCAGCGACTGACCGACTGTGGCTTCGGATGGAAGCTCCAGCAAACCCGACGCATCGGCATCGAGACCCAGCTCCTTCGCCGAACAAAGCATGCCGAACGATTCCACGCCACGCAGCTTCGCCGCCTTGATCGCCACGCCACCTGGAAGATTCGCCCCGACTTTCGCCAGCGGCACCTTGATCCCCACGCGCGCATTCGGCGCACCGCAGACGATCTGCAATATCTCGCCGTTGCCCGCATCCACCTTGCACACTTGCAGACGATCGGCCTCGGGATGTTTTTCGGCAGCGACGATCTGCGCGACCACCACGCCATCAAGGCCTTCACCCAGAGGGGTAAGTTCTTCCACTTCCAGGCCAGCCATGGTCAACGCATGGGCCAATGCCGCGCGGTCGGCGTTGACCTCGACCAGTTCGCGCAGCCAGTTCTCGGAGAATTTCATGATGGGAGTCCGTGAATGGGGAAACGGAAACGAAGAATGAGAAAAGCAAAAAGCGCGATGCTGTTACCGCGTTTTCGACTTTCGATTCCCGGTTTCCAGATCCCGTTCAAGCGAATTGCTTCAGGAAGCGCAGATCGTTCTCGAAGAACGCACGCAGATCGGAAACGCCATAGCGCAGCATGGCGAAACGTTCCACCCCGAGGCCGAAGGCGAAGCCGGTATAGCGTTCCGGATCGATGCCGCAATTGCGAAGCACCTGCGGATGCACCATGCCGCAACCGAGTACCTCGAGCCAGCGAGTCGAGCCGTCTTCGGCATCCCAACGGATGTCCACTTCGGCAGACGGCTCGGTGAAGGGGAAATAGCTGGGGCGGAAACGCATTTCGAAATCGCGCTCGAAGAACGTGCGAATGAGTTCCGCCAGCGTACCCTTCAAATCCGCGAAGCTGGACGTTTCATCGACCAGCAGGCCTTCGATCTGGTGGAACATCGGCGAGTGCGTCTGGTCCGAATCGCTGCGGTAAACCTTGCCCGGCGCGATGATGCGGATTGGCGGCTGGCGCCCTTTCATCTCGCGGATCTGAACCGGCGAGGTATGTGTGCGAAGCAGGCGACCATCGCCGAAGTAGAACGTGTCATGCATCGCGCGCGCGGGATGATGCGGCGGGAAATTCAGCGCCTCGAAATTGTGCCAATCGTCCTCGATCTCCGGGCCGTCGGCACGCTGGTAACCAAGCCGCGCAAAGATCGAAGCGATGCGTTCCAGCGCGCGCGTGATCGGATGAATTCCGCCGCGTTCGCCGTCGCGACCCGGCAAACTGATGTCGAGTTTTTCGGAAGCCAGCCGACGATCGAGCTCCGCCTGTTCCAGCGACTGCTTGCGTGCGGCGAGTGCGTCGGCGAGACGATCCTTGACCCGGTTGACCTCGGCGCCGCGTGTCTTGCGCTCGTCAGGCGCGAGCGCGCCCAGAGACTTCAGCTCCGCAGTTACGATGCCGCTCTTGCCGAGCAAGCCGACGCGCAAGGCATCGAGTGTCTCGAGTGTGTCCGCCTTGTCGATATCGGCCAGTGCCTGCGTGGCGCGGCTGTCCAGGTCGTCCATTGATGCGACTCCGGTGTTGCAGATGAATGGGTTTGATTCCCCGGAAACGAAAACGGGGAGAAGGCTATGGCCTTCTCCCCGCTTGCTTTACATCATATCGCGCTGGTGCCGAGGCACCCGACGATCAAGCGGCCAGACTGGCCTTCGCTTTTTCGGCGATCACTTCAAACGCCTTGATGTCGTGCACGGCGATGTCGGCCAGCACCTTGCGGTCCACCGTGATACCGGCCTTGCTCAGGCCATTGATCAGGCGGCTGTATGACAAACCGAACATGCGTGCCGCTGCGTTGATGCGGACGATCCACAACGCGCGGAACTGACGCTTGCGCTGCTTGCGACCGATATACGCATATTGACCGGCCTTGATGACGGCCTGGTTGGCAACGCGGAAGACTTTGCGTCGGGCGTTGTAATAACCCTTTGCGCGGCCGATAACTTTCTTGTGACGACGACGGGCGGTAACGCCACGCTTTACACGAGCCATGGTTTATCTCCTCGTCTTACAAGTACGGCAACATGCGCGCTACACCTTTGGTGTCGCACGCTTTCAGATGATTCGGAGCACGCAGACCACGCTTACGCTTGGTCGACTTCTTGGTCAGGATGTGTGACTTGAAGGCGTGGCCGCACTTGATTTTGCCCGACGCGGTCTTGCGAAAACGCTTCGCCGCCGCCCGGTTGGTCTTGATCTTGGGCATTGTGATGATCCCTGCATGGGGCTTGAGCCCCGTTTCTGACTGATCTGGCGGTGGTTTCATCCCGAAGGAATCGCTCCACACTTTCCGTCCTGCCATGACCGGTTCACGACCCTTCCTGCGGGTCGAACCGGAGATTATACGGACTAATACGGAGCGGCGCCAGATGGGCGCGAGCTGATCCGATGCTGAAATGAAAACGGCGACCCGCAAGGTCGCCGTCATTCGCTTACTGTTTTTTCTTCGGGCCGATCATCATGACCATCTGTCGGCCTTCCAGCCTCGGGAAGGATTCGATCTGGCCATTCTCGCCGACGTCTTCCTGGATCTTCTTGGCCAGGTTCTGGCCGAGGTCCTGATGGGACATCTCGCGACCGCGGAAGCGAATAGTGACCTTGACTTTGTCGCCCTCTTCCAGAAACCGAAGCATGTTGCGCAGCTTGATCTGGTAGTCGCCCACGTCAGTGACGGGGCGGAACTTCACTTCCTTGATCTCGACCTGCTTCTGCTTTTTCTTGGCCGCCTGGGCCTTCTTCTGTGCTTCAAACTTGAACTTGCCGTAATCCATGATGCGGCACACCGGCGGATCGCCGTTGGGCTGGATCTCGACCAGATCCATGCCGGCTTCCTGCGCCAGCGCCAGTGCCTCGTCACGGGTCATGACACCGAGCTGCTCTGCTTCGGCACCGATCACACGCACCCGCGGCACACGGATTTCCAGGTTACGACGATTGCCCTTGTTGTCGGTGGTAGCGATACCACGATCCTCCAGAAGATTGAATAAGTCAGACCGGTCGGCGCTCAGCGCCGGGTGTCGGTCTCCAGTCGTTCGACGAAATCGGTCAGCGACATGCTGCCCAGATCTTCGCCGGAACGGGTACGCACGGAAACAGTGCCGGTCTCTTTTTCGCGGTCGCCGACCACCAGAAGATACGGCACTTTCTGCATCGTATGTTCGCGGATTTTATAGCCGACCTTCTCGTTGCGCAAATCGGACTGTACCCGGAAACCTTTATCGACAAGGGTTTGCGTCACTTCACGGACGTAGTCGGCTTGCGCATCGGTGATATTGAAGGCCACTGCCTGTACCGGGGCGAGCCATGTCGGCAGCAGCCCGGCGTGGTGCTCGATCAGGATGCCGATGAAGCGCTCCATGGAGCCCACGATCGCCCGATGCAGCATCACAGGATGCTTTTTCTGCGAGTGTTCGTCGACATATTCGGCGTCGAGCCGCTCGGGCATCATGAAGTCGACCTGCATGGTACCGACTTGCCAGGCGCGGCCGATCGAGTCCTTGAGGTGGTATTCGATCTTGGGTGCGTAGAACGCACCCTCGCCCGGCAACTCTTCCCATTCCACGCCGGCGGCACGCAGCGCCCTACGCAGCATTTCCTCGGTACGATCCCAGAATTCATCGGAGCCGATGCGCTTGTCCGGCCGCAAGGCCAGCTTGATCGCCAGGTCCGTAAAGCCGAAGTCCGAATAGACCTTCATCGCCTGCAGATGGAAGGCCGTGACCTCGGCCTCGACCTGATCGGGCGTGCAGAAGATGTGGCCGTCGTCCTGGGTGAATGCACGCACGCGCATGATGCCGTGCAGCGCGCCGGATGGTTCATTGCGATGACAGCCGCCGAACTCGCCGTAGCGAATCGGCAGCTCGCGGTAGCTGTGCAGGCCCGTGTTGAAAACCTGCACATGACCCGGGCAGTTCATCGGCTTCAGCGCGTAGGTGTGCTTCTCCGATTCGGTGAAGAACATGTTCTCGGCGTAGTTGTCCCAGTGTCCGGATTTTTTCCACAGCGACACGTCCAACACCATCGGGCAACGCACTTCCTGATAGCCGCTCCGCTTGTAGACGCCGCGCATGTACTGCTCGACTGCCTGCCAGATCGCCCAGCCGTTCGGATGCCAGAACACCATGCCCGGGCTTTCTTCCTGCTGATGGAACAGGTCAAGCTGCTTGCCGATCTTGCGGTGGTCGCGTTTCTCCGCTTCCTCCAGCTGATGCAGGTGAGCCTTCAGATCCTTGTCGCTCAACCACGCCGTGCCGTAAATGCGCGTCAGCATCGCGTTATTGGAATCGCCGCGCCAATACGCGCCGGCCACTTTCATCAACTTGAACGCGCGCAGCTTGCCCGTATCGGGCACATGCGGACCGCGGCACAGGTCCGTGAACTCGCCTTGCGAATAAAGCGACAGCGGCTCATCGGAGGGAATCGATTCGATGATCTCGGCCTTGTAGTTCTCGCCAAGCCCGCGGAAAAACGCCACCGCTTCATCGCGTGATTTCACGCTGCGCGTTACCGGCAATTGCTCGGCGGCGATCTTCTGCATTTCCGCTTCGATCTTCGGAAGATCGTCCGGCGTGAACGGTCGTTCGTAAGCGAAGTCGTAGAAGAAACCGTTGTCGATCACCGGTCCGATCGTGACCTGCGCACCCGGGTACAGGCGTTGCACGGCCTGCCCCATCAGATGCGCGGTGGAGTGGCGCAGAATCTCCAGCGCTTCCGGACTCTTGTCGGTGACGATCTGCAGGCTTGCGTCGTGATCGATGGAAAATCTGGCATCAACCAACTTGCCGTCGACCTTTCCGGCCAAGGTCGCCTTGGCCAGGCCGGCGCCAATCGAGGCAGCCACATCCTGCACGGTGACGGGATGATCGAACGGACGCTTGCTGCCGTCGGGTAGCGTGATCTGAATCATGAAATCCAATCTCTGGAAAGCAAAAAAGGGCGCAACGCCCTTTTCCTGGAAACGAGGCGTGGTGGGTAATCAGCGTTGGAAGCGGGTAGTTGCCATGTCGCACGCTCGGCCGGCGCAAGCGCGGGCCACCTTCGTCGATGTCAGTGAAGTCGAAACGCTAGTTTAGCGCAAATCCGCTGTCAATCCTCCCGCACGGCGCCTTGCGGCTCACGCTGAACGCTAGAATGAGCGCGATATTCCGAGGACATTCCATGCGCATTCTGGTCACCGGCACGGCCGGCTTCATCGGCGCCGCACTCGCGCAGCGCCTGCTTGCGCGCGGCGACGAAGTCTTCGGTATCGATAATCACAACAGTTATTACGATCCGGCGCTAAAGGAAGCGCGGCTCGCGTTGTTTGCAGATCATCCGGCTTATACGCACAGACGTGCGGACCTCGCCGACGCGGACGCCATCGATCGCTCGTTTGCGGAATTTCGGCCGCAGCGCGTGGTGAATCTTGCCGCGCAGGCTGGCGTGCGTTATTCGCAGCAGAATCCGCGCGCCTATGTGCAGAGCAACCTGGTCGGTTTCGTCAACATCCTTGAAGCATGTCGGCACGGCGGTGTCGAACATCTGGTCTACGCATCGTCGAGTTCCGTCTACGGCGCCAATCGCAAGCTGCCGTTTGCGGTCGAAGACGCGGTGGATCATCCGGTCAGCTTGTACGCCGCCAGCAAGAAAGCGAACGAATTGATGGCGCATACGTATAGCCATCTATACGGCCTTCCGACGACAGGTCTGCGCTTCTTCACCGTGTATGGTCCGTGGGGTCGTCCGGACATGTCGCCGATGCTGTTCGCCGAGCGCATCAGTCGCGGCGAACCGATCGACGTGTTCAATCACGGCAACCACAGCCGTGATTTCACCTACATCGACGACATCGTGGAAGGCGTGATCCGCGCACTCGATCATCCCGCGCAACCTGATCCTGTTTACGACGCGGAACGGCCAGATGCCGGCACATCGAACGCGCCGTATCGCGTCTACAACATCGGCAATGATCAGCCGGTGCAGCTCTTGCGATTCATCGAATTGATGGAACAGAACCTTGGTCGCACGGTCGAGAAACGCCTGTTGCCGATGCAACCCGGCGACGTTCCCGATACATGGGCCGATGTATCAGCGCTGCGCCGCGACGTGGGCTACGCGCCCAACACGCCGATCGAACAAGGTGTGGAAAAATTCGTGGCCTGGTATCGCGAATATCAGGCGAAGCGCTGAGTTTTTTCAGAACGGCTTGGCGATCACCAGATACAGGATCACGACCAACAGCAACACGGGTAACTCGTTGAGCCATCGCAACGCGCGCGATGACGGCAACGCCATACCTGCGGCGGCGCGCTTGAGCATGCGGCCGCACACGATGTAGTACGCCAGCAACACGATCACCAGCGTGAGTTTGGCGTCGATCCAGTGCATGCCACCCACCATGTTGGGCATCCTCGACGGAAACACGCGCCAGCCCTGCCAAAGCATCACGCCGAACAGCAACGCCATGCCGAACATCGCGTGGCCGAACTTGTACAAGCGCCGGCCCATCAGCTGCAGGCGCGCCTGCACTACCGGCTCATTCGCGGTCTCGGCCATGTTCACCAGGATGCGCGGGAGGTAAAACACCGCGGCCATCCAGGCGATGACGAACAACAGGTGCAGGGTCTTGATCAGCAGGTAAGCCATGGCCGTCTCGCGAACACTGCCCGATGCAGCGCGGCGATGATAACGCGGTCTCGCCGGTCAGTCGCCCGAACCCATCCGTTCCAGCAAAGCCTGAAGCAAGTGCTCTTTCTGCGCGTCGTCGAGCGCGTGATCGTTGCGATCGGTCAGCTGAAAGAAATCCTCGACGCGTTCTCCGAATGTCGCGATGCGCGCGTCGTGCACGCGCACGCCCTTATCGAGCATGACCTGCGCTACCGCTGCCAGCAGACCGGGCCGATCGGTGCCGATCAATGCGAGCTGCGTGCGATCGCCCGCTGCGTGGAAACTGATTTGCGGCGCCATCTGGAAATGTTTCTGATGGCGCGACATGCCACGTCGACTCGGCTGCACGCCGGTGGACTGGGTCAGTGCGCGCTGCAGGCGTAGCTGCAATTCATCGGCGCGCTGCGCGGTGGCCGGCAATTGGGTGTCGGCTTCGAGCAACAGGAACGTATCCAGCGCCATGGCGGTCGGCGAACTCAGCACGCGCGATTCCATCACCGAGAAACGAAGCCGATCCAGCACGGCGGTCACAGTGGCAAACAAGCCATCACGATCGGGCGCGTAGATAAAGAGTTCGGTACTGCCGCGCACCGACAGCGGATGCACCGCGACCAGCGGCACCGCACCTTTGGCTTCGAGGATCGCAGCTGTCTGCCAGGCGATCTGTTCCGGTCGGTGACGTAGAAAACTGAGTTGCGGGAAATCGACCCAGGTGCGAACTATGTCGGTTTCGGCGAAGCCTTCGTTCATCAACAATGCCAATGCGTGTTCGGAACATTCGCGCACGCGGACGCCAGCATCCCGCGGCAGATCCACATCGCTGCGCAAGGCGTAGCGCGTCGCGGTGTAGAGATCGGCGAGCAGGCGATCTTTCCAGCTATTCCACAGACGCGGACTGGTGCCAATGATGTCCGCGATGGTCAGCAAATAGAGCTGGCCGAGTCGTTCGCGATCACCGACGACTTCAGCGAAACGATGCACCACGTCAGGATCGGTGATGTCCTGCCTCTGTGCTGTGGTGCTCATCAGCAAGTGCCAGCGCACCAGCCAGGCCACGCGCTCGATGTCGGCCGGCGGCAAGCCAATGCGCGTGCAGAATGCACGCGCATCTTCTTCGCCAAGCACCGAGTGATCTCCGCCGCGCCCCTTGGCGATGTCATGGAACAACGCTGCCAGCAGCATGATTTCCGGCGTCGGCAGCGAGCGCCATATTTCGCAGCCGAGCGAAAATTCGCGTTGTGCCGATGGGTCCGCGAACCGCGCCATGTTGCGCAGCACGCGCAGTGTGTGTTCGTCGACGGTATAGACGTGAAACAGGTCGTATTGCATGCGACCAAACACCTTGCCGAACGCAGGCAGGATCGCCGCGAGCAGGCCGTGTCGATTCATCCGCCACAGTGCTTCCACCGCCGGCGCGCCGCGCCGGAGCAGGTGCAGAAAAGCCGCCAGCACATCGGGATTTCCCGCCAGTGCATCGCCGTGCACCGCCGTGGCCTGATGCATGCGACGCATGGTGTCGGCACTAAAACCCAGCACGCCGGGCTGATCCAGACGCGCCATGAAAATTTCCACCAGCGCCGACGGACGCCGCATGAAAAGCTCCGGATCGCGCGTAGCCAAACGCGATCCATAGCGCAGAAATTCGTCGCCTACCGGTTCGGCACCACTCAGCGGTTCCAGCATTTCCTCGAAGCGTTCGGCGACCTGCACGCCTAACCGCTCGACCTGGCTGGCGGCACGGTAGTAGCCCTGCATGAACTGTTCGACGCCGAGATTTTTTGCGTGTTCATCCTCGAAACCCAGCCGCGCCGCGAGCGCGCGCTGGTAATCGAAAAGAAGCCGCTCTTCCGGTCGCCCAGCTTCCAGGTGCAACGCGTAGCGATATCGCCGCAGCGTGGCTTCGGACTGCTCCAGCGTGGCCTGTTCGGCGGGATCGAGCAGGCCTTCCACCACCATCTCGGACAGGTCGTTGGCGTGCGCGAGTCGTCGTCCGATCCAGCGCAGCGAGTCGAGCGTTCGCAATCCGCCGGGGCCGTCCTTAAGATTGGGTTCGAGGTTATATGCGGTGTCGTCGTAGCGGGCGTGGCGCGCATCACGCTCGGCCAGGCGTGCGGCGAGATACGCCTGTGGCGGCCACAGTTGCGGATCGTCGACGATGGCTCGCAGGCTCGCGTCCAGCGCGGGATCACCGGCCAGCCGACGCGCATCCAGCAGGCTGGTAAATACGCTGGCTTCCTGTGCAGCCAATGCCCGGCATTGCGCTGGATCGCGAACGGCATGACCGACTTTCAGACCGATGTCCCACAGCGTGGTGAAGAACTGTTCCAGCGCGCGCAGGCGCGGCGGCTGCGGTGCGATCACCAGTGCGAGCAGATCGACGTCGGAATACGGAAACAACAGTCCGCGACCAAAACCGCCGACCGCGAACAGGGTGGTGTCAGTGACCTCGCCCAGACAGGCCATCCACACGTGCGCCACGACGCGTTCAACCGATTCGCCGCGACGCCGTGCCAGCGCACTGGCATCGACACCATCGCGGAACGCCGTGGCCAGCGAGCGATCCACGTCGCCCAGCAATTGCCGCAACGCACGGCGCGCCTCGGTGGACACGCCGGAACGCGGCACCGCCACCGGCAAACGTGGAAGCGAGGGAAGGCTGGAGTTGGCGGTCACGGAAGACTGCGCCGCTTGCTGGGTCGGAATCGACATACCCCATTGTGGCCCAACCCATCGTGGCGCTGCATGCATGGAAGCGTCGGCATACCGGGGCCATCGCCAACATGCGCAGCTCGACTGCCTGCGTCGTCACCTGACGTCTGGCCCGGTTCGTCGCCGATCGCAACTGCTAGAGTTTGGCGACGCATGGCTTCGGGTGCCTGTGCGCGCCAGCCACATCGAACGCAAGGGGAACAACATGCAGCTTCGTCGAAACTTCCACTCGTTGGCCTTCGTCGCGGCCGCCGCATTTTCACTGGTGAGTGCATCGGCGTTCGCCGCCTACGCCGTTCCACCGGCGAACTTGCTGAAGGTGCTGAAGGCACCGCCTCCGCCGGTGCCCAGCGTGGACCCGACTGGCCAATACCTGTTGCTCACGACGAGCCAGACCTATCCATCGATCGATCGCGTGGCGCAGCCTTATCTGAAACTGGCTGGCGTGCGACTGGAGCCGAAGAACCGCAGCCGTCACGACACCACCGGCGGTTACGGCATTCCTGCCTGCGTGAATGATTTCACTCTGGTGGACATCACTAGCGGCAAGGAAACAAGGGTGCAGCTGCCGGCCGGTGCTTGCCCGGGCATGGCGCTGTGGTCACCCGACGGTCAACATTTCGCGTTTCAGAACGTGGTGACCGATTCGATTGAACTGTGGATTGGCGACGCTGCCACCGGTCGCGTGCGCAAAGTGCCGGGCATCGCCCTGAATCAGATTTTCGGCAGCACTGTTCAATGGCTCGATGGCAGCAAGTCGCTGCTGGTGAAACGCGTCCCCGAGCATCAAGGGCCGCCACCGTCCGACAGCAATGCGCCGAGCGGGCCGGATATCCAGGAATCACTCGGCGGCAAGGGCGAAAGCAGCACGTATGAAGCGCGCGATACGCTGACCAGCGCGCTCGACGAACAGCGCTTCGTTTACTACGGCACTTCGCAGCTGGCGCTGGTCGAGGCCGACTCAGGCGCCGTGCACGATGTCGGCAAACCGGCGATCTACAACGACGTCAACGGCGCGCCCGATGGCGTCCATGTGCTGACCGAAGCGATCAAGCCGCCGTATTCGCATGCAGTGACCTATCAGCGCTTCGCCCACGATGTGGCAGTGCTCGATGTCGGCCGGAACACGTCCACACCCATCGCCAGCTTGCCGCTGGCCGATCGCGTGCCGGTGCAAGGCGTGCCGGAAGGCCCGATCAATTTCGACTGGCGCGCGACCGAGCCGGCGACCCTGGTTTGGTCCGAAGCTCTGGACAAAGGTGACTGGAACGTCGAGGTACCCGCGCGCGATCGCGTAATGATGTTGAAGGCGCCCTTCACTGCCAAACCAACCGAGATCGCCCGCACCAAACAGCGTTTTGCCGGTTACGCGTGGAGTCCGAAGCCCGATCTCGCCTTTCTCTATGAGATCGATGAGAACCGCCACTGGCTGACCACGCGCATCGTCGACATTGACAAGCCGGGCGATACCGGCCGCGTGCTTTGGGACATGTCCAGTGACGAGCTGTACAAGAATCCCGGCGATTTTGTCCTGCGCGTATTGCCCAATGGCGCGCGCGTCGTTCGCATGGACGGTGACGCGGTGTTTCTTCACGGCGATGGCGCCTCGACCAAGGGGGATCGTCCGTTCCTCGATCGGCTGAATGTGCGATCGCTCACCGCCGAGCGTCTGTTCCGCAGCGGCGTAGATGACTACGATCAGTTTCTGGGTTTTGCCGGCGAGCAGGGCAAATACCTGACTTGGCACCAGTCCGTGATGGACCCGCCAAACGCTTTCGTTCATGTGCTGGGCGACCACACGACGGACACCGTTGCAGGTGAAGCGCAGTACACCTCGTCGGGTCATCAGCTCACCCGCGTGGCCGATCCCACACCCGAGGTGCGGCAGATCAAGAAGCGTTTGGTCACCTACAAGCGTGCGGACGGCCTGGATCTTTCCTTCACGCTCTACACGCCGCCGGGTTACAAGGAAGGCACGCGCGTGCCGGCGGTTTTGTATGCCTACCCGGCCGACTTCGCCAGCAGCGCGCAAGCGGGCCAGGTATCGGGTTCGCAGCAGACCTTCACCCGCTTGCCCTACTACCGGCTGATGCTGCTGGCCGGCTACGCGATCATCGACGATGCTTCGTTCCCGATCGTCGGCGATCCCAAGACCGCCTATGACACCTACCTCGATCAGTTGACGGCTGACGCCAAGGCGGCAGTGGACAAGGCCGTGGACCTTGGCGTGGTGGATCGCAACCGCATCGGCGTCACCGGTCACAGTCATGGCGCGTTGATGACCGCCAACCTGATCGCCCATACCGATCTATTTCGCGCCGGAGTGGCAACCAGCGGCTCCTACAACAAGACGCTGACGCCGTTCGGTTTCCAGAATGAGCGCCGCTCGGTGTGGCAGGCGCGCGATGTCTACCTCAAGGCTTCGCCGTTCTTCTTCGCCGACAAGATCAAGCTGCCGCTACTGCTCGTACACGGCGAGGACGACGCTAACCCGGGCACCGAACCGATCCAGTCGCAAAAGCTCTTTCAGGCGATCCGCGGCAACGGCGGCACCGCGCGCCTGGTGATGCTGCCGCACGAACCGCATTGGTATACCGCGCTGGAATCCAACGAACAGGTGGTAGCCGAAATGCTGAACTGGTTCGACCGCTACGTGAAAAACGCGGCGCCGCTCAAAGCGGCATCTGCGAATCACTGAGGCTTGGCAGAAGCGCCGCTTTCGCGGCGCTTGTCACTTGCTCGCGGAGTGCGATCGATGGACGCCTGAGGTCAGGCATCCGGCCAGGCGGTCAGGACTTCGAAGCCATCGTCAGTCACGGCGATGGTGTGTTCCCACTGCGCGGACAACGAATGATCCTTGGTGACCACGGTCCAGCCATCGGGCAACTGCTTGGTCTGCGGCTTGCCAGCGTTGATCATCGGCTCGATGGTGAAGGTCATGCCTTTCCTCAACTCGACGCCAGTGCCCGACTTGCCGTAGTGCAGTACCTGCGGCTCGTCGTGATAGACCTTGCCGATGCCGTGCCCACAATACTCGCGCACCACGCTGAAACCGGCGGCTTCCGCATGCTGCTGGATGGCGTGGCCGACATCGCCCAGCGTGGCGCCGGGACGCACCGCCTGGATGCCGCGCATCATCGCTTCGAACGTGGTGTCCACCAGCCGTTTCGCGAGCACCGACGGCGTGCCGACGAAATACATGCGGCTGGTGTCGCCGTGCCAGCCATCCTTGATGACAGTGACATCGAGATTGACGATGTCGCCATCCTTGAGCACCTTGCCGGGGCTCGGGATGCCGTGGCAAATCACGTGATTGACCGAACTGCACAACGTCTTGGGAAAACCGTTGTAGCCCACGTTGGCCGGGATCGCGCCCTGCACGTTCACGATGTGATCGTAGGCCAGCTGGTCGAGCTCCTCGGTGGTGACGCCGGGCTTGACGTGATCCTTGAGCATCGCCAGCACTTCGGCGGCGAGGCGACCGGCGACGCGCATGCCGGCAAGATCTTCGGAAGTTTTGAGAGTTATTGCCATGATCCAGCCCAGATGGCGCCGTCAGTGCCGCGGATCAACCCAATCCACCGGCAACTTGCCGCGCTGCCGGCGCACCGGCTATAATTTCGGAGTTTTGCTGACCTGACGCGACGGTTTTGCCCGTCGATGCAGCGCAAAGCGAACCGGGATTGTAACCGCCCCGCGGTGCAACACCCAAACCAACGCCACACACGTATCGGCACCGCCTTCGGGGTGCTGCGCCTTGCCCTCCAAAGAAAATGGGCACGTCGCGGTCGAAGTCGGGGATGCGTGGAGGTCCCAACCCCCAGGCCCTTCAAGGGCCATTGCAGGAGTTACACCCATGGCACAAGTCACCATGCGTCAGATGCTGGAAGCCGGCGTCCATTTCGGTCACCAGACCCGTTACTGGAACCCCAAGATGGCTCCGTACATCTTTGGCGCCCGCGGCAAGATCCACATTATCAATCTCGAAAAGACCCTTCCGCTGTTCACCGACGCGATGAATTTCCTGTCGGGTCTGGCGCAGAAGCGCGGCACCGTGTTGTTCGTCGGCACCAAGCGTTCGGCCCGTGAGCCGTTGGCCGAGGAAGCCGCACGCGCCGGCATGCCTTTCGTCACCTCGCGCTGGCTCGGCGGCATGCTGACCAACTTCCGCACGGTCAAGCAGTCCGTTTCGCGCCTGAAGGAGCTGGAAGCGGCCGAGACCGATGGCAGCTTCGAGAAGCTGGTCAAGCACGAAGTACTGGCTCGTCGCCGTGAGCGCGACAAGCTGCAGGCCTCGCTGGGCGGCATCAAGGACATGAATCGTCTGCCTGACGCGCTGTTCGTGATCGATATCGGCCACGAAGACATCGCCGTGCAGGAAGCCAAGAAGCTCGGCATTCCAGTGATCGCGGTGGTCGACACCAACTACAACCCGGAACTGGTCGACTACGCCATCCCGGGCAACGACGACGCGATCCGCGCGATCCAGCTGTACGCCCGTGCCGCCGCCGACTCGATCCTGGAAGGCAAGGCTGCTGCGCCGGCCGCTGCACAGGGCGACGCCAATGACTTCGTCGAACTGGACGAGGAAGGCAACCCGGTCGCCAAGATCGATCGCAAGCCTGCCCCGCGTCGCGATGCCGCGCCGCGCAAGAGCGCACCGCGCCGTGACGGTGGTCGCGACGGCGCCGCACGCGGCCCGCGTAACGACGGCGCCCCCGCCGCCAAGTAAGCCACGACGACGGCACGCGCCGTCGGGCTGAAGCGATAAACGCGCGCCATGGCCATCGACGGCCATGGCGCCATCAAAGAATTCAGAGGACTGACGATGAGCAATATTTCCGCCCAACTGGTCAAGGATCTGCGTGAGCGTTCCGGCGCCGGCATGATGGAATGCAAGAAAGCGCTGGTCGAAAACAACGGCGACATCGAAGTGGCGATGGAGTGGCTGCGCAAGTCCGGCCTCGCCAAGGCCGACAAGAAAGCCAGCCGCATCGCCGCCGAAGGCCGCATCGTGACCGCGCAGGCTGCCGGCAAGGCCGTGCTGGTCGAGATCAACTGCGAAACCGACTTCGTCGCCAAGGACGCCAGCTTCCTGAAGTTCAGCGATACCGTCGCTGACGTCGCGCTGAACTCCGGCGCCGCTGATATCGACGCGCTGAAGGCCGCCGCGTATCCGGGCGCCAGCAATGTCGAAGAGGCTGCCAAGACCCTGATCGCCACCATCGGCGAGAAGATCGACGTGCGCCGCATGGCCCGCGTGCAGAGTGACGGCACCATCGGAAGCTACGTGCACGGTGGCCGTATCGGCGTGCTGGTGGCGCTGAAAGGTGGCTCGGAAGATCTGGCCCGCGGCATCGCCATGCATGTTGCTGCGATGAATCCCGCGCACATCCGTGCCGAAGATGTCCCGGCCGATTTCCTGGCCAAGGAAAAGGACATCGCGCTGAGCCAGATGTCCGAAAAGGAAAAGGCCAAGCCGGCCGAGATCCTCGAAAAGATCATCTCGGGCAAGATTCAGAAGATCGTTTCCGAAGTCACCCTGCTCGGCCAGCCCTACGTGCTGGACACCAACGTCACCGTGGCTGACGCCTTGAAGAAGGAAGGCGCGGAGGTTGTATCGGTCGCGCGTCTGGCGGTCGGCGAAGGCATCGAGAAAGTGCAGGAAGATTATCTGGCCGAAGTCGCCAAGGCGATGCAGGGCTAAGCGATTTCGAAAGTCATCGCGTTGGAAAAAAAAGCCGCAGAACATCGCGGCTTTTTCATGGGCGCGGCATCAGCAAACAAATTTGCGCACGACGTTACCCGACTCGCAAGCTGACGCTACAATGCACCGGTTTGGCCCACACAATCCGGAGATGACATGAGCGACCAGCACAAGTATCAACGCATCCTGCTCAAGCTCTCCGGTGAAGCATTGATGGGCGAAGCCGACTACGGCATCGACCCGAAGATGATCGGCCGGCTCGCCGACGAAATCATCGAAGTCCAGCGCGCCGGCATACAGATCGGCGTGGTCATCGGCGGCGGAAACATCTTCCGCGGCGCAGGTCTGGCCGCTGCCGGCATGGATCGCGTCACCGGCGACCACATGGGCATGCTGGCGACCGTGATCAACGCGTTGGCGATGCAGGATGCGATCGAGAAGCGCGGCGGTTTCGCGCGTGTGATGAGCGCCCTGCCGATTCATGATGTCGCCGAAGATTTCATCCGCCGGCGCGCCATCCGGCACATCGAGAAGGGCCGCATTGTGCTGTTCGCGGCCGGCATCGGCAATCCCTTCTTCACCACCGATTCCGCCGCCGCGCTGCGCGCCGTCGAAATGAATGCCGACGTGCTGCTGAAAGCCACCAAAGTGGATGGCATCTACACCGCCGATCCTGCCAAGGACGCAACCGCCACGCGCTACGACAAGCTCAGCTACGACGAGGTGATCGAGCGCAAGCTCGCAGTGATGGACACCGCCGCGATCGCGCTGTGCCGCGACGACCGCATGCCGATGCGCATCTACGACATGACCGTGCCCGGCAACCTGATGCGGATCATGCACGGCGAACCCATCGGCACGCTGGTCAGCGCAGACTGAGCGAGGCCGACGGCACACGCCTCGCTTGCTATAATCGAACGCTTTCCAGATTCATCGGGATACGCCACATGCTCAACGACATCAAGACCGATGCCCAGACCCGCATGGGCAAGAGCATCGACTCGCTCAAGCACGACCTGACCCGTGTCCGCACCGGGCGCGCCAGCACCTCACTCGTCGACAACATCAAGGTGCCCTATTACGGCGCCGACATGCCGCTTTCACAGGTGGCGTCGGTGTCGTTGGCCGATGCGCGCACGATCATCGTCACTCCGTGGGAAAAAACCATGGTGGCGCCGATCGAAAAAGCGCTGATGGCATCGGACCTCGGCATCACGCCGACCACCGCCGGAACCGTGATTCGCCTCAACATGCCCCCGCTCACCGAAGAGCGCCGCCGCGAACTGGCCAAGCACGTGGGGCACGAAGGCGAGAACGCCAAGATCGCCATCCGCAACGTGCGCCGCGATGCCTTGCAGCAGGTCAAGGATCTGCTCAAGGAAAAGCTGATCACCGAAGACGACGACCGTCGCATCGATGATGAAATCCAGAAGCTCACCGACCGTGCCGTGAAGGACGTCGATGCCGTGGTAAAGGCGAAGGAAGAGGAGCTGATGGCGCTCTGAGCGCCGTCGAAGCTCGCATGCCCGGCGCACAAGCTGCAGGAGTTCCGCGCCATATCGCCATCGTGATGGATGGCAACGGTCGCTGGGCCAAGGCGCGTCACCGGCCACGCAGCTTTGGTCACAATGCAGGCAGAAAGGCCGTTCGTGCCGTCATCGAGGCATGCATGCGCGAGGGCGTCCAGGCACTGACGCTGTTCGCGTTCTCCAGCGAAAACTGGCATCGACCCCAGGACGAAGTCGGCGCGTTGATGGATTTGTTTCTGCGCGCCCTCGACCGGGAAGTGGAAGAACTGCACGGCCACGGTGTTCGATTGCGTTTCGTCGGCGAACTCGATGCTTTCGACCAGCCTCTGCGCCGTCGCATGCAGGCCTCGATGACGCGCACCGAGGGCAACGACAAGCTGTTGGTGAACATCGCCGTGAATTACGGAGGTCGCTGGGATATCGTGCGTGCCGCGCGCCGGGCTGCCGAGGCTGTCGCAAATGGCGAGTTGCGCGTGGATCAGATCGACGAATCGCGGCTCGATCAATGGACAAGCCTCGCGGAACTCCCGCCGCTGGACCTTTTCATCCGCACCGGCGGCGAATACCGACTCAGCAACTTCCTGTTGTGGCAAGCCGCCTACGCCGAACTCTATTTTACCGATACCCTGTGGCCTGATTTCGACGAGGCCTGCCTGCGTCGCGCCATCGAAGACTATGCCCGCCGCGAGCGCCGATATGGCCGCACAGGCGAGCAGGTCGCCACGAACGTCTGAGGATTTCCATGCTGCGACAGCGCGTTCTCACTGCCATCTTCCTCGTGCCGATGGCGTTGCTCATCATCCTGTGGCCGAATACGGCGGTGTTCGCCGTGATCTGCGCCGCGACCTTTCTTGCGGCGTTGTGGGAATGGATGCTGCTGAGCGGATTGAAAAATTTCGCGGCACGCGTCGCGCTATTGGTCGTGGCGGCCGCGATTTTCGGCGCACTGTGGTACGGACACACTACGCTGCTGATGCCGATGATGCTGGCCGTCGGTGCCGCATGGTGGTTGCTCGCATGCCTGTGGTTGCGGCATTTCGCATTCGCCGCCGCGCCGACCGCCGAGAACCGCAGCCTGAAAACAATCGCCGGCGCGTTCGTGCTCTTTCCCGCGTGGATGGCTGCACTCAGTCTGCACGAACGGTTGCCGCACGGCCATTGGTGGACTTTGCTCGCGTTGGTCATCGTGTGGTGTGCGGACATCGGCGCCTATTTCAGCGGCCGTGTTTTCGGAAAGCTCAAGCTCGCGCCGCAGATCAGCCCGGGCAAGACCTGGGCCGGCGCTTATGGCGCGCTGGTTGCCGGCACTTTGATTGCACTGCTCGGCGGCTGGTTGCTGCATGTGCGTGGCGCGCAGTTGCTTGGACTGGCAGTGCTGGGCTCGCTCACGGTGGCGATCTCAATCGTCGGAGACTTGATCGAGAGCCTGATGAAACGCCACGCAATGGTGAAGGATTCCGGCAGCATTTTCCCAGGTCACGGCGGCCTGATGGATCGCATGGACAGCGTGTTCGCGGCGCTGCCGATATTCGCAGCCGGCCTGTTGCTTCTTGGTGTCTGAGATGAAAAACGTCGCCGTTCTCGGTGCCACCGGCTCCATCGGCGGCAACACGCTCGACGTCATCGCGCGTCATCCCGATCGCTTCCGCGCCACGGTGTTGACGGCCTATCGTCAGGTCGAGGCGCTGGTCGAGTTGTGCGTCCGTCATCGGCCGGAACTGGCGGTGATCGCGGACCCCGCACTTGAGGGCGAACTGTCGCGGAGGCTTGCTGCTGCCGGGGTTCGTTGCGAAGTCGCCAGTGGACACGATGCACTCACCGCTTCCGCCAGCGGCAATCAGTGCGACACCGTGGTCGCTGCCATTGTCGGCGCTGCCGGCCTCGAGTCCACGCTCGCTGCGGCACGCGCAGGCAAGCGGCTCTTGCTGGCGAACAAGGAAGCGATCGTCATGGCCGGGCCGCTGCTGCTGGATGCGGTGGCCGCCGGCGGCGCCACCTTGATTCCGGTCGATTCCGAACACAACGCGATCTTCCAGTGTCTGCCCGGCGGCAGGCCCGACCTCGGGCGCAGCGGTGTGCGCCGATTGATCCTCACTGCGTCCGGTGGTCCGTTCCGCGGCCGCACTCGCGCAGAACTTGGCGACATCACGCCGGACCAGGCCTGCAAACATCCGAAGTGGTCGATGGGTCGCAAGATTTCGGTCGATTCGGCCACGCTGATGAACAAGGGGCTGGAAGTGATCGAGGCGCACCATCTGTTTGGCGCACCGGCGGACGCCATCGAAGTGGTCGTGCATCCGCAAAGTCTGGTTCACTCGATGGTCGAATACGTCGACGGTTCGGTGCTGGCGCAACTGGGCAACCCCGACATGCGCACGGCCATCGCGTGTGCGCTGGCGTGGCCCGAACGCGTCGACGCCGGCGTGACGCCGCTGAACCTCGCGGCCTGCGAGCCGCTGGCGTTCGAATCTCCCGATCTCATCACCTTCCGTTGTCTGGCGCTGGCATTTCAGGCGTTGCGTGCCGGTGGTGACGCGCCAGCAATCCTGAATGCCGCGAACGAGGTGGCCGTGGAGTCGTTCCTGGCCGGCGCGCTACCGTTTCTGTCAATCGCCGACGTGGTGGAAACGGTACTTGCGGAACTGCCGGCGCAACCCGTGGTCGATGTTCAGACCCTTTGTGAACGGGACCGGGGCGCTCGCGAAGCGGCGCGCCGGGTTCTTCGCAATGCTTGCTGATATTCTTGCGCTGATGACTTGCCCCAACGGTACTTGATGACTTCCTTCTTCGGCTCGGTGTTCTGGTTACTGGTCACGCTTGGCGTGCTGGTGACCTTCCACGAATTCGGCCATTACTGGGTCGCGCGCCGCTGTGGCGTCAAGGTGTTGCGCTTTTCCGTCGGTTTCGGTAATGCGATCTGGAAGCGCACCGCTCGCAACGGCACCGAATATCGCATCGGCACCATTCCGCTCGGCGGCTACGTCAAGATGCTTGACGCGCGCGAAGGCGAAGTCGACCCCGCGTTGCGCGATCAGGAATTCACCGGCAAGCCGGTATGGCAACGCATCGCCATCGTGGCCGCAGGACCGGGTTTCAATCTGATCTTCACCATCGCTGCGTTCTGGCTGATGTTTTTGATTGGACGTCCCGACGCCGCACCGGTGATCACCGCGGCTCCGCAAAGCATGGCGGCGCAGGCGGGCGTACGTGCAGGCGATCGGTTGCTGAGCGTGGGTGGCGCGGAGGTCTATACCTTTACCGATGCGATGAACGACATCGCTTCCGGCCTGCTCAGCCGGGAACCGCTTCCAGTGAGTGTTCGTGGTACAGACGGCCGCCAGCGCCAGCTCACGTTGCCGCTCGACAAACTGCCAGCTGGACAGGATGTCGGTCAGTACCTCGACACCTTGGGAATCGACCTCAATCCACCGCCCCCCATCGCGGCCACGGTGATGCCTGAGAAACCGGCTGCGCAAGCGGGCATGCTGAGCGGCGACCGCATGGTCAGCATCAACGGGCAAGCCGTTGCGGATTACACGCAGTTCCAGAAGCTGGTTCGGCAGTTCGCCGCAAAATCACCGTCCTTGCACGTGGTTGTCGAACGACAGGGCCGCGCAGTGCCGCTGACCATCGTGGCGCGCCAGGAATCCCTGGAAGGGCAACCGACCACCTGGATCATCGGCGTCTCTTCCCAGAAGGGCGAACTCGCCACCCGGCGTTACGGCCCAATCGATGCATTCGGCATGGCCGTCAGCACGACCTGGGGCAATGCCTCGCAAACGTTCAACATGATTGGCCAGTTGCTGACCGGCAAGGCATCCACCAAGAATCTTTCCGGCGTGATCGGCATCGCCCAGGTTGCCAATGCGTCGGCGAGCATGGGGCCTGCGTGGTTCCTCAATTTCCTCGCGATGGTTTCGTTGAGTCTTGCGATCGTCAACCTGCTGCCGATTCCCGTCTTGGACGGGGGTCACCTGCTGTATTATCTTGTCGAGTTAGTCAAAGGCAGTCCGGTCAGCGAGCAGGCGATGGCTGTCGGCCAGTACATCGGCCTGATGCTGCTGCTGACATTGATGGGATTAGCGTTCTACAACGATATTCATCGCATGCTGCCTACATGACGTCGGCCGGCCTGCGCTGCATCTCTGCAGAACGCTTCCTTGCGACAGCGGCGTCAAAGCGCGCTGGCGAGCCACACGATGTACTCCTGCGGAGTGCGGATTGTTTTTTCGAGACAGGGGTTTCCCTGTTTCATGCATTGATCGGGGCGGCCATGCTGGCTGCTCCATCGAAATAACCCAACGGAACCGACGATGAAGCGTATCGCCGCGCTGATCCTGCTTGCCTCCCTCTCCGCCAATGCGTTTGCCTTCGATCCGTTCGTGGTGTCGGACATCCGCATCGACGGTCTCAGCCGAATTTCCGCGGGAACGGTCTACAACTACCTGCCAATCAACAAGGGCGACCAGCTGACCAACGACGAGGCCCAGAGGGCGATTCGCGCGTTGTACCAGACGAAGTTCTTCAGCGACGTGGAGCTTGAGCGCGAGGGAAACATCCTGGTGGTCAAGGTGACGGAGCGTCCCTCGATCGCCAAGTTGTCGATCCGCGGCAACCATGACATCAAGACCGACGACCTGAAGAAAGGCCTGAAGGATATCGGCCTGTCCGAGGGCGAGACTTTCGATCGTCTTGCGGTGGACAACGTGCAACAGGAACTGATTCGTCAGTACTACAACCGTGGCAAGTACAACGTGTCGGTGCTTCCGCACGTCACCACGCTGGATCGCAATCGCGTGGCGGTCGACATCGAAATCCGCGAAGGCAAGGTCGCCAAGATCAAGGAGTTCAACATCCTTGGCAACCACGCTTTCAGCGACAAGGACATCAAGGACGGCTTCGAACTCAGCACCACCAACCTGATGTCGTGGTATTCGAAGAACGACCAGTACTCGCGCGAAAAACTCTCCGGTGATTTGGAGAAGCTGCAGTCGTACTACATGAATCGCGGCTACGCGGATTTCGGCGTCGACTCCACTCAGGTGACGATCGCGCCGGACAAGCGCGCGATGTACATCGATGCCGGGGTGAAGGAAGGCGACATCTACAAGATTTCCGACATCAAGCTTCTCGGCACGTTGATCCTGCCGGAGAAAACCCTGCGTCTGTTCGTGTTCTCCAAGCCGGGCGACACCTTCAATCGCGGCGCGATCGAGGAAAGCACCAAGGCGATCAAGGCTGTTCTGGCGAACATCGGTTATGCATACGCCAAGGTCACGCCGATCCCGAAGCTCGACAAGGAAAAGCGCACCGTCGACGTGACGCTGTACATCGAGCCTGGCCAGCGCGTCTACGTGCGCCGGGTGGTGTTCCAGGGCAACACGCGTACCGAGGACAACGTGATGCGTCGCGAGACGCGTCAGCTCGAGGGTTCGTGGTACGTGCAGAATGCGCTGGACCGCACCAAGACGCGCCTGATGAAACTCGGGTATTTCAAGACCGTCGATATCGACAAGAAGCTGGTTCCCGGCACGCAGGATCAGGTCGACGTGACCGTCAAGGTCGAGGAGCAATCCGCCGGCAACGTGCAGTTCGGCGTCGGCTATTCGCAGTACTCCGGCATCATCATCAATGCCTCGTTGTCGCAGAACAATTTGTTCGGCACCGGCGACAGCTTTTCGATCAGCGGTGAGCGCAGCAGCTACTACACCAACTTCGGCGTCAACTATTACAACCCGTACCTCACGGACAACAACGTCGGTATCGGTTACAGCGCCACGTATTCGAAGACCGATTACGGCGACACCGATTTTGCGAACTACTCCACCAGTGCAAAGAGTTTCTCGTCGTATCTGGGCCTGCCTATTTCCGAAACGGACGGTGTTCGCCTCGGACTCGGCATCAGCAGCAACAAGGTCAACCTGATCCAGGGTTTCAGCCCGCAGGTGCTGATCGATTACCAGAACCAGATCGGTCATCAGACGGTTCATTCCTGGATCGGCACGCTCGGCTGGAACCACGACACGCGCAACGGTTACTGGGCACCGACACGCGGCGGCTTGCTGTCCGCATCGGTCGATGTCGCCCTGCCCGGTTCCACCGTGCAGTACTGGAAACTGACCACCGAAGCCAACCACTACTGGCCGATCGGCCTCGGTTTCGTGCTGTATGTGGATGGCCAGGTTGGCTACGGCAAGGCATACGGCAACAACGGCATCAGCGACGACGCCTTCGCTGCATTGAAAGCGCAGACGGACAAGAACCTGACCATCCCGGCGGTTCCGGCGACGGCAACGACCGCGGCAGTCCCTGCCATTCCGTATGACATGCAGGATCTGCGCGACCAATTCCCGTTCTGGCAGAACTTCTACTCCGGCGGTGTGCGTGATGTCCGTGGCTTCCAGGACAACACGCTCGGCCCGCGCATCTGTATCGACGGCAGCACGCCCGAGAAGAACGGCCTGTGCGATGGCGGTTACTACTCGCAGCCGATCGGTGGTGCGTTCAAGGTTCTCGGCACGGCGGAACTCTATCTGCCGCTGCCGTTTCTGAAGGACATCAACACTGCGCGCGTGTCGCTGTTCACCGACGTCGGCAACGCGTATGCGAGCTATCGGGATTTCAACGCCAGCACCTTGCGCGCGTCCGCCGGTATCTCGCTGCACTGGCAGGCACCGATCGGTCCGCTGATCATCAGTCTGGCGGTGCCGTTCCGCACGCAGCAGGAAGACAGTCACTACGAAGAGCGCATCCAGTTCACCTTCGGCAGCCAGTTCTGACGACGAGTCTGGATTCGACCGCCTAAGCCGTGCATCGCTGTGGCAACAAAAGAAAGCGCGGCGATGCCGCGCTTTCTTTTGTCCGCATGCAACGATCCCGCAGTAGCAAAGCGATGAACAAGTGTACGCCCTACAATGCGTGGAACGTTCCGGAGTTCGCATGAGCACGATCAACTACACCGTGGCCGAGCTTGCCGAGCGGTTCGGCCTCGAATGGAAAGGCGACGGTTCGCGCGTCATCACCGGCGTGTCGACGCTCGCGGCGGCAACCCGCGATCAACTCGGTTTTCTCTCCAACAATAAGTACGCGACACAACTGAGCACCACTTCGGCGGGCGTGGTCGTGCTGCGGGAGGAACACGTCGCGACCTGTCCGACGTCCGCACTCGTGGCCAAGGATCCCTACGTCGCCTATGCGCGCATCGCCGCGCTGTTCGAACGGATGCCCGCCACGTCGCCAGGCATCCACCCCAGCGCCGTCGTTGCGGCGAGCGCACGCGTCAGCGCGAGCGCGAGTATCGGGCCCTGCTGCGTGATCGAAAACGGCGCCGTGATCGAGGACGGCGTGGTGCTCGGTCCGCATTGCATCATCGGCGAGGAGTGCACGGTCGGTGCGCAATCGCGCCTAGTTGCACGCGTAACGCTGGTCATCCGCGTCACGCTCGGCAAACGAGTGCTGGTGCACCCGGGCGCAGTGATCGGTTCGGACGGATTCGGCAACGCCTTCGATCGCGACGGGCCCGGACATGGCTGCTGGGTGAAGCTGCCGCAACTCGGTGGCGTGTGCATCGGCGACGATTGCGAGATCGGCGCCAACACCACGATCGATCGCGGCGCGCTCGACGATACCGTACTTGAGGAAGACGTGCGCCTGGACAACCAGATCCAGATCGCCCACAACGTTCACATCGGCGCACATACGGCGATGGCCGGCTGTGCCGCGGTCGCGGGCACCGCGAAGATCGGCCGTTACTGCATGATCGGTGGCAACGCCGGCGTGCTGGGTCATCTGGAACTGGCCGACGGAGTTACCATTACCGCCAAGAGCCTGGTCACGCACTCGATTCGCGAACCCGGTGAATATTCTTCCGGCGTGCCGTTGCAGGAAAACCGCCTCTGGCGGAAGAACGCGGCGCGCTTCAAGCATCTGGATGAGTACGCGCGTCGTTTGTCGGCGCTGGAGAAGGACAGCAACCATGAGTGATACCAAAGAACCCCTGACCCTGCCAATCAACGTCGAGCAGATCCAGGAACTGCTGCCGCATCGCTATCCGTTCCTGCTGGTGGATCGGGTGATCGACATCGTGCCGGACGTCAGCGTCGTCGGCATCAAGAACGTGACGATCAACGAACCGTTTTTCCAGGGACATTTTCCCGGCCACCCGGTGATGCCCGGCGTGCTGATCGTCGAGGCCATGGCGCAAACCGCCGGCTTGCTGACGCAGATTTCCCGTCGCATCAATGGCGACAAAGGCAGCCCGCTGTTCTACCTCGTCAAAATAGACAACGCGCGTTTCAACGCGCCGGTGGTTCCCGGCGACCAGTTGCGAATCGAGGTCACTTTGAAACGCCTGATGCGGGGCATGGGTCTGTTCTCCGCGCGCACGCTGGTCGGCGGCAAAGAAGTGGCGAGCTGTGACCTGATGTGTGCAGCCAGGGCCGACAAATGAGCAGCTCCGCATTGATCCACGCCACGGCGCTGATCGAACCTTCGGCCGTCATCGGCGACAACGTCAGCATCGGCGCCTATAGCGTGATCGGTGCCGAAGTGGAAATCGGCGAAGGCACGATCATCGGCCCGCACGTGGTGATCGAAGGCCCGACGCGCATCGGCCGCGACAATCGCATCACCCAGTTCGCTTCACTCGGCGGCGCGCCGCAGGACAAGAAATTCGGCGGCGAACGCACCGAGCTGGTGATCGGCGATCGCAACCTCATCCGCGAGTTCGTCACCGTCAATCGTGGCACCGGCGATGGCGGCGGCGCCACGCGCATCGGCAATGACAACTGGCTGCTGGCGTACGTGCACATCGCGCACGACTGCCATCTCGGCAACAACACCATCTTCTCCAATTACGCCGCGCTGGCCGGTCATGTGGAAGTGGGCGACTGGACCGTGTTCGCCGGCTATTCCGGCGCGCATCAGTTCTGCAAGATCGGCGCGCACGCATTCATCGCGATGGGCTGCCTGGTCGGACACGACGTGCCGCCTTTCGTGACGATGGCGAATGAACAGCAAGGTCGCCCCCGCGGCATCAACAGCGAAGGCCTCAAGCGTCGGGGTTTCGACGCGACGCGAATCGCCGCGATCAAGCGCGCGTATCGCACGCTTTACATGGGCGGCCTCACCTTGCCCGAAGCGCGCGAAAAACTGGTAGCGCAGGCGCAGGAGAGCGATGACGTGCGTTCCATGCTGCAGTTTATCGATCGCAGCGAACGGTCGCTCGCACGATAAGTGCGCAGCGCGTATCGTGAAATCAAACACTGCTTTGCTCTGCTTCTGAAGTGAGCGGGACGCATCCCATGCAATCCAGCACAACTTCACCGCTCATCGCCATCATCGCCGGCGAAGATTCCGGCGACCAGCTCGGCGCAGATCTCATCATCTCGCTGCGCCAGCATTATCCGCAGGCGCGCTTCGTCGGCATCGGCGGCGCACGCATGCTGGCCGAAGGCTTCGAATCCTGGTTCGACATCCACGAGCTTTCGCTCTTCGGCTTCAGCGAAGTGATCTCGCATTTGCCTCGTCTTCTGCAATTGCGCACGCAACTGGTCAAACGATTACTCGCGTTGCAGCCGGCAGTAGTGATCGGTATCGACGCGCCCGATTTCAATCTCGGCGTGGAAAAACGATTGAAGCAGGCAGGACTGCTCACCGTGCATTACGTCAGCCCGTCGGTCTGGGCATGGCGCGAGAAACGCGCCGCGAAAATCGGACAGAGCGCGCATCGCGTGCTGTGCCTCTTCCCTATGGAACCGGAAATTTACGCGCGCCACGGCATCGACGCACGCTTCGTCGGCCATCCCCTCGCCGATCGCTTCGCACTGGTTTCCGATCGCGTCGGCGCGCGCGAGATTCTGCAGCTGCCGCAGCAGGTGCCGGTGCTCGCCGTGTTGCCCGGCAGCCGGCTGTCGGAACTGGCACGACTGGGGCCGATCTTCATCGAGGCCGCGAAGCGTGTCGCTGCGGCGGTACCCGGACTGCGCGTCGTGATCCCGGCAGCCAATCCCAAGGTGCGCCTCAAGCTCGAAGCGCTGCTTGCCGGCAGCAAGCACGACGAGTCGCGCCCAATGCTGATGGATGGCCACGCGCACGAAGCGATGCTCGCCGCCGATATCGTGCTGCTCGCGTCGGGCACGGCGACGCTTGAGGCGATGCTGGCCAAGCGTCCGATGGTGGTGGGTTACCGCGTCGCTCCACTGAGTTATCGCATGGCACGCGCCATGAGGATGCTGAAAACGGACGTCTATTCATTACCCAACATTCTTGCGCGTGCAGCTGGCGTGGGCGATCCGTTGCCGGTTCCCGAATTCATGCAGGACGAATGCACCGCGGCCAACCTGGCACAGGCCACGCTGGCGCTTTTCCGCGACAGCGATCGCCGCGGCCAGATCGTGTCCACATTCGAACATTTGCATCGCGCCTTGCGCGGCGATCTCGAAGGCCAGGCCGGTCATCGCGCAGCCATGGCGATCGCCGAATTGATGGATGAACGTCATGCGCGTTGATCGATCCGCCTTCAACATCCGCGCCGCGACACGCGCGCGCCGCAAGGAAGCCGGAGACATCATCGTTGCCGGCGTCGACGAAGCAGGCCGCGGTCCGTTGGCAGGTCCGCTGGCAGTTGCCGCGGTCATCCTCGACCCGGCGCGACGCATCCGGGGACTCGATGATTCCAAGAAGCTCACCGAAGCGAAACGCGAAGCGCTTTATCCGAGGATTGTCGAGCGCGCACTCGCCTATTGCGTCGTGCTGATCGAAGTGGACGAGATCGATCGCATCAATATCTTCCAGGCCACCATGGCCGGCATGAGTCGTGCCGTGGCCGGGCTCGGGCTTGCCGCGCACGAGGCGTGGATCGACGGCAACCACATGCCGAAGAATTTGCCTTGCCGCGGTCGCGCGATCATCGGCGGCGACGCTCTGGAACCGGCCATCAGCGCCGCATCGATCCTCGCCAAGGTGACGCGCGATCGCCTCATGGTCGCAATGGACGCTATCCATCCGGGCTACGGTTTCGCTGCGCACAAAGGCTACTCCACGCCACAACATCTCGAATCGCTGCAACGACTCGGCCCCTGCGGCCAGCATCGACGCAGCTTTGCGCCCGTACGCGTGCTGCTGGACCAGCTCACGCTTTTCTGATCGGCGCGGGCAGATGCCATGCGACGTGCCGCTGGATTACGCTGCACGAAATCGGAAGGGGAATCCGCATGCGCAGAATCACCATCGCTTTATTTGCCACGCTGTTTTGCATCTCGGCGAGCGCCATGATCAAACCCGGCGACGTTCCGCCGAACGATCTCGGCAGAACCCGCGACAACCAGTCGATCACCGTGAGTTCGCTGCACGGCAAGGTCGTGGTGATCAGCTTCTGGGCGACCTGGTGCGGCTACTGCATGAAGGAAATGCCGGTACTGGCGAACCTGCAGGAGTTGGCCACGCAGAAGAACCTCGCGCTGCAGGTCGTATCCGTCGATTCGAAGGAGGACCGCAAGATCTTCGCCAACGCCGCACGTGTCCTGCATCCCGGTTTGCCCGATCTGCTGCTGACATGGGACCGCTACGGCAGAATCGGCGAGCCCTATGGCGCCAGCAAGGGCATTCCGGTGATGGTGATGCTGCATCGGGACGGCACCGTGGCGCACGTACATGTGGGCTACGGCGAAGACATGCTCGACAGTTTGGTGTCAGAGATCAACGCGCTGCTTGCCGAGCCCGTGCCCGCGACGGTCGCCATCGCGCACTGATCGACCCCGATCGGCGCCATGGCAAGCGCCATGCGGCTTCGCGCAAACCGCACGCAAGTCAATCTTGCCGCTGGGCGGGACGGCGGGTAGCCTGCACTGATTCATTGCACGCGCCCGCATGACCATTCGCTACACCCACCTCCACTTGCACAGCGAGTATTCGCTGGTCGATTCGACCATCCGCATCAAGGCGCTGGTCGAGGCCTGCGTGCGCGCGCAGATGCCGGCCGTCGCGCTCACCGACGACAGCAACATGTTCGCGCTGGTGAAGTTCTACAAGGCGTGCAGCGCCGCGGGCGTCAAGCCGATCTGCGGATGCGACCTACGTATTTCCGCATTGGATGATCCGCGCCCGTGGCGGCTTACTCTGCTTTGCCAGAATCGCAGCGGCTACCTCAATCTCTCGCGCCTGGTATCGCGCGCATGGCGCGATGGACAGCACGGCGGCCATGCCCTGGTCGACGCGGGCTGGCTGGATGCCTCTTCGACGGAAGGCTTGATCGCGCTGCTTGGCCGCGACAGCGATATCGGTCGCATCGCGATGAACCAGGGACACGACGCCGCACTGGCGAAGCTGCGTCCGTTGACGCGTTTGTTTCCCGATCGCCTGTATCTGGAACTCACACGTTGTGGTCGCGATGGCGAAGAAAACTGGAACACCAGTGCGCTTTCGCTGGCTGCGGAACTGCAACTGCCGGTGGTGGCAAGCAACGATGTGCGCTTTCTGAAGCAGGAAGATTTCGAAGCGCACGAGGCGCGCGTCTGCATCAATCAAGGCCGCGTGCTCGCCGACCCGAAACGTCCGCGCGACTACAGCGACCAGCAATACCTCAAGACGCTCGACGAGATGGCGGCGTTGTTCGCCGACCTGCCCGAAGCGTTGGAAAATTCGGTCGAACTGGCCAAGCGTTGCAACCTCGCGCTGGAATTCGGCAAATACTTTCTGCCGGATTTTCCGGTGCCGCCGGGCCACGATCTCGCCAGCTACATCCGCGAGCTTTCGCGCGACGGTTTGAAAGATCGCCTCAAAGCAGCACCGCTCGCCGAAGGGCGCACGCTGGAGGAATACAAGGCGCGACTGGAACGCGAACTCGACGTCATCATCGAGATGGGTTTTCCCGGCTACTTCCTGATCGTTGCGGACTTCATCAACTGGGGTAAACAGAACGGCATTCCGGTCGGCCCAGGTCGCGGCTCTGGCGCCGGTTCGCTGGCCGCCTGGGCGCTGAAGATCACCGATCTCGACCCGCTGCAGTTCAACCTGCTGTTCGAGCGATTCCTCAATCCCGAACGCGTGTCGATGCCCGACTTCGACATCGACTTCTGCATGGATCGCCGCGACGAAGTCATTGACTACGTGTCGCGCAAATACGGCCGTGATCGCGTCAGTCAGATCATCACTTACGGTTCGATGGCGGCGAAAGCGGTGCTGCGCGATTCCGGACGCGTGCTCAGCATGGGCTACGGCCAGGTCGACAAGCTGGCCAAGATGGTGCCGCCGCGTCCGCTCGACCTCACGTTGTCCGATGCGCTCGGCCGTTCGGAAAAATCGAAGAAAGAAACCGATCGCGTCGTCAAGGAATTCTGCGAAGCATATGAGCACGACGAAGACGCACGCGCGCTGATCGACCTCGCGCTGAAGCTTGAAAACATCACGCGCAATGCCGGCAAGCACGCCGGCGGCGTGGTGATCGCGCCGACCGCACTGACTGATTTCGCGCCGCTGTATTGCGAGCCCGGCGGCGGCGGCGTGGTGACGCAATACGACAAAGATGACGTGGAAGCCGTCGGCCTGGTGAAGTTCGACTTCCTCGGCTTGCGCACGCTTACGATCATCGACTGGGCAGTGAAGGCGATCAACGCGCGTCGCGCGCAAGGCGGCGAAGAACCGCTGGATATTTCCAAGTTGCCGCTGGACGATGCACGCACCTACGCCGATATTTTCGCCAAGGCGAAAACCGTCGCGATCTTCCAGTTCGAATCCGCCGGCATGCAACGCATGCTCAAGGACGCCAGGCCCGATCGCTTCGAGGACATCATCGCGCTCGGTGCGCTGTATCGCCCTGGCCCGATGGATCTGATTCCCAGCTTCGTGGCGCGCAAGCATGGCCGCGAAGATGTCGAGTATCCCGACCCCCGCGTCGAGCCCGTTCTGCAAGAGACCTACGGCATCATGGTCTACCAGGAACAGGTGATGCAGATGGCGCAGATCGTCGGCGGTTACACGCTCGGCGGCGCCGATCTCTTGCGTCGCGCGATGGGCAAGAAAGACGTCAAGAAGATGGCCGAGGAGCGCGCCAAGTTTCGCGAAGGCGCGGCGAAGGACGGGCTCGCGGCATCCAAGGCCGATACCATCTTCGACTTGATGGAAAAATTCGCCGGCTACGGTTTCAACAAATCGCACGCTGCCGCCTATGCACTGGTGTCGTACCAGACCGCATGGTTGAAAGCGCACTACCCCGCCGAGTTCATGGCCGCGACGATCTCCTCGGACATGGACAACACCGACAAGGCGGTGACGTTTCTCGATGAGTCACGCGCGATCGACATCATCGTGCAGCCACCGGATGTCAACGCCTCGCAGTACATGTTCGTCGCAGTCGAGCCGAATAAAATCCAGTACGGCCTCGGCGCGATCAAGGGTGTCGGCCAGGGCGTGTGTGAATCCATCGTTGCCGAACGCGTGTACGGGCCGTACACCGATCTCGCCGACTTCTGTCGGCGTGTGGACCCGGCCAAGCTCAACCGGCGCGTACTCGAAGCGCTGATCCTTTCAGGCGCACTGGATGCGTTGGCGCCCACGCGCGCCAGTCTGATGCTGCAATTGCCGGATGCGATCAAGGCTGCGGAACAACATCTGCGCGACAAGCAGTCCGGCCAGAACGACATGTTCGGCGCCGCGTCGGGCGCGATGACACCCGTGGTGCACATCGATCTGCCGACCGCGCCGGAGTGGCCGCTGGAACAGGTACTGCAGGGCGAGCGCGATACGCTCGGGCACTATCTGTCAGGTCACCCCACCGATCCTTGGAAAGACGAGCTTGCGCAGCTTTCCACCTGTCCACTCGGCGAAATCGTTGATCGTTACCAGCCGCCCAAGCCGCGCAAGAACGACAACGACGACGGCAACCGTTTCCGTCGCGGCCCGGATACACCGTGGACCGTCGCCGGCATGGTCGCGGCCGTGCGCAAGCGTGGCGATAGCGACGCATTCGTGCGACTCGAAGACGGCAGCGGCAGCATCGAGGTGAGTTTCTTCGGCGAGCTCTACCAGCAGATCGCACCGCTGCTGACTCGCGACCAGATCCTGATTGTCGAAGGCGGGTTGCGTATCGACGATTTCTCCGGCGGCGGTTTCCAGGTGCGCGCGCGCAGCGTCATATCGCTGGCCGATGCCTGCCGCAAACATGCACGTCTGCTGCAGCTGAAGTTGAACGGCATCGGCCCGAGTTTCGTCACGCAACTGCAGCAGACGCTGGCCGGATATCGCGGCGGCCGCGCCACCGTCACGCTCCACGGTTATCACAACCAGCAAGCACAAGCCGATCTTGAGCTCGGCGAAGACTGGCGCGTGGACGCCATTCCCGATCTGCTGCGCGCCGTCCGCGCATTGCCCGGTGTAAAGGCCGCGCGGCTGCGTATCGTGAAGCAGCAGGACTGAGCCGCAGGAGCGCACCCTGTGCGCGAAGCACTTTGTCACGTCCCGAAGGCATCGCGCACAGGGTGCGCTCCTACTTGCCGCGCTCCATCATCGCCTTGAGATCCGCGAAGGGATTGCCGGTCGCCGCCGGCGCATCCTCCACCTCCATGACGCCGCCGCGCACGTGGTCTATATGCCGCGAATGCTCGTTGTCGTGGCAGTACACACACAGCAGTTCCCAGTTGCTGCCATCGGGCGGATTGAAATCGTGATCGTGGTTGCGGTGATGAACCGTCAACTCCTGCAGGTTGGTGCGCGTGAATTCGCGTGCGCAACGTCCGCAGATCCACGGATACATCTTGAGCGCGCGTTCGCGATATCCCAGCTCGCGCTGTTCGGCGTTACGTCGCGCCTCGGCCACGATACGATCGAGCCTGGCGTTGTCGATGGGTGGTTGAGTCGGCATGGGTGATCCGCAGATGGTCGCAATGGCGCGGACGATAGCGCAATCCGCGGTGCCTGGAATGCTCCCGCGGCCATACGGCGCCGTTCTCGTCTTTTCGTGCGGGACGGTATACTGAGATGCTTCAGTGCCATGAAATGTAGCGAATGAACCCCAACTTCCTCGATTTCGAACAACCGATCGCCGAACTGGACGCGAAGATCGAAGAGCTTCGCCACGCCAGCAACGGTCAGGCGTTCAATATCGATGAGGAAGTCGGCCGGCTTCGCGAGAAGCTGAAAATCAAAACGGCGGAGATTTTTCGCAACCTCAACTCATGGCAGATGACGCAGCTGTCGCGTCATCCGGGCCGGCCGTACACGCTCGACTACATCGGCGTGATCTGCGAGGAATTCCACGAATTGGCCGGCGACCGCATGTACGCCGAGGACGCCGCGATCGTCGGCGGTATCGGGCGCATCAACGGCAAGTCGGTGGTGATCATCGGCCACCAGAAAGGTCGCGACACCAAGACCAAGGTCCGCCGCAACTTCGGCATGCCGCGTCCTGAAGGCTATCGCAAGGCGCTGCGGCTGATGAAAATGGCCGAGCGTTTCCACCTGCCGCTGCTCACCCTCATCGACACGCCGGGAGCCTATCCGGGCGTCGGCGCCGAAGAGCGTGGCCAGAGCGAAGCCATCGCCCGCAACCTGCTTGAGATGGCCGAACTGAAAGTGCCGATCATCTGCACCGTCATCGGCGAAGGCGGTTCCGGTGGCGCGTTGGCCATCGGCGTCGGCGACCGCACGGTGATGTTGCAGTACTCCACGTATTCGGTGATTACGCCCGAAGGCTGCGCCTCGATTTTGTGGAAAAGCGCGGACAAGGCAAAGGACGCCGCCGAAGCGATGGGCATGACCGCGCCGCGACTGCTGGAGCTCGGCCTGATCGACAAGATTGTGCGCGAGCCGCTCGGTGGCGCACATCGCAGCCCACGCTCAATGGCTATCCGCTTGAAAGCCGTGCTGATGAACGAGCTGGAAAAGCTCGAGGCGATGCCCGTCACCGATCTGCTCGAACAGCGCTACAAACGCCTGCGCAGTTACGGCGCGTATCAGGAATAACGGCGAAGGAACAATCGCATGACCGGTGTGCGCGGACTCGATCACGTCAACCTGCGCGCACCTGCCGACATTATCGAGAAAGTGCGCGTGTTCTACATCGATGTCATCGGCCTGCGTGAAGGTCCGCGCCCGGCGTTTCGATCAGGCTCGCATGGCTACTGGCTCTATGCCGGCGACACCGCGTTGCTGCACTTGAGCATCGGCCCGCCCATCGAATCCACGGAACGATCCAACGGCTATTTGAACCACTACGCCCTGGCCTGCAGCGACCTTGCCGGCGCTCGCGCGCGACTCGATGCCGGCGGCGTCCGCTACAGCATCGAGACGATCGCCGAACGCAATCAGGTGCAGATTTTCGCAACCGATCCGGCAGGCGTCGTCGTCGAACTGGACTTCCATCTGGACGAACCCTGAGCGGTTCGCGGCGCTACCATCGCATCAACCTTCAAGGGGAACGTCCATGGCTCACGACAAGCTCGCGGTGTTGATCGATGCCGACAATGCGCGACCGGCGATTGTCGAGGGTCTGCTCACGGAAATCGCGAAGTACGGCACCGCGCACGTCAAGCGCATCTACGGCGACTGGACCAAGCCTGACCTCAATGGATGGAAGGAGGCGCTGTTGCGCTACTCGATCCAGCCAATGCAGCAGTTCCGCTACACCGTCGGCAAGAACGCGACGGATTCGGCAATGATCATCGATGCGATGGACCTGCTTTACACCGAACGCTTCGATGGTTTCTGCATTGTTTCCAGCGACAGCGATTTCACCCGGCTCGCTTCGCGCATCCGTGAATCCGGTCGCATCGTCTACGGATTTGGCGAACGAAAAACACCGGAGCCTTTTCGTACCGCCTGCGATAAATTCATCTATACCGAAGTGCTCGCCGGGGCGACAGAGGCAGAAACTTCTGCCGCATCGAAACCGCGACCCGCGAAGGAATTACGTGGCGATACCAAACTTCTCAACCTGTTGCGCAACGCGATTGATGCTGCATCCGACGATACGGGTTGGGCCGGCCTCGGGCCGATCGGCAGCAACATCAACAAGCAGTCGCCCGAATTCGATTCGCGCAACTACGGCTACGCCAAGCTCAGCGGGCTAATCAAAGGCATCGGCCAGTTCGACACCGAAGAGCGTCACATCGGCAACGGCAAGCACATCTTCGTGCGTCCGCAAACCGGCAAGAAATGAAAGACATGTTGCAGGCACATTTGCGCGCCGTTCTGACGGAAGCGCCAGCGACATCCTTGTGCGTCGCCTTCAGCGGCGGCCCCGATTCCACTGCGCTGCTTCACGCACTCGCGCAGCTTCCCGAGGCACGCGAACGCGGGCTGCGTGCGCTGCATGTCGACCACGGCATGCATGCCAAGAGTTCGACATGGGCGGATCACTGCCGACACTTCTGCGAAGAACTTGAGCTGCCTTGCGAGGTGTTGCGCGTGCATCTTGAAACCGGTCGCGGCGAAGGCATCGAAGCCGCCGCGCGTCGCGCACGCTACGACGCATTCACTGCGCAGTTGCGCGAAGGCGAATGGCTGTTGCTGGCACATCATCGCGATGACCAGGCTGAGACGGTGTTGCTGAAACTCCTGCGCGGCGCCGGTCCCGAAGGACTCGGCGGCATGCGCGAGTTGCGCCCGTTCGCACGCGGGCAGCTTTGGCGTCCGTTGTTGTCGATGTCGCGCGCGCAACTGCGCGCGTACGTCGATCAGCATCAGCTGCATTGCATCGCCGATCCCAGCAACGACGACACGCGACTGGCGCGCAATCATCTGCGTCACGAAATTCTGCCGCGCCTTACAGCGCACTGGCCGCAGGCAGTCGACTCGATCGTGCACAGCGCGTCGCTCAGCCGGGCCGCAGCGAATGCATTGCAGGTGCAATGGATGGCGGAGATGGAAAATCTCCATGACCAAAACACCGGCAGCCTGCACGCAGCCGGCTGGCTGGCGCTTGCACCGGCGTTGCGTGAGCCATTGCTCGATCACTGGCTGCACTCGCGCGGACTCGCTGCACCGACCGCCGCGCAACGTCGCGAGATCGAAAAACAATGCCACGCACGCGCCGGCCAATTGCCATGCGTCCGCTGGACGGGCGTCGAGCTGCACGTATGGAAGGGACGGCTGTGGAGTCTGGCGCCGCAACCGGAGATCGACGCCACTTGGACATCGTCATGGACCGGTGAGCCGTTGTTGCTGCCCGACGGCAGCGTGCTTTCACTCCGCCAAGCAGATGTCCGATTCGACGAACCACTGCAGGTCGGACTGCGTCGTGGCGGCGAACGCATCAAGCCGGCGGGCGATGCACACACGCGCGAATTGCGCGACCTGTTCCAGCACACGCTGATGCCGCCCTGGCAACGTGGCGCCTGCCCGCTGATCCATATCGATGGCGAATTGATCGGCGTCGCCGATCGATGGCTCACCTCGCGCGGCGCGGCGTTTTTCGAGCAGGCCGGTTCGCTTCCGGCTTGGCGTTCTGCAGACGCTGCGCAGCCGCCCGCGACGTCGCCGGAACCACATGCCGATTGATTCCACACGGGCGCTGCGTTAGCGTTGCGGCCCATGGCCAAGACCGCTCCCGCAACCGCGAACACTCCGCCCGTCGTCGATTTCGAGCACTCCCTCGACGAGCTGGAACAACTGGTCGCGAAGATGGAAGGCGGCGAGTTGAGTCTCGACGAATCACTGGCTTCGTTCGAGCGCGGCATCGGCCTGTATCGCCACTGCCAGCAATCGCTGCAGCAAGCCGAACTCCGCGTGCGCCTGCTGCTCGATCCCGATGCCCCCGAAAGCGCCGAACCGTTTGAACCCGAACTCTGAGCTGGGCCCGGCACTTCAGGCACTGACCGCACGCGCTGAAGAAGCGCTCAGACGCTGCCTGCCTCCCGCCGAACAATCTCCCGCCGAACTGCACCGCGCGATGCGCTACGCAGTGCTGGGCGGCGGCAAGCGTTTGCGCCCGCTGCTTGTATACGCCGTGGCGGATGCTTTTGGATCACGCGGTATGTCGCTCGACCCGGCCGCTTGCGCCGTCGAATTGATCCACGCTTATTCGCTGGTGCATGACGACCTGCCTGCGATGGACGACGACGCATTGCGACGCGGCCGTCCGACCTGCCACATCGTGTTTGGCGAGGCGATGGCGATCCTCGCAGGCGACGCGCTGCAGGCGCTGGCGTTCGAGATACTTGCCGGCGACGACGCAGATGTGGATTCGAACACGTCCATCCGCATGCTGCGCGTGCTCGGCCGCGCGTGCGGCGCCGAAGGCATGGCCGGTGGCCAGGCGCTGGATCTCGCGGCGACGGGCCGCAAGCTCTCGCTGGCGGAACTCGAACACATGCATGCGTGCAAGACCGGCGCGTTGATTCGCGCGGCAGTGCGCCTGGGTGCCTTGGTTGCGGGTGCGGACGATGAGGCCATGCAGGCGCTGGATCGCTACGCGCATGCAGTCGGTCTGGCCTTCCAGGTGCGCGACGACATTCTTGATGTGGAAGGCGAATCCGCAATCATCGGCAAGACCGCCGGCAAAGACGCGGCTGCAGACAAACCGACCTTCCCTTCGATCATCGGGCTCGATGCATCGCGCAAGCGCCTTGCCGAACTGACTGACGACGCGCTTGGGGCGATCGCGTCGCTTGGCGAGCGAGCGTTGTTATTGCAGGAGCTGGCGCATTACGCAGCGCATCGCGCGTACTGAACGCCCAAAGAAAAAGGCGGCTCGCGCCGCCTTTCCTTACTCCGTGATCTCGCCGGAATTACTTGATGAGGCGCAGCGAGAACGGATAGCGATAACTCTCGCCCTTGCCGGCGGCTCCCGCCGCCATGATGCTCAGCACGAGCTGCACGATCCAAAGCGCAAGGCTCAGGATTCCCAGCATCGGAATCATGCGTGTCAGCACGGAAAGAATCACGAAACCGATACCCGTGGTGATGCCGAAGTTGAGCGCTTCGGTCGTCTGGTCTTTCGCGAAGCTGCCCTTGTCCTTCCACACCAGCCAGCCGATCAGCGCACCAAGCCAGCTGAAGATGCCGGTGATGATGTAAGTGGTGCGCGCGCCGGTTCGTTCTTCCTGTGTAGCACTTGCCATGTTCATTCGATAAGCCTCCATGTTCCGATGTGAAAGTGCTGCGCGCCTCGTTCGGGCACGCCCGCTAGGCTAGCCTGCCGTTTCACGGATGACCATAGCGGTGCAGTGGAAGCCGAAAAATAAAAGCCCGCATGCGCGGGCTTCCATTCTGCGAGCACCGATCGGTCAGCTGATCAGGCGCAACGCAAACGGATAGCGATACGTGCCGGTCGAACTCACCTGCACCGCAGCGATGATGCACAACACGAGGTTGGCGATCCACAACAGCCACGTGAGAAACACGCCGATGATGATGACGGTGAGGATGCCGCAGATCACGAAGCCGATCAGCACAGTGATCTGGAAGTTCAGCGCCTCTTTCGCCTCACGCACCAGATACGCTTTTTCCGGTCGGTCCTTGTGCATCAGCCAGACGATGAGCGGCACGATGAAGCTCAGCAGAAACCCCGACAGATGGGTGAGCATGGCGAGGTTGCGATCGTCGGTGGAAGACTGCACGACAACCGGTTCCGATGGCGGCACGGACGGTGGAATCTGATCGGACGGTGTACTCATGGATCATGATCTCCTCAGGTGGTGTGTCGCGGAAACAACGGCACCATCTTCCGGCTTGCCGCAAGAACCCGCAAGCTGACGTCCGACCTACTCGCCCGCCACGGTCATGCGCTCCAGCAGGATCGACCCGGTCAGCAGATGGGAGCGGCGATCGACATCCGCGCCCACGGCCGCGATGCCGTTGAACATGTCGCGCAGGTTTGCCGCGATGGTGATCTCCTCGACGGGATACGCAATCTGGCCGTTCTCGACCCAGAAACCCGCCGCGCCGCGCGAGTAGTCGCCGGTCACGGTGGACACACCCTGTCCCATCACTTCGGTCACCAGCAACCCGGTGCCGAGACGCCGGAGCATGCCGGCGAAATCCTCACGCGCGTGCTCGGCGCTGCCGGCTTCGACGATCAGGTTGTGGATGCCACCGGCATTGCCGGTGGACTGCAACCCGAGCTTGCGCGCGGAGTAACTGCCGAGCACGTAGCGCGCGAGCACGCCGTTTTCCACCAGTGCCCTGTCGCTGGTGGTCACGCCTTCCGCATCGAAATTACCCGAGCCCTGCCCGCGTGGAATGCGCGGCTGCTCGACGATGTTGAGCCACGCCGGCATCACCTGCTTGCCGACGTGATCGAGCAGAAAACTCGCCTGTCGATACAGCGAACCGCCACTCACGGCACCGAGCAGATGACCGATGAGGCCGCGCGCGATCTCCGGCGAAAACAGGACCGGGCACTGTCGCGTCGATAGACTGCGCGCGCCCATGCGCGCCAGCGTGCGCTCGGCCGCCTTGTCGCCCAGCGCTTTCGCGCTCATGAAATCGCCCGCGGCACGCACGCTGTCGTACCAGTAATCGCGCTGCATGCCGTCTTCGTCGCCAGCGATGAGCGCCAGTGACAACGAATGCCGCGTACCGCGCTCGCGGCCGACGAAGCCGTGCGAATTCGCATACACCGACAGACCCTGTCCGGCCTGCACGCTCGCGCCGTCGGAATTGCTGATGCCGTGATGCGCGCGACCGGCGTCCTCGATGGCGATGCCCAGTTCGATCGCCTGCGCGGTGTCGATGTCCCACGGATGCCACAGATCAAGATCGGGAAACGACGTCGCCATGCGCGATGCATCCGCGAGCCCGGCAGCGGGATCTTCCTCGGTGAAGCGCGCAATGGCGCACGCTTGGTCGAGCGTGGCCTGGATCGAATCCGGGTGCAGGTCTGCGGTGCTCGCCGAACCCTTGCGCTGGCCGAAGTACACGGTGAGGCCGAAGCCACGATCGCGCGTGTGCTCGACCGTCTCCACTTCGCCCAACCGCACATTCACGCTCAGACCGGTGTCGATGCTGGCGGCGACTTCGGCCTGGCTGGCGCCGGCGGCGCGCGCGCGACGGATCACGTCCTCGGCGAGGCCGGCCAGGCGATCGAGTTCGGCGTGGCTGGAATTTTTCGGATTGGAACCGTGGCTGACGACAACTTGGCTCACGTGGGGCTTCCTGATGGGTTGAACGAGTAGAATAAGCGGTTCACCACCGCCCGATCGCCTGAAATGGGGTCATCGCGGCGCAATGAAAGAGCAGCGGAGCCAAGCCATGCAGCCTGTCGCCGGCATCTACCGTCACTACAAAGGCCAGCGTTATCGCGTGTTGGGCACGGCCCATCACAGCGAAACGATGGAACCGCTGGTGGTCTATCAGGCGTTGTATGGCGAACACGGCCTGTGGGTGCGTCCTTCGGCGATGTTCTGCGAAACCATCGAGCTCGATGGTGAACCGATCGCCCGTTTCGTGCTTGAACAGACCGACCCCGGCGACGAACCGCGCGCCTGATCCACATCGCATTCTGGAAATGAAACCGTGAGCCCGAGCCGCAGCCGCAACCAGACCGAACTCGACGAAGCCGACTACGGCCCCAGCCGCACGCAGCAGCGTCGCGAAGCACTCGCCGTGCTGGCGCTTGCCAGCCAGCTGGTCGAGATGCAGCCGAGCCGTCTGGCCAAGCTCGAATTGCCCGACGAAGTGCGCGAGGAAATCACCCGCACGCGCAATATCACCGCGCATATCGCGCGCAAGCGGCAGCTCGCGTTTCTGGCCAAGGTCATGCGCCGCTACGAAGAGGAAATCTTCGCCTCGGTGCGTGCCGAGCTTGGAGAAAACCGCGAGAAGCAGCGGCAGGAAAACGCCGCCATGCATCGGCTGGAAGCAACGCGCGAGCGTTTGATCAGCGAGGACGAAACCGCGTTCTCGGAACTCATCAACGACAATCCGCAGGTCGATCGCCAACATCTTCGCTCGCTGATCCGCAAGGCACGGCTCGAAAAAGAAACGCCGAACAAGCCGCCGCGCGCGTATCGAGAGATCTTCCAGTTGCTGAAGGACTTGGCCGCAATCAGGGTAGACGTTGCCGACGACGGCGAAGACCACAGCAACAGCGAAAGCGAACGGCGCTGAGCTCCGGTCAACGGTGTGGTTGCCTGTCGCAACCACACCGATGCGATCCATGGTCTCCCTGCGGTTGTCGCTTGAATGGAAAGTCGCGATGACATACGGGAATGAAGAGCAAGGCTTTATCGCGCGATGCGAATGCGCGAATCTCTTCGTCCACCACCACATCCATGACACCCTGCTGAAAAATCGCTAATCTGGCGCAGTACAAGCCGTCAGGGGGACGCTTCATGCGTGCACGGCGACACCTTTCGGTGTTGGATAAACCACAAGACCTGCATGACATATCGGTGCGATCGACCGGTGTTTCATTCATTCCCGTCTCGTCACCGCGATGACCATCACCACGCTATTTGCCCTGGTGCTTCGTCGAAATACGCCCATCGAAGCGCGCATCCGCCAATGAAGATCTTCGCCGAACTCAAACGTCGCAACGTGCTGCGTGCGGGCGTGCTGTATGCGGGCGCGGTATGGGCGCTGGCGCAAGGCATCGCGCAGCTCGGCCCTTCGCTCGGCCTGCCCGACTGGACGACGCGATGGTTCCTGGTCGCCGCGGTGATCGGCTTTCCGCTCTGGTTGACGTTCGCCTGGTTCTACGAGTTCACGCCGAGTGGCCTGAAGCGCGAAAGCGACATCGCTTCGGATGATTCCACTGCGCATTCCAACGGTCGCAAGCTGGACTTCTGGATCATCGGCGTGCTCGCCGCCGCGGTGGTGTTGCTGCTGACCGATCGCTTCGTCGTTCGTCCGAACACGGGCGTTGCGTCTCCCTCCAATCCGTCCATCGCCGTGCTGCCACTCAGCAACGAGAGCGGCGATCCCGCGCAGCAATATTTTTCCGATGGCCTGTCCGAAGACCTGATCAACGCGTTGTCGCAATTCAACGGCCTGAAAGTGATCAGCCGCAATTCGTCGTTCCAGTTCCGCGACAGCAAGGACGATGCAAAGGCCATCGGCGCGAAACTCGGCGTGGCACATCTGCTGGAAGGCAGCGTGCGGCGCGCGGGCGACGAAGTGCGCATCAGCGCGGAACTGGTGAACGCCGACGACGGCAGCACGCTGTGGTCGCAGCAATACGACCGGCCGTATGCCGACCTGTTCAAGCTGCAGGACGAAATCACCCAGGCCGTTGCCGACGAACTCAAGACCCGATTGCTGGCCGACGACCATGCCGCGCAGGCCGACCGTCCACGCAGCGGCAATCTCGCGGCCTACAACGCCTACCTGCAAGGCAAATTTTATTTCGCGCGCGGCACCGAGGTCGACTGGCGCAAGGCCATCGACTCTTACACCACTGCGACACGCCTTGATCCGGACTATGCGCTGGCCTGGTCCGAGCTTTCGGCTGCGTGGGCCGGTGTTGCCGGTGGATACCTCGGCGGCACGCAGGCGCAGCAGGCCTATGCACAATCGCGTGCGGCAGTGACCACGGCGCTGGCGCTGCAGCCGAATCTGGCGGCGGCGCATGCAGCGCATGGCCATCTGCTCATCTGGGCTGATTTCGATTTGGCCGGCGCGCAAATCGAGTATCGCCGTGCGCTGCAACTGACACCCACCGATGGCGTGGCGCTGTTCAACCTGGGCTTTCTGCAGGCAACGCTGGGTCAACCTGAGCAGGCCGTCGCGCTGACGCGACGGGCGCTGGTGACCAACCCGTTGAATGCGGACTTTCACGTCTCGCTCGGTGGCTACCTTTCCGGCCTCGGCCGTCCTGACGAAGCCGAACCGGCAGTTCGCAAGGCGATCGAGTTGCAACCCGCGGCGGTCACATTCCACGTCACATTGACGACCATCGAGATTCAGCGTGGCGACGCGAAGGCTGCACTCACCGCCGCGCGGCAGGAACCGCCGGGCGACTGGCAGGACGTCGCACTGGCACTCGCGCAGCAGGTCGGCGGTGATCACACGGCAGCCGATGCCGCATTGAAAAACCTGATCGACAAGGACGCCACCCAGGCGCCGTACCAGATTGCCGACGTGTATGCCTTGCGCCGCGATGCGGACCATACTTTCGCCTGGCTGGATCGTGCATGGGCCGTGCGCGATCCGGGCGTCGCCGGTCTGCTGGTTGATCCATACATCCTGCGTTACCGCGACGACCCGCGCTTCGCCGCGTTCTGCAAGAAAGTCGGATTGCCGATCACGACCGAAGCCAAGGCGCTGCCGTGAGCATCGGGCGCTCATTCTTCGACGAACTCAAACGTCGTAACGTGATCCGCGTTGCCGGGCTGTATCTCGTTGCGGCGTGGCTCGTCACGCAAGTGATCGGCACGGTGCTGCCGATGTTCGGCGCGCCGGAGTGGATCGCGCGCAGTGTGGTGATCGTGCTGGCAATCGGCTTCGTTCCAGCGCTGATCCTCGCCTGGATATTCGAGCGCACGCCGCAAGGACTGCAGCACGACGACGGCGAGGTTCAAGCGCAACCTGCAACGACACAGATCCACACCGCTACGCGAATGAATCGCGCGATTGTCGCGGTGCTGGTGCTGGCGGTGCTGTATTTCGGCGTCGACAAGTTTCTGTTGACGCCGCATCGTGCTGCCGCCCACGACGTCGCGGACATGCCCGCGAATGCTTCGTCGGTCAGCGCAACACCGTTGGCCGCACCCTCCAAATCCATCGCCGTGCTGCCGTTCGAGAATCTGTCCGCCGAAAAGGACAACGCGTACTTCGCCAGCGGCATGCAGGACATGATCCTGACCAAGCTGGCCGAGATCGGCGATCTCAAGGTGATCTCGCGCACCTCCACTTTGGAGTACGGCAGCAAACCGGAAAACCTCAAACTGATCGCGCAGCAACTGGACGTGGCGAGCGTGCTGGAAGGCAGCGTGCAGAAATCCGGCAATCAGGTCTTGATCAACGTGCAGCTGATCGATGCGCAAACCGACAACCATCTCTGGGCCGAAAGCTACCAGCGCTCGCTCGACAACATCTTCGGCGTCGAAGGCGAGGTCGCGGTCAAGATTGCCGACGCGCTGCAGGCCAGGCTGTCGCCGAAAGAAGCTGCCGCAGTAGCCAGGGCGCCGACGACCAATCCCGATGCCTACGCGTTGTATCTCAAAGCCAACGACGAGATCGAGCGGTTCTATCAAGGCGATGCCCGGCCCGAGCGTGCGGAACAGGCCATTGCCTATCTGCAACAGGCGGTCGCGGACGATCCGCAATTTGCACTGGCTTACGCGACGCTGGCGAAAATGCAGAACGCGCTGGTGATGAATCAGATGATCGACACGCCACAGCTGCGTGGCGGCGCGCTGGACAATGTGCACAAGGCTTTGCAACTGCAACCCGAACTTGCCGAAGCGCACAAGACATTCGGGTTGATCATGCTCGCGCAAGGCAAGAACGATCAGGCACTGGAACAGTTCGGCATCGCGCGACAACTCGCACCGAACGACGCTGACCTTGCGGAAAAACTGGCGCAGGATTTTGCTGCCGCCGGCGATTGGAGTCGGGCTGCCAGCGAAGCAAGACGTTCGATGCAGCTGGATCCCCGCAACAGCCATCACTATCAATGGTCCGCCAGCATCGATGCGGCGAACCGTCGATATGCCGATGCCGCGAATACCGCACAGGCTGGCCTTGTCATCAACCCTCGCGACTTGGTGGTGCGCAATGTGCTGTCGAATATTTTCGAAATCCAGGGACAGCTGGACGCGTCACAGCAACAACTGGAATTGATGGTCGCGCAGGACCCGATCAGGGGCACGGACCTCGCGTATTTTTTCCTGTACTCCCGACGTGATCCGGCGTCGGCGTTGCGAGTGCTGCAAGACACGCCCACGGATACCAGTTACGCCTCTGCGGGAGGTCGCGATGTGATCATCGGCATCGCGCAACTGGGTGCGGGCCGCAAGGCCCAAGGTCAGGCGTCCTTGCAGCACGCACGTGAACTAGTGTTCGCGGCATTGCAGGTGCACCCGAGTACCGCGCGCCTTTACATGCGGCTCGCGCAGATCGAAATGAACCTGGGCGATCAGGCCGCGGCGCTGCAGGCAGCCGACAAGACACTGGCATTGGCCGCAACGTCATCGAGTTTGCTGGATCACTATCGGCTACCCGTCTACATCGTCAACAAGGCACAGGTATTCGCACACTTCGGCAACGCTGCGCAAGCCACGGCCTTGCTGCAGAAACTTCTGCAGGCTCCGGGTAGCGGTCTGGCCATCAGCCCGGCGTTGCTGCGACAGCATGCGGCATGGGATCCGATTCGCAACGATCCGTCATTCGTGGCGCTACTGGCCGCATCTGCTGAGCTTCCACAGGCCGGAACCACGCCATGACTCGCGCTCCGATGCACGACGCATTTTCAAAAGGCCGGCATCGATGACAACGCTCTGGCAACGATTGAAGCAACGCAAGATGGTGCAGTGGACGCTGGCCTACGTGGCGGCGGCATTCGCGTTGCTGCAGGGCGTCGACATCGTGGCGCAACGATTTGGATGGCCAGATGCGATCGAGCGCATTTTGATCATCGTCATCTGCATCGGCTTCGTCATCACGCTGCTGCTGGCCTGGTATCACGGCGAACAGGCACGCCAGCGCGTGACGGGCACGGAGCTGGTGATCATTGCGCTGGTGCTCGGCTTTGGTGCGGTGCTGCTGTGGCGCGTAGCTGGCACGTCATCGAAAGCGACCATGGCTTCGGGCAGTTCCGCCACACCGGATATCGTCGCCGCGTCGTCGGCAGCCGTCGTCAACAGCATCCCCGCGAAATCCATTGCCGTCCTGCCATTCGAGAATCTCAGCGAGGACAAGGGCAACCAGTATTTCGCCGACGGCATGCAGGATCTGATCCTGACCAGGCTGGCGGACATCGGCGAGCTCAAGGTGATATCGCGCACCTCGACGATGAAGTATGCGAGCCACCCGGACGACTTGAAAATCATCGCGCAACAACTCGGCGTGGCGGCGATTCTCGAAGGCAGCGTGCAGAAGGCCGGCAACTCGGTGTTGATCAACGTGCAGCTGATCGACGCGCGCACCGACAACCACCTGTGGGCCGAAAGTTACCAGCGCACGCTCGAAAACATTTTCGGCGTCGAGGGCGAAGTCGCCGGGAAAATCGCCAGCGCGCTCAAGGCCACACTGTCGCCATCGCAGGCGGAGGCAGTGATCGCCGTGCCCACACGCAACCCGAAAGCGTATGACGCTTACCTCTGGGCCAAGCACACGCAGGACACCGACAACAATCATGAGGACGCCAGTCCCGAAGCGATTGCCGGTTTCCAGCAGGCCGTGGCGCTCGATCCGCAATTCGCGCTCGCCTGGGCAGACCTCGCCTGGGCGCAACTGTGGGCGTGGCGTGACGAAACTCAGCCCACTACGTTTGGCCAGTCCGCCACGTTGCAGGCGGCGCAGCAGAATGCGCAGCGCGCGCTGACCTTGCAGCCCGACCTGCCCGAGGCGCACCTGGCCATGTCGGTGATCGATCTGTACGGCGTGTTCGATGTGGATGGCGCGCGCACGCATGCACAACGCGCGCTGGATTTGCGCCCCAACGATGCTTACGCCTATCGCCTGCTGGCCGATGTCGATCAGAACCAGGGTGATTTCGTGTCCGGCGCGACGCAGATGGAACGCGCACTGACGCTCAAGCCCAACGATGCCGTGCTGTCCCGGTTGGTTGCGCTGGCGCATGCGGCCAATGGCGATTACGCCGGCGCGCGCGAAGCCGTTCGCCGCGCACTGGCGATCAAGCCGGACGATCTCACCACGTACGCGTTGATGAGCAGCATCGAGCTGTGGGACAGCGGCAATGCGGCCACCGCGCTCGGCGTTCTGGAATCGATTCCGCTCAACGTGCCGAACCGCGCCACCATCGATGCGAGGCGCGTGCCGTTGCTGCTGATGCAGCGCGACTACGCCACCGCGCGCACGCTGGTGGCCGGCATGCACGGCGGCAATGACGCGGAAAAAATCGCCATCACGCGGCTGCAGGCCGACGTCGAATACGCAGCCGGCGGTGTGGAAAAGGCCAGGCCCTACCTGCTCATGCTGGATGCATGGTCGCGCCGGTCGATGGGCAACCCCGAGTTGAGCGGCAAGGCGGATTTCCATTCCGACTGGGCGCTGGTACTCGCGCGGCTGGGCCGCAGCGACGACGCCTTGCAGCAGATGGACGCCGCCATGAAGCTGCTGCCACGCGCCGCGGTGAAATCGCGCTCGCTTTACCGCGGCGCCGTGGTTCAGCTGACGCTGGGCCAGCAGGACGCCGCCCTCGCCACCCTGCAGAAAGTCTTCGCGACGCCCGGCCACGGGATCGTCATCTCGCAGGCCGTGCTGAAAACGGACCCGCTGTGGGATCCGTTGCGCCAGGACCCACGCTTCCAGCAGCTGCTGGTCGCCGACACAAACGGTGGTTGATCGCAACCGCTGGTGGTTGATGGCCGCGGCACACGACGCTCCGCGACAGCCGTCTGCACAGCCAAACGCTCAGTGTCGTGTCGCGACACCGTTGCGAGCCACGCGCGCCATCGTTTCAAGCTGCTAAATACGCACCAAACAGCCGCGCAAGCCGCGCCGCAATTGACGGCCATGCCTTGCCTGACATAGGCTTTCCCATTCCACGACACCTGCGAGTTGCCAACCATGAGCTTGGATATCTGCATCAACCTGAGTGACTCCGATCTCAAGCTTTTCGTCGACCACATGAAGGCCGCGCAGAAGAAGGTCGACAAGATCGACGCCGTCAGCGTGGTCGGTGCCGCCCGCGAGTTGCTGGACACCTGCGACAAGAACCTGCCCGATTTCATCGCCACGCGCCTGAAGCAGCTGGAGACCATGATCCAGCTTGTCGAAGACGCCGGCTTCGGCCTTCCCGACGAAGATCGCGACAACGTGCTGGCTGCCCTCACCTACTTCGCCAGCCCGGACGACATCGTGCCGGACGACGTGCCGGTGCTCGGTTTCCTCGACGACGCGATCATGATCGAGTTGTGCGTGCGCGACCTGAAACACGAAATCGAGGCCTACCGCGATTTCCGCGCCTGGCGCGACAACGAAGCCACGCGTCACCACGAAAACCCCGCCCAGCTCATGCTCACCCGCGTCGACTGGGCCGAAGCCCGCCGCGTGGAAACCATCGAACTCATGCACCGCCGCCGCCGCGAGTCCTACGCCGGTGGCAGCTGGTCACCGGTGCTGTTCAAGGTTCACTGATCTCGTTCGACATAATCGGTACGGAATGAGATGAAGGGCGCCTCGGCGCCCTTCTTCGTTTCAGTCGGAGGCGTGCATATTCGTTCCTTGATGGACGCGTGTTCTTGCGCCATCACCACCGATGAGCTCGGGTATAGGATACGACTCGCGACGATGATCACGAGGCAACACCAAGGCTGCAGCAAGCGAATTCGCCAAAACCCGATGGGCTTCCATCGCAGGCATATTGTTGTGTTGCTGCGGGTGGAATGTCGGTGCCACCGACCGCTTCAGTTCAATGCCCAACGAGACCGTGACGGATTCCACCCGCGGTTACCTGCCGGCCAAATATTACGAACGCATCGCACTGGACGCCATGCGCCGCAAAGACTATGAAGGCGCAGTCAGCGCGTACGAGAGTGCTGGTTACTGGGCCAACAAGGTGGCGCAATTCGATCTTGGCGAAATCTATTTTCACGGCATGGGAAGTATTCCCGCGGACCGCGCGCGTGGTGTCGCCTGGCTTGGTATTGCTGCTGAAGAACACAATCCGGACTACGACAAGGCATTGGTCAACGCATACGCGGACCTGACGCCGGAAGAACGCCGTCGCGCAGACGGCATCTGGAAAGAATTGCAGGCGGTCTATGGCGACAAGCTCACCCTCGCGCGCGCGACCCAGATTTTCGAGAGAGACCACCGCGCCGAACGTCTCGGATCCGCGACCACGGAAAACGACACGACCGTGCATACCTTTTCGACCAGCGGTTACAACCCCGCCAAAACAACCCTCGACAACGCAGCCATGATTTCGGAGTTGAACACGACGAGCATGCGGACCCAGGCATCGACCGTGGCGGATATCTGGTCCGCGCGAAAACAGGAATTCGACGCGACCATCTCCAGTCATTTCGCCCACGTCGACGTCGGCCCGATTGAACAGGTGCCGTCGGCGGAAAAGAAACCCGTGCCCTGAGGGCGATATCGTTACCTGACGGCCCGAAACGTCTTGTGGCTGGCGATCAGCCTTCTTTTCGGCTTGCCTCTCTTAGCTGCCCAAGACAAGGGCGATTCGACCATTGGCAGGCACATGAAAATTTTTCGACGAAGACCAAAACGCAGAAATGGTTCCAGCCTTCGCCGTAATGACGTGACGAGAGCTTAAGACGCCGTCCCGCCCACCGTCATCGAATCAATCTTCAATGTCGGCTGGCCAACGCCCACCGGCACGCTCTGACCGTCCTTGCCGCACACGCCCACGCCTTCATCCAGCGCCAGGTCATTGCCGATCATCGACACGCGGTTGAGCACTTCCGGCCCGGAGCCGATCAGCGTGGCGCCTTTCACGGGACGGGTGATCTTGCCGTCCTCGATCAGATACGCCTCACTCGCGGAGAACACGAATTTGCCGTTGGTGATGTCGACTTGGCCGCCGCCGAAGTTCGGCGCGTACAGGCCTTTCTTCACCGAGCGGATGATCTCGGCCGGATCGTGCTGGCCGGCGAGCATGTAGGTGTTGGTCATGCGCGGCATCGGCAGCGCAGTGAACGATTCACGGCGGCCGTTGCCGGTGGGCGCCATGCCCATCAGGCGTGCGTTGAGCTTGTCCTGCATGTAGCCCTTGAGGATGCCGTCCTCGATCAGGGTCGTGCATTCGGTCGGCGTCCCCTCGTCGTCGATGCTGAGCGAACCGCGGCGGCCCTGCAGCGTGCCGTCGTCGACGATGGTGACTCCCTTGGCGGCGACGCGCTGACCGATGCGGCCGGAGAACGCCGAACTGCCTTTGCGATTGAAGTCGCCTTCGAGCCCGTGGCCGATGGCTTCGTGCAGCAACACGCCAGGCCAGCCCGGGCCGAGCACCACGGTCATCTGGCCGGCCGGTGCATCGACGGATTCGAGGTTGACCAATGCCTGACGCACGGCTTCATCGGCGAACGCGAGTGCGCGACCGTTCTCCATCAGTTCGCGATAACCGTAGCGACCACCACCGCCGGCGTGGCCTTGTTCGCGGCGGCCGTTCTGTTCGGCGATGACCTGCACGTTGAGGCGCACCAGCGGGCGCACATCGGCAGCGAGTGTGCCGTCGGATGCGGCGATCAGGATGGTGTCGATGGTCGCGGCGATGCTGACGATCACCTGCTTGATGCGCGGATCGCGCGAGCGCGCATACGCATCGACTTCGCGCAGCAAGGCGATCTTTTCGGGGTTGGGCAGGCTCTCGACTGGATCGATCGCCGGATACAACTGACGCGCACCGTTCAACGCCAGCGGCTTGCCGGCGCCGTTGCCGTCGTGCGCGATCGCGCGCGCGGCTTTCGATGCCTCGAGCAACTGCGGCAGCACGATCTCGTCGGAATAGGCGAAGCCGGTTTTCTCGCCGCTGATCGCGCGCACACCGACGCCCTGTTCAATCGAATGGCTGCCGTCCTTGACGATGCCTTCTTCCAGCAACCACGACTCGCTGCGCGAATGCTGGAAGTACAGGTCGGCCGCATCGATCGACGGACCCATCAACTGGGAGAACACGCGGTCGAGATCGCCGGTGGCGATGCCGCCGGGCGAGAGCAGTTTGTTTTCGGCGAGTGCGAGCAAGGAATCCATGGTGTCTCGTGGGTGTCGGTCGATTCGGAACTATCCCACATGGGGCTTTGTCGCGGCGCTTTAAAGCCGCAGCGGTGGCGACTGGGCTACCATCCCCGCCATCGTCAATGTGAAGGATCGCCATGGCTGAGCCATCGAAACGAAAGGTATCGCGCCAGATTCTGGGGCGCGCGGTGATCGCGCCGGTCGAGGACACCCGCGCACTGCTGCATGACAGCGGCGAGATGACGCCGGGCTCGGGTTGGATCACGAGCATCATCGCTTTGTCGCTGGGTTTTCTGTGCCTGCTGGCGGTGCTGGCGTTTCACTTTCCGCAATACCTGACCACGCCGGATCTGCGGCATAAATATTCGGTCGATACGCTGCGCCAGGTGCTGCTGGTCGGGTTGCTGGTGGCAGGCGCCATGTCGCTGGGAAACCTGATACTCAACCGCCAGCGCAACCTCAACATCGTCGCGTTTCTGCTGGTGTTTGCGGCCGTCGCACTGGGCGGCTCGCGCGTGCCGGTGGGCAACTTTCCTGATCACACGCCGTACATCGGGCTGGACTGGTTCATCCTCGACCTGCTCGGCTCGACACTGATTTTCGTGGTGATCGAGAAACTGTTTCCGCTGTACAAGGGCCAGGCGATTTTTCGCAGGGAATGGCAGACCGACCTGAAGCATTTCGCGGTGAATCATTTCATCGTCGGGCTCGCGCTGCTGACGGTGAATTTCCTGCTGCATCATTTGTTCGGCTGGCTGGTGAGCAGCCATTTCCAGCAGACGGTGCGCAACATTCCGTTCCTGCCGCAGCTGCTGCTGTGCGTGCTGGTGGCGGACATGGCGCAGTACTGGACGCATCGCGCATATCACGAGGTGCCGTTCCTGTGGCGCTTTCATTCCGTGCATCACAGCGTGAAAACGATGGACTGGCTGGCCGGTTCGCGCCAGCACATGCTGGAGCTGATCTTCACGCGGGTGTGCGTGCTGGCGCCGCTGTACATCCTCGGCTTCAGCGAGGCGGCGATGAACGGCTACATCCTGATCGTTGGTTTCCAGGCGGTGTTCAATCACGCCAACGTGCACCTGCCGTGGGGACCGCTGAAATACGTGCTGGTGACGCCGAATTTTCACCATTGGCATCACGCGTCCGACGACGAGGCAATCGACAAGAATTACGCCGCGCATTACGCGTTCCTCGATTATCTGTTCGGCACTGCGGTGAAGTCGAAAAACAAGTTTCCGGAGAGCTACGGCGTGGTCGGCGATTACATGCCGGACGGCTTCATCCGCCAGCAGTTGTTCCCGTTTCGCGGCAGCACCAAGCCGGTCGAGCCATCGGCCGGCCCGTGATCAATGGGCCGCAGAGCTTGCCGCGGCGGGCGCTGAAGTTGCGGCCGGTGCAGGCACAACGCCCGGCGCATACGGCGTACTGACCGCAGGCGGTGGTGTCGCTACCACGCCGTGTTTTTCGACCAGAGTCATCACCGGCTTGTCCCAGCTGCCGGTGATCTTGTAGCGCGCCGTCGCGACCTTGTTGAGGCCCTTGCCGAGCAAGCCCTGCACTGCGAAGCCGGCGGCCGCACCGATCGGGCCACCGACCACCGCACCGACGATGGGCAGGCTGTTGCCGAGATGCGGTACCACCCTCACCTGCTGATCGAAATCCTTCGCGCGCAAACCCGCGCGACCGGTGATGGTGATGTTGGCCGAGGGGCCATCAATGTGCAGGTTGTCGGTGGTCGCGTTGCCATCGGCGAGATGAAAATCGCCGGCGATCGAATCGAACGCAAGGCCCTTGCCGAACACGTCGCCGAAATCGAGCGTGAGCCTTCGCGGCAATTCCGCCAGTGACACGAGACCGAGAAAACGTCCCGCACCCGGCGAGGTCGCCTCGGGAATGCGCCCGTCGTTGACCTTGATGTTGAGCGTGCCATCCATGTTGGCCAGTGACAGCGCACTCGGCGAGCCAGGCCAGGTGGCGTCGAGCTGATCGTTGGTCTTGCCGCCGTTGACCAGGCCGGTGAATCCGAACGCGCCGAGCATGCGGCCGAGATCATCGGAGGCGAAGCTGATGCGCATGTGCGTGTGGCTGTCGGTGGCGTTGCCATCCCACGCGCCGCTCGCGTTGATCTGCACCTGCTTGGACAACGCACGCAGTTGTTCGATGTGCATGCCGTTCGCAGTCGGCCAGGTTTCCAGGCGCGCCTCGCCCAGCTTCGCATCGCCCAGCCGGAGGTCGCCGATCCACAGATGGAACGGCGGCAACGCCGCGGGATTGATGCCCGTATTGGCCGGATTCTCGGTCGGCGCAAGAGGCGTTGTTGCAGCCGTGCTCGCGGCTGGCGCAGACGTCGATGCAGTGCTCACGGGTCCATCGGGATGATGCGTGGACGCCGGATCTTTCGGCCAGTACAGCCGCTTCAATCGCGCAGTGACGCCGCGCTTGGTCATGTCCTGCGTGGGCACGGTGAAATTGCCGGACATCGCGGTGCCGTCGACATCGATGTTGAGCTGATCCGGCTGCGGCATTGCCTTGATCGCGATGCCGCCGAGCGAATGGCCAAACCATTTTGCGTCATCGGCACTGACGTCGATGCTTTCCAGTCCAGGACCGTCTCCGCCCTTGCCGCCACCCGCCACACGCGCGACCCAGCCCGTGACATCGAGCTGCGACGTGTGACCGAGAATGCGCAAGTCGTGCGCGGGCAACGTCTGCGGCATCTCGCTGCCGAACGCCAGCGTCGCCGCAAGCGGCTGCTGTGCGGTGGCGAGACGAAAGCGCGCACGCACCGCATCACCGAGCGCGATCTGCAAATCGGCGCCGCTGATCGGCAAGCCGACGCTGAGGTGCAAGGGCAGGCTTTCCTCGGCGGCCTTGTGCAGCGGCACGGGCATGTCGAGAGCAATGCCGGCAAGTGACGAATCCACGCTCAATGCCTGTGCCATCACGTCGCTGCCTGCGGCATGCGCAATCGCAAAACCGATGGTGAAATCGCTGCGGCCATCGGCTGTCTTGCCGATCCAGTTGAGCGACGAATAATCCTGCAGCAATTCGTCGATGCGATAGCTGCCCTGCAACTGCGCAGAGAACACCGTGTTCGGGTCGGTGTTGGCACCCGCCACGGCAAGCTCGAGTTTGGACGGCTGTCCGCGAACCACGGTTTCCAGCGGCCCGCCCTGCATGCCATGCAGGTTGAACGTCAACGGACCAGTGAGCTTGTCGAATTTCAGGTTCCAGTCCGGTGCGGTGACATCGACGTCCTGCAGTTGTGCGGTGCCATCGAGTTGCGCGTCTTCGGATTTCTTCAGCGGCATCGCGAGATGAAAGCCAAACGTGCCGCTGCCATCGAGATTCAACTTCCCCAGCGTATCGGCCTGGCGCATGCCGATGGGACTCTTGCGCACGAACGTCATCAGGTCGGCGCCTGCGCCGCTGCCGGTGACATTGAGATCGAGCAAGCCGTCGGCGAAATCGGGAATCTGTGCAACGGCCTTCTCGACCTTCACGCCGAGCGACCGGCCGGCGCTGGCTTCCACCAGCATGCCGTTATTGATGAAGTTGGCGACCGCGTCGACGCCTTCGGCATGCGGCCAGTCCTTGCCGTAGTCGAGGGTCAGGTCGCTGATCATCGCGCGCGCCTCGAAGCGACCTTCGTTGTGACGGAACGGCCAGTCCGCGAGGTCGCCGCGCACCAGCACCTGCGCTTCGTCAAGGTTGCCGCTGATCAACCCGCGATCCAGCCAGGCGACGGTTTGCGGCGACATGGTGGTCGGCCAGAAAAGCTTGGCTGCCGTGATGTCGGTGTGGTCGATCGTCGCGTAGAGATCGACGAACGGCCGCGCGCCCTGCTGCGCCGGCAACGTGACTTCGCCGCGCGCTTCGCCGGCGAAACCCGCGCCGGTGAAATCGAGCGCGTCGGCGCCGATGTGCCAGTCGCCGTTGTCGGGCCAGAACGCCAGCGTGCCGCCGAGCCGTGACATCACGAAGGGCTGGCGGAACGCGCCCGGAAACGAAACCGTGGTCGGCTGGTCCGGTAGCTCCAACGACAGCGCGGATGCATCGCCGCGCACCTCGCCGCGCAGGCTGGTGAGCCCTGGCAACTTGTCCACCGGATCGATGCCCAGGTCGTGGAACGTCACGTTGATCGCCTGCAGACCGTCGCTGCGTTTCCAGTGCAATGCCACGTGATCCAGCTCGCCATGCGGATGACCGCTGCCGACCCACTTCGCCAGGGCCGGACCGATGTCCGGCGTCAACGCCAGCCATGGCACCAGCGGTGCAAGTTGCAGGTTGCTGGCGGCGACGCCGAGCGAATCCACGGCGACCGTGGATTGGTGCAGGCTCAGCGCGAGCGCGCTGCCGTCGTCGCCGGCGTAACGCACATCGTAACCGTCCTTTGTCTGCCGCAAGCCGGCCGTGCCGTGCAAGGTCGCCACGTTTGCATGGGCGCCGCCCGCAGCGGTTATCGCGAGTCGGTCGAGATCGAAACGGATCAGGCTGCTGCCGACCTTGCCGTTTCGCCAGTCAAGCCATGCGGACAAGTGTCCATGGCCCTGTTCGGCCGTATAGCCGTCCATATCGATACCGTCGAGCAGCGGCTGAAGATCGACGTTGTCGACACCTACCCAGAGACGCCCCGTACTGCCATCGTCGCGAAAGCGCCCGGCGACGCGCAGCACGGCGTTCACGCCATCGCGCTGCAACAGCCCGCCGAGCTGGATATGCGTGCCGCGATGGCTCAGGCGCAACTGGCTGGCCTGGAATGCGTAGCGACGATGGAGCACCGCATCGGAAACCACGAGGCGCAGGTCTTCCAGCCACAGGTCCACCGACAAGCCGCGAAGCGACAGCGGCTGGCGATTGGCCCCACCGGCGACGCCGATGCCGTCGACATGCCAACCGTTCACATCGTGCGCAAGATCGATCTGCAGCCCACGCGCGCGCAGGTTCAACACGTGTCGCGACGGCAGCAACCAGCCGCCGAAATCGAGCTTCATTTCCGCTTCGGGAATCTGCAGCGGCGTGCCTGCCTGACCCGCCGGCATACCGACAGTGACGCCGTGCATGACGAACAGCGGACCGGAACCGGTCCAGTGACCTTCGAGCGACTGGAAGCTGACCGGCCGTTGCAGATGCTGACTCAGTTTCGCCGCCATCCATTGCGGGTGGCGACCGAGCAACGGCAACAACAATTGCGTCAACGCCATCAGCACGGCCAGCACGATCACCGCGATGCCAGCCGTCCAGCCCAGCGCGCGGGCACAGCGATGCAGCCAACGCTGCCACAACGGTTTCACGCGCAACGACCCGGGCCGGATTTACAGCAACACGACATCAAACTGTTCCTGCGAGTAATGCTCTTCGGCCTGAAAGCGTATGCTTTTGGAGATGAACTCTTCCAGTTCGGCCACCGCGCTGGATTCCTCTTCAAGGATCCGCGCGACCACCATGGGGTTGGCCATCACCAGCAGTTTCTCGGCGTTGAACTGCCGCACGGCACGGGTGATTTCGCGGAATATTTCGTAGGTCACCGTTTCGGCGGTTTTCAGCTGGCCGCGACCGTTGCAGGTGGCGCACGGCTCGCACAACTGGCGCGCGAGGCTTTCGGTGGTGCGCTTGCGGGTCATCTCCACCAAACCCAGTGCCGACATCGGATAGACCGTGGTTTTGGCGTGATCACGCGCCAGCCCCTTGCTGAGCATGCGCAGCACCTGGCGCTTGTGCTCCTCATCGTTCATGTCGATGAAGTCGATGATGATGATGCCGCCGAGATTGCGCAGCCGCAGCTGGCGCGAGGCCGCCTGCGCGGCTTCGAGGTTGGTGCGGTACACCGTTTCCTCGAGGTTGCGCGTGCCCAAGTAGGCGCCGGTATTGACGTCGATGGTGGTCATCGCTTCGGTCTGATCGACGATCAGATAACCACCCGATTTCAACGGCACCTCTTTCTTCAGCGCGCGCTGCATTTCGTCTTCGGCGCCGTACAGGTCGAAGATCGGCCGCTCGCCGTCGTAGTGCTCGATGCGATCGTCCAGGCTCGGCATGAACTTGTGCACGAACTTGACCACGTTGTCGTACGTTGTGCGTGAATCCACGCGCACTTTTTCGATGTCCTCGTTGAGCATGTCGCGCAGGCTGCGCAGCGGCAGCGCGAGTTCCTCGTAGACACGCTCGCCGACCTTGGCCTTGGCGATGTTCTCCTGCACCACGCGCCAGACCTTGGTGAGGTAGGCGACATCGAACGCCAGCGATTCGGCGCTCTGCCCTTCGGCGTTGGTGCGCACGATGTAGCCCAGTGGGTTGTCGCCGATCAGCGGCGAAAGCACGTCTTTCAGTCGCTGTCGCTCGGCCTCGTCCTCGATGCGCGCGGAGATTCCCAAGGTGCGCGCATACGGCAGCAGCACGAGATAGCGCGAAGGAATCGACAGATGCGCAGACAAGCGCGCGCCCTTGGTGCTGATCGGGTCTTTCACGACCTGCACCACGATTTCCTGGCCTTCGTGCACCAATTCGCTGATCGACGGCACGTGGCCATTACCGTTGCCATTGCCATTGCCGTTCGGCTCGGCGCCTTCCACCGCGACCGGCGTCGGCCGCACGATATCGGACGCGTGCAGAAACGCCGCGCGATCCAGCCCGATTTCCACAAACACCGCCTGCATGCCGGGCATCACCCGTTGCACCCGACCCTTGTAGACATTGCCGACGTAACCGCGTTTGGATGCACGCTCCACGTGCACTTCCTGCAGCATTCCGTTTTCGACCACGCCGACTCGCGTCTCGCGCGGGGTCACGTTGATCAGTATTTCCTCGCTCACCGCATACTCCCCCAGACAGACCATCTTTATAGCGGCTGCGAATGCAAACTGTCGATGACAGCATTTCATTACGGCGACCTGGACGTGATCGCGCGGAACACGCAACCCGCACGCGCCTCGCGTTATCTTCACTTGGCGAGATGACGCAGGAGCCAGAACCCGATGACAACCCCGATTCTGCTGGCCTGGAGTGGCGGCAAGGACTGCCTGATGGCCTTGCAACGGTTGCTGGCCGATCCGCAATGGCAGGTGGTCGGGCTGCTCACCACGGTCAATCGCAATTACCAGCGGATCGCCATGCACGGCGTGCAGCGCGAGGTGCTGCTCGCGCAAACCGCCGCCCTCGGACTGCCGCTGCTGGAAGTGCCGCTGGATTGGCCCGGCAGCAACGAAGCCTATGAGCAGGCACACACGCAGGCGCTGGTGGAGGCGCGCAGGCGCTGGCCGGGGATTCGCCACTGCGCATTTGGCGACCTGTTTCTGGAAGATGTTCGCGACTATCGCGTGCGTCAACTTGGCCGCGACAACTGGCGCGCGGTTTTCCCGTTGTGGGGCGAAGACACGACGGCGCTGGCTCGGCGATTCGTCGGCGAGGGTCATCGCGCGATGCTCTGCTGCGTGGACACCCAACAGCTGGGTGCGGACTTCTGCGGTCGCGCCTACGACGCGGCGTTGCTCGATGCCCTGCCCGCCGGCGTCGATGCGTGCGGCGAACGCGGCGAGTTCCACACGCTCAGCTACGCCGGCCCGATGTTCGCTCAACCACTGCGCTTGCGGCGCGGCGAATCGGTGCTGCGCGACAGTCGTTTCCAGTTCACCGATTTCATCCTCGACGACACGCCGTACCGATGAAGGCGGCGCCGATGACTGTGTTGTCGTCGCACGTCCTGCCCGACGTGTTGCAGCCCGAACTCGCACTGGTGTTTTGCGGCAGCGCCGCCGGCAAACGCTCGGCTCTCGAAGGCGCGTATTACGCGCATCCGGGCAATCTGTTCTGGCGTGTATTGCATCAGTCCGGCATCACGCCACGACAGTTCGCGCCCATGGAATTTCGTCGCCTGCCCGAACACGGCATCGGCCTCACCGATCTGGCGAAGCACCACGCAGGTAACGATAAAGAACTGCCGCGCGACGCCTTCGACGTGCCCGCGCTGGTGACGAAGATCGAACAGCACGCACCGCGCATTCTCGCCTTCACCAGCAAGCACGCTGCACGCGCCGCACTGGGTCACGCGGTGGACTACGGATGGCAGATCGAACGAATCGTGCAAACGCGCTTGTTCGTGTTGCCCTCGCCGTCCGGCCAGGCACGCGGACACTGGGACATCGCGCCGTGGCAACAGCTCGGCGCCGCTTTGCGCGAGCGCTGAATCAGCGGAGAAGAAGCCCCGCTTCGAAGATCACCGAACACGGCACGCCGGTTTGCGGATGCATTGGCTCATGCATCGCGCGCAACTGGAAACCTTCATCCGCCAGCAACGCGAGCCAGCCTTCGAGCGAGCGCGAGTACCAGGGCGCGGCGCGGCCGAATGCACTATCGCAACCGGCCCACGATCCAGGCTGCCAACTCTCCGCGCGGATCGGCTCGGCGCTGGCGAACAAGGGATGCAATGTCTGAATGAGCAGCGTGCCGTGTGCAGGCAAAAGCGCTGCTGTACGACGAATCACGCCACGCGTGGCCGCATCGCCGAGCAGCGAGAAGTTGCAGATGGCCAGATCGATGGCAGGCATTGACGCGCCTGCGGCGAACGTTTCATACGACATCACTTCGAAACGTCCGCCGCCGGCAGCTTGCGCAGCCGCGACCAGTTCGGGCACCACATCGAAACCATGCACGCGCACGTCGAACGATGCGAGCTCGCGAGCGAGCCAGCCTTCGCCGCAACCGATGTCCAGCACGCTCGTCGGCTGCAGCCGGCGTATCGCCGAAACGATCGCATCGTTGGTCACCAGCTTCCGGCTGGCGATGGCACCGCTGCGTACGGCGTGAATCCACGGCGCGGCGTTTTCCTGCCACGCGCTCACGATCGCTTCGTCGTTGAGGTCGTCGGTCATCGTCATCACGCCCTGCGAATCGGCGGAGCCTATCGCATGCATGGCATCGCAGCCAACGCCGTCAATCGATGGGCGTTTGCCGGTATCGACTCACGTCCTCGGGCTTCACCGCAGTCGCGTGGTTGCTCCAGCCGCGGCGAATGTAGCTGACCACGGCCGAGACATCGCTGTCATTGAGTTGCTGCGCGTATGGCGGCATCGAATACGGCCGTGGATACGCGGCGGTCGATGGCGCGAATCCACCGAGCAGCACCGTGCGGATCGCATTGACGCCGGTGGGTTCGGTCACCGACGAATTGCCTTTCAATGGCGGATACACGCCGGTGACGCCCGTGCCGTCCTTGCCGTGGCAATCGGCGCAATGCTGCAGGTAGATTTTTTCGCCTTGCTGCGCGATGGCGTCGGCATCGAACAGTTCCGGCTCGGCCGACGCCATCTTGCGTGGCGGCAGCGACTGCAGATAGTTGGCGATGGCATGCAGATCGTCGTCGGTCATGTGCTGCGTGCTGGTGGCGACCACATCAGCCATCGGTCCGAATGCCGCACCTTTCGCCGACTGCCCGGTTTTCAGCAGGTCGACGATGTCCTGCGCGGCCCACCCATGCAGGCCTCCGTTCTGCTGCGTACTCAGATCCGGCGCGTACCAGTTCTGTTCGGGAATCTCGCCGCCGGTGAGGTGTTTGTCCTTCGGTGTTCCGCCGAGAGCATCGCGTGGTGCATGGCATTCGTTGCAATGTCCGAGACCTTGCACCAGGTACGCGCCGCGATTCCACTGCGGCGATCGCTTGCTGTCGGGTTGATAGACGCCCTCCCTGAAATACAGCGCGCGCCAGGCACCCAGGTTCCTGCGCACGCTGTAGGGAAACTTGAGCGCCAGCGGCATGGCCGGCCGATGCACCGCAGGCAGCGATCGCAGATAGGCGAAGATCGCCAGCGCATCGTCGTTGGTCACCTTCGTGTAGGAGGTGTACGAAAACGCGGGATACAGCCACTCGCCATGACGACCGGTGCCGGTGTGCAGCGCCTGCCAGAACGCGTTGAAGTTCCAGCTGCCCAGTCCAGTTTCCACATCGGGCGTGATGTTGGGCGCGGGAATGTCGCCGAACGGCGTGGCGACAGCGCTTCCGCCTGCAAACGGTTTGGCGCCCTGCGCGGTGTGGCAGCCGGCGCAGTCGGCGATGGTGGTGAGGTATGCGCCCTTGGCGATGAGCGCCGGATCGCGCAGCGTGGCATCGCTTACCGCTGCCTGATCGGACACTACGTCAGCGCGACCGAACCACCACCACGCGATCAGCAGCGCGCACGCCACCGCGACGATCCACCATAGCAGCGAACGTCGACGCGTCATGCGCCTTCTCCGGTGGCACCGAGTACGCCGCAACGCATGGACGGCGTCACCGATCCCGCAGGCTGCGCATGCGTATCCGGTGGCACGTCGTGATGGGCGAGCCACGATGCAACGGCGGTGATATCGGAGGGGTCCAGGCGCTTGGCGATGGTCGCCATGCAGTCCGGCGCTACCGTGCCGCGCGTATGCGTGCGCCACGATCCCAATTGCGAACTGAGATAGTCGTACGGCAACCCCACCAGCCCCGGTGTGGACGGCTCGACGCCGGTCAGCTCCTTGCCATGACAACTCATGCACGCCGGAACACCGCGTGATGCATCGCCCTGCGTGACCAGGAGAGCACCACGCTGAAGCACGGCTTCGGATACGACAGGTGCAGGCGAGCGCGCGTACGGAACTTGCTGCGCGGCGAAGTAATCGGCGATCTCGCGCATGTACGCGGGGCTCAATTGCCGCATGGTGTATTCCATCGGCGCGTACTTGCGCAGGCCGTTCTGGAAATCCTGCATCTGTCGCGCGAGGTAGGCCGCGGGCTTGCCTGCAAGGCGTGGGAAGAATCCGCTGCCCGGCGTGCCTTCGCCATGCACGCCATGGCAGGTGGTGCACGCGGCGATGCGCTGCGGCAAGGTATCGGGGATGCTCGGCGTATCGGCGGCGCTGCTCGACATGCCGGACAAAGCCGCGAGCACGAACAACATGCCGAGGCCGAAAAACCTTGCGGGAAATCGTCTGGCGTTCGTGTTCATCAGTGGATTATAGGCACGCGTGACATGACGGTCGGATCACGAGGCGAGATAAGCTTGCCCATCGCGACAACATGCCGCATTCGTCAAGAAGAGAGCCCTCATGCGTCGTTCCATTTTTTTTCTCGCCATCGTGATTGGCGCATCGGGTATCCAGGCGATAGCTGTTGATTCAGTGCAGCCATCTTCCGATGCCAGCTACGCATCAATCGCGCAACTGCAGCAGCGCATGGAGGCTGGCACACTCGACAGTCGCGAGCTGACCGCGCAGTTTCTCGATCGCATTCAACGAATCGATCGCAGCGGCCCTGCATTGCATGCCGTGCTGCAGACGAATCCGGATGCGCCTGCGCTGGCCGCGTCGCTCGACGCGAAACGCAGCGCCCGCAAGCACGGTGCGCTTTACGGCATTCCGGTTCTGTTGAAAGACAACATCGACACCGGCGACCGCATGCTGACCACGGCCGGTTCGCTGGCGATGATCGACGCGCCCGCACCGCACGATGCGGCTCTGGTCGAGCGACTGCGTGCGTCCGGCGCTTTGATTCTGGGCAAGGCCAACCTCAGCGAATGGGCCAACTATCGTTCTGGCCACGCCAGCAGCGGCTGGACCGGCGTCGGTGGACAGACCCGAAATCCGTACGTGCTCGATCGCAATCCTTGCGGCTCCAGCGCAGGCTCTGCGGCCGCCGTGGCTGCAGGTTTGGTCACAGTGGCGATCGGTTCGGAAACCGACGGATCGATCATCTGTCCGGCGACCATGAATGGCATCGTCGGCATCAAGCCGACGCTCGGCCTGGTCAGTCGCACCGGCATCGTGCCGATCAGCCATAGCCAGGACACTGCCGGCCCGATGGCGCGCAACGTGGCGGATGCCGCCGCGCTTCTTTCGGTGATCGCCGGCAGCGATGCGCGCGACGCGGCTACCGCGGATGCCGACCACCACGCCACCGACTACACGCGTTTCCTCGATGCCAACGGCCTGAAAGGAAAACGCATCGGCGTCGTGCGCCAGCTTGGCGGCGCCCAACCGGATGCCGATCGCGTGCTCGATCAATCCATCGCGCTGATGAGAGCGCAAGGCGCGATCATCATTGATCCCGTCACGCTGCCGCACCTGAGCGAACTGGGCGCGCCGGAGCAGGTGGTGCTGTCGTACGAATTCAAGCACGACATCAACGCGTATCTGGCTACGCGGCCGCCATTGAAAATGAAATCCCTTGCCGATCTGATCGCCTTCAATCAACACGAGGCATCGCGCGAAATGCTGTGGTTCGGTCAGGAGTTATTCGAGCAAGCGCAAAGGCGCGGGCCGTTGACGGACAAGAAGTACACCGACGCGCTGGCCAAGGCGAAGCGCCTGAGTGGACCGGAAGGCATCGATGCATCGCTCGCCGCGCAGCATCTGGATGCACTGCTGGCGCCATCGTGGGGGCCGGCGTTTGTCACCGACCCGGTACTGGGCGATCACATCGTCAGCGGCGACCCGACCGTGGGCGGTCCATCGCAACCGGCCGCCGTATCGGGCTATCCGTCGATCGCCGTGCCTGCAGGCTGGGCACACGGATTGCCGATCGGCATCGTGCTGTTCGGCGCGAAGTGGAGCGAGCCGACGCTAATCAGCATCGCCTACGGTTTCGAGCAGCACGAGAAGGCGTGGCAGGCGCCGAAGTTTCTGAATACGGTCGGCGGTTCGACGATCGCGCCGGGCGGAGCTGCGATCATCAACCGATAGCAGCGTGAAGCTGGCGGCGACGCTTGTGATGAAACGCGCTTTGGCCGTCCAAACGCGCCAAGGCGATTCAACATCAACAGGCGTCACTCAACCGATGTTCTGCGTCCCTACGGACTTGCGCACGATCAACATCGCCAGCTCGAGTGACTGCTCGTAATTCAAACGTGGGTCAACCATCGACTTGTACGCGCGATCCAGATCGGTTTCGGAAAGATCACGAGCGCCGCCCATGCATTCGGTGACATCTTCACCGGTCAACTCCAGATGCACGCCACCCAGCCGCGTGCCGGCCGCCGCGTGGATGTCGAACGCTTGGTCGAGCTCGCCGCGGATATTGTCGAAGCGACGCGTCTTGTAGCCGTTCGAGGTGCTTTCGGTATTGCCGTGCATCGGATCGGCGACCCACAGCACGCGGCGACCTTCGCTCTTCACCACTTCCAGCAAGGGCTGCAACGCGGTTGCGATTTTGCCGTTGCCCATGCGATGGATCAGCGTCAGTCGACCCGGCTCGTTGTCGGGATTGAGCGCATCGATCAGTGGCAACAACTGTTCCGACGTCACCGTCGGTCCGACTTTCACCGCGATGGGATTGCGGATGCCGCGGAAGTATTCCGCATGCGCGCCGTCCAGGGCCGCCGTGCGCATGCCGATCCACGGGAAGTGCGTGGAAAGGTTGAACCAGCCCGAATGTCGCGGCACCTGTCGCGTCAGCGCCTGTTCGTAGTGCAGCAGCAAGGCTTCGTGCGAGGTGAAAAAATCCACGCGAGAGAAGCCGGCGATCGGCCCGGCGAGCGTTTCCATGAAGCGGAGCGAGTCGCCGATATTGGCAACCATCTGCCGGTATTCCGCAGCGAGCGGCGAATGCTCGACCCACGCCAGATCCCAGTATTCCGGATGATGCAGATCGGCAAAGCCGCCATCGATCAGCGCGCGAACAAAGTTCATCGTCAGTGCGGAATGCGCATGCGCCTGGATGAGACGCTGCGGATCCGACCTGCGCGCTTCGGGAGTGAACTCCGGGCCGTTGATCACGTCGCCACGAAAACTCGGCAGGCTCACGCCGTCGCGAATTTCCTGATCGGTCGAACGCGGCTTCGCGTACTGGCCCGCAAAACGTCCCACGCGGAGTACCGGCTTTTTCAGGCCGTGCACCAACACCAGACTCATCTGCAAAAGCACTTTCAACCGATTGGAAATAACCGGGCTGGTGCAATCCGCAAAACTCTCCGCACAATCGCCACCTTGCAACAGAAAGCGATGACCTTCCTGCGCTTCGGCGAGCGCCTGCTTCAGCGCAAGCACTTCCCACGACGTCACCAGTGGTGGCAGGCGCGAGAGATGCCCGGTCGCAGCGGCAAGTTCTACTGCATCGTCGTAATGCGGCTGCTGCAAGGCCTCGCGTTGTTGCCAGGAATCGGGCGACCAGTCGATCGGCGCTTGCTTGTGGGATAGATCCTGGTTCATCTGCGCAACCCTGAAAATGTGTGAACGATTCATTTCG
>NZ_LMUV01000003.1:38660-258256 GCF_009765755.1 Rhodanobacter sp. L36 | reverse complement strand
CCTTGGCGCATTCGCCGGAACCTGTGAGCACTTTTTCCAGCACGCCCCACAAACCGCCGTTGCCGGCACGTGTTTCGAGCAGATAACCCAGAGGCGCGCCGCAACTGGGTATTTGGTCCGCAGGCAGAGACTGGATCCACAAATGCCTGCCGGCGATCGCCATGCCGACGGCCGCGATCAACAACAGCAATACGGAATAAATCCAGCGCCCTTTATTGCCTTGTGGCGAATGCAATCCGCCAATGAGAAACACCACTCCGAGCGCGATGAACACGACGCGTTGCAGGATGCAGAGCGGACACGGGTCCATCATCAAAACGTACTGCGCATACAAGGCGAAGCCAAGCAGGGCTGCACAGATCAGAAAGCCCGCGAAGAAACGGGTGCGGTACGACCACTGGAAAGGATTCATGGCACATTGCTGCGTTGCGGAAGGGTGACATTACCCGTTCGTCGATGCGCTGTCAGCAGCAACCTGCGCATACCGCTTTCAGCTTGCGGGATAATTACTGCAGAAAGCAAAAACCCGGCTCGATTCCGGCCGGGTTTTGCTTTGGACGTCTAAACGTCTTGATGTCCGTACAACCGAATTACTCGGCGTCGACAGCCTCGACCTGCGGGCGACCGACCAGCTCGACATACGCCATCGGCGCGTTGTCACCGGGACGGAAGCCGCACTTGAGGATGCGCAGGTAACCGCCTGGACGTTCGCGGTAACGCGGGCCGAGTTCGACGAACAGCTTGCCTACCGCTTCCTTGTCCCGCATGCGCGAAAAGGCGAGACGGCGATTGGCGACGCCATCGACCTTGGCCAGGGTGATCAGCGGCTCGGCAACGCGGCGGAGTTCCTTCGCTTTCGGTAGCGTGGTGCGGATCAGCTCATGCTTGATCAGCGACGACGCCATGTTGCGGAACATCGCTTCACGGTGCGAACTGGTGCGGTTGAGTTTGCGTCCGGATTTTTGGTGGCGCATGACTGAATTCTCTGTGTCTGTTGTTATGAAAAACCGGCAATTAAATCCGGGTTTCCGCGGAATTCCGCTTATGAAGCCCTGTAATAACGGGCTCTTATTAGAGTGCGGTTGTAGATGGCCGCTTTCGGCACTCAGCCGGGCGCAATGCACCCGGCTGATGTTTGCTGCGTGGCGACCAAGACGATCGCCAAATAAATCAACCCAGCTGCATGCCGTGCGACAAGCCCGGCGGCGGCCAGTTCTCAAGCTTCATGCCCAGCGCCAGACCACGTCCGCCCAGCACGTCCTTGATCTCGGTCAGCGACTTCTTGCCGAGGTTCGGCGTCTTCAGCAACTCGACTTCGGTCTTCTGCACCAAGTCGCCGATGTAATAGATGCTCTCAGCCTTCAGGCAATTAGCCGAACGCACAGTGAGCTCCAGATCGTCGATCGGACGCAACAGCAACGGATCGAAACCACTCTTCTCCGCCTTGTCGGTAGCGCTCTCGCGCCGCGAGAAGTCACCGAACACGGACAGCTGGTCGTTGATGATCTCGGCGGCCTTGCGAACCGCGTCTTCCGCACCGATGGTGCCATTCGTCTCGATATCGAGAACCAACTTGTCGAGATTCGTGCGCTGCTCGACACGAGCCGCGTCCACTTCGTAAGCCACGCGCAGCACCGGCGCGAACGACGCATCCAACTGCAAACGACCGATCGGACGCGCCTCGTCATCCGGATGTTGGCGCGTGCTGGCCGGCTGATAGCCGACACCGCGACGAACCTTCAAACGCATATTGAGTGCGATGTCCTTGGTGAGGTGGCAGATCACGTGCTCGGGGTTGATGATTTCCACCGAGTGATCGACGACGATGTCGCCGGCCGTAACCACGCCCTTGCCTTTCTTCGACAGCGTGAGGGTGACTTCATCACCCGTGTGCTGACGAATCGCCACGTCCTTCAGGTTGAGCAGGACTTCAATCACGTCCTCCTGCAAACCTTCCAGCGTGGTGTATTCATGCAATACGCCGTCGATTTCAACCTCGACAATGGCACTGCCAGGAATCGAGGAGAGCAGTACGCGGCGCAGCGCGTTGCCCAGGGTGTGACCGAAGCCACGCTCGAGCGGCTCGACTACCACCTTGGCGCGGTTGGCTCCGAGCTGTTCGACGCTGAGGCCCCGAGGCCGCAGCACACTAGTTGACGAAACTGCCATGCAGAGCTCCGGTAAAATTACTTCGAGTAAAGCTCGACGATCAGGGCTTCATTGATATCGGACGGCAGATCACCGCGGTCCGGCACCGACTTGAACGTACCTTCAAATTTCTTGGCATCGACTTCGACCCAGATCGGACGCAAGTCCATGGTGTCGAACACGGTTGCCGCTTCCTGCACGCGCAGCTGAGTGCGCGCACGCTCGGTCAACGCAATCGCGTCGCCGGGGCGGACCTGGTAGGAAGGAATGTTCACCTTCTTGCCATTCACCAGGATGGCCTTGTGGGCCACCAGCTGACGTGCCTGGGCGCGAGTTACCGCGAAACCCATGCGATAGACCACGTTGTCCAGACGGCTCTCGAGCAGGCGCAGCAGGTTTTCACCCGTGTTGCCCTTCGAGGATGCAGCCTTGGTGTAGTAGTTGCTGAACTGGCGCTCGAGCACACCGTAGATGCGCTTGACCTTCTGCTTTTCACGCAGCTGCACGGCGTAATCGGACATGCGCATGCGCTTGTTCGCACCATGCTGGCCGGGCTTGTTTTCCAACTTGCACTTGGAATCCAGCGCGCGCGCCGGGCTCTTCAGGCTGAGATCTGCACCCTCACGACGGGCGAGTTTGCAGGTAGCTCCACGATAACGGGCCATGGGTATGCTCCTTAGACTCGACGCTTCTTGGGGGGACGGCAGCCGTTATGCGGAATCGGCGTGACATCGATGATGTTGAGCACTTTGTAGCCCAACGCGTTCAACGAACGCACGGCCGACTCGCGGCCCGGGCCTGGACCCTTGATGCGTACTTCCACCGTCTTCACACCGTAATCGCCTGCAGCGCGACCAGCCTTTTCGGCGGCGACCTGTGCAGCGAACGGGGTCGACTTGCGCGAGCCACGAAAACCGGCGCCGCCGGCAGTCGCCCACGACAAGGCATTACCCTGACGATCGGTGATGGTGACAATGGTGTTGTTGAAGGAGGCCTGCACGTGCGCCACGGCATCCGTGACAACACGCTTGATCTTCTTCTTGGTCTTGACCGGCTTAGCCATATTTGAAATCCAAAATCTTCTAGTGAGTGATCACTGCGGAGCGATCACTTCTTGATCGCGCGACGCGGACCCTTGCGGGTACGTGCGTTGGTACGTGTGCGCTGACCGCGCACCGGCAGACCGCGACGATGACGCAGACCGCGGTAGCAGCCCAGGTCCATCAGACGCTTGATGGCAATACCCACTTCACGGCGCAAATCGCCTTCAACGGTGTACTTGCCGATTTCGTGGCGGATCTTCTCCACCTCACCCTCGCTGAGGGACTTGATCTGGGTGGTCGGAACCACGCCAGCATCTGCGCAGACCTTTCTGGCCCGGCTGCGGCCGATACCGAAAATACTCTGCAGACCAACCCAGACGTGTTTCTGAACTGGCAAATTGACACCCGCGATGCGCGCCATGATGTACTTTCTCCGATGCTTTCGTGCGCGGTAAACGCGCAATTCTAACCTGAATTACCCGAACTGGAAAGCCCTGCGGCACCGTGGCGCCGACGCTTTCCGACTAGTGGCTACCCTCTTCCGCAAATCAACTGCGACGGAGATTGGCCTTCTTGAGCAGACTCTCGTATTGATGACTGACCAGATGCGCCTGTACCTGCGCCGTAAAGTCCATCACCACGACCACCACGATCAGCAGCGACGTGCCGCCGAAGTAGAACGGTACGTGCCAAGCCTGTTGCATGAACGATGGCACCAGACACACCAGCACCAGATACAGCGCGCCAACACCGGTAAGCCGGGTCATCACCGCATCCACGTAACTGGCCGTAGCCCGGCCCGGACGAATGCCTGGGATCAGCGCACCCGACCGCTTGAGATTGTCGGCGGTCTCGTCGGCGTTGAAGACGATCGCCGTGTAGAAGAACGCGAAGCCGATGACCAGTACCGCAAAAATAATGTCGTACAACGGATTGCCAGGGCTCAACGACTGCGTCAGATCCTGCAGCCAGCGAGACGGGTGACCCGTGCCGAACCATGAAACCGCCGTTGCCGGAAACATCAGCAGGCTTGAAGCGAAGATCGGCGGAATCACACCCGCCATGTTGATCTTCAGCGGCAAGCTGGAACTCTGGTTCATGTACGCCTTCTGCCCGCCGGAGCGTCGCGCGTAGTTCACGGTGATGCGCCGCTGGGCGCGCTCCATGAACACCACGAACGCTGTCACGGCCAGCACCAGACCGAACACCATCAACAGCCTGAGCAGCGACAATTCGCCGTTGCTTGCCATGCCCAGAGTGTGAACCACAGCCGCCGGCAACCCGGCGACGATACCGGCAAAGATCAACAGCGAAATGCCGTTGCCGATGCCACGTTCCGTCATCTGCTCACCCAGCCACATCAGGAACATCGTGCCTGCGGTCAAACCAACCACCGACGACATGATGAAACCGAAACCTGGCGTGTACACCACTGGCGCGCCACCCGCTGCAACCTGATTCTGCAGCGCCACCGCGATACCGAACGACTGGAATGCCGCCAGTCCGACGGTCGCGAAGCGCGTGTACATCGTCAACTTGCGCTTGCCGGCTTCGCCTTCCTTGCGCAGCCCCTGCAGACCCGGAAGCACCGAGCCCATCATCTGGAACACGATCGACGCCGAAATGTAGGGAACCACGCCTAGCGCAAACACCGAAAAGCGTGCCAGCGCACCACCGGAGAACATGTTGAACATGTCCATCAGGCCGTTGCCGCTGATCAGGCTGCTCATCGCTTCCGGATTGACACCCGGAACCGGAATGAACGAACCCAGACGAAACACCATCAACGCACAGATCACGAAAACGATACGTTGGCGAAGCTCCGTCAGCTTGCCGCGCTTGCCGAGCTCAGTGCCCTTGGCTGCAGCCACTGTCGATTACTCCACGCTGCCGCCGGCTGCCTCGATGGCTGCCTTGGCGCCGGCGGTAGCCAGCAGACCAGACAACTTCACCGCGCGGCCGATTTCACCTTTGAGAACCACCTTGACCTTCTTCGCGCGGCTGCTGATCAAGCCAGCCTTGTGCAGCGCGACGACGTCGATCACGTCAAGCTTGAGGTTGGCCAGCTGATACAGGAAAACTTCCTGGCTCTCGGCTTTCTTCAGCGATCGGAAACCAACCTTCGGCAAGCGGCGCTGCAGCGGCATCTGGCCGCCCTCGAAACCGTACTTGTGCGTGCCGCCGGCGCGAGCGTGCTGGCCCTTGTGTCCGCGGCCTGCGGTCTTGCCCATACCCGAACCGATACCGCGACCAACGCGCAGACGCGTCTTGTGCGAGCCATCGTTCGGCTTAAGTGTATTCAAACGCATGATACTTACTCCTCAACCCGGACCAGGTAATAGACCGTGTTGATCAGACCGCGAACCTGCGGACTGTCCTTCAGGTCGCGGACGTCATTGATCTTGCCGAGGCCCAGCGCCTTGACGCTGAGGCGATGACGAGCCTGCACGCCGCGAAGCCCCTTGACCAGGCGCACGCGTACGGTCTTGTCGGCAGTTTTTGAAGACTTAGCCATTGCCGAGCACCTCATCCAGAGTCTTGCCACGCTTGGCGGCGATCTTCTTGGGCGAGGCAACAGCCTGCAGACCCTTGATGGTCGCGCGCACCAGGTTGATCGGGTTGCGCGAACCGACGGCCTTGGCTAGCACGTTCTTGACGCCGACCACCTCCAGCACCGCACGCATGGCGCCGCCGGCGATCACGCCAGTACCTTCCGAAGCGGGCTGCATGTAGACGCGAGCCGCACCATGGTTGGCCTTGATGGCGTACCACAAGGTGCCGTTGTTCAGTTCGATGTTCACCATCTGGCGGCGCGCACGCTCCATCGCCTTGGAGATGGCCACCGGCACTTCACGCGCCTTGCCATAACCGAAGCCGACCTTGCCCTCACCATCGCCGACCACGGTCAGCGCTGTGAAACTCATCTGGCGGCCACCCTTGACGGTCTTGGCCACGCGGTTGACGGCAATCAGCTTTTCAAGCAAGCCGTCCGAATTTTCGCGATCGTTAGAAGACATGTTCTATTCCATGTGCCCGGCAATCCGGGACTTTGCTTGCGGCTGAGCCGCTTGGAGTTGTAGGTAGCGCAACGAGAACACAAGGTTCCCAAATCAAATGTTCTTAGAACTTGAGGCCCGCTTCGCGCGCCGCATCGGCCAGAGCCTTGATGCGACCGTGATAACGGAAGCCGGAGCGATCGAAAGCCACGGACTCGATGCCCGCCGCCACTGCGCGCTCAGCGACAGCCTTGCCGACAGCCGCGGCGGCTTCGAGATTCTTCGTACCCTTCAAACCTTCAGCTACCGACTTCTGCACCGTCGAGGCCGAGGCCACCACGTTCAAGCCGGAGGCGTCGAACACCTGCGCGTAGATGTGCTGCCCGGTGCGATGCACCGACAAACGCGCCACGGCAAGCTTGCGGATGTGCGAACGCGTGGACTTGGCGCGGCGCAGGCGATTTTCGTTCTTGTTCATCGTGATATCTCCAGAAAGCGGATTGGCTTTTTTTAAGGACTCGGCAAATGACCGATTCCCCGCGGACGAATCCGCATCAAGCCTTCTTGGCTTCCTTCAGCGTGATCTTCTCTCCGGCGTAACGCACACCTTTGCCCTTGTAAGGCTCTGGCGGACGAAAGCCGCGAATCTTTGCAGCCACCTGGCCTACGACCTGCTTGTCCGTACCCTTGATCAGGATCTCGGTCTGCGTCGGCGTCTCGATGCTGATGCCTTCCGGCGCATCGAACACAACCGGGTGCGAAAAGCCCAGGCTCAGGTTCAGCGCCTTGCCGGCCATCGAAGCGCGATAACCCACGCCGACCAGCTCAAGCTTGCGCTCGTAACCCGCAGAAACGCCCTGCACCATGTTTGCCAGCAGTGCGCGCGCCGTACCGCCGAACTTGTCGTCGGTGCCTTCATCGAGACCGATTGTCGCCACGCCGTTATCCACGGTTACCGTAACACCGGGCAAATGGTGCACAGAAAGCGTGCCTTTCGGACCCTTGACGGAAATGGCGTCGGCAGCGACGGTCAGCTCCACGCCTTTCGGCAGGGAAATTGGTTGTTTGGCTACTCGTGACATCGAAGGACTCCTTACGCCACTTGGCCGATGACTTCGCCGCCCAGACCCTTGGCACGGGCCTGCGCATCGGTCAGCAGACCGGCAGAAGTCGAAATGATCGAGATACCCAGACCACCGAGGACCTTCGGCAACTCGTCCTTGCCGCGATACACACGCAGGCCGGAGCGACTTACACGAGAAATGGTCTCAATGGCCGGCTGGCCTTCGAAATACTTAAGCTTGATCTCGAGCACCGGCTTGCCTTCCTCGGCGGAAGTCTTGGCGTCGAGAATGTAGCCCTCGTTCTTGAGGAGGTCGGCGATAGCCAACTTCAATTTCGACGACGGCATACGGACGGTCGGCTTGCCCATGGATTGGGCGTTGCGGACGCGCGTAAACAGATCGGCGATGGGATCAGTCATGCTCATGAAATAGTCCTTCAGAGTGCACCGATATCCGATAAAACCGGAAATCAATCAGATTGTGAGCCGACCATGAGTCGGCCTGCTTCACGCAGACCGCCGACTATATCAGCTTTACCAGGTTTTAGCGAACATCGATGCGGTAGTCGCATCATCGGCGGCGAGTCATCGCAGCCAGCGATCCATGGCGAAATCAATTCGCCAGTGAATCGTTACGTGGGGAATTACCAGCTGGCTTTGCGCAGGCCCGGCACATCGCCGCGCATGGTCGCTTCACGCAGCTTGTTGCGGCCCAGGCCAAACTTCGCATACACGGCGCGCGGACGACCCGTCAGTGCGCAGCGCGTACGCTGGCGAACCGGGCTCGCATCACGCGGCAGTTTCTGAAGCTTGGACTGCGCTTCCATTTTCTCGTCGTAGGAAGCGGTCGCGCTCAGCACGATCGCTTTCAGTCCCGCACGCTTGGAGGCGAACTTCTGGACGAGCTTGGTCCGCTTGATATCGCGGTTCACCATTGATGTCTTGGCCATGGGTATCGCGCCTATCAGTTACGGAACGGGAAGCTGAAAGCTGCGAGCAAGGCTTTCGCCTCCTCGTCGGTCTTGGCGGTCGTGGTGATGGAGATATCCATACCGCGCAGTGCGTCGACCTGATCGAAATCGATCTCAGGAAAGATGATCTGTTCCTTGATGCCGAAGTTGTAATTGCCGCGACCATCGAACGCGCGAGCCGAAACGCCGCGGAAATCACGAACGCGCGGCAGCGAGATGTTGATCAGGCGATCCATAAACTCCCACATCTGCGCGCGGCGCAAGGTGACCTTGCAGCCGATGGGCCAGCCATCGCGAATCTTGAACGAGGCGACCGAAACGCGCGCCTTCGTCGTGATCGGCTTCTGCCCGGCGATCTTCGCCATGTCGGCCACGGCGTTCTCGAGCACTTTCTTGTTGCCCGCCGCTTCGCCCACGCCCATGTTCAGCGTGATCTTGGTGATGCGGGGAACCTGCATCACGTTCTCGTAGCCGAACTGCTCGGTGAGCTTGGCGACTACCTGGTCTTTATAAAAATTTTCAAGGCGCGTCATGATCGTGTTCCTTACGCGTCCACGACCTCGCCACTCGAACGGAACACGCGGACCTTGCGCCCATCATCGAGCGTTTTGGTGCCGACGCGTTCACCCTTGTTCGTGGCGGGGTTGAACAGCTGCACATTGGAGAGATGGATCGAAGCCTCACGCTCGACGATGCCGCCGGCCTGATTGGCCTGCGGATTCGGCTTGGTGTGACGCTTGACCAGATTCACGTTGGAGACGAACACGCGATCGTCTGCAACACGCAGCACATCGCCGCGCTGACCCTTGTTTTTACCGGTGATCACGAGGACCTGATCACCCTTGCGGATACGGTTCATTTCTTGACTCCGCTCAGAGCACTTCGGGAGCAAGCGAGACGATCTTCATGAACTTCTCGCTGCGCAGCTCGCGGGTGACCGGTCCGAAAATACGGGTGCCGATCGGCTCGAGCTTGTTGTTGAGGAGGACCGCTGCGTTACCGTCGAAACGGATCAGCGAACCATCGGGACGGCGCACGCCCTTGGCGGTACGAACCACCACGGCGTTGTAAACCTCGCCCTTCTTGACCTTGCCGCGGGGAATCGCATCCTTCACGGTGACCTTGATGACGTCACCGATCGCGGCGTAACGGCGCTTGGAGCCACCGAGCACCTTGATGCACATCAGTTCTTTCGCGCCGCTGTTGTCCGCTGCGGAAAGCGTGCTCTGCATCTGGATCATGGCTGCACCCTCCCTTAGACGTTGGCGCGCGTGATGATTTCAACCACGCGGTGATGTTTGGTCTTGGACAATGGACGGCATTCCGCGATGCGAACCAGATCGCCCTCATTGGCACCGAGGTCGTCCTGCGCATGCAGCTTGGTCGAACGGCGAATGATCTTGCCGAGCAGCCAATGCTGTACCTGACGCTCCACCAATACGGTGACCGTCTTGTCCATCTTGTTGCTGGTGACGCGACCCTGAAGGGTACGCGCCTGCTTTTTGTCCACTTGGATTTCTTGATTCTTGGTAGCGCTCATGTCGGCCGTCCTTACTTCTTGCTGCCGAGCACGAACTTCGTGCGGGCGATGTCACGCCGAACGCGGCGCAGCTGGTGCGGCTGGGTGAGCTGGCCGGAACCTTTCTGCATGCGCAGGTTGAACTGCTCCTTGCGAAGGTCCAGCAGATGCTGCTTCAACTCGTCGGCCGACTGGTTGTTGATTTCTTTGGTGGCCATCACATCACCGCCCGGGTTACAAACTGGGTCTGCACGGACAACTTCGCTGCCGCCAGACGGAATGCCTCACGCGCCGTCAATTCGTCGACGCCCTCGATTTCATAAAGCATGCGGCCAGGCTGGATCGGTGCGACCCAGAACTCGACGCTGCCCTTGCCTGCGCCCATGCGGACTTCGATCGGCTTCTTGGTGATCGGCTTGTCAGGGAACACGCGGATCCAGAGCTTGCCGCCACGCTTGACGAAACGGGTGATGCAACGACGTGCGGCTTCGATCTGGCGCGCGGTAAGCGCACCGTGGGTCGTCGCCTTCAGGCCATACTCGCCAAAGCTGACGAGATTGGAACATTGAGCCAGACCGTCGTTACGGCCCTTGAACTGTTTACGGAATTTGGTTCGCTTGGGTTGCAACATGGCAACTCTCCTTACTTCGCAGTCCGCTCGCGGCGGCCGTCACCGGCCTCGCGACGCGAATCATTACGACGACCTTCGCCACCTTCGCGACGCGGCTGCGACGACGACGGCTCATCCTTCGTTTCCTGGCTGGCAACAGCAAGGTCGAAGATCTCGCCCTTGTAGACCCACACCTTGATGCCGATGATGCCGTAGGTGGTTTTCGCCTCGGCGGTGCCGTAGTCGATGTCCGCACGCAGGGTATGCAGCGGCACGCGGCCTTCGCGGCTCCACTCGGAACGAGCGATCTCGGCACCGTTCAAACGACCGGAGACGTTGATCTTGATGCCCAGCGCACCGAGGCGCATCGCGTTGCCGACCGAACGCTTCATGGCGCGGCGGAACATGATGCGACGCTCGAGCTGCTGCGCGATCGACTCGGCCACCAGCTGTGCGTCGAGCTCGGGCTTGCGCACTTCATTGACGTTGATGTGCGTCGGAACGCCCATCATATCGCTGACTTCCTTGCGCAGCTTCTCGATATCCTCACCCTTCTTGCCGATCACCACGCCCGGACGGGCGGTGTGGATCGTCACGCGTGCGGTCTTGGCCGGACGCTCGATCTGGATCTTCGAGATGCCGGCGGCGGCCAGCTTCTTCTTGAGCATGTCGCGGACCTTGATATCGGCCACGAGATACTTAGCGTAATCGCTCTTGTTGGCGAACCACTTCGAGTTCCAGTCCTTGGCAATGCCGAGGCGGATACCGGTGGGATGAACTTTATGACCCATCGTCTCTATCCTCGCTCAGTTACCAACAACCACAGTGATGTGGCTGGTGCGCTTCAGGATGCGCGAACCGCGGCCTTTGGCGCGGGCATGCATGCGTTTCATCGCCGGACCTTCATCAACGAAGATGCTGGCCACTTTCAGCTCGTCGACGTCCGCGCCAAGATTGTTCTCGGCGTTGGCGACGGCAGAAAGCAGGACCTTGCGGACAAGGACGGCAGCTTTCTTGTTGGTGTAGGTGAGCACGTCGCTGGCCCGGCCGACGGGGAGCCCGCGGACGAGATCAGCCACCAGGCGTGCCTTTTGCGCCGAGATGCGGGCGCCACGCAGGATCGCTTTGGCTTCAGTGCTCATCACTTGCCCTTCTTGTCGCCGACATGGCCCTTGAACGTACGGGTCACCGCGAACTCGCCGAGCTTGTGCCCGACCATGTTCTCGTTGATCAGTACGGGTACGTGCTGACGGCCGTTGTGTATGGCGATGGTCAAGCCGACCATTTCCGGCAGGATCATCGAGCGACGCGACCAGGTTTTGATCGGGCGCTTGTTATTGGCGGAAACCGCAGCTTCCACCTTCTTGACGAGGTGAAGGTCGACAAACGGACCTTTCTTCAGAGAGCGTGGCATGTCGGTTTCCTGTTACTTGCGACGACGCACGATGAACTGCTGCGTGCGCTTGTTGTTACGGGTCTTGTAGCCCTTGGCCGGCGTGCCCCAGGGGCTGACCGGATGACGACCACCAGAAGTCTTGCCTTCACCACCACCGTGCGGATGGTCGACCGGGTTCATCACCACACCGCGAACGGTCGGACGAATACCCAGCCAGCGCTTGGCGCCGGCCTTGCCGAGCTTCTTCAGGCTGTGCTCGCCGTTGCCGACTTCACCGATGGTGGCGCGGCACTCGACCGGCACCCGGCGCATTTCGCCCGAGCGAAGACGCAGCGTGGCATAGCCCGATTCGCGAGCGACCAACTGCACCGAGGCGCCGGCGCTGCGGGCGATCTGCGCACCCTTGCCCGGGCGCAGTTCGATGCAATGAATCGTGCTGCCCATTGGGATGCTACGCAACTGCAGGCAATTGCCAGCCTTGATCGGCGCATCGTGACCGGAGACCAGACGATCACCGACCGCCACGCCCTTCGGCGCGATGATGTAGCGACGCTCGCCGTCTGCATAGCAAAGCAAGGCGATGTGCGCGGTGCGATTCGGGTCGTATTCGATCCGTTCGACCTTGGCTGCGATGCCTTCTTTGTCACGCTTGAAATCGATGATGCGGTATTGCTGCTTGTGACCGCCACCACGATGACGCACGGTGATGCGGCCATGATGGTTGCGACCACCGGTACGGGACTGCGACTCGGTCAACGCCGCGTACGGCGCGCCCTTGTGCAGGCCTTCCGTACGAACGCTGACTGCGTCACGACGGCCCGGCGAAGTCGGCTTGTGGGTAATTAATGTCATCTCAGAGAACTCCTGGCTCAGGCCTTGGCGGACACGTCGATGGTCTGACCATCGGCGAGACGCACGTAGGCCTTGCGCTTGCCTTGACGGCTGCCGGCACGTTGGCGGAAGGCTTTGACCTTGCCCTTGGTGTTGACGAGGTTCACCTGCTCGACCTTCACGTCGAACAACTTCTCCACGGCAGCACGGACATCAGCCTTGGTTGCTGCGGGAGCAACCACGAATACATATTGGTTGTGCTCGGCCAGACGCGCCGATTTCTCGGAAATGTGCGGCGCGCGCAACGTATCGAGAATGCGTTCGTTGTTCATGCCAGCCACTCCTCGATCTTCTTCACGGCTTCAACCGTGACCACCACATGGTCGGAACCGACCAGGCTGACCGGGTTGAGCGCCATCACATCCAGCACATGAATGTACGGAATATTTCGCGCACCCAGAAACACGTTCTCGGATGCATCTTCCGACACCAGCAGCACGCGACCGCTTACTTCCAGCTCGGCCAGCTTGGCCACCATCGTGGAGGTCTTGGGATTGTCGATGCCGAAGCTCTCGATAACCTTCAGACGATCCTGACGAATCAGCTCGGAAAAGATCGAGCGAATCGCGACGCGGTAGGCCTTGCGGTTGACCTTCTGCTCGTAGCTGCGCGGCTTGGCTGCAAAGGTGCGACCACCACCGACGAAAATCGGTGCGCGATAGTCACCGTGGCGAGCGCCACCGCCCTTCTGTTTCTTGAATTTCTTGGTGGTACCGGACATCTCGCCGCGCGAAAGCTGCGACTGGGTGCCTGCACGACCTGCCGCCTGATAGGCGACCACGACCTGGTGAACCAGGGCCTTCTTGTACTCACCGCCGAACACGTCGTCCGACACGCTGAGCGGCTTGGCGCCAATGACATTGAGTTCCATGTCGTCTCTCCTCAGCTCTTCGTCGTCGGGCGGATGATGACGTCGCCACCGGTGGCACCCGGCACCGCACCCTTCACCGCGATCAGATGACGCTCGGCGTCGACCTTGACCACTTCAAGGCCTTGCTGCGTGCGATTGACCGCACCCATGTGGCCGGACATTTTCTTGCCTGGGAACACGCGGCCCGGCGTCTGGCGCTGACCGATGGAGCCCGGTGCGCGGTGCGACAGCGAGTTGCCGTGGGTGGCATCACCCATCTTAAAGTTCCAGCGCTTGATCGTGCCCTGGAAACCCTTGCCTTTCGATACGCCAGCCACGTCGACGATCTGTCCGACGGTAAAAATGTCGTCCGCCTTGATCTCGGCGCCGACGGCGTATTTGCCGAGGTCATCGGAAGACACGCGGAATTCCCACAAACCACGACCCGGCTCCACCTTAGCCTTGGCGTAGTGCCCCTTAAGCGGCTGCGTCAGCAAGTTCGCGCGCTTGATACCCGTCGAAACCTGGACGGCGCTGTAGCCATCGTTATCGTCCGTCTTCAGCTGTGTCACCCGGTTCGGCGTCGCTTCAATCAGCGTCACCGGAATCGAGCGGCCATCTTCAGTGAAGATTCGGCTCATGCCGCATTTGCGGCCAACCAATCCGATACTCATCTTCGTATCCTGTCTGTCGCTCAACCGAGCTTGATCTGAACATCGACGCCAGCGGCGAGATCAAGCTTCATGAGCGCGTCCACGGTTTTGTCGTTGGGGTCGACGATGTCGAGCACACGCTTGTGCGTACGGGTCTCGTACTGATCGCGTGCATCCTTGTCGACGTGCGGCGACGTCAGAATGGTGTAACGCTCGATTTTGGTCGGAAGCGGGATGGGGCCAAGTACCGTGGCACCCGTGCGCTTTGCCGTCTCAACAATCTCGCTGGCCGAGCGGTCGATCAGACGATGATCGTACGCTTTCAGCCGAATCCGAATCTTCTGGTTCGCCATAAACCGTGTCCTGTTGTCGAAAGAACGTCATGTGAAACGAAGTGGCTTCTCACCACCTCGCACAACCCTTTACCACTACATTGGAAACCGTCATCGAAGACGAGCCTCCAGATCCGAAAAAGCTAGGCGAGCACATTGAAGGCTCGCCTAGACTTTGAATTGCGGTTCACGCATACGTTGAAATGACGGAAAACCCCGTGATTACAGCGATTGCGAGGGCCATCCCGGCCGGCGAACTCGAAGTGCTTCCTGCACCTCATTTCGCGGTAAATCGACCCAAATCTTCTTTCGGTCGACAAGCAAGCTGCGAAGTATAACTGCAAATCTTTGCTTAGTGAAGAGGTCCGACGATAAATTCAGCGGATTCTGCACGCTGTCTTCAAGTATCCCGCATGACCACAAACAGCCATGCGGGATAAAGACTTACTTGAGGACCTTGGCCACGACGCCGGCGCCGACGGTGCGGCCGCCTTCGCGAATGGCGAAACGCAGGCCTTCGTCCATCGCGATCGGGTGAATCAGGCTCACCACCATCTTCACGTTGTCACCCGGCATCACCATCTCCACGCCCTCCGGCAGCTCGCAAGCGCCGGTCACGTCGGTGGTGCGGAAGTAGAACTGCGGACGGTAGCCCTTGAAGAACGGCGTATGACGACCACCCTCGTCCTTGGACAACACATAGACCTCCGCCTCGAAGTCGGTGTGCGGGGTGATCGTGCCCGGCTTGGCCAGCACCTGACCACGCTCCACGTCGTCACGCTTCAGGCCGCGCAGCAGCAGACCGGCGTTGTCGCCTGCCTGACCCTGATCCAGCAGCTTGCGGAACATTTCCACACCGGTCACGGTGGTCTTCTGCGTCGCACGGATGCCGACCACTTCGATTTCGTCGCCGACCTTGATGATGCCGCGCTCGATACGACCGGTCACCACGGTGCCGCGACCGGAGATGGAGAACACGTCTTCCACCGGCATCAGGAACGGACGGTCGATCACGCGCACCGGCTCGGGGATGTAGCTGTCCAGCGCATCGACCAGCTTGATGATCGACGGCACGCCGATCTCGCTCTGGTCGCCTTCCAGCGCCAGCTTGGCCGAACCGTGAATCATCGGGGTGTCATCGCCCGGGAACTCGTACTTGGTCAGCAACTCGCGCACTTCCATCTCGACCAGCTCCAGGAGCTCCGCGTCGTCCACCATGTCCGCCTTGTTCAGGTAGACCACGATGTACGGCACGCCCACCTGGCGGCTCAGCAGGATGTGCTCGCGCGTCTGCGGCATCGGGCCATCGGCCGCGCTGCACACCAGGATCGCGCCGTCCATCTGCGCTGCGCCGGTGATCATGTTCTTCACATAATCGGCGTGTCCCGGGCAATCCACGTGCGCGTAGTGACGGTTCGGCGACTCGTATTCCACGTGTGCCGTCGAGATCGTGATGCCGCGCGCCTTCTCTTCCGGCGCCGCATCGATCGCGTCGTATGCCTTGAACTCGCCACCAAAACGTTCCGCACCGACTTTCGTCAGCGCTGCCGTCAGCGTCGTCTTGCCGTGATCCACGTGACCAATCGTGCCGACGTTGACGTGCGGCTTGGTGCGTTCGAATTTACCCTTTGCCATGCGCGCTAAACCCCGATGGAGTCGATGAATTGAGAGAACTTAACCCTTGCGGGACGATAACCTTGACGGTCGAAAAGATGGTGCTCATAACAGGAATCGAACCTGTGACCTCTTCCTTACCAAGGAAGTGCTCTACCGACTGAGCTACATGAGCGAAAACTTCAGCCGTCTTCCATGACGGTAACGAAAACACCAGCCTCCATGCTGGACGATTCAAAAAGCATCGACCTGCGCATTACATGCACCGGTCGAGTTGTGTTTGGCAGATGCAGCGCAATGGAGCGGAAGGCGGGAATCGAACCCGCGTAATCAGTTTGGAAAACTGATGTTCTACCATTGAACTACTCCCGCCCTGCGCGGACACTCTGCTGGTGGAGGGAGGTGGATTCGAACCACCGAAGGCGTAAGCCAGCAGATTTACAGTCTGCCCCCGTTGGCCGCTTGGGTATCCCTCCAACAAAGAACGCGTATTGTGTGGATCGAGGCCAGGACTGTCAACACCTCGCGGCTCCGAATTGCCTTGCGGAAGTGATTTCAAACACTCCGGCGAACACGCTTTTCAACCCAATTCGGCGCCGCGCGTGTCCACCAGATGCTCCATGCCCTTGGACATTTCCAGCAACCGCTTCGCCTGTTCCTGTACCCGCCGTTCGTTGTCATCGCGCGGCTCCCAGTGCGGCACCGGTGTGGGCTTCCCGTCCGGGCTGTCGAGCGCGACGAAAACCATCACGCAGCTGGTAGCCAACCGTTGCTCACCCTTGCGCAGGTCGCGAGCCAGCACATCGACGGCCATGTGCATGCTGCTGGTGCCGGTATGGATCAGCCGCGCTCGCACGGTGACCAGATCGCCGATCAGGATGGGCGCCACGAACTGGATGCCGCTGACCGACGCGGTCACGCAATACGCGCCGCTCCAGGCAACTGCGCAGGCATAACCGGTCTGATCGATCCATTTCATCGCCATGCCGCCATGCACCTTGCCACCGAAGTTCACATCGGTGGGTTGGGCGAGAAAACGGAAAGTGACTTCGCTCTGCTGGCCTGACATCGTGACTCCAACGGGAATGCAGCCCGCGGATTATGGCAGCTGCAACTCGTCCGTCGCTCAGTGCATCGGCTGCGGCAAATCCAGCACATCGCTGGAGTAGATCGCCACGTGCGGCACGCCGTCGGCGCCGATCCAGCCGCGATACATGCCTTCGGTGTTGAATGGCATCGAGATGCTGCCATCGGCGCCAAGAACGATCGCTCCGCCATCGCCGCCCATCTGCGGAATCTCGTCGTTGATCACCGCCTTGCCGGCTTGTTCGGCGGACTCGTTCAATTCGGTCATGCGCATGCATATTTCGCGCGCTGCCGACACGCGGATGTAGAACTCGCCCCAGCCCGTGCCGGAAACCGCGCATGCCGCATCCGCATAAGTGCCGGCACCGATGATCGGCGAATCGCCCACGCGGCCGTATCGCTTGTCGGTCATGCCGCCCGTCGAGGTGCCGGCAGCAAGCCGGCCTTCGCTGTCGCGCGCGAGCGCACCGACCGTGCCGAAATGCTTGAGCGCCATCAAACGCTCGGTCAGCGGCACGCCGGCCGCATCGTCTTTCAACGCCTTCTGCAGTTCCTGCCACCGACGATCGGTACGGAAGTACGACGGATCAACCAGTTTGAAGCCCTGCTCCGTGGCGAAGGTTTCCGCGCCATCGCCCACCATCATGACGTGCGGCGAATGCTCCATCACCGCGCGCGCCAGCAGGATCGGGTTTCTCACGCGATGGACGCCCGCGACCGCACCGGCGGCCAGCGTCGAGCCATCCATGATCGATGCATCCAGTTCGTTCTTGCCATCGTGGGTGAACACGGCGCCCTTGCCGGCGTTGAATAGCGGATCGTCTTCCAGCACGGTGATCGCGCTCGCCACCGCATCCGTCGCGGTTTTTCCGGCTTCGAGTTCCGCATAGCCTTTTCGCAGCGACAGCTCGAGTGCCGCGCGCGCGCCTGCTTCCATCTGCGGCGTCATGCTCGCGCGCTCCACACCCGCGCCGCCGTGGATCAGCAGCAGCGGCGCATGTTCGCCGCGCAATGCGAGTTCGCCGTCTTGGACATCGGCAACTGCATCGAACACCGGCCGGCTGACCTTGAAATCATGCAGATCGATGCGACTTTGCGTGCCGACGCCCGTGACATGCACGTTCCGATAGTCGAGTGGCTTGCCGCGTTCGATCCGGTCCGGCTCGGCTTTCGGCTGCACCAGCCATGCAAAACCATTGTCGATGGTGAACAGTCGCCCCGTGCCGTTGCCATCGACGCACAGCGCAGCATCCTGGTCCACGCCCAGGCCGACGACATCTGCGTGCCCTGCATGACGCACGTTGGCAACGAATGCGATCAGCCGACCGAGGCGATCGCGTTTGTGGAAATGCGTATCGGTGATGACGTGCTGCATGTTCGGCAGATGCATGAAATCGCCGAGCAACGTCACGCCTTTGCCGAGCGGGTCGTGCAGCGCTTCTTTTGATGTGATGCTGCCGCCGTCCATCGCGCCGTACGCGTACGCGCCGAGGATGGCGAGCCCGGCACTGGTGCCACCGATCGGCTTGCCGTGCTGCACGTGCTGGTTAAGCAGATCGTTGAGCGGTGTGCCTTTCCAGAAATGCACGTAGTTGGACTGATCGCCACCAGCGATGAAGATGCCATCAGCATGGCGCACGATATCCAGCACCTTCGGATCGCTGGCCGCCTCGCGGCTGTGAAACACCAGCGTCTGCACCGACGTGACGCCACCGACATCGGTGAAGAGTTCCTTCTGCATGTCGTCTTCGCCGGACGCGCGCAATATCACGAAGTGCCCGTGACCGCCCTTGGCCGCGAACCATGCAAACGCCTTGTGCGGCCACTGTCCACCGCCCATCAGCATCAAAGCCGCTTCGGTGTTGCCCAGTCGCGGCGCGTGCACGTTGCCGATTTCGTAGTACTCGTAACCGTTGCGTGCCGCGGTGGCATTTGGCGATTTTGCGCTGACAACAACGCTTGCGAGCGCCATGCATGACGAAAACAGCAAGGAAAAAAACACGCGTGCGTTGCGGTGCGAACGAGTGGACGACATCATCGATCAATCTTCCGTCAGGGAGTAAACAGGCAGGAATGCACGGCAGAAACACGCCAGACATCCATGCCCGTGACGAACAGGAACCAACGATCCCCCACGCGCTGTTTCGTGTTTGAAAAAATTCGCTTCCAACGCGTCGTGGCGCTGTCGTTGTTCGTTGCATTGGGTTTATTGTCAGTGCCGTGGACGACTCGCTCGACAACTGGTTCATTCGCGAAATCCTCGCGCACGAGAGTGCGCTCACGCGTTATCTCTCGCGTACGTGGTATCGCCGCGACGAAATCCACGACCTGCGCCAGGACATCTACGTACGCGTTTACGAGGCCGCCGCGAAGGCGCGTCCCTTGATGCCGAAATCCTTCATGTTCACTATCGCGCGTCACCTGATGACCGACCGCCTGCGCCGCGCGCGCGTTGTTTCGATCGATGCCGTGGGTGATATGGACGCGCTGAACGTCTTGGTAGACGAGGTTTCACCGGAGCGCCGATTGAGCGCGCGGCAGGAACTGAAACACCTGACGGATGCATTCGACCGCCTGCCCGACCGTTGCCGGGAAGTGCTGTGGTTGCGTCGCGTGGAGGAATTGCCGCAAAAGGAAGTCGCATTGCGCATGGGTATCGGCGAGAAGACCGTGGAAAAACAGGTAGCCAAGGGCATGCGTCTGATCGCGGATTATTTCTACGGCCCGGGCCGTGTGCATCACGCGCATCGCCGTAGCGAAGCCGGCCATGGAAGCGAGGATGGTCATGACCAGCAGCAGGCAGATTGAACGACTCGCCTCCGCGTGGCTGGCCAGGCGGGATGCGGAATCATGGTCCGCACATGATCAATCATCACTCGACGCATGGCTGGATGAATCCATCGCCCATCGCGTGGCGTACCTGCGCCTGGATGCAGCGTGGCGTCAAAGTGGACGGCTGAAAGCGCTCGGCGCTGGCTTGCCCACCGGCACGGTTCCACCGCGCGGCGCGTGGGGTTTGCAGGGCACGCTCGATCCTCGTGATCTCGCTAGCGATGTTTCAGATGCCACGCTCGATCGTTTGCGTCCCGCTTTGTCGCATCGACATGCGCATCCCGCACACTCGGAAAGAAAGCCAATCCAAAGAAATAGTCGTCGCGTGTTCCATTACGCCAGCGGCGCGTGCCTTATCGCATTAGCGGGCTTGCTGGCTTTCGGCTGGCATCGATACAGTGCCGTGGAGCAGGCTTCGTATCGCACGGCGATCGGCGGACTGCAGGATGTCGCGCTGGCCGATGGTTCGGTGATCACCCTGAGTAGCGACAGCCGAGTGGCAGTCACCTTGTCGCGCAACGAACGCCATATCGATCTCCAGCAAGGCGAAGCTTTCTTCAAGGTCGCGAAAGATCCGCACAGACCTTTCGTGGTCAGTGCCGGCGATCGACGTGCCATCGCCGTCGGCACGCGCTACGACGTGCGTCGCGATGCGGACGACCTGCGCGTCATCGTGACCCAGGGCATCGTGCGGCTGGAATCGGACAACGGTCCCACCGGACGCAACCAGCCCACTACCCTGCTCCCGGCCGGCAGTGTTGCATTGGCGACCGACGCCGGCGTGGTGGTGAACTCGGGTTCCGTGCAGCAGGCGGAAGAGTTTCTCGACTGGCGCAGTGGCTTCATCTCGTTCCACGGCACGCCGCTCGCATCCGCCGTGGCGGAGTTCAACCGATACAACGCACGCAAGATCATCATCGGCGATGCATCGATCGGCGCCATGCGCGTGGGCGGCAATTTCCGCTGGTCGAACGCCGACTCGTTCGTGCGATTGCTCGAGCTCGGCTTTCCGATTCGTGCCGTGCGCGGCAACGATGCCATCGTGTTGAAGAGCCGCTAGACAATCGCTCGCTTCGGTCACCGCGCGGGTGCGATTTCCTCGATGCGTAACGGCATCGTCATGGATGGGGGATTCGCGACACACGTTCGTCACGCTAGTCAACGGCGCCATTGCGCGCGCCACCCTGGGGAGAGGGTGATCATGATCCGTTCGCTTCGCACTACGCTGCTCGCATTGGCCTGCTCGGCATCCTTCGCGGCTTACGCACAAACCAGCACCGTTCGTTCGCTGCAGATTCCCGCCGGCGACCTGGTTACCGCGCTCGACAGTCTGGCGCGGCAATCCGGCGCGCAATTCATCTATCAGGCGGACCAGCTCCGCGGACTGCGAACGCGGGGCGTCAGCGGCAACTTGTCCACCGACGATGCGCTGCAACGCTTGCTGGCAGGCAGCGGCTTTACCGTGCATCACGATGCATCCGGCGCCATGGTGATCGTGAAAGGCACTGGACCGCGCACGCCGACTGGCGCATCGCGCCCGAAACGCGCAACAACCCACGCGACCGCCGAAGCGAAACCTCAATCGGTAACCAAGCTTGAACCCGTCATCGTCACGGGTTCGCGCATTCCGCGATCGCAAGTGGAAGGGCCCGCGCCCGTCATCACGATCACTGCGCAGGACATCGCGCGGAACGGTTTCGCGACGGTGTCGGACGTGATGACGTCGCTGACGCAGAATCTCGGCGCGCTCGACAACAACCAGACCACCGACGGTTTCTCGCCGGGTGCGCAAGCGGTCGACCTGCGCGGCCTCGGCCCCAACCACACGTTGGTGCTGGTGAACGGGCGACGCATTGCCGATTATCCGCAGGCCTACGGCGGCAACAGCAACTTCACCGATATCTCCAATCTGCCGACGTCGCTGATCGACCGCGTGGAAATTCTCAGTGGCAGCGCCTCGGCGATCTACGGCTCCGACGCGATGTCGGGCGTGATCAACTTCATCCTGAAAAAGAAAGCCGACGGCACCACCTTTGACTATCGCGCGGGCGATACCCAGCACGGCGGCGGAAGTTCGCAGCGACTTCAGATAAGCAGCGGTTATTCGAACGACAAGTTCGACTCGGTGTTCGCGCTGGAACTCTACGAAGCCAAACCGATCTGGGACTTCCAGCGCAACTTCACCGACTCGCGCCTGGACAGTCCGGCTGATCCTTCCGATGTCGTGGCGGGCCAGACGTTCGTTCGCCAGGACGTCAACGGCAATTATCTCGATCCGGGCAAGGCGACCTGTGATGGTCTTTCACACCTGGATCAGGGTTCGGTTTTCTATGCTTCGCGCCCCGGCTATGCGCCAGACAACAATGGCGGCCCCGGCTATTACTGCGGAAGCTACAAGGACGTCGGTTACGGCACGCTGGAGAACGGACGCAAGTCGGCCAACTTCTTCGGATCGGGCACGTACCACATCACCGATCACATGGATCTTTTCCTCGACGTGCTGGCCAGCACGTCCCACCAGGACAGCTACAACACGCCGTTGAAATGGGAGAACTGCGAACCGTTGAATGGCGATTGCACGCCGACGCCGTTCTACAACCAGGCCACCGGCCAGGTTGAACAATGGGAACGCAATTATTTCACCGTTGAAGAAAACGGCGGCCTGGGCCCGGGTGAAATTCGCAACATCAACAACACGCTTTCGTTGACCACCGGAATCAAAGGCAGCTTCGGCAGCGACGACCAGTGGGACTACGAAGGCTCGTTCGGTCATTCGCAAAACGAACTCAAGAGCAAAGAGCCGGCGCTCGTAGCGTCCAAGGCGCAGGCTCTTTATCTTGGTCCATCGCTGGGTATCGATCCGGATAGCGGATACCAGATCTACAACGCGCCGCCGGGCCGTCTGTACGCACCGCTGACGGTGCAACAGTTTCGATCCATCACCCAGGACTCGATCGACAACGACAAGAGCCGCGCCGAGAACTGGTCTCTCACGGTCAGCAACACCGAACTTTTTCATCTGCCGGCTGGCCCGGTCGGTTTCGCCGGTGTGGCCGAATATGGCAACCAGTACTTCGGCCTGAAAGCTGATCCGCTATCGCTGGACGGCTCGTATTACGGATTGCACAACACCACGGCGGTCGGTTCTCGCAGTCACTCCGGTGCCGGCGTCGAATTCAGCGTGCCGATCTTTTCGCAGCTGCTGGTCACCGCCGCCGGCCGTTACGACAAGTACGACTACAGCGACAACTCGTCGGGCAAAGGTACGTATGCCGTGGGATTTGAATATCGACCGTTCAAGACGTTGTTGTTGCGCGGCTCGCTGGGCACGGGTTTTCGCGCGCCCGATCTTGCCTATCTGTATGCCGGCGACAGCGGTTCCAGTTCCAGTGGCACCGACTATTACCAGTGTCGCCGCGACGAGCCGGAGAGCGGCCCGGATTACGAAGACAATTGCACCAACGGTGATGTCGACTACAACGGCCGCAGCCACGGCAGCACCGCTCTGAAGGACGAAACCAGCAAGTCGCTGACTTACGGTTTCGTGTACTCCCCTACGCCAGACCTCGACTTCACCACCGACTACTACAACATCAAGGTGAACAACGAAGTCGAATACCAGAGCAGCGACGAAATTCTGCGCGAGGAAGCCGATTGCCGACTGGGCGTCGATGTCAACGGCAACCCGGTCGATGGCAATTCGTCGTTCTGCCAGCAGATCGAAAGCCAGGTCGTGCGCAATTCGCCCAGTGCGCCCTCGAACCCGAACGGCATCACCTCGGTGCTGGTGCTTCCGATCAATGCCGCGGTGGACCAGACATCCGGTGTCGATTTCGATACGCACTATCACCTTGCCACGGACTCGTTCGGCAAGTTCGATTTCCACGTGGGTGCCACCTACGTGATCATGCACAAGACGAGGCTTTCGCCCGACGTGCCGGTCGACAATGAAATGACCGACATTTACTACTACCTGATCCCGCGTACCAAGGCCAACGCCTCGGTGACATGGACCTTCCACGATTTCACCACCACGCTGTACGGCTCGCGCCTGAGCGGCATACCGAACTACGACGGAACCATGCGCCTTGCGCCGACGTTCGATTACAACGCGACAATCGGATACCACATCGCACCGAACATCGATCTATCGCTGGTCGTCGACAACCTGTTCGACAGCAAGCCGAGGCATGACTCCACCTGGACCAGTTACCCGTACTACTACATCCCCTGGAACAATCCGACCGGCCGCTCCTTTTTCCTAGAAGCGAGCATCAAGCTCGGCGGCAGCCATCCATGATCGAACCGGAGCTTTCACGAGATGCCTCGCACGGCATCTCGTCGGGAAAACATGCATGAAGTTCGTGCGTCGCGCCATCTGCTGCACGATCTTCTTTTTGACGTGCCTTGACGTTCGAGCAGCCGCGCCCGTATTCCAGTTGACCGACCTGCAGCGCATCGTGGCTCTCGCCGATCCGCAGATATCGCCGGACGGCAAAAAAATCGCCGTAATCGTTTCCACGCCAGACTGGAAGGCAGACAAGGCCAGGAAGGAAATCGATCTGGTCGATGTGGTCAGTGGCGCACGCCGTGCATTGATTGCGAATCGCGAAAATCTTTCCTCGCCGCGATGGTCTGTCGATGGCGCACGGCTGGCGTTCCTCGCGAAAGATCCGGCGACGAAACAGACGCAGGTCTTCGTGATGCCCGTCACCAGCGACAACACTTTGCGTGTGACCGACAACGAGCGAGGCGTGGACGACTACGCCTGGAGCCCGGACGGAGCAAGCATTGCGTTCGTCGCGCAGGACCCGCCGCCGCATGCGGAAGCGATCAAGGCGAACGACAAGTCATTCCATGTCACTAACGGCCACTACCTGCTGACCAGGGAAGTGGCGTCATGGCAATTGTGGGTCGCGCCCGCGTCAGGTGGAAAAGCGAGGCAACTGACTGACGGTGACTTCAGTCTTGGCACCGAGCCCGGCGGCACGACCACGCCCGCGTGGAGCCACGACGGCAAGCGCATCGCATTCACGAAATTTCCGGGTGTGTACTGGGCTTCGTCGTTCCATTCCGTCATCGCGGAAGTGGATGTCGCCAGCGGTGGCATGCGAACGCTGGTATCCGACGAAACGTCCGGCCATTTCCAATTTGCGCCACTGGGCGACGCCACTGCGTATTCCCGCCCACGCGATGGCGACCGGAACAACGGCGACGCTATTTATGTGAGCACCCGTGGGAAAACGTTCGATGCCACTGCGACGCTGGCGCGACATTTCAGCACCTACGCCTGGATGCGCGACGGCCAGACGCTGATCACTGCCGGAGCACTGGGTACGCACACGGCGTTGTGGAAGCAACCGCTTTCAGGAAAAGCGACGCTGCTCGATCTTGGCGATGTGGAAGCCAATGATGGTCTCGGCACCACGACCAGCAACGACACCACCAGCATGAGCGTTTCCAGCACCGGCGCGATCGCCTTCATCGGCACGACCGCCAATCATCCCGGCGAGTTGTACGTTCTCGATTCCATCGACGCCAAGCCGCGGCGGCTCACCGACGTGAATGCCTTCATCGATTCGATCCAGCTGGGACGCACTGCGTCGATCGAATGGAAGGGCCCGAACGGCTTTCGCGAGGACGGCGTGCTGGTTTATCCGGCTGGATACGAAGCAGACCGAAAATATCCGCTGGTGCTGGTGATTCACGGCGGCCCCACCATGTCCTCCAACGCAGGGTTTCAGCGCCTGGCGCAGTTGCTGGCAGCCGCCGGCTTCGTGGTGTTTCAGCCGAACTACCGCGGCAGCCCGAATCTGGGCGACGCCTACCAGCACGCGATCTATCGCAACACCGGCGATGGCCCGGGCCAGGACGTAATGGCCGGGCTCGCCGCGGTCGAAAAGCTGGGCATCGTGGATGAGCGCCGCATCGGCGTGACGGGTTGGTCCTATGGCGGCTATCTCACTGCGTGGCTCACCAGTCATTACGACGTCTGGAAAGCGGCGGTCGCCGGCGCGCCGGTCACTGACTGGTTGATGGACTACAGCATTTCCTATTACCAGGAAGGCGACGCCTATCTGTTGGGATCATCGCCCTGGACGAATGCCGGGTGGGACATCTGGCGCGCGCAATCACCGATCACCTATGTGCGCAACGTCAAGGCTCCCACGCTGATTCTTGCCGACGTGATGGACTCGAACGTGCCGATGGTCAACGCCGAGGAGTGGTACCACGGGCTGCGCGATAACGGTGTGCCGGTCGAGTTCTACGCCTATCCCGAAACGTCGCACTTGCCGCACGACATCGTGCAGGTCAGCGACATCTACCGCCGATGGATCGGGTGGATGGAGAAATATCTCAAGTGATCGGTTGGCCGGCGTGACAACGTTCGGCGCGCGTGCTCAGACGTTGAAACGGAAGTGCAGCACGTCGCCTTCCTTGACCAGATAGTCCTTTCCTTCCAGTCGCAAACGGCCCGCTTCCTTGGCGCCGCCCTCGCCCTTGTACTTGATGAAGTCGTCGAACGCGACGGTCTCGGCGCGGATGAAGCCGCGTTCGAAATCGGTGTGGATCACGCCCGCCGCCTGCGGCGCGGTGGAGCCGGCCTTGACCTGCCACGCGCGGACTTCTTTTTCACCCGCGGTGAAATACGTTTGCAGGCCGAGCAGCTTGTAGCCTGCGCGGATCACGCGATTCAGGCCCGGCTCGTCCAATCCCATGTCCTTCAGGAATTCGTCGCGGTCGGCGTCTTCGAGCTGCGCCATTTCCTCTTCGATGGCCGCGCACACCGGCACCACTTCCGCACCTTCGACGACGGCACGGGCGCGCACTGCGTCGAGCAATGGATTGTTCTCGAAACCGTCGTCGCTGACGTTGGCGATGTACATCAGCGGCTTCAGCGTGAGCAGGAACATGTCGCGCACCAGCGCCTTCTCTTCGGCATCGAGGCCGATCGAGCGCGCGGAGCGTCCGTCGTTGAGCGCGATCGACAATTTCTGCAGCACGGGTTTCTTTGCCAGCGCTTCCTTGTCGTTCGCCTTGGCGGCGCGCTCGGCTTTGTTCAACGCCTTTTCCACCGATTCGAGATCGGCCAGCGCCAGTTCGGTGTCGATGGTCTCGATATCCGAGATGGGATCGACCTTGCCGGCGACGTGGATCACATCACCCTCGAAGCACCGCACCACGTGGGCGATCGCATCGACCTCGCGGATGTGTGCAAGAAACTTGTTGCCGAGGCCCTCACCCTTCGATGCGCCGGCAACGAGACCGGCGATATCGACGAATTCCATCGTGGTCGGGATGATTTTTTGCGGCTTCACGATCGCGGACAACTGATTCAGACGCGGATCGGGCACCAGCACGATGCCGACGTTCGGTTCGATCGTGCAGAACGGAAAATTCGCCGCCGGGATGCCGGCTTTCGTCAGCGCGTTGAACAAGGTGGACTTGCCGACGTTAGGCAGGCCGACGATGCCGCATTTGATGCCCATGGTGTGTATCCAGTAATGAATATCGTGGAGTGAAGTGGCGACGGATCAACTCCGCTCAGCCGTTTTCCACCGTGTGCAGGCGGAGCATTGCTTTCTCGAATTGGCCTTCCACCGCCAACGGCAGCACGTCCAGCGCACGGCCTATACCGTCGAGGATCGCGTCCTCGTCTTTCGCCGAAGGCCGGCCCAGCACCCACGGCGTGACCTGATCGCGATGGCCGGGATGACCGATGCCCACGCGCAGGCGATGAAACCTGCCGTGGCCGAGATGTTCCATGGTGTCGCGCAAACCGTTCTGGCCGCCGTGTCCGCCGTCGAACTTCAGGCGCACGGTGCCAGGCGGCAGATCCAGATCGTCATGCGCGATCAGGCACTGCTCCGGCTCGATCTTGTAGTAGCGCAGCGCCGAGACAATGGCGATGCCACTTTTATTCATGAAGGTTGACGGCTTGAGCAGCCACACCGGCTCGCCGCCGATGCGCACCCTGCAGGTTTCGCCATGCAGCTTGCCGTCGAAAGCGAATCGCTCGCCGTGACCGCTGGCGAGGGCGTCCACAAACCAGAACCCGGCGTTGTGCCGGGTTCTGAGATATTCGGCGCCGGGATTACCTAGCCCGACAATGAGTCGCAAACCAGCCATGCGGGCAGACATGCGAAACCCCGCGCACCAAGGCGCGGGGTTTCGATGGCTTACTTCTTGTCGGCTGCCGGCTTGGCAGCCGGTTTGCCGCCGGACTTGGCAGCAGCAGCCTTCGCGGCTTCGGCTTCGGCTTCGGCAGCGGCGTCTTCCGCGACGTCCGCAGCGCTTTCCTTGACCACGGTTGCCGTGACCACGGCGATATCGTGAGCCTCGCCAAGCTGCAACGCGGGAATCTCGACGTTCGCCGGCAGGGTCAGCTGCGACAGATGGATGATGTCGCCTTCCTTCAGTTCAGCCAGGTCGAGTTCGATGAACTCCGGCAGGTGCTTGGGCAGGCAGATCACTTCGACTTCGGTGAGGTTGTGCGAAACGACCACGCCGGAAGTCTTCGCAGCCGGCGACTTCTCCTGGTTGAGGAAGTGCAGCGGCACGTTGATGCGCACGGCCTGGTTTTCGTCGACGCGCAGGAAATCCATGTGCATCATCAGCTGCTTGAACGGATGCTTCTGCCAGTCGCGCACCAGCACTTTCTGCACCTTGCCGTCCACGTTCAGATCGAGGATGGACGAGAAGAACCACTCGTGCTTGGCGGCGAGCAGGATGGTGTTGTGCACGATCTGGATGTTTTCCGGATCCTGACCGGCGCCGTAAACGACGGCAGGCACAAAGTTCGCGTGACGCAGGCGGCGGCTCGCACCTTTCCCCCCGTCCTTGCGGCTTTGCGCCTTGATTTCATGAGTCTTGGCCATTTCAGTAACTACCTTGGTGTGATGAACTGCCTCGCGGCAGCTTGTGTGGTTCCCCCGCGACCAGAGGAACCGGGTTTGAAATCAATCCACGTACAACGAGCTCACCGACTCGCCAAAGGCGATACGGCGAATGGTTTCCGCCAGCAGCTCGGCGACCGAAAGCTGGCGAATCTTGGCGCAGGCCTGGACTTCGGCACTCAGCGGCAAGGTGTTGGTGACTACCAGCTGGTCGAGCTGGGAGTTTTCGATATTGCTGACTGCCGCTCCCGACAGCACCGGATGCACGCAGTACGCCACGACCTTGCGCGCGCCGCGCTCCTTCAGAGCTGCAGCCGCCGCGCACAACGTGCCGGCGGTGTCGACAATGTCGTCCACCAACACGCAGACCTTGCCACTGACGTCGCCGATGATGTTCATCACCGTGGCCACGTTGGCTTTCGGCCGGCGTTTGTCGATGATCGCTAGGTCCGCGTCGTCCAGTCGCTTGGCAAGTGCGCGAGCACGCACCACGCCGCCGACGTCCGGGCTGACCACGATCAGGTCGTCCATGCTGTGGTTGCGCCAGATGTCGGCCAGCAGCACCGGTGAAGCGTAGACGTTGTCGACAGGAATATCGAAAAAGCCCTGGATCTGGTCGGCATGCAGGTCGACTGTCAGCACGCGATCGACACCTGCGGCGCCAATCATCCTGGCGGCCAGCTTGGCGGTAATCGGCACGCGCGCCGAGCGCGGGCGGCGATCCTGCCGTGCGTAACCGAAGTAAGGGATCACCGCGGTGACGCTCGCCGCGGACGCCCGCTTCAGTGCGTCGGCCAGCGCCAGCAATTCGAACAGGTTCACTGCACTCGGCGCGCCGGTGGGCTGCAGCACGAACACTTCCTGTCGGCGAACGTTTTCCTCGATCTCGATCTGCACCTCGCCATCGCTGAACGTGCCGACCAGCGCTTTGCCGAGTGGCACGCCGAGGCGATGGGCAACATCCTCCGCCAAGGCATGGTGCGCATTACCGGTAAAAAGCATCATCGGGGTGGACGTATCCACGATAGAGAACCTCGGTACGAAAGCCATCATGGATGGCTGGGGCGGCAGGATTCGAACCTGCGTATGCGGGAATCAAAATCCCGTGCCTTAACCAGCTTGGCGACGCCCCAGTATTTGTTGTGTTCGCTGATACTTTTGTTCGTACTCGCTGAAACTGTCGTGCCGCCGCAATCAATGACTGTCGCGGTGCCGCGCCAGCGCAATCTGCAAAGGTGAAACATCGACTCCCGCGGCAACCCGCGCCGTGAACGTCGCCGGACATTGCCTGGCAATCGCCATGGCCCGATCAAACGATTTCGCTTCCAGAAACACGCAGCCACCGCTGCCGGAAAGCCGCGCCTGACCGAAACCATCCAGCCAGTCCAGCGCTGCGGAAACCCGCGGATGCCGCGCACGCACCACCGGCGCGAAGGCGTTTTCCGTTGTTTCACCGGAAGCAAAGGATGAAATTGTCGCCCGGGGGGCATTTCGTGTCAATTCAGACGCTTGAAAAAGCGCGGCTGTCGGCACGCTTTCGTGGGGATCGACGACCACGTAATGGCGCCTGGGCATCGGCAATGCGGTCAGTTGTTCACCGATGCCCTCGGCCCACGCCGAACGCCCGCGCACGAACACCGGCACATCCGCGCCAAGTTCGCGGCCCAGACTGGCCAACTCGTCCTCGGACAATCCCAGCTTCCACAAACGATTGAGCGCCACCAGCACGGTGGCTGCATCCGAGCTGCCGCCGCCAAGCCCACCGCCCATCGGGATGCGCTTTTCCACTGCGATGTCGGCACCCATCGAACTCGCCGAATGGCGTTGCAAGAGCCGCGCCGCGCGAACCACCAGATCAGTGTCGGCGTCCACGCCAGGCAACTGCGAAACACGCGCGATAACGCCATCGACACGGAGCCGCAGGCGGATCTCGTCGCCCCAGTCAAGCAGGCGGAACACCGTCTGCAACTCGTGATAGCCGTCGTCGCGACGACCGACGATGCGCAGGAACAGGTTGAGCTTGGCCGGCGCCGGCCACACCGTCCATTCGCCATGCGACGGCGCCGGCAGCGGCCGACTCATGAAAACGCGCAGATGATCGGGGAAACCATTCTCCCGGTCACGGCGCAGGGCAAGTTTGAAATCAGCGTGGCTCTTGTCCACTTCCGTGAAGCCATGCTTGGCGTAGAACGGCGCGTTCCACGGCACATCGGCCAGCGTTCCCAGATCCATCCGCCGATAACCGGCTGCACTCGCCCACTCACAGACGTGTTCGAGCAATGCCGCGCCAATGCCTTGTTTGCCGTGTGCGGGCAACACATCGAATTCGGCGATGCCCACGCCATCGCCATGGCCACAATCGTCCAGCCAGATGAAGCCGACCGGCTCGCCACGCGCATTCGATGCAGTCCAGACCCGTCCACGCTCGATCGCCTGCAACAGCAACTCCGACGGAATCGGCATCGATGCGTACGACGACCACGCCGCATGTCCACGAAACAGCTGCACCGCGCCGCGTTCGATCACGCACAGCGCATCGACCTGGCTCGCATCGGCTCGTTCTATCGAAAACGACATCGTGATTCCGTGCGTGCTGCGAAGCTGCGCATCAAGACAATCTCAGAAGGCCGCAAAGCCTAACGCAAGCCGAAAGCTGGCGGCGCTACCTGAAGCTCCAGGACTCGATCGAGAGGCGAACCTTGTAAGGCGGATTCGTCGCGAAAACCTTCTTCGGCAACGGCGGCTGATGTGCCGCATCCCATTCGCGATAGTCCACCACCCAACCGTCCTGCTGCAGCAGCGACGGCAGTCGATCCGTGCCGAAGTTCAGTTCCGCCGGGCCGCTGTCCGCACGCAAACCCATCACCCACGCGCGCAGATCGCGCAGCGGAACCGCCCAGCCGACCGCCTTGCGCATCAATGCCTCGGCGTCCGGACCACGCAGCGGACCTTCGGCCAAGCCTTCGAGCAACGCGCCGTCCGGGCCGCCGCTGAGCCTGAAATTCGCGCCGCTGATCGCCGGGCCGCGCATCTCGAAGGTGTAGTACTCGCCATCCTGCGTCCACACGAGACTGCCGGTGCCGCCGTGGCCCTTGTCATCGGAGATCGACAACCGACCCTGCAACGTCCAGTGCTCCGCAGACGCGAGTTGCTGTTCGCGCGTGCGTTGCGCGTCGAGCAGGCCCGCATCGCCTTTCATGCGCACGGCAGGCGCGCAGGCGGCGAGCAGCAGCGGCAAGGCGGCGGCAAGGAATCGGAGGTTTCGCTTCATGGATTCACGCGCATCAAAGGTGAAGCCGCTTCAGGGTGTTCTGCAATGCAGTGTTGTGCGGATCGAGCTTGCGCACTTCCTCGAACACACGCTGCGCATCCTGCTTGCGACCCTGCTTCCATAACACCTCGCCCAAATGCACGCCGACATCCGCGTCCTTGCGCGCGAGCCATGAACTCTGCAGCGTCTGGACGGCTTGGTCGAGATGGCCGAGGCGATATTGCAGCCAGCCCCAGGAATCCGCGATCGCCGGGTCGTCGGGTTTGGCGGACCGCGCGCTGTTGATCAGACGCTCGGCCTCGGGAAGGTCGCGATTGGCGTCGGCGAGCGTGAAACCGAGTGCGTTGCTCGCATCGATATCGCCGGGCTTGATCTTCAGAAGCTGCTGGAAATCCTGCACCGCCTGATCGATCTGGTCGGCTTCCGCATAGGCCAGCCCGCGTCCGTACAGCAGGCCCGGATCGTTCGGCACCACCTGCAACGCATGGCTGAAAGCATCCTCGGCTTTCGCGTAATTCAAATCGCGCATGTAGAGCTCGGCATCGACCTCATAGGCCTGACGCAGTTGCGCAGGCTGTTCGAGATAGTCCGTCTGCATCTGTTCGAGCAGCTGATGCGCGTCGTCAGTCTTGCCCTGCGATTGCAGGATGATCGCGCTGTGCAGGTCGGCATCGAACGCATGGGCGTCGTCATCGCCCACCTGTCCGTACCAGGCCAGCGCTTCATCGTCGCGATGCTGCATTTCGGCGAGTTGCCCGAGCAGGTAAGCGCTGCGTTCGCGCACATCGGGCGCGGCCTGTTGCATTTGCTGGTAAATCGAAGCGAGTGCCGTGGCGTCCTTGTTGCGCGCGGCGAGTGCGGCGCGCATGGCGAAAGTGTCGGCATTCTGTGGGCCGTGATCGAGCAGGCGTGATGCCTCTGCGTACTCGCCCGCGTCGGTAAGTACGCCGGCGTAGGTCAGACGCAGCTGGATGTTCTGCGGCGCCTTCGCGATGGCTTTCTGCAACAACGCGCGCGCACCGGCGTGATCACCGTCCTTGAATTTCACCTGCGCGGCCCACGCATACGTTTCGGCCGTTCCGAACTTCTGCATGGCCGCGTCGGCGATACCGACGGCATACGCGTGCTGATTGAATTTGTCGCCAAGCTCGCTCATCGCGAGCCACGCCTGCGGATCCGCCGGCAGGCGTTTCGGTGTCGCCAGCGATTGAAGAAGTTGCGCAGCCTGCGCCTGATCGGAATCGCCCAGCAGCACGCGCCCGAAAGTCCGCCATGCATCCTTGGCGCCGCTGCTGGTGAGCAGTTCGAGCTGGCGCTTCGCTTCGGCAGAATCGCCTTGTGCTATCGCCAACCCGGCGCGCGCTTCCGCCATGGCGACCGGTTGCGCGCCCAGTAGTTGCCAGCGATCCAGCGCGCGACGGGCGGCGACATTGTCATGGACGGCAAGCGCCAGCGAGGTAGCGCGTTCGGCCACGCGTGGATCGTTGCTGGAAAGCATGGCCTTGCCATAGGCGTCCGATGCGGTCTTCAAATCGGTATGGCCCAGCGCCAGCTCGCCGGTGAGCAACTGGGCCAGCACATCGTGATCGGTGTCAGGCGTGGCGATCACCAACCGCGCCAACGGTTGCGGACTCGCGTTGACCTTCGGCGCCGGTCGCGACGGAGCCACTGCGCAGCCGCCCAGCACGACCAGCACGACTGCCGTAAAATGCCGCAGTTGCTTGAACTTGAACGCCCTGCTCCGCACACTACTCTCCGTACCGTCCACCAATGCAGCCGTGCGCGTCATCGCTCACGACAGACCCGTCAAGCTTAGCCCACGTCGCCGACCACCGCCCTTCGGGAAGCTTCACCCAAGATATGCCGCTGATCGCCCTCGGGCTCAATCACCTCACCGCGCCTGTTGCCCTGCGCGAGCAGGTGGCGTTCGATCCGGACGCCGCCGGCAGCGCTTTGCTTGAGCTGACGCGCGAGCCGGGCGTGGAAGAAGCGATGATCCTGTCCACCTGCAACCGAACCGAGTTGTACGTCGGCGTGGCGAGTGGCGCGGAGAACATTCCGCTGGCATGGTTGAGCCGTCACCACCGTCTGACTCCCGGCAAGCTGGACGAGTTCCTGTACAGGCACGATGAAAGCGACGCCGTGCGTCACATGTTTCGCGTCGCCACCGGGTTGGACTCGATGGTGCTGGGCGAACCGCAGATCCTCGGCCAGGTGAAGGACGCCTATCAGCAGGCACGCGATGCGCAGGTATTGAAGGCACCGCTCGACCGCCTGCTTCAGCACACCTTCGCCGTCGCCAAGCGCGTGCGCACGGATACGCGCATCGGTGCGTACACCGTGTCTGTCGCGTTTACCGCGGTACGACTCGCCGAGCAGGTATTCACCGACCTGCGGCAGGCCTGCGTGCTGCTGATCGGCGCGGGCGACACCATCGAACTGGCCGCGCGCCACCTCGCCGACAAGCATGCGCGGCGCATCATCGTCGCCAACCGCACGCTCGAAAGCGCGCAGGAACTCGCTGGCCGCTACGGGGGCTATGCGATCGCGCTGGCCGATCTCCCGCAACACCTGGCCGAAGCTGACATCGTGATTTCGTCCACCGCTGCGCGACTGCCGGTGCTGACGCGCGAGATGGTCGAAAAGGCGATGACAGCACGTCGTCGCAAGCCGATGTTCATGGTCGACATTGCCGTGCCGCGAGACATCGAAGCCAGCGTCGGCGACCTGCCCGACGTATATCTCTACGGCATCGATGACCTGCGCCAGGTCATCGACGACAACCGCCGCTCACGCGAGGCCGCCGCGCGCGAGGCCGGCGCGATCATCGACCTGCAGGTTGATCGGTACATGGCATGGCGCCGCGCGCTCACGCTGCGCAATCCGGCGCTGGACATGCGCCAGAACGCCGAACTCCATCGCGATGAAGTGCTCGACAAGGCACGCGCCATGCTCGCGCGCGGCAAGTCGCCGGACGAGGCCCTGGCGTTCCTCGCCAACACGCTCACCAACAAGTTGCTGCATCACCCCAGTGCGCGATTGCGCGAAGCGACACTGAGCGGCGATCTCGATCTACTGCACGCAGCCGGACGTCTATACGGCCTGGATGAAGACTCCGAAGCACCGTAGCAGCGCATCCTGCACGCGAATCACGCAGCGACAATCCGACCAGCGATCGCGCACAGGGTGCGCTCCTACACAGAAGCCACGCATTCACGCATGACCCCATCGATCCGCTGCAAGCTCGAAGCACTCGCCGAGCGTCACGAAGAAATCGGCCTGCTGCTGTCGCAACCCGACGTGCTTGCCGACAACGCGCGTTTTCGCGAGCTCTCGCAGGAATACGCGCAGCTCGAACCCGTGACGAAGTCGTTGCACGAACATCGCGAAGCCGAAAATGAGCTGGCTGACACCCGCGCCATGCTCGACGATCCCGAGATGCGCGAGATGGCGGCCGACGACATCGCGCGGCTCGAAAAGCAGCTCCTCGACCTCGACAACGAACTGCAACTGCTGTTGTTGCCGAACGATCCGCGCGACGAAGCGAATCTCTATCTTGAAGTGCGCGCGGGAACCGGCGGCGATGAAGCGGCGATTTTCGCCGGCGATCTTTTTCGCATGTATGTGCGTTACGCCGAGAGCCGCCGCTGGCATGTCGAAGTGTTGAGCGAACATGCCGGCGAACATGGCGGCTACAAGGAAGTGGTAGCGCGCATCGAAGGCAAGGGAGCGTATTCGCAACTGAAGTTCGAATCCGGCGCGCACTGCGTGAAACGTGTGCCGGCCACCGAGTCGCAAGGCCGCATACACACCTCGACCGCGACCGTGGCGATCATGCCCGAGCTCGACGAGATCGAAGCAATCGACATCAATCCCGCCGACCTGAAAGTCGATACGTTTCGCGCGTCCGGTGCAGGTGGCCAGCACGTCAACAAAACCGATTCGGCCATCCGCATCACGCACCTGCCGACCGGCACCGTGGTGGAATGTCAGGAAGAACGCAGCCAGCACAAGAATCGTGCGCGCGCGATGAGCTTGCTCAAGGCGCGCCTGCTCGATGCCGAACGCAGCAAGCAAAACGCATCGCAAGCGGAATCACGACGCCTGCAGGTCGGCACCGGCGACCGCAGCCAGCGCATCCGCACCTATCGTTACAAGGACAATCTGGTGACCGATCACCGCATCGGCCTCAACCTCTATCATCTGACCGACATCATGCAGGGTGACCTGCGCGAATTGATCGAAACGTTGACCCGCGAAAACCAGGCCGACCAGTTGCAGGCACTCGGCAACGTCTGAACCGGTTCGTCACGCACGACACGATCAGATATCACGATGTAACCATCAGCGAGGCGAGCATGGGCAAGCATTACCGCAAGGCCATGAAGGAATTGCAGATCGAACTGGTACGCATGCAATACGCATTGCGCAGCAGCGGCAAACGTCTGGTGGTGATTTTTGAAGGACGTGACGCCGCCGGCAAAGGCGGTGTGATCAAGCGCCTCACCGAGAGCCTGGACACGCGCGACTACAGCATCGCCGCACTCGGCAAGCCGACCGAAGAGGAATCCACGCAGTGGTATTTCCAGCGCTATGTCGCGCATCTTCCCGGCGCCGGCGAACTCGTACTGTTCGATCGCAGCTGGTACAACCGCGCGGTGGTCGAACCGGCAATGGGGTTCTGCAACAAGGAACAGTACGAGGCTTTCCTCGACGCCGCGCCGGCGTTCGAGAAACTGCTGACCGACGACGGCATCATTCTGCTCAAGTACTGGCTGGCGGTGGATCAGTCCGAACAGGAAACGCGATTCGCCGAACGCGCTGACGATCCGCTGAAACGCTGGAAGCTTTCGCCCGTCGATCTCGCCGCGCGACAGAAATATGCCCAGATGGGTGAACTGCGCGACACGATGATCGAGCGCACGCACAGCGCGCACGCGCCGTGGTTCGTGGTCGACTTCAACGATCAGAAAAAGGGACGCGTCAACCTGATCCGGCACCTTCTGCAGCAGATTCCGTTGAGCGACAAACCGATCCCCGAAGTGAAACTGCCCAAGCTCAAGGGCAAGCCGAAAAGCGAACACGTCACCGACAAGGCGCTTTGGGTTCCCGACACTTTTTGATTTTCAGCGAGTGTGAAATCCGTGCAATTCCTGCTCGGCGACATCATCGCGTTGCACCGCGTCGACCTTTGCAGTGGGCGGACCTTGCCGCATCCAGCATTCGAGTGCGTCGAGCGCGTCGGCGGTGCCGGTAGCCAACACTTCGACGCGGCCATCGGGCAGATTTTTCGCGTAACCGGCAAGGCCAAGCGCCAGCGCCTGATCACGAGTGCTGGCGCGATAGAACACGCCCTGCACTCTTCCATTGGCGATGAACTTCGCCGTCGGCATTACCTGCCGATCACCGCGCTCAACAATGCCGCCGTGACCGGACCGATAAACAGCTTGGCAACCTTGCCATCCGGCGCGATGACGTAAGTCGTCGGCAAGCCCTTGGGCTCGTCGAAATCCTTCAGCGGCTTGTCCAGCACGACCTGCGCGATCGGATATGCCACCGGATGCTTGGCGACGAACGCCTTGATGTCTGCCGGATCACTGTCGTCGTAAGCGAGCCCGATCGCGGCCACGTTCCTGTGTGCGGCGACGAAGCGAGAGATGTCCGGCATTTCCTTGATGCACGGCACGCACCAGGTTGCCCAATAGTTGACGATCACCCACTTGCCACGCTGCGCGGCGAGGTCGAACGTCTTTCCGTCCAGCGTCGCAACATGCAGCGTCGGCGTAGTTGGCATCGCCGCGTGCGATGGCGCGGACATCACGAGCATCAATGACAACGCAGTGGATCGAAGCAGCAAAGATGAAAAAGTCATGCGTGAATTTCCTCGGTGTCGGACGCGTCGTTCGCGTCCTGGGGATAGACCTGGTCGAGCCGGCAACGCAGCTGCATTTCGAGCGCATCGGCCGCTTCGGTGAGCAACGCCAGCAGCGGCGCCGGCAGTTCGATATCCATCGCCGCCGCCTCTTCCGCCGGGCGCAGCAGCAATCGAAAACGCGTGTTGCGATACACGCGCAGCAAGTCGGTGCTGTCAAGGCTGCGGCTCAACAGCCAGCCTCCGTTTTCCGCGCGCTGGATCAATTCGGCCTGACTCAGATCGTCGAAGTAATCGGCGATCAGATGGCTGTGCAGGTATGGCTCGCGCATGCGCACATCGGCGTGATCGAGACTCTCGCCGCCGCGCTGCGCATCGATGAAATGTTTCAGCACCACCAGCAGACCGAGAAACTCGGCGCCTTCGGGCAGCATCTTTTTTGGCGCGTGGTAATCGAATGCCGATGCCGACGCGGCGATCGACGCGGAAAAAATCACGATCACCCACGACAGATAGATCCACAAAAGCAGAATCGGAATCGCCGCGAGTGCGCCGTAAATCTGCTGGTACGTCTGCGCCCGATGCACGAACAACGTGAAGCCCCAGCGCACGATTTCGAAAAGTATCGCGCCCAGCAGCGCACCGATCGCCGCGTCACGGCGCAACACCTTGCAGTTGGGAATGGTCGAGTACATCAGCCAAAGCGTGAGAAACGTGACCACGAACGGCAGCACGCTGAGCAAGCGATGGCCGATGCTGGTGATCTGTCCCGCCGCGCCCTGCAGCAACGGCATCGCCGTCACATACGAAGTCACCGCGATACCACCGACCACCAGGATCGGACCCAGCGACAGCGCCGCCCAATACAGCAGCAGGCGCGAACCCCAACCGCGCGCCTGTTTCACGCGCCAGATGCGATTGAGTCGATCCTCGATGCTCACCATCATCGACAACGCGCTGAACAGCATCACAAGGATGCTGATGCCGGTGAGGCGCTTGGCGTTGTCCGCGAACGTGGTCAGCGTTTCCTGCACTTTCTCGCCAGCGGCCGGCACGAAGTTGTCGAACACGAAACCGATCAGCGTATTGCGCGCATCGGCAAACACCGGGAACGCGGAGAACATCGCGAACACCGCGACCGTCAGAGGCACCAGCGACACCAGCGTGGTGTACGACAGCGCGCCGGCGGTTTCGAAACACTTGTCGTCGACAAAACGACGCCAAAGGAAATACCCGAAGCTCTTCGTGCGATCGCGGTCGAATCGTCGGGCCATCGGTTCCTCGGGTTCGCCGGCGCAGCGCGGCGCCAACATCGTGGTTATCGGTCGGTACACTAGCGCATTGCCACTGAACGCCTCAAACGCATGAGCGACATCGCATGAGTCACGACATCCTGGTTCTCTATTACAGCCGCAGTGGCCACACTGCGCAGCTCGCGCGGCTGATCGCCCGCGGCATCGAAGAAGTGTCGGGCATGCGCGCGCGACTGCGCCAGGTACCGCCAGTGGCGGCGGTGACCGAGATCGCGCAACCGCCCGAGCCGGAGGACGGCGCGCCCTACGCGACCAAACAGGATCTGCTCGATTGCATTGGCTTGGCGATGGGCAGCCCGACGCGTTTCGGCAACATGGCTGCGCCGCTCAAGTTCTTTATTGATTCGACCGGCGCCGAATGGGCCAGCGGCGCACTGGTCGGCAAACCTGCGGTGCTTTTCACCTCGACCAGCACGATGCACGGGGGCCAGGAAAGCACGCTGTTGTCGATGGCGCTGCCGCTGCTCCATCACGGCATGCTGCTGCTCGGCCTGCCTTACACCGAGGCTGCGCTTACTGCGACGCAAAGTGGCGGCACGCCATACGGCGTCAGTCACGTTGCCGGCGCCAAGGGCGACAACGCGATCAGCGAACACGAACGCGAACTTGCGCGTGCACTCGGTCGTCGTCTCGCCGACACCGCGCGCCGACTGGCGCTGAATTCGTGAGGCGAACGCTGCCAAAAGAACAACGCGCAGGATTGTTCGCGTGGGCCGCGCTCACGGCGCTGCAGCTCGCGTGGTATGCATGGTTATTTCCGCCCCAGCAAATGCCGCTGTGGCTGGTGCTCGTCATCACCGTCGTACCCTTGTTGCTTCCATTGCTGGCGATCCGCGATGCGCGTCGCGCGCTGCTGTGGGTCGGCATCCTCAGCCTGTTCTATTTCTGCCACGGCATCGCCGAAGCATGGAGCTCGCCGACCGAACGCTGGCTGGCGCTGATCGAGGTCGCGCTCACGTTGCTGCTGATCGGTACATTGGGCGCAGGCGTCAGACGCAAATCACGCAGCTGATCAACTGCGCTGCAATCGGCACAAGCGCAGGTTCGATGAGACGTCAACATTGCTCTGGTCGTGTTCCAGATTGCTGCGAATGGTGCTGCAATCCGTGAGCTTCGCACCGGGCAGCCACTGCTTCAACATCGCAAGATATTCGCCGGCATCGTCGCGCAGCAGTGCATACGTCGGACCGCGATAAGCGAGAAGACGCTCGCGCGTTGCCTGTGTGATCCCATGATTCTGCGAGCGCTTGGTGAGGTTGGTCAGCCCGAGATATTGGCTGGCCTGCGCCCGGTCGATGAAGGGAATCACATATGCCTGCGGTGCACCGACAAGCACCACCATGCTGCCCGGCTCGACGGCCGGTGCATGCACGTCGAAGGCGACATCGGCATAAGGTGCGTGACCCCAATCCGGATGGGTACTGGAGCCCGCCAGAAGCAGAAAAAGGCACAACATTGTCCATGCCGGCCAGCGCCGGGCCGAGCCATCCGCCCGTTGACTGCCAGGTAGCTCTTGTACCGCCAGCAGCATGATCAATCCGGACAACACCTCGATTGACACGGTGTAACGAAGTATCGAAAACATGCCAAGCCACAGCACATAGCCAGCCGTAACGAATATCGTGAGCAATCGTACGGCGCGTCGCTCTGTTGATGGCCTGGCACGCCTGAGCCAGGCCATCGCTGCCAATCCCACGATCGCCAGCAGCGTCAATGCGATGCGTGCATCGGCGACAGGGGACTCCGTCACGAGGCCGCTGCTCGGTCGTATCCAGTAGAACGGATAGAACAACCACTGCGCCGTACTGCGCGGAAGAAACCGGACATCCGTTCCGCTGTTGGCTGGCATCAGCGGCGAATGGAACCACTGGTTGAACATCGGGAATGTCGGATTGCCCGTGAGTTCGAACAAGGTCCAGCCCCACCAGCCGTACGTCAGCAGAAAGCCCGCGCAGGTCCCGAGTGCGAACAACGCGCTCAGTCGCCATGCCGTTGCGCGCGCTCCCAGCGCAAACAATAGAGCCAACCCGAGCGCGGGTGGATAGATCATTGCCGTGGGCTTCAACCCGACCGCCATCCCGCATAGACAGCCAGCGATCACCGCGTGTCGCCATGCTCTCGATGGAAGCTCGGCAGCACATAGCGGAAGCAGTTGATGGATGCCGGCAAGCATCAACAACGCAAGCGGCATCTCGTTTGAACTCAGGCCTGCCTGCGACATGGCCATGGTGCCGGTCGCGCCGATCAACACCGCCAGCAGATCGATCACGCCGAACGAACGGCCATGCAAACCCGAAAGACGAACGGCGATTTGCAGCAGGAAAAAAATCAGGCCGCCGTACCAGAGTCCTTGCAACGCGGCGAGCACGCGCGGCAAATGCTTCAGCACACCGGTGCCTAGCAAGTAGTACGGAAGATCCAGCAGCGGATTGAAATAAGCCTGGATGCCGGCCGCGCCGAGATCGATGTTCAGTCGATCATGCAGCAACGCCCAGCAATTGTAGAGATGATAGTTTTTCAGATCCCAGTCGGCGTCCTGGCCTTTGTATAACGAGTACAGCGCGCCGATCAGCAGGCAAACCAAGAGGATCCGGAATGTGCCGAACTTTGTTGCAGCACGCTTGCGCATCACGTGTAATCAACTGACGTGTCGGGATACGAACAACTCAGATACGCCAGGTATTTCAACTCGCGCCGTCCGAGTGTCACTGTATCCAGTACGAGTCCGCAAACGAGAAACACGCCGCCGAGCAAACCCAACGCGGCGCTGAGTATGGCGGTGGGGAAGCGCGGCACGAGTCCGGTTTCCAGATAGGTTTTCAGCAACGGTATGGATAGTCCGATCGCCAGCGCCACGCAGATCGCGCAGGCAACGGAGAAAAACGCGAATGGACGTCCATTCTTCGCCAGACGCACGATGGTCATCAGAATGCGCCAGCCATCGCGCCAGGTATGGAGCTTGCTGTGCGAGCCTTCAGGACGTGCGATGTAGCGGCTGGGCATTTCCGCCACCGGCATGTGAAGTTCCAGCGCATGCACGGCCAGTTCCGTTTCGATATCGAATCCCTGCGAGTGCGCGGGAAATGATTTGACGTAACGACGCGACATCACCCGATAGCCGGACAGCATGTCGGTAAAGCTGCGCCCGAAAATCCATCCCGTGAGTGCCGTCAGCGCGCGGTTGCCGAACTGATGTCCGCGCCGATAGGTGACTTTTTCTTCGGTGACACGACTGCCGACCACAAGGTCGAGATGTTCGTCGAGCATGTGCCTGATCAGCGCCGGCGCATCAGCCGCATCGTAGGTGGCATCGCCGTCCACCATCACATAGATATCCGCGTCGATATCGGCAAACATCCGGCGCACCACATTGCCCTTTCCGCGCAGCCGTTCGGTGCGCACTTCGGCACCGGCCTTGCGAGCTTCGGCAACGGTGTCGTCGGTGGAATGGTTGTCGAAGACAATGACCCGCGCTTGCGGAAGCTGCGCCGCGAAATCGCGCACCACGGTGCCGATCGCAACGGCTTCGTTGAAACACGGAATCAGTACTGCAACGCGTGGCGTCCAGGTCATGTCTTTTTCCCTAAGTTGACGCGACAGAATCGGCAGATTCTAGCCTTGATCGACACCGACAACGATTTGATCGACGACGCGCTTCTATACTCCGGCCACCGCACTGAGGGCCCCACCATGGCTTTCCTGCAAGACGCTCCACAACTCGCGCACCCATGGCATGCCGATCGATTGCTGCGCTCATTGATCGAGCGCGCGCTGCCAACACAACGACATGAAGCGTTGATCGCCGACCTTGCAGGGCTCGGCGACTACGCGCAGATGGCCTGGCAGCGCGCGTCCCAAAGCACACGGCGCAAACCGGTATTGACGCAGTGGGATGCGTGGGGAAAACGGGTCGACCGCATCGAGTTGACCACGGCGTGGCAGGAAGGTCCGCACATCGCCACGCAATATGCGGTGCTTGCTTCGGGACATGCCGACGGCGAATTCGCGCGGCTGGAAGAATTTGCGCGCGTGTATCTGTATCACGTCGCCAGCGAGTTCTATACCTGCCCGCTGGCGATGACCGACGGCGCTGCCACCGCGCTGAAATCCTCCGGCAACCAGGCGTTGATCGATCGCGCGCTGCCGCATTTTCTCAGTCGCGACGCATCCGGTTTCTGGCTTAGCGGCCAATGGATGACGGAGAACGCCGGCGGCTCCGACGTCGGCAACAGCGAGACCATCGCCAGGCAGGACAGCAATGGGCAATGGCGGCTGCACGGACGCAAATGGTTCAGCTCCGCCGTAGTCGGTGAGGCTGCGCTCGCTCTCGCGCGCCCTGAGGGCATGGGCGATGGCACCGCGGCGCTGGCGCTTTTCTACGTCGAGACGATGGACGGCGAGCACCGCAAACCCGGGCTGATCATCGATCGGCTGAAGGACAAACTCGGCACGCATGAACTCCCAACCGCTGAAATCCATCTCGATGGCCTGCCCGCATGGCCGTTGGGTGAATTGAGTCATGGCGTGCGGCAGGTCGCGCCGATGCTCAACGTCACGCGTACGTGGAATGCGGTTTGCGCGGTGGCCAGCATGGCGCGTGCGATCAGTTTGGCGCGCGACTACGCAAATCGTCGCCACGCATTTGGACGTCCATTGATCGAACAGCCGCTGCACGCGCAGACGCTCGCGGACATGCAGGCGGAGTTCCAAGCTGCATTCGCATTGACCTTTGAAGTTGCACATCTTCTCGGCCGCGTCGAACACGGCGCGGCGGCACCACATGAAGTCGTCCTGCTGCGCCTGCTCACGCCGCTGGCAAAACTCTGGACCGGCAAGCTTGCGATCAGGATTTGCTCCGAGGCGCTGGAGTGCTTCGGCGGCGCTGGCTACATCGAGGACACCGGCCTGCCGCAACTGCTGCGCGATGCACAGGTCTACGCGATCTGGGAAGGCACCACGAATGTGTTGTCGCTGGACAGCCTGCGCGCACTGGCCGGCGACAGCTTCGGCGCATTGCGCCGATCCATCGTGCATTGGCTGAATGACGACCGTCACACGCACGCAGCCTGCACGATCACGCAAACGATCGACGCTGCCGCGCACTGGCTCGATCAGCATGCGGCCTCACGCGACAGGCTCGAAGCAGGATCCCGTGGACTAGCCTTCACGCTGGCACGTTGCGCCGCCGCGGCGTTGCTGGCGCGCCAGGGAGCATGGTCAAGCCATCAAGGCGATCCACGCCCAGCGGCAGCGTTGCGCCGTTTCATCAGCCACGGCCTTGACCGGTTGGTCACACCCGATGCCGACAGCACTGCGTTGCTGCTGGACTGACCTTGCAGGATCGCACCCTGTGCGCGATGTTTTTCGCCATGTAACGGAAGATCATCGCGCACAGGATTCTCCTACGGAACATCACACGGGCAGCCGTTGGGGTGTCGACACACGCTAAAATGCCACGACTCCCTCTCCGGCTATCGACCATGCAGCATCTGACCATCGTCACTACCGGCGGCACGATCGACAAGATCTACTTCGACGACAAGTCGGATTACAAGATCGGCGCGCCGCAGATCGGTGAGATTCTCGGCCAGCTCGGCGTGGCGTTCGCGTTCGATGTGATTCCGATCCTGCGCAAGGACAGCCTGCACATGGGCGCGGAGGATCGCACGCTGGTGCGCTCGGCCATCGAAGCACAACCGCATCGCCATGTCCTGGTGACGCATGGCACCGACACGATGGTCGAAACCGCACGCGAGCTGGCGCACATCGAAGGCAAGGTGATCGTGCTCACAGGCGCGTTGAACCCGGCGCGTTTCCAGGGCTCGGATGCGGTGTTCAACATCGGTTGCGCCGTGGCCGCGGTGCAGACGCTGCCCGACGGCGTTTACATCACCATGAACGGTCGCGTGTGGGATCCCGCCAAGGTCCGCAAGAACCGCGACGCGAATCGATTCGAAGAAGCGAACTGATTCGATTCATGCGCGTTCTCGTCATTCGCGTTCTGGCTCACTAGCTCAGACGTCTTACCGTCATTCCGGCGCAGGCCGGAATGACGAGAGGAAAACATCGGCGACTTCGGGTTACGCCGAAAAGTTTCAAAGCATTCCTGTTTCGAGTTTCGCGGCATCCGACATCATCGAGTGGCTCCACGGCGGATCGAACACCAGATCCACGTCTGCCTCGCTGATCGTGGGGATCATCTCCAGCTTGGTGCGCGCGTCATCGACGAGAATGTCGCCCATGCCGCAACCCGGCGCCGTAAGCGTGAGCTTGACGTAGACCTTGCGATTGCCGGATTCGGTGGGCTCCAGCGTCAGGTCGTAGACGAGGCCGAGCTCCACCACGTTGACCGGGATCTCCGGATCGAACACGGTGCGCAACTGATCCCACGCGAGCTTTTCAACATCGGCATCGGTGGCGTTGGCGGGAATCTCGATCGGCGGCGGTGGCTCCTTGCCCAGCGCGTCGGCGTCGATGCCGGCAATGCGGAACAGGTTGCCTTCCACGTAGACCGTGAAGCTGCCACCCAATGCCTGCGTGATATAGCCGATCTGCCCGGCCGGCAGGTTTACCACATCGCCTTGCGGCACCATCACCGCGTTGCAGTCACGCGACAGGGTGAAAGGTTCGCTGCTCAGACTGAAACCACTCATTCCAACGCCAATCCTGTTCTTGCGGGTCGCCGAACGCCGAACCCGGGTCTTGCATTATGACGCCCGCGGATGGCGAACACCCGCTTCGTAGCTCACTTCCAGATCGGGACGCGCGGAGAAATCTCAAGATGCGGCGCACTGCGACGGGGATGGCGTCGATCGGGCTCACGCTATGATGCGCGCTTTGCCCGATGGACCCGCGCATGCACTTACCCGTTTTGCGATGCCTCTTCCGATGACTCTGCGTCGCGTGTGGACGCTGGTGTTTTCGCTGTTCAGCGCGGCCATGCTCGGGCTGGCGGCTGGCGCGGTCTGGATGGTGGCAACGCTCTATCTGCGCCATCCTCTGCCGTGGCTGGTGCTGCCGATCGGCGCACTGCTGGCCTGGACCATCCGCGCCGGGGTGCTCGCACCGGGACGCGCTGCGGCGCTGCTCTCGGCGTTCGCCGCGGCGCTGGCTTCGATCTACGTCAACGTGCTGATCGCCAGCGTGGAGATCGCCGGAAGCATGAGCATGGGTCTGGTCGATGCGATACGCATCGCGGGCATCGGCATGCTGTGGCAACTGGCGCGAGTCGCGATGCGGCCGGCGGATATCGCATGGACAGTTGCGGGCATGTTGCTCGCGGCGTGGCTCGCGCAGCGTTCGCCGCGCAAGCTCCCAGTACAACGTTGACCCGGGCGAACGACGCTCAGCTGTCGAGCGTCTTCAACTCCGATACCAGTTGCCCGGCCGCTGCCTGGCCATCGCCATAGAGCATGCGTGCGTTGTCGGCATAGAACAGCGCGTTCTCGATGCCGGCGAAACCGGTGCCCTTGCCGCGCTTGACCACGATGACGTGCTTCGCATTCGACACATCCAGGATCGGCATGCCGTAGATCGGTGAAGCCGGATCGGTTTTCGCCAGCGGATTGACCACGTCGTTCGCGCCGATCACCAGCGCCACATCGACGTTGGGAAATTCGGGATTGATATCGTCCATGTCGGCGATCAAATCGTACGGCACGCCGGCCTCGGCGAGCAGCACGTTCATGTGGCCAGGCATGCGACCGGCGACCGGGTGGATCGCGAACTTCACTTTCACGCCGCGCTCGATCAGCAGCTTGGCGAATTCCCACACCTTGTGTTGCGCCTGCGCCACGGCCATGCCGTAACCCGGCACGATCACCACGCGTTCGGCGTAAGCCATCATCACCGCTGCGTCGTTGGCGTCGATCGGTTTTTGCGCGCCGTCGATCGCCTGTGCCTCGCCACCGCTCGCGCCGAAACTTCCGAACAGCACATTGCCGATCGAACGATTCATCGCCTTGGCCATCAACTGGGTCAGCAACGTGCCGGCCGCGCCGACCACCATGCCGGCGATGATCATCGCCTCGTTGCCGAGCACGAAACCTTCGAACGCCACGGCGAGGCCGGTGAATGCGTTGTACAAGGAGATGACTACCGGCATGTCGGCGCCGCCGATCGGCAGCGTCATCATCAATCCGAACAGCAGTGCCAGCGCGAAGAACAACACGATCAGCAGCAGGCTGGCGTGCCCGCTGATCAACACGATGCCGATCACCACAGCCGCCGCCAGCAGCACTAAATTGATCACGCGCTGTCCGGCGAAAACGAAACGTTTGTCGAGCCAGCCCTGCAACTTCGCGAACGCGATCAGCGAGCCGGAAAAACTCACTGCGCCGATCAGCGCGCCGAGCACGCCAAGCGCGAGTTCGACCGGCGACAACAGCGAGATGATCGGCAGCGACGACACCGCGTTGATCGCCCAGCTTTCCGGTCGCAGTGGCGAGGTATCGGGAACGCCCGCCGGATGCAGCAGCGCGAAACTGCGCACGTAACCGATCAGCTCCACCGCGCCGATGGCCGCGGCCGCTCCGCCGCCCATGCCGTTGTAGAGCGCGACCATCTGCGGCATGTCGGTCATCGCCACGCGCTTGCCGCTCCACCACGCGGCACCGACGCCGATAACCACGGCGGCAATAATCAATTCCAGATGATGCATGTCCGGCAGGAAAAAAGTCGCCAGTACCGCCAGCAACATGCCGTAGCCGGCCCAGACGATGCCGCCGCGTGCGGTGCGCGGCGAACTCATGCGTTTCAGGCCCAGAATGAACAACAGTGCGGCGACGAAATAGCAGGCCTTGATCAGCACTGGCAACCAGCTCATCACTTGCTCTCCGCGCTGGCGCCGGCCTTGCGGGCATCGGGCTTGCTGGACTTGAACATCTCCAGCATCCGCTCGGTCACCACATAGCCGCCGGCCGCGTTGCCCGCGCCGAGCAGCACGCCGATGAAGCCCACGCTGATCTCGAACGGCGTCTGTGCGTGACCTAGCGCGATCATCGCCCCAACCAGCACAATGCCATGCACGAAGTTGGATCCCGACATCAGCGGCGTATGCAGGATCACCGGTACCCGCGCGATGATTTCATATCCGGTAAACGCCGCCAGCATGAAGATATACAGCGCCAGGAAACCGTCGATCATGAGCCCACACCCTATGAGAACCGCCCGCCAGGACGTTGTCTTGCCATCATACGGGCGACAGTCAACCCGCGCGAGCCTGCTGCGTTGATCAACGGAGTCGAACCGCTGGAGCCCGAGGATGCGCCACAGCACGAGCATGCACACTCCGAGGATGCGGAGGCTGCCGACATGAGCAGCGTGGCCGGCGCGCTCGACGCGGAATTGCTGGACGTACGCGAAACGCCCGCCACGCTCGATGCGTTTCTGGCGCAGGTGGAGCGTCGCGCATTCCGCATGGCCGAGATGCAATTGCGCCAGCGAGAAGATGCAATGGACGCCGTGCAGGACGCGATGCTGCGATTGGTAAAGCACTATCGCGACAAACCCGCGGCCGAGTGGCCGCCTTTGTTCTGGGGAATCCTGCGTCGGCGCATCGTGGACCTTCAGCGCCGTCGCAAGGTGCGTTCGATCGTAGTGGGCTGGCTTGGCGGCGGGCGCGACGACGACGGCGACGAAATGCCGGCGTGGGAGCCGCCCGATCACGGCCCCGGTCCGCTCGATCGGCTGCACGACGTGCAATCGTATGCGGATATGGCCGCAGCGGTCCGTCAGTTACCGCAGCGCCAGCGCGAAGCTTTCATGTTGCGCATGCTGGAAGGGCTCGACGTGGCGGAAACCGCGCAAGCCATGGGCTGCTCCGAAGGCAGCGTGAAAACACACCTGTCGCGCGCGATGCATCACCTGCGCGATCTACTGGAGGACTGGCGATGACGTCGCCTGAAACAAACATCGCAAGGCGCGCCCGCAAGCTCTATCGCGAGGCGAGCCAGCACGTCGATCCGGTGACCGCCGGACGGCTGCGCACAGCACGCCGCGAAGCACTTGCCTCTGCGGCACCGAAGCACAGCGCACGACGCTGGCTGATCCCCACCGGCGCGTTCGCGATGCTTGCGTTTGCCGCGCTGATGGTGTGGCAGCCGATGCCGCATCAACATCACCCTGCCGCACCGTCGGCGCAGACGGCCATCGCCATCCAGGCCAGCGCGGACACCGACAACGACCTGCCGCCGGACGCCGACAAGACCGATCCGAATCTTTATCAGGATCTCGATTTCTACGGCTGGCTCGCAGCCAACGACAGCCAGCCCACCCATCGTTGAGTCCATGACCTTCCATCGCCTTGTCCTGTCACTGATTTGCGCCACCCTGCTCGGCGGCGTCATTGCCGTGCCGCTGCATGCCCAGGATGTTTCCGGTGATCCGGTCGATCTCGGTCCGCTGCCGCAACCGCACTCTTGGCGCCAACTCACGCCGCAACAGCGTGAAGTGTTGATGCCGCTACGCGGAAAATGGGACAGCCTGCCGCCGCGCAGGCAGGCACGCATGATGAAGCGCGCCGAAGGCTGGGTGGGCCTGCCGCCGCCGGAACGCGACGAAATTCGCGAGCGCATCGCGCGCTGGCAAACCATGACGCCGGCCGAACGCCAGCAGACACGCGCGAACCAGGCCGAATTCCAGCGGCTGCCGCCCGGCGAGCGCCAGCGCCTGCACGCCGCGTTCGAGCGTTTCCGGCAGATGCCGCCGGGACAGCGTGATGAACTGATGCGTCAATGGCGCGCCATACCACCGGGACAACGCATGCGCTGGCTCAGGCAGTCCGGTCGCGCGACGCCGCCCCTCAAACCCTGACCGCACCCGGTTTAAACCCGACGGCATCAACCTTTGAAATGAACCTCGCCTGCGTGGCTCACGCAGCTTTTCGCGATCAGTTCGTCATTGAAATCCGGCTGCAACGCCGCGTCATGGACCAGAAGCTCGCAGAAGTTGTACACGTTGCGTGCGTACATTTCCGATGCATGTAGTGGCGCACCAGCCGGCAGGTTGAGCGGACCGAGGATCACCACACCTGCATGCTCCACGCGCTCGCCGGGCCGGGTCAGTTCGCAGTTGCCGCCGCCTTCGGCTGCGAGATCCACGATCAACGCACCGGGCTTCATCCCCTCGACCATGGCGCGGGTGAGAATCTTCGGAGCCGGCCTGCCCGGAACAGCTGCCGTGGTGACGATCACATCAACTGATTTCAGATGTTCGGCCAGCGCCTGCTGCTGCGACGCGCGCTCTTCTGCGGAAAGCTCGCGCGCGTAGCCGCCGCTGCCTGCCGCTGACACGCCAAGCTCGAGGAATTTCGCGCCCAGCGATTCGACCTGCTCGCGTGTTTCCGGCCGCACGTCGTAGCCCTCGGTCTGCGCGCCGAGGCGTCGCGCGGTGGCGATCGCCTGCAAGCCTGCAACACCTGCGCCGATCACCAGCACCCTGGACGGACGAATCGTGCCGGCAGCCGTCGTCAGCATCGGAAAGAATTTCGGCGATGCTTCCGCCGCAATCAGCATGGCGCGATAACCCGCCACCGCAGCCTGCGAACTCAGCACGTCCATCGCCTGCGCGCGCGTGGTTCGCGGCAGCAATTCCAGCGAGAACGCAGTGAGCTTTCGTAATGCCAGCGCAGCGACGCGAGCCGGCGCGCCATAGGGACGCAACTGCCCGACCACGATGCTGCCTTCGCGCAAACCCGCGAACACCGCGTCATCCGGCGGAAGCACGCAGGCCAGCACATCCGCCTGTGCCAGCACGCCAGCGAGATCGACAAATTCGACATCGGCATAGGCCGCGTCCGGAAAACCTGCGGCGCGTCCCGCATCGTGTTCGATCAGCACGCGCAGTCCCTTGCCACGGAATTTTTTCGCCATTTCCGGCGTGATCGCTACGCGGCGTTCACCGGCGGCGGTTTCGCGCAAGGCGGCTATGGTGATCGGCATGCTGCAACCCCCTCGAATGGTCCGGACATCTTAGCGGGAGTCGCGCCCCCGGGCTTTGATCCCGGCGACGACGGAAGAGTAAGCTGGCCCGCCGCCAGACGCGGCTCGCGTCGAATGGGGCTCTCGCCGGAGATCCCGATGCCTGTATCTGCCACCGCGTTCGACGAAATGATCCAGCTCGCACATGAAGCGCGCAACCGCGCTTACGCACCCTATTCTCACTTCTTCGTCGGCGCCGCATTGCTGACGCATGACGGTCGCCGGTTCACCGGCTGCAACGTGGAAAACGCCTCGTACGGCCTGTGCAATTGCGCCGAGCGCACCACGTTGTTCAGTGCGATCGCCGCCGGTTGCCAGCCCGGTGATTTCGCGGCCATGGCGGTTATCGGCGATTGCCCCGCACCGATCACGCCGTGCGGCGCATGTCGCCAGGTGATGGCCGAACTTTGTGATGCGGACATGCCGGTATTGCTCGCCAACCTGCGCGGAGAAATGCAACGGACCAGCGTGTCGGAATTACTGCCCGGTTCGTTCCGTTTGCCGGCGCGCGCATGACGATTCGCGCAATGTCGATTCGCGGGCTAGCATGGAAAGTCCGATCTACCGAGTCTGTCCATGTCTGACGCCTTGTCCTTGTTGCAGCAACGCCATTCCGTACCATCGCGGCAACTCGGCGAACCGGTGCCGGACGAATCCACTTTGCGCGCCCTGCTTGAAGCGGCGATCCGTGTGCCCGACCACGGCAAGCTGGTGCCGTTCCGACTGATTCAAATGCAAGGCGAGGCAAAGTTGCGCTTCGGCGAGCGCATGACCGCGCTGGTGATTCGCAACAAGCCGGAGCTGTCTGACTCCAAGCGCGAGAAGGAACGCCTGCGCTACACCTTCGCGCCACTGGTGCTGGTCATCGTGGCCTGCATCGACGAAGAAAGCAGCGTGCCACCGATCGAGCAAACGCTGACTGCCGGCTGCGTCGCGCAGAATCTTTTGATTGGCGCATACGCCTTGGGCTTCGGCGCGCAATGGCTTACCGGCTGGGCAGCCTACGATCGCGAGGCAGCGGCCGTGCTTGGGCTCGCCAGCAATGAACACGTGGTCGGCTTCATGCATCTGGGCACACCGCAGATCGATGTGCCCGATCGTGATCGCCCGGCGCTTGATGACCTTCTCAGCACATGGACGCCATGACGGCATCTTCAGATGGACGTCCAGCCGTCCATCTGATCGACGGAAGCCTGTACGTCTTTCGCGCCTGGCATTCGATGCCGGACGAGTTCTTCGATGCGGACGATCACCCGATCAACGCCGTTCACGGCTTCACGCGATTTTTGTGCGAATTGCTCGAACGCGTGCAACCCGAACATGTGGCGGTGGCTTTCGACGCCTCGCTGACCAGCTCGTTCCGCAATGCGATTTATCCCGCGTATAAAGCCAATCGCGAGTTGCCGCCGCCGGCGCTCGAGCGGCAATTCGTGATGTGTCGTGCCATCACCGAAGCGCTCGGCATCCACGTGATGATCGACCACGCGTTCGAGGCCGATGACCTGATCGGCACTACGGTGTGGGGCCTGCGTGCGATGGGTTGGCGTAGCGTAATCGTGTCGGCGGACAAGGATTTCGGTCAGTTGCTGGGCGAGCACGACGAGCAGTGGGATTACGCGCGCAACACGCGTTGGGGCCCGCTCGGCGTGCACGAACGGCTTGGCGTGCATCCGCATCAGGTGGCCGACTACCTCGCACTCTGCGGCGATGCGGTGGACAACATTCCCGGCGTGCCCGGCATCGGCGCCAAGACCGCCGCCGCACTGCTTACTCATTTCGGGAGCCTTGATGCGCTGCTCGAACGCGTCGACGAAGTGACATTCCTGCGTCTGCGCGGTGCCGCGGCCTGCGCCGTCAAATTGCGCGAGCACGGCGAGATGGCGCGCATGTATCGCCGCCTCACGCGTATCGCGCTGGACGCGCCATCCGCCATCACACCCGATCTGTTGGTGCGCCAATCTCGCGACTCTGCGCAGCTCGATGCCATTTGCGAGCAGCTGCGCTTCGGCGCCTTCACACGCAGCCGCCTGCGCGCGCAGTTGCGCTGACGACATCGTCGAAGAAATCTCGCCGGCCGGTTGTCGCTGCCGTCGGGACAGTTCACCATGTCCGCTGAACTTTCCAACCGTGATCGCCGATGAACGATTCCAACCCGCGCATTCCCGCCGACGCCAACGCACCGGTCGAAACTCTCCACGAAGGCAAATGGTTGAGCCTGCGCAAGCGTGGACGCTGGGAATATGCAGAGCGCAACAATCCCGGTGGCGCGGTGATCATCCTGGCGGTGACGCCGCAGGACACGGTGTTGTTCGTCGAGCAATACCGCGTTTCGATCCTGCAGAACACCATCGAGATGCCTGCCGGACTCGTCGGCGATGTGCTTGAACAGGCCGACGAAGGCGCGTTGCTTGCGGCACAGCGCGAGCTCGAAGAGGAAACCGGCTACCGCTGCCAGCACGTGGAATTCGTGCATTGCGGCCCGTCTTCCTCGGGCATGAGTACCGAGATGATCACTTTCGTGCGCGCGTGGGATCTGGAAAAAGTCGGCCCAGGCGGCGGCGACGAAACCGAGAACATCGTCGTGCATGAAGTGCCACGCAGTGAAGCCGGTGGCTGGCTGTTCGCACGCGCAGCCGAAGGTTATTCGATCGACCCGAAACTGTTTGCCGGCCTGTGGTTCATCGAACACACCAACGAGCGAATCGCCACGCCGCCGTCGGCGACGAGATAAAAATCAGAGTGGGTGCGGAGTCGACGGATGTCGCCGAAGCCGCCAGATCGCCACACCGATACCGAGCAACGCGATCAGCAACCAGATGCCTGCCATGTGGCCATCGCTGCCGAGATACATCACGCTGGTGACAGCACCGACGGCCATCGAACCGATTGCGAGCGCGAGCAGTGCATCCCGTCGAGAACTGTTCAACCTGATCAGCAGGAATGCGCCAGCCGCCGCGAGCAGCACGGAAATAATTTCGCGAATCAGCACCGATTCCGGCGGTATCGGCAGATCGGGGAATTCATCGAGCAGCGATACGTCGCCGACTTCGACGTCGTAGCCTTTGCCATCGGCGGCGTCGATCGCTGGCACCAGCCGGTCGCCGTCGATGCGAGCCACCACAGTGACCGGTTGCAGCGGCACTCCGTCCCAGCTCACTCGCAAATCACCCAGACGCGGATCCTGCGGATGCGCGCTGGTCACCAGATAACCGTCGTATTCGCTGAAACTCGCGGCGAGATTCGCCGGCAGCGATTTGGGATCCGGCGCGATGCGCTCCGAGCCGGGCAGCGCGTGCAGCAGATTGCTGGATAACTTGAACCCGCCGATCTGCACCAGACCTGCTTCGAACTGCTTGCCGGCGATCGGGAAACTGCCGGGATTGGCGTGGCCGCCCGGCTGCCTGAATCGACTGGTATCGATCGGATGATCTTCCCAGTCCAGTTCGTAATGCACGTCGTCGCCAATGCGAATCTCGCGCCACTGGAACATCTCGACGTGGCGGGTGAGCAGCGGCGTGTCGGCGTGCTGGCTGAACTCCTGATCGTGCGGTGTTTCTACCACCGACGGCGTGCCAACGATTCGCGCCATGTAACCATGCTGGCCCGGTTGCGGCGACGCGTCGGCACCCAGCTCGATCAAGTCGCCGCCATGCCGGCCAACAGCTGCGTGATAATTGGACAGACCGCGCGCCGTCATGGCCGCGAGGCCGACGCCAGCGAGCACAAGCAAGGCGCCCGCGATCTGGCCGATCACGCCCGGCATCGATGTCGCTTTCGCGGTCATCATCCCGCTGCTCCGACCGACGCTGGAACGATGTCGCCGCGCAGTTCGCGTTGCTCGTCGGCCGTGCCGAAGCGGCCGTGTTCATCGCGCGTCACCCGCGCGAGTGCGCAGTCGTGGTCATGCGTGAAAAACAGGCGCACGTCACGCGATAACTTGTCTTGGAGGAAAGCGCGCTTCTCGTCGATCAATATTTCCGGAGAACGGTCGTAGCCCATCGTGATCGGCAGATGCACCCAGAAACGCCCCGGAATCAGATCGGCGCAAAACGCCACGCCACCGACTTCGGCGAGCATGAGGCCCGGCGTATGGCCGTCCGAAAAACTGAAACGAACCGACGATCCCAATGCCTGCGAATACTCGCCTTCGACGAGTTCCAGCCGTCCGCATGCTTCGAGCAGCAACTGCAATTCGTGAACGAACGAGGCACGATCACGCGGATGTGGCGCAAGCGCACGACGCCAGTGATCTGCACCGACCACGAACCGCGCATTCGGAAACAACAGCTTCGGCACCTGCCCTTCTTCCCACGCAGCAAGCAAACCACCGGCATGATCGAAATGCAGATGCGATAACACCACGACATCGATGTCCACATGCGAAAGCCCGACTTCGGCGAGCGAGTCGAGCAGTACATGCCGCTGTTCAACCACGCCATAGCGCTCGCGCATCGACGGCTCGAAGAAAGCACCGATGCCGGTTTCGAACAGCACGTTACGGCCGTCCAGATTCTTAACCAGCAAGCAACGGCACGCGAGCGGAATGCGGTTCTCGTCATCAGGCTTGATCCAGCGGGACCACAACGCTCTCGGAGCATTGCCAAACATGGCTCCGCCATCGAGCTGCTGTGAGTTACCCAGGATCGAGAACAATTCCATCGCTATGTCACTGCACCTTGCCCAGACCCGACGGACGGCGCGGATCGCTGGCGGCATCGAGTTTGTTGGTCTTGCGATTCCAGGTCACCACGTTCATGAAACCCCACGATTCGCGCGGTTTCAGGTTGTAACCCATCTTCGTCAACGCGTCACTGGTGGCCGGATCGAAGGTGCCCTCCTCGACATCCACCTCATCGGGCATGTACTGATGATGGAAGCGTTTGTGCGCGGCGATCTGCTGCGCGCTTTCGCCATCGACGAAAGCGAGAATGCCTTCGAGCACCTGCGTGATGATGGTCGAGCCGCCGGGCGAGCCGATCACCGCGGTGCGATCCGCGCCGATCACGATGCTCGGCGACATCGACGACAACATGCGCTTGCCGCCTTTCGGTGCGTTGGCAACGCTGCCAAGCAGGCCGTAGACGTTGGGCTCATTCGGCACCAACGCGAAGTCGTCCATCTCGTCGTTCAGCAGCACGCCAGTGCCCGACGCCACGAAGGTGGAGCCCAGCACGTAATTGACCGTCGACGTGATGGCGACCATGTTGCCGTCCGCATCGATGATCGAGAAATGCGTGGTGTGCATGCCCGGCTCCGCAGCTTCGGCCGCGGGCAGCATCGACGACGGCGTGGCCTTGTCCGGCAGGATGCTCTGGCGAAGGCCATCGGCGTAGAACGGCGAAAGCAGCATGTCCAGCGGCATCTTCACGAAATCCGGATCGCCCAGATAGTCGTTGTGATCGCGGAACGCGCGGCGCATCGCTTCGATGATGAAGTGCACGCGATGCGGCTCGTCGAGCTTGGTCAGATCGAAGCCGGACAGGATGTTGAGAATTTCTGCGATGGCCACGCCGCCCGACGACGGCGGCGGCGCGGTGATGATGCGGAACCCGTGATAGTTCACGATGATCGGCGTGCGCTCCTTGGCCTTGTACGCGGCAAGATCGGCCAGCGTCCAGCGGCCACCCGCGGCATGCACCGCGGCAATCAGCTTGTCCGCGGTTTCGCCACGATAAAACCCATCGTCGCCATGCGTGGCGATCAATTCCCACGTATGCGCCTGATCGGGATCGCGCCACGTCGCGCCATCGGCCGGCGGCTTGCCATCGGTTAGATACTTGGCGGCGGAAGCCGGCCAGCGTTGAAGGTTTTTCCGTTCATCGGCGATCGCTTCGCGCAGGCGCGCGTCCGGCTGGAAACCGTCGCGCGCGATGCGGATGGCCGGCGCTAGCGATGCGCTCAACGGCAGACGGCCGTAGCGTTTGGACAGCAGCACGAGGCCGGCCGGTTCACCGGGAATGCCGGACGACAGCGGGCCTTTCAGCGACGCGTCACGGTTCGGCGTGCCATCCGCGTTGAGGTAATCCTTGCTGTCCACCGCGGCTGGCGCAGCTTCGCGCGCGTCGATGAAAAAGTCGTGGCCATCTTTCGCACGATGCAGCACAGCCATGAATCCACCGCCCATGCCCGAACTCTCCGGCTCCACCACCGACAGCGTGGAAGCCACGGCGATGGCCGCGTCGAACGCGTTGCCGCCCTTGGCCAGCACTTCCAGCCCGGCGTTGGTCGCGTGGAAATTTGCGCTGGCGATGGCCGCGTGACCGGGGCGCAGCTGTATCTGTCCGTGCGCGGCAGATGCGGGGACGTTCTTTGTCGATCCATCGGCGGCGAATGCCGCTCCACCGACCAGCAGCAGGCTTAGCGAAAGTGCTGGCCAATGCGGGGAAAACTTCATGCGGCAGGCTCCTTGAACATCAAGTGTCGATATTTGAGATCGAGTTGCTCATGCGACTCGATGTGTTGTGGATCAGTAATGATGCATTCGACCGGACACACCACCACGCACTGCGGTTCGTCATGGTGACCGACACATTCAGTGCACAGATCCGGATCGATGACGTAGAACTCCTCGCCCAGCGAAATGGCCTTATTCGGGCATGCCGGCTCACAGACGTCGCAGTTGACGCAGGTGTCGAGGATCTTCAAAGACATGATTTCGATACTATATGCTGGGGTGTGACGCCCGGGGAGAGCGCATCGGCGATCGGTCGCCGGCCCCGCGAAAACGGCCCTTCGCATTTTGCGAAGGGCCGTTGGCAATCCGCGCCGGCGTGGCCGGTGCGGCGATCGCTATTACATTGCAACGAAACGGATGGTGGCGCCGGTCGGCGTCAGCGCATCGGTAATGCGCTGCTTGTCGGCCTGGTCGCCGATGAACAACACGATCACGTCCTTGAACGAACCGGGCTTGGCGTCCTTGAACGCGGCCAGCAGCAGGTCGGCCGTCTTCGCCGAATCCGGGCCGCCGAACACCAGCATGTTGCCCGGCAGGACGCCGCGCGCAACGGTGTCCTGCACTGACTGCAACTGGCGATCGTTCTGCGCCTTGGCATCGTCGGTGGCGCCCGCGGTCACCATGTAGGCATACGGCTGGCTGGCCTTCATGCCCTGCATGTTTTTCTGCACGATCTGGCCGAGATAGTTGTTCCAGCCCTTGTTGTCGTTCGGATCGGTCGGCTTGGTCACCGCCTGCGCCGCCTGCGGGGCATCGGCATCCTGCTGACCGTTGTCGTGCTTGCCGCAGCCGCTCAGGGCCAGGCCGGACGTCAGCGCGATAGCAGCAATGAGAGCGAACTTACGCATAGTGATCACCTTCTGTTTCGGGTTGCTTGTTGGAGCCGATCCGGCTCTTTTGCCAGCGCTGCCGCATGGCCTGTTGAACCGCAGGATGCACGAAACCGGAAATGTCCCCGCCGAGGCGGCCGATCTCGCGCACCAGCGACGAGGAAATGAAACTGTATTGCTCCGCCGGCGTCAGGAACAGCGTTTCCGCCTGCGGGATCAGATGGCGATTCATGCTGGCCAGCTGGAACTCGTATTCGAAATCGGACACCGCACGCAGTCCGCGGATGATCACGCCGGCACCGACCTCACTGATGAACGTCGCCAGCAGGCTATCGAACCCGCGCACCTCCACGTTCGGCAAATCGGCCAGCGCCATGCGCGCCAGCGAGATTCGTTCGTCGATATTGAAGGCCGGGCCTTTGCTGGAACTGTCCGCCACCGCCACGATCACCCGGTCGAACAACGGCGCAGCACGCGCCACGAGGTCGGAATGACCGTTGGTGATCGGATCGAATGTGCCCGGATAGATGGCGAGACGAGGGTTGCCCAAGGGTTTGCTCACGGGGACAAGGGTGGCAGTCAAAGTTGGCCTAGCTTAACGGAAGCGCGCGCCGATAGAGCGCAAAACGCACCTCGCCGGCCTGCCCTTCGCGATGCACGTTCCAGCCCGACGGCAACGTCGGCACCACGCCACGCGGCGACTCCACGTAGATCCACGCGCGCGCGGACAGCCAGCCGCCGGATTCGAGTCGTTCGGCGAGCGCCGACCACAGATCCAGCGCGAACGGTGGATCGAGAAACACCACATCGCACGGGTCCGCAGATTGCGCGAGGAACACCAGCGCGTCGGCCGCAGTGACCTGCCCGGCGCCGGCTTTCAAGCGCTCGAGATTCGCGCGCAACGCCTGCGCGACCTTCGTATCGCGCTCGACGAATCGCACGCTCGCCGCCCCACGCGACAACGCCTCGATGCCCAGAGCACCCGTGCCCGCACAAAGATCGATGCAGCGTGCGCCGTCGATCACCGGGGCCAGCCAGTTGAACAAGGTTTCCCGCACGCGCTCGGCGGTGGGCCGCAAGCCGGGCAGATCGGGCACGTCGATCCGCGAATTGCGCAGGCTGCCGCCGATGACGCGGATGCGTCCAGGCGCGCCGTGGCGCTTGGCGCTCATGGCGTCGCGCCCTCAGCGGGCAGTACAGGTCGGGGTGTTAGCATGCCGCCCATTGTCTTTGAATCATTGCCGCAATGCTCAAGTTCTGGAAGAAGAAACCCGCCGAGACGGAAGCGGAAATACCGATCGTTCCGCCCGCCGATCCAGCGACATTGGACGGCGCGGCACCGGTGATCCAGGAAACGCTGGCCGAAGTCCCCTCGCCTGCCGAAGGGCGCACCGACAACGAACGTTTCGTTGCACCAATTATTGATCCGACGCCCGCTTCCGAAACCGAAGCCGAAGCCGCACCCGCCAAGCGCAGCTGGCGCGAACGGCTTTCCGGCAACTCATTCGCGCGCGGCCTGAGTTCGCTGTTCGTGCGTCATCCGAAACTCGACGACGATCTCCTCGACGAACTGGAAACCACGCTGATCACTGCCGACGTCGGCGTCGCAGCCAGCAGCGAACTGGTCGAAAACCTGCGCAAGCGCATGCACAAACGCGAGTTCGCCGATTCACCGGCTTTGCTGGCAGCGTTGCGTGCCGAACTTGTCGCGCTGCTCAAGCCGGTCGAGAAGCCGCTCGACATCCGCGGCCGCCATCCTTTCGTCACGCTTGTCGTCGGCATCAATGGCGCCGGCAAGACCACCACCATCGGCAAGCTAGCGCGCCGCTGGCGCGATGAGCGCCACGCCGTGATGCTCGCCGCCGGCGACACGTTCCGTGCGGCTGCGGTGGAACAACTGAAAACCTGGGGCACGCGCAACGACGTGCCGGTGATCTCGCAAGGCCAGGATGCCGACGCCGCCAGCGTAATCTTCGATGCGTTGCAGGCCGCACGATCGCGCGACATCGACGTGCTCATCGCCGACACCGCCGGCCGCCTGCACACGCAGGGCGGCTTGATGGACGAACTCGGCAAGATCGCCCGCGTATTGAAAAAGATCGACGTCGACGCGCCGCACGAAGTGCTGATGGTGATCGACGGCACCACCGGACAGAACGCGGTGAACCAGGTTCGCCAGTTTCTGCAGATCGTCGGCGTCACCGGACTCGTGGTCACCAAGCTCGATGGCACGGCCAAGGGCGGCGTGGTGTTCGCGCTCGCGCGGGAATTCGGCCTGCCGATCCGTTTTGTCGGGCTGGGCGAAACGGCGACCGATCTCCGCGTGTTCGAGGCTGAAGCATTCGTCGATGGCCTGCTTCCCGCAAGCCTCGGCGTCGAAGGCCAGGGTCATGACTGAGGCGCGGAGCTGAGCGTGTCCCGCCGACTCCGACTCGCGCTCTACGTCGTTGGCGGCCTCGCGCTGACCATCGTGCTGGCAGCAGTGATAGCCGTATATATCCTGCTGCAGCCGGAGCGCTTCACCGCAACGCTGCAGCAGCAGGCGCGCAACGCCGGACTCGAACTCAACCTCGCCAGCCCTGCGAGCCCGACCTTGTTTCCGCGGCCCGCACTCGACCTGCGCGGCATCACGCTCAACGCGCAAGGTGCGAACGCGCCGATCCTTGTCGCGGCACGCGGCAGCCTCGTGCTGCCGTGGCAAACCGTGTTCGGCGGCCCAACGGTCATCACCAAACTCGAAATCGAATCGCCGCGCGTCGACCTCGACGCGTTGCAGGCGTGGGTCGCCGCATTGCCTGCGCAACCCGCCGGCGCGCCGCCGAATATTCCACGCATCGATGCGGGCGTCAGCATCCGTCGCGGCAGCCTGGTGCGTGGCGACGAATTGCTACTCGGCGACGTGCGGCTCGAAGCGGGCTGCCTTCTTTCCGGCCAGCCGTTTCCGCTCAGCATGACCGCCAACACCGAATCCGGAACCCCGCTGCAACTACAGCTGTCCGCCACGCCACGCATCAACGGCAACACGCTGGAACTCGACAACGTCGCGTTGCATCTCGCGCAAGGCACGGATTCGACGCTTGCACTCAACGGCAACGCGCACTGGCATGGCAGCGCCGATGCTGCCGCAATACTCGCCGGTACCTTCGAGCACGCCGGCGCCGCGCGTTACGACATCGCGCTCACCCTCACGCCCGCCGCACAGAACACACCACTCATGCTCGAGCTGAAACTCGACGGACCCGACAACCATGCCGACCTTCGCCTACCGCCGCTTGCGCTTGCGCATTGGTGGAGTGCGTTGAGCGATGAGCATGGTCCTCACCTGAGCATGCCGCCCGCGGATGGACATCTTGAAATCGCGAACTACGAAGCCAGCGGCGTAAAAATCGAAGGTTTCAGCATGAAGACCGGCGACGCTGTCCCTGCCGCCGCGAGCACGGTCGCGCCGAAGCCGGCCGCCAGCAAAGCGCCCACACACTGACGTGCCGCCGCGTCGCACCGAAGCTGCATTATCCGGACGCACGTCCAGCAAATCCTCGTCGAAGCATTCCGACAGTTTCGCCACACGCCTTCTTTGCTGGTTCGATCAGTACGGCCGCAAGGATCTTCCGTGGCAACACCCGCGCGACGCGTATCGCGTGTGGCTGTCGGAGGTCATGCTGCAACAGACACAAGTCGCCACGGTCGTTGGTTATTTCGATCGCTTCATTCGCGCGTTGCCGACGCTTACCGATCTTGCCGCGGCCGACGAAGACAATGTCTTCGCCCTGTGGTCCGGCCTCGGCTACTACCGGCGCGCGCGTTTTCTGCACCGTGCCGCGCAGTTGTGCGTGGAACATCACGGCGGCGAACTGCCGCGCGATTTCGACGCGCTCAAGGCATTGCCCGGCATAGGGCGTTCCACCGCCGCGGCGATCCTTGCGCAGGCACATGGCCTGCGTTTTGCGATCCTTGATGGCAACGTCAAGCGCGTACTCGCGCGCTACCACGGCATCCACGGATACACCGGCCAGAGCGCGGTCGAAAAGCAGCTCTGGCAGCACGCCGAAGAACACACGCCTATCCAACGCGTGGCTGACTACACACAGGCGATCATGGATCTGGGCGCCACCGTGTGCATCCATCCGCGACCGCGCTGCAGCGAATGCCCGCTGTCCACCGACTGCATCGCCTATCGCGACGGCCTCACCGCGCAGTTGCCAAGCCGCAAGCCGACTCGCAGCATTCCCACACGCGCCACCGTGATGCTGGTACTGCGCGATGCCGATGGTCGCGTGCTGCTCGAACGACGCGGCCCGCAAGGCGTCTGGTCCGGACTATGGAGCCTGCCCGAAGCAATCGATCCACAAGACGGCTGGCGCATCGCGCAACAGCACGCGCGCATCGACGACGTGACAGCGCTCGCCCCGTTTACCCACGTCTTCACCCACTACCGCCTCGATATCGAGCCGCTGCTGTTCGACGGCGCGGCGCCACGCAAAGCCGACGCCGATGAAACCGGCGCACGCTGGTGCAGCGCCAGCGAGATCGGCACACTCGGCCTCCCCGCACCGGTGCGAGCACTCTTGCTCCGCATCGACACCGACCAGGAAAACCCATGAGTCGCACCATCCATTGCAGCAAGCTCGGCATCGACGCCGAAGGCCTCGACTTCGCACCGTGGCCCGGCCCGCTCGGCCAGCGCATCTACGCGGAGATTTCCAAGCCCGCGTGGCAGCAATGGCTCGCGCACCAGACCACGCTCATCAACGAATACCGGCTCAATCCGCTCGAACCGAAATCGCGTGCGTTCCTCTCCGAGGAAATGGAAAAATTCCTGTTCGGCGGCGACTTCGCCAAGGCCTCCGGCTTCACCGCACCCGACGCCGAGCCTTGACGAAAACCCGCGCATTCGGTCTAATGCGCGGCTCCACAAGGCACCCGCAACCATCGCGGCTGTCGTGATTCGCAAGATTTGGCCGGGTAGCTCAGTTGGTAGAGCAGGGGATTGAAAATCCCCGTGTCGGCGGTTCGATTCCGTCCCCGGCCACCATGAATAGCAACGTTTGAGGCCACTCTCACCGGGTGGCCTTTTTCGTTGTGTCAGTCATATGTAAGGCTGGTCGACGAGCGTTCTGTTATCTGCTTGCTTTTTGCTCGGCCGCCAAGAACGCATCGATTGCTGCTTCAGCACGGACGAGCACTTCGACACCGTAGTGCTTACGTCAGCACGCCTCGTGGGAGATCGATCGGACATCAGCGGTATTCGCTGCCGTGTGGGTAATAACCTACCGCGGTGGCCCGCACACACCGTCCGCTGGCTCCGGTGGTACTTCGTGATACGTCGGCGCCGACTCCCAGCCCGCCCCCAGCTTGAATGTACCCATTTCAGAATTGTCAATATCCACCTCGCTGAGCCTTGCTTCAGAATGCCCCAAGCTACTAATCGAAGCCCCCAAAGCCACCTGAACATTTGCTGCTCTGACCGTACTCGTACGACACGCCCAACTTGCTGGCATCCGCGTCAGCCGTGCGAGCTTTGCCGAATGCATCGTCGACATCCCGATCACGATCCGCTAGCACGTTCACAGGCGTGCAACTCAGGGTGATTCTCCGCGGCGGTCTTCGTTGAACCCGTCGCTCGGTGTCTTTAATGGCAGTTTTAAGAAACCTGCCGATTCTCTGGTCCTGAAACAGCAACCCGCTCCAGATAATGCGCAAGCACGCTGTCGACACCCGCAGGCGAAAACGCGGCGTTCAAGCCCGCTGCCGCACCTTCTGCAGCGGGTGCGGAACGCTCGACCATGATCGCTTCATAACGCTCGATCGCGGGCCATCCTTCGCCTGAGCTCAGCGCTTCGGCAAGATCGACGGCATCGGCAAGTGCCAGGTTCACGCCCTCCCCGCTGAATGGCGACATCAGGTGTGCCGCATCGCCCAGCAGCGTGAGGCGGGGCTGGTTTGGCCAGTGGTGGCCGATCGGGAGCGCGTACATCGGGCGAATGCCGATCACGTCGCCGACCTCGATCAGATGAGTCAGCTCAGGCGACCACGCCGCGAACGCTTCCAGCATGATCGCGCGCACATCCTCAACGGAACTCTGCGCCAAATATCGCGACGCGTCCTCAGGCATGCGCACTCCCGCGTAGCCGCGGATGTGACCAAGGCCGTTGCGCTGTGCGATTAGCGCGCGGTTATCGCCGACGGCAAACATCTTGCCGCTGCCGGTCAGCGCATCAACTGCGGGGTGGCGCTGCGTGTCGAAGCCGAGTTCAACCAGTGTGACGCCGCCGTAGCTGGGCGCAGCGTCAGAGACCAGCGGTCGAACATTCGACCATGCGCCATCAGCGCCGACGACGATGTCGAACTGCTCGACAAATCCGCGACCGGCTACTTCATGGCCGCCGCTCGCCAGAGGTTTGATGCTCTCGATCCGACTGTCCCATCGCACAAGGTCCGGTGGAAGCGAATCGAGAAGAATGCGGCGCAGCGCAGTGCGGTCGATCTCGGGACGATCATCGCCCTCGCCGTCACGGTCGAACAACAGCGTGCCGTGCTGATCGTAAAGTCGATCGCCTTGATGTTCCGGTCGCGCTTCCGCGCTGAACTGTGTTTCCAGCTCGGCCACGCGCATCGCACGTTGTCCGGTATCGGCGTGAAGATCGAGCGAGCCGCCCTGAGGGCGTTCGTCGGCATGCGTATCGCGCTCGAACACAGCTGCATTCATGCCGCGCATTAACAGCAAGCGGGCAAGCATCAGGCCGCCGGGACCGCCGCCGACAATTGCGATTCGCGAAAAAGATGCCATGGCCGCTATCACCGATTTACATAGGAACCTATACTATACACATGAATTCATAGGATGCTATGCAATGACCGCAAATGATTGGCAGCCGATGATCACGCCTGGTCACTATTTCAGTCGAATCGCACGCGGCCTCGCGCGGGTGGGCGATGCGCGATTGCGTCCGTTGGGTTTCGCAACGGCGCAACTGCCCGTACTCAGCGCACTCGCGGATGGCAAACAAATGTCGCAGGCAGACTTGGCACGCTGGGCGAAAGTCGAGCAGCCCAGCATGGCCCAGTTGCTCGCACGGCTTGAGCGCGACGGACTCGTGCGCCGCGAAACTCATCCGGATGATCGCCGCAGCAGCCTGATCTCTCTGACGGATGCCGCGCGAAAAAAACTTCCCGCGGGACGCGAGGTGCTGCGACAAGGAAACAAGGAGGCGACGCGCGGACTGTCCGCCGCCGAAGTCAAGACACTGCTCGCGCTGCTTCAACGCGTCTCGGCGAACGTTGACGCGATGGAATGACGCTTCAGACGCACACGCTTGCCGATCGCCATCCGCCCGTTCGCGAAATGCTCTGCCATTCCACACCTGCATTCATTTCATTGTCGCGCCAGCCAAGCAGCGGCCTGCAGGTTTCCAACCGGTAACGCGCGTGGTGGCAGGCAAAGACGCATCGTGAAGCACAAGAGCAAAAGCGCGTCGCGTCGTGTTGCCGATAGCCATCAGCAACATCGGCTCGCCGCCCGGCATCACCAGGATGTTGCCGGGTCCTCTGTGACATGAGCACCGTCGGGCATCTCAATGCAGGTATCGCCTTCGAGGGCGTAGAACGCCTCCGGTCCGGAGTGCTTGTGCACGGGTGCCGTGGTTCCGGGTGCGAACAGCGAGTGCACATACTCGGCGTCGAATGCCGCGGCTGACGTTACGGAAAGCGGACCGATTCGTGCCACGTGGGTTGTGCCCTTCGCTCGCCGCCCTTTACCCGCGATGGTAAACAACCAGACCTTGCCGTAGTCCTCCACGACGACACTGCGGGCGTCCTTCGCAGCGTTGGCCGCGGCGGGATCCGCAAAGGTGTCCAGATGCCAGTACATGGGTTCGAGAGGCAATGCGCCGGCATGGACTTGGGCCAGCAAACAGGCAGGCCCAACGGTGGAGACGGCATGCGCGGCGAAATGACACGGGCGGGAGGTGACGACCTGGCTTTGTGCCCTGCTCTATCCCGGCATCAAGATCAGGATGACCACAGTGATCCATGCGCATCGATGGATCACACCTTTCCAGGCACGTGCGTGCATTCGCTACCCCTGACGAAATCCATGTTGAGGCCACAGTAGACAACGTTCCTGGCGCCGTTGACAGCGCGCGGGGGCAACAATCGAGTTAGCCGTCTAATTGAATACGCTGCCTTGGTCGGCGCGAATACGTTCCACCAGTCACGCCTGACTCGACTCTGCGAGGAGGTTGCCACGACATTTGATGCGGGGGCACATTGGGGGCACCATCGGCAAATCAAAACTGCCCCCACGGACGACCCATGCCACTTTCGGACAAAGCGATTCTCAAGGCGAAGCCGGAGAGCAAGGCGCGAAAACTTTTCGACGGCGGTGGCTTGTATGTCGAAGTCACGCCGAGCGGCGGCAAGCTGTGGCGGCTGAAGTATCGCTTCGGCGGAAGGGAGAAGCGGCTGGCTTTCGGCGCGTATCCGGATATCGGTTTGAAGCTTGCTCGCGAGAAGCGTGACGCGGCTCGCACGATGCTGGCCTCGGGCGTCGATCCTGGCGAGCATCGAAAGGCGGAGAAAGCTGCCGATCAGGATCGCCTGCGAAAAAAGCAACCTCTCATCGCACGCAAACCGCGCTCGTCCGGAAAGCTGCGCCTCGCATCGGTGAGCCAGCGTCCGCTGGAACCGCTCGGCATTGGCGAACTGGAAGAGCGCACGTATCGCACGCTGCTCGTGCAAGGCATGGTGACGGCGAAGGAGATTGCCGATGCGCTCACGCTGTCACTGCGAAAAGCGCAGCAACTGCTCGACGATATCGAATCCAAAGGCCTCGCATCGCACTCTCCCGAACGTCCGCGACGTTACATTGCGGTGCCCCCGGAACTCGCGATCGAAGCACTCGTGGGCCAGCGACAGGTCGTGCTCGAACTCGCGCGGTCGACCATCCCCGAACTGAAGAAGCAGGCCGCGAAGTCGGCCAGCGCCAGAATGCCGGAACAACCCGTGGAAGTGATCACGAACCACGCGGCGCTTGGACAGATTCTGGGTCAGTTGCGGCAGACGGTGCAGGAGGAAATCTTCGGCTTTCAGCGCCCGCCATGGTTGTACCGCAAGGACGTCAATCGGCCGGAAATGCGCCGTGGCGTGCGCATCAGAAGTATTTCCGATGCCGGCTACATCGCGTTACCGGGCGCATTGACGTTGCTGCGATCCGAAGTGGAGAAAGGCGAACAGGCAAGAATTTTCCCGACCTTGCCCATCAAGATGCTGGTAGTGGACCGGCGTGTCGCCCTCATTCCGCTGAACGTCGAGGACCAGGGAGGCCCCACCTTGCTGGTGCGGGCACCTGCCCTGCTCGATGCGCTTTACGAGCTCTTCGAAATGACCTGGGCGCGTGCCACGCCCATCGCATTCAGTCGAACCGGCGCCATGGAAACCGGCAAGCCGGATACGCAGGTTTCGGAAACAGCCGCCCAAATGATTCCGCTGCTGGCGGCCGGCTTGAACGACAAGGCGATCGTGTACGAGGCCGGCATCTCGATCGCCACGCTCAATCGGCGTATCGCCGAACTCATGGGCCGCTTCGGCACCCGCACGCGCTTTCAGTTGGGTTGGCGTGCGGCTCTGGACGCATTTCCGGAACGATTGGCTGCACCTGCGCAGACGATCGCGCTGCCGCCGTTGAAGGCACCGCCGCGCCGTCGTTGATGCGTCCATGGCGCGCGCTGGGCCCGACGCGTGATGTACTTCCATCATAGAAGCAGATGCATCACCTTTTTCTATTGATGAGCCGTTGCGTCAGGCAGACACTCGACCCATGCCTCGAAAAAGCAGCGACCTGATCGCAACGGCTTCCTCGAATGCATCGGTCTTCATCGTTATCTGACGAGGACCCGCAAGCAGAAACAAGTCTGCAGGCGTCATAGGGATGGCGGGTGACCGGAACGGAATCCGGCACGCGTCAGCGATACCTGGGGGCAACTTGATTGCGTGTGCCATGCGGGCAGACACCGCGGACGCTGTGTGTCCGGAACAAATGGTTCGCGCAGGTGAAACAAGGGTTATCACTTTTCCACTTCGATGGGGTTTCATCATGAAGCAACACTCTTTCATTCTCGGCGCGGCCATTGCCGCAGCGCTGAGCGGCGCACCCGGCCTGCTCCAGGCGCAGGCGACGGCTTCTGTTTCCGCAAGCCTCGGCATCAAGGAAGCACCGCGTGTCACGCAAACGGTCAGCAACAGCCAGCTGGCGACGATTGCGCAAACGCGTTCGCGCGTCGTTGGTCAGGCCCTCTCCAGCACATCGCTGTCGGGATCGGCCGCGATGAAACACCTCCAACTGGTTCTGAAACGCAGCCCGCTGCGCACGGCAGAACTGGAAGCGCATATCGCCGCTCAGCACAATCCCCAATCGAATCAGTTTCACCAGTGGCTGACGCCGCAGCAGTTCGGTGATTCATACGGCGTCGTTGATGGCGATGTCGCGGCGATAACCTCGTGGCTCACCGCGCAGGGTTTCACCGTCAGCGGCGTCTACCCGAACAAGATGCAGATCGATTTCAGCGGCAGCGTAGCGCAGGTCAATCAGGCATTCCACACGCAGGAAACCGTCTACAAACTCAAGGACGGCACACGCTATCTAGGCAATGACGGCGACATCAGCGTGCCTGTCGCTCTGCACGACGTGATCGCCGGCGTGGTCGGGCTGAGCGAGGCGCCTGCGATTAAAGCCGCCGCGCCCAGCGCCGGAAAGTGGAATGCTGCCACGCACCGGTTCGACCTGACCGGCGCTGCGGCATCACAAGCGCATGCAATGACGATTGGTAGCGGCGGACTGCGTGGAACCCGAGGCCTGGTGCCCGACGATCTCGCCAACATGTACGGCATTTCGCGCATTCGCCAGAACGGCGTGAGCGGCACCGGCATCACCATCGCAGTGGTTGAGATCACACCCGCTTTGCCCGACGACTGGAGCAACTATGTCACCCAGTTCAACCTTGGCTCTTATGGCGGCAGCTTCAGCCAGATCACGCCGCAGATCGGCACGCTGAACAATTGTTACGCCGGCCAGGAGTCGGACCCGCCGAACGAATCGTTCTCCGCGGCGGAAGATCTGGAAGCGGCCACGGCGATCGCACCCGGCGCGCATATCGAAGTCGCTTATTGCTCGAACTACACCAGCACGTTCGATCCGGCGAGCCCCAATACCTACGGCGGGACCTTCATCGCGCTGACCAATCTGGTGAACGCAGATGAGCGGCCGAACGTCGTGAGCGTTACGTATCCGGGCTATTACCACGGCGAAGACAAGACCGACACCGCCAGCAAGACCGCGCTCGATGTGGTGACCGCACAGGCCGATGCCGAGGGCATATCGGTATTTACGGACACGGGTGGTTCGGGCAGCAATTCGGATTTCACCGGCGGCCAGATCAACGCTGCAGGCCAGACCGTCGCCGCGCTCGCAAGCTCACCTTATGTCACGGCGGTGGGTGGAACCGATCTTGCGGATGAACTGGATGGCACCACCAGCCAGTACTTCAGCAGTACGCCGAATGCCAACTACGGAACCGCGCTGGGCTACGTGCCGGAGATTCCGTGGAACGCTTCGTGCGGTAACGGCGTCGTCGCCAAGGCCGACGGGTTTTCCAGCGCGGTGGGCTTCTGCCAGTTCCTGATGGGGCGCGATCCCAACGCCTCCTACACCACGTCGATCGCAAGCGGCAGCGGCTCGTCCGTGGTGGACAGCAAACCGACGTGGCAGCGTCTCGTCTACAACGCACCGAAAGACCAGTCGCGCGATGTGCCGGACGTTTCGCTGTTCGGCGGCTCCTATGCCAACAACACCGCCATGGTCATCTGCCTGGGCGGATACGAGTGCACGCCGAACTTCACGACGCCGGCGTTCCTGGTTACCAACTCATCGCTCGCCTCGCCGATGTTCGCGGGTATCCAGGCATTGATCGACCAGGGCATCGCCATGCGCGGTTTGCCGGCGAACCAGGGCAATGCAGCGCCGACGCTGTACGCGCTGGCCCAGCAGGAATATGGCGGCGCCAGCGGCGCCGTGCCAGCGAGCCTTGCGGCGTGCAGTGCCGACAACGGCAACAACGGCACATCGAGTTGCGTCTTCCACAACATCACGCGCGGCTCGACCTCCACGCAGTGCGTGAGTTTCGATGGCGGAGCAGACACGCCCAACTGCTATTTCTATGGCGCGGTGAATCCCTACGGATATGGCGTCGAGACCGAAGGGTTGACCACCACCGATGCGGCGCCCACCGCATACGGCGTCAACAACAAGGCCTATGGAGCAGGTCCCGGCTGGAATTTCGCCAGCGGCCTGGGCTCGGTGAACGTCACCAATCTGCTGATCGCCTGGCGCGCCTTCGTGCACGCGCCAGCCGCGGCGCCTCAGTGAAGGCTCTGACGTTTAGCCATCCATCTTCGATCGACTCATTTCAAGAGGCTTCATCATGAAACATCGGTATTTCATATTGAGCGCGTCCATTGCCGCAGCGCTGGCCGGCACGCCCGCGCTGTCGATGGCATCTGCTGGCAACACGTTTGCGGGCATCAACATGTCGGAGGCACCGCGCGTCACGCAGGCCGTGGTCAACAGCGACCTTGCGCCCCTTGCCAAAACGCACCTGGCCATCGTTGACAAGGTGAAGAACGGCGCGCCGCTCGCCGGTTCGACCGCCATGAATCACATGCAGCTCGTGCTCAAGCCCAGCGCCGTGCGCCAGGCCGCGATGGAGCAGCTGATCGCCAACCAGCACAACCCGAAATCCGCCCAGTTCCAGAAGTGGCTGACGCCGGAACAGTTTGGCGCCGCGTTCGGCGTGGTCGACAGCGATGTTGCGGCTGTCACTTCGTGGCTGACGTCGCAGGGCTTCAAGGTCAACAACGTTTACCCGAACAAGACACAGATCGATTTCAGCGGCACGGCTGCGCAGATCAACCAGGCTTTCCATACGCAGGAAACGATCTACACCATCGATGGCGCGAAGCATCTGGCCAATGCCAGTGATGTCAGCGTTCCTTCCGCGCTGCAACCCGTCGTCGCGGGCGTGATGGGCTTGTCGGATTTCCACCCGGTGTCGCTTCGCAAGAAGTCCAGCATTGCGCAGTGGGATGCGACGAAGAAAAAGTTTTTCTCCACAGGCAAGAACGCGACAACCGCCGCCAGACCCACCAGCCAGGCGGTGAACTTCACCAACGGCGCGCGCGGGCTGGTGCCGAACGACCTTGCCACGATGTACGGCATCCAGAGAATCCGTGCCAACGGCATCACCGGGAAAGGCATCACCATCGCGGTCGTGGAAGACAACGACATGGTGCCGGACGACTGGCACAACTTCGTGGGCGTGTTCAAGCTCGGCCAGTACGGCGGCACTTTTGCGCAGATCAACCCGGCGCCGGCAAGCGGCCCCACCAATTGCTTCGACCAGGACGCCCTGTTCAATTACCAGGGCGATGACGGCGAAACTCTGCTCGATGCGGAATGGGCCACCGCCATGGCACCAGGCGCGCACCTCGTGGTGGCTACGTGCTCGCAATACAACGGCGACCTGTCGGGCAACTCGACCGACAATTTCTTCGGCGGTGTGTATCTGGCGGCAGACAACCTGATCAACGGCGGCACGCGACCGGACATCATCAGCGCCAGCTATGGTTTCGGCGAGTTCTTCACCGACGCAGCCAGCAAGACCGCCATCGACCTCATGTGGGCGCAGGCAGATGCGGAAGGCATCTCGGTGTTCGTGGCCACCGGCGACAGCGGGTCCAATGCAAGCTACAACCATCTGGTCATCAGCGGCAGCCAGGGCGATTCCGCAGTCGACGCCAGTTCGTTCGCCACGTCGCCGCATGTCACCGGCGTCGGCGGCACCGACCTCGCCGACATTCTCGACGGCACCACCAGCAAGTATTTTTCCTCCGACGCCAATTTCACCGACGGCTCGGCCCTGTCGTATGTACCGGAGATTCCATGGAACGACTCCTGCGGCAACGGAGTCGCCGCGAAAGCTGCCGGCTTCAGCAGCGCGGTTGCATTCTGCACGTACGACCTGAAGTGGGATCCAGCCGGTTATTACATGACCTCGGAATCCGGCAGCGGCGGCCCTTCGTCGATCAACGCCAAGCCGACCTGGCAGCGGCAGATCTACAACGCGGCCAAGGATCAGTCGCGAGATCTCCCTGATGTCTCGCTGTTCGCCGGCGCCTATGGCGATTACACGTGGGTCATCACGTGCACGGCCTACTACCCCTGCACGCCGGACTTCAGCACCCCGACCGCGTTAAGTGGCGGCACGTCGTTGTCCACGCCGATGTTCGCGGGCATCCAGGCGCTTATGGACCAAGGGCTGGCCGCGCGCGGATTGAACCCGGATCAGGGCAATGCAGCGCCGACGCTCTATGCACTGGCCGCACAGGAGTACGGCAATGCGTCCGGCCCGATACCCGCTAGCCTCGCTGCGTGCAATGCCGACAACGGCGCCAATGGAACCAGTAGTTGCGTGTTCCATAACGTCACGCGTGGATCGAACTCCAGCGAGTGCATCGAGCAGCAGGGATCTTTCACGACCAGCAACTGCTATTTCTTCGACACGATCGCGCCGTTCGGACCGGGTATCCAGCAACAAGTCGGACTGACCACGACGGATGCATCCCCAACCGGTTATTCAAATGCCAACAAAGCCTTCGGTGCGCAACCGGGCTGGAGCTTTGCGACCGGCCTGGGTTCGGTGAATGCGACCAACCTGCTGATCGCCTGGCGTGCCTTCGTCAACGCGCCGACTGCATCGCCGTAAGAAAATTCCGAGCCAAAAGGCAAAACCATCTGGCGGCGCAATGCCGCCAGATTTTTTTGTGCGTGGTGGCACGAAGCTTCGTCGATCCCGCGTTCATCCGCTTGCTGTGCAGGCATGGCGTCGGTCTGGTCGTTGCACACGCAGCGACGCGCACAAGGTCATCGAACGATTGGGCGGCGAATGGGGTTGTCCCGTTGCGAAGTTGGCGATCTAGCACGTGCATGAAACACCTTCACGTCGGATCGGCACGCCACTGCTCAAACTGGCGGCAACGTTCCCAGCCGGAAACCATTCCATGTCGATCAACTTGCCGCTCGAAGGACTTCGATCCGTTGCCGCCTCGGAGATTCCGCCCGGTACTTTTTTCTGCACGTTCGAATCCCCGACAGGAAAGCGAAACTTCTTTCTCAGGGTTGAACTGCCGGAGGGACAAGCGGACGGCATGGGCGTGATCAGGCTCAACGACGAGGTGCCCTACTCGTTCGAACTCTGGAACGCCGACGCCGCACAGCGTCGCTCGCTCGCGCTGCCGTCGCGCAACCTGCAACTGCAACTCGAGATGGATCAGGCACCCGCTGATGGCGACATGGGCAAACCGGGAAGCCTCATGCTCACGGCACAGCGACCACTGATGATCGTCGATGCGCGAAAGGCGGGACGCGGCAAGCTCGGCTACGTGAGCATCGCGGACGGCAAGCTGATGCTTGACCCGATCGAACCGTGCGCGTGCTTCTCCACATGGAAACTTCTTTCGCGTGGCGACAACGGCGCAGACACGCTGCTCATGCACGTCGGCGGCGAGTCATGAGTTCGCATTGAATGGATTCGATCTCGCACGTTGAAGACGCCACCGAACTCAGGGCGGCATGCCGTCCAGCTCCGCGGCCGCCACTGCCAACCCCGACACCACGCCCAACGATGGATCGCCTTTCACAAGATCGATCTTCGGAAAACTTTCGCGTACCGCAGCTTGCACGGCCAGTGAGCGAGACGTGCCGCCCGTGAGGAAAACGCTGGCCGGAATCTCCAGTTCCACAAGATCGTCGTTGACGTCACCGAGCGCGCGCTTCAATCGATGGATGAAGGGTGAGATCGCCTCGCTGAGGTCCGACTGCGTGGTATCCACGCCCACGCCGTCTTCAAGAAAGCCCAGATCCGAGCGATGCGCCGGCTCGGTCGAGAGTACGATCTTCGTGTGCTCCGCTTCCTGATTGAGACGGGTGGTTGCGCCGGGTATATGCAGATTGCACAGCCGCGACTGCCACGGCTCGTCGACGAATCGAAAGTCCTGCCTTCGAAATTCGCGCTGTTTGGGCAGGTTGTGCACGCTCGCCGCCTCCACGAAGTAGTGCACCGGCACGTTGGCGATGTTGTTGCCCAGCAGCGGCATGAACGCGTGGACGCTGAGGTTTACATCCAAGTCGGTGCCGCCCTTCGCCAGGCCCCAACTGCGGGTGATCTGCGGATGCTCGCCGCCGCCAAGCTCTGCGTAGGCCACGTCGGTGGTGCCGCCGCCGATGTCCACGATCAGTGCGCGCTGACGATGCTCCAGACTCTTGTGATAGTGCATCGCCGCTGCGGCGGGTTCTTCCATGAAGGAGATCTCATCGAAACCAGCGACCGCCGCCGCTTCGCGAATCAGCTCGATGGCCTGCTCGGAACCGCGCTCGCCCATCGACGAACGAAACTGCACCGGCCGGCCGATGACGGCACTGCGCACAGGCTCGTCCAGCTGACGGCTGGCGGTCAGGCGAATGTGTTCGAGGATGTGCGTGGTGATGTGCACGATCACCTTGCGCACGTCCGCGTCCATGCGAAAGCCCAGCATCGACTTCGGCGATTCGATCAGGTTGCCGTCGCCGTATTCCATGTACGCGTCCACGGCATCGTCGCCGAACAACGCGTGCTGAAAACTTTCCAGCGTGGCGGCAGGCGAAGTCCGCGCACGCTCTTCCAGCCACTGGCGGCGTACCACGCGAATGGCATCGCGGCGCAAGACATCGTCCGCGCGCTCGGGCGTGCCGAACTGCCGTTGCTGGATGCGCAGATCGCGCACGTGCGTTTCCACTTCCGATTCGAGCGCCGGCGTCAGCACGAAATCGCTTGGGTCAGGCACGACCTCGGGAAAAAAAACCGCCGTGCGGAATTGCGCCGCGTCGCCGAAACGGATGATTTCCAGCATCCCGTTGCGATAGGTTGCGGCGGCGGAATAGCTGGTACCGAAATCGATGCCGATGTGCATAGGGACGTGCCGGGGTGGAATAGGAGACGATGCGACGACGAAGGCGTCAAGGCGCGATGGCCGGCCGGCAGTTTGAATGCTCATGCGCCGTCAGTCGATAGCGCCGTGACGTTTGCGTTCGCTTCTCAGCGGCTTCGAAGCGCCAAGGGAAAATCTCAACAAAAAAAGCGGTCGCGCATCAGCATCGATGCGCGACCGCTTCGTATCAACAGATCAAGCGTTGGCGATCAACGCATGCCACCGCCGGCAAGCAACTGTTCACCGGTGAGCCACGCGGAATCATCGGAGGCCAGGAACACCGCGATCGAGGCGATATCTTCCGGCTGACCGACGCGTCCCAGCGGCGACTGAGTCACGACGTGGGTCTCGAAGTCCGAACCGATGAAGCCGGCGGTGTGGGTGCCTTCCGTTTCGATCATGCCCGGGTTCAACGAATTGACGCGGATCTTGCGTGCTCCCAATTCGCGCGAAAGCACGCCGGTGATCGCATCGACTGCACCCTTGGTGCCGGTGTAGACGGCGCTGCCGGGCGGCGTAGTACGCGCGACCACCGAACCGATGTTGATGATGCTGCCGCCTTCACCGAGGTGCTTGCTGGCGGCCTGCGTGGTCAGCAACAGACCCAGCACGTTGACGCCAAACTGGCGATGGAAATCCTCTTCGGTGATGTCTTCCAGCGCACCGAAGTTGTACACGCCGGAGTTGTTGACCAGCACATCCAGCTTACTGAACTGCTCGATCGCAGCGGCAACGATGCCCTCGGCATCGGCTTTCTTGGATACGTCGCCCTTGACCGCAAAGGCCTTGCCGCCCGCGGCAGTGATGGTCGAAACGACCTTGTCCGCGCCTTCCTTGCTGGATGCGTAGTTGACCACCACCGACGCGCCAGCCGCGGCCAGTGCCTTGGCGATGGCGGCGCCGATACCCTTGGATGCGCCGGTGACGATGGCGACTTTACCTGTGAGCTTGCTCATGACGTTTTCCTGTGGATGCCCGCTAAGGCGGAGTGAAGTTCAATAATTCGATAGTTCGTAACTTATGAACTATGGAACTAGAAGTCAAGGCCTGCTAGGATGAAACCATGCGACCCCTGCTCCACCCCGCGATCGAAGACATCACCGTAGAGAGCATCCTGCATGCGCTCTCCGATCCCGTGCGCGTGGCGATCTACGCGCAGCTGGCCGGCTCGAGCTGCACCAGCACCTGTTCCAACTTCCTGCAGATCAGCGACCGCGACATTCCGAAGTCCACGTTGTCGCAGCACTTCCGTGTATTGCGCGAAGCAGGCCTGGTACGCAGCGAACGCCACGGCGTCGAGATGCACACCGTCTCGCGCTGCGTCGAAGTCGACCAGCGGTTTCCCGGGTTGCTGAAAGCCATCCTGGCCGCACATCGCGTGCAGTCGGCCGATGAGGCACGCGCCACGCGACGCAAGACGGCGGCGAAGAAAAAGGCCGGCTGAAGCCGGCTTTTACTGCGACTTCGGCGCGAGCCGTATGGCCGTCTAGACTTCCAGCCGATCGTCCGGCCGCGCAACCAGCGCATACAGCGCCGGCATCAGGAAGATGCTGATCAGCAGGCGCGTGAACAAGCCGCTGACGATGACCAATGCAAACGGACGCTGCGTGTCCGTGCCGACGCCGGTGGCGAGCGCGGCAGGCAGCAAACCCAGTGCAGCGACCAGCGCGGTCATCATGATCGGACGCAAACGCAGGATCGCGCCTTCGCGGATCGCCTCGGCGAGATTGGTGCCGCCACGACGCAATTCGTTGACGTAGGAGATGTAGACCACGGCCGTCTGCACCGAAACACCGAACAGCGCGAGGAAGCCGATGCCCGACGATACCGAGAACGGCGTGCCAGTAAGCCACAGCGCCACGATGCCGCCGACCGGCGCGGAGAGCAGCACGCCGAGCACGGTGATCAGCGGAAACTTGAAGTTGCTGTACAGCGTGAACAACAGCAGGAAAATCAACGCCAGCGTCAGCGGCAAAATCACGTTGAGCTGCGCGCGCGATGCCGTGTATTCGGTGTACTCGCCGCCCCAGTCGAGTCGATAGGCCTGCGGCAATTTCACTTTCGAATGCACCTGCTGGATCGCGTCTTCTACCGCGCCAGCGAGATCGCGCCCTTCGACCGAGAACTGCACGCCGATGTAGCGCGAGTTGTCTTCGCGATAGATGAAGGAGGCGCCGTTGGTCACGCTGATGTCCGCGAACTGCTTGAGCGGAATTTGTTGGCCGGCCGGCGTGGCCACAAGGATGTTGCCGATCTCGTCCGGGTTGTCGCGATATTTCTGCTCAAGCCGCACGACCAGGTCGAACTGCTTTTCGCCCTGCTCCACCTGCGTCGCCACGTCGCCGCCGATGGCGGTGGTGATGAGTCCGTTGATGTCGGAAACGTTGAGGCCGTAGCGCGCGATCTGGTCGCGCTTGATGTGGATGGCGAGGCTCGGCTGGCCGAGCTCCTGCACCAGCGTCACGTCGCGGATGCCGCGCACGTGTTCAAGCACCTGCTTGATCGACTTGCCCTTCTGCTGCAGCGTGTCCAGGTCCGGCCCGAACACCTTCACCGCGAGCGCGCTTTTCAGGCCGGTTTCCGCCTCGTCCACTGCGTCTTCCGCTGGCTGCGTGTAGTTGAAGATGACGCCGGGAAACGCCTGCAGCTTTTTGTTGATCGCCTCGGTCAGCGCGGCTTTCGTGCGGTACGAACCGGCCCACTGCGAGTACGGCTTGAGGCCAACATAGAACTCGACGTTGAAGAAGCCGGTCGAATCGGTGCCGTCATCCGGACGTCCCAGTTCGGAAGCGACCTTGGTGACTTCGGGGAACGAGCGCAGGATGTCGCGAATCTTCGGCGTGACTTTGGCCGATTCGTCGAATGAAATCGTGTACGGCATCGTCGCGCGCACCCACAGCGCGCCCTCGTCCAGTTGCGGCATGAACTCCGCGCCGATGCGCGGGATCAGCAGCAGCGACAGCGCGAGCAGCACCGCCGATGCGATCGTCACGGCCTTGGCGTGTTCGAGCGAGAAATCCAGACCCTTCGCATAAACCGTTTTCAGCTTCTCGAAAATCGTGTTGTGCTTTTCGCGCACGCCCTTGCGCATGAACCACGCGCACAGCACCGGCAGCAACGTCAGCGTGACGATGAGCGAGCCGATCAGCGCGAAGATCATCGTGTCGGCCATCGGCTTGAACAGCGTGCCCGACGGCCCGGCCAGCACGTAGATCGGCAGGAAACTCACCACGATCACCGCGACTGCGTAGAACAGCGGGCGATCCACTTCGGCAGCGGCGTCGCGGATGATCTGGCGGATGTCGAGTGGCGCGCCTTCGCGCTGGGCGACCTGGCGGAAGATGTTCTCCACCATCACCACCGCGGCATCGACCAGGATGCCGAAATCGATCGCGCCGATGGACAGCAGGTTCGCCGATGCGCCTTGCAGATCGAGGCAGATGAAAGCGAACAGCAGCGCCAGCGGAATCGTGGTGGCCACGATCAGGCCGGCGCGGAAATCGTAGAGAAAGAAAATCAGCACCACGACGACCAGCAGCATGCCGCGCAGCAGGTTGTCCTGCACGATGCGCGTGGTCTGTGCGACGAGATCGGTGCGGTCGTAGAACGGCACAACCTTCACGTCCTTCGGCAAAATCTGCGTGTTGAGTTCCTGCGTTTTCGCCTCGACGCGCTTCAGCACGTCCTGGGTTTTCTCGCCCGTGCGCAACAGGATCACGCCTTCGACCGCATCGTCCTGTTTCTCGAAACCGAATTCGCCCAGCCGCGGCGCGATGCCGATGACCACGCGACCGACGTCCTTCACGAGCACCGGCGTGCCGTCGTGCACCGCCAGCACCACGTTGCCGATATCGTCGGTAGTGCCCATGCGGCCTTCGCCGCGCACGTAATAAAACTGCCCGCCCTGCGAGTAAAAACCACCACCGGCGTTGCCATTGTTGGCGGCCAGCGCGGTTTCCACTTGCTGCGCGGACAAGCCGACCGCAGCGAGTTTCGCCTGATCGAGCAGCACCTGGTATTGCATCGTGCCGCCGCCGAAACCGGAGTCGTCGGCGACGCCGGGCACTGCGCGATACTTCGGCTCGACCGTCCATTCCTCCAGCGTCTTCAGCTCCATCGGCGTTCGATCGGAACTCTGCAGCACATAGCGATAGATCAACCCCGATGGCGACGACAGCGGCGACACCGACGGCGTCACGCCATCGGGCAGGTCGAGATCGCTCATGCGGTTGAACACTTCCTGCCGCGCGAAATTGTTGTCGGTGCCGTCCTTGAACGTGAGCACGACATCGGACAGGCCATACAGCGAAATGGATCGCGTGTTGGCCGTCTTCGGCACGCCATTCATGCCGAGCTCGACCGGCACGGTGATCAGCCGCTCCACTTCCTCGGCGGCGTGGCCGGGCCACTGCGTCACGATCTCGACGATCGGCGGCGAGAGATCGGGATACGCATCCACCGGCAGCCGTTGCAGCGAACGCGCACCCGCACCGGTGAGCAGCAACGTCAGCAGCAACACGACCAGCGGCTGCGCCAGCGACGAACCCACGATCCGATTCATCATCGAGGTCGTGCGCGGTTCGTACCCGTTCGGAGGCAGTGACTCGCTCATTGGTTTTGCATGAACTGGACGAAGATGCCGCCATCGGTGACGACCTGATCACCGGCACGCAAACCATCGGCGATGTCGTAGCGATCGTCGGCGCGATAACCCAGCGTCACGCTGCGTCGTGCAAAGCTACCGTCAGCTTGCGCGACGTAGACGAAGGGCAGGTTTTCGTCATCGCGCAGCACGGCAGCGACTGGAACCAGCAGACCGTTGTGCTGCTGCCGCGAGTGGATGCGCACGTTGACGTACATCTGTTTTTTCAGCAGCACGCCAGGGTTCGCCACTTCCACGCGCGCAGCCACGAGGCGCGTGTCGGGGCTCACCAGCGAAGCGATATTGGTGACGCTGCCGGCAATTGTTTTTCCATCGACGCCGGTTTCCACATCCGCCGGATCGCCCACGCTCACCGATGCTATGTCCGAGACGGAAACCTGCGCCATCACCCACACGCGCGACAAGTCGGCGATGGTGAAACATGCCGTGGTGCCGGCCTGCAACAGCTGGCCGGGCGTGATCAGTTTTTCCACCACGGTGCCGCCGATCGGCGCGCGGATCACGCTCTGCACTTTCGAAACCGAACGACCTTGGCGAATATCCGCGATGGTCTTCGCATCGACATTCAACGCGAGCAAACCCTGCAACGCCGCTTCGGCATCCGCATCGGCGTTGGCCGCATCGGTCTGCGCCTGATCCTCTTCGCGCTGCGCGACACCGCGATGCTGCACCAGATCCTTTTCCAGATCGGCCAGCCGTCGATCGGTATTCGCCGTGGCGAGCGCCTTGCGATACGTGCTGATCGCGGTGGCGAAGTCGGCCGAATCCACGATCGCCAGCGCGTCGCCCTTCTTCACCTTGTCGCCGGGATTCACCAGCAAGCGCAACACCGGGCCGGAGAACGCGGCGAGTACGCTGGTCGCCTGGTCGTTGTCGAAATCGACCGCGCCGCTGGCTTCGATCGTGCGATGGAACGGCGACGACGTGACTGTGTAGAGATGGATGTTCTGCCGTTGCGCCGAAGTCAGCGTGACGTTGCTCGGCGTTGTCGATGCCGCCTGAGAATCGTTGTCGGTCTTCGAGGAACACGCCGTCATCGAAACGAAGGCAACGGCCAGCATGAGCGTGGCGAGCGGACGCGCGCATCGTCGACGCAGCGCGCGCGTCGTCGTGCGAAAGAATTTATTTTCCATCGGTATCCCGGGATGAATCCGTACGATTCCACCAGCCACCGCCGAGTGCCTGGAACAATGCCGCGGTGTCGGCGAGGCGGCTGGCCTGCGCCTGTATCAGCGCGATGCGCGCCTGTTGCCAGGCCTGTTGCGCGGTCAGCACGGACAAGTAATTTCCGTAGCCGACCTGCGACTGGCGCTGCGAAAGATCCAGCGTCACCTTCGCCGCATCGGCCGCATCGGCCGCTGATTTCACGCCATCGCCGTCCTGCTGCAAGGCCACCAGCGAATCGGCGACATTCTGAAAAGCGCCGAGCACGGTGCTGCGATATTGCTCGGCGGCCTGCACGTAATTGGCTTTTGCCGCGCGCTCTTCATGCAGCAGCGTGCCGCCCTGAAAAATGGGCGCGGTGATGCCGGCGCCGATGTTCCAGAAACCGGTGCCCGACTTGAATACCTGGCTGATCGCCAGCGCCGTGCTGCCGGCGTTGGCGGTCAGCGAAATATTCGGCAGACGATTGGCGACGGCGACGCCGATCTGCGCGCTGGCCGCATGCATGTTTTCTTCCGCCTGCCGCACATCAGGACGTTGCGCGACCAGCGTCGAAGGCAGGCTCACCGGCAACTCTCGCGGCAGCGCGATGTTCGACAATTCGAACGATTGATCCGGCGCATCGCCAGGGAAACGTCCAGCGAGCACCGCGATGAGATCGTTCTGCTGCGCCAGCTGCTTGAGCAGCGGCGGCAGCGTGGCCTGCGCTTGCGCGAGCTGCGATTCCTGCGCGGACACATCGAGCTGGCCGACATAGCCTTTCGCCAACTGATAGCGAAGAATCCTGACCATGTTGGTGTTGATGTCGACGAGCTCGCGCGTGGCGTCGATCTGCGCCTTCAACGATGCCTGCTGTACCGCCGCCGCGACCACGTTGGCGCTCAGCGTGATGCGTGCCGCGATCATCTGGAAACGCGTGGATGCTTCCTGTGCCTTCAGCGATTCGACCGTGCGGCGATTCAAGCCGAACACGTCGGGCGCATACGAAATGCTGAGCTGCGGCGTGTACAGGTTGTAGAGAAATGCGTTGTTGCTCGGCACCGGCGCGAGCGAACCGGGCGGATCCTGTTCGCGACTTGCTGCGATGCCTGCACTCACATTCGGGAAATACGAACCACGCTGCGCGAGCATGTTTTCGTGCGCGGCCGTGAGCGCGGCCTGCGCGGCTTTCAGGTCGGGGCTATTCGCCAGCGCACGCTCGACCAGATCGTTGAGCGGCTTCGAATGAAACAGCGTCCACCAATCGGCGGGAATGTCGCGACCATCGATGAAATGCTGCGTCTCGCCGGCATCGACGTTCGCCCCGGTGATCGTGGTCGGCAACGGATGCGCGGTGTAACCGGTGACATTCGGCGCAGCGGGCTTGTGGAAATCCGGGCCTACGGTGCAACCGGCAAGCAACAGCATGGACATCGCGAAGAAACCACGCGCGCATCGAAGCGCTGCGCCAGCCGAAAGGTCGGCGCCCTCTTCATCGATGGAGGCGGCATCGGCCTGTTTCATGCGAGCGCGTCTTGAGGAGTCGTTCGGACGCAACAGTATAATGTAACAGTGCTGTAAAAACCGTCGGGATGCACGCCTCAATATCTTGCGATCCGTCTCTGGGCGAGTGCGTTCAACTGCGCGCGGACATGCCGTCCAGTGTGTCCAGGCATTCGCCGAATATCCGCATCGCATCATGCAAATCGGCGGGCGGCAGGCTGCAATAACCAAGCAGCAGGCCGGGCGTGGCCGGCGGGGTTTCGTAATACGGCGCAATCGAATAAATGCCCAGCTCGCGCGTGCGAGCGAGGGCGATCAAGGCATCGACCTGCGCGTGGGTGTAATCGCGCATCCAGATCACCAAGTGCATGCCGGCGCAGGAATCGGCGATCTGCACACGTGCGCCCGCGTACTGGCGCAAGCCCTTGATCAACTCCTCGCGACGCGTCTTGAGCGTCTTCACCGCACGCACCAGATGTCGCGAAAATCCACCCGATTCCATGAAATGCGCCAGCGCGGCTTGTTCGATCGCCGAGGTGCTGTAGTCGCACAGGTATTTCGCGTCGACGAAATGTTTCACCAACGCCGCGGGCAACACCAGGTAGCCCAGGCGAAGGGATGAAAACAGCACTTTCGAAAACGTGCCGCCGTAGATCACGCGATCGGCGTGATCGAGCGAACGCAACGATGCCAGCGGTTTCGAGTCGTAGCGAAAATCGCCGTCGTAATCGTCTTCGAGAATCCACGCCTGATTCGCTTCGGCGTAACGCAGCAGCTCGCGCCGACGCGCGAGAGACAACACCGCGCCGGTGGGATATTGATGCGATGGCGTCACGTAGATGAGCCGCGGCGCGCGCGCCGGGAGCTCTGCGGTGATCAGTCCATGGTTGTCAGTGGGCACGAGGTGGATTTGCGCGCCGTGGGCCTGCAGTGATTGACGTGCGAGAAAATAATGCGGATCTTCCAGCACCACCGTTTCGCCTTCGTTGACCAGCACGCGCCCAGCCAGCGTCACCGCCTGCTGGAAACCGCTGACGATGAGTACGCGCTCCGGTGGCACATGAATGCCACGGCTGTGCTTGAGATAACGACACACCTGCTCGCGCAGATACGGCAAGCCCTGTTCGGGCGCAGCCTGCGGCGGTGTGTACGTTGCAGCATGCGCCAGCTCGCGACCCCAGATCGTGCTGAGCGACGCGTTGGTCATCGGGTTTCCGCATTGCAGATCGTAGCGCCCATCGAAGCGCATCCGCGCGACCGCATCGCGACGCACCTGTGTGGCGCGCTCCGCATATTGCGATGGCGGCGCGAGCATGGGCGCCGTCACGACAGGCAGCGCGGGCTGCGCCTGCAGCGCACTGACATAGCTGCCGGAACCCACCAGGCAATCGATGCAGCCTTCGGCTTCCAGTTGCTCGTACGCCGTAGTCACCGTGGTGCGCGAAAGGCCGAGCTCCTGCGCCAGCGCGCGGCTCGGCGGCAAGCGCTGTCCCGGCGTGAATGATCCTTCGGCAATGGCCGTTTTAATGGCCCGCGCCAGCTGCGCGTAGCTCGGGCCGCATCCGTCGAGTTCGAGGTACACGTCATCCTCTTGCGCTGAAAACATTGAAACGTTCAGTTCGACATGACGATAGCGATCACCGGTGAATCGCACTATCAAATCCCTGCTGAGCGATGCACGCATTCAACGATCGCCGACAGCATGCGTGCGGGCGATCGCATGCAACCGATCAGCCTTTTTCGACGTCGCCGTGCTGTGAGTAGATCGCGTGCCATTGACCTTCGGCATAGACGAAAATGTCGGACGAACTCACGCCTTTCTGCGCACCGCGCGCGGGGTTGTAGAACGAAAGAATCGCCATGTCGCCCTGAAGCACCACGGAGGTGCCATACGGATGGACCTTGCGATATTCGGCAAGCTTGGCCTTGGCCGTTGCCACTGGCGTGCCGCTACGCTTTGCGGCGCCAGCGACAATGCGGTCTTTCGAGTACGCCATGCCGTCGGCATCGACTGACCGGTAGTCGGGCATCAGCATCCGCTGCAGATACGCGGTGTCGCCGGTCATTTCGGCCACGCTCCAGTGCTCGTCGGTGGCGATCACACCGGACTGGGTCTTCTGGTTTTCGGCGGCGCTGCTCGACATCGAATCCTGCGCGTGCGTCGGCAGCACGAAAAGACACGACGCCATGGAACCCACCAGCAGTGCGGCGCCGATGACGTGACTCAGCTGAGAGTGTCGAATGCGAAAGGCCATTGCAGGATTCCGAAAGCCGCGGGCGAATCGCCGCCATCGCAGCGTGGGAGACGTGTCCTTCACGCGCATCCACTTTGTGATGAAAAAGCCGTTGCTGTGACGAGCGGTCGCCATGCCGTGACGAGCGGCGGTTCGATTTTTTCCGCATCGTCTGAAGCGCTTTCGCCTGCTGCGATGGCCTTCCAAATCGACGGAACAGTGCGCACACTTCGGTCTTGCGCGACACGCCATCGCCACGAGAAAACGAAACCATGAGTGCGGCATCCACCACGCATCGCTTCAGAAACTGGAGTCTCGTTTTCGGGATCTGGACGCTGCTCGTGTTGTCGTATTCGGCCAGCTCGGTGATCAGCTCGATCAACGAAGGCTATCCGGCCTCATGGTCGCGCGCGTTTGCCTGGAATTTTCTGGACTTCTATCTGTGGATGTTGCTGACGCCGCTGGTGAGCTGGCTCGGCCGTCGCGGCGCGCACGACTGGCCGCGATTCTGGGTTGTGCACATTCCTGCCGGCATCGTCATTGCCGGCGTGCAATCCGCCGTGATGCTGACCCTGTATTGGCAGATCACCGGACCGAGCCCGATCGGCAAGGTACATACGTTCGACGATTTTCTGCACCAGGAATCGGTCTACAAATTCCATTTTGCACTGCTGATCTACTGGCTGCTGCTGGTTGTATTGCGCGGCCTCGCGTCACAGCGTTCGCTGAAGGACGAACGACTGCGCAGCTCGCAACTCGAAGGACAACTCGCGCAGTCACAGCTGCAGGCATTGCGCATGCAACTGCAGCCGCACTTCCTGTTCAATACGCTCAACGCGATCTCCGCGCTGGCGCTCGCCGACCCGCCGCAGGCACGCCTGATGATTTCGCGGCTTAGCGATTTCCTGCGCCTCACGCTGGAAGAACGCAACGCGCAACAGGTTTCCCTGTCGCGCGAAATGCAGTTTCTCGATTGCTACCTCGGCATCCAGCAGGTGCGTTTCCAGGATCGCCTGACCACGCACCTCGACATCGCCGCGGACACGCTCGACGCCGCCGTGCCGAACCTGATCCTGCAACCGCTGGTGGAGAACGCGCTTCGGCATGGGCTGCTGGCGAAGAGCGAGCGCGGCAACCTGCGCATATCCGCGCACCGCGCCGGCGATCTGCTGCGTCTGCGCGTGGAAGACGATGGGCTCGGGCTGCCGCCGGCCGGACATCACGAAGGCATTGGCCTGAGCAACACTCGCGAGCGGCTGCAGGCGTTGTTCGGCACCTCGGCACGCCTGCAGCTGTCGCGCATCGACGGCGGCGGCACGCGGGTGGATCTGCGCTTCCCGTTCGTGGCATGCAACGGATGAACGCGCCGCGCATCCGCACCTTGCTGGTCGATGACGAGGTCCTCGCGCGGCTGGCCATTCGGCAGGCGCTGGCATCCCACGCCGACATCGAGATCGTCGGCGAGTGCGGCAACGCCAGCGAAGCGTTGCAGGCTGTGGCGGCGCTGGAGCCGGACCTGATGTTTCTCGACATCCAGATGCCCGGCAAGGATGGTTTCGGTCTGCTGCACAGCCTGCCGAAAGCACCCTTGCCGCTGCTGGTGTTCGCCACTGCCTTTGCCGAACATGCGCTGGCGGCGTTCGACGCCAATGCGATCGACTACGTGTTGAAACCGATCGACCAGCAGCGCTTCGATCAGGCCATGGGCCGGGTGAAAAAACACTGGTACGGCATGAACGTCTCGACGCATGCCGCAGCGAACGACGTGGCCGGCAACTATCTGCGCCGTATCAGCGTCAACACCGGCGAGCACAGCCGCGTGATTCCGGTCAGCGATATCGACTGGGTGCGTGCCGACGGCAACTACGTGCGCATCCATGTGGGCGGCAAATGCTTCCTGCATCGGGAAACGCTGCGGCATCTGCTGGAATCGCTGGATCCGAATGATTTCCTGCGCATCCATCGCAGCATCGTGGTCAACGTGGATCGCATCCGCGAAGTGCACACATTGTTCCAGGGTCACGCCGAAGTGGTGCTGCGCGACGGTACGCGGCTGGATCTCAGCCGCCGCTTCCGCGCCGGGGCGCGCGCGGCGCTCGGCCTGCGCTGACCGCTGATCCCCGCCAACCGACCTTTCGTCACCCAGCTCGAGTCGGTCGACACAAAAAGTGTGCGCGGCCACCCGCACTGCCCCAGCATTCCCGCTGCTATCGGTGCCGCGACGGCATCGTCATCAGGGAAACGACATGCCCGGTCGGACACTTTTCGCGCTGCTCGGCGTCTGCCTGCTCGGCATCGGTTGCAATGCGCGCACCAGCGATACGTCGGCCAGGGTGTCCCCTACCGTCTTCGCGCCGGACGTGATCTCCGCGCCCGGCGGCGTGGATTGCCTGACTTTCACGCCCGACGGCAACACTGTGTACTTCGATCAAGAGACGAAGGCCGGCGTGACGATCATGGTTTCCCATCGCGTGGCGGGCACATGGTTGACGCCACAAGTCGCGACTTTTTCGGGAATCTGGATGGACCACGATCCGGTGGTGTCACCGGAGGGGTCGTTCATCGTGTTCACCTCCAACCGGCCCGACAGCGATGGCGGCCAGCCGCTGCACGGGGGACACCTGTGGCGCGTCGATCGCCAAGGTGACGGCTGGGCCAAGCCCACCCGTTTTCCCGATACGGTGAACGCAACCACGCGCACCTTTGCGCCGACGATCGCCGCGAACGGCGACGTGTATTTCCAGCAGGCCGATCCACCCGGGCACGACTTCCGTTTGTATCGAACGGCCTATCGCAACGGCAGCTACCTCCCGCCGACCCTCGTCGAACTCGGCGACGCGAACGCGCACAAGCTCGATCCGGCGATTGCACCGGACGGTTCGTTCATCGTGTTCGACGCCAACTACGCCGGCAAGGGCAAGCCCGACCGCCTCTACATCGCCTTTCGCAAGGGCGGGCGATGGAGCGCGCCCGTCGACATGGGCGATGCGCTGAACCCGTACCAGCCATGGGGCTCGCACCTCAGCCCCGATCACCGCACGCTGTATTTCACCAGCGACCATGCATTGCCCGGCGCCGCGATCGCCACGGCAGCGAACCGGGGCAGCAACCATATCTGGAGCGTCCCGCTGGCACCCTGGCTGAGAGCGCGACCGTGATCGCGGTCGACCACGTGGATCACAGCGTGAGGCTGAAACGCGAGGGCGAGGGCGACGGTGCGTATGTCGACGGAGTAATGCAGACGCGTCTCCAGCGCGCGGGCAAGACGTACGACGTGGCGATCGAGCCGGGTCGCTCGCACTGGTACGGCTACACGATGTTCCGCCGCGGCATCGTGACCAGCGACGAGTTGATGGTCGAGCGCCCGGTGGTACTGGTATCTGCCAACAGCAGCGTCCCGCGCTAGCCGTCGTTCACGGCTTGTTGGCGTGCGCGGGCGAAGACTCGGCGCTCCTTAAACGCAGCGAGGAACCGAGCATGAAAAACAGGATCGCGACGTTGTCCCTTGCGCTCGCCCTGGGCGTGTCGAGCGCGGTGATGGCGCAGCAGCAGGCCATGACAGAACCGCAGGTGCAGACCCGCCTGACCGAGCAGGGTTATACCCACGTCAATGACCTCAAGTTCAAGGACGGCATGTGGCAGGCCGATGCGAAGAGTGCCAACGGCAAGAGTGTGAAGCTGCGCGTCGATGCGAAAACCGGTCAGGTTTATCCCGACAAGCAGGTCTCGAAACTGAGCAAACACGACATCAATGCCGCGCTCACCACGCAAGGCTATACCGATGTGCACGATGTGAAATTCGACGATGGCATATGGAAGGCCAAAGCAAAAAATCCATCTGGCAAACACGTCAAGGTCAAGGTGGATGCAGACAGCGGCAAGGTGATCGGCGCCGAGTGAATGATTGCCACGAAGGGCTGTCCGGATGCGGGCAGCCTTCTCTTGGCTGGACCGTCGCAAGCGTGCTCACTAGTATCGCGTGGTTCCCTCCGACAGGTGCTGCCCGTGAAACGCATGATGTTTTCCGCCCTCGCCCTTGCCGTTTCTTCGGCGTCGCCAGCAGCCACTTCCAACGCACCGACGATCGACCCGCACCACTTGTCGGAAGAGGTGAAGACGCTTTCTTCCGATGCGTTCGAAGGACGCGGGCCGGCGACGCCGGCGGAAGCGAAAGTCATCGATTACGTCACGTCACAGTGGAAAGCCGTCGGCCTGCAACCCGGTGGCGATGTTGTGAACGGCAAGCGCGCATGGACGCAGAATGTGCCCTTGCTGCGCAGCAACATCATCGGCACGCCCTCGCTTTCGCTGGATATGGGTGGCAAGCGCATGGCCTTGAAACAGGGCGAACAGATCGCGATGCGCGCGCCGATGGACGGCACGACCACCGTCGCGGTTGCGCACGCGCCACTGGTGTTTGTCGGCTACGGCGTCAAGGCGCCCGAGCGACATTGGGATGATTTCAAGGGCGCGAACCTGCGCGGCAAGATCGCGGTGGTGCTGGTGAACGATCCCGATTTCGAAACGGGCAAGGGTGACTTCGGCGGCAAGGCCATGACCTACTACGGCCGCTGGACGTACAAGTACGAAGAAGCCGCGCGGCAGGGCGCGCTCGGCATGCTGGTCATCCACGAAACCGCGCCGGCATCGTACGGTTGGGCAACGGTGAAGAATTCCAACACCAACACGATGTTCGACATCGTGCGCGATCATCCATCGTCCGTGCATCCACAGATCGAAGGCTGGATCCAGCGCGATCTCGCCGTGGCGATGTTCAGGAACGCCGGGCTGGATTTCGACACGTTGAAAAAGCAGGCGCAGACGCGCGCGTTCACGCCCGTTGTGCTGCAAGGCGAAACCCTTTCAGCGAATTTCAAGGTCGACTCGAAAGTCATCACCACGCACAACATTGTCGGCCGCATCGAGGGCAGCAAACGCCCGGACGAAACGGTGATCTACAGCGCGCACTGGGATCATCTCGGCGTGGGCCAGCCCGACGCGAAAGGCGATCGCATCTACAACGGCGCCGTCGACAACGCGACGGGCACGGCAGCGCTGATCGAACTGGCACGCGCGTTTTCGCATGCGCCGAAACCGCAGCGTTCGATCGTGTTCCTCAATGTCACCGCCGAGGAAAAGGGCCTGCTCGGCTCGGAGTACTACGCCTCGAAGCCGTTATATCCGCTCGCCACCACCGCCGGCGTGATCAACATGGACGCGCTCGATCCGCACGGGCCATCGCGCGACTTCACCATCGCCGGCAGCGCAAAGCTCGGCCTGCTGGACAACCTGATCGCCGATGCGAAAACCCACGGCATGACGTACTCCGCCGATCCCAAACCCGAGGCCGGCGGTTTCTTTCGCTCCGATCATTTTTCGTTCGCCAAGCGCGGCGTGCCGGCGATTTCATTCGGTTCCGGCAACGACTGGATCGATGGCGGCGTCGCAGCCGGCAAAGCGGCGGATGACGACTACACGGCCAATCGCTATCACCAGCCTGCGGACGAATGGCAGGCCAGCTGGCCGTTCACCGGCATGGCGCGAGACCTGCAATTGCTCTACACGCTCGGCGGCAACCTGGCGAATTCCGGTGAGTGGCCGGACTGGAGCAAGGACTCGGAATTCCGCGCCATTCGCGATGCAACAAGCAGCCAGCGGAAATAGTTTCCGCTCAGCCGACCTGTGCAAACCATGCGCCATAGGCGGGCAACACGAGTTGATCGCCATCGCGCTGGCCCTGCGCAAGGCCATGGCCTTCGAGAATCTGCAGCGAACCCGTCGGCAGTGGCAGCAGGATCGCAACCGAATCGCTCGACAGGTTGAAAATTACCAACACCGTTTGGCCGTCCAGACTGCGAGTGAATGCAAGCACAGGTTCGGCGGTGTCGACAAAACGAATATCGCCCCAGCGCAGCGCCGGTTGCGCCTTGCGCCAGTGCATGAAAGTGCGAAAGCCGTTCAATACCGACGTCGGTTGTGCTTCCTGCTCGTTGACCGCCAGTGCGCGATGTTCCTCCGGCACCGGCAACCACGGCCTGCCGTTGCTGAAACCTGCGTGGTCACCATCGGTCCACGGCATCGGCGTGCGGCAACCGTCGCGACCTTTGAACTGCGGCCAGAACGCGATGCCGTACGGATCCTGCAATGCTTCGTAAGGCACGTCAGCTTCGGTGAGCCCGAGCTCTTCGCCCTGGTAGACGCACACCGATCCGCGCAGCGAACAGACCATCGCGGTAAGCAAGTTCGCCAGTTGTGCCGACGATTTTCCCCTGCCCCAGCGCGTGAGAACGCGTTCGACGTCGTGGTTGGAGATCGCCCAGCACGGCCAGCCCTGGGTCATCTTCGACTCCAGCATCTGCACCGTGTCGCGGATATGCGCGGCGCTGAAATCGTCGGTGAGCAATTCGAAGCTGTAGCCCATGTGCAGGCGATGGTCGCTGGTGTATTCGGCCATCGTGGCGAGTGAATCTTCCGAGGATATTTCGCCCAGCGCGGCGACATCCGTATAGCCGTCCATCAGCGCGCGCAGCTCGGCGAGAAACGCGAGGTTCTCCGGCTGCGTGTTGTTGTAGTAGTGGTACTGGAACGCGTACGGATTGTCGGGACTGAAGCCACGACCGGTGCGTTTTTCCTTCGGCTTGGGCGGGTTGTCACGCAGCTGCTGATCGTGGAAACAGAAGTTGATCGCGTCCAGTCGTGTGCCGTCCACGCCGCGATCGAGCCAGAAACGCACGTTGTCGAGCGCCGCTGCCTGCACCTGCGGATTGTGAAAATTGAGGTCGGGTTGCGCGGCGAGAAAGTTGTGCAGGTAATACTGGCCGCGACGTGGTTCCCATTGCCAGGCCGAACCACCGAACAGCGACAGCCAGTTGTTCGGCGCGCTGCCGTCCTCGCGTGCGTCAGCCCACACATACCAGTCGGACTTGGAATTATCGCGGCTGGCGCGGCTCTGCCGAAACCACTCGTGTTCCATCGAGGTATGGCTCAGCACCTGGTCGATCATCACTTTCAGGCCGAGACGATGCGCTTTCGCCAGCAGGTGATCGAAATCTTCCAGCGTCCCGAACAACGGATCGACATCGCGATAGTCGGCAATGTCGTAACCGAAATCCGCCATCGGCGATTTGAAGAACGGCGCGATCCAGATCGCGTCGACGCCGAGGCTCGCCACATAGTCCAGCCGATCGATGATGCCCGGAAGATCACCTACGCCGTCACCGTCGGTATCCAGGAAGCTGCGCGGATAAATCTGATAGGTGACGGCTCCACGCCACCAGGGGATGTCGATCATTTGCTGCTCTGGACGCTGCTCGGATGAGCGCGGTTCTGTTGGATGTTCGACCCGCATGTCGGCGACGCTCATCAGCGGGTCCTCGTGGCTAGCGGGCAGCTTAATGGCAGCATGTCGATGCCATGGCGAGAGTGCATACGTATTCATGGACGTGCTTCATCGCGGCGCAACATGGCGCGTTCGCATCGACCATGTGTGCTCGCTGGCGGTCGATGCATCGATGTTCGTTCGTTGCGGTTGCTGCAGTCATCGCGATTTCACTCCATTCGTACGAGCGTCCGCCCGATCCAGTGGATGAGATGCACGTCGAGGCATTTGCGATGCATAGCAGCACAATGAATACGTATGCATGAAACGCATCACTGCTGGAGCGCGGCCCTACCATGGCCGCCACGCAGATGGACCGCGTCACGACGTGATGCGTCATCGACGAATCGATACAACGGCAGCGGCTAAGACCATGCCGAACGACAACAAGCAATGCGCAACCCTGGGAGGGGATCACGGTGATACTCAAACGTAATGTGCTGGCCATGGCGCTGGCGTCGATCTGCTTCAGCTCGACCTTTGCCGCATACGCCGCAACGACACCGAAGGCGGACGATGCGGGCAGCAAGGCATGGGCGACACAGGACACCACCGCTCCCGCCGACGACACGACGGCTGCACAGGCGCGTGCCAACGCGAAGTCGAAAGACGCGCCGAAGGTGAAAAAGCTTGAAGCCGTGCAGGTCAGCGGCTTCGTCAGCAGCATCGAGAATTCCACCGCGATCAAGAAGAACGCCGACACCATCGTCGAAGCGGTGTCGTCCGAGCAGATCGGCAAACTGCCCGGCACCAGCATTGCCGACTCGCTCGGCCGCCTGCCCGGTTTGGCCGTCCAGACGGTGAGCGGACGCCCACAGGTACTGAGCATCCATGGCCTGGGTCCGGACTTCAGCACCGCGCTGGTCAACGGCGGCCAGCAGGTTTCCACGTCGAACAATCGTGACGTGCAGTTCGATCAGTATCCGGCGAGCTGGTTCGACAACGTGATCGTGCACCTGACACCGTCGGCCAACATGATCGGCCAGGGCCTCGCCGGCACGGTCGACATGCAGACCATCCGACCGCTGGACAAGGACAAGGCGGAAGGCGCGGTCAATGCGCGTTACGTGTGGGACGGCAAGAGCCAGTTGTCGCCGGGTCCCGGCGTGAGCGACAAGGGCTACAACGTCAATGGCATTTGGGTCGATCAGTTCGCCGATCACACGTTCGGCGTCACGCTGGGCGTCGATCTGGAATCGAACCCGTCGCAGATCGAGCATCAGGCACCGTGGGGCTACGCCAATGCGAGCGATGGTTCGCTGCTGGTCGGCGGTTCCAAAAACTACGGCATCTCCGATACGTTCAAGCGCCAGGGCCTGCTGACCTCGTTCCAGTGGAAGCCGAACGAATTCATCAACAGCACGCTGGACCTGACCTACGACAACTTCAAGGAAACCCAGCAAGCCAAGGGCATCGAGTTTCCGCTCGCCTATGGCTCGGGCGTTTCGCTTGAGCCGGGCTACAACTCGCAGAACGGTTTCGTGCAGAGCGGCACCTACGACAACGTCAAGGGCGTGATCCGCAACGACTACAACCAGACCAAGGCGAAGGTGTGGAATATCGGCTGGCGCAACGAGTTCAAGTTCAGCGACAACTGGTCCGGCGAACTCGATGCCAATTACTCGCGCGCCGATCGTCGCGACTTCCAGCTCGAGAGCTATTCGGGCACCGGCTACAACGTCGGCTCGGGCGCTACCGATACGCTCGGTTTCAGCGAACTTCCCAACGGAAAGCTTTTCCTGGACCCGATGCTCGATTACGGCTCGAACCAGATCGTGCTCACCGACCCGCAGGGCTGGGGCGCAGGCGGTAGCCCGGGCGTGGTGCAGGCTGGTTTCATCAACCAGCCAAGCACCAACGACTATCTCGCCAACCTGCGCGCGAGCGTCAAGCGTGACTTCGTGTCCGGCCCATTCTCCAGCGTCGAAGCCGGCGTGGTACGCGGTACGCGGCAGAAAAACTACACCATTGGCCAGACCTTTCTTACCTTGGGCGGCGGCGTGTTCAGCCCGACCAATACGCCGGTTGAAACCGCGCCGTACACCGGCGGCACCTGCGATCCGCTCGGCTGGATGGGCATCGGTCAGCAGGCCTGCTACAACCCGCTCGAAATGATTTCCAACGGTACGTACACGGAACTGCCGACCTCGCTGTCGTCGATCGCAGTACCGCCGAACTGGAAGGTCAACGAGCGCGATCTCACCTCGTATCTGCAGTTCAACCTCGACACCACCGTCGGCAGCGTCGGCCTGCGTGGCAACGTCGGTATCCAGGTGGCGCACACGGATCAGACCTCGGACGGCCAGCGTGTGACGGCGACCACTGCCAATGCCGCGGGCCAATCCAATGCGATCCTGGTGCCGGTGAGTGGCGGAACCAATTACACCCGCTACCTGCCGAGCGCCAACCTGATTTTCAGCTTCAACGAAAACAACGATCTGCGCGTCAGTGCGGCACGCGTGATGGCGCAGCCGCGCATGGATCAGATGAGCGCGAGCCTTGGCGTTACCGGCAACATCACGCACCTGACCGAAACCGATCCGAACCAGTCGTACTTCAGCGCCACCGGCGGCAACGCCGAACTGAAGCCGACCATGGCCGACAACTACAACATCAGCTACGAGCACTATCTGTCCGGCGACACGTCCGGTTATCAGTGCAACGCCAGCGATGCGAAGCAGTCGGACCTGTGCCGCAGCGCCGGTGGTGGCGGCTACATTTCGGTGTCGGGTTACTACCTGAAGCTGAAGGATTACATCAATCCGACCGCGGCTTATCTGTATGACTTCGCCGCGCTGGTTCCGTCGTACCTGACGCCCGCACAACAGGCGCAGCTGGGCACCACCGAAGGCATCGTGTCCGGGCCAACCAACGACGGCCGCGGTTACGTGAAAGGTCTGCAGACCACCTTCAACCTGCCGTTCGGCAACTTCGCACCGGCGCTTGGCGGCTTCGGCACCATTCTCAGCGGCAGCTACACCAAGAGCGCGCTGGTGTATGCCGGCAACACGAATCCGATCACCGTGCCGGGCCTTTCCAAATGGGTCGCCAACGGCACGCTCTACTACCAGCACGACGGTTTCGAAGCGCGCATCGGCGACGATTTCCGTTCGAGTTTCCTGGGCGAAGTGTCAGGCATCAGCGCCACGCGCATCGAGCAGACCATCAAGGGCGGAAGCAGCTACGACGCCCAGGTCAGCTACTCGTTCGATCATGGCCCGCTGAATGGCCTCACCTTGATCGCGCAGGGTTCCAACCTGTCGAACAAGGCCTTCGTTACCTACCAGAACAACGACCCGCGCCAGGTGCTGACCTGGGAGGAATACGGTCGTCGTTACGAAGTGGGCGTCTCCTACAAGTTCCAGTAATCCTTCTTTCATTGCCTCCCCCGCAAAGCCCCGTCGCGCACGTCGACGGGGCTCTTTTTTTGACGACTCGGCGTGAGTCGGCTATTGAGAAAGCGCCACACGGAACCCCGGTACCCGCATGAACGATTCATCCATTCGAAATGTCGTCATCGTCGGCGGCGGCACCGCGGGATGGATGACCGCCGCGCTGCTCGGCAAGGCGCTCGGTCCGCAATTGCAGATCACGCTGATCGAGTCGGACGAGATCGGCATCGTCGGCGTGGGCGAGGCGACGATTCCGCAGATCCGTCACGTCAACGAGTTCCTCGGCATCGAGGAAGACGAGATGCTGCGTGCCACGCAAGGCACGATCAAGCTCGGCATCGAATTCAACGACTGGCAGCGCATCGGCCACAGCTACATGCACGCATTCGGTGACATTGGATTGCCGATCGGGTTGCTCTCATTCCAGCACTACTGGCTGCGCAGCCGGCAACAAGGCGACATCCACGACCTGTGGTCGTATTCGCTCAGCGCGCAAGCATGCAAGGCGCGTCGTTTCGATCGCATGGAACGTGTCGGCAGCAGTCCGCTGACCGGCCTGCGTTACGCGTATCACATCGATGCCGGACTCTACGGACAGTTCCTGCGCAGCCATTGCGACCCGCAAACGGTGCGGCGCGTGGAAGGCAAGGTGGTCGATGTTTCGTTGCGCGCCGAAGACGGCTTCATCGAATCGGTGCGTTTGCAAAACGGCGACACCATCGCCGGCGAACTGTTCATCGACTGCTCGGGTTTCCGTGGCCTGCTGATCGAAGGCGCGCTGAAGACCGGCTACGAAAACTGGCAGCACTGGCTACCTTGCGACCGCGCACTCGCGGTGCCCAGTGCACGTATCGAGCCGATGCGTCCGTTCACTCAGGCCAGTGCGCGACCGGCGGGTTGGCAATGGCGCATTCCGTTGCAACATCGCAGCGGCAACGGCCATGTCTACTGCAGTCAATTCATGGGCGACGACGAAGCCGCGTCGATATTGATGGCAAATCTCGAAGGCGAAGCGCTGGGCGAACCCCGCCCGCTGCGCTTCACCACCGGCATGCGTCGGCAATTCTGGAACCGTAACTGCGTGGCGCTCGGGCTGGCCAGCGGTTTCATGGAACCGCTGGAATCGACCAGCATCCATCTGGTGCAATCCGGTATCAGCCGCCTGCTCGCGCTGTTTCCCGATCGTCATGTCGATGCGGCGTTGCGTGACGAATACAACCGCGCGACACGTTTCGAATACGAGCGCATCCGCGACTTCCTGCTACTGCACTATCGCGCCACCGAACGCAACGACACACCGTTCTGGCGTCACTGCAGGCAGATCGAGATGCCCGAAAGCCTGGCGCGCAAGATTGACCTGTTCCGCAGCAGCGGGCAGATTTTCCGCGAGGGCGAAGAACTGTTCACGGAAGTCGGCTGGATGCAGGTGCTGCTCGGCCAGGGCATCGAGCCGACGCGTCATCATCCGCTGGCCGATGCCATGCCCGCCGCCGAACTCGACGAATTCCTGTCGCATATCCGCACCTTGATCGATCGCGCGGTGACAACCATGCCCGGGCATTCGCAATTCATCGCCAGCCACTGCGCAGCGGCCGGTTGATCGGCCTTCCGACTCGGAGACATCCATGCGTTTTCGCCTTGTCATGTCATTGCTGTTTCTTCCACTGGCGATGGGGCTGCTGGCAACGACATCCGTCGCCAGCGCGCCCACGAAAACACGGCACGCGCACGCCGCACGCAGCACATCGCCATCAAACGTGTGGTACGAAATCTTCGTGCGCAGCTGGTACGACACCAACGGTGACGGCATCGGCGATATCAACGGCGTCACCGCGAAGCTCGACTATCTGCAATCGCTCGGTATCAGCGGCATCTGGCTGATGCCGATCAACCCGTCGCCGAGTTATCACGGCTACGACGTCACCGATTACGATGGCATCAACCCGCAGTACGGCAGCATGGCGGATTTCGAGCGCCTGCTGGCCGAGGCGCACAAACGCGGCATCAAGGTGATCATGGATCTGGTGATCAATCACACCAGCGATCGACATCCTTGGTTCCTTGCCGCGCAGCGTCCCGACGATCTGCATCACCACTGGTACACCTGGGCAACGCCGGGCACGAATCTCGCTGCCATGGGCGCCACCGATTCACGCGCGTGGCACGCGACGCCGGATGGCCGGCACTATCTGGGCATCTTCGCCGGCAGCATGCCGGATCTCGATTACGACGAGCCCGAAGTGCGCCAGGCGATGATCGATGTCGGGCGGCTCTGGCTGTCCAAAGGTGTCGATGGTTTTCGACTCGATGCTGCCCAGCACATCTACGACGACTTCGAATCGCAGAAAAATGATCGGCGAATTCTCGACAAGAATCTCGCGTGGTGGTCCGCGTTTCGTCGCGGTATCGACACGGTGAATCCGCACGCGTATCTCGTCGGCGAAGTCGCGCGCGAGTCGCCCGAGGAAATCGCCGGCTACTTTCATCCGTTCGATGCCGCGTTCGATTTTCCGCTCGCGCAACGATTGATCGATAGCGCAAGAACCGAACGCAACGACGGACTCGACGATCTGCTGGAACGCAGCGACGCGCTGTATCGCAAAGCCAGCAGACGCGATGGCGTCGACGCACCGTTCCTGTCCAATCACGATCAGGACCGCGTGATGAGCCAGCTCGGCGGCAACGCATCGCACATGCGCATGGCCGCGGCGATGCTGCTCACCCTGCCCGGCCAGCCGTTCGTCTATTACGGCGAGGAACTCGGCACGCTCGGCCGCAAACCCGATCCGGACCTGCGCGAACCGATGCGCTGGTATCGCGATCCGCACGGCAGCGGCGAGACTTCCTGGAAGACGTTGAACACCGCTGACGGTCCCAATATTTCGGTGCAGGCCGAGCAGCGCGATCACCATTCGTTGCTGCACTTCTATCGCACGCTGATCGACTGGCGTCGGCAGGTTTCCGCATTGCGCGATGGCAGCGTGCGCGCATTTCGCACCGGCCATCGGCAGGTGGTTGGCTGGGCATTGACCGACGCGCACGAACACGTGTTGGTGCTGCACAATCTTTCCGCGCAGACCCAAAGCATCGAACTGCACGGGTGGTCGTTTACTGCGATGCAACTGCACACCGACGCGGGCACGGCCATCGCAAATGGACGGCTAATCATGCCGCCCTACAGCAGCGCCGTGCTGCGCTGATTCGCGCACGCATCGCGCGAACTACGAATACGGTGGCGGCCGTTTTGCCCAGGTCAGCTTCGGTCCGACGACGGGCACGGTCAGCATCGTGCTCGCCACCGCCATCAGCAGCAATGCGGTGAACGTGGCGCTGGTGATCAGGTTACGGTCAAGCAGGATGTTGACGAAGATGATCATGATCAGCGCCTTCGTCTGCAGCAGCCAGCCGATCGTCCACGCGTCGCCCTTGTCCCATTTGAGCATGCGTCCGGCGAGCTGCAGGCCGGCGAGCTTGCCGCCTACGGATGCCACCAGCAGCATGAATGCGGCAATGAACACCGACAGGCCGCCGACACTCCAGTTGGTGCGCAACCCGGTCGAAAGAAAGAACACCGGCATCATCACCAGCAGCACATGGCGTCGCAGCAGATCCATGTGGTCCTGATCGAACCATTCGCGATCGATCACCGCGCCAGCGAGGAATGCGCCGACCATGAAGTGCAGGCCCGAGCGATCGGCCACGTAGCCGCAGGCGGCAAGCCAGATCAATCCGACGTACCACCGATCGGACGCAGGCAGCCAGCGCATCAGCCGACGAAAGCCCCACGCCACCGGCGCGAACAACAACAGGAATGCAGCCTGCGTACCGACCCGTTCCCAGTCCAGCAGGATCAGCGCGAGCACGGCCCAGATCGCGAGATCGTCAAGACTCGCATAACGCAACACGCGCTGGCCCAGAGGCTCACGCAGGATGCCCAGTTTCTCCATCAGCAGAATCAGGATCGGCAACGCCGTCACCGCGCACGACATGCCCACGCCGAGAACGAATTGCCAACGCGTCGCGGCCGGCCCCATCCAGCCATCGCGCCAGGCGAGCATGCCGATCGCCGCCGCACAACCGAACGCCAACGGCACGCCAAGCGCGAGCCCTGCCGTGATGCCCGATTCGCGCCGCTGCAGCCACACCTGCTTGATGTCCAGCTCGATGCCCGCAATCCACACGAACACCATCACCGCCCACCACGCCAGGCCGTTGAGCGCCTGGATCACGGGCGGATTGAACACGCTGGCGTAGTAGTGCGGAAAGATCGCACCGAGGATGCCCGGGCCGAGCAGGATGCCGGTGATGATCTGCACGACCACCAGCGGCGCGTAATAGTCGGTGCGCGCGAGCCGCCAGATCAGGTACGGCACGCTGAAAATGATCGTCATCGCGATCAGGAATGCCTCGGCCGTCATGTGCTCCCCTTGCTGCAGATACCTGCGCCAGCATCGCAGATACGCCGCGCGCGTGCCACGCTGTTCCGCGTTGTGCAGTGCGTCGTCGATCGGTCGATGAATACGTTTGCAAAACACGCATGCCTGCGCGGGCGCGGCCTACTATGGACCCTCTTTCAAGTCCGTCGGCGCTACATGCATGATCGACGACGCGTCACGCGAACGAACGTCGCATGCGCGACCTTTCCCGTACTTTCTGGAGCTTCCGGTGAATCGATCCGCTCAGCGTCTTCCACTCGCTCTCTCCATCGCCATGGCGCTTTCCGGCGCGCTGCTGCTTTCCGCATCGTGCATCGCTGCGGTGCCTTCCGCGAGTAAGGCAAAACATGTGGCAGATGGCGGCTTCGACATCAAGCTGGGCCGTGACGTGGTGCATGTCGGCATGACCACAGCACGCGCGCTGCACGTGGAATTTCGCGCGGACGGCAAGCCGGCGACGCCATCGTTCATGGTCGATCCGACGCTGCATCCCGAATCGACGGACAGCACCGTGCATGAAGACGCCTCCACCATCCATCTGGATTCGCCGCAACTTCACGCCACCTGGAACAAGCACAAGCACGAGCTCAGCGTGGAAGACGCCGCGCACCATGTGCTGCTGCGTGAAACCAACCTTGCAGAACTCGGCCAGGGCCATATGAGTCTTGGCCATGCGGCCGACCAGCCGATGTACGGCATCGGCGGCTACAACGCGACGGAAGATGCCTCCGCCGGGTTGCTGCGCGACGGACACCAGAAAGCCACCGCAGGCGAACAGGGCCACGCGGGCTCCCCGTTCGTCTGGACCACGGCCGGTTACGGCGTGCTGGTCGACAGCGTCGGCGCCGACTTCGAACTCGGTGCATCGAGCATCGATGCGCACGTGCCGAAGGGCGCGCTCGGTTACTACGTGGTCGTCGGCAAACCGTCCGAATTGTTCGGCGCCGTCGCCACCATCTCCGGCCCGTCTCAACTGTTTCCGAAGTGGGCCATGGGTTTCACCAACAGCCAGTGGGGCATCGACGAGAAAGAGTTGATCGACATCGTCATGACCTACCGCAAGAAACACATCCCGATCGACAACTTCACCCTCGACTTCGACTGGAAAGCGTGGGGCCAGGATCACTACGGCGAATTCCGCTGGAACCAGGAGAAGTTTCCGCAAGGTCCGACCGGCCGTCTGAAGCAGTTGCTGCAGCAACTCGACATGCAGCTCACCGGCATCATGAAACCGCGCATCCACGTCGATACCGAGCAGGGACGCTACGCAACCGCGCACGGTTTCTGGTCGCCCGCCAGCAAGGCTGCGCCGGATTATTTTTCCACGAAGCCCGTGCGCGAGCTGGACTTCGACCAGCCGGCGGTGCGCGCGTGGTTCTACAACGACAAGCTCAAGCGCTCATTCGCCACCGGCATGCACGGCTGGTGGAATGACGAGGCCGACGACGTCGGCAGCGACACGCAGTTCACCAATATGCAGCGCGCGCTCTACGACGGGCAGCGCGCGTCGTCGCCGTTGCGCGTGTGGTCGATCAACCGCAATTTCTATCTCGGCGCGCAACGCTACGCGTACGCGATGTGGTCGGGCGATATCGCCACCGGCTTCGACAGCATGGCCGGCCAGCGTGCACGCATGCTCAGCGCGATCGACGTGGGCGCGATGCAATGGGGCATGGATGGCGGTGGTTTCAACCATGGCACGCCGACGCCGGAAAACTACGCGCGCTGGATCGAGTTCGGCGCGTTCACGCCGATCTTCCGCGTGCATGGTGAGCTCGGTCAAAAACGTCAGCCATGGGTTTACGGGCCGATCGCCGAGAAAGCGGCGACCGACGCGATGCGCTTGCGCTACTCGTTCATTCCGTACATCTACAGCTACGAGCAGACACGACACACCACGGGCGTCGGCCTCGTGCGCCCGTTGATGTTCGACTGGCCGAACGATGCCAGCGTGCGCAACGACGTCGATGCGTGGATGTTTGGCGACAGCCTGCTGGTATCGCCCGTCGTGGCGCAGGGGCAAACCTCGAAGGACATCTACCTGCCCGCCGGCCGCTGGATTGACTGGTTCAGCGGCAAGGTCCATTCGGGCGAACAGACGATTCACTACGGCGTCGACAGCAAGAGCTGGGGCGACATTCCGCTGTTCGTGCGCGATGGCGCGATCATCCCGATGCAGCCACCGATGGATTACGTCGGCCAGCATCCGTTGGTCGAAATGCCGGTCGAGATTTTTCCTTCCGCGGCGCGCACAAGCTTCGACTACTACGACGACAACGGCAGCGACTACAGCTACGAGCACGGCAACTACTTCAGCCAGACGCTCGCGGCGCAACGCAGCGGCGACAGCGTGACGGTGGAAACCGGCGACGTGCGCGGCAGCTTCGCGCCAGCGCTGAAGTTCTACCTGCTGAAAATCCACGGCGGCGCCGCATCGAAAATCATCGATGGCGGCACGCTCACCTCCTTCACCAGTCTCGACGCGCTGCAGAAAGGCAATAGCGAAGGCTGGGCCAGCGGCAAGGATCGTTTCGGTGCGGTGACCTGGGTTCGGGTCGCCGCGGCAAAGGCGCAGCATCTCGCGCTCACATTCGGGCACTGACGCCGCAACGCGTCAACTGCCCTTTCGGGAAACACCGATCGTGTCGTTCCACCGGTCACGCCGGCTCCAGCGATGGCATCGCATGTTTCCGATGCATCCACGCATCGCGTGGATCAATCAACGGAGGAAGGATCGATGACCGATCGGATGTTCAACCAACGCAAGACGACGCGCACCGCACTCTGGTTCGCGCTCGGCGTCACGCTTTTCGCTGGCGCGTTGCCGGGCCAGGCGACGGCGGCCGGCAACGACAACAACGTGGAATGGAACGGGCTGTTCCATGATCAGGGGCCGCTGTTCGACAACCATGTGGAGCCCACCGCAAGCCAGGCGGTGACACTCACGCTGCGCACGTTCAAGAGCGACATCACCAGCGCCAGCATCAAGTACTACGACAATGCCGACGGCGCATTCCATGTCGTGCCGATGAGCTGGTCGTCCAACGATCCTACCGGCACGTTCGATTACTGGAAAGGCACGATACCGGCGAGCAGCTCGGAGAAGTATTACCGCTTCCAGATCAACGACGGCAGCGCGACCGCATGGCTCAATGCGGCGGGCACCACGTCGACCGAACCATCGGCTGGCGATTTCTACATCATCCCCGGCTTCACCACGCCGGCATGGATGAAGAACGGCGTGATGTACCAGGTTTTCCCCGATCGTTTCTACAACGGCAGCACCGCCAACGACGTCACCAACGGTCAGTACACCTACGCCGGTTGCGCGACGGAAAAACATGCGTGGGGCACCAGCGTCGTATCGAACGTGAGCGGCTGCAACAGCGCGGTGTTCTTCGGCGGTGATCTCGCCGGCGTGGATCAGAAACTCGGATACATCAAGGGCACGGTCGGCGCGGACATCGTGTATCTCAACCCGATCTTCCATTCGCCGACCAACCACAAATACGACACCGAGGATTACACCACCGTCGACCCCGCGTTCGGCAGCAACGCGACGTTGCAGACGTTGAGCGCGGATATCCACGCCACCAGCAACGGGCCGAAGGGTTACCTGATTCTCGATGGCGTGTTCAACCACACCGGCGACACGCACGCGTGGTTCGATCGCTATCACTACTGGTCGACCAATGGCGCGTACGAATCGCAGTCGAGCACGTGGTACGGCTACTACGATTTCCAGAGCTGGCCCAACACCTATTCCACTTTCTTCGGCGTACCCAGCATGCCGAAACTGGATTACGGCGCCAGCGGCTCGGCCGTGCGCAATGCGATCTACGCTGGCAGCACGTCGGTAGTGAAAACATGGCTGAAGGCGCCGTACGCCATCGACGGCTGGCGACTCGATGCAGCGCAATACCTCGACGCCGGCGGCAACGACGGCAGCGACGCCACCAATCACCAGCTGATGGCCGAACTGCGCAGCGCGGTGAAATCGGTCAACGCCAATGCGGACATTCTCGGCGAGTTCTGGGGCAACGCCGGGCCATGGACTGACAGCGGCGATCAGTGGGATGGCGCGATGAACTACGACGGTTTCACCCAGCCGGTGTCGGAATGGATCACCGGCCAGGATTACAGTGGCAACGCTGCGTCGATTCCCGCGTCGCAATTCGACAGCTGGCTGCACGGCACCCGGTCGAACTATCCCACCGACGTGCAGCAGGCGATGTCGAATTTTCTGAGCAGCCACGACATCACACGGTTCGGCAATCGCGCCGGCGGCGACATTTGGAAAACCTATCTCGCGCTGTTTTTCCAGATGACCTACGTCGGCACGCCGACGATCTACTACGGCGACGAATACGGCATGCAGGGCGGCGCTGATCCGGACAACCGCCGAACGTTCGACTGGACTGTCGGCACCGCCACCAACAGCGCGGTCGCACTCACCGGAAAACTCACCGCGATCCGCAACGCGTATCCCGCCCTGCGCACCGGCTCGTTCATCACGCTGCAGACCGACGACACCAACAAGATCTACGCTTACGGTCGCTTCGACGCGACCAACCGGATTGCGGTGGCGCTCAACAACGATTCGGTGGCGCACACGATCACGCTGCCGGTGTGGCAGCTCAGTGTCACCAACGGCAGCACATTGACCGAGTTGATTTCAGGCACGCATTACACGGTGGCGAACGGACAGGTCAGCGTGACGGTAAACGGTCACTACGGCGCGATTCTCGCGCAGTAGCAAACGCCTGCGATGCGGCACGGCGAACGCCGTGCCGCATCGCGTTCAACGCACGTGCCGACGGCAGGTGAAGAAGCCGTTGAGCGTGAGTCGGCCGCGGCGCGGATCGGCGCTGAGCTTTTCCGGCGACACGATGTCGCCGGAATGCAACATGGCACCGTTGTAGAAAATCATCCGGTTCCAGCGTGCCGGCACGCTGCCGATCTGTTTGAAGTGATCGTTCGACGAATGGATGTAGCCCGGCTCGATGCCGTACTTCGCGCTGAACGCCTCGTTGGAAAGCACGATGGAATCGTCGTACAGCAACCGTGCCTGCGATGGATCGCGCGGCACGTAGAAGCTGGTACCGCCGAGGCTTTCGTCCTTGAACAGATACAGCACCGACGCCTGGATGCTGTGCGAGCGATCGATCGCCGGGTTGTCGTTGTGGCACACCCACTGGTATGGCCGCAGTTCGTGCGGCTGCAGCGTCACCATCGCCAGGCGGCTGTGCAGTTCCATCAAGCGGCGCGCATCGAACAGGCCGCGAATGTGCGCGTTGAAGAAATCACGCAAACCTTCCTGCACCTGGATCGGCAGCGACAGATAATTGCCCGGGTACGCATTGAAATCGACGCGGCGAAACGCATCGCTCTGCATGGCAGCCGCATCGACGAAACGCTCGGGTTCCAACAGCGCGTCGTCGACCACGGCGCAGAAGTCGCCGTTCTCCAGCGGCACGCGCTCGATCGTCGGATTCGGATTGAACATGCTCGCCTTCGATGCCGCATCCCGATGCGGCCTTGACCACACGTTAGAGAAAGCGGCGCGCAGACTCAACCGCGCCTGTGCGCATGCCGCCGGCGATGGCATGATGCGAAGCCGGCATGAATACGTATGCATGGGCTGGTTGCTGCAGTGCGACGCTGTCTACCATGCCCAAGGTCCTGCGCCTGACGCCGCGAGCTGCCCTGACGACACTGCCTCCGAGGACTGCGCCGATGAACCACTTCACTCTTTCCGCCACTCGCCCTTCCTGCGCGCGCGAGGTGTCGTCATGCTGAGTCTTGTACTGGCGGCGGCGCTGGCTGCCAACACGACCGCGACAACATGGCAGAACGGCCTGGATTGGCACGGCGCGCACGTCAACATGACCGCTGATGCGAACAAGGGTTACACGCTGGCGTGGGCGTACGGCCAGCGCGTGATTCCCGCGCCACCGATGCGCGCCGATACCGCCAGCCCGTTATTCGACGGACTGTTCGCGATGGCGCAGGACGACCTCACGCAGGACTCGGTCACCGCGATCCGCGATGGCGCGTTCGATCACGGCCAGCCGATTCCCTGCCTGTGTTTCGAGACGGGACTCAAGTGGCCTTACGTGTGGACGCGCGATTTGTCGTATTCGATCGACCTGGGCTTGTGGCGTTTCGATCCGGAACGTTCGCGCAACGGACTCGCTTTCAAACTTTCCGAAGTACGCGACCCGAGTGCGCCGCAGGGTTTGCTGGTGATGCAGGACACCGGCTCCGGCGGCAGCTGGCCGATCAGCACCGATCGCGTGGTGTGGTTTCTCGGCGCGCAGCATCTGCTCGGCGACAAGGCTTTCGCGGACAACACGTATCGCGCGATCGGCAACACGCTGGCGCAGGATCGGCTGTATGCATTCGACGACGCGCTGGGTCTTTATCGCGGCGAGACGTCGTTCCTCGACTGGCGCGAGCAGACGTATCCGGCGTGGACGGCCGACAACGTCGTTGCCATCGCCCAGTCGTTTGCCCTGTCCACCAATGTGCTGCATTACCAAGCGTTGCAGCTGGCCGCCACGATGGCGAAGGCGCGACACGACGGCAAGATGGCCGACGGTTTCCGCAAGCAGGCGGCGTCATTGAAAACGGCGATCAACGCGCATTTCTGGCGCGCCGATCGCGGCATGTACATGAGCTACATCGGTGGCGACGGCGCGCCGAACGACACCTACGATCTGCTCGGCATCGCGCTGGCGGTGACCAGCGGCGTGGCCGATGGCGAGCGCGCGAAGCAGACACTGGCGAACTATCCGACCTGGCCCGCCGGCAGCCCGGTGATCTGGCCCGAGCGCGCCGACCAGCCGATCTATCACAACCGCGCGATCTGGCCGTTCGTGAGCGCATATGCTTTGCGCGCCGCGCGCACTGTCAACGATCCCGCGCGCATCGCGCACGAAATCCAGTCGGTGATGCGCGGCGCCGCGTTGTACGGCTCGAACATGGAGAACTACGAACTGCTGACCCAGGGCCAGCACGTGGACGACGGCGCACTCAGCGGGCCGGTGGTGAATTCGCCGCGCCAGCTCTGGTCGGTGGCCGCGTACTTCGCAGTGGTGACCGAAGGCGTGTTCGGCCTGGACGAAGACGGGCGCGTGCAGCCGAAATTGCCAACCTCGCTGGTGCCGATGCTGTTCGGCACGCGTCAGTCGATCACACTGACCCTGCGCGATCGCAGCATCACGTTGCAGTTGCCAAAAACATCCAGCGGCAACCTGCTTATTGCCGGGCGCAGCAACACCACGGGCAAGGACACCGTGGTGCAACTTAAGTCGGTGCATGTGAACGACTCGCCGCTGCGCATGGATGCCTCGCTCAACGCGCCGATCGCGCCGGCCGCGCCGGAACTGCAACCCGATGGCGACGGCTGGCGCGTGCAGGTCGATGGCAAGGCGCAGCTTTACGTCAACGGTCGTGCGCAATCCGCCGTGGTCGACACCACGCATCTCGCGCATCGCGCCGGTCTCACCTGCGTCAGTGCCACGCGCGCGGACCCGCATGGACTCGAATCGCTGCACAGTCCCGAGACTTGCGTGGGCGACACCGCGACTGTCGGTGGTGATTGGCCGCGCGCATGGACAGCGCCGACCACCGGCAGCTATCGCGTGAGTTTCGATTACGCCAACGACCACGGTCCGATTACCACCGGCGTCACCGCCGGCGTGAAGATGCTGGTGGTGCAATGCGCCGGCAGCGACGATCAACGCCTGCCGATCGTGTTGCCGCACAGCGTCGGCATGCAGCGTTCGACCTGGGCCACGTTCAACGCCAAGGCGAATGCCGCGTGCCATTTCAACGTCGAAGACGGTTTCAACATGAGCTATCTGGCCCACTTCGCCCACTTCACCGGCGGCGCCGGTGGCAGCGATGGCCCGCTGAACAAGGCTGACGTGCACGACATGCTGATCAGCCCGCTCGAAGCAGAACACGGCAGCCGATGAGAGATCGTCGCGCATGACGAACAAACCCGCGCTGTCGTTCTGGCAGATCTGGAACATGTGTTTCGGATTTCTCGGCATCCAGTTCGGGTTCGCGTTGCAGAACGCCAACGTCAGCCGGATTTTCCAGACGCTTGGCGCGGACGTGAAAGACATCCCGGCGCTGTGGATCGCCGCGCCGCTGACCGGGCTGATCGTGCAGCCGATCATCGGCTATTACTCCGACCGCACCTGGAATCGTTTCGGACGTCGCCGGCCGTATTTTTTCGCCGGCGCAGTGCTCGCGACCATCGCGTTGCTGGCGATGCCGAACTCGCCATCGCTGTGGATCGCGGCGGGGCTGCTGTGGATCATGGATGCGTCGTTCAACGTGTCGATGGAACCGTTCCGCGCTTTCGTCGGCGACCAGTTGCCGCCGTCGCAGCGTCCGCTGGGTTACGCGATGCAAAGTGTGTTCATCGGTGTGGGCGCGGTGATCGCATCGTTCCTGCCCGCCGTGCTCACGCACTACGGCGTGACCAACACGGCGCCGGCCGGCTTAGTGCCGCACTCGGTGAAGTACGCGTTCTACTTCGGCGCCTTCGTGCTGCTGGCGGCGATGCTGTGGACCATTTTCAGCACGCGCGAATATCCACCCGAACAGCTCCAAGCATTTGTCGAGCAGCATGCGACCGAGGCGCCGCGCGACGTGACCGGCGCGTGGAAAATCGGCGCGCTTTTTCTCCTCTCCGGCCTGATCCTGCTGGCTCTCATCAGCCGCTTTGCGCTGGAAAAAGAGCTTTACCTGCTGGCCGGCGGCCTGACTGTTTTCGGGATGCTGTTCGTGTGGCTCGGTTCCACCCGCAGCGAGGGCGTGCTGCGCCAGATCATGGGCGACCTGCATGGCATGCCCAAGCCGATGCGGCGGCTCAACTGGGTGCAGTTTTTTTCGTGGTTCGCGATGTTCGCCATGTGGATCAACACCACCTCCGCCGTATCGCAGAGTTTCTATGGCAGCAGCGACACGACATCTGCCGCGTACAACGAAGGGGCGAACTGGGCTGGCGTGTTGATGGGCACGTATAACGGCGTGGGCGTGCTGGCGGCCATTGTCATTCCGCTGCTGGTGCGCGCGTTCGGCCTGCGCATGAGCCACCTGATCAATCTGTGGCTAGGCGGCATCGGCTTGCTTTCATTCTTGCTGATCCGCGATCCCCTCTGGCTGCTCGCGCCGATGATCGGCGTCGGCTTTGCGTGGGCATCGATACTCTCGTTGCCGTATGCACTGCTTTCGGACAATTTGCCCGCCGCGAAAATGGGCATCTATATGGGCATCTTCAATTTCTTCATCGTGATCCCGCAGTTGCTCGCCGCCAGCGTGCTCGGGCTGTTGCTGAAACTGTTCTTCCACGGCCAGCCGATCTATGCGCTGGCCCTGGGTGGCGCGAGCCTGATCGTGGCGGGGCTGTGCACGTTGCGCGTGCAGAAGCCAGTCGCTGCCGTGGCGTCATCCGCTCACTTGTAGCGACACGAATGTTCGCGATTCACACCGACAACGGCGCATCGACGATGCGTGTGATTATGCTTGGGTGTCTTTCACAAACATCGGACAACATTGCCGGAATGGCTTCTGAAGTGTCACACCGGCTACTGGCACTTTTTTACCGAGGCAAGAAGGTTGCCGCCACCGAACCCGTTGCCGGCATAAGATTTTGAAATGGACCCAGCGCCGGCGTCGCTGACTTCAACAAGCAAGTTGACGTTGCCGAATCGCACAAGCTGAATTGAGTAGCCGTTCGCGATTGGACGCATCAAGGTCTCGCCAGCGTGTCCCATGTCCTCCCATGTAGAGGCGATGCAATCACCGACAATGCGAGCCGGCCTTTTACTTGAGTAGACGGCAAGAGCGCCTTTTTCTCTGGCGTCTTGGGGAGTCGCGCACCCGCTTATAGCCAGACAAAGAAAAGCCATGATTGCGCCATAACGGCATAGACCCGACATGAAGCTCCTCGCAATTTGAATAGATACGACTCTCACTCTCGAGCAAGAATTTCATGATGTGGATTTGTGAAACCACGTTGCATCGGATCATGAAAGCAAACAAACCACTTTTGCCCTCAACGCAAGCTCGACCTGCGCACCATCAGCTTCACCGGCAGCACTTCGCTTTCCACCGGCTCGCCGCGCACCAGCCCGAGCAGGCTGTCGACGAGAACGGCGCCAGCCTGGCGCGTGTCCTGCAGCACAGTGGTGAGTGGTGGATTGACGAAACTGGCCATGGCGATGTCGTCGAAGCCGGCGACAGCAACGTCCTGTGGCACGCGCAAGCCATGGTCGCTGAGCGCGCGCATCGCACCGATGGCAATGAGATCACTCGCTGCGAATACTGCATCGAAACCGATGTCGCGCATGATCAGTGTGCGCATCGCTTCATAGCCGGAGCTCTCGGTGCTCTCGGCGTTTTCCTGCAATGCGGTGTCGATCTCCACGCCGGCTTTTTCCAGTGCCGCCGAGTAACCGCGATAACGCTCGAAGAATTCCGGATAGTGGCTGGAAGCATCGCCGAGAAACGCGATGCGGCGGCAGCCGCGATCGAGCAGGTGCCCGGCGACGGTATGGCCGCCACAAAAATTGTCGCAGCCGATCGAGACGCCGGGCTGGTCCGGCAGCACCGCGCCCCAGCGCACGAAGCGCGTGCCCTGATCGACGAGTTTGTCGAGTTTGCCGCGGTACGCGAGGTAATCGCCGTAGCCGAGCAGGATGATGCCGTCGGCTTTCTTGCTGTCGGCGAAATCGGCGTGCCAGTCGCGCGAGAACTGTTGGAACGAAATCAGCAGGTCGTAACCTTGCTGCGCGCAGGCGCGCGTAATCGAGCCAAGCATCGACAGGAAAAACGGGTTGATATGCGATTCGTCGGCGGTTGGATCTTCGAACAGCAGCAACGCCAGCGTGCCGGTGTGCATCTTGCGCAGGTTGGACGCGTTCTTGTCGACCTTGTAACCAAGCTGCTCGACCGCCGCCTCGATGCGCCGGCGGGTTTCCTCGTTCACCAGCGGGCTGCCGCGCAACGCGCGCGACACCGTGGCCTGGGATACACCGGCCAGATGGGCGATATCGATGGATGTCGCTTTGCCCTTCATCCGCAGTCCGATCCGCAACGTCGATACGGGCGGCGCATCGCCGACCCTGCCGAATCCTAACCGCTTTGCCCGGCACTGTCGCCGCTGGCCGGCGCGCGTGCGCAACCACGTTGCGAAGCGCCTCTTGCGGGGCTTCGGCGACATCCGATGGCGCTAGGGTTGCGCGTCCACTGTCACGTCGTTGACGCTCTCGCTCCGCTGTCGCGCTTCGCGCGCGTCCAGCCACGGACCTGCGCGGCCGAGCAGCTTGAACAGCAGTGGGTTCAGCAGGATCGAAAGGATCGCGGCGGCGAGCACGATGTCCTGCGTGTTCTTGCTGACGAGGTTCTGCGCGACGCCAAGCCCGATCAGGATGAAGCTGAACTCGCCGATTTGCGCGAGGCTGGTGGCGATGGTCAGCGCGGTACGCAACGAACGCCCGGAGATCAGAACGATGCCAAGTGCGGCAAGCGATTTACCAAGTACCACAATGGCCAGCGCCACCATGATCACCAGCGGCTGATCCAGCAGCACGTGGTAGTTGAACAGCATGCCGATCGAGACGAAAAACAACACGGCGAACGCGTCGCGCAACGGCAGCGTTTCCTCGGCGGCGCGCTGGGCGAGTTTCGATTCGCCCATCATCATGCCGGCGAAGAACGCACCGAGTTCGAACGACACGCCGAACAATTCCGCCGCGCCGAACGCGACACCCAACGCGATCGCCAGTACGGCCAGTCGGAACAGTTCGCTGGAGCCGGTGCGCTCGACCGACTTGAGCATCCATGGAATCGCGCGTTTGCCGACCACCAGCATCAACGCGACGAACAACACCACCTTGCCGATGGTGATCGCGAGCATGATCGTCAGTGCGCCGAACGACAGCGCGGCGCCGCCGTCGTCACTGTTCAATGCGTTGCCGATAGCCGGCAGCAAGACCAGCGCGAGCACCATCGCCAGATCCTCGACGATCAGCCAACCGATGGCGATGCGCCCGCGCTCGGTTTCCATCAGGCGATGTTCTTCCATCGCGCGCAACAGCACGACCGTGCTGGCCACCGACAACGCGAGCCCGAACACGATGCCCTGCCCGATCGGCCAGCCCAATCCCCAACCCATCAGCACGCCAAGCAAGGTCGCCACCGCCATCTGGCCGAGCGCGCCGGGAATCGCGATGTTCTTGACCGACAGGAGATCCTTCAGCGAAAAGTGCAAGCCGACGCCGAACATCAGCAACACCACGCCGACTTCTGCCAGCTGATGTGCGAGATGTCCGTCGGCGACGTAGCCCGGCGTGAACGGACCGACCACCACGCCGGCCATCAGATAACCCGCCAATGGCGGAAGACTCAACCGATGCGCGAGCGCGGCGAAGACAAAGGCCAGCACGATGCCGCTGACGAGCGTGGCGATGAGTGGGGCGTCGTGCATGCGCAATCCTCTCGGCGATGAATGTGCGGCATGGTGGCAGTGCGAAACGCTCGCGCTGCAAAAGTGGATGGGAGTATCGATGGCGATCGATCGGCAGCACAAGCACAGGCGACGCGCCTGCCTGAAAAGCGCGATCAATTCTGCGCGTTGATCACCGCGAGAAAATCGCTGCCGTAGCGCTTGAGCTTGGCATCGCCGACGCCGCTGACGCGGCCCATTTCGCCCTCGTTCGCGGGCAAGGCGCGCAACATCGCAAGCAAGGTCGCATCGTGAAACACCACGTACGGTGGCACGCCGTGCTGCTTTGCCAGTCGCGTGCGCAACGCACGAAGCTCGTCCCACAACGGCTGCTCGTAGGCTTCGATGCCGAGGCTTCCACCCACTGCAATCTTGTTCTCGCGACGACGGCGACTGCCGCGTTCGGGTCGCGCATCCTCGCGCAGTCGAACTGGTTGTCCACCTTTCAAAACCTCGCGACTGGCAGCAGTCAGTCGCAGCGTGCCGTAGCCTTCGGCGTCCGCTTCGAGCAGGCCGGCGGCAAGCAACTGACGAAACACCGAGCGCCACTGTTTCTCGTCCATGTCGGCGCCGATGCCAAACGTGGTGAGTCGATGATGATCGAGGCTGAGCACGCGCTCGGTTTCTTCGCCACGCAGAATGTCGATGACGTGACCCGAGCCGAATCGCTGCCCGCTTCGATACACCGCCGACAATGCTTTTTGCGCAGGCACGGTCGCGTCCCATGTCTTCGGCGGCTCGATGCAGTTGTCGCAATGCCCGCACGGGCCGGGATACGTTTCGCCGAAGGCGCCGAGCAACAACTGGCGACGACACGCGGTGGCTTCGGCATACGCCAGCAACGATTCCAGCTTCTGTCGTTCGACCCGCTTGCGGTCGTCCGCGGATTCGGACTGCGCGATCATCTGGCTCATCGTCACGACATCCGACAAGCCGTAGATCATCCACGCTTCCGCAGGCAGGCCATCGCGTCCGCCGCGACCGGTTTCCTGGTAATAACCCTCGATGCTGCGCGGGAGGTCAAGATGCGCGACGAAGCGCACATCGGGTTTGTCGATGCCCATGCCGAACGCAACCGTGGCCACCATCACCACGCAATCCTCGCGCAGAAATCGTTTCTGATTCTTCGCGCGCGTGGTCGCTTCGAGGCCGGCGTGATACGGCAACGCCTCGATGCCCATCTCCGCCAGCCATGCGGCGGTGTCGTCCACTTTCTTGCGGCTCAGGCAATACACGATGCCCGATTCGCCCTGATGGCCTTCGAGGAATTCGGTGAGCTGGCGTTTCGCGTTGTGACGAAGCGCGACGCGATAACCGATGTTCGGCCGATCGAAACTGGAAACGAACTGCCGCGCCTGCTGCAACGACAGCCGCTCGACGATCTCGTCGCGCGTGCGCGGATCGGCAGTCGCGGTAAGCGCGATGCGCGGCACCTGCGGGAAGCGTTGATGCAGGATTGCGAGCTCGCGATATTCGGGACGGAAATCATGTCCCCACTGCGACACGCAATGCGCCTCGTCGATCGCGAACAACGCGACTTCGGTGCGCTCGAGCAGGCCGAGGAATCGTCCGGTCAAAAGTCGTTCCGGCGCGACGTAAAGCAGGTTCAACTCACCCGCGAGTAGTTGCCTTTCGACCTCGCGCTGATCGTCTACATTCAGGCTCGAATTGAGAAAGGCAGCGTTGACGCCCGCTTCGCGCAACGCATCGACCTGATCCTGCATCAGCGCAATCAACGGCGACACCACGATGCCCGTGCCCTGCCGCAGCAACGCGGGAATCTGATAACACAACGACTTGCCACCGCCCGTCGGCATCAACACCAGCGCATCGCCGCCCTCACCGACATGCTCGACGACCGCCTGCTGCTGGCCGCGAAAACTGGAGTAACCAAAAACACTTTGAAGAAGATCGAGGGCGGTGCTGGGCATCCGGACATGCTAACAAATGGGAGAGGGAGCCGGGATGGTTGAAGCATCGGAATGTGGCGCGATGTTTCGCTTTGCGTCCGCGATAGTGGCTTCGAAAAAACAACGCACGGGCCGACCCTGCGCTTTCTCGTCATTCACGGCTTCGCGCGAAGGAGTCGAAAAGCCGGTGTCATAGAAAAAACGGAGCCGGAGAAACATGCGTGCCGAAAAAGCTCAGAGAGAAAGAGCACGGCAAACCTACGGCATGCCCCACAACGCATGATCCAGATCCCCGTCCAACCCGAATCGCGACAGCGCCACGCGCCCTTTCTTCACCTCGATACCTTCGGCCTTCAGCAATCGGGTTTGTTCGCGAAATCCGCGGCTGCCGGGCATAAAGGCGATTTGTCCGCTCGAACGCAGTACGCGATACCAGGGCAACACCATGCCGTCGGGCACTTCGCCGAGCAGTTTGCCGACGAGACGCGCGCGTCCCGGCAAACCCGCACGCGCGGCAATGGCGCCATAGCTGGCGACACGGCCGCGCGGGATCGCGGCAATGGCTGCGAAGATGCGATCGTGTCCGTCGTTCATCAATACGAGCCGAATGGGAAGTCGCGCGGAACCATACGTCATCGGCAATGCGCGCCGCCAGCGCGACGTGGCGATGCAGACGTGGCAAAGTGATTGCCCCGAAAGCGAAGGAAGCCGCACCATGCGCCACTTCGAAGCCGTGCGATCCCACCTCGGCAGCCAGTACGAACTGCGTCACAACGATCCGTACCTGATCAGTTTCGACCTGCATGTCGCGCAAGGTCGGCACCAGGGCATTTACCTGGCCGAACTGGAGGACGAATCCGGTCATCGTTACCTGCGTGTTTCCACGCCGATCGGCCCGCTCTCCGGCACCGATCCGAACCGATGCCTGCGTTTCAACTGGCAGCAGCGCACGGGCTTCCTGGCGGTGGCGGATCTCGATGGCGCGCCATATCTGCACCTCTGCGAAAATCGTCCGTACGAGATTCTCGACGACGCGGAGCTGCAGCGCCTGGTCGGCGAGCTCGGTGCACTGGGCGATCAGCTTGAGCAGGTGATCGCCAGCGACGGCGACGCGCTCTGAGCAACTTTTTCGCGGACGTTACGGCGAAACGAGCTGGGCGCCGCGAACGAATGCGTACGCCAGCAGCGCGGTAATCGGCAGGGTCAGAATCCACGCCCACACCATGCGCTCCACCACCGACCAGCGAATCGAATTGAAGCGTTTCGCCGCGCCCACGCCCATGATCGATGCCGACACGTTGTGCGTAGTCGATACTGGAATACCGAACACTGATGCGGTGAGGATCACCGCGGCCGAACTGGTCTCCGCAGCGAAGCCGTTGATCGGATGCAGCTTGACCATCTTGTGGCCGAGCGTCTTGATGATGCGCCAGCCGCCGCCAGCGGTACCCGCGGCCATGGTCAGCGCGGAAACCACTTTCACCCATACCGGAATTGCAAAGCCGCCGGCCGGGTTTCCTGCGACACGCAAAAAACCGAGCCACGCCGGCAGGTGATCGAAATGATGCGCGGTCGTCGCGCCGGCCAATGCCAGCGCGATGATGCCCATGCTCTTTTGCGCGTCGTTCATGCCGTGCGCCACGCCCATCGCGGTCGCGGAAACAATCTGCGCCTTGCCGAAAAACGAATTGACGAAGGGCGTGCGGCCGAAGCGACGCATCCAGCCGTGGCGATCAGCGAACCACGCAAGCAACGCGTACAACGCACCCATCAACGCAAAGCTGATGATGAAACCGGCCAATGGCGACAGCACCATCGGAATGATCACTTTCGGAATCACGCCGTGGCCCTTGAGCCAATCGCCCTGCAGCCAGATCACCGATGCGAAGTTGTTGCCCGATGCGGCCACCGCGGCGCCGACCAGCGAACCCACCAGCGCATGGCTCGAGCTGGACGGCAGGCCGAGCCACCAGGTAATCAGGTTCCACACGATCGCCGCGAGCAGCGCGCAGATCAGCAGTTGCGAGCCCACTTCGATCACGCCGGCATCGATCAATCCCGAGGCAATGGTTGCCGCCACCGCAGTGCCGAGCAGCGCGCCGAAAAGGTTGGTGACCGCTGCCAGCAACACGGCCTGCCCCGGGCTCAACACCTTGGTCGCGACCACGGTGGCGATCGAGTTGGCAGTGTCATGGAAACCGTTGATGTACGTGAAGATCAGCGCAATTAGCACGACGGTGATGACGAGGCTCATGTGTGTGCTCCGAGGCTAATCGGGCGAGCGCGGCCGGTCGGCGCCACGGCGTGCGGGCAGTACGGGATGCGCAGGCTCACGAGGCGGCCTCAGGAATTCTTCAGCACGATCGAATAGACGATGTTGCCGACATCGCGGCACTTGTCGATGGCTTTCTCGATCAACTCGAACAGGTCTTTCGCCAGCACCGCGCGCATGACATCGCCGCCTTCGACATACAGCGTGCGATAAGCGGCGAGCAGCATGCGATCACCTTCCGATTCCAGCGCCTGCAGGCGATCCTGCAACTTCTTCACCGGGTCGATGCGCAAACCGCGACGCAACTCGCCGATCATCTCCGCGACCACTTCGCTGGAACGCTCAAGCACCAGCGCGCGCTGCGCGAAATCCACACCGTCCAGCCGCGCAGCGACGATCTCGTAGCGCTCGGCAAACTTCTCGATGGTCTTGGGAATCTTGTACAGCGCGGAATTCAGTGCCTCGATATCTTCGCGATCCAGCGCGGTGACAAAGGTATTCACCAAGCCTTCGCTGATCTGCGCCGCCAGGTTTTTTTCGCGCGTGCGCGTGGCGGTAAAGGCGGCCATCACCGAGCCATGGTTCTGCTTGGAAAGCATTTCGTGCAGGGCTTTGGCGCTTTCGCAGACGGTGGCGGCGCTCTGTTCAAGTAACCCGTAGAACTTGTCGCCTTTGCCGAAAATTGTCTGCAGTGAAAACATGCGGGCATGCCTAGGAAGCGAGATGACGGGCATGTTACAGGCTGCAGTGCTGCCTCGCACCACTGCGCGCGTGCTGCGAAAGGCGCGCCTGCCTTACACTGCAACCCATGGCCCACCTATCATTGACGCGATGCTGACCGAAATCGCGCTCGTTTTCGTACTGGCTCTCTGCAACGGCTTGTTTGCGCTGTCGGAGATGGCGCTGGTCGCTTCACGCAAGAGCCGGCTCAGGCAGATGGCGAAAACCAGCCGTCGCGCGGCGCTGGCGTTGCGCCACGCCGAATTGCCGGAGCACTTCCTTTCCACGATACAGGTCGGCATCACGCTGGTGATGCTGAGCACCGGTGCCATCGCCGGTGATGCATTAGCCGGCCACATTGCCGATGCCTTGCGAGACGAACATCTTGCCTGGCTGATGCCGTATGCACGGAGCATCGGGGTCGTGCTTGGCCTCGTGGTCATCTCTTACATCCAGATTGTATTCGGCGAACTGGTGCCCAAGCGGTTGGCGCTATCCGCTCCGGAAAAGTTCTCGACCTACGCGGCGATCCCCATGCTGGTGCTGTCGCGAATCACCGCGCCGTTCGTGTGGTTGGTCAACATGTCGAGCAACATGATTCTGCGCCTGCTCCGAGTCAAGCAACTCAACAGCGGCGTGGTGACGGAAGAAGAGATTCGCCTGCTGGTCGCCGAGAGCGCCGAACAGGGCGTGCTCGATCCGGACGAACACAACATGGTAAATCGCGTGCTGCGACTGGGCGACCGCACCGTGGACAGCGTGATGACACCGCGCATGCGCATCGCCTGGCTCGACATGGCAGCGACGCGCGAGGAAAACATCGATGTACTGCGCGAGACGCCGTACTCGCGCTATCCGGTATATCGCGGCGACGAGAGTGACGTGGTCGGCGTGGTCGAAGTCAAGCGCATGCTGCACGGTTTTACCGAAGGCCGGCCCGAATTGTTCGATCACCTGTCCAAACCGCTGTTCGTTCCGGCCACCGCGCGCGCGCTCGATCTGCTGGAAGAATTCCGCGATGCCGAGACGCCACTCGCCTTGGTCGTCGACGAATACGGCGACATCGAGGGTGTGGTTACCGTCAACGATCTGCTGGCTGCGGTGGTCGGCGCGAGTCAGATCGCGCATGGCGGCAGCGAGGAGAATGCACCCATCGTTCAACGCGCCGACGGCAGCTGGCTGATCGACGGCAGTCTGCCGACGGACGATCTGCGCGAACTGCTGCAACTCGGTGAATTGCCCGGCGAAGACGAACACGATTTCCGCACCGTTGCCGGCATGGTGATGACCGCACTCGGCCACATTCCGCAGGCTGGCGAAGTATTCGCGTGGCGCGGCATCCGTTTCGAAGTCGTCGACCTGGACGGCGCGCGCATCGACAAACTGCTGGTGACACCGGCACCCTCGGTGGAGTCACCCGACGACGAACAGTAGGAGCGTACCCTGTGCGCGAATGCTCTTCGTCTGCATGACGAAAGCATTCGCGCACAGGGTGCGCTTCTACAGGTCTTTCTGGTGTGCCAGTCCGGCCATGCGTTGCGCGTCCGCGAGAATGCCGTGCAGCACGCGCAGTTCACGTTCGTCCGGTTGCGCGCGCTGGAACAATTTGCGCAGGCGCAACATGATCGTGGTGGGCGCTCGGCCTTTGTGGAATTCGATGTCGTCGAGCGTCATCGCGAGATGCTCGTAGAACTTCTCCATCTGCGCAGCATCGGCCGGTGGTTCGTCATTCGTTGGCAACGGCACGGCCGGTGTTTCACCGAGCATGGCGACGCGCAGTTCGTACGCCATCACCTGCACGGCCTGCGAAAGATTGAGCGAGCTGAAATCGTCCACGCTGGGAATGCGCACCATCGCGTGGCATCGCGCCAGTTCCTCGTTCGCCAGCCCATTGCGTTCATTGCCGAACAATAGCGACACCTGCTCGCCGCGTGCGGCAGCAGCGAGTGCCTGCATAGCCGCTTCGCGTGGGGAAAGCTCGGACAATGTCACACCGCGACGACGCGCCGACAAACCCAGTGCGAAGCTGCTGCCTGCAAGGGCGTTCGCCAGTTCGTCATGCACGCCGGCGCCATCCAGCACATCGTCAGCACCCGCCGCCAGGGCATTCGCTTCACGATCAGGGAACTGCGCCGGCGTCACCAGCTCCATGCGCGTGAACCCCATGGTGCGAATCGCCCGCGCCGCGCTGCCGATGTTGCCCGGATGCGAGGTGCGCACGAGCACGAAACGGAAACGATCGACGAGGTCGGTGGCAGCAGTCATGCGCAGTAGGTGGTCGATGGGTGGTTGCCAAGGATAGTGGATGTGCCGCGTCGCGCAGCCCACCGCAAAGCCTGCGGCGCCCTGCTCTGCTAGAATCGCCGGCCGCAACCCCGCTCTTTTGCAAAGTCGAAACCCCATGCCCAGACCCCACGTGACGATCGCGGCGCGCGCCGCGCGCTCTGCAGGCAACGTGATCCTGCGCTACATGAACCGCATCGATGGCCTCAATGTCGTCGAGAAGCAGCAGATGGATTTTGTGTCCGAGGTCGACAAGCTGGCCGAAGCGGAAATCATCAAGGAACTGCGCCGCGCGTATCCCGATCACGCGATCCTCGCCGAGGAAAGCGGCGCGACCGGCAAGGGCCCGTTGACCTGGGTGATCGATCCGCTCGACGGCACGCACAACTACCTGCGCGGCATCCCGCACTTCAGCGTGTCCATCGCGCTGCTCGAGAAAGGCGTGCCGATTCACGCGGTGGTGTTCGATCCGCTGCGCGACGAGTTGTATACCGCCAGCAAGGGTGACGGCGCGTACATCAACGACCGCCGCATGCGCGTGACCAAACGCGAAAATCTCGGCGGCGCGATGATCGCCACCGGCTTTCCGTTCCGCCAGCGCGAGCATCTCGGCGCGCAGCTCGACATGACCCGCGCGATCCTGGGCCAGGCCGAGGACATCCGTCGCTCAGGCTCCGCCGCGCTCGACCTCGCCTATGTCGCCGCCGGTCGCTACGACGGATACTTCGAGATTGGCCTGAAGCCGTGGGACATGGCCGCAGGCGTCCTGCTCGTGCACGAAGCCGGCGGTCGCTACTGCGACTTCGCCGGCCGCGACGGCATCCCCGCCAGTGGCAACGTCATCGCCGGCAATCTCAATGTGGCGAAGGCACTGGTCGATGCCATCGGGCAACAGGCGACGCCGGCACTGCTCAAGGCTTGAATACGTTGTCCATCGCGTCCGCATCGATGTCCAGGTGTGGACAACGTGCCGGATCAGCATCGCCAATGCGACGCACCTCGATCGCATCCTGCCGTGGCGGCTGAGACTTACTCATCAAAGCGAAATCGCCCCAGAACATGCCCGTTCCATTCGAGCTGAATGGGGTCAGTCGCAACTTGACTTGGTAGCCGGCATCGACATCGTGGTCGAGATCAAAGCTTATCGAATGGTCTTCTACGGCCGACCAGACAATAAAGCGCCTCGGCTTCTCCTCTTGAGAAAAAACCCATGCGCTGGGAGGGCCGTGCAACGGATCGAGTGCAAGGCAGCCGTTGATGAGCCCCTGCTCAAGCCATTTGCTGCGGGTGTGGCCATGCTCATCGAGAAGCGGCCGGTCGAACAGCACCAGCGTGCCGTTGCGATAGGTCGCTGACCCGCAAGACCCTTGGCAAAAGAGAACCGCATAAGTGCCGGCATAAGCTGGCGGCGGCGTGGACACGTTGTTTCCTGCCGCCATGGCTTGGAACGTCCAGAAGCAGAAGATAAGCAGCAGCCACTTCAGCATGATCGAGCCTCTTGATCGAATGACGTTAGCGGTCGCATACGTCTCGCAGGAAGCCGCTGAAGAACTTCATGCTCAATGCCCGCGATACGGACCCCAGGATGGTTCGCGCACGTCGCCGGCGGACAAAGCCAGCCGCTGACGAACCTTGCCATCGGCGGAGACTGAATACAGAACACCACGCGTACCTTCCGTAGCGGCATAAAGCAGCATGTCGGCGTTCGGCGCAAAACTCGGGGATTCGTCATAAGGGCCTGGCGACACGTCGTGCACCTGGCCGCCGAGGCCCTGATCGGCGATGACAATCTTGTAGACGTTACCGTTGCCCTGAACCATCGCGAGCTGCTTGCCGTCGTAACCGACGGACGCGCTCTGATTGTTCTGGCCCTGAAAACTGATGCGAGCGGCAGTACCGCCGCTGGCAGGCACTTGGTAGATTTGCGTCTTGCCCGAGCGGTCCGACGTGAAGTAGACGCTCTGGCCATCCGGCGCCCACACAGGCTGCGTGTTGATGGAAAAATTGTCCTTGGTCAACCGTGTTTCCTGGCGGCTCGCCATGTCCAGCACGTAGATGTTCAAGTTGCCTGAAAATGAAAGCGCCACCGCCAGCTTTCGTCCATCGGGCGACCATGCTGGCGCGCCGTTGATGCCCTTGCGATGCGACTCCACCAACTGGCGCGAATGCGTCGCGAGGTCCTGCACGTAGATGTTCGAGTTGCCGCTTTCGAACGACACGTAGGCAATCTTTTTGCCGTCTGGCGACCACGCTGGCGAAAGCAGCGCCTGCTTTGCATGGCTGACGACGGCTTGCGGATTGAAGCCATCCGAATCGGCGACCACCAACGAATATGTCATGTCGTTGCCGAGGCCAACGGCAGTGATATAAGCGATCCGTGTCCAGAAAGCACCACGAACACCGGTGATCTTCTGATAGATGACGTCGGCAATTTGATGGGCGACATTGCGCAGGTTCGCGGCGGGCACCGGCGGCATGGCCTGCGACAACAAGCTTTGCTGCTTGTTCACGTCCCACAACTCGTACTCGATCTGCAGCATGCCGTTGCCACCATCCTTGATGCGGCCGACGACGATGAAGTCCTGCTTCAGCAATCGCCACGTGACAAATTTTATGTCGGCGCCCTGCGATGGCGACTCCACGATGCTGCCCTTGTCGAGCGCAAGAAATTTTCCGGAGCGATTGAAATCGTTGTGGATGACATCGGCAATGTCAGTCGGCAATGGCGAGCTGCCCGAAACGGCAAAGGGCACGACCACGATCGGCGTGGCGGTTCTTACGCCACCGACGATGTCGACTTTCAGTGACTGCTGAGCGTTGATTGCGGATGCGAAGAACGCCGCAAAGGTCAACAGAACGATGAGGAAACGTGAGGTGAGCTTGTTCATGGCATTGCGTCCTGCAAATAAGTGATATTTCGCCGGAAGAAAACTCAGAAGCTTGCGTAGTGAAGCCGACAACGGGACCGCGATTTAACCGAGTTCGCTCAGGAATTCTCGCAGAAACGGAATCGTGATCCGACGCTGCGCAGCCAGCGATGCAACATCGAGTTTGTCGAGCAGATCGAGCAGTGCGCCGAGATCGCGAGCGTAACGTGCGAACAGCCAGTCGAGCACGTTGTCGTCCAGTTCGATGCCGCGTGCGTGCGCTTGTGCCTTGAGCACGGCGCGTCGTTCGTCGTCATCGAGTGGCTTGAGTGCGAACTGGGTGCACGCGCCGAGGCGCGAGCGCAGGTCGGGTAGCTTGATGCCGAGTTCGGCGGGCGTGGCATCAGCGGCGAACAGCATCGCGCTGCCTTCGGCACGGGCACGGTTGTAGAGATCGAACAGCGCGTGCTCCGCGTCGTTGTGGCCGGCGATGGCGACGAGGTCGTCGAGCGCGAGCAATTCACTGCCGGCCACGCCGCGCAACACGCTGGCGGCATCGTTCAAACTGGCCAGCGGCAAGTACTGCACGCGACGGCCTGCAGCGCTGGCCGCCTGGCACGCGGCGATCAGAAGATGACTGCGACCGCTGCCGTTCGAACCGTGCAGATAGACCCATGGCGCGCCTGCATCTGTCGCAAGCATCTCGACTGCGGCAACGGCAGCCGCGTTGGCGCCGGCATGGAAATGTTCAAAGCGTTGCCGGCGTGGCCAGCGCAGAGCGAGCGGAAGCTGCGGAATCATGGTGCGGCCGGATCGACCTTCGGTTCGGCGACCCGGGTTTCGGTTTCGACATGGCCGTCGGCATGCACGGTGACATCCACTTCGGCGATGACCGGATCGTCTTCACCTTCCTCGGTGTAGAGGTCGCTCAGTCGATAGCGTTCCACCAGGTAACGCAGCAGCACCATGATCACCGACGCCGCCGGCAACGCGAGCAGCACGCCGAGAAAACCGAACAACGAGCCGCCGGCGAGCACGGCGAAAATCACTGCCACAGGATGCAGGCCGATCTTGTCGCCGACCAGCTTGGGCACGAGTACGTAGCCTTCCAGCAACTGGCCCACGACGAACACGCCGCACACGATCAGCAAGTGCGTCCAGTCGCCGTACTGCACCAGCACCGCGATGACCGCGGCGCCAAAGCCGATGATGAAACCGAGGTACGGCACAAAGCTCAGCACTCCGGCGACGATGCCGATCAACAAGCCGACCGACAGCCCGACCAGCGAAAGCCCGGCGCCGTAGAAAATGCCGAGCGCCAGCATCACCAGCAACTGCCCGCGCACGAATGCGCCAAGAACCAGATCGGATTCGCGCGCGAGATGCGCGATGGTCGGCTGGATTGAACGTGGCAGCATGCTGTCGATCTTTGCCACCAGCCGGTCCCAGTCGCGCAGCAGATAAAACGCCACCACCGGAATCAGCACGAGGTTGGTCATCCACAAAACGATGCCGAGCCCGGAACGCGAGACCTTGCCGATCACTACGGTCGCGACGCCGCCGATGGACGCGATGTGCGCCTTGATCGCCGCCAGCAGCGCAGCGCTGTCGAACATGCGCGGATCCAGATGCAGCTTCGCCTGCAGCCATGGCCACGCCGTGTCGCGTGCCCAGTCGCCGTAACTGGGCAGATTGTCGATCAGGTTTTCCACCTGTCGCGCGATTAATGGCACCAGCAGAAGCAACACGCCGACGAAAGCCAACAGCAGCACGACAAACACCAGCGTGGCTGCCCAGTTGCGGCTCATGCCAAAGCGTTCGAGTCGATCGGCGAGTGGATCGCCGAGATAGGCGAGCGTCGCTGCCACCGCGAACGGCATCAGCACCGGCGCCAGTAACCAGATCAGAAAAATGATGACGCCGGTGATGGCCAGCATTTGCCAGCGGCGTGAACTGTCGTGATTCATGGCGTCACTCCACAAGCAGGCAACGCCTCCATGACACGGCAGCGCGTTGCGAAATTTTCCATGTGCGCGCCGCAGGCATCCATTCGATGCATGACATGCCGCACTCGCGCCATCAATGCAGCCAGCGCAGGCTGGCGTCGGCACCTTCGTGCGCTTCGCCCTGCAGCAGAAGACGTCCGCCGGCAGCGAGATTCGCGGCCAATCCGTTCATCGGCAGCGTAGCTTTCACGTCCAACAGCACACTGTCGTTCTGCGCGCCGATCGTGGTCACCAGCTGCACGGAGGAATCCCCCCGCAGCGTCGTCAGCAGCGCGGCGTAATCCATCGCGGATTCAAGCCCACTCACCCACAACTTGCCTTCGGTGGCGCCGGCGCCGATCACGTTGAGCTGTTTGCCGAGGCGATCGACCAGGCCGTTGCCGGCATCGGTCAGCAACGCATCATCGGTGGCGCCTTGGTTGGTCCAGTGCTGCTGCTGTCCGCCTGAAATCAGCGTCCAGTCGGCGCTACCTTCGTGCACCTTGCCTACCAGTATGAGGCCGGTGTGATAGTCCTGATTGATCGCCGCCAACGTGGCCGGATCAGCCGCGGCGACCTTGACCGGATCGGGCGCATTCGATGGATCGGGGAACACCACGTTGCTGCCGCGCGCGGCCGCGGCGGACATCAGGCTGGTCAGCGCGGGCTGATGGAATAATTTTCCGTCGTCGTGCTGCACGATTAGCAGCACCGGCGGTTTGATGCCCGCACTGGCGACGCCAAGTTTCGAAACCAGACGGCGCACCGAGCCCGGCTCGAAATCCACCGCCAGCGTCATGCCGGTGGCGGCGCGCTGATACTGGTATTTCTGCACGATGGAACCGGCGTTCTTGAGCGCATCGCCATAGCCGCCGTTGCTCCGCAGGTCCTGCCCACCGGCAACGCGCGCAAGCACTTGGCCTAGCGCAGTGGTGAACGCCTGATCACGCTGGGCATCGCTGATGTCGGCGACCGGCACGATCACCGAATACGGCGAACCCTGCGTCTGCGCGTACGCCCTTGGCAACGCCGCAAAACCCAGCAACAGGAAAACGATCAGCAGGCGAGGCAGGCGCATGGGGAGCACATCGTTGGGGAAGCTGCGGGAAGTCTGCCCAATCGCGTCCCCAGCGTCCATCGAAGCGTGGCGCGACGAGCGTGGCGCCATTCGCGGCGGCGGTGGCCGATCGACATGCTGCTAAACTTGCGCGTTCGCCATCCCCCCGATCCCGACCACGGTCTTCGCCATGTCTGACGCCCTCACCTACCGCGCCGCCGGCGTGGATATCGATGCCGGCAATGCCGTGGTCGAACGCATCAAGCCGCTGGTCAAGCGCACGTTCCGGCCGGAAGTGATGGGCGGACTCGGCGGTTTCGGCGGCCTGTTCGATCTCAGCGGGCGCTACAAGGAGCCGGTGCTGGTATCCGGCACCGATGGCGTGGGCACCAAATTGAAACTGGCGCAGATTCTCGGCCGCCACGACACCATCGGCATCGACCTGGTCGGCATGTGCGTCAACGACGTGCTGGTGCAGGGCGCCGAGCCGCTGTTCTTCCTCGACTATTTCGCCACCGGCAAGCTCGACGTGGACACCACGGTCGCCGTGGTCGGCGGCATCGCGAAGGGTTGCGAGTTGGCTGGCTGTGCGCTGATCGGCGGCGAAACCGCGGAGATGCCCGACATGTATCCGCCGGGCGAATACGACCTGGCCGGCTTCACCGTGGGCGCGGTGGAGAAATCGCAGATGCTCACCGGCGAGGCGATCGTCGCGGGCGACGTCATCCTCGGTGTGGCCTCGTCAGGCCCCCATTCAAACGGCTATTCGCTGGTTCGGCGCATTCTCGAACGCGCCGGTTGCACGGCCGAAAACGGCGGGCTCGATCTCGATCTCGGCGGCGTGAAACTGGCTGACGCGCTAATGGCGCCGACCACCATCTACGTCAAGGCGATGCTGGATCTGCTCAAGGGCGCGACCGTGCATGGCATGGCGCACATCACCGGCGGCGGCCTGAAGGAAAACATCATCCGCGTCGTGCCGGAAGGCCTGGGCATCGCGCTGGATGCGTCGGCGATCGTGCTGCCGCCGGTGTTCGACTGGCTGATGCGCGAAGGCAACGTGGCGCGCGAGGAAATGTGGCGCACGTTCAACTGCGGCGTCGGCTTCACGGTGATCCTGCCGCGCGCGGCGGTGAGTGCTGCCACCGCGCTGTTGGCGATACACGGGCTGTCCAGTTCGGTGATCGGAGAAATCGTGCCCGCGCAGGGCGACGAACGCGTGGCGATTGGCTAATCGCGGCCGATCCGGCGAAGCGCTTCAAGTGACGACCTCCTTGCCACGCGTGGCCGTGCTCGCCTCCGGCCGCGGCAGCAATCTTGCCGCGTTGTTGGCCGCGCGGGAACACGGCGATCTGCCGGTCGAGTTCGCGTTGGTCGGAAGCGACAAGGCATCGGCAGGCGCGTTGCGACTGGCGGAAGCGGCTGGCATTCCCACGTTGGCGCTCGATCCACGCAGCTATCCCGATCGCCGATCATTCGATGCCGATCTGTTCGATCGCATTGCTGCCAGCGGCGCGGACGTTCTGGTGCTCGCCGGTTTCATGCGCATCATCGACGGCGACGTGCTCGCGCCGTGGGCCGGTCGCATGATCAACATCCATCCCTCGCTGTTGCCCAAATATCGCGGGCTGCACACGCACCGCCGCGCGCTGGAAGCCGGCGACCGCGAACACGGTGCCAGCGTGCATTTCGTCACCGCCGAACTGGATGGCGGGCCTGTGATCGCGCAGGCGCGCATCGCGGTTGAACCGGATGACGACGAGTCGCAACTCGCGCAACGTCTTCTCCCACTGGAACACCAGCTCTTGCCCGCCGTGCTGACGCTGCTGGCGCAACGAAGGCTTCAATGGAGCGATCGAGGAATATTGTTCGACGGCGAACCCCTGCACGCGCCGCTGACAATAATCGCCGGTCAGCTGCAAGCCGTGGAGTGATGCACGGTTCAGCCCATCGGCGGCAAACTCTTCGAATGACTATCCGACCCCTGCTCGCTTCCACCATTGGCTTGCTGCTGCTCACCCAAGCCGTTTCCGCCGCCACGCCGCCGGCTTTCACCGCCACGTACAACGTGCTGCAGGGTGATCAGCCGATGGGTCAGGCGACTGTCACGCTTCGCGCTGCCGAGAACGGCGAATGGATCTACAGCAAGGACGTGAAAGGCACCGGCGGCCTGGCTGCGCTGATGGGCGCCAGCGCCAAGGAAACCTCGCGCTTCCGCTGGAAGGGTGACGTGCCGGAGGCGATCAGCTACGACTACCAGATGATCGCGATGGGCAAGAACAAACAGCGTCATCTCAGCGCCGACTGGAAGACCAATCAGGTCACCGTGGATGACAACAAGGGTTCGCGCACCTATGCCGCAATACCCGGCATGGTGGAACGCAACACCGCAGCACTCGCACTCGGCATCGCCTTGCGCGATGGCAAGCAGCAGATCGTGCTGCCGATGGGCGTGAAGCAGGGCATCGAGACGCAGCAGTTCAAGGTGACCGGCAAGGAAATCGTCAAGGTGGCGGCCGGCACTTTCAATGCCGAACGCATCGATCGCACCGACAAGGCGCAGGATTTCAGCGCGTGGTACGCGCCGACGCGTTATCCGGTTCCCGTAAAACTGTCGCAGCACGAAGGTGGCGATCTGACGATGGAGCTGGTGAGTTTCCAGTCCAACTGATCCGATGCCACTAATCGAATGCTTCAGATAAAAAAAGCCCGGCAATGCCGGGCTTTTTATTGATGACTCTGGGGGATCAGTTCGGCAAGCGGCGAATCTTCGCTCCCAGCACGCCGAGCTTTTCCTCAATGTTCTCGTAGCCGCGATCGATGTGATAAACGCGATCGACGATGGTGTCGCCCGTCGCCACCAGACCTGCCAGCACCAGGCACGCCGATGCGCGTAAGTCGGTCGCCATGATCGGCGCGCCGCTCATCTGCTTCACGCCCTGCACCACGGCGGTATTGCCTTCAAGGCGGATATCCGCGCCCAGTCGCTGCAGTTCGTGCGCGTGCATAAAGCGATTCTCAAACACCGTTTCTGTGATGATGCCGGTGCCTTCGGCCATGCAGTTGAGCGCGGTGAACTGCGCCTGCATGTCGGTCGGAAACGCCGGATACGGCGCGGTGCTGATGTTGACGGCTTTCGGGCGGCGGCCCTGCATGTCCAGCTCGATCCAGTCGTCGCCGGTGGAGATGTGTGCGCCAGCTTCCTCGAGCTTGGCCAATACCGCATCCAGCGTGTCGGCACGGGCATGGCGCGCGCGCACCTTGCCGCCGGTCATCGCCGCACCGACCAGGAAGGTGCCGGTTTCGATACGGTCGGGAAGCACGTCGTATTCCGCGCCGTGCAGGCGCTCGACGCCGTGAATAATCATGGTCGACGTGCCGGCTCCTTCGATCTGTGCGCCCATCGCCATCAGGCAATACGCAAGGTCGACGACCTCGGGTTCCTGCGCGGCGTTTTCGATCACCGTGGTGCCCTGCGCCAGCGCGGCGGCCATCATGATGTTCTCGGTGCCGGTGACGGTGACCATGTCCATCACGATCTTCGCACCCTTGAGCCGGCTGGCCTTGGCCTTGATGTAGCCGTTCTCGACGGTGATCTCCGCACCCAGTGCCTGCAAACCGCGGATGTGCTGGTCGACCGGACGCGAACCGATCGCGCAACCGCCTGGCAGTGAGACCTCGGCCTGGCCAAAACGCGCCACCAGCGGGCCCAATACGAGGATCGACGCGCGCATCGTGCGCACCAGATCGTACGGCGCCACACAGGTATTAGTGGTTCGTGGATCGATGTGCATCTTCATGCGATCGTCCAGCACCAGTTGCACGCCCATTTGGCCGAGCAATTCGATGAACGTGGTGACGTCGTGCAGATGCGGCACGTTGCCGATGCTGACCGGTTCGTCGGCGAGCAGACAGGCGGCGAGAATCGGCAGCACGGCGTTTTTGGCGCCGGAAATACCTACTTCGCCTTGAAGCGGCACACCGCCGCTGATCAGGATCTTGGCCATCGTTGTCCTTGAATGAATGCGGGATTGTCGGCTGCGGCCATTACCGGCGCGCCGCTTCCTCGGGGGTCAAAGTTTTCAGTGCCAGGGCGTGGATCGCGCCGCCCATCAGGTCGCCCAGCGTGGCGTACACGAGCCGATGACGCGCCAGCGGCAGCTTGCCGGCAAACTGGTTGGCAACCACGGTGGCCTCGAAATGCACGCCATCGGCGCCACTGACCTCCGCCTGCGCTCCGGGCATGCCGTCTTCGATCAATGCCTGGATGCGGGCTGGATCCATCGGAGTAAGTCCATTGGGCTTGAGTCGGCGGAGAAGGTGGCTCGCAGGCTTGCGAGTCCACGCGCGGACTTATGACGTTAAAATACGAATGTGCCATGGTAATGGAAATCCGCTGACGCAGAAACGACAACGACACGGTCGACATCGCCATGACCGCCATCGCGACACGCTTCCAACCTCTCTTCGAGCCTCCATGAACGTACTCGTCGCCCCGCATTCCCCGATCGAGTTGAACCCGGACGCCATCGTGAGCAGCGCCCGCACAGCCATCGCCACCGAGGCGGATGCGGTTCGCGCGGTGGGTCCACGAATCGGCGCGGATTTCATCGAAGCCTGCCGGCTGATCCTCGACTGCAAGGGCCGAGTCGTCGTGAGCGGCATGGGCAAGTCCGGGCACGTGGCGCGCAAGATCGCAGCCACCCTCGCGTCCACCGGCACGCCGGCGTTTTTCGTGCACCCGGGCGAAGCCAGCCATGGCGACCTGGGCATGATCCTGCCGCAGGACATCTTGCTTGCACTGTCGTATTCGGGCGAGACCGACGAGCTGCTGTTCATCCTGCCGATGATCAAGCGCCAAGGCATTCCGCTGATCGCGATCACCGGCAAGCCGGGATCCTCGCTGGCGAGCCAGGCCGACGTGCATCTGGATGGCAGCATCACCAATGAAGCCTGTCCGCTGGGGCTGGCGCCGACCACCAGCACCACGGTGGCGCTCGTGCTTGGCGACGCGCTGGCGATCGCCTTGCTCGAAGCGCGCGGCTTCACCTCAGACGATTTTGCGCGCTCGCATCCGGCCGGCAGCCTTGGCCGGCGGCTGCTCCTGCGTATCAGCGACGTCATGCACACCGGTGACGACGTGCCGCGGGTCGCGCCGAACGCCAACGTCACCGCCGCGCTGGTGGAGATGACCCGCAAGCACCTGGGCATGACCGCCGTGGTCGATGCGAACCAGCAATTGATCGGCGTGTTCACCGATGGCGATCTGCGTCGCGCGCTCGACGACGATGGCGTGGATCTGCGCACCGCCACCGTCGAGGCCCTGATGACCCGCGGTCCGAAAACCATCAGCGCCGACAAGCTGGCCGCCGAAGCAGCGCAGCTGATGGAGAAACATGAGATTCACGCGTTGCTGGTGGTCGACGACGACCAGCGCGTGGTCGGAGCCCTCAACATTCATGATCTGCTCCGTGCCCGCGTGGTGTGATGCTTCGTCCGCAAGCGCCCACACTCGCCTCTCCAACCCGAGTTCACGATAACGACATGTATCTGGCCGACCTTCCCGCCGACATCCTCGCCCGCGCCGCTCGCATCAAGGTGGCCGTGTTCGACGTGGACGGCACACTGACCGATGGCCGCCTGTGGTTTGGCGAGGACGGGCACGAAACCAAGGTGTTTCATGTGCACGACGGGCTGGGCCTCAAGCAGTTGCAGGCCAATGGCGTGCAGGTGGCGATCATCTCCGCGCGCATCAGCCATCCGGTCGCCGTGCGCGCCGAGGAACTCGACATCGCTCATGTCTACCAGGGTCAAAGTGACAAACGCGCGTGTCTGGTTGAACTGCTCGATGCGCTGCAACTTGCGCCTGACCAGGCCGCATTCGTCGGAGACGACCTGCCCGACCTGCCGCCCATGAATATCGCCGGCCTCGCAGTGGCGGTTGCCAACGCGCATCCCTGGGTTGCGGAAAAAGCGCACTGGCAGACATCACGCAGCGGCGGTATGGGTGCCGCGCGCGAAGTGTGCGACCTGATCCTATTCGCCCAAGGCAAGAGCGACGCCGAGCGGGAGCGCTGGCAGTGAGCTTGCGCACCTGGCTGCGAGACCGGCGTCTGCCGGCCACGATCGTCGTGCTGGCGCTGTTGGCCGGCGGCGCGCAGTTGCTGCTTTGGTGGATCGAGCCACAGGTAAAGACCACCGACTTTGTCGGACCGCCACGGTCGGGCTACACGTTGTCGAACGCCCGCGTCACCGAGTTCAATGTCGAAGGCGTCCCGAGCTTCCACGTGCAGTCGCCCCATGTCGAACGGCGCGAAGGCGACGAATCGTTGTACTTCAATTCGCCGACGTTCCAGATACCCGCCAAGAAACCCGGCATTCCGGACTGGGACGGCAACTCGCTTTACGGCTGGACCGACCGTGCCGGCATGCTTCTCAAGCTGCAGGGTCCGGTGCACATGCATCGGCCGCCCTACGCCGATCAGGACGCGGTGGACATGCAGACCTCGGATGTCACCGCATGGCCGAAGGAAAACCGCATGGAAACCGCGGCGCCAGCGCGGATCGTGCAAGGCCCACGTACAATGAGCGGGGTCGGCATGCGTGCCAACCTCACTGACAACCATATGGAGTTGCTCGATGAAAGCCAAGGCACGTTCCCGCCGCGCAAGCGCAAGTCGTAAAGCTGTCGGCGCGGCGGTTCTGTCGGCGCTGCTGACGCTGTCGGCCTCGGCTATTGCGAAGAAATCCGATCGCGAACAGCCCATGAACTACACGGCGAAATCGACCGAGGCGTTCAACGCGCCCAACACGATCAGCACACTGACCGGCAGTGTGCGCATCACCCAAGGCACGCTGCTGATCACCGGCAACGTGGCGAAGATTCACGTGGATGCCGACACGCAGATCGCACGTGTGGTGGTCACCGGCAACCCGGCGCACATCCAGCAGCTGGACGAAAACAACAACCTGATGACCGGTGACGCGTTGACGCTCGACTACGACAACATCAACGGCATCGCGATACTGACCACCAATGCGGTGGTCCATCAAAAAGGCCGCGGCGAGTTCCACGGCGACAAACTCACCTACAACACCGACACCAGCCTGATCACCGGCGAATCCGCCGGCAACGGCATGGTGAGCGGCATGTTCCTGCCCAAGGTCAAACCCGGCGCCGCTGCCAAACCTGCCACGCCGCCGGCAACCGCTCCGGCTCCCGCGCACAGCAGTTCCGCTCCCGCGCAGGACAACCACTAATCCATGCTTTCCGCCGAAGGTCTGCAGAAGAGTTTCAAGGCGCGCAAAGTCGTGCGCGATTTCGCGTTCTCCATCCGCGAAGGCGAAGTCGTCGGCCTGCTCGGCCCCAACGGCGCGGGCAAGACCACCTGCTTCTACATGGTGGTCGGCCTGATCGAGGCCGACGCCGGCACCATCAAGCTGGACAAGCGCGACATCACCGGTCTGCCGATGCATGCCCGCGCCAAGCTGGGCATCGGCTACTTGCCGCAGGAAGCCTCGGTGTTCCGGCGCCTGAGCGTGTCGGACAACATCATGGCGGTGCTGGAATTGCGCGCAGGCCTCAGCGAACAACAGCGCAACAGCGAGCTCGAAAGCCTGCTCGACGAATTGAAGATCGCCCATATCGCCGGGCAAAAAGGCATCAGCCTCTCCGGCGGCGAACGTCGTCGTGTCGAGATCGCGCGCGCACTCGCTGCGCAGCCGCGTTACATGCTGCTGGACGAACCGTTCGCCGGCGTCGATCCCATTTCGGTTGGTGAAATCCAGCGCATCGTGCGGCATCTGAAGGAACGTGGCATCGGCGTGCTGATCACCGACCACAACGTGCGCGAAACACTTGGCATTTGCGACCGCGCATACATCCTCAGCGACGGCGAAGTGCTTTCGCGCGGCACACCTGCGCACATCCTTGCCGACGAGAAAGTCCGCGAGGTTTATCTCGGTCGCGAGTTCCGTCTCTGAGATTTCGTCGCATCGACCCAGGACGACTCTTCCTTCACGCCTATGGCTGCGCCCGCGGGCACGCGCTAGGATGGCCGCGAGTTCCTTCGACCCGGCTGGCATGAAACCCGCACTGCAGTTTCGCCTCCATCAGCAGCTGACCCTGACGCCTCAACTACAGCAGGCGATTCGTCTGTTGCAGTTGTCGCAACTGGAGTTGGAAGCGGAGCTGCGCCAGATTGCCGAGAGCAACCCGCTGCTCGAATTCGCAGAAGAGAGCGAAGACGACATCGCAGAAAGCGAGGAAGCCGATAGCGATTACCCGATTCCCGCCAGCAGCAGTTCATCGAGCAGTACCGAAAGCGACGGCGGTAGCGACGATCCCGCCGAGTGGGCGGACAACGGTGGCGTGGCCGAATCGCCTATCGATTTCTCCAGCAGCAGCCTTGGGGGCAACACCGCATCGGGTTCGCGTGGCGACGAGGATTTCGAACCACAGAACGCAGCCCCCGAAACCTTGCAGCAACACTTGCTGTGGCAACTCAACCTGGCGTCGTTCAACTCGCGCCAGCATCTGATCGCCACGGTGCTGATCGATGCGTTGAATTCGGACGGCTATCTGATCGAAGGCATGGACGCCGTGCTGGCCGTCCTGCCCGCCAACCTCAAGGCCACCATCGACGAGATCGACGCGGTGCGCCGAAAACTGCAAGGGTTCGATCCGGCCGGCGTGGGCAGCCTCGACCTGCGTGACTGCCTGCGCGTGCAGCTTGAGCAATTTGCACCGGGCACGCCGCAACGCGAACTGGCCATCCGTTTGGTCGACACCGAACTGGAATTGCTTGCGCGCAACGATGTCGCACGTCTTGCCCGCCGCCTGCATGCCAGCGAAGAGGATGTGACAGCCGCGGCGCTGCTGATCCGCAGCCTCGATCCACGCCCCGGCGCAGCGCTCGACGCCACGCCGGTGGAATACGTCGCGCCCGATGTATACGCCATGCGCGAAGGAAATCGCTGGCGCGTCAGTCTCAACGCCGATGCCCAGCCGCGGCTGGGTTTGAACCAGCACTACTGCGGCCTGATCGCGCGCGCTCACGGCGAAGACGCCAGTTGGATGCGCGGCCAGTTGCAGGAAGCGCGATGGTTGATCAAGAGCCTTGAATCTCGCGCGGAAACCTTGCTCAAGGTGGCCGAAGCGATCGTGCGCCGACAAAGCGCCTTCCTCGACTACGGCCCCGAAGCGATGCATCCACTGGTGCTGCGCGAAGTCGCCGAGGAAGTCGGCATGCACGAGTCGACCATTTCACGTGTCACCACGCGCAAGTATCTGCACACGCCTCGTGGTACGTTCGAACTGAAATATTTCTTTTCCAGTGGCGTCTCGACTGAAGATGGCGGCAGTGCTTCCGCCACGGCGATCCAGGCGATGCTGCGAAAACTCATCGACGCGGAGGATTCGCGCAAACCGCTTTCCGACCAATCGATCGCCGAAGAACTGCAGCGCAAGGGCATTCAGGTCGCGCGCCGCACTGTCGCAAAATATCGTGAAGGATTACGCATTCCCAGTTCCAGCGAACGCCAGCGCGCCAGCTGATTCGTTGCAAAAAAATGCGGCGGAACTTGGCTTGGCCAAAAGCGTCCACATACCTGTAAGAGGATGATTGACGATGCATCGTCGCCTTCACGACGATGATGCAGCGACCCCGCCGCCGAAAAGGCGGCACTGCACCACCAGAGGAGGCGCCATATGCAATTCCAACTCAGCGGCCAGCAGATTGAAGTGACACATGCCTTGCGCGATCACGCCACGGCCAAGCTCGACCGCCTCACCCGCCTCGATGACCGATTGGTCAATCTTTCCGTCGTGCTCACCGTCGACAAGCTCCAGCAGTGCGCCGAAGGCACGTTGAGCGTCAGCGGCGCCCTGCTGCATGCCGAAGCCGCCAGCTCCGACATGTACACGTCGATCGACGTCGTGTTCGACAAGCTCGTGATCCAGCTGCGCAAGCACCGCGAGAAAGTCTGCGACAAGCATCAGCAGGAAGCGCGCGAAGCGCGACAGTCCGCCTGATTTTTCCTCCCTGCGGTCCGCCCGACTGCGGCGGGCCGCTGATTTCCGAAGGCGAACCCCCGTCCAAGCTGGCACAATGGTCGTGTCGTCGCAGAGGCTCATCGGCCTTTCATGCGACACAAAGGACCTGGCTTGGACCGTATCAGCGCGCGACAACTTTACGACGGCGTTCACGAACGCATGGCACTGCGCTGGATTTCCGGCATGCGCGGAGAAGCGCGCGCGCTTGAGCCCGGTGCGGCGCAGGCGCGTCGTCCGTCGCTGATCGGCTATCTCAACGTCATCTATCCGAACAAGATCCAGATCATCGGATCGGAAGAACTCAACTTCCTCGACGGGCTCGACTCCCGCCAGCGCTGGGAAGTGATGCACAAGATCGCCGCGTACCAGCCGGTCGCGCTGATCGTCACAAAGGATCAGGCGATTCCCTCCGACCTTCGCGAAGTCGCCGAGGAAACCAACACGCCGCTGTGGATCAGTCCCAAGCGCGGGCACGAGTTGCTCACGTACATGCAATATCACCTCGCGCGCCAACTCGCGGCAAAGACCACGTTGCACGGCGTGTTTCTCGAAGTGTTTTCGATCGGCGTGCTGATCACCGGTGAATCAGGTTCCGGCAAGAGCGAACTCGCGCTGGAACTGATCAGCCGCGGCCACCGCCTGGTGGCCGACGACGCGACCGAGTTCACGCTCATCGCGCCGGACGTCATCGATGGCACATGCCCTGAGCTACTGCAGGATTTGCTCGAAGTGCGCGGCCTGGGTGTGCTCAACGTGCGCGAGATGTTCGGCCACATGTCGGTCAAGCCGTCGAAATATCTGCGTCTGGTGATCCACCTCAAACCGATGCGCGACGGCGATGACACCGATGCGTTGACGCGGCTCACCGGCGATATCGGCCATCGCGAGATTTTCGATGTGGCGGTACCGATGATCACCATTCCGGTGGCGCCTGGTCGCAACCTCGCGGTGCTCGTCGAAGCGGCCGTGCGCAGCCACGCACTGAAGAGCAAGGGCATCGACCCCGCGCAGACTTTCATCGACCGCCAGGCGCATCAGCTACAGCGGCTTCCTCCGTGGTGATGCCATGACCGATCGCGATCCCCTTCTCATCAATCCGCTGGTCGACCCGAGCGAGATTCATCTCATCGTGCTCACCGGCATGTCCGGCGGCGGCAAGACCGTCGCATTGCGTGCGCTGGAAGATCTCGAGTTCTACTGCGTCGACAACCTGCCCTCCGCGCTGTTGCCCGAGCTGGTCAATGCGGTGATCGAGGGCACCAGCAAGCATCGACGCATCGCGGTCGGCGTCGATGTGCGCAACCGCGGCGCGGATTTCGCCAACATGCCGATCGTGCTGTCCGGTTTGGCAGCGGCGGGTGTGCAGGTTCACCTGATCTTTCTGGATTGCCGCGACGAAGTGCTGATCAAGCGCTATTCGGAAACGCGCCGTCGCCATCCACTCGCTGCGCGCGGACTGTCGCTGGCCGACGCCATCGCGGAGGAACGAAAGCTGCTGCGTCCGTTGATGGCCATCGCGGAAAAAGTAATCGACTCGAGCGAACTCAACGTGCATCAGTTGCGTCGCTTGGTTGCCACAGGTTACGCGCAGGCCACCGAAGGGCTCACGCTGATGTTCGAGTCGTTCGCATTTCGCCGCGGGTTACCGCTGGATGCGGATTTCGTCTTCGACGCACGCTGCCTACCCAATCCGCACTGGCATCCGCACTTGCGGCCGCTGTCGGGCAAGGATGCGCCGGTGCGCGAATTCCTCGACGCCGAACCGCTGGTCGGCGAGTACTTCAGCGACACCGCGCGCTGGCTGGACACTTGGCTTCCGCGTTTCGAACAGGACGATCGAAGCTACGTCACCATCTCGGTTGGCTGCACCGGCGGTCGTCACCGCTCGGTCTATCTGGTCGAGAAACTCGCCGCCCACTATCGCGATCGCCGCGACGGCGTGCTCACCTTCCATCGCGAACTCGAATGACCAACAATATGCATGCAATCACCGCGGGTATCCGTTCATGAGCGTCGGTGTTTTGTTGATGACGCACGAGGCGGTCGGCCATGCGTTGATTTCCGCCGCGCATCACGTGATGCCGAAGCTGCCGCTGGCCATCGATGCGGTCGAAATTCCGCCGCAATCCGATCCCGATGTGATGCGCACGCTCACCGCGCATCACGCGCGTGAACTCGACCAGGGTGATGGTGTCCTCATCCTTGCCGATCTCTATGGCGCCACGCCTTGCAACATCGGCCTGTCGCTCGGCGCGCTTGGCGTGCATCTTCGTTGCGTGTCGGGATTGAACCTGCCGATGCTGCTGCGTGTCCTCAACTATGCGGAAAAACCGCTGGACGAACTGGCCGAAATTGCTGCCAGTGGCGGCCGCGGAGGAATCTTCATCGACCATGCTTGAACAGGACATCATCATCTCGAACCGCCTCGGCCTGCACGCGCGCGCCTCGGCCAAACTCGTGCAGCTCGTGCAGGGTTTCAAATCCACCGTGTGGCTGGTGAGTCGTGGCCGCGAGGTCAACGCCCAAAGCATCATGGGTGTGATGATGCTCGCCGCCGGCATCGGCACGCCGCTGACGATCCGTGCCGACGGCCCCGACGAACAAGCCGCAGTGCTGGCCGTGGCTGAGCTGTTCGATCGCAAGTTCGACGAGGGAGCGTGAAATGAGAGCGGGCAACAGGGAACAGGGAACGGGTAACGCTGGGCTATGCGCGAGCATGCCGAACGCTGCTCGCTGCTGCCTCGTTTCGCCAGCATCTGACGGCATTTGCATCTTCCGTTTCCCGCTCCCCGTTCCCCGCTCCGCGAGGAGTCGCGCATGAGACACGTCCTTCCCGGCACGGTCGCCGCGCATGGCATGGCGCTCGGGCGGGCACGACTGGTGCAGCCGAGCCGTTACACCGTCGACACGCGTCCACTGGCCGAGGAAGAGATCGAAAGCGAGCTGCAGAAACTGCATGTCGCGCTCGATACCGCGCGACAGGAACTGCGCGAACTGCGCGGCAAGCTGCATGGCGCGCTGGCTCGCGAGGTCAACGAATTCATCGACGCGCACAGCCTGTTGCTGGACGACGGCGAACTGCTGCGCGGGCTGGACGATCTGGTTCGCATCGGCCACTACCGCCCGGGCGCCGCACTGAAGAAACAACGTGATCGTCTCTCCGCCGTGTTCGAGGCGATGGACGATCCCTACCTGCGCAGTCGCAAGGAAGACGTCGAGCAGGTCATCAACCGCGTGATCTCCGCGCTGCAACGACAGACCAGCCCGGAAGAACGCAAGCTCGCTGCACGCGTCGGCGAAATCCTGATCGCCGACAGCATCGCGCCTGCCGACATGGCGCAGCTCGCCGGTAACGGTTTGCTCGGTGTGGTCGGCAGTTCGGGCAGCGCGTATTCGCACAGCGCAATCCTCGCGCGCAGCCTCGGCTTGCCGATGCTGGTCGGTACGCGCGATGCCCTTTCGAATATCCACGACGACGACCTGATCCTGCTCGACGCCGAGCGCGGCGAAGCGATCGTGCATCCGACCGCACAGGATCTTTCCCGCTATCGCGCATGGCAACGCGAAGCCGCCGCCGAAGGCCGGCGTCTGGCCAAGCTGGCGAACGCACCCACACGTACCCGCGACGGCATCGACATCTCGCTGCTGGCCAATGCGGAAACTTCCACCGACGTGGCGAACGCGCGAACGCGCGGCGCCGACGGCGTCGGGTTGTATCGCACCGAATTCCTGTTCCTCAAGCACAAGGCGCTGCCGTCGGAAGACGAACAGTTCATCGCGTATCGCGATCTCGTGATGGGCATGGGCGGCCTGCCGGTGACCATCCGCACGCTCGACCTCGGTGCGGATAAAGCCGACGCGGCCGGTCTCACGATGCAAGGCGAAGACAACCCCGCGCTCGGCGTGCGCGGCGTGCGCCTGTCGCTACGATATCCCGCCGTGTTCACCACGCAGATTCGTGCCATCCTGCGCGCCGCCTGCTACGGCCCGGTGCGCGTGCTGGTGCCGATGGTGACGCAGCCGGATGAACTCATCGCAGTGCGCGCGCTGTTCCGGCTTGCTCGACAAGACCTCAAACGCGACAACATCGACCTGCCGGAAAAATTGCCGCTGGGCGCGATGATCGAAGTGCCGGCCGCGGCGATCAATGTTCGCGCCCTGCTCGAACACGCCGACTTCCTCGCCATCGGCACCAACGATCTTGCACAGTACGTGCTGGCCGCCGATCGCGGCAACGATGCGCTGGAAAATATCTACAACCCGCTACAACCCGCCTTGCTGCGATTGCTGTCGCACGTCATCAGCGCCGGCCGTCGCGCTAAAAAGCCGGTGAGCCTGTGCGGCGAAATCGCCGGCGACGTGAACTTCACCGCGCTGCTCCTCATGCTCGGCCTGTGCGAATTCAGCATGCATCCAAGCCAGATCCTGCAGGTCCGCGATCGCCTCGCCACACTCGACCACGCCCATCTGCGTCGCCACGCCTCACGCATCCTGCGCGCGCACACTCACGAACAGGCCGAAGCCGTGCTCAACGGCATCGTGAATACGCAAACGGCATGCGCGAGCTGATCGTCGTCTGACATCCTTACTCGCGACAGTTTCATCGCGACAAATCAGTGAGCGCAGGCCTCGTCGAGATACGCGCGGCGTTTCTGATACGCCGCTTCCGTCGCCGGGTTGTACAAGCCGATCGGCGCAAGATATTTTCGCGCGATTTCATTGCCGAGACTTTCGTTCTGACCGCGCGACCAGCGCTCCGAGAAGCGCGTGCCATGACATGGCAGCTGCTGAAAGTGACGCATGTCCGCGGCGTCGGCATCGCGAAGCTTCATCGCAACGTTTGCCATACGGATCGAACCATCGGGATTGAACAGCGACAATGACGAAGCAACGGATGTCTGTGTCGATTGTGTCGTCTGCACAGCAAGGCACGCGCGTGGTGCAACATGAGAAACCGCTGGATGAGTCGCGTCACGATTTCGCGCAATCGCAACCGCTGGCTTATTCAATACCTGTCGTTGATGCGCGGGCAGATGCAGCAAAAAGAACCTCAGCCGCAATCGATGCGAAGCATCGCTGGTTCGATTCGGCGCCAGCTGCGCGTCGAAAACGGCCGGTCGCAACAGCCACATCACGAACCCCAGATGCAGCAACAGCGTCATCACGATCGCGGCCACGACTCGCGGCCTCACGCACGACGCGCGCCCTCCATGGCTGAGCATCTTTCTTCCTGATCATCCGTGTCATTCACAGACATCGACGATCGTGGAAAATTGGATCGTCGATCACGACGATCAGATTTTGAATTTCGGATCTTCAAGAAAAACTTCGAGCAATGCGCCGCGATATTTCTCTCGATGCAGCAGCAAGGACAGCTTGCGACGCAGGTCGAGGAACGGCGTTTTCAGCGCTTTCAATTTCCCCGCCGCCATCGCATCGGTCACGGCCACCACGGGCAAACACGCGATGCCAAGACCAGCAATTACCGCCTGCTTGATCGCTTCGATCTGATCCAGTTCCATCACGGTTTCGCCGGGCGGCAGTTGCGAGAGAACGCGCTCGCTGGTTGCGCGAGTGGCCGAACCCGGTTCGCGCAACACCCAGCGCGCGCCGGCGAAATCGGCGGCCTTCAATCCGCGTCGCCGCGCCAGCGGATGATCCGGCGGCGCGCACACCACGAGCAGGTCATCGCGCCATGGGCGTACTTCGAGCAACGGATGCGCTACGGGCCCTTCCACGCAGCCAACGTCGAGACTGTGATCGAGCATGCCGGCAGCGATCGTTTCGGTGTTCGCCACGCGCAAGCGGATCGCCACCTGCGGATGCGCACGCACGAAAGCGCCGAGCAGATCGCCCACGCGATAGTTGCCAACCGTGTTGCTCGCGCCAATGCGCAGTTCGCCTGCGAGTGTGGCCATCCCTTCGCTGCCACGTTGTCCGAATTCCGCATGGCGTTCGAGCAGTTCTTGCGCCAGTGGCAGCAACTCGCGGCCGCGCGCGTTCAGTCGAAGGCGCCCTCGCTCGCGCGCGAACACCGGCGCATCGAGCTGACGTTCCATCTCCGCCAACGCCATGCTGGCCGCGGGTTGAGTCAGGTGAAGATGGCCGGCGGCGACGCGCACGCTGCCGTGCAAGGCGACCTGCACGAACACCTGAAGCTGGCGTGGACTGATATTGATCATCAATCCATTTTATATACCGAATCACAAATTTAAAGTTATATTGATCAATATGTGCGCGGACAATGACGGCCTCACCGGAGCCCGCATGAACACGCCCGCCACTCAAGTTGCCACTCCCACGCTCCTGCAATGCCTGCCGGGCCTGTTGCTGGCGCTCGGCATCGGTGGCGTGGCGTTACTACTTGGGCATCTCGCGCCGTTGATCGGTGGGCCGGTCATCGGGATCGTTCTGGGCATCCTAGTCGGCAACCTGCTCTCGCCTGGCGAACGTTTCGCGCCAGGCGTTGCGTTTGCCGGCAAAAAGATTCTGCAATGGTCGATCATCGCGCTGGGTTTCGGGCTCAGCCTCGGCCAGGTGGCACGGACGGGGCTGGAGTCGTTGTCAGTGACGTTGGTGACGATGACCGTGGCTTTCCTCGCGGCGTGGTTGCTCGGGCGCTGGCTGGGCGTGCACGACAAATTGAAAATCCTGATTGGCGTCGGCACGGCCATCTGCGGCGGCTCAGCCATCGCCGCGATCACGCCGATCATCCAGCCTGACGATCACGACACCGCATTCGCGATTTCCACGATCTTCCTGTTCAACCTTGTCGCGGTGTTGCTGTTTCCGCTGCTCGGTCACCTGATGCACATGAGCGACATGGGTTTCGGCCTTTGGGCCGGCACGGCAATCAACGACACCTCGTCGGTGGTGGCCGCCGGTTATAGCTACAGCCACGCCGCCGGCGATTACGCCACCATCGTGAAGCTGACGCGCGCCACGCTGATCATTCCGATCTGCCTCGCGCTGGCGTTCGTCGTTGCCGCCCGTGCGAAGCGCAAGCTCAAGTCGGAAGGCGGCGAAAACAACTTCAGTCTGGCCAGCATCTTCCCGTGGTTCATCCTGTGGTTTTTGGTCGCTTCCGCGCTGCGCACCGCGGGCGTCGTACCGGCCGCGATCTTGCCAGCGCTGCATGCGCTGGCGGAATTCCTGATCATCGTTGCGCTCACTGCGATCGGTCTGTCGGCCAACCTTCGCAAGATGGCGGCCAGCGGCGCGCGGCCGATTCTGCTTGGCCTTGGCGTGTGGATGGCGGTATCGGTCAGCAGCCTGCTGGTGCAGTTGGCGATCGGGCAACTCTGACGCGTGGACGCTGGCGTCAGGCTTCTTTCGGCTTTCTCTTGCGCACCGGCTTGGCTTCGCGCGCGGCAATGAGCTCCTGCAGATACGTGATGCCTTCCTCTTCGGGAAAGAACGCCACCACATCGGCCACCTTCAGGCCGTAGCGCCTCTTCAGCGCCAGGAAATCCGCCTTGGCGAGATCCATGCGCTTGTTGCCGGTCGGCGCTTCTTTGGGCAAATGTTCCTTGCGATCGATCGCGGCAAGCTCTTCCTGGAAGCGCCGGAATGCGTCTTGGGTGACTGTCATGACTGCGTCGTCTGGCCTTGATCCGGTTGCGATTGTCGCACGCGTTGTCGCGTTGATTGCTGTGCCGCAGGTCATCGTTCGGCACAGTTGCTTCGCTGCCAATGCGCGACAGCTCCGCGGAGACGAAAAATCACCCGGAGCCGATGAAAGATCAGTCAACGCGGGAAAGGAATCATGCGGCATCGATCCACGATGTTTCGATGAGGATGAAAAAAGACTCGATACGGACAAGCAAACATCTGGCGCCGATGAAAAACGCGTTGCCGTCGATGGACGAACCATCGACGGCGATGTGATTTACAGCACGATCACCCATCTGCCGCTTCAGGCCTTGCCCTGCTCCACCAGCGTCAGCGCGACCTTGTCGCGCAGATAGACCGGCAACGCCAGCTCCGCCGCCTGCGCGCGACCAGCACGGAATTCGCGCATCGCCAGTTCAGCGACGTGCGCTGCCTGCGGATAACGCATGCCATCGGCCGAGCGCAACGTACCAGTCAGGCGCTGGCTCAGCACGGTGCCGTAAGTCGCCCAGCCGCTGCCAACCACCTGCCAGGCATCGGTATCCGGCAATACCAGTGTTTCGGCAGTACAAATTCGTTCTTCGTCCAGTGCAACCAGGCCGCCGTTGTCATCGCGGCGGTAGCAGGCCACGTATATTTCGCCCATGCGCGCATCGATCACCGCGAGGATGGCCGAGTCGTCTTCTTCCGGTGCTTCGAGCGCCAACGCTGCCAGCGAGGAGATGGTGATGACTGGCACATTCAGCGCCAAGGCCATGCCCTGCGCCAGCGACACGCCAAGCCGCACACCAGTGAACGCGCCAGGGCCTCGACCCACAGCGATCGCATCGAGCGCATGGCGTCCTATGCCCGCCTCGGCCAGCAACATGTCGGCCATGGGCAACACGAGTTCAGTGTGACGACGAGGCGCAATTTCACTGCGCGCGATCAGTTCGTCGCCGTGGATCAACGCGACGGAACAAGCTTCGGTGGCAGTTTCTATGGCGAGCAGATTCATGACCCGGCCATCATAACGGCAGAGGGGAAAGGCAGACATCGCCATTCCCCTCTGCCATCGCATCGATCGATCAAACCTGAAACGTTCTAGATGTCAGATCGTGCAGTTGCTATTGACCAGAAAATCCAGCACGCCCTTCGCGCTGCTCTTGAGCGTGCCGCCCGGGGTCACGCGGATCGTGCACGAACTGCCGGCGGATGTGGTCACCGTGTATCCGGTGTTGGCGGGCAATTCGGTGACGATGTTGCGTGCCGCCACCAGCGAAACGCTGTAGCCGAAGCTGCCACTGATGGTGGTGTTGGCGGCACCGGCGTTGTTGATCACCATTGTGTTGCCGTCGCTGGCAAGGAGCTGCACGCCGTTGATGTTGCCAAGAGTGACTGTGACGGGCTGGACTGTCGCCACCTGCGCGGCGGCCGGCGACAGATCGAATACCGCAAGCCATTGCTGGCCCACAGCCGTATTGTTCGGCCGCACTTGGGTTTCCCAGAATTTCGACGGTTTGAGGTCGGGATACAGCGTCGTGGTGGAAACCTTGGCGGCTGCTGGCAGCACGGTCGTCATCGCGCCCGCGTACTGGTTGTTGTAGGTGACGTCGAGCCGGTTGTAACCGGCAGCCGTGGTGGACGATACGGGGCTGGCGGGGAAGTGCCAGGCCATGTACTGGTCGTAGGAAGCATTGCCGATGGTGGTGCGGTCGTAGACCACGAATCGGTTCGGGCGTAGATACACGATGTTCCGCGCCCAGCCGCTTACCGCCGGCCCGCCAGAGAAACGTCGATACATGTCGTTGAGAAAGCGCCCCTGAACGAACACGTGGTCCGAACCGTCTTCATAGGCCGTCACGGTAGTTCTTGCCCCATCGTCCTCGCTGGTATTGGCAGCCTGTCCATAGCTTTCGGCGAGATTTGCTCCGTTCATGTGGCGAACGAAGAAAATGTTGTATGGGCGACGATTTCCCGATGCATCATTGCCGCTGCTGAAGCTACCGTAGTTGTCGGTATAGACGTCGTTCTCGCCCGTGTTGCCCGACGGGTTATGCACGGCCCAACCCGTCGCGTTGACCAGCAGCGGCGTGGCGCCACGAACCAATGCCAGGCTGCCTTCATCAAAATCCTGCTCACCCTGACCGGGATTGTTCGTGTAAGGCCCGGATCGGAATGACATCCACGTCGCGCTCGTGGTCCAGTTCGATCGCGCGGCCACGGCACCCATGCCGGTCGCCAGATAAGAAAGCGGTAGCGTACTGATCGGCGCGACGACTGCACCCGGAGATACTTCGAGGAAACCGATCCATTGATCAGCCTGGCCATACTGGCCGGTTGCGCTACTTACCGAGAGCCGGTACTGGTTGAAGACGGCGGAAAGTGGCGACCCCCAGTAATACAACTCACCCAGTACCTGCTGATACAGCGACAGGTTAGGCGTCCCTGGTGGCTGGGTCGTCGAATTGGAGCGATTGGTATCGCGATCGTCGAAATAGTTGAGCGACGGCCAGCCGAAGTGCATGGCGTAATTGGCCATGTCCAGCGGGTAGCTGTATGGCGCGGCGCCGTGCACGAGATCCTGGCCGGTGGCCGTTTTCACCTCACGCACGGGCAAGCTCATGTTGAGCACGCCCAGTGGCGCGTAGTTGGCGAAGCCTTCGGGCCAGCCACCGCCGGTCAGATGCTTTGCGTAATAGGGTTGCACACGCCTTTCGAACTGGTTGGTCAGCCAGTCGTTCCACACACCAGGGGCACTCGAATTTTCCTCGTAAGTCGCCAGCGCGATGACAACCTGTGCGTGAAAGAAACCCGCGTAGTAGTTGCCTTGCGGATGTTCGTACGCGAAGGCAGAGCATCCATTGACGGCCTGCCACTTGCCGATCCACTGGTTGGCCGTGTTGTAGACCTGGGCCCGCTGCGTGGAAGTCAGCAAGTCGTAAACCCAGTCATAGCCCAGGCCGAAGCCCACGCCGAAGAAACGCATGACGTAACCGTCGTCGGTACAGGGGTCTTCACCCTTGTTGCCGCTGCCCGTGGTGAATGGCGTGGACATCTTCATGAGGATATCCACGGCCTTGGCGCCATAGGTTGCCGCCGCAGTCGGGTTGCTCGTCTTGAGCACCTGGTAACACATGCCCTCGGCCAGCAACGCAGGAAGATACGACTCGCCCTCATAACCCTGACCGAGGTTGGGCAAGTCCGGATACGTGGCGTCGGTGGGGTAACCCACCGTGCCGCCGATATATGAATCACATTGTTTTTTGAGTGCGACCCATTGCGCGCCATTGGCAGCAGCCCGGAGCCTCAGGGTGGCCAGCGTCGTCGGGTCGAGGATCAGGCGCGGATGCGCAGCGAGTGTCGGCGCAGCTGCGCTGGCCGCACCGGAAAGGCAGGCGACGACCAGCGAGAAGATCGCAGGTAGCACGAAGCGGCCGTTCGAAAACAGGGCACTCGAATTCATGACTTTGTTTCCCCCTTGGACGTGACTCGGGACGTGCATCGTGGGATCGGCTGCATGACAGAGGCAAGCGCGATTCGGAAGTCTGGATGAGACCGCCGTCAAGATTCCTACACGTTGTCTGAACGAGAGGTTTAATAGGCGACGGCGCAATCTGCGCATTGGCGCAATTTGTGAAGGCACCATCGATCCGAACGATCGTTTGGATCATCAACAGTGGCGACGCGCCAGCTGACGGACGTATGGACGTCCATATTATTTTGAAGATTGGGTCAAAAGCGCACTGACTTGCGAACGAAATCGGCTCTGGACGTGTGTCTTCGGGCAACGATTTCCAGCAGTTCGCTCGCTCAGCCGTTCGAAATCATCACGTGCCATGACGAACATTGGCGGAGATAATCGGCCCCGGAATTGCTCAGCCCGGCGGTTGCCACAGCTCGACCCGCATGCCTTCGGGGTCGGTGATCCAGCCGAAATTCCCCAGTTCGCTTTTCTCCACGCGCTCGTCCACGGTGACGCCGTCGGCACGCAATTGCGCCAGCAAGACATCCAGGTCATCCACGCGGAAATTCAGCATGTACGGTTGCGTGCCGGGCCCGAAATAGTGGGTGTCATCACCGAAGGGCGCCCATAACGTGAAACCCGGACGCGACGCGTCCTCATTGAACTGCACGCCGCCCCAGTCCTGCGGTTGCAGGCCCAGGTGTTTCGCATACCAGGCGCTCAATGTCGCGGGATCGCGCGACTTGAAGAACACACCACCGAAACCGATTGCCTTCGCCATGTTGTTTTTCTTCAGCCGGTTGCCATCGCCGGGATCGACGAATCGTCGAAGAATACGCGCACATCGTCCAGCGCGCGCGTGCGGGGCATCGGCGGAATACTCGAAAGAAACAGACGTCCATATCCCTTCGTCGTCAGTCGCGGATCGCACAATACGAGCACGCCGCGGTCGTGCACATCGCGGATCAGCCGTCCCGCGCCCTGTTTCAGCGCAATCACGGCGGTGGGCACCTGCCAGCCCATGAAGGGATTGATGCCGGATTGTTCGAGCGCGTCCAGCCGCGCCATCAGCACCGGATCGTCGGGCGCGGCGAACGGCAGCTTGTCGATCACCACCACGCTGAGTGCTTCGCCGACCACGTCGACGCCTTCCCAGAAACTGGCTGCGCCAAGCAACACGCCATGCCCGCTGGCGCGAAATTCCTCAAGCAGTCGCGGACGTGGCGCGGTGCCCTGCACGAACAGCGGCCACGGCACCTTGTCCTGCAGCAGTTCGGCGGCGCGGCGCAACGCACGATGCGACGTGAAAAGCAGAAACGCGCGACCACGCGATGCATGCAGCACCGGCAGCACCGCTTCGATCACCTGCTCGGTGTAATCGCGAGCGGACGGATCGGGCAAACCCTGCGGCAGATAGCACAGTGCCTGCTTCGCATAGTCGAACGGGCTGCCCAGGCTCAGCGTGCGCGGATCGTCCAGTCCGAGCTGGCGCGCGAAGTGTCCGAAATCACCGGCCACCGACAACGTGGCCGAGGTATGGATCCACGCCGCCTGCGTGCGCTCGCGCAATCCGCGCATCGGCACGGCGAGATCCAGCGGCGTGGCGTACAGCGCGAATCCACGCGGAAAATGTTCGTACCAGCGCACGTCACGTTCGCCGCGCTCGTCGACAATGCGATCGAGTCGCTGCGTGAATGTTCCGGCGCGTTCGTGCAGGTTGGCGAAACCGCGCGAGCGTTCCGCCTGCGACGCCAGCAGCTCGTGCAAGGTCGCCAGCAATTCGCGCAGATCGTGCAACGCCTCGCCAATGGCGGCGTGTCCGTCCAGATGCTGGAATGCGCCGCGTTGCGGCAGCACATCCATCGCCAGCCGCAGGCGACGCAACGCATCCTGCAGCGCTTCCACCGGCTCCAGCAACAGGCCGATCGCGCCGGTGACGCCCGCGCATTCGGCCAGTGCATCCTGCGCAAGCTCACTGAGTTGCCGCGCGCTGACACTCTGCGAAAAAAACTGGCCTGCGAGTTCGGGGATCTGGTGCGCCTCGTCGAGAATAAAGGCAGCAGCGCCAGGAAGAATTTCGCCGAAACCTTCCTGCTTCAGTGCGAGATCGGCGAACAGCAGGTGGTGATTCACCACGACAACATCGGCTTCCTGCGCTTCGCGCCGCGCCTTCACCACGTGACAATCGTCGAAGAACGCGCACTCCACGCCAAGGCAGTTCTCCGGCGTGGAAGTGACGCGCGGCCACAGTGGCGACTCCTCGGGCACTTCGGCCAGTTCCATGCGATCGCCGCGTCGCGTGCGCGCCGACCATGCGCGGATCGTCGCCAGCTGCGAAGCTTGCGTGCGATCGAATGTCGCACCTTCGCGCACGGTCTGGTCGAGTCGATAGAGGCACAGGTAATTCGCGCGCCCCTTCAACAAGGCCGTTTTCAGTCGCGCACCCAGCACCGAGCGAACGCGCGGCAGATCGCGAAAAAACAGTTGGTCTTGCAGCGCCTTGGTGCCGGTGGAAATGATCACCCGTTCGCCCGACAGCAACGCCGGCACGAGGTAGGCGAACGTCTTGCCGGTACCCGTGCCCGCTTCGGCGATCAACGTGTCGCGTGAAGAAATGGCCTGTTGCACCGCGCGCGCCATGACCTGCTGCGCGATGCGCGGCGCAAAGTTCGGCAACTCGCGCGCGAACGGTCCGTCGGCGCCAAGTAGTTCGCCTATGTCGTCGGACGCGTTGGAATCAAAGTCGGTCATCCTGCAAGTATGGCCGAGCGCACCGGCATGGCAAATCCGATGCGCTGGCAGGTTCATCGACAAAGAGTCACCATGCCGACACCACCACGGGGAGAAACATCATGACCATCGAACTGACCCTGCTTTGCTGGAGCGTCGTACTGGGACTGCTGCAGATCGCGATCGCAGCGACAGGCGCCACCGTGCAACGCGGCACCGCCTGGGCCGCGGGCGCGCGCGACAACTCGCCGCCGCTGACCGGTGTCGTGGCGCGGCTGGATCGCGCCAGCTCGAATTTCCTGGAAACTTTTCCGTTCTTTCTTGCCGTCGTACTCGGAGCACATCTGCTGGGGCGCCACAGCCAGGCGACGGTGCTGGGCGCCGAACTCTATTTCTGGGCGCGCGTGGTGTACGTGCCGGTTTATGCGTCTGGCGTTCACTATGTGCGCACGCTGATCTGGACGGTGAGCATCGTCGGCATCGTGATGGTGCTGTCCGCATTGTTCTGAATCCGACGGTCACATCGTCGGATCGCATTGGCGCGACTCCGACGATCCGCTAGGCTTCGCGACTCCACTCACTCCAGGAAGGAACTCCATGAGCTTGTTCGGCACCATTCTCTCCAAGTTGGGCTTCGGTCATCCGGCCGCCGATGCCGCACCGCCCCCGCCACCTGTCGACACCGCTGCACCCGCCGCCATCGTGCCCCAAACGCCTGTCGCACCGGTCGCCATGTCATCGGTCGATGTCGTCACCAAACTCGATGCACTGGCCGCTGCCGATTCGCAGAAGTTGAACTGGAAGGTATCCATCGTCGACCTGCTCAAACTGCTCGGACTGGACAGCAGCCTCGATACGCGCAAGCAGCTTGCCACCGAGCTGGGTTGCCCCGCCGATGCGATGGGTGACTCCGCGCACATGAACATGTGGCTGCACAAGACGGTGCTGCAGAAGCTTGCCGAGAACGGCGGCAACGTCCCGAAAGAACTGTATGCCTGATTAGCGGTATCGAATCGTGCCGTCTCGCCCATGCGGAACGAGCGACCGGTTACCCGGGCGAGTCCGACCATCTTTGTCGGCTCGCCTTTTTCGTGTCAGGCGCCGTGAAACTCAGTAGCGAGGAATGCCGGCCTTGTGGCATTGCTGCACCCACTTGCGCGCGGAATCGGCGCCGGGTTGATCGCGCGCCAGCAGGCGAACCTCCACCACGGTCTGCCAGTTGCGTGCACACAGCGGCCCCAGTTTCGGCCCGAGCGACCACGACTCGTGCGCGAGTCTTTCGGCCGTCGGGTAATCTTTCAAACGGACGGCTATTTCCGCGCGATCCTGCAGCAGGTCGGGCGACTTCGGGCTGAGTTTCAATGCCTGATCGAGCTTGCCTGCGGCGTCGGTGTAACGCCCTGCCCGATCGTCCTGCTGCGCGGCGTCCTGCAGCGAAGTGATGCCGGGATCGCGCAAGGCATTCACGCTGATGACCGAGGATTCGCGATCACCCGCAGCACGAATCGCCGCAACACGATCGTAGGTTGGCAGCGGCGCTTGTGGCGGCGGTGGCGGCGGCTTGGGCGCAAAAAGATTGCACGCGGAAAGCCAACTGGCGACAAGCAGAAGCGGCAGAACGCGAAGACGTTTGATGCGATGAAACATGGTCAATTCCGGATCGTCGTGGCGGGTGTAGCCGTGGGGATGGTGGAGCTGGCGGAGGCCGGGTGATCGCCGCCGAACAGGCTCTGCAATCCCTGCATCACGCATCCTTCGGTGTCGCTTGAGAGCGTACCGACAATCACCGCTGCTTGTCGCGCGCCCTGGCATTGCGGTTCCGTGCGCCGACCATTGGCCGGGTTGATCCACGCCAGTTCAAGGCCATCACCGGGCGCAGCCGACAAGGGCTGCGTGGGCAACTTGTTGAACAGCTCGCGCCATGCGCGCAACGATCCGGTCGCACCAAATAAACTGGTCGGCTTGTTGTCGTCCCGGCCCATCCAGAACACGGCTAGATGCTCGCCGGTGAATCCTGCGAACCAGCCATCACGAAGATCGTTGCTGGTGCCGGTCTTGCCCGCGGCGTGCAACCACGCGAGGCTGGAATTGCCGATCGCACTGGCCGTTCCATACAGCGCGACCTGCTGCATCGCCCAAGTGGTCAGGCGCACGGCCGGCTGATATTCGCCATTCCCGCCCTGCACCTGATAGCGCTTGATGGTGCGGCCGCTGCCGTCGAGCACGCCGCGCACTGCGACGAGCGGCAGCGCATGTCCATCGGCGGCAATGTATTGATACAGCTGCGCGACCTGGATCGGTGCGAGATCGATCGCGCCGATCAGCATCGATGGGCTGGGGTTGATGTCGGTCAGCCCGAACGATTCAAGAAACGCCTTGACTCGCGGCAGGCCGACCGCGAGACCCAGGTGGATCGTTGCGAGATTCCACGACTTGGCCAGCGCATCGACCATTGGTACCTGGCCATGGCTGAGGTTGTCGTCGTTGTGCGGCGTCCACATGCTGCCATCGGGTTGACGCATGCTCACCGGGCTGTCGTCGAGCAGGCTCAGCAGGTTCCATCGATCCGGCTGGGTCAGCGCCACGAGATAGACGAACGGCTTGATGGTCGAACCGATCGGCCGGCGCGCATCGAGCGCGCGGTTGAAACCCTGATCGCCCGCCGTCCGGCTGCCGACCACCGCGAGCACGCTGCCGGTCTGCGCATTCGTCACCACGGCAGCGGCCTGTATCGCGCTGGCGCGCTTGCCGAGATCCTTGATCGCCGTGGCGATGGCCTGTTCGGTATAAAGCTGCGCGGCCGGATCGAGTGTGGTGAAAATCGACAGATTGCCGTCGCGCAATGCCTGCTCGTCGAAATCCGCGGTGATCTGGTTGCGCACCAGTTCCATGAAGGCCGGGAAACGATTGTGCGGCAATTGGCCGTCCGCGATCACATCCAGTGGCGCCGCCTGTGCGGCGTTTGTTTGCGCGGCGGTGAGCAGGCCGGTGGTGGCGAATTCCTGCAGCACGAGATTGCGGCGAGTCAACGCGCGATCCGGCGAACGGCGCGGATCGTAGTAGCTCGGGCCCTTCACCATGCCGACCAGCAAGGCGACTTCCTGCGGACGCAGGTCTTCCAGGCGACGACCGAAATAAAATTCCGATGCGGCCGCAAAACCATGCACGGCCTGATCGCCCTGCTGACCGAGGAAGACGTCGTTGACGTACGCCTCCAGGATCCGGCCCTTGTCGTAGTGCGCTTCCAGCAGCATCGACATCAATGCTTCGTTGATTTTGCGCGCAAAATTCTGGTCGCGACTCAGGAACAGATTGCGCACCAGTTGCTGGGTCAGCGTGGAGCCGCCCTGCACGGTGTGTCCTGCGCGCACATTGGCGAAAGCCGCGCGCAGGATCGCGCTGAAATCGATGCCGATGTGATGTTTGAAATCGCGATCCTCCACCGCCTGCAAACCACTGAGCAGCAGCGGCGGCACATCGGCGAGACGCACGATGCGGCGCTCTTCCTGGTTGGCGCCATACAGCGTGGCGATGCGCGCGGGATCAAGATGGGTCAGCGCGATGCTCTTGTCGGTCGCGTCATCCTGCACGCGCTGCACGATGCCGTTGCCCAGCGAAACACGAATGCGCTTGGGCAACTCGCCGCCATCGGGGCCGGCGTAACCACGTGAGGCGATCGTGTAATGCAGCCCGTCCTTCATCCAGCTGCCGGCCACTTCGCCCTTGCCGTCGGGACTGTAGCCGGCGAAGGTGAGTTCCAGTTCGAGCGCCGCCGACGTCATCGGCGTACCGGGCGACAGCGGCAGCGGTCGCGCGTAGACGCGCGTGGGCACGGCGAACACCAGATCGTTGAAGCGATCCTGCACGCGCTTGTTCAACACCAGCGTGTAGGGCAGCACGAAGCCGAACAACAGGCCCAGGCAGATCCAGAAGGGAATGCGCAGCCACGGCCAGGCGAAGCTTGCGATCGAACGGGTACGAGTCAGGAAGGACAACGGCAGACAATCCGGCAATCGGGTCTTTCGATCATAGGGCCTGCCACCCGGCGCGCATATGAACGCGGGAGGCCGATTCAGGGCAAAGCACGGGCAATCGCTTCACCCGCGACACGCGTCTCAGGCTGACGCCATCCACGTCGACGCCTCAGGCTGAAACGGCCGCGGACGAACACCGAGCAGGCGCTGCAATTCGTCGTTGTCGGCGATCAGGTCGTCATCGAGACGATCAAGCGCGCCTCGCCATTTCGGCAGCGCATGCCGACCCAGTTGCAGCAGCCACGCCGGTAACGGCACCGGCAATGTGCTCTTGGGCAGGCTGCGACGCACGCGCGCAAACATGTCGCGCGCACTCAACCGTTCGCCGCCGCCGATCGAAAAAATTCGTCCACTCGCCGCGGGACATTCCAGTGCAGCGAGCACGGCCTGCGCGATGTCGTCGGCGTGAACCGGCTGCCGCAAACCGCTGCCTGCCGGCAACGGAAACACGCGCATTCGCAGCGCCCGGCGGGCGATCGGCGTGAGGCTCTTGTCCAGTCCGGCGCCATAGATGAGCGTCGGACGCAGCACCGTCCAGTTGCAGCCGTGCCGTGCACATGCCGAAGCAAGTGCGTCCTCGCCCGCGCGCAACTGACGCGAGAGATCGCGCTCGTACGGCACACTGGAATCGCGCTTGCTTTCCGCACTCATCGAACTGATCGCGATCACGCGCGGCCCGTCGTTCAATGACGCCTGCGCCAGCCATTCGGCCAGATGCATCAGCGGGCCGAAGCTGATGATTGCCGACACCGCCGGCAAAGCCGGCACAGCGTCGGGCAATCGCCCATGCAGCCAGCTCACATCCGCCGGCTGGTGCTGCTCGTAACGGCTGACGGCCACGATGGATTCGCCACTGGCAAGCAGCCGCGGCAAAAGGAACCGGCCGACTTGGCTGCTGCCGCCGAATACCAGCACGGTCATGCGTGAATCACCGGGCGCCTTGCAGGCGTGCGGACAGATCCTGCACGCGCGGATTGGCCGGTGCGAGCTTGCGTGCACGATCAAGCGAATGCATGGCGCCGAAGCGATCATTGTCGGTCAGCTGTTTCTCGGCCTGATCGAGCCACGCCGATGCCAGCCGGTTTGAAAGCGTCGCCTGATTGGCATCGCCGGGCGACAGTTCGGAAAGATTCTCGAGCATGTCGTCGGCCTGGATCAGGTTGCCCCCACCGATCGACTCGTTGAATTTCTGCATGACCATGGCCGGCAGTGCATGCAGACCTTGCAACGCCGCCTCATTGTTGCTGTCGATCGCCAGCACGCTGCGGTAGAGATCGTACGCGCTGTCGCCAGGCGGCAACATGATCGCGCCGTGTGATGCAGCGATCTGCGCGCGCTTCACCATCTGCGCCAACGCCGCACTTTGCTGCGGCGAAAGCACCGCGGGTGCCGCTGTCGGTGCGCTGTCGTCGGGCTGATTTTCTGCAGGCGCACTGGCCTGGGAAGCAGGTTGTTTCGCAACGCCCGAAAGGCGCGCACGCGCCGCGGCAATTTCCGCCGATTTCGGTGCAAGCAAGGCCGCCTGATCGAGCAAGCCGGACGCCTGCCCTGCATCGCCCGCATCGATCGCCGCGTCAGCCTGCACAGTCAGCGCCTGCGCCACCATGCCCAACCCGTCGCGCGCCCGCGCGTTGTCCGGATCGATCGCCAGCGCCGCCTTGAAATGCGTCAACGCGGTGTCGCTGCCGTCGCCGGCGACGTGCCCTGCACGCAACGCATCCATGCCTTGCTTGAGCGCATCGTCGAGCGCACCGCTCTGTTGCTTGTGATGTTCCGCTTGCGTCGCGCGAAGCCCCGGCAGCGCGCCGTTGTTCGGTTGCAAGGCGGCGAGTTGATCGATATCCGCGTCAGCGCCTGCGTTGTCGTTCGCATCCAGCGCCTTGCGTGCCTGCGCGGCGAGCGCATCGCCCACCTGATCGACGCCATGCGCTGCCACCGCGTTGCCGGAATCGGCCTGCAGCACGCGCCTGTACAGTGCGCCCGCGCCTTGCGGGCCATCCAGCTTGCCTGCAGCGAGCGCCTGTTGCGCCTGATCGACAAGGTCGGTGGTCTGCACCTGCGCCGCGCGCGTGGTGGCGATCTGCTGATCGAGCCGATCGACATCGCTGCCGCCGCCAAGCAGTTCGCGCGCAACGCCCGCCTGCTGCGCGGCCTGGTCGTAACGTCCCGCCTGCAACGCCGCGTCGGCTTGCGCAAGCTCCGCCTGGCCAACCTGACGCAGCCCGTTGCGTGCGCGATCGTTGTCCGGTTCCTGCGCGATGGCGGACTGATAGAGCTCGCGCGCGCTGGTTCCGTCCTGGCCGTCCAGATGGCCGGATTGCAAGGCCTGCTGCGCGCGTCCGAGCAGGTCGTTGAAATCGGTTTGCGGCACCATGTTGCGCAAGTTGTCACGCTTGAGCCACAACGTGGCGCCTATGCCGATGACCAGCAGCAACAGCAACGGCACAAGCCAGCCGCGCCGACTTTCGTGGACCGTGGGCGGCGTTGTTGCGTGATGTCGCCGCGGCTCGACCGATACCTGCGGCAGCCCATCGCTGGCAGGTGCGCGCGGTGCATCCAGATGGTCGATGTCACCCAGCGTGGGTTCGGTTCGACCGCGGGAATCCGCGTCATGTTTGTCCCTGCGTCCGCTCATGATTCGTGGCTGTGAAGGAAACTGATGCAGCTTAGCATCGGGTCGCGCGGGCTCCGCGCATGGCAAGACCCGGCGTTCAGCTTGCAGCGACCGGCACGATGTCGATCAACTCACGCCGACGCGGCGCACCTCGACCACGTTCGGCAAGGCCGCAAGTTTTCCGAGCAGGGTGGATAGTTGTTCGAAATCGCGCACGCGCAAGGTGAAGCGCATTTCCACTTCGCCGGTTTGCGCGAACATGCGACTCGACGACGCGATGATGTGCACGCTCGCATTGCTGATGACGCCGGTCACATCTTTCTGCAAGCCCTTGCGATCGTAGCCGCGCAGTTCGACTTCGACCTGATACGCCTGCGTGGCGGCGCGACCCCAGGTCACCTCGATCACCCGATCCGGGTCGCGCCGTTCCAGCCGCGCGAGGCTGGCGCAATCCGCGCGATGCACCGACACGCCACGACCGCGCGTGACGAATCCGCGCACCGCGTCGCCCGGCAGCGGCTGGCAACAACGTGCAAGCGTGGTGAGCAGATTGCCGATGCCTTCGATGCTGAGCGCACTCTGATCAAGCGCACGGGGACGTGCGGCGACAATCGCCGGCAAGGTCGATACGGGCTGTGGCGGTTGCGCCGCTTCGAGCAACACGCGACTCACCTGGCCGGGCGTGATTTCGCCAAGTGCGAGCGCCACCAGCAATTCGTCGTGCGACTTCAGATGAAAGTGCGCGGGCAATTTCGTCGTGTCGGCACTCATCAGCGCAAAGCGCTTCAACTCGCGCTCGAACATGGCGCGGCCCACCGCAACATTCGCGTCGTGGGCGATGCGCTGGAACCATGCGCGCACCTTGTCCTTGGCGCGCGAGGTATTGAGGTAGCCATGATGCGGCGACAGCCAGTCGCGGCTGGGATCGGGCAATTTCGCCGTGAGTATTTCCACGCGATCGCCGCTCTGCGGCTGGAACGTGAGCGGCACGATGCGGCCGTTGACCTTGGCGCCGCGGCAGCGATGGCCGACCTCGGTGTGGATCAGGTAAGCGAAATCCAGCACCGTGGCGCCGCGCGCCATGTCGAACACTTCGCCCTTGGGCGTGAGCAGATAAACGCGATCTTCCAGCAGCTCGGTTTGCAGTTCCGCTGCCAACGCGCTGTCGTTGCTGCGTGGTTCCAGCAGCTTGCGCATCCAGGCGATCTTCGCCTCGAACTCCGTATCGCTGCTGCCGCCTTCCTTGTAGCGCCAGTGCGCAGCGACACCGAGTTCGTTGTCGCGATGCATCTGGTGCGTGCGAATCTGCACTTCCAGCGTCTTGCCGGATGGCCCAAGCACGGCAGTGTGCAGCGACTGGTAACCGTTGGCCTTGGGTCGGGCGATGTAATCGTCGAACTCCTCCGACAGATGCGGCCAGCGTCCGTGAACCACGCCGAGCGCGGCGTAGCAATCGGTGATGTTGTCGACCAGGATGCGCACTGCGCGAATGTCGTAGAGGTCGGAAAAATCCAGCGCCTTGCGCTGCATCTTTTTCCAGATCGAATAGATGTGCTTCGGCCGACCGGCGAGATCGGCGTGGATGCCGGCGGCTTCCAGCGCATGCTGTAGTTCGCTCAGCGAATCGCGGATGAAACCTTCGCGGTCGGTGCGCCGTTCGTCGAGCAACCGGGCGATGCGCTGATAGACGTCCGGTTGCAGGAAACGGAACGCCAGGTCTTCCAACTCCCATTTCAGTTGCCAGATGCCGAGCCGGTTGGCCAGTGGCGAGTGGATGTCTCGGGTCTGTCGCGCGAGTGTCGCGCGCTGATCCTCCGGCAACGCGGCCGCGCCACGCATCCGCGCGAGTTGCCGCGCCAGCAGCACGAACACCACGCGCAGATCGCGCACGATCGCCAACAGCAAACGGCGCAGACCTTCCGTGCCGCCGCCTGATGAACGTTGTGCATGTAGCGTCCAGACTTGTTCCGCCGCCTGCTGCCCGGCGACCAGCCGCTGCAGTTCAGGCGGCAACTTGCGGGCTTCGGTTTGCCACAAGTGCGGATCGGCGCGCGCCAGTTCGAACCACAACGCCGCTGCCTGCGTTTGAGCGTCGCAGCCGAGCATGTGCAGCAGGTCCAGCACATCGCAGCACTCGGCTTGCGGCACCGGACGCGTGCAGCAAACCTGCAGCGCATCGGCCAGTACCGGCGCCAGCGTGCCGGCACGATCGTGCCATTGCTGCAGGCTGGAAACTTTCACGGCGTGGGTCATGGCAGAGGCATTCGGCGCAGGCCTTCATAGTAGCCGTTGCGTCGGGTCAATCGTCCGTGGATTCAGTCCAGCGCGGCCTGAGCCTTCGCCAGCCGCTTGGCCGACACAGGCTCGGCCGTCTTGAGTTCCTGCGCGAACAGCGACACGCGCCACTCCTCGATCAGCCAGCGAAGTTCATCGAGGCCCTCTGCGTCCGCGCCTGCAGCGCGATGTTGAAGATAGCCGCGCCAGTACGGCATCACCTGCAGCATGCGCTGCTGATCCTTGCTCGGATCCTGTCGCAGTCGTTCGGCGCGCAGGCGCATGGCTTTCAGATAGCGCGGAAAGTGCGCGAGTCGCGCCGCGGGCAGATCACGCAGGAAACCTGGCATCAGCAGCGCGTCGAGTTGTTCGCGCAGGTCGTCGTAACTCGCTCGTGCAAAACCGATCAGCGGCGGTTGCAGCCAGGATTTCAGATCGGCCTGCGCCTCGATGATCGGCTCGGCCAGCTTGAGTCGTTCGACGCCAGCTCCAAACAGCTCGCGCGAAAACTGCGTGCGCAGGGTCTCGTATGCGCCGGCCGTACGGACGTCCAGATCATGTTGTCCGAGCAGATCATTGAATCCGCCTTCGAGCAGATCTTCGCGCAGGCCGTCGACGCCGCCGAGCGGCGCGTATTTCAAGGACAGCGCATTGCCGACAGGCAAACGGCGGCGCGCCTGCTTCGCATCGCTCGCCAGTGCATTGCGCAACAACCGCACGACGCCTTGCCGATGCGCATCACGTGCCTCTTCGGCGCGCTCGAACACGCGCAGCGCCACCGTTTCTCCCAGATCCACCAGCGCGGGGAACGCGCTCAGGCCGCCTTCGGATCGCACCTGCGCGGGAATCTCCTCGAAGTCCCACGTCGCGACATCCTCGCGCGTCAGTTCGATATCCGTCTTGCGCGAAAACGCTTCGCGCGCGCGGCTTTCCCATTGCGCGCGCAGCGCCGCGAGATCGCGACCGCTGGCGAGTTCGTTACCCGGCCTGGACGATGTGTCGCCATCATGCAGTCGATAGCGCATCAGGAAATGCGCTGGCAGTTCGATGCCGACGAATTCCGCGGCACTGATTTCCACGCCCGTCGCGCGCTTGAGAAAGGCCGCCAGTACTTTCGCAAGCGGCTCGTCGCGCGGCGATTCCGCCTCGACGAACGCACGCGCGAAATCCGGCGCCGGCACGAAGTTGCGGCGCAATGCCTTCGGCAAACCGCGGATCAGCTCCGCCACTTTCTCGCCAAGCAGTCCGGGCACGAGCCACTCACCGCGCTCGGCAGGAATCGCATTCAACATCGCCAGCGGCAGATGCAACGTCACGCCATCGGCTTCGTCGCCGGGCACAAAACGATATTCGAGGCGATAGCGCTGCGACCCGATTTCCATCGCGGCGGGAAACGCTTTCGCATCCAGTCCCGCGCCGCCCACCATCACATCGTCCAGCGACCAGCGAAGTCGGGCTTGTTCGGCCGGCCGGGCTTGGCGATACCACGCATCGAGTGCGCGACTGCTGGCAATGTCCTCGGGCAGCTTGCCTTTGAAAAACCGGACGAGATCGTCCTCGTGGCGGATCAAACCTTCGCGGCGCTGCTTCGCTTCGATGCCTCGCGCCTCTTCCAGCACGCGCTGGTTGGAGCGCACGAATTCGGCTCGACTGTCGATGTCGCCGCGCACCAGTGCATCTCGCAGGAAGATCACATGCGCCAGCGAGGGATCCTGCAGCTGGAACGTGACCGGCCGCTTCTCCACGAGCACCAGCCCGAACAGACTGACCTGCTCGTACGCCACCACGCAGCCACGCTTCTTCGACCAGTGCGCATCGCGGCAGGCCATGCGCAAAAGATGCGCGGCCTGTTGCTCGATCCACAACGGCTCGACACGCGCATTGGCCATGCCCCATACGCGCCCGCTCACGTCGAGAATCTGTGCGGAGAAAATCCAGTTCGGCGGTGACTTCGATAGTGCGGAACCGGGGAACACGTGGAACTTGCGCTCGCGCGTGCTCTGGTAAATGCCCTTCTCGTCCTTGCGACCCACCTGCGTCGGGAGGCCCGCGAGAAGGCTGCGATGCACGGACTCGTACAGGCGCGAGGCAGCATCTTCCGTCGGGCTCGCAGCCGCGGTTTCAGGAGAAAGTTGTGACCTGGCGTCACCACGTGGGGGTATAGTTTGCTTTCGACTTGATGCATCTGAGCGATGCGGTTCACCTCCCCTCTGCCCGCTTCCTCGGACAGAAGGTGTGGAAGAAGCAGCAGCTCGTGCAAGCTGACGCGATGGCGGCCTGCCCTCTCCCTTGCTCTTGGAAGTGGGCTGCGTTGAGGTGCTCTTCGCTTGTTCTTTCGTCGACGAAGATTCCGACCCATCCAGCTTCCACCCCAGTTCCTGCACCACCAGCAGCAACTGCCGATGCAGCTCGCGCCATTCGCGCATGCGCATGAAGCTGAGGAAATGCCGCGAGCACCAGTCGCGCAATTTCGATTGCGTCAGATCCTCGTGCGCTGCGTGGTAGTCGCGCCACAAATTCAGCACACCGACGAAATCGGATGTCGGATCGGCAAACGCGGCATGCGCGGCGTCGGCCTGCTGACGCGCGTCGGCGGGACGCTCGCGCGGATCCTGGATACTGAGAAAGCTCACGATGGTCAGCACTTCGCGCAGGCTGTGCAGCTTTTCGCTTTCCACCAGCATGCGCGCGAGCTGCACGTCGATCGGCAGTCGCGCGACGACGCGACCGATCGCGGTGAGCTTGCGCTGCTCGTCGATCGCGGAAATTTCCCCGAGCCGGCGATAGCCGTCCGCCACCACGCGCGGATCGGGTGCTTCGAGGAAGGGGAAATCCTCCACGTCACCGATTTGCAGCGCAAGCATGCGCAGGATCACGTTGGCCAGCGACGAGCGCAGCAGTTCCGGATCGGTATACGCCGCGCGACTGGCAAAGTCGGCCTCGTCGTACAGGCGGTAGCAGATGCCCGGGCCGACGCGTCCGCAACGACCCTTGCGCTGGTCGGCCGCCGCTTGCGACACCGGCTCCACGTGCAACCGTTCGAGCTGGCTGCGCTGGCTGTAGCGCTTCACGCGCGCGGTGCCCGTGTCGATCACGTAGCGGATGCGCGGCACGGTGAGCGACGTTTCCGCGACGTTGGTGGCCAGCACCACGCGACGTTTCGTGCCGGGCTTGAACACGCGATCCTGATCGCCGCCGGAAAGTCGCGCGTACAACGGCATGATTTCGGTTTCGCGATATTGCCGACGCGAGAGCACCAGATGCGCATCGCGGATCTCGCGCTCGCCGGGAAGAAAAACCAGCACGTCGCCGCGCGGATCGTCGTGGGAAATTTCGTCGAGCGTTGCGGCGATGTGCTCGGCGCCGCCCTGCTGCATGTCCTTCGACTTGCCGTGACGCGCGATGGTTTCGTCCAGCGAACGCCAGCGCACCTCGACCGGATACGCACGCCCTTCCACCTCGACCACCGGCGCACCGCCGAAGTGTTCGGAGAAACGCGCGGTATCGATCGTCGCCGAGGTCACGATGATCTTCAGCTCCGGTCTCTTCAGCGCAAGTCGCTTCAGATAGCCGAGCAGGAAATCGATGTTGAGGCTGCGCTCGTGCGCTTCGTCGATGATCAGGGTGTCGTACGCACTCAGCCACGGATCGCCCTGCGTTTCAGCAAGCAGGATGCCGTCGGTCATGAACTTGATCAGGCTGCGCTCGGACACCTGATCGTTGAAGCGCACCTGAAAACCGACGAGTTCGCCAAGCGGCGTGTCCAGCTCTTCGGCCACGCGACGCGCCACCGAACGTGCCGCCAACCGGCGTGGTTGCGTGCAGCCGATCATGCCCTCTTCGCCACGGCCCGCGGCGAGGCAGAGCTTCGGCAGTTGCGTGGTCTTGCCCGAACCGGTTTCGCCGGCGATCACCACCACCTGGTTCTCGCGGATCAGCTTGACGATGTCGTCGGCGCGTGCGGTGATCGGCAGCGACTCGTCCAGGCGGATCGCCGGTTTGGTCGCGACGCGCGCGCGGCGACGTGCGGCCGAACGTTCGATATCCGCCAGCAGTGCCGCGATCTTTTTTTCATCCGGCCGTCGCGACAGCGTGCGCCAACGGCCCAGCAGGCGACCGAAGTCACGACTGGACACGGCATCGAGTTGCCGACGCAGCGCGCGCAGCCCCGGATCGGCGGAGGGATCGACGTGATGTGGGGAGGGGTCGTTCATCGGATCGCGAATGATAACCGCTGGCAGCAGGGCAGCCCGATAGTCAACGGCTATCGCCGGCATCGGCAGGATTCATTTCCACGCCGAATGCCGAAAGGCTACTGTGCGGTTCCGCACGATCCATCTCTCCAAGGAACAACCCGTGGCCATCTCGATCGGCATTGCCAAGAAAGACCGCGAAGCAGTTGCCAGGCATCTTTCCAAACTGCTGGCGGATACGTATTCGCTCTACCTGAAAACGCACAGCTTCCACTGGAACATCACCGGCCCGCAGTTCAACAGCCTGCACGCGATGTTCGAGACCCAGTACAACGAACTGTGGCTCGCCGCCGATGAAGTGGCCGAGCGCATCCGTACGCTCGACGTGTTCGCGCCGGGCTCCTACAGCCAGTTCGGCAAACTCACCTCGATCAAGGAAGAGGTCGGCGTGCCGGAATGGAAAGAGATGGTGAACCAGCTGGTCGAAGGCCATGAATTGGCTGCGCACACCGCGCGCGGCACCATCAAGGCCGCCGCCGATGCGGGCGACGAAGGGACAGCCGATATCATCACCGGCCGTCTGCAGGCGCACGAGAAAACTGCCTGGATGCTGCGCTCGCTGTTGCGCTGACCTCGAATTCCGCGAGCCGCATGCGATGGGGTTCGCGGTCGCGTTGAAACTGGCCCAGCAATTGTTCTTCAGCCGGCCTTGCCCGTTCTAGGGCGATGCCGTCATCCCCGCGGGCTTCGCGGCAACAGCATCCTGAGCCGCCGGCAACACATAGCGCTGATTGAAGTACGCCCAGCTCGGCCACAGCGCGTGTGCCAGCGCGACACGATGCAACATCGGGTCCGTCGTCACCGGCGTGAACTTCTCGCCCGCCACTTCGTAGTGGAACTGCTTCGCCGGTTGTCCGGGCTGCAGCACCAGCAGCTGGTCGCCCTTGAGGTAACCGTAGTCGTCGCCGTACTGCATGATCGCGCGATCCGGATCACGCACGGTCAAGTCCGCGCCGAGCATCGGATGCGTGCTGCTGATGCCGATCAGCGACAGCAACGTCGGTGCAAGATCGAGCTGACTGACGATGTGTTCGTCACGCCGCACCGGCACGCCGGCCCCGAGAATCAACGCGGGGATATGGAAGTGCGTCACCGGCACGAGGCTGGCGCCGAATACACGTGCATCGTGATCAGCCACGATCAGAAAGACCGTGTGATCCCAGTATGGCGATTTCTTTGCGCGCGCAAAGAACTGGCCGATCGACCAGTCCGCGTAACGCACTGTGTTCTGCACGCTGGCCGCGGGTGCACTGGCCTGGATGCGACCCGCCGGATATTCCCACGGCGTGTGGTTGGACACGCTGAAGGCCAGCGTGAAGTTCGGTTTGTCGCCGTCCTGCATCAGCCGCTGATGCAGTTCATTGAACATGTCTTCGTCCGAGGCGCCCCACGATCCGACGAAAGTGGGTTTTACCTCGAACTTCGGCTGGTCGATCACCTCGTCAAAACCATTGCCGAGGAAGAACGAGCGCATGTTGTCGAAGTGCGCCTCGCCGCCGTAGATGAAGCGCGAGTGGTAGCCGAACTGCCCGAGCAGGCCCGCAATGGTGAAGAAACCGTGCTGGCTGCGCGGCAACTTCAGCACCGCCTCGGCCGGCGTCGGCAGGAACCCGGTATTGACCGCTTCCAGCCCGCGCACCGAGCGCGTGCCGGTCGCGTAAGTGCGTGCCAGCAGCCAGCCCTGTGCGGCCAGCGTATCGAACTGCGGCGAGAGTTTGTCGCCGCCGAGCGTACCGATGAACTGCGCGCCCAGGCTCTCCTCCATGATGATGACGAGGTTCAGCGGTTTGGCTGTCCGCGCCGATGCCTGCTGGTGATGCATGCTCGGAGACTTCGGATCGAGCATTGGCCCTTCCAGGCCGGCGGCGTCGCGCACGATGCGCTGCATGTCCGGTTCCGGCATCGAGCCATATACGGCAGCGGCTGATCGTTCGCTGCTCATGCCACGGATTGCATTGGCCACGCTGTAGAGCGAGTTGAGCGGCAGCGTGTTGACCATGCTGTCGTCGCTGAAAGCCACCACCGAGGCATTGAGTGGACGGTGATCCAGCGTGCCGCGCGCCGCAAGAAACAACACAATCGCGCTGACGATGGTTGCCAACGGCCGCCAGGTCAGCTTCATGGGTGCGTCGACCATGCGCGTGCGCAACAAGCGAAACCCGATCCAGCCCAGCAGCGCCAGACCGATCACGCCGACCAGCAGCACGCCCTTGTAGCCGTGCCAGAGCATCGCGGAAACTTCGTGCGGGCTGTTGAGGTATTCGACATAAAGGCGATTCGGTCGCGTGTCGTATTCGGTGATGAACTGCGGCGTGGACACTTCCAGCAACACGAACAGCAGCCACCAGACGCGGTACCACCACGCAGTCAGACAAGTCGGCCAGCGTCGATGCCCCAGCCATGGCGACAGCAAGGCAGGCACCGCGCAGATCAACGCCAGCAAGCTGAGGTCGATGCGCCAACCGCCGAACAGGATCGGCCAAAGCCCACCCGCGGACTGCACGCGTGACCACAGCCACAACGACAGCGCCAGACGACTCACGGTCAGCAGCGCGAGGACGGCGGCGGCGAAACGCCAGCTGAGACGACGCATGAGAATTCTCCCGGATGAAGTTGCGGCCGACAGTCATCATCAGCGTCAGCCCGATCCCGCAGTCTATCGTCACCGAACTTCACGGCCCTTTCGTCGACCCGGACGGTATGGCTCACGTATGCCGCCGCTGCGGCGAACGTGAGGCCGATGGCGCCTTGCTTTCCGGCCCCGCTGGCCAATGTTTGTTGAGCCCACGGCCTTGCATTGGTTAAGCTGCCCAGTCTTCCGCGCCTGTCGCACAGGCATCCCAGGAATTTTTTTGAGTACCACCGCAGCAAGCCACAACAGCCGTTTTCCGCTGCTCAGCGCCCTGGTGATTGCGCTGCTCGTGGCCGCGTTGAATGTCGCTCTGTGGTGGTACGGCAACTTGCCGCGCGGTCCGAACGACTGGCATGGCGAGATCAGCGGATTCTCGTTGTCGGTGTTCCAGCGCTACCAGAGCCCGTTCAAGCAGGATTATCCGAACGACAGCCAGATCGCCGCCGACCTGAAGCTGCTGCACAAGTACACCGGCAAGGTGCGCACGTACACGATGCAGCAGAACCCGCAGATCTATCGACTCGCGCGCAACGAAGGGCTGAAGGTGACTGCGGGCGCCGAGATCGACAAGCGGCTGGAGAACAACGAACGCGAGATCGAAGCGCTGATCGCCAAGGCGCGCGAGTATCCGGACACGATCACGCGGGTGATCGTCGGCAACGAAGTGCTTTTCCGGAACGATCTGCCGCCCGAACAGATGATGGCGTACCTCGACCGCGTGCGCGCTGCGGTGCGCCAGCCGGTGTCGATCGCCGAACCGGATTACATCTGGCTGAAGTACCCCGAGCTGGCCGAGCATGTCGACTTCATCACCATCCATCTGTTCCCCTTCTGGAACGGTATTCCTGTCGTCGCGAATGTCCTGGACCCGCGACAACGCCCCGCCGCACTGAACGCTGCACTTGGTTCGTATGACCACGTGCAGCAACTTTTTCCCACCAAGCACATTGTGGTTGGCGAGATCGGCTGGCCATCCAATGGCGATCGCCACATACGCGCCGATCCGTCGATTTCGAACCAGGCCATCTTCATCCGCGAATGGCTGCTCGCGGCGCAGCAGCGAAATATCGATTACTTCCTGCTCGAAGCCTTCGACCAGCCATGGAAGGAAGGCTTGGGCGAAGGCCGCACCGGCGCGTACTGGGGCATGTTCAACGCCGATCGCCAGTTGAAATATCCGCTCACCGGCCCGGTCACCGAAGACACTGGCTGGCCGTGGAAGGCGCTGGCCGCGAGCCTGCTTGCGCTGATCCCGATGATCCTGTTCGCGCGCAGATTCAGTCGCTTCAAATTGATGGGACGGCTGTTTTTCTGTGCGCTGATCCAGCTTGCCTGCGGGCTGATCGTGTGGTCGGCGACGCTGCCATTCAATTTCTATCTGAGCTGGGTCGACTGGACCATGCTCACGTTGCTGTTCCCCGCACAGCTGGCGATTCTGGCGATTCTGCTGATCAACGGCTTCGAGTTCACCGAAGTGCTGTGGCGCCGCAACTGGATGCGTCACGGCAGCATGCTCACGCCCGATCCGCCGGAAAAGCAGCCGTTCGTGTCGATCCATCTGGCCTGCTACAACGAGCCGCCGGAGATGGTGATCGTCACACTTGATTCGCTGGCTGCGCTCGACTACCAGAACTACGAAGTGCTGGTGATCGACAACAACACCAAGAATCCGGACGTGTGGAAACCGGTGCAGGATTACTGCGAGAAGCTCGGCAAGCGCTTCCGCTTTTTCCATCTGGAACCATGGCCGGGCTTCAAGGCCGGCGCGCTGAATTTCGGCCTGAAGGAAACCGATCCGCAAGCCGACGTGGTCGCGGTGATCGACGCCGACTACGAAGTGCGCGCGGACTGGCTGGCCACGCTCACCGGCCATTTCCACGATCCGAAAGTCGCCGTGGTGCAGTGTCCGCAGGCGCATCGCGAGTTCGAGCACAACACGTTCCGCCGCATGACCGCGTGGGAATACGACGGCTTCTTCCGCATCGGCATGCACCATCGCAACGAGCGCAACGCGATCATCCAGCACGGCACCATGACAATGGTCCGGCGGACCGCGCTGGAAGGCACCGGCGGCTGGTCCGAGTGGACCATCTGCGAGGACGCCGAGCTCGGCCTGCGCCTGATGCACGCCGGTTACGACCTCGTCTATGTCGATGAACTGATGGGCAAGGGCCTCACGCCCGCCGATTTCAAGGCATACAAGAGCCAGCGTTATCGCTGGGCGTTCGGCGCCATGCAGATCCTCAAGGGTCGCTGGCGATGGATGGTGAAGAAGGGTCCGCTGTCCAGCGGCCAGCGCTTTCACTTCCTCACCGGCTGGTTCAGCTGGTTTGCCGACGCATTGCATCTGATCTTCACGCTGATGGCGCTGTTCTGGACCGCGGGCATGATCGCCTACCCGCAATATTTCAGCCTGCCGATGCAGTTGTTCCTGATCCCGGTCATCGGTTTCTTCTTCGCCAAGGCGATCTTCGGCATCGTGCTTTATCGCGCGCGCGTTCCGTGCAGCTGGTACGACACGCTGATGGCATCACTTGCCAGCATGAGCCTGAGCCACGCGATCGCGCGCGGCATTTTGCACGGCCTTACGCGCGAGAAAACCTCGTTCGTGGTCACTGCCAAGAGCCGGCGACTGGGCGAATCTGGCTTTGCCGCGTTCGCACCGGTACGCGAGGAAATGCTGATGGCGCTCGCGCTAACCGGCTGCGTGATCGGCATGGCGTTGAACTACGGTACGCACTACATCGAAGGCACGTTGTGGATGTTCATCCTCGGCGCGCAATCGATCCCGTATTTCTCCGCCGTGATCGGCGCATGGATCGCGCACAAGGCTGGTGACAAGGCCGGCTAGCAGCACCCTTGGCGCCGCGGCTGCGTCAAAGCACAATCAGCAACTCACGGAATACACGGGGACACGGACATGCTGAATTTTCCAACCGCCAAGCTGGTGCGGTACGCGATCGGGCTGGCTGTCGCCATCATCGTGTTGATCATGGTCTGGCCGTTCTACACGGTTCCCACTGGTTATCGCGGCGTGGTCACTTCGTTCGGGAGGATCAGCCATGTGGAAAACGAAGGACTCGTCATTCTGCCGCCGTGGCAGAAGCTCAGCGTGTTCAGTATCCGCGCCGAACAGGCGGATATCGAGGATGCGGAAGGCAGCACCTCCGACACGCAGCCGGTGAAGGTAAGCCTCACCGTGCGCTACTCGATCGCCACCGATCGCGTCGCCGAGGTCTACGAAAAATATTCGCACGACGGCGACCTGTCGTCGTACGTGCAGACGGCGACGCAGGAAATCTTCAAGGCGGTCACCGCGAAATACAGCGCGCCCGACCTGATCGCCGAACGCGCCAAAGTCTCCAGCGATATCAACATGGCACTACGCACGAAGCTCTCGCTGTATGGCGCCTCCGTCATCAACATCGACATGCGCACCTTCGCCTTCTCGCCTTCGTACATGAGCGCCATCAACGAAAAGGTTACCCAGGAGCAGCTGCGCCTCGGTGCAGAGAACAAGCTCAAGACGGTCGAGGCGGAACAGAAGCAGAAAGTGGCGATTGCCGAGGCCGAAGCCAACGCGTTGCGTGCGCAGGCGGACGGCGAAGCCTATGCCACGCTGAAGGCCGCCACGGCCCAGGCCGAGGCTTTGACAGTGCAGAACGCGGCGCTTGCGCAGAACAAGGAAGTGCTCGAATTGCGTCGCATCGAAGTGGAGCAGACCAAGGCCAACAAGTGGAATGGTGCGCTGCCAACCGCCATCTATGCAGGTGCGCCGATTCCGTTCTTGAACGTGGGCAAGGAATGATCGGTGCCTGATCGAAACTCATCGAACCAGTGAACGTCAGGCACCGCTCCGTTCACGTCCATTCGCACCAGGCTCTGATACCTTTTTTGCGTAGTCATCCCACCTGAGCTCGGCGATCCGCAGATCAATCGCCGATCCTGCACAGGAGAATCAGCGCAAGCGCATGGAAGCATGCAATGGGTAGTGGATGGCGTGAACGGTCCTCTGAAAGGCGCGGTGATTTTCGGCGGAGCCGTCGCAATACGCCACCCAACTGCCCGATCGGGAAATGACTGATGGCGCACATCCAGTGGTTCGAAAAACGCGCGCCATTCATCGCTGCGGTCACTGCGCTGCAGGGCGCCATGGCCGAGCGCGATGCAGCCATCGCGCGATCAACCTCGGTGCCAGGCCATTGCCCGGCGTGCGATCGGCCCACCGTTTTCCAGGTGTCGACCAGCGCCACATTCGCCGACCGGCCCAACCTGCGTGAAGGCCTGCGTTGCGAACACTGCCGCCTCACCGCACGACAACGCCTCGTCGCGCTCGCGATGCGTGAGGAAATTCCCCGGATGCCATCGAAGCCGGCGGGATTGCTGCTCGAGAAAACTACCCTGCTGTATCGGTTCGCGCGCGCGAAATGGCACTGGCTCATCGGTTCCGAATTCCTGGGGCCGCAGCGAATCAGCGGCCGACATTACTGGTGGTCGACGCACTGGTGGCGCTGGCGCCGCACGCGGCACGAATCGATCACCGCGTTCTCCCTTGCCAATCAGTCGGTCGACCTCATCGCGCACAGCGATGTGCTGGAGCACGTCCACGACACCGCGCTTGCGGCGCTTGAATGCGTGCGCGTGCTGCGTCCCGGCGGCGTCATGCTGTTCACCATTCCGTTCTTCATCGACCGCGATCATTCGCTCCTGCGGGGTCGCCCGCTCGCCGATGGTTCGATCGAGCACCTCGAAACGCCTGAATATCACGGCGATGGCATGTCGCGCCGTGGCATCTACACTTTTCATCATTTCGGATGGGACTTCATGGACACGTTGCGCGCGGCGGGTTTCAGCCAGGTCGAGATCGGTTTGTGCCACGCTCCGGACGAAGGCCTGACCTCGGCTGATCCGATGGGCGACTCGACGTGGAACATCCCGCCGATCCTGTTTCGCGCGGTGAGGTGATCGCATCGTTCACGACATCACGCGCGGGCGACGCCACTTCGTCGACCTTGAGCCTGCGACACTCACGCCACGGAGGGGCCGTCACGATTTGAAGCAGACGAGAATGGATCACCATCGCATGCGCCGCGTTCATCGACGCCTGAATCTCGCCCGGATGGGAATGGCCTTGCCGTTGCTGCTGCTTTGCGCACGGGCGCATGCCGGCGTGCAATTGGTGGTGGATGGCGTCAACGACACGCTGAAAGGCGCGGTGATTTCGGGTGTCGAGCTCTCGCAATACGCCACGCGTGGCGTGAGCGACGCGCAGGTCCGCCGGCTCTACGAGCACGCGCCGGGCCAGGTCAAGTCCTCGCTTGAGCCCTACGGCTATTACGACGCCACCGTCACCGGCGATATCCAGCAAACCGGCAAGGACTGGAAAGTGACCTTGCACGTGACACCGGGCGAACCGGTAAAAGTCACCGGCGTCGACGTGCAATTGGACAAGGTCGCCTCCGACATCCAACCGATCGGCCGTGCCAAACGCGCGATCGAGCGGATGAAGGACAAGCCGCTCAACCACGGCGCCTACGACACCGCGCGCGACAACCTGAGCGAACAATTGACCGCGAACGGTTTTCTCGATGCGCAGCTGGTCACGCATCGCGTCGAGGTGAATCGCGGCAACCGCAGCGCAACGATCAAGCTGGCGTGGAAAGCAGGCCCGCGCTTTCGCTACGGCGCGGTGCATTTCGAAGGCTCGCAATTCAACGACGGTTTCCTCGATCGCTACGTGCCGTTCAAGACCGGCGATTATTTTTCGCAGGATCAGATGCTCGAACTGCAGCAGGCCTTGAACGGCGCGGATTATTTCGCGGTGGTCAACGTGCTGCCGGATGTCGATGCGGCGAAGGACGGCGTCGTCGATGTCACCGTGCAGCTCGCGCCGGCCAAACGCACGATCTATACCGGCGGTCCGTTCATCGGCACCGACACCGGCTTCGGCCTGCGCGGCGGCATCGAGAAGCGCTGGGTGAATCGGCACGGACACAAGTGGAAAAACGAACTGGTGCTGGCGCAGCGGCTGAAGACGCTGTCCACGCTGTATTCCATTCCGATGCCCAGCCCCAACCAGCGCAGTTTCAATTTTGGCGCGAACTACCGCGACGCGAACACCACTACGTCACAGTCGCGCACGCTGGAACTGGTCGCCAACGAAACCCGCCTGTGGCACGGCTGGACGCGCACACTCGGCTTGCATGCACTGGACGGCACGTTCACCGTCGGCAAGCGCGGCGACGAACCGGACGACACGCCGGGCATCGAACACGGCCGCAGCACCGAAGTGTTCGCAGAGGCATCGCTGTCGCGCAAACAGGGCGACAACCCGACCTTCGTCACGCGCGGCTGGTCGATCAACCTGGCCGCGCGCAGCACCGCGGGCACACTGCTTTCCGATGCGCGCTTCACACAGTTCACCGCCGACGTGAAATGGATTCGCGCGTTCGGCGCGAAGAATCGCAATCGATTGATCCTTCGCGGCAGCGCGGGCTACACATCGACCAATGATTTCACCGCGCTGCCGCCGCAGCTGCGCTTCTTCGCCGGCGGCGATCGCTCGGTGCGCGGCTACAGCTTCCAGCAGATTGGTCCGCTCAACGACGCCGGGCGCGTGATCGGCGGCCCCAACCTGCTGGTCGGCAGCACCGAAGTGGAGCACTACTTCACACGCAACTGGGGCATGGCGGCATTCGTCGATGCCGGCAACGCGTTCTCCGGCACCGACTACCAGCCGAAGATCGGCGCAGGCCTGGGCGTGCGCTGGCTGTCGCCGGTGGGCATGATCCGCGTCGACTTTGGCACACCGATACACAACTCGCAGGCACATGGCATCGAGTTGCACCTGGTCATCGGGCCGGACTTGTAGACGATGAACACGACCAACGTATCCGCACCCGTGAATCCACCGCGTCGCCGTCGCTGGCTGCGCTGGCTGGCCGGCAGCGTCCTGCTGATCATCGTGCTGCTGATCGCCCTGCTCGGCTGGCTGCTCGGCACGGCTTCCGGCTTGCGCTTCGCGCTGGCGCGCGCGCAATCCATCACGCATGGCGCGCTGCAAGTGAAGCAGGCAAATGGACGTCTGATCGGGCCGCTCGATCTGTCCGGCGTGCGCTACGACGATGGCAAGGGCATGGTGGCGAACGTCGCGACGCTGCATCTGGATCTGCGCGCCGCGTCGCTACTGCGCAAGCACCTGCACGTGCTTGCGCTCGATGTCGATGGCGTTGATGTCGCGCTGCCGAAGCCGTCGCCAGATGACACATCGAGCTCCGGTGGTTTCTCGCTGAAACCGCCGATCGCGTTGCTGCTCGATCGTGTGCACGTGGGCAGCGTCAAGGTGACGCAGGCAGGTCAGCTATTGTTTGCCTCCAACCGTCTGGACCTGGCCGGAAGCTGGACCGACAACGGCATCGAACTGAAACAGCTCGCACTGCAGGCGCCGGATGGCCACGCCGAGCTCGTCGGCAGTATGGCCGTCGGCAAGAGCTATCAGGGCAATGGCAGCGCAAGCTTCGCGTGGAAAGTCGGCGCCACCGACTACGCCGGCGATCTTGTCGCGCGCAGCGACGGCAAGCTTGCGCACTTGGACCTGCGTCTCAAGACGCCGATGATCGCGCGCCTGCAACTGGACCTTGCACAGAGCGGCGACGATCCATGGAATGCCACACTGGACGCGCCGCGATTCGATCCAAAGCCGCTGATCGGCGATAGCTCGCTGAAGTCGCTGGCGGCGAATTTGCGCAGTCACGGCGATCGCTACAGCGGCATGATCGATGGCCGGCTCGACCTCAACGATTACCAGTTGCTGCTGCAGCCTTTACAGGTATCCATCAGCCACGACTTCAACACGTTGACGCTGCAGCAACTCGGCCTCGGTTCGCCGCAGATCAGGGGCAGCGTCTTGGCCGATGGCGTGGTGCATCTCGATGCCAAACCGCTGAGCGCCGCGTTGAACATCCGCTGGAACGATGTGCAGGTTCCCGCAGACGTGGCCGGCCAGCTGTTGGTCAGTCATGGCGAATTGAAAGCCAACGGCAGCGCAGAGAAATATCACGCCGAAGGTGACGTCACGATCGGCCCACCCGGCAGGCTCGCTGCCCTGTCGTTGAATATCGACGGCACGCCGAAACAGATGGCGCTGCACACACTGACGCTGAAGCAGCCGCAGGGTGACATGCAGGCGAAGGGCACGTTGATCCTGCAACCAGACCTCGCATGGCAGATCGACGCTACCGCCAGCCGGCTCGACCCCGGACAGCTGTTCGCCGGCTGGAACGGCTCGCTCGATTTCGATATCGCCAGCAACGGCACGCTGCCCAAAGCAGGCCCCGACGCCACGCTGGAAATTCGCAAGCTCGCCGGCAAGCTGCGCGGTCGCGTGGTGAGTGGCGACGGCAGACTGCATCTTTCGCCGAATCAGGTGGTCGATGGAAAACTAAGGGTGGCGTCCGGTGGCAGCACCGTGGCGGTCGATGCAAAACCCGGCACCAGCAACGACGCCGAACTCAACTTGGCCATCGCATCGCTCGGCGACTGGCTGCCGAATGCCGGTGGCCAAATGGACGGCCATTTCAATATTCGCGGCAAGCAACCCAAGCTCAGCGTCAACGGCCAGTTGCAGGGCCGAACCTTGACGTACCAGCAGAACAAGGCAGACACGCTGCACCTGATCGTCGGCGTGCCGGACATCACGCACCCGGCCGGCAAGCTGGATCTGCAGACGGCCGGCGTGAATCTGCAAGGGCTCGCTTTCCAGCACATCAACGTTCTCGCCGAAGGCAGCCAGGACGATCATCGCCTGAGCGTCGATGCGCGCGGCACGCAGCTTTCGGGCGAACTCGCGTTGCGCGGTGCGCTCAAGGGCAAGGTGTGGAACGGCACGCTTTCCACGCTCAACCTCGACCCGCAGGGCCTGCCGCGCTGGCGGCTGCTGCGACCGACGCAACTCGCGTACAACGACGGTGCCATCAATGCCTCGGAGTTGTGCCTCACAGCCGGCGATCCGCAACTCTGCGTGGCGGCGAAGCAGGACAAACCCGGCAACCTCGACGCCAGCTATCGGTTGCAAGCCTTGCCTCTCGCACTGCTGCTCGATGCCAGCGGCAATGCCGATCTGCCGATGCGCGCCGACGGCACGCTGGAAGGCAGCGGCAAGATTCATCGCACGGCGGCCGGCGCGCTCAGCGGCAACGCGTCGATTACCTCCGCGCGAGGCTCCGTCACCTACACCGATCACGCGGATCGCCCGCTGCTTGGCTGGCGCGATCTTGCCGTCACGGCCAATCTCGATCCGGCGCACCAGACGGCCAACGTGCGCGCCAGCCTTGACGATGGTGGACGGCTGGACGGCCAAATCAGTATCACCGGTGCGCAGCAGACATTGGCCGGACAACTCACATTGCATCTCCAGAGCCTTGCACCGGTCGAGTTGTTCACTGCGGAACTCGCCGACGTGAAAGGCAACCTCGACGGCAATTTCCGCTTCGCCGGTACGCTGAAGCAACCGGCGATCACCGGCCAGGCGCTGGTCGCCGGCTTCGCTGCGGAGGTACCGTCTGCCGGACTCAAGCTGAGTGATGGCCGCATCGCGGTGAGCACGACGGACGCGAAACAGTTCCGCATCGATGGCAGCATGAAGTCCGGCGCCGGCACCTTGCTGATCGCCGGCGATGCAGGCATGGGCGCAACCGCGCAGACATCCTTGACGATCAAAGGCAGCCGGTTCACCGCGGCCGACATTCCTGCTGCGAAAGTGGTGGTGTCACCCGACCTCACCGTGAAGCAAAGCGCCAAGGGCATCGACATCGGCGGATCGGTCGCACTCGACAGCGCTGACGTGAACGTCGAGAAGCTGCCCGGCGCCGGCGCGACCAAGGCGTCGCCGGATGTCGTGATCGTCGACGAGAAACAGCAGGAGCAAGCCGCGAGCCAGTTGCCGATCACCGCTTCGATCCGTGTCGATCTCGGGGGCAAGACGCATTTGGTCGGCATGGGCCTGGACGGCAAGCTCAGCGGCTCGCTCACCGTCAACGAACGCCCCGGCCGCGCCACCACCGGCCAGGGCCAGGTCGGCGTGGACGGCACGTACAAAGCCTACGGACAGAACCTGCAGATCGAGCGCGGCCAGCTGCTTTTCGCCAGCACGCCGATCGACAACCCCGGCCTCAACATCCGCGCCGGGCGCAAACTCAATCCGAACGCCACCATCGACGAAGGCCAGGAAGTCGGCCTGCTGGTGAACGGCACGGCGCAGCGGCCGATCCTCACCGTGTTCTCCAACCCGGTGATGGAACAATCCGACGCGCTGTCGTACCTGATCACCGGCAAACCGCTGTCCGAAGTAAAAGGTGGCGAAGGCAGCATGGTCAGCGCCGCCGCGCAGGCGCTGGGTTCGGCCGGCGGCGACCTGCTCGCCAAGCGCATCGGCTCGAAGCTGGGCGTCGACGAGATCGGCGTGTCCAGCAACGAAGCCCTTGGCGGCAACTCCGCGTTCACCGTGGGCAAGTACCTGTCGCCGCGGCTGTACCTCAGCTACGGCGTCGGTCTGTTCGAACCCGGCCAGGTGATCACGCTGCGCTACCGGCTCAGTCACCGCTGGAATTTCGAAGCGCAGAACGCGACCGATTTCAATCGCGCCAGCCTCAACTATCGCTTCGAGAAATAATCGCTGTCGGTCAGCCGAGATAGATCGGCGGTGTCGCGGTCAGGCCTGCCTTCACGTGCCTGGCCGTGCCATCGGCGAGCACTTCCGAATCGCCGGCTTCGATGCCGTCGATTACGGCCTTGGCGACGTCTTCCGGACTCGTTTTCGGGCCGTCGACGTGCTTCACCATGTCGGTGTCGATGTAGCCGGCATGCACGCCGACTACCAGCGTGCCCTGTTCGCGCAGTTCGTTGCGCAAGCTGTTGGTCAACGCCCATGCCGCGGCTTTCGTCACCGAATACGCCGACGTCGTCGGCATGCTGAGCCAGCTCAACGCCGACAGCATGTTGATCAGCGCGCCGCCACCGTTGGCGCGCAACACGGGCGCAAATGCGCGGCTCATCGCGAGCACGCCGTGCAGATTGGTATCAAGCAGCTTGCCCAGGTTCTGCGCGCCGTTGTCGCCGAGCAGCGGTTCGTTGCCGGTGATGCCGGCGTTGTTGATCAGCACGTTGACGTCGGTACATTGCGCGGCGGCAGCAGCGATATCGTCGGCGCTAGTGACATCGAGCCGCACCGGCACGAGACCTTCGAGCGCGGGCACGGTGGAAGGATCACGTGCGCCGGCGTAGACCTTCTTCGCGCCAGCGGCGAGCAACGCCTTGGCGTAAGCCAGCCCGAGTCCGCGATTGGCGCCGGTGACAAAGGCGACACTGTTCTTGATGATCATGATCGATGCCTCGATGAGTGGAAGATGGATCGTGCAGACGGATGCCACGGTGGGCTATCCGGTTCTTGCGAAAGATGGGTGACTCAGCGCGCGGCCTGCGCCGTGGGCGATGCGTTCAATTGCACGGTGACCGTGCTGGAAAGGCCAGGGCGCAGCCGCGCCAGCGATGTGGGGTCGGCATCGAAACGGATGCGCACCGGCACGCGCTGCACGATCTTGGTGAAGTTGCCGGTGCCCGGCTCGAACGGCAGCAACGAGAACTGCGAACCTGAACCCGGCGCGAAACTTTCCACGTGGCCTTTCAATGCGTGGCCCGGGAGCGCATCAACGTCGATGCTCGCCGATTGGCCGACGATCATCCGCGCAGTCTGGGTTTCCTTGAAGTTGGCGATGACGTAGAGCGCGTCCATCGGCACGACCGTGAGCAGACGCGTACCGGGTTGCACGTAGTCGCCCGGTTCCACCTGCCGATCGCCGACCACGCCATCGATCGGCGCACGTATCAGGGTGTTGGTCTGATCCTGCCGCGCGAGATCGAGCGCGGCTTTTGCGCCTGAAACAGCCGCCTGCGCCTGCGCGAGGTTGGCCTGCAATGTGAGTCGGCTCGCATGCGTCACGGCGGCCTGATCGCGACTCACCGCAAACTCGGCGCGGCTGTGCGCGGCATTCGCTTGCGCGGTGACTGCCGCCGTGCGGAATTGTTCTGCCGCACGACGTGCCACCGCGCCGCTGATGATCAATGCGTCATAGCGCTTCTGGTCGGCCTCGGCCTGACGTTGTTCGGCATCTGACGAACGAATGGACGTCTGTGCCGCGCGCACGTTGGATGCGGCGAGATGTTCCTGCGCATCCAGCGCGATCAGTGCCGCCTGCGCCGCTGCGACACTCGACTGCGCGTTCTGCAGTTCGGCGCCGGCCGATGCGACGCGCGCATCGAATTCTTCGGCATCGATTCGAATGAGCGGATCGCCGCGGCGCACGTGCTGATCGTGCTGTACGAGTACAGCGGCGATCAGGCCGCGCACTTTCGGCGCGACGATGGAATTGTCGGCTTGCAAGTAGGCGTTGTCGGTGGAGACACTGCGCGCCGGCGCCGCGATCCAGAGCACGCCGGCGATGGCGATCGCCAACGCGACGCCCGCAACCAGCCAGGGGCGGCGCGACCAGGACGAGCGCGGCGATGCGGAAGTCGTATCGGCGCTCATCGTTCCATCACCAGCAAGGTCGACGTGGCCGACGCGTAGAGCCGGCCGCCGGCATCGAGCAACTTCGCTTCGGCGAAGGCCACGCGACGGCCGATCGTCAACACGCTGCCCTCTGCGCGCACGCGCCCCGTATCGGCGGTCAGCGCTTTATGAAAGGCAATCTTCAACTCCAGCGTGGTGTACGCCTGCTGCGCGGTGAGTTTCGAATGCACCGCACAGCCGCAAGCGGAATCGAGCAGGCTGGCGAAATAGCCACCGTGCACGATGCCCATCGGGTTATAGGCATGCGGGCCGGGAACGCCGGCGAATACCGCGCGACCTTCGTCGACCTCGACCAGATCGAAATCGAGCGCGACGGCAATGCCCGGTCGCTGGCCCGACGCGATGAAGGCGCGCAACTGCGCCAACCCGTCGAGTCCGGCGCCGATGTCGCTGACCATGCTCATGCGCGTACCTCAAGATGGAAGCGTTGTTTCAATTGATGACGCGACGCAGAGAGAATCGCATCGGAACGTTTTGCATCGGTTTCCACGCGCGACAGCGACAGCGCACCCACGAGCTCTGCAACCATCGATCGCGCTGCGGCCTCGGCATCAACGTGATCCAGCGCCGCGAGTTTTTCGCCCAGCGTCACTGTGAGCCGCCGTGCACCCGCGGCGAACTGCTCGCGCGACGACTCGGATAGCCGCGGCAGATCCGACGACAACGCGGCCATCGGACAGCCTGCCCCACGCGCATCACGATGCTTTTTCGAGAGATAGAAATCGATATACGCGATGAGACCTTCGACCGGGCCGCGCCCTTCGGTTTCATGCACGACGCGGGCGCGCGATTGCTCGAACATGTGCTCGATCGCGGCGCTGACCAGTTCGTCCTTCGAGGCGAAATGCGCGTAAAAACCGCCATGCGTGAGTCCGGCTTCGGCCATCACCGCGGCCACGCCGATACGCTCCGGTCCATCGATGCGAATCGCGCGCGCAGCGGCATGCACCACCTTCTCGCGGGTCTTCTGTTTGTGTTCGGTGTCGTAGCGCATGGACCTTTCGCTCCGTTTGTATGATGATCATCATATTATAAATCCCGGAACTTGCAAGCCACCGTGAACATCCACTCGTCAGATGCACCCTTCTCGCCCGCCGACCTGCCGCTGGCGCGCAAATATTTCATCTTCGGCATCCTGGCGTTCGGCCAGTTCATGGCGCTGATCGACATCCAGATCGTCGCCGCGTCGCTCAACGAAATTCAGGCTGGGCTGTCCGCCGGGCCGGACGAAATCAGCTGGGTGCAGACCGGATACCTGATGGCCGAACTGGTGATGATTCCGTTCGCCGCGTTTCTCGCGCAGGCGCTGTCCACGCGCTGGCTGTTTGCGATGTCGGCGGGATTGTTCACGCTGTCCAGCGCGTTGTGCGGCATGGCATGGGACATCCAGTCGATGACCGTGTTCCGCGTGATCCAGGGTTTCGTCGGCGGCGCGATGGTGCCGACGGTGTTCGCCACCGGCTTCGCCATGTTCACCGGCAAGCAGCGCGCGATGATCCCGGCGATTCTCGGCATGGTGTCCGTGCTCGCGCCGACACTCGGGCCGACCGTCGGCGGCTGGCTCACCGATGCGCTGGGCTGGCGCTCTATCTTCTACGTCAATATCGTGCCGGGTATCGCGGTGACGGTGATGTCGGTGCTGTTCGTGAAGGTGGATCGCGCCGACCCGGCGATGCTCAAACGCATCGACTACGTGCATCTCGTGGCGATGGCGGTGTTTCTCGGCGGGCTCGAATACGTGCTGGAGGAAGGCCCGCGGCACGAATGGCTGGGCGATCCGACGATCGCCACCGCGGCGTGGCTGTCACTTGTCGGATTCGTGCTGTTCCTTGAGCGTTCGTTCCGTTCGGCGATGCCGGTGGTGAAGCTCTCGCCGTTTCGACATCCCACGTTCGCAATCGCCTGCGTGTTCAGTCTGGTGATCGGCTTCGGGCTTTATTCGGCGACGTATCTGGTGCCGGTGTTTCTCGGCCGCATCCGCGACTACGACAGCCTGCAGATCGGCACGACCGTGGTAGTGACCGGGCTGGCACAGATATTCAGCACGCTGGTCGCGGCGAAACTCTCGCAGCGGATTGACATGCGCTGGATGATCAGCGCCGGGCTGCTGCTGTTCGCCGCGAGCCTGTGGATGTTTTCGGCGATGACACCGGAGTGGGGATTCGCTGCACTGTTCTGGCCGCAGGCACTGCGCGGTTTCGCGATCATGTTGTGCATCGTGCCCAGCGTCACCATGGCGCTGTCGGGATTCGCGATGGCCGAACTTCGCTACGCGTCCGGGCTGTTCAACCTGATGCGCAACCTCGGTGGCGCGATCGGCATCGCAGTGGTCAACACCTGGCTGCAGGACCAGAGCCGCATCCACGCCGAGCGCATCGGCGAAACGCTGGGCGAATCCGGACGACACGCGCCGGATGTCGTGGCGCAACTCACTCAACTGATCGGCCACAGCACCACCGACGCGGTGCATGCGCTGCTGATGGCGCAGGGTGAACTGGCACGCGTGGTCGCGCGCGAAGCGACCACGCTGGCCTTCAACGATGTGTTCCGGTTGATGGCGTGGATGTTCGTGGCCGCGATGGTGATGGTGCCGTTCTGCCGCACCGCGCCGGGTCCAAATGCGCCACCTGTCGATGCGCATTGACCGCGTGTCGACGATGGCGCGGCGCACCTAGCCCATTGGTCATGCACCGCAATGCCGGCGCGCGCACTAAGGTGGGCGGACCAGACCACAGAGGCGACAAGATCATGCAGAAGATGAAATGGATTCTGACGGCTGCCGCCTTGTGCAGCCCGATGGCCTGGGCCGCGACGCCTGCCGCGCATCCGGCCGGCGTGGATCTGGCCGGCATCGATCACAGCGTGAAGCCGGGCGATGATTTCGATGGCTACGCCAATGGCGTGTGGCGCAAGACGGCGGTGATTCCCGCCGATCGCGCCAGCACCGGCATTTTTCTTCAGGTGTTCAACAAGGCCGAGCAGCGCAACGCCGCGCTGATCAAGGCAGCGGCCGCGAGCCACGCGCCGGCCGGTTCCAACGAACGCAAGATCGCCGATTACTACGCCGCCTTCATGGACGAGGCCGGCATCGCGAAACAGGGCATCACGCCACTGAAACCCGAACTCGCAAGGATCGATGCCATTGCTTCGCGCAGTGATCTTTCGCGCGTGCTCGGCAGCCAGTTGCGCGCTGACGTGGACCCGATCAACAACACCAACTTCAGCACCGAGCATTTGTTTGGTCTGTTCGTGACGCAGGGCCTGGAAGACCCGTCGCACGATGTCGCGTACCTGCTGCAAGGCGGCCTCGGTATGCCCAACCGCGACTACTACCTCGAAACCGACAAGGACATGGTCGGCTTCCGCAGCAAATATCAGGCATATATCGCCGCGCAATTGAGGAACGCCGGCGTCGCCGATGCAGACGCGAAAGCGAAGGCCGTATTCGATCTGGAAACAAAAATTGCCAAGGCGCAGGAGAGCCTCGTCGACAGCCAGGACGTGCACAAGGCGAACAACCCGTGGAGCACGGCCGAATTCGCCAGCAAGGCGCCAGGCATCGACTGGGCCGCGTACTTCAAGGCGGCAAATCTGGACGGCCAAAAGCAGATCGTCGCCTGGCAGCCCGGCGCCACCAGCAGCATTGCGGCACTGGTCGCAAGCGAACCGCTGGAAACATGGAAGTCGTATCTCGCGTTCCACACCATCAACCACAGCGCTGGCTTGTTGCCGGCAAATTTCGCCGACGCCAGTTTCGAATTTTACGGCCACACGCTGCAGGGCACGCCGAAACAGCGTGATCGCTGGAAGCGTGCGATCGGCGCGGTCAACAACGATCTGGGCGATGCCGTCGGCCAGATCTACGTGAAGAAATATTTCCCCGCGTCGTCCAAGGCGCAGGTGAAGCAGATGGTCGACAACATCCTTGCCGCGTTCACGGACCGCGTCGGCCAGCTCGACTGGATGACGCCGGCGACCAAGCAAAAAGCCAAGGCCAAGATCGCCACCGTGCGCGTCGGCGTGGGCTATCCGGAAACCTGGCGCGACTATTCCAGCCTGCAGATCCGTCGCGACGATGCGGCCGGCAATCGCCTGCGCGCGGAGCAGCACGAATATCAGCACCAGCTCGCCAAGCTCAACCAGCCGGTCGACAAGGGCGAATGGTGGATGACGCCGCAGACGGTGAACGCGGTGAACCTGCCGTTGCAGAACGCGCTGAATTTTCCCGCGGCGATTCTCGAAGCGCCGTTCTTCGATCCGAAGGCCGATGCGGCATCCAACTATGGTTCGATCGGCGCGGTGATCGGTCACGAGATCAGCCACAGTTTCGACAACAGTGGCGCCGAGTTCGACGCCCAGGGACGCATGGCCAACTGGTGGACACCCGAAGACCAGGCGCATTTCAAGGCCGCCGGCCAGAAGCTGATCGAACAGTACAACGCGTACGAAGCGCTGCCCGGCCTGCACATCAACGGTGCGCAGACGCTGGGCGAAAACATCGCCGACGTTTCGGGCCTGACCATCTCGTGGATCGCGTATCACAAGTCGCTCGGCGGCAAGCCCGCGCCGGTCATCAACGGCCTGACCGGCGATCAGCGATTCTTCCTCGCGTTCGCGCAGTCATGGCGCGAGAAGACACGGGACGCGGCAACGCGCGCCCAAGTGATTTCGGACGGTCATTCGCCGGGGAATTTCCGTGCGCAGACAGTGCGCAACCTCGACGCGTGGTACGACGCATTCTCGCCCAAGCCCGGCGAGAAGTTGTACCTCGCGCCGCAGGATCGCGTGAAGATCTGGTAGGTCAATCCGGCCCCGGAGGGTTTGGACAGCGTGAATGCCGGGGCCTGCGGTGCCTGGCCGGGTGATGCACACGCGCGAAGAGAGCGTGATACCTTCCGCTTCACGGCGGGAGGAACCCGTCATATATGGAGATTGAAATGCGTGGAAAATTCCTGACGTCTGCCCTGCTTCTCGCCCTCGCTTCCACCGCTTTTGCCCAGACGGCTGCGCCCGCAAAGCTCACTGCGGAGCAGCAAGCGGCACAGACGCAGATGAACCAGAAGCTCGCCAATGCGGGACTGCAGGTGGCACAGCTCATCGACGCCGGCAAGGCGGGTGAAGTCTGGGATGGTGCATCCCCGATCGCGAAACAGGCGAGCACGCGCGCTGCGTTCATCAAGCAGACCAACGCCGATCGCAAGACCGTCGGGCCGCTGACTTCGCGCGCGGTGCAGGGCGTGAACTACCAGTCGTCCGATGGCAAGAAACTGCCGGCCGGCATCTACGCCAGCGTGGCGTTCGCCAGTAAGTTCGCCAGCACCAAGGCGCCTGTGCGCGAGTTGATATCGTTCCATCTCGAAAGCAACAAGACCTGGCTCGTCACCGGCTACACCTTGCGTTGATTGCGTGATCGATTCCAAAGATGCCGGCCCACGTGCCGGCATCTTCGTTTTCGGGCCGGCCCAATCGCGTCGCTAGCTGATGCCGAGCCCATCGATGCCGGTGATCGATGCACCATCGAAACCGCCCAGCTCGGCGAATCGCCGGCCACGCTCGGCGTAATCCCTGAACTGATCGAAGCTGGGTGCGCCGGGTGACAACAGGATCACGCCATCTGCGGGCGTTTGTATTTTCGCGGTCGCGACGGCCGCACCCAGATCGTCGACACGCGTGACCGGACAACGCACTTGCGCCGCGCGCAACGCTGATTCGATGCGTGCGCCGTTGCTGCCCATGCAGACGATCGCGTGCGGCGGCGTGACGCTCATCGCATCGACGAACGGCGACCAGTCCAGACCGCGATCGTGTCCGCCGACCAGCACGGTGACGGCGCGACCGTGCAGACTTTCCAGCGCAGCCAGAGTCGCCAGCGGCGTGGTGCTGATCGAATCATTGACCCAGTCCCAGCCATCGCGATCGCCCAGCGGTTGCAGGCGATGCGGCAGCGGAAGAAAAGTGGCGAGCGAATGGGCCGCGCCGAGTGCATCCAACCCGATGGCTTCCAGTGCCGCCAGTGCTGCACACGCATTGAGTGCGTTGTGCGCGCCGGGCGCTGCAAGTCTTTCAATCTGAAAGATCGCGCGTGTGCCGCGGTGAATCCATCCGTCGGCCACATGCCAGCCGTCAACCTGGCCAAACAGCAAACGTTGCGAGTGGCCCGCCGTGCGCTCGACCAATGCAGACTGCAACGCATTGACCAGCAGCGCGCGCGACACATCGGCCAGTCGCAGCTTGTCCGTCACGTAGCGCTCGCGCGAGCCATGCCAGTCGAGGTGTTCTTCGTAAAGGCTGGTGATCACGCCGAGTGCCAGTGACCCGGCTTCACCGGTCTGGAAGCTCGACAGTTCGATCACCCACAGCTCCGCTTGCTGATCGAGCAGTTCGAGCATCGGCATGCCGATGTTGCCGGCGAGCGCGGTGCGAACGCCGAGTGCACGCGCGAGATGTGCGATCAGCGCGCTGGTGGTGCTCTTGCCCTTGGTGCCGGTAACGGCGACGACGCGTTCGTCCGGCTTTTCGCCGAACCACAGCGCCGTGCCCGAAGTGATCTTTACGCCGTGAGACTGTGCTTCGAGCAACGCCGGCTTGTAGGCGGAAATGCCCGGCGACTTCACCACAATGTCGAAACGACGCAGTGCGTTCGCATCGGGTTCTGCACCAACAATTTCCAGGGCCGCCTCGAAACTCTTCGCCGCTTCGATTTCGGAATCGCTGCAATACAACGTCAGCGGCAATGACGGCAGCTGCTTTCGCAACGCGGCGATGGCTGCGCGTCCTTCGCGACCGAAGCCCCAGACCGCGACGCGACGACCGTGCAGATCGGCGATGCGCATCAGCCGATCGTTGCCAGCGCAGATTGCAGGCGAGTCGGCACGCGGTGCTCGCCATCGGGCGTAAGCCAAGGCTCCAGCGCCAATTGCGCCGGGTCGAGTTGCGGCAGGATATCGCTGCGGAAACGCGCCACCAGCGCGTCTTCCTGCCATTCCGGTCGCTGGCTCAAAGCGAGCATCGCGGCGCGCGCTTCGGCGCCCTCGCCCACGCACTCGAACGGCTTGTGATCCTGATACTCAAGCAACGCATCAAACCCCGCTGCCTGTGTTTCATCATCCAGCAAATTACGGCCAAAGATCGACAATAACCGCGGCTTGGGCAGAAACGGCGCCAGCGCCAGAAACACGAAATGGCATTTCGGGCATTGCCCGCACCAGCGGTCGGCGGGCTTGGGGCCGAGAAGTTTGAAATTGCGATTGCAACTGGAAAACACATCGAAGTACGGCGTGAGCTTCGCGAACGCACGCGTGATCGCCAGCTCGGAATATGGCCGCAGCAGCGAGAAATAATCCAGATCGCTTGCCACATGCGTGTGCAGCCAGTCGCCCAGCAACTGCTCGAACGCGTAACCCTTGCTCCATTGATGATTCACCTGCTGGCCGTCGTATTCCAGCGTGGCCGCCGACGCGGAACGCTCGTTGGCGAACGCGATGGAATCGTAGCCATACAGCACCGCCGCGACTGCAAGAATCGCCGAGTTCACCGCCGTCACCGGAATGTGTCCGTTCCACGCGCCAAGCCGATTAAGCTCGAACAGGCCCGGTGCGAGTTCGCGCTGGATGTTCAACATCGGCAAACCGGTGCGCTCGGCGCACGCGGCGATCAACGCCGAGTTACCCACCCACACCGCTGTCGCTTCGCCACCGATCGATTTGATCGCCTCCACCGCGACCAGCGAATCCTTGCCACCGCCGATCGGCACCAAGGTGCGTTGCGGCAGACCAAGCGATGATGCCTTCGCAGTAGCGGTGCTCGCGGTGGAGTTCTCCCTAGACATGCGTGGAAAGGCGATGCGACCACGCAAGTCCAGGCCATTGCGATAGGCAAACTCGGCCAGGCCGTGCAGATACAAAGCGTCGAGCAAATCGGCAGTGGCGTCATCAAGCTCGTGACCGGCCACTTCGATTTTCGGCGGCACACCGGCCTTGTAGTAGCTGACGCCCGCGATCAGATGCAGCATCGACGATGCAGCATCGAACGCCGCCCGACGATCCGCACTCACCGGCGGCGCATCCGGAAAACGAATCCGCTCGATCAGCTCGTCACCATCGTCGAACGCATAAACCAGCTCCGCCACGCCATCGGCATAGCCACAGCGCACGAATCGAAATACTTGGGTCAAACGCGGTTGAATCACCTTGCTCACCAAAATTTTCTCCAGCGCCAGGCGCTATTCGATCACGATCTCGTCTGCTTCGTCGCGCAGGTTGTAATGGGATGACATCACCTTGCCGTAAGCGCCGGTCTGCGCGATCAGCATGACGTCGCCTTCGTCGGCTTCGGGCAGGCGACGATCGGTGCCAAGCACGTCGCCACTTTCGCAAATCGGGCCGACCACCTGGTATAGCGCGGTGGCCGATTCATCGAGCCGCGTGAGGTTCACGATCTCGTGCCAGGCATCGTAAAGCGCGGGTCGGATCAGGCTGTTCATGCCGGTGTCGATACCAAGGTATCGATACGCGCCCTTGCCCTTCTGCTGCGTGACGCGCGCAAGCAAAACGCCGGCGTCGGCGACCAGATAACGGCCCGGTTCCATCCATAGCTGATACTGCGGATAGGCCGCCTTGACCTCACGCAGCACACGATCGAGTTCGGCCATGTCCAGCGATGCTTCGCCCGGATGCGATGGCACGCCGAGGCCACCGCCGATATTGAGGAACACCACGCTGTCGATGCGCTCGGCGAGGCTCGCCAGCTGCACGTACACCTCACCCCAATGTGCCGCATCGAGGACGCCCGAACCCAGATGCGCGTGCAGGCCACGCACGGTCACGCCATGGGTCTGGGCAAGCTGCAGAAACTGGGTGAGTTGATCCAGTGGCACGCCGAACTTGCTGCCGCTGCCGCCGGTGCGAACCTTTTCGTGATGACCGAGGCCTCGACCGAGATCGATGCGCAACACGACCTCGCGACCATGGAACAATTCGCCCCAGTGTTCCAGCGGATGCAGCGCATCGAGCGTGACGGTGGCACGCGTATCGAGCGCAAGCGCGTAATCATCACGCGGCGCGAAGTTCGGCGTGAACAACAGCGGCGTCGACGCCGGCACGATCGCGCTCACGGCCTGCAATTCGCCAGGCGACACGCATTCGAATGCGAAGCCCTCCGCGGCGAGCGCGCGCAGGATCGCCGGATGCGTGTTGGCCTTCACCGCGTAGTGCAGTCGATCGACCGCGCCGAGCGATTTCAGCGCGCCGGCCTGACGACGCACGGTCGGCAGGTGATAGACGTAGCGCGGCGTTTTCTCCGCGGCCAGTTCGAGCAACGCCTCGCGTTGCGCATCGCGCCACCATGCGGTGGTTGCCGCAACGGATTCGCCGTTGCCATACAACGCCTGCCAGCTCGGACCGAACAGTGCGCTGTCGTCGGTACGCAGCGCGCCTGCGGAAATCAGCAGGTCGTGCAGATGCGGCAACAACGTATCGACAACCTCCTCGTCCACCACGAAGGTGAGGTTGAGGTTGTTGGACGACTGCGAAATCAGATGCACGCGCAGCTGGCCGAATTCCGCCAGCACGCCGGAGAGCGTATGCAGCAGCGAACGCATGCCGCGGCCCACCAGGGTGATCGCCGCGCATGGTGCGATCACTTTCACGCGGCAGACCTTCGCCAGGTCGGTGGCGAGCGCCGCGATGGCATCCGAGTCGAGCAGGTTTTCGGTGGGATCAAGCGACACGGTGACGTTGGTTTCGGCCGAACCGATCAGGTCCACCGACAAGCCATGGTGCTTGAACTGCGCGAACACGTCTGCAAGAAAACCGACCTGCTGCCACATGCCGACCGATTCCATCGACACCAGCGTGATGCCCTTGCGCGCGCTGATCGCCTTGACGCTCGGCGCATGCGCGCGCACTTCCGGGCCGATCACCGTGCCGTCAAGCTCGGGACGATTGGTGTCCTTGATCAGCAGCGGCACACGCGATTCGCGCAGCGGCGACAAACAGCGCGGATGCAGCACCTTGGCGCCGGTGGACGCGATCTCCTGCGCCTCTTCGTAGTCGAGCCGCTGCAGCAGGCGTGCACCCGGCACCTGACGCGGATTGGCAGTAAACATGCCGGCGACATCGGTCCAGATTTCCACGCGCTGCGCCTTGAGCAAGGCGCCGAAATACGAGGCCGATGTATCCGAGCCGCCGCGCCCCAGCAGCACCGTGCGGCCCTGCGATTCGCGCGCGATGAAGCCCTGCGTGATGAACACATCGCCCTGTGCGGCGAGTCGTGCCGCCAGCGCCGGATCGGGGCGCGAATCGACCATCGATGAAAGCAGGCGCGTGCGTTCGTTCTGGTTGGGCAACGCCACCGCCGACAGACAATCGCGCGCATCCAGCCAGTGCGTGGGAAGGCCGCTGTGACTGAGAAATGCTGCGCCCAGCGCGCTGGACATCAGCTCGCCGTGCGCCTGCACCTGCGCCTGCCATGCGAGTTCGCCCAGCGTCGCCGCGCCTTCATTGGCCAGTCGCGCCAGATCTTCCAGTCGCTCGCCGAGAGTGGCAGGCATGCTCAGCTGCATGTGGTCGAGCAGATCGTAATGACGCTGCGCAATGGCGCGCGCCGCCTCGCTGCGATTGATCGCCTTGCTTTCGCTGCACAGTTGCTTCAATGCATCGGTGACGCCGGTGAGCGCCGAGACCACGATCAGCACGCGCGCGCCTTCGGCCTGGCGACTGGCCACCAGTTCGCCGATGTTCTGCCAGCGCGGCAGCGTGGCGACACTGGTGCCGCCGAACTTCATCACGATCCATGGGGCGTCGGTGGCAGGCAAGGCAGTTTCGGTCGAATTCACGGGCGTGGACTTTGAAGGATGGCGGGACGGGTATCACGCCAGTGTTGCGCTGCGGCAAGTCAATTGCAATGGTAGCGGCGCATTTTGATTTGGACGTTTAGACTTCCAATTGTGTAGCAGCCGAAACGGAAGCCGCGTTCAACACCCTCTCCCCAGCGGAGAGAGGGCTGGGGTGAGGGGCTGGTCTTGCGCCGCGCTTCATGCGAAGCAAAGCTTTCCTCGACCTCTCCAGGCACCCTGCCTTCACCTTGCTCATCTCCTCAAGAAGAGAGTAGAAAAGGCGGTTTACTGCACAACCACCGGAATGCGCCCGATCTTCGCCTGCCATTCCTTCGGCCCGGTTTGGTGCACCGAAGTGCCGGCCGAATCGACAGCGACGGTGACGGGCATGTCCTCGACGGTGAATTCGTAGATCGCCTCCATGCCCAGATCGGCAAAGCCGACCACGCGCGAGGCCTTGATCGCCTTGGATACCAGATAGGCCGCGCCGCCGACCGCCATCAGGTACACCGAGCGATGCTTCTTGATCGCTTCGATCGCCGCCGGCCCGCGCTCGGCCTTGCCGACCATGCCGAGCAGACCGGTCTGTGCCAGCACCTGTTCGGTGAATTTGTCCATGCGCGTGGCTGTGGTCGGGCCGGCCGGGCCGACCACTTCGTCGCGCACTGCGTCGACCGGACCGACGTAGTAGATGAAACGCCCGGCAAAATCGACCGGCAGCGGCTCGCCCTTGTTCAACATGTCGACCATGCGCTTGTGCGCGGCGTCGCGACCGGTGAGCAGCTTGCCGTTGAGCAGCAGCACTTCACCGGGTTTCCAGCTCGCGACGTCGTCGCGCGTCACTGTATCGAGATTCACCCGGCGGCCTTTCGAGCTGTCGTAGGTGAGCTTCGGCCAGTCGGCCAGCGAGGGCGGATCGAGCATCACCGGGCCGGAACCGTCCAGCGTGAAATGCGCGTGGCGCGTGGCGGCGCAGTTCGGGATCATCGCCACCGGCAGATTGGCAGCGTGGGTCGGATAGTCCCTGATCTTGATGTCGAGCACGGTGGTCAGCCCGCCCAGGCCCTGCGCTCCGATGCCGAGCGCGTTGACCTTGTCGTACAGTTCGATGCGCAGTTCTTCCGCGCGATTCGAAGGCCCGCGCGCGATCAGCTCCTGAATGTCGATGGGGTCCATCAACGATTCTTTCGCCATCAGCATTGCCTTTTCGGCGGTACCGCCGATGCCGATGCCGAGCATGCCCGGCGGACACCAGCCGGCGCCCATCGTAGGCACGGTCTTCAGCACCCAGTCGACGATCGAGTCGGACGGATTGAGCATCGCGAATTTCGATTTCGCTTCGGAGCCGCCGCCTTTCGCCGCCACGATCACGTCGAGCGTGTCGCCCGCCACGATCGACACGTTGATCACTGCCGGCGTGTTGTCCTTGGTGTTGATGCGCTTGCCGGCCGGGTCGGACAGGATGCTGGCGCGCAGTTTGTTGTCCGGGTCGTTGTACGCGCGGCGCACGCCTTCATTGACCATGTCGTCCAGCGACATTGTCGCGTCCCACTGCACGTTCATGCCGACCTTGAGGAAGACCGTGACGATGCCGGTGTCCTGGCACAGCGGACGGTGGCCCTCGGCAGCCATGCGCGAGTTGATCAGGATCTGCGCCATCGCGTCCTTCGCCGCGGCGCTTTCCTCGCGCTCGTACGCGGCCGCCAGTCCCTTGATGTAATCGACCGGGTGGTAGTAACTGATGTACTGCAGCGCGTCGGCCACGGACTGGATCAGGTCGTCTTGCTTGATGAGGGTCATGGGAAACTTTGATGGGGGAACGAACGGCGCGCGACGAAAATCGCAGCGCGCAACCTGCATATTGTGCCGCAAGCGCGATGCCGCGACCTGACCGCGATCTCGCAAAGCCATGTCCAGGCCATGATGCCGGGCCGTGACTTGCCGGGCCATGTCGCTGCCGCCATGCTGTCGCGTCGCCAAAACGGATCGAAATCATGAGCGAACCCGCGCCATCCGGCACGTATCTGCGCAGCCTGCGTCCGCGGGATGCCGCGCTCATCGTGGTCGGCGGCATCATCGGCGGCGGCATCTTTCTCAATCCCGGCATCGCCGCACAGCGCACTGATTCCGGCCTGACGTTGCTGTTGATGTGGATTGGCGGTGGTGTGCTCACGCTGATCGGCGCGCTTTGCTACGCCGAACTCGGCGCACGCCGGCCGCACGCCGGCGGCATTTACGTCTACATGCGCGAGGCGTTCGGCCCGCTGGCGGGTTTTCTTTTCGGCTGGGCCATGTTGCTGGTGATCTATTCCGGATCGAGTGCGGCGGTGGCGACGATTTTCGCAAGCTATGCCGGCGCGGTGTTCGATCTCGGACCGACATGGAATACGCCGCTGACCGTGGGCGCGCTGGTTTTCGTCGCGGGCATCAACCTCTTCGGCTTGCGCCTCGGCGCGCAGGTGCAGAATCTTTTCGCATTGCTCAAATTGCTGGCGGTCGCGGTGCTGGTCGTTTGCGGATTGTTTCTCGCCGGTGCCGGCGGGCACGGCGTGCTGGTTGCCGACCCTGCCGCCGCAGGGCATGGCTTTATCGGCGCGGCGTTGCCGGTGTTGTTCGCGTATTCCGGCTTCACCTATCTCAACAATTTGGCCGGTGAAGTCCGCGATCCGCAACGCACGCTGCCGCGTGCGCTGGGCATCGGCATGCTCGTGGTGATCGTCGCCTATGTGTTGGTCAACGTGGCGTACCTGGCGGTGCTCGGACATGCCGGGCTCGCCGCGAGCCACGCGCCGGCGGCGGACGTGATGAACCGCGTGTTCGGCCCGATCGGCAGCAAATTGATCGCGTTGGGCATTGCGATTTCCACGCTCGGTTTCTGCAACATCACGCTGGTGGCAGGCGCGCGCGTGCTGCAGGTGATGGGCGAAGACGGGCTGTTTTTCCGCGTGGTCGCGCGGCTGCATCCGCGCCATCGCACACCGAACGTGGCGCTGCTTTTGTTGACGGCCTGGTCGATCGTGCTGGCATTGCCGGGCAACTACGGCCAGCTGCTCGACTACGCCACCTTCGGCGACTGGCTGGCCTGCGCCGTGGGCGTGTCCACGCTGTTCTGGTATCGCTGGCGGCGCAACGACGAGGCGTCGTATCGCGTGCCGGGCTATCCGGTGCTGCCGCTGATTTTCATCGGCGTGGTCACATGGATCGTGGTGGCCACGTTCCTCGACAAGCCGTGGAGCGCCACCACCGACATCCTGATCATCGCTGCGGGCGTGCCCGTGTATATCGTGTGGCGACGGTTGTTCAGCCGCCTTCGCCCCTAGTTCGCGGTCGCGATGCGACAATATGTGGATACGTTTCGAGGAGATCGTGAATGGTGCTCTTGCAAGCCCGGACCGTGCCGGCCCCACCGGACAACGCCATCGTTCCCGAGAAAGCGCGCGAAGGCATCGATCTGGACATCAACGGCGAGCGCTTCACGCATACCGGCGATCCGCAGATGCCGCTGCTGTGGTACCTGCGTGACGTGCTGCAACTCACCGGCACCAAGTACAGCGGCGAGCACGGTGAAGCCGGCGCGGATCTCGTGCTGCTGGATGGCAAGGCCGCTTCCGCGATCAACACCCCGGTCGAGAAAATCAACGGCCGCGCGATCACCACGGTCGAAGGTCTGGCCGCCGACGACGGCACGCTGCACCCGGTACAACAGGCTTTCATCGACGAGGACGCGATCGGTTGCGGCTACTGCACGCCGGGCTGGCTGATGGCGTCGATCGACCTGCTTCGTCGCAAGAAAAATCCCACCGATGACGACATCGATACGCTGCCCAATCTCTGCCGTTGCGGTTGCCAGACGCGCGTGCGCCGCGCGATCAAGCGCGTGGCCGCCGGCAAGGCGGGTCAGCCATGAGCGACATTCCAAACGACACGATCCGGCTTTCGCGTCGCCGATTCCTGCAAGTGCTGGCCGGCGGTGCCGGTGCGTTGATGGTAGGCATGCGCGTGGCGCGAGCCGGCGATGCGCCGATGCCTGCCGGCCTGCTCGGCAACAATTTCTACGACCTCGGCGCGTACGTGCGCATCGATCCCGATGGAACCGTGCTGATCGGTGCGCGCGATCCCGACACCGGCACCGGCGTCGCCACATCGTTGCCGCGCATCATCGCCGACGAGCTCGATGCAGATTGGTCGCGCGTGCGCGTGGTGCCACTGGGTTTGGGCGTCACCGACGACAACGGTCAGCCGAACTGGACCTATGGTCGCCAACTCGGCGGCATGGGTGGTTCCATTCCCGCCGCATGGAATGATTTGCGCCCCGTCGGCGCACTCGCGCGATGGCTGCTGGTGCAGGCGGCCACGCGTCGCCTCGGTGTCTCCGCCGAACAACTGCGTTGCGAGGATGGCGTGGTGATTGCGCAGGACGGACGCCGCGCGAGCTACGCCAGCCTCGCCGAAGATGCCAGCAAAATCGCCTTGCCGAGTCGCGCGCCTGCCGTGAAAACTGCCGACCGCTACAAATTCATCGGCCATCCCGTCGGCGACGTCGATGCACGCGGCATCGTCACCGGCCTCACGCGTTTTGCGATCGACGAGGCCGATGGCAACGCGCTGATCGCCGTGCTCGCGCACTGTCCATGGCCGGACGGCACGATCGATCACATCGACTACACCGATGCGCTCGCCGTGAAAGGCGTGATCAAAGTGCTGGAACTTGCTCCGGATTCGCACCAGCCCGTCGGCAGCACGCCGATCGCGCCATCCGTCGCCGTGTTGGCCGAAAACACCTGGGCCGCATTGCAGGGGCGACAAAAACTCAAGCTCGAATGGAAGGCCGGCCCGAGCAGCGGCGAGAGCAGCGCGACTTTCGAGCAGGACGCCACGACGCTCGTCGGCGGCAAAGGCGACCCCACCAGCCGTGTGCGCGACGATGGCGATGTCGACGACGCCAGCAAGAAAGCCGCGCGTCGCGTACAGGCCACGTACGTGCAGCCGTGGCTGGCGCACATCACCAGCGAACCGATGAATTGCCTGGCGCACATCGAGAAGGATCACGCCACCGTGGTCGTGCCGACGCAGGCACCACAAAAAGCTTATGCCGTGGTGCAAAGGCTCACCGGCCTTTCTCCGTCGCAGATCGACATCCGCGTGCCGCGCGTCGGCGGCGGTTACGGTCGCCGCCTCGATCACGATTATGTCGCCGAAGCCGTCATGCTGGCCAAGGCCGTCGATCGTCCGGTGCGCCTGATCTGGACGCGCGAACAGGACATCGCGCACGACTACTACCGCTCCGGCAGCGTGCACCAGCTCAATGCCGTGATGGATCGCAAGCGACAGATCACCGGCTGGAACCAGCGCATGGCGAGCGCGTCCGCGCTGGTCCATCGCGGCGTGCCGGACAATCGCTTTTGGACGTCCGAAATACACGTCGACCAGTTGCCCGCCACGCTGGTGCCGAACCTGCGCAGTGACTGGTTCGCGATGAACTCGTCGATACCGCGCGGCACGATGCGCGGCATGCCACACCTCAGCAATGCGTTCGCGGTGGAAAGTTTCATCGACGAAATCGCGCACAGCATGAAAGAGGATCCGCTCGACACGCAGCTGCGCCTGATCGGTGAAGCACGGCAGTTGCCGCTCAGCGCCGGCGGATCGCTCGACACCGGCCGGCTTGCCAACGTGCTCAAGCTGGTCGCCGATCGCATCAACTGGAACAACTGGCTGCACAGCGTGAACGGCCTCGGCATCGCGTGCTGGCACGTCAATGGTGCGTATGTTGCGCACGCGATCGAAGTGGCGATGCAGGGGAAAAAACTGCTCATCCAGCGCGTGGTCTGCGCTGTCGATGTCGGCCGCGTGATCAATCCGCAAGGCCTGCAGAACCAGATCGAAGGCGCGACGCTCGACGCGTTGTCCACCGCGCTCAACCTGGCGATCACGTTCAAGGATGGCCAGATCCAGCAACACGGCTACAAGGATTACCCGCTCGCCAGCATGGCGCAGCTGCCCGATGCCATCGAAGTCATCGCCGTCCCAAGCGACAGCGCACCGGCCGGCGCCAGCTTCCTCGCCATGCCCACCGCCGCACCCGCGCTCGCCAACGCCGTGTTCCGTGCCACGGCGGTGCGCGTCCGCCGGCTGCCGCTGATGAAAGAACTGATGCGGCTGATGTGATGCACACGGCGAAGAAATTGCGATACTCGGCCCGACGCACACGCTGAAAAAACGCAGCGCCCAACACGTCGAACATCACATCTCGCAAGAGGCCGTCTCCTCCCGTGCTCGGAAGAGGTTAGGGAGGGACGCTCTTCTGGCTTTCATTTCAGCCATCCATCCCCTCAGCGACACGGTCAACCCTGCTCGTGCTTCTTCAACAGCGACCTCGGCGCCACCAGCGACCAGGCGTTCGCAAGCGCGTGCTCCACGACCTCGTGCGTGGCAACCGCAAGCCGCAACAGCACCCACGGATGATTTCGGTAATGCTCGGTGATGAAGAACATCTCCGGATGCACCACCATCAACCGCTCGCGCTCCTCCCATGTCGTGCGCAACACCACCGTTTCGCCATCCTCCTTCAGCCGCACCATCAGCTTGCCCCGAACCTTGAGGGCCGGCGTGCCGTACGACGTGGATGTCTCTACTTCCGGAAGTTCCAGCGCCTGCTGTTTCAACAGCTCATAAGTGACGTTCGATTTGCGCTTATGCGTCATGGTAATTCCCGAGGCGTCGCGAATGCTGCGCCACTCAATGCAAGGTCAATGCGAAGGCAGATGACGCGACACGCGCGCCTCCAGCAGCACGACAAGCCGCGGCTCCATGAATGCATAATCATCAGGAATATCCAGACACACCACGCGCTTGTCGCCCAGCCATTTTCCGAACACTGCGGACAGTTTCGTCCGATGCGCGCGCTCCATCACGAACACGATATCGGCCCATGCCAGCAGCTCCGGCGTCAGCGGATTCTCCGCATCCGGGCTCAATCCGGCCGATGCCGTTTCAACGCCACCGCGATCGGCGAATACCTGCTCCGCCGTCGGACTTCGAAGCCGGTTGCGGCTGCAGATGAAAAGAAGTTTGCGGGTCATGCGCTCGTGCCTTGTTTGCAGTGAATGTCGCACGCCAGAAAAAGCTACTGCACGATCGTGACCTTGTCCCCCACCTGCACGTGCTCGAACAGAAACGTCATGTCGCGATCGTCCAGCGCAACGCAGCCCCAGGTCCAGTCCGAACTCGAACCACGACCGTGAATGAAGATGTCGCCGCCGAGCGCCGTGTTCTGCGGTGGAAGCACATGTCGGCGAATCGCCGTGTCGATCGCGTCGTATTCCTTTTTCGATAATCGATGCGCCTGCTGCGCGGCCAGCACATCGGGACGATCGGGATAGCTGATCGCGAGCGACAGATAGAACTGGCTGTGCGGATTCTTGTGCGCGATGAAGTAAACGCCTTCGGGCGTCTTGCGATCACCTTGCACGCGCTTCGGCCCGACCGGCGACGAGCCTAGCCCGATACGAAAACTGCGCGACACACCATCGCCCTGATAAACCAGCATGCGCTTCGCCTTGTACACCGTGATTTCGCCAGCGTGTGCATTGGCGATCGTCAGACACGCCAGCCCAAAGATCATGGTGCCGACAAACAACCGACGAAACGCTCGTATCGCATGAAAATCACCAGCCATTATGTCGTCGCCTCCCCGATGTCTTGTCCGATGCGCCAAAGCACGCCCGTTGGATCGCAGATGACAAAGTCACGCATGCCCCACGGACGATCCTCCGGCGGCTCGGTACGCACGCCATAGCGCGTGGCCAGTTGGTGATCCACGACATGCCTCCACCATTGCTCCACATCCGGCACCAGCATGTGCATCATGAAATTCTCCGCATGGTCCTTCACATGGAATCCTGCAACAGGAAACTCGACTTGCCCGCATGCAGACACGCCAGACCATCCGCCGACCATGCCAGCGCGAATCCAAGATCGATGTAGAACCTTTTCGACCGTTCGAAATCCCTGGCCGGCACGAACGCCTTGATCTCGACGGATTCCATGATGCGACTCCCTTGCGCAACGGACGGTTGTCGGATGTTCCGTCCTGCCCCCAAGCCGCTCCACCCGATCGCCATGAGCATAGTTCAATATTGCTGCCGCATCGGACGTTGATTTCGCCGATTCCCGGCGCCAGATCATCGCGACCAATGAGAGCATCGCAGGCGTTGGCCATGGGCAACATCATCATTCGACGCGCGACGTTTCCGCGCGATCTGCATCTCGTGAAAACGCTGTTCCGCGAATACGCCGATAGTCTCGGCATCGATCTGGAGTTCCAGGAATTCAGCAAGGAACTGGATGTGCTGCCCGGCAAATACGCCATGCCGCAGGGTCGGCTGTTGCTGGCGTGGCGCGGCGAAGATGCCGCGGGATGCGTGGCCCTGCGTCCGCTCGATCACGGCGACTGCGAAATGAAACGGCTTTATGTTCGCCCGACATCGCGCGGCGAACAGCTTGGCCGACGCCTGGCGGAACAGGTTTGCCGCGAAGCACGCGACGCTGGATACCAGCGCATCTGCCTGGACACGCTGGCGACCATGCAATCGGCGCAGGCGCTCTACGAATCGCTCGGTTTCGAAGATATCGACCCTTATGTGTTCAATCCCATCCCCGGCACACGTTATCTCGCGCTGACCCTGTGATATCGCAGTGGCATCCACGCGGCTGGTCCGGTAATCAGCTTCCGTCGGAGCGATTCGTCACGGCTTCGTCCCACGCGCGAAGAATGCGCCGCGCGATCCACAGGTTCTTTGCCGGCAGTACCAGACTCGACTCGTACGGCGTCAGCAAAACAGTGAAAAGAATCACCGGCAGCAAGCCGACGCTGCGCGCCCGGGGTTCGACGGCGCGGCAGGACCAATGCACGAGCACTGTGTAAACCAACACCGGCGGTATCGTGACCAGCGCCAGCAAGAGTGCTGTCGTTATCGAAGCCTTGTTGCCGCCCGTTGCAGCAAATGCGCATGAGGAAGCAAACAAACCCACGTGCAGCACATACGCCTGCAGCAAACGGGAGCGCCTTCTTCGCAGACGTTCGATGAGTTGTGCTTTTTTCATGGTCTCGGGGTCAATCATTCGCAGGTGACGCTCGTGTCCGCATTGCGCTTCCGCGCAATCCTCGCACCAACCGATCGCCGAAAAAACAGTTCGCGAAACTGGCATCGCTTCACTGATCCGAAGAACCTTCACCGATCTGCTGACTGATCCACCACGTCGTACCACCGGCATCGCGGACTCCGCCGCGCTTGTCCGGATCACCCTTCCTGATCGGTTCCTGCACCGATGTCGCGCCGACTTCCAGCGCACTCCTGTACGTCGCATCCACATCGGCAACATAGATGTGCACATGCGCCGGCACCGCCGGCCAGCCTTCCATCGCATCGGCCAGCATCAGCACCGTGTCATCAATGCGGACCTCGCCGTGCTGAAGCGTGCCGTCGTCGCGAAAAAACATCCGGCACCGTTCCGCAGCGAACACCGACTCCAGGAATTCGATCGTCGCCACTGCGCCGTTGACCAGCAGGTATGGCGAAACGGCATTGTAATTTTCCGGCCTGAAAGTCATGACTGGTACCTCATGGAAGTCAACACGGGAATCAGCGAACGGTACACCTGTCGGCAGCGATGACGTCCCTGACCGAGGGCAATGACAATCGTTGCCCCAGCGCGTGATATGCCGATGCCGGCATTGGTCCCATGAGCTGGTCCTGCGGATTGATTGCATCGAAGCCCGCCCTGGTCACAACGTAAAAGTCGACGATGGACGGATGAGAAGCCGGTCTTGCTTGACGACCACAAATTGGTCATTGGCACCCGCGGCGAAAACGCATGGTCCGACAATGCTGATTGAGCCGCCGGAATCATCCTGGTACGTAAGCTGGCTGCTTTCAACGACATCTATCCAGCCGATTTCGAACCGACCGGAATGCCAGCTGCAATCAGAATCAAAGAGGCACGAACACAGCATCGCGGCAACCGTCACAAGGATGACGAGCCGCATGACATGGCTCATCGACAAGCTACCGTTCGGCATCAGATGAATCGTTTTCGCGTTCCCTATCGACCCACTGCGCCCGCCACGCCGGAGCATCGAAAGCATCGGCGAAATACTGCGTCTCGTGCGCCACTTTTTCGCCCATGAATTCCATGATGCTCACCGTGTGGACGCGTTTGCCTTCGTAGCTGATCACATACTCGGTAACCCACAGATTGCCGCTACCCGCGATACGCCGAATGTCGAATCCCGACGGCTTGCCAGGATGATGACTGCGCAACGCCTGCAAATTATGCCGACCACGGATCACCTCACCCGACTGCGGATATTCGCAAACCGCATCGTCGTGATAGATCGCATGCTCCGCGTCCTGATCACCCGACGCGGATGCAGCCCAGTGCCGATCGATGGCGTTCCGAATGTGTTGCTCGTCCACCGTCCTCTCCCTTCGAATAGCGCGCCGCGCTGATTCCGATACTGCATTGCCATGTGATGCTTCTGAAGTGAGCCCGTGCGGATTTGACGCTTGAATGAAGCGGGAAAAACGGCTCGCCTTGTACAATTGTCAGGCGCCAGCGTAGCCGAAGGCTCGAAGCCCCAAACGACAACCGAAATGATGTTTCGCGAATACGGAAGTATCGACGCAATGCCAGTCGTTGACCTTGCCGATGTCCTCCAAGCACTGGTTGGCGACACGCGGCGTCGGGCCCAGCCAGCCGATCGTTGACGAGTGAACTGGATAGGCGACGCAAGTCCAATTACGGCGCTACCAGAACTTCCACCACGAACGCTCGGGCGTAGAAGGCTTCGCTATCTGGTTACCCGCCGGCTTTCGCCTTGACTCAAGCTCGGCGAGCTCCAGCGCGATGGCCGCTTGCAACTCCGCTGATTCTTGATACTCAGGGGAGTTCGCTGCGGCGGCGAGGCCTCTTATCGCGAGTTCGAGGTCTTGGTCGAAGGTGTCAATCGGCCAGACGTAGACCCTGCCTAGCATTAGAAAGATGGCGGCGGCCGCGCGAACTGTGCCGGCAGATTCTGCCGGGTCAGCCTTCATGCCCTTTAGCCATTCGCGGTGGAAGTGCGTTGCTTCCATGAATTCGCCGTACCAATCCGCGGCTTCGTCGTTGTCCCACGGCGCAAACGCCCACATTCCCATCTTGTGACTCCCAAGATTCGCTCGTATTGCCTAACGCTCGAGTTGAGCGGCGGCGTAGCCTTCCACCTCGAACGAGTGGTTAGACCGCATTAGCGCATGACTCCCCATGACTCACACACACCGCCGAAAAGCTGCATTGCTGAGCTTGCGCGGCGCTGAACTGATGTGACGCCCTCGTACGTGACTGGGCCAACAATTTGAAACTGTACGTAGCCGATGTCGCTCTGGTCTGGCGGAAACACGGCAAGCTCACCGTACATGAATCGTAGTAACTCCAATGCAGGACCGGACGGCGGCCAACTCTCGAAGTCAACGTTGTAGTCAACCGACCAAGTCTTGGCGAACTCGAATTCGATGGCAGCAAGTCGGCGAAAGACATCACCGTCTGCATCGTCAGGCCAATTTGCGTCGAATTCTGTCATGCAGTCCAACGCTAGAGTTAAGCGGCGCCGGAGACGTCCGCCTTGAACGAGTGGTTAGATGCTGCCTCTGTCGCTACAGAAACCACCATACAAACCAGCGAATGAAGAGGCCGCTCCACCATGCACCGCAAGCAAGGATTGCTGCCAAAAAATACCACAGCGGCGCGGGACCACCTTTGTAACTGGGTGCCGCAGCATGAAAGAGCCAAGCATAAGAGACTACGAGCAAGATCACGAGCGCAGCGCCGACTAGCCATTGCCAACGCTTGACGACGAAAGGGGGCTTACTTTGGAGCGGCGCGCCGAACCGCATCCGGCGTGTGATCCGAGCCAGGGCGAGGCCTGCAAATATCGCGAAGATGCCAGCGCTCCTGATAACGAAATTGTCCTGACCGTAAAACATGCAGAAGGCCGCAAAAACCAGCAATAACGCCTGAAGCACGAATAACACTGCGACCTTGAGCTTTTTGGATGCGCCCATAATGACCGATGCTCCGTGCAGCAAAACGTCTAACGCTTGAATTAAGCGGCGGCGGGGCCGTCCGCTTGAATGACTTGTTAAGTATCACTTAGCTGAGTGCGCCACCGTTTAAGAAAATAGTAGAAGCTGAAGCCGATGAAAACTAGTAGCGATATTAGGAACAAATGGTCTTGCACAACTACCTTTGGAGGCTCGGAATTTACCTGCGTAACTTGCACGATCTCTGGTGCTTGAAGCGCAGACGGGACAAGTAAATAGGATCGCCGCGCATACGTTGTGTTGCCGCTGAATGAATCCTTGCCACCCATGACTAACGAAATTTGATGAGGATACTTACTCTGCAACGCTGCGTTGAAGTCGGGCTTTGGAAAGAACGAATAAATGATTGATGGAACTGACAACAAGAACGCCCAGATCACCAAATGGACCAGCACATCTTTCCACGGAGTCATAGGAGGAATCTGAAACTTCATGTGAGGCCTAACGCTGGAGTTAATCGGCGGCGAAGCCGTCCGCCTTGAACGAGTAATTAGGTTCTACAGCTTGCTAACAGCGACGACCTGTTGAATGGCAAGCAAGCTGAAGAACCCCATGTGTCCGTAGCCTACCCAATAGGTGCCGCCGGGATATGTACGTTTCTTGCCTGAGAAAAACCTGCCAATCAGTGTTGCGCGCGCGTGACTGTAGCCAGTTTTGACGAGAGTTTGCTTTTGGAACTCCTGAAACTTTGCGTCTTGCACCAGAGTTGTAACGATATCGTCAACTGTGAGGGCCTCCTTTCGCGCGAGATCAACCGGAGCACCACAACAATATATGACCTGAGAACCAGTCTTACCACCTAATTCGAGCCAAACATGTGCACTTTTTATATTGCATCCGTTCGAAAGCGTGAAACTTTCGAAGCCGCGCGTTACGTTGCCGGACACTTCAATAAGCCTATCGTCGTACGCGCCAGGATTTTGCAAGATATCGCAGAGCGATACTTTTAGAGGCACGCTAAACTCAACTGGGTGGGTGCACCCTGAGATGAGTGCAAAGTGCCAGAGTAGAAGCGCGAAAAGCAAACTTTTAATTTTCCAATTCATGCAAAGCCTCAATGCAGGCCTAACGCTGGAGCTAAGCGGCGGCACAGCCATCCGCGTTGAACGACTGGTTAGGCGCGTGCCGATAGCCAAGTGCCGGCGACATAGCCCACCCCGACAAGGAGACCTACCAGAGCAGCGCCAACGCCGCGAGACAACTGCCACTGAGTTTTGGCGCCTACGCCCAAGGCTGTGCCAACTGCGGTACCGACACCGAGCCATAGTTGAAACCGCGCTAGTCCGAGCCAGTACGAGATAAGCATGGCTACAAGAACGCCGATGAGGGCACTGGCGAATGCCGCGCCAGAGGAAACTAGAAACCGCATGATGACCTCCCTGCGCCTAACGCTGGAGTTAAGCGGCGGCGTAGCCGTTCGCTTTGAACGACTGGTTAGGTGCCCAACGCGGAACGCTTACGGCGCAGAACCAGCACAACACGTGCGAGCAACATTACAGCAAATGCGATAGCAGCCACTTGGACAATCGCTGGATGACCGGTCGGCGAGTTGGGCTGGAATGCGAGCCAAAGCATGCCGAACGCAAGAACGAACGTGGCAAGAACAAGCAAGGACTTGGCGACGCGAGTAGAAAAGGGAAATGCCAGCAGTGGCGCTGCTGCCAGTAAGAACCCAACACCAGCAATATAGCCTGCGACTGGATCGGTTTTGACCGCGCCTGATGCCGCCATGAGGAGCCAAACCACTCCGAGCAAGGCGATGCACGTGCCTACAAGGAAGGTGACGACCTTTGTCAAAGTGCGGAGTTTCACCTTGGGCACCTAACGCTGGAGTTAAGCGGCGGCGAAGCCGTCCGCCTTGAACGAGATGTTAGATGCCAGCCGATTCACTTTGGATGCATCTCAATGCCGACAGCGTCATAGCGTGCATACGCATTCAAGCCATCCCAGTCCTTTGGCATGGTAGAGCGGACGCCGCTAGCGTTGAGCAGGTCATGCTCGGCCTTTGTTACCAAAGCTACAACAAAGTACTTTCTGAGTAGATCGTCTATCGCATGCTCTGTTAGAGGATGTAGCGCCATTAGTCGGTTAACGATCTCCATTTGAGGAACTACATGCTCTACAACGCAGTCCGCAAGTGCAAGGCCTGTTGCGGCTGCCGAGCGGGGTATGCGTTTCTTCTGCGATTGACCGTGAAGCCCCAAAGTCTTGTTTTGCCAATACTGGTGCAAGGCAGTCTTGAGGTTGCGACAACATTCGTTCCTGGTAAAACCGAACTCTTCAGCTGCGCGCTGCTGCTCGACTGCGAAGGCTATGAATGACGCTGGTGATTTCACCTATGCCCCCATGGCATCTAACGCTGGAGTTAAGCGGCGGCGAAGCCGTCCGCCTTGAACGAAATGTTAGGTGCCACTACGAGCTGCCGGTATTTGAAAGAATGGCTGGACGCGGTTGACCCAAGTTTGGATTTGCGACATTTCACTTTGCGAAAGCGCACCCTCTTTGTATGAGATTGCTATCTGGCCGTTGTGCAACTCTAACCACAGCGTTGTCCCGCTGGAATCCCTTAATGCGAAGGGTAGCCCTGCTTTTAGAACCTTGTAGTCGTTCTCGGCGGGTAAAAGGCTCGCCCGCATACAGACCACCGCACCAACATTGGCCGGCAGCCCAACAGGCAGAGAAAACGCATCAGTGCTAGTGAGGCTTAGCACATGAAGCGTAGGAACCTCGATCATCTTTGGCGGTGAGCCCGCAACTACGCTGCAAATCTCAGTGGGCGGTGTGCCCGACGCAGCGAACGCCGAGAGCGAAAGGCTCGCTGTGAGTATGGCCGCAATTAAGCGCACGAAATTTCCCCTGACACCTAACGCTGGAGTTGAGCGGCGGCGTAGCCGTCCGCCTCGAACGAGTGGTTAGGCATGAGCCTCAGTCCTTCAGCCCGCCTAGCTTTTTTGAGACTACATATACCTCGACACCGCCCATTGAACACTCCTGATGAGAAGCATCATTGACTGTGATGACTTCGATGACGTTGCCTGACTTTTGAGTGAAGGTAACATCATGCACTTGCCGATAGAGGTCTTTGCCGATCTTTTCGGATGCGATACGGACCGTTTTGGTTTTTGAAAAATCAGTGGTGTCGTTGTGAATTAGTCCCGCATTTTTCAGATGCACGAAAGCCATGCTCGTGGCCCAGTTGCCCGTGCCGTCGCACTGAGGGTTGCCGGCAATGGCCCCAAATGGCAGCGCAACCAATAGCATGAAGCCAGCAATGGATTTCATGACACTTCCCTATGATGCCTAACGCTGGAGTTAAGCGGCGCCGGAGGCGTCCGCCTTGAACGAGTTGTTAGGCACTACACCACACTCCAGTCGAAGGAACTACGAAAATCCTGAAAGCAGCCATTGCAGACCCAGTGGCTCCCGTCGATCGTTGTGTAGCCCTCCTGGATTGCGCCAGGAATATCCGAGCTAGCAAACTTTGCCCAACAGAACGCACAGTGATCATGGTCCGATCCCGATGCTGGCTGAGACCAAGGTTGGCGCACGAGTGACACGCCGCTTAAGTACGAGTGCTGGTTTGTAATGCGCGAATCCATGCTTGCTGCCTAACGCTTGAATTAAGCGGCACCGAAGGTGTCCGCTTGGATGAGTGGTTAGGGCTCACCCCGCAGCCCTGAGCCGATGAATGCATTACGAAGATTGCTGTCCGGAACGAAAAAATAGAATACGGCCAATTGCGCCAAGGACAAGAACCACCCCGACTATGACCATGCTGACAAGTACTGCAAGGTAGGGCCACCAAGGTGCATCAGAACTGTGTCCAGTTGTGGCCCAGAAGTAAACGCAAGTTACGACGGCAGCGACAGCGGAAATGCACCAGACAGTGCAGTTGAAACTGGAAAGCCCAGCGAGATTAGATGTACGAGGTCGCAACTTGGTGAAAAGCAACAACGCGAGAAGAAGAAAGGGCAACACCAGAGCAAGTGCGATGATCATGCGATGTGAGACCTAACGCTGGAGTTAAGCCGCGCCGCGAAGCGGCGTCGGCTTGGACGAATTGTTAGGCCTCACCTTTGCACATGTAGTCGCAGCTGCGCTAGTACGCCGGGATCGACCGAGCCGAACGCGGCGAGCTGCTGGGCAGTGAGTGTGTAATTGCCTGCGGGCAGCTGCTTATAAAGCGGTTCGTCTGCGCTGGGGTTAAGAAGAACCCAGATATTTCCTCGCACGTTTGACTGTGGAATGCCTGCAACACGATAGTCCCCGACCTGAAGCACAACTGGCGCGCCAAGAACTTGCGCTCGTTGCTCGTACTCCACGCCCTGAAGCGCAGCCCAGTCGGATTTATTGCCCAGCGACTCTGGGCCGTAGCAGCCGGACATCGCGAGCACGGTGATGTAAGACAGCAAAACCCAATGACGCTTCATGTGAGGTCTAACGCTGGAGTTAAGCGGCGGCGAAGCCGTCCGCCTTGAACGATTAGTTAGGTGGCTGCCACATACGTACAACAAAGCCTGCCAAAGTTACGATGAGCAGCGGAAGCATCAACCAGTGAAGCTGAAGATTTTGAAATGGCGTTATGAAAACAACTGTTCCGTGGCAGTTGTAGTCGACGGTATTTTTGGTTGCCTCGTTTATCGTGCGAGGCGAGTAGCAAAGGGTGCTGAGCAAGTAACACCATGCCGCGACAATGCCGACACCCATAACATTGATGATTGCAAGCAAAGCGACACGTACTTTTTTCATGGTGCGTCTCGAAACCTAACGCTAAGTAGACCCCGTACACGGGGTGTTGCGCGGCATCGTGCGGTACTCCCGACATGGCGTCAACCGACATTCCTACGGGCAATCAACGGCTTCTCCGGTTTTGCGTGAAGTGTGTTCGCGGCACAGTTCGCTGCATATGGACGAATGAGTGGGTGTAATGAATTACAGGGACGGAAACGGGGGTGTAACGGACGCCGGTCAGGAGCAGCGACCGCGGCTGCTTGATGAGGTGCGGCGCCGCCTGCGGTTGAAACATTACAGCTTGCGCACGGAACAGGCCTACGTTGGCTGGATCCGAAGGTTCATTCTGCACAACGACAAACGTCACCCGCGGGACATGGGTGCGGTTGAGGTGGAACGTTTTCTGTCCGACCTGGCGGTGCGTGGCCGGGTGGCGGCAGGAACACAGAACCAGGCACTGTCGTCGCTTTTGTTTCTGTACCGCGAAGTGCTGGCGATCGATCTGCCATGGATGGAGAAGATGGTGCGGGCCAAGCGGCCGCAACGGTTGCCGTCGGTGCTGTCGCAGACAGAGGTCCAGCGTCTGCTGGCAGCAATGGATGGTCGACCATGGCTGATCGCCAGCCTGCTTTATGGCACCGGCATGCGCTTGATGGAATGCCTGCGCTTGCGGATCAAGGACATCGACTTTTCGCATCACGAGATTTGCGTGCGTGATGGCAAGGGCGGCAAGGATCGGCGCACCATGCTGCCGCGATCGCTGACCGATGCACTGCAACGGGAAATAGAGCGAGCTCGCACGATGCACGCGTCCGAGCTGGCGGCCGGCTTCGGCGCCACGCGATTGCCCGGCGCACTGGCACGCAAGTATCCGCGGGCCGCGCAGGAGTTCGCGTGGCAATTCGTGTTTCCATCCGTGCAGCGCGCCATCGATCCGCTCGACGGAGCGACCCGCCGCCATCATTTCGACGACGCAATTCTCGCCCGTGCCATGAAATCGGCACGCCAGCGCGCGAATATCGACAAACCACTGAGTGCCCACACGCTGCGACATTCATTCGCCACGCATTTGATCGAAGCGGGCTACGACATCCGTACCGTGCAGGAACTGCTTGGCCACAAGAACGTGGCCACCACCCAGATCTATACCCACGTTCTCAACCGCGGCGGCCATGGTGTTCTCAGTCCGTTGGATCGCGTCTAGACGTCCATTCCATTTTCAGTGGAACCATCAGTGGAACTGGTCGCTGGCTGGCACCCATGAGGTCGACGAGGACGATGCCGGTCGGGTCGAACGGATGGTAGGCACAGTGCTGCCTTCGCATCCGGGCGGCAGTGGCCCGCCGGTGATGCGGGCGGCGGCGCACTCAGGACCGTTGTCGAACTTGACCATTGGTGTGGGCGGCAGCGCGGTGCTTGTTGCCGGTGCGGGTGGCGCCAGCGGTTTGGCTGGGGCGAGGCGCATGCGCTCGTAGACTTTGGCGGCGACGGGCGCGGGTGGCGGGTCGGGGTTGTGGCAGCCGAACAGAGCCATCGGCATCAGCGGTGTGATCGCACATTCGACGCGCAAGCCGCGTGGCAGATGGATGGTGTGCTTGACGGTGGTTTTTTCCACGGCGTGTCGCATCGCGGTGTCAATGGAACTCTCGCCTTCGGGCGTCCAGTCGCGATCAAAGCGCGTCGCCTTGTAGCCGATGTTGGGCGTGCCGTGCGCCATGATGTTGGTGTCGCCGGTGGGTTTGAGTTGCACGTAGTCGCCGACCGCGCCCTTCTTTTCGCCCTCGTCCGCGCCGGTCTGGTTGCCGCCGGTTTGTCCGACGCCGTGGCCTTTCTCGTTGGCGTCTTTATTGACGCCCTTGCCCTGGCTGGATGGCGGGCCCTGCGCGTGCTTGCCTGGGCTTTCGGTGTCTGCCACCACGCCGTTGAGTTCGCCAGGCGTGGCGGTGTCGCTGCCGAATGGAATGGCGTTGGGCGCGGTGCTGACATCGTGGCCGCTGTCGGCATCGGCGGGCTGGCTTGCATTCTTGTTTTCGGCGGCCTTCTTTTCGGCAGACGTCGCCGCCGTCTGCGCCGATGGCGATGCGTTCGGCTGCATCGCCGGCGAGGGCTGCGCGCTCGCCGTGGTCTCGGCGGGTGTGCTGAGTTGCGGTCGCGCGATGGACGGCTGGACGGCCGGCGTCGGTGACTTGTCGACCACATCGATCTTCACCGATGGCGCGTGGGTTTCGATCTGCGGCTTGCTGTTCGGCGCCAGCGGAATCGCTTCGAGTTGTGCTTCCTGCACGTCGACTGCGGGCGCTTCAACCTGCGTGGAGACGCGCGGCACGGTCGGCGCAGGTGGAGTCAGCTGCGCTTGCAGGTTGATGGTCGGCGCTGCCTGCGCAGGCAGCGGCACGGCTTCCATGTCGGGCACCGGTGGCGCGGCAGACACCTGCGGACGGGCGAGCGCGATGCTTGCTGGCGCGGGGGTCTTTGGCACTTCAGCGTTCAACGCGATGCTCGGCGCAGCGATCGGCGGTGGCGATTGCGGCGGCACATCCGGCATGGCCAACGATGCAGGCGGCGGCATCGGCTGATTGCCTTCGAGTTGCGGGCGACGCACCGATTCAGGCTGGAATTTCGGCGGCACCGGCGCCTGCACGGTCGGTGTCGGCAAGGTCACCATGGGCGGTTCGCCGGCCAGCGGTATCGGTTGCAACTGCGGCACGGGTGCGGGATGCGGAATGCTCACTGGCGGCTTCGGCGCGGCGGGTCGTTTCGATGATGGCGCTTTCGGCTTTGCCACTTGGGCCACCAGTGGCTGCGCCGAAGCGACCGACGGTTGCGCGGCTTCGGGCGACTCGACGTTTGCCGAATGCTCGGCGGTCGCCACTGCACGTGCGGCGTGCCCGCGATGACGCGGACCGATCTGCTTCGGCGGCGTGCCGCGCACCGGCGGTGGTGGCGGCGGCTCGGGCGTTTCGATCAGGCGTACCTGCACGGGTTCCAGTTTGGAATCGGGCGGCGGCGTGAGGTCGTACGCGGGGCCGAACACGAAGATGATCAGGAACGCCACATGCAGCAAAAACGCGCCAACCATCGCGAAAATACGCAGTGCACGATCGCGCGGTCGTTGACGCGTGCGGTGATACACCCGCGCACGTGTCGCCGCGGCCAGCGGCGAATCCAGCAACACCCGCGCAGGGTTCCTGGCGGTTCGCTCGGTCTCAGGTCGATCCGTGGGCGGCAAAGGCATGCGAAGAAGTGTAACGGGCGCCACCGGCGTTCCGCATGAAGCTGCGCACAGCGCGGAGCGCGTGCATGGCGCGCGTCAGACGATGGCGCGCGTAACGCCAGAAAGTTTCAGCGATGGCCCTGCACATCCGGGGCACGTTCGCGTGCTTCTTCGTCGATCGCACGGTTCGGCGTGTCGACCGGGCAACCCCAGGCAAGCGGTTGACCGTCGCGATACAGGCCGATGCATGTCTCGATGTCCGGTGGCGTGGGTGGATGCGGCGGCGGCGCCAGCGACTTGGCCGGCGCCATGCTGAGGCGTTCGTCGCCGTCTTTCGCCGAAGGTGGCGATGGCGCTTCACCGCCGCATCCGCCGAACAGCAGAAACACCGCGCAATGCACACGCACGCCGCCGGGCAGACGCACGGTTTTTTTCACCGTGGCTTTGTCGACCACTTTCTGCAGCGCCTGATCAACCGCATTGCCCCTGACCCAACTTCCATCGAAACGCGTCTCCTGATACTTGATCGGGTTGTCGTGATTCATCACCGCGGTGTCGCCTTGCGGCATGCGCTGCACGTAACCCGGCGTCGGCGCGTCCGGTTGTTCGGTGGTGGCGGATGGCAGCAGCGGTTGACCGTTCCTGTCGAACAGCACCGCCGTGGGTGCGGGTTTCGGTGTCGGCGACTGTATGACCATCGCATCTTTCGCAGGCGTCTCGACCTTTCGCGGCGGCGGTGGAACACGCGCGACAACGACATGCTTCGGTGGCAACGAAGGCGACGGCGGTTGCGGCGGCGTCTGCGGTATCGGTGCGGAAGGTGTCGGCGTGAACGAGATGAAGCGAACCTGCAGCGCTTCTTCCACCGGTGCATGTGATGTGCCGGCGATCAGCGGTGGACGCATCTCGCGCCAGATCACCACGATGAACACCGCGTGCAGCAGCACGGCCACGATCAAACCCAGCCACACCTGTCGACGATCGCGCGGCGACTTGCGCCAGTGCATCTGTCGCAGCAACGCGCGCGTCGACGCGTCGAGCGGCGTCAGCCCGTGTTCCTTCGGCGCGAGGTCCGACGGTGTCCAGCGATGATGTTCGACCTGCGGCGGCTGAACGATGACGAGGCCTCTTGTGTAGATGGGGGAATCGGGGAACGGCGGGTTGTCGCTGGGGAGTTGGTTGCGGCTCTCGTATCGTTTGCTGTGAAAGATCTGCAGGATGCCGCATCGTGCTTGAATCCTGTGCGACTGCAAATCACGTTGTGTCGGCGCTCCCAGCAGACCGCTGCGGCACGGTCGCGGTTCCCCGCAGTGCAGCTTGACCATGTCGGTGGTTGGCTCAAGGCTAGGCGGGCGGCATCTCGCCGCTTCCGCCATGACCGCCCTCCCCTCGCATGCGAAGGACGACCATGACGGCCCGCCATCGTCAGCCGTCAACGCGCGGCCTCCTGCGGCACACGCTTTCATACGCCGCTCATGCCACGAGGCCGTGCTCCCAGAGGGAGGGTCGCATCGTGTCGCATTCCATGGAATCCATCCGCAACATCGCTTTCACCGGTCACGCCGGCGTCGGTAAAACCACCTTGTTCGAAGCACTGCTGGTTGCCGGCGGCGCGATCCAGACGGCCGGCACGGTCGAGCGCGGCAACACCGTGTCCGATACCGACGGCCAGGAGAAATCGCGCTCGCATTCCATCGACAGCTGCGTGGCGCACATCGATCGCGACGGCTGCCACGTCAATCTCATCGACACTGCAGGCTATGCGGATTTCCGCGGGCCGACATTGTCCGCGCTCGCGGCGGTCGAAACCGTCGCGGCGGTGGTCAACGCGATCAACGGCATCGAGCACGGCACGCGACGCATGATGATGCACGCGAAGCAGCGCGGTCTCGCACGCGTGCTGGTGATCAACAAGATCGATTTCGATGGCGCGAATCTCGCAGCACTGGTCGACTCATTGCGCGAGGAATTCGGCAGCGAATGCCTGCCGGTGAATTTGCCGAGTGGTCGCGGCAGGCGCGTGCTGGATTGCTTCTTCCACAGCGAAGGCGCGACTGATTTCTCCTCGCTCGCCGAAGCGCACCAGCGTATCCTCGATCAAGTCGTCGAGATCAACGAGACGACAATGGGCGCGTATCTCGACGCCGGCGAAAGCGCGCTGACGCCACAGCAATTGCACGACGCGTTCGAGCAATGCCTGCGCGAAGGTCACCTCGTCCCCATCTGTTTCGTCAGCGCGCGCACCGGCGCAGGCGTGCAGGAACTGCTTGATGTGGTGTCGCGGTTGCTGCCGAATCCGGCCGAAGGCAATCCACCGCCGTTCGTACGCAGCGACGGCACGACGCTGTTGATCAATGCCGATCCGGACAGCCACGTGATCGCCGATGTGTTCAAGATCGTCAACGATCCGTTCGTCGGCAAACTGGCGGTGTTCCGCATCTGGCAGGGCACCATCCGCCGCGACAGCCAGCTACTGATCGACGATGGCCGCAAGCCGTTCAAGGTAGGCCATCTGTTTCGTCTGCAGGGCAAGACGCATCGGGAGATCGAATCGGCGGTGGCCGGCGACATTGTCGCGGTGGCGAAGGTGGAAGACATCCATTTCGATGCGGTGCTGCACGACTCGCACGACGAAGACCGCATCACGCTCGCGCCGCTTTCGTATCCCTCGCCGATGTACGGACTCGCGCTGGAATCCGCGCACCGCGGCAATGAGCAGAAACTTTCCAACGCGCTGACGCGGCTCGCCGAAGAGGATCCGTGCTTTCGCGTCGAGCATCACAAGGAGCTCAACGAAACAGTGGCGCGTGGCCTGTCCGATCTGCATCTGAAGATCATGCTGGAGCGCATGCGCGACCGTTACGGCGTGGACGTGACCACGCACCCGCCGCGCATCGCCTATCGCGAAACCATCGGCGCACCAGCCGAAGGTCATCACCGGCACAAGAAGCAGAGCGGCGGCGCCGGCCAGTTCGGCGAAGTATTCCTGCGCGTGGAACCGCTCGATCGCGGCGCGGGTTTCGAGTTCGTCGATGCGGTGAAAGGCGGCGTCATTCCCGGCCAGTTCCTGCCAGCGATCGAGAAAGGCGTGCGCCAGGCGATGGAGCACGGCGCGATTGCCGGGTTTCCGCTGCAGGATCTGCGCGTGACTGTTTACGACGGCAAGCATCACGCCGTGGATTCGAAAGAGGTCGCCTTCGTCAGTGCCGGCAGGAAAGCATTTCTCGATGCGGTCGCCAAGGCGAAGCCACTCGTGCTCGAGCCGATCGTCAATATGGAAGTGGCGATCCCCGAGCACAACGTCGGCGACGTCACCGGCGGACTTGCCGGCAAGCGCGCGCGCATTCTCGGCACCGACGCGCAACGCGGCGGCGAGCTGGTGATCAAGGCGCAGGCGCCGCTCGCCGAACTCATCGACTACCCCACCGAGCTCAAATCGATGACCGGCGGCCGCGGCCGCTACAGCCTCGACCTCAGTCACTACGAACCAGTGCCGCCGGGCGTGCAGAAGCAATTGAGCGAAGCGTGGAAGCCGCACGCGGAAGAAGATTGAAACGTCGCGCACGCTACCATCGGCGAAAACGCACGCTCGGGAACGGTGATGACGGAAAGCTTCGATGTGCTGGTGGTTGGCGGCGGCATCAACGGCGCGGGCATCGCGCGCGATGCGGTGGGGCGAGGATTGTCGGTCTGTCTGTGCGAACGCGACGACCTCGCTGCGCATACGTCGAGTGCGAGTACCAAGCTGATCCATGGTGGGTTGCGTTACCTGGAGCAGTTCGAGTTCGCGCTGGTTGGCAAGGCGCTGGCCGAACGCGAGGTGCTACTGAAGGCCGCGCCGCACATCATCTGGCCGCTGCGCTTCGTGTTGCCGCATCAATCGTATCTGCGCCCTGCATGGATGATCCGCATCGGTCTTTTCCTCTACGACCATCTCGGTCGCGGCCATCGCAGCCTGCCCGGCTCGCGCCGCGTGTCGTTGCGCAAGCATGTCGCCGGCCCGCCTTTGCGCGACGAATTCCACACCGGCTTCGTGTATTCCGATGCGTGGGTGCAGGATGCGAGGCTGGTTGTGTTGAACGCGATGGATGCTGCGCATCGGGGTGCCAAAATCCTCGTCCATACGACCTGCGTGAGCGCCGTGCGTGGCGCCGACGGCTGGACGGCGCAACTCATTTCCGACGATGGCGTTTCTCGCACGATCCGCGCGAAAGCGCTGGTGAATGCGACGGGCCCATGGGCAGTGCCGTTTCTCGATGACGTCGCCAAGGTAGGCCACGACCACGCGCTGCGTCTCATCAAGGGCAGCCACATCGTGGTGCCGAAATTGTTCGAGCATCACTACGCTTACATTTTCCAGGAACCGGATCGGCGCATCGTGTTCGCCATTCCGTACGAACGCGATTTCACCTTGATCGGCACCACCGACGGCGAGTACAGCGGCGACCCCTCGGCACCGCATATCGACGATGCGGAAACGCGTTACCTGTGCGATGCGGTGAACCGGTATTTCAAGCGATCCGTCACGCCAGCCGATGTGATCTGGAATTACAGCGGCGTGCGTCCGCTGGTCGACGATCATGAAGGCAACGCATCGGAAGTGACGCGCGACTATCTGCTGGAGCTGGACACCCACGGCGCGCCGCTGCTCAACGTGTTCGGCGGCAAGCTCACCACGTTCCGCATCCTTGCCGAGGAAGCCGTGGATCGACTCGCCACGCAACTACCCACACATGGCAAAGCGTGGACCGCCAACGGTCATCCATTGCCTGGCGGCGAGCGCGCGGATATCGAAGACATGCAGCGCGAATTCCAGAATGAATTCCCCTGGCTGCCGCCGATGCTTGCCTGGCGACTCGTGCATGCCTACGGCACGCGCGGCCGTGCGGTGCTTGGCGATGCGACATCGATGCCGGAGCTCGGCATGCACTTCGGCGCTGATCTCTATGCAGTGGAAGTGGACTATCTGCGCGCGCACGAATGGGCGCGCGATGTCGAGGACATTCTCTGGCGGCGCAGCAAGCTCGGTCTGCATGTCGGTGACGACGATGTCGCACGGCTGAAAAATTACCTCGCAGAATCGCGACTGGATCGCGATGCTGCGACGCAGGTGCCGGCGTGAACGGCAAGCAATACATCCTCGCCATCGATCAGGGCACGACCAGTTCGCGCGCAATGTTGTTCGATCATGAGGGCCGCGTCGCCGGCATGGCGCAACGCGAGTTCGCGCAGATTTTTCCGCAACCGGGATGGGTGGAACACAACCCGCGCGAGATCATGACCAGCGTTCTCACCACGATCACCGAGGCGATGCACAACGCGCAGATTGACGCCTCCGCGATCGCCGGCATCGGCATCACCAACCAGCGCGAAACCACCGTGGTGTGGGACAGGGTCACAGGCCAGCCGATCCACGACGCCATCGTGTGGCAGTCACGACAGACGCGCGACATCTGCGATCAACTGCAAGCCGCCGGACACGAGCCGATGGTGCGCGCGAAAACCGGCTTGCTGATCGATGCCTATTTTTCAGGCACCAAGGTGAAGTGGATACTCGACCACGTCGAGGGCGCGCGCGAACATGCGCGCAACGGCGGGCTGTTGTTCGGCACCATCGACAGCTGGCTGATCTGGAATCTCACCGGTGGCAAAGTGCACGTCACCGATGTCACCAATGCCTCGCGCACGCTGATGTACGACATCCACGCGCAATGCTGGGACGATGAACTGCTCGCCATGCTCGATGTGCCCAAGGCGATGCTGCCGCTAGTGAAGTCGTGCAGCGAAATCTACGGCCACACCGCGCCGCAGTTTTTCTTCGGCCGCGAGGTGCCGATCGCCGGCGTCGCTGGAGATCAACAAGCCGCATTGTTCGGCCAGGCCTGCTTCGAGCCCGGCATGGTGAAGAACACCTACGGCACCGGCTGTTTCATGCTGATGAACACCGGCGCGAAGGCTGTCGCATCGAACAACGGCCTGCTTACCACCATCGCGTGGAGCATCGGCGGCAAGGTCGAGTATGCGCTGGAAGGTTCCATCTTTGTCGCGGGTTCCGTCGTGCAGTGGTTGCGCGACGGACTGCACATGCTCGATCAGGCGAGCGACTCGCAAGCCAGCGCATTACGCGTCGAAGAAAGCGGCGGCGTGTACATCGTGCCGGCCTTCGTCGGCCTCGGTGCGCCGTACTGGCGCAGCGACGTGCGCGGCGCGATGTTCGGGCTCAGTCGCGGAACGACCCGCGAGCACCTCGTTCGCGCCGCGCTCGAATCCATCGCCTACCAGACGCGCGACGTGCTTGAAGCGATGCAGTCCGACGCCGGTATCGAACTGAAGGAATTGCGCGCGGATGGCGGCGCGATTGCCAACGATTTTCTGGCGCAGTTCCAGAGCGATCTGCTCGGCGTTCCGTTGTTGCGTCCGCGCGTGGCGGAAACCACGGCGCTCGGCGCGGCGTTTCTTGCGGGACTCGCTGTCGGGTTCTGGTCCAGCCGCGAGGAGATCGCCGCGCAATGGGCACTCGATCGACGCTTCGAACCATCGATGCCGCGCCATCGCAGCGAAGCGCTTTACGACGGATGGAAGCGCGCGGTGCAGGCAACGATGGGATTCAAGGCGTGAGCCGATAGTCCATCGCCGCGCCGATCGCCTGCTTCACGCCGCGCGCTTGTTCAGGGCTTGGGTTGCAGCAACGTACCGGTGCACTTGGGCGAACCGCACAGGCACTTCCACAGTTTCTTGAGCCGCGCGGTGTGTGCGACTTCGAGCACGATGCCGTAGTTGTAGGTGAGTTCCTCACCGGCCTTGATGCTGCGGATCGACTCGATCTTGACCTTGTCGCGACGTGGATTGCCGTTGGCACTTTCCTCGATCACCGCGCGACAATTCGGCGCGCAACTGTGATTGATCCAGCGCGCGCTGTTGCCTTTGACGTTGGCGTCGACGATGTAGTCGTCGTTGAGCGTGAACAAAAACGTGTGGCCGGTTTCGCCGCCATCTCCGTAGAGCTCGTCGGTCTCGTCATGGGTACGCAACGTGCCCTTGTACTCGATGATTTCCTCACCCTTGGCGATCGGTGCGGTGGCGAATACGCCGTTGCCGTGAATCGGCGAGCGGCGGGCAACAAAACGTCGAGACATGCGGCAAATCCTGATGGGTGAACGGAGATGATGCCTGTTTGTGGATGACCGCGAAACCTTGCCGTGCCACGCACAATGATGATCACGGCATGCGGGATCACATACAACGTCGCAGAATGGTCCGTGCGGGGTCGCGCAATGATCGTGAATTTCCGGTCGCTTCTATTCGGGTTTCGATACCACGCGATGTCATCGAGATGAGAGCAAGAGTCGCCGAACTCCTCGCGCAACAGCGGCACTACCAACCCTTGTCCCAAACGCGGTTAGAATCGGCGTTCAAACGATCGTTTGGAGAGCCGACATGCGTCTGTTGCGCTGGATTCCCGCCGCCCTGCTGGCCCTAGGCCTGATTGCTTGCGGACCACCGAAGAAAAGCGTGTTTCCGCCCACCGTGAGCATTCAGCAGTTGAAGGTGCTGCCCGGCGGCCAGTGGCGGCTGACGTTGCGCATCCAGAACAACAGCTACGGCGAGATGGACTTCCGTTCGCTCGACGGCCAGTTGCAGGTCGAGTCGCTGTTGCCGGTGCGGTTGCACGCGAATTTCGTGCGCGACATTCCCACGCTCGCCGGCGACGTGCTCGACGTCGATGTGCTGCCGACCCGTGACATGACGCAGGCGCTCAAGTCGATCGCCGGCAAAGGCAGCGCCGGCTCCGTCGGTTATCACGTGGCCGGCAGCACCAGCGCCAAGCCCGAGCAGGAAAAAGCCCGGCGCGATTTCGATTTCAGCGGCGACGACCGGCTCTCGCCAGTGCCTGGCATTCCCGACACCTATCGCTGACGCATCTTTCATCCAAGGAACAGACATGACCGCATACAAGGCTCCGCTCGACGATCTGCGCTTCGCCCTGTTTGATGTGCTGGGCGCCGAGAAAACACTGATGTCGTTGCAAGGTGGCGACGCGCATTCGCGCGACCTGCTCGATGCGGTGCTCGAGGAAGCGGGCCGTCTCAGCGAACAGTTGCTCGCGCCGACCAACGGCCCTGCGGACGAGGAAGGTTGCCACTACGACAAGGCTACCCAGACGGTGACCACGCCGAAAGGTTTCAAGCAGGCGTTCAAGCAATTCGCCGAAGGTGGCTGGACCGGCCTGACCAATCCCGAAAAATACGGCGGACAGGCGCTGCCCGGCGTACTCGGCACCGCGACCACCGAAATTTTCCAGTCGGGCAATCTTGCCTGGAGCCTCTACCCGCTGCTGTCCGAAGGCGCCACGCACGCGATGGAAATGCACGGCGAGGAATGGCAGCGCGAGCGCTACATGAAGCCGATCATCGAAGGCCGCTGGACCGGCACCATGTGCCTCACCGAACCGCAGGCCGGCTCCGATCTCGGCCTGTTGAAAACGCGCGCCGAACCATCGGGCGACGAGGCGTACAAAATCAGCGGCACCAAGATTTTCATCAGCGCGGGCGAGCACGACCTCACCGAAAACATCGTGCACCTGGTGCTGGCGCGTTTGCCGGATGCACCTGCGGGCAGTCGCGGCATCTCGATGTTCATCGTGCCGAAATTCAAGGTCAACGAAGACGGTTCGCTCGGCGAACGCAACACCGTCACCGCCGGCGCGATCGAACACAAGATGGGCATCCACGCGTGCTCCACCTGCGTGATCAACCTCGATGGCGCCGAGGGTTATCTGATCGGCCAGCCGAACAAAGGCCTGATGGCAATGTTCACCATGATGAATGCCGCGCGGCTTTCCGTTGGCGTACAAGGGCTGGCGCTGGCCGAACGCGCGCTGCAGAACAGCCTCAACTACGCACGCGAGCGTCTGCAGTCGCGCTCTTTGTCCGGCGCGAAATTCCCGGACAAGCCCGCCGACAACCTGCTCGTACAACCGGACGTGCGGCGCATGCTGCTGACCCAGCGCGCTTTCGTCGAAGGTTCGCGCGCGCTGGTTCTCTACACGGCGTTGCAGACGGACATCGAATCGCGCGCCAGCGATGAAGCCACGCGCAAGAAAGCCGGCGAGCTGGTCGCGTTCCTCATTCCGATCGCCAAAGGCGTCGTCACCGAGCTGGCGCAGGAATGCACCAAGGAAGCGCTGCAGATTTACGGCGGTCATGGCTACATCGCCGAGAACGGCATGGAACAGTTCGTACGCGATGCCCGCATCATCACGCTGTACGAAGGCACCACCGGCATCCAGGCCGCCGACTTGCTGGGTCGCAAGATTCTGCAGTTGCAAGGTGTTGGCCTGAAGCATTTCCTCGAGGAGATCAGCGCGTTCTGCCAGCAGCATGTGCATGACGAATCGCTGCGCGCATTCGTTGGTCCGCTCGCCGTCTACACCAAAGCATGGGGCGACACGACGATGGCGCTTGCGCAACGCGCACAGGCAAACCCGGAAGAACTCGGCGCGGCCGCGGTGGATTACCTTTACTACTCCGGCTACGTCGCACTTGCGTATCTATGGGCGCGCAGTGTCGTTGCCGCCGAGGCCGGCATGCAGTCCACTGCGTTCAAGCAGGCGAAGCGCGACACCGCCACGTTCTACTTCGCGCGCATCCTGCCGCGTTGCCTCACACATCAGGCGGCGATCGAAGCGGGCATCGACACGCTGCCGATGATCGTCTGACGACGTTCGATCTTCACGCAATAAAAAGCCCGGGCAAACCCGGGCTTTTCTTTTTGATTCGTTACATGGCTCAGTGAATGCCGGCGTCCTGATCCGATGGCGCGACGCTCAGGTACTGGCGGATCAGCGCTTCGTGGATGACCGCGGCGCCCATCAGTTCGCGCGCGAGTGCATCCTGCGCTTCGGCAACGCTGCTCTTGTTCGATTTCATGACGGGTGCCTGCTGTGAGGGTGGTGGTGTACGCACGATGCGCAATTCATTGAGCTCGCCCTTGATCGTGTCGAGGTCGAGGAGATGACTGATGTCGTAGGCGTGGTCGCTCATGCTTAGGTCAATGCAATTGCCTTGCCAACGATGCACTCGCAGCGATGCGTCCCCGGCCATTCGCGGCGCGAACCGCGACGTGATGCGGTTTGTGCGAACGGCCGCCCAGCGACCTTCACACGGGCGGCGCGACTCAGCGAGCGTCGGCCGGACCTTTCGCGTCATCGATTGACGCGGAAGCGGCAGGTTTCTCGACCACCGTGGCGCGGATTTCCACCGCGTGTGCATTCGGCCGGATCGGCTTGCCGCGCGCGTCCGCCAGACCGCGCGTGAGCTCGGCGCCCATCAGCACGATGATCGA
>NZ_LMUV01000003.1:0-38555 GCF_009765755.1 Rhodanobacter sp. L36 | reverse complement strand
CCCAGGTGAGCAGCACGATGATCGCGCCGGCCGGACCATAGGCGCCGCCGACATTGCTGTGATCGATGTACAGGCCGATCAGGAATTTCCCGGCGATGAACAGCACCGCCGTGAGCAGCGCGCCGACCAGCGCGTCGCTCCATTCGATGATGGCGTCGGGCAACACCTTGTACATCGCACCGAACACCAGCACGAACACCGCGCCGGAGATCACGTCCTCGATGATCTGCCAGGCCATCGTGTTGCCCGGCACCAGCAACTGGATGAGGCCGCTGAGCAGAAACGACACCACCAGCAGAAACGCGATGCCCATCAGCAAGGCCAACGCATGCGCGCGTGTGCGCAACCACGCACCGACCGCCGCGCCCGGTTTGGCACGCACGCCCCACACGCGATTCAAGGTGCCCTGCAATTGCGCGAACACCGCCGACGCGCCCAACAGCGTCACCACCAAACCTACAAGTCCTGCGATGTTGCCGGCGTGCGGTCGCTCCTTCGCATTCGCCATCACCGCCTTCACCGCATCCGCCGCGCGCGCGCCTAGCACGCCGTTGAGCGTGTCGACGAGTTTCAGATCCCAGCCGCTGTGCAGCAGCGACAACGCCCAGATCAACAGCACCAGCAGCGGCGCCATCGACAGCGCGGAATAAAAAGCCAGCGCCGCCGCGCGCGTCATCAACTCGTCGTCGCTGAAACCGGAAGCGGCGAGCGTGATCGTGTGTTTCGACGTGCGGAAAAAACCGTTCATGCGGACGGGCTCTTGGCTGACCGGTGACGGCATTCTAACGTCTGCCTCACTGACGCCTGTGTGTATAGACTGTGCTTTCGTGAGTTGACGAAGCTGGATCAATGCGACAGCGAACTGTCCTTAGATCTGCATTGACAATTCTCCTGGTGCCGCGCAGTACCATTGCCATAAATACAAGGAACTCAAGGATGAGTGCAGGAAAAATACTTCTTGCCGTGCTGTTGCTATTGGCCGCGTTGATTGGAGGCTTGTTCTTCGCTGGCTGGCTGACGCCCATGCTGCTGCATGTGCAAGTGCCTCTGGCCTGGGACACGTGGTGGCAATACGTTCGCGTAATCGATCTGCCTCAGATCGCGCCCTACGCCGACAAGATAAAAATGGCCGGAGGCATTGGCTTCGGCGCGCCGTTGCTGGCGTGGCTGATGCTGCTCATCCCGCTGTTCAAGGCCAGGGCCGAATCCCTGCACGGCGATGCCAGCCTGGCGAACGCCAGCGACATCGGCAAAGACGAGCTGTTCAAGCAGACTCCGCAGGGCATCCTCATCGGCAATTTCAGGGGCCGCCACCTATGGCTCAACGGCGCGCAGCACGTCATCATGATTGCGCCGACTCGCAGCGGCAAGACAACCAGTGTCGCCGTCCCCGTACTTCACACCTATCAGCAATCGATGGTGGTGCTGGATCTCAAGGGTGAGCTGCGCAAACTGACCAGCGGCCGACGCTTGGCGATGGGGCAATCCATCTACACATGGGCTCCTTACGACGAACAAGGGTGTACTGATCGCTTCAATCCGTTCACCCTCCTGGATGGGATGAACGCCGGCAAGCGGCTCGGTGAAATTCAGACCATCGCCGCCATTCTCTATCCGGACGAGCCAGGCAAGGACCCCTTCTGGACCAGCCAGAGTCGCGCTGCGTTCACCGCCTTCGCTTCGTACATGTTCGAGGCATGGGATCACCATATGCAGCAATGCCAGCATTTTTGCGTGCCCGACGTTCTATTGCCCAAGTCGAATTCCGCTGAAAGTTTTCCAAGCTTCGAACGGATATTGCGATTGTCGTCCGGCCTGGATGGACAAGGCACCTTGGCGATGCTGAAGCAGATTATCGCAGCGCCGAAGAACTATCCCTATGTCAGCACACAGACACGCACGGTTTTCGGCAACCTCGCCGGTCTCGCCGAACAGACGTTTTCGAGCGTCATCGCCACCATGCAGGCGCCACTGCAGCAATTCCTCAATCCCACCCTTGCCGCTGCGACCAACGCGACCGACTTCGACATCCTCAGCCTGCGCAAGCAGCCGACGACGCTCTACATCATCATCCCCACCAACAAGCTGGATGAGAGCGGCAAGCTGCTCAATATCTTTTTCAGCAGCGTGATCGGCAACAACCTTGGCAAGCAGCTAGGCGAGGAACCAAGCCTCAAATACCAGATGCTCATGCTCATGGACGAATTCACTGCGATGGGCAGGGTCGACGTGTGGTCAAAGCGCATCTCCATCTCCGCCAGCTACGGCGTGCGCGATTTGTGCATCGTGCAAAGCCGCGCGCAATTGCGTTCCACGTACGGCGACAACGACGCACAGAACTTCATCACCAATCACGGCTGCCAGATCGTCTTCACCCCGCGCGAGCAGAGCGACGCCAACGAATACAGCGAGATGATGGGCTACAAGACCGTTCGAAAAGAAAACCGCAGCCGCAGCAGCGGTAGCGGCAACAGCTCGGTGTCGATCAGCTACAACGAGGAGAGGCGCGCGCTCATGCTCCCCCAGGAAATAAAGGAGCTGCCCAATGACGATGAGCTGATCTTCAAGGAAGGCCTCAAGCCGCTGCGAGCGAAAAAGAACTGGTTCTTCAAGGATAAGCAGTTCATTGAGTGGTCGAACCTGCCGGCCGTGGTCGTCGAGCCGCTGGCGGAGCGATTGACCGCTGCGCGCGATGCGAAGCCTGCGACGGACAACGAAAGAGTCGTGCACGCACGGACCGAGCAAGTTGCGCAGATGCTGGCGCAATAGTGCGAGCACAGGATGAAATCATGACGATGAAATTCGTACCGGCTCTGGTTTTTCTTTTCCTGCCTATGCGGTGTGTACTTATGTGTACGTGGGTAATTCACTCATGAATGTGCTGCGCATAGTAAAGAATCGCTGGTTTGTCGTGCTGGCAAGCATGCTTCTGTTCATGAGCTCGCTGTTCACTCCTGCGCTTGTACTTTGGACTGTGATTGAGTGTAGCGAACGGTCCACCACCACCTGTTACTTGCTTCCTTACCCACACGAAGTCACTGGTATCGTCAAAAATTCCGGACTTTATTTTCTCATATCCGGGATTATATTCGGGCCGTTGAAGTTGAATTTCGCTGCTTACGCGAACATCTTCTTATTGATCGGGTGGATTTGGCTTCTTAAAAACAGGCCATCGGCGCGATGGATGTTCTTGATATCCATCGCGCTGACGTTTCAAACCTTTAACTTATACAATAGTCCGTACAAGGAAAACATATTTACGGTCGAGAGCTTCATGCTGGATCGACCTGAAGTAGGCTATTTCCTATGGGTCTTTAGTATTACCGTTCCCTTATGCGTTTCGTGGTGGCAAAGAGATACTGAAAAATCTGACGAGGTGGTTCGCGCTGCGCCGCCAGCGCTGCCTTACAAGTTGCCTCCATCACTACCACAAAAGTGGCTTCCATCACTAATGAATAGGTTGTGTAGACGGGTACAAGCCATGAAGAAATATCCGGTACCAGCCGGCCTTCTCCTGCTCGCGCTGTTAATCCTGGTCTGCGCGCGTTCTCCCTGGAGATCATCGGGTGGCGCCGGACAACCCAAAGAAAACCCCCACCCCGTACAGCGCCACAAGCTTGTTCTCACGACGGATGCACCAGGCCCTTGGAATTATTTAAAAGGAACTATTGTTTTTGGCGACCTTGAATCCAATTGCGCCCCTCCCAACCTATCCAACGACAGCTTCCCTGTAAAAACGCGAGACATTAAAATGGTCCGTATAAATAACAGGACATGGGAAACTTATTTTTATTTGGATCAGCTAGTAAATGAAGATTACTACGGCTACGGAAAATGTAGCTTGGTGCCAATGGAACTAAACCTTACCTTCGACATAAATAGTCGAAAAATCTACCCCTTTATTTCGTTGCCCTCCACTGATCCGAGCGAATGGACGAATATCCTATATGTAAGCAAGCGTGACTATCAGGACGCCTCAAGCTCCGAGCCTTTGAACTTTATTCTTGATGAGGCCGAAGTTTTGAAAAATCCTGGCGACTTCTACAAAGTGACAGTCACAGCGCTGAAGGCCGAACCATGATTTGACTGCTAGAGCAACGCGATGCACGTTCAAAGACATTATTTCGGCGAACCGGAATAACTATCACTGGATGTGCAGCAAGGATTAGCAAGTTCCGCACGGAGACGACGCGGCTCATTTGCCTGCGTCAGCGAACCTGGCACAACAAAGACGAGCACGGCATGAACCAGATATACAAAGCGAGACCAGGAAGTTACGCTCGATGAACAACAATTCAAACGACTGTTGCGACAACCCTTACCGACCACGGCAACCAATTCCAACTCAGAGCAAGCACCAAACTCTGGCGAAGCGACGTGCGCAAAACCGCGCCATTCTTGCGCAATCTGGCGAAGTGATGCGCACAGACTGGCAACTCGTCGAAAGAATCCTCTCTCAGTCCATCGATAAATTGCTGCCCAAGAGAGTCCAATGAAAAAGTACTTTGCAAGCCTTGCTCTAGGATTTCTATTTATTACTCTCACTGCGCCACCAGTCGCTTATGCAGAGAACAAGGTCATCTATGTACAGTCTCCTAAAGACGCATGGCGAATCCGTCGCACTCAGACCCGAGCGCTTATTCAAATAATAGAGGACAAAAGCACAAGCCCCACCGAGCTCGCACGAGCGAGACAGAATTTCGATGCTCGCCTGACGGAGGCCGATAGGGGAAAACTCACACCCATCGAGACTTTGGAATTGTTCCGAGTTTTCTACATACCCCACGAGCTGCAGGGAGGGTCTTTTAAAGTCGATGTAGCATTGAGGGCCATTGCCAGCCAGACCACGCTGAGTTGGTACGATGCGCTGCGTTTTGCTGACGAGAGTGGTCGCGCCGAGATAGGAACCAACGAGAGCTTTTTCACGCTGGCCTTGGGCCAGAACGCCAAGTATTTCATTCAATACCTGCAAGATGATCCCGATTCCGCTGCCGTGGCAGTTGCAGCAGGCATCCAAGATGCGCGCGACAGGATCGAGAGCAACAATATCCACTACGACACGCACTGGCCTGCCTCTTACGGCATGTTGTGGATGCAGTGCGCCATGCGGAACGCCAAGACGTGCGAGAAGCCTAAGCCGCGGCCTGTCAGAGAATGGCCCACACTGCTTGATCGGGCTGCTGAGCAAGTCGGCAACTTCTACCAGCAGGCAAAGACGACTGAATGAGTTGCAGCGATACGAATACTCGCAGTAGCCCTGCCGACCCCTTACCTGCTTAAGACCCGCACCACTCAAATATCGAATTGCACCACCCGGCGGATGTTCACCGAGAAGCCATGCTTATTCCAGGTGCCGTGCAGCTTGAAACTTAATCAGCAGCGCGAGATAGCGAAATCCATGAACAGCGAACGAAACGACCACAGCGATAGTTTCTACAGACCGAAAAGAATCAATGTCCGTGACCTGCATCACGACGGGCAGCTATCGCGAATGCGCGTACCGTCGCTCAATTGGGCGCTCTGCCGCCTGGTGGTTTGCCGGTGAAGCCCAAGCGCAAACCTAACCTGCCACAAATCACATCGTCCGCTGCTCCCGCAGCGGACAACCATCAAGGGGACGATTCGATGAAACTTCACATGGTTGCCGCTGCGGCGATTCTTCCCTTGGTCGTTGGCGCCGGGTGCTCGATGGCACATGGCGACCCCAAGAACCCCAAGAAGAACCCGCACCCAGTCAAACGCTACGAGGTCACCGCTACGGTAGACCCATCGTTGTCGTGGGATTCGGTAAAGGGCTATGTGTTTTTCGACGTCGTCAATACGGAATGCGTGCCCCGAGGTGTATTTACCGGCGGCCAGAACGTGCCAAATAACGGCTACGAGTTTGAAATGACACGTTTGAACGATAGGACATGGAAGGGCTATGTCTATCGAGATCTTCTGCAAGATGAGGATTATTTTGGACAAGGAACATGTCATTGGGATATGACTGGCGTTACACCTTCCTTCACCGTACACGGCAGGGAGTTCAGCGCTGGAATCGGAATAGAGAACGGACAACAACGAGACTCACTAACGTATTTCAAGAAAAGTGAATACTTTAATTACTCACCCGGTGGCGATGATGCGCTACCTTCTGCAGTTGATAGTCCCGATGTTATTCAATACCCCAACGCCTTCTTTCCAATAACTGTGACCGTCAGGGAAGCAATGCCATGAGCCTGAATCCTCAATCTTATGCCGATGCCGCCAGTGACGCGTATACTGATCGTCCGTCAAGTGATATCGATAATGCACATAAACCTATTTTTCTGAATGGCCAGAGATATCTGGTTTTTGGATACAAGGAAAATCTTGCCAGCGGATTTCACGCTACAGCATACGAAAATGTCAAAACGCATGAAATTATTATTGCTTATCGCGGCACCGATACGGACTTCAAAAACCACCTCCCCACCATGTTGAAAGACGTCGCCGTCGACTACACGATGGTGCGAGACCGGGTAAATCCACAGGTGGACGAGGCGAAAGCCTTCGCTGCGGAAATGATGGAAAAGGCGCAAAAGCAGGGCATCTCCACAGACCAGGTCACCCTTGCCGGCCATTCCTTGGGCGGAACGCTGGTGGAAATCGTGGCAGCAGAGTTTCACCTTCGCGGCACGTCGATCAACGGCTACGGCGCCGTGGATTTGAACTACCCCGTGCCCGAGGGGGGAGACATGGTCACCACTTACGTGATGGCTGGCGATCCGGTGAGCGCGGCCAGCCGCCACTATGGCCAGGTGGTGCCGCTCGCCAGTGACCTGGACATCGAGCACCTGCGAAAGGGGCGCTATCTCGATGCACCGCCCGGCGCGCCTGGGCCGAACCCGTTGATGGCGATGCGCGTGGACGATCACGGCGTCAATACGAATTTCAGCGGCCCGAAGAGCATGCTTAAGGCTGAAAACATAGAGCACGCCTTGGAGAACCATGCGAAGTACAAGGGCGCCATCGAACACTTCCGCAGCGACCTGTACAACTCGCGCGCCGAACTGGCCGTGGCGCTGAACAGCACGGATCACCCGAATCTGGAATCTGTCTACGCTCACTTGTCGCCGCACATGCAGCAACAATTGGCTGAATACCACGCCTCCGTGGTGGACGAGAAGATTCAGAATGCGGTGGAACACAGTCAGTTGATCGAAGACGCCACGCACAAGCTGGATCTGACAAGTGCTGCCTTCCAGTCACGTGGCGAGAGCGCCCGACAAGCCGCCGATCAGGTAGCGCAGGGTTTTCGCGCGGCCGGACAGACTGCGCAGCAACAGGCAGACCAGGTGTCGCGCGGTGCGATGGCGTTTGTGGAGGTTGATCCGGTGGCGGCCGGTGCTGTAGCTCTCGTCACTCAAGGAGTTGGCCACGTCGTCCGGGCCGAGGCCGATAAATATGCGCTGGCAAGCCATGTGTCAGGGCAGGCCGCCTACGTCGTCAATCAACTCGCCGCCGAACAGGCGCAGATGGACAAGCGAGGAATCAACCAGGCCGCACATGTCACGGGGCGGGTGGCCACGACAGCCGTCCACGGCTACGAGGCGATGGCTGTAAAAGAAGTGGACCAATCCTTGGACACTTTTCATAACGGCGAAAAGGCAGCTCACGCGATCCACGACACGACAACTTACCTCCACGATGCCGCCATACAGGCCGGACAGGCCATGTCACACGGTATCGACGAGGTTAAACGTGACATTAGCCGCGCTTATGACACGCTGACGCATTCGGAACCTTGGCCTCATCAGGGTGAGATATCCGTTCCAACTCAGCTGCCTTCGCCATCGACGCCACTTGTACCCGACACTCGGGGGGTGACACCTGCTGATTTTGACCATGCAAACAACGATCCGCGCCATCCGAATAGTCCTCAACATGCGCTGTTCAATCATTTGAAAGAACAAATTCCAGAAGCTGGCGACAATCGGTTGCTTCAGTTCACCGCCGCTTGTCATGACAAAGGCATCACTGAAAAGAATCTTGAATCGGTCCATCTCAACGAGCAGAACCACACCGCCGTTTTCGTCTCGGGCGGATTGACGCCGCACGTCACGGCGATCGACCTGAGCCAGCCGTCACCGCAACCGGCGCATTCGATCCAGCAGATCCAACAGGCCGACCAACAACAGGTGCAGGTGCAGGTGCAAGTGCAAGCGAATATCCAGACACAAACGGCGCAGACTCACGCGCAAATTCCGCAAGGGCGTTGATCGCGATCAAATGCGTTGAAGTTAGGAGGAGCGCCGCCGAGAACTCTTCCTGATGCCGCAGACGACCAGTCTCAGTGTCTGCCGGAACGACGCTTGCGAGTACGGAATGCACATGGTGACGATGCGTCCATTGGGTCACGAGCTGATCAACTTTTCGGCTACGCTGGACTAGTTGTCCATCCAGGGGGTTGCCATGAAGTCCGCTTGCATCGTCGTGAAGTTCGCGCCCGTGATGTTGCTCACCTTGCTCGTCGCGACGAGTGGTCTGGCGCAAGCCGCCGATACGCCGCAGGCGAAATACCCGAACTATCCCAGCGAAACACCGGCGAAGTTCGTGCCGGTGGATGCGGGCTTCGATTACGCACTGCGCGACGTGATGATCCCGATGCGCGACGGCGTGAAACTGCACACCGTGATCATGGTTCCCAAGGGCGCGCAGCGCGCCGGCATGCTGCTCACGCGCACGCCGTACGACGCGCACGCGCTGACCACGCACGCACTGAGCGGACACATGGCGCCGATGCTCGAGGGCTACGACAACGCCACCGACGTGATTGTCGAAGACGGCTATATCCGCGTGATCCAGGACATCCGCGGCAAGTACGGCTCCGAGGGCGACTACGTGATGAACCGCCCGGTGCACGGCTCGCTCAATCCGACGCCGGTGGACGACGCCACCGACACGTACGACACCATCGACTGGCTGGTGAAGCACGTGCCGGAATCGAACGGCAAGGTCGGCACCATCGGTATTTCGTATGACGGTTTCGAGCCGTTGATGTCGCTGGTGAATCCGCATCCCGCGCTCAAGGTCGCGGTGCCGATGAACCCGATGGTCGACGGCTGGATGGGCGACGACTGGTTCCACAACGGCGCATTCCGCCAGCAGAATCTTTCCTACATCTACGAGCAGTCGGCCAGCCGCGACAACTCCATCAAGTGGTGGGCCAACTACCACGACGAGTACGACTTCTTCATGCACTACGGTTCCGCCGGCGCGCTCGCGCATGCGTACGGCATGGAGCAGCTCGGCTTCTGGAACAAGATGCTGGCGCACACCGCGTACGACAGTTTCTGGAGCGAGCAGGCGGTGGACAAACTGCTCGCCGCGCAGCCGCTGAAAGTGCCGGTGATGCTGGTGCACAGCCTGTGGGATCAGGAAGACATCTACGGCGCCATGGCCGTCTATCGCGCGATCAAGCCGAAGGATGGCGGCGGCGACATGGTGCGTCTGGTCATGGGTCCGTGGCATCACGGCCAGGAAATCGAAGACGCCAGCGCGCTCGGCGCCATCCGCTTCGGCAGCGACACCGGCAAATATTTCCGCGAGAAAATCCTGCGCCCGTATCTCGCGCAATACCTCAAGGACGGCGCGCCGAAAGCCAACCTCGCACCGGTCACCGCGTTCCAGACCGGCAGCAACGAATGGCAGCGGCTGGATCGCTGGCCGCTCGCCTGCAGCGAAGGCTGCCCGACCGCGAGTCGCAAGCTTTATCTCGAAGCCGGCAACAAGCTCGGCTTCGACGCCCCCGCCGCCGGCGCCGACTACGATGAATACATCTCCGATCCTGCGCATCCGGTGCCGTACCGCGCGCGGCCAATTCAGCCGATGGGTTACGACGCTGGCCAGACCTGGTCGCAATGGCTGGTCGACGACCAGCGCGAAGCATCCGGCCGCACCGATGTGCTCACCTATGTTTCCGACGTGCTCGCCGCGCCGCTCACCATCGCCGGTGCACCGCAGGTCAACCTCATCGCATCCACCAGCGGCAGCGACAGCGACTGGGTCGTCAAGCTGATCGACGTGTACCCCGATCAAGTCGCCGACCAACCGGAACTCGGTGGATTCCAGCTCGGCATCGCGATGGACATCTTCCGAGGGCGCTATCGCGAAGGCTTCGCCGATCCCAAAGCCATCGCCGACAACCAGCCCCTGCCCTACCGCTTCGCACTGCCGCCGGCCAACCACGTGTTCCTGCCCGGCCACCGCATCATGGTGCAGGTGCAATCCAGCTGGTTCCCCCTCTACGACCGCAACCCGCAAACCTTCGTCCCCAACATCATGCTGGCGAAACCCGCGGACTACCTGAAGGCGACACAGCGCGTGTATCACGCACCGACACAGGCGAGTTTCATCGCGTTGCCGGTGATCGGGAACTGAGAGCGATGCGGCAGGTAAACCCTGCCGCTATGCGTTCAACAATTTCGACAACCTTTCCACCTCCGTCATTCTGGCGGAGGCCGGAGAAGTTTTTCAACAGCGAAGCTGGTCATCGCTTTAAGACAGCCGAGCTGGTCATCCATTCTCTAGAGCGCTGCTGGTCGTCGCACTTCAAATGCAATCCCTGCCTTCGCAGGGATGACGAACCTGAAACATTGAGGCTGCGGAAAGAAAGCCGCTATCTCACACCCCGTGCTCGTGCGGCCCTTGTTCCGATTTCACCGCCGCCGCGACACAGGCCTGAAGCAACTCCGTCGCCTTCGCCAGCACCGGGCCGCCCATGGCATCGCGTTGCAGTGTCGCGAAAGGTGCTTCACCGAAATACAAACCATCGGATACGAGAAACGTCATGCGGACATAGTCGGTAGGCGGTGGCGGCAATCGCTTCCTGTCCCACGGGCCGATCGCATTGACAATCGGCTGCGACACAGCCACCAGCTCTTTCGCCAGCGCTTCGACATAGGCAGAGCCGCCATCGAAGATCGCCACCTTGCCGGACTGATTCAGATAGCGAACCTGACCATCGGGATACGCAGCCAGCGTGTCGAGCCCTTGCTCGAGTGCCACCTCGAAGATGACGCCGAGCAACAGCTTGGCCGGAACCACGCATCCACCAGCGCGCATGCGGTTGTACGCGAGTACCCGCGCGCGGCTTTCTTCTTCCGGATTCGACGCGATCTTTTCCAGCCCCGCGTAATCGGGTTCATCAGCGAGAAGCACCGCCCAAAATCCGTTGCCCTTTGCGGTGTTGTCATTCCTGAAAAGTCCGGGGTCGTCGCAGAACACAAGGTTGTAGAGAAAGTTCGCATACGACTCTTTGTACGGCGCATGCGATAGCGCGTGCGCCAACGCCTCTTCGCCACCGGCTTTGCTCGCCTGCCCTATTCCCAATCCGGCTAGAAATTTCTTGATCATTGGGTACCTAGGGAGGGGTTTCACGGGCGGTTGAGCGGCGGCGAGGCTTTTGTCTTGAACAAGTGACTACGGCGTAAAGAGCACATCCCAAAATATCGGCAATGGTGACCCGAGAATTTTACTCAAACCACTCAGCAACTCCTTGTGCTCCGATTGATTGAATGGGCGTTGCTCTAGGCCAACAGGATTTTCCCTGTCCTTGGTGTACGGACGAGCGAATTCGAGCGCAGCAAGAAACTGAGCCCATGAACTTGCAACAAGCGACGGCTCCCAAGAGCCAGCACCATGCATTGCTGTAAATACCGGATGGTCGATCTTGGACTGATCCAAGAAAATGGGATCTCCGCAAGCAGTTTCATGGGCTATCACTAACCAGCTCTTTTGCCAGCCAGGACCGTCATAACCACTTTGCTCTGCCAACACGGATGCACGCGAGAAAAACTCAATACCGCCGACACCAAATGAGAGGCCGGACTGCGGGAGGATGCTGTCAGCATCAAGATGCATGCTTATTAGCCTCGGCGGCTTTTAGAACCCGCAACGGGGCACGTGCGCGGCATGTTCCGGCGTTGCATGGGTAGCGTCAACGGAAAATCCTAATCTCCACTTCAATATCGAAGCTTTATTCACCGCCGATCTCACTCAAAGCCTCGGTACCGCCGCTTCAAATTGCGGTGCTGCCGCTCGGTGTGCCGGTGGCGCCGCTTGAAGCGGCGTCATCGTCGCTTTTTCGCGCTCCTGGCCGCGGCGAAGTGGCGGTGACGGCGCTTTGAACGGAGCGCTTGCCGCTTTGCGCGGCATGGTCGCCGCTCGGCGTGGCGATGCCGGCGCTTTGAGCGGCGCGGTCGGCGAAAAAAGCGGCAATGACGACGGTTGAAGTGGCGGCGCTGCCGGAAAAAGCGGCGACGACGGCGGTTCAAGTGGCGGCGTTGCCGGAAAAAGCGGCGATGGCGGCGGTTGAGGCGGAGCGGTCGGCGCGCGAAGTGTCGTCGTGGGGCCTGGCGGTTGTTGATGCCGCACCGGGTGGCGGCGGACCGTGTCGAAGCGCGCTGAGAATCGCGCTGCGTATGGCGATGGTCGCCAAAACCCGGCGCGCGTTGTGCGCGCCGGGGTCGAACGATCAGGCGGTGGGGTGGGTGTTGCCGGGAGGGGTGGTGCCGGGAGGAGTGACGACGGGTGTGGCGGACGCCGGGGTGCGACGATGGCCGGGGAAGCGGGCGGAGAGCGCATCGCGCAAACCTTCCAGGCCCTGGTTGCGGCCGGATAGCTTGAGCAGTGCGTAGCCTTCGAGCGAGGCCGTCATCAGGTCGCTGCCGAGGGCGGTGGCTGAGTCGTCGGCGCGTTCGGTGAGGCGCATCAGGCGCATCAATCGGGGGCGCAGGCGATCGAGCGCGGCCATGTCGTTCTGCGCTTCGGCGAGGTCGAAGCCGGGCGGCACAATCTGCGGATTCAGCGTGAGCACGTTGAGGGTCTGGCGGCAGAACGCTTCGGATTTGTCGCCCATGCGGGCGAGGCTTCGGCGCTGTTCGGGGTTGAGTGCGATCAGCGCGACAAAGGCGGTTTCCAGGCTATCGAGCGCGACGTCGATGGCGGTCAGGGTGTTGTCGTCGAGGTTGAGCGATGCGAGGTTCTGACGCATGGTGAAGCTCCTTGAAGTTCCCCGTCTCCAGTGACGGGCGTCGCCGCGAACTGCAGCGACATGACTTGATAGCGCGTGGCGCTATCGCTACGCCATCAGAGGAATCCGCCAGATGGAGTCCGTGTGGGTCGGCGTGGTTGCCGAGAGGCGTTTGCCTCGACAACCGTGCGAACGCCGAGATCGCTTTTGTTTGCGCTGATGGGCGGCGCTGCGGACGAGGGATGATTCGTTTCGCGATGGCGTGCGATGACCCGCATCGCTGTTGAGAATCTTCTCCGGCCTGCGCCGGAATGACGGTGAAGCTCTTTACGGTTTACGGCGTCGCCGGCTGCAATGCCGCGGCGTGCAGCGCGAGAATCCGGCGCAGTTCGAGAATCGCTGCGGGGGTGTCCTGCACGCTGTGCCAGGAGGGGATGGCGATTTCGGATTCGGCGCCGGCGAGGTGGGCGCTTTTGTACGGCACGACGCCGTCGCTGGTGGTGTCGAGCGGGCCGGTGGGTTTGTAGACGCCGACGATGGTGTGATATCGCACCTTGGGCGAAATCGGCAGGTCGGCGGCGGCGACGATGAAGGGGTCGGTGTCGCTGAGGTTGTCGATGGCGTTGGGCACGCGCCACGCCTTGTCGCTGCTGCCGTCGGTGCGCTTGAGCAGATCGGAGAAGCTCGCCGCTTCCTTGAGAATGCCGACCGGCAGCCGGATGAGGTTACCGATCCAGCGTGCGATGCGATGCTGCGCGTACGGCGTGCCGCGATGGGGCGAAGCGAGAAACACCGCGCGCGTGACCTGCGGCATCGGCGTGAATTGCAGATACGGCGCAAGTCGCTGGCGTAGTTGCGCGCGCTTCTGCGGCGACAGGTCGGCGCGGCCGGGCGCCACGCCCCACAACTTGTCGCCGCTGGAAGAAACCAGCAGTCGCGCGATCACGCCGCCCATGCTGTGGCCGACCAGCACCATGTTGTTCGAGGCGCGCGCGTGGCCGCCGGGATCGTAGTGCCGCAGCGTGGCGTCGAGTGCCTTGCGGATGCCGGCGAGGTTCACCGCGACGGGCGCATTGGTCGGGTAGTAAACCTCCCACACCTGATAGTTGCGGCGCAGGCTTTCGTCGCCCATGACTTCGTTGGCGACGTTGATCCACGCCTCGGGACTGCTGGCGAGCCCGTGCAGCATGACCACGGTGAGGCGGTTCGGATCGTACGGCTGCATCAGCAGAATGCGCGGCGTGGTGATGCCGCCTTCGCGCCCGAGCAGCGAGCGGATCGATTGCCCGGCGAAGCCCGAACGCGCAAGCCACACGCCGTACGCCGCAGTGAAGTTGGCGCCGAGCGGCACCACGCGATCGCCGACAGTGATGCTGCCGTCGCGATACGGATCGCGCGCCAGCAGCCGTACCTGTTTCGTCGCCAGCACGCTGGCCAGCGTGTTGCCGTCGAACACCAGCGCGCCGGTCATCGACACGAAATCAGGATCGCGCCACGGCACCTGCACGTCGGGCGATTCCGGTGGCGCCACGGCGACGAAGTCGGAGCCGAAACCGTCGCGCTGATACACGTTGCGCAAACCCTTGAAGCGCAGGTCGGACGCGGGGATCAGTTCGGTCGGCACACGTGCGTCGCCGGCGAGCCGGACGTCGGTTTGCGGACGCATCACCGTCCAGCCGGCCAGAGAGGTCTGTGTCCATTGCGTGCCCAACTGCGGCAGCACGTGGAAAAAACGCTGCACCGCGCGCTGCACGGCGAAATTGTAGAAGCCGAGCACCTGCGCCTGGCGCAAGTCGAATGCACGCTCGGACGGTTGGCGCGCCGTGTAGAAAAGATAGGCGTAGGCATAGCGCGCGGATTGCAGATACGCATCCAGCGCGACGTCCTGCATCGGCGCGCCGGACTTCGCGGGATCGACCTTGATCGCACGCGCCATCCACAGTTCGGACAACGTGGAAAGCCGCTGCTCGTCGGTCAAACCTGGCGAGCGGACCAGCGTGCCGGTGCAGTCGGAGAAATCCTTGCTGCAGGTATCGGCGCTGAGCGCGACCACGTTGAGCACTTGCACGGTACCGTCGCTCAGACGCCCGCTGCCGAGTGCATCGGCGCGACGTTCGGCCAGATAGTCGTGCTGCTTGATGCGGCTGACATCGACCATCGCGCACGCACCGAGGCACAGCAGCATGCCGACGGTGACGCATCGCATGGCCCACATCCGTGTTCCGCTTTGCATGGTGCGGCGATCTCGCTGGCCCGAATCGAATGAATTGTAGCCATGCCTGCGGTCGCGGTGGTTTTGCCGATGCATTGTCTTCCCGCGATCAAAGCCGCACGCTTGCGCATCGAAGGGCAGCAGGGGGCGAAATGACCAGGAAGCGCTGGATGTTTGGGCGAGCCGTGCTGATCGCGCTGGCTGGGCTGGCGACGTTCGTGTCCGGCGCGTGGGGTGCGCTGGCGCTCTGGTACCAACTGCCCGGGGGCAACCTCGGACGCATCGCCGGGTGCGCGATCTGGGTATTGCTGGTTCTGGGTCTGGCAGCGATGGCGATCGTCCGCAAAAGCTGGATGCCGATGGGCGTCTATGCGGTCACCTATGCGGTGCTGCTGCTGTGGTGGGCGAGCATTCTGCCGAGCAACCATCGCGTGTGGGCTGGCGACGTGGCGCGCACGCTCACCGGCACCGTTCACGGCAACGAGGTGACGCTGCAGAACGTGCGCAACTTCACCTGGCGCACCGATGACGATTACGACGCGCACTGGGAAACGCGTCAATACAACCTCGATCATCTAGCCACCGCCGACGCGGTGTTGTCGTACTGGGGCAGCAAGGCGATCGCGCACGCGATGATCAGCTTCGGCTTCGATGACGGCAGCCACGTGGTGTTCTCGGTCGAGATTCGCAAGAAGCGCGGCGATCAGTTCTCCTCGGTCGGCGGATTCTTCCGGCAGTTCGAAACCATCCTGGTCGGCGCGGACGAGCGCGACATCATCCGCGTGCGCACCAACGTGCGCGGCGAGGACGACTATCTTTATCCGCTGCGCATGGACAAGCCGACGATGCGCGCGCTGTTCCTGTCCTACATGCAGGCGGCGAACACACTCGCGGCAAAACCGTCGTTCTACAACACGCTCACGTCCAACTGCACCACCATCGTCTATCGCATGGTGCGCAAGATCGATCCGAACCTGCACTGGGGCATGGGCCTGCTGCTGACGGGTTACCTGCCGGAATACCTGCACAAGATCGGCGCGGTCGACACCAGCGTGTCGGTGGAAAAACTGCGCCAGCGCGGACGCATCACCGACCGCGCATTGAAGACCACCGACGCGGAAAATTTCTCCAAGGCGATACGCGTTGGTCTCTATTGAGTCATCGATACGCGGCGGTCGTTACTGACTTTCGTTGCCCGACACATCGAGCTCGAAACGCGTGACGCGCTTGATCGGATCGGCCTCGATCAACTTGACCGTGACATCCGCGCCGAGCGGCAATGGCGACGTGCTCGACACGCTGGCTTCGATCGCAGGATCGCGCACGATCACCACGCCCTTGTGCGGATCGGCACCGGACACTTCGACAATGGCGCCTGCGAACGATTCGCCGACGCGCGGTGCCAGCACCGCGGCTTCGGCCAGATCGAGCACGGCCTTTTCGTACTGGCTCGCTCGATGGCCGGATGCCTGCATGGTCGCCGGCAAGCCGGGCAACGCCGCCAGCACCCAATCCGGCACCGGCTGTTTCGCGCACAACGCGATGCACGCTTCGCCAGTGTAGCGATCCACCAGCCGGCGCAACGGCGCAGTGGCGTGGGTATATTCCGCGGCGATTGCCGACTGCATCGGCTGCGCCGGCAGCGTGCCGTTGAAGGCGACGTAGCCGGCGCCACGCAGCACGGTGGTGGATGTCGTGAGCATGGCGACGTGCGCGTCCTTCGACGGATCGAGCGAGCGGATGAAATCTGGATAATTCGTCGCATCCGGCCAGTCGATGCCGAGCGCCTTGGCGGTGATGCGCAGCCGCGCGATGTCGCGCGGATCGGGTTCGGGCAAGGTGCGCAACAGCCCGACTTTCGCCTGCACCATCAACTGCGCCGCAGCCATGCCGGTAAGCAATGAAATCTGCTCGTTCCAGTCTTCCACCGCGAGGCGTGCACGAAACGACAGCGTCCACTGGCCGTTGTCGACGCGGATTTCCTGCTCGGGCAACGGCAAGCTGACGCCGCCGCGCGCTTGCTCGCACTGCTTGCGCAACTCGCCGATCTCGCGCAGCACGGTCCACATCGGATCGGCGTTGCCGGTGTCGATGCGCTGCTGCACGCCGGCGTAGTCGAGCTTGGCGCGACTTTTCACGCGCGCGCGGCGCACGTCGATCGTGGCAATCGCGCCGGCCGTGTCCAGTTCGATCGTCCACAGTAACGCAGGGCGCAATTGATCCGGCAGCAGCGAGGTCGCTCCTTCGGACAACACTTTCGGATGCAGCGGAATTTTCGCGTCGGCGCCGTAGAGTGTTTCGCCGCGACGGTTCGCTTCGATGTCCACCGCGTCGCCAGCGGTGACGAAGGCGGCGACGTCGGCAATCGCGTAGTGCACGCGGTATCCGTTGTCGATGTGTTCGACATGCAGGGCCTGATCGAGATCCATCGATTCGGGCGGATCGATGGTGACGAAAGAGATGTCGGTTCGGTCCAGTTCCGGCAGTCGCGGTTGCGCAGCGGCGCGTGCCGCGGCGGCCTCGACCTCCGGCGGAAAAGCATCAGGGAGTTTCAGCTCGCGCTGGATCTGCTGCATGCCTTCGGTGAGCACGTTGTCGCCAGCGGCCTGGACGTGGATGCGACGGGTGGTAGTCGGCACGGACAAATCCTTTCGCGATGTCATTCGATGTTTGCGCGTGCGCACGACGACGGCCGTGCGCGGCAAAGCTTCCGGAATATACATCGCTGCCCGCGCATCATCGCGGGCGCCATGGACTGACGAGCGGGACTTTCGCCGATGTCACTCAAGGGTGTAGAAACGCCAGCTCATCCCCTGCCCACGATTCCCCATGTCCGAGATATCGCTGCTGATCCGTCTGGCCGAAGACGATGACGACTTCATCCTCGCCTTGGTGCCGCGCCTGGTTGATTTCCCGCTACCGGCGTGGCGACCGCGGCACGAATGCCTCAAGGGCACGCGCGACGACCTGCTCGGACATCTCGAGGATCAACCGGCGAATCAATTTCTGTTCGTGGCCGAAGACACCGATGGCGAACGTGTCGGTTTTGTCGAGCTGCACAAGACCCAGGATTTTTTCACCGGCCGCAGCAACTGCCATGTCCACAACATCGTGGTGGCGCCGGGGCACGACGGGCGCGGCGTGGGTCGCGCGCTGATGACGCACGCCGAAACGTGGGCGCGCGAACATCACTGTTCGCTGATGACGCTGGCGGTATTCCCCGGCAACGAACGTGCGCGCGCGCTGTACGAATCGTGCGGTTACGGAACCGATTTGCTGCGCATGGCCAAACCGCTGCGTTGAACCGGCAGGCCAAAAAAAAGATGGCGCGAGTGCGCCATCTTCTTGTCTTGCCGGAGCAGTATCGCTGCCGCGAAGAATCAGTTCTTCGGGCCGTCCGACGCTTCTTCGGCGATCTCGCGCTCGCTCAGGCGGAACGCGAGGCGATCGATGTTGGACAGCGACAGCAGGTGGGCATACACCCAGCCCAGCACGCCTTCGCGCATCAACTCGTAGGTGGCTTTCTCGTCCAGCTTGCGCAGCTTTTCCTCGTCGACCACGAACAGGCCGTTGAGATTGATCGCCTTGCCTTCCTGGCCATCCTTGCCGTCTTTCTGCAGACGCACGTTGCGCGGTACCAGCAGCTCGTTCTTGAGCAGTTGCTTCATGAACCACTTGGTGCGCGCCACGTTCTGCTGGAATTCGCCGAGGAAGCCGACGGCGTTAGTCAGCAGTTCGGTATCCGTGCCGTCTTCCTTGAACAGGCGCTCGCCTTCGTCTGCATTGAAGCCTTCGTACTGTTCGTCGAGGAACACGGTGAAGTCGTCGCCTTCCTGACCGGCCGGCTTTTCAGCCAGCACGAACGGGTAGCGGCGCACGAACGCCGGCACGTAGACGTTGGGCGCCCATTTGCCTTCGGTGTCGACGTACAGGTTTTCGTTGAGGCGCAAGCCGAGCAACGCGACCGGGCCGGCATCTTCGATGCTGTTGCCGGCGAACACGATCAGGTGATCGCGCGCGGCAATGCCGAATTCCGCACCGGTCAGGGGCACCGAATGCGCGTTCATCGCAAACTTGACGTTCGGCACGGGCTTCAGGCGCAGGTCCTTGTGCTCGGTGCGGTTGAGCGGAACGGGACGCTCGTAGAAAAGAACTTCAGCCACGTTGCTTACCTCTGCCCCGCCGTGCCGGGGTCGCCACGGAAGCTCCCCCTCCCAAACCCGGCGTGGGGTCTGTGTTGATCGGCAATCATATCAGCGCTTCCATGCCGCGGCGACCGGCCGCCGATGGCGTAGCAGCGGCCTTTGCATGCGAATTGCAACGGAATTGTTCTATGCTGGCCCGAATGGGACATCTTGCATTGCCGAAACGCTCTTTCGAAGCCATGGCTGAAGGACGGATTACATGCTGATGGAAGTGCCGAACCGGTCCGATCTCCACTCGACCCGGGTTCTCTCGCTCGACGCCGCTGGCCGCATCCTCGACTGGATCAGCTGGCAGGACGCGGTTTGCCTCTACGTTCGCGACGCGGTCGCCTGGACGCTCGGCGACCCCTGCCTCACCGTGCATGGCGGCATCAACCGCGCCGGCAGCCAGAGTTTGATGCACCTGCATCCGATCATCGCCAGTACCGGCCATTGCCGCGACCACGCGATCGACCCCGCACCCGCACTCACCAACACCGCGTTGTTCGCGCGCGACCGGCACATCTGCCTGTATTGCGGCAATCACTACAGCCGCGGCGAACTCACCCGCGATCACGTGATGCCTGTATCGAAAGGCGGCCACGACGAATGGGAGAACGTGGTCAGCGCGTGCCTTGCCTGCAATCTGAAAAAGAGCAACCGCACGCCGCAGCAGGCGCATATGCCGCTGCTCGCCGTGCCATATCGGCCGAGCTGGGTGGAACACCTGATCCTGTCCAACCGCAACATCCTGGCCGACCAGATGGAATTCCTGGTCAGCCACCTGCCACGCCAGCGACGCGCCGCGCTCGCCTGATCTGCGTTCCCGATCAGGTCTGATCGTCTGGCTCGGCGGCCAGTGCTTCCTCGACGTTGTCCAGTTCGCTCCGGCCTTTTTCCGCCAGCCGGCAGTAGTGAACACGGATGCGCTCCAGCGTCACGTCGTCCAGTTCTTCGAGATTGAGCAACGCGTTGTGCGCGCGACTGCTGCGGATCAGTTCGTCCAGCTTGATCTGCACGGCCGCGCCGTCGCGGTTCTGGGTGTTCTGGATCAGAAACACCATCAGGAACGTGATGATCGTGGTGCTGGTATTGATCACCAGTTGCCACGTGTTGCCGAACTGGAACATCGGCCCGGTGGCGGCCCACGCGATCACGAGCAGAACCGCGGCGATGAACGTCGCCGGCTTTCCGGCAGCAGTGGAGGTACGTGCAGCAAAGCGGCGGAACGCGGTTGAAGCACTCATGGCGATAATCCCTGGGTTGATGGCTTCGTATACAGCGTTTTTCTCCACGCGTATCCGTTGCCGGGCTCGCCCGGGCGTTGTCGCCCTGCCACGTTCACCTCTTCGCCCTTGCCCCGCCTTGCCGGTGGGCCAACAATAGGCGGATGAACGACCTCACCAACTACCCTCATCTGGCCCCGATCGAGACACCGGCCGACCTGCGGCGCATCTCCGATGAGGACCTGCCGGCGGTGGCAGACGAGTTGCGCCGCTATCTGATCGAGGCAGTGGCAAGTTCCGGCGGCCACTTCGGTGCAGGCCTGGGCGTGGTGGAACTGACCGTCGCCCTGCACCACGAATTCGATACCCCGAACGACCGCCTCGTGTGGGACGTCGGCCATCAGTGCTACCCGCACAAGATTCTCACCGGCCGCCGCGACCGCATCACCACGATCAAGAAGAAAGACGGCTTGGCGCCGTTCCCGCGCCGCGAGGAAAGCGAGTACGACACCTTCGGCGTTGGTCATTCGTCCACCTCGATCTCGGCTGCGCTCGGTATGGCGATCGCCGCGCAACGCAAAGGTGACACGCGAAAGATCGTTGCGGTGATCGGCGATGGCGCAATGACCGCCGGCATGGCATTCGAAGCGCTGAACCATGGTGGCGACGTCGAGCCGAACATGCTGGTGGTGTTCAACGACAACGGCATGTCGATCAGCGAGAACGTCGGCGCGCTGACCAAGATGATGGCCCGCGCGATGGCCAGCCAGACACTCAACACCTGGCGCGAACGGGCGAAACGCGCGATTCCGAAGCAGTCGTTCTTCGGCCGTTTCTTCAAGCGCTGGGAAGAACACGCCAAGGGCATGTTCGTGCCGAGCACCCTGTTTGAAGAACTCGGCTTCCACTACACCGGCCCGATCGACGGCCACAACATGCCGCAACTGCTGCAGGCGCTGCGCACGGTAAAAAACCTGCCCGGCCCGCAGTTGCTGCACGTCATCACCACCAAGGGCAAGGGCTACGCACCAGCGGAACAGGCGCAGATCGAATACCACGCGGTCGGTCCGTTCGATCCGCAGGCCGGGTTGACGAAAAAATCCGGCCCGGCGAAACCGACCTATACCGACATCTTCGGCGACTGGCTGTGCGATCAGGCCGCTGCCGATGCTCGCCTTCTGGCGATTACGCCGGCGATGCGCGAGGGCTCGGGACTGGTGCGTTTCTCCCGCGAATATCCACAGCGCTACTTCGACGTGGCGATCGCCGAACAGCACGCAGTGACGCTGGCGGCCGGCATGGCCTGCGAAGGCGCCAAGCCGGTCGTGGCGATCTACTCCACGTTCCTGCAACGGGCCTACGATCAGGCCATCCACGATGTGGCGCTGCAAAATCTCGACGTCACCTTTGCGATCGATCGCGCCGGCGTCGTCGGCCCCGATGGCGCGACACATTCGGGTAGTTTCGATCTGAGTTTCCTGCGCTGCCTGCCGAACATGGTGGTGATGGCGCCGGCCGACGAAAACGAATGTCGCGTGATGCTCAGCACCGGCTTCGAGTATCACGGTCCGGCGGCGATACGTTACCCGCGCGGCGTCGGGACAGGCGCAGCGATCCATCACGAGCTCGATACGTTGCCGATCGGCAAGGCGGAACTGCGTCGTCGTGGACACGGCCTCGCACTGCTCAGCTTCGGTGTCATGCTCGCGCCCGCCGCCATCATCGCCGCCGAACTCGACGCCACGCTGGTCAACATGCGCTTCATCAAGCCGCTCGACGAATCGATGCTGATCGAACTGGCAAAGACTCACGATGGCTTCATCACGCTGGAAGACAACGCCATCGCCGGTGGCGCCGGCTCGGGCGTGGCCGAGTGCCTGGCTGCGCACGGTATCGTCAAACCGATCCTTCATCTTGGCCTTCCAGACGTCTATCTGGAACACGGCAGCCGCGAGGAAGTGCTGGCCATGGCCGGGCTAGATCTCGCCGGCATTCGACACGCAATCCATGCACGCTTTCCACCCGTTGCTGCGTCGAACGTCGCCAGCGCGGGCTGATATCGATAAGAAAAATCGGGTCAGACGCGGCCGCCCGAAACGCGGTCGCGATGTTCCAGATCCTGAGCGGTGAAAACCTCGTCGTAGCCGTCGGAAGCGAGCAAGGCACGCACGGCTTCGCCCTGATTCCAGCCATGCTCGAACAGCAGCCAGCCGTCGGCTTCAAGGTGATTTCTGGCATCCCGCACGATGCGCCGTATGTCATCGAGACCATCGTGTCCCGATGCCAGCGCTATCGAAGGTTCAAAACGCAGATCACCTTGTGCCAAATGCGCATCGTCCGCTTCGATGTACGGCGGATTCGACACGATCATATCGAACTGGCGATCCCCGGTCGGACTCAGCCAGTCGCCTTGCGCGAAATCGATATTGGCGATATTCAATCGCTCAGCGTTTCGCCGCGCCACATTCAACGCCGCAGCGCTCGCGTCCGTCGCCATCAATTGAACCAGCGGCCGCTCGCTGGCGATCGCGAGCGCTATCGCGCCGCTGCCGGTTCCCAGATCCGCGACTGAAAGCGTCCGATCATTTGCCAGTAGTTGCAGCGCCAGTTCGACCAGCAACTCTGTCTCAGGGCGCGGAATCAACGTGGCCGGGGTCACTTCCAGCTCCATCGACCAGAAACCGCGACGTCCGGTGAGATAGGCCACCGGCTCGCCCTCAACTCGACGATCGATCAAGGTTGCATAAGCCGTCTGGACGTCCATATCCGGCATGTCATCGGCATGCGAGAACAACCAGCTGCGTGGCTTTCCAAGCACGTGCAGCAACAACGCTTCGGCATCTGCCTGTTCGCCGAGTCGCTGCGTCGCCGCTGTCAGCATGTCGCGGAGCTCAGCCATGCGGCGGCAACTCCGCATCCGCATCTGTTGGCAATTCAGGTGGCGCAACCACCGGTTTCGGCGCGTGCGCGGCCCAGTAGCCGCCGCTGGTCCACGCGTTGAACGCCCAGCGCAGCCAGCCGATCAACGCGTTCGCCAACCACAAGGCCCACAGCAACATGGCGATCTTGTAGACCCACAGCGACACGCTCAGCACGCCGCCATTCGGCAGGGCGTTGGCGCTCTGGTCGGCGAACCAGCGCAAATTCCAAGCATCGGAATCGTTGCCCGCGATGTGCATGTCGGGCAAGCCGAGCAAACCCTTCGGCACTGCAGAAACGAGCACCACCAGCGCCAGCATTGTCAACGCCGCGAGACCAAACTGCAGCAAGTTGAAGATAGCGGTGTTCCGGTGTTCCGCAGACACTCGACGCGCGCGCAAACCGAAGACGATCAGCCATACGACAACCAGTGCGTACGCACTCCAAGCGAAGGCCGAGAACCCGAGGCCAAGCAACAGCCATTGATGGAATCGCAACGGCGTGGGTGCATAGCGTGCCAGCAACCACGAGGCGAGCAGCAGAACCAGCAACTGCGACCACACCATCACCGCCGGTCCGTTGGTCGGCCCCCAGGTCCACAGCACCCAGCGATTCTGCGGCAATTGCAAGGCAAGATCGATGTTCGCCACCGGCGCGTGCAATGCGAACGATGGCGTGCCGACATGCGTGGTGATGCCATGCGGTTCACGCAGATGCAAGGCGTAGACGTGCTCGCCCGGCAGCAGCGGAAGACTGAGCTTGCCCTCGCGTACGGCGAGGTTGATCGACTCGCCGTCGCGTTGCGCATCGAGCAGTTCGGCGCCCGTCGGCAAGTCGATTGCATGTTCGCCACCGCGCGTGCTGCGCGCGTGCAACGTCAGTGTCGTTTCGCTGGCGCGTTCGCCAATCGTGCTACCCAGCTGCACGCCATCAAAGGCCAGGCTGTCACCCACAACTGCCTGCGGTTGCGTCAAAGCCAGTTGCAGCGTTTCGCCGGGCAATGGCTGGTAGTGCAGACCATCGGCGCTGGCGCTGGTCGGCACGCCCTGCGCATCGACATGCCACATCGGCGACACATGGATTTCCCACGTCTCGGCACGCTCGCCCAGGGGCGGCGACTGCAACGAAAGTTTCGCGATATGATCGAGCCGACTGGTCCAGTGCACGACGTTGACGTTGGCATTGAAGGTGATGCTGATGCGGCCATCCCTGACCAGCGCGTCGTCACCCAGCGGATGCTCGCCCGCCAGCAATGGCAAGGCGATGCTGAAACCGCCATCCTGCGGCGCGATGCGTTCGACCGTGTTTTCCACCGTCCAGTCCAGACCCAGCACGAGGCTGCGGGTCAGACGTACGTAAGGCGGAAAGTTCTGCACCGGCGCGAGATCCTTGCCGGCGCCGGCCGCCTGCACGCGATGTAGCGCGATGCTGTCGCCGAGCGGGCGCCCATCGTCCACGCCGTCGAGTGACCAGCCCGCACCATTGAATGACACGTGCTGCGGGCGCAAGGCGAAGTTGATGGTCGTGCTGTCGGCCGTACCGACGTGATAGCGCAGGCTGATCTGGTGCACGCCACGATCCAGTCGCACCCACAGTTCGTCGTCGCGACGCAGCAGCGGCGCATTCGCGTGACCGTCCACGGCCACTTCGATAAGTTGCAGGGCGCCGTCTTCATGCGGCAATGGCATGGCGACCGTTGCACCAATATGTGCTTCGAGCAACACGCTGAGTGTGTCGCCGTTTGCCTGCACGTGTGCCTGTGCGAGTCCGGCACACTGCGGCGCACATTTCGGGGCTTCTTCCAGTCGATTGCGCAATTGATCGAGCAACGGCTGGCTCGGAAAGTTTTGCGCGTGCGCGCCGTGCGGCAACAACGCGAGCATGAGCAACGCTGCGCTCACCGTTCGTCCATGACGCCACGCCTGCCAACGTCCGCGCAGAGGAGCGAACAGATTCTGGGCAAGCTTCGCCAGCAAAGTTGCCAGCAGCGCTACCAGCAACACGCGCAGCATACGGATCAGCCAAGCCGGCGCGATCACCAGATGCGTGCTTTGTTCTGGCGTCACCGGACCGGACCAGCCGAGTCGATAGTTGTTGCCCTCGTTCCATTGCGGTGTGCCGGCGCCGGCCTGGACTACGCTGCGGCTGTCTTGCTGGAGATTCATGGATGCTCCGGTCACCTTCACCGCCGACAAGCCTTGCGATGGCGCAGTCGTGACCGGCTCGGGCGGCGGCGCGCTTTCCGCCATGGGCGGAGCCGGAGGTCCAGGGGGTGCAGGTGGCGACGCCGCCACGGCGTTCTCGGAAGCCTCTTCGGTCGACTTCGCTGATTTCGCCTTCTCGTAGTAGAAAAGCTTGTCCTTGTTGTCCGACCGATCGGCGAAACTTGCCGACATCATGCGGCTATCCGTCGCTGCTTCCAGTTGCGGGTGCATCGCATACTGCAGCTGGCTAGCTACGAATGGCAGCGTGCACAGCAGCGCGAGTGCGAATACCAGCAACGCACCCGCACGCGCATATCGATGCAGCCGGCCCACAGGCAACGCGCGCAGCAGCAACATCAACGCGAGCACGGCGGCCAAGGTCCACAACGGTGCGTGGCCTTCGTGCTGCGCCAGCGCGAGATAAGCTGCGGCAAGCAACGCCCATGGCCAACCGAGCAGACGTCCGGCCAGCAGGGCGATCAGCGCAAGAACGAACAGATCGAGCAGGCTCCATTGGCCGATCCATGAATCCGGCGAGCGGTCCGCGCCGATCGCGCCCAGCAATCGATAACCGTAAGGCAGGTGCAGCGTGGCATCGATGTTTTCCACCGGCAGTTGCCAGCCCGAGCTCGGGATCGCACCGCCATGCTCCGGCAGGCGCAGTCCCGCAGTCAGGTTCAGTTGGCGCTCGCGCAATTCCACGCCGTTGCTTCCGTGCAAACTCGTGGTGATCAGCAACGGATCACCGTTCTGCGCGGCGCGCTGAAGTTGCCACGGCGCCATCGCATCCAGACGTTGTTGATGGCGCAACTCGCCAGTGAGATGGTCGGCGACATTGAATCCGCGACCATCGAAATCCAGCCACAACTCGCGTTGCAGGTTCAGCCGATCGCCTTGTCCGCCTTCATCCCCACGCGTGCCCTGCTCGATCGCAAGACCCGATGCATCGTCGAGCACATAGGCCGGCAACGCGTTCCAGTCATCCGGCACGCCGGCCTGCGCCGCGTCCGTGGCGTTGCCGGCGACGCGCGTGCTGCGCAGCGTGGTGTCGTCGGCGTAACTCCAGATTTCCTGCCGCGGCCATGGCGCTGCCGGAAGTTTCAGCGCGACCTTGTCGAGGTTCGCGGCGCTGCGCGCGGCCAGCGTCAACGTCCACTGGCCGGGACGCAATTGCACGCGCAGGCGACCGTCGTTTTCCAGCCGCGCCGGCAGATCGCCCGACAATGCCGTTGCGATGAACCCGCCCGGCAATACCGGGCCGAGCACCAGTTCGCGCGCACTGCCGGCCACGTCAAACTGCAATTGCGTTTCGAGCGTCGCCGGTAGTCCATCCTGCAGGCGACGATAGACACGAAGCGACAACGCATCGGCCGCGCGTTGGGCCGCCTCAGCTTCGCCGAGCGTCAGCTGATCGGCGTTGCGTTCGACGCGCGTCACCGCCACGCCATCGACGGTCAGCGTGATCAGCCCGATCGCCGCAGGCACCTGCAATCGCGATGGTCGCGCGGACCACGGAAACGCACCGCGCACCTGATAGTCGCCGGGCGCAAGCCACAGTGCAGGCAGGTTGTTCTGCTGCAGCACGACGGCCGGCTGATTGTTCGCAGTGACCTGCTGCGGCCAGTGGCGAACGTCGCCCGGCAACGTGATCCAGCCCGGCGCATCCACATGCACGTCGAGAGCGAAATGCGCACCGTCCTTGCCGGCATCGAGTGTCAATCGGCCGGGCCACGCACAGGCGTAACTGTCCGCGCCGGGTGGCTGGCTGGAAAGAAACGGGCAATCGTGCTGCGGCGAATCGTGCAGCACCCACGCCTGCCAGTCGCGCAGCGGCGGCGGCACGTCCTGCGCGAGCAACGGTGTCGCCAGCATCAGCCACAAGCCCAGCAAACCCAACCATCGACGAAGCATGTCTCTCTCCCTGTGTGCCTGCGACCGGCACAGTGTAGGTGGAACACGGCAGGCACACAGCGGCGATCGCATCCTGATGGCGTCGTCACTCGTATCTGAAAAATCGAACCTCGATACCGTGAAACGCAGGCCGCGGTGAAACGGGGTCGATCGATGTCGATTTATTTGCACCACTCTGCAGAGGATGTTTCGCATGCCACGCCCGACTTCGTCCATGCCGCCTCGGCACGGTCTGTTCGCAAGAGTTTTCGTGTTGCTCGGCGGCGCCTTGCTTGCCGGCTGTCAGGCCACGCTCTTCAGTGGCTTCAATGCCACCGCAAGCAAGGCAGGCGTGGTCGTCCAGCGGGACATCGTGTTCGACGCCGAACATCACCTGGCGCTCGACATCTACCGCCCAGCCAACGCGTCACATGCGCCGGTGGTGGTTTTCTTTTTCGGCGGCAGCTGGAAGTCGGGCAAGCGCGGCTGGTACGCGTGGGTGGGAGAGACGCTCGCGCAGCGCGGTATGGTGGTGGTGATTCCCGACTACCGCCTGTGGCCCGCAGTGAAGCTCGACGGCTTCATGCAGGACGGTGCGCGCGCCGTCGCGTGGGTGCATGCACATGCCGGCGACTACGGTGGCGACACTGATGCGCTGTTCGTGATGGGCCATTCGGCGGGCGCGCACATCGGCGCGTTGCTTGCCACCGATGCGCACTGGCTGGCTGCGGTCGGCATGCGGCCGCGACAGCTCGCCGGCTTCATCGGGCTGGCCGGGCCTTATGATTTCCTGCCACTCAAGGATGCCGACTACATCGACATGTTCGGCAGCACGCATGACGCGCAGTTGCGCTCGCAACCCGTGCATTTCGTCGACGGCGACGAACCGCCGATGTTGCTGATGCAAGGCACGACCGACAAGATCGTGTGGCCGCGCAACGCCGAATCACTGGCGCGCGAAATGCACCAGCATCACGAGCCGGTCGAGCTGAAGCTCTATCCGGATATCGGACATCTGGCGATCCTGTTTTCGATCTCGCGTCCGTTTCGCGGCAAGTCACCGGCGCTCGAAGACACCGTGCAATTCATCCAGTCGCAGGTCGCGCAACATCAGGCCACCAAGGCCAGCCCATGAAAAAAGCCGGGCGGTGAAGCCCGGCTTTTCATGCGAGGTCCCGGACCGATCAGCGGATCATCGCCGGATCCTGTTTCGTCTTGAGCGCGCTGCACAGCTGGATGCTCTCGCTGGTTTGCGCGAGTCCGCGTTCGATGCCGGGTGCGCTGGCGACGCGCGGCTTGAAGAACGTCTGCAACCGTTCGCCTTCCGCTTGCGAACAACCACCGCGTGATGCGAGACCGGGCAGGCGTCCGCCAGAGAAGCTGCCGGTGCGTTGCAGGATTTGCGAGTAATGCGCAGTGAACCACTGCCACATCGCGTTGCGACCGGCTTCGGTATCGCGCCCGCCCATCAGCAGCATCGACATCTCGCCGACCTTGACCTGCGGATTCAACGCGAAGTTGCGCACTTCCGCCGCGGCGGCCGGATCGTCAACGCCGGCCAACCCGGCAAGCATCGCGTTTCGAAGTGCGGCGTCGCTGGTTTTTGGCAGCTCGGCAACCAGTGCATCGATGGCGCTCTTGCCATGCTTCTGCACGGAAACCGCCAACGCCTGGCCGAGCAGATCGGGATCGGCGGCCGAAAGATTCAGACGTCCATATGCATTCGGCTTGAGGGCGGCATCACCTTGCGCAAGCAGCGCCGCACGCACTTCAGGCACCTTGAATGCCAGACCCAATGCGCCGGCAAGTTGGCTGCGCATCAATGCGGCATCTTCCGGTTCGCCATCCTTGCGTCGATAGCCGAGCTGCTCCAGCCGCGCGAGGTAGGCGTCTTTCACCCAAGCGGTGAGCACGGCGCGCTGCGCATCGGTGGTCGCTTCGTTGCGATAGATCCATTCGAGCTGATCGATCGGCGCGGTAGCGACGTCGAGAATCTTCGACGCGGTCAGCGGCTTCAATGCGGAGAGCACGTCGCCGGCATCGATGTCGCCGTGACGGAAACTCGCGTCGATGCCATCGGCGTACGCGAGCTGCTCGGCATCGCTGAGCTTGCCGGCCTGCGCGGTCAGTGCGGCGAGATCCTGCTTGCCCAGGCTGAAACGGTAGTAACCGTTCGCGCCGGCATTCGGCATGATCCACGTCGGCTTGCTCGCGCCGGGCAGCGCCATCGAACCGGTGGCCTTGTCGAGCATCTCGCAGCTGACCTTGCTGCCGTCAGCCGTGCCATAGCGAACGCACACTGGCACGCCCCACACGCGCTTGCTGTCGCCGGTGCTGCCGACCGGCAGGTAGCGACTCTGGCTCAGGTTCAACACGGTCTGGCCGTTTTTCTGGCTGAGCGAGGCCTGCACATACGGCACGCCGGATTGATCGAGGAAGCTGTTGAACGCGTGCTTGAACGATTCGCCCTTGTCGGCGGCCTGCGCGATCGACGACACCAGATCATCCGCAACTGCATTGCCGAACTTGTGCTTCTGCACGTACGCGCGCATACCTTTCTGGAACGTCTTTTCACCGACGTAGTTTTCGAACATGCCGATGACGCTCGCGCCCTTCTGGTACGTGATGCCGTCGAACGCGGTCATGATGTCGCCGTTGCCGGTGATCGGCTGGCGGATGCGTCGCGCACTGACCAGGCTGTCATTCGCCATCGCGCCTTGCGCGCCATCCACGCGATCGAGATCGGCGCGATATTCCGGATGCACCTGCATCGTCACTTTCTGTTGCATCCAGGTGGCGAACGCCTCGTTGAGCCAGATGTCGTTCCACCACTCCAGCGTCACCGTGTCGCCTGTCCACTGATGCGCGAGCTCATGCGCGGTGACGTCGAACGAACCCTGCACGTTGCGCGCCGGTGAGTCCTTGTCGAGCAGCAGCAGCCAGTCGCGGAACGTGACCAGGCCCGCGTTCTCCATCGCGCCCGCTTCGAAATCCGGCGCGGCGAGCACGTCGAGTTTGTCCCACGGATAACCGAAGCCGTAGTAGTTCTCCAGCGCGTGGATGATGCTCGGCGTTTCACTCAGCACATGCTGCATGCGATGACCTTCGCCGTGCGCCGCGACACCGCGCAACGGCAGCGCCTGGGTGCGATAAGCATTCGGCGAAATATCCGGACCCTTCACGATGTCCCACGGACCGACGCCGAATGCAACGAGGTACACCGGCAGCGGAAGCGTCTGCGCGAAGGTCAGCGTTTTCCAGCCCTTGCCGGCCGGCACTTCCTTCACTTGCTGCGTGTTCGCGACGGCGGTGTCGGCGTCGGGAATCGTCAGGCTGATATTGAACGGCGTCTTGAAACCGGGCTCGTCGAAACTCGGGAACGCGAAGCGCGCGCTGATCGGTTCCATCTGCGTCATCGCATACGGCTGGCCTTTCGCGCTGACCTTGTACAGACCCTGCAATTGCGCATTGAGCGGCGCGGTGTATTCAAAGCGGAGCGTAAGCTGCTGCGGCTTGAGGGTGCTGCCGAAATCCACGCGTACCACGCCGGCTTTCGGATCCGCTTCGACATAATTGCCCGCATGCACCTTGCCGGCCGCGTCGGTGATCTCGATTTTCGAGACTTTCAATTCCTTGCCGTCGATCCACAGATGATCGGACGCCTGCGCCAGCTTCACGCGGATCACCGTGGTGCCGGAGAAATTCTCCTGCGCCGGATCGACCTTGAACGCGATGTCATACGACTGCGGCGCAGCCCATTGCGGCAGGCGGCCCTGCGGGATCGCGTCCGTCGTGGCGGCGAACGACGCGCCGCAACAGGCGGCGAGCGTAGTGAGCAGAAGAGGACGAACGAGACGGCGCATGGCGGCTTTCCCCGGGACGAAAGAATGGTCAGCGAAGGTAGGCCGGCCATGACCTTCGACACAGTGCCAGAAGGCATGGACGGTTCTGCGGGCTCACACGGCAACAAAAAAAAAGCCGGACGTTGCCGTCCGGCTCTCGGTTGCCATCTTCAAAATCGAAGCGCGATATATCAGCTTGCGACGTCAGCCTGCTCCAGCGCCACGGCGACCGCGTGGATCACTGCCGCGATGCGTGCGGCGCTCTGGATCGGTTGCGCGGAAAGACCGTGCTTGCGCAATGTCTTCTCGTGCGACTCAAGGCATTTGCCGCAACCGTTGATCGCCGACACCGCCAGCGAGGCGAGTTCGAAATCGATCTTCTCGCCACCTGGATTCGCCATCGCATTCATGCGCAGGTTGGCGCGCAGCGTGCCGTATTCCTCGTCGCCCACCAGATGCAGGAAACGGTAGTAGACGTTGTTCATGCCCATGATCGACGCCGCGACGCGGGCGCCATTCAACTCTTCGGCGCTCGCGTGCTTCGCCGATTCCTCGTTGATCGCTGCGGTCAACGGCTTGTAGCGCGAGGCGATGGCCGATGCGAGCGCGATCACCGCGATCTGTTTCTGTGAGAGGCCGGGCGCGCCACCTTCGGTCAGCACGGACTCGAGGTTCAGGCGCAGATCCTTGGCGTAATCGGGCAACTGGCCCTTCAGATCAGCAAGACTCATAAGTCACCTCATCAAATTCTGGGCGAAAAAAACCGGCGGCGAAGCGAACCTCGCCGCCGGTGGGTAAGCCCGCGCATCAGCGGGGGGAGGGAGAGGCTCTGATGCGCGGGATGCTACAAACGAATGAGTGGATCAGGCGACGTGCAGCGTCTCTTCGCCCTGCTTCCAGTTGCACGGGCACAGCTCGTCGGTCTGCAAGGCGTCCAGCACGCGGAGCACTTCGGCCGGGTTGCGGCCGACCGAACCGTCGGTCACGTAGACGAAGCGGATGATGCCTTCCGGATCGACCAGGAACGTCGCGCGCTGCGCCACGCCGTCTTCGGTCAGGATGCCCAGCGCATTGCTGAGGTCTTTCTTGATGTCGGCCAGCATCGGGAACTTGAGGTCACGCAGGTCGGCGTGATCCTTGCGCCAGGCCAGATGCACGAACTCGCTGTCGGTGCTGGCGGCCAGCACCTGGGTGTCGCGGTCGGCGAACTGGCTGTTGACGTCGCTGAAGCCCTTGATCTCGGTCGGGCAGACGAAGGTGAAGTCCTTCGGGTAGAAGAACACGCACAGCCACTTGCCCTTGTAAGTGGCGTTGTCGATGTTCTGGAATGCCTTGTCCAGGCTTTCGATCGACACGGTGGCGGGAACGTTGAATTGGGGGAACTTGTCGCCGATGGTCAGCATGGGAATCTCCATTGCGGGTTGATTGATCGATTGGAAAACTTATCGGTTGTAAAGGTCTTGGGTCATCGCGGGCGACTTTCCTCCGCCTCCAGACCACGAAGATTACCCAGCCTTGAAGGATTGTTCAAATTGATTGTTACCATCACAATCATAGGCAACGTCTATCAATCATTCGCGAACCCGCCATGAATCTGCGCGATCTCCAGTACCTCGTAGCCCTTGCCGAACATCGACACTTCGGACGCGCCGCTGACGCCTGCTTCGTCAGCCAGCCCACCCTTTCCACGCAGATCAAGAAACTCGAGGACGAGCTCGGCGTATCGCTGGTCGAGCGCACGCCGAAAAGAGTCTTGCTGACCGAGGTCGGCCGTGACATCGCAGCGCGAGCCCGCGATGTGCTCAACGAGATCGAACAAATCCGTGGCGTGGCCCGGCGCACGCTCGATCCGGAATCGGGCACGGTGCGGCTGGGCATCTTTCCCACTCTCGGGCCTTACTTGCTGCCGCACGTGTTGCCACTGGTACGGACAACATTTCCGCGACTCGAACTGCTGCTGATGGAGGAGAAAACCGAGGCGGTACTGCGCATGCTGCGCGAGGGCCGACTCGATGCCGGCATCCTCGCCCTGCCCCTGCATGAGGAGAGCCTGCACGCTGAATTTCTGTTCGAGGAACCGTTCCTGCTGGCGGTATCCAGCGCGCATCCGCTGGCGCACAAACAGGGGCAGCTCAAGCTTGCCGACCTGTCCAGCCAGAACCTTCTGCTGCTGGAGGACGGGCATTGCCTGCGCGATCAGGCACTCGAGGTGTGTCACCTCAGCGGCGCCGGGGAACGCAGCGGTTTCCGCGCCACCAGCCTGGAAACGCTGCGACAGATGGTGGCGGCGAATGTCGGCATCACGCTGCTGCCGGTGATGGCGGTGAAGCCGCCGGTGGCGCCGGTGGAAAACCTGCACCTGATCGAATTCAAGGGACACCCGCCGAGCCGGCGCATCGCAATGGTCTGGCGCAAGAGCTCGGCGATGAACGGATTCCTCAAACAGCTCGCTGCGATCTTTCGACAACTGCCGAAAGACCTGCTCGACCCGCACTCCGCCAGCACACCCGCGCTGGCCGCCCTCGCGCCAGTGCGGACGCGCAAGCCAACTCGTCGCTAGTCGTTCGTCGTTCGTCGTTCGTCGCCAGCTGCACAACGCAATGTCATCGTTGCAAACGAATTCGGCACCGGAATGACCCGGTGCCGAGTGGCATCAAACCGCTGATCGAAAATCAGGCTGCAGTATCAACCCAGGTCGAAGCGGTCGAGGTTCATTACCTTGGTCCAGGCCGCCACGAAATCCGCGACGAATTTCTCCTGCGCGTCGGCGCTTCCGTAGACTTCCGCCAGCGCGCGAAGCTGCGCGTGCGAGCCGAAAACCAGATCGACACGGCTGCCAACCCATTTCACTTCACCGCTGGTGCGATCACGGCCCTCGAAACTGTCGGGGCCTCTGGAAATGGCCTTCCATTCCGTGCGCATGTCGAGCAGGTTGACGAAGAAGTCATTGGTCAACGCTCCCGGCCGCTTGGTAAAGACACCATGCGCGGTGTGCCCGACGTTGGTATCGAGTACGCGCATGCCGCCGACCAGTACGGTCATTTCCGGCGCAGTGAGGTTCAGCAACTGCGCCTTGTCCAGCAGCAGCGCTTCCGCCGAAACGTTGTAGCGCCCCTTGAGATAATTGCGGAAGCCATCGGCGATCGGCTCGAGGAAACCGAACGATTCCACATCGGTCTGCTGCTGCGAAGCGTCCATGCGACCCGGCGTGAATGGCACGGTGATGGATTGTCCCGCGCTCTTCACGGCCTGTTCGACACCCACCCCACCGGCCAACACGATCAGGTCGGCGAGCGAGATTTTCTTGTCGCCCGACTGCGCACGATTGAAATCGGCCTGTATGGTTTCGAGCGCCTCAAGCACCTCGGACACCGGAAGCGCCTGGTTGATCGCCCAATCCTTTTGCGGCGCAAGACGGATGCGCGCACCGTTGGCGCCACCGCGCTTGTCGGAGCCGCGGAAGGTCGCCGCCGATGCCCAGGCGGTCGACACCAGCTGCGACACGGACAATCCCGTGGCAAGAATCCTGCTCTTCAGCGCGGCGATGTCGTTGGCATCCACCAGCGCGTGATCCAGCGCAGGAATCGGATCCTGCCAGAGCAATTCCTCGCTCGGCACCTCCGGACCGAGATAGCGCGGCAGCGGGCCCATGTCGCGATGCGTGAGCTTGTACCAGGCACGTGCGAAAGCGTCGGCCAGCTGATCCGGATTTTCGAGGAAACGACGCGAAATCTTTTCGTAGATCGGGTCGAAGCGCAGCGCGAGATCCGACGTCAGCATGGCGGGCGCTCGCCGCTTCGACGGATCGAAAGCGTCGGGAACGTTTCCGGCGCCGGCACCATTCTTCGGTGTCCACTGATGGGCACCGGCCGGGCTCTTGGTCAGTTCCCACTCGAAGCCGAACATGTTCTCGAAATACTCGTTGCTCCACTTCGTCGGCGTGCTGGTCCAGGTCACATCCAGCCCGCTGCTGATCGCGTCCGCACCAGTGCCGCTGCCGTAGCTGTTCTTCCAGCCGAAACCTTGCTGCTCGATATCGGCAGCTTCGGGCTCGGCGCCGACGTTGTCCGCCGGGCCGGCGCCGTGCGTCTTGCCGAAGGCGTGACCACCCGCGATCAGCGCCACGGTCTCTTCGTCGTTCATCGCCATGCGCGCAAATGTCTCGCGGATATCCTTCGCCGATGCGAGCGGATCGGGATGCCCATCCGGGCCTTCCGGGTTCACATAGATCAGGCCCATCTGCACGGCGGCGAGCGGGTTCTCGAGGTTGCGGCCGTTATCGGTGCGGCTCTTCTCGCTGCCATGCAGGTCCGCCTCGGCAACGATCACGCCGTCGCCCGGGGGCTCCACGCCGTAACGCGAATCACCGCCAAGCCAGGTGGTTTCCGTTCCCCAGTAAACATCCTCTTCCGGTTCCCACACGTCCTCGCGACCGCCGGCGAAACCGAAGGTCTTGAAGCCCATCGATTCCAGCGCGACATTGCCGGTGAGAATGATCAGATCGGCCCATGAAATCTGCCGGCCGTACTTCTGCTTCACCGGCCAGATCAGGCGACGCGCCTTGTCGAGGTTGACGTTGTCCGGCCAGCTGTTCAGCGGCGCAAAACGCTGTTGACCGGCACCTGCGCCGCCGCGGCCGTCAGCGGTGCGATAGGTGCCCGCGCTATGCCACGCCATGCGCACGAAGAACGGCCCGTAGTGGCCGAAATCCGCCGGCCACCAATCCTGCGAATCCGTCATTACTGCCAGCAGATCTTTCTTCACTGCCGCCAGATCGAGGCCTTTGAATGCTTCGGCGTAATTGAAACTTCCGCCCATCGGATCGGACAACGACGAATGCTGGTGCAGGATTTTCAGGTTCAGCTGATTCGGCCACCAGTCGCGGTTGATCGTGCCACCGCCGGCTGCGTGGTTGATCGGACATTTCGATTCGGTAGACATGGGTACTCTCCACTTTGAGTTGGGTGCGGTCCGGTCTACGCAATGACGGCCGGTCAGTGTGGTGGCGCAGAAGCACGTGCTAGCTTGCCGACGGAAACGCGACGCGCGCATCCCTGAGATGCGGTCGATGCGTGGCTGGTCCGGATCCACGACATCAGGCATTGAATGTAGGCATGAGCATGGAATGTGTACAGTCAATTGTTTCAATCAGCTTCATAGCCAGTGGCTATGGCCGCACGCGCAGCAGCGAACTGGCGTTTGGGCCATGCGCCGCTTCATCGCCACCACTTCGGCGCATCGGCCAAACGCCATGATCGATCCGGGATGAGCATGCGCAAACTGTGGATGGGCGCGATCGTGGCGCTGGTGATCTGGGGCGCGTGGACGCACTGGCATCATCGCGCCGTGCTGCAGTCGCCCGGCGTGCTGGCACCCGCAGAACCGCAGCAGGTGAATCTCGATCATGGCGCCGTGCTGACCCAGGGCGACACCACGCTCACCACGCGCGCGCAGTTCGACATCACCGCGCGCGTGCTTTCGCGCAAGGATTATTCATGGGGCGACGACGCGAAACTGATCCCCGAAGATCTCGCACTCGGCTGGGGCCGCATGTCCGACAGCGACGTGCTCGCGAAAATCGAAATCACCCAGTCCGATCGCTTCTACTACTGGCATGTGGATGAATTCCCCATCCCGCGCCGCGAGATCGAAACCTCCAGCGCCAACATGCACCTGATCCCCGCCGACGACGGCGTGAAGCATCAACTCGAAGAAGTACGCGTCGGCCAGGTCGTGCACATCGAAGGCTTCCTCGTCGACGCCACCCGCGCCGATGGCTGGCACTGGAATACATCGATGACGCGCGAGGATACGGGCGCTGGGGCGTGCGAGTTGGTGTATGTGGAAAGCTTCGGCATCGCGACGCCCTGATACCTGTTACACCCATCGATCCGCAGGCGTAAACCGTTACACCCGCAAGAACACCGAATAACAGCGGACCATTCATCAACGCGTCGCCGCTGTCATCGGATAAGGCATTGCCTGGCAACGCAAACACGTATTGTGCGACCTGCAATCAACGCCACATACTCCGTGCAACACCCCGGATCCGGGGTCTACTTAGCGTTAGCGCCCATGAGATCACTACAATTTTGCGTTACGCTCTGGCTGCTTCTGAATCTCAGTGGCTGCGCTTCCCAGACTGCCCCTTGGCAGCAACTAGTAACACGTAACAATACGACGACGGCTAAGGTTGTTAGCACTGATTGTTCGAATCATGGAAGTGTTACTTATAGCTTCAATGTCGATGGCCATGACTATACGAATGTGTCGTATTGGATCGATCGACCATGCGACAAAATCAAGCGCGGAGACCCTGTCTTGGTCTACTACGACCCAGTTGTCCCGAGCACGAATACAACAATGAGTCCAGCAGACGCTTTGTGCCACTATCAAGTTCAGGCGGCCACTCCATTTATGTTCGTAGCCTTTTTGCTGGTCGTGGGCGGGATCCAACTCGCTCGCAAGTCGCGCTAACAAATCGTTCAAGGCGGACGGCTTCGCCGCCGCTTAACTCCAGCGTTAGGCCATGTCATTGCGACAAAGTCTTTTCATCATCGCAGCGCTGCTAATTTCCGCGCCTGCAAGCGCAACTTCAGCGTGGGATGAATACGACGCGCTTCTTTCCCGGCGGTGTCCTAGCCGCCATGCCGACCTCATTGTCGATGGACAGTATTTGGAATTTTTAGACAGCTTTGAGCACACCCTGCCACCTGATATGCGGCCCAACGCAAAAGCGCGCGCTGACATCCAGCACAAGTGCGGCGGGGAACAACAAGGCTTCAGTTGTGAAATGGCGCTTTCTTTGGAAGCATATCGAACGTTGAAACTAATGCATCGTTTCGTCGCATACACTTGCCATTCTGTTCGGTGCGAGGAGGCAGGCATCTGCAGCCAATTTCCTAAGGCGCCGCCATAAAAGCTGGCCTGCGGCTCGGCCTAACCACTCATCCAAGCGGACGGCTTCGCCGCCGCTCAATTCCAGCGTTAGCCGTAAACCATGAACATCATCGAACAGCTGGTTAGTGCCTTCCCACAAGCATCCTTGGTCGGATCCATAGATGACGCCTTTATTTTGGCT
>NZ_LMUV01000002.1:1066494-1182073 GCF_009765755.1 Rhodanobacter sp. L36 | reverse complement strand
TGCGTGCGAATTTCGATGCTGGTGCAACGCGCTGCGCACTGTCAATCCGCGTCCACGCATCGTCTTGTAGGTCTGTTGCGCAGCGCACAGCCTGCGATATCGAGCGGCTTCCGGCCGGCGATGAGACCGGCAACACGTGGCAGATTCAGCGGACATGGCGCGATCGGACGGCGCCCGGCGACGTGCTCGCGTATCCTTCGCATCATCGCCGCGATCATTCCGGCGCTCGCAAGGCACCGCGGCATCGCCGCCTCCCAGCGATTCAGACTCCGGCCCGCGTCGGGCGCATGACATGCGTTGCGACATCCAACCGTCAACAGAGCGAGACAAACCAACCATGGTGGCAATGGCGACCGAACAGGTGATCAGCGTGCATCACTGGAACGACACGCTTTTCAGTTTCCGCACGACGCGCGATCCCGGTTTCCGCTTCGACAGCGGGCAGTTCGTGATGGTGGGACTGGAAGCGGAAGGCCGACCGCTGCTGCGCGCGTATTCGATCGCCAGTGCGAGCTGGGAAGAACACCTGGAGTTTTTTTCGATCAAGGTGCCCGATGGCCCGCTCACTTCGCGGCTGCAGCATCTGAAGGTCGGCGATGAAGTGATCGTCACGCGCAAGCCGACCGGCACGCTGGTGCTGAACGATCTGCGGCCGGGCAAACATCTCTATCTGCTGGGCACCGGCACCGGACTGGCACCGTTCCTCAGCATCGTGCGAGATCCGGAAACATACGAGCGTTTCGATCGCATCGTGCTGGCGCATGGCGTGCGCCACATAATTGACCTCGCCTATGCCGACTATCTGCAGCACGAGTTGCCGCAGCACGAATATCTCGGCGCGCTGGTGCGCGAGAAGTTGATCTATTACCCGAGCGTGACGCGCGAACATTTCAGGAATCGCGGCCGTATCACCGACGCGATTGCCGACGGATTGATGTGCGACACGATCGGCCTGCCGCCACTCAATCCGCTCACCGATCGCGTGATGCTGTGCGGCAGTCCGGCGATGCTCGACGATCTTGCTTCGCTGCTCGACGGTCGCGGCTTTCATGCTTCGCCGCGCACGCGCGAGCCAGGCGACTATGTGATCGAACGGGCCTTCGTCGAGAAGTAGCTGTCGTTCCGTTCAGCGCGCTGGCGCAAACCGTCCACTCCTGAAATGCTGCATACGGGTCGACGCTGTCGAGGAGTGGAAAGATGGAGATCGCGCTGTATGTCATCGCCGGGCTGCTGATCGTCGGCGGGCTCGCCGGCGCCATCTTGCCTGCGCTGCCCGGCATTCCGATGATCTTCGGCGGCATCTGGCTGGCGGCCGCGGTCGATCACTATCGGCATCTCGGTCTGTGGTGGCTGCTGATCATCGGCGCGCTCGGAGCGATCGGCGTGATCGCGGATTTCGCCGCGAGCGCGATGGGCGCCAAACGCGTCGGTGCCAGCAAGCTCGCCTTGTGGGGTGCAATGGCGGGCACGATCGTCGGGATGTTCCTCGGCATTCCCGGCCTGGTGTTCGGACCGTTCGTGGGCGCGATCGCGGGTGAGCTCGCATCCGGCAACAGCGTGTTGCGTTCGGCGCACGTCGGCATCGGCACGTGGATCGGCTTGCTGTTCGGCACGCTGTTGAAGCTGGTGATGTCGCTGGTGATGGTCGGCCTGTTCGGCCTGGCGATGCTGTTCGGCTGAATCAGGCCGGCGAACGCGGCAGCACGTACAACAGCACGGCGAGAAAATGCAGCACGCTGCCGGCAAGCACGAACACGTGCCACAGCGCGTGGTGATACGGCAGCCGTCGCCACAGGTAGAACGGCACGCCGAGCGTGTAGGCAACGCCGCCAGCAATGAGCAGACTCATGCCGCCGAATTGCAGATGCGCGCTGAGCGGCTTGAACGCCACCATGCCGATCCAGCCCATACCTACGTATAGCAGCACGGCCAATTTGTGATATCGCTTGAGCCAGCCGAGCTCCAGCGCACTGCCAACCAGCGCGAGCGTCCACACGGCGGCGAACAGGTTCCAGCCCCATCGACCAGGGAGCGCGATCAATGTGAATGGCGTATACGTGCCGGCGATCAGCAAGTAGATCGCAATGTGATCCAGCGCCCGCAGCGTCGGTTTGGCGCTGGCCAGCGACACCGAGTGATACAGCGTGGACGCGGTGTACAACAGCACCAGCGTGGTGCCGAACACGGCGCAGGCCGCGACATTCAACGCGCCGCCCTGTCGCACGGCGTACGCGACCAGCGTCGCGAGGCCGGCGATGCTGAGCACGATGCCGATGCCGTGGATGACGCTGCTGGCGAATTCGTCGCCGAGGGCGTGGCGTTCGGCGATGGCGCCGGACTGGACGTACATCGTGTTTCCTCCAGCGTGCGCGGTGGTTCGCCCACCCACCTTACCAGCCCAACTACGGCTCGCCGCATACGTTTGGCCGTCCACTTGCGGAACCAGCTCGGACAGGCATACGCTGCAGTCGCGACCGCACGATCCCCCTGCACGCGTTGCAGCGTGACGATCGCAACATCCCAAAACCGCTCGTCAGGAGGTCGCTTATGTCGTCCGCTAGCCTGGCTGTCGCTACTCGTCCGCACCCCGACGCTGCACGCATCGCCGCCATCAGCGCGGCCATCGCGTTCAACCTCGCCGTTGTACTCATCGTCTCGCGCCCGATCGGCGCCGTGCTGTTTTCACACGAAACGACCGCCGCACCCGTGACACAGATCCGCTGGATCGAGCCGGTCAAGGTCATACCGCAACCGCCGATGCCCGTCGTCAAGCCGCTGCCTCGTCCACCAGCCGTCCCGCATACCCAGCCGCGAACCATGCCGGCCACGCCGCCGGTCGTGGTGCCAACTGATCAAGGCAACATCGCCGCACCGTTAGTCACCGCGCCGAGCATCCATCCCGCGACGACGGCGCCGCCCGGGCCGGCGGTAAATGCCGCGCCGGTGGAAACTACCCTTGCCTATCTCGCCTCGCCGCTGAAATTTCCGACACAGGCCGTGCGCGAACGCATGCACGGCAACGTACTGCTGCGCGTACTAGTCGACGAAACCGGCAAGCCGATCGACGTGGTGATCGAGCAAAGCAGCGGCTACCCCGTGCTGGATCGCAGTGCCCGGGCGCAGGTGCTGGCGGCTTGGCGGTTCCAGCCGGCCGTGGTCGATGGCCGCGCCGTGCAGGCGTGGGCGCGGGTGCCGGTCACCTTCGACCTGCGCCAGCAGTAACACGGCAATACGCACCGGCCGCCCGGATGGCGGCCGGTCCGCCAGGCGTCTCATGGGCGGCGAATTGGACGGCAAATGCCGCCAGCGAATGGACAAAAAAAGCCACCCGGGAGCTTACGCAGCTTTAACAATGCGCATGCTCCACTGATCGCCATTACCCCTCTGGTTCGACACATGGGCAGATACAAAAATACCCTCAAGATCTTGCGGGAGATCGCGCTGGAATATGGCACCGCCAACCAGCCCGACCTCGCCTCGATGGCACGCGACATGGGTCGCGTGGTCCATCAGGAATCGCAGGTGTTGTCCAATGGGCTCGCGCCGTTGCGCGGGCGCGGGTTCGAACGCTGGCTGCTGGCCGAACGGAAAGATCCGGACATCAGCGTGCTGGTGATGGCCTGGCCGCCGAACTACCTCACGCCGATCCACGACCATGCGGGTTTGTGGGGTCTGGAGGTCGCGCTGGTCGGCGCGCTCGAAGTGCAATCCTATTCGCGCGATCCTGTCTCCGGCGAGTTGAAGATGGAAGGTCGTGACTGGCTCGGCCAGGGCGACGGCACCTGGTTCGAAGGTGTCGACACCCACGCGCATCGCTGTCGTAATTTGTCCAAGCACGACACGGCGCTGACGCTCCACGTTTATGGCGGCGATCTGACCCAGTACTTCGCCTACGAGCAGGAAGAGATCACCGGTCGATGGACGTCGCTGGCACAGCGCAGCGCCGTCGCCGGTCGCCTGCCTGCCTGAGCCACACCTACTTCGCTATCGGGAATTCCATGTTTCGACGAGTCGCCATCATCGGCGGCGGCGCCGCGGCAGCCACTTTGCTCAGCGAATTGCTGGAGCGACGGCCATCGCAACCGCTGCATCTAGATTGGTACACCGGCGGCGGTGCGCTGGCCCGCGGCATCGCCTATGGCACGACCTCCGATCGCCACCTGCTCAACGTACGTGCGGCATCGATGAGCATGTTTGCCGGCAAGCCGCGCGGCTTCCTCGATTTCGTGCAGCGCGACGATCCGACCATCACCGGCACCGATTTCCTGCCGCGTCGCCGCTATGGCGATTACCTCGAAGCCGAAGTCACGCGCTCCTTGCAGCAGGGCGTGGCGCACGGCCACGACGTCAACGTGATTCCGTTCGCGGTCGACGCACTGGTGCCCGAGCAGGACGGCATCACCGTGAACCATGGCGATGAAAGCCGTCGCGTGGATGCGGCCGTGCTGGCCCTCGGCGCGCTGTCGCCGCAACCGCTCAACGGCGTGGGCGACGACGTGCTCGAAAGCGGTCGTTACCTGGTCGATCCGTGGCAGCTGTTGCGCAACGCGACCCGCATCGGTCCGCCGCCGCGCAAGGTCGCACTGATCGGCATGGGCCTGACCGCCATCGACGTGCTGCTGGAACTCTCCGCGCTATGGCCGCAAACCGAATTCACCGCCATCTCGCGTCACGGCATGTTGCCCGAGGCACATCACCTTGCGGCAAGTGCGCCGGCCGACGACAGCGCCGAACTGATCGAGGCGATGCGCCAGACACCGGAAATCCGTTCGTGGATGCATCTGCTGCGCGAGGCGATGTCGCAGGAAGGCGACTGGCGCACCGTTCTGGACAGCCTGCGTCCGCACACGCCAAGCCTGTGGGGCGCGTTGCCACTCGACCAACGCGCGCGCTTCATGCGCCACGCACGCTGGGCATGGGAGCGCGCGCGGCATCGCATGCCGCCACAGGTGCATGAAAAAATCGCGACGCTCGAACGCGAAGGCCGGCTCCATCGCCAGCGCGGACGCATGCGCACCGTCGCGCTTTCCAGTGAAGGTTTGACGATGACGCTCGAACACGCCGGACACGCACGCTCTATCGATGCCGACATGGTCGTGCAGACCATCGGCCTGAACACCGACGTGCGCCGCACTGATCATCGCCTCGTGAGCCAGTTGCTCACCAACGCGCACATCACGCCCGACCCGCTCGGCCTCGGTGTCGGCGCATTGCCTGATGGACGGCTGCAACACGACGGCGCGCACTGGACGCGCCTGTTCGCGATCGGCAGCCTGCTGCGCGGCACGTTGTGGGAATCCACAGCGATGCCGGAAATCCGCCAGCAGGCGCGCAGCCTCGCCGACCAGTTGCTCGCCGGCTAGACCAGCCACAAACGACGCCTGCGGATGACACTCACCCTGCTCACCGCGTGCATTTTCCTGCTGCATCTGCTCGGCATCCTGACTGCCATGCACGCAGTCGTGCATACGCGCACGCCGCAAGGCGCGATTGGCTGGGTGCTCGGGCTCGTGCTGCTGCCGTATGTGACGCTGTTGCCGTATCTTTATCTCGGCGCGAGTCGCTTCAGCGGCTATCTCGCCCTGCATTCAACCACACTGACAACGACCAAGGCACCGGCCGGGGATCGCTCCGTCGAGCCCGGCTGCGAACGCTTTGCATCGATCGCTGCGTTGCAGGGCCGCCCGTTTCTCGCCGGCCACGCGTTGCGGTTGCTGATCGATGGCAATGCCGCGTTCGACGTGATGATCGCCGCGATGGCGAGCGCTGAACGCTGCCTGCTGGTGCAGTTCTTCATCTTCCGCGACGACGCGCTGGGTCGGCGCGTGCAACACGTGCTGCTGGAGCGCGCCGCCGCCGGCGTGGAAGTCTGCGTGTTGTTCGACGGCGTCGGCAGCCGTGATTTGCCGCATCACTACATCGCCGCGTTACGTGCTGGCGGCGTGGCGATTCATCCGTTCGCGACGCATCGCTGGCGCAATCGCTTCCAGTTGAATTTTCGCAATCACCGCAAGATCGTGGTGGTGGACGGCGTGCGCGGTTTCGTCGGCGGACTCAATGTCGGCGACGAATATCTCGGCCTCAAACCACCGCTGGCACCGTGGCGCGACACCCAGCTGGAATTGCGTGGGCCAGCGGTCGCCGATCTGCAACGGCTATTCGCGGAAAACTGGCAATGGATCACCGGCACGCAGCCAACCCTGCTGCCGACGCCACGTTGCGACGGCATTGCCAGTGCACTGATCGTGGCCAGCGGACCGGCCGACACGCGTGAAACGGCGTCGCTGTTTTTCACAGCGGCGATCGATGCGGCACGCGAGCGCGTGTGGCTCACTTCACCTTATTTCGTGCCCGATGCCGCGGTGCGCGCAGCACTGCAGCTCGCAGTGCTGCGCGGCGTCGACGTGCGCGTGCTGATTCCCTCGAGGCCGGATCACCAGACCGTGTTTCTCTCGTCCACGCTGCATGCGCATCAGGCAGTGCGCGCGGGCGTGCAGGTATTCCGCTACCAACCCGGCTTCCTCCACCAGAAAGCTTTGCTGGTGGACCACGACAGCGCCGCGATCGGCAGCATGAATTTGGACAGCCGATCGTTCCGGCTCAATTTCGAGGTGAGCGCGCTGATTGTCGACCGCACGTTCGCCAGCCAGGTGGAAGCGATGCTCGAAGCCGATTTCGCTCGTGCCGTGCGCATGGACGAAAGCGAATACCACGAGGCGCCTTACTTGCGCCGGGTGGCCATGCACGTCGCGCGACTGTTCGATCCGATCCTGTGATGATTCTTCCGCAAGGCCGTTATGATCGGCCTTCGTCATCGGTAGCCGAATCATGACTCGCCTTCTCGCCCTGATTGGATTTTTTCTGCTCGCCTTCGTCGCACACGCCGCGCAGCCATCGCGTTTCATCGAGCGCTCGACCAGCGTGCACGGAACAACCTATCGATATCGGCTTTTCGTTCCGGACGGCTGGACGGCCAAACGCTCGTGGCCAGTAGTGCTGTTTCTGCACGGCAGTGGCGAGCGCGGCAGCGACAACGAACGTCAGCTAAGCCAGGGTTTGCCGCCATGGCTGAAGGATCATGGCGATCATTTCCCGGCCGTGGTCGTCATCCCGCAGGCGCCGGAAGGCACGGCCTGGAACGGCGATGTCGAAGTGATGGCGCTACAGGCGCTGAAAGAAACCATCGATACCTATCACGGCGACCGCCGGCGCCTGTATCTCACCGGCTTGTCGATGGGCGGCTACGGCTCGTGGCAGATCGCAAAGGATCACCTTGGCATGTTCGCCGCGGCGGCGATCATCTGCGGCGGCATCAACCAGCCAAAGGATCCCGATCCGTTGTCCGTGCAAGGCATACCTGCCGGCACCAGCAACAGGCACGCATGGGTGGCGGCGCATATCGGCAAGCTGCCGGTGTGGATCTTCAACGGCGCGATCGATTCGGTGGTGCCGCCGGATGAATCGCATCGGATGAATGCAGCGCTCAAGGCACTCGGGGATGACGTGCGTTACACCGAATTTCCCGGCGTCGATCACGGCTCCTGGCCGATGGCCTATGCAACCGCCGAGCTGTGGCCGTGGATGTTTTCGCATCAGCTCGCGGGTGTGCACGCGCGTTGACGCTGGCCGCCGCTGAACTGAAGGATCAATCCTTGCGCGAGCGGCCGAAGCGCGTGCGCCAGTCGGCGCTGCAGATCGCCCACCCGATATACAAACCCAGCACCACGCCAAGCAATTCGCACGACACGCGCGTGCCGATGCCGTCGGGGTCGTGCACCAGCGCAAGTTCGGCTTTGAGCAACTCCAGCGATTGCAAGGGCGCGTAATTGAAATAGAACATGTCCCACAGATCGCCGCTGGCGGTGAGCGCCAGCGCCAGCAGAAAAGCCCAGCCGATCTCCGGGCCGTAACCCCAGCCGCTGCGTTTGCCGATCCAGTGAAAAAAGAAAAACAACAACACTGCAGCAAGCGTGGAAATAGCCCCGGCCTGCATGCCGCCGACGATGCCGAATCCCATCCACGACTGGTCGTAATGCATCGCGTGTTTTTCCGATCGGTGATGGCAGAACATGCATTATGTGCCATCGACGGCGGCCGCGACGCCCGCGCCCGAGTTCCTCTTCCCCCAAGAAACTTCAGCCCATGAATCCTTCCGCGAATACCCACGCCGCCCTGATCGTCGTCGACGTGCAGCCGGATTTCATGCCCGGCGGTCCGCTCGCCTGCCACGAGGGCGATGCCATCGTGCCGGGCATCGATGCGCTGCTGCGGCAGCGACTGTTCCGCCACGTGGTGGCCACGCAGGACTGGCATCCGCACGGGCACGCTTCATTCGCCAGCTCGCATCCCGGGCATGCGCCGTTCGAACAGATCACGCTGCATGGTCAGCCGCAAACACTGTGGCCGGATCACTGCGTGCAGGGAACGCCGGGCGCGGAACTTCATCCGGGCATCGACTGGTCGTCGCTGGATGCACTGATTCGCAAGGGCAGCGATCCCAACGTGGATTCGTACAGCGGCTTCCGCGAAAACCACGGTCCACATGGACAACGCCCCAGCACTGGCCTCGCCGGCTGGCTGCGCGAACGCGGCGTGGAAGATGTCGTCGTGTGCGGGCTGGCGCGCGATGTTTGCGTATTGTGGACCGCGCAGGACGCCATCGACCTCGGATTCCGCGTGCGATTCCTATGGGATTTGTGTCGACCCGTCACGCCGGATTCGGACCGCGCCACGCGCGAGACGCTGCAACAACTTGGCGTCACGATCGCGTGAGCCGTCCTTTCGAGTGACTTCGTTCGCGCTTTCGTGGCGCGTCGCTTTTTCTTCACGCCGCCACGTCGCAATTGCTTGTATTGCGTTATTTACCGGCGGTTCCGTACGACAGTAAGAACCTGCGCACGTCGACCGGCTTTCGTGAGTCGACGTGACCGGGGAGCCGCGTCGTGCCGGACCGGATGTTCCACTCAACGACATTCCACCGAGCAAGGGAGAAGAGAGTGATCACCAGGCGTTTTCTCAGCGTGGCTTTGAACACCGCGATCTGCGCAGGCGCGGCCGCGCTGATCGGTTGCAACCAGCAGCCCGCATCGCCGCAGGCGTCCGCGTCCGCAGGCGCGTCGACGGCACCCGCGATAGCACCAGCAGCGAGCGCTTCGACAGCGCAGGCACCGGCGTATGCACCACCGACCGCCGACCAGCTTTATCAACTGGTTGCGCCGATCGCGCTGTTTCCGGACAAGCTCGTGGCGCAGGTGCTGGCAGGCTCGACCTATCCCGATCAGGTTTCCGCCGCGGATACGTTCCTCGAACAGAACCAGAAACTGCAAGGCCCGGAGTTGCAGGACGCGGTGGATCCGCAGTCGTGGGATCCAAGCATCAAGGGCCTCACGGTATTTCCCAAAGTTCTCGACCAGATGGCGCAGAACATTCCGTGGACCACCGCGCTTGGCAATGCATACGCGAACGATCCGACTGACGTGCTGAACGCGATCCAGGTGATGCGCCAGCGCGCGTCGAAGCACGGCAGCCTGCGCAGCTCGGCGCAACTGCACGTGGTCAACCAGCCGTCCGCGCCGGTGGACACCAGCGTCGCGTACGCGCCTTCGGATGATGGCTATCAAACCGTCTACTCGGGCCCGTCCGTGGTGCCCGCGCCGGAGCAGACAATCGAAATTCTGCCGGCCGACCAGGACACGGTGTACGTGCCCGAATATGATCCGCAGACCGTGTACGGCGAAGAGGTCGAGAGCTACCCCGACTATCGCTATGAACAGCCCGGCTACAGCACCGGCGACATGGTCGCCACCGGTGCGCTGGCGTTCGGCGCAGGCATCGCGGTGGCATCGCTGTTCAATCATTCGCACCATCACGATCACGATCGCGACCGATCGAACTACGGCTGGAACAGCTGGGACATGCGCTGGCGCGGCAATCGCGACGGTGGCGGCAACGGCGATCGCGGTCACTGGCAGCGGCCTGCCGTGGTTCACGACAACACTGTCTATGTTTCAAAATCCACCACCATCGATCGGCGTGGCGACAACAACCACCGGGCCGGCAATCACAATGGCTTCGGTGCGCCCGGCCAACCGCCGCAGAATGCCGGCGCAATCCGTCCGCCTATGCCCATGCCGAACGAACCGGGCAACCATCTGGCCGGTCCGGCGCACGTGCACATGCCATCGCAGCAGCCGATGAACCGCCCCAACTTCAACGGTGCCCTGACCAAGGGTCAGCCCGCGCGTTTTGCGCACCCGGGAACGTTGCCGGGTAACCCGCCTGGCGTTCGTCCCGGCGTCGCGCCGATGCCGAATGGACGTCCATCGGAAATCGCCCACCAGCCGCACCTCAACATGCCGGGTGTTTCCGCGCCCGGTGCCGGCCGCGGACTCGCTGCTCATGGGCAGGACTTGCATGTTCCCGTTCCGAACGGACCGGTTCCGCATGCGCCGGTTGCGGGACAGGCGGCTCCGGGACAACCGCACATGCAGGGCGGCCGCAACGGTTCGATGCGCATTCCCGGCCAGCACATCGGCGTCGCTGCACCGTCGCGCCTCGCCCCGACGATGCCGACACGTGCGCCGGTCGAACACCTGCCGCAACGCGTTGCGCCCGTCATGCAACAGCCGATCACTTCGCCGCGACCGCAGGCGCCAATGATGCATCGCGACATTCCGCACACATCGCCCATGCAACAGCGCACACCGATGCCTGAGCGCCGCGAAACGCCGCGACCGATGCCGATGCCTCAACAACAACGCGAGGCGCCGCGGCCGATGCCCATGCAGCAACGGGAAGCACCACGACAGGCACCTATGCAGCAGCAACGCGAGGTACCCCGCCCGCAGATGATGCGACCGCAACAGACGGAACGGCCACAACAGGCGCCGCGACCCCAGCCGCAGGCGCACGGAAATCCGCCGACGAGAAATGAGGGACATCAGAAGAAGGACGACAAGCAGCACTGATCGCTGGCTGCCGTGATGGATCGATCGAAGGGACCGGCAACGGTCCCTTCGCGTGTCAGCCCGGCGCTCTGTTTTTCGGCGCGTGCCACATTTGCGGAAGCAGGATCGGAAACCATCCGGACGAGCGCGTTCGTGCATCCAGTTTCAGCAATTCGCGATCCTTGCTCAGCAACCACTGCGCCCCCGACGCCAGTGCGAGTTCGAGAAATTTCTGATCGTCCGCATCGGCACAAAGCGGGAGACGCGCATCCGCCGGCGTCATCGCGTCTTCGTCGAGATGTTGCACCAGCGCATCGAACGCGGCGCTGATCGCTGGTCGGTTGGCGTCGTCGATCGGCAGGCGCGGATAGTGCAACACGCGCTGCCATTCATCGCGGCAGTCGTCGCGCGTGACGGCCTGCACGACGCCGTTGCGCATCGCCGCCAGCACATGCGAACACATCGGCTCGTTGAACACGAACAGGTCAAGGCACACGTTGGTATCAAGCACGATGCGCGGAACGAGGGATCCGTCACGCTCCGTCGATTCACTCGGAACATTCGACTCAGGCATCGTTTTCGGACGTCGCGCCCACGTGCGCGTCGCCGTCCGCATCGATGTGGATGTTCAGCGTGATCGGGCGGCAGCACACCTGGCAATCCTCGACGTAGTTCTGGTCGCCTGCCGACGCATCGACCAGCACCTCGATCGGTTCGCCGCAATACGGGCATGAGATATCGCACGGCACAAGCATGGTCGGACTCGATGGATCGGAGCGCGCAGCTTGCCACATGCACGCTGGCACTCGCGTCGTGCGCGTTACAATCGATGCGACTCTCGCCGAGCCATATCGGCGCAACGCACTGCGACCACGGACCATCCACCGATGCTGCCTACGCCGAATCGACCGAGGATCGTGCACGTCGCCGGGCGTCCCTTCCTGAGCCAGGGCCTGCCGCGACGCATCTGGGACGACATCTACCACCGCGCGCTGACCGTGCGCTGGCCGGTGTTCTTCGGTCTGGTCGCGGCGATTTTTCTACTGCTCAACGCGGCCTTCGCCGGGCTCTACCAGTTCGGCACAGCGCCGATCGCGAACCAGTATCCGCAGGGTTTCGCCGGCGCGTTTTTCTTCAGCGTGGAAACGCTTTCCACTGTCGGCTACGGCGACATGCATCCGCAGACTGTGTACGCGCATGTGCTGGCCACGCTCGAAATCTTCACCGGCATGGTGTCCATCGCGTTGGTCACCGGCCTGATCTTTTCGCGCTTCTCGCGTCCGCGCGCCAAGATCATCTTCGCGGACCATCCGGTGGTGCGCGTCATCGACGGCAAATCCACGCTGATGGTGCGCGCGGCAAACACACGGCAGAACGTCATCGCCGAGGCGTTCGCGCAGTTGCACCTGCTGCGACTGGAAGTGTCACCGGAAGGTTTTCGCTGGCGCCGCATCCACGACCTGAAACTGGTGCGCGATCGTCATCCGATCTTCGTGCTGAGCTGGAGCCTGATGCACGTCATCGACGAAAGCAGCCCGCTCCATGGCGAAACGCCTGAATCACTCGAAGCCATGGACTCGGCCTTTCTGCTGAGCATTGAAGGCGTCGACGAAACGACGTCGCAATCCATGCTGGCTCGCCAACAATGGAGCCATCGCGCGCTGCGCTGGAACCATCGCTATCTCGACCTGGTCAGCGAGGGTGCCGACGGCACCAACATCATCGACTACACCGTGTTCCACGATGTACTGCCGATCGACGAGGGCGACAATCCGCCGGGGTGATCCGCACATCGCTGATCCGTGCATCGCGGGCATGACCTACACTTCTACTCTTTTCTGCGGACGACACCGATGGCCGGGCGCGAATTCGACAACTATCTCGTGCGTTCCGGCGCCACGCTCGAAGGCTCGCGCTTCACCGCGTATCTTGCGGTCACGCCGCGCGCCGGCGGTTTTCCGATGTACTTCGCGATCTGCGAAAACCGCAGCTTCCGCGACAAGGGCATCGCCGAAACAGCCGCAGCGAAAGCCATGACGGACATGAGCGGACTGGAAGAAGACGGCACGCCGATTTTCCCCGAAGGCTATACCGGCTTCGACGATTGACGATTCGCCGACTATCGCCCTTGGCATATCGCCGGGCCGTCGCCACATCCTGATCATTCCGCGCGCGCCGCGCGGCCTTTGATGCGTTCGCGCATCCTCTGCAGGAATTCCCATGGATCTGAAACTCGCAAACCGCACCGCCATCGTCACCGGCGGCAGCGCCGGCATCGGGCTGGCCATCGTCAACGCGCTGCTTGCCGAGGGCGTGTCCGTCGTGGTGCCCGGCCGCAGCAAGGCCAAGCTCGACCAGGCGATTCCCGACGGCGCCAAGGTGCGCAAAGTCGTCGCCGACCTCGCCACGGCGGAAGGCGCCGCCGCGCTGATCCGCGAAGTGCCCGACGCAGACATCCTGATCAATAACCTCGGCATCTACGAAGCCAAGCCGTTCGCGCAGATCAGCGACGACGACTGGATGCAGATGTTCGAAACCAACGTGTTGAGCGGCGTTCGCCTTTCGCGCCACTACTTTCCGCGCATGCTGGCGAACAACTGGGGTCGGGTGATTTTCATCTCGAGCGAATCAGGCGTCATGACGCCCGCGGAGATGATCCACTACGGCGTCAGCAAATCATCGCAGCTGGCCGTGTCGCGCGGCATGGCTGAATTGACCAAGGGCACTGCGGTCACCGTCAATGCCGTGCTGCCGGGGCCGACGCGCTCCGAGGGCATCGTCGATTTCATCAAGAGCGCGGTGACGCCCAATCTCAGCGCCGCGGATGCAGAAAGCGAGTTCTTCTCGAAACATCGCAGCAGCTCGCTGTTACAGCGGTTGATCGAAAGCGAGGAAGTCGCCAGCCTGGTGACCTATCTGGCCAGCCCGCTGTCGGCCGCTACCAACGGTGCGGCATTGCGAGTCGAAGGCGGGTTGCTGCGCTCGATCGCCTGACTCGCTGCGCGAGCTCACGCAGCGGCGAGTTCGCGCAGTTTTGCCACCGCCGCCGGAATCGCCGAGGGCGCGTCGACAGTGACGATTTTCGAGCGCTCGTCGTCGTGCAGTCCGTCTTCCATTTCGTGCGCCCAGGTCACGTGGTACGGCACGTGCACGCCCCAGCCGCCAAGACGTACCACCGGTTCCACGTCGGAGCGCAGCGAGTTGCCGACCATCGCGAACTGATCCGGCCGCAGCGAGAATCCGGACAGCACGCGCAGATACGTGTCAGCGTCTTTCTCCGACACGATCTCGATGCGCTGGAACAGATCGGCCAGGCCCGATTGCGCCACTTTCTTTTCCTGATGAAAAAGATCGCCCTTGGTGATCAGCACCACATCGTGATGGCACGACACTTCCTCGATCGCCGCGCGGATGCCGGGCAACAATTCCACCGGGTGCTGCAGCACGCGCTTGCCGATTTCCACCAGCCGATGGATGTCTGATGCGGAAATACGCTTGTTGGTGATCGCGATGGCCGTCTCCACCATCGACAGCGTCATGCCCTTGGCGCCGTAACCGAACAGCTTGAGGTTGCGTCGCTCGGTCTCCAGCATCGTGTCGTTCACGTGGCCATCTTCGAGGTCCACATAGTTGCCGAGGATGCTGATGAATTCCTCGTTGGCATGGCGGTAATAGTCTTCGCTGCGCCAGAGCGTATCGTCGCCATCGAAACCGATCAGTTGCAGCATGCCGCACCCTTTTGTGTCGCAGGCGCACGATACGCGCGCCAGGCCGGCCTATGATAAACATCGTTTTTGCCGATATCGACGGAGTTGTCATGAACAGTCACTGCGATCATCTCGATACCATCAAGGACGTGACGCCCAGCGCGCGCGGTTGCGAGGAATGCCTGAAAACGGGCGACGAATGGCTGCACCTGCGCATCTGCCGAACCTGCGGCCACGTCGGTTGTTGCGACGACTCGCCGAACCGCCACGCCAGCAAGCATTTTCACCACACGCAACATCCGATCATCGAAGGCTACGACCCACCCGAAGGCTGGGGCTGGTGCTACATCGACGACGCCATGTTCGACCTGCGTGACCGCAAGACACCACAGCTCGGCCCGATCCCTCGCTACTACTGATCCGGACATCAACGCCATGGCCACACTCAGCAGAGTGCTGTTGCAGACGACGATCCCCACCACCGTCGACGACTGGCACATTGGTCGTTTCAGTTTGCTGCGCAAGTACCTCGCCGACTTGCGCGATGCCGACGGCGAACCCTTGTTCGACGTCGTGGCACGCGATCGCGATGCGAACGGTGCACCTGATCGCGTGTTGTCCACGCTCGACACCTCGTCGTTCGACGAAATGTGGCTGTTCGCGGTGGACACCGGCAACGGACTCACCGAGGAAGACTGCGCCGCCATCACGCGCTTCCACCAGCGCGGCGGCGGGCTGATGGTGACGCGCGATCACATGGATCTCGGCTGCTCCGTATGCACACTGGGCGGTGTTGGCGCAGCACATTTCTTCCACTCGAAGAATCCCGAACCCGATGCGTCGCGCCATCATGTCGACGACACCATCACCACCGACATCTCGTGGCCGAACTATCACTCCGGTGCCAACGGTGATTTCCAGCACGTCCACATCAGCATGCCGCTGCATCCGGTGCTGACCGATCCCGAATCACCTGACGGCGCTCTGCACTCGCTGCCCGCGCATCCACATGAAGGTGCCGTCGGCAAGCCGGCCAATGATCCGAGCGCCCGCGTCATTGCCACCGGCCGCAGCAAGTTGAGCAACACGGCATTCAACCTCGCAGTGGCGTTCGAAGCTTCCGTCGATGGCGGCCCGGCGATCGCGCAATCCACCTTCCATCATTTCGCCGATTACAACTGGAATCCCGCATCGGGCGCGCCCAGCTTCGTCTCCGAACCGCCCGGCGATGCGCTCGCCCACGCACCCGAAGCGCAGCGATCGATCGAACGCTACGTGCGCAATCTCGCGCTGTGGCTGGCCGGGCGACCGGTGGATACGCCAGCTGTCATCTGATGCGACGCCTGCACGCGGGAATGACTTCGTTTCGTATCGACCAAAGGAGTCATCGTCATGCGCCATATCAGCAGCTTGAAGTTCATGCTACTCGGTGGATTATTCAGTCCCTTCCCGCTATTTGCCAACGCAGGCGATTCGCAAGCAGCGTGGATACGGCTGCACGAAACCGTTCGCGTCACTGGCGTCATTCTCAAGGGGATTTCCAGGCCCTCGCCACTAAGCGATCTCCGCGCTGGAGCGTATTCCTACGTGAAGCTGGACCATCCCATCAATTTTGTAGACAGCGATGGAACAGCCGTCGGGCGCACCTTTCGACACCAGCTAACTGGGCATCGGTGCCAGCAAGACGGCATTGGCTGTAAGCCTTGGGCAAAATTACGGGAAGCACGTAGCGCTTGTGGGACACGTCAATGCCTCGGTCGATACGACGCACTTTGACTTGCAATTCGATGTCACGCAACCGATAGAACCCGCCAGACAGTGATTCACGAAAATACCCCCGACGACACGCGTCGCTGAGTCGATGGAAGCCGCGTGACGAACCGTGGCGAGCGGTACGCTCAGGTCAGGTCACCTGATTACCCAGCATCAGGTTGATGCCGAGTGCGGTCGCCAGTTCGCGCAGCGGTTCCGCATCGCGGGTCAGTGTCATGAAACCGGCGTAGGTATCGCCGTCGGTTTCCCACGCCCACAGCGTGTAACCGTGTTCGGCGAGGCGATCGTAGGCGATGGAGAAGAGTTCGGCGCAATCCATGTCGTCGAAGAACTCGTCGTCGACCGGGTCGCCGTTCCAGTCGATCGAGAGGTTCCAGCGCGACGAGAGTTCGTCGACGGCCTGGATCAGCGAGCGCATGTCCTGCGCGTCGATGATGAAACCCGAACGCCAGTCGATCGCACGGCCGATCACCGCAATCGGCTCGATGTCGTCCGCGTCGACATCGGCGACCGCTTCGCGATAGTCGGTGAACTGCAGCAACGCGGTTTCTTCGTCGCCGGGGTTGATCAGCAACAGGAATTGCCAGACTTTCGCCTCGACCGAATCTTCGTCGAGATCGTCGAACGCATGCTCGGCGTCGAAGTCTTCTTCGAAATCGCTCATGCGCCAACCCGCTGACGCACGGCTTCGAAGTCGCGCACCGGACGAATTTCCACGCAGCCGTTTTCGATCCATGGAATCTGCGACGCGATACGCACCGCTTCGTCCATGTCCGCCGCTTCGATCAGCTGGAAGCCGCCGAGATATTCCTTGGTTTCGGCAAAGGGGCCGTCGAAAACGCTGATCTTGTTGTTGCGGCTGCGCACCGATTTCGCCGTGGCAGGTTCTTCGAGTTGTTGCGTATCCAGCAGCTGGCCATGGGCTTTCAGCTCGTCGGCGTGCTTGATGCACTGATGCATGCGCGCGTCGAATTCGCCTTCCGGCAGCGCCTGCAACATCGATTCGTCGGGGTAGATCATCAGCATGAACTTCATGGTTGGCCTCGGTGGGGACAAAGCAACCTGCCAACTGTAACCCGCCCGCGCCGCTGGGCAATGGGATACTTGCCGCTTACTTCGACGCGAATGCCGCCATGCACGAATCGCCTGCCAGCTTTGCCAGCCGTCCGATCGCGTTCGTGCGTTCGCCTTATGCGCGGCGCATCGATGCGCCGCACCAGCCGACGGTGGTGGAAGGTACCGAGAGCGGCGCATCGTCCGAAGCGATCATCGAATTCATCGAGGGGTTTCCCGCGGCGGCGTTCCGTGACCTCGCGGGATTCGAGCGCATCTGGCTGATCTTCGCGTTCCATCGCAGTGACGGCTGGAAGGCCGAAGTGCGACCGCCGCGCGGTGGTGGAAAACGCAGCGTACTAGCCACGCGCTCGCCGCACCGACCCAATGCCATTGGCCTGTCGGCGGTCGAACTGATCGCCGTGGAATCGCACGCATTGCGCGTGCGTGGCATGGACTTGCTCGACGGCACGCCGATCCTCGACATCAAGCCTTACGTGCCTTACGCCGATGCTTTTCCCGATGCGCGCGCAGGCTGGATCGATGCCATCGACGCCACTCAGGGCCAGCATTCGGCGCCGGGACCGAAGCGGCCGCGCAGCAAACCTCCTGGCTGAAGGCGACGCGCGTCGCCGTGATTCCACGCGGTGTCACACACATGTCGCCGCACTGTCCGAGGATCTGAGATGCGCGCCGGCTAAGGTGCTCTCGCCCGAGCGGACCCCTCCGATGACGGCGCCGAACACTGGCAGTGGTCGGTTCAAACTTTGCCGCGCCGGATCGTTCCGACGCGGCTTTTTTGTGTCCGACACTTCGTCGTTCGGCGATGACATTGAAGTCAACGACGGGCGCCATACTCGTGGCGCAATGAATCGCGACGTCAGCTCAGCGCGACGGTGCGTCGATCGGCGTGGCTTCCTTCATCGGTACGCCGAAATCGGGCGTGCCGTCGTCGCGCCAGTGGAACGGCTGGATGTGCGGCGCACGCTTGCTGGTGCACTTCATTCCCGCACCTGAGTTGGCGTGATAGATGATCCAGTCCTCGCGACCATCGGGCGATTTGAAAAAACCGTTGTGACCCGGCGCATACACATTGTTTTCAACCGACTGTGCGAGCGCCGGCTGCGAAGATTTGGTCCACGACAATGGACTGGTCGGGTCTGCGCTGGCCTGCGCTGTCAGCAGGCCCAGCGCGTAACCATCCGACCAGCACGCGCTGGCCGAATAGGTGAGAAATAATTTGCCCGACGGCCCTTGAAGGAACTCCGGCCCCTCGAGAATCTTGCGGCCACCCTGCATTTCCCAACTGAAGGTCGGCTGCGCGATATCCACCTGCGGCTTGGACAGCGTCCATGGATTGCGCATCGGCGCAATGATCAGATCGCTGTGGTCGCCGATGTACGCGGAGTACACGAAGTACAGATTGCCGTTCAACTCGAACACGGTGCCGTCGATGCCGTTGTGATCGGTCTGCAACATGCCGCGATCGACCCACGGACCCAGCGTCGGATCGTCCGAAGCGTTCTCCAGCACGAAGCTGTGGCGATGCGCATCATCGTCATGCAGGCGATCGGCGGCGCTGTAGTAGAGGTACCACTTGCCACGCAGATAGTGCAGTTCCGGCGCCCACACCGAGGTCGAGTTCGGTCCGTTCTTCGGCGCACGCCACACCGTCACCGGTGAGGCTTCGGAAAGCCGCGCCATGTCGCGCGTTTTCCACAATGCGATGCGATCGCCGAGCGTGTTGGTGTAGTAGTACCAGCCGTCGCGCTGCGCGACCCACGGATCAGGACCGGATGGCAAAAGCGGATTGGTGAACGTCTCTTTTGCGCTGTCCGCGACTGCTGCGTGCGGGGAAGCACACAGCAGCGCGGCGGCGAAAGTGGCGGCGAGGAAATTTCGCAGCGGCATCGAGTGGCCTTTGTGTTTGATTCGGCGTCTTACTGACCAATCTCGCGCAGCCGCTTGCCGGCCATCAGGTTGCGTTCGATCTGCTCCAGCGTGACGCCCTTGGTTTCAGGCACGAACCATATGGTGAGGAAGATGAAGACCACATTGAAGGCGGCATACAACCAGAACGTGGTGGCGTTGCCGATGCTGTTGAGTAGAGGGAGGAAGGATATGCCCACCAGATAGTTGGCGGCCCAGTTAGTGAAAGTCGAGCAGCCAATACCGAAATCACGACCTTTGAGTGGCTGCACTTCCGCACACAGTGTCCAGATCAACGGGCCGGCGGACATCGCAAAACCGACGATGAAGATCAGCAGCATGCCGACAGTAAATAATTGCTGACTGTGGGTGTGAATACCCAGATGCATCATCGTGCCAACGGTGCCTAAACCAAGCGCCATCACCACGAATCCGGCATACAAAATCGGCTTGCGTCCAAGCTTGTCGACAAGGCCGATCGCAATGAAGGTGGCCAGCACATTGGTAAGGCCAACCGCCACCGTGGACCACATCTGCGTCTCGGTGTTTGAACCCATGCCCTCGAAGATCCGCGGCGAGTAATACATCATGACGTTCATGCCGGTGAGCTGTTGCATCACCTGCAACAGCACGCCCAAGCCGACCGAGCGACGGAAGTTGGAGTTCTCCTGAAACAGATGCCAGCCGCGCTGCGGCGTCTTCAACTGTTCGGCGATGTCGTTCAACTCATGCTCAACCACGCTGCGGTCGCCACGAAGTTTCTCCAGCACCTGCTCGGCTTCGGCGCGGCGACCGCGCATCATCAGCCAGCGCGGGCTGTAAGGCAGGAAGAACACACCGATTAAGAACAGCGCCCCGGGAATCGCAATGATGCCCAGCATCCAACGCCAGTTACCCGAATAGCTGAAAGCGGTATCGGAGAGAAACGCCGCCAGGATGCCGATGGTGATCATCAGCTGATACAGGGAAATCATAGAACCGCGAATTTTCTCCGGCGCGATTTCCGCCAGATACAGAGGTGCGGTGAAACTGGCAATGCCGATGGCGAGCCCGAGAACGACTCGCGCCACGATCAGCACCTCCGCCGACCAGGCAAATGCGCAAAGAATCGAGCCAGCGACAAACAGCACCGCGCCGAGAATCAGCGAACGCTTGCGACCGAGTGTATTGGACATCCATGCAGCGCTCAGCGCTCCGATCGCGGCGCCGGCCATCATGATGCTGACGATCCATCCGATCATGGTGTCACTGACGCCGAACTCATGCTGGATGAATTTCTGCGCGCCGGAGATCACGCCGACGTCCAGCCCGAACATCAGGCCTGCCAGCGCCGCAAGGATGCAGGTGAAGACGGCCGTTGCCTTCGGATGAAGCGGCGGTGCTGCGGTGGCATTCATGGTTGGCTCCCTTTGGATGGGTGCGCCGGCGCACGGCGCTGATCGTTGTTCATCATGTGGTCGATGCGATCATGCCGCATCGATAGTCCGAGGATGACCTGCGAAGCGTGCTTCGGGCAATCCCCGCTGCGAAACCGGGGCGCAAAAAAGATTTCCCGCCTGTGTATCTTCGCTCAGGGCCTGCGCCGAAAGCCCGTCGCGTGCGCTGGTGACATAGAGCTGACCCAGCGCTGCGCCGCCCAGCGCAGGGCGCGTCGGCTGTCGCGCAGATACTTGAACGATGAGATCTTCGCGGCCATCGGGCGCGTAGCGCACCACGCGACCCATGCCCCACTGTGCGTTCCACAGGCCACCTTCGGCATCGACGGTCGAGCCGTCGGGTTCGCCTTCGATGTGGCGCAGGTCGATCCAGTCTTCGGCATCGCTTGCATGACCATCGATGCTGTACGAGCCACGGCGAATCACGCGTCGCGGTGAATCGCAAAAGTACATCGTGCGACCATCGGGACTGAACGCGAGGCTGTTGGAAATCGCCACGCCACCAAGGTCCAGCCGGTGCAGCGAAAGATCCGTGTCGAGCCGGTAGAAGCTACCGATCGGCTGCTTCGGTCCGCCACCGACTGGCTCGTGCAGAGTGCCAAACACGAAACGCCCTTCGCGATCGCAGACGCCGTCGTTGAGCCGCGTGGCGAGTGCAGCTTCGACTTCACACAACGGCTCCAGCGCGCCACTGGGAAGGTGATAGAAAGCCAACCGCGTGGCGAGTCCGAGCAGCAACCAGTCGTCGAGTTCGCACAGCGCGAACGAGGCGAGTCGTTCCGGCATCGGCCAGCTTTCGGTGAGGGCGTCAGACGGCCGATGACGATACAGTTTGGACGTCTGGATGTCCGTCCAGTACAGCGCCTGTTTGCGATCACACCACTGGATGCCCTCACCCAGCACGTTGCGGGCGTCGAGCACGGAGGTGGCAACGACGCCGCTCACACCCAACCGCCATCCACAATGAAATCCTGGCCGGTGCACATGCGGCTGTCGTCCGCGGCGAGGAACAACGCGGCGTTGGCCAGGTCCTGCGCCTGCAGATAGCCAGGCATGCATTGCTTGCGCGCTATTTCCGCTTCGCCATCGGCGTCGAGCCACAGGCGACGCTGCTTTTCGGTGATCACCCAGCCGGGCACGAGGCAATTGATGCGGATGCGATCGTGCCCGAGCGAGCGAGCCAAGCCGTTCACCAGCCCGCGTACCGCGGCCTTCGCCATGGTGTACATCGGGTAGCCGTCGTTCTTGATCATCCAGCCAGTTGAACCCAGGCAGATCACCGAACCGCCGCCGAGCGCGCGCATGTCCGGCACCACCGCCTGCGTGGCGAAATACTGATGACGAAGATTCACCGCGACGTTGCGCTCGAAATCGGCCGGCGTGGTATTCGCCAGTTGATGACGCACGTCGTTGGCCGCGTTGTTGATCAGCGTCGAGATCGGGCCGATCTCCTTGCGCGCCTTGTCGATCGCCGCGGCGAGTGCGCCCAGATCGGTGACATCGCATGGCAGGAACAGCGGCCGGTGTGTGGTGTTCTCCAGACCTTCAAGCAACACAGCTGCGCCATCGGTATCGAGATCGAGGAGCGCCACGCGCGCGCCCTGCCGTGCGAAAGCCTGCACGAAGGCCGCGCCGATGCCGGTCGCGCCGCCGGTGATCAGCACGCTGCGATCGACGAGGCTGGGATAACTGGCGAGCGCCGACGAATCTTCCGGCGTCGCCTGATCCACGCCTACCATTCCGCGACGCTGCCGTCGGCGTGGCGCCAGATCGGATTGCGCCAGCGATGGCCGACCTTCGCGCGCTCGGCCACGTATTCCTCGTTGACCTGGATGCCGAGGCCCGGGCCATTTGGAATACTCACGAAACCATCGTCGTAGGCGAACACGCTGCGATCGCTGATGTAGTCGAGCAGGTCGTTACCCGCGTTGTAGTGGATGCCGAGGCTCTGTTCCTGGATGAAGGCGTTGTGGCACACGCCGTCGAGTTGCAAGTTGGCGGCCAGTGCGATCGGACCGAGCGGGCAATGCAAGGCGAGCGCCACGTCGTAGGCTTCGGCCATCGCCGCGATCTTGCGTGTTTCGGTGATGCCGCCAGCGTGCGATGGATCGGGCTGAATGATGTCGACGCCACCCGTCGCCAACACGCGCTTGAAGTCGTAGCGCGAATACAGCCGTTCGCCGAGCGCGATCGGTGCGGGCGAAATCGCTGCCAGCTCGGGGATCGCCTCAAGGTGATCGGAGAGCACAGGTTCCTCGATGAACATCAATTTGTAGGGCGCCAGTTCGCGCATCAATACCTTGGCCATCGGCTTGTGCACGCGACCGTGGAAATCAAGACCGAGCCCGATGTTGGGGCCTACCGCGTCACGCACCGCCTGCACGTTTTCCAGCACGCGCTCGACTTTGTCGTAGGTGTCGACGAACTGCAGTTCCTCGGTCGCATTCATTTTCACCGCACTGAATCCGCGCGCCACCGCATCGACCGCCGCTTTGGCGGTGTCCGACGGACGATCGCCGCCAATCCACGAATACACGCGGATGCGTGAACGCACGGGGCCACCGAGCAAGGCGTGAATCGGTTGCCCGAGGTGCTTGCCCTTGATGTCCCACAGCGCCTGGTCGATGCCGGCGATGGCGCTCATCAGGATCGGGCCGCCGCGATAGAAACCACCGCGATACATCAGGCTCCACAAATCCTCGACATGGCGGGGATCCTTGCCGATCAGGTAATCGGCGAGTTCTTCCACGGCGGCGGCGACGGTGTGCGCGCGTCCTTCGACGACCGGCTCGCCCCAACCGCTGAAGCCTTCGTCGGTGTCGATGCGCACGAACAGCCAGCGCGGCGGAACCAGGTACGTGGTCAGGCTCGTGATCTTCATGCGCGTGGTGTATCCCTGTTGCCTGATGTGACGGAAGACGAAATCCATGCGTGCGCGAAAGCGAGCGCCGCATCCGCGATCTCGGCGACGCTGCGGCCCGGTTTGTACAACGCCGAGCCGATGCCGAATCCGCTGGCGCCGGCATGACGATAGACGTCCATACCCTCCGGGTCGATCCCGCCGACCGGAAGCAAAGCCAGGCCCTTCGGCAGGATCGCACGCCAGGCACGCAGCACCGATGGCGTGATCAGTTCAGCGGGAAAAGCCTTGAGCCCGTTCGCGCCCGCGGCCAGCGCGGCGAACGCTTCGGTCGGCGTGGACACGCCCGGCACGCAGTACATGCCTGCGCGACGCGCGGCAGCGATTACCTGGGTATCCGCATGCGGCATCACGATCAACTTGCCACCGGCTGCGGCGACATCCGCCACTGCCTCGATGGTCAACACGGTGCCCGCGCCAATCAGGCAGCGATCGCCAAGCGCATCGGCGAGCAGGCGAATGCTTTCCAGGGGGCGCGGTGAATTGAGCGGCACTTCGAGAATACGGAAGCCGGCGTCCGCGATGGCCGTGCCGACAGCAACCGCTTCATCCGGATGCAGGCCGCGCAGGATGGCGATCAACGGCAACGGCTCGAGCCAGGTGTCAAACATTCAGTGCGCTCCTTGAGCTTGGGCAATAGCCGACGGACCGACGAGTGCGGCAGCGCGGCCGATCCGCCACAGTCCGTGCGCCGACGCGTCGCTGATGCAGTCTGCTTCCGGCAAGCGAAACAAGGTCGCTGCACGCGCGTAACGCGCGCAAAGTCGCTCGTCACCGACCAACAGTGGCGAGGTATCCGGCAACAACCAGCCGGAGGCGAGGCCGGCACGCCACTCTTCGCCGATCAGCATGCCGGAGAGATAGTCGGGCACAGCGTCGAGCGCCAGCCTTCCAGCGAGCATCAACGCGCGTGCGGAAAACAATCGCGTCAACACACCGGCGGCGCCGCTGTCGCGCGCGATACGCACGCCGGCATCGAATGCCTCGTGATTCGTTGTCGTTGCGTCGGCCTCGGGAATGCCTGCGCCGAGAATCGAATGCTCGCGTAGCACCGCATAGAGTTCGCCGGTCATCATCGTCGATACACGCACGATACGCCCGTCGCGTACTTCGACCCATTTGCTGTGCGTGCCCGGCAGCAACAGTTGCGCGCGACCACTCAGTTCCGGGCGACATGCGAGTGCGCCGATCACCTGCGTTTCCTCACCGCGCATCACATCCATGCTCGCTGAGTCGCGCACGCCGGGAACGATGCCGAGCTGCCGGCCATCCGCGCTGCGCACGGCGACGATGCCTGCCATCAGCACATCGACATCGGCGGGCGTATCCGCATAACCGACCTCACGCCAACCCTGTCGACTGCCAACCATGCCGGCGGCCAGCACCGGCACCTGCGGCCAGCCTTCGCAGATCGATGACAGCGCAGCGTCGAAGCCGCCGTCGGGCAGATGACGAATACCCCACGGGCGCTCGCGCGTTTCGTGCACGGCGCCATCGCCGTCGAACAGCATCGCCCGCAGTCGCGTGGTGCCCCAGTCCAGACCGATCAGCCATGGCATCGGGTCAGGCCTTCGCATTTCGGCGGCGCTTTTCCATGTTCGCGCGCGAGTCGTCGACCATGCGCAACATGGCGCGACGTGCCGCATCCGGCTGGCGACGACGGATCGCCTCCAGCACTTTCTGATGGTGCGGCAGCGAGTATTTGAAATCCTTGGCGGTGCGTGCGGACAACACGAAGAACGTGCCCAACGCGGTTTCGATCACCGAAAAAAGCGAAGCCATCAATTCGTTGTTGGTCGCGTTGAGCACAGCCTCGTGGAAGGCGAGATCCGCTTCAGCCCAGGCGTCGAGATCCTTCGCTGCGTCCATGGCCGCATAGGCCGCATCCAGCCGTTCGAGTTGCTCCACGCTGCAACGCACGGCAGCGGCCGCAGCGGCGGCCGGTTCGATCACTTCGCGCATTTCCACCAGCTTGCGCACGAAGTCTTCGGTGGGCATCAGCGCGCAGCGCCAGCCAAGCACATCGGCATCAAGCTGATGCCAGAAGCGCGTATCGCGCACGCGCGTACCGACCTTGGGTCGTGATTCCACCAGACCCTTGGCCGAAAGCACTTTCATCGCTTCGCGCAAGGCGGTGCGGCTCACTTCCATCTGCTCGGCGAGGGTTTCCTCGCGCGGCAGCAATTCGCCCGGACGAAGTTCGCCGCCGACGATGCGCTGGCCAAGTTCGTGCACGACATGTCCGTGCAGATTGCGCGTTGGCGTGGAGCCGACCGCGCGACGCGTTTTGCCGGATGCCGCGCGCTTCCCGGCGGTCATCGGCTTCGCCACCGCCACTTTCGCGACCGGCCTGGATACTTCCTTGATCGTCTTATTTGTCATACAAGTGGGTTATATCAGACCGTATGGACAGCGTCATCATTGTGACGGAAATTTTCTGCAGCGAGGCGAGAGGCAGCAGAAACATCGAAACTCCTTGCACTTTCATCGACTGATTTTTTGCCACCGTGTGCGTTTGTAATCGGCGCTGCCGTTGTGCTCTGCACACTTCCATTGATGCGAGCGCTGGCGCCGATCCAGCATGATGATACACCTCCTTGGTGTTGCGGCGCGTCATCGACCTCCCCATTTGCGACCCGTTCCGGCCACGCCGAACCACCCCGATATCGGCAGATTAGCCGCTTGCATATTGTCCTACAATATGGTCGCATACATCGCGCCTCGCCCGGCGAGCCCAGCACAACGCAGGAAGATTTCATGAAGCGAACGGAGTGGATCACGAGCCTGTTTTGTGCCGCCATGATGGCGGTGCCCGGCATGTCCTGGTCGGCCAGTGCCACGCGCAGCGTGTTCGGCACGCTGGCAGACGGCAGCAAGGTCGATGCGGTGACGTTGAGCAACAGCCACGGCGTGAGTGCGCGGGTGATGGCGCTGGGCGCCAGTCTGCAGTCGCTGAACGCGCCGGATCGTCACGGCAAGAGCGCGGACATCATTCTTGGTTACGCCGATGTCGGCAGCTATATCGACCAGCCGCAATACTTCGGCGCGACGGTCGGCCGTTATGCCAACCGTATCGCCAAGGGCAGGTTCACGATCGACGCCCACGCGTACAGCACACCGACCAATGATGTCACCAACTCGCTGCATGGCGGCACCAAGGGTTTCGACAAGGTGCTGTGGAAAGTGACTGGCGTGAAGCAGGACGCAAAGCAGGCCAGCGTCACCCTTCAATACAACAGCGCCGATGGCGAGATGGGTTATCCGGGCAACGTCGTCGTCACCGCGACTTACACCCTCGACGAAAGCGATCGTCTTTCCATTGACTACGGCGCCACCACCGACAAACCGACACTCGTCAACCTGAGCAACCACACCTACTGGAATCTCGGCGGCGAAGGCTCGGGCAGTGTGATGGACGACCGCCTGACCATTCCCGCGGACAGTTACCTGCCGGTGGATGCCGGATCGATTCCCACCGGCGCGTTCACTGATGTCACCGGCACGCCGTTCGATTTTCGCAAGCCCAAGGCGATCGGCCACGATGTCCGCCGCAACGATCCGCAGCTGCGCAACGGCCATGGCTACGACCACAACTGGGTGATCAGCCGCAAGGTGAGCGCAACGCCGCGGATCGTGGCGCACGTGGAAGATCTGGCCTCCGGCCGCGTGTTGACGCTGACCTCGTCGCAGCCGGGGCTGCAGTTCTATTCGGGCAATTTCCTCAATGGCACGACGGCCGGACCGGCCGGGCGCCTGTATCGCCAGGGCGATGCGTTCGTGCTCGAGCCGCAACTGTTTCCCGACACGCCGAACCATCCGGATTTCGGTTCAGCGGTGCTGCGACCGGGTCAGACCTATCGCAACCTGATGGTCTACCAACTCTCCATCAGCCACTGACTTTCCGCCACAGACGATGACGTAGCACGCGCTATGCCTCGACGAAACGACACGCACGACCTGCATTGTATTTTATATGACAAATAAGGGTGAGCTTCGGAGTGCGATGGCTATCGCATCCGCCGAGAGGCCGCCACAGATTCAATCGAGGGGTAGCGCTACATCATGAAACACGTCCTGCTTGTCGCGACATTCGCACTTGCTTCGCTCATGCCGCTGTCGTCGCACGCGACCGACACGCGCTGGCCGGCGGCGAAAGCGCATGCCTGGTATGCGCAACAGAAGTGGCCGGTTGGCAGCAATTACATTCCGTCCGATGCGATCAACCAGTTCGAGATGTGGCAGGCCGCCACGTTCGATCCGAAGCGGATCGACCAGGAGTTGGGCTGGGCGCAAAAGCTGGGCATGAACACCATGCGCGTGTTCCTGCAGGACCAGCTCTATCAGCAGGATCCAAAGCGTTTCGAGAAGCGCATCGACACCTTTCTTGCGATCGCCGATCGCCATGGCATCAAGCCGATCCTGGTGTTGTTCGATTCGTGCTGGGATCCGGACCCGAAGCTCGGCCCGCAGCATCCGCCGATACCCGGCGTGCATAACTCCGGCTGGGTACAGAGCCCGGGCGCGTCGCTCGCCGATGCGAGCCAGTACCCGCGATTCGAAAAATACGTCAAAGGCATCGTCGGCCATTTCGCCAGCGACAAACGCATTCTCGCGTGGGACGTCTGGAACGAACCGGACAATCCCGGCGGCGGCGATTACCAGAAGCGCGAGGCGCCCAACAAGATCGATCTCGTCGCGAAATTGCTGCCGCAGGTCTACGACTGGGCGCGCAGCGCGCATCCGGTGCAGCCGCTCACCAGCGGCGTGTGGCATGACCCCGACTGGTCGAAGCTCGATGCGCTCGATGCCGTCGAACGCACGCAGCTGACACAGTCGGACATCATCACTTTCCACAGCTACGACTGGCCCGAAGTATTTGCGCAACGCGTGAGCCAACTCAGCGGATATGGACGTCCATTGATCTGCACGGAATACATGGCACGCGGCGCGGGCTCGACGATCGACGGCGTTCTTCCGGTCGCCAAGAAGCTCGATGTCGGCATGGTGAACTGGGGCTTCGTCGACGGGCGCACGCAGACGCGTTTTCCGTGGGATTCCTGGCAACACCCGTACACCGCGCAGGAACCGCCGATCTGGTTTCACGACCTGCTGCACGCCGATGGCTCGCCGTATCGCCAGCGCGAGGCGGACATCCTGCGAAGTCTTACCGCGGCGCCGCGCGGCGTGGTGCCGGATGACGCGAAGCTGCTGCCGCTATCGCCATGAATTGAAACAACGTCCCGCGCGTGATCGCGCGTCGACCGCATGACTGCCTGCAAAGGGATGCAGACAGACGTGGCTCCGGCCACGGGCACTCAGGGACAGACCGATAACGGACGGATCCACGCGCGCGATGCGCATGGTTCTTCCAGGCTTTTCAGCATCACCACGACGAGACCGGCCCGACCGGCAAAACACCACACCTCTGAGGGGAGCCTTCCACATGACCCGCAACCGCATCCAAGTTACTTTGCTCGCCACGATGATCGCCGCTGCTTTGACACCGGCGTACGCCGCGACATCCGCATCGACCGCAGGGCCTGCGAACGGCACTGCATCTGCGCAGGACACCGCGCAGGATTCGACTACCGCATCGTCGACCACGCCGGCCACTACCGCCGCGGAGCGCGAGAAGAAACGCAAGGCAGCCGAACAGGCAGCGACCAATCTTTCCGGCGTCACCGTGACACCGTTGCGCGAAAGCCTGCAAAGCGCGCAGTCGCTGAAGCAGAACGCACGCATGGTGGTCGATTCGATTGTCGCCGAAGACATCGGCAAGCTGCCGGACAACAGCGTGGCCGACGCGCTCCAGCGCATCACCGGCGTGCAGGTTGCGCAGGGTTTCCAGGGTGAAACAAGCTCGGTCGTGATCCGCGGCTTGCCCAACACCATTACCACCTTGAACGGGCGCGAGATCTTCAGCGGCGTCGGCCGCAGCTTCGCGTTCCAGAATCTGCCGTCGACGGCGGTGAAAGCGGTCAGTGTCTACAAGACCAGCGAAGCGAGCCTGATCGACGGCGGCATCGCCGGTCTGGTCGACATGCAGCTGTACCGCCCGTTCGATTTCGAAGGCAGCAAGGTCGCGGCCACGGCCACCGAAACCCACAGCAAGTACGGCGATCACTCCGATCCCACCGCAAGCTTGTTGGTCAGCGATCGCTGGCAGACCGACATCGGCGAATTCGGTGCACTGGCCAACGTCGGTTATTCCAAATTGCACTACGACTACAACGCCGTGTGGGGCGACTTTCCCAAGTTGCTGACCGATGGTACGGGTGCGCCAATTCGCACCGACAGCGGCAACCTGATCGCCGCGCCAAACGGCTTCGGCGCCGACTACAACATTGGTGACCGCACGCGTGAAGAGTTCAATTACGCGTTGCAGTGGAAACCGAATGATTCCACCGAAGTCTATGTCGAAGGTCTGTACGACTGGGATTCCGATCGCTACAACCAGCCGTTTTATTTCAGCTTCCCCACCGGCGTGGTCTCGCCTTCACAGCTGACCGTCGGCAACAACTGCTACGCCAACCAGCTCACCGGTTCGCCGTATCTGGGCCAGACTATTTGCGATGCGACCAGCGGCACCTGGACCGGTAATACCTACGCCGCCACCAGCACGCAGGCGCATCGACAGTGGGGCCACGACATCCAGAATTCGCTCGGCGTCAAATGGCACGGCGATCGACTGAATCTTTCCAGCGACTTGTCCTTCAATTCCACCTCGTTCCACGACCAGACTTTCATCGTGGACACGTTCCTGAAAGCACCGGTCACGACGGTGTGGAGCGGTACCGCCGGCAACCAGCAGAACTGGGGGCTGGGCGGCAACCCGCAACTCGATCCGGCCAACTATTACCTCAATGGCCTCTTCCAGACCTGGAACAACCAGCGTGCCTCGCAGTGGGCGTGGCGCGGCGACGGCAACTACGACATCAACGGCAGTTTCTTCCAGTACCTCGACTTCGGCTTGCGCTATGCCCAGCACAAGGCGGAATACGTCGGCAGCGTGGAAATTTCCACGCCACCGCCCGGCGGTACTGGCGCCATTTCAGCCGATCCGAATCCGGCCAACCAGGTGATCGCGCGTTTCCCCAGCGGGTATTTCTGCAACGAACCGACGACGTCAGCCATCCCGGTGTCATGGCTCAGCGGCTGCTACAACTACCTCACCGGCAACGCCGATGCGATACGCGCGCTCTACGGCTTGCCGGCAGGGCTGGCGCCGCAGAACCCCGGGCGGTTTTACAGCATCAAGGAAAAATCGAGCTCCGGCTACGCACAGCTCGGCTACGGCAACGATCTGTTTGGCCTTCCATTTGATGGCCTGATGGGCATGCGCGTCGAGCGTGTGCAACGAAACCTCAACGCGTTCTCCTACGACACCACGACCGGCATCTACACGCCGTTGTCGCAGGGCACCAGCGCGCCGGTGTATCTGCCCAACCTGAGCTTCAACCTGCATTTCACCGATTCGTTGCAGTTGCGCGTGATCGGCGCCAAGACACTCACCTATCCGGACTTCGGCCAGCTCAATCCGTCACTCTCGCTGAATCCCGGCACGCTCAATCGCGCCGGCGCCGCCAGCAGCGGCAACCCGAACCTCAGCCCGATCCGCTCCAACAACTACGACGCGTCACTCGAATGGTATTTCGGTCCGTCCAGTTACATCAGCGGCGGTGCGTTCTACCGCGACATCAACGGCTACATCCAGAACTACACCACCGACGTCACCATCAACGGTGGCGATTATCAGTTGAACTCGCCGCAGAGTGCCGGCTCCGGCCACCTTGCCGGCGCGGAGTTCGCCTATCAGGAGTTCTTCGATTTCCTGCCGGGCGCCCTCAGTGGCCTGGGTGCGCAGTTCAACTTCACCTACATCAAGGGTTCGACGCTGTCGCCGCAATACATCGGCGGTCCGATCGTGAGTTCGCCGCTGGTGAACGTGTCGAAAGACAACTACAACGCCGTGCTGATGTACGAAAAATACGGATGGTCGGCACGCTTGGCTTACAACTTTCGCAGCCGTTACGTCGATGGGTTCAACGCGCCTAACGTGGCCGGTGTGAACGACGAGATCAAGCCTGCCAACCAGGTGGATTTCTCGCTGGCCTACGACATCAACAAGAACGTCACCGTGGTGTTCAACGCGGCGAACATCTTCGGTGCGAACCTGCACGAATTCTTTGGCGACGGCACCTCGCGTCCGCGCGACATTCGTTACCAGGACCGCAGCATCGGCGTTGGCGCGCGCCTGAAACTCTGAGTGCTTGCAACGGTGGCGGCGCCCCTCCCCTGCCGTCGCCGTTGCCTTTTATTCCCGGGCAACGACGCAGGTCGTTGCCCGTTTGTTTCAACGAGAGAGATCGCTCGATGCATGTCGTGAAACGTTGCGGTTTTCTCCTGCTGACCACGATGCTGGTTCTGCCCATCGCACATGCGCAGGACAAGACGAACTGGATCGGCGGCTGGGCCACCGCAATGATCGACGCCTCGACCGATCGGCCTGAAAAGGTACCCGTGCTCGCCGATGTAACGCTGCGCCAGATGCTGCGCATCGGCGTGGATGGACACAGCGTGCGCATCCGTCTTTCCAACACGTTTGGTACTCAGCCGGTGACGCTGGATGCAGTCAGCATCGGGCGACGCACTGCGGACAGCGGCAGCGCGCTGGAGAAAACCAGCCTGCATGCCGTGACATTTCACGGCCGCACCGAAGCGTTGATCGCACCGGGCGCAACGCTCGACAGCGATGCCGTTTCCCTCGACGTGCATGCGAACGATACGCTGGGCATCAGCATCCACGTGGCAAGAACCACGACACCTTCGACCTGGCATTCAAACCCGCTGCAGGATCAATACCTTTCCAGCCGCGGCAACTACACCGGCGCCGCCACCATGCCGGTAGCGCGCACGCTCGACACCATCCCATGGCTGTCCGGCGTCGAAGTCGCCACGGCAACGCCGACCTCGGTCGTCGTGGCGCTGGGCGACTCGATCACCAACGGCTTTCGGTCCACGGTCAATGCCAACCATCGCTACCCCGACGTGCTGGCGGATCGGCTGCACGACGCGGACCGCACCGGCACCTGTCGCCATGCGGTGTTGAACATGGGCATCGATGGCAACGAAGTGACAAGTGCGGATGGGGCCATCGGCCCCGGCGAAAACATGGTGAAGCGTTTCGATCGCGACGTGCTTGGCCAGCGCGGCGTGCGATTCGTGCTGCTGCTCGGCGGCATCAACGACATCGGCGAACCGACCATGGTCGCGAAGCAACACGGCAACGCCATCGACGGTCGCGCGCTGGCCGCGCACATCATCGACGGTTTGCAGGCGATCGTCGCCAAGTCGCACGCCGCGGGATTGCCCGTCTACGGCGGCACCATCCTGCCGTTCGCCGGCACGCAGGGCGCGTACTCCGCCCAGGGCGAGATCGCGCGCGGCATGGTCAATGCCTGGATCCTCCATCGCGCCAGCTACGACGGCGTGGTCGATTTCGATCGCGCGCTACGCGACCCCGCGCGACCGCTGCAATTGCGCGTCGACTTCGACAGCGGTGATCACCTCCATCCAAATGACAGTGGCTATCGCGCGATGGCCGGGGCGATTTCGCTGGCGTTGTTCGACTGCGCCGCTTCCACCACCTATTCCGTTTCCGATGCCACCCCTCCCTGATTGCGAGTGACCGCCATGAAAAACATCATCCGTCTTTCCGCCCTCGCGATGGCCTGCAGCATCGCGCTGATGACCGCGCACGCCGCGCCGCGTCGCGAAGTCGACCAAGTCGTCGGCACGCATCTCGCGGCGGGCAGCGGTTATGTGTCGATGGTGAAGCTCGCGCATCAATCCGATGCGGGCGCCAACGGCTCGTTGATGATGGTGTTCGAGCAGGACGGCATGAACGGCATTCCGCTGTACGTGAGTCACGACAACGGCGACAGCTGGACCTACCTTTCCAACATCACCGACAAATCGCACGCCGGCGACAAGGGCTGGCAGCTGCGCTGGCAGCCGAACATCAGCGAAGTCACGCGCGAGAGTGGCGGTCTCAAACCGGGCACATTGTTGATGGCCGCCAACGCCACCGGCAACGACGGGCAGGGACACATCCGCAGCGAGGATCTGCAGCTCTACGCCTCCACCGACGGCGGAAAAAGCTGGAGTTATCGCGGCTCGATCATCAAGGGCGGCGGCAACCCATCGGACAAGGACAACAAGGGTGTGTGGGAACCGGACATGCACGTCCTCGACGATGGCCGCCTGGTCGCCTACTACTCCAGCGAGCAGCACAAGGCCGAGGGTTACAACCAGGTGCTCGCGCACAAGATTTCCACCGATGGCGGACGCCACTGGGGCAGTGAAACGCTCGACGTGGCGATTCCCGGCGGCGTGCAGCGGCCGGGCATGGCGATCGTGCAGCGGCTGCCGGATAACCGCTACGCGATGACTTACGAAAACATCGACGGCCCGCTCAACGGCCAGGTGTTCGTCAAGTACAGCCGCGACGGCCTCGACTGGGGCGATCCGCAGCGACATGGCGAAGCGGTGCTGACCGCGGCCGGTGCGTGGCCTGCCGCGTGCCCGGTGATTCGCTGGTTTCCGCTCGGCGGGCCTGACGGCGTGATCGTGGTGTCGGCCGAGCGCGCCGGCGGTCGCGGCGATGAAGGCGGACGCTCGCTGTACTGGAACAACGCGCTCGGTCGCGGCCCGTGGTGGCAGGCGTCCGCGCCGGTGCAGAAGCGCACCGGCAACATCCACGCCGGCTGGACGCAGTCGTTGATCCTGCGGCCGGATGGACGTCTGCTTCACGCCACTTCGTCGTCGGCGGAAAACGCGCCCGACGACGTGTCGCAGAACGAGATCCTGTTCGCGTCCGCCGTTGTGCCTTTCAATCGCTACGAGGCGGAAGACGCCGAGCGGCAGAACGCCGTACAGATCGACGACAAAAAATCTTCCAACCTGCAGAAGGCGCGACTGGGGGCCGGCACCGAAGCGCGATTGCGCTTTCCGATCAACGTCGCGACAACCGGCACGTACACCGTGCGCGTGCGTTTCTCCGATATCGGCCTGCCCGGCACGCCTATCGTCGTGGTCAACGGCGCACGCCAGAGTCCGGCGAAAGTCAGCGATGGCGGCGACGGCTGGAACGTGGCCGAAGTGCAGGTGCCGTTGATGGCCGGCATCAACAACGTGGATCTCGACGGCGGCGCGCACGCCGTCGATGTGGATTACCTGACTCTGGATCCGTCGCAGGCATCACGCTGATTTTCCTCGCCGTCGTTCTCAGAATGGCGGTGGACCCGCGGCGAAGATTTTCTGCAGAAATGCCTGGCGCGCCGCACCGCGATCGACCTCGGTGCGCGAGTGCGCATCGATCGTCTGGCGCAACAATCCGCCATCGGCATCCTTCACCGCCGCCCACATCGGAAGCTTCGCGCCGTTCGGATTGCCGGTCTTGATGAACTGCGCAAAATAGCCTTCCATCACGCGCGACGTTTCGTGATCGGCCGGCGTCCACGCGTACACCAGGTTGGTATCGAGATTGCCCAGCGCGTATTCGATCTCGCCGCTGTGCACCGCGCCCGCATCGACGGAGGCGCCGGGCTTGTCGTCGCGCTTGAGCGGACGTGGCCGATCGAAGTAGTAGAAATACACCGGTGAACTGCCGGTGCGCCGATGCAGATCCATCCAGCGCCAGGTGGTGTGAGCGATGAAACCATCGCCGGACAGCGCGGTGCCCGAGCTTTTTACTTCGTCCTCGGTGTGGCCCGGATACAACGTCAGTGCCTGCTCCGCCTGCGCGCCGAACACGCGTTGCAGCGTCTTGCGATAGTTGGCCGGCGTCGGCGGCTGGTTATCCAGCAGCCGGCTCCAGAAGCCTTCCTGTGAGTTGGCGCCGAGCAGCAGCGGCACGTGGGCCTGTGCGCCGCGTTCGAATGTTGCCTCCGGCGATTCGGTCAGGAAATAGCCGTCTATATCCGGACCGAAGTCCGGCGAATCCTTGTCCGCGGCCGCCTGCAAGAGTTTCTCTGCCGACATCGCACGCAAGGCAGCCAGTGAATCGGCGCCGGCTTTCTTCACGAAGAGCGTGCCGTTCTGCTGCATCTGTTTCAGCGGATGCGGGCTGATCGGATTGATCAGCGCGCCACTCTCGCCGATCGCGCCAGCGATGCGTCCCTTCGACAACGGCGAGGCCATCAACGAGTTCACCGAAATCGAACCGGCTGACTCACCGCCAATGGTGATTTTCGACGGGTCGCCACCGAACTGCGCGATGTTCGACTGCACCCAGCGCAGCGCCGCCGCCTGATCGAGCAGGCCGTAGTTGCCCGCGGCGTGATGCGGCGATTCCGCGGCGAGCGCCGGCAGCGCCAGGAATCCGAACACGCCAAGACGGTAGTTTACGGTCACCGTAACGACGCCTTTTGCGGCGAGGCTCGCACCGTCGTAGCGCTTTTCCGAACCGTCGCCGCACTGGAAGCCACCGCCGTAGAAGTACACCAGCACTGGCAGCTTCGCGTTCGCTGCGGAAGCCGGCGTCCACACGTTGAGGTAGAGGCAATCCTCGCTCATTCCGTTCGAACGAAACACCATGTCGCTCGCCAGCGGCAACTGCATGCAACGCGCGGCGAACCGACTTGCGTCACGCACGCCGTTCCATGCCTCGACCGGTTGCGGCGGTTGCCAGCGTTTCTTGCCGACCGGTGGCGCAGCGAATGGGATGCCCTGGAATTCGCGCAGTGTGACGCCATCGACCTGCGCGAGCTTGCCCTTCACTTCGCCGGCGTTCGTGAGCGCCTGCGGCGCATTGGAACCTTGCGCGATCGCAGTGGACGATAGCGCCCCGCCGAAGAGCGCCACCGCCAGCGCGATGCCCTGCGTGCGGCGATCAAACAATCTGGAAAGTCGGTCAGGGATGTTCATCGGCTGCTGCGCTCGCGTTCGACAGGTCCGCCAAGGCTACCGCCTTATGCGATCCATCACAGCGGCATCTTCATCGCCGGCGTTGCCTGGCTGACCTGCACCAAACCTTGACTGGCACTGTGTCCTGCTAGGCGTTCACCTGCCGGAGCACGCCATGTCGAACCAGCCGCCCGCCTCGCCCTTGAAATACGAGCCGTCGATCGAAAAACCCGAAGACGACGAAGCAGGCACGATCCATTCGCTGCTGGAGACGTTGCAGAAGATCAACGAGATCACGTTCAAGGATGGCGGCCATGGCTTGCGCAGCGTGCACGCAAAGAGTCACGGCTTGCTGACCGGCGAGCTGCAGGTGTTCGACGATCTGCCACCGGTGCTGGCGCAAGGCCTGTTCGCGCAGAGCGGCACTTATCCGTTGCTGATGCGTTTCTCGACAGTGCCGGGCGACCTGCTCGACGACAAGGTATCCACGCCGCGTGGCGTCGCGATCAAGTTGATCGGCGTGCCGGGCGAACGCGTCGATGGCAGCGAGGGCGATACCACGCAGGATTTCGTGATGGTCAACGGCCCGGCTTTCGGCGCAAAGGACGCAAAGCATTTTCTGTCGAACCTGAAACTCGTCGCGGCGACAACGGATCGCAGCGAATCGCTGAAGATCGCTTTTTCGGCGCTTGCGCGTGGCGCGGAAAAAGTGGTCGAGGCGTTCGGCGGCAAGAGCAGCGCGATCGTCGCGCTGGGCGGCCAGCCCGAGACACATATCCTCGGCGACACGTTCTACAGCCAGGTGCCATCGCTGTACGGTCCGTACATCGCGAAGTTCTCCATTGCGCCGGTGTCTCCCGAACTGACCGTGCTGCGTGACGCGCCGGTCGATCTGCACGACAAACCCGACGGCCTGCGCGACGCGGTGAATGCGCACTTCGCGCAGCACGGTGGCAACTGGGAATTGCGCGTGCAGTTGTGCACCGACCTGGAAAAAATGCCGGTCGAGGATGCGTCGGTCGCCTGGCCGGAAGACGAAAGTCCCTTCATTCCCGTCGCCCGCATCAGCGTCCCGTCACAGCCGGCGTGGAATGAGGCGCGCGCTGCGGCGATGGACGATGGCCTGTCGTTCAATCCCTGGCATGCGCTGGCGGCGCATCGCCCGATCGGATCGATCATGCGGGTACGCAAGGTCGTCTACGACGTGATGTCCAAGGTGCGCGCACGGCAGAACCGCGTCACCATCGCCGAGCCGACATCGCTACCGTCGCTCTGACAACCTCATGCGCCGGGGTTGATCTAGACTGCGCCCCGCAGCGCCGGATTTTGCGGGGCAATGCCCGCTGCCTCATTCCACCCTGCCAGGCAGCCGACCTATGGCGAACGTGATTGCACCGAAAGCTGTAACGGCCCTGTTCACCGGGGCTGCCAGCGATCGGCTGTATCGCGATGTGCTGCAGGCTCTGCCGGTGGCGGTCTACACCACCGATGCCGAAGGGTTGGTGACTTTCTGCAACGACGCGGCGGTCGAGCTGGCCGGGCGGCGTCCCGAACCCGGGCAGCGCTGGAGCGTGATCTGGAAGATGCTCCGGCTCGATGGTTCGATCCTGCCGCCGGAAGAAAGCCCACTCGCCATGACGCTGAAAACCGGCGCGGCGGTGAGCGGCGTCGAGTGCATTGCCGAACGTCCCGACGGCAGCTTCCGCCCTTACATGCAGCATCCCGAACCGCTATTCGATAACGATGGCGTGCTGATCGGTGCGGTGAATATCCTGGTCGACCTTACCGGGCAAAAGAACGCCGACAACGTGCTGCGGCGATTGAACGACGCGCTGGCCGACCTGGTCACCGAGCGCACGCGCCAGGCTGAGGAAACCGCCACCGAATTGCATCGCAGCGAGCGCAGCTTCGGCCTGCTGGTGCGCAGCGTGGTCGATTACGCGATCTACATGCTGGACATGCAGGGCAACGTCGCCAACTGGAATGCCGGCGCGGAGCGCATCAAGGGTTACGCCGCAGACGAAATCGTCGGCCAGCATTTCTCGTGCTTCTACACACCGGAAGATCGCACGACGCAGCTGCCGCAACGCGCGTTGTCGGCGGCACGGCGCGAAGGTCGCTACGTGGCCGAAGGCTGGCGCTTGCGCAAGAACGGCACGCGGTTCTGGGCCAGCGTAGTGATCGATCCCATTTACGACGACGGCGAGCTGATCGGTTTCGCCAAGGTCACGCGCGACATCACCGAGCGCAAGAACGCCGAACTCGCGCTGATCGAAAGCGAGCGCATCGCCCGCGGCGTGATCGACAGCGCACTCGACGGCTTCGTGCAGACCGACGCCGACGACCGCATCGTGGAATGGAACGCGATGGCCGAGTCGATCTTCGGCTGGTCGCGCAAGGAAGTTTTCGGCCGTCGCTTCGCCCAGCTGGTGATGGCCGAAGCCGATCAGCGGCGCTACCTCGACAACCTGCCGAACACGTCGTCCGGCAGCAAGCAGCGGTGGCAGACCTCTGCGCTGCGCCGCGACGGCAGCGCCATCACGGTGGAACTCGGACTGAGCCTGTTGCGTCTTGGCAGCGGATCGATCGTCAACGTGTTCGTGCGCGACCTCACCGACCGCATTTCGATCGAGGCGCAGTTGCGCCAGTCGCAGAAAATGGAAGCGATGGGCCAGCTCACCGGCGGCATTGCGCATGACTTCAACAATCTGCTGCAGGGCATCACCGGCGCGCTCGAACTGGTCGGCCAGCGCATTGCGGAAAACCGCACCGACAACATGGAGCGCTTCGTCAACGGCGCACTGGCTTCTGCCAAACGCGCGGCGGCGCTCACTCATCGTCTGCTGGCTTTCTCGCGCCGCCAGCCACTGGATCCGCGACCAATCGCGGCCAATCCGCTGGTGGAATCGATGGAAGATCTGCTGCGCCGGACCACCGGTGCGCACATCGATATCGTTTTCGATCTCGCCGACGATGTGTGGGCGACGCACTGCGATACGAATCAGCTCGAAAACGCGGTGCTCAATCTCGCCATCAACGCACGCGACGCAATGCCCGATGGTGGCCGCCTCACCATCAGTACGCACAACGTCGACCTGCAAGGCACGGCAGCGGACCGGCGCGGCGTGGCGCCAGGGCAATACGTTTGCGTCGTCGTTTCCGATACCGGCGTCGGCATGCCGCCGGAGGTGATCGAGCGCGCGTTCGATCCGTTCTTCACGACCAAGGCGATGGGCCAGGGCACCGGCCTGGGCCTGTCGATGGTGTATGGATTCGCGGGTCAGTCGAAGGGTTACTGCAAGATCGAGAGCGTGACTGATCGTGGCACCAGCGTGTCGCTGTACCTACCGCGCCACATGGGTCCGCTGGTCGAGGACGAACCGGTTTCAACGGGTCAACAGCCACCTTTGCAATCCGCCGGTGAAGTCGTGCTGGTGGTGGAAGACGAGGTCAGCGTGCGAGAGTTGATCGTGCATGTGCTGCACGATCTGGGCTATCTCGCGCTTGAAGCAGTGGACGGCGTATCGGGACTGGAAATTCTCAAGACCTCGCGTCATATCGATCTGCTCGTCACCGACATCGGTTTGCCCGGCTTGAACGGACGACAGATGGCCGACGCGGCGCGCGTGGATCGACCCGCCTTGAAGGTATTGCTGATGACCGGTTACGCCGAAAGCGTGGTGGCGCCCGATGGCTCGCTCGAGCCGGGCATGGAGCTGATCACCAAACCGTTCACGATGGAAGCGCTGGCCACACGCATCCGCGCGATGATCCAGCTGGACCTGCCCGCGCCGACGGCGGTTCATCCATAAAAAACAGGCCGCACATGGCGGCCTGTTTCGATTCCCATCATTGTCGTGTCGACCTGCGCAGCAGGTGATTGCTCACCGCGCGCGCTTACGCCTTGTTGTGAAGCGCATGCTTGAGATCACGCATCTGGTCATGCCCGGCCTTCACCGACGCATACGCGCTGCTGATCACCGAGCGTGTCGCGGTGGTGACGTCGTTGTCTTTCAACGCGTCTTCGAACTTGTGCTTGATGTGGTCTTCGCCACGCTCGACTTCATCGACCACGGCGGTGTCACCGGAGCTGATCGACTTGCGCAGGTTGACGAACATGCGATGCGCGGATGCGAGCACGGTGCCATCGTCATCCGGCTTGCCGCCGAGGGCGCGCACCTGCTGCTGCAGCGCCGACGCGACCTGCTTGCGCTCGGTGGCGCGGCTCTGGAACGTGGCGGTGAAACGCGTGCTGTCGGCGTCTTTCGCTGCTTCGGCATAACCATCGGCGCTGTCGATGGTGGTTTCGATCAGGCCGTTGAGGACTTTCACGTCATGGTCGCTGGGGTTGCTCATGGAAATGCTCCTTGGAGTGGGCGCGGCGACCGATCGTCACCGCTGCAGCGCTCGTCTTTCGAATCGCTGCAGCCAACTTAGTCAGGCGCATCGCAGCACACCGTGAAAAGCAGTGCATGGCCGTCTTCATGTCGGTGAAGAACGGCCACACATTTAATTTTTATCGGCGTCAATGAAACTGCTTAAGGTGCTGCCTCAGCCGAAGAAGATTTCGCCTGCAACAGCTGCTGGAGTTTCAGATACACGCCGTTGCTCCAGCCGAAACCGATGACGTTGGCCTTGTAGCCGGCGCTGATTTTCACGTCGGCATTGCCACTCACCATGTTGTATTTTTCGCGGATGGTGCCGTCGTCGGCGAGGCTGCGATCGATGGTGCCGGTGAACTCGCGCGCGAGTCGTTGCGCATCGTCGTGGAATCCGTATTGCTCGAAGCCATCGATGGCCAGCCAGTTGGTCGGCGCCCATCCGAACGGTGAATCCCATTGCGCGCCGCTTGCATGGTCGCTCATCTGCAAGCCGCCCTTGCGCTCGAAAATGTTCAGGCGACCGCGCAACGATTCGGCCTGCGATTTCGACGCCACACCGGCCCACAACGGATAGAACGTGGAAACGAAGTTGTAGTCGGACGGCTTGCCATTGACGAAGTCGTAATCCATGTACATGCCCTTGTCGGCACGCCAAAGGTATTTGTCGATCGCGGCATGACGCGCGTCGGCGGCGCTCGCCCAACGCGTCGCATCGGCGGCGTTGCCGAGTTGCCCCGCGAAGTCGTGCAGGTCGCGCTCATAGCGATACAGCAGGCTGTTGAGATCGACGGTGGCGTACTGATGCGTGGAACCGCCGAACGGCCCAACGCGGAACGTGGTGTCGTAACCCGATTCGCGCATCGCGCGATCGCCGAGGTAATAATCCGCACTCAGCCGATAGCCGTGCGACCACGCGCCGGCGCACACCCGCGACGCCTCGATGTCGCAACTGGTGGTCTTGAGCCTTGCGGTTTCCGCGGCGTCCGGATGTTGCGCGGACTTGACCAGATAACCTGGGCCTTGCGACGGATGCGCGATCAACCAGTCGATCACGCCCTGCAGGTACGTGCTGTCGCTGAACTCCAGCACCGGCGCTGCGCCGCCATAGTCGTAATAGCGCGCGAGGCCGGTGTCACCGGCGCGATGTTCCTTGCGCGTCCACGTGGCGTAGTCGCGCACGGCGAGTGGATAGGCGCGTGCAAGCCACGCGCGAGCTTCGTTCTTGCTCCTGAAACTTGCGGGATCGTCCATCACTGCGCGGATCATCGAGCTCAGGAAGGGTGGTTGCGAGCGCGTCAGGTAATAAGTGCGGTTGGCATTGAGCACGGCGCCGTAGTACTGCACTTCGAACAGCGCGTTGTCGACCATGTCGCGTGCCATCGCCTCGCGATGATCGGCCACCAGCCCGAGCACGATGAAATAGCTGTCCCAACCGTACATCTCGTTGAAGAATCCGCCCGGCACTACGTACGGATGCGGCAAGTAGAGCAGGCCCTGTTTCGGCAACGTGGTGGGCGCGAGCTCGCCGAGCTGGTCGATGGCCTGCGGCAGCACGTGCACGTCGACGTTGCAGTGCGCCTTCACCTGAGCGAGCTCTGGCGGCGTCGGCAGGTTTGCCGGCAGATACAGCACCGGATGGGTTTTCACCTTGGTGTCCTTGAGCGCGGAACAATCGTCCATCGATCGCGTCAGCGTCGTCCACGCATGATCGATGTACGCGCGCGTCTTCAACGGATCGGGCACCTGCTTCGCCGATGCGACGGAAACGAATGCGGCGCAAGTAGCTGCGAGTGCGAAACGGACAACAGGCTTCATCGGTGAATTTTCCATCGGCATCACTCCATCGGATCGCGGCTGTCGTGCGGCCACGGTAGGCTGCGCGCGGCAAATCGTGACCTTACTATGCGACGGTTAGCTTCTGGTTATCGGATGAAGATGCGCGTGCGTTCGTGACGACGGCCACCATGATGGGCCGACGCGGCTGTGCTACGTTCCGGCGAACCCGACCGATGGAAACCGCCATGCGACCGACCCGCCTGCTGTTGCTTGCCACGATGTTCGCCGCGCTGCTTGCGCCGCTTCCGCGCGCTGCCGCGCAGGCGCTGCGCGTGATGACGTTCAACGTGCGGCTCGGCATCGCGAAGGACGGCGCGAACGACTGGAATCACCGGCGCGACATCATGGTGCGCACGATCCGCGAGCAGCATCCGGATCTGCTCGGCACGCAGGAGCTCTACAAATTCCAGGGTGACTACCTCACCAGCAAACTGCCGCAGTACACATGGTTCGGCATCGGTCGACGCGGCGACGACGGCGACGAACACATGGGCGTGTTCTACCGCACCGACAAGTTCACGGTGATCCAGTCAGGTAATTTCTGGCTGTCCGACACGCCGGACAAACCGGGCAGCATCACCTGGGGCAACCTGTTTCCGCGCATGGTGACGTGGGCGCTGTTCGAGTCGAAAGCGACGCATCGTCGCTTCTACTACTACAACACGCACTTCCCTTACCGCGACCAGGACGAGCCGATCCGCACGCGTGCCGCGCAGGAAATTCTTGCACGGGTGAAGGCACTGCCGGCCGACATGCCGTTCGTGCTCACCGGCGATTTCAACAGCCCGCCCAACCAGCCCGACCACGCATTGCTTACGCAAGTGTTGCAGGACGCGCGACTCAGCGCACCGACGCGCAGCGGACCGGAAGCGACCTTTCACAACTTCACCGGCAAGCCGGATTTCCGCATCGACTGGATCCTGTCGCGCGGATTCACCGCGACCGACGTTGCCACCATCACCACCAACCAGGACGGACGTTATCCGTCGGATCATTTCCCCGTGGTGGCCGACCTGCAGTGGCCGAAGCCGGAAGACAAGAAATCGAAGTGACGCCCACCGTATCGCGATGAGCGAACAAGCGGGCAACGCCGCGTTCACCCGCGTTGTGTGATTGATCGCTCCTCGTCCATCGCCGGAATCCTGCGAACGTCATGCGCGCTACCGAACAATTCAAGCTGACGTTCAAGAGCGCGATCGCCGGCATCGGCAGCGACGAAGTGCTGACCCGCGCCGCGGCACTCGCGTTCTACTCGGCGTTGTCGTTCGCGCCGTTGATCGTGCTGCTGCTGTGGGTGCTCGCCGCGTTGCGACCCGAATGGCAGGGCGAACTGACCGAAAGCCTCGCGCAGATGGTCGGCCGCAAGGGCGCCGATGCTGTGACGCTGATCGTTCAGAACGCAAAATCGCGTCCCACGCTGGGCAACGTCGCCGGCATCATCGGCCTGGTGGTCACGCTGTTCAGCGCCTCGGCGGTGTTCGCCCAGTTACAGATCACGCTCAACCGCATCTGGCGGCTGCGCACGAAACCCAAACGCGCCGTCGGTGCGTGGCTGCGCGCTCGCGGTCGCGCGTTCGGCCTGCTGCTGGGCATGACGTTTCTGTTGATCGTGTCGTTCGCGATCAGTGCGCTGATCAAGACGTTCGTACCCGGCAGCTCCGGCTGGTGGACGGCGATCGAAAACCTCATTTCCACCGCCGTGTTTCTGGCCGCCTTCGGTGCGATGTATCGCGTGCTGCCCGACGCACAGATCGCATGGGCGGATGCCGTGCGCGGCGCGGTCGTCACTACCGTGTTGTTCCTCGCCGGCAAATACCTGATCGATCTGTACATCCGCAACGTCAGCGTCGGTGGCGCCTACGGCCCGGCCGGTGCGTTGGTGGTGTTGCTGACGTGGGTTTACTACGCCTCGACAGTGGTGCTGCTTGGCGCGGAAATCACCCACGCGTATTCGATCGCCCGCGGTGAAAAAGTGCAGCCCGATGCGCACGCGGAATTGATCGACGACACGGGTCGGCCGGTGGAGGCATCGACGGAAGGAACCGATTCCTGAGGTTGCTTCGAGTGTGACTTCGGGTGATGTATCGGGTGCGCGCTGCACCGATCGAATGTCTTACTTGGTTGCGTGCATCCGCCGGATTCGAATCGTGCTGCCACCGGCGTAGGCAACGACAAAGGTCGAGCCTTCGTGGGTTTCCCTCACCACGTTCAACGGGCCTTCCCTTTCAGCAGCGAGCATTGCCTCCTGATTGTGTGCTGCCGCCTCACCATCGGCAATCAGCACGAGTGGCGGGCTGACCTTCTGGAACGTGGTGAAATGCGCATCGCATCCCTGGCAGCCGATCAGCGACATTTCCGGCAGGCGTTTGAGCCAGATGAAGTATTTGTTCTCGTGCTTGATCCAGATCCGGTTTTCGCTATTGCCTGTCACGATGTTCGCGCCGGAGGAATCCCACACCCGAACGATCGCTGCCTGACTGCAATCCGCAGTGATGCACTCCTGGATGACGAGGTACTCATCGTCGTTGAGATGAATCGGCTCGACGCTCAGGATGTCGTCCTTCACCAAGGCCTGCGCGGGGAAAATCACCGAAGGCATGCGTGGATCAACCTTGAAGTCACCGGAGATCAGGTAACCACCGTGCTGCGTGGTGTACAGCGGCGCAGTGACATTGACGCCGGGAAGATTGGTCTGTGCCGACGCCGATAGTGCAAACAGGACGAGCGTCCACGCCAAGCATGCATGCTTGAAGAATCCCCTTTCCATCTCATCCCCTTTCCGAATCGATTCGATGTGAGCGACCGCCCATGGCCTGTGCCGCGCGCTTGCCAATCGTCCAGTGCGCGGTCGCCGGGTCAGTTTAGCGCTTCGAGCTCGCGTGCTTCTTCGAGCCTGCCTTCATCACCCGGCGGAAAGTGATACCAGGCGGCATGCGGCGAGGCTTGCTTGCAAGCCAGGCATTGCGTGCGTTCCCAGAAATGGCCGCAACCCGGGCAACAACCGGCTGTCCAGAACGTGTTCCAGCGCGTCAGACAACCGGAGCCCGGTTCACTTGGCGCGCAGCACCAGCGACTTTCGACGGATGGTTCCCATTGGCACAACGGGCAATGAATATGTGGCTGGGTTTCCATGATGTGGCGCGTAGCGAATGAAGGCCGCGATCATAAAGTGTTGGGAGACGCCGGGCCACGGACAAGCGGTCGTGCAGTCGACCGGTACGGCGAACGGCGAACGATCATCATTTTTCGTCGGGCTTGTCCGTGCGCTCGCTGTCGTCGCCACCATCACCACCGGAACCGCTGTCGGGTGAACGCCCCTCGCCGCCCACTTCGCCATCGATGCCGGCGGATGATCCCTTGCCGGGTTTGGGGTTGTCGGTGTTGACGGTGCCATCGGGGATGGGACGATTCATGCTGATCTCCTGTTTGTGGCATGCGACGCATTGGCGAGCGCCACAAGGTGCGGTTCTCGGAACAGTGAGCCGCGCAGGGTGAAATGCCTGTCGACCGATGGCGTGCAACCTCCTTGGCAACGTGTAGCCGGGCCATGCAGATTTCTCACGACCGCTTCATCGCTGTGGTCCTGTACTGCATGCACGGCGATGCCACAGGCATATTGCCCATTGCCATGACGGTGCGGCGGCGCCCACGCATCATCAGCTAGCCGCTGCGCCATCGAGAGGATAAAACCATGCGTCCCATGAAAACTCTGATCACTTCATTTGCTGTCTGCAGCGCACTGGCCGCAAGTGTCGCGCTCGCGCAGACAACGCCGGCGCCAGCCCCGACGCCCACGCCGTCGACCACACCCACCACCCCGCACTCCGTGCCGCCGCATACACCGCCATCAACGACGGCGCCACAGCCGCGCGCTCCGCTGCCGGGCACGACGCCTGCCACGCCGCCTGGAACGCTTCCCGTCCCGGGATCGACCACACGCGTTCCGCAGACGAGTCCGCAACAAAGCGAAGAGTTGCAGCAACAGCAGAACCTGCATAACCAGGTCAAGGACAACGCCAACAGCAGCATGCAGCGCAACGGCAAGCAACCGGCGCAGTCGACCCAACCCACGAACCCGATGATCAATCCCGCGGCGAGCAGCACGTCGCACTGATCTTCAACGGCAAACCTCTCTGCGACCCCTTCGCAAGAGAGGTTTGCCGGATTCAGTGGCTGCCTGCGATGGCCCAGAAATCCAGCAGCAACTTCAACCCTGGCGACGGCGATGGACGTCGACGCAAGGCCGGCAACGTCATCGTCCACTGCTCGTTGCATAGCTGATCCAGCAAGGTCAGCGGCGGTTCGGCGAATCCCATCTGCCAGTTCACGAATTGCCGCGCCGAAATTGCCTCGTGCAAATACTCGATCAGATGGCCGTGCTTGCTTGAACGCTTGATGCGCGCATATACGCGATCAACCGCCTCCGGCGCTCCTTCGAAATACTGAAAGAATTTGTCCCGGTGATGCAGCAGCACGCCGGTGACATGCACACTGTGGTTGAATTCGCGGGCGTCCATCAGCAAGCCGTCGATGTCGCGCACGCCGAGCGAGCGAACCGTGACGCTCGAATAGACGACCGCGATCAGCTCCTTCATTGCTCGCCTCCGGCGCCCGGTCCGCGCGAAGCCGTGAATATTCGCGCGTCACTGGTTGCCAAGGTGTGTTGAAACTGCATGGCTCGGTGCGGGTTCACTACTGGTCGCTCGAACGGATCAGCGACAGCCCCGCGGCGGTCAGCTGCAACGATGCCCCGGCAACTTTGGAAGCCGGCATCCGCAACACCAACCCGGCGTCGATCAATCGCTGCGCACAAGCTTCATCCAGCAAGGCGAACTGCCCTTGCGCGACCCGCGACAGGTTTTCGTAATCTTTCGGACCGAGGTTTGCCGGCGTAACCATGGACATCGACTCGTGGAAGCAGAGGCGACCATTGAACCATACGGTTCAATGGTCGCGCCTTGCCCGATGTCGAGCCACCGCACCTGATGCAGGTGCCGTTCGTTACTGGACGATCATGTTGCCGGTAGGCGTGCCCGGCGTGGTGCTGTTGAACTGGCGGTTGTTGAGCGCGGAGTTGACGAAGCCGCCGCCCGAGCCGATGCCGAAGGTGTTGTTGAACATGTCGACGTTCGACAGGTTGACCTGACCGCCCGGCTGCGCCTGCACCGCGGTGAAGTTGCCGGAAAACAGGCTGCTCTCCAGGCCGATCGAGCCGATTGACGCCTGCGCACCGAATGCAGAGGTGTTCTGCACGGTGACGTGGGTGCCATCGATATGCCCGCGCAAGGTCTGTATGCCGATGCGCGTTCCCTGCACGGTGACGTTAGAGAGCAGTGCGGAGACCGGTCCCGGTCCGGTGGTCCCCGTGATGACGACGCCTTTGTCGCCGCCGATGATCGTGGTGTCCTTCACCATCAGGTAACCGGCCGACGTGATGCTCAACGCGATGTTGTTGCGGGTGAATCCCTGGAACGTGCAGTGCTCGATGACCACATTGCCGGCCGCGATGATCTGCACGCCGTCGATGCCTGTACCGGCGCCGTCGAACGTGAGTCCGCGAAGCGTGACCCGATCCGTTGCCGCGGCATTGATGTTGATGCCGTTGGTGCCGCCAACCAGCACGCCGGCCAGGTTGCTGCCGCCATCAATGGTGATGGACTTGGTGATCGTCAACGCGCCGAAACCACCCGAATCAAGCGCATCGATTTCACCGGCAGCCGCCGTTTTGGAAATGGCGCCGGCGAAGGTCTTGCACGGTGCCGTTCGGCTGCACGGATTCGCATCGTCACCGACACCGGAGACCCAGGTTCGCGTCGCCTGCGCATGGGCCGTCGTGATGAACGCCAACGACAGGACACAGACAACAAGCATTGCCTTGAATATACGTTTCATGTTTTTCCCCTTTCAGCCGAGCAGTTGTAATGGAACCGGACCGTTCTCGCGGTCAACGGCACTTTCCTGGCTTACGACGCGCTCGCGTATCGGCGAACGCGCGGGCAGCATACGGCAAGAAGTTGCGGCCCATACGGACGGGCGAGTTCAGTAATCCAAGCCCATGCAGCCGACCCAGGTTGCAGCACGCTGCGTGCCAACTGTTGCTGTGAAGACCATGAAGCGGATAGGTCAGACGGCTCCGACGGCCATCTCCGCTGCCACGTCGAGCACCTGCATCGAGACGACTTTCCTGCCGTCGCGGATGCGCTGCTGGCCCACTTCACGAAAACCGAGCTTCGCGTGAAACCGCGCGGAAGCGGGATTGGGCGGTTCGATGTCGAACTCGCAGGCGATGATCGGCACGCCGTCGCGCAGTGCTAGTGCGCGGGCATCGCGATAGAGCTCGCTGCCGGCGCCGCGCGTCTGCGTGTTGCCGGCCACCACGATGCGGTCCACGTACAGGAAACGCGCATGACGCGCGGCGAACCAGCGATAGTTGGGGCTGTCGTAATCCAGACCTTCGCGCAGCACCAGCAGGAAGGCTTCGATCTTGCCGTCGTGTTCGATTACCCGATGCAACGCAGCTTGCGCATGCAGCCGCGCAAGGCCGGGGCGATCGAGTGGACTGAGCACCGAGACAAAGGTTTCGTTGAGCTCGAGGATGGCGGGAAAATCGTCAGGTGTCGCGTCCCGGAGCATCGGCAGTCGTCCATTCAAAGGACGCATAGTGTGACCGATCACGGGCGCTGCGGCCGCAACGCGGTTGTATAGTCGGGCGCACGTTTCTACCGACCGTGTGTCGCCGCGACAGGGGCCGCCATGCATTTCCTCGATGCCATTCTTCACGAGTTGCTGCAGTTCTTCAGCATCGAACCGTTGTTGCAGATCATCGCAACCGGCGATTACCGCGCGCTGCTGACAGTGGATGGTTTCGGCGCCCTGCTCGGCCCGCTGATTCCGCCCTTGCTTCTGTTCGAACTATTGCGCAGCGTGGCGCAGAAGACCTTCAAGCGCGAGGATTATCAGGTTCCACTGCTGATCATGGTGGCGAACCGCTTCATCGGAAACTTCATCTCGATCGCGATGGTCGGTTTATGCATCGGCCTGTTCCAGCGCTTTGCGTTGTTCCAGGCCGGGCTCACCTGGTATGGACTGCTATACGGCTATGTGGCGTGGGAGTTCTCGCACTTCGTTTATCACTATCTGGCACACAAGGTACGCCTGCTCTGGTGTCTGCACTCGACGCACCACGCGCCGGTGGCGATGAACCTGACGGTGAACTACGCGCACATATTCCTCGAAGCGCCGTACGCCGATTTCGTGCGCACCAGCATCTGCATGCTGGCTGGCGTGAGCCCGCCGCTGCTTTTCCTCATCATGATCATCGACGGCTTCTGGGGACAGTTCATCCACATCAGCGACAAGGTGCTGCCGAACGCGCGCATGGGCGTGCTCGGCCGTTTGATGCTCACGCCTTCGCACCACCGCGTGCACCACGCGCGCAACGTGCTCTACATGGACACCAATTTCTGCAACCTGCTCAACATCTGGGATCGGGTGTTCCGCACCTATCAGGAAGAGCGCGACGACATCGCCATCGAATACGGCATCACGCGTCCGGTGAAACGGTACAGCGTGATCGACGCCTACCTCGGCGAGTTCTATCTGCTGGGGCGCGACGTGATGAAGGCTCCCGGCCTGCGCAGCAAGCTGCTGTATCTGGTGATGCCACCGGGCTGGAGCCACGATGGACAGCACAAGACCGCGAAAGCCAGCAAGCAGGCGCTGTTGCAGCACTCCGAATTCAATCAGGCAGTGCCCATCGAGGCCGTAGCTACTGCGTCCGAAACGAGTGCAGCAACCATGGTCTGATTGTCGCGCCGATTCGGCCCTTGCGGCCCACGCTGCCCGGCGTTATTGATGCGGGCGAACCTCAACGGATGCACGTCATGACGATCGACCGCGCTACCTCGCGCATCGGCATTTTCCTGTTGCTGACGCTGGTGTTGAGCGCGGTGTTCTATGCGCTGATCATCGGCTGTGGCCACGTCGGCGGCGGCATGGGTCTTTACGTGACCGGCCTGATGTGGAGCCCGGGAACGGCCGCGCTGATCACTTGCCGCATCACGGGGAAACCGGTAGCAGAACTGGGCTTCGGTTGGGGCTGCTGGCGCTGGAACACGGTGGCGTATCTTCTGCCGGTCGCCTACGCAGGCGCGGCCTATCTGCTGATCTGGCTCACCGGTCTGGGCGATTTCGGCAACGCGACATTTTTCGCGCACATGGCCAAAGACCTCGGCTGGCCTAACGCGCCGATGTGGCTGGTCGGCGCCGCATCGCTGCTGCTGCTCGCGACCATCGGCATGGTCGAGAGCACGTCCACCGCACTGGGCGAGGAGATCGGCTGGCGCGGTTTTCTCGCACCGGAAATGACGCGCGCGTTCGGCTTCACGCGCGGCGCTTTTTTCACCGGCGCGATCTGGACCGTCTGGCATCTGCCGATCCTGTTGTTCGCCGATTACAACGCCGGCACGCCGTGGTGGTTCGCGATGCCGTGTTTCGCGGTGATGGTGATGTCCATCACCGTCGCCTTCAACTGGCTGCGATTGCGTTCGGGCAGCCTGTGGCCCGCGGCGATCCTGCATGCCAGCCATAACCTTTTCATCCAGGAATGGTTCACGCCGATCACCGGCCCGCGAGGTCACATCACGCCTTACGCCATCGACGAATTCGGTTTCATGTTGCCGCTGGTGTGCATCGTGGTCGCCGTGGTGTTCTGGCGTCGGCGTGGTGAATTGACGGCCGCCTGAAACTCGAACGCGTTGCAGAAAAAGAAGCCGGAAGATCACTTCCGGCTTCGAGCTCATTCCTGTGTTGTCAGGCCATGCGTCAGTGGCTGACGCCCGTCGACGTGTCGATGCCCGAGGTCACCCGTCCGCCCTGCAACCGGTTGGCCTGGATCAACGCACCTGCCGGAACGGTCATCTGCTTGCCGTCGAGATCGGCCACCGCCTGGCTGCTGAAGCCGCCGCTGCCGTTGCTGAGCCACTCGTACAACATGGCCGGTCCCAGCGCGATGGAACCGAACTGCGCCCTGGATGACCAGAGAATATCGGCGAGGCCGTCACCGTCGTAATCCGCGATGCTCGCCAGCGTGTAGCCGGTTGGCACCGGCAGCGTCTGCTGAGAAGCGATGGTCGCGCCGTCCATCGTCCACAGCGTCAGCGCATGCGCCGTGGGGTTGGTCCAGAACAGCGAGGTCACGCCGTGGCCGGCAACGTCGCCTGCGCCGAACAAGGTGAATCCGGCCGGACGATCGGCGATCTGCGTGGTGTCGAAGCTTCCCCGCTGATTGTTGATCGACAGGTAGACCGTGTTGTTCGCGGCATTCGGGCCGGTCCACACGATATCGGCGAAGCCATCCCCGTTGACGTCGGCCAGGTGCGGCACGAAACCCGCCGGGCCGTTGTATACCGGCGAGGAAGTGGCATGGAATGTGTAGTGGGCCTTACCCAGAATGTAGAACAGGGTGAAGCCGAGTTGCTGCCACTGCACCTGACCGGTTTGCGGATTGGCGAGGAAGAGTTCGTCGGTGCCGGCGCTATCGAAAGCTGCGGCGCCGGCAATGCTCCAACCCGCCGGATACGGGTCACCGATCGCCGTGCTTTCGTAATAGTTGGCGGCGCCGCCCAAACCGTCGGACAGCATGACGTAGAGCTGGTTGCCCGGGCCGGTGAGCGCGATGCTGTCGATGTCGCGGTTGAAGATCGTACCGGCCGGCGTGAAGAAATTACCGACAGCGCTGATCGCATAACCCGCCGGCATCGGTTGCGCGATGTTGTTGAGCGCGATCGAGCCCTTCATGCCCAGCTGCAGGAAACTGGCATTGACCGGTTCCAGTACGGCGATGTCGCTGTAGCCATCGCCCTGCGATTCATTCGCCGACGACAGATAATCCGACGGCGCGACATAGCCGTTCTTGAACGGCGCATAGAACGTGTTCAGCGCATCCACCAGGTTGCTCGCATTGATGCTGCCAAGCCCCGTGGCCAAGCTGTAGCCGGCGTTGGTGCTCCACGCGGGATCGAGCTGGTCGATGCCACCGGCACTCAGCACGCCATAAGCCTTGGATGATTTGCCGTTGTAGCAATCGTTGGTGCCGCCGAAACATGGCTCATCGATCGTGCCGACCGTGACATTGTTGAAGATGCATTTCGCATCGACCTGAGTGCCGTTGCTGGAACTGCACGCAGTCAGCATGGCCGTGTTCGGCGAATGGCTGGTGCCGTATTCCTTGGTGCCGAGGTTGTACAGCGCCGGCAGAATGTTGCCGCTCGGCGTACCCGAAGCCTGGTTGATCAACGCCTGCACGCCTGCCATCGCCGGTGCGGCAAATGAGGTGCCGCCCGCACTGTTGAAATACACGCTGTCCGGATCGGTGTAATCGCAGTGGGTGCCGCCTTCATCCGCATCGGACATGCAGTACACCAGGGAGTGTCCGTAAAGACCGTTCGCGGCGAACAGCGAGACGTCCGGGATCATTCGCGCACCGACGTTGGTCGAGCCATAGATGCCGACCTGCCACAATGGCTGGAACCAGTTGTTGCTGGCGCCGCCACCGCCACCGCCGGTGTTGAGAAACCGCTGACCGGCAGGCGTGTTGCAGGCGTCCACGCCATTGCTGAAACCGAGCACGGCATCCAGCGTGTCACTCGCGCAGGAGGTATCCCAGGTCTGCTCCGGGATGTAGCTCAGCGCAGAACCGTAGAGCGTGGTGTTCGACTGGCTCCAGTACGGCGCGGTGTTGTTGTAATCGTTGAAATCGGTGCCGCCCACGGCCACGTTGTAGGGCGTCGATGCGAGCCCGTTGACAGTGATGCCCTGGGACGCCGCGGACCCGTTCTGGTCGCACGAAGCCGAGCCGGCGTCGCCGGTGGAAACGAACACGGTGACGCCTTCTGCGGCTGCCTGCGACCACAGGTCGCCGGCTTCTTCGACCATGCCATCGACGAACCCCGCGGCCTCGCATTCGCCATAGCTCAGGCTGAACACCGTCGGCATCGGCGCAACGTAACCGCTGAGCAGATTCTGTGCGGCAATGAACGGACCGAACGTTGCACTCTGGCTGTCGTCGCAGGAGGCGAACACCACATTGGCATCCGGTGCGGCGGCGCCGATCCATTCGGCGTCGAGCGCGGCTTCGCCTTCATCGCCGTTGCGGCCCGGGTCGGCACAACTGGTGTCATCCGCATTCTGTTGCGGATTGATGTAGCTCACCGCACCGATCGCGCTGGCGGGCAGGAAAGCGCCACGGAACGTTTGCACGTCAGCGGGCAGGACATCGGTTCGCTCAAGCACCGCCACAGTCTGACCCGCACCGCGTATCGGCGTGCTGCGGTTCCATAGCGGCCCGACGTTGTAGACGGTGTTGAAATCCGGCGGCGCCACGTCGTACGTCGTGGCGGTATCGATTGTGCCGGGCGGTAGCGTGATCTGCGGTGCACCCTTGGCACGCGACACCGTCTTCCAGCGGCCGGAGCGCTTGTCGCGCGTGACGGTGCCGACATCGGCGTGCTGCGGCTTCGGAAAGAAGTTGTTGAGCGACGCCACGCCGGAGACCACCGGCGCCAGCGCCACGGGAATCTGCTGCACACTCGCATTGGCAAAATGCTGTTCGCCATGGACGGTGAAGCCGTGCAGCGTGGTGTGGAATGCGTTGCCGACAGCAGCGCTGGTGCCGGAAAACGTGATCGACATGCCAGTGGGCGAGACGCCGTCCAGATGCAGGCCCTGTGACTGCAACCACTGCGCGACCTTGCCGATATCGGCGGTGGCCGGACCGAACATCGTGCCGACCTGCTTGGCAGTAAGCCAGTGGTGGAAATACGGCGAACTGGGCGTCGTCAGCTGCGCCAGGTAATTCTCGAACTGTGCCTGCTTGGTCGCGCTGCGCTTGAGCAGCAGCGTCACGTTGCGGATGGTGCGGACCTGCGGCAGCGCGCCGGTGTCCTGACTCGCCACGGCCAACGCCGGCTTGCTGCCGGGCACCGTGAAGAGTTTGGTGTTGTCGATCGCGCCGGTGATACGCGCCGTGTCCGGCGTGAAGTCGGGAATGCTGGTCGCCTGGGCGGCATGCGTCGCGGACGACAACATCCCCGTGAACGCCATGACGGCGCCTGCCAGCCAAGGTAAAGGCCTGTTGCTAGACATTTGAAATCCCCACTCTGGATCGTGCGATGGATGTGAGTTCTGACGTTTCCCGTCAACGTGCACCGGCTCCAAGGTCGTTCCTTGCCGCGATCGCCCCAACGCGAACGGGCCACGAACCGTCCGGAGCTTAGGTCAGCCGCGCGGGTTAGTCACACACGCCGTTATGGTCGTAATATCACCGAATTCTCACCGACATTTGGACGTCTAAATGTCGATGAAACCGACGGCGCGTCGAAACGCCGGCGAGCTGCACACGGAAGGTGTCTGGATGTTCGCAAGACCCACCGGAGTGCCCGCGGCGATGCTTCAGCGACTGCTTGCCTGGTTCCAGCGCATCCCGATCGACGATCCCGTCGACCGGCGCAACGGTGTATTCATGCAATGGCTGCTGCTGTTCGAAGGCACGCGCATGCCATTGAACAAGCTGTACCTGCTGCTGTTCAACTGGAACTACCTGCGCGACACGCTTTACGACACCGCGCGCACCGGCCCGCGCGCGGCCATCGCGATTGACTTGGTCACCGACGTCTTCATGGCACTGGCTGCCTGGATCGGCATCTGGCTCATTCGCCGTGGCCGCTTTCGCCTGGCCGTGTCGCTTTATGTGGGCGTGGTGCTGGGATCGGCGGCGCTTGCGTACGGCGCTTTCGGCTACCACGAAAATTTCGTCGACCTCACGCTGGTCGTCGTACTCGCCCTGAGCGGACTGATGCTCGGGCGACGCGCGTTATGGACGACCTATGGCGTGCTGGCGCTGGTATTCGCGATCGGCGTGATTCCGCCGCAGATCTTCAGCGATGCAAGACTCTGGCGCGTCGCACTGGAAACCTACATCGCCTTTCCCTGTCGCGCACTGATGAGTTACCTGCTCATCGCCATCGTCATCGATCGCAGCATCAACGCACTGCGCGAGAGCCTCGACGAATCGAACGCACACCGGCGCGAGCTGAAACGCGAGATCGCCGAGCGCGAACGCACGCAGGAGCAGTTGTTGCACGCGCGCAAGATGGATGCCGTGGGCAAGCTGGCCAGCGGTATCGCGCACGACATGAATAACGTGCTCGGCATCATTCTCGGTTTTGCGACGGAGCGCGACCGCCTCGATCCCGATGTCGTCCCCGACGAAGACGCGCAGGCGATGGCCGATGCGCTGGAAGGCGTGGAGCTGGCCGCACGTCGCGGCGCAGCCGTGTGCAGCAAGCTGCTCAATTTCAGCCGCCACGACGTGACGCATACCGAAACCTTTGATGCCGCGGCAGCCCTGCGCGACATCCGTCCGCTGTTGCGACAACTGATGCCGTCGTCGGTGCAATTGAGCATCGAGATGCCGAGCCGCGACCTGCCGATCCGCTTCGACCGCAGCCAGTTCGAACTCGCCTTGCTCAACCTCGCATCCAATGCGCGCGACGCCATGCCCGATGGCGGTCAATGCACGATCACGCTGGACGCACCGGACACATCGACCGTTGCGCTGTCGATCCGCGATTCGGGCACGGGCATTGCGCAGGAGCACGTGCATCGCATCTTCGAACCTTTTTTCACAACCAAGCCGGTGGATCGCGGCACCGGACTCGGCCTCAGCGTGGTCTACAGCCTCGTACATCGCGCCGGTGGCGACATCACCGTGCATGGCACCGCAGGCGGCGGCACCACCTTCCGCATCATTCTGCCGATGGCCGACGTGACGCAGCCGTCCGTTTCGAATGTGTTGCCTGCGGGCCGCGTTCGCGTATGGCTCATCGATGACGACGACAGCTTGCGCGGCGTGCTCGCGTCCGCGCTGGAAAAAGGCGGCTGCGATGTGAGCGAGGCGGCCAATGGCGCAGAAGCCGAACGGCTGGTTGCACGCATGGACAAGCCGCCGCACGTGCTGGTGTGTGACTACCGCATGGCCGACATCGATGGCGAGACCTTGCTGCGCCGGTTGCGCGGAACCCTGCACGCGGTGCCGGCCATCCTTATTTCCGCATACCTGGACAGTGACGGATCCAGCGACGGCCCGGAAGACCTGCACAGCGAGCGGTTGCCCAAACCGTTCTCGCCATCCGTACTGCTTGCCCGCGTGTTCGCTGCGGCGCGCCGCGAACAGGATGAAGCGCTTCAGCTCATCTCCAGCAGATAGCCCTGCCCGTGGACCGCGTTCAGCGGCAACGGTTCGCCGACCGCCGCCAGCACCTTGCGGCGCAGGCGATGGATCAGTGAATCCAGCCGATGCGGATCGAAGGCGACGACGTCGTCGGTGATGGCGCCGATAAGCATGTCGCGCACCACGACCTGGTTCGGCTGCTTCATCAGTTCCTCAAGCAGGCGACGCTCGGTCTTGCTCAGGATCACGCGTTCGCCGGATGGCGCGATCAGCAACCAGTCGTCCGAATCGAGTTTCCAGGTACCGGCGGCAGCGGCACGCGGCATCGACGGGCGCAGTCGTCGCGCAACGCTGTGCAGCGTCGCTACCAGCACGTCGATCTCCACCGGCTTGGAAAGATAGGCGTCGGCGCCTTCGCTCAATCCACGCACGCGATCAGTCGTTTCCGATCGCCCGGTCAGCATCACGATGCCGATGTCGGCGAATTGCGTGCGCAAGGTGCGCGCGATTTCGAAGCCGTCACGCTCGGGCAATCCGATATCCAGGAGCACGATGTCCGGCTTGCGTCGCTCGATCGCCTGCGTCATCTGCGCGACGTGACCGATCGCCATCACCTCGAAGCCGAATTGCGTGAGCCGTGGCGTCAGCACCCTGTCGCGCAACAACGCATCGTCTTCGATCAGCAGCAGGCGAAGGCTTTCGGCAGGCATGAATCAACTTGGCGTGGAGGTGGAACGGTCATGGTTCAACCATACCGCATACCGTCGATGCCGACCGGCAGCGCGATGATATCGTTCAATACGCCACGCTGAAGCGCTTGCGAATGTGCACGGGCGTTTCCACTTCATCCAGCAATGCGACGGCGAAGTCTTCGTAAGAAATCGTGCTGACGCCTTCGGCATCGACGAGCAAGGCGTCGCCGCCGATGCGGAATTTTCCGGTGCGTTCGCCAGGTACGAAAACCGCGGCGGGCGACAGGTAAGTCCAGTCCACGTCATCCGTCTCGCGCAACGCATCGAGAAACGCTGCGCCCGCCAATGCTTCCGGCTTGTATGCGGCGGGGAAATCCGCGCTGTCCACCAGACGCATGCCCGGCGCGACTTCCAGCGAGCCCGCACCGCCGACCACCAGCACACGCGCGATATCGGCAGCATGCGCGACAGCCAGCACCTGTGCCGCCGTGACATCGACGAAGCGCGACGCGCTGATCAGCACGTCGAAACCGCGCAGCGCAGCGCCGACGCCCTGCGGATCAGCACGCACATCACCCTGGACGAAAGTGACGCCGTTGTCGTTCGCGGATTCGTCGGGGTGTCGCGCGACAACGCCCAGTGCATGCCCGCGACGACGTGCCTCGCGCGAGACCCGTTGTCCGACATTGCCGGTGCCGCCGATCAGTGCGATGCGTTGCATGCTGGTTCCTGTGAGAAGCGAAGTCGTCACTGCCCGGGGAGTACGCCCAGCGGGTTTGCCAGCGCGAAATCGATCGCCGCACACACGGCAGCCACCTGTGCGGCGTTGCATTGCTGGGGCGTGGCGCGCGGGCTGTCGGGGTAGACCTCGGTAGTGGTCTTGTACGGTGCGCGGGTGATGCTGGCGCAGAGGCCAAGCTTCGTCAGCGCGTACTCGATGACCCCGCGCGCAACCATCGGCGATCCGATGATGTCGCCATGCCGATCCGCCGGCGCAATGTGGGTGACTTTCGCGACGGCCATAATCACCGCCTGCTGGAACGCGGGCTGTGGATGCGCGCTGTCATCGACGAGATAGAAGCCATCGGGAATTTCGCCCGGCTCGTACGGCACACCATCACGCGCGGCTAGCGCGGGACGGAATTCCGATTCGTCGCTATCGGTGGTTTCGTGAAGATCGATATGCACAAGCACGCGATCACGCAACGGCGCCACCCACTGCATGAGTGCCGCCGATTCCGCAGCCGGGCTGTTCTCGCGAAACGATCGGTTGGGATCGAGCGCGCGAGCATTCCAGCGGTGGATTGCTTCATAGGCCCACGGACTGACGCACGGCGCGACCAGCAGATTGGCGCGCCCTTCATAGCCCGACGCGTGCTGCTCGACGAACTGCAACGCGCCGTGCACGCCACTGGTTTCGTAACCGTGCACGCCGCCTGTCACCAGCACGCACGGCAGATCATCGCGCCAGTGGCGGCTGCGGATCGCGAACAGCGGATGGTTGCCCGATGCATCGTCCAGACGGCCATATTCCGACACATCGAAACGCGAACGCAGCGCATCGATCGCGCGCACCACGTCCTCGTCGTAGCTGCGCTTGCGCGTTTGCCGCGACAACCAATCGGCGACCTCCGCGTCACCCCACGGCTGTCCCGGCGTGCCTATCGGATAGGGCGCGACATCACTCACGGCGTCGCTTGATTCCTGGCGCCTGCCGGAAGCTGCTCAAGATTGAAAGTGATGGTGGTGATCTTGCGATCCAGACCCTGCACCACTTCAGCGGTGAGATCGTTGGACGTGTTGCCCGAGAGCACGGCGTCACGGTTCAACAGGAGTCCGCAGCGATGATTTTTATAGGCATCGGCAACGAGCGGCTGCGCCTGCTGGCCGATACGCTCCATCGCCTTGCCGCGCGTGAGCTGCACGCGCTGGTCGAGTTCGCCGGCCTGCGCCTGGAACGCCTGCATGCGCTGCTGCAAGGCTGCGCCCTGCTCCTTGCGCTGCGCTTCGGTCAGCGACGGTGCTTTCTGCTCGAACGCCTGGATGTCCGCGTCGATCGGCTTGCGCTGGTTGACCAATTGATCGCGTGCCTGCTGCGTCAGCTGCGTCAGACGCTGGTTCGCCGCCTGTCCAATCTTGGCCTGCGCGAAAACCGCCTCACGCGACAGCATGCAGACGCCGGGTACCGCATCGCCACTCAGGTTGTCGGCGGCAGCGGCGCGCGCGGGCGACACAGGGATGACGGAAAGAGCGCTTACGGCGACCAGCGAGGCAAAGAGAACGGAACGATGCAGATTCATGTCGGGATACCCAGTGTTGGAAGAGATGTACGCGTCCATCGACTGTTCGAAGGCCGCGTGGTTCCCAAGCATACCAATCGAGGCGTTCCTGCTGCGTGACCATGTCCGGATCGCGCGAAACCGCCGGGATTTCAGCCCTTGTATTGAATTCTGGCTACGCCACTGGGCTTGCACGCCGCACACCCCATGGAATCAATGACGCGTGAGTGACCCGGCGGTCAAGACACCGAACATCCATGCATTCAGGTCGCCTGCGTCCAGATCGACTCGATGTCGCCGTGCACGGCTGCGTCTACTGTCGCTTCCTCGATGCCGTGCATCCCGTGGACGATGCCATGGCGCATGCCTGCGTAATCGCCGTTGCGGCGAAAAGTGACCGACCAGTGCACGCGACCGGCGCTGCCGGGCCGATAGTCGCCTTCGTAGGTGCAGCCATTACTGGTCTTGCCAGTGACATCGACCATTGCAGAACTCCTCAGGCGTCTTCGCCAAGGCAGCATAGGCGCTTGTCGGCGCAATAGCTGTGGCGACGAACACGGAGCAGGCTTGCGGGTCAGGCAATTTGTGTTTGCGTGCTATCCGCGATGGCACTTTCACCTTCACGCGTATTGCTCAACCGCCTCGTGCAGATCAGCAGCGCGCGTGATGCACATGGACCGACCGAAGTCGGAAGTTTTTTTCGATGTAGAACGTGCCGTCGCGTTAGATCTGCCAGCGCCTCTTCCCGATGAGCCAGCCAATCCACAACGACGCGACGCACACGCTGTCGCGTCGCTGCGTCGACTTTTGATCAGAGCTTGTCGACGCCCTTGCGCAGCCAGCGATCGATCAGGCCCTTTTCGTAGCGCAGCGAGTCCGAATCGAGAGCGGGCGAGCTATCGTCCATGAAGGCGAGGTCACGCAGCTTGCGCTGGCCCTTGCTCAACACCTTGCCGTCGGCATCGGTCAGCGTGAAATTCAGATCGATACGCGGCGGATAGATGGATTTGATGACACGCACCTGATCCATGCGCGGGCCGTGCCATGGCTCGAAGTCGCCGGCACGATCCACATCGGTGACCTCGATATCGAGATGCTGTCCCGACGTCAGAATGCGCGACGCACGTTGCGCGATGTATTCCTTGAGCGGTTTCAGATAGTCATCCGCGTTGAGCTGATTGATGCCGGCACTGAGTTTGGCTTCCGTGAAATTTTTCGGATCCTTGTAATGCACGCTGACGTTGTCCGGCGGCGGCGTCGCCGCATAGGTCACGGCAGAAGCGAAAGCCAGGCAGGCGGCGCAAAGAAGGCGAACGAGCGAAGAGGATTTCATGGCATGACTCCCGGAACAGGGCAGCGGCCGGACCAGGCGCGCGTGGCGACGCTGAAGCAAGGCTCAGTGTACGTCCGCGTCAATGGCGATAAGCGACGGCTGGCTTAACGGGTGCATTCACCGTAATAACGCATACGTCAATCGATCGCGTGGACGTGTATCCATCGTCTGCCATCCAGGAAATAGGCATCAGCGCCACCTTCTACCGCGCCTATGTAAAAGCCGTCGTTACGTGACCGAAACCGCTCAAGCACACCAGGCTCGGGAACAAACGCATAGTCGTTTGTGTGGACGTACAGACCCGCGGGTGCGCGATTGAGTTCAAGGCTGGCGAACTCGCTGTTCTCTTCCGCGACCGTCGTCAGGCTCCAGCCATCGCGTCGATGCATCGCCGCCACCACACGATATTCCATGCTTTTTCTTGCGGATGGCATGAGCAACACCACATCCCTTAGTCCGTCGCCATCGAGATCCATCCAGGCTTCAAGAATGCATTTGCCTTCCTTGCTGGCCTGCAACCGATTGTCTTCAGCAGAGTCCGTGGAAATCGGCAAACGCTCATCGGCGAAGCGCCGATGCAGTAGCTGTCGAAGTTCCGAAGGAATCTGATCGACACATGGATCAGCCAAAGCGGCACCGGGAATCGCAAGACCCAGCAGCATGCAAAACAGGATTTTCATTCTGTCATTACTCAGGGAAACGGCTTGACGAAACCATCGTCAAACGCCGTTCAATACCAATAATCCGCCACGCATTTTCCATCGCGCGGCTGGTCTTCGAACGTCACCAGCCCATCGAAGTGATCGATGGGAATCTCGGCCACCGCCTCAGGTTCGCAGAGGCGGATGTTGACGCCCATGCGGCGACGTCCGGCTTCATCCGTTTCGGTGCCGCGCCAGCACACCAGGCAACCGCAGGTCGGACAGAAGTGGAACGTGAGCGACGTACCCGGCGAGTACGATTGCGTCGCGCCGCTGACGCGCACCGCTTCGTTCTCGTAGTCGTAGATCCACAGCACGCCGTAGCGTCGGCACGATGTGCAATTGCACGCGGTCGCGCCACCAGGCTCGCCATCAAACTGCCAGTGAACTGCACCGCATCGGCAGGAACCTTCGATCATGGATCGCCTCCGTGTCTTTCATGCTGCCGTGGCCCGCGCACAGGTTGCAAACCGGGACACGCTTCGTGCAAGCGCTTCGTCGGTAAATCCTGAACCACGAACGGCGTGACGTTACTTGCCCGCACCGCGCTTGCCGAAAACATCCTCCGACCATCGCACGCCATCCCACCAGTGCAGCGCACGTCGCATCCACGTGCCCGCCTGATCCGGATTCCACACGAATGTCGCCACGCTTTGCGCCGGCATCATGTATTGGAAACCGACCGGCCCTTGCGTCACGGTGACGCGGCGCGCGTCAGTGTGGCTGTTGACCATCACCAGCACGACGGATTCGTCGGATGCGTTTCGAAAGGCCACGTTGTTGATGATCTTGTCGGTTTCGCTGGAGCCCACACGCATGGCGCCGGGCAACACGAAGCGGCTGAAGTGCGCGAACGCGTAGTACTCGTCGTTGCGGCTCACCGCACCGGTGTGCGAGTCGATGGTGACCAGGCCCTTGCAGAGATCGCAGCCGCCGAAGTGCGGGCCGTGTTGTTCGTCGAGCGCGAGGTTCCAGTACACCACGCCGCGCGCCCAGTGGCGGATGCCGGCGAGCAGCAGGTCGCGCGCGAACCACATCAGTTCGCCGTTGCGCGCGGAGGCCCAGTCGCCGCCCGAGCACTCGGTAATGTAGGCGTCCTTTTTCGGATACGCGCGATGCACCTGCGTCTGCGTGGACGCGGTGCCGTTGTAGCAATGCCACGCCACGCCATCCACGTACGGCGCAGCAGTCGCGTCGGCCAGCACGCTGGATGGTTCATCCGGCTGATCCCAGTTGTGATCCCACTCGAGGATCAGCGTTCTTGGCGTGCGACGCGCCAACGCGGGGCCGAGATATTGCCCGATGACGCGCGCACGCGTGGCAGCGGGCATCTCCATGCCGGGATAGGTGATCGGCACGAAGCCCGGCTCGTTCTGCACGGAAAGCGCGTAGATGGGGACGCCGTTCGCACGATAATTGTCGACGTACTTGACCAGGTAGTCCGCGTAGGTACTTTCGAATGTCGGCAGCAGCTCGCCGCCGATCAGGTTGGCGCTGGTCTTCATCCACGCCGGCGCGCTCCACGACGACGCGATGATGCGCAGCTGCGGATTCACCGCCAGCGCCTCGTGCATCGTGGGTATCAACTCGCGCAGGTTGGGCGTGACGTTGAAATGCTGCAGCGTCGGGTCGGTCTGTCCGGTGGGGAGATCGTCCAGCGTGTACGGCTGCGGCGAGAAATCGGAGCCACCGATGGTCAGCCGCACCATGTTCAAGTCGAGCCCGGGCGGTGGCCCGAACAACTCCTGCATCAGCGCGCCGCGCTGTACGACATTCATGCGGTTCTGCAGCACCCACGCGGAGGAATCCGTCATCGCCGCGCCAAAGCCGACCATCGACTGAAACGTCGTGCGCGTGTCGATCACCACGCCGGCCGGCAGCGCCGCGCTCGCAACCATGTCGATGTCGGGCTGCCGCGCCAGCTGCAATCGGCGGTCCGCCGTGCTCACCCAAACCTGCACGACGGGCAACACCGGACGCACCGCCACGGGCGCCCGCGGCTTCGGCGCCGGGGGCTTCTCGCGGCGCGGCCCACCGATCAAGGCGACGGCGATCACGCTGATGAGCACGAAGGATGCGATGCCCAGCCAGACGGCTATTCCCCTGCGCTCATCCATGGCGCACACACGGCGCATCACTCACGTTGCGGTTCACTTGCGACACTCTCACTCCGGTGGCTGCCCGCCCGCGCAACACGGGCCCGGTGAAGAGTGCAGAAAAAATGCCGCAGCGTCGACCCGCAGGACGTGCGCCTGGTCGCGCGGCAGCGCTTGACTGGCTCGCGATCCGTGCATCACGCCCTGCAAGGCGCGCATGCGCGGCGAGATCGCATGTGCAGGCAGCGCTGACCATCGCGCGACTTTCAAGGCGATCCTGTTGGTTCGCATACCCCTATGACGTCACTACTTTGCAGCGACGCGCATGCGGTTCATCGTGGTGCATCCATCACGACAGGAGATTTCCATGCGCGTTTTCCTCACCGGCGCCACCGGTTTCATCGGCTCCAAAGTGCTGCCCGAATTGCTCGCCGCAGGTCATCAGGTACTCGGCATGACGCGCTCGGATGCCGGCGCCCGCGCGCTCGTTGCCGCCGGTGCGCAAGCGCATCGCGGACAACTCGAAGACCTCGACAGCCTGCACAGCGGCGCCGCGCAGGCCGATGCGGTGATCCACACCGCGTTCGACCACGACTTCTCGAACTTCGTCGCCAACTGCGAGAAAGATCGCCAGGCCATCAAGGCACTCGGCTCGGCCTTGATCGGTTCGAACAAGCCATTGCTCATCACCTCGGGCACCGGCATGGGCAGCGCCGGCCACGGCCAGCCAGCGACCGAAGACGTCTTCAATCTCGATCACCCCAACCCGCGTTCCGCATCGGAAATCGCCGGCGCGGACATGTCCGCCGCAGGCGTCAACGTCTCCGTCGTGCGATTGCCGCAAGTGCACGACACCGTCAAACAGGGACTCGTCAGTCCATTGCTCGATGTCGCGCGAGCCAAGGGCTTTTCCGCCTACATCGGTGAAGGACACAACCGCTGGCCCGCCGCGCACGTGCTCGACGTCGCACGGCTCTATCGACTGGCGCTGGAACGCAATGAGCCCGGCGCGCGCTATCACGCGGTTGCCGAAGAAGGCATCACCGCACGCGACATCGCCACCGCCATCGGCGCCGGATTGCACATGCCGGTGAAGTCCATCACCGCCGACGAAGCCGCCGATCATTTCGGCTGGCTCGGCATGTTCGCCGGCATGGATCTCCCCGCATCGAGTACGTGGACACAAAAAGCTCTTGATTGGCATCCCGTCGGCCCGGGCCTGATCGCCGACCTTGAGCGGATGGACTATTCGGGCGCCAGCAACATGTAGATAACCCCATGTCTCTCTGTGCACGAGCAGGCATCAAAAAGCCGACCCGCTCGCTGCGTCCTTCCATCCCGATCAGGGTGCCTTGCGTGCCCTGCTCCGGTCCACGAATTTCCATACTTCGGAAATCACCACCGAGCCTTCGCCGACACCGGACGCGACGCGCTTCACCGATCCGCTGCGCACATCGCCGACCGCGAAGATGCCGGGCAGCGAGGCAGCGAAGGGCGAGCTGGCGCCCACCGCGGTTCCGGTCAGCACGAAGCCTTTGTCGTCGAGCTTGACCAGGTCGCTCAGCCAGTCGGTGTTGGGTGCGGCGCCAACCATGACGAAGACCGCGCGGCTCGACACCGTTTCCTCGCTGCCGCTGGCGACGTTGCGGATGGTCACGGACTCAAGGTGATCGGTGCCGTGCAGCGCCATGACTTCAGCGCCGTATTCGATGCTGATGGCCGGATCGGCTTCGAGCCGGCTCGACAGATAACTCGACATCGACGCGGCCAGTGATGAGCCACGCACCAACACGCGCACGCGGCTCGCCGTGCGGCTGAGAAACATCGCTGCCTGGCCGGCGGAGTTGCCGCCGCCGATGACGATGGCCTCCGTGTCCTTGCTGTAGCGCGCCTCGATGTCGGTGGCGGCGTAGTAGACGCCGGCGCCTTCGAATTCGGCCAGCCCGTCGATCGGCAGGCGGCGATATTGCACGCCGGTCGCCACCACCACCGCGCGCGCACGAATGCGCCTGCCGTTGTCGAAGGTCGCGCAGAAGTGGCCGTCATCCAGCAACTCGAGCTTCGCCACCCGTCGCGGCATGGCGAAGCGCGTGCCGAATTTCATCGCCTGTATTTCGCCGCGCCACACGAGGTCGGCGCCGGAGATGCCGGTGGGGAAACCCATGTAGTTTTCGATCCGGCTCGACGTGCCCGCCTGACCGCCGATGGCGATGTCTTCGGTCACCAGTGCGCAAAGTCCTTCGGCGCCGGCGTACACGCCGGCGGCCACACCCGCGGGCCCGCCGCCGACGATCAACACATCGAAATCCTCGTCGTCGACGAGATCGAGATTCAGCCCGAGCAGGCGCGCGACCTTGTCCGGCGTGGGCTCGGCAACGATGGTGTCGCGGCCGAAAATGACCGCGGAGCAATCTCCCGCCAGCGAACACGTGGCGGCCACGGCGCGCGCTTCCGTGCTCCCGCGTTCGAACGAGCTATAGGGGATGCGATTGCGTGTGGCGAACTCGGCGATGCAACGCACATCGCGATCGCTCTCCTCGCCGATCAGCACCAGCGCACTGTCGCGTTGCTCGATCTGCCGCCGACGCCGCGCGGAAAACACTGTGATGATGATGTCCGACATCTCCGGTATCTGCGACATCAGCGTCAGCATCGCGGCACGCGGCACCTCGATCACCGACGTCTCGCGCACTGCGCGCATCGGCATCGAGAAGGTGCCCCCGTTGAGCAGCGATATCTCGCCCATGAATTGCGTGGGCCCCAGTGTCGCGGGCAGATGCCGCTCGCCGGTATAGGCGTTGACGACCTCTATTTCGCCATCGACGACATAGACGAAACGATCGGCCGGCTGCCCCGGCCGCGCGAGATAACTGCCGGCCGCGTAGACCGCCTCGGTGCCTGCTGCACGCAACGCGGCAACGTGCGCGGGCGCCAGCGGCGTGCGTTGCATCTCGCTCAGATTGCCGCCGATCGATTCCATGCATTTCCCCCTTGCGATGCGTTCGCCAACTCACCGCCCGATGGACGGCTCTGGCGCAAACACAGGGGGTCGATCATAACGCTGCGAATGCACGACGACGCCGGCGCCTCGACACTGAAGCTTTCGAAGCGCCTCTCGCCGCATCCATTGCAACCATCGCGAAGACGAATCGCGACCTACATGCGCGCCAGCTTGTGCTCGATCCTGCCGACGCGATGGATGATTTTTCCCCCGACGCTCAGGCCGAACGATTGCGTGAAAGTGGGGCTCGGCGTGTTCGGCAAAAAGCTGTACATGGAGTTGGCCGCCTCCACCGTTTTATAGATCCAGTCCACGCACGCCGAAGAAGATTCGCGTGCCATCGCTCACGGTGACGAATGAATGGTCATTACCTCTGTTGTCGCCTAGTTGCCGAGTCATGTCATTGCCCTTCCCTACTGGAGTGGGATGGAAACAACGGCGAGGATCGCGAACCGAAGCCGTACCCACGAACCGATCAGCCAGCCATCCCTGCGGCACGCCCTCGGCTTTGTTCAAGGCATGCTGTCACACCTGCGTTTTTCTGGGTTGGCTTTGAAAACGCGCCGACGCTACGTAGCCCTGACCGCGGGCTATGATCGTTTTCATTTCGCTGCTTGCACTCTCAATCGCGGCCTCGGTTTTTTCAAGAGGACGCAGCGATGAGCGATCTGCCATCGATGAACCGACCTCGGGTTGAACCATGAAAATTCCTGCCTCTCGATCACTGGCTGCACTCTTCGGCATGTTGTTGCTTGGCGTGTCCATCGCAACGCCTGCTCGCGCCGACGACGCGGCTGCCGCGCCGTATTACCGTGCGCATCGATTGGTCGAGATCGCGCCCGGTCGCAAGCTCAATCTGTATTGCGTGGGCGCCGGCAGTCCCGTCGTGATTTTCGACTACGGCCTGGGCGGCCCGCCGACTGCGTGGAAAGACATCCAGCCCGCCATCGGGCGCATCACCACCGCATGTACTTACGACCGTGCCGGTTACGGTTTTTCGGATGCCGGCCCGTTGCCGCGCGATACGTCCGCCGAGGTGACGGATCTTCATCGCCTGTTGCAAGCGGCGCATCTCAAACCGCCTTACGTTTTCGTGGGTCATTCGCTGGGTGGATTGAACGGCGCACTTTTCGCCGACCGCTACTTCAATCAGCTGGCCGGCATGGTGCTGGTCGATCCCGCGTTCGCGCATCAGGACGAAAAATTCAACGCCATTCCCGGCGTCCAGGCGGCGTTCGCCAAGCACGCACCCGATTACTCCGAATGCATCGCGATGGCGAAATCCGGCCAGCTGCCGACCGACGCCAAGCGCATCGATGCGTGCCTTGATCGGGACAAAAGCGACGACGCCACCGCGCGTACCGTCAAGGACCGCTGGGACATGAGCGTGGACCAATGGCTCACGTACCAATCCGAATCGCAGTCGTCCGCTTTTTATCTCGGCAAAAACCTCGACAGCAGCGAACTGGATGCAGCGCAGCGCAACTGGGGCGATCTTCCATTGATCGTGCTGACCAGTGGTGACAAGCACTACGAGGGCTTTCCTGCAGACCAGATTCCCGCCATGACCGCGCTCTGGAAAAGCGGCCACGACGAACTCGCCGCCCGCTCCACCCGCGGCCGCAACATCGTGGTGCCCGGCTCGAACCACTACATCCAGCTGGATCATCCCGCCGTGGTGATCGATGCGATCAGGAAAGTCCTCGCGTTGGCGAAGCAGAAAGGCGGCTGAGCTTTTTGCGACGGCAACCAAGCGGGATGCACGAGTCGCGCGGGCTACGTCCAAGCCAAACGCGCGAGAGAAATGAAGCGATGGAAGCCGGCGTGCATTCAATGGCGAGCGGCCCATCCATGTGCGCCGTCGTTATCCGGCAAGACCGAAAAATCAGCGCTGAGCCACATTCATCACTTCGGATGAATGACGCAAACCCCTACACGTATTTCGGAGCCGCACTCACTCGAACATGGCGGGCGCCAAGTAACCTTTGATATGGCCGTCCATCTTGAATCGGCAGTGCCACTGCCATTGCCGCTCCATGGATCAACGCCACTCATCGCGTCCAAACAATCGGCTTCATCGCCAAGGAAGAAAGATATGAAGATGACGACAAGTCAGTGCGTCTCGGCGCTGCTCATGACAACCGTTTTGGCTGGGTGCCAGATGATGCCCCTGCGCAACCAGGCTGCAACGAACGCGAAGCCGGAGGCGCCGCTTTCGGCGAGCGCGGAATGGGCCCAGGTCGCTGAAAGGGATCGCGAGCACGTTCGCCTCGGCCAACTGCCGCCAGAAGTTATTTCATACGATCAGCAAATTGCACAGATGATCCCAGAAGGCGACGGCATCGCGGCCACTCGCGACAAGGCAAAGGCACAGGTCTGGTCGAACAAATTCAATGCCCTTATCACCGCAAGAAACCAGGCCATTGGAAGGGTTGCGGCCCGGCAAATGGCGCGAAGCAATGCAACAGCCAACGCATGGGCTGGTGCGAAGCCTGATCCCTGCCTGTCACCGATGGGCAAAAATATCTGCACCACGCAGCCAGCACAGCAGGGGCGCGTCAATTATTCGGTGGGTCCTGGCGGCATCGGTGCCACCGTCGGCGGATTATTCGTGGGTCCCGGTGGCATCAGCGCGGGCAACGGGCAGTAAGAAGTGGCTCGTTTTGGATCTATTTTTTTGCCTCTCTATAAAAACGCCATCGGAAGGTGAACCAAAGCACGTTTGAATGGGAGCAATAACCTGAGAGAGGCTTAAAAAAGTATCAATTGACGACGTCCATTCCGCAGAGTAGAAAAAGCGGCGTCCACTACGCGCAGTGTGTGCAGGAGCGAAATCATGACATGTTCAAAGGTCGTGCTTGCCTTGGCTGTATCGATGTTGCTCGGAACGAATGCCATCGCCCATGACGCTTCGTTGAGAAGCTTTTCTCAATCGGCTGCCAGCGACACCGTCGGGGCTCCCTCTGGCACTGTGGTCCATCTGCCCCTATTGGTGATCGTGACCAGCAAAGGCCAGGTTCGTGATATCCAGCACTCACAACGCTTGCCCGACAACGTGAACAAGTTGCTCTGGAAGAGCGTGCAGGCTTGGGTCAAGTCACCCGCGCACGTCAATGGCAGACGCGTGAATGCGCAGGTGTTCATGGATGCAGCCTTGCATGCGGAGCCGCAGGCCGACGGCAAGTCCAGCGTTTATTTCACCCTTGCCTCCCTCGGACCTGTCATGCGTGGCTACTGGAAAATGCATGGCGACCGCATCAATGGCCCGTGCTCGACGGTGACTGGCAACATGTCCGCTGGTTTTGGCGGAACGAGTTCAAGATGCACCTTCAAGATCACTGCCGGCGTTGCGCCCATGGCAACCGGGGTGTCCTCCACTCAATAGCAACCAGGGAAAGCAAGGCGGGTTCATCTGCCCACATGCTCAAGGTCAACTGAAGCGTCGCCTTTTTCGACCTCTGCGCTAGACATGCGGTGATGGGACGAAGACAACACCGTCAGAGGTTCTTGCAAAGCCAAAGGAGTCAGAGATATTCAATGTCTCTGGCTCCTTTTCTGTATGTATGCAGGAGTGGCGTGACGGTATACAGGCCGAATGCGCGAAGGAGTCACGCGACGAAGGCGCTGCGCATTCAGTGCTCCCGATCCTGTATTTCATCTTCGCCATCCGCCCCTCTTTTCCCTAGCGGCCAGCCCCTGGCTCGAACGCAGCATTCCTGACGGTTGCAGGTTGAGCCGACAATTCGCGGCTTGAGTCTTTTTGGCTCACGCATGAAGCAAAAAGACTCAGCGTTGAGGCGAAAAGACTCGACGTTGAGGCTGCATCACCTCACGGTCGAGGCTTTTTGGCTCATGCATGAAGCAAAAAGACTCATGCATGAGTCTTTGAAAGTCATCGATGAGGCTACCGAGCCTCGACGATGAGGCTCAAAGACTCAACGTTGAGGCTGCGCCACCTCACGGTTGAGCCTTTTCGGGTCACGCGTGAGACAAAAAGACTCATGCATGAGTCTTTGAGGGTCATCGATGAGACTCCGAGCCTCATCGGTGACGACCGGCGGCCCAAGGCGAGTGACAAACTCATCCAATAGGGCCGTGCTCACCCGGGCAGATGCTTCGACGGCCGAAGCCCGACGATCTGATCCTGCTCGTCCTGAAGTTGCCGCCTCAGGTCAGCGCGACCGCAAGTGCAAAGGTGGTGACCCACAGCGACAACTGCAGCGCGAGCGTCGGCAGAATCTCGCGAATGCGCCGCCGTCCCGGCGCGGAAAACCAGAACATGATCGGCACCTGCCCGAACATCAGCAGCATGGCGATGTGATCGGCGGTGCCTTCATCATGATGCGGCGCGTGCAAGCCGTGCTTCCACACCTCGACGGCGACCATCAGCAACACCACGATGGACATGACGATCGGCAGCGCGCCGTCCCAGTGCCGGAGCGGGCTAGTGTGGCTGAGTCCGGAAGAAGGCTCGGAGGGCACGGGAAATTCCGTTCGAATCTGGAATCACCTTGCCGCCGGTTCGTGGCAGGTCCATGACAGCGACGCTTTTACTGCGCGGTATGGCGCGGCTGCGGATGGTGTGTCGGGTCAGTTACAGGCCGCGTTGCTGAGTCAGATAACCGCAACGACTTCGACGACTAACATCTACCCCAGTGGCCCGATGAATCTTTCCAACTCGGCAAACATCCGTGTATTTGAATCGACAAAGCCATGTTCAAATTGCTCCTTGTCGAAAGGTAAATGCAGTTCTAAGCGGGCGTGATAAATGAGTGTTGAAATCACCGGCGGATAAGCATCCGCTTCACGTCGCCAAGCTCTCGCCATCTCTTTAACCGCGTCTAAGTCTTTGCGCTCGCCTAACGCAATTCGATCCGCCAGCAGCCGGATATAGATGGCGCCTAGAGTGGTCTGCACTTGTCTAGCTGCCTCGATGGTGTCATCCGAAGCAAATGCCTGAAGCTTAGCGATCCCGTCGCCAGACTTTGCGAGTGTGTCCTGAAACTTCCGTTGTAGATCGGGCGTAGAAATTTTTAAATCGACGGACTGGATGAGAGCGCTGTAGTTATTTTGGATCGCGGGCGCGACCTCCAAGAACACATCTCGCTTAAGATTCAAACGCAAGGTTTCGCGTTCTTTCTCGCGATGGCTTTCGAGATCCTTGCTGTCTTTCCGCCGGGCCTCACGCTGGGCTAAATAGAAAAGCCCCAGGGTTACGGCTGGGGTGACCAACGCAAGCAATAGGGCTGAATGATCAGTCGCCGCGGCTTGTGTTGTGATGAAAATTTCTGGCGCTATTAGCACAACGTTCCCCTAAGTGCCGCGACTCTACGCGATTGGCAGATCGAGCCTGACGCCGAAGCTTCCGACGTCTGTTTTGGAACGGCGCCAACCTCCGACGATGAGCGCGTCGCATACGCCTATTAAGCGAGGCTGACCTGCTTGAGCTATTTTCTCCCGATACTGGCGAGCGTTCTCGCTCGCGAGATAGCCCACAGTCTTTCCGCTGATATCGACACGGACAGCTAACTTGTCGTGAGGGTTATTGTCCTCAAGAATGAGGTGGGCCTCCGCTCGTTTCGCTGCACTTTCTTCAGTTCTTCCACCGCACAGAATTTCAAGGGCGTCCTGATAGTGCGACTCACCTACGATGTCGAACTGGAACGCGCCCGTTCCCCCTATCTTGCCGATCGGCGTCGCTGGTTTCTTTCGAATCGATTGGAAGACCACCGCAACGATGATCAAGGCTATAGCAGCAACGAGAAAGACCATATTTCGTTCCGAACTGGTGAGCAATTTGGCGCTCAGACCTCAAGCGTTCGATAGACGCCATCGACAATAGTTTGGTACGAAAAAAGGATATGCGTCGAAATTGTGGCTCGAATCTGCAACTCATTCAGGATAGTTGCGATCGCTTGGACGTCTGCGTGCGACTCAAGGGCAATGTACTGACCCACGGGCACAGGGGTCATCTGATTGTCTTTGTTTCGAATCGTGTCACCACTTCGAGTTTTGAAAATTACGTATTTCCCCACCACGTGGATTATGTCCGGCCTGCGGCTCACTGGGATTGAGGGATTCGCAAGGTAGAAGTGGTGCAGATGTTCGACCAGCGTTCCCCCATTGATTCCGTCCGATGCATATAGGATCTTGTAAGGCCAGTTTCCATAATCCACGGCTGGAAGTTGAGGCTGGATGCGTTGCCCAAGCGGCGCTGTCGGAGGAATTCGCGCGAACTCCATTAATGCATCTTCAAGCGTCGCTTTGTTCAATGTCGACTTAATCGACGCCACGCCGAGCGTACCCTCCACCGGCGCGAACGTCTTGCGCCCATCTTGGTTAGACACTTTGAAACGTGGCGCCGTATCTGTAGTGATTAGCACGTCGAGTTGGCCAGACTCTGAGCCATCGTCGCCGAAGACAAAGCCGCCGAAAGAAACGTTGCACTTCGATGGGGCGTGCTGCTTAAGAAAGTCCGAGTAAACGTCCTCACGCGTCGCACCGATGTCTGATGGGTTGGGAAAGATCGAAGCGGTATTTGCTTCGCCCCGGAGCACGCGTGCTACGTCTAGGTAGTAATCGCCCAGTCTCTTAAAGAACGGCGCAGTCATAATGATCTTCGTCCGTGTGATTGATCGCGAAGGAGCGTAGCAGGCTCATCTGCGCAGCGTCGGTACCTACGGACGGCGGGGTGACCCTGGGGTGACCCTGGGGTGACCCCGTGCTCCAGAAACAACAATCCCGGCGCTGGGCCGGGATCGTGTAAAGCCTTGATAATACTGGCGGAGAGGGAGACTGTCCGCCTAACTACCCGGTTTGATCCCATACGTACCCAAATGAACCAATCTAGCCAAGAGCCCTGCAAACTAAGGTGTCTCGAAGCTCCCTGTTGTCCCTTGACATACCTGTACAGCACGCTCAGCATGTATGGGGCACAGGTTGGGTCAACACGGAATCAAACGCATGGCCACGCACGTAAATCGCCTCACGGCAACTTCGGTCAAGACGAAGAAACCCGGCATGCATGCCGACGGCGGGCTGCTCTATTTGTTGGTGAAACCCGACGGCCGGCGCTCGTGGATCTTCCGCTATCGCGACAGGATCACCACGAAGCTTCGTGATATGGGCTTGGGCCCAGCGTGGGATGTGAGCCTCTCAGAAGCGCGAGAGCGCGCTGCTGGCCTTCGCCGCATGCTGCGCGACGGACAGGACCCGATGACGGTCAAGCACGCGGAAAAAGCCGAGGCGCGCGCGAAGCATGAAAAGCGCATGGCGTTCGGGCGATGCGCCGAGCTCTACATCGAGACTCACCGCAGCGGCTGGAAGAATCCGAAGCACGCAGCGCAATGGGACAGCACGCTACGCACGTATTGCGTGCCCGTCTGGCAGCTGCCGGTGGACGCGATCGACACGGCGCTGGTTATGAAATGTCTCGAGGGGAAAGACTCGAAAGCGCCCCTCTGGAATAGCAAGCCCGAGACCATGAGCCGGGTGCGTGGCCGCATCGAGAGCGTGCTGGCTTGGGCGACGGTTCGCGGCCTGCGCATCGGTGACAACCCCGCAGCATGGCGCAACCACCTCGACCAGCTGCTGCCGGCGCGCAACAAGGTGCAGGCCGTCAAGCATCGCGCGGCGCTACCTTACGTCGACGCCGCGGCTTTCATGGCGGAGCTACGTCAGCGCGACACCGTCGGCGCGCGCGTGCTCGAGCTGCAGATGTTGACCGCTACGCGTCCGGGCGAGGCCGCCGGCGCGAGATGGGCGGAGTTCGATCTGGACGGCGCGGTGTGGACGATTCCAGGCTCGCGCATGAAAGCCGGCAAGGAGCACAGGATTCCGCTCGCGCCTGCTGCGGTGAAGTTGTTGCGCGGGCTTCCGCGAATCAATGACAACGTGTTCCCCGGTGTCCGCGATCGCTCGATCACTACTGCCGCGGCGATGAAGCTGCTGAAAGAATTGCGCCCGGGCCTCACTGCGCACGGGTTTCGCTCCACGTTCCGGGATTGGGCGGCCGAGACAACCAGCCACTCGCGCGAAGTCATCGAAGCAGCCATGGCGCATCGACTGAAAGACGCGGCTGAGGCCGCATACCAGCGCGGCGACTTGTTGCAGCGGCGCGCTGTACTGATGAAGGATTGGGCGGCGTACTGCGCGGCTCCGCGCGCGGCCGACAACGTGACAGCCCTGCAGGGGCGCAAGCATCGGGCGAAAGCCTGACAAAGCGGCCGACCAGGTGCTGACACACCTGGCCAGCCTTCCACAACCACGACCCAAGGAGGTCGAGATCATGGCAACTGAAAGTGTATCAACTCGGAAAAGACAGCCATCGGCAGCGCAAAGAAGCAAACACGACTTGTGGATCGCTGACGACAAAGTGCTGACGATCACCGTCGACAGGAAATGCAAACATTTCCCGCCTGAGGTAGAGCAGTGCGATCGCATCAATGAAATGATTCAAGGGTTAGCGCGTGCTGCAAAGTCCGTGATCTTTCATGTCGAAAACGACACCGGATCCGACGCTGAGTTTGCAACGCGGCCCATCGGTGACATCGCGAACGCGATCATCCTTTTGTCGCAGCTATCGACTGCGATCCGGACCGAAATCGGCGAGGTGCAGTCATGAGCGCAGCAATGAGCGTGGATCTTGCCGATGCAATCACTGACCGATTGAACAAAGCACAAGGCATCGCCGCGATGATGCGCGTGGCGAAGCTGGAGCACGTGACCCCGTTCGCCATCGAAAACTCAGCATGGGCCATTGAAGGCTTGCTCGTCGAGGCCGGCGCGCTCGTCAGCGGCAAAGAGAATTTGAACCTGCCGCGCACTGATTGATAGTTCAACGCCGCGCCAGTTCGCCCACTGGCGCGGTGCATTTGAAGGGCGCATAGGTGCCCGATGTCGAAACGACCCATCTCAATCCCTGAATTTCCAGAGGCACTGGCTGCTATTGCGGAAGCACTCAGGCATCCCCGTTTGCTCAATGAAGAGGAAACGAAGAATTTCTTAGAGCGAAGGCAACACGCGCATATTGAGCGCCACGAATACATCGCCACGATCCGCAATGGAACGGTCGTATATCGCGAGCATGGCCGGGCTGGGGCCGATCTGCCGGTCCCGCCCTACTACTGGAAGATGCTGCAGCGTCGACGAGATTTTGAGGCCGAGGCGAGCAAGGTCGAAAGGGCATTGTCTGCTCGATGGCTGTACCGGCCAAACCAACGCCGCGCACAGGAATTGAGCAAGAAGATTCTCGAACTAGCCGAGAAGATCACGACCGGAAGTAAGCACAAGCAAATTGCTCGCGCAGCCGGTTGCAGCGTGTCGACTGTCAAACGAGCTTTGGAAAACAGAAACGGCTCACAACGAAAGTAACCGATTCTATCGATAGGCCTGAGCTTTCAGGATCAGCCGGAAGCCGTGGGTACACCACGGCATCTGGAGACAGATCCTTGAAGACCGAAGACAAGCCCACCTTCTTTCCGTTTGTGGAAAAGTGCGAAGAGCACGGCATTTCCCGCACGGCAGCCTATCGCCTGGTCGACAAAGGCTTGCTTGAGACCTTCACTCTCGGGCGCCGCCGCTACGTCGTGGCTGAGTCTCTGCGCACGTTGCCGGAACGCATGCGCCAGCAAGCAGCGGCCTGATCGGCGCAAATGAGTTTCCAGATCCTCAACGCGGCATGGAAGGTGCCGCTGACACCTGCTGCAAAGCTGGTGTACGTCGCGCTGGCTGACATGGCCAACGACGGCGGTGAGTGCTTCCCCTCGAACTCGATGCTTGCCGAACGCACTGGTCTCAGCGGCCGGGCAGTTCAGAAGCACATCGCGCTGCTGGAGTCTGCCGGCTACCTGCAGCGCGATTTTCGAGGCGGCCGTTCGACCGTTTACACGGTCACCCCTGCACACGGTGCACCCCTGCCACGCACCACGTGCACCCCACCTCCGCATGAGGTTCACCCCGCACACGGTGCACCTTCGCCCCCGCACCACGTTCACCCCACCCCCGCACAGGGTGCAGGGGCCCCCGCACCACGTTCACCCATAACCACCACTCAACCACCAAGTAACCGCCAGTTGAACCATCAACAGGTGCGCTCGAAGCCAATCGATATTCCTGAGTGGTTGCCGATCGATGCATGGCAGGACTGGTGTCAGTACCGGCAAACAGGAAAGGGGCGCTTCACCGACAAGGCGAAGGCGCTGAGCCTTCGGACGTTGACCAAGTTTCACGACGAAGGCCACGACGCCAAGGCGTTGATCGAGCTTGCTATCGAGCACGGATGGCAAGGCATATATCCGCCCCGCACCGCTCCGAGTTCGTCGCGCGGAAAACCGCCGATTGCACAGCAGTTCGGCAGCAAAACTTATACAGGGACCACCGACGATGAACTCCCCGATTTCCTCCGCACCGCTGGCGCTTAATCCAAGCGAGAAAGAGGTCGCCGCCTACTGCGAAACGCACGGCGATTTCACCGCGAAGAGCTTCACGGTTTTCACCGACCATCCGCCGGTCGTAACGCGCTGCCCGCTGTGCGAAGTGGCGGACCGCGCCAAGACCGTAGAGCGAAACGAAGCCTTAGCGCGACGCGAAAAACAGGAGCGCATCTATTCGCTCCGAAACAGGAGCGGAATTCCCGCACGCTACACCGACAGGACGATCGATAACTTCATCGCTACGACACCAGGCCAGCAGCGCGTAAAGGAAATCTGCACCCTTTTCTCCGAAAGCAAAACGCCTGGCGCTTCGCTGATCTTATGCGGCCCGCCTGGCGTAGGAAAAACTCACCTTGCGACTGCCTGCGGCAACGCGTTCACCGAAATGCTCCGCTCGGTCTTGTTCATGACGGTGCTGTCAGCCATCCGACACATCAAGGACACGTACCGCAAGGACAGCCCCCGCAGCGAATCCGATGCGATCGACGACTTGCTTGCACCGGACCTTTTGATTCTCGATGAGATCGGGGCCCAGCTCGGCAGTGAGCACGAAAAAATGCTGATGTTCGAGATCATCAACGAGCGTTACCAGCAGCTCCGCTCGACGATTCTGATTTCCAATCTGACGCGCGAAGAGCTGAGCACATTTCTCGGCGATCGCGTGATGGATCGCTTTCGCGAATCGGGCGCCGTCATCGCGTTCGATTGGCAAAGTCACCGCGGCCAGCGCGCCACGTTGTCGGACATCCCGTCCGCCGGCGACAACCTTCAAACCCACGCAGTACCGCAGCGGATCGGTCGGCAATGACGACTGCCCCATACACACAACCATACGAAAGGAAAATGTCATGACCGACACAACACAGATTCAAACAAACCTCGACGACGCACGCACTCGCGTTCGTGCTATCGCGAACCAGCGCAAGCAGCAGGCCGATGTGCTCGCCAGTCTCCAGACGGCCGGCCAGAGTGAGACCCAGGCGCGCGCGGCAATCGCAGACATGGATCGCCAGGAAAACGCGGCGATGGAAGCCTGGGCCGACGCAGGGGCGATCGGCGAGGTTCCGACGTTTGACCACGCCGCGCGCGAAGGCCTGAATCGTCAGCTCGTCGAAGCGCAGTCGAAGAGTCGCGCCGCGGCTGCCGCGTCCGCGCCGGTGCAAGAAAACGTGCTGGCATTGGACCGCTCGATGAAGGTCGAGATGGACAACATGACGGTGTGCGCGATGGCGGTACTCGCCGCGGAAGCCGAAGGCCTGGGCGCCGCCTACCAAGAGGCTCTTATCGCGGTTGAGCGCCATCGCATTGAACTGCAGACGCTCAATCATTTCCTTGCCTCGAAGCAGGATCTCGACAACCAGGGCACGACCGCGTTTCTGCCGATCGTAGTGCCGCATCTTGAACAGCGTCATCTCTACCTCGAGCCGATCCGCGTCAAAGCAATGAACGAAGCGAACGCTCGCTGGCAGACTCTTTGGTCGCAGAGCTTGCGGGTGCCTGCGTGATCACCATTCGCGGCCAGGAGCTGGTGCTCCGACCACTGGACCTGTCCGACATCGGGCAGGTCTTCGACAGTGTGCTGGCGCTGTCCACGCTGCGGACCACGGAAGAGATGACGAGTCCAGAGGCACTTACTCACGTGCTGCGGATCATCGGCGTTGCAGTGCGCCGGCAGATGCTGGAAGCAACCTCGGACGAGATTCGCGAGGCGGTGAGGCCCGACAACATTCGCGAGGTGCTGCTCTCTTTGATCGGACAGTCGCCCAATCTGCAGCTCAACGAGACCGACGAAGCATCGTCGACTCGCCACTGAAACATCAAGGGGAAGTGCGATGAGTGGAGATGAAGAAATCAAAGTCAGCCTCACCGCTGACTACGCGGAGCTCGACCAAGGCATGGAAGCCGGTACCGAGTCTGTTGTCGCTGGCACACAGACGATGGCCGCGGCGATCGCAGAATCGTCCGCGGCAATCGCCACGTCGAATGCCGTTGTCGCCGAAAGCGCGGACGCTGCGTCGTTGCGCATCAAGGCGATGGTCGCTGCGTCGCTCGAGCAGCAGGCGGCGAACGGCGCGATCGCCGAAAGCGAGACCAGCCTTGCCGAGCGCCTCGGGCTGCGCGTCGAAGCGACGGCTGAGCAGATCGCCGCGACCCAGGCCGCCATCGCTGCGCAGGACGCACAGATGGAAGGCGTGGAAGCATACATCGGCGCGGAAGTGGCAGCGACCACCGCGACCGAAACCGCAACCATGGCCACCATCACGAACACGACGACGCTCGCGCTCAATGGTCAGGTGGCGCGCGAGGTCGGTGTGATGGTCGGCGAGTTCGCACGCGGCAATTACACGCGCCTGGAAGGTTCGACGATCACGCTAGCAAATCGCACGGCCTTGCTGTCGAGCGCGCTATCGGTCCTTGCGACTCCGCTGGGTTTGGCGACGGCTGGCGCCGCGGCGCTGGGCTACGAAGTGTTTGAAGCCGGCAGCGACTTCCGCGCGATGGAAGGCGCGGTGATCGCCACCGGTGACGCGTCGGGCTACACGGCTGGCCAGCTCGACAACATGGCCGATCGCGTTGGTAAGGCGACAGGCGATGTCTCCGGCGCCGACACGGCGTTTCAGAAGCTTGCTGCGTCGGGTCGATTCGCCGGCGACGATCTCCGCCTGGTCGGTACCGCCGCGGCCGAGATGGCTAGCATGACCGGCGAGAGTGTCGGCACGATCATTTCTCAGATCGAGCGCCTACAGCAGGATCCGCTTCGCGCGGTGGCCAACCTCAATGACCAGTTCCACTTTCTGACCGTGGCTGAGTACGAGCAGATGGAACAGCTCGTTGCCGCCGGCGACGTCACGGGCGCAGCAAGCATCGCTTACGCGGCGATGGCCGACTCCATGGGCGTGAAGACGGAACAGGTGCATGAGCACGTGAACGTGCTGATCAAAGCGTGGCGTGATCTCAAGGGTGCTTGGAACGACGCCATGCGCGGCGCCGACGTTGCACTCGGCGGCGGTGACACTGCGACACAGCTCGCCGACGCGCAGCTGCTCTTGAAGAACCTGCAAAATCAAAACGCCGAGCTGCTGCAGGTGCACAGCAATTCCGTTGGCATCACGGAAGAAGTCAGAGCGCAGACCAAAGTCGTCACAGACCTGACGGCGAAGCTGCACGAACAAAGCGCGGCGGCGGCGCAAGTCGGTGATGCAGCGAAAGCGTCGGCCTCGAAAATCGACGCGATGTCGAAAGCGCACAAGAGCACGTCCGGCGCCGGCGATCTCGAAAAAGACCTGCGCGATCAGGAAGCGGAGCAGCAGATCAGCTACGACAGGCGCGCGCAATTCGAGATGGAATATTGGGGCACGATCCTGCAGACGGCCAAGAAAGGGACGGCCGAATACACGGCCGCATGGGGCAAGGTGCAGGAGCTGCAGAAGCAACTGGACGACCAGCAGCTGGCGTCATCGAACCAGGCCGCGCAGAAATCGACGCAGGCAGCCAAGGCGGCCGCCGCAGGCACAATCAACAGCTTGGAGATGCAGCGCAACGCCACGATGGCATACAGCGCGGAGCGCACTCAGATCGACGAGAAGATCGTCGAAAGCGCTAAGCGCTTGTATGGCGATCAATCAACCGATTACCGCCGCGCGCTCGCCGAACAGATCGCCGATGCGCGCGCTGCAGCGTCCGAGAAAGCGCGCATCGCGCAACAACAGCGTGCGCTCGACGAACAGGATTTGACCGCTGCTCACGACCAGGCGATGCGCGAGCTTGAGACAAAGCGCGAGGAATATCAGAACGAGTACTCCGCCGGCGACATCAGCGCGCAGAAGTTGCTGGATCTCGAACGCGGGTTGGTGAATCAAAAGCTCGCGCTCGACACCGCCTACTACAAGGCGAAGGAAAAGCTCGACGCCGGCGACGCGATGGCGGTGAAGAAAGATCAAGCGGGCATCGTGGCCTCGCATCAATCGTCGCTTACCACCATGGCGAAGGACGAGCAGAAGTTTCACAAGAACAGCGAAAAGGAATGGAGCCAATACGCAAAGCGCATTTCAGCGAGCGTCGGTCAAGCAATCACCGGCATGATTTTCCAGCACCAAAGCCTCAAGAGTGCGGTGACGAGCATCGGCCAGTCGATGGCCGAGCAGTTCATCGAATCGGCGATCGAGAAGCCGCTCGAAGCATGGATCGAAAAAGAGGCGGGCATGCTCACCGCGACGATCGGCACGCTGACGGGCCAGGCCACCGCCACGGACACACAACGCGCCACGGACGCCGCGGCCGAGTCGCTGGCCACCGTGGCATCGATCACCAAGGCGGCGGGCGTGGCAGGCGCGCAGGGCACAGCCTCCTTCGCGGGTGCGCCATGGCCGGTTGATATCGGCGCGCCGGCATTCGGCGCGGCGATGGCGCTTGAGGCGATGAGCTACGCCACTGTGGCCTCGGCTTCTGGCGGTTGGGAAGACGTGCCGGCCGATCAGCTGGCCATGATCCACAAGAACGAAATGGTGCTCCCGGCGCACGTCGCGCAGTCGGTGCGTGATGGCGCGAGCTCGCAAGGATCTAGCCGTCGCGGCAAGTCCGTCGGCGGCGGCACTGGCGCCTTCCACGTGCACATCCACGCCATGGACGCAAAGTCATTCAAGCAGGCGCTGCGCGGCGGTCTCGGTACCGAGCTGGCCAGCTACGCCAAGGGCAAGAGCGCGAACAGCGCAGCGACGCGGAGTCGCGGCTGATGGAGTACTTCAACAACAACCCGCCGCATCGCGGCACAGGAGAAAAGCATGCAAATGCAAAAGATCATTAGATCGACCACTTTCGACACGTCAAGCATGACGACGAAACCCGTCACCGTCCCGTCCTTGGCGCGCGTCAATCCCGAAGATTTGCAATCGCTGAGCACGGCCATGAAAGACGGCTACTGGTCGCAGATCGAGAACGATGCGGAGGTGAGCAAGATCATGGACTGCGCGGAGCTGAGCTCAACGCAAGGCGCTCAGATCGCCGCCATCGCACAACGGATCATGTCCAACCAGAAGCCGCAGGGACTGCCGTGGGATGGCTGGTCTCGCATCGTGCGCGCTTCCAAACTCGAAGGCCTGCCGCCGGCATGAGTGATGAATGCACGCATTGCGCACGTGAGGCGCGCGAGGTGCGCTCGCGTGCAATCTGCACCGGAGAAAGCACGCCATGAAGAAACCACCGACCGCTACTGCCTGGAAACCAGGGCAGTCCGGTAACCCAGCCGGCAGGCAGAGCGGTACGGTGAATGCTGCAACACGTCTGCGAAAACTGATCGACGTCGAAGGCGTCGTGAACAAGCTGCAGGAATTGGCGCTCGCTGGCGACGTGCACGCGGCGCGCACGTTGCTCGAGCGCGCACTGCCGGTATATCGAGCTAGCGCAGAGCCATTGGATGTTCCAGCGCTGAATGATGCCGTGGAGCTCACAGACAAGGCGCATGCGGTCCTCGCTGCTGTCGCTGACGGACGTATCCCCCCGGACTTGGGCGCGCAACTGGTGGCTGCGATCGGCACCGTGGCGCGCGTTGTTGAAGTCGACGAACTGGCACGCCGCGTCGCGGCTCTGGAAGGACGAGATGACAAATCTGCATGAGCGGCTGAGCAAGCTCGAGCAATTCAAAAACGTGGAGTCAGCGCCAGAGAGGTCTTGCGATGAGCATTAGCGATCGCATTCGCCGGCTAGAGAGGACTGCCGGCGCAGGCTCTGAGTCACTCGCCGATGAGGCGCGTGAAGCACTGGCCAACCGCTTGCCCGAGCAGTTGCTCAGACACTACCTACAAGGCGATCTCGATGCTCAGGCTGAGCGGTTGCTCGGCATCGCCGCTTACCTCAAAGACCTGGAGACGGATGGCTACGTCATCCAGCTCGACGGCCACTGGATACCACTATTCATCGGAGACGATGACGAGATCAACGCACGAGTCATCGCATGCATCGAAAAGCTGGATGACCAGCGCATTTTCGCCGCGATCGAGACAAGGAGTGCTCGTCGTGAAAATCACTGAGCGGATCGAAAAGTTGGAGCGCGATGCTTCATCACTCGAGCCGTTCCGCGTGGTCTACACGCCCGATGGCATCGACAAGGAAGCCGAGTTGATTCGCCAGCGCCAGGTCGACCGCTATCGCGGACCTCTGGTGATCATGGACGAAACCGATCGGAATTTATGAATTACGCAAGCTTCTGGCAAGAAAAGGGACAACTGCAAAAGTGTCCCTGCAGGTCATCGCGAAAAACAATGCAGAGGCGGCGGCGGGCTCCTCCCGCGCGGTCGCCATCTCTATGCTCGCTTGAGCGGCTCTGTATCGCGTGCAGCTTTGAGGATCTTTCCGTACAAACGACCAACTCCATAGACAAATTTCAGCCGGTAGGTTTCCCGAGGATCTGTCTGGGAAAGGATTTGGTGAGACTCAGCGATCGAATCGATCAAGGCAGCGATAGCGTGTTCGTCAAATTGCAGAGCCGTAAGCGGAGAGTGTGCGAAGCGGTTGCGAATTTTGACCAATGTCTTCCAGTCTCGCCGCTCCTGCTCGGAAATAAGGCCAACAAAGTAAGCCAAGTCGACGCCACGGGCGATTTGCCCGCTGGCAACGAACCTTCCGAGATTCTCCTCGTCAATTCCTAGGCGATGTCGAAGCGCTTTTCGAAGTACTTCCTCAAGCACGCAACCCGAAAGCACAGCGCATCCACGATCAGTTTCGCCATGAAGGGCGTCGCCAATCACGGCAGTTTTGGCTATCTGCTCCTGTTGTGAGCTCATGGCAATTTCCTTGGTTGTATGGGCCGGCATTGGGGGCGAAGTGTAGGTGAGCCTGTCGGCGCCCATCACAGCGCCATTCTCACTGCAGAACCGGCGGACAGTTCCTCTGCCGAAGCCGTCTCCGCGTCTGGCCTGGTGAGACCCCTTACCGCTAACCTGCGGTTTCGAAGGTTGACTTGGGGAGGTTACGTATGGGATTCGCTCGTGTCGACGAAGAGAAAGCGCAGACGATCGCGAACAGACTTGCTCAGATCGTCGCCAACGGTGACGGCCATTGGCACGGGGACCGCGTTCGGCTCGCACTCACTGAAAATTTGCCGAACGCAGCGACCGTTACCGATGCTCTGCTTCGATACAGTGGCAACGACTTCACCAACGATTTGACCCGCGAACGTGTCCGATCGCTATTGACGGCGTATCGCGATCAGCTGATGACCATCGAGCTCATGGAGTGCGAAGAGAATCTTGCGAGCTCAAACGAACGGCTTGGAAAGAACATGTTGTTCGCAGCTTGGGCTGGCGTAGCCGTCGCTGTCGTCGGTGTGATTGCAGCAATCATTACTTTGCTCCACACATAGGCAACCCGAATGTGTTACTCCGCGCAAATCTGGGCCGACTTCCGGAAATACGAGCGCTTCGGCGGCAAGCTCAACATCAAGGAATACACGAAGCTCGCCGGCTGGACGAAGAAGAAGGGCAACTGGAACAAGGTCGTCCCGAAAGCCATGCGTCGTGCGATGACCGACGCCACAAGCGGTGTGCTGGACGTCGGCACGATCGAGCTCGCACGCGAGGCTGACGCGGAGGCGATCGCCCTGATCGCATCAGAGATCGGTGTGCAGGAGGCCCGCCTGGTCGAAGCGAATGCCAAGCTCGCCTCGGCAAAGCCGACCAAGAAGGCGGAGAACGATCGCCGCGTGGCCACCAACAAGATCGACGCCGGCAGAAAGAAGCTCGAGGACATGGCGTCACCCGCACCAACCGATGGTATCGATCGCATCTGGCCGGGCTACTTCGCACCGGTGATGATCCGAGATCCCGAGACGGGCGAGCGCTCCGTGGTCCCGATGCGTTACCGCTGTCGCCTACCAGGCTGGACCGAAGCCGACGAGATCGAGAAGCCAGGCACGTACAACGCGCGCCGAGACAAGCTGTCCACGGTATGGCGCAAGGTGTTCGGCTATCACCACGGCATCATGGTCGTCGATCGCTTCTATGAGAGCGTGTATCTGCACAACCTGCAGGGCCGGCAGCTGACGCCGGGCGAGCGCGAGCAAAGCGTCGAAATCCTGTTCACTCCGTCGACTGGCGAGAATCTCTTCGTGGCTTGCTTGTGGACGTACGTCGAAGCCACTGGCGATGACCCGGGCTTCTTACGTTCGCGGCGATCACGGACGAACCGCCGCTCGAGGTTGTCGAGGCAGGGCACGACCGATGCCCAATCCCGATCCACGAGGACGACATCGCCGCGTGGCTCGATCCGAATCCGCAGGACCTTCAAAGCCAATACGCGATTCTCGATCGACGCGTGCGGCCGTTCTACGAGCACCAGCTCGCGAAGCAGGAGGCGTGATGCTTCCCGACCGCGGCAACCTCAAACGCATGCTGGCGAGCCTGGACACGGCCATCGCCGGCGCCGTGAGGAATCACCCCGACGAAGCCGAGTTCCGCGCGACGTTTCGTGAATCTGTTCGGTTGCTGATGCTCGAGGCCAGCGAGGCTGATCACGAGTGGATCCACGGCCAGCTCGAAGAGATGATGGCGCGCCGCGGGCTGAAGGACTTCGAGCTTTGACACCGGAACAGCGGACGCGAATGCGTGAGGCCATGCTTGCGACGAGTGCGCAACTCGCGCGCCTGATTCAGCGCATGCATGCCATGCAGCACCAGGCTCGCGTCGCAGCGACCGGCATCGTCACGGAGGCAAGCAAGGCTGATTGGCGCTTGTCTGAATTATCGCCGCCGTCGCTGTTACTCCATGGCTTGCCGGATCGAAATATTTCGACTGCGCTTGGAACCATCATCGGCATACAGGCGCGCCTGCTATCGGCCGCGGTAAGCAATGGCGAAATCGATCCGTTGTGGGTGTGCCGCGTGCTGCAAGCGCTCGGCGACGAGTTCGCGGTGAAGTACTCCCCGCTTGTGCTGAAGATGGCCGAGATCACCGGCGCCGACCTTCCTGCAGAGCCTCAACGCTTACATAGTGGCCTTGGGCTGCGCGAATTTATCCACCCAGGCGAGTGGCGACTTCCGCCGCCGTACAAAGTCACAGGGAAGGGCGCATAACGATTCGGCATCCAACACGGTACCGGCTGGGCAGCTATACGCGCGAGCGGGTGCAGGAACGTGTCACGACTCGGTAAGCGCGAACTGGCCGATGATCAAACGGCGGTTCGGGCTATACACGCCGCATGGGAATGCTCCTCGAATAGACTCTGTATCCGAGCTTACCTAATTGGGCTCAATCGATTTCGCCAACTTGCGCAATCGTTCAATGAACGGATCGAAGCTGCCATCGAACGAATCCGCAGTTGCCGTCGTACCGTACAAAGCAAGAATCTGAGTGCAAAGATCCAAAACAGCGTTAGTTGGCATGACGATGTTTACAGCGCTGGATATCTTGCCATCATTAGGATTTTGCGTGCCCAAGCTAAACCTGCTGACGAACGGACCTGCGCCTATTTGGATCAGCGAGTCTGCATAGATTGTGACGGCTTGAGAGATACTTTCATTCACGCTTGATCGCATTTCTTCAGGCGTGCGCTTGGGAACCGACTGCACCGTATCAAAACCCGGCGCTGGTGTATTCGATCCAGCATTCTTTGTTGTTGCCACGTCACTCTCCTTGTATTTCTTCATCGAAGCTAGCTGCGTAGAGTTCGTCAGCAGATAGTGAATTGCTCTCGCGCGCCAAGCATGAGTAAGGCGCGAGTTTCACAATCAGCGCGCAGTCGAATGCTTGAGCTAGCTTCAAAAGTTGTGGGATGGAATGTCGTCCGTACTCGGGATCTTCAATGCGGCTTACGCCCGCCTGATTCGTTCCAATCTTCTTGGCAAGATCCGACTGTCTCAGGCCGCGACGTTCGCGATTGATTCGAATCTGCCAAGCAATGCCTTGCTCTACGGCGGCAACGGCATAAGCTTCCCTGTATTCACGATCAATCCAGCTTGTCTTTTCGCGCAGATCATCGAGGTGATCTCGCACAACGGTGGCGTCTACTTTTGTAAAGTAGTCGCTGTAAAACATTGGAGAACTGTCCGCGGAGTGATCAAAGAACACAACCAGCGCGTTCTCCATAGGCGTTTCAACTGGTTTCGGCAGCAACGATAGGTTTGAAACACTGATGAGCGTGTTGAGTAAGATCGGCGGCTGCAAGTTTTTGGAAGGCAGCTGCCCAATTTGGGGACCCTTTAGGCAGGTAGACATAGTTTTGCTCATAAGCTACGTGAGACAGGATGAAGCGCTTTGCATCGACGTCAGCATGGCCGAAAATTCTCCATTTCTTACTCGCTTCGTCTTGAAAGCGTATCACATATATGTGATTTTTCTTGATGTAAGAGGCTGGGTTTGGCTTGCTCCACTCAGTTATTTCTAGCTGACTGAGCTGGTCGCGAGCACGTTCAAAATTAGCCCTCGCGGTCTTGCTGATGCTCGTCGTGAAGGTATCGATGACGTCTATGCCGCGGTCGAGCCTGCACCACCATTCCCAACCCTTCTTTTTAGCCGGCTCTTCTGATATCGGGGTTGAATCGTGGTCTCTTGCCCGTCTTCGGAATCCTTTCTGATGAACCACGTCATTTCCCCTGAGCTGTAAATTCCTCTCCTGACCATCAAGCCAGTCGAGCCAGTCGAGCCAGCCTATCCGAATTGGCGACGACCATCACGTATGGGACAGGATCGTGAACGGCTTTACCAAAACACAAAAAAGCCCCTGAAATCAGAGGCTTGTATGCATTCTTGGCGGAGAGGGAGGGATTCGAACCCTCGGTACGCTTTCACGTACGCCTGATTTCGAGTCAGACGTACTTCAACCGCACTTCGAATACCCACAATTCAAACACGTCTGACATCCATCCATCAGCACCAGCGCACGCGTGTTGCACTTGGCGCACAGCGTGGCGCCGGGCGGGAAGTCGGAGGATTCGGTTTCGCTGGTGGAGCCCGCAGCGCTTACGTCAGAGTTTTTTTTAGCGCCCGCCGATTCGTACGCAGCGCGCTTGTCAGCGATGAGCTTGCGTGTGGCGTCGTCGATGTCGGGGTCGTGGATGAGGCCGATGTTTTTCATGTGCTGTTCGATCACCGCGCCGATCTCGGCGACGATGCTGGGCATGTAGATGCCGCCGGACTTGAAGTAGCCGCCGCGCGGATCGAACACGGCTTTGAGCTCTTCCACGATGAAGGTGACGTCGCCGCCTTTGCGGAACACGGCGGACAGAATGCGGGTGAGCGCCACGATCCACTGAAAGTGGTCCATGTTTTTCGAGTTGATGAAGATCTCGAAGGGGCGGCGCAGTTCGTGCGGCGTGCCGATGTTCAACACGATGTCGTTGATGGTGACGTACAGCGCGTGTTCGAACAGCGGCGACTTGATCTTGAAGGTGGAGCCAACCAGAGTTTCGGGGCGTTCCACGCTTTCGTGCATCTGGATCACTTCGGCCATCGGCGGCTCTTTAGAGACGACGGGCGCAGCGACCGCGCTGGCGGCAAGTTTGTCTTCGGGTTTGACCACGTTGTAGCCGGTGATCTTCTTTTCGATCTTGATCGCCATGGGTTCGCTTCTTTTTAAGGACTTATGAGTGATATGCGGTGCGGCGTGGCCGGCTGCAAGTTGTGTTGTCGCGGCGCCGGCGGCGCATTCGGAAAAACATCCGGCCCGGCAACGAGGCCGGGCCGGACGCGGTGGTGCTTACTTCCGTTTTGCAGCGGCTTTCTTGCCGGCGGACTTGCGTGCCGGCTTGGCGCTCGCTTTCTTGCTGGCAGTGGACCTCTTGGCCGTCTTGACGACGGCTTTCTTGCTGGCGGATTTTTTAGCCGCCTTCTTTGGTGCGGCCTTTTTGGCCGTCTTTTTGCTGCTGACCTTCTTTACGGCTTTCGTCACCGCTTTCTTGGCGGCGCCGGCTTTCTTTGCCACTTTCTTCGCGACTTTCTTCACCGCTTTCTTGACGGAAGCGGCCTTCTTGGCAACTTTCTTGACGGCCTTCTTCACCGCTTTTTTCGCTGCCGATTTCTTCACCGCTTTCTTGGCGACTTTCCTGGCAGCCTTTTTCACGGCTTTCTTGGCCGAAGCTTTCTTGACGGCTTTCTTCGGTGCAGCTTTCTTGGCGGCGGCCTTTTTCGGCGCGGCTTTTTTCGCTGCAGCTTTCTTCACGGCTTTCTTTTTCGGTGCAGCTTTCTTCGCTGCAACCGGTGCCGAGGTGGCGACGGTCGCGACTTCCGGAAGTGGCGGCAAAGCTGCGGATGGTTCCGCGGCAGTCGGTGCCGTGTTGCCGTTCACTTCGATCTCGTTGTCGATGGACATGCTGTGGTTCCCCTCCGATGGTTTCTTGATTTTGTCGCATGCGAATGCGTGCGATGGTTTCAGAACTTGCCGTAGTAGCCTTCCTTCAAGGCATCGAAGAGGTTGGCGGCGGAATGCATCTCGCCGTCGTATTCCACTTCTTCGTTGCCTTTCAGTTCGACAACGCTACCGTCTTCCAACTCGAAGCGGTAGAGGGTGCTTTCGAGATCGGCTTCCTTCACCAGTACGCCCTGGAATGCGGCCGGATTGAAGCGGAACGTGGTGCATCCTTTCAGGCCCTGCTTGTAGGCGTAGAAGTAGATGTCCTTGAAATCTTCGTAGGGATAATCGGTGGGCACGTTCGCGGTCTTGGAGATCGACGAGTCGATCCATTTTTGCGAAGCGGCCTGGATGTCGACGTGCTCTTTCGGACTGATGTCGTCGGCGGAGACGAAGTAATCGGGCAGCTTGTTGGCGGCTTCGTCGGTGAAGACTTTTGCGTCGGCATTGATCAGCGCGCGATAGGCGAGCAGCTCGAAGCTGAGCACTTCCACTTTCTCTTTCGACTTCTTTCCTTCGCGGATCACGTTGCGCGAATAGCTGTGCGCGAAGCTCGGCTCGATGCCGTTGCTGGCGTTGTTGGCGAGCGACAGCGAGATGGTGCCGGTGGGCGCGATCGAGCTGTGATGCGTGAAGCGCGCGCCGGTTTCGGCCAGCTCCGCGACGAGGTTGGGCGCGACACTGGCAATGCGCTGCATGTAGCGCGAGTACTTGGCGTGCAGCACGCGGCCGGGAATGCTGTCGCCGACCTTGTAACCATCGGCAACCATTTCCGGACGCTTGCGCAGCATGTCGCCGGTGACGGTGAACTTGCGCGTGAGCACCGGCGCCGGGCCTTTTTCCCTGGCGAGTTCGAGTGCGACTTCCCAACCGGCGACGGCCATTTCACGCGAGACTTCTTCGGTGAACGCGACGGCTTCGGCGCTGCCGTAACGATGCTTGAGCATGGTGACGGTGGAACCCAGACCGAGAAAGCCCATGCCGTGGCGACGCTTGCTGAGGATCTCGTTGCGCTGCTGCTCCAGCGGCAGGCCGTTGATCTCGACCACGTTGTCGAGCATGCGTGTGAACACCTTCACGACTTCGCGGTACTCGTCCCAGTCGAAGCGCGCCTTCGGGCCGAACGGATCGCGCACGAAGGTGGTGAGGTTGATCGAGCCCAGCAGGCACGAACCGTACGGCGGCAGCGGTTGCTCACCGCACGGATTGGTGGCGCGGATGTGCTCGCACCACCAGTTGTTGTTCATCTCGTTGACCTTGTCGATCAGGATGAAACCCGGCTCGGCATAGTCATAGGTGGACACCATGATCATGTCCCACAGATGCCGCGCGCGGATGTGGCTATAGATCTTGCAGGCGACCAGGCCGTCTTCGCGATCGACATAGTTTTCGTGCGTGGGCCATTCGCGCCACACGACCTTGGCGGGGTCGTTCAAATCGATCTCGTGCTGTTCCTTGACGTGCACGGGATAAACCAGCGGCCAGTCGTGGTCGTGTTCCACCGCGTCCATGAAACCGTCGGTGATCAGCAGGCTGAGGTTGAACTGACGCAGGCGTCCGTCTTCGCGCTTGGCGCGGATGAACTCCTTGGCGTCGGGATGGCTGATGTCGAACGTGCCCATCTGCGCGCCGCGACGGCCGCCGGCGGACGACACGGTGAAGCACATCTTGTCGTAGATATCCATGAACGACAGCGGGCCACTGGTGTACGCGCCGGCGCCCGACACGTACGCGCCGCGCGGACGCAGCGTGGAGAATTCATAGCCGATGCCGCAACCGGCTTTCAGCGTGAGGCCGGCTTCGTGGACCTTCTCCAGGATGTCGTCCATCGAATCGCGGATGGTGCCGGAGACGGTGCAGTTGATCGTGCTGGTGGCCGGCTTGTGCGCGAGCGCGCCGGCGTTGGAGGTGATGCGGCCGGCGGGGATCGCACCGCGGCGCAGCGCCCAGAGGAAACGCTCGTACCAATGGCCGCGCAGTTCGTCATTGATCTCGACATCCGACAAGGCGCGCGCGACGCGCTGGTAGGTGTCGTCGATGGTGGCGTCAACCGGCTCGCCGGACTTCGCCTTCAATCGGTATTTCTTGTCCCAGATGTCCAGGGAGGCTGGTTGAAGCGGAATATCCACGGCATCGCGACTCATGGACGAAACGTTGGCTGGCGCACGCACTGTGCTCATCGATTTGTGACTCCCGGCGTGGCCTCGCGGCTGCCGTATTTTTATTGGAATGGGTGGCGACAAAAGCCGCTGAATGATCTGCTTGCCGCGGTCGATGGACGATGAGGGTTGCCCTCCGATCCATTCACTGCGGTTGCTACCGACGACACGACTCCCCCTGAAAGAGTGTGGCCACGGACACCAGTGCTTGTCTCGACATCGGCATCGCGGCACAAGATGTTGTGGTTGCAATCCAGGGAGGGAAGTTAACCCCGGCGCTGTCGCTTGTAAAGTGCTGATGCCTGGAAGCCGTTTGGGAACCGTCCACGGCCGGCCCGGTCGAAGCAGCGTCGCTTTTACAGCCCTCGGGAGGATCCATGTCGCAGCACCGTCATCGTCTTTCACACTGGCTCGCCGGCCTGTGCGCCGCTGTGCTGATCTGCCTTGCGCCGCGCGCCAGCGCCGCGGCGTTGCCACCGGTGATCGATGGCCAGCCGATGCCGTCGCTGGCGCCGATGCTCGAACACGTGACGCCGGCGGTGGTGAACATTTCCACGACCACGCGTGTGTCGGTGCGCAATCCGTACTTCGACGATCCGGTGGTGCGGCAGTTTTTCGGCCTGCCCGCCACGCCGCAGCAGCGCGTGGAGCAGAGCCTCGGTTCGGGCGTGATCGTGGATGCGGCAAAGGGCTATGTGCTGACCAACAATCATGTGGTGGGCGGTGCCGACGACATCAGCGTGACCTTGCAGGACGGCCGCACGTTCAAGGGCAAGCTGCTCGGCACCGATCCGGAAACCGACGTGGCCGTGGTGCAGATTCCCGCGCAGAAATTGCAGGCGCTGCCACTGGCCGATTCATCCAAGCTGCGCGTGGGTGATTACGTGGTGGCGGTGGGCGATCCGTTCGGGCTCGGGCAGACGGTGACCTCGGGCATCGTCTCGGCGTTGCAACGTTCGGGACTGGGCGACTCCGCATCGGGTAGCGGCGGCTATCAGAATTTCATCCAGACCGATGCCTCGATCAACCCGGGCAACTCCGGCGGCGCGCTGGTGAATCTGCGCGGCGAACTGGTCGGCATCAACACGATGATTTTCACGCCATCGGGCGGCAACGTCGGTATCGGCTTTGCGATTCCGAGCGACCTCACCACGAACGTGATGGCGCAATTGCTCGCGCATGGAAAAGTGCAGCGTGGCAGCCTTGGCGTGCAGACGCAGGCGATCACGCCACGCATCGCGCAACTGCTCGGCCTGAAGGACGACAGCAACGGCGTGGTGGTGACGGGCGTGAGCAACGGTTCCGCCGCGGAAGACGCCGGACTGCAGACCGGCGACGTGCTGACCACGATCAACGGCAAGCCGCTGCACAGCGAACAGGAATTGCGAAACGCCGAAGGTCTGTTGCCGCTCGGCAGCGCGATGCAACTGGGCGTGCTGCGCGATGGCAAGACGCAAGTCGTGAGCGCCACCTTGCGCGTGGAAAAACTCGCCGGCGTCGATGGCGCCCAGCTCGATCCACGCCTGGGCGGCGTGCACTTCAGCGACCTCGACGAGAGCCGTCGCAGCCAGGGCATCTACGGCGTTGGCGTCTATGCGGTGCAGCCGGGAAGTCGCGCTGCGCGCGCGGGACTCACCACCGACGACATCGTGATCGGCGTGGGCAACCAGCGCATCACCAGCCTGCGCATGCTGCGCGGATTGTCCGGCGTGAAGCCGCGTCAACTGGTGCTGGTGGTGGCGGATGCCGACGGTACGCGTTACGTGGTGATCGAGTGACAAGACCACGTTCAAATCGTCGCCCGGTACACGCCGGGCTGTGTCGCTGCGCACGCGTCAGGCGTCAATCCCGATGCAAACGCATGAAAGTGCTTGATGTTTTAGGTTCAGGCCGATGAAATACGCTGTGTGCTCCACTTCATGTGCGCCGCATCGTGCACATTCTTGCGTTTCTTTGAATTTCTGCCGGGGTTTCCCATCGCCATGTCTGTCCGTCTGACTCGCCTGCTGTCCGTTGCATTGATCGGCGCGTGCCTCGCCACTCCGGCTATCGCCAAGACCAAGACCCATACGCATTCGCGTGCCAAAGCCAGCACGGCAGCCAAGGGACCGGTGCTGATCTGGCGCGGCGACGTGGCCACGGCGCAGGGCGTGGTCAACGAAGTCGCGCAGGCCTGGAGTCGCGCCGGCCACGGCACCATCGAGCTGCAGCCGTTCAACACCGCATCCGGTATTGACGCAGTTGCGCTCGGCACCGCCGATCTCGCCGGCAGCGCGCGCGGCACCGACGAAACCGCGCAGGACGCCGGCCTCACCTTCACGCCGGTCGCGTGGGATGCACTGGTGCTGATCACCAGCTCGTCCAACCCGGTGAGCAACCTCACGCTGAAGCAGGCGCACGACATCTATTTCGGCAAGATCACCAACTGGAGCGAAGTCGGCGGCAGCGCCGCGCCGATCGACGTATACGCCGTTGCCAGCCCCGGCGACGGCATCGAGTACAGCCTTCGCCAATTGCTGTTCGGTCGCGGCACACAGCCGGTCGCCGCACCGCGTCTCTACGTCAACACGCACAAGCTTGAAGAAGGCATCGAGCTCAATCCGAATGGTTTTGGCGCCGCAACACTCGGGGACATCAAGGGCAACAGCAAGGTGAAGGCGGTTTCGATCAACGGCAAGTTCGCGTCGGTCGCCAACATCGCCGATGGCAGCTACGTGCTTTACACGCCGCTCTATCTGGTGACCAACCCGCGCAGCCCGAAGGCCGCCGAAGTGCAGACCTTCATCGAATTCCTGCAAAGCGACGCCGTGAAAACGGCGATGCGCAATCACTCGATCCTGCCGTTCCAGGACGGCGCCGCACTGGTGACGATGGACAGCGGCCGCCGCAGCCGCATCCTTGCTGAAACCGGTGGACATGCCAGCCACGTTACGGCGATCTCGGCACCCGGCGCCACATATGCCGCACGTGCGGCGGTGGCACCGACCTCGCCCGATACTGCCGCTGCCAAACAGGCCTTGGACAAGCGCACCATCGCCGACAAGCTGGGTGCTGCTGAAAAGGTAGCCGCCGAAAAAGGCGCGCAGAGCGACCAGACCGCGCTCACAGGCGTGAAAGGTGGCGTGGCTGCAACGCATGTCACCAGCCTGGCGCACGTGAAGGGTTCGGCCACCGCCACAGGCAAGAAAGCCGGCAAGGGCAAAAAAGTGGCCGATGCGAACGACGATCAGGCCAAGCCGGCGGCTACCGGCCAGACCTACAAAGTCGCCAAGGGCGACACGCTGTTCTCGATCGCCAAGTCGCATGCGGTGGACGTTGCGCAGTTACGCAGCTGGAACCATCTCAAGGGCGACAACGTGAAGCCCGGTCAGTCGCTGCGCATCAGCCGCGACTGATCGTCGGGTCACGTGCGCATCCTCGCACTGACACTGGATCTCGACGACACGCTGTGGCCGGTGTGGCCGGCGCTGGAACGCGCCGACCACGCCATCGATGCCTATCTGCGCGAGAACCATCCCGACGTGGCACGCGCGTGGCCGATCGACGCCATGCGCGAATTGCGTGCCCGCGTCGCTGCGGAACGGCTCGACCTCGCGCACGACTTCACCACGCAACGGCAGATCACCCTGCAGCAGGCTTTCGCGGCCTGCGGCGATGAAGTGGCGCCGATCGATGCGCTTTGGGAAGTCTATTTCGCGGCGCGCAACAGCGTGGAGTTCTATCCCGACGCGCTGCCTGCGCTGCAACGCATCGGCGCGGCCCGGCCGATGGCGAGCCTGACCAACGGCAACGCCGACCTCGAACGCATCGGCATCCACGCGCATTTTGTCCATCGCGTCTGCGCGCGTGATACGGGCATGGCGAAGCCGGACGCGCGCATCTTCCACGCCGCGGCCGAACTGCTCGGCGTGGCGCCCGCATCGATCCTGCATGTCGGCGACGATCCGTTGATGGATGTGGTCGGCGCGCGTGACGCCGGCCTGCGCACGGCGTGGATGAATCGCCGCGGCGATGCGTGGCCGACCGATCTCGGCGTGCCGCCCGACCTTGATCTGCGCGACATGAACGAACTGGCCGACTGGCTCGAACGGCACGATGCGCCTGCGTAGTCAGGCTGGCGCAAAGGGCGCATGATTCGTGATTAACTTTTCTATGATGACTGGTTGTGATGCACTCATCGCAGCCTGAATGCGCCAAGGAAAATCGCATGTCCGCCCTGATCGAACGCGCCTCCGCCGACCGTCGCAGCATCGCCATCGAGACCACCGATGCAGCACATCTGGCTGCCGCACGCCGGCGACTCACCGCCGCACAACGACGCTGGCTGGGCGATAGCGGATTCGATGCATCGCCCGGCACGTTCGCGCTGATCGCCGACAGCAACGGCAAACTCGTGCGCGTGCTCGCCGGTGTCGATGCGAGCGATGCATTCGGCGCGCTGGCGTCGCTGGCGAACACACTTCCCGAAGCGACCTATCACCTCGCGCTCGAAAGCGTGCTGGCGGATCACGCGCACGCCGCGCTGGGCTGGGCGCTCGGCGCCTATCAGTTCACCCGCTACCGCAAAGCGAAGCGCACACCGGCGACGCTGGCGATTCCCGCAGCCGACCTGGCGCAGCTCGTGCCCTTGGTCGATGCGACCGCGATGGTGCGCGACCTCGTCAACACGCCGACCGAAGACATGGGTCCCGCGCAGATGTCCGCGGCGATCAAGCAACTGGGCAAGACGCACAAGGCCAAGTTTCGCGAATGGGTCGGCGATGAATTGCTGAAGGGAAATTTCCCGACCATCCACGCCGTCGGTCGTGCCAGCCATCGTGCGCCGCGATTGATCGAGTTGAAGTGGGGCAAGTCGTCTGACCCCACGCTGGTGGTGGTTGGCAAGGGCGTGTGCTTCGACACCGGCGGGCTCAACATCAAGACCGGCGACGGCATGCGCTGGATGAAGAAAGACATGGGCGGCGCGGCGCACGCGATCGCGCTGGCCGGCCTGATCATGCGGGCGAAGCTGCCAGTGAATCTGACCCTGCTGGTACCGGCGGTCGAGAACGCGATAAGCGGCAACGCGATGCGTCCGGGCGAGGTGATCACCACGCGCGCCGGCATCACCGTGGAAGTGGACAACACCGATGCGGAAGGCCGCCTCGTGCTGTGCGATGCGCTGACCTATGGCGTGGAGCAGAAACCCGACCTGCTGATCGATTTCGCCACGCTTACCGGTGCCGCGCGCGTCGCGCTCGGGCCGGACCTGCCCGCGCTGTTCGCCCATCGCGATGCGCTCGCGCAGGAGCTGGTCGCTGCCGGCCACGCCGTCGCCGATCCGCTGTGGCAGTTGCCGTTGTGGCGCCCGTATCGGCGCATGCTCGATTCGTATCTTGCCGACACCACCAACTCCGGCGCATCGCGCCACGCCGGCGCCATCACAGCCGCGCTGTATCTCGAACGCTTCGTGCCCGACAACGTCGCCTGGCTGCATCTCGATACGTATGCGTGGAACGATGCCGATCGCCCCGGCCGGCCGCGCGGCGGCGAAGCGATGGGCGTGCGTGCGATGTTCGCGCTGCTTCAAGAGCGCTACGCACGCTGATCCTGTCGCGAGGGCACGTCGTGACTTCTGGCGTTGTCGTCTGACAGCCAAAGGTTGCATTCTTCCGGCTGGACTCATCGGGAGATCAACATGCAACCTCGTCGGCATCTGCTCGCACTGAGCCTCGCACTCGGATTCGCCACCGTGGCGACCGCGGCAACCACGCCATCAAAAAGCGTTACGCCCGACCAGCCGGCATTGACTGCGCAGACGCTCGGTTCCGGCGGCGTGATGCCGGCCGAACAGGCTCGTGTAAATTTCGATCATGCGGAATTGCATTTCGCGGTCGATCCGTCCGTGCAGCGCATCGACGCGACGGCGGTGCTCACATTCACTGCGAAGTCGGCAACCGATACCGTGTTGCTGGACCTCGATCGCAACCTGCCCATCGGCGGCATCGACCTCGACGGCAAGACGCTCGCGACGAGCGCATGGAGCAACCCCGATGGACGCCTGCGCATCCACCTCCCCGCGCCGCTCGCTGCAGACGGCAAGGTACAGGTGACGGTGCGCTATGGCGGCAAGCCGCACGTGGCGAAGCACGCGCCGTGGGATGGTGGTTTCGTGTGGAGCCACACGGCGGATGGACAGCCATGGGTCGCGAGTGCCGTCGAAGGCGAAGGCTGCGATCTGTTCTGGCCCTGCGTCGACCAGCCCACCGGCGAGCCGGATCTCGTCGACACGTATGTCACCGTGCCGAAATCGCTGGCCGCGCCGGGCAACGGCGTATTGGTCGACGTCACCGATCAGGGCGACAAGCACACCTACCACTGGCGCGCAAAGCATCCGGATACGTATGCGGTCTCGATCAACGTCGGGCCGTTCAAGGAGCTGACTGCGAATTACGCCAGCCGCTACGGCAACAGCATCCCGATGCAGCTGTGGTACCTGCCGGCGCACGAAGCGGGTGCGAAAGCCCTGTTTGCCGAGTTCCCGCGCATGCTGGATTTCTTCGAGCAGTCGATCGGGCCGTATCCATGGGGCGACGAAAAAATGGGCGTGGTGGAAACGCCGCATCTGGGCATGGAGCATCAGACCCTCAACGCGTACGGCAACGGCTATCCGAAAAACGAATACGGTTTCGACTGGCTGCTGCAGCATGAGTTCTCGCACGAGTGGTTCGGCAACCAGGTCACCAACACGAACTGGGACGACATGTGGCTGCACGAAGGTTTCGGCACCTACATGCAGCCGCTGTATGGCCAGTACCTGCACGGCGACATGGACTATTTCGCCATGCTGCATACCGAGCGGATGTCACTGAAGAACCAGTTTCCGCTGGTTTCCGGACGCAGCCAGGAAGAGCACGAGGTGTACGACGAGGGCCGCGGCCCGGCCAACGACATCTACGACAAAGGCTCGTTGATGTTGCACACGCTGCGACAGTTGATCGGCGACGAGGCATTTTTTGAAAGCACGCGTCGGCTCGTCTATGGCCGGCCGGATCCACAGCCCGGCAACTTCAAGCCGCGTTACGCGAACACGCACGATTACATCGCCATCGTCAATCAAGTGACCGGTCGCGACCTGCAGTGGTTTTTCAACGTCTATCTCTACGACGCCGCATTGCCCAAGTTGCAGGAAATGCGAGACGGCGACACGCTTCGCCTGAAATGGATCACCGGACACAACGAACCGTTCTCGATGCCGGTGGAGGTGCAAGTGGGCTACACGACGAAGACCGTGCCGATGACCCATGGTGAAGGCATGCTGCAGGTGCCCGCAGGCAGCCTGTTGATCGTCGATCCGCTCAGCAAGCTGCTGCGTGACATGCCACACGTCGACGCTTACCGGCAGTGGATGAAACAGCAGCGCGCGCAGAAGGCCAAGGCTGCGAAGTAATAAGAACATTCTTCAGCGATAAAAAAACCCGGCTTGCGCCGGGTTTTTTAGCTTCGAACCTCGACAACTCAGTGCGCGACCGGCGCCGAGTCGGTCGATGAAGCGGCCGCGGGCGACGCGGCGGCGATGCGGGAGAACTGACCGCCGTAGGGCAGCACTTCGCTGGCCAGTTTCGGATCGGCCTTGATCAGGCCCACGGCGTCGAACAGCACATGCGCGGTTTCGTTCAACTCGACGTCCTTGGCTTTCTTGGCGTCCTTCTCCTCCTTGAGCTCGCTCTTGAAGCTGCGCTCGTTGGCGTTGAGGCCATCGTCGAGACTGCTGTCGTCACCGAGCAATGCTGCGTCGCCGTCGATCGCCTTGTGGCGCGCGCGGAAATCAGCCTGGATGGCATCCTGCTGCTTGCGCTCCACTTCGCGCTGCGCGAGGTTCAGCGAGATCGTGGTCTTGTCGCGCATCGTGCGGTACTGGGTCAGCTCGTCGAGCATCAGCTTCCACGCCGGCGACTTCGCCACGCGCCCGTCGTGCGCCTGCTGCAATTGCGGCAGGTAGGCGTTGAGGTTGGCAACCGGCTGGTACGCCGCGGGGGGAATCTGCGTCCACTGCAGCGCGTTGTCGTAGGTGGATTCGCCGAAGTCCTTCTCGTCGCCGTTCTTCGGATACAGGATGTCCGGCGTCACGCCCTTCAGCTGCGTGGAGCCGCCGTTGATGCGGAAGAATTCGGCGATGGTCATCTTCAGCTCACCGAACTGCGGCTTCTCGCTGTCGCCATTGGCGAAGCGATCGAGCTGCACGAGATTCTGCACGGTGCCCTTGCCGAACGTCGGCTCGCCAACGATCAGGCCGCGATGGTAATCCTGGATCGCCGCGGCAAAAATCTCCGACGCGGATGCCGAGCCACGATTGACCATCACCGCGAGCGGGCCACTCCACGCGAGACCGGCATCGTCGTCGCCCTGTGCCTCGATCTCGCCGTTGGCCTTGCGCACCTGCACCACCGGACCCTTGTCGATGAACAAGCCGGTGAGCGAATCGGCTTCGTCGAGCGAGCCGCCGCCGTTGTTGCGCAGGTCGACCACCACGCCTTCCACGCCTGCCTGCTTGAGCTCGCCGAGCAGCTTGGCGACGTCCCGCGTGGCGCTCTTGTAATCCTTGTCGCCTTCGCTGCGCGCACCGAAGTCGGAATAGAACGAAGGCAGCTCGATCACGCCGATCTTGCGCGTGACGTCGCCATCCTTGATGTCGATGATCTTCTTGCTGGCAGCGGCGTCCTCCAGACTGATCTTGTCGCGCACCAGCGTCACCATGACGTGCTTTCCATCAGGACCCGCATCGGCAGGAAGAACTTCCAGCCGTACCGTTGTGCCCTTCTTGCCGCGGATCAGGTTGGTCACGTCGTCGATGCGCCAGCCGACGACATCCACCAGCGGACCACTTTCGTTCTGGCCCACCGCGACGATGCGATCGCCGGGCTTGAACTTGCCTGACTTGATCGCCGGGCCGCCGGGAATCAGCGTGAAGATCATCGTGTAGTCGTCGCGCGACTGCAGTTGCGCACCGATGCCTTCGAGCGACAGGCGCATCTGGATGTCGAAATTCTCCGCGTCGCGCGGGCCGAGGTAATCGGTGTGCGGATCGGTGGTGTTCGAGTACGCGGTCATGAAGGTCTGGAACGCGTCCTCGCCATCGAGCTGCTTCACGCGATCAATATAGTTGGCGTAGCGCTTGTCCAGCGTCTTGCGAATGTCGGCATCGGTCTGGCCGGCGAGTTTCAGGCGCAGCCAGTCGTTCATGGTGCGTTTGCGCCACAGGTCATCGAGTTCGGCCTGGTCTTTCGGCCAGCCGGCATTCTTGCGATCGAATGTGTAGGTATCGTTGGCGGAAAAATCGAAACCCTTTTTGAGCAGTTCTCGCGCATAGCCCATGCGTTCGACCGCGCGCTGCACGTAAACATTGAAGATCGAGAACGGCGCGTTGAGGTCCTTGTTCCACACGGCGTCATCGAGCTGCGTTCGCAGTGGTGCGAATTTCGTCATGTCGGCTTGCGTGAAAAAGACTTTCTCGCTGTCGAGCAGCTTGATGTAAGCGTCGTACACGCGTGCGGACATGGCATCGTCCAGCGGCTGCGCGTCGTAGTGGAAACGGGTGAGGAAACGCGCGGACAATTGCGCCGCCTGCGCCTGCGTATCCGTGGCCTTCAACGGCCACACGGCGGCCTTGCGGCCGGTGCTGCCGGCACCGAGATCGGCCGCCGACTGCGCGACGACGCAGGTGGTGGTGAAGACAAGCAACAGCAGCAGCGCGTGGCGAAATTTCATGAAGGCTCTCAGACGGACTCGGTGACACCGGCTGCATGGGCCTGCAGGTCGGCGTGATAGGACGAACGCACCAGCGGACCGGACGCGACGTGATGGAAACCCATCGCCTCACCGGCTTCGCGCAGCGCTTCGAATTCTTCCGGCGTCCAGTAACGAACGACCGGGTGATGATGCGGTGTCGGTTGCAAGTACTGGCCGATGGTGATCATCTCCACGTCATGGGCGCGTAAATCGCCCATGGTCTCGATCACCTGATCCCAGGTTTCGCCGAGGCCGAGCATGATGCCGGACTTGGTCGGCACATCCGGATGCTGCGCCTTGAACCGCTTGAGCAGATCCAGCGACCACTGGTAGTCGGCGCCGGGACGTACTTCGCGATACAGGTGCGGCACGGTTTCGAGGTTGTGGTTGAACACGTCCGGCGGGAAATCCTTCAGGACATCCAGCGCGCGCTCCATGCGACCTTTGCCACGGAAATCGGGCGTAAGGATTTCGATCCGGATCGTCGGGCTGGCGTGACGCACGGCGCGGATGCACGCGGCGAAATGTTCGGCGCCGCCATCGCGCAGGTCATCGCGATCGACCGAAGTGATCACCACGTAGCGCAGGCGCATGTCGCGGATGGTCTCGGCCAGGCGCGCCGGCTCCAGCGGATCGGGTGCCACCGGACGGCCGTGCGCGACATCGCAGAACGAACATCGGCGCGTGCAGACTTCACCCAGGATCATGAAGGTCGCGGTGCCTTTGCTGAAACACTCGTGGATGTTCGGGCACGAGGCTTCCTCGCACACGGTGACCAGTGCGTTTTCGCGCAGACGTGCCTTCAACTGCTGCACGGCGTTGCCCTGCGGCAGGCGCACGCGAATCCAGCTCGGCTTGCGCAGCGTCGGGACGGTGGTGTCGAAGCCGGCGCGGTTGAGCGCGATCTTGTCGTTGCCGATCTGTTTTTCGACAGCGGACGCTTCCGTTGGCGCGCCACTGACGACGCTGATCGGAATGCTGCGGATGGGTGACGTGGAAATTTCGCTCATGGAAGCAGCTCAGACCGCTACGCGAGCGGGGAGTTCGGGGATCAGGGGAGCGGCGGGCTCGGCGGTGAAACCGAACTGACGGCAGAATTCGCCGATCAGCACGTCTTCGACATCCGCCAGCCGCGACGGACCGCCCAAGTCTACCAGTTGCGTGACTTCCAAACCCTTGTAACCGCAAGGGTTGATGCGGTGATAAGGCTCAAGATCCATCGCCACGTTGAAGGCCAGGCCATGAAAGCTGCAGCCGCGCCGCACGCGCAAGCCGAGCGCCGCAACCTTCGCATCGCCCACGTAGACGCCGGGCGCACCTTCGCGGCGCACGGCCACGATCCGCCAGTGCGCGACGGTGTCGATGATCGCCTGCTCGATTCGGTTCACCAGCTCACGCACGCTCACGCCGGCGCGGCGCAGGTCGATCATCGGATACGCCACGATCTGGCCGGGCCCGTGATACGTCACCTGACCACCACGATCGACCGGCACCACCGGGATATCGCCGGGCGCCAGCACGTGTTCCATCTTGCCGGCCTGTCCAAGGGTAAACACCGGATCGTGCTCGAGCAGCCAGAGCTCGTCGACCGTTTCTGCCGTGCGGTTGTCGGTGAATGCACTCATCGCGTGCCACACCGGCTGATAAGGCTGGCGGCCAAGGCGACGGACTTTCAGCGGCAACGACATGACGGGCCTCGAGTGAAACAGGAAACAGGGAACTGAAATATCTTGGCGTCGTGCAGGTAATCAAGCTTGGACTGCAAACAAACTGAGAAGCGCCAGGTCACGGGCAAGCCAACGTCCCGTTCCCCGTTCCCGTTCGCCGCTCTCACAGCGTGTACTTGATATCCGGGCTTTCGCGCAGCGCCGCATGTGCCGCTTCATATTGCTCGCGGTCCTTGCAGTGAATGCTTACCGTGACCGAGACGAAATTGCCCGCGCCCGATTGCCGGTGCTTCACGCTCTCGTGAAACACATGCAGGCCGGCGCGATCGAGAAGCTGTGGCACATGCGTGGGCAGATTGGCGCTGGCAGCGCCGACGGCGGTGATTTCGAAATCGCCGGGAAACTGGAAACCCTTGCCGTCCTGCTTCGCCTGGGTGAAATCGATCGGTTCCATTATTTGCTGTCCGGCGCCTGTTCGGTGGTGCCCTTGCTGCTGTGGAACCACAGCATGATGCTGTCCCACAGACGCGAGAAGAAGCCGCCCTGCGGCGCATCCACAAGTGCAACGACCGGCACGGTCTGCACGGGTTGGCCGTCAAGCGTGATGTGCAGCGTGCCAACCTGCTGTCCCTTCTTGAAGGGCGCGATCAATGTCACCGGAATATCCATCGTGGGCTTGAGCTTTTCGTAGTCGCCACGCTTGATCGTGACCAGCACGTTGTCGTTCACGCCGATCGGCAACTGGTTGATGCTGCCCTTCCACAACTTCGGCGTGGCCAGCGGCTTGCTGGCGTCGTAGAGCTTGTGCGTCTCGTAGAAACGGAAGCCGTAGCTGAGCAGCGCCATCGCCGAATCGGCGCGCGCCTTTTCGCTGCTGGCGCCCATCACGATGGCAATCATGCGCGACTCGCCCTGTTTGGCCGATGCAGCCAGACAGAAACCGGCCGCGGCAGTGTGGCCGGTCTTGATGCCGTCGACGCTCGGGTCACGCCACAGCAGGGTGTTGCGGTTGTGCTGCGGGATGCCGTTCCAGACGAATTCCTTCACCGCCGAAATCGCGTAGTCCTCCGGGAAATCGTGGATCAATCCGCGCGACAGGATCGCGATGTCGTGCGCGGTGGTGTAGTGGTTGGCGATCGGATAACCCGATGCATTCTGGAAGTTCGAGTTGACCATGCCGAGCTGCTTGGCATACGCGTTCATCAGGTTGGCGAACGTCTCTTCCGAACCAGCGGTGTGTTCGGCCAGCGCGATGGCTGCGTCGTTGCCGGACTGGATGATCAGCCCGTACAGCAGATCCTTCACCGACACTTCGCTGTCGAGTTTGAGAAAGCTGGTGGAACCATCGGTGCCTGCGCCGCCGCCCTTCCACGCATTCAGGCTGATCTTGACCGGATCGGCCATGTGGATCTTGCCGTTGGCGACTTCGGCGGAAACCACGTAGTCGGTCATGATCTTGGTGATCGAGGCCGGCTCCACGCGCAGGTCCGGCTCCTTGCTCGCGAGAATCTGGCCGGTGGCGTAATCCATCAACACCCAGCTCTTGCCATCGACATCCGGCGGCGGCGGCACCGGCGCGTCGGGCACCACGGGTCGCGGAACCGCCGAAGGATGTGGCGGCGTCTGGGCCATGGCGACACCCACCAGCAATGCAGCGGCGGCGAACGGAATCAGGGTGCGGCGGAAAAAATTCATCGTGGCTTTCAGTCCAGTCTTTGATGACGGCGCGGCGGCGCCGGCAAGGATAAGTGTTCGAACAAACCCGCTCAGTCTACCGCGACCTGAGGCCGCGGCAGACCCATGTCCTCGATCCGCGCGGTGACATCGTCCGCGCGTTCCACATCCGCCAACGGCCCGACGCGCACGCGACTCACGTGGCGGCCATTGACGTCGGACTGCACTACCTGCACCTGACCGAGGTTCGCCAGGCGAAGACGCTGCGCCACGCGTTCGGCATTGGCGGGGTCGGAAAACGCGCCCACCTGCAAGTAAATGCCCGGCGCATGCCCTGTTGTGACCAGCGTCGGCGGCGGTGGTTCCGACATCGGTTCGCCCGGATCGATGCCGCGCACTTCCACCAGCCCCGTGCCCTTGGGCCAGATGCCGATCTTCACTGCGGCCACGTACGAAAGATCGATCACGCGATCCTGATGGAACGGGCCGCGATCGTTGATCCGCACGACCACGCTCTTGCCGTTCTGCAGATTGGTGACGCGCGCGTAGCTCGGCAGCGGCAGTGTCTTGCTGGCCGCAGTGAATGCGTACATGTCGTAGTTCTCCAGGCTCGATGTCTTGTAACCGTGGAATTTGTTGCCGTAGAACGACGCGATGCCACGCTCGACATATCCGCGGGCGGACGGCAGCACGCGGTAGCTCTGACCGAGCACGCTGTACGGCGACTTGTTGCCGTACAGCGCGCGCGGTTCGACTTTCGGCACGGGCTCGACCAGCTTGCTGATATCCGGCGCAGGTCCGCCGGGCACGCTGTCGTCGTTGTCGCGATAGCGGCTGCTTTGCGGGCGATTGGTGTCGTCGCGGAAATTGTCGTCGCTGCTGCGACTACCACCACGTCGATCGGTCGGGATGCTGCGATATTCGCGCGCGCTGCTTTGCGATGCGGGGGATTTCGTCTTCGCGCCGCTGCAACCAGCCAGCGCGAACGCGCAGGCCAGGAGCAGCGCAACGACGGCAGCACGCGTCATGGTCCGTTGTCTGCCTGGCGTGCGCCGGCGGCGATCGCCTTGGCCAGCTGATCCACCGCCATCGCATAAAGCGGGCTGCGGTTATAGCGTGTGATCACGTAGAAATTCTGGAACGTGAACCAGTACTCCGGTCCGTTCTCGCCCTGCAAGGTTTGCAGACTGGTGAGGCGACCCGGATCACGTGGCTGCAACGGCGCGTAACCCCAGGCCATCAATTGTTCAAGGGGCCATTGCGGCGTGGCGTCTTTCACCATGATCGGTTGCGCGGCGGGATCGGGCTGCGCGCGCGACGCCACCGGACCACCTTCGACCCAGCCATGGCCGGCGAAATAATTGGCGACGCTGGCGAGAATGTCCGGCAACGACGCCTTCAAATCGATGTGTCCGTCATGGTCTTCGTCTACGGCATAGTCGCGAATGCTGGAAGGCATGAACTGGCCCCAGCCTTCCGCGCCTGCGTACGAGCCGGTGAGCGTGTCGATCGGCCCGGCGAGATGGCTGCTTGGCAGGCTCAGCAGCGTCTTCAGTTCCGCGCGAAAAAACTTAGCGCGCGGCGGGTAATACAAGCCGAGCGTGACCAGTGCATCGAGCACCTTGTACCTGCCCGTTACGTGTCCGTAGAACGTCTCCACGCCGACGATGGCCACGAGGTATTCCGGCGCCACGTGGTATTCGCGGCCGATGCGCTCAAGCAGCTCGCGATGCGCGCGATAGAACGCCACGCCATCGTCGATGCGCTTGTCGGTGAGAAAGATCGGTCGATAGTCCTTCCACGGCTTGGCTTCCGCCGGGCGGCCCATCGCATCGAGAATGCCTTGCTGTTTCTTCGCATGATCGAGCAGCGCGTTGAGCGCGGCCGGATTCTTGCCGGTTTCCTGCACCACTTCGCGCACCAGTGCAGCCTGCCCAGGATGCGTTTCCGCCTGCGCGATCATCGACACGCCGGCGAACAACGCGCAGAAGACGAGCGTGGAAAAAACTCGGCGCGAAGCCTGGCTGGCGGTCATGTCGTGGCTTCGCTTGCGTGTGGTCGGCATCGTCGAAAGCCTAGCATGCGCATCGGCCGTAGCTGCCTCGTCGAAACGCGGCGAACGCGTGTTCTATTCATGCATCTTGCGGTTGGCGTGGATCGACATCAACACACCGAAACCGACCAGCAGCGAGACAGCTGATGTGCCGCCGTAACTGATCATCGGCATCGGGACGCCGACCACCGGCAACATGCCGGCGACCATGCCGCCGTTGACGAACACGTAGACGAAGAAGCTCATGCCGATGGCGCCGGCGAGCAAGCGCGAATACGTGTCTCGCGCTTCCATCGCGATCCACAGGCAGCGGCCAATGATGAAGGCATACAGCGCGATGATGCCGATCACGCCAAGCAGGCCGAACTCTTCGGAGAAAACCGCGAAGATGAAGTCGGTCGTATGCTCGGGCAGAAAATCCAGCCGCGACTGCGTGCTGTGCTGCCAGCCCTTGCCGAACACGCCACCGGAGCCGACCGCGATCTGCGACTGGATGATGTGCCAGCCGTTGCCGAGCGGATCGGATTCCGGATTGAGCAAGGTGAGCACGCGATCACGCTGGTACTGATGCATGAAATGCCAGCCCACCGGAATCATGCCGCCGACAGCAGCGACGATCAGACCGATGCGCCACCATGCCATGCCGGAAAGAAACAAGGCGAACGCACCGGCCGTGGCGACCAGCAACGCCGTGCCCAAATCCGGTTGCTCGGCGATCAGCGCAGCGGGAATGCCGATCAGAATACCGACGACGATGATGTCCTTCCATCCCGGCGGAAGCTGGCGTGGATGCAGGTACCAGGCAACCATCATCGGCATGGTGAGCTTGAGCAGTTCGGACGGCTGAAAGCGCATCACGCCCAGGTTCAACCATCGATCGGCGCCGCGACCCTCACCGAGCACCGCCACCACCACAAGTAACACGGTGCTGCCCACGTACAGCCATGGTGTCCAACCGCGCAACACCGATGGCGGGATGCGCGAAATCACCAGCATCAACGCGGCGCCCAGCACAAAGCGGCCGGCTTGCCCGCCGACCAGCGCGAGGCTCGCGTCGCCTGCGCTGTAGAGCGTGATCAGCCCGACGGATGCCAGCAGGAACAGACCGAACGCCAGTGGCAGATCGATGCGCGGGCGCGTGAGGATGCGCTTGAAGAAACGATGCGAGCGGCTGTACATGGTGTCGATCATGGCTGCGCTCCGCTCGTTGCCTGAGCAGGTTCGTCCTCGACGTCGCCGCCGTTGTCGTCTTCGTTGTCCGGCGCACTGGCGGGCGAAGCCGAGCTCGAGGCCGAAGGTGCCGGCGCGGAAATCGGCGCCGCCGACGTGATAGTCATTGGCAGACGTTCGCTGCCGGGAATATCGCCGCCATGTGCAGCGAGCCACGCATCGAATATTTTTCGCACGATCGGGCCCGCGTCCTTGCCGCCCCATGCGCCGGCTTCGAGCGCCACGGCGGCAGCGATCTGCGGATGATCTGTCGGCGTATACGCCATGAACCAGGCGCGATGACGCGCCGCGAGATGCGCGCTGCTCTTGTTCAAGTCGTATGCTTCGGTGGTGCGCGAAAAACGTTCTGCCGTGCCGCTCTTGCCGGCGATCGCATAGGGAAATCCATCATTCAATCCCTTGCCGGTACCGCCAGTGATCACCGCGCGCATGCCTTCGTTGATGACATCCCATTCGGCCGGGTGGTGGATCAATGTTTCTTCTGCCGGATTAGGCAGTGGCGTCGGCTGCGCTTCCGCATAACCGCGCGTCGCCATCACCACGCGCGGCAGATAGGGCACGCCATGTCCGGCCAATGTCGCGATGGCGTGTCCCAGTTGCAGCGGCGTCACTTCCCAATAGCCCTGGCCGATACCGGCAATCACCGTCTCGCCGGGAAACCATGCGTCCTTGCTGCGCGACGCTTTCCACTCGCGCGAAGGCAACACGCCTTCGGATTCGCCGTAGAGATCGATGCCGGTCTTGCCGCCGAAACTGAAGCGGCTCATCCAGTCGCTCAATCGATCGATGCCGAGATCGAGTGCGAGCTTGTAGAAATAAGTGTTCGTCGATTTCTCGATGGCACGCACCATGTTTACCGTGCCATCGCCACCGCGAGTGTCGTCTCGATAGCAGCGCTTCTGTCCCGGCAAACAAAACTGACCGACCGACAACACGGTGTCTTCCGGACGTCGCACGCCGTATTCGAGACCGCCGAGAGCGAGGAACGGTTTGACCGTTGAACCGGGCGGATAGACGCCTTTCATCGCGCGGTTGAGCAGCGGCTTGTCCGGGTCGCCCATCAAGCCCTTGTAGTCGACACCGCTGATGCCGTTGACGAAGAGGTTGGGATCGAACGAAGGCACGCTGACCATCGCCAGCACCTGACCATTCTGCGGATCGATCGCCACCGCCGCACCGGGCCGGCCGGCGAACGCATCCTGCGTCGCCTTCTGCAAACGGATATCGATGCTGAGATACAGATTCCTGCCGGGCGTCGGCGCGTGCGTTTCCAGTACCTGTTGCGTCTGGCCGTCCGCATTCACCTCGAGCACTTCGTAGCCCGGCGTGCCATGCAGCACGTCTTCGTACGAGCGCTCAACGCCACTGCGTCCCACGTGACTGGTGCCTTGATAGCGCTTGGCGTCGAGCCGATTCATGTCATCGACATCAATACGGCTGACGTAGCCCACCACATGTGCAAACAGCGCGCCGAACGGATAGTGCCGGGTCAGATAAGGCACGACATCGACGCCGGGAAAGCGCCAGCGATTCACAGCGAAACGATCGATCTCGTCTTCGCTGAGGTGCATTTTCAGCGGTACGCTGTCGAAGCGCCGGGTCTGGGCCAGCTGTTTCTTGAAAGCATCGAGATCGTCCTGACCCAGCGGCACGACTTTGCCCAGATCGGTCAGCAACGCGGGCATATCGTCGACCTGCTCCGGTACGACTTCGAGTCGGAAGGCCGGCTGATTGTCCGCAAGCAGTACGCCATTGCGATCGTAGATGAGGCCGCGCGGCGGAGGAATCGCGCGCGGCTTCATCCGGTTGTTTTCCGAGCGCGTGACGAACTCGTCATGCCGCACGATCTGCAGATGCACGTAACGACTCACCAGCACGCCGAAGCACAAGAGGATCAATACGAAGCCGACTACCGCACGTCGGCGGAACAGCGCGTTTTCGCTGCGGGAATCCTTGATCGACCGGCGAAGTTTCATGTCACTGGTTCATGCTTCATTGGATACGCAGACGCGCACGCAAATCGTCGAGCAGCAGGAACAGGAACGGCCACAAAGCTGCGCCGACGAATGGCGAAATCCACCAACTCGCCGGCGGCATCGTTGAGCCAGCCAGGATGCGTACAACCAGCAACAGCAGACGATCGTTCAACAACAGCGCGAGCACGGCCAGCGTCTGCTGCCACATCGGAAAAAACCGCAGGCGCGAACGGAAGCGCATGACAATGAAAACCAGCGCGCACAGTCGCAGCGCCTGTTCGCCGAGCACGACGCCATCGAGCAGATCTGCTCCAAGCCCGATTGCAAACGCGAGGCCAAGGGTGACGCGGTCTTCCGATTCGAGCGCCCAGTACAGCAGGAACAATGCCGGCCAATACGGCTTGAAGGGCTCCAGCACATCCGGCAGCGGCACCAGCATCGAGAGCAGCGCGAACACCAGCGTGCCAATGAACCACCACAGGCTCATGCGTTGCCGGTTCATTGCGGCACTCCGGCAGCGCCGCTGGAACTGACCGGCCTCGCAATCGGTGTGGCCGTCTGAACGCCGGGCGGTAATGTCGCATCCACAGGCGTCGGCGCAAGATCGCCCGGCGGCCCTGCTGGCTTAACCGGCGCGGGCGGACCATCGGGTTCGGCCTGATCGTGCAGCAGCAACACGTCTTCGCTGCGATTGATGTCCGCTGCCGCCGTGGCTTGCGCTGTCTGGAACATGCCACTCGACGACGGTGCCGCCGCGATGATGTCGCCCACTGGAAAACCGGGAGGGAAACGACCACCCAAACCGGAAGTCAGCAAGTGATCACCCGCACGCACATCCGCCGCCAGCGGGATATTCGGCAAAGTCAGTTGATTGCCATCACGCGAACCATAGGCGACCGTGCGCAAGCCGGAGCGCTCGATCACCACCGGAATCGCGTGCGACGGATCGGTGACCAGCATCACTACCGACGTTGTCGGCAGGACTTCCTTGATCTGCCCGATCACGCCATGGGCATCGATCACCGGCTGGCCGGGTTTGACGCCGTCGCGCACACCGAGGTTCAAGGTCATGCGATAGCTGTAGGCACCGAGGTCCACACCGATCACGTGAGCCAGCTGCACATTCAATTCGAGACTGTGTTGCGTGTCGAGCAACTGTTTCAGATGCTGATTCTGTTCGGCGACCGACGCCATGCGATTCAACTTGGCGTTCGCCAGCAGCAGATCTTCGCGCAGCCGCTGGTTCTGCTCGGTCAATCGCTGGCGATCGGCGAACGCCACGCTCATCGTGCGCACGCCTGCAGCCGGCAAACCTGCTAGACGGTAGATCGGTTCCACCACGGCGGCCGTCGTCGAGCGTAAACGCCACAGCCAGCCATTGCGATGGTCGAGCACCATCAACACGAGTGCGATGGCGAGATAGAAAATCAACCGTAGCGTGCCGGCAGCATTGCCGGCGAACAGTGGCGAGGACTCGTCGCGCGAGCGCGCCATGGTCGCGCCTTATTCGGGCGCGAAGAAATCGCTGCCGTGCTGATCAATCAGCTCCAGCGCCTTGCCACCACCGCGCGCCACGCAGGTCAGCGGATCGTCCGCGACCTGCACGTGCAAGCCGGTTTCCTCGGAAATCAGACGATCCAGATCGCGCAGCAACGCGCCACCGCCGGTGAGCACGATGCCACGCTCGGCCACGTCGGAGCACAGCTCGGGCGGCGTCTGCTCGAGCGCGGATTTCACGGCGGCGACGATACCGGCAAGCGGCTCATGCAGCGCTTCGAGGATTTCGTTGGAGTTGATGGTGAACATGCGCGGCACGCCTTCGGCGAGATTGCGGCCGGAAATCTCGATCTCCCGGACCTCGCTCTGCGGAAACGCGCAACCGATCTGCAGCTTGATTTTCTCTGCCGTGGATTCACCGATCAACGTGCCGTGATTGCGGCGCACGTAGTTGATGATCGCCTCGTCGAAGCGATCGCCACCCACACGCACCGACTGCGAATACACGATGCCGTTAAGCGAAATCACCGCCACTTCCGAAGTACCACCACCGATATCAAGCACCATCGCGCCACGCGCTTCGTGCACCGGAATACCGGCACCGATCGCCGCGGCCATCGGTTCCTCGATCAGGAAAACATCGCGCGCACCGGCGCCTTCGGCGGACTCCTTGATCGCTCGACGTTCGACCTGCGTCGAGCCACATGGAACGCACACCAGCACGCGTGGACTCGGACGCAGGAAGCGGGACTTGTGAACCTGCTTGATGAAATGCTGCAGCATCGCCTCGGTCATGGTGAAGTCGGCGATGACGCCGTCCTTCATCGGGCGGACCGTGGCGATATTGCCCGGCGTACGACCCAACATGCGCTTCGCATCGCTACCGACGGCAGCGATCGTGCGCGGGCCACCCGGGCCACGATCCTGCCGGATCGCCACCACCGACGGCTCGTTCAACACGATGCCTTGGCCGCGCACATAAATCAGCGTATTCGCCGTGCCGAGGTCAATGGAGATGTCGTTGGAAAAGATCCCGCGAAACTTCTTGAACATGAGTCCGCCGTGTATCGGCTTGGCTAAAAAGTAAGCTCGCCAGTCTAGTCAGCGCATGCTGCATGCGCAAGGACAATAACGTTAAGAAATCCCTCCACAACACGGTTCTAAGCGCTTTTCCTGCGCCACGATATGAACCACGCGACGGTGCGAAAAGGTCGCCTTGACCGGCGTATGGCGTTACGATTCATCCTTTTGAGCGAAGCCGCCGCGTGGCTTTGATCGGGTCGCTGGAATGCGATCGTCCACTTTGCACGGGAACACCCCCTCACATGCCTGCCGTCATCTGCGGATCGCTTGCCTACGACACCATCATGGTGTTCCAGGACCAGTTCAAGAATCACATCCTGCCCGACCAGATGCACATCTTGAACGTGTCGTTCCTGGTGCCGAGGATGCGCCGCGAATTCGGCGGCTGCGCGGGCAATATTGCCTACAACCTGAAGCTGCTTGGCGGCGATCCGCTGCCGGTGGCGGCGGTAGGCCAGGATTTCGCTCCGTATCGCAAGCACATGGAGCAATGCGGCATCAGGCTGGACTGCGTGCGGGAGTTCGACGACCAGTTCACGCCGCAATGTTTCATCACGACGGACCTGGACAATAACCAGATCACGGCTTTCCATCCAGGTGCGATGTCGAGTGCGCAAGAGAACCACGTCCGCGATATTCCGACGATCGATTTCGCCATCGTCGCGCCAGACGGTCGCGATGCGATGCTTCAACACGTCGACGAATTCGCCGAACGCGGCGTGCCTTTCATCTTCGATCCGGGACAGGCGATGCCGCTGTTCAATGGCGACGAATTTCGCTCGATGATCGAAAAAGCGACGTATGTCATCGTCAACGACTACGAATCTCAACTGCTTCAAGCCAGAACAGGTTGGAGCGCGGAAGACATTGCAGCAAAGGTTACCGCTTACATCATCACGCAAGGACCACGCGGCTCGGTTATCCACGTAGGCAGCGAAACGCATCAGATTCCACCAGCGCGCGAGCGCCAGATCGTCGATCCGACCGGCTGCGGCGACGCTTATCGCGCGGGCCTCATCTTCGGAATCATGCAAGGAAAGGACTGGCCCACGATTGGTCGCATGGCATCACTGATGGGTGCCCTGAAAGTGGAACACCCGGGTACCCAGAACCAGAGCTTCGACTACGTCCAGTTCGCCGCAGAATTCGCCGATCAGTTCGGCTACTCGCTCGATTGATTGGGGCCGGTTGAGTTGCCCGATTTAAAAGACATACGCCGCGAGTCGTAAGACTCGCTTCAAAAGGTGTATCAAGTCATCGCATATACGTCGTCGTTTCAGCGACGAGTTCAAACGTCAGACCGTCGGGCGGGTCATCGAGCGGCGACACCGTGTTTCCTGGTCACACGTAAGCTGAATCTAATCGATGGCGTGCTGCGCCGATGGATGGATGAATCCCTGCAGCCCGATCTCATCGTCGACTCTCCAGAAACTTGATCCAGGCATAACCGTGAGTCTCCGGGCAAACTAGCCCAAGGAGACCAGCGATGCGCTAGAGCAAGTTTACCGAGAATCAGATTGTGACAATGAATACCGAAGTGAGTCGGAAGCGGTCGGCAGGTCAAGGATGTGTGCCGCGAACTGGGTATTTCTGACGCGACCTATTACGTATGGAAGTCCAAATACGTTGGCATGGAGGTCTCCGACGTGCAGCGGCTGCGTGATGTCGAGACGAAGCACGCCAAGCTCAGGCGAATGTATGCGAGCTGGCGATGGGGAACACGTGTAGAAGGATCTCACTAAAAAAATGTAAACCAGCACAGGCGTCCTCTGCAGGCGCGGTTGATGAATCACTGTGATTGGAGCGAGCGTCGGGCTAGTTCGGCGATGGGACTGTCGCGGTCAACAGCATATTGTCGGCGCCGCCCGGATCGGGACGAGAAGGTGGTCGCGCTACTCGCAAACTGGCTGAACGACTTTCTGAGCGCGGTTTCGACAAGCTGTGCCAACTGATCCGTCGCCGCGGGTTGGTTGGAACCACAAGGGGGTATGGCGCGCGTGTTGCCTGATGCAGCTCAACCGTTGTCGCCGTGGCAGCAAGCGTGCTCCGAACCGACATCCTCTGCCATTGATGGCCGGCGACCGCATCCACGGCAGTTTGTCGATCGAATTCCTTGTCCGACGTCCTCTGGGATGGGCGTCGCTTCCGCAACTTCAACCTGCTCGATGACTTCAGCCGAAAGGCACGGGCTTTGAGGTCGATCTGAATCTGCTGGTCGGCCGCGTAATCAGGACACTTGAGCGAATTGCCGCAGGGCGCAACTACCCGCCAAGCTTCGTCTAATTAACGGTCTGGAATTCGTCGCACTGGCGCCGGCCGAGTGGGCTGACCGCAAAGACATCACGCTGGACCTCATTTGAGCCGGGGCGGCCCATGCAAAGCGGCTTGCTGCTGTAGTTGCGGCGTGAGAGCCAGATGCTGCGGATGGAGCGAGAGATTCTAAAAAGCGACGATGCTCTTTGCCAAAGAGGCAGCATAAAATA
>NZ_LMUV01000002.1:910577-1066484 GCF_009765755.1 Rhodanobacter sp. L36 | reverse complement strand
ATACGATATCGGCGGTGCTGTAATTGCCGTCCTTGGACCAGTAAGCCAGCGCTGATTTATCGCAGCCCTCGGGCTTGAACAGCGTCATCTTTCCGTGAGCCAGATCGATTTCCAGATCGGCGATATCGAGCAGGTTGGCGCCAATCAATGCATATCTCGTGTCACTGCCGCCCACGACGAATTCGATGTTCTTGAGCGTCGTGCCGAGAATGCCGAATTCCTTGACCTGCGTGTACCGCGCCGAAGCGTCGCCGCCGACGCCACTGATGCGAAAACCGAAAGGGAGGTCTCTGGTCTTCAGCCCCAGCGTCTGTGCATCGGCGCGTGACATCAAGCTGTAGAAGGCGCCGGTATCAAGCATGAAGCGCTTATCGGTACCGTTGATCTTGATCAACGTGGTGGGTTGCTCGCCAAGCATTTCCACTTGCAAAGTGCCATACAGTTTCAGATGGCATTCTGCAGCCCATATTGGGCTCGCAGCGAACAAAAAACCTGCCGCCGCGACACAAAATCGCAATACCTTCATCACTCTTCCCCATATGACTTTCTGGATTCAACGCCCAACGCCGCGTTTCTGATGACGGCCAGTGTTCATGCTCAAAAAGAATCTATGCCGGAGACTTTTTTTCCGGCCGCTTCCATCCCATCAGCGTCTGCTGACGGCCACGCGCCACGGTGAGTTCGCCAGCGGGCGCGTCTTTCGTGATCACCGAGCCGGCGCCGATGGTCGCCATCGCTCCAACAGTGACCGGTGCGACCAACGCGCTGTTGGAGCCGATGAACGCCCCGTCCTCGATGCGCGTGAGGCTTTTGTTCACGCCGTCGTAGTTGCAGGTGATGGTGCCGGCACCGATGTTCACGCCGCGACCGATCTCGGTGTCGCCGAGGTAGCTCAGGTGATTGGCCTTGCTGTTTTCGCCGATGCGGGTTTTCTTGGTCTCGACGAAATTGCCGACGTGTACGCCACTGTCCAGTTCGGTGCCCGGGCGCAGGCGCGCGAACGGACCGATGGTGCAAGGGCCATGCGTGATCACGCCTTCGAGATCGCAGTGCGATTGCACCACGCTACCGGCGGCGAGCTGCACATTCTTGAGGCGGCTAAACGCGCCGATGCGCACGTCGTCGCCCAGCGTCACATCGCCATCGAGGATCACGTCGATATCGATTTCAACATCGCGACCCGCCGTTACCGTGCCGCGCACATCGATACGCGAAGGATCAGACAGGCGCACGCCATCGGCGAGCAATGCATGCGCGGCACGACGGCGATACGCCGCTTCCAGTTCGGTGAGTTGCAGCGGATTGTTGGCACCGGCAGCTTCCACCGGATCGACGCATTCGACACTGAGCGCTGCGCGTCCTTCGACAGCCGCCATGCGGAAAATGTCGGTGAGGTAATACTCGCCCTGTGAGTTGTTGCGATCCAGCCGTGCAATCCAGCTGCGCAACGCCTGCGCATCCGACGCGAGGATGCCGGTGTTGACCAGGCCGACCGCGCGCTGATCATTCGTGGCGTCTTTCTCCTCGACCACTTCGTGCACGTAACCACTACCGTCGCACAGCACGCGGCCGTAACCATGCGGATCCGCGAGGCGCGTGGTGAGCAGTCGCAATACCGCATCTGCGTCTACAAGTTCGCGCAATGTCTCGATGCGCGTCAGCGGCACGTCGCCATAGAGCACCAGCACCTCCACGCCGTCGGGGATATTTGCCAGCGCCTGCTCCACGGCGTGGCCGGTGCCCAGCCGTTCGGCCTGCAACACCCATTGCAGATCGGTCTGCTCGGCAAACGCGGCTTGCACCTGCTCGCCGCAGTGTCCGTAGACGATGTGGATGGCTGACGGTTTCAGCGCGCGCGCGGCGGCGATCACGTGTCCCAGGAGAGGCCGGCCGGCCAGCGGCATCAACACCTTGGCCCGGTTCGATTTCATGCGCGTGCCGGCACCAGCCGCGAGGACAACAACGTGCAGCGGAAGGTTTTCCATCGATCTCTGCCTGGACGGTATCAATCGAAAAAGCATAGCAGCGGATTCGGTGCGCCTGCCGGCTAGGTATGACCTCCGGCCGATGCATTGCTGGACACCTGCCCCTTTCCCGCATGACATGCGAAACGAAAGACATAGCCGAGGCTGAAAGGTTTGGTCTCGCTGTCCACGACATGGCTGTTGCCCTCGGCGTCGGCAGCCCAGTGATCGATCTTGAGCGGCGCGAATGTCCACTGGATGACTGCGGCACGCACTGCAGCGATGAACGATCGACGATTCGCAGCGGCCCGCGATTCGTCGGCGACGCGCACTTCGCCGACCTTGCCGTCACCGCCCACGATCACCAGCGCTTCCACTTCCACGGGAGGCGGACACGCGGCTAATTGATCTGCCGGATAGATCGGTGGTGCAGCCGGCAACACGTTCGCGCCGGTGGCCACATCGCCCATGGCCAAGGTGTAGTGCGCGGTATCTGCGTCTTGCTTCACGCGCCAGGAAGCGTCGCCTGTAGCGGGCGGTGTGGCTGGCTTATGCACTTGGACGGCACATCCGGCGAGCAGGGCCAGCAGGACGATGGGGACGCACCGGAATGTCGTGGGCGTGAGCGCCATGCGGTTCATCCTTGAGTAGTTGTTCGGCACCGATAGTGCCGACGCAAAAACGCCGGCACAAGGCCGGCGTTCGATAACGCTGCTGCTTGCGAAAACCTCAGTGCTTGAGATTCTTGCGAATACGCTCCAGTGCCTGCAGCTGCGCCATCGCTTCGGCGAGCTTGGCTTGCGCTTCGGAGATTTCCATCGCGTCGGTGCGGTTGGCGAGAGCGTCCTCGGCTTCCTTCTTGGCACGTTGCGCGGAGGCTTCATCCAGATCGGAGGCGCGCGCGGCGGTATCGGCCAGCACGGTCACGACTTGCGGCTGCACTTCGAGAATGCCGCCGGATACGTAAAACTGCTGGCGCTCGCCATCGGCCAGCACCACGTCGACGTGACCGGGCTTGAGGCGGGTGATCAGCGGCGCGTGGCGCGGCGTGATGCCCAGCTCGCCCAGCTCGCCGGTGGCAATGACCATGGTCGCGTCGCCGGAGAAAATCTCGGCTTCGGCACTGACGATGTCGACGCGAATGGTTTGGGTCATTTAAGTGTCTCGCTTTGCTCGACGGGAATGGGGAATGGGGAACGGTTAGATCAAGTACGCGCTCGCTGGCTCGTTCTGTTCCCGTTCCCTGTTCCCGCTTTCAAGATTAGGCTGCCTTTTTGGCGCCCATGTCTTCGGCTTTCTTGATCGCTTCGTCGATGCCGCCGACCATGTAGAACGCCTGCTCCGGCAGATGGTCCACGTCGCCGTCGACGATCATCTTGAAGCCGCGAATGGTTTCCTTCAGCGCCACGTACTTGCCCGGCGAACCGGTAAACACTTCGGCCACGTGGAACGGCTGCGAGAAGAAGCGCTCGATCTTGCGTGCGCGCGACACGGCCTGCTTGTCTTCTTCGGACAGCTCGTCCATGCCGAGAATCGCGATGATGTCCTTCAGTTCCTTGTAGCGCTGCAGCGTGCCCTGCACCCGACGGGCGACGTCGTAGTGCTCGACGCCGATCACGTTCGGATCAAGCTGACGGCTGGTGGAATCGAGCGGATCGACCGCCGGATAAATGCCCAGCGACGCGATGTTACGGCTCAGCACTACGGTCGCATCCAGATGCGCGAAGGTTGTGGCGGGCGACGGATCGGTCAAGTCATCCGCGGGCACGTAGACGGCCTGGATCGAGGTGATCGAACCGGTCTTGGTCGAGGTGATGCGCTCCTGCAGCACGCCCATTTCCTCGGCCAGCGTCGGCTGGTAACCCACGGCCGACGGCATGCGGCCGAGCAGCGCGGACACTTCGGTACCGGCGAGCGTGTAGCGATAGATGTTGTCGACGAAGAACAGCACGTCGCGACCCTTGCCGCTCGCGTCCTTCTCGTCGCGGAAGTACTCGGCCATGGTCAGGCCGGTCAGCGCGACGCGCAGGCGGTTGCCCGGCGGCTCGTTCATCTGGCCGTACACCATCGCGACCTTGTCGAGCACGTTGGAGTCTTTCATCTCGTGGTAGAAGTCGTTGCCCTCGCGGGTACGCTCGCCCACGCCGGCGAACACGGACAGACCTTCGTGCGCCTTCGCGATGTTGTTGATGAGTTCCATCATGTTGACGGTCTTGCCGACGCCGGCGCCGCCGAACAAGCCGACCTTGCCGCCCTTGGCGAACGGGCACATCAGGTCGATCACCTTGATGCCGGTTTCCAGCAGATCGTTCGCGGCTGCCTGGTCGTCGTAGCTCGGCGCCTCGCGATGGATTACCCACTGCGCTTCTTCGCCGATCGGGCCGGCTTCGTCGATGGGGTTGCCGAGCACGTCCATGATGCGGCCGAGCGTCTGCTTGCCGACCGGCACCTTGATGCCTTCGCCGGTGTTGCGCGCCATCAGATTGCGGCGCAGGCCGTCGGTGGAACCGAGCGCGATCGTGCGCACGACGCCGTCGCCCAGCACCTGCTGCACTTCCAGCGTGATCTCGGTACCGTCGATCTTCAGTGCGTCGTATACCTGCGGCACCTGATCGCGCGGAAACTCGACGTCGATAACCGCGCCGATGATCTGAACAACTTTACCCTGGCTCATGGAATGCTCCGGATGGATCTTTTAGTGTCTGTGTCGGCGCCGCTTCGCGTCGCCATGAATAGGTTGGGTGTTGCTTAAACTGCCGCCGCGCCGCCGACGATTTCAGAAATTTCCTGCGTGATCGCTGCCTGGCGCGCCTTGTTGTAGACGAGCGTCAGTTCGCCGATCACCTTGTTGGCGTTGTCCGACGCGCTCTTCATGGCGACCATGCGCGCGGCGTGCTCGCTGGCGAGATTCTCCAGCGCCGCCTGATACACCACCGACTCCACGTAGCGCGCGAGCACGTGCTCAAGCACGGCCTGCGCGTCGGGCTCGTAGATGTAATCCCAGTCGTGGCTCGCCTCGAGTTTGACGCCGGCGTATGCCGACTGACCCGATGCCTGATGCGCTTCCATTTCCGCTGCCACCAGCGGCAACGGCAGCAGCGCGTCAATGGTCGGCTTCTGCGTCATGGTGTTGACGAAGTCGTTATAGGCGAGGAACACGCGATCCAGCCCATTGGCCGTATAGGCGTCCATCATCACCTTGATCACGCCGACGAGTTGTTCCAGCTTCGGCTTCTCGCCGAGATGGCTGACGCTGCCGATCAGGTTGATGCCCTTGAGCCGACGGAAGAACGAAATCGCCTTCTGTCCGATCGCCACCACGTCCACCTGCACGCCGTGCGCCTGCTGCTCGGCGATCACCGGCAACAAACGACGGAACAGGTTGGAGTTGAGGCCGCCGCACAGGCCGCGATCGGTCGACACCACGATGTAACCGACCCGCGCCACCTTGTCGCTCTCGATCAGAAACGGATGGCTGAAATCGGTGCTGGCCTGGGCGACGTGCGCGATCACTTTGCGCATGGCGCGCGCGTACGGGCGCGAGGCCTTCATCAAGTCCTGCGCACGACGGATCTTTGCAGCAGAGACCATTTCGAGCGCGCGCGTGACCTTGCGCATGTTCTGCGTGCTCTTGATCTTGGTTTTGATTTCGCGTCCGCTGGCCATGCTTTATTCGCTCGCTTTGCTCGCTCGTGGGAATCGGGAGTGGTGATTCGGGAATCGCCTGAAGCCGCGAAGCCCTGCTTTCCGAATCCCTATTCCCGATTCTCGATTTCCGGCTTCTCTTACCAGCTACCCGTTTTCTTGTACTCGTCGAGCGACGACTTGAAGGTCGCCTCGATGTCGTTGTTCCAGTCACCGGTGGCGACGATCTTGCTCATCAGCTCGGCCTGGTTCTGGTGCATGAACGCGTGCAGGCCTTTCTCGAACGGCAGCACCTTGTTCACCGGCAGGTCGTCGAGGTAGCCCTTCTCGGCGGCGTACACCGACAGCGCGAGTTCGGCGATCGACAGCGGCGAGTACTGCGCCTGCTTCATCAGTTCGACCACGCGCTGACCACGATCAAGCTGCGCACGCGTCGCCGGATCGAGATCCGAGGCGAATTGCGCGAATGCGGCCAGCTCACGGTACTGCGCCAGCGCCAGCTTCACACCGCCGGACAGCTTCTTGACGATCTTGGTCTGCGCGGCACCGCCGACGCGGGACACCGAGATACCGGCGTTCACGGCGGGACGAATGCCGGCGTTGAACAAGTCGGTCTCGAGGAAGATCTGGCCGTCGGTGATCGAGATCACGTTGGTCGGCACGAACGCGGAAACGTCGCCGCCCTGCGTTTCGATGATCGGCAACGCGGTCAACGAACCGGTCTTGCCTTTCACTTCGCCGTTGGTGAACTTCTCGACGTACTCCTCGGACACGCGCGATGCGCGCTCGAGCAGACGCGAGTGGAGATAGAACACGTCGCCCGGATACGCTTCGCGACCCGGCGGCCGCTTCAGCAGCAGAGAAATCTGGCGATACGCCACGGCCTGCTTGGAAAGATCGTCGTACACGATCAGCGCGTCTTCGCCGCGATCGCGGAAATACTCGCCCATCGCGCAACCCGAATACGGCGCAACGTACTGCAGCGCGGCCGACTCGGATGCCGAGGCGACCACGACGATGGTATTGGCCAGCGCGCCGTTCGCTTCGAGCTTGCGCACGACGTTGGCCACCGACGAACGCTTCTGGCCGATCGCGACGTAGATGCACTTAATGCCGGAATCTTTCTGCGCGATGATCGCGTCAATCGCGAGCGCGGTCTTGCCGGTCTGGCGATCGCCGATGATCAGCTCGCGCTGGCCGCGGCCGACCGGGATCATAGCGTCGACCGATTTGTAACCCGTCTGCAACGGCTGATCGACCGACTTGCGCCAGATCACGCCGGGAGCAACTTTTTCGATCGCTGCGTTGAGCTTGGCGCCGAGCGGACCCTTGCCGTCGATCGGCTGGCCGAGCGCATCGACCACGCGGCCGAGCAGTTCAGGGCCGACCGGCACTTCGAGAATGCGGCCGGTGGTCTTGGCGGTGTCGCCTTCGCGCAGGTGCTGGTATTCACCGAGCACCACGGCGCCGACCGAGTCGCGCTCGAGGTTCAGCGCCAGCGCAAACGAGTTGCCCGGCAGCTCGATCATTTCGCCCTGCATCACATCGGCCAGGCCGTGGATGCGCACGATGCCGTCGGACACGCTGATGATCGTGCCTTCGTTGCGCGCTTCCGCACCAAGCTTGAACTGCTCGATGCGGTTCTTGATCAGTTCGCTGATCTCGGACGGATTCAAAGTCGTGCTGGACATGTTTGTCATCCTGAAAATTTAGAATCGAAGCTCTTTCTCAGAGTCCGACCACGGAACGGATGGTCGGTTTTGCTCTTCGCGAAACGACTTCGCGTATCACCTAATTCGTCCGGTCATTGACGACCGGTTTGCTCGTCGCGAAGAGACTTCGCGTAAAACTACTGACTCAGGGCGCTCGCCAGCTGTGCGAGCCGTCCGCGCGCCGAGCCATCGATCACTTGTTCACCGGTATCGATGACCACGCCGGCAAGCAGCGAGGCATCGACCTTGGTTTCCAGTTCGATCTCGCGCTTGAAGCGGCGCTTCAGCGATGCCTTCAACTGTTCCGCCTGCGCCGCGTCCAGTGCCATCGCGCTGGTCACCTTGACCAGCAGCTGCGACTCGGATTCGCGCTTGAACGCTTCGTACAGATCGGCGACTTCCGGCAGCAATGCCAACCGACGCTGCTCCGCCATTTCGCCGAGGAACTGCGCGAACGGCGAATCGACTGCCATGTTTTCCGGCAAATGCAGCGCAACGAGCTGCGCGGACAACATGCGCGGATCGCCACCGAGTTCGGCCACGCGCGAGTCTTTGGCAACGGCGGCAGCAAACGCCAACGCCTGCGACCACGCATCCAGCGCACCGGTTGCATGCGCCACTTCGAAAGCGGCGCGTGCATACGGACGGGCGAGAGTGATTGCCTGTGCCATCGATCAGATCTCGGCCGCGAGCTGGTCGAGCAACGCCTTATGCGTCGAGGCATCGACTTCGCGCTGCACGATCTTGCTGGCACCCTGCACCGCCAGTGCACCGACCTGCTCGCGCAACTGGTCACGCGCACGCTGCGCCATCGACGCGATGTCGTCCTGCGCTGAAGCCTTCAGCCGGTCGATCTCGACGATCGCTTCGGCGCGAGCCTTGTCGATGATCTGATTGGCCTGCTGCTGTGCCTTGTCGATGATTTCGCCAGCCCGCTGACGTGCCACCTTGATTTCGGCCTCCACCTTGGTGTCGGCTTCCTTCAATTCGGCATGCGCGCGCTCGGCCGCATTCAGCCCTTCGGCAATCTTGATCTGCCGCTCTTCAATGGCCTTGTTGATATGCGGCCAGATGAAGTGGACAGAGAACCAGATCAAGATGGCGAACGAAATCATTTCGCCAATCAAGGTCGCGTTGAAATCCATCGCTGCGTTACCTGTAGATACGGGATGAAACGGTCACGGACTTGCGCCCGTGCCGGAAATGTTCGGCGCGCATCAAGAATGCGCGCCGAGACACGGTTCTTACTGGCCCTTGCCCGCAGCCGACAGAACCGCACCAAGCAGCGGGTTCGCCACGGCGAAGTACATCGCCAGCGCAACACCGATCAGGAAGGCTGCGTCGATCAGACCAGCAAGCAGGAACATGCGACCCTGCAGCAGCGGCACCAGCTCCGGCTGACGGGCGGCGGCTTCGAGGAACTTCGAGCCCATGATGCCGATACCGATACACGCACCGAGCGCACCGAGGCCGATGATCAGGCCAAGCGCGATGGCGGTGAAGCCCTGGATTTGAGCGAACTGAACGAGATGTTCCACGGTGATCTCCTGAGAAATTGAAACTGAAAATTTGAAGCGGTTGAATGAGAGTGCGTAACTAAATCAGTGGTGGTCGTGCGCCATCGAGATGTACACGATGGTCAGCACCATGAAAATGAAAGCCTGGATGCCGATGATCAGAATGTGGAAGAGGCCCCACACCGTGTAGCCGATGATGCCCATGCCATAAAGCGCCCAGCTGCCAGCGCTGAACAAGCCGGCGATCAGCATGAACACTAATTCGCCGGCATACATGTTGCCGAACAGTCGCATCGCCAGGCTCACGGGCTTGGACAGCAACTCGACGATGTTGAGCGCGAAGTTGGGAAGCCAAAGCAAGGGATGCGCACCGAACGGCGCGGTGAACAGCTCGTGCATGTATCCGCCGGCACCCTTGGCCTTGAAGCTGTAGAAGATGATCAGTACGAACACCGTCAGCGACATCGCGAAAGTCATGTTGATGTCGGCAGTGGGCACGGCGCGGAAATGACCGAGGCCGAATTTTTCGGTGATCCACGGCAGCAGATCGACCGGCAGCAGATCCATCGCGTTCATCAGGAAAACCCAGAGGAATACGGTCAGCGCCAGCGGCCCGAGAATGCGGCGGTCGCCGTGGAACACGTCCTTGACCTGTCCGTCGACGAACTCCAGCACGATCTCGACGAACGCCTGACCCTTACCCGGCACGCCGGCCGTGGCTTTGCGCGCCTTCAACCAGAACAGCAGGCTGAAAACCACGCCCAGCAGCAACGACACGAAAACCGAGTCGATGTGCACCGCCCAGAAGCCGCTCTGATTTGCGTGTGGCATCAGATGCGTCAAATGGTGCTGGATATATTCGGTTAGTCCGCCCTGCGGCTCGCCTGCCATGCTTCAACCCTTGAATCTGTACGCCAACAAATAAACCGCGAAGGCAGCCACCAGCCCCGAAATGGCGGCCAGCGGCGGCAGTTTGTATTCGACCAGGATCACCAAAAGCCCTCCGACGATCACGGCCCATCGAAGGACCATTCCCGTCATCAGTCGGCTCAGTACCACTCCCGCCCCACTCAATCCGCTGAACAAGCGCATCGACAGCAACGCGGTTCCCAAAGCCACCACGGCTGCTCCCGCTGCCGCCGACACCGCTTCGCGGCGCCCCAGCGCCAGAAAACCGAGGCCGGCCAATGCCGCCACAGCAAGCTGCAGCAGTGTTATGCGCAAGGCGAGACGTCGACCAGAGGCAAGACTATTGAGCACGTAACGTCTCCGCGCGGTTTACACCAGGCGGCACCGACAGAGCCACGGGCCACGATCCAATCCGCAAAAGTATATCAGCGCGCCGAATACACCGACAACCCGGAAGCCCTGCGACATCTCGTCCCGCTTCGCAGAATTTGCATTGGATCGGTTGCCGCGACGCGTCATCGCGGGCTTTAGCGATACACACGCAAACAGGGCCGGACACGAATGCCCGGCCCTGCGATCACGATGAAGCCGTGATTTCTACGAACTGAAGTCCTACTTCGCAGCCTTCTTGGCGGCGGCAACGACCGGAACGACGACGGCGTCGTTGGCGGCCTGACGCTGTTCCTGCACGAGCGCATTCAGCGACTCGGCGGTCTTCTGGGTGATGGCCAGGACTTCCTGCGACACGGCAACAGCGCGCTCGGCGTTGTCACGGCTCAAGCTGCTGCCCTTTTCCCACAGGCTGCGCAGACCGTTGGCGTCACGCGTTTCCATCGCCTCGGCGACGAATTCGGCGGAAACCTGGGCCTGCTGCTCGAGCGCCTTGAGCTGCAGCTCGGCGACCGTCTCCAGACCCTTCAGAGCCAGCGACTGTGCCTTGAAGGCGCTATCGGTGAGCTGCTTGGTGAAAGCGAAAAGCTGATTGTTGAGTTGCTGCGTCATGGTCGTAGTCCTCGCTGAGGATGGGGTAGTGAAACGAACTCTACCAACACTTTTGGTGCAATGCAATATATTTTGTATTCGGGATGCAGACCAGTTCACAAATATTCATTCAAAACGTCAACTTGTCACGTACCGGAAATTATGGCGACGCGCAATATTGGTAGAGCGTAGGCACCGCCATCGCTTGCGCGAGCAAGACACTTCGAGCGGTAGCGAAAGAAAACTGACCGGATTCTTGGCCCTAAAAAGCCGCCCGTTCGCATCGCGACGTTGTATGAGCCGATGACCTGCAAGCGGAATCGCCGCCGGGGCATTCGCGATGTCGCTATCGGATAACGCGCCGCAGCACGCCCAATCAATCCAAAGGGGCGATTGCGGTTCTAAAGTCAGATAAAACAATAATTTATCTATGGTTGGTCGCCGGAGACACGCGTTCTGCATTGCGAATTGACAGCGGTGTCAATGGCCCGCAAGCTGATGCTCGTTCAATGCGGGGGAGCGCGATGAACGCGGCAATCGACCATCTGGATCAACGGATCAATGTCCTGACAGCGCCATTTCTGGCGGCGGACGTCGGCGGCACGCACGCGCGTGTCGCTCTCATGCGCGCCTCGAATGACGAGGCTCGCGCCGAGTTACTCGCCTATCGCAAGTTTGTGTGTGCCGAATTTCCCGGACTGACGGAACTGCTGCAGGCGTTCGTCGCCGATGAGGCCCAAATTCCAGTACGCCACTGCGTGCTCGCCTGTGCTGGACAGGTGATGGGCGACGAGGTCGTACATGACAACCTCGCCTGGCCGATTCAGCTGTCGCGATTGCGCGAAGCGCTTGCATTGGATGACGTCGCGATCCTCAACGATTTCGAGGCGATGGGATACGCCCTCGACAACCAGTCAGCCGAAAACAGGCGTCATCTTTGCGGCCCACACATCCATGCCGACGGCCCGATTCTTATCGTTGGGCCGGGAACCGGACTTGGCGCGGCAGTGCGTATGCCTGATCACGCGGGTGGCCACGTGCTGACGACGGAAGTCGGCCAGATGGACTTTGCACCGCATTCGATTCGCGAGCGCGAAATCCTTGCGCATCTGGCGCCGCATGGCGGCTACGTGCCGTTCGAACGCATCGTGTCTGGTCCCGGCCTGCTGACCATGTACGAAACCTTGTGCGCGCTGCACGGAAAAACACCGATGTTCTCGAAGCCTGAGGCCATCACCGCTGCGGCGGCTGAGTGCAGCGACGCACAAGCGGTGGAGGCAGTGGAGATTTTTTGCGCTTCCCTGGGAGGTTTTGTCGGCAACCTCGCCATGGCTTTCATGACGGCCGGCGGCGTGTATCTGGCAGGCGGATTTCTGTCGTCCATGTTCGCCTTGCTCGAGCGCAGTGATTTCGAAAAGCGTTTTCTGCACGAGCGCAGCGTGCGCGCGTTCCTGTCGCAAGTTCCGGTGTGGGTGACGGAGCACGGTCGCCAGGGCGTGCTGGGCGCAGCGCGGTGGTATCTCGGCCGCGGCTTGTCCCGGGAAGCAACACAAGCACATGCCATGACGGGAAGTTGACCCATGAATTGCATCACGACATCGACGCCGACGAGTTTCCGGCGTCCGGCAGGACAAGCACTCATTTGAAGGACCGCGGAACAGTCGGGATTCGACAGACATCAACCAAGAGGTAAAGCCCATGTCCACCGCACATCGCAAGCATCCATTGTCATTTGCCATATCCGTGTCGCTGTTTGCTGCCGTGGCGACGTCGGCCATGGCATCCGGCGTGCAGGCAGACAATCCGGGCGCGCAGACCAGTGCATCGCAAAGCACATCCGCGACGACAACGCCTGGTGCGAACAAGGCCAAGCCAAAAACCGGCACGGGTGCGACCAAGAATGCAACGACATTGTCGACCGTCAGTGTCGTCGGTGTACGTGCGTCGCAGATGCGCGCGATCGAACTGAAACGCTCGGCGCCGAACATCCAGGACAGCATCACCGCCGAAGGCATCGGCCAGTTGCCGGACGTGACCATCACCGACGCGCTGCAACGTGTCACCGGCGTGCAGATCAATCGCGACGCGGGCGTGGGAACCTCGGTCGATGTGCGCGGCCTGCCCGAGGTCGGCACGATGCTCAATGGCGAAGCGTTCATTACGGCGGACCAGATCGATTCGCAGCAACCGGACTTCAGCATGCTGCCGTCCACGCTGTTTCATGGCGTGGATGTCATCAAGTCGCCCACCGCCAGCCTGACCGACGGCGGCATCAGCGGTTCGCTCGACCTGCACACCAATCGGCCGTGGGATCTCCCCAGCGGATTCACCTATAGCTACTCCACCAACGCGGAGCGCGGCTCGACCACCAAGCACACGGGTCCCGAAGGCAGCGGTCTCGTCTCGTACAACGACGATGGTCACTGGGGTTTGCTGGTTTCCGCGGATTTCTCCAACACCACGCGGATGAACGCCAACGAGGGACTGGATCAATACGGGGTCGTGCTCAACGGCGAGAACGCCGCCAGCGCCGGCGGCTACAACGGTTTCCTGACGCCGTGGAACGGTGCGCCGATTCCGTCGGCCATCAAGCAGAACGCTGATGGAAGTGTCGACGTCAATGGCGACGGCAAATCCAACGGCGTCTTCATGGGCAGCCAGAACTTCGGTATCTACGACACGACAACGCAGCGGCGACGCAAGTCCGGCAGCGCTTCGTTCCAAGCGGATCTTGGCAGCGGCCTTACGCTGACCAGCGATTATTTCTACGCGCATCAGGCGCAGTTCGATCGCAACGTCGGCATCCAGTTCAACTCCACCAACTGGCAGGGCGCGACCTACGTGCCGCTGCAATCGCGCAACACCGGCAGCCCGATTGCCGGCGCGTACGGCACGCCCGATCCGGACTGGAACGGCATGCAGCTGTTCACCACGCAGGTGTACGAAAAGTGGCCCGGCGATGTGGAGTCTTTCTCGCAGACAATACGCAAGGAATCCACCGCGAAAAATTTCAATCTTCAACTCGATTTCGACAATGGCGGCCCCTTCACCGGCGGCATCCGCGGCATCCACGACACGGCCGCGCAGACGAATGCCGAATCCGATATCAACATTTCCGATTCCGATGGTGCGCTGTGGCCCAACGTGCTGAAGGACGGCGTGCCTGACGACGCCGTGCCGCCGGGCACCTTCGTGTTCCCGTCGCAGCTCGGCGGCAACCGCGTATTCAACGCCAACGGCGTGCCACAAAACACGGTGCCGATCATCGCCAACCTCGGCGGTCGCTACCTCACGGTCAGCATGCCGTCGTCGCTCGCCGCCGACTTCGCCAACCCCAACGGCTGGACGATGAAAACGCTGGAATCCTCCGGCGACTACAACCGAAAAGTCGCATTGAATGCCGTGCGCTTCGATGGAAAGTACGACTTTGCGGAAGGTTTTCAGCTCAAGTTCGGCGTGCGCAACAGCATCCGCAGCGCCAGCAATCTCGGGTGGACGCTGGTCACCCCGGTCTACGCCGGCATGGGCGCCAGCGATCCGAATGGATGCCTCGTGCGCTACGTCGGCGCCGACGTGGTGTTGAACAGCGGCACGTGCACGGCAGGCAACGACCAGGGCTATTTCCGCGCCGGACCGATTTCCGCCCTGCAGATTCCCAACACGCCGGCGCCGTTGTCGAGCAACTGGAAGGAATACAAAAATCTGCTCGGCTCGGGCATCGACTTCTGGGCAGTGAACCCCGCCGCGATGGATAACCCCGAAGCCTTCTGGAAGTCGCTTTATCCCGACACCATCCGGCAGGAAGAACCGGGTACCACGTGGGGCGTGGGCCTGAAAGAGTTGACCGGATATCTGCAAGGTGACTTCAACGGCAACATCGGCGAGATGCCATACAGCGGCAACGTCGGCGTACGAATCATTCGCAGCAACCTGGACGTCACGCAGCATCTCACCGGTGACCCAGGTGCTTACGGCACCGAACCGGCGGACGTCGGTACCAATGTCACCAAGCGCAGCTATCAGGACGTTCTGCCGTCAGCCAACTTCGCGCTGGACCTGACTGACAGCCTGAAGTTTCGCCTGGCGTATTCGAAGAACATGATGCCGATCGACCTGAGTACGTGGGGCGGCGGACTTACCCTGGACTACTCGCTGACGGAAACACCCAATGGCCCGGTATTCCGCGTGGCGGACGGCTCGTCGACAGGCAACCCCAACCTCAATCCGTGGCGCTCCACCAACTTCGGTACGTCGCTCGAGTACTACATCAACTCCACCAGCATGCTCAGCCTCGCACTGTTCAGGATCAACATGCAGAGCTTCATCAAGAGCGGCAGCGTGATCAACTGCACGCTGCCCGATGAAGACGGCGTGGTTCGTGATCATTGCATCGTCATTACCGAACCCGTGCAGGGTACGGGCAACAGCATCAGCGGCGCGGAGTTCGATTACCGCCAGGGCTTCACTTTCATGCCGGGCATCCTTTCCAAGACGGGCATGGAAATCAACGGCACGTATGCGCCCAGCAATTCGGGCGAAAAGGATCTGTCCGGAAACAAGATTCCGTTCCAGGACAACTCGACCAAGTCCGGCAATTTCATCCTGTGGTATCAGGACGATCGCTTCCAGGCGCGCGTCGCGTACAACTATCGATCGCGGCGCGCGGTGTCGGAAGACGTGGGCGGCATCACCGGCATGGAAATGTACGAGGCGCCGCAGAAGTACGTCGATGCGTCGGTGTCGTACAAGATCAACAAGTACGCCGAAGTGTTCGTGGACGGCACCAACCTCACCAACGAATACCAGCATTATTACCTCGTCTTCCCCGACCAGCCGGCGCATTCGACCTTCTCCGAGCGCATGTTCATGGTCGGCATACGCGGGCAATGGTGATCGTCGGGAACACGATGCGTGCGAGACGCGCATCGTGTTCCGCACGTCACGAATGCTTAGTTGTTTCGTGCGACGCGCGATCCGTGCGCAGGATTCGCGCATCGCGATAATCGTTGCATCCAGACACTCCTGATTGCACTCCACCACGCAAGGCCCACATGCAAGATTCCAGCGCGACCCAGCCCACCCGCGGCAACGGCTTTCATCGCTCCATCGGCTTGTTTTCGGGAACGGCGATCAACATGACCCAGATGTGCGGCATCGGGCCGTTCATCACCATACCGATCATGGTCGCCACGATGGGCGGGCCGCAGGCGGTGATCGGCTGGATCGTCGGCGCCATTCTCGCGATCGCCGACGGCATGGTCTGGGCAGAACTCGGCGCGGCGATGCCGGGCTCCGGCGGAACCTACGTCTATCTGCGCGAAGCGTTTCAATACCGCACCGGAAAACTGATGCCGTTTCTTTTCATCTGGACGGTGTTGCTCACGATTCCGCTGCTGATGTCGACCGGCATCATCGGCATGGTCGAGTACCTGGGGTTTTTCTTCCCGCACATGGGCTACTGGACCGTGCATCTCATCAGTGTTGCAGCCACCGCCCTCGTGACCTTGCTGCTGTATCGGCGCATCGAATCAATCCGCATCATCACCATCGCGCTGTGGGTGATCATGTTGCTGTCCGTGATCGGCGTGTCGGCGGCGGGCTTTTCGGACTTCCATTCGAGCTACGCGTTTACCTACCCGGCGAATGTGTTCGGCGGTCACTTCTTCATCGGCCTGGGTGCGGGCCTGATCATCGGCATTTACGATTACCTTGGCTATTTCACCACCGCGTACATGGGCGATGAACTGCGCGATCCGGGCCGGACGATGCCCAGCTCCATCATCATCTCGGTGATCGCGATGATGTTCATCTACCTCATCCTCAACATCAGCGTGCTCGGCGTGGCGCCGTGGCAGGATATCGCCAAATCGCAATCAGTGGCGTCGCTGGTGGTCGAGCACAGCTGGGGCCACATGGCCGCCGCGGTCATGACCATCCTCATCATCGTGACCGCGTTTGCTTCGGTGTTCACCGGCCTGCTCGGCGGTTCGCGCGTGCCGTTTCAGGCGGCGCATGAAAAAGTATTTTTGTCGGTGTTCGGCAAGCTGCACGCGAAGCATGGCTTTCCGCACGTGGCATTGCTCACGATGGGAATCGTCACAGCCATCGGCACGTTCTTCGATCTCGCCGAGGTTATCAACATGCTGCTGGCCGCGACCATCATCGTGCAGTCCATCGCACAGATCGCCGCGCTGATCGTGCTGCGCAAACGTCAGCCCACGCTGCCACGTCCCTACAAGCAATGGCTGTATCCGATACCTTGCGTGATCGCGTTGCTGGGCTGGATCTACGTCTACGTGTCGGCCTCGTTGTTGTCGCTGATTCTGGCCGGCGCGTGGATCGTCGCCGGCCTGGTGGTGTTCGCCATCTGGGCCCGGTTCAATCGATCCTGGCCGTTCGCGCCGGTGGAAATCCGCGAAGCCTACCTCGGGAAATCATGACGCCATGCAAACGCCAATCCGGTACGCGCTCTGCTTGATGATCGCCTCGATGGCATCAGTCGCGCATGCGCAAGCGACGTACGCTCCCACGCAAGTGAACGCCGACGCAGGCGTCGTCACCACCATCGACCACTGGTTGATGCAGGACAGCGCGAAGGCGCAACAGAGTGGCGCCGATATTTCCGCGAGCCGCTTTTCCACCGATGGCTGGTATCCGGTAAGCGGACGCGCGACGGTGATGGCCGGGCTGCTGGAAAACGGCGTGTTCAAGAACGACGTGTTCTACGCCGACAACCTGCGTGCCGTGCAGGTGCCTGACGCCAGCGGCAATCTCTTCGTGACGCCGTGGTGGTATCGCGCCGTATTCACGCTGGCGAAGCGTGCAGCACAGACACATACGCTGCTGCGTGCCAACGGTCTGATCGCGAGCGCCGATGTGTGGGTCAACGGACACCAGATTGCCGACCACGCCGAAGTCGCCGGCGCTTATCCAGTCCACGAGTTCGATGTCACGCGCTGGATACATGCGGGCGCCAACATCCTCGCCATGCAAGTGCATCCGGGTGATCCGAGAAAGAGCCTGTCAATCGGCTGGGTGGACTGGAACCCCACGCCGCCGGACAACAACATGGGCCCGTGGCGTGGCGTCGACATCGTGCAGACAGGTCCCGTCACGCTCAGTTTTCCGCAGGTGCAATCGACGCTGTCGCTGCCCGATCTCGCGCGCGCCACGCTGACCGTGAAAGTCACCGCGAGCAACCTCGACACGGTGGCGCACGACGCGACGATCGCCGGCACCGCCGCCGGTGTTCCCTTGCAGCAGACCGTTCACCTCGCACCCGGACAAACCCAAGTCGTTTCGTTTTCATCCGCGACCACGCCGGGTCTGACGATGAACCACCCGAAGATCTGGTGGCCGGTGGGCATGGGCGATCATCCGCTGTACCAGCTCGAGATGACCGCTGCCGTCGATGGCGTGACATCCGACCGCGCCGCCACAACGTTCGGCGTGCGCAGTGTCAGTTCGAGTCTGACCAGGCAGGGCTATCGCCAATTTTTCGTCAACGGGAAACCCGTGCTGATTCGCGGTGGCGGCTGGGCGCCGGACATGTTCCTGCGCGACGACCCCGCGCGCATGGACGCCGAGTTCAGCTATGTCCTCAACCTCGGCCTCAACACCATCCGCAGCGAAGGCAAGCTGGAGAACCAGCGCTTCTACGATCTGGCCGATCGCAACGGCATCATGATTCTTGCGGGATGGGAGTGCTGCGACAAATGGGAGTCCGCCGCCAGGACCGGCGGCTCGACGTGGAACGCTGCCGATATGAAAGTCGCGCAGGAATCGATGGCCAGCGAAGCGCGGTTGTTGCGTAACCATCCTTCGGTGATTGGCTTCTACATCGGCAGCGACAATGCACCGCCGCCGCCGATCGCGAAAATGTATGTCGATACGCTGCGCGCCGAGGACTGGTCGCTGCCGATCATCTCGGCGGCGGCTGACCAGCCGACGGCCCAGACCGGCCCTTCCGGCATGAAGATGGCCGGCCCGTACGACTGGATTCCGCCAGCCTATTGGTATGCCGACAAGCTGGGCGGTGCCTTCGGCTTTGATTCCGAAGTCAGTGCCGGTGCCGACATTCCGCGCATGGAAGATCTGCAACGCATGCTGTCGCCACAGGAGCAGGAAGCACTGTGGAAATATCCGCAGGCGCGGCAATACCACGCCTCTGCCGACTGGTCGACCTTCGCCGTGCTCACGCCATTCGACAACGCGCTGGCCAAACGCTACGGCACACCCAGGAATCTTGCCGACTACGTGGCCAAGGCGCAGCTCGACAACTACGACAACACGCGCGCGCAGTTCGAGGCATTCAACGCGCACATGGATGCGGCCAATCCCTCGACCGGCGTGATCTACTGGATGCTCAACAACGCGTGGCCTTCGCTGCACTGGCATCTCTACGACTACTTCATGAATCCGGCTGGCGCCTACTTCGGTGCCAAGAAGGCCAACGAGCCGGTGCACATCCAGTATTCGTACGACACGCGCGCGATCGTGCTGGTCAATCACACGCTCACCGATCAGCGCGGTTTGCAGGCGAGCATCCGCGTTCGCGACCTGGGTGGCAGCGTGCGCTACGAGCAACGTGTGCAAGACATCGAGCTCGCCGGCAATCGCACACATCAGTTGCTGGTGCTGCCGGCGCTGGCCGGCTTGTCACGGACCTACTTTGTCGAACTCGTATTGACTTCGACCAGCGGCGATCCCATCAGCCGCAACGTCTACTGGCTTTCGACTCAATCGGACGAACTCGACTGGGCGCATTCGAACTGGTACCTCACGCCGATCACGCAATACGCAGACCTGACCGCGTTGCAGTCGCTGCCGCACGCGACGAATACAGCGCACGCGACGCTGCGGCGCGATGGCGACAAGGACATGGTGTCCGTCACGCTGACCGTGCCCGCGTCGTCGAAGGCGGTGGCGCTGCTCCAGCATGTGGTCATCCGGCGGTCCGCACGCGGCGAGCTCGTGTTGCCGATCCTGTGGAGCGACAATGACGTCACGCTGTGGCCCGGCGAGTCGATCACTCTCACTGCGCGCTATGCGGCGAAGGAAATCGCAACACCGGTCATCGAGATAAGCGGATGGAACGTTCCAAGCCAGAGCGTACCGGTGGGCGCTTTGCAGGGAACGAATCATTGAATCTGGCCAGACTTTCATGACGCGCGCGACCATCGACGACGTTGCCCGCATCGCGGGCATATCGACCAAGACCGTATCGCGGGTGCTCAACAACGAACCGAATGTGCGCGATGTGGTGCGCCAGCGCGTGCTGTCTGCCGTCGCGGAACTCAACTACCGCCCGATGACGTCGGCGCGCAGCCTGGCGACCAACCGTTCCTTCATGGTCGGCCTGCTCTACGACAACCGCTCGCCCAGTTACATCATGGAAGTGCAGGCCGGCGTGCTGGAGGCATGCGAAGCGCAGCACTACAGCATGATGGTGCAGCCGCTGGTCTCGGCCGCGCCGGACTTTGTCGAGCGTGTCGACGACATCGTCTCGCGGCACCGGCCCGATGGACTGATCCTCACGCCGCCACTGACCGATCACCCCGAGCTGCTGGAATTCCTGCGCGGGAATCGACTGCCGTTCGCTTCGATCGCACCGCATCACCCCAAGGATTGCATCGGCGTGATCCTGCGCGAGCGCGAAGCCGCCGCGGCGATGGTGGATCACCTGGTGTCGCTGGGCCATCGCCGCATCGCGCATATTCTCGGTGATCCCGAACACGGCGCCGGCGTCTGGCGTCTGGCGGGTTATCGGGACGGGCTGGAGCGTGCAGGATTGAAGGAAGACCCGGCGATCATGATTCAAGGTCAATTTTCATTTGAATCGGGCGTCGCGGCCACGCGACAACTGCTGGCGCTGCCGCAGCGACCTACCGCTATTTTCGCGGCCGATGACGACATGGCCGTCGGCGCGATCTGGGCCGCTGCCGAAGCTGGCATATCGGTTCCTGGCGAAATTTCCATCTGCGGTTTCGACGACACCATGATCGCGACACAGGTGTGGCCACCCTTGACGACCGTGCATCAACCCGTGCGCGAGATGGGCCGGCGCGCCACCGAGGAACTGCTGCTCCGCGTGCTGGATAAGGGCGACGCCCGCATGGTCGAGGTCGACTACGAAATGCGCATCCGTTTCTCGACGGATCGCGCACCATAGCTGGCTCTGCCGCGTACCATTCGCCATGCACCACTGCCGACACTTTTCGGCAAGCCAGATCACCGATTCAGAGGAGTGTCCGCATGCCCGCCACATCTGATGCCACGAAGCCGGCCCGGAAGTTCCACTTCATTTCCGGCATGCCACGTTCGGGCAGCACGCTGTTGGCCGCCATCCTCAACCAGAATCCGCGGTTTCGCGCGAGCATGACCAGTCCGCTTGCCGACATCATGGGCGTGGTGATCGCCGAGGCCAGCAGCAAGAACGATTTTTCGTTCGACGTCTCCGATGATCAGCGCGTCGCCTTGCTGCGCGGGCTGGTCGAGAACTTCTACACGGGACACGCGGATGCGGGCATCGTGTTCGACACCAGCCGGCTGTGGTGCAGCAGGATGCCATTGCTCGACACGTTGTTCCCGGAGTCGAAGGTGATCGCCTGCGTGCGCCAGTTGCCGTGGGTGCTGGACAGCATGGAACGTCTGGTGCGCAGGCAACCGGTCGGCGTCAGCAAGGTGTTCCGGTTCGACACCAACACCACGGTGTACTCGCGCGTCGAGGCGCTGACCGATCCCAGGGGCATGGTCGGGTTTTCGTTTCAGGCGACCAAGGATGCGTTTTATGGCCACTACGCTCCAGGCCACCTGCTGCTGCTGACCTACGAAAGCCTGGTGAACAACCCGCCGGTGGCCATGCGCGCGGTCTACCAATTCATCGGCGAACCGTGGTTCGAACATGATTTCGACCACATCGCTTATAACGCGGACGAGTTCGACGCCCGCGTCGGCATGCCCGGACTGCACACCGTGCGCCCAAAAGTGGAGCCAATAGAACGCACATCCATCCTGCCCCGCGAAATCTTCGGTCGATTCGTGAACGAGTCGTTCTGGATGGATCCGAAGAACAACGTCAGCCAGGTGCCCGTCGTATAGAGCGGGCCATCGCTGGAAGTTTTTGCCGCGGCGCTGATCGCTTCCATCGATCAGAAAGTCAGACCTCCGCGAGACGTGCTTGCACCGAGAGCAGATGCATTCCATGGCTCTTGCTTAGCCGACGGATGTCACGTTCTGCGTGCGAAGAGTCGAGCGTCTCCGCTCACCTTGGCATTGAGGAGAATGCGCTCCAGACCATTGCGCAGCGCTGCCGCTTCTGAATCGCCAATGCCGTCCATGAGCATTTCGAGCGACTTGCAGTAGACAGGTGCTAGCTGCTCGGCCAATGAAGCGCCCTATTCAGTGATACGAACTTAAGACACACGTCGATCGTGTGCGCTCGCCAATCGAGTCGCCAACGACTGATCTACCAAGCAATCAACCAGGCGCGTGATGGCACTTGGTTGGAGCTTGTAGTGCTTCGCCAAGTCATTGGACGTCATGCCCTGATTGCCTTTGAGCAATAAAAGCATGCTTGCTTGCATACCAGTGATGCTCCGATTGCGTGAGTCTGGCGAGTGATGAAAGCCCAAATGGCTTTGTTGGTTCGCCCTGTCAGATCGACCAGGCTTTGCGGCTTTTCCGTACGAGGCTGAACGTGTCGAGAAAAAGTCATTCGTCCTTGACCTCTTTCAGAAGTTGCGATGCCGGCAGGCAGCGACAGGCAGGCCCGGAAAATCAGCTAAACCCTACTCAGCGTTCGATGAGATCGACACAGCAGTTTCGGTGGCAAAGTCTTTTTTATCTCCGTATCTCATGGAGCGCAGATGCCTCTTTCAGGACCGCGCAACCGAACGATGATTGGAGCGGAAGGTGGCGAGACGCTACGCCCGATGTGGTCTATCGCCTATCTCGTAAGTGAGCGCGCTGTTGCCAGGTGTGGAGAAATTGATGATCCCGGCCCGCGGTTGTCCACCCTCACTCAGGTCATGGTCCAAAGCTTCGCCTAATCTGTTGCCACAAACGTACCCCAAGAGCTGAAGCAGTGACTCGCGACGCATCGGCACGACGACGGAATGCAAGGTGAAGCTTCGACGCTCGGCCAAGTCGGTCACCTGCTCGAGTTCGCGCTGATAGGGATAAGCCATCAGGGCGAACAAGTAATTGACCTTGAAGAGGTTGACCGAATGGATGCCCGGTGCGCCTTCAAACGGAAAAGGCCGGAACCCTTGGTATTACCAAGTTTTCCGGCATTCTTTGGATGTTACTGGATAGGTTCTTGGTGGCTATGGGTGGAGGGGAAGCATAGCCACCGACCAACCTTAAAACCGAGCATATCCGCGGGTTCCCGCAACAGCGGTTAGGCTTAATGTAGCAGCAGATGCGGCACCGCATGTAGCGCTCGCCGTCCATGAGCAAATCGTGCGGCGCAAATTTCCGTTGGGGTATGAAAGGCTTTCAAATGGTCGGTCTCCCCCCTGCCCCCTTAGGGCTATTCGAGGGCCAAAGGGACACTCGAACGACCGGCTCTGCGCGGCGCACACCGTTCCCGTAAGCTAAACGCCAACTTAATGGGGTTCGCTTAGAGCGAATTATTGTCGCGGAAAGCATTCGTGTGTGCTAATTTGTAATTGTCGTGACGGGGATCTTCTTGCACGGTGTGAGTTGCTAGTCGACTCGAGGGACGAACAGTCCCAAATGTTCCTGCGGCGACCTCATCCCGACACATGTGTGGTGAGGAAAGACGGGGGATTCAGGTGGCTCCGGCAAGGGCTCGGAGCCGTGGATTGGTGGAGGGATAAGCTGACGTTTCCCCGCTTCTGGAGTGGCAAGGGGTGCCAATTTCGGCACTACACCAGAGGCTAAGACCATGAGTAGTAACGGTCGGAAACACGACAAACGTCGGTGGTTGCTGTCATACCTCAAACGCATGTTGCGTACGAGGTGGTTTTTCAGGTTTGTCGTCACAGTTGTATGGAGGGTCTTTGATCACTTCACACGCTGATGATTATGACGATGAAGCGGAAAGATAGAAGGCACGGCAACACCCTCCCTTAGTTCAACCCGGCGCGGTTAGCGCGACATCGAGGCAATCCTGAGGAGCCATGCTAGACAGAGCATTAAAAACGGTGAGAGAGGTCCATCAGATTCGACAAGCCGATCTTGCAGATCAGCTGGGAATCTCAAAGTCTCACCTCTCAGAGCTGGAAAGTGGGAAGAAGGCCGTTTCCATCGAGTTGTTGAAGAAATATGCCGGTATCTTCGATGTCCCACCCTCTACCTTCCTCAGTTTCATGGAAGCTCTCGAGGGAGAGTCTGAGCGAAGGCGCGAAAGAGCAAAAAAGCTTCTCCGTGTCCTCGAGTGGACTTTGGACAAAGATGATGACGCCCAAGCGCACTAGCGTTAAGAAGGTATACGACGTCAGCGCGTCGCCACTCTTTGGAATCCGGTCAAAGAAGCGATTAGCCGAAATCCTGTTTTGGTCGGGGTCTCCGAGCAGCATGCTGGGCTTCGCTCGAAAATCCAGCAACTACAACCGCTATACCGACCGCAGTAAGCCCGAGAAGCCTCGACTGATAGAGGCGCCTCAAGAGCAACTCAAGAAGTTTCAGAAACGCATTGAGGAGCTCTTGAAACGTACTGAAATGCCGGACTACCTTCACTCGGGCATACCTGGCAGGTCGTACCTCACATGCTCTGCGGCTCATCGTGAAAGCGAAGGGTGCACAGTGACGTTAGACATTTCGGGGTTCTACCTCGCTGTCTCTCAAGACCTGATCGCGCGGCTGTTCATCGTGACGTTCAAGTGCGCACGCGACGTCGCGGAGCTGTTAGCACAACTTCTTTGTTGCGACGGTCATCTCGCGACGGGTAGTCCCGCAAGTCCCCTGCTTTCGTTTCTCGCCAATAGAGAGGGGTTTGACCAAATCGCACTGCATGCAAGTCGAAGAGGCGGCGTCTTCACCTTGTACATTGACGACATGGCGATGACCGGGAAGGGAATCGGCACGGCCGATATCAAGTGGATCACCCAGGTTCTTGAACGAGCCGGCTTCACCATAAACCGACCTAAGACTCGGTTGTTTCTAGCCTCGGCAGCACGTCTCATCACCGGACGAGTCATCTTCAACGGGCAGAGCCGAGCACCGAATCGCCAGCATCAGAAGATGAAAGCTGCCCTCGACGCCTCGAAGGCGTTTCCGAAAGACGCGGTGCTGAAAGCCTCAGCTATAGGGCGTATTAGGCACGTGGCGCTGCTTGACGACGCGAGAAGAAATGACATGCGGGCGGACGCAAAGCGACTCGTCCCGCCGCGTCGATGAATATTGACCGCGCAACTTTATAGCGCAAGCGCGAGTGGGGTATAGTTCGGACTAACGAGCGTTACGCCGAACTATACCCCCGAGGACTTCATGAAGCTTGTCAGCTATCTCCGCGTGTCGACGAAGAAACAGGGAGACAGCGGATTAGGCCTCGAAGCGCAACGAGCAGCCATCGAGTTCTACGCGGCTCAGCGGCAGGGCAATGTCATTCAGACCTTCGTGGAGGTCGAGAGCGGCAAGCTCAACCAGCGCCCTGAACTGACCGAGGCGCTGCATCTGGCCAAGGTTACCGGCGCGACTTTGATCATCGCCAAGCTTGATCGACTCTCTCGCAATGCTGCGTTCCTACTGGCCCTTCGAGATAGCGGTGTTCGCTTCGTAGCGGCCGATATGCCCGATGCCAACGATCTGACGGTGGGCATCATGGCTCTAGTGGCGCAACAAGAGCGCGAGGCCATATCCAAGCGAACCAAGGAGGCCCTAGCGGCCGCCAAGGCGCGTGGTGTACGCCTAGGGAACCCTAATGGGGCGCAAGCTCTTGCGATGGCCGGGAAGGGCAACGCAGCGAGCCTGATGGCCATCAAAGCTACGGCTGACACTCACGCACTCAATCTTAAGCCTGTAGTCCAAGCGTTGGCTGCAGAGGGCAAGACCAGTCTGGGCGCGGTAGCTCAAGCCCTTAACGAGCGCGGGATGCTGACGCCTCGTGGAGGAAGGTGGCACAAGACCACCGTTCGAAATCTGTTCGCCCGGATAGGCTAGGCCGACTAGCCGCGTCACAAGCCGACAATGTTGCAGCCCAAAGCGTAATAACATACGATCCCCGCCCATCTTCTTCGTACACCCCTACAGGCATGCACTCGCACCTCCGGGTGCGGGGTGTCGAGTTTTAGTCAGGCAGGGCAACGTGGCGAAACGAGTAAGCAGGCAAGCCACAGCGGAGCTTGATGACGAAGAGCCGACGGAGCGCTTGTTCGACCCGTCCCGACTGCCAATCTCTTCCGAGCTTCAGTCCTACATCGCTGACGAGCTGAAGAGAATCATCGCGTTTGAGGCGAAGACAAAGCGCCGAGTTCGACTCAGGAAGGTCGAGGACCACAAGCGCTTTGAGAGGGTAGTTAGCGCCATCCTCTGTGACCTGGCACATGCTCACTTGGAAGAGCGGGGAAGTTGGCGCTATGCAACGTTCTCCAAAGAGATACTTGGGCGTGCAGGTCGTGGACCAGACTTCATTACGGAGACCTTTCCGGGGATCGTGCGGCTCTTGAGTGAACCAGCCATTGCTCTAGTTGAGTACGAGCCGGGAAGGTACTCGCCGTTCGGAGGCCGCTGCACAACTCTCCGGGCGGGCAAGATCCTCCGTTCGGCCATACGTAAGCACGGCTTCCACTTCGGAGACCTCAAGAGCGACCTAGCGCTGCGTGGTGAATCCATTCGACTCCGAGGACCGAAGCAGGAAGGAAAGAAGCGTGGCGCCGTCATGCTTGTGCCCCTTGGCGAGCCAGCAGACGGCTTCCGCCGCGAAGTGGACCAACTCAACCAGTGGTACGACAAAGCGGACCTCGCGTGCGATGTGCTGCCCGATGGGCGTCGCTGCGACCTCTCCAGCCGCTACCTGCGGCGACACTTCAACAACGGGCGCATGGACCATGGTGGCCGTTTCTTCGGAGCGTTCTGGCTGGATATGAAGGCAGCTCACCGACTGCAGTGCCTAACCATCAACGGCGAGCGCGTTGTCAGTCTCGACTTTGGTCAATGCGCTGTTCGAATTGCCTACGGCCATGCAGGCGTCTCGGTACCTGCTGGTGATCTCTACGGGGTCGGCAACCTGAGCCGCGACGGTGTGAAAAAGGTAATGAACGCCCTTCTGCACAGTTCCAAGGAGCTGTCTCGTTTCCCTAGGGACACTCGTCCCGACTTCGGTCCGGGCTTTGGCTTCCATCAGGTAGTCCGAATCATTCAAGCACGTCACGCACCCATCGCCCATCTGTTTGGCACTGGCTTCGGCATGACGGGATTCTTCATCGAGAGCCAAGTGATCGTGAAGAGCCTGCTTGAGCTGATGGACATGGGCATTGTCGCTCTCCCTGTCCATGACTGCGTGGTCGTCCCGCGTAGCGCCGCACTCGCAGCAAGAGACGTTCTGCTGAAGACGTTCACCGAGGTCACAGGAGCAGTGGGAGAGGTAGAAATGGAACAAGACAAGTACGCAACCACACGACTCCCACAGTAGCTCCCGATGACCTCCTTCGATGCTGCTGTGCCGCCCCTACTAGGTGAATCATTAACTGCCCTTTGAGGGGGTCATAAGGACACCCACGGGGTCTCGCAAGCCGAGCCGTTAACGAGTCAATGACGGATAGCACATGAGCAGTTCAGCACAACGCCAACAGCGCATCTCCAGCCTGCGCAAACGTATCTCGGGACCGCAAGACACCTATGAGCGCTGCAGGGTCTACCCGTGCACCAACAGCACCACGGCGGACCGTGGTGAAGGCCTCAACCGCCTGTACTGCCGCAAGCACATCGAGTTCTATCGGCGTCATGGCAGCTACGTCAAACGAAGCTACAGCGCGAGTGAGTTGCGGCCTTTTCGCCTTGAGGCTCTGGCAGCTCTCAAGACGGCCTGCGGGGCACAAGATGTCATGCTCGCGGTGGCTTCTGTGCGCAAGCTCTACAGGGCGGCAGGAGCGCCCATTGAGGCCTTCAGGTTGCCCGGCAAGAGTCCTAGGGAGCGTGCGCAGGCAACGTGGGCGCAGCTTCGCCAACGTGAGGTCGATCCTCTTGAAGTCGTAGCGGCTTGGGTCGCAGTTCAACGCCAACTGAGTGAAGACCCTCAACCGGATCGGCACGAGGAGTATCGGCATGTGCAAGTCGCAAAGCTGATTCACCGCATGGCAGGTGGCGCCCACAAGCGATGGGAACACCAGCGCGCTGACGGCGGGACCGTGGTCACTACGCTCCACAAGCACCCGATCAGTCGCGGGCGCGTTCTCCGAGTACTGGGCAGCCAAGCAGCCAAGGCCTGCGAGTCAGTCACCTTGACCGTCCGTTGCGGCGGCTGACCTTACTCGGCGGCTTCAACTACCGCCGCCGCTGCAGCAAGCGCCCTGGCTTCGCCGTCACCCTTGCGCTCGCTGTAACGGTCCACGAGGTAGTTGCTACGGTCGCGAATCATCAGGGTGAATTTGAACAGCTCCTCCATCACGTCCACCACGCGGTCGTAGTACGCCGAGGGCTTCATGCGCCCCTCGTCGTCGAACTCCAGCCAAGCCTTGGCGACAGAGGACTGATTGGGGATGGTCACCATGCGCATCCAACGGCCCAGCAAGCGCAGCGCATTGACCACGTTGAACGACTGTGAGCCACCACACACCTGCATCACTGCGAGGGTGCGGCCTTGCGTCGGGCGCACGCTGCCATCCTCCAGCGGTAGCCAGTCGATCTGGTTCTTGAACACACCAGTCACCGCGCCGTGGCGTTCGGGACTCACCCACACCTGACCCTCGGACCACAACGACAACGCGCGCAACTCTTGGACCTTGGGGTGGCTCGCCGGCACGCTGTCGAGCATCGGCAACTCGCGAGGGTCGAACACTCGTGTATCGGCACCAAGACACCGCAGGATGCGCTCCGCCTCCAGCGCGAGCTTTCTACTGAAAGCCTGCGGTCGGAGAGATCCATAGAGAATCAGGATGCGCGGTGGGTGGTCCGCGCCAACGGGCACCGACAGCTTGGCCACAGTGGGTATGTCCATCGCTTCGAGCGTGATGTTCGGCAGGTCGTGTGACTTCATGAAAGCTTGTCCTGTTGCATCAATTCGACGATTCTACCATTATGGAAATATCGAACACCAACGAACCCTTGAGCGCACCCAATGAACCCTTGCCGCGTCCTCTTCATCTGCACGGGCAACTCCGCTCGTAGCATCCTCTCCGAAGCGACCCTCAACCACCTGGGCAACGGTCGCTTTGAAGCCTTCAGCGCCGGAAGCCAGCCAACCGGGCGGGTGAATCCGTATGCGCTCGACACTCTGGCAGCGGCTGGCTTGCCATGCGGGAACCTATCGAGCAAGTCATGGGACCAGTTTGTCAGCGAGGATTCTCCACCACTAGACATCGTGATTACGGTTTGCGACAGCGCGGCCAAGGAACCGTGTCCCGTGCTCTTCGGGGACTTCGTGCGCGCCCATTGGGGACTTGCTGATCCGGCTGGTGCCACGGGTAGCCCTGCGGCTATCGGAGAGGCGTTCCGGGACGCACATGCGTTGATCACGCGTCGCATCGAAGCGATGCTCAAGTTACCGGTCGAAACGATGGGTAAGACGGAGCTGAAGGCGGCGCTTGATGGCATTGGCGAGATGACTGAAAGTAGGACCGTCCTGTGAGTCAGATCACGCCTCAATCTGTTGCGCCCGCGCAGCCCAAGGCCGGCTCCATAGGTTTCTTTGAGCGCTACCTGACCGTCTGGGTGCTGCTGTGCATCGTGGTGGGGACGTTGCTCGGCCATCTGCTGCCGGGGGCCTTCGGTGCCATCGGCGCCATGCAGGCAGCGCACGTAAACCTCCCTGTGGCCGTGCTGGTCTGGCTCATGATCATCCCGATGCTCCTGAAGATCGACTTCAGTGCGCTGGCCGGCGTGCGCAAGCAGTGGAAGGGAATAGGCGTCACTCTGTTTATCAACTGGGCGGTGAAGCCCTTCTCGATGGCCCTGTTGGGCTGGATTTTCATCCGCCATGTGTTCGCAGCGTACCTCCCTGCGGCTCAGCTGGACTCCTACGTAGCGGGCCTGATTCTCTTGGCGGCTGCGCCTTGCACCGCGATGGTCTTCGTGTGGAGCAACCTGTGCGGTGGCGAACCCAACTTCACGCTCTCGCAGGTGGCGGTGAACGACGCCATCATGATCGTTGCCTTCGCGCCTCTCGTTGGTCTGCTGCTTGGTATCTCCGCGATCATCGTCCCGTGGAACACCCTGATTCTCTCTGTCGTGCTGTATATCATCGTGCCCGTTCTCATCAGCCTCGCGCTGCGTCGCTGGCTACTGGCGAGCGGTGGTCCGGCAGCGCTACAAATCGTACTCAGCCGAATGGGACCAATCTCACTCGTTGCCCTGCTGCTGACGTTGGTGTTGCTCTTTGGTTTTCAGGGACAACAGATACTCGCGCAGCCCCTGATCATCGCGATGCTCGCCGTGCCGATCCTCATCCAGGTGTATTTCAACTCGGGCTTGGCCTACCTGCTTAATCGAGTCTTCGGTGTGCCGCATTGCATCGCTGCGCCTTCCGCGCTGATCGGTGCAAGTAACTTCTTCGAGCTGGCCGTTGCCACGGCGATTGGCCTGTTTGGCGTGCACTCCGGCGCGGCGCTGGCCACCGTGGTTGGTGTACTCGTCGAGGTGCCCGTGATGTTGTCAGTGGTCCGCATCGTCAACGTTAGTAAGTCTTGGTACGAAGCGCGCAGCGTCTAACTGGAGGTCACCATGCAAGGCCAATACAACGTGCTGTTCGTGTGCACCGGAAACTCGGCGCGCAGCATCCTCGCCGAGGCAACGACAAACCACTTCGGGCGGGGGAAGTTTCACGCGTACAGCGCCGGCAGTCACCCCAAGGGCTTCATCTATCCCGAGACGTTGGAAGTACTGCGGGCCGTGGACTTACCGACCGAAGGGTTACACAGCAAGAGCTGGCATGAGTTCACGAAGCCTGATGCGCCCGCTATGGACTTCGTGATTACGGTCTGCGATCACGTGGTGGGTGAGGCTTGCCCTGCATGGCCCGGCGCGCCCATCACGGCGCACTGGAGCATCCCTGATCCCGCCAAGGCCCAGGGTGATCCCCAGAAGGTGGTGAAGGCCTTCCTGCTAGCCCGCAACCTCCTGCAGCAACGCATCAGCCTGCTGCTGAACTTGAACGTCGCCGCGCTAGACCGGCTTGCGGTATCGAGCCGACTAGAGGCAATAGGCGAGCCATCAGACCCTTGAGACGCGCCATCGGCCCCTCAGGAACTACACTCACTCATGCTGCACCACGACCCTCACGGCCAAGGCAATGAAGAGCACACAAGCAGTCACCATCCTCTCCGCGCTCGCTCAAGAATCGCGATTGGCGGTCTACCGTCTGTTGATCGAGCATGCGCCTGACGGGTTAGCAGCGAGCGCTATCGCCGAGAAGCTGGGCGTACCCAACGCGACGCTCTCATTCCATCTCAAAGAGCTGTCCCACGCCGGCTTGGTAGTCAGTCGGCCGAGCGGTAGGTTCGTGTACTACTCGCCCGTGATCAAAGCCATGAACGGTCTCATCGGCTACCTGACCGATCACTGCTGCAGCCAATCAGGCGGGGATTGCGGCGTCGCCCAAGATGTCTGCGAACCCACCAAGGCAAAGGACTCCAAAGCAGTATTGCGCCCAAAGCAGCGCAACGAAGCCGCGTAATGGTTCAGACAGGCAAGACTAATAGAGCGAGGACGTCCAGCAACTTCGGCAAGCTGCTTCTCTTGCCGTACCTGCCCGTTGTGATGTTGTCGTTCTCGTGACCGGCAAGCTCTGCGATGTGATACTCAGGAACTCCCAAGTCCTTCAACCTCGTCGTCATCGTGCCTCGGAAACTCTGGACTTTCTTCTTCGGGTCGGTGACCCCGGCACTGCGCAGCCAGCGTGTGAGTTGCTTCGACAGCCGGTCAACATTTCCCCTTTTGTCGTTAGCCGTGTACCGGACACGTTCGGGAAAGAGAAACTCCCCACTACAACTCTCGGCGAACGCCAATATGCCGAGGTCTAACAGCCGTGGATGAATCGGCACGACGCGAGTGCTGCCGTCCGTCTTGAGAGTCTTATGGCTCGGCTCATCCGACTCCTCATTGAAGTCGAACACAGGTATTCCCTGGTCCACTCTGATGTCGACTTTTCTCAGCTGGGCCGCCTCCCCCATACGGCAACCGGTTAGCGCCATGATCCTTGGCACCCATAGACCGTAAGGCTCTTTGGAACGCTTCGCGGCTTCAGAGAAAAACGCCACTATGTCGGCGTCGTCGAAGGCCTTCCGAGCATCTTGGGCGCGCCCTTCCTCCACCTCGCGGAGTATCGTGGCTGGGCTTTGGGCGATGTGATCGTGATCAGCGGCCCAACGGAACAAAGTTCGCACGTGCTGGTAATGCTTGTTCACGCTTCGCGGTTCGAGCCTGTGCGTTGTAGCGTCGCCCTGCACCTTGCTTAATACCTCGCGAGCTGTCAGGCCGGGATACCTTTTAGTCATGTTGGCCGGTAGCCGTGTGATGTCGAGGCCGAGTTGGCGGACGTGATCCTTAGAAACCTCGTGGATAAATGGATCTCCCAGAAGGCCAGCTATGAGCTGGAATATCTTCTTGCTCTGCTCGGCAGTCTTGGGTGTCCACTTGCCCTGCGCGATACGCTCTTCTGAGTACATGGCGCAGACAGCAGAGACCCTCGGACTCACTTTAGCCTTCGGCTGCGGCGCTGCCCCAAGTCCTCTGGTGGCCGCCTCGGGACGCCTCAATGGCTCGCCAGCAAGCGCACGAAGCTCCGCATGGGCAGAGTGCAGCTGCGCCTCGATCAAGCGTCTCGCGAGCTTACGGTGCGCTATAGCCTCGGCCTCCGGCGCCATCCCCACGGCCAGCTCTATCGTCGAGGAAACATCGGCAGCAGCCAAGGCCTGAGAGAGTTCGTGACAGCGCTCATTGAGTTGCGAGGAATAAACGTCAAGGCCGCCAGCGGTCCAATCAAGCGCGAGACGGTCTTCAATCTCGTCGAACGTGGCCGCGAGGTAGCGCTGCGTCAGTTCGTCCAGGTCACCTTGCTTCATTGCGCGCCCATGCCTTCTCAACAAACTGAGCAGGGTGCCGATATGCGGCTCCCATAGCAAGTTCTTGCGCCCGGCTTCGCGTCGGTCCGTCGTCCTGAGGCTCTTGGTGATCTCAACACGGCCTAGAAGGCCCTGAAGGTCACGAGGAATGACTATGCGGGAGGTGAAGTATTTCTGTCTGCGCTGTAGCACTTTATGTAGCACTCGCTGTAGCACTCGGCCAAAACGGTGCGGCGATGCTAAGAAACCAATTCGTGTCAGTGGATTAGACACAACTGGTGGCTATGGGTGGACTCGAACCACCGACCCCAGCATTATGAGTGCTGTGCTCTAACCAGCTGAGCTACATAGCCTTGGGAATCCCGATTCGACGGGTTCGGAGCGAACCGTGCGGGCGCGGAAGTGTAGTGGTAGCGCTGATACGGTTCAAGCCTCGCGCTTGCTGCCACTTTGCGCGCCGTGGTTGAATCCACCGCAGGACCGACGTGGTTTTTCGCGTCAAGGGCCCAGGAGGCGACATGATCGACATCGATGGCTATCGTCCGAACGTCGGCATCGTGCTGCTGAACGAGGCCGGCCAGTTGTTCTGGGCGCGTCGAGTCAATCGCGACGGCTGGCAGTTTCCGCAAGGCGGCATGCGCACCGATGAAACGCCATTGGAAGCCATGTACCGCGAGCTGGAGGAAGAAACCGGCTTGGCCCCGCAGCATGTCGAGGTGATTGCGGCCACGCATGGATGGCTGCGCTACAAATTGCCCAACCGTTATGTGCGCCACCACCAGCGCCCGACGTGCATCGGCCAGAAACAGGTCTGGTTTCTGCTTCGGCTCGTCGGCAGCGAAGAGGCGTTGAAACTCGACGCCTGTGAAAAACCCGAGTTCGATATCTGGCGTTGGGTAGATTTCTGGTATCCGGCGGCGCATGTGGTCAACTTCAAGCGTCAAGTCTACGAGCGCGCCCTGCGCCATTTCGCGCCGATGGTCGAAGGGCTTTGCAGCCTTCAACTTGGCACAACACCACCACGGGAAACAGGAGACGACTCGATCGACCGTCCCCGTCCTGGTTGGGAAGCCGCCTGAATCACCTGTCCGCCTTGTTGCGGGCAACTTATTGACAATCATTCGCATCCGCGTTCTCATACGCGCATGTACATCTGCCTGTGCAACGCCGTCACCGATCACGACATCCGCCGAGAAGCGGCCGATGGCGTGCGTTCGTTTGCGCAATTACAGGCCCGCACCGGTTGCTCCGACTGCTGCGGCTGCTGCGAGCAGGAAGCTCGAGTGACGCTTGATCGAGCTGTCGAAAGCTTGATCCACCGGCTGCCGATCGTCGTCGCCTGACATTGCGCGCGAACCGATGGCGCGCTCGATACAACCACCTCTGCGCGGTTCGCAATTCGACTCAACCCGCGAGAAAACCATAGCCATTCGCATTCCGCCAGCGCTTGCCTGGAGTACGTATAGTTCCCGCAACTTATCGTTCGGCGGAGACAGTCATGAAGGGTGATGCCAAGGTCATTGAGTTCCTCAACAAGGTGCTCTACAACGAGTTGACCGCGATCAACCAGTATTTTTTGCATTACCGCATGCTTAAAGACTGGGGTTACACCGAACTGGCCGAGCATGAGTACAAGGAATCGATCGAGGAAATGAAGCACGCCGATCACTTGATCGAGCGCATTCTTTTTCTCGACGGCCTGCCGAATCTCCAACATCTGGGCAAACTGCGCATCGGCGAAAACGTGCTCGAAACATTGCAGGGCGATCTCGATCTGGAAATGGCCGCCGTGCAGGATCTTCGTGCAGCCATCGCGCACAGCGAAGGCATCTCCGATTACGTCAGCAGGGATTTGTTCAAGGACATTCTGCATGACGAGGAAGAGCACATTGACTGGCTCGAAACGCAGTTCAGCCTAATCAAGGACATCGGTGCCGAGCGTTACCTGCAGAGCAAAATACAGAGCTGAATTTCCCGAGACCCGGCACGAGCGCGATGGAAGCGTGCGCTCGTTCCTTGACGCGTTGATCGCGGCAGGGCTATATCTTCGTTCTTTGCCGGAAAGCCCTCCATGGCTTCACGACCACCGCCGCGTTTCGTGGTGCGCCGGCACGACGACATGGATTCTCGACGACGCTGGTTGTGGCTGGGGGCTGCGTGGCTCGGCAGTCTGGTATTCACCGCTTTCTGCGCAAGCTTGCTGGCTCGACACGCCTCGCCAGCAGCCGTAACGCAGCGGCAGCAACATGCTGAAAGCGTCGAACTGGACGGCCTCAAACAGCAGATCGCCAATCTTCAGCGCGCGGCTCAGGTCGATGACGTCGCGACCCGTTCGCTGCGCGGAACCTTGGCGCAGCGCGAGGAAGAAATCAGCGGCTTGCGTGCGGACCTCGGGTTCTATTCCCGACTGGTGGGCGGCGACGCCCAACGCCAGGGTCTCAAATTGCAGGAAGTGAAGCTGCAGCCGATTACCGGCTCGCGCGGCTGGAATCTCATCCTGAGCCTGACCCAGAACGCCAAACGTGGCGACGAAACCACCGGCAATGTCGTGGCCAGCGTCGAAGGTCTGCGCGGTGACAAGGTGGTTCAACTCGATTGGGCGGCGCTGGGCGATACATCCCAGAAAGATGGGCTGCCCTTTCACTTCATGTATTTCCAGCAATTGCAGGGCACCATGGCGATTCCGGCCGATTTCCGGCCGACCCAGTTGCAGATCCGCGTCCAGCCGCATGGCGAAGAGCCCATCGTTCGAACCGTCGCATGGGGCGACGCGTTGAACGGCAACATCATCAGCACAGCTCAGGGGAATCACGATGCTCAACCGTAGGCGCAACGAGCGCAGCAACACCAGCCACGAAACGAGCCTTATCGCGCGCGGTACTGTCATCCGCGGCGACTTGCGTTTCAGCGGCGCCTTGCATCTCGACGGCCGCATCGAGGGAACTGTTTTAGGGGAGGGCGACGATGCCATCCTCACGTTGAGCGAATTCGGACAGGTTCAGGGCGAAATTCGCGTGCCTCATGCCGTGATCAACGGACACGTAACGGGCGACTTGCACGTGAGTGCGCGGCTGGAACTGGCTCCGCAGGCGCACATCGACGGCGACCTTCGCTACCACACACTCGAAATGAGTGCCGGCGCGCAGGTCAACGGCAGGATCTCTCGACAAGTCGAGGAAGCGCAGCGCGAACTGCCGGCGCCTGTCGCGCTGGAAGAAACCGCCGCGGCCTGAAGCAAAGTATGCTTGCGCTTGTCTGCCACGGCCCCATCTGAAGTACATGGAAACCATCGTCACCATTCCCGACTATCGCAACAGCGGCGCGCCACTGCTGTTCACTGAAGCCGCCGCGCACAAGGTGCATGAACTCATCGCCGAGGAAGGCAACCCCGGGTTGAAGTTGCGGGTCTACATCACCGGCGGCGGCTGCTCCGGATTCCAGTACGGCTTCACCTTCGACGAGGCCCAGGCCGAAGATGATTTTGCGATTGAGCGCGAAGGCGTAACGCTGCTGTGCGATCCACTCTCGCTGCAGTATCTGACTGGCGCGAAAATCGACTACGCCGAGAATCTCAGCGGCTCGCAGTTCGTGATCAGCAACCCGAACGCCAAGACCACGTGCGGCTGCGGCTCTTCGTTTTCGACCTGAGCGGCACTCATGGATCAGATGCCATCGCCGCGCATCAATACCTTCGCGGGGCTCAGCCTCGTACTTGATCGACAGGCCGAACACCGTGACAAGGCTGGGTGGATCGACGAGCAACAGCGTTCCGGCAACACCCGCTACGTTCTTCTCGATGGCGCCGGCGAAGCATTTCTTCGCCGCGACGCCATCGCCTTGCGCTGGATCGATGCCAGCGATCGCACAAAACTTCTAGATGATATCCCTGCGACTTTTCTCGGTGTCGCCGAAGGCCATACGTATTTCATGCTGGCGATCGACGATCCTAATCGCATCGATGCGCTGGAAGTTGCACTTGATGCGCGCCGCATGGGCCTTCGTGTCGCAGGGCTTGAACTGATCGCCATGGAAGCCGGCCTGTTCGCATACGCCAAGGGCTTGGCTCATTGGCAGCGCGAAAACAGACATTGCGCCTACTGCGGCGCATCCGTGCAGTTGGTCGCTGCAGGTCATCGCGCGCAGTGTGCGAATCCGGAATGTGGCCGCCTGCATTTCCCGCGTACCGATGCGGCCGTCATTATGCTCGTCGAACATGCTGGCGCCTGCCTTCTGGGGCGTCAGGCTGGCTGGCCGGCTGGCCGGTATTCCACGCTTGCCGGTTTTGTCGAACCCGGCGAATCGCTGGAAGACGCTGTGCGTCGCGAAGTGGCCGAAGAAGCCGGCGTGATCGTCGGAGAGGTGCATTATCACTCTTCGCAACCGTGGCCGATGCCCGCATCATTGATGGTGGGCTTCATCGCGACCGCCACGTCACGCGAAATCATCATGCGCGACGACGAACTGGAAGACGCACGCTGGTTCACGCCACAGCAGATTGTCGATGGTCTGGCAGACGGAACCTTCGTTCCTTCCACGGCACTGTCGGTGTCTTACCAGTTGCTGTCGCACTGGCTCATGCTTCGTGCGGGACTGAGTCTGGACAGTCTTATCGAAGTGTCCGATCGGCCATGATGTCGCGTTGATTGGCGTCGATACGGCCTGAGCAAGCCAGCCTGCGCCGAAAGGATTTCGTCGCATACAATGTCGACAACGTTCCACGAGCTAGCAGCATGGCCATCAGCCTACTCACCGCCCTCATCGCTCTTGGATTGCTCCACTTCTTGCCGCAACTTGCGCAGGCGCGCGACTTCGGCTGGTTTCGACGTTGGGTAAGACAGCTGTCCGATACCAGCGGATTCGGGCGCGTGCTTCTTGCCATTTTGCTGCCCGTGATCGTGTGCGTGGTGCTGATGTGGTTGCTTGATCGCTTGCCGATCGGCGACCTTTTGCAGATGATTTTCTCGCTGGCCGTGTTGTTGTATTGCTTCGGTCCGCGCGAGTTCGAATCGGATCTCGAAGCGATCCTGCATGCGCCCGACGGCGCCAGTCGTGAGGCTGCGGCGCAGCATCTTTCCGACGATGGAAACAGCATCGCTTGGAACGCGCCGGATCTCGGCGTCGCCATCGCATACGCCGCACTGCGTCGGCGCTTCGCGGTACTTCTATGGTTTTTTCTGTTGGGACCGGCGGGTGCTTTGCTTTACAGGCTTGCGCAGACGCTGAGCCGGGATGAGTCGTTGTCACTGGATAACGGCAGCCGGACTGCGGCGGGGTATCTGGCAAACACACTCGACTGGCTGCCAGCTCAGTTTATGGTGTTCACTCTCGCGATCGTGGGTCACTGGGACGCCGTAATCGGTGCATGGCGCCAGTGGCACAAACAAGCAGCGCCCACGAGCTGGTACAAGTCGGGCCCGGAATTTCTAGGTGCTGCGGCACAAGCGGATGTTCTCGTGGACATCGAGGCGGGCGATGGCTACGCCGAAGAACGCAGCGACCCGCTGGTCGAACTGATCCGCTTGCGTGCGACCTTGTTGCGCGCTCTGCTGGCGTGGTTGAGCGTGGTCGCGTTGATCGTCGTCGGTGGCTGGCTCGGCGACTAACGCAGCCGTGCGTTCCTGACAGCTTATGGAGAATTCCCGCGCAACGCGCGGATTCGTGATTCGAGACCCGTTGCTTGTACGGTTTCGGTTATCGGAATAGCGGCGTCGATAATCAGTTCCACGTGTGCACGGAATCGCCGCGGCAATCGCGCCCTGCTCAGCGTGGAATCGCGCCGACTCCACATGCTGCCCCACAAACCGCGCAACGCCATCGGCACGACGGTTACCGGGCGACGTTGCAGAATTTTTTCGACGCCGGACCGAAATGGAGCAATCTCGCCATCACGCGTGAGCGCACCTTCGGGGAAAATGCAGACGACCTCACCTGCCGCTAGCGCATCATCAATGGCATCGTAGGCAGTCTGGAGCACCGTGGGATCTTCCTTGTGTCCCGCGATTGGAATGGCTTTCGCAGTTCGAAACACGAAACGCAGCAGAGGCACGTTGAAAATTTTGTAGTACATGACGAAACGAACCGGACGGCGGAGATTCGCCATCAGCAACAGTGGATCCATGTAGCTCACATGGTTGCAAACCAGCAGCACGGCGCCTTCTTCGGGGATGTTTCGCGCTCCGTCGGTTCGCACGCGATAAAGCGTATTCACCAGCACCCAAGTGATGAACCTCATCAGGAATTCGGGAACCAGGGTGAAGATGTAGACCGCGACCAGCGCGTTGAGCACGGCCGTCACCAGGAAAATTTGCGGTATGCCCAGCCCCATCGAACCAAGGCCGAGCCCGAAGCCGGCAGCGGCACAAATGAAGATCGCATTGACAATATTGTTGCCGGCAATCACGCGAGACAGGCGATCGCGCGGGGTGCGGCTCTGGATGAAGGCAAACAGCGGCACCACGTAAAAACCGGCAAACATGCCGATCAGCGCGAGATCCAGCGCAATACGCCAATTGCCGGAGGAATGCAGAAATTCCATCCAGTTCAGCCCATGCGTCAGCGCCGCATTTGGGCGCGCGAAAAAAAGATCGATCCCGAATATGGTCAGACCGAACGCGCCCAGAGGTACCAGTCCGACCTCAACCCGACGTCCCGACATCCGCTCGCACAAGAGAGAGCCGATGCCCGTTCCAATGGAGAAAAGCGTCAACACCAGGATATTGACCGAGCCATCGCCGCCAAGATTGATCCGCGTAAAGGACGGCAGTTGGGCTGTAAGCACAGTGCCAAAAAACCAGAACCAGGAAATGCCGAGTACGGCATTGAACACGGCGCGGTCCTGACGGGTGATGCCCAAGACGCGACCTGTTTCACTGAACAAATTCCAGTTGAACTTCAGGTCAGGCGCGGTTGCCGGCGCCGTCGGAATGGCGCGGCTCACCAGATACCCAGCGACTGCGATGGCTGTCGTCACGCCACCAGCGAGTAGTGTTCCAAAGCCGGCAACTTGCATCAGGCTGCCGCCAACGATCATCCCGATCAAGATGGCCAACTGCGTACCGGTCTCGATCAGGCCATTGCCACCGACCAGTTCATTGGGCTGTAGCGACTGCGGGAGAATCGCATACTTGATCGGGCCAAACATTGTCGAGTGCATGCCCATCAAAAACAGGACCACAAGCAGCATCGATGTGTGATGCGTATAGAAACCGAATGCCGCAAGCAGCATGGCGCCTATCTCGAACAACTTCACATAGCGGATGATCCTGCTCTTTTCGTACTTCTCTGCCAGCTGGCCCGCCGTTGCGGAAAAGAGAAAGAACGGAATGATGAAAAGCGCCGGCGCCAAGTTGGTATAGAGCGACACGCTCCGGTCATCCAGCCTCATCTGAAACGCAACCAGCATCACCAGAGCATTGCGGAACGCGTTGTCGTTAAAAGCGCCGAGGGCTTGTGTCCAGAAGAATGGTGCGAATCGACGTTTGCGGAGTAACGCGAATTGGCTCATGTGGCGCCCTTGATAATTAACGTTCGCGCTGGCTCATCAGACTTTCCTTGCGAGAACTGATTCTGATAAATCGCTCGACACGACAAGTGTCACGACCTTGAACTACCTTTGGCCGTGTCCAGATACGCCAAAAAAAGCCGCTGGGGTTACCAGCGGCTTTCTTGAAGCTACAACGATGTAGTTATCGCGTCAAAGCATCAGAAGTCGTACGTGACACCAACACGAACGTAGCGCGGGGTCTGCGCGGTATAGGGCCTCAGGTAACTGATGTTCAGGCCATCAATGGCGCCGCCGTTATCCGGATCCGGTTTGGAATTGCCGTAGATGGCATAAGTCTGCGTGGTCTTCTGCTGATTGAGCACGTTGTAGACAAATACATTGAACGCCAATTTTTTGTCAGCCCATTCCGGGCGGTACTCGCCACCCAGGCTGAGCGTATAGGTCCAAGGATTGTGTGTCTTGCCTGGCGACCACGGTGAACCGTTGCAGAAGTGGTGATAGTCACCATAGCCGAGACCCGGGTAGGTCTGGTCGGCGCCGTAGGCACCCAGGCAGGTGCGTGGCGAGCCGGACAGAACCGCCAAGTTGCCCGACACCATCCATTCTGGAGTCAACTGATACGCGCCGAAGGCCTTGAGCTGATGGCGGCGATCGTTGGACAGGTCGCCATTGGCGTAATCCATTACTGCAGCGTAATCCCAGTCCACCGTGGCCGACACGTCAGTCTGCCCGATGTCCGAGCGCACCTGGCCTTCGCTGTTGCCGTAGCTCTTCGAGTACAGGTAGTCGATCTTGCCGAACCACTTGCCATCGAAGGGATGCTCCAGGTACATGTCCAAGCCGTAGTACTTGCGCTTCAGGTTGGTGTTGAAATGGAAGTCATTCTTCCAATCCATTGCCACGCTGTAATAGCCACCGCCGACCTTCGGAATTTCGAAGATGTTGGTGGCACCAGGATTGATCAAATAGCTGCCTTGGATCGTCCCGATGGTGGCAGGATCGATGCCCATCGCAGCCATCTTGGCGGCAATGGACGGGGAGTCGCCGACATCATCGATCGCGTTACGCAGATCGCGATACGTGGCCTTGGCACCGTATACCCAGGTATCACCCAGCTTCTTGTCGAAGCCAAATATGTACTCGTCCTGGTACTCGGATTTCAGGTTCGTCGCCGCTGCCGTCTTCGGGTCGCGCGGGATACCGTATTCCAAGTTGGCTGAGATCGGACCGCCGGTGCTGGTCTGGATCGGTGTCAGACCTGTCGGGGTACCATTGGCATCAATGCCGCTGTAGGTGAAGTATTCACGAGTGTACAAAGAAGCACCGGCGGAGCGCTGGGCTACGCTAGCAGGCATCGCCAAATAATAACGACCGGCATTGCCATAAACCTTGAAGCTCGAGTCACCATTGACATCCCAGCTGAATCCGATGCGTGGTGCCCATTGCGGGCTGGTCAGACGCAGATAAGGCACGCCGACGCCGTTGTAGTTGGTGAACTGGTCATTGCGCAGGCCGGCCTTGATCAACCAGCGATCGCTGACCTGCCAGGCGTCCTGGATATATTGCGCATGCTGATTGACGCGCACCGAAGCGCTGGCGCTTTGGATATAGCGAGCCACGTAGTAACCGTTCGAGGCAGAACCAGGCGCCTGTACCCACGGACTCAACTGCCAGTCGGCCCCGGTTTCCGGACCACCAATGATGTAAGTCGTTGCCGAGCCCTTGTCGTATTCCCAGGCATAGCCCGGGCCACCCATCACCACGCCATCGTCCACGTCTGCCACGTTCTGGTTATCAATACCACCGGTAATGGTGTGATCGCCCAGCTTGTAGCTCAAGTCGATGCGCAGGTCCGTCGTATGCGTCTGGTGCTCCGGATCGGAAACCTGGATAACATTCTGGGCGTTCCGGATAACGTTGCCTCCGTTATATGCCGGGTTCTCGTTTTCCGGAGTAAACAGATACGTATTGGACGCGTCATAACCCGGCGTGTTGCTATACAGCGTGCCCTTCATCTTGCCGTACAGAGCCGTCAAGGTCAGATCGTCGGTGATGTAGCTGGTGAACTTGGCCGAAAGCAGATCTTGGGCGACTTTGGTAGAGGTGGCATAGCTGCTAAATCCGGTGTCCTTGTGCGTGACCGGACTCCACGAGTTGACCGTGCCCTGAAATGATGATTTGTCGGAGGCGCCGGTAAGCTCAAGGATATTGCTGTCGGTGATGTTCCAATCGATCTTCGTGTACCACTTCGGGTTATCGTAGCGTTCGTGAGTGTCTTTGTTCGTGCTTGCAACGCCCCCGACAGGCGCATTGAAGCCGCCGTGGCCTTCCACGCGCTCGGCCTCAACCGCAGCGAAGAAGAACAGCTTGTCTTTGATCAGCGGGCCGCCGATGTAAGCATCAACTGTGGTTGTCCACGACTTGTTGTCATTACGATACTGGCGGAGCGCACCCCGAGTACCAGCCTTGTCTGGATTCAGATCCGCCCGCGAATTCACGTAGTAGAAATTGCGTGGATCGTTCTGCAGATCGGTTGGGGTCCACTGTATGGCGGCGCCAAAATGCCATTCGTTGGTGCCGCGCTTACCGATTTGGCTGATCACACCACCATCGGAACGACCATAAGCAGCATCGTAGCCGCCGGTCAGAATTTCCTGCTGATCGATGGCGCCATAGGGGAGCGTGAGGCCGCCAAAGCCGCTGATCGGATCGGTGGTATTGAAGCCGTTGAGGTAGTAGGCATTCTCAGTCACCGACGAGCCGCCAAATGAAATTACTGCCTGGCCTTTGGCGTTGGTGAACAGACCCGATCCCGAAACAACACCCGGCGCCAGCAATGCAATTGCTTCGGCGCTACGGGCGATCGGCAACTTGGCGAGCTGCTCAGAAGTAATGACCGTGCGCGAATCAACCGCGCTGACGTCGATAGTCGGCAATGCATTGGCCTGGACCGTGACGGCGCCCAGATTCTGCGCATTCTGCGTACCTGCAAAGGAAACTTCAGTGCCCGAGCCGACACGTAATGTGACGTTTGAGCGCGAATCCACGGCCTGACCATTGTGTTGCAAGGTCACGGTGTAGTCGCCCAGCGGCAAAGCGCTGGCGGTATAGTGGCCCAAAGAATCGATGGCAACTTGGCGATTTACGCCGGAGGTGCTTTTGATCTGCACTGTTTCGCCGCTACCGACTGCTACCTGGCCAAATATGGAGCCGGTCGTCGACTGAGCCAGAACATTGCCAGTTCCGATCAGGCAAAGCCCAAGACCAATGGCGAGAGAAGTACGACGCAGCTGGCTCGTGGTCAAATTTTTACGCGAATTCATACGTGATGACTCCCCATGGTTCGGCCCGAACTGTCCGGGCGCATGAAACTTTTCTGTGTCCGTTACATCTAAAGCCCGGAGTTGAAGCCGGATCTATACCGCGCGGTCCACAAATGGATTAAAGTTGTGCTACGCGAGTTCTGCATACGTAGGTTATTACGAAGTTAGTTCAAGAAATCACGAAGGTCAACACTTTCCTAACCTTTATTTCTCCCCGCCTTCCGTTCAATATTGTTCAGATAGGCCTAAACATCGCCGTTTTCCACAGGTTGCAGATATGGATACGCAAAAAAACACGACCGTTGCTGGCGCAGGAAGCTTCGCCGAACGCATCAAGTTACTAATCCAACGGGTGGGAAGTGCTACGGAAATCGCCAGAATGTGCGGTTTTTCCGAAGGCGTTGTCCGCAGCTGGAGAGATGGCAATACCGACCCTTCTCGAGCGCGATGCGTCACGTTGGCTCGGACGTTGGGTATTTCGTTGGTATGGCTGGTCGCGGGCGAGGGCAGCCTGCAGATTGACTCCACGACCTTGAACATGGACGAGCAGTACACCTCGGAGAAGGTTTCCGCCCCACGCTCTATAGGTGGAGCGAAATTTTCCACCCACGCCCAGCCCGATGGCGGCGGAGTCGATACGCAACGGCTGAACACCGCGATGCGTATCCTTCAGTCCGAGTTGAGCCTTGCCAATAGCGACCTCTCGCTGGCGGAAAACACGGATTTGCTCAGTCAGCTCTACGACATTCTTGGCCCAGGCGGTTCACACGTAGATCCAATCGCGATGGTGACTTTCAACCATCGACTGGCGGAACGTCTCAGACAAGGCGGCAATCTGGCCTGATTCGATCAGCAAAAAGGCGGCCAGGAGGCCGCCTTTTTTTGTTGGGTCCCGACGTCGTTTCTACAAAAGGGAAATATCGGCGATCGCACCAAACTGAGCCTTCAACTGACTGAGCAGCGCCAGTCGATTTGCTCGTATCGCTGGATCGTCGGCGTTTACCAGTACGTTGTTGAAAAAGACATCGACGGGTTCCTGCAACTCTGCCAAGCGATCGAGCACCGCTGCGTAATTTCCGACAGAAAGCGCCGCAGTAGTATCCCGTTGCGCCGCCGACAGCGCTTGCGCCAATTCGTGCTCGGCGCCCGTCTCGAACCGAGCGGGATCAACCGCAACGTGGAGCGTACTTACACCGACCTCATCCGCCTGTTTGCGCAGGATGTTTGCGACTCGCTTGTTCGCCGCTGCAAGGCTCACCGCTTCCGGTCGTCGGGAAAATTCTGCGATGGCGCGCAGACGACGATCGAAATCCGCCAGGCTATTTGGCTGCACTGCGAGAACGGCCTCAAACTGCGCATTTTCGAAACCCTGCTCTGCGTAGTAACCGCGCAGGCGATCGAACACGAAATCATAAAGCTCGTCGACCAACATGGTCCGTCGCTGGCCGGAACTCAACGCGGGTAGTTTGCCATCCTTGCCTGGCTTGAGTCCCGACTGGATCGCGGTATCGGATAGCAGCTCCAGTGATTCAGTAAAGCTGCCACGCAAATCGAGGTCGAGACCACCCTCGATCAGGGTGCGCGCGAGACCAAGCGCGGCTCGACGCAACGCAAACGGATCCTTATTTCCGCTCGGCTTCATGCCCACGGCGAAGATGCCGGAAAGCGTATCGAGTCGCTCGGCCACCGCAAGCACCTGACCCAGCTTGTCGGCGGCGATGGCATCGCCCGCGAAACGTGGCTGATAGTACGTATCGAGAGCGTCGGAAACTTCGGCTGATTCACCGTGATGCGCCGCGTAGTAACGACCCATGGTGCCTTGAAGTTCGGGGAATTCGCCCACCATGCGTGTCAGCAGATCGCATTTGCTGATAGAAGCTGCGCGCGTTGCCAAGGCTGCATCGACACCCACGCGGTTGGCGATAATACGCGCCAGTTCCGCAACGCGTACGCTCTTGTCCCACAGGCTGCCCAGCGCCTGCTGATAGGTCACCTGCTTGAGCTGCTCCTGATAGGCATCCAGCGGCGTCTTCAGGTCTTCGTCCCAGAAAAACTTGGCGTCGGCAAAACGTGGTCGTATCACACGCTCATAGCCTTTTCGGATTTCGGACGGCTCCTTGCTTTCGATATTGGCAACGCCAATGAAGTGCTCCGTCAGCTTGCCGGCCACATCGAATACCGGCACGAATTTCTGATTCGCCACCATGGTGGTGACCAGAGCCTCAGGCGGAACTTCAAGGAATGCACGATCGAAAGTGCACGTGATCGCCATCGGCCACTCGGTGAGGTTGGCGATCTCGTCCAGCAGCGCTTCGTCCAGGCGAGGAACGCCGCCGGTCGCCTTCGCTGCCAAGGCGACCTGGTCGCGAATGCGCTGCCTGCGCTCCGAGGGATCAGCCAAGACTTTCGCCGCCTTCATTGCATCCAGCCAGCCATCGGCATCGGCCACATGCACTGGCTTGGGGTGCATGAAGCGATGGCCGCGTGACTTGCGCCCGCTTTGCAATCCAAGCACTTCGCCGTCCACAATTTCTGCGCCGTGCAGAATGACCAGCCAGTGCACGGGTCGCACGAAGTTGTAGTCGTGATCGGCCCAGCGCATGGGCCGTGGAATCGGCAGCAACTTGAGCGCCTCGGCGACGATATCGGGCAATAGTGCGGCAACCGACTGACCGGGTTTGACCGAGCGCCACACGTACCAACTGCCTTTGTCGGTCTCGAGCTTTTGCAACTGCGCGACATCCACGCCGCAGGACTGAGCGAATCCAATCAGCGCTTTGGAAGGTTGTCCCTCCATGTCGGTCGCCGCGCTCAGCGCCGGGCCGCGTCGTTCGATCACCTGTTCAGGCTGCGTCGTCGCCACCTCCGGAATGTGTACCGCGAGACGACGCGGAGATGCGTACGCTTTCGCCTGATCGACATCCGCACGAATGCCGAGTTTGCCCAGTCCATCGCAAATGCCGCGCAGGAAAGCTGCCGATAATTCATCCAGCGATTTCGGCGGAAGCTCTTCGGTACCGAGCTCGATCAGTAACGGCTTGTGCTCAGCCATGGGCGGCCTCCTTCATTTTCCTGAGGCCGGGAAAACCAAGTTTTTCGCGCTGCGCCACATAGGTTTCTGCGACAGCTCGCGAGAGCGCGCGCACACGCAGGATGTAGCGCTGGCGTTCGGTCACGCTGATGGCGCGACGCGCATCGAGCAGATTGAATGTGTGGCTCGCCTTCATGACCTGTTCGTAAGCGGGAAGTGGCAGGTTGGCTTGGACGAGCTTGTTCGCTTCGCCTTCGCAGACGTCGAACCAATGCAGCAACTCCGGCACGTTGGCGTGCTCGAAGTTGTAAGTGCTTTGTTCCACCTCGTTCTGGTGGAACACATCACCGTACGTGATGGTGCCGCGCGGACCATCGGTCCAGATCAGGTCGTAGACGTTGTCCACGTTTTGCAGATACATCGCGAGGCGTTCGAGTCCGTACGTGATCTCGCCGGTCACCGGCCGGCATTCAAGGCCACCAGCCTGCTGGAAATACGTGAACTGCGTCACTTCCATGCCGTTCAACCAGACCTCCCAACCCAGGCCCCACGCACCAAGCGTGGGCGATTCCCAGTTGTCCTCCACGAAGCGCAGGTCATGCACCAGCGGATCGAGCCCGAGCTCTTTCAGCGATCCGATATACAGATCGAGGATGTTCTCGGGGTTGGGCTTCATTACGACCTGGTACTGGTAGTAATGCTGCAAGCGATTCGGATTGTCGCCATAGCGGCCATCCGTCGGACGGCGCGACGGCTGCACGTAGGCTGCCGCCCAAGGCTCCGGACCGAGCGCGCGCAAGAATGTCGCGGGGTGGAAAGTGCCCGCGCCGACCTCAGTGTCGAGCGGCTGCAACAGCACGCAACCTTGGGCTGCCCAATAGCGATTGAGCGTCAGAATGACGTCCTGGAAAGTTCGCGCGGACATGGTTTTCCGTGACCGTGGATAAGCGCGTTAGTATAGCTGCAGCTTGCTTTCCTACCGGTTCGGGCGAGCAACAGCACGATGGGGGACATCACGGGAATGGCCGCTTCACCTCAAATTGCATCCTTGCTTGGTCGCCGAGGCCGACTCGAATTGGACGATCTGCTGGCGGCACTGGTCGTCGACGGTTTTCTGCTTGCGGAGGATGCCAAACAGGTTCGAATGGGCGCGCGCGCCGGACGCAGCGTGGTCGAATTGCATCCGCTCGTTTTGATCGCCAATTCCAAGCTGCCCAATCAGCGCGAACCTGGCCGACCTTTGAGACTTGAAGCGTTGACGGAGTGGCTCGCAGGCCATGCCGGCCTGCCGTATCTCAAGATCGATCCGATGAAGATCAACGCATCGAGCGTGACCCAGGTTGTCAGTCACGCGTATGCGCAGCGTCACAAGATCCTACCCGTTGCTGTCGCGCCCGGCGAAGTCACCTTCGCAACCTGTGAGCCGTTCGATGCCGCATGGGCTACGGACTTGGCGCAGATGATTCGTCGCGACGTGAAGCGCGTCGTGTCGAGCCCGATCGATATCAATCGTTATCTGCAGGAGTTCTACGGCGTTCAACGTTCGATCCAGATGGCGCAGGACGCCAAGGCCTTTGGCAGCGACGCGTCATCGGCGATTCTCAACTTCGAGCAGCTGGTTGAACTGGGAAAGACTGGCGAAGTCGGTGCCGACGATCGCCACGTCGTGCACATCGTCGACTGGCTGCTGCAGTACGCATTCGAACAACGCGCGTCGGATATCCACCTGGAGCCAAGGCGCGAAACCGGATCGATGCGCTTCCGTATCGACGGACGCATGCACAAGGTGTTCGAACTGCCGTCGCCGGTGATGACGGCCGTGACGGCGCGAATCAAGATTCTCGCGCGCATGGATGTGGCCGAGAAGCGCCGGCCGCAGGATGGCCGCATCAAGACGCGCTCGTCACTGGGTCGCGAAGTCGAGTTGCGCATCTCCAACATGCCCACGGCGTTCGGCGAAAAAGTGGTGATGCGCATTTTCGATCCCGACCTGGTGGTCAAGGATTTCGCGCAGCTCGGATTTTCCGCTGGCGAAGACGCCAACTGGCGAAGCATGGTGGAGCGCCCGCACGGCATCGTGCTTGTCACAGGGCCAACAGGTTCGGGCAAGACAACGACCCTGTATTCCACACTGAAGCACCTGGCCACGCCGGAGCTCAACGTTTGCACGGTCGAAGATCCCATCGAAATGGTCTCGCCGGAATTCAACCAGATGCAGGTACATGCGGCGATCGACTTGGATTTCGCGGCAGGCGTGCGAACGCTGTTGCGACAGGATCCGGACATCATCATGGTGGGCGAAATTCGCGATCTGGAAACAGCGCAGATGGCCGTGCAGGCTTCGCTGACCGGCCATCTCGTGCTATCCACGTTGCACACCAACGACGCACCGAGCGCGGTGACGCGACTGCTTGATCTTGGCGTGCCGCATTACCTGATCCAGTCCACCTTGACCGGTGTGGTGGCGCAGCGTTTGGTGCGAACACTCTGCCCCCATTGCAAGCAGGAAGCCACGCAGGATCCGCAAGAGTGGACCGTACTCACGCATGGCTGGTCACTCCCCGTGCCCGAGAAGGTTTTCAAGCCGCTCGGTTGTCTCGAATGTCGCAACACGGGCTTCATGGGTCGCACCGGCATCTACGAAATGATGAAGGTGTCGCCACGTTTACGCTCGCTGATTTCCGCGCAACTCGATCTGGGAAATTTCGGTCAGGCGGCACTGACCGAAGGCATGCGACCGCTGCGCATTTCCGCAGCCGATCAAGTGGCTGCCGGACTCACGACGGTGCAGGAAATTTTGACCGTGTTGCCACCGATAGAGACATTCGACGACACTCAGCCCTGACGCCTGCCTGATCGTTCGCAACTTGATGAAACCCATTTTGATCATCCGGACTGGCCGCGCGCCGGATCCCATTCGTGCAAGGCATGGCGATTTTCCGCATTGGTTTCGGATCAGTACCAAGCTGCCGCTTCGATATCTGCGCACGATCGATGTCACAGCAGGGGAAACCTTGCCGCCGCCTCGCGACGTTGCAGGCGCGATGATCACCGGCTCGGCATCGATGGTGACCGAGCGACTGCCCTGGAGTGAACGCACGGCGGGCTGGATTCGTGATGCCATGGACATCGATCTGCCGTTGTTCGGCGTTTGCTATGGGCATCAATTGATGGCGCATGCACTGGGTGGCCGTGTGGACTATCTACCCGGCGGCCGTGAAATCGGTACGCAATCCATCGAGATGTTTCAGGGGCATGAAAGAGATCCGCTGCTGTCCCGGCTTCCAATCATTTTTCGCGCCCATACGACGCACGAGCAAAGTGTGATCGAACGTCCCGGCGAATCTTCGGTGCTTGGGCGTTCATCGCGTGATCCACATCAATTGCTGCGTTATGGATCGCGCGCGATCAGTACCCAGTTCCATCCTGAATTCAATGCCGACATCATGCGCGCCTACATTCATCGCAAACGCACGGACATGCGGCGTGAGGGCGCGGATCCGGCGCTGATCTTCAAGGCGGTCGCTGCAACGCCGGTTGCGCGCAGATTGCTGCAGGCTTTCGCCAGCCATTGCGGATGGCTAGATTGCAGCATGCACGTATCGCCTGCTGCTTCAGCCTCGTAAGCGACGCGCTATCTGCTCGCGCGAAAACAGCGCAAACACGACCCCAAAAAGAAATCCGCCGATGTGTGCCCACCATACATACGCGCCGTAGCTAGGTCCCACGTAGCTAAATAGCAGCTGCAAGAGAACCCATATGCCGATCAGCAAGAACGCGGGCACTCGAACGAATTCCATGTAAAGCCCGAGCGGAAGTACCAAGCCGAGCTTGGCCCGTGGGAACAATGCTACATAGGTGCCCACGACCGCCGATACGGCTCCGCTGCATCCAATAATCGGCAATCGTACACCTGCGAGCGACAGCGCCCCGATCAGATTGGCGACGATGCCGCCAAGAATAAATAGTAAAAGAAATCTCAGCGAGCCCAGTGCACGCTCTCCCGGCAAACCGAAAATGACCAGAAAGAGCAGGTTGCTTAGCAGATGCAGCCAAGCGACGTGGATGAACAGCGCGGTAAACAAACGCAGTAACGCTGGATCCGTCAGCTGCGGCAGCAATGCTTCGTGCGCATTGAAAACATTGGCTGGAACCGTGCCCCATTCCAGCAAGAGTGATAGACGTTGTGGCGTCGGCGTCAACGCCAAGCCGACAAAGCACACGACACATAACGTCACTATCAAAAGTGTCGCCCAGTGCCATCGTGGCCGCTTGCGTGTTTCAACGTGGACGAACAACATGCGCTCCAACTTCAGGGTGTTAAATGATCATAGGGTATTGCGATAGAAGTCTTCTTTTAGCCCGCCATCTACCGCTCAACAGAGGCGGTTCTTGCAGCAAGGCGGCATGCGCAAAGTCGGCAATCAAGAAAATCGACACACTCATGCACATTCGATCACGAGGATGGCTCCATGGCTGCGCGTATGGCTGGGTTGTAGCCGCCCCATTCTGAGAAGCCTCAGGTCAATCACTAGCCATAAAAAAAACCCCCACCGAGCGGTGGAGGTTTGGGTGTAAGGCCCCTGGCGGTGACCTACTCTTGCATGGCAAAGCCACACTACCATCGGCGCATGCGCGTTTCACTTCTGAGTTCGGGATGGGATCAGGTGGTACCACGCCGCTATGGCCGCCAGGGAAGGGGTGGGAACAGCGCTGTGTGCGCCAGTTCCGCATAGGGTGTAAACGAGTGACAAGCGTCGAGGTGAATACGAATCGGGATCGTGCTTAAGGAACGAAGCGTCTTGGGGTTATATGGTCAAGCCTCACGGCTCATTAGTATCAGTTAGCTCCATGCATTGCTGCACTTCCACACCTGACCTATCAACCACCTGGTCTTGATGGTGCCTTAAGGAGAGTCAAGCTCTCGGGAGATCTCATCTTGGGGCGTGCTTCCCGCTTAGATGCTTTCAGCGGTTATCACTTCCGTTCATAGCTACCGGGCAATGCCATGGGCATGACAACCCGAACACCAGCGGAACGTCCACTCCGGTCCTCTCGTACTAGGAGCAGCCCCCCTCAAATCTCCAACGCCCACGACAGATAGGGACCGAACTGTCTCACGACGTTCTGAACCCAGCTCGCGTACCACTTTAAATGGCGAACAGCCATACCCTTGGGACCGGCTACAGCCCCAGGATGTGATGAGCCGACATCGAGGTGCCAAACACCGCCGTCGATATGAACTCTTGGGCGGTATCAGCCTGTTATCCCCGGAGTACCTTTTATCCGTTGAGCGATGGCCCTTCCATACAGAACCACCGGATCACTATGACCTACTTTCGTACCTGCTTGATCCGTCGATCTCGCAGTCAAGCACGCTTATGCCATTGCACACAGTGCGCGATGTCCGACCGCGCTGAGCGTACCTTCGTGCTCCTCCGTTACTCTTTGGGAGGAGACCGCCCCAGTCAAACTACCCACCATACACGGTCCCTGACCCGGATTACGGGCCTAGGTTAGAACGTCAAGCACTTCAGGGTGGTATTTCAAGGTTGGCTCCACGCAAACTGGCGTCTGCGCTTCAAAGCCTCCCACCTATCCTACACAGAAGAACTCAACGTTCAGTGTAAAGCTATAGTAAAGGTTCACGGGGTCTTTCCGTCTTGCCGCGGGAACGCTGCATCTTCACAGCGAATTCAATTTCACTGAGTCTCGGGTGGAGACAGCGCCGCTGTCGTTACGCCATTCGTGCAGGTCGGAACTTACCCGACAAGGAATTTCGCTACCTTAGGACCGTTATAGTTACGGCCGCCGTTTACTGGGGCTTCGATCAAGAGCTTCGCCTTGCGGCTGACCCCATCAATTAACCTTCCAGCACCGGGCAGGCGTCACACCCTATACGTCCACTTTCGTGTTTGCAGAGTGCTGTGTTTTTGATAAACAGTCGCAGCGGCCAGGTTACTGCGACCCTTCAACGCTCAGTCACGCATGTGACCACGTCAAAGGGCGCACCTTCTCCCGAAGTTACGGTGCCATTTTGCCTAGTTCCTTCACCCGAGTTCTCTCAAGCGCCTTGGGATTCTCACCCTGCCTACCAGTGTCGGTTTGCGGTACGGTTTTTCTATAGCTGAAGCTTAGTGGCTTTTCCTGGAAGCGTGGTGTCAGTCACTTCGCCCAATAGGGCTCGTCTCGGTGCTCGGCATAAAGGGTCCCGGATTTGCCTAAGACCCATGCCTACCGCCTTTCCCCAGGACAACCAACGCCTGGTAGACCTAACCTTCTCCGTCCCCACATCGCACTATAGAAAAGTGCAGGAATATTAACCTGCTTCCCATCGACTACGCATTTCTGCCTCGCCTTAGGGGCCGACTCACCCTGCGCCGATGAACGTTGCGCGAGGAAACCTTGGGCTTTCGGCGTGGGGGCTTTTCACCCCCATTATCGTTACTCATGTCAGCATTCGCACTTCCGATACCTCCAGCAGACTTTACAATCCACCTTCACAGGCTTACGGAACGCTCCTCTACCGCGTACACATAAATGTGCACACCCCGAGCTTCGGTGCATCGCTTAGCCCCGTTAAATCTTCCGCGCAGACCGACTCGACCAGTGAGCTATTACGCTTTCTTTAAAGGGTGGCTGCTTCTAAGCCAACCTCCTGGCTGTCTATGCCTTTCCACATCGTTTTCCACTTAGCGATGACTTTGGGACCTTAGCTGCGGGTCTGGGTTGTTTCCCTTTTCACGACGGACGTTAGCACCCGCCGTGTGTCTCCCGTGTAGTACGTGTTGGTATTCGGAGTTTGCCATGGTTTGGTAAGTCGCGATGACCCCCTAGCCATAACAGTGCTCTACCCCCAACAGTATTCGCACGAGGCGCTACCTAAATAGCTTTCGAGGAGAACCAGCTATCTCCGAGTTTGTTTAGCCTTTCACTCCTATCCTCAGCTCATCCCCATCTATTGCAACAGATGTGGGTTCGGTCCTCCAGTGCGTGTTACCGCACCTTCAACCTGGCCAAGGATAGATCACTCGGTTTCGGGTCTACTGCCAGAGACTATGCGCCCTATTCAGACTCGATTTCTCTTCGCCTCCCCTATACGGTTAAGCTTGCCACTGACAGTAAGTCGCTGACCCATTATACAAAAGGTACGCAGTCACCCATTTAAGGGCTTCCACTGCTTGTACGTATACGGTTTCAGGGTCTATTTCACTCCCCTCTCCGGGGTTCTTTTCGCCTTTCCCTCACGGTACTAGTTCGCTATCGGTCAGTCAGTAGTATTTAGCCTTGGAGGATGGTCCCCCCATGTTCAGACAAGGTTTCACGTGCCCCGCCTTACTCAATTTCACACAAAATGTCTTTTCGTCGACTGGGCTATCACCATCTATGGCCGGGCTTTCCATCCCGTTTGACTAAAACATAATGTGCTTTTGGGCTAGTCCCCGTTCGCTCGTCGCTACTCAGGGAATCTCGGTTGATTTCTTTTCCTCCGGGTACTTAGATATTTCAGTTCCCCGGGTTCGCCCTGCATGGCTATGTATTCACCATGCAGTACTCCTTGCGGAGTGGGTTTCCCCATTCGGACATTGCCGGATCAAAGCTTGTTGCCAGCTCCCCGACACTTTTCGCAGGCTGCCACGTCCTTCATCGCCTCTGACTGCCAAGGCATCCACCGTATACGCTTAGTCGCTTGACCATATAACCCCAAGTCGCCTCGGGGCCGATCCCTTTTACAGAATCATGTCCAAACCACTTCGTTACTTGCCTTAACACTTGTCTCGGTTCGGTTCGAACCAAGACGCTTGTCACTCGTTTACAGATTTTCAAAGAACATCACGCCGGCCTCAATGCCGGATGATTTCAAATCTTTTGTGTGCAACACATCCGCCGCTTTCATGCAGCACCAAGTGGTGGAGCCTGTCGGGATCGAACCGACGACCCCCTGCTTGCAAAGCAGGTGCTCTCCCAGCTGAGCTAAGGCCCCAAGAAAATCCTTGGAATAATGGTGGGTCTGGGTGGACTCGAACCACCGGCCTCACCCTTATCAGGGGTGCGCTCTAACCACCTGAGCTACAGACCCATACAACTTGGGCCGTTCAGGCCAGCATGCTTGGTTAACATGCGGATGTGCAGGTGTCTTGTGTGGACGTCTTGCGAATGAAGAATTCGCGACTGTCTTTCTCGAAAGGAGGTGATCCAGCCGCACCTTCCGATACGGCTACCTTGTTACGACTTCACCCCAGTCATGAACCACTCCGTGGTCGTCGTCCCCCTTGCGGTTAGACTAACGGCTTCTGGAGCAACTCACTCCCATGGTGTGACGGGCGGTGTGTACAAGGCCCGGGAACGTATTCACCGCGGCATAGCTGATCCGCGATTACTAGCGATTCCGACTTCACGAAGTCGAGTTGCAGACTTCGATCCGGACTGGGATCGGCTTTCTGGGATTGGCTCCACCTCGCGGTATTGCAACCCTCTGTACCGACCATTGTAGTACGTGTGTAGCCCTGGCCGTAAGGGCCATGAGGACTTGACGTCATCCCCACCTTCCTCCGGTTTGTCACCGGCAGTCTCCTTAGAGTTCCCGACATTACTCGCTGGCAACTAAGGACAAGGGTTGCGCTCGTTGCGGGACTTAACCCAACATCTCACGACACGAGCTGACGACAGCCATGCAGCACCTGTGTTCTGATTCCCGAAGGCACTCCCGCATCTCTGCAGGATTCCAGACATGTCAAGGCCAGGTAAGGTTCTTCGCGTTGCATCGAATTAAACCACATACTCCACCGCTTGTGCGGGCCCCCGTCAATTCCTTTGAGTTTCAGTCTTGCGACCGTACTCCCCAGGCGGCGAACTTAACGCGTTAGCTTCGACACTGATCTCCGAGTTGAGACCAACATCCAGTTCGCATCGTTTAGGGCGTGGACTACCAGGGTATCTAATCCTGTTTGCTCCCCACGCTTTCGTGCTTCAGCGTCAGTGTTGTCCCAGATGGCCGCCTTCGCCACTGATGTTCCTTCCGATCTCTACGCATTTCACCGCTACACCGGAAATTCCACCATCCTCTGACACACTCTAGCTGTCCAGTATCCATTGCCATTCCCAGGTTGAGCCCGGGGATTTCACAACAGACTTAAACAACCGCCTACGCACCCTTTACGCCCAGTAATTCCGATTAACGCTTGCACCCTTCGTATTACCGCGGCTGCTGGCACGAAGTTAGCCGGTGCTTATTCCTCGGGTACCGTCAGCCCCACAGGTTATTAACCCGTGGTATTTCGTTCCCGATAAAAGTGCTTTACAACCCGAAGGCCTTCTTCACACACGCGGCATTGCTGGATCAGGCTTGCGCCCATTGTCCAATATTCCCCACTGCTGCCTCCCGTAGGAGTCTGGACCGTGTCTCAGTTCCAGTGTGGCTGATCATCCTCTCAGACCAGCTATCGATCGTCGCCTTGGTGAGCCATTACCTCACCAACTAGCTAATCGAACATCGGTCCGTCTGACCGCGCGAGGTCCGAAGATCCCCCGCTTTCTCCCGTAGGACGTATGCGGTATTAGCGTAAGTTTCCCTACGTTATCCCCCACGTTCAGGTAGGTCCCGATGCATTACTCACCCGTCCGCCACTCGCCACCCACAGAGCAAGCTCTGCTGTGCTGCCGTTCGACTTGCATGTGTTAGGCATGCCGCCAGCGTTCAATCTGAGCCAGGATCAAACTCTTCACTTAAGTTTTCGACAACCTCGTCCTTGCAGACTCAGCCATCTATCTTTCCGAAGCGTTAGTTCCCAACCAATCAAAACTCATTACTGACTTTTTACTTGGTGGGACGCTTGCATTTATTTGGACAGGTCGTAACCCTCCATCGCAAGACGTCCACACAATTCACCTGCGCACACTGTCAAAGATCAACCACTTGTCACCGATTCCTCGATGACGCCCCAAGACATTTCGTCCCGGGTGAGCCGCCCATTCTATATCGTTTTTAGTGGCCGTCAACACTCTCGAAAGCTTTCCAAGAACATCGACCCCCGCCGAAACGACGCTTGGGCGACAGTGGGCCGCGCATCATACGAGGTGTGGAAAAAAGCACAAGCGTTTTCTTCACAACAATGCTTCGTGCTCGTGCACCGCTCACTCGGACGTGAGGCGCACGCGGGCAAAATTTCGCTTGCCTACCTGCAATACACCTTCGAAGCCTGCGTGGAAGATGCGCTGCGTGTCTTCCACGACTTCGGCGTCGATGCGAACCGCACGCTCCTTCAATTTGCGGTTGGCTTCGGAGTTGCTCGCGGTGATTCCCGCTGCAGTAAGCAGCGATGGCAGGCGCATTCCTTCCGCACTTACCTTGATGTCGGTGAGCGGCAATGAAGATGTGTCGCCCTCGCCACGAACCACGGCATGCCAACCGGTAATCGCCTGCTCTGCCACCGATGAATCGTGAAAACGCGTCGCCAACTCTCGCGCCAGCACCAACTTGGCATCACGCGGATTGAGTTGCCCTGATGCGATCTCGCCCTTCATCCGAGCCATGTCGTCCAACGATGTGTCGAAACTGAGCAGCTCGAACCAGCGCCACATGAGCTCGTCGCCGATTTTCATCGTTTTGGTGACGATGTCGATGGCCGGCTCGTTGATGCCTATGTAGTTGCCGAGGGACTTGGACATCTTGTTGACGCCATCGAGCCCTTCCAGCAAAGGCATGGTGAGCACGATCTGCGGTGGCTGTCCGTGATGCTCCTGCAGCGCGCGCCCCATCAGCAGATTAAATTTCTGGTCCGTGCCACCGAGCTCGACATCGGCCTTGAGCGCTACTGAGTCATAGCCTTGCACCAGCGGATAAAGGAACTCGTGGATCGCGATCGGCTGCTGCGCTGCATATCGCTTGGTGAAATCGTCGCGCTCCAACATGCGCGCCACGGTGTGTTGCGCGGCGAGCTTGATCATGTCCGCCGCGGACATCGAACCAAACCACTCAGAATTGAAGCGCAACTCGGTGCGCTCTTTGTCCAGCACCTTGTAGACCTGCTCGGCGTACGTCTCGGCGTTCGCCAGTACATCCTCGCGAGTCAATGGCTTTCGCGTGACGTTCTTGCCTGTGGGATCTCCGATCATGCCGGTAAAGTCGCCGATCAGGAAAATCACCTGATGCCCCAAGTCCTGAAACTGGCGCATCTTGTTCAGAAGAACGGTGTGGCCCAGATGCAGATCCGGCGCGGTCGGATCGAACCCGGCCTTGATCCGCAGCTGCCGACCTGTCTTGAGTCGTTCTGCCAGATCCTCGCGCTTGATGATTTCATCGGCGCCGCGCGCAATCGTCGCCAGCGCCTGCTCAAGCTCGCTCATGCATTTCTCTCTGGATAATGTTGAAAGGACCACGGTCGAATATGACGAGCGTGCCGCCAGCGTTAATTGTGCGTTAACCAACAATGTCGCGCAAACCCTTGATGGAAAAGGCGTTGACGACCTCTGCACATGATCGTTATGGTACGACCTGTTTGTTACTTTGTACTGCGGGGCTCAGACGGCATGGCTGAAGAAACTCAGGGGGCGCGTTCTGCGCGCAAGCAAGCCATCTGCCGCAAGGCGCAGCGTCGACATTCCCATTTCTACGAAAGTTGTGCGCATTGGTCGTTCAACCGTTCGGGAGATGTCGAACCGATCCACTGGCATCGCGAACGCTGGGTGCTCGCCGGCACCGCGCTGCTAATCACCTTGCTTTCCGGTTTCATCATGCCTGCGTGGGCGAGTGCCATGCGTCCTGTTGTCGTGCCGGAAGCGCATTCGATTCTTCCGCTGGCCTTGCCGAAGGTAGCCGCCATCAGCGCACCCTTGCCGACGGTCGACGACTGGCAGGTTGTGCGAGTACAGCCAGGCCAAACACTCTCGGACATCTTCACCGGCCGCGGTCTCAGCATGACCGACTTGCAGAAGGTGATGGACGCATCCGGCAATGCGAGGACAGCGCTGCACAACATTCGGCCCGGGGAAGAATTCGACTTCCTGCTCGGCAGCAGCGGCAATCTGAAGGGCTTTCGTTTCGACCAGGACGACAGCAACCGCGCCACCATCCGGCTCGATAAGGCGAATGCCACAGTGGCGGTGCAAAAGCGCGACCTCGATCTTCGCGAACAGGTAGCGCACGGCGTCATCAACAGCAGCCTTTATGCTGCCGGTGATCAGGCCGGCATGAATGCGGCGATGGTTGGCAAGCTGGCCGATCTGTTCAAGTACGACGTCGATTTCGTGCAGGACCTGCGTGTCGGCGACAGTTTTACCGTGATCTACGATGATCTCTATCGTGATGGCGTCCGCTTCGGTGAAGGCAACATCATCGCTGCCGAATTCATCAACCAAGGCAAGCGTTACACCGCTTACCGATTCAAGAAAGCAGACGGCAACTACGGCTGGTTCAGCGAAGATGGACGTCCAATCCAGAAATCGTTTCTGCGCATTCCGGTCGATTTCACGCGTATCTCTTCGACGTTCAGCGCTGGACGCCTGCATCCGATTCTCGGACTCATGCGTGCCCACAAAGGCGTCGACTACGCCGCGCCTACGGGCACGCCCATCCACGCCGCCGGCGATGGCACGATCAAGTTTCGTGGCTGGATGAACGGCTACGGTAACTTCGTGATCATCCAGCACAACAACACGATCAGTACCGCGTATGGCCACATGTCGCGCTTTGCCAACGAACGCATCGGTCAGCACGTGACGCAGGGCCAGGTCATTGGGTTCGTCGGCATGACCGGTCTCGCCACCGGCCCGCATCTGCACTACGAATTCCGCGTCAACGGCACGCAGCGTAATCCGCAGACCGTGACTTTGCCGCAGCCTGAGCCGCTGCCTTCGGTGCAACTTGCCCGCTTCAAGTCGCAGGTAGTGAAGCCGCAGATGGCGCGCCTTACCGAGCTTGACGACCGCATGAAACTGGCGCGCGTGAACGCACCGGCCAACAACGACAACTGAGCGTGAGCGCGACTGCCACGCTCTACCTTGGCCTGATTTCCGGTACCAGCGTAGACAGTATTGACGCGGTACTCGTCGATTTCGCCGATGCGCTGCCTCATCCCGTAGCTGTTCACAGCCATCCCTGGCCCGATTCCCTGCGCACACGCATGCTGGCGATTGCCCAGGGCGAAGCTTCGCTCGACCTAGATGCGTTTGGCCGTCTGGACGTCGAAATCGGCCATGGCTTTGCCGACGCCGCGCTGGCGCTGCTTGAGGAGAGCAATACGCCGTCGCGGAACGTTCGCGCGATTGGATCGCACGGACAAACCGTTCGCCATCGACCCGGCGGCGATTATCCCTTCACGCTTCAGATCGGCGATCCAACCGTCATCGCCGAGCGCTGCCATATCGATGTGGTCGCCGATTTCCGGCGCTCCGATGTTGCCGCGGGCGGGCAGGGCGCACCATTGCTGCCTGCGCTGCACGCCATGCTGCTGGCGCGATCCGGGCACACACGCGTCGTTTTGAACCTGGGGGGCATTGCCAATATCACCGTACTCGGTGCGGATGGCGGCGTTCTGGGTTTTGATACCGGTCCCGCCAACGGTTTGCTTGATGCGTGGTGCCTTCGCCATCGTGGCGAGCCATTCGATCGTGATGGTGTATTCGCCCTGAGCGGAAAAGTCGATCAAGCGTTGCTCACCGCGCTGCTGGCCGACGATTATTTCGCACTTTCACCGCCGAAAAGTACCGGACGCGAACATTTTCACCTGGCATGGCTGACCACGCATCCGCGATTTGCATTGCTGTCTCCTGCCGATGTGCAAGCCACCTTGCTGGAATTGACGGCTCGCAGTGTCAGCACCGCCATTGTCGAACATGCGCCATTGGCTGACGAGGTGTTGATCTGCGGTGGTGGCGTGCACAACGGGGCGCTGGTGCGCCGACTGGAAGCGTTGCTTCCCGGGCGATTGCTGCGCAGCACGGGGCACTACGGCGTCGATCCGGATTTTCTCGAAGCCACGGCGTTCGCTTGGCTTGCGCGTCAGCGAGTACTGGAACTTCCCGGCAATCTGCCCGCTGTCACGGGCGCGCGCGGGCCACGTGTGCTCGGTGCGATCTATTCGTCGAAGTCGTTCGTATCGTCAGAGCGTATGCTCTCCGGCGCCAACTGAGTCGGCCGCGTTTTCGCGAGCGCCTGCAGCGCTTCCTGAAAAACCATTTTTTCTTCGCTGTCCCAATGGCCGCTGAGCACCGTCAACGCCTGGGGATCACGCAGGCTTTCACTGAACTCCTGCGCGGCCGACAAACCCAGGCCATTGCGCAAGGCGTTCAACAGCACGTCGTTGACCGAGCACTGGCGCTCCTTGGCCAGCGACTTGATGCGCTCGACCAGCAAACCTTCAACGTGCTGCACGACCATGTCAGGCATAGATGCCACTCAGTAGTTACGCTCGAACTTTATACTCTCACCAACCTGTCCCGGCTTTGAAAAAATTGCCGTGTCAGGTTCGTGAACGTGTCTCTGTTATCAACGCGGCCTTGCCAGTTCGGCGCGATGAATGGCGCCGCGCAGTGCAATGACGAGAAGCAAACCCGGGATAGCCGACAAGGCCGTAATCACGAAGAAGCTGGACCACCCCACCTGTGGCACCAGCCACGCGGCAAGAGGGCCCAGAAACACGCGACCCACCGCTGAGAGTGAAGAAAGCAGCGCGTATTGGGTCGCCGAAAAACGAACATTGCACAGCGACGTCAGTAACACCACGAACGCCGTGCTGCCCATGCCACTCACGAAATATTCGACGGATACCACCGTGCCCATCGCGTAGACGTCCGGCCCGCTGCGAACCAGCCATATGTAAAGAAGGTTGACCAATGCCTGGGCAACGCCCAGACCAAGCAATGCAGGAAACAGGCGCATGCGCGTGACGATCCAGCCGCCGGCCAACGCACCCAGGAATCCCGCAACGAGGCCGAATATCTTGCTGATGGTACCTATCTGGGTGAGCGAGAATTTCGGAACCCGCAGTAGAAACGTGGTCGAGAGCGACAGCGCGAAGGCGTCGCACAGCTTGTAAAGAACCATGAGCGCCAGCCAGGCCAGAGCCAAGGCACCGTAACGCTGGAAAAAATCCGCGAAGGGCTGAATCACCGCGTCGACGAAACTTCGTGCAGGTTGCTCGTCTGGCGCATCTGGTGACCACGCAGTAACCAGCGTCGCCACGAGCATCAACGCACCCATCAGTCGATAGACCCAGGTCCATCCAAAATGATCCGCAAAAGTCAACGCCAGCGCACCGGATACCAGCATGCCCAATCGGTAACCACCCTGTGAAAACGCGGTACCCCAGCCGCGTTCAGCAGGCGGTAGGAGATCCGTGCGATGCGCGTCATACGCGATGTCCTGCGTCGCCGATCCGAACGCCAGCACCACAGCCAGAAATGCCAGCGTGCTGCCGGCGCCCTGCGGCGAAAAAAAACTCATGCCGATGAGTGCCGCGCCGCAAACAAGCTGCATCAGAAAAATCCAGCCGCGACGCCGGCCAAGAAACGGCAACGGCAGGCGATCGAGCAAGGGCGCCCACAGAAACTTGAACACGTAGGCCTGGCCAATCAGCGTGATCCAGCCGATTGCCTTCAGGCTCATTCCTGCAGTGGTGAACCACGCTTGCAAGGTTCCCAACGACAACGCAAGCGGCAGGCCGGAAGCGAATCCCAGCAAGCCGATGCTGAGCACGCGCCATTCTCGACCCGGCAAGCGCGGATCGAGCGCCGGCGCATCGCCAAGATCAGTCGGCATAGTCGACGACGTACGGCGCGTGGTCGGAGAAGCGCTGATCGCGATACACCGAACATGCCTGAAGACGATCGCGCAACGATGGCGTGACTACCTGGTAGTCGATGCGCCAACCGACATTGTTGACATGCGCCTGGCCGCGGTTGGACCACCACGTGTACTCAACCGCATCGGGCTTCAGCGCACGAAAACTGTCGATCCAGCCGCGCTGCTGGAACAACAGGTCCAGCCATGCACGTTCTTCGGGAAGGCAGCCGGAGTTCTTCTGGTTGGAGCTCCAGTTCTTGATGTCGTTCTTTGTGTGCACGATGTTCCAGTCGCCGCAGATCACGTAGTCACGTCCGCTGTTCAACCATTGGTCGAAGATCGGCTCGATCCACTCCATCACCTTGAACTTGAATTGTTGGCGTTCGTCGCCGGAGGATCCGGAGGGAACATACAGCGACACGACGCTGAGGTTGCCGAAGCGTGCCTCGATGTAGCGGCCTTCGTTGTCGAACGCGTCCCAGCCCAGCTCGGTGCGCACTTCATCCGGCTCGCGCCTGGCATAGATGGCCACGCCGCTGTAACCCTTCTTGCTGCTGGCATCGCGATAAAAGCAATGATGGCCGTCCGGACGGAACATCGGGTCACTCAGCTGGTCTTCCTGCGCCTTGGTTTCCTGCACGCAGACCACGTCGGCTTGTTGGCCGCGCAACCACTCGAAGACACCCTTGTTGGCCGCAGAACGTATGCCGTTGGCGTTGAGGCTGATGATGCGCATGGAGTCTCCCGACAGTGATGGGCGATCATATCAACCCGGACCGCAGGCATCGGCCATCTCCATGCATGAAGGTAGCTTGATTCGCGTCGAACCCGTCAAGGCATGGCCACAGCCTGCGCTGGAGGCGTTGCACGTGTCGGAATCGCAACGCAGATATGTCGGCCGCGTCGCGGACATGCTGGCCGATGCGGCGGTGTGCCCAGGCAGCGAGGCCATGACGATCGTGCATGACAATACGGTCATCGGTTGTTATCGAATTGACGACAGCGCGCGCAGCGTCAGTGGCCGGGACTTCGATCAACCTGCGCTCGGCTTGCGCAGTTTCTTCATCGACCGCTGCTGGCAAGGTCGCGGCTTCGGTCGTGCGGCAATGGATGCGTTGATCACCGATGCCATGCAGCGGCACCGTTACGCAGGCCTGCTGGTTCTGACCGTGCACACCACCAACACGATCGCGTTGAAACTCTACCGGCGTGCCGGATTCACCGACAATGGCGAGCTGTACCATGGCGGGCACGGCGGTCCACAGCATCTACTGCTGCGATCGTTGCCCTGATATCCCGACACTTGCGAGCGATCCGTGCACGACTATCAACGCAACTTCATCCAGCTGACCCTCGAACGCGACGTGCTTCGCTTCGGCGATTTCATCTTGAAATCGGGGCGCCAAAGTCCGTACTTCTTCAACATGGGTCGGATCGATTCCGGTGCCGCGCTGGCGCAACTGGGACGCGCCTATGCCGATGCACTGGTGAATTCCGGGCTCGCCGTCGACATGCTTTTCGGCCCGGCCTACAAAGGCATCGCGCTCGCCGCCGCCACGGCCATTGCGCTCGCCGAGAAACATGAAATCGATTTGCCCTGGGCGTACAACCGTAAGGAAGCAAAAGACCACGGTGAAGGCGGGTCTCTCGTCGGCGCGCCGCTCAAGGGTCGCGTGCTGATCGTCGACGATGTGATGACGGCGGGCACGGCGGTGCGCGAATCGCTGGCGCTCATCCGCGCCCAGGGCGCCGAACCTGCGGGCGTGCTGATTGCGCTGGATCGCCAGGAACGCGGCCAAGGCGATCGTTCCGCGGCGCAGGAAGTGGCGCACGACAACGGCATTCCGGTGATCGCGATCACGGGCCTCGACCACGTGCTTGCGTACGCTGGCGAACGACCAGAGCTGGCGGCGGAACACGCGCGTCTGCTGGCCTATCGGCAGCAATACGGCGTGCATCAATGAATCCACTCCCGCGATCTCCGTCACAAGCGCGACAACAGGCGCAATGCGCGCCTAGGCAGCGCGGAGGCCGTGGTTATACTGGCGGCCAAGGGGAGATTCCATGCGCAAACTTTTGACCGTTCTTGCTTTCACCACGCTATGCACGAGTGTCTGCGTGCATGCGCAAAATACCGGCAACGTCCGGTATCGCTGGCACGATGCTCAAAACCTGCCGCATTACAGCGACAGCCTCACCACCGAGGCGATGAAATATGGCTACGACGTTGTCAACGATCGCGGCATTGTCGTCCAGCACGTTTCGCGTCAACTGAATGCCGAAGAGCGCGCGGTCGCGAGCAAGCTCGCCGAGCAGCAGGCCGCTAAAGACCATGCCGCGCAGGAAGTGGCCGACGCCGAGGCGCAGATGCTCTCGGCGTATCCGGACGAGGAAACCTACCGCATTTCGCAGCAGCAGGCGCTCGATACCATCGATCAACAGATCCTGACCACGCAGATCAACCTGCGTAGCCAGGAGAAGGCGCTGACGGATCTTCTTGCGCGCGGCGCGGACATGGAGCGAAACAAGGAAACCGTGCCGAAGTACATCGTCGACGGCATCGCCAAGCAGCGCGACGTGGTGACGGGGCAGAGAAACACGCTCACGCATTTGCAGGATGTGCGATCGCAGACCGTGCAGCAGCAGGCACAGCAACTGCAGCGTTATCGCGTGCTCAAGGCGGCACAGCTCAAGGGGTCGCAGGGCGACGACGCGCATTGACTCTGCGAACGCAGAACAAAAAAAGGGCCGGCATATACCGGCCCTTTTCGTTTCAGAACTAGCAACTCAAAACGGCATCTTCAATTTGAAGTCCACGGCGAGCAGTTGCTTGCGGAACACCTGTTGTATCCGCTTGAGCGCCGTTTGATTGTCCGCCTCAAAACGCAGCACCAGCACAGGCGTGGTATTGGAAGCACGCACGAGCCCCCAGCCGTCCGGCCAGTCCGCACGCAAGCCGTCGATGGTGACGAGGCTGGCGTCTTCGAAGCTTGCCTTCTGGCGCAGCTTGTCCATGAAGGGATAACTCTCGCCTTCGGCCAGTTCGATCTTGAGTTCGGGTGTGGACACGCTCTTCGGCAGCGTGGCGAAAATTTCTTCCGGTGTTCGCGACTGCTGGTCGCCCGCGAGAATTTCCATCAATCGCGCGGCGGCATAGATGCCATCGTCGAAACCGTACCAGCGCTCCTTGAAGAAAAAATGTCCGCTCATTTCGCCGGCGAGTTCGGCGCCGGTTTCGCGCATCTTGGCCTTGATCAGCGAATGCCCGGTGCGCCACATCATCGGGCTGCCACCGGCGTCGAGAATTTGTCCCTTGAGATGACTGGTGCACTTGACGTCGTAGATGACGGTGGCGCCGGGTTGCCGCGACAGCACGTCGCGCGCGAACAGCATCAGCAGGCGATCGGGAAAAATGATTTCGCCGGCTTGCGTGACCACGCCAAGGCGATCACCGTCGCCATCGAACGCCAGGCCGAGATCGGCGCTGGTCTGTTTCACCGAGAGGATCAGATCCTCGAGATTGTGCGGATCGGACGGATCGGGATGATGGTTGGGAAAGGTGCCGTCGACGTCGCAATACAACGGAATCACTTCGCAGCCGACGCCTTCCAGCACCTGCGGCGCGAGTGCGCCGGCGATGCCGTTGCCGCAATCGACGACCACCTTGAGCCGGCGCTCCGCCAAAACGTCGGAGACGATCTTTTCGATATAGTCCGGCGCCACGTCGACCTGGCGCAGGTTGCCGCGGCCGTCGCCGTCGAGCGCGCCGGTAGCGATGCGCTGATGCAAATCCTGGATCGCGCCTTCGGACAGGGTTTCTCCGCCGACCACGATCTTGAACCCGTTGTAGTCGGGCGGATTGTGGCTACCGGTCACCGCGACGCCGCAGCCGGTGTTGTAGCGATAGGCCGCGTAATAGACCACCGGCGTCGGCACGGCGCCGATATCGATCACATCGATGCCGGCTGCGCGCAGACCATCGCCCAGCGCACCGGCCAGTTCCGGACCGGATAGACGTCCATCCCGGCCCACCACGATTTCGCGCAGGCCTTTCTCGTTCATCAGCGTGCCGATGGCCTGGCCCAGCGCATGCGCCACGTCCTTGTTGAGCGTCTGACCGACGACGCCGCGCACGTCGTATGCGCGGAAAATGCTGGGATCAACGGCAATGCTCGGCACGGCCGGCGCGACGACTTTTACCGGCGACGGGTCGTCGGCAGGCGTGGCGCGAACGCGCTCGATCTTGGATGGCAAGGGGACATCCTCTTCGACTTGCGGCGACGGCTTCGCTTGCGGCCCCCAACGTATGCGCAACAGGAAGATACCGCCGCCCAGACCCAACAGGGTCAGCAGCAGGCTCAGAATCCAGGAACGAGGCAGCAAGATGAATTCGTCGGGCAGGCCGGCACCGATGCTGAATGCGCTGCCTGCAATCGGCAAACTGGTTGTTTCCGCGACTGCCGAAGGCGCGCCGTGCGACAGCAACTGCACGCTGCCATGCTCATCTCCCTGACGCAGGTCGAGACGACCGGACCCCGGTGAAATGGATTCAAAGCGCTGTTGAAACGGCGCGAAAGGCATTTCAACCCAGGCCCAGGCTTGCGTTCGCTGCGGCGGCCCCAGCGGAATCACCAGGCTCAGACGGCGATCGGTGGACCCGTGCGAAGCGCTCTGCATCAGCGGCATGCCTGCCGCGCTTTGCGCGATCATCAGTTGCGCTGCTTTGGCATAGCCGAATTCGCGGTAGTTGGCGTGCAATACCTCGTTCAAATCGCCGCTGTAAAACTCAAGCGTCTGCGCCTGCGGCAATTGCTGGTGCACGGCTGCGGCGGTGCCTTTGGGATCGCTCATGGCAACGGATGGATCGACCGTGGCGAGCACTTTCTCGACCTTGGCGCGCTGGATGGCGACGTAGTCCGTCAGTTCGCGCGCGGCCGTTGCCTGTGCAGCGTGAACCGCTTCGATGGCGCGCCCTTCGGTGGCGATGAGCCAGGTTTGCCAGGCGCAGAAAAGTCCGAGCAGCAGCAGCAAGGTGGCTCCGGCCAATGGCAGCAGGCGCCTCCAGTCGACTTGCAAACGTTCGGTTGCGATCTTTATCGCCATCTCTTGTCCCCGCGCGAGGCGCTGGCAGGATCGCCACGCCCGATGCCGTGCCCTTGCATCCTATTCGATACCGATTGGCTATTTGACGCCGGTGGAACCAAAGCCGCCGCTGCCGCGTTCGCTCGGTGTGAACTCGTCCACGATATTCAGCCGCGCCTGCGCCACCGGCACCAGCAGCAACTGCGCGATCCGGTCGCCGATTTCGATCGTGTAGGGTTGCTGGCCACGATTCCAGCAGGAGATCATCAGCGGCCCCTGGTAATCCGCGTCGATCACGCCGACCAGGTTGCCCATGACCAGTCCGTGCTTGTGACCCAGCCCCGAACGCGGAACGATCAACGCACACCAGCCCGGATCGCGGATATGAATCGCCATGCCGCTAGGCACCAGCGAGCTTTCTCCCGGCTGCAGCGTCAGCGGCGCATCGAGCGCCGCGCGCAGATCCATGCCTGCGCTGCCCAGCGTCGCGGTTTGCGGCAATGCGATGCTGTCGCCGAGGCGTGGATCGAGAATCTTCAATTCGACGTCGATCATCACGGACGAGCGCTCCGATATCGCTCGCCGACATGTTCGATCAGCTGCCGCGCCAGATCGATCTTGGATGCTCGCGGCAAGGTCGCGGAGCCATCCGCCCAATACAATGCCAGCGCGTTGTCCGTCGCCTCGAAGCCCAAACCGTTGCCCACGAGGTTGGCGGCGATCATGTCCAGGCCTTTGCGCTGCAGTTTTTCCTGTGCGTAGTCAGCGACGTCGTGCGTTTCGGCAGCGAAGCCGACCAGGAACGGATGAGCCGGCTGCGCCGATAAACTGCCGAGGATGTCCTGGTTTTCGCCCAGCTGCAGCGTGAGACCTGCGCCACTGTGCTTCTTGAGTTTATGAGCCGACACTTCGATTGGATGGTAATCGCCAACCGCCGCCGCGCCGATATAGATATCCGACTGCGGTGAGGCGCTCATCACCGCTGCATGCATCTCCGCCGCGCTGCGAACGTCGACGCGATGTTCAACGCCAGCCGGAGTGGGCAAGTCGACCGGCCCGGCAACGAGTGTCACCTCTGCGCCAGCCTCGACAGCGGCCTGTGCCACGGCGAATCCCATGCGGCCCGAGCTGCGATTGCCAATGAAGCGAACCGGATCAATGTCCTCATACGTTGGCCCCGCGCTCACCAGAACACGCAAACCCGTCAGGGTCTGGTTGCCGAACGAGGCCACCAAGGCGTCGCGCAATTCGTGAGGTTCCAGCATACGCCCGCTGCCGACGTCGCCACATGCCTGATCGCCCACCGCCGGGCCGAGAATTAGCACGCCACGTTGCCGCAATGTATCGACATTGGCCTGCACGGCGGCATGTGCCCACATCTGCTGGTTCATCGCCGGAGCGACGTAAAGAGGCGCCGCACTGGCGAGGGAGATCGTGGTCAGGAGATCGTTGGCAAGGCCATGCGCCAGCCGCGCAATGATGTCCGCGCTGGCCGGGGCGATCAGGATGCGTTCGCCCCAGCGCGCCAGCTCGATGTGGCCCATCGCAGCCTCAGCCTGTTCGTCCCAGAGACTGACTCGCACGGATCGACCGGACAGCGCCTGGAATGTCGTCGGGCTGACGAAGTGCGTCGCGCCCTCGGTCATCACCACTTGCACCTGGGCATCCAGATCGCGCAGGCGCCGGACCAGCTCGCACGACTTGTAGGCGGCGATACCGCCTGAAATTCCGAGCAGGATGCGGCGCTGGGCGAGACTCATGTAAGACGGGCCTGACAATCGGGCAGACGCGTAGCTTACCGGATTCGCTCCAGCCAACTGCTGCGTGGAATGGCCCGTCGCCATCAGGCTGCATGCATGAGTATCCGCGACTGGCCCGAAGGTGAACGTCCCCGCGAAAAACTGCTGGCCCGCGGCAGCGCCGCCTTATCTGACGCCGAATTGCTGGCGGTACTTCTGGGCAGCGGAAGTCGCGGCAAGGACGCGCTGGCGCTCGGTCGCGAACTGCTCAACAACGCAGGCGGTTTGAGCGCCTTGCTCAGTCGGCCGGAACAGCAGATTCGCGCGTCCGGCCTCGGCCCAGCCAAGCGCGCGCGCATCGTGGCCTCACTCGAGCTGGCACGGCGCAGCCTCGCTGAAGATCTGCAAGGTCGCAAAAGCCTGGGCAATCCACGCGACAGTGGCGACTACCTGCGCGCGCGGCTGCGGCATCTGCCCTACGAAGTCTTCGGCTGCCTGTTTCTGGACAACCGACATCGCGTGTTGGCGTTCGAGGAACTGTTTCGCGGCACCGTCGATGGCGCCAGCGTGCATCCCCGCGAAGTCGTGCGCGCCTGCCTGCATCACAACGCCTGCGCGGTGATCTTTGCGCACAACCACCCTTCAGGCGTCGCCGAACCCAGCGCCGCCGACCGGGCGATCACCCATGAGTTGCGCGACGCGTTGCAACTTGTCGGGGTCCGCGTGCTCGACCATCTGGTCATCGGCAGTGGTGAGCCCGTTTCAATGGCGGCTCGCGGCCTGCTCTAAGGGATTTCATTCACCCATAAAAAACGGCGTGGAAGGGGTCCACGCCGTGGGTCCGATTTGGGAGAGGAGAGAGCGGCGTCTCCGTGTACCACGTCATGGAGGGGAATCATGTCGGTACTCGCTCATTGTCGCGGCGCCGCATGACAAGCCGGTGACGCCAGCGGAACGTGAAGAAGTGCGCGCGTTAGCCACGAAAACTTATGCACATATCAGCAGGATCAACACTTGGCGGACCTATCGCGCCTAGGTCCATAGATTGGTCGTTCAATCTCATGATTTAGATCATGTTTTTCTTAAAGGCTGACGGAAACGTCGATCTGGGCGGCTGCGACAACGACACAAGGCATGGATTTCCCACAGAGTTATCCACAGCCGGCACCGGTCGCAGGTTTCACATTCTGCCTTGACCGCGGCAAAGCCTTGTCCCGCAATGATCCGGCCGCCCCATGTTAGAATTTTCGGTTCCATCGAGGCTGGATCCACCGTGAAAGCACAGCTGCGTGAACTGGTTCTGCAGGCATTGCATGGCCTGCAAGACAATGCCGTCCTGCCTGCCGATCTGGCGCTTCCGGATTTCGTGATTGAGCGCGCACGCAGCCGCGAACATGGCGATTTCGCCTGCAACATCGCCATGCTCCTGGCCAAACCTGCTCGGGCCAAGCCGCGGGAGCTGGCGGAAAAGCTGGTGGCAGCGCTGCCCGACGATGCGATCGTGGCAAAAGTCGAGATCGCCGGCCCCGGTTTCATCAATTTCTACCTGGCCGCCGACGCGTACCACGCCGAAGTGCGGCGCATTCACGAACAGGCCGAGCGGTACGGGCTGGGCACGGCGGGTGCCGGCCAAACGGTGGGTGTGGAATTCGTGTCGGCCAATCCGACCGGACCGCTGCATGTTGGCCACGGTCGCGGCGCAGCCATCGGCGATTGCCTGAGCCGGCTGTTCGCTGCCACCGGCTGGAACGTCAAACGCGAGTTCTACTACAACGACGCCGGCGTACAGATCGCCAATCTGGCCATTTCGGTGCAGGCGCGCGCGCGTGGCATCACGCCGGACGACGCCGGATGGCCGGAAAACGGTTATCGCGGCGACTACATCGCCGATGTCGCACGCGCCTATCTGGAGCGCGCATCGGTAGTCGCCGACGGTGAAACCGTGACGGCCGCCGGTGATGTCGACAACCTCGACGCCATCCGCCAGTTCGCGGTGGCGAGCCTGCGCCGCGAGCAGGATCTCGATCTGCAGGCGTTCGGCGTCGACTTCGACGTGTATTTCCTCGAATCGTCGCTCTACAGCGACGGCAAGGTCGAGGAAGCCGTGCGCGAACTCGTTGCTCACGGCCATACCTACGAGCAGGACGGCGCGTTGTGGCTGCGCTCGACCGACTACGGTGACGACAAAGACCGCGTTATGCGCAAGTCCGACGGCACCTACACGTATTTCGTGCCCGACGTGGCCTATCACCTGAGCAAATGGCAGCGTGGCTACAAGCGCGCGGCCACGGTGCTGGGCTCCGATCACCACGGAACTCTGGCGCGTGTGAAAGCCGGGCTGCAGGCGCTCGATGCCGGCATCCCCAAGGCGTGGCCGGATTACGTGCTGCACCAGATGATCACGGTGATGCGCGGCGGCGAAGAAGTGAAAATTTCCAAGCGCGCCGGCAGTTACGTCACCTTGCGCGACCTGATCGATGAAGTCGGCCGCGATGCCACGCGCTACTTCCTCATCTCGCGCCGCTCCGATTCCCAGCTGGTATTCGATATCGACCTGGCGCGCTCGCAAAGCAACGATAATCCGGTTTATTACATCCAGTACGCGCACGCTCGCGTGTGCAGCGTGTTGCGCCAGGCCGGCGAGAAAGGTTTCGTTGTCGATCTCGACAACGGCCTCCAGCATCTGTCACGGCTCGACAACGAGCACGAGCAGATCCTGCTCACCGAATTGTCGAAGTATCCGGAAATCGTCGAAGCCGCGGCCGCGAACCTGGAGCCGCATCTGCTGGCTGCGTGGTTGCGCGAACTCGCCAACGCGCTTCACACGTACTACAACTCGCATCAGTTCCTGGTCGAAGACGCCCCGCTGCGCAACGCGCGACTGGCGCTAGTGGTGGCGACGCGCCAGGTATTGAAGAATGGACTTGGATTACTGGGCCTGAGCGCCCCGGAGAGCATGTAATGGCAGCACGCAAGGGCAAGGGCCGACAGGCCGTGCGCAACAACAGCGGCGGATTCCCCGGCTGGGGATACGCGGTGATCGGCATCCTGATCGGCGCCATTTTAATGGCGGTGATGATGCGTGGCAGCCTGCTGACCAGCATGAAGCCCACCGTTCCCCAGGCGAATCCGCAAGCGACCGCTCAACACGGCAGTGACCCGGGCGTGCTCGAGCCGGCCAGCGGCGAAAGCACACCGAAGAAGCCGCAATACGATTTCTATTCCGTGTTGTCGGAAAAAGAAGTACGCATTCCCGATGCCGAAATCACCGCGCAGGCTCGCGCCGAACAGCAGCAGAAACAGCTGGCCGCACAGCAGCAACAGGCACAGCAGCAACCCGTGGCGCCGCTGCCAGTTACCGCGCCGGCGACTCCGGCCAAGGCGCCTGCCGCTGTCAGCGAGAACATCACCGCAGCGCCGGCCAACACCGTGGCAGCGCCTGCTGCAGGCTCCGGCTATTTGTTGCAGGTGGGCGCGTTCCCCAATGCATCGGATGCCGAAACCCTGAAGGCCAAGCTCGCCATGCAGGGCTTTGTCGCCAATGTGCAGTCGGTGAATATCGGCGGGCAGCCTTACAACCGCGTGCGGCTTGGCCCATTCCGTTCGGCCACCGAACTCGAATCGACCAAGAAACGGCTTACCTCGGCCGGCATCAATGCCATCGCGCTGAAAGAGGGAAGGTGACCGGGTCGTCATCTGTCGCGATATGGGCCGCGCAAGCGGCCCTTTGTTTGGACGGCCAAACGTACGGACGTCAAATGGCGCTATGCTGGCCGTTCATTGCCTGCACCGGAACCTCCATGAAACGATTGCTCGTGCTGCTCAGCCTGCTGTTCACCGTCAACGCTTTCGCTGCGGATCTTCCGTACGACACGAATGCCGATGCCCATGCCGATGTGGCCCATGCGCTTGCCAGGTCGAAGGCGACGCATACGCCGGTGCTACTGATTTTCGGCGCCAACTGGTGTGAAGACTGCCGTGCGCTCAACGGCGATCTCAAGACTGGCAAGAACGCCGACCTGATGAAGCGAGAATTCCAGGTGGTGAAAATCGACGTCGGCAACTTCGATCACAACCTCGACATCGCCAAGCAGTACGGCAATCCGATCGGCAAAGGCATTCCCGCCGCGGTGATCGTGTCGCCCGACGACAAGGTGCTTTACTCGACCAAAGCCGGCGAACTGTCCAATGCGCGAACGATGAACTCCGAAGGCGTCTACGGCTTCTTCAAGCAGGCTATTGCGACGTCGAAGTCGAGCCGCTGATTCGCGGGTACTGATTTGCAAGATCAATTGAAGCGTTCTTCTCAGGAAGGGCGCTTCAACCGTATCAAGGCCGAGATGTCTTCGTCGCCATAGCCCTGGCTCATCAGCTGGGCGTAATCCGCCAGCGATCGCTCGATCACCTGCGTGGCGCTGCCGGCCTGCTGCGCGATGCCGCGGACGATGGCGAGATCCTTGTGCAGCAAGGCCAGCTTGAAGCCGACGCCGAACTCATTGCGCAGCATCGTCTCGCCGCGTTTCTCGAGAAACCAGTTGCCGGCGGCACCCGCGCCGAGCGTCGGGATTAATCGCGACGCATCGAGACCCAGCGCCTCGCCCAGCGCCAGGCCTTCGCACACGGCCTGCGCGATGCCCGCCACCAGCACCTGATTCACCGCTTTGGTCGCCTGCCCCGCGCCGGTAGCGCCCAGATGCGTGATGCGCAGCGCATAGGCTTCGAGCACCGGACGCGCGCGTTCGAGCACGCTGGCATCACCGCCGACCATGACCGACAACTTGCCGTTCTTCGCGCCTTCCACGCCGCCCGATACCGGCGCATCGAGGAAGTGCACGCCGACCTGCGCGAGCTTTGCAGCCGCAAGCTTCGCGGTCTCAGGCGCGACAGTCGAATGATCGATGACGATGGCGCCGCGCTGCATGTGCGGTGCAAGCACATCAATCGTCGACAGCACATCGGCGTCCGCTGTCACACACAACGCGATCACGTCGCACTGCGCAGCCAGCGCGGCGAGGTCGTCGGGCGCGGTCACGCCCAGTTCCTTCGCCAGCGCAACCGCCTTGTCCGATGTGCGATTCGCCAGCGCGGCCAGCAAACCGCGCTGATGAAGATGTCGCGCCATCGGCACGCCCATCGCGCCGAGTCCGACGAAACCTGTCTTGATCGTCATGCTTCTACCTGTCAGTGGAAATCGACAACACGGTAACGCTCATTTGCGATGCACGTCGTGCGTCACGAACGGCCGCGCAGGATCAGGCACGTCGAGCCAGTGCGGATGTGTCAGCGTGTGCCGCATGTCGGCCACGCCGCTGCGCCAATGCTCCTGCATGGTCGCCGCGCTGAACTCGAAATCCTTGTAGTGCCCTTCGTAAGGTTTGTTGCGATAGATCAGATGCACCACGTTCACCAGCGCACCGCTGGCGCGCGTTTCCGCGCGTCGATAGGCGGGGTCATCACGGCGGTTGGCCGGCACCAACGCCATCAGATCGTGCAGCAGACGTTGTTGTTCCTGCACATCGCGCATGTATTCGGTGACGATGCGCGTACGGCTGGAAAACTGGATGTCCTTGCTGCGCTCGGCGACCTGCAGCATGTCGTGCGGCAACGGCCCGATCGAACTCCACAGGTCCACCTGAAACACCAGCGTATCGCGGCGCGGATGCTCGGTCAGAACGCGGTACAGCGGCGTGTTGGAAACCATGCCGCCGTCCCAGTAGAACTCGCCATCGATTTCAATCGCCGGAAAACCCGGCGGCAACGCGCCGGACGCCATGAAATGTTCCGGTCGCAGTTTCTGATGAGCGCTGTCGAAGTACGCGAAGTTGCCGGTACGCACGTTCACCGCACCGACCGATACGCGAATCGTGCGCGGATCGTTGATGCGATCGAAATCGGCCAGCCGTTCGAGCGTCGCACGCAACGGCGTGGTGTCGTAGTAGCTCGCGGTGGCCGGACCATCGGGCGGCTTCACGTAAGGCGGCGGTATTCGCGGCGTGAAGAAACCAGCCTGGCCCTCGGTGATGGCGCGCCACGCAGCCATCCCGCTCATCGCACTGATCGCTTTCGCCGGCCAGCTTTGTCCGTTCTGCAAATCGGGCAAGCCGAACGCCGGCAACATCGGCGGCTTGCAGATCGTCTGCCAGAACTCGCGCAGTTTTTCGACGCGGTGTTCCGGCGCATTGCCGGCGATGATCGCCGCATTCAACGCGCCGATCGAAATACCCGCGACCCAGTTCGGATGATGGCCGCCCTCGGCCATCGCTTCGTACACGCCGGCCTGATACGCACCCAGCGCGCCGCCGCCCTGCAGCACGAGCGCGGTGGTGTGATAACTCGGCGCCTTGCCCACAGCGGGTTTTATTCGCGTCGAGGTCTTGGCACCGCTGCGCGATTTAGTCGGCGAGGTAGTCATGCACCACCTCCCCGAGATCGAGCGTGAGGTCGGTGATGAAATGCAGTGCCGATTCCACCTTGAGCACCGGCAGGTCAGCCACTGGCGCCAGGGCGTGCGGATGCAGCTCAAGCGAGGCCGGGCCGGTCCACGCGCCCTTGAGGTTGATGTCGGTGGTGAAGTAACGCACCAGCTCGCAGATGCGCGTTGTGCCATCCACATGCGGGATGATCTTCAGCAGGAAATTCGGCGCCTGCAGCGACGCCAGCACGGCGGCGTGATCGGCGGGTCGATGCTTGAAACCCATCGTCGCCTTGGCCACGCGCAGCTTGCCGTAATCGAGTGTGCCGACGACGGTGTCGATCTCCACGTCGAGACTTGGCGCGGCCAGTTTCTTCGGAAAACCCCATAGTTCGCGACCGGCGGCGATCGGCGGATGATCGTTGAGATACATCGAATGCACGTAGCCACCGCGCACACCTTTGTAGGTGACGGGAATCACCTGGCCCGATTCGGTGTAATCGCCGAAGCCCGTGGAATCGGGCATGCGAATGAATTCGTATTTGACCAGCGGCTCGGTAATTTCCAGCGGCTCGGGCACGACCGCGCGCAACGCGTCCATGTCGGTGCGATAGGTAATCACCATGAATTCGCGGTTGGTGAAACGGTAAGGCCCGGGCGGAAACGCCGGGCTGGTCAGCGGCATGGCGAACGCATTCGCCCTCACATCGGCAATCTTCACGGAAGCACTCCCTTGGACCCGCAAGAAAGCGGCGCGACCGACGTTGGCCGCGACGCATCGACTCAATCGCGTTACTGCATGTACCAGCCGTGGCTCACCACAAACGATTGCCCGGTCAGTGCGGCAGACGGGAACGCGGCGAGATACAGCGCGGTCTGCGCGATGTCCTCGACGGTGGTGAACACGCCATCGACGGTGTCCGCCAGCATCACGTTCTTGATCACGTCGGCCTCGCTGATGCCGAGCTCCTTCGCCTGTTCGGGAATCTGTTTCTCGACCAGCGGGGTGCGCACGAAACCCGGGCAGATCACGTGCGAACGCACGTTGCGATCCGCGCCTTCCTTCGCCAGCGTACGCGCCAAACCGAGCAGGCCGTGTTTGGCGGTGACATACGCGGATTTCAGCTTGGACGCTTCGTGCGAATGCACTGAGCCCATGTAGATCACCACGCCGCCCTGTGCCTTGCCGCTGCCGTCGACCTTGTACATGTGCTGCAAGGCCGCCTTGGTCGTCAGGAAGCCGCCATCGAGATGGATGGCCAGCATTTTCTTCCAGTCCGAGAAGGCGTAGTTCTCGATCGGGTTGATGATCTGCACGCCCGCATTGGAGATCAGGATGTCCAGACGTCCAAACGCCGCGACGGCTTTCTCGGTGCCGGCGTTGACCGCGGCCTCGTCGGTGACATCCATTTCGATGCCGATGGCCTTGCCGCCAGCCGCGTTGATTTCCGCTGCGGCCGCATCGGCGGCCGCCTGATTGATGTCGGCGATCGCCACCGCGGCGCCGTTCTTTGCGTAGAGCTCGGCGATCGCCTTGCCGATGCCGCTGGCGGCGCCCGTGATCAATGCCACCTTGCCGTCGAGACTTGCCATGTAGAACTCCTTGTAAGCGGGGAAATCGAGGGCCGAGCCGTCAGGCGACGGGCTCGGAAAGATACGTGTAACCGGTCAGGCCGTTGTCCAACGCGCGGTAGAACTGTTCGGCCTGGTCACCATCGACACCGGCGGCGGCAATACGTTCGCGGTAGGACTGCCGCAATACGGCGAGGTCGTAACCGACGTAGTCGAGCATCAGGTCCGTCGTGTCGCCGCGGCGGATGTGATCGAAGGCAAAGCTGTCGCCCGCCACGCGCACGTTCACTGCATCCGTGTCGCCGAACAGGTTGTGGATGTCGCCCAGCGTTTCCTGGTACGCGCCGACCATGAAGATGCCGAGCTGATAACTCTCGCCTTCGCGCAGATCGTGCAGTCGCAGGCTCACATCCACGCCTTCGCCATCGACGTAGTGATCGATACGGCCGTCCGAATCGCAGGTGAGATCGACGATCACGCCACGCCGTGTCGGCTCCTCGTCGAGGCGTGCAATGGGCGCGATCGGAAAAATCTGCTCGATCGCCCAGATGTCCGGCACCGATTCGAATACCGAGAAGTTGACGAAGTACTTGTCGACAAGCTTCTCGTCCAGCTCGTCCAGCGCCTGCCGATGCGAGCGCTCCGCCGGCTGCAGGCGCGTGCGCACCGCGTTGGCGATGGCGTAGTACATCTCGTCCAGTCGCGCGCGATCGGCCAATGCCAGCTGGCCCAGCGCGTAGAGCGTCTGGCCTTCCTGTAGGTGATGCTGCGCTTCGTGATACAGCTCCAGCGGCGGGCGCATGTCCAGTTCCGCGTGCACTTCGCGCAAATGGCGCAGCACTGTCGGCTCGTCGCCGCGCGCCGGTGGCATCGCGCCGGCAGGGACTTCTTCGACCTCGGTGACGTTGACCACCAGCACCGCATGGTGCGCAGTCATCGCTCGACCGGCTTCCGTCAGGATGTGCGGCGCATCGAGGCCTTCGGCTTCCACTGCTTCGGCCAGCGACTGCACGATGGTGGCGGCATATTGTTCGATCGAGTAATTGATCGAGTTGTGGCTGCGCGAACGCGAACCTTCGTAGTCGACGCCGAGGCCGCCACCGACGTCGACGATTTCCAGCGGTACGCCCATCGCTTTCAGCTCGACAAAATAGCGCGTGGCTTCGCGCATGCCGTTGGCAATGTCGCGCACGTTGGAAATCTGCGATCCCATGTGGAAGTGCTGCAGCTTCAGCGTGTGCTTGAGACCCGCCGCGTCGAGCCGTTCGATCAGGGTCAGCACCTGATTCGGCGAGAGGCCGAACTTGCCCTTGTCGCCACCCGTGTTCTGCCACTTGCCGGCGCCGATCGAGGCGAGACGCACGCGTACGCCGAGCAGCGGTTCGACGTCCAGCGCCTTGGCTTCGGCGAACACATGATCAAGCTCGGACAACTTCTCGATCACGATGAACACGCGCAACCCGAGCTTGCGGCCAATGAGTGCGAGACGGATGTATTCGCGATCCTTGTAGCCGTTGCAGATCACGATGGACCCGGGCCGCGCCATCGCCAGCACCGCCATCAACTCCGGCTTGGAGCCGGCCTCGAGACCGAAGCCCTGCGTGCCAGCGGCCACGAGCTCGCCGGCCACGCCGCGCTGCTGGTTCACCTTGATCGGATAGATGGCCGTATAGCCGCCCGCATAGTTCCACTCGCCGATGGCCTTGGCGAACGCCTTCTGCAAGTGTGCGAGACGATCGGCGAGGATGTCCGGAAAGCGCACCAGCAACGGCAACCGCAGCCCGTCGGCGCGCGCGTCTTCGACGATGCGCGGCAATGAAAGGGCGGGGCCTTGCGCGCCGTGCGGCTTCATCACGATGTGGCCAGCGTTGTCGACGTCGACGTAGCCGTCGCTCCAGTGCGGCACGGCGTAGGTGTGACGAGCGGTATCGATGTTCCAATGCTTCGCCATGGCGAAATCTCCTTGTACAAACGGACGATGTCGTCGCAGCGGCGAGCCTTGACGGTGTTGCTCCACGGAGCACGAGTCCGAGCGACCGGAAGCCTCGCACGCCGCGGGGCCGATCGGACTTGTCGGCCGCCCGCGCGATGCACCGGCTTTGCCAGCCGATATTGTAATGGCCGTCTGTGACGATATGCGCACAGCGTGTACGCGCGATGGCACCACGTTCACCAGGCTGTCGCTGACCGCGCCGCGACGACTTGCCGTTACAATTGGCGGTCTTCGTCTTCCATCATGCCTTCGTCAGGATCTTCCACCATGTCGCAGCAGCTCAGCTGGTTCACCGAAGCCCACCAGGCGTCGGGCTCGTCCATCGGTTTTCGCACCGAGCAACTGCTGCACGCGGAGAAGACGCCGTTCCAGACCATCGAGATTTATCAGACCACCGACTGGGGCAATCTGATGGTGATCGACGGCTGCGTGATGCTGACCACGCGCGACAATTTTCTTTATCACGAGATGATGACGCACCCGGCGCTTTTCACTCATGCGCGTGCCAAGCGCGTGGTGATCATCGGCGGCGGTGATTGCGGCACGCTGCGCGAAGTGCTTAAGCATGAGGAAGTGGAGTCGGCCGTGCAGGTCGAAATCGACGAGCGCGTGACGCGTCTGGCCGAGCAGTATTTCCCGGAACTGTGCGAAGCCAATGGCGATCCACGTGCCGAGCTGCTGTTCATCGACGGCATCAAGTACATGGCCGAGTGCGAACCCGATTCGCTGGATCTGGTGATCGTCGACTCCACCGATCCGGTGGGCCCGGCTGAAGGCCTGTTCAATGCCGCGTTCTACGCGAGTTGCTACAAAGCGCTGCGTCACGGTGGCCTGCTGGTGCAGCAGAGCGAATCGCCGCTGGCGCACCTGGACCTGATCAAATCAATGCGTTCGGCCATGCGCACCACCGGTTTCAACGCCGTACGCACGCTGCCGTTTCCGCAGCCGTGCTACCCGACCGGCTGGTGGAGCTGCACGATGGCGCGCAAGGGCGGCGACCTGTCCGGTTTCCGCGAGCGTGGCGCGATAAGCAAAAACTTCCCGACCCGCTATTACAACGCCGATATCCACAAGGGCGCACTGGCACAGCCGGAATTCATGCGCGAGGCATTGGGGGAATAACAGCGAGGAACGGGAGCGTGACTCGCGATACTTCACATTCCTGTTCTCCATTCCCTGTTCTCCTCCGTCAAAACATCTTGCTGCGCACCTTGGGCAGCAACACCAGCAGCAGTGTCGCGAACGGCCCAAGCAATATCGACACCAGAAACCACAGCAGGCCACTGCGGTTCTTGCCTTGTGCCAACGCGGCGTTGATCAGTGCCAGCGTGCCCCAACCGACAACGGCAAACCACGGGGCGCCATCGGCGAAATTCGAGAAGAAATGACCCACTGGGCGTCTCCAACCGTTGTGTGGTGAGCGCGCTTTCACGCCAGAACGGGCATCGTAGCAAGCCTGACGCGACCTGCCTGCCGACGTGGTCACCGCGATCAGCCGGGCTTAATGCGCCCGCGTTATCCTCGATTCTTTGACTCCGGATGAAGCCTATGTTGCGTGGACTGCGTTTTGCCCTGCTGGCCGCGGCCGTTTCACTGGCGATGACGCCGGTCATCGGTGCCGCCACGGATGCTTCTACCACCGCCGGCAATCAGGATCGCGACAAGGCGCAGCTGGCATTCCAGCGCGATCTGGTCAGCGTGCTGGCGCCGCGGGCCGATGCACTGCCGTTGCTGGCCGCCGCTTTGATGGCGCGGCCGCTGCAGAACCAGCCGAAAACCAACAGTTTCCATTCGCTGATCGCACGCGCCACCGATGCCGACGCGCAGAACCCGGCGATCAGCTGGGTGCGCCTCGCCGACTGCGACGCCAAGGCCGACGCCTGTCCCGATCCGACTTCGCTGCAACACCTGCAGCAACAGGCGTCGGACAATGCCGCGGTGTGGCTACTCAAGCTGGGTGTCGATACTCACGCGATGAAACAGGATGCCGCGCGCGAGGATCTCGCCAAGGCGGCCGGCGCCAAGCTCTATGACGATTACACCGGCACCAGCCTGAAGGCGCTGGCCACATCGGTCGGCGTGTTGCCGCCCCCCGCCGGTTCGTTTGATCCCGCCAACGCCGCTGGCGCCGTGGGCATGCAGGCGGTGATGGTTTTCGGATTGGCCAGCGCACAGCCGCAGCCAGGACTGCAGATCACCGCCAAGCTGTGCGAGAACGCAGCCGGCGACGCGGCGATCAAGGCCGATTGCCTGAAACTCGGCAGCACGCTCGAATGGGCTTCCAGCCCGCTGGCCCGTTCGCTGGGCCTGCATCTGCGCGAAGTGCTGGCCGACGATCCGGCCCAACAGGAAGACGCCAAGCACGCGCGCATCAACCTGATCTGGCAGGTACAGAACTTTGGTCAGCTGTTGGGTCGTGCCCAGAGCGATGCGGCGCTGGCCCAGCATCTGCTGGCTTTGGCGCGAAACGGTGGCACCGAAATGAGCCTCGTGCTGGCCGCCCTGCGTGACGGCAAGATCGCGCCCGAGGCACCGTCCGACTGGAAACCGCAACAGCCGGGCTGACCTCCGCGCCGCAGCTTTGCGGCGCATCCCCGGCCGTGTAGGCTTGGCCCACCTTCAGCGGCAAGGGTCCGTCCATGTTTACGACGCTCGTGGCAAGCAGCAAAGGTGGTTGTGGCAAGAGCACGCTGGTGACCCAGCTGGCTTCGCACTGGGCACAGGCGGGCCAGCACACCGCGATCATCGACGCCGACCGGCAGGGTTCCAGCTTCCGCTGGGCCGCGCTCCGACCGGAAAACGTTCCCGGCGTACTCGCCTACGAAGGAGGACGCCGCTCCCTGCAGCGCTTGCCGCCGGACACGCAGCAACTGCTGATCGATACCCCCGCCGGTTCCGGCGAGCGCGAACTGGAACCGTATCTCGAACAGGCCAACGTGCTGCTGGTGCCGGTGCTGCCGTCCTCGTTCGACCTGCACGCCACGCTCGGTTTCATCGAGGAACTGCAGCGCATCAACCGCATCCGCCGCGGCAAGCTTCCGGTGGCACTGGTCGCCAACCGGCTGAAGCCGTGGACGCACGCAAGCCAGGACGCCGTGGCCCAGCTGGCCGAGCAATCACCGTTCCCGATCGCCGCGCAGCTGCGCGACAGCCAAGCCTATGTGCTGCTGACCTCGCTGGGCAAAGGCATTTTCGATTACCAGTCCGAGCAGGTGCGCAGCCACCAGCAGGATTGGAAAGCATTGTTGCGCTGGATCAAGCGACATTCGTAAGACGGACCTTCGCGTAAGACCCCCACAGGAGTTTTCCATGCACGAACTGATCTTGTTGCGACACGCCGAAGCCGTCCCGATAGAAAAGGCCGGCGACGATCAACAGCGACCACTGAGCACGCGCGGCGAACAGGAGGCGCAGGCCGCCGGCAAATGGCTCGCCGCCCATCGCAGCAAGCCCGACCGCGTGCTGTGTTCACCCAGCCGCCGCACCGACGAGACCGCGCGGCTCGCTCTCGCCGCGATGGATTCCCCGCCCACGCCGCAGATGGCCGGCGAAATCTACGACGCATCGCCCGGCGAACTGCTTGCCCTGCTGGATCAGCATGGGGATGCCGAAACCGTGATGCTGGTTGGCCACAACCCCGGCATCGAACGACTCGTGGCGCTGCTGGTCGAAGGTCGCTCCGACGAATTTCGCGGCATGCCGCCCGGCGCACTCGCGGTGCTCCATTTGAATGGCGCCCTTGAACCGGGCAATGCGCGACTGGATGCTTTCTGGTCGCCGTGAGGCGACTTTCGATCACGTCGCTGTTCACGACGCTGGCGCTTGCCGCGTCGGCGTGTCACGCCAAGGAACTGCGCATCGACTCCAACCGCTCGCACGCCGATTTCGGCGTGCGATTGTTGTGGGTTCACACCATCGGCGGTCGCTTCACCGACATGCACGGGCTGGTGAATCTCGACCGGCAAAAGCTGGCCACGGTGGACGTGCAGATCGAAATCAACAGCGTGGTGATGGATTCGTCGCGTTTTCGTCGCTGGGTACTGGCGCCGGAATTCTTCGACGCGCAACGCCATCCCGTTGCACACTTTCTTTCCGACCCGGTGCCGTTCGACCGCCTCGCCAGCGGCGGCGAACTGGACGGCCGGCTCAGCCTGCGCGGCGTGATGCATCCCATACATCTCGAATTGCTGCCCGCCAGCTGCGCCACCACCGCCGCCTGCGTGATCGAAGCACGCGGCAGCGTCTCGCGCAGCGACTTCGGCATGATCAGCCACGGCACGTCGCTGTCAGACCAGGTGAAACTCGACCTGATGATCGCGCTTGAACCGACGCCGGATTGACCGATACCTCCGTATCATGGCGCGCATGTCGTCGCGCCGCCTTCTCGTTTTGCATTTGCTGCTTGCGGCCCTCGTGCTGCAGGGTTGCACGGTATCGCGCTTGCGCATTCGCCAGGCGGATGCGGTCGTCACCGCCAGCATCGACCGACGGATCGACTGCAATCGCCCCGATCATTGCGCGCAGTCATCGCCACTGCTTCAGGCCGCGCAGCAGGCGATGGCAGAGTCCACACCGCAACGCCCCGTGCATGTCGTCACGCTGCTCAACGACAGCGAGCCGGCGATGGCGGCGCGTATCAACCTGATTCGCGCGGCGCGTCGATCGATCGATGTACAAACGTACATCTGGGACCACGACGACGCCGGCCAGCTGATACTCAATGAACTGGTGAAAGCCGCACGTCGCGGTGTGCAGGTGCGCATCCTCGCCGACCAGCTGTGGTCGTTCAACGATCCGGTGCTGCTGGAACGGTTGTCGCGGGTCAACGTCAATCTGCAGGTGCGGCTGTACAACCCGACGTTCCACAAGGCGCAGACGCAGCCGGTGGAATTCGCCGCCGGCCTGTTGTGCTGCTTCTTCAAGTTCAACCAGCGCATGCACAACAAGCTGCTGCTGGTGGACGACGCCATCGGTATCACCGGCGGACGCAATTACGAGGATCGCTATTTCAACTGGGACGACAGCTTCGATTACGTCGATCGCGACGTGATGGTCGGCGGTCCTGCCGCGAAACAGATGGCGGAAAGTTTCGAACTTTTCTGGCAGCACAAGCGTTCGGTACCGCTGACCCACCTGCGCGACGTCAACCGCAAGATTCTCGATGAAGGCACGCCGACACCGTGGCCCGAGCCAACTTATCGCCAACCGCTTCGCGTCGCGCAGGTACAGCAGGCCGCCGAAGATGCGGCGTGGCTGAATGCCTGGCTGATTGAACCCACGCTGCGAACCGGCCAGGTCGAATACTTCAGCGATCTGCCGGCCAAGACCGACAAGCCGGACAAGGCGCACGCACGCGATTTCACCCGCCACGTCATGCGCATGGTCAGCGAGGCGAAGCACGAAGTGGTGCTGCAGACGCCGTATCTGGTGATGAGCAAGCGCGCGCAAAAGATTTTTCGGCAGCTCCATCACGGTGTGGATGCGCCGCGCATCGTCGTGTCGACCAATTCACTCGCGTCCACCGATGCGTTCGCGGTGTATGCGATGTCGTACAAGCATCGCAAGAGGTATCTCACCAAGTTCGGTTTCGAGATCCACGAAATGAAACCGCATGCGCCCGGCCCCGCCACCGACAACGAGCTCGCCAATCTCGGTACGGACCACCTGAACCTGCCCGCGGAAACCGCCACGCCGATCAGCGCAGGCAAGACTCGCATGCACCTGCTCGGCAGCCACGGCAGCAACAACCGGCCCGCGCCGTTGCTGAGTGACGGACGCCGTTACGGACTTCACGCCAAGTCGATCGTTATCGACGACGCGTTCGGCATGGTCGGCTCGCACAATTTCGATCCGCGTTCGGATCACTACAACACCGAGGCCGGCGTGATCGTCTACGACCATCACTTCGCCGACCAGTTGCGCCAGAGCATCCTGCGCGATACGCAACCTGAAAATGCGTGGATGATCGCGCCGAGGCAACGCAAGGTGCCGGTGCTGTCGGATCTCAACGACATGATCGGCACGGTGTCCGAACATCTGCCGTTGTTCGACATATGGCCGTTTCGCTACGCCACCAGTTACGACCTCAAGCCAAACTGCGAGCCGCTGCGTGCGAGCGATCCCGGGTTCTTCGCCTGCTACAAACCGGTCGGCGATTTCCCCGAGGTCGACGTGTCGCCGAAGCTGATCATCACGCGCATGATCACCGCCTTCGGTGCGGGCACCACCGGGTTGCTCTGAGTCGAGCGTCTGACCGGATCAAGTGCTGTGTATCGGATACCGATTTGAGCGCGGCGCAGATCCGAGCCGGCGAGGTTACGGCCGTTCGAGGATCGCCGTAACGCCCATGCCGCCGGCGGTGCAGATCGAGATGAGCCCGCGACCGGAGCCTTTCTGTTCGAGCATCTTCGCCAGCGTGGCGACGATACGTGCACCGGTGGCGGCGAACGGATGACCCACGGCGAGGCTTGAACCGTGCACGTTGAGCTTCGCCGGATCGATCGCGCCGAGCGGCGCGGCGAGACCGAGCCGATTCTTGCAGTAGTCCGCCGATTCCCACGCGCGCAACGTGCACAGCACCTGCGCGGCGAACGCCTCGTGGATTTCGTAGAAATCGAAATCCTGCAGGCTCAGGCCGTTGCGCGCGAGCATGCGCGGCACCGCAATGGTCGGCGCCATCAGCAGGCCTTCGCCGTGCACGAAATCCACTGCGGCGACTTCGGCATCGCGCAGATAGGCCTGGATGGTGAGGCCGCGCTGCGCAGCCCATGCTTCGCTGCCGAGCAGCACCGCGGCGGCACCGTCGGAAAGCCCGGTGGAATTGCCGGCGGTGAGCGTGCCCTTGCCCGAGCGTTTGTCGAACGCGGGTTTAAGCGTGGCGAGTTTCTCCATGCTGGAATCCGGCCGCAGGAATCCGTCGCGCTTGAGGCCGCGAAACGGCACCAGCAAGCCTTCGAAGAAATTCGAGTCATACGCGGCGGCGAGTTTGTGATGGCTGTCCAGCGCAATCTGGTCCTGTGCCTCGCGACCGATGTGCCACTCCTTCGCCATCTGTTCGCAATGCTCGCCCATCGATTTGCCGGTGCGCGGTTCGGCCACGCCGGGGAACGATGGCTTCAGCTCCTTCAGCGAAAATCCACGCAACGCGAGCTTGAATTTTTCCATCGGTGTCTTCGCGCGATTCATCGCGAGCAGCCGCTTGCGCAGGCGCGTGCCAAACACGATCGGCACGTCGCTGGTGGTGTCGGAGCCGCCAGCCACGCCGGCTTCGATCTGTCCGGCGGCGATCTTGTTGGCGATGATGATGGTGTTGTCGAGCGACGTGCCGCAGGCGCGCGCGGTGGTGATGCCCGGCGTGGTGGGCGCGAGGCCGGAGCTGAGCAGCGCTTCGCGTGCGAGGTTCCAGTCCGACGAGTGCTTGATCACCGCGCCCATCGCCACTTCACCCAGTTCCACGCCATGCAGACCGTAGCGCTCGACCAGCGCGCCAAGCACTTTCACCGACATGCCGAAATTGCCGACGTCGGCATACGCGGTGTTGTTGCGGCAGAACGGGATGCGAACACCGCCGATGACTCCAACGCGTCGCTGCGTGTTTTCCATGGTTGAAGCAGTCCGTCACACAAGTCGTTCAAGGCTAACCCGGCATGCCGCGCGGCGAAAGCCCAAATCGCTGAATGGTAGAATCGCGCTCTTTACCGTTCGGAAATCTTCGCCGTGGAAGCGCAAACACTGGTCGCCCTTTCCGCCGTGCTGGCGCTTGAGCCGGTCACCGGCGAAGCGCCGGCACGTCTTTGCCTGAGCCGCGACGAAGCAGCCGAACTGGCCGCGTGGATTGCCGAAGATCTTCACGCGCTGTTGCCGCAAGTGAAGGACACGCGACTCGCGCTCGCTGGCGCGCTGTTCGACCCGGTCGAATTGTTGCGGCCGGGTTTTCCCGTGTGGGGCATGCTGGAGGAACTGGCGCGCCGCGTACCGCGTGGTTCGATCGATCACGTGGTCGCGTTCGGCAGTCATGACGGCCATATGCCGGCACAGACGCTGGAACCATCGCCCGCATTTGCCGATGGACCGATGCGTCTGCTGCCGATCAGCCTTCTGGTTCCCGAAGCGCTGGTGGCCGAATTGTCCGAGCAGATGGAAGTCCAGCTGGTCGGTCGCGGTGAAGCGAGCGCGCAGACGGCCGACTGGCTGATGCGCACACTCGGCATACGGCTGGAGCACGTTCGCTATCTCAGTCGCAACGACCTGCTCGCGCTGACCTGCGTCCAATACGAACACGTGAACCTCGCACCGTTATGGACGGTACTGGAAACCGCACTGCTGACGCCGCAGCGCGAGGAATCGAGCATGAGTGCGCGCGGACTCGCGCTGCAGTATTCGCAAGGCGTCGTTTGCGTGCAGTCGCCGTCCGCATGGCTGGCTATGCAAAAGGGCGACGCGGGCAAATTGCGCCACGACTTTGCCGGCGCGGTATTCGAATTGCGCCAGTACGCCGCCCTGCTCGATGCACATCAGCTGCCGCTGCAATTACAGGCCGGCGCGGAGCAGGGTGTCGAAGCCGATGCTGGCTACCTGCTGGAAACCTTCGCGAAAGTCGACCCGGCGTACGACCCGCCAACTCTGTTCGCACATGAGGCACCCGGCCTCGGCGTGGTGGCGATCACGCTCGCGCAGCGCGGCGACGGCGGCATCGCGCGGGTACTCGCGCATGGCTATCCGTTGCAGCCGCAGGCGCTCGGAACCTTGCTGGCGATCCTCACCGATCGGTATGCCATCGCGCCTGCATGGCAGGCGCTGGGCCAGATCCTGCTGGACGAACACGGCCGACTTGCTGCGCCCGCGACCGCCCTCCACTAAGCCCTTCGGCCCTGTGCAGCGGCGGATAGTTGGCGCATGATGGGTAACGCGCCAACGGGGAGCGCCTTGCTGACGGGATGAGCATGCGGCCGCACATGCCTGCCGAGATATCGCCTTCGCTTCCGTTCGGACCGGACTGGGCCGTGCGCGTGCTGGACGGCACGCCAGTGCTGCTCGCCTACCTCGATATCGAACAACGCTTCCGCTACGCCAACGAAACCCATCGCACCTGGCTCGGCGTCGATCCGGTGGACCTGATCGGCCGGCACGTGATCGAGGTCATCGGCCGGCGTAATTATCGCCGCGCCGGTCCCGCGCTCGAGAAAGCGTATGCCGGCCACATGACCAGTTACGAAGGCGAGCTGTTCAGTGGCGACGAATCGCGTTTCGCGCACGGCAATTTCCAGCCGGATTTCGACGAGGCCGGCCAGGTCTGCGGCGTGTTCACCGCGCTGGTCGACATCACCGGACGCCGCACGCTGGAGCTTCAGCTGCACGAAAGCGAGCAACGTTTTTTCGGTGCGTTCCAGCACGCGGCCATCGGCATGGCGCTTACCCATCCGGACGGCCATTTCATTCGGGTCAATGCCGCGGTGTGCCAAATGCTGGGCTATCGCGAAGACGAATTGCTGAAGCTCAACATCGCCGATATCACGCATCCTGACGACCTCGCTGGCGATCTGGCGTTGCTGGCGCAGCTGTCCACGGGCGAGCGCGATTCGTACCAGCTGGAAAAGCGTAACTTCCACAAGGACGGCCACGCCGTGGATATCCAGCTCAGCGTGTCGCTGGTTCGCGATGCGAATGGGGCTCCGCTGTATTTCGTTTCGCAGGCGCAGGACATCAGCCAGCGCAAAGCGTTCGAGGAAGCGCTGCATCGCGAGCGCGAGTTGGCGGAAGTCACCCTGCGTTCGATCGGCGATGCGGTCATCACCACCGACACGCATCTGAGAGTGACCTCGCTCAATCCGATTGCCGAAGCCATGACCGGCTGGAGCACCAGCGAAGCGCAGGGCAGGGCGATCGAGGAAATCTTTCAGCTGTTCGACGCGCAGCATAACGAGACGGTTACGAATCCCTTGCGCACCGCGATCGAGCGCAACACCATCGTCGATCTCGCCGGCAAGACGCTGCTGCGTCATCGCCATGGTTTCGACACGCCGGTGGAAGACTCCTCCGCGCCGATCCACGATCACGCCGGTAACGTGATCGGCGGCGTACTGGTATTCCACGACGTCAGCGAAACCCGTTCGCTCGCGCTGAAGATGATCCATCTGACCCAGCACGACACGCTTACCGGCCTGCCCAATCGCAGCCAGCTGCACAGCCATGTGGAACAGGCGCTGGCCACCGCTGCGCGACGCCAGCAACACGCCGCGCTGCTGCATATCGACATCGACAATTTCAAACAGGTCAACGAGCTTTACGGCCAGGCTGATGGTGACCGCGTGCTGCGCGCGCTTGCCGCGGAAATCCGCCTCACGCTCAGTGGTGACGAACTGCTCAGCCGCTACGGCGGCGACGAGTTCGTGGTGGTGTTGCCCCATCTGGATAGCGTCGGCGAAGCCGCCAGTCGCTGCCAGATCCTGCTCACCCATTGCGAACAGTTGCGCGTGGTTGGCGTACCCGAATTGTCGCTGCGCGTGAGCATCGGCATCAGCGTTTATCCGGATGACGCCAGCGAGCCGGAAACGTTGTTGCAACATGCCGAAACCGCGCTGGTCGCGGCCAAGGCGCAAGGTGCACACGGCTATCGCTTCTTCACCGCATCGATGAACGAGCGCGCATTGGCCAAGCGACGCATCGAAGCCGCCTTGCGCCAGGCGCTCTCACGCCATGAACTCAGTCTGCACTATCAGCCCAAGGTCGATGCCGAAACCGGCAGCATCGTCGGTGCCGAAGCGCTGTTGCGCTGGCATGTCGAAGGCATCGAACTGCACACGCCGGACCAGTTCATTCCGATCGCCGAAGACAGCGGCCTGATTTTGCCGATTGGCGCGTGGGTGCTGCGCCAGGCATGCCGACAAGCCCGCGCGTGGCAACGCGCCGGTCGCGCCATTCCCATCTCGGTGAATGTGTCGCCGGTGCAGTTCCAGCACGCGGATTTCTACACCTGGCTCGACGACGTGCTCAACGAAAGCGGGCTCGACGCCGGCCTGCTCGAACTGGAGCTCACCGAACGCATGGTCATGTCCGGCGACGCCACCACCGGCCTGCTAAGGCGGATCAAGCAACGCGGCGTGCGGCTGTCGCTCGACGATTTCGGTACCGGTTATTGCAGCCTTTCCTACCTGAAACATTTTCCGATCGACGCGCTGAAAATCGACCGCGCGTTCGTGCGTGATCTGCCGAACGATCACGACACCGCGATGATCACCCGCGCGATCATCGCGATGGCGCGCAGCCTGCATAAGGAAGTGATCGCCGAAGGCGTGGAAACTTTCGAGCAAGGCGAATTCCTGCGCACCGCCGGCTGCTCGCAGATGCAGGGATTCTTCTACGGCATGCCGATGCCGGCAGCGGATTTCGGCAAGCTGCTCGACATGGCGCCTGACTCCGCGCTGTAGGAGCGCACGCTGTGCGCGAGCTTCCCGTCACGTGAGAAAGAACGTGGCGCACAGGGTGCGCTCCTACAACGGCGATGTTTCGTACATGAAATAGTGACAACGCTCCATCGCCAGATCGGCATACGTCTGTTGCGCACGATGGTTTTCGGTTTCCACGTAAAGGCGCAAGCCGATGGCACCGGCTGCGCGCGCGCGTCGTGTGACATCCGCATGCAGTGCGCGAAACACGCCGCTGCGTCGCGCGTCCGGCGTCACGTAGACGCTTTGTATCCACCAGAAGTCACCGTTGCGCCAGTCGCTCCATTCGTAGGTCACCAACAGGCTGCCGATGGCGGCGCCCTCGCGTTCGGCGACGACGTAGAAGCCGCGTTGCGGTTTGTCGAATACACCCGTGATACCGCGTGCGAGTACGTCGGCATCCAGTGTCTTGTGTTCGGTTTCCCACGCCATCGCCGCGTTCCAGGCAAGCAGGTCGGGAAGATCGGCGCGCTCTGCGGCGCGTATCAACAACGATGTCACGATGCGACTCCGGCAGTCATGGTCGAACGATCATCGTAGCCTGCGTCGCCTTCACATGCAGGAGCGTAATCTCGACGGGTACCGGCATGCCGGGGAATGGCAGCTGTATCCGCGCAGCCGCGAGCGGATCGCCGAGAACGTGGAAGGAAAGTCAGCTTGAACATCAGCAGCACACTCGCTCTACTCCGATTGCGACGTCTGCATGCGTTCCGCCGCCGCCGTGCCGCTGCACGCACCCGGCCGGAGCAGGAACCTGCCCTGCGCTCGGAACTTTTCAGCGCGGAACAGATGGAACGCCACGGTCAGGCGCTGGCGAGCCAGCATCGCATCAGTGCCAAGTCGAGTGGCAATTTGTTGCTGGCCCGTCTGGACGACAACGAAGCGGTGTTGATCCACGCTTGCGAACGGCTCACCGGCGCGACACGGCGCAAACGTCGCATCACGCCCGCGGCGGAATGGCTGCTCGACAATTTCTACCTGATCGAAGAACAGATACGCATCGCGCGGCGACATCTGCCCAAAGGCTACAGCCGAGAACTGCCACGACTTGAATCCGGCCCATCGGCCGGGTTGCCGCGCGTCTACGACATCGCGCTGGAAATCATTTCGCACGGCGATGGCCGCGTCGGTACCGCCAACCTCAGTCGCTTCGTCAGCGCGTATCAATCGGTGAGCCCGCTGAAGCTCGGCGAGCTGTGGGCGATCCCGATCATGCTGCGGCTGGCGCTGATCGAAAACCTGCGTCGCGTGGCGGCGCGTGTGATGGCCGACTGGCGTCATCGCGGCAAGGCCGCGCGCTGGGCCGACACCATGACCGCGACGGCCGAACGCGATCCGAACAGCGTGGTGTTGGTGGTCGCCGACATGGCGCGCTCGAACCCGCCGATGAACGGGCCGTTCGTGGCCGAGATGGCGCGACGGCTGCAAGGCCAGAGTCCGTCACTTGCGTTGCCACTGAGCTGGATCGAGCAGCGGCTTTCGGTCTCCGGCCAGAGCATCGGCCATTTGGTACAACTCGAAGCGCAACAGCAGGCGGCGAGCCAGGTGTCGATCAGCAACAGCATCGGCAGTTTGCGCGCGTTGTCCGCGATCGACTGGCGCCAGTTCGTCGAACACACCAGCATGGTCGAGCAGCGTTTGCGCGACGATCCGGCCGATGTCTACGCCACCATGGATTTCGCCACGCGCGATCGCTATCGCCACGTGATCGAAGCGATGGCGCGCACGCACGAGCTCGAGGAATTCGACGTAGCCGAGGCCGCAGTCGTACTGTGCGAAGAAGCCGCGCCCACCGACTACCCTTCGCCACTGCATCGGCATGTCGGCTTCTATCTGATCGACGAAGGCCGCGCCGCGCTCGAACGACGGCTCGGCGTGCGACCCGCTCGGGTCGAACGCATACGCCGCGCGTTCGATCGCGCGCCATTGCCGATCTATCTCGGCCTGCTCGCGTTGCTCACGTTCCTGTTTGCCGAACCATTGGTGATGTCCGCCACGCATGCATCGCTGCCGCTGTGGGCGTTGCTGACGATCGCGGTGCCGGCGGTCATCCTCGCCAGCCAGCTCGGCCTGAGCCTGATCAACTGGATGTCCACGCTGACGGTGACGCCACAAAGATTGCCGCGGATGGATTACTCCACCGGCATTCCGGCGACCGCGCGCACGCTGGTGGCGATCCCCAGCATGATCGCCAGCACCGACGACGTGGAAGCGCTGGTCGAATCGCTGGAGGTGCGTTTCCTCGGCAATCGCGATGAGCACCTGCACTTCGCGCTGCTCACCGATTTCACCGATGCGTCGAGCGAAACCCTCCCGGGCGACGACGCCATGCTGCGGCTGGCGCGTCGTCGCATCGAAGGGCTCAACGACCAGTACGCGAGCGTCGGCGCCGATCGGTTTTTCCTGCTGCACCGGCCGCGTCGCTGGAACGACACCGAGCAATGCTGGATGGGCCACGAGCGCAAGCGCGGCAAGCTCGCCGACCTCAACGCGTTGTTGCGCGGACATGGTGAAGATCGCTTCATGCTGATCGTCGGCGACGTCGCTGCGCTGCCGCCCGTGCAGTACGTGATCACGCTGGACACCGACACGGAACTGCCGCGCGATGCGGCGCAGGAGTTCGTCGGCACCATCGACCATCCACTGAATCGCGCGGTATACGACCCCGAATTGCGACGCGTGGTGAGCGGTTACGCGATCCTGCAGCCGCGCGTGGGCATCAGCCTGCCGAGCACGGCGCGATCGCGCTACGCGCAGTTGTACGGCAGCGACGCGGGCATCGATCCGTATACGCAGATGGTGTCGGACGTCTATCAGGACGTGTTCCGCGAGGGCTCTTTCATCGGCAAGGGCATCTACGATATCGATGCGTTCGAGCTCACGCTGGACGGCCGTTTTCCTGAAAGCCGCATCCTCAGCCACGATCTGGTCGAAGGTTGCCACGCGCGCGCCGGACTGCTCAGCGACGTGCAGTTGTTCGAGGAATATCCCGCGCGCTACAACGCCGACGTCAAGCGTCGGCATCGCTGGATTCGCGGCGACTGGCAACTGCTGCCGTGGCTGTTGCCGTGGGCGCCGACTGCGCACGACGGCTGGCGCCGCAATGCGCTGACCGCGTTGTCGCGCTGGAAAATTCTCGACAACCTGCGCCGCAGTCTGGTGCCGATTTCGCTGCTGCTGCTGCTGGTGATCGGCTGGCTGGTGATGTGGCCGGCGCTGTCATGGATGCTGGCGGTGCTGGCCATGGTGCTGATTCCGCCGGTGCTGTCGATCATGCTCGATTTCGTGCAGAAACCGCGGGAGGTGCAACTGGATCAGCATCTGCGCGCCGCATTGCGCGCAGGCGGCCAGCATCTTTCACGCATGGCACTCGGCCTGGCCTGGTTGCCGCACGAGGCGCTGTACAACCTCGACGCGATCGTGCGCACGCTGTGGCGCATCACCGTCAGCCGACGCATGCTGCTGCAGTGGCAGACATCGAGCGATGTCGAACGCCACAGCAGCAACAGCGCCGGTGCCATGTGGAAGCTGATGTGGTTCGGCCCGTTGCTCTCCGTGTTGCTGACGGCGGCGCTTGCGATACAGCGGCCGATGGTGTTGTTGATCGCCGCACCGTTGCTGATCCTGTGGCTGCTGTCGCCGACGATCGCTTGGTGGATCAGCCAGCCGCGCGTACCGCGCGCGTTCATGCCGAACCATGCGCAACGCGGATTCCTGCGCGCACTGGCGCGTCGCACGTGGGCGTTCTTCGATACGCATGTCGGCCCGGAAGATCACTGGCTGCCGCCGGACAACGTGCAGGAAAAACCGCAGTTCACGGTCGCGCATCGCACATCGCCGACCAACATCGGACTGGCGCTGCTGGCGAATCTTGCCGCGATGGATTTCGGTTTCATCAGCGCCGGGCGCCTGCTCGATCGCACGCGCCACACGCTGGACACGATGCAAAGTCTGCCGCGCCATCGCGGACACTTCTACAACTGGTACGACACGCTGAGCTTGCAACCGCTGGCGCCGCTGTACATCTCGGCGGTCGACAGCGGCAACCTCGCCGGCCATCTGCTGACGCTGCGTCCCGGCTTGCTGGCACTGCTCGACGAACCGGTGTTCCAGCCGCGGGTGCTGCAGGGCCTGCTCGATACATTGCTGGTACTTGGCGATGCGCTCGGCGATGCGGACGCGACGCCACTGCGCCCGGTGCAGCGCGAGCTGGAAGAAGCGCTCGAAACGCCGCCCGCCACGACCGGCGCAGCACTGCAACTGTTGCAGCGCCTGCTCGATCACGCGCATGCACTGGCGCGCGCATTCACCGCCGACGCCGGCAGTGAAGCAGAGTTCTGGGTGCACGCGTTGCTGGAGCAATGCAGCGATCTGGTCGACGAATCCAGCGTGTTCAATCTCGATCCGCCGCCCGATGAGGACGACGGATTCCGTGGCATTCCGACCTTGCTGCAGCTGGCGCGCATCGAGCCGTTGTGCTGGCCGAGTGAAGCCGGCGCCGAAGCCATTCGCGAACTCGCGCGCGAGCGCATCATCGCCATCGAGGCACTGGCGCAGCGCAGCGGCGAACTTGCGCTGATGGATTACCGCTTCCTCTACGACAGCGCGCGCGATCTCCTGGCGATTGGGTACAACGTCGACGAACGACGCCTCGACGACAGCTACTACGACCTGCTCGCATCCGAGGCGCGATTGGCGAGTTTCGTGGCGATCGCGCAAGGCCAGTTGCCGCAGGAAAACTGGTTCTCGCTCGGACGCCTGCTCACCACCAGCGGCGGCGAACCGGTGCTGCTGTCGTGGAGCGGCTCGATGTTCGAGTACCTGATGCCGATGCTGGTGATGCCGAGCTACGAAGGCACGCTGCTCGATCAGACGTGCCAGGCCGCGGTGGCGCGGCAGATCGAATATGGCCGGCAGTTGAACATTCCGTGGGGCGTTTCCGAATCCGGCTACAACATGCTGGACGCGCACTTCACGTATCAATATCGCGCGTTCGGCGTGCCCGGGCTCGGCCTCAAGCGCGGCTTGAGCGACGACGTGGTGATCGCGCCCTACGCCACTGCGCTGGCGATGATGGTGTCGCCGGTGCCCGCATCGAAAAACCTGCAGCGACTGGTGGACGAAGGCGCGCAGGGTCGCTTCGGTTTGTACGAAGCGATCGACTACACGCCGGCGCGTTTGCCGCTGGGACAGAGTTCCGCGCTGGTGCGTTCCTTCATGGTCCACCACCAGGGCATGAGCCTGCTCGCGTTTGCGTATGCGCTGCTCGACAAGCCGATGCAGCGTCGCTTCGAAACCGATCCGCAGTTCCAGGCGACCAGCCTGCTGCTGCAGGAGCGCGTGCCGAAAACCGCAGCGGAATACATGCATGCTTCCGGCTTCCCGGACATGGACAGCAATCCGCGCGCATCGGAAACGCGGCTGCGCGTCTTCGCCGATCCGGATCGCGCGCGTCCGGCCGTCCAATTGCTGTCGAACGGCCGCTATCACGTGATGGTCAGCAGCGCCGGCGGCGGCTACAGCCGTCGCAACGAATTGGCACTCACGCGTTGGCAGGAGGACATCACGCGTGATCACTGGGGCATGTTCTGCTACCTGCGCGATGTGGCGAGCGGCGCGTACTGGGCGACCGCGCATCAACCGACGCTGAAGAAAACCGAAGTGTTCGAGGCAATCTTCTCCGATGCCCGCGCCGAGTTCCGTGTGCGCGAACGCGACATCGACGCACACACCGAGATCGTGGTGTCGCCCGAGGACGACATCGAGCTGCGTCGCACGCGCGTTACCAATCGCAGCCGCAGTCGTCGCACCATCGAACTCACCACGTATGCCGAAGTGGTGCTCGCGCCGCCGATCGCCGACGCGCTGCATCCGGCCTTCAGCAAGTTGTTCGTGCAGACGGAACTGGTGCCCGCACTGCAGGCGATCGTGTGCACGCGTCGCCCGCGCTCGCACGACGAAGCGGTGCCGTGGATGTGCCACTTGATGGCCGTGCACAATGCGGACATCGACGAGATTTCCTATGAAACCGACCGTGCGCGTTTCATCGGTCGCGGGCGCACCGCCGCCCATCCGCTGGCGATGGAAGCGGGCCATTCGCGGCTTTCCAACAGCGATGGTTCCGTGCTCGATCCGGTGGTGGCGATTCGGTGTCGCATCACGCTGGAACCGGAACAATCGGCCACCATCGACATGGTCACCGGCATTGCCGACACGCGCGATGCGTGCCTGGCCCTGATCGGAAAATATCGCGATCGCCATCTCGCCGATCGCGTGTTCGATCTCGCCTGGACGCACAGCCAGGTGTTATTGCGCCAGCTCAACGCGTCGCTGTCCGATGCACAGCTGTACGAACAGATGGCCTCGTCGATCATTTATCCCAATGCCAACTTGCGTGCCGAGCCGGGCGTGCTGATCGGCAACCGACGCGGGCAATCCGGCCTGTGGGGACAATCGATTTCCGGCGATCTGCCGATCGTGCTGCTGATGATTGCCGACCCGGCGCGCATCGAAATCGTGCGGCAGATGGTGCAGGCGCACGCGTACTGGCGATTGAAAGGGCTGGCGGTGGATCTGGTGATCTGGAACGAGGATCGCGCCGGCTATCGCCAAGAGCTGCAGGACCAGATCATGGGCCTGATCGCTTCTGGCAGCGAAGCGAGCCTGATCGATCGCCCCGGCGGCATCTTCGTGCGCCCTTCGCAGCAACTCTCCGGTGAAGATCGCATGCTGGTGCAGGCCAGTGCGCGGATCATCCTCGCCGACAGTCGCGGCAGCCTCGCCGATCAGATCGGTCGGCGTGTGGTGGAGACACACGCACCGCGATTCGAGCCGACGCGTGCGCGACGCATCGCCACCACGCCCGCAGCGACCGAAGCGCTCGCGCCGCGCCAGGACCATCTGCAACTCACCAATCCGCACGGCGGTTTCAGCGCCGACGGCCGCGAGTACGTGATCGTGCTGGCGACCGGCGACACCACGCCCGCGCCGTGGTCGAACATTCTGGCGAATCCGCATTTCGGCACGGTGATTTCCGAAAGCGGCAGCGCGTACACCTGGGGCGAGAACGCGCACGAATTCCGCCTCACGCCGTGGCACAACGATCCGGTCAGCGACGGCAGCGGCGAAGCGATCTATCTGCGCGACGAGGAAACCGGCCAGGTGTGGTCGCCCACGCCATTGCCCGCGCGCGGCAGCGGCGAATACGTGACCCGACACGGTTTCGGCTACAGCGTGTTCGAGCATGTCGAGGACGGCATCCATTCCGAACTGTGGATCTACGTCGCGCTCGATGCCTCGGTGAAATTCTCCGTGCTGAAACTGCGCAATGCGTCGGGGCGGCCACGTCAGTTGAGCGTCACCGGCTACGCCGAATGGCTGCTCGGTGACCTGCGCGAAAAAACCTCGATGCACGTCGTCACCGAGTCGGATCCGTCCAGCGGCGCGTTGTTTGCGCGCAATGCATACAACACCGAATTCCCGCATCGCATGGCGTTCTTCGATGTGGACGATGCGGGCCGTGGCATCGGTGGCGACCGCAGCGAATTTCTCGGTCGCAACGGCAGCATGCGCATGCCGGCGGAACTGGCGCGTACGCATCTGTCGGGCCGGCTCGGCGCCGGGCTTGATCCGTGCGCCACCTTGCAGGTGAAGCTCGAACTGGACGAAGGCGAGCAGCGCGATGTCGTGTTCCGCCTCGGGCTGGGCCGCAACGCGAGCGACGCCGGCGCACTGGTGCAGCGCTTCCGTGGCAACGCGATGGCGGCCGATGCACTGGCGCAGGTGCGCGCGCACTGGGATCGCATCCTCGGTGCGGTGCAGGTGCACACACCGGAGCCGGCGCTCGACGTGCTCGCCAACGGTTGGCTGCTTTACCAGACCATCGCGTGCCGCATCTGGGCGCGCAGTGGCTATTACCAGTCCGGCGGCGCATTCGGTTTCCGCGATCAGTTGCAGGATTCGATGGCCACGCTGCACGCCGCGCCGGACATCGCGCGTCGACAACTACTGCTGTGCGCGGCGCATCAGTTCCCCGAAGGGGACGTTCAGCACTGGTGGCATCCGCCGCTCGATCGCGGCGTGCGCACGCAATGTTCCGACGACTATCTGTGGCTGCCGCTCGCCGCCAGCCGCTACGTGCTGGCGACTGGTGACCACAAAGTGCTGGACGAAACCGTCGGCTACATCGAAGGCCGTCCGCTGCTGCCTGGCGAAGAGTCGTATTACGACCTGCCGCAGCAATCCGGCCTGCGCGAATCGCTCTATCGCCATTGCGTACGCGCGATCGAACACGGCCTCGCGCGCGGCGTTCACGGCCTGCCGCTGATCGGCAGCGGCGACTGGAACGACGGCATGAACCGTGTCGGCGAAGCCGGCCGCGGCGAAAGCATCTGGCTGGGTTTCTTCTCGTGCGAGGTGATGACGCGCTTCGCCGAGGTCGCCCGATTGCGCAACGACGAAGCGTTTGCACAACGCTGCGACAGCGAGGTCGCCAAGCTGCGCGTCGCGCTCGAACAACACGGTTGGGACGGCGCGTGGTATCGCCGCGCGTATTTCGACGATGGCACGCCGCTGGGCACGCACACCAACGTCGAGTGCCGCATCGATTCGATCGCACAGAGCTGGTCGGTGTTGTCGGGTGCCGCCTCACCTGAGCGCCAGCAACAGGCGATGACCTCGCTCGAGCAGCATCTCGTGCGGCGCGATGCCGGGCTGGTCCAGCTGCTCGATCCGCCATTCGACACCTCGCCACTCGACCCGGGCTACATCAAGGGTTATGTGCCCGGTGTGCGTGAGAACGGCGGTCAGTACACGCATGCGGCGATCTGGGCCACGATGGCCTTTGCCGAACTCGGCGACAGCACGCGCGCATGGGAACTGCTGCGCATGATCAACCCGGTCAACCACGGTATCGACGCCGCGCAAATGGACGTCTACAAGGTGGAACCTTATGTCGTCACCGCGGACGTCTACGCCGTCGAACCGCACATCGGCCGTGGAGGCTGGAGCTGGTACACCGGCTCGGCCGGCTGGCTGTACCGGCTCATCCTCGAATCGCTGCTTGGGTTGCGTCTCGAAAACGGACAGCTGCGCTTTGCACCGGTGCTGCCTGCCGACTGGGATGGTTTCTCCATGAGCTATCGCCATCGCGACACGTGGTACCGCATCAACGTGCGGCAAAGCGATGCCGTTTCCCGCAACCGCATCTGGCTGGACGGCGTCGAGCAAGCGGATGGAAAGATTCCGCTCGCCGACGATGGCGTGGAGCACAGCGTCGAACTCGACTACCCGCGGGTCGTGTAGAACGCATGCACAAACATCGGCCACGGGTCGAAGGCGTTGACCCGAATGACCTGCTGGCATAGGTTGCGGAAACTCGCCTTGGAGGAAGACATGCTGCGGACCGTTCTGACCTTGGTTCTTTTCATTGCCACCGGCCTTTCGGCAGCGGCTCAGCAGTCGCCCGGCTCGCCCTTCTCGCAGAAATTCAAATCCTCCATTGATAACGCCATGCGCAATCAGCATTCGGGCGCTCGGACCAGTGCATTGATTTCGGCGATGTCACAGGCGACGAACCAGGAAGTATTTTTCGTCTTGCCACTTTTATTTCCGGCCAACATGTTGAACGCGGCGACGAATGCAAGCGTATGCACGAACGAAATTTCGGCTTCCACCGACAATCTCGCTGCGTTCCAGGCCAGCACGAATCCGAAGTCATTTCCTGATGAGAAGGCCGCCAAGATCAGGGCCGACACCGACAAGCTCATCAGGTGTCTGGGGAAGTACTACAACAACGGACAGTTGCGCTTCCCGCAAGCCAAGTGACGTGCTGGATCGAAGTTTGTTCTGCGCTCAGCTAAAACTTTCGTCGTGATCGGCCCACGAACCGAGCTTCGGTGAATTCCGGGCGTAGCGCCGCGCCATGCGCCACTGATCCGGCATTCGGCCAGACGGTGGGTGGCAAAAGACTGGTTGTGTGGTCTGCGGCGGCGCGCCACTATTCGTCAAGGCCAACGTGCCGGGTAAAAACGATCTTCGTCACACCGAACCGCTGGGCTTGAGAATCCGGTCCGTGCAACCGGGCACCCACGAACCACTTGCCAGCATCTGATCTGTCGGTCGCGCACATCGTGGCCGGCCGGTCGATCACCTATACCAGGACGATCAGGGGAATGAGCACACAAGAGATGATCACCACGCGCGGCGGCGCGGACGCGCAAAAGGATGTTGTGCGACGGACGGAACCTGCCCTGTTGGTGAACCTCAACACGCTGCGCGCGATCGCCGCGATCGCGGTGGTCTATTCGCACATCACGTCCGAAGCGGGTTTGCACCTCAGGCTCAGCATCGGCACGCGTGGTGTCGACATCTTTTTCGTGATCAGTGGATTCATCATTGCGTATATCGGTTCGCGCAACTCGGACCGCTTTTTTCTGCGCCGGCTGATCCGCGTCGTGCCGTTCTACTGGGTCGCGACGCTGGCGCTTTTCAGCGTGGTGCTGGTGGCGCCCCACCTGCTGCGCAGTACACAGCCCGACATCGTGCAACTGCTGTGTTCGCTGTTCTTCATACCTAGGGAGACCGCATACGCCGGCATGTTTCCCACGCTGGTGCTGGGCTGGTCGCTCAACTACGAGATGTACTTCTACGTGATTTTTTCGCTGGCGTTGCTGGTCTCGAAACGCTTCGCGCCGATCCTGTGCTGCATGGCCATCATCACGATGCTGCTGGCGATAACTGCCAGCGGTGCGCAGAATCCGTCGGTGCAGTTCTATGCGCGTCCGCTGGTATTCGAGTTCGTGTTCGGCATCGGCATTTTCTATCTGCTGTACTGGGTCGAGCAGCATCGCGCGGCGCTGCAGGAAGCGGCGGCCGGCAGGATATGCCTGCTGCTCGTGTTGCTGGTGTCACTGGTGGCGATCTTTTATGTCGAGTCGCAACAGGGGTTCGGGCTGCCCCGGCAAATCAGCTCCGGCATCCCCGCATTCCTGATCGTGCTGTCGGCGCTTCTGCTCGAACGCATCTACCGCGTCACCGTCAACAACCGCCCGCTGTTTCTGCTCGGCGAGTCGTCGTACATCCTTTACCTGATCCATCCGTATGTCGTTTACGGCCTGCTACGCACGGTGCTCCGCGGCGAACACCACAGCCTGCCGGTAACCATCGCGATCATCGTCATCCTGCTCGCGGTATCCAGCGCGATCGCGATCGCCATCCACCTGTGGTTTGAAAAACCCGCCATGGTGTTCCTGCGCCGGCGGATTCTCGGCGAAGGCCTGCCGCGCGCGGACCAAATGCGCTAGTTCGTCCTGCATTTTTGATTGTACGTGCGCTCCGTCATCGCCGGATATTTCTGCAGCAACTCGGCTGCGCGCGTGGGTCGCGGGCTGAAACCGCCGCGACAGTTCGGGCAGATGCCGAGAAGAACGGCGGTGATGCAGTCGATGCAGAAGGTGCACTCGAACGAGCAGATCATCGCTTCGGTGGAATCCGGCGTCAGATCCTTGCTGCAGCATTCGCAGCCTGGTCGCATCTGCAGCATCGAAGTGGTCCTGTGATCTGTGGAATCAGGCCAGCGCTTTTTCGTAGCGCCAGGCATCGGCACCATCCTGGTAGTAGTGCGCGTAACTGCCGATGCGTCGATAGCCCAGGTGTTCGTAGAGCTTGATGGCGACGACGTTGTCGGTGCGGACTTCAAGCCGCAACGCACGACAGCGACGTTGCCGGCCGGCAAGTTCCGATGCGTCGATCAACGCGGTGCCGACGCCCTTGCCACGCGCCTCTGGCTGGCTGGCAATCGAATACAGCCGCACCACGCCACTGCCCTTGCGGAAAAACAGCACGGCCGTGCCGAGGAAATTCCGGTGGTTGGCACTGGCCACGAGCACCAGTGCGGAATCGCTGTCGAGATGCCGGCGATATTGATCACGACTCATTCGGTCGCTGTCGAAGGTACGGTCCTCCAGTGCCACCAGGTCATCAAGGTCGGAGATTTCGGCGCGACGCACGCGCACGGCGGCAGTGGTGTGGAGTGGCTGCATGCTCGGTTTCGGTATCCATCGAGGCGGGCGGGGAAAGGGGAAGAGGCGGGGTACCCGACGACAAGCGCGGACTCTAGCAGCGGACGCGATCAAGGTGCTGTGTTTCGGGCGTGCAGATTCCCTGCGCACGCGACCTGGGTCCGCATGTTTATTCGGGCTTCAGCGCCGTGCCTTGTGCATCAGCGACCCTGTGCCAAACTGCGCGCCTTGTGCTTTCGTGCGCCTTTCGCGCAGCCCTTTCCCCCGCAAGTTCCGTTGCTCGAGTGGTGCCATGGCGCGTCTGGTCATCGTTGTCGAAAAAGCCTCCGACTGGGGTTCGTACTATCCGTCCGTGGACGTGATGAGCGCAATGGACTACCTGCGCGAACCGGTCGGCAGCGACGACGAACGAACGCACGTGCTGAACCTTTGTCGCAGCTACAAATATCTCGGTACCGGCTATTACGTGTCGCTGCTCGCCGAGGCGCGTGGACACAAGGTGATGCCATCGGTGCGCACGGTGAACGATCTGCGCCGCCGCTCGCTGTACGGCGTGGACATTGAAGACCTCAACACCAAGCTGACGAATTTTCTTCCCGCCGGCGGACGCGACACGACCGACTTCGGCATCCTCGTCTACTTCGGCGAGACCGCTTACCCGGCGCTGCAGGATCTTTCGCGGCAGGTGTTCGAATCGTTTCCGTGCCCGTTGATGCGCATCGAGTTCGAGCGCGATCGCGTGTGGCAGGTGAGTGCGATCAAGCCGGTCGGTCTGCACACGCTGGACGATGCGCAGGAAGACGCATTCGCCGAGGAGCTCGACCGCTTCTCCAAGAAACTCTGGCGCAAGCCGCGCGCGCGCAAGCTGTATCGCTACGACATCGCGATGCTGGTCGATCCGGCCGAACAGATGCCGCCATCGAACAAGAAGGCATTGAAGGCGTTCATCGCCGCCGGCAAGCAGCTCGGCATCGAAGTCGATCCGATCGGCAAGAACGATTACCAGCGGCTGGCCGAATACGACGGCCTGTTCATTCGCGAAACCACCGCCAGCGACAACCACACCTACCGTTTTGCGCATCGCGCGGAAAAGGAAGGCATGGTGGTGATCGACGATCCCACGTCGATCCTTCGCTGCACCAACAAGATCTATCTCAACGACTTGATGGTGTCGCGCAAGCTGGCCGTGCCACGCACCGAAATCCTCTATCGCGACGACAGCAAGGGCATGAAGGACGTGGTCGACAAGCTCGGCTTTCCGCTGGTGCTCAAGATCCCCGATGGCTCGTTTTCGCGTGGCGTGGTGAAGGTGGAAAGCGAGCAGGCCCTCGAGCAGGCAGCCAGCGGTTTGTTCCAGCACAGCGCCTTGCTGCTGGCGCAGGAATTCGTCTACACCGATTTCGACTGGCGCGTGGGCGTGCTCAATCACGAGCCGATCTACGCCTGCAAGTACTACATGTCGCGCGGCCACTGGCAGATCTACAACCACGGCGCGAAAGGCACCGCGAAGTCCGGCGGCTTCGAAACGATCGCGGTGAACGACGCGCCGGCCGAAGTGATCAAGCTGGCGCTGAAAGCCACGCAGCCGATCGGCGACGGACTCTACGGCGTGGACCTGAAACAGGTCGGCAACAAGCCGGTGGTGATCGAGGTCAACGACAATCCGTCGATCGACGCGGGCGTGGAAGACGCGCATCTCGGCGACGCGCTGTACTTGCAGATCATGGAAGAATTCCTGCGCCGCATGGAACGCAAGCGCCAAGGCCAGGGCATCACTGGCTGAAGTCGTTCAGTGCCAGACCACGCTGCGCGACGCGCTGTAACGTTGCCGCCGCAGTGCCAGCAACTGGCGAGGCAGGCTTGGTTCCAGCACCAGCAGCACGATCAACGGCGCACCGATCAGCCAGAACGCAGGCGACCAGCCGAGCAGGCGGCTGTGCATCGGCACCAGCGTGGAGAGCATCAGCACGATGCCGCCAGCCAGCCAGAGCAAGCCGGCCACGAGCAGGTTCTGATGAGAAACGCGGGAAGTTGGCTGGCACATGGGCGTATCCGTGGGAGGGCGACGGCTGCAGCGTGCGATGCGTCCATCTCAAAAGCTGCGACCGCGGCGGATGAAGATCGGCGGTGTGCACGCCTTGTAGAATGGAAGGCCATCCGCTCGCGCGGACTCACGCTTTGCGGAATCACTGAATGTCTTCCACGTCGTTCGCCGTGTTTGGCCATCCCATCAGCCACAGCCTTTCGCCGCGCATCCATCAGGCGTTCGCGCAGCAGTTCGGCATCGAGCTGACTTACCGCACGATCGACGCCGCGCCGGAAGATTTCGATACGGCCGTGAGGCGTTTCTTCGACGACGGCGGCCATGGCGCCAACGTGACCTTGCCGCACAAGGCGGCCGCGTTCGCGCTCGCCGATGAGCGCAGCGACGCGGCCCATCGCTCGGGCACCGCGAACGTGTTGACGCGCTTGCCTGATGGCCGCCTCGCCGCACACAACACCGATGGCGCCGGCATGGTGCGCGACATGACCGAACGGCATGGCGTCGATTTGCGCGGACACAACACGCTGCTGCTCGGCGCCGGTGGCGCAGGGCAAGGCGTGGCATGGCGACTGCTGGACGCCGGCGTGGACACGCTCACCATCGTCAACCGTTCGCCGCAAGCAGCCGACGTGCTGGCCGACGCCATCGGCGAGCCGGGGCGCGCGCATACACGTTACTGGGCCGACCTCGACGACATCGGCAGCTATGACCTGATCGTCAACGCGACGTCGGCTGGCGTACTCGGTGCATCGCTGCAACTGCCTTTTTCGCTGGTCGGTTCGCGCGCACTTTGCTACGACCTGTCCTACGGCAACGCCGCGCAAAGTTTTCTTGCGTGGGCAAAAACAGCCGGCGCGCGCTACGCCTTTGACGGACTCGGCATGCTGGTGGAAACCGCTGCCGATGCGTTCGAGTTGTGGCACGACAAGCGGCCGGACACCGATCCGGTCTATCGCATGCTGCGCGGACCGGATGCCTGAATTGAAGCCAGGCCTCGAAACCACTTCGCCACTTCATGAGCATGTGTTTCCCGGATTCGAATAATTCCGCTCCTCAATGGCTGGATGCAATGTTGCCCTCAGGCAAGGCGATCGATGGAAAACCATCGACCGACATGCCGCAACAAGCCCAAACCCCTAGAGGATTGAACAACATGAAGCTCAAGAACAAGGTCGCTTTCATCACTGGCGGCACATCAGGCATCGGTCTGGAGACCGCGAAACTTTTTCAGGCCGAAGGCGCCAGCGTGGTGATCGTGGGATCGGATGAAGAGCGTCTGGCCGCGGCCGGCAAAGCACTCAATGGCAAGGCTTTGCTCGTCCATGCCGATATCCGCCAGGTGTCGGACATCGCACGTGCGGTCGAAGAAACCAAGGCGAAGTTCGGTCACATCGACATCGTGTTCGCCAATGCCGGTGCGACCACGGTCGCGCCTCTGGAAGCGGTGACGGAAGAATACGTTGCCGAAAACCTGGCGTTGAACTTCACCGGTACGTTTTTCACGATCCAGAAGACGGCTCCGCACATCACCGACGGCGGCAGCATCATCGTCACGACATCGTTCCTGAATACGATCGGATACCCGGGCCTTTCGATCCTGGCGGCGACCAAGGCCGCGACGCGTTCTCTTGTTCGCACCTTGGGCGCGGAACTGGCCTCTCGCGGCATTCGCGTAAACGCCATCAGTCCGGGCGCCATCGCAACGCTTTTCTACAGCAAGATCGGCTTGCCTGATGTCGCACTTCAGGAAGTCGCCGCCGGGATCACGGCGAAGATCGGTTTGAAACGTTTTGGTGAAGCGTCCGAGCTTGCGAAGACCGCGCTGTTCCTGGCGAGCGATGACTCGTCATACACGACGGGCACCGAGTTGGTTGTCGATGGTGGTCTGACCCAGTTCTAGGCGAATGACGTTCAATCATCCGCAGAGCACTCGCCCTCTTGAGTACAATCACGGACGGCGAGTTGCTTGATTTTCAGCAGGCAGATTCGAGTGTTCTTGCATTGCTATTGCAAGGACATGCGGCTCTCGAATGAGATTAAATCTAAGGAATGCGTCCGAAGCTGGCGAGTTCTTCGCGAAGTCTCGGCAATGCGAAGTCGATGAAATGACGGAGCTTGGCGGGCATGAGGTTCCGCGAGAGATAAACCAGATGGACAGGTATTGGCTCAACTTCGTATGACTGCAAGATGTACCGTAACTTTCCCGAATTCACGGCGGCCTGTACATCGTGTTCGAGAAGTAGTGTCGCTCCCACGCCATCAATGGCAGCATCCACTGCCGCATCCGGCGATGACACAAGCAAGCGCGGAATTTCCGCAATCGTGAAAGTTTCTTCCATGCCGGGATTCCGAAAACGCCAGGGCGAAAGATAGGGACTGTCGAACACGACGCATGGATAATTTTGAAGGTCATGCGGCGTTTCCGGTGTTCCAAACTTCTCGAGAAGACCGGGGCTGGCAACGACCACGACTCGTAAGGTTCCCACACGCGCAGCGACCAGACTGCTATCGCGCAAGCGTCCAATGCGGATCGCGACGTCCGCATGCGCATCGATCAGATCGACGTTCCGGTCCGACTGCACAAGTCGAATGCGTATCTCCGGATATGCCGTCAGAAACTGATCGATGACCTTCAGCACTCGCAGTCGCGCAGCTTGCACGGGAGTGGTAACAACGAGTTCGCCTCGTGGCGTCTGAAATTCGCCAGCAGCGCGCCGCTCCTGCTCATCGACCTGCTCGAGTATTTGTTTTGCGGCAGCAATATAGTCAACGCCAGCCTCTGTCGGCGTGAGCTTTCGAGTGGTCCGGACGAGGAGCTTGGTACCAACAAGCGTTTCGAGATCATTGATGTTTCGCGTGAGCGTAGCGACCGGAATTCGCATTCGTCTCGCGGCGGCCGACAGACTCCCCGTCTCGACGGAAGACACCAGCATGGCCATAGCATCCAGTCGGTCCAATGTGTTCACCCATAAAAATGTTCAGGTCGAGAACCTTGATCTGCCTGGATAAGCAGGATTTTCTCGAAGCATTAGTACCTTAACCCAGCAGTGGTACGACAGGTTCTAGCGCCCTATGAATCCGCTCTTTCCTTCTGAAGACATCAAACACGCTGGCGAATCGAAGAACACGCACAAACAAGGCGGGCTCGCTTTCCACCCTCCATTTTTCGGGGTTTAAATAGCTACGCGAGAGCAAACCCGCCGGCGTGCGCTGCGCGCAACTCACCGCCGACAACTGCCGCGCAATCTTCGGCCAACCCGAACGACCCTCGGTGTGCAGCAACCTGCGCGCAGAACCGGCGATGTGCAGCGACAATGGCACGCATGCACTGAAATGGCTGACACCACTGGAAGTTGCGACGGTAACGCTTCGAAGCCATCGCCATACGACTGAAACACGCAATGGCTATCTTGCCGGCTTCCGCCGGAGGCGCCCCGATCGTGGGCGCTTTGGTGCGCGGATGTCGCTCGCGCAGCAGGTGCCATGACACGTTTTCTTTTTACCGTATCGCGCCGGTACGGGCTGGTGATCGCCTCGATGCTGGTGCTCGCCGTGATGGCATCGGGCATCCTCTGGTATGGCCATGCCGTGGCTCATGCATCGAACATCGACGTGCCCGCACCGACGACATCCGGCGCGAACCCCATCGACGACGCGCAGAGCGGCACCGGCATCCTGCTCGGCCTGGCGCGCGACGCCATGCACGATGGTCGCCTGGTGGCGCCGGCCGGCAGCAACGCGTACGAGTTTTACCTGAGCGTGCTGCAGCTGGATCCGTCCAACAGGACGGCGCAGGACGCGTTGCGCGAATCATTTCCGCGGGCCGTAGTGGAGATCGAAGGCACCATCAACCGGAAGGATCTGGAAGAAGCGCGGCGCGAGCTCGATTTGCTGCGCGAATTCGACAGCAACAACTTCACGCTCGCGTTGTTGGGCGGCAAGCTTTCCGCGGCACGCACTATCGTGACGAAGCAGCACGAGGCGGAGGCCGAACGTATTCAGGAAACGGCCGCCCAGCGTGCGTCGACCATGTGAAGAAAGCGTGTTGTCGATGGCCCGAGAGCCGTCGTTCGCGACGCCGTACGCAATAAATGCGAATGGCCGTATGGAAGTCCATCCGGGTGATGACCGCTGGTGTCATGCGTGCTAGCGTGCGCGAACAGGGTCCACATCACGCCAGGATTTGCCATCATGCCAATCAGTAGAGTGCTCTGCCGTTTTCGTGTCACTCCATGGGCCCTCGTGCTTGCAGCGCTTGCGCTGGGTGCGGGACCGGTCGCCGCCGGTACGCCGGTAGGTTCGACCAATGTCACCACCGCCGATCCCACCGTGCCGCGGCCGCTGGGCAAACCTTGCGTGGTGCAACTGTTTACCGACGTCACATTCACCGATTTCAACAGCCGCCCGTACAGCTACACGCCGCCGGCATCGTGCAAGGGCAGTTGGTCCAAGGTGGTGCTGGAAGCGGATTTCTCGGTGACTGCGGGACGGCAGTTCGATCGCACAGCCAACCTCTGGCTGGGCGGCGTCAATCTCTATTTCGGCACGACCGAGGAGCCCTCTTCCGCCGTCGCGCCCAGCTGGCACGTCGAGCGCGACCTCACCGATTACAGCGCCTTGCTGCGACAGTCCGGCAACGGGCAGGCAATCATCGGCAACATCGTCGATGGCACGTATACCGGCGTGATCCACGGCAGCGCCAAGCTGCTGTTCTATCCGACGTCGATCCTCGCGCCGGCGGCGCGGGTTCCCGATGCGGTGTATCCGCTGGGCAGCGACCCGGTCGGTTCGACGGTGGCGTTGAATACGGCGACCGACAGCCTCTCGAAAACCTTCAGCCTGCCGCGCAATGTGGAACGCGCCTATCTCGACGTGTTCGCGCAGAGCCAAGGTGGCGACGAGTTCTGGTACACCTGCGTGCCGGATCAATACGCCGATGAAGTGGAAGAATGCGGCGGCGGCAATTTCCGCGAAGCCGAGGTGAGCATCGATGGCCAGCCGGCCGGCGTGGTGCCGGTTTATCCGTGGATTTACACCGGCGGCATTGATCCTTATCTCTGGCGACCGACGACCGGCGTGCAGACGCTCAACTTCATGCCGTATCGCGTGGACCTGACGCCGTTCGTCGGCGTGCTCAGCAATGGCGCGACGCATACGGTCGCGGTCAATGTGGCTGGCGCAAACAATTACTTCAGCGCCACGGCGAGTCTGTTGGTGTATCTCGATGCGCACGCCAAGCAGATCAACGGCGCAGTGACGAAGAACACGCTGGTCGGCCAGCCGCCGACACCGACCATCGGCGACACGCTGGTCACCGACAGCAGCGGCAACGTGACCGGCAACATCAACACCAACCTGAGCCGGCATTTCGTGATCGAAGGTTATGCCGACACCTCGCACGGGCGCGTGACCAGTTCGGTGGAACAGACGGTCGGCTTTGCGGATACGCAGGGCTTCACCATCAACGACAGCACGTTCCGCCAGATCAGCGACCAGCTGACCACGGCCACCAGCGTGAGCCGCAGCAAGCTCGGCTTTCTGCTGACCGGCGAGTACGACCAGAACGTGAGCTATCCGCTGCACGTCGACGTCAATGAGCAGGTGCAGCCGGATGGCAGCATCAGCCTCGCCACGACCGCACATCAGGGTCTGCAGCAACATCGCGCGCGCAAGCTGCTCGGCTTGACACTGTATTCGTCCGATGTGGGCAACACCGTGGACAGTGCCGACACACTTCTACTCGATGCCACAGGCAGCACGATCACCGGCCACAACGGCCAGCAGAGCGCGCAGACCTATACATTCCGCGATTCGCTCGGCAGCTGCTATCGCACCGATGTCGCATCAGCCAGCGGCGCGGTGACCAGCTACGGCACCGGCCAGGGTTGCCCGGATCGCACGAACCGCCTGCAGTGGTTCAGCCATCCGGATGGATCGCCGGACAACGGCAACACCGTTCTGGGCTGGTAAGTCTTCGTGCCACCGCCGCGACGTCGCGGCGGTGGCACGTCGAACGATTCAGACGGCCAAAAGGTAATCGTCTTTCAGGCGCACGTAGTGATCCGCCGAGTAATGCATCTGTTCGATCTGCCGGTCGCTGAGCAAGCGCACGAACTTTGCCGGATTGCCCAGCCACAATTCGCGCTCGCCCACCACCTTGCCGGGCGGGATCAAGCTGCCGGCGCCGACGAAGCCGTATTTTTTCACCGTGGCCCCGTCCAGCACGGTGGCGTGCATGCCGATCAGGCAGTAGTCCTCGATGGTGCACGCGTGGATCACCGCGGCGTGGCCGATGGTGACGCCTTCGCCAACGATGGTGGGAAAGCCGCCCGGCGAGTACGGACCATCGTGCGTGACATGGACGATGCTGCCGTCCTGCACGTTGCTGCGCGCGCCGATGCGGATGTGATGCACATCGCCGCGAAGCACGGTGCCGGGCCAGATCGATACATCGTCGCCGAGTTCCACGGCGCCGATCACGCTGGACGCGGGATCGACATAGACGCGAGCGCCGAGCGTCGGCGAAATATTCTTGTAGCTGCGGATGGCATTCATCGCGACATTCTATGCGAGCGGTGAACGAGCCGGCTCAATTGATCCATCGACGTCCGCCGCGCTTTCAAGCAGTTCGACCGCGTGCCGATAACCGGCGTCGATCGCGCGCTGCCAGTCTTTCCAGTCGAGCATGCCGACATGCTCCAGCGGCGGCGTGAACAGCAACTGCGCGAGATCGCGCCGACGCAGGCTGGCTTCCTCGCCATTGACCATGCCTGCGCGCACCAGCGTCGACAACAAGCCCGGACGTTGCACCACGCCGCGTTGCAGCCACAGTCGCCACAACGATGGCGTCGCGGATTCCTCCGCATCGGTGTGCAGCGCGATGTCGGCGCGGATGTCCAACGCCGTGATATGCGCGATGCCATCGGCAGTCATCACATCGGTCGGCAAGTTGTTGACCAGTGCGCCATCCACATGCACCTGGCCGCGATGCAACAGTGGCGGAAGCACGCCCGGTATCGCGCTCGACGCGCGCAGCCAGTGCCACAGCGGACCATGGCGATGCACGGCCTGGCCGCCGCCCGACAAACGCGTCGACACGCAGAAATAGGGCAGCGGAAGATCCTCGATTTCGAGCGCACCGAAGGTTCGATGCAGCATGCGCGCCGCGCGACCACCGCGGGTCAGCGCAACCAATGGCAGCGTCCAGTCCGACAGCGGTCGACCGCGCACGAAGGCGTGGCGAAAGGTGTCGGTCATCTCATCGACGCCCCAACCTGCGGCGACACCGGCGCCGATGATCGCGCCGATGCTGGTGCCACCCACGGCATCAAACCTGTGGCCAGCTTCGTGCAGCGCGCGCAACACGCCCAGATGTGCCAGCCCGCGCGCGCCGCCGCCGGCGAGTATCAGTCCTCGTGCGTTGCCGCTGATCGATCGCGCCAGTCGCGGGATATCCGCGTCACTGCAAAGATGGTGATGCTGCAGCTCGCCGTGGAAGACATCGCGCCAGCGTTGCGCCGCGCCCAATGCAACTTGATGACCGGCGTGAAGCAGAATCAAATGTCGTGGTCGATGACGCACACGCAACGGACGATCCGGTTGCATGTCCGGCCACGCACGAACCGGCTGCGCGGCCATGGCCGGCAGCAAAAGCACGTCCGCCTGACGCAGGCAGCGTTCGCGCCAGAGGTGTCTGTCCGCGCCGCTGTACCGGGAGACATCGAGATAGATCACGAAATGCGCTTGCGCCTCGCGCTCGGCGAACCAGTCGGCACTGCGGCCCGCACCGAGTTCAGCGTCGATCACCACGCAACTGCCGTACTTTTCCAGCGCGATCATCAGGCGCATCGCGAGCATGCGCGCCGGCACGCCATCGCTCGCCGGGATCAGTGCAAAGGTTCGCGGCAGGCCCGCGCTTTCTTCGCCGCGCTCACGGCGTTGCAGCCGATCGATGGCCATCCGCGCCACGCCGAGCAGAGCTTGCGGATGCCGCGCGAGCACGCGTTCGAAGGCGGCGCGGTCCAGTCGCAGCAACTCGCAATCCCGCAGCGCGCGCACCGTGCGCTGGCGATGCACGCCATCGACCAGGCCGATTTCGCCCACGCTTTCGCCGGCACCAATCAGATGGCGAAGCACAGTGGGGCTGTCGAATACGCCGAGGCTGCCGTTCTTCAAGAGGTAGAGCGCGTCCGCCGCTTCGCCGTGCTTGAACAACGGCCGCCCGCCGGGCAATCCGAACCAGACCAGCTCGCGACGAAGTGTCTCGCGCGCCGAGTCGTCGAGATGCGCAAAAGTCGCGCTGCGCTTGAGTAATCCATCGACATCGGGCGGCAACATGGCAGCAATGTTATGGGCCGGATGATGACAAAACGGCGCCAGCGCCGGATCAACAGCGCCCGCGCTTGATTTTGGCGATGCCGGTCGCCACGCTGGCGCTCTCCAAGGAGCTTCCATGAGTCAAGACAACCCATTGCTGGCGACCGATGCGTTGCCCGCGTTTTCGCAGATTCGCCCCGAACACGTCGAGCCGGCGATCGACATTCTGCTTGTCGAATATCGAAGCGCCATCGACGCATTGACCGCCGTCGATGCGCCGCACGATTTCGCCACCGTGATGCTGACGCAGGAACGCCTCGAACAACGGCTTTCGCATGCTTGGGCACCGGTCAGCCACCTGCATTCGGTGGCCGACAGCGACGCCCTGCGCAAGGTCTACGGACCGGCCGAGGAAAAGCTCACCGAGCACGCGATCGAGCTGGGCCAGAACCGCGCGTTGTACGCCGCGGTGCAAGCGCTGGCGGATGCGCCCGATTTTGCCGCGCTTCCGCGGCCGGAACGCGCGCTGGTGGAACACGCGCTGCGCGATTTCACCTTGTCCGGCGTGGCACTGGAGGAACCAGCGCGCTCGCGCTTTCGTGACATCGGCGTGGAACTTTCCAGACTTTCCACCGAATTTTCCAACGCGGTGCTGGATGCCAGCGAGGCATGGCACGAGCATGTGACCGACGAGCGCGACCTTTCCGGCATTCCCGAATCCGGTCGCGCGGTGCTGCGTCAGTATGCACAGGATCAGAATCTGGATGGCTATCTGGTGACCTTGAAACAGCCCAGCGTGCAGGCTGTGCTCGGCTATGCCGATAACCGTGCACTGCGCGAACGGGTTTACTGGGCTTACCAGACGCGTGCTTCGGACCAGGGCCCGAACGCCGGCAAGTTCGACAATAGCGAGCGCATCGAGAAAATCATGGCCTTGCGCCACGAAGCGGCGCAGTTGCTGGGCTTCGACAATGCCGCAGAGGAATCGCTGGCAACCAAGATGGCCGCGTCGCCGACCGAGGTGATGGAATTCCTGCGCGACCTCGCCACGCGCGCGCGTCCGGTGGCGCAAAAGGAATTGGCGGAACTGCGCGACTTCGCCCACACGGAATTGAAACTCGACAACCTCGAATCGTGGGACGTCGGATACGCCTCGGAAAAGCTGCGCCAGCAGCAATACGATCTCGACGAGGAGCAGTTGAAGCCGTACTTCCCGCTACCGGCGGTGATCGACGGCCTGTTCGGTTTGACCCACCAGCTCTACGGCATTGCACTCGCGCAACGCGATGATGTCGACGTGTGGCATCCGGATGTCCGCTACTACGACGTGCGCGACGCCGACGGGCGCGTGTTTGCCGGCGCTTACATCGACCTCTATGCGCGCAACGGCAAGCGTGGCGGCGCATGGATGGACGTGTGCCGCGCGCGTTTCGATGACGGCGATCAGTCGCAGGTTCCGGTCGCGTTCCTGACCTGCAATTTCGCGCCGCCGACCGAAGGCAAACCGGCGCTATTGACCCACGACGACGTGCTCACGCTATTCCATGAATTCGGGCACGGCCTACATCATCTCCTCACCGGGATCGCGCTGCCGTCGATCGGCGGCATCGAGGGCGTGGAATGGGATGCTGTGGAGCTTCCCAGCCAGTTCATGGAGAACTTCGGCTGGAACCGCGCCGCGCTGGATCTGTTCGCGCGCCATTACCAAACCGGCGAAAAACTGCCGGAAGAATTGTTTCAGCGCATGCTTGCCGCACGCCATTTCCACGCCGGCCTGTTCCTGGTGCGGCAGCTTGAGTTCGCGCTGTTCGATTTCCTGTTGCACATGGAATACGACCCGGCCGAAGGCGCGCAACCGCTTGCCGTGCTGGAGCAGGTGCGCAAGCAGGTCGCGGTGATCCATCCGCCAGCGTGGCAGCGGTTTCCGCACGGGTTCAGCCATGTTTTCGCGGGCGGATACGCGGCGGGTTACTACAGTTACCTGTGGGCGGAACTGCTATCGGCCGATGCGTTCGGCGAGTTCGAGGAACACGGCGTCGTCGATCGCGCGACCGGTGAACGCTTCCGGCGCGAGGTGCTTGCCGTCGGCGCCAGCCGGCCTGCGCTGGAAAGTTTCGTGGCGTTCCGCGGGCGCAAACCCGAACCGGAAGCGTTGCTGCGCAGTCACGGGCTGACCTGAAGGCTCATCGGCGAACCATTTGGCAGTTGCCGACGAATAGCGACTTCGGCAACGAATCGCGAACGAACAAACGGCACATAAAAAAAGCCCGCCGAAGCGGGCTTTTTCAGATCAACTCAAGTCCGAAGGGACTCAGGCGACCTGGACTTCCTCAGCCTGCAGGCCTTTCTGGCCCTTGGTGACGACGAACGTGACGCGCTGGCCTTCCTGCAGGGACTTGAAGCCCGTGCCCTGGATCGCGCGGAAATGCACGAACAGGTCGTCACCGCTTTCCGGGGTGATGAAGCCAAAACCTTTGGCGTCGTTGAACCACTTGACTGTACCGCTCTGACGATCCGACATGTAACTTTACCTTTGAAGCATTGATGGTTTGCGGCTCGGAGCGTAGTGCACTTGACCGCAATGAGAGCAGGAACTACCGGGTTGAATCGGAGTCTTGCTTTGCCAGCATACACTGGAAGTTGTGGTTTCGGTGGTTTTCGCTTGCATATTCCTGTAGGTCGGATTTCCGGACTCCCCAAACCAGCCGTGCAAGCGCCGATCACGGCGCCATGCCGATGCTGGTACAGGCCAGCGGCGACGGTTCAAGCGCATCCGGCACATCACATACAATGCCGCGATGAAAATCGCCTCCTGGAACGTGAATTCGCTCAAGGTACGTCTGCCGCAGCTGACACAGTGGACGGCCGACGCGAAGCCCGACATCGTCGCGCTGCAGGAAACCAAGCTGGAGGACGCCAAATTTCCGGTCGATGAGCTTGCGGCCGCGGGTTATCACGCGGTGTTTTCGGGGCAGAAGACCTATAACGGCGTGGCGATCCTTGCGCGCGAGGCACCACGCGATGTGGTCACCGACATCCCCGGGCTAGACGATCCGCAGCGCCGCATCCTGGCCGCCACCATCGGTGATCTCCGGGTGGTGGATCTCTACGTGGTCAATGGCAAGGCGGTTGGCGATGAAAAGTACGCCTACAAGCTGGATTGGCTGGCCAAGGTGCGCGAGTTCATCGCGCGCGAGCACGAGCGCCATCCCCATCTGGTGGTGCTCGGCGACTTCAACATCTGCCCGGACGACCGCGACGTCTACGATCCGGTGGCCTGGGGTGAAGACGTCCTGTGTTCGCCCCCGGAACGCGCCGGCCTCAAGGCCATCACCGATCTGGGGCTGCACGACAGTTTCCGCCTGTTCGAATCGCAGCCGCAGCATTTCAGCTGGTGGGACTACCGGCAGGCGGCGTTCCGTCGCAACATGGGCCTGCGCATCGACCTCATCCTGATCGGCGATGCGTTGAAATCCGCGGCGAAAGCTGCGGCGATCGATCGCGAACCGCGCCGTTGGGAACGTCCTTCCGACCATACGCCGGTGACGCTGGAACTGGACTTGAGATGACCGATAAAACCGAATGGCCCAGCTCGCTGGACGACAATGAACTGGATGAACTGGATCGCTACCTGCGCGCCCATACCGGCGAAGGTGACCTGCTGCTGGATGGCGTGCACGGCCTGCTCAGTGCGCTGACGGTCGGCCCGTTGCTGGTGCTGCCGGACGAATGGCTGCCCGAAGTGCTGCACGAGCCGTTCGCCGACGAGGACGAAGGCAATCGCGTGCTCGCCCTGCTGGCCAAGCTCAACGATTCGATCAGCGCTGAACTGGACGTGCAGGCCTATGAGCCCATTCTCGGCGAAGTCGAGATGGAAACCGGACCGATGCTTTCCGCCGCCGGCTGGTGTGAAGGCTTCAGCCGGGGCATCGACCTGCGCGCGGGCCTGTGGGAAAACCGCCTGTCTGAGGATCCGCAGCTGATGGAGCTGCTCGGCCCGGTGATGGCGTTGGCGGTAGATGAAGGCATCCTCAGTGCCGAGACCGAGTTCGAGAAACTCAGCGACGACGAATACGACGAATGCCTGTCGCAGGTGCCAGCGGTGCTCGGTGCGGTCAACCAGTACTGGCAGACCAAGCCGGCCACCGAAACAGAGGTCGAGGCAATGATGTTGCAGCATCGACCGAGCAACGATGACGACGAAGCGCCGCCGCGGCAGCGCAGCGGGCATTGGGTGCACTGACCGTTTCGTCGTCGCCGACACGGAACGATCCGTTCCGGCGGCGACTCTTGGTTACCTGTCGCGACGCAGCCATTTTGGCGGGCAGTTCTTTCCTCAGGAGCAAGCCATGAGCGACCGCCACATCACGCGACGCATTCGCGGCACCGACACCGCCGATGGTGCCGGGGTGAAACTCAAGCGCATCATCGGCCAAGCCGGGCTCGACATGCTCGATCCGTTCCTGCTGCTGGACGAATTCCGCTCGGATGACGCGGGCGATTACATCGCCGGCTTTCCCGAGCATCCGCATCGCGGTTTTGAAACCGTGACTTACATGCTCGCCGGCCACATGCGCCACCACGACAACCACGGCAACAGCGGCGACCTCACGCCCGGCAGCGTGCAATGGATGACCGCCGGCCGCGGCATCCTGCATTCGGAAATGCCGCAGCAGGAAAACGGCCTGATGTGGGGTTTCCAGCTCTGGGTGAACCTGCCGGCCACCGACAAGATGACGGCGCCGCGTTATCAGGACATCGCTGCGGAACGCATCCCGACCGTGCACCCGGCCGACGGCGTGGAAGTGCGTGTGATTGCCGGCGAACTCGACGGCGCCACCGGACCGGTCGAAGGCATCGTGACCGCGCCGGTCTATCTGGACGTGAGCCTGCAGCCCAACGCAACGCTGACGCTGGATCTGCCGACCGGCCATCAAGGATTTGCGTACGTGTTCGATGGCGAATCCGCAGGGGTTGGCGGCGAAACGCTGCGCCGCAGTGAACTGGGCGTGTTGTCCGAAGGCGACCGACTGCAGCTTCTCGGCACCGATAAACCATCGCGCGTGCTGGTCGTCGCCGGTCGTCCGCTGAAGGAAAGCGTGGCGCGCTACGGTCCGTTCGTGATGAACACGCCCGAGCAAATCCACGAAGCCATTGCCGACTTCCGCTCGGGCAAGTTCTAAGCAAGGAACCCGATTGTTGCGAGCATCCTCCTCCTCTCCCTTCGGGGAGAGGACTGAGGTGAGGGCGGGTGCCCGCCACAGGCCAAACAATCAGCCCTTCACGCTGCCCAACAAAAGTCCCTGCAGGTAATAGCGCTGCAGCGCCAGAAACAGCAGCAGCACCGGCAACACGGTCACGACCGAACCGGCCATCATCAATTCGCTGTCTTGCGCGTGCTCGCGTGCGAGTGAGGCCAGCCCGATCGGCAGCGTGTAGTGCTCCTGTCCGGTCAGCACGATCAGTGGCCACATGAAGTCGTTCCATGCGGCGAGAAAAGTGAAGATCGCCAAGGTCACCATGATCGGCTTGAGCAGCGGCAGCACGATCTGCACGAAGATACGCCATTCGCCGGCACCGTCGATGCGCGCCGCTTCCAGCAATTCGTCGGGGATGCTGCGCGCGTACTGCCGCACCAGATAGATGCCGAACACCGTGGCCATCGCCGGCACGATCACGCCGGCATAGCTGTCGATGAGGCCGAGATACTTCAGCAACAGGAACAACGGCAACATCGCCACCTGCGCCGGAATCACCAGGCCACCGATCAATATCTGAAACAGCACGCGGCGACCGGCAAAGCGCAACTTGGCGAACGCATAGCCGGCCATCAGGTTGCACGCCAGCGAGAGCAGCGTGATCGCGCTGGACACCAGCAAACTGTTGAGCAGGTACTGACCCATGCCCGCACGCAGGAACAACTCGCGATAGTTGTCGAATGTCGCGTGCGCCGGCAACAGCGGTGGCGGCAGCGAACCGGTTTCGCCTGGCCGCATGAAAGACACTGACAGCATCCACAGCAACGGAAACAACGCGACTGCCGCGCCGCCGAGCAGCAAGCCGTTGACGAGCGCCTTGGCGATACGTGGATTCACGCAGGTTCCTCATCGGCGCCATGACCATGACCGCGCCGCGCCAGTTTCAGCAACACGGCCGTCGCGGCAAACATCACCGCGAACAACAGGAACGCCACCGCCGATGCGGTGCCGAGGTTCCACCACTTGAAACCTTCGTCGTACATCAGATACAGCACGCTCGTCGTACTCTGCAACGGGCCGCCTTCGGTCATCACGTACGGCTCGGCGAACAACTGGAAATATCCGGACACCGTGAGGATGCTCACCATCATCAACGTGGGGCGCAGCATCGGCAACGTGATGTGCCGAAATTGCCGCCACGCCGATGCGCCGTCGATACGAGCGGCTTCGTACAGATCCACCGGGATGGCCTGCAAACCGGCGAGGAAGATGATCATGTTGTAGCCGAAGTTTTTCCACACCGCGAACAGGATGATGGTCGGCATCGCCCAGTGCGGATCGCCAAGCCAATCCATTGGGTGAAAACCGAAATGCTCGAGCACGACATTCGCGATGCCGTACTTGGTGTTGAACAGATAACGCCAGATCACCGCGACAGCGACCACAGTCGTCACCACGGGCGCGAACAGCACGGTACGAAAAAACGAACGGCATCGCGCCAGCGGCGAGTTCAGCAACAGTGCCGCTCCCAGAGACGTGGCCATCGACAACGGCACACCGATCGCAACGAAATAAAACGTGTGGCCCAGCGCGGACCAGAACAACGGCCGCTGCAGCAATGCCCAGTAATTTCCTAGCGCCACGAAGCGCAGGTTGTGGATATCCGCCAGCGCATAGAGGTCGTAATCGGTGAGGCTGAGCACGAGCGCGGCGATTACCGGCAACAGGAAAAACACGCCCAGCACCAACATTGCCGGCGCGAGAAACAACCACGCCGTACGCCGGGAATTCATCGCGCCGCCCCGGTTGCGGGACGCGCGTGATCGAGTACCCAGCGACGCTTTTCGAGGATGCGATCGACGCGGCGATCCAGCTCCGCCGTCGCCTGGTCGACGGTGAAATTTCCGGCGATGGTCTGCGCGGCAACGAGCTGCATTTCGCTGGCGATGCGCTCCCATTCCGGAACGCGCGGCGATGGCCGCACGTGTTCGAGCTGTTCGCGAAACGCGCGCGCCTGCGGATCGTCATGCAATACGCCCTGCGCCCACGAACTACGTCGTGGCGGCATGTCTCCCAGCAACTCATAGAAGCGCCGCTGCACGTCAGGCCGCGACAGATATTCGATCAGCTCCCAAGCCGCCTGCTTGTGCCGGGAGCCGCGAAAGATCACCAGGCTGGAACCGCCCGCTGCGCCGATGCCCGAACCGTCCGGTCCATTCGGACCCGGCAGTGGAGCGGTGTCCCAATTGTTCTGTTGCGATGCCGGCAGGCGTTTGCGGAATTCGCCGATGTTCCATGGCCCTGATAGGTAAAACGCGTAGACGCCGTTGCCGAATTCGGTCCACGGATTACCTGCTTCGACATTGGTGATCGCCGGCGCCTGATGCAGCTTGAAGGTGTCCACGTAGAACGCGAGTGCGCGTTTGAAACCCGCGCTCTCGAAATTGCCGTAGCGGCCATGTTCGCGCAGCAGCATGTCCGGCTGCTGCAACGCCAACGACATCAACTGCTCGTATTCGTTGGTGGGCAGCAGGATGCCGTAGACCTTGCGATGCGGATCACTCAACGCGGCAAGCATTCTGCGCCACTCGGCCCAGTCGTGAGGCGGCTGTGCGAAGCCGGCGTTCTTCAACAGGTCCTTGCGATAAAACAGCAGTCGCGTATCGACGTACCACGGCACGCCATACAGCGTTCCGCCAATCATGTTGGTGGCCCAGATGCTGGCGAAATAGTCGTCCTGTTTCACTACTGCAGATCGGTCGACGCGTGGCTGCATCGGTTCCAGCGCATCGAGTGCCGCCATTTCCGGCAACCAGGTGTTGCCGAGCTGGCTCATGTCGGGACTCGAACCGCCAGCGAATGCCGTGAGCAGTTTCTGATGCGCTGCGGTCAACGGCAGCTGCTGCACCTTGAGATGGATGTCCGGATGCGTGCGCTCGAAATCAGGCAGCAGCTTGAGGACAGCTTCGCCCTCGCGCCCGATCGTCCAGAAGGTAAGTTCGTTGCGGTCGGATGTCGAAGGCGAACATGCGCCCAGCAACGCGACACCGCACAACACGCAGATGGCCAACACGTGCCGAAGCGGCGATCGCCGCACGCTCGGCAAGTGCTGGCGTGCGCCTTCGATCAAGGCGTGGCCGCTGCCCTGTTCTGCGCATCCGCGTGGTGATCCAGCCAGCCGCCGGTAAAGCCGGCTCGCTCGAGACCTTTGCGCACGTAGGGATTTTTCTGCATCACTTTCCACACGAAATCGCTGCGCCAGTTTTCGATCATCAACACGATCGGGCCCTGGTCGATGCCGAGTTGCTCGTCGTCGACCCAACCCAATTCTGGCACCACTTTGCCCGTACGCAGCGGGGTCTGGATATGAAAGCTCGGATTGAAGGCATCCACGAAACCGTACTGGTTGTAGATGTACTTGCCGTAGCGCTGCTTCATTTCGGCCAGAGCCGGCACCACGAGTTCGGGTGCGAACACAATCGACCCGCCGACGGCCGTCGGCGCCAACGTTCCGTCATCGCGAACATAATCCAGCCCGGCACCGCGCGCGGAATAGCCCTCGAATGCGTCATCGCCATCCTTGCCGTGCACGGTGAAGTTGCCCGGACCATTACTCGCCGTCAGGCCCCACACATTCGCGCCGTAACCGGTCCGGTTTCGCGGGTTGGCGATGGCGTAGTTGCGCTGGCTGATGGTGGCGCGCCGGCTGTTTTCGAAATAGTCCAGGTCGTGCTTTCGATTCCAGTCGTCTCGGATGCCGCGAAAGTCGATCCAGGTCTGGCTGTACTGATGGCCGAACATCGGCGCGAAGCCGAGAAAAGTCTGCCCCTGATACGTGCCCCAGGTGAGATCGTTGGTGGACGTCCAGGCCTTCCATGCATCGGGCTGCACCGCGTGCGTCGGGGATCCCAGTGCGAACACGTAAACCATCATGCCTTCGCAGTAGCCTTTCCAGTCCGCCGGAATGAACTTGCCGCCCGGCGTCCAGCCCATGCTGATCAACGGCGCGCGCGCCTGCATCCAGCTCCAGTCGACCTTCCGATAGATGTCGTCGGCGAGCTGGCGAATCTCCTTTTCCTTCGGCGTGTCGCGGTCGTAGTACGACTGCGAAAACAGCACGCCGCCGAGTAGCAGCGTCGTGTCCACGCTGGACAATTCGGTCCACCGTCCATGGCGCTTGCCGGTTTTCATGTTGAGGAAGTGATAGAAGAAACCGTGGTACCCCGTCGCATCATCCTCGCTGTCGTTCTCCGGTGCGTTCTCGAAAAACCGAAGCGTCGCCAACGTGCGATCCACCGCCTGCTCACGCTTGATATAACCACGTTCCACGCCCACGCCATAAGCCGTCAGGCCGAAACCCACCGCGGCAATGCTCGAAAACGATTTACCCGGATAGTGATCGGGTATCAGTCCGTTGTCGGGGTTTGCGCTATCCCAGAACCAGCGAAACGTACGCTGCTCGATGTCATTGAGCATGGCCTGCTGTTGCGGTGATGCCACGAAATGATCGGATCGATCTTTCGCTGAAGCCGGCGATGCGGCGCTCGCGCCGAGGACGAAAAAAAACACGAAAGTGTTCACGCGAAGAGCGCGAAAAAAACTGCGAGAAAACATTGCCAGCTCCATCAGCAAAAAAAGTATCGGCCCGCATCAAGCCGGGCACATAAATCAACCGCGCATATCGCGGCTTTGGTAGGTGAAAGGACCCTTGAACGACGCGAAGGTTCAGGCTTTGCAACACGAATCGATGAAGGCCTGATGCATCGGCATGGCGTCAACGCAGCTTGAAATGACGTTGCGCACGCTGGTCATGAAATTCTTAAGGTCGTGATCGGGCATCTGATCGACCATCGGGTGATAGCCCTTCGGCATGATGCCCTGACCGATCATCACCTGCACCCAGCTCGTGGTCGCAAACATTTCTTCGGCGTCGCGATAGAAACGACCGCTGTCCTTGAAGAGACAAATATTGTCGCTGAGCTGCTGCGGAATCTGCATGTTGCGGCATAGATTCCAGAACGGCGTGTCATCGCGTTCGGTGGCATTGAAATGCAGGATCAGGAAATCGCGGATGCGCAGGTATTCGAAAGTGCATTGCGCGTTGTAGCGATCGATCACTGTTTCGCTGAAATCCTTGCGTGGAAACAGGCTCAGCAATTTCGTGATGCCCGATTGCACCAGATGGATGCTGGTGGACTCCAGCGGTTCCATGAAGCCACTCGCCAGGCCCAGCGCAACAACGTTCTTGTTCCAGAATTTTTTGCGCATGCCTGCGGTGAAACGCAAGGGACGCGGATCGGCGAGCACCGGTCCATCGAGATTCGCGAGCAACGTCGCCGCGGCTTCGTCGTCGCTGATATGCGCGCTGGAATAGACGTATCCGTTTCCTATGCGGTGTTGCAGCGGGATGCGCCATTGCCATCCGGCAGCACGCGCTGTCGCGCGCGTGTATGGCGTGGGCGGGCCGTTGCTCTCACAAGGCACTGCCATGGCGCGATCACAATGCAGCCATGACGAAAAATCGGTATAGCCGGTTTTCAATGCTTGTTCGATCAGCAGTCCACGAAAACCCGAGCAATCGATGAATAAGTCGGCCTCAATGATTTCGCCGTTTTCAAGCACTACGGATTCGACGAAGCCATCATGCGCGCGCAGCTTGGTCTGCGCGATTTTACCTTCGGTGCGGATCACGCCGATTTTTTCGGCGTAGCCGCGCAGAAATTTTGCATACAGGCTGGCGTCGAAGTGATAGGCGTATGCAATATCCGCCAGGGGTGAAGTTGGCGGAACATCTGTGGCCGAAGGCATGAATTTGCCCCGCGGCGCTGCAACGGTGTTGATCGAATAGTCGCCGATATCCGTCGCCGCGCCGAGTTGCGTTGCTTTGATCCAGAACTGGTGGAAAGGCAACAGGCTGATGTCGTGGCCGATGTTGCCGAACCCGTGGATATAGGAGTCACCGATCTTGCCCCAGTCGTTGAACTGGATACCAAGCTTGAACGTGCCTTGGGTTTGCTTGACGAACTCGACATCGTCGATGCCAAGCAGATTGTTGAAGAGTTTCAGATGCGGCACGGTAGCTTCACCGACGCCCACAATTCCGATTTCTTCCGACTCGACAAGTCGAATGGAATAGTCGCGGCCGAGCACTTTGGCGAGTGCTGAGGCGGCCATCCAACCTGCCGTGCCCCCACCGACAACGAGGATGTTTTTGATGCGTTGATCGTTGTGCATAGATGTCAGCGTCTGTATTTGTCGAAAGCAAAAAAATCATTGGCGATATTTAAAACAAGGCCCGCAAAAGCGGGCCTTGTCGGGTTTCGTTTGCAACCTATCGGTACATCAATCGCGTTTAGAACTTGAAGCCCATGCTCACGCGCAGTGTGCGTGGATATCCAGTGATATTGCCGGTTGGGTTGTACATGACCGGTGTCTTGCTCAGCTGGCCATTGGCGCCGTAAGACGTGAGGTAATCCTCGTAGTTGTTCCAGTTGAACAGGTTGATGACGTCGATTCTCAGGTAAGCACTGATGCCTGCATAGATATTGAAGTTCTTGGTCGCCTGCAGGTCGATGTCGCGATAGCCGAAGACCTTTCCGCCCACCAGGAACCTGCCTTCACCCGGTGGAACGAGTGATAACGCCTGGCCGCCACCACCAGAGATGCCGTCGTGGTCTTGAGTGCTGGTGGGAAGACCGTAAAAAGCTTGGCCGAGGGACGGTGAAGGGGTCGCCAGAGTCAGCTTGCCACCGAAGAGGAAGCCCCACGGGCCATCCAGCGAGCCGGTGACTACCAAGCGGTGCTTTGGCACGTCGGAAGAGATGAACGGATAACTGGCCGCGCTTTCATAATCGAACGCGTATTGATCATCCGGGTTGTTGTTGTTGTGGTTGTAGAGCGAATGCGTATAGGTGTACGCGATGCTCGCGCCCCAACCGGACTCCTTGGTGTAGGGCTTGTCGGCGGAGAGCAGCAGGTTTTCGGTTTTGGTTTCCAGACCACTGTCGGCAATGATCAGGCTGCCAAAGCCCGGTACTCCGTTGTTCCAGGGCTGGCTGCCGTTTTGCCAAAATGCGCCATTGGGATAACGGTTGCCCAAGTGGAAGTAGAGCCCGTCAAAGCTCTTGACGCGGGCAAGGGTGACACTGGTGTTCCAGTCGCCGATCTTGTTGCGCATGCCGATGCTGATCTGATCAGAATACGGGGTCTTGATGTTGTTGCTGACCAGATCGACTTCCTTGCCGACGTTGCTGCCAGACACTAGTGCCTGCAAATTGGGAATGTTGAGATAGGCAGGGTCCCATGCAAAGCACTGGTTGATGCCGACGACGCAGGGCACGCCTGCTGTATTGAAGTTGAGTGTCGGTTGCGACAGCGCTGATTTGGTCTGCTCGACCTGCAATGCTTCGTACAAGTTGCGGTTATAGGAGCGGCCGATGCCACCGAAGACCACATGCTCTTCGTCGCCGAAGATATCGTCGGAAAAACCAAGGCGCGGTTGAAACTCGTTCTTCTGCGCTTTGCGGTTGTTGCCGGTACTTATGTAGTCGTTTACGTCGACGCCACCCTTGGCCAGGGATTGCGCATAGGTCTGGCCTGCCGGTGCGTTCGGATCCTGGCTGTTGAACGCGGCGACAACATTGGCCGGGGTTACGAAGTTGAGATACGACGGCGTTTTCTCGTAATCCCAACGCACGCCCAGGTTCAGCGTCCAGTGGTCATCGATGGCCCAATCGTCCTGCACGTATGCGCCGAACTGCCTGTCCGAGCTGCTCGCCGTCGGGTTGAAGCCCGGCGTCGGACTGCCGAATTGCACCGAATATGGAATCGATTCGGTACCAGCCGCCGTGGTGGAGTAGCTATACAAAGCATTGCTGTCGCCGGAGTCCAGCGCACTCAATTTGACTGCCTTGAATTTCACGCCCAGCTTGATGACATGGTCGCCGTTCCACTCCAGATCGTTGAAAGTCAGATCGTCCTGCAGCGAGGGACCTTTCTGACCCTTGTCCTGCTCGGACAGCGGACCCGCGCCGGTGACAAGGATCGTCTGTGTCTGGGAGAGATCGGTGGCTACGTACTGGGCGCCGTCTCCAGTAAGGATTGGAACCGGGTGATAGGAGGCGTCCTCATATGTCGCCTGCAGGCGGTTGAACCAGCTGTCCGTGCTGTGATCCCAACGCAGATCAGCACGCTTGTCTTTATTGAGGGTGTTCACCGCAGCGGTAGCAGCGCTGGTGCCGCCTACGCCGCTAATGGCGGTTTCATCACGATACTTGGCGCTCACCTCAAAACGGTCGCGATCGGTCGGTTCCCAGTCGATCTTGCCGAACCAGTTGTTTTCACGGAATGGATTGCTGGCCGGACCCAGCAGAGCCTGAGCGCTCGCCGGCAGCGCAGCGTTGTAACCGCTGACCCCGGGGACGACGGTGATGGGGCTATCGAACTCTTTGCCTTCGTAGGCAATGTAGAAGTGCGCCTGATCCTTGAGGATCGGTCCACCAAGGTCAAAGCCGTAGTTCTTTTCGTGCGATACCGTTTTCTTGCCTGTCGCCTGCTCGGAAGGTGTTTCTGCACGCATCGCGGTATTAGTGAAATCACCAAACACATCGCCGTGGAATTCGTTGGTGCCGGACTTCGTCTCGGCAGTGACCGCAGCGCTGGAGACCTGGTCGTATTCGGCCTTGTAGTTCGAGGTGATGACCTTGTATTCGGCGATTGCCAACTGCGGAAATGGGTTGCCCTGGCTATTGTTCTGGCCGGTACCGCCGCCACCCAACACGTAATTCTTCTGGCCGACGCCATCGATGTAGATGTTCGTGCCGCTGGCGAACTGCGCACCAGAGCGAAGGCTCGTATTGCCATTGGAACTGCGGGTGAAAATCATGCCTGGGACAGCATCGGCAAACTCGAGGAAGTTGCGCGAGGCCGCTGGTGTGGCATTGATTTCACGCAGAGACACGGTATCGCCCACTTCGGACGTCTTCACTTCCTGCAGCGTCGTCGCAGACACCGTTACCGAATTGAGGTTGGTGGCGTTGGCCGCGCCCGGAGCTGGTGCACTGGTCAGGTCAAGCGAAGCGGTCGACGCAACCGTCAAAGTCACCGTGCGCTCTGTTCCGGCGCCGGCGTCCACCTGATACGTGCCCGGTGGCAAACCGACCAGCGCGTAGCTGCCGTCCGAGCCAGCCGTTGTGCGACGCGTGGCGCCCGTCGAGATTTCCTTGGCGGTCACAACCGCGTTCGGAGTTGCCTTGCCGCGCAAGTTGGCGTCGGAGCTCGCGGCCCTCAACATCGTTGGCGCGGTGGCGACTGACATGACCGCCGTGGCGATCAGTCCTGCGAGCAATTTCTTCTTGAAGCGTATTGGTGATTTCATGAATCCCTCCCGGATAAAAAAGTGCTGATATTTGAATTCTGTTTTTGGTTCGGTAGTGGTGCAGCGAGCCTCATGCCACAGGTTTCACGGGTGATGATTTCGCAGCCGAGTGTTTGTGCGGATGCTGGTGGTGAATCAGGGTTTTCCAGTAGCGCCGCGAGTTGCTCCAGCGCACTGCGGCCCAGGTCGACAATACGTACGCGAACCGTGGTGAGCGGCGGCGTGACGTAGCGTGCGATAGGTATGTCGTCGAAGCCGGCGAGCGCGATGTCCTGGGGGATGTTGAGCCCGGCTTCCTTCAGCGCGAACAGGCATCCCACCGCCATCATGTCGTTGGCGGCAAAGACGGCCTGCGGTCGAGCTGCATGCGCCAGCAATGTGCGGCCGGCGCGATATCCGGAATCCTCGGTGAAATCACCTGCAACGATATTGATCGCAGCATTTGGCGCATGTGCCGCCATGGCGGCGCGATATCCCATTTCGCGCTGTTCCGCGTCGAAGTTCTTTTCAGGTCCGGTGATGAAGGCGATGTCGTTGTGACCTGTATCAACCAAGTGCCGCACCATGGCGTAGGCGCCGGTGTAGTTGTCGATATTCAGTACGCCGTATTCGTCGCTCTCCACCGCGCTGTTGAGCAACACGGCGGGCAGTGACGCCGGAAGGTTCGACTGAAGAAATGCCGCATCCACACGCGGCGACAGGATCAGCATGCCGTCGACGCGACCCTGCATCGCGCGCAGCGCTGCAGCTGCTTCCTCGACACTGTCATGCGAACTGGAAACCAGCAGGTGAAATCCACGCGCGCGCGCCGCGAGATCGATGCCACGAATCAATTCGGAGAAGAACTCGCCATGCAGATCCGGCAGCAGCGCACCGATCGTATTGGTGCGGCGGGTAATCAGGGTTCGTGCCGCCGCGTGAGGCACGTAGCGGAGCCGCTTGGCTACTTCGCGTATGCGTTGCCCCGTTTCTGCCGTGACGCCGTTTCCACCATTCAATGCACGCGAAACCGAAGCCACGGAAACCCGTGCCTCGCGCGCTACATCCTTGATGGTTACAGCCGCCATATGACGCCCCGAGAACTTTTCTGACCCCCAACGCGGCGCCAACGTAATCGTTTTCACGACGGCTTGTAAAGCTTTTGCAAATAGCCGTTTTGTTGCGCTGCAAGAGGGTTTGACGCCCATCTCCCTTGACGATCGGGAATCTCCAACAGCCGGGCCATCTGCAAGGCTTGTTTCTTATGGAACCTTCTATGGCGCCGCAACAATCATCGATAGGCCAAGCACTTAGGCATGGCCTTTGCACACGATTTCTGCAGACATCCACAGTAAGCGGATTTGTTAAATTTTAAATTTTGTCGTTAAATCTAGGTTAATCTTAGAACGCTCAAGCGACTGTATCATCCATCTCCTGCAAGCGATGAAGATATTTAGGATAAATTGTTGTTTTTGATCATGTTCATACTGCTAATTTCATTGATGCTCTTTTCTGCCGTCGCAGCCGCGACCGTACGACACGTTCCCGTGGGCCAGGTTTACAGCCTTTATCGCCATGGCAAACCCATTCGGCTGATGCAGGCAGGCCTGCATCTCGTATTGCCGTTACTTGATCGCGTGGCCCACAAGATCGACCTGGCTGGACAGACACTTCGTTTCGAGGAGCCGCTGGCCACATCGCGCGAAGTAAGCGGCACGGTGTATTGGCAGGTGCTGGAACCCGAGCGCGCCGACGCTGTATTCGAACAGGTCGACCAGTTGATCCGCCATGGCGCACAACAGGTGCTGCGTGACGAGCCGGAGGTCGATCCTATTGATCGGCGTGATCTGGGCGCGCGTTTGAAGCAGACCTTGAACAAGGCGCTGCGCGAGCGCGGCATGATGGTGACTCGCGTCGAACTCGACGCTGCCTGATCGGCATTGCGTGAGGCGCCCCAGAGCGCCACTGCAAAGGGGAACTGAAACCCTTGTGACCCGCCCGTGGCGGGTTTTCTTTTTACGCGCTGGCAACAATCAGCATCCATACGGATACTTGCGCGCACCGGATGTCGATCAGGAACCAGCATGACCGCGCGCAATGCGTTGCAGACTCGCCTCGAACAAGGCATGGCCGAGCTGGAAATGGCGCTCCCGGCCGATGCAGTGACGCGCTTGCTTGATTACCTCGCGCTGCTGGAGCGCTGGAACGCGACCTACAACCTGACGGCCGTACGCGATCCGATGGAGATGGTCACGCGGCACCTGCTCGATTCACTGGCGATCCTGCCATTCGTGCAAGGTGGCACGCTCGCCGACCTTGGCACGGGTCCGGGTTTACCGGGCATCGTGCTCGCCATCGCCGCGCCGGGTCGGGAAATTCTCCTGGTCGATTCCAACGGCAAGAAAGTGCGATTTCTGCGCGAGGCCATCCGAACGTTGAAACTGGAAAATGTCCGCGCGCTGCAATCACGCGTGGAAGATGTCCAGGGTCAATACGATTGCGTGACCGCTCGCGCGTTCGCGAGCCTCGGCGACATGCTCGCCTGGGGCGGCCATCTACTCGCGCCGGAAGGCATCTGGCTTGCCATGAAAGGCAAACGTCCGGATGACGAGTTGCTTGGCATTCCGGAAGGTTTCGAGCTTCGCGATACGCGCGCGCTGGTCGTACCGGGCGTCGAAGGCGATCGTCATTTGCTGACGATCGGGCGTGTCCGCAACAGTTGAAAATCAATCAGCGGCGAGAGCTTCGCCGTTACTTTCGATCACAGTTGCATAAAGTTTTGCCGATGTTTTCGCGGTGCGTTTCTGGGTGGCGAAGTCGACGTGATAGAGGCCAAAGCGCTTCGAAAAGCCCAGCGACCATTCAAGGTTGTCCATCAGCGACCAGGCGTAGTAACCCTTGAGATTCACGCCAGCTTCGATCGCCTGATGCAGGGCGACGAGATGCTTGCGCAGATACGTCGCGCGCAGTGGATCGTCCAGCTCGCCGTTTTCTGCTTCAGGCGGATCGTAAAAGGCCGATCCATTTTCCGTGATGTACAGCGGCACATTGCCGTAGCGATTCTTGAACCACGTCAACGTGTCGATCAGGCCCTGCTCGAAAACTTCCCAACCGGTTTCGGTATAGGTCGCGTTGGGCTGGAATACCGATGACGCCTTCAGCGGAAACGCTTCCGCGTCATGTTTCACCACGGCGCGCGTGTAGTAGTTGATGCCGACGAAATCCACCGGTTGCTGCATCAGCTTGAAATCGTCGTGTGGAAACTCCGGCCATGCATCGCCGAAAATTTCCTTGAGTTCGGGCGGATAGCTGCCAAGCAATGCCGGATCGGCGAACTGCTGATTCATGTATGCGTGTGCGCGGCGAGTCGCTGCCAGATCTTCGGCGCTCTGCGAATGCGGATATTTCGGTTCGATATTGAACACCACACCGACCTCGTGATTGCCATGTGCGCGGTACGCCTGGATGCCGGCGCCACTGGCGCGCATCAGGTTGTGCGCAGCGATCGGCGCCTCGTACTTGTTGCGGTGGCCTGGCGCGAGCAGGCCATGCAGGTAGCCGCCATCGGTGACGACCCATGGTTCGTTGAGCGTTGTCCAGCGTGGCACGCGGTCGTCCAGAGCCTTGAACATCACCGCGGCGTAATCGGCGAACCAGTGCGCAATGTCGCGATTGAGCCAGCCACCACGATCGTCCAGCGCGGTCGGCAGATCCCAATGAAAAAGCGTGGCGTTCGGCACAATGCCGTTTTCGAGCAGCTCGTCGACCAGCCGCGAGTAGAAATCCAGCCCCTTCGGATTCACCCGCCCGGTACCTTCGGGAAGTACCCGCGCCCAGTTGATGCTGAAACGGTAGCCCTGCAATCCCAGTGCCCGCATCAGCTGCACGTCATCCCGATAACGCCGGTAATGATCGCATGCGATGTCGCCGGTATCGCCGTTGGCCATCATGCCGGGCGTGTGCGCGAAGCGCTGCCAGATGCTCGGCCCGGCGCCATCGGCCAAGGGCGAACCTTCGATCTGATAGGCCGACGTCGCGGCGCCCCAGTGAAAACCCTCGGGGAAGCGGAAACGGTGGCTGGTCATCGGGCTCCCTGCGGGCGTGCTTGCTGTCGTCGATTGCGCGGGCAGAATAGCCCAATGGTCGACGATGTGCGGACGAGTGCATTGGCCGCCCTGCATCGGCCATGATGGCCGCACGCATCGGAGACATTCATGGCCGCCGTACGCCTCGACAATCTGCGCAAGGTCTACGCCAGCGGCAATGTGGGCGTGGATGCTGCCAGTTTCGCGATCGCCGACGGCGAATTGCTGGTGCTGGTCGGCCCATCCGGTTGCGGCAAGACCACCTTGCTGCGGATGATCGCCGGGTTGGAGTCGATCACCAGCGGCACACTGAGCATTGATGGCCGCGTGGTCAATGACGTCGCGCCGAAAGATCGCGACATCGCGATGGTGTTCCAGAACTACGCGCTCTACCCGCACATGACGGTGGCTGAAAATCTCGGTTTCGGTTTGCGCCTGCGCGGTCACAAGCAGGCCGATATCGATCGCCGCGTCGCCGAAGCGGCGAAGACGCTCGAACTGGAATCACGCCTGACCTCGCGACCGGCCGCGCTCTCCGGCGGACAACGCCAGCGCGTGGCGCTCGGTCGCGCGCTCGTGCGCAATCCGAAAGTGTTCCTGCTCGACGAGCCGCTTTCCAACCTCGACGCCAAGCTGCGCCTGTCGATGCGCGTGGAAATCGCGCGGCTGCATCGACAGCTCAATGCCACCATGATCTACGTCACCCACGATCAGATCGAGGCGATGACGCTCGGCCAGCGCATCGTCGTGCTCGATGGCGGCGTGGTGCAGCAGATCGACACGCCAATGCATCTCTACGATCGTCCGGCCAATCTGTTCGTGGCCGGATTCGTCGGCAGCCCGGCGATGAATTTGCTGCACGGTACGCTGGCTTTCGATCACGGCTGGTCGCTCGTCACCGCGCAAGGCGACATCACGCTGGGCGAATCGCTCGCCTCCGCGACCTGGGCAGCGTGGCGCGATCGTCCCGTTGTCCTTGGCGTCCGCCCCGAAGACCTGCAGCCCGCCGATACCTCGCGCGCCGTGCTGCATGCGCAGGTTGAAGTGGTCGAGCCGGTAGGCAACGAGATTTTCCTGTACCTCCGATACGGCGCGCAGGCGCTGGTGTCGCGTGTTTCGCCCCGCGCGTTGCCTGAGGCTGGCAGCAGCGTGCCGCTGGGACTCGTGAACGAGAAATTGCATCTGTTCGACGCCGAAAGCGGCGCCCGGATCGCCGGTTGAAGCCGTCAGGCAGCGGGAAGCACTGGCCGGAATGACGCATTACACTAGCCGTCCTTCGCGCACGATAGCTACTCCACCATGGCCCGCATCATCGCTGTCGCCAACCAGAAGGGCGGCGTCGGCAAGACCACCACTGCCGTCAACCTCGCCGCTGCGCTGGCCGCCGCGAAGCGAAAGGTATTGCTGATCGATCTGGATCCGCAGGGCAACGCGACCATGGCCTCGGGCATCAACAAGCGCGATGCCAAGCCGGGCGGCTGTGAAGTGCTGCTGGAGGAAGTGGATATCGCCACGGCGATCGTACCGACCAACGGCCTTTACGATCTGCTGCCGGGCAACGGCGATCTCACCGCCGCCGAACTGAAACTGATGGATGCGCTGGCGCGCGAACACCGCTTGAAGGAACTGCTCGCCAAGGTCTCGGCCAACTACCACACCGTTCTCATCGACTGCCCCCCATCGCTGAACCTGCTCACGCTCAACGCGCTCACTGCGGCCGATGGCGTATTGATTCCCGTGCAGTGCGAATATTTCGCGCTGGAAGGCCTGTCGAGCCTGCTCGATACCGTGAAGGCCGTGCGTCATCGGCTGAATCCGAAACTCGAAATCGAAGGCCTGCTGCGCACCATGTACGACGTGCGCAACAACCTCGGCAACGAGGTTTCCGCGCAGCTCACCCAGCACTTCGGCGACAAGGTGCTGCGCTCGATCATCCCGCGCAACGTGCGGCTTGCCGAGGCGCCGAGTCATGGCCAGCCGATCCATCTGTACGACCGCAGCTCGCGTGGCGCGATCGCGTACATCGGATTGGCCGGCGAAATGATTCGCCGCGAGCGAGGCCTTGCGCGCGGCGAGCAGGAAACGGTCGAACCCAACGAATCGCCGAAACACGGCGACCACGGCCCGACGCTCAAGGCGCCGGCCGCGAATCAACAGGACTGAGCATGGCTGCTGCAAAAAAGCGTGGATTGGGACGCGGGCTCGATGCCCTGCTCGGCGGCGATGACGACGCATCGCCGTCGGTGCTCGCACAGGAAGGCGAGCTGCGCATGCTGCCAATCCAGCAGATCCAGCCCGGCAAATATCAGCCGCGCCGGCACTGGAACGATGAGGCGCTCGACGAACTCGCCGCATCGATCAAGGCACAGGGTTTGATTCAGCCGGTGGTGGTTCGCGCGCTCGGCAAGAACAGCTACGAGCTGATCGCCGGCGAGCGCCGCTGGCGTGCCGCGCAGCGCGCACAGCTAAGCGAGTTGCCGGCGCTGATCAAGACCGTGCCCGAAGCCGCCGTTCCGGCGATGGCGCTGATCGAGAACATCCAGCGCGAAGATCTCACGCCGCTGGAAGAAGCCGATGCGCTCAAGCGCCTCATCGACGATTTCGACCTGACCCATCAGCAGGCGGCGGAAGCGGTGGGACGTTCGCGTGCGACCGTGTCGAATCTCCTGCGCCTGACCGAGCTGCCCGCATCGATCAAGAAATTGCTTGATGAAGGCAAGCTGGAAATGGGCCACGCGCGTTGCCTGCTGACGCTGCCGGAGCGTGATGCCGAATCGCTGGCGCTGGAAGCGGCACGCAATGGCTGGAGCGTGCGCGAACTCGAGGAAGCCGCGCGACGCGTGCAACAGATGCCGAAAGGCAAAGCCAAAAGCGCGCCTGCGCGCGATCCGAACATTGCCGATCTCGAGCGCCAGCTCGGCGAACGTTTCGCCACACGCGTCGAACTCGCGCAGGGTCGCGGCGGACGCGGCAAGCTGGTCATCCACTATCACAGCAACGACGAGCTGGAAGGGATTCTCGGCAAGATACGGTGAGCGCGGCTGTAGGAGCGAGTACCGCGTTGTTGTTCCGTCGAACGCTCAGGGCGCCCAACCAGATTTTCGATAAGTGCATTCGACCTCGTCTATCGGTTGTGCGCCCTCGCTACTCGTCCATCGCCGCTGAAACATCCACACACTAAAATTTGCCTCGCAAATCCAGCTTCCGCAAAAGGTCCTCTCATGCCGCAGCTATCGGTCGTCGTTCCCGTCTTCAACGAGCGCGACAATATTCCGCCGCTGCTCGCCGAAATCGCGGGCGCGCTGCGCGGCAAGATCGACTACGAAGTCATCTACATCGATGACGACTCCAGCGACGACAGCCGCGCCGTATTGCTGGCGCAAAAAGCGCTGCATCCGGAACTGCGCGTGCTGCACCATGTCACGCGCAGCGGGCAAAGCACGGCGGTATGGAACGGCGTGCGCGATGCGAAGTCGCCATGGATCGCCACGCTCGATGGCGATGGCCAGAACGATCCGGCCGACATTCCGAAACTGCTCGCCGCACGCGACGCGTCGCCGGACATGCGCCTGTTCGCCGGCTGGCGCACCACACGCCGTGACAGTTTCAACAAGCGCATTTCCTCGAAGATCGCCAACGCGGTGCGCTCGCGCATGCTGAAGGACGCGACGCCGGATACGGGCTGCGGGCTGAAGCTTTTCGATCGCGACGTGTTCCTCCGGCTGCCGTATTTCGATCACATGCATCGCTATCTGCCTGCGCTGGTCAAGCGCGCCGGCTTTGCCTGCCAGAGCGTGCCGGTCGGTCATCGGCCGCGCACCGCCGGCGTTTCCAAGTACGGCATGCTCGATCGCTTGTGGGTCGGTTTGGCCGATCTGCGCGGCGTGGCGTGGCTGATGCGTCGCGGCAAGGTCACGCGCGTCGAAGAACTTTAGCGCGCGATCGTCAGCATGATTTCTTGGCGATTGCGTTCGTCAGACGTGCCGCGGCGGCGTCAGCTTTTTCGACCAGTCCGTCAACGCTTCGCGCGCCTGCTCGCGACCCAGTTCGATCAACTCGCGCGCACGATAGAACTCGTATGGCGTTGAAAGATTGCGCGGCAACTGGATCAGCAAATCCGGTTCGTACGCAGCCAGCCGCAATCGCGACAGATTTGCCTGCATCAAATCCAGCGACTGGTTGAGCAAATCCCACGCACCGGGTTCGCGCGGCTTCCCTTCGCTGTGTGGCAACATGCGGCTGAAGAATTCGCCCACGCGATGACGATGCGTGTGATGTTCGCCATCGTCCGGCGCTGCCACTTCGACCGGCGTGGTCTTGATCGGTCCGTCCATGCTGATCGCGAACAGGTAATCCGCCGGATCGCGAATCAACGGCGCCACCGGCAACGGATTCAGCAACGCACCATCCAGCAGACGACGTCCGTCGATGACGTGCGGCCGGAATACGGTGGGGATCGCGATCGATGCGCGGATCGCGTCGAACAACGAACCGCGCGTCAGCCATACTTCGCGTTCGCGATCCAGATCAGTGGCCACCGCGGTGAACGCAATCGGCAATTCCTGGATGCAGGTGTCGCCGACCAGTTCGCGCAAGGTGCCGATGAGTTTTTCGCCCTTGATCAGTCCACCGCCGGTGAACGTCCAGTCGAGCATGCGGAACACGTCGAACTTCGCCAGCGTGGATACCCAATCGCGATAGACGTCCATCTTGCCCATCGCGTAGATGCCGCCGATCAACGCGCCCATTGACGTGCCGGCTATCGCGACGATCTCGAATCCCTGCGCATCAATCTCCTCGATCGCGCCGATGTGCGCCAGCCCCTTGGCGCCACCCGCACCCAACGCGAGGGCGACGGTGGGGCGTCGCGGTGTTGCCGTCTCGAGCGGGGCCAGCATCTGTGTTGTGCGATCTTCTTTGTTCATGGGCGATTTCGATCACGAAAGTGCATGCAAGCTGGGCGCGGGCGGGCGGAATCGAACATCGATCCAACCCATCGCCTCGACTGCCGGCTAGGATGGAACCAAGCCTTACGTGCAGCAAGCCCGGACTGATCATGCCTCTCTGCGATTTTCCTTTTTTCCGTGAAGCCATCGGCGCATGTTTTTGCGGAGTCGCCGCATGACATGGCAGGCCTGGGCCACGCTGGCCGTGATCGTCGGCGCGATGGGCCTGTTCGCCAGCGAAAAACTGCGCATCGATCTGGTCGCATTGCTGGTGCTGGCGGCGCTGGTGATTCTTGGCATCGTCAGCCCGGTCGATGCGCTAAGCGGTTTCAGCAACGAAGCGACCGTGACGGTGGCGGCGATGTTCGCGCTGAGTCTGGGCATCGAACGCTCTGGTGCGCTCGAACCGCTGAGTCGTCTGCTGATACGCATCCGGCGCCCATGGCTGCTGACGCTGGCGATGATGCTGGCGATCGCGCCGCTCGGTGCTTTCATCAAGAACATCGCGCTGGTCGCCACATTTCTTCCGCTCGCGCTCAAGGTCTGCCAGCGTACCGGCACGCCGCCCGGTCGCGTGCTGATGCCGATGGCTTACGCCGCGCAGATGGGAGGCGTGTGCACGCTCATCGGCACGTCGTCCAACCTGCTTGCAGACACGCTCGCGCAGAAACACGGCATGCCGGGATTCGGTGTTTTCGAATTCACCCGCATGGGCGCTGTGCTCGCCGTGGTCGGCATCGTGTACCTGATGCTGGTGGGCCGTTGGCTGTTGCCGCGGCACATTCCCGCCGACATGCCGGAGGAAGCGGACATCGGCAAGTACGTGGCCGAGCTCGAAGTGACCGAGCAATCCGCGTTGATCGGCAGCAGCATCGCCGATGCGAACCTCGGCGAAAAGTTCGGCGTCTATCCGCTCGAGTTGCTGCGCGGCGAGCGCCGCATGTGGTCGCCGCGTTCGCAGCAACTCGCCGCAGGTGATGTGCTGCTGGTGCGTGGCGACTGGGAAAAGATCGAGGATTTCCGCCATCAGGCCAACCTGCGCAACGCGCCGGAGAGCCGCTACCCTCGCATCGAGGATCACCCGCGCGTGCTGGCGGAAATCATGGTGTCGCCGGGCAGTGCCGCCGAAGGCCGGCGTTTTGCCGAGACCGGCATCGGCTGGCGCTACGACATGACGGCGCTGGCCATCCATCGCCGCGGTCAGGTGCTGCGCGACAAGCTCAGCGACGTCACGCTCGCGCTTGGCGACGTGCTGATGGTGCTGATCGACGAGAACGCGCTGACCAATCTGCGCAACGACGAAGCCTTCGTCGTGCTCAGCGAACGCGAGGAACCGCGCCGCACGTCGCGAAAGGCGCTGTACGCGGTGGCGATCATGGCCGCCGTGGTGATTTCGTCGGGACTGCACTGGCTGCCAATTCCGATCGCGGCGATCTGCGGCGCCACCGCCATGGCGATCGCCGGATGCTTTGGCCGTAAAGACGTCTATGAAGGCATGGACTGGAAGATCATCATTCTGCTCGGGGCGATTCTTCCGCTGGGCATCGCGATCGAAAAGAGCGGGCTGTCCGACATCGTCGTGCATGCCGGCATGTCGGTCGCTGGCAGCCACGGGCCGCTCGCGGCGCTGCTCATGGTGTATCTGCTGACGGCGCTATTGACCGAACTGATGGGTCACAACCCGTCGGTGGTGTTGATGGTCGGCATCGCCGTGTCGGTGGGGCATGCGATGCATGTGGATGCGCGCCCATTCGTGGTGGCGGTCGCCTTTGCCGCGGCGACTTCATTCGCGACGCCGGTGGGTTATCCGACCAACACGATGGTTTATTACGCGGGTGGTTATCGATTTACCGACTTCATGAAAGTCGGCATCCCGCTGATCCTGATCTTCTGCTCATTGTCGATGTGGCTGATACCGATCTTCTGGCCGTTTCATCCCGGCCACTGATAAAGGCGATTACTCGCCGCTGGATTTGTACGCATCGCGTGCGAGCTGCAGCAGGATCTTCATCTCCTCGCGCAGCGGGATCGGCGCGACGATCTGCGCGTCCGGGCCGTACTTCAGCACGTCCATCAGCAGCTCCTTGGAATTGGAGTAGGGCACCTTCAATTCGTAGTGGCCGTCCGAAAGCCATTCGCCCTTCTGCTGCGAATGCCAGTGTTCTTCGGCCACCCAGCGCGCCGCGTGCGGTGAGAAGCGAATCGTCGCCCAGGCTTTGGGCTTGCCGGCGAAAATGCCGTAGCTCGACGCCAGCAGATCGTTGAGATCGCCTTCGCTGACGTCGGTCGCCGCCTGATCGAGTGAACTCGCTTCCACGATGCGGTCCACCGCGAAACTGCGCAGGGCTTCGCGGTCGTGATCCCAGACATCGAGATACCAGTTGTCGCGATAGTGCGTCAGCCGTTGCGGTGACACGGTACGGCGACTGTCGGCATTGGTAGTGCGCGCGCGATATCGAAAGCGCAGTTGTCTACGCTCCAGCACCGCCCCGGCCACGATGCGGAATACCTGCTGGTCCAGCTTGCGCTCGCCCCACGGGATCACGCGGATTCGTTCGATCGGCAGTGCCTTGCCGCTGCCCTGATCGGACAGCAAGCCTTCGATGCGCGCCTTGAACGGTGCCAGCGCACCGGCCAGTACGCCGGGACCGGAACGGCTGATCAGTTCGTTCAACGCAAGCAGCGCGGCCAGTTCGTCCGAGGTCAGCCACAAACCCGGCAGTTCGAATCGCTCGCCTTCGCCGACCTCGTAACGGAACGCCGCCTGCTCGGTGCCGGCGCTTTCGATCGGTGCGCCCAGAGCATCGCGAAGAAACGCCACGTCGCGATACAACGTCGCGCGCGAGCACTCCAGCTCGCCCAGCAGGCGCGACAAGGGAATGGGGTAATGCGCCGATTTCAGGAGGCGGTGGAGGGTCAGTATGCGTTCGTAACGATCCATGATTTACCGCCGGCCTGTCGTCGTTGAGTAGCGCTGACTAGCATGGTGGCGGCCTCGTGAAGCCGCAAGTCGCTGCGCTGCCAGCCCATCTTGTTCATCGGCTTGCAGCATGTCGTGACGAAGATGTTGACGGCGCGAAAGGTGCGTTCGCGGCCCCGTATGAGGGGTTACCGTTCATTGCAAGTTCAATCCCGCCCGTTAAGGTAGGCGCCTTACCAATGTTTAACAAATGGATGCCCCATGAAAAAGACCCTGATCGCCGGCCTGCTGCTGGCCGCTGTTTCGAGTTTCGCCGTGCAGGCACAAGACGCCAGCCCGACCACGACCGACGCCAGCACTGCCGCGAAGAATGGTGGCTGGACGGGCTCCGGTGAACTTGGCTATTCGTCCGCAACCGGCAACACGCGTTCACAGAATCTCGACGCCAAGCTCGGCCTCGCCCAGGAAAACGAGCAATGGAAAAACGCGTTTTCGCTCGATTTCCTGCGCACCAAGGCTCAGCAGTCGATCGTCGATGCCAACGGCAACACGACGGACCAGTTCAACACCACCGCCAATCGCTATGACGGCGGCGCGTCCGTCGGCTACAAGCTTGATCCGCGCAGCTACATCGTTGGTGCCGCGCGTTACGAGCACGACGAATTCGGCGCCAACGTGTGGGATGGTGTGGTGTCGCTGGGCTATGGCTATATCGCGCTGAAGGACGAGAGCAACGAGTTGTCGTTCGAAATCGGCCCGGGTTACAAGCGTTATCGCCCGGCAAACATCATCGACTCTGCTGCCAATCCGGACGGTTCCGTCACCGTTACCACCTTGGAGCAACCCACAGTCGGCGAAGTGGTGGCGCGTGGTCTGGTCAACTACAAGTTGAAGCTGACCGACAACACCGCGTTCGAGGACACGTTCCTGATGGAAGCGGGCTCCAAGAACACCTACCTGCAGAACGACGCCGGACTCGCGGTCAGCATGACCAAGAAAATGGCTCTGAAACTCGGTTTCCAGGTTCGCCACAACAGCGACGTACTGCCGGGCATCAAGAAGCTCGATACGTTGACCACCACCAACCTGGTCTACAACTTCTGATCCACGCACCAACGCTGAAAAAACAAAAGCCCCGGCATATGTCGGGGCTTTTGTTTTGGACGTCCATATGAATCAGGGCATCACGAACGATTTCACCAGCGTGAGCTCGCCGGCCTTGCGCATCGGCACGATGAACGTCTGCTGTTTCTCGTTGGGCGTGCCCTCGTCGGTCACGATCGCCACTTGCGCCACGGTCAATAGCTGGTGGTTTTCGCCGCTGCCGTAATAGTTCACGTAGACCAGATAGGTGCCGCTCGGTGGTGACGGGTTGGAATAGATCTCCGGCCCGTAGCCCGTCGTGACATCCACGTCGAGGGCGCCGCCGTTGGGCACCACGCGATTGCCGTAGAACGCATGCTGGCCGTCCGGCGACACCACGTGCAGATCGAGATCGGTGCCGTCGCTGTCCCACGAAAGCAGCACGCGCAGCCGCGGCCTGGTTTTGCCGCTGTAGCCTTCGTAGAACTGCGTGCGCTGGCGCGTGCCGTCGGCGCTGATCATTTCCACACTGTTGCTGCCCGATCCGAAAGCATACGGGCGCGAGAAATGACCATCGCTCTCGACTCGCTGCGGCATCGCAACGCCGTTGACGATCAGCGTCGCGGGTTGGTCGGCAGCGCTGGCGGTTCCCTTGGGCGCGTGGCGGATTTCGCCGGCGATCATCGCGCTGGCCGCCTGTCCTTCGGGCGTGTTCACCGCGACCGCGGGGTAATGAACCTCCTGCGTGTAGCGCGACTCGTCGCCGGCCGACGAGCGCCAGCCATTGATCGGCGCGCTGAATTCTATTTTCTCGTCGGGCTGCGTCGGGGCCTGTTGAGCCCATGCCGGGCCACCCATACTCGCCCCGAGTACGAAGGCAACACAGGCAAACTTGAGGGATCCTGCAGTCATGGCGCTGTCCTGAATAAAAAGTGGTGGCACTGCATGGGCATCAACGGCCGTCGGGCTCGATCAGAATTCGACAGGGCGATTCGCGTCATGGCGTGTTTCCCTGGTGTTCGTCCGGCACGGCATCGGGCAACGCGACGGGCGTGCGCAACAACCGCCGTGCCTGCTGCTCGATGAAAACCTCGTCCTCTCCGCGCGGATGATGCGCGAAGGCGAGGTGCAGGTATTCGTGCGCGAGCGCGATGCGATCTTCCTCACTGGACAGACCACTCACGTACAGTCGATTGCGTCGCGCATCGGCATAAGGCCGACCTTCGCGCAGCTGGCATACCGCGGGAATCGCGGGTGTTTCGTATCCGGGTTCGTCGCGCAGACGCTGCTGCCATTGCGGTGTCTGGTGCTGCAGCCACGATTGCGCCAACGCGATCGGCTGACAATCGCCGCCGAGCGGACTCATCAGCGACGTGAGCGTCGCGCCCGGCCAGCTGCGCGCGAGAATCGCGTCGAACGAAAGTCCCTGCTTCGACAACTGCACCGCATCCCGCCACGCCATGCGATCTTTGCCCGGCAACGTGCCGTGATATTGCACGCTGACGTCGGTGAGAATCAGCGTGTCGGTCCATGCTGCAACCTGCCGTGCTGCTGCGCTCGGCGGATGCGCGGCGACGCGTTGCGTGCGGCTGGCATCGGCGATGTGCCAGCAACCGCGATCGAGCGATGCCTGCTGCACGAGATAGCTGCGCGCGGCCACGGCCAGCGCTTCGGCGGCTGCGCTTTCGCTGGCATCGCCCTCGCGCTCCACGACGCGCGCGATGTAATCGTTGAGGCCCAGCCGCGCGCTGAGATGCGGGTCACCTGCGGCGCCACGCAATTGCATCTCGCCATGGCTTTCAATGTCGATCCAGTGACCGTTGACGAACTCGACGCGAAACCGGCCATTGAGCGCGCCATCGCGCACAGGCTGATGACCTTGCGCGGGCAGCACGTGGTGGATCGGATAACGATCGAAATAATCGACCACGACGCAGGCGTCGCTGTCGGCGACCGGAACGGTTTGCAACAACGGATGCAAATGGCTCGCCGCAGCCGCCAGCACGCGGTTGCTGCTGCCCGGGCCGGACATCCATATCGGCGTGCCGTCGGCGAGCCATCCCGCGGCGCCGCCGAGCGACGCACCGCGGCGTAGCGGATCGGGCATCGTCCACGTCTTGGCGCGCAGCAGGCTGCCGTAGTCGGCGAGCGTGCCTTCGCCGCGACCCAGGGTGATCACCGAGATCAGCGTGTGTTCGGCTTCGGTGCGCGCGTCTTCGGGAACGCTGCGCAACGCGGCCAGCAGATCGGCGACGGATACGCGCGTGGTGGATTTGATCTGCGCCAGCGATTGCAGCCACAGCGGCGCGTGTCGCTTGCGCCAGTAGTCGCGCCAGACTGTGGTATCGAGCTGCAGTCGTTGCGGCTCGAAATACAGTCCGCACGATTGCACCAGCGCGCGTTCGCGATCGATGCGCCCGCCGGCGTGGCAGCAATAGATTTCCTCGTCGCCGATGCGCTTGCGCTCCACAGTCGTCAGCGATGAATGATCGTCACCGCAATGGTAATCGTCTGAATGCATGCGGCGATCGACCAGGTAGCTGTAGACGAAAAGTTTCCACACGCTGCCGAGCGGTGTATCCAGATCGGCCGGCAATGGCCGCGCTGTGCTGGCATCAAGTGGGCGATCGTCCAGATGCCACAACTGAGCATCGGTACCGCGCGGTTGCCACGCAAACTGCAGCGGCGCCGAATACTCCGCACTCGCAACCGGCGAACCGATCGCGAGCCATGCGAATGCCGCAGCGGCAAGTGCATGCCATGGCCGACGCTGATTCATGGCGCGCTTATTTCGCCTCCATCACTTCACCACCATCGTGAAGTTTTTCTTGCCGTCGTCCTGCAAGGCCTTGGCTTGGGGCTGGTACATGCGGAAGTAACGCGCCGGCGGCAACGAAAACGTGCCCGGCAGCGAGAAGCGCACCAGCTGGCGATAGACCTGTGGATGATCCAGCGATGCGACCGGCTGGCGATACGACATCTCGCCCATTTCGTGCTGCACCTGGCGTACCGGCGCGCGCTGCAGGCGGGCGTCATCGCCCGCGCCACTCAGACCGGTGATCGTCAGTCCCCATGTGCTCGCTTCGACATCGCCACCCGGCGGCAACGGCACTTCGAGCAGGCCGTAGCGATAGCTGCCTTTCTTGTCCGGCGTGAGCATGACTTCGTCGACGTACAGGGTGTTGGCTTCCAGCGCGCTGCCGACAGGCACTTCTTCCGCGGCGTACGTGCGGCCCTGATCGCCCGCTTCGACATCGCCGCTGCTGTTGGTCGCCGTTGCCTGCGCAACCAGTTTGTAGAGCTTGCGTTGCAGGGTGATCGGCAACTGCGTGCCTTGCTTCGCGCGGCTCTGATAGCTGATGACCGCCACCGGCGTGTTGTCGCCCGACGCGGCCGACGCAGCCGCCAAGGCCAATGTGCTCGGCGCGGTATTTCCACTCCAGTGCCACTCGCGCTGACCGGTGGGACTATCGATGGCCTGCCACTGACCGGCACCGATCGCGCTCGGTGCGTTGGTCGGGGCAGCACTTCCCGGTGCGCCGCCGAGTGCTTTCTGCAACCACGTCAACGCGATCGCGCGTTCCATCGTCGGCATGTCGGCGCTGACCCGCGCGAGCAACGCGCCAGTCTGACCGGGGTTGGTATTGCCCTGGCCGAGCAGCAGCAGGCTCTGCACGAACGGCGAGTGGCTGCTCGCCAATGCCTGCTTCGCCGCGTCGATTTCGGCGACCAGCTTGCCGGGCAATGGCTGGTTGATCTCGCGATACAACTGCGCGGCAAGCACGAGTGCAACCTGATGTCCTTCGCTGGAATCCGGCGCCGCGAAAATCAGGCTGTCCTCGTCGGCGAGCGTTTCCGGTTTGGCATCGGCGGTGGCGAGGTTGTCGGTGAGGCCGTCGAGCTGGGTCTGCACCGGCAGGCCCATCTGATGGCTCCAGTAAAGTTCGAGCACGCGATGCAGCAGCGGTTCGTCGGCACTGTTCTTGTACGACTCCAGCATCTGTTTCCAGTTGTCCGCCGGCAGTTCCAGACCGATGCTGCGACTGGCCAGCCAGTCCGCGTAGTAGGCGTACGTGGTGAGGAACGGATTGCCGCCGCTGCCATCGCCCCACCAGCCGAACACGCCGCCTTCGCCGGCGAGCAGCGCAAGCCGTTGGCGCTGCGTGCGCAGCAATGCATCGATGCCTTGCGTGGTGTCGCGTCCACCAGCGGCCGTGGTGCCGTTTTGCGCGTAACTGGTCAAGGCCAGCGCCAGCGGAATCAGACGGCTGGACGTCTGTTCGACGCAGCCATACGGATAGTCCACCAGATCATCGGCCACGCGGGCGAACTGGCTGATCGCGCTGTCGACGAAACGCAGGCGCACGTCGCTGGCGTCGGCCGGCAGCGTCAACGGCAACATGGATGCACCGGCAGTCAGCGGCAGGTTGAGTTGCTGCTGCGACAACCAGTCGAGCGGCTCCATCACCACGGTGGTTTGCAGGCGATCGACCGGCTTGTCGTTCTGCAGCAGTTGCGCCGTCACCGAACCGGCGCTCAACGCATCCACCGGCAAGGTCAGCACGTTCGGCCCGCGCTTGAGCTTGACTGTCTGATGGACGGCCAAACCCGCGCCGTCGACTTGCAGCTGCGCTTCGACATCCTGCGCACCCTGGTTGAAGGCGACCATGTCCAGGCGCGGTTTGTCGCCACTGCGGAAATGCGTCGGGCCGGTCCATTTCAGATACAGCGGTTTGTCCGAGCGCACGTTGGCGGTGGTCTGTCCGACCACGCCTTCAGCGGTGGTGGCACGCACGGTGATGCGCCAGCGCGTGAGCGAATCGGGCATCACGAAACTCATGTGCGCGTGACCGGCCGCGTCGGTCTTGAGAGTGGCGACCCACGCCGCGGTGTCTTTTTCGTCGCGGCGCGGACGCTCCAGCACCTTCACGCCGCGCTCGTTGTAGCGGCCTTGTTCCGGCGCGCCGGGCAGCGACGACAACGCCATGTCGTAGCTGATGAAGTTGAGGCTCGATGTGGTGCGCACGCTGTTGCGACGTGGGTGATAGAAAAAGTCCACGATGTTCGGCGCGATCTCCGGCTGCAGCACGTAGACCATTTCGTCGACCACGCTGACCGTGAGATTCGCCGACGCCGGTTTGCCGGCGAGCTGACTGTCCAGATCCAGCTGCACGGTGTCGCCCGGCGCGTAGACCGGCTTGTCGCTCTTCACTGCCAGCGCAATCTGCGGTTGCGCCACGGAGATGCCGGCGTTCTGGAAAGCGTAATCGCCATCCTTCACGTACAGCACCGAAAACGTCATGTTGGGACTGAAGTTGGCGGCGATACGAATGCGCGCGCGCCACTGCGTATCGGACACTTTGCTCAGGCTGAGCCAGTCCGCGCCGCTGCCCAGCAGCGCATGCTCTTCCACCTTGTCGCGCTCCAGCGTCAGCAGCGCATTGCCTACCGGCTGCGGAAAAGTGATCAACGCTTCAGCCGTGTCGCCAATGGCGTAATGCGCGCGATCGAGCACGATTTGCACGCTTCCCGGCGTCGCGGTGATGCCGTTGCCGGCGACCCAGTGACTGGTCGCTGCGAGTAGGTTGCCGTGTTGATCCTTGACCGACAGCGTGTACGAACCCGGCTGCGGAAACGTGACCGGGAAAGTGATCGGCGCGCCCGGCGTTGCGGCGGCGAGATCGCCGCTCTGCTTGCTCTGATCCTCCAGTCGCGTCAATTCCCAGTGCGCGGGAATCTGCGCAGGCACGACGATCGGCGTGCCGGTGCTGTTGAGTGCGGACGGCAACGCTTGCGCAGCCAGCACGAAATCGGTTTTCGCGCCGGGCTGGGTGAACTGGCTCGACGTGCTCAGCGTGTACGGCATGACGCCGCGGGCCACCAGCAATTCGCGCGTGATGCGCACGCGATACGCCGCGCCATCACTTGCCAGCACGGTGACCACATAGCGGCTGGGGTCTTTCGCCGGCGGCAATTTCAACGGCACGCTGCCGTCGTTGTCGGCGACCAGTTCCTGCTGGTCGAGCTTGACCGGAAACAGGCCGGCATAGCGCAGCTCGCCTTCGACCATGGTGACCTGCTGCGCGCGCACGCTCACCGACACATGCGCGTTGCCGACCGGACGGCCGTCCGGATAACTCAAGCGAATCTTGCCTTCGAGCGCTTCGCCGGTGCCGTAGTCGGGCTTGTCCATCACCAGCGCGATATCGAAATGCGGCTTGATGTATTCGGCCACGCGAAAGGCGCCGCCGTAGGTGCTGCCGCCGTACGTGAAGCGCAAGGTGTAACCGCCCGCACTGGCATTGGCGGGCAGGGTGAAGCTGGTATCCGCGCCGGTGTCGGACGACATCGTGAGCGCGCTGTGCGCGACCGGCGAGCCGTTCGGATCGAGCACGTCCAGCGCGATGGCGCCGCTGGCCACAGGCGTGGAGTCTGTGGCGTTCTTGAAATCACGCCCGACAAACTTGACGTGCACGTCGTCGCCCGGCCGATACAGCGGCCGATCGGTAACGGCGTAAAGCTTGGCGTTATAGATCTCGCTGTCGTAATAGAAGTTCTCGGAGATGAACACGCCGCCGCCGGCGTCTTCGCCGATCAGGTAGCTGCGCTCCGGGCTCGCGTGATCGAGTTGCAACACGCCGTCGGTGCCGGTCTGCCCGCTCTTCAGCACGCCAAGACCATCGGTCCACTGCAATGTCGCCGATGGCACCGGCACGCCCTGCTTGCGATTGGCCGTCCAAACGAGCATGCCGTCGTGGGTGCTCTTGGTGATCGCCACGGTGTCGGTGACGAACAGCAAGGTGTTGGCACGATAGGCGCCGATCACCGCTTCCACCAGATACAGGCCGGGCTTGAGCTTGCCGACCGGGATCATCAGATTGCCGCTATTGGGCGAAAGGAAGTCGGAACTTGAACCTTCCATCTGCACGCCCTTGGGCGGCTCGATCGGCTTGGCGCTCCACAGCGGATAACGGAAGCGATCGACCAGGTCGTATCCCTTGAGCGGCTCGAACTGCGGGTTCTGCTCGAAGCGGGTCGGTTTGGTCAGCGCCGCGCCGATCTTCAACTGCGGCGCCTGCGCGATGGCCTGCTTGCGCGTGTCGGTCGAAAGAATGCGCTGCCACGAGCGGCGCGTCTGCTGATACCAGCTGTCCCACAGATACGACAGCGTGTTGGCGAGTCCTTCACCGCGATAGTTCGGATGTACTTCGACCCGATGAAGATTTTTCTGTCCCTTCAGAAACGCCAGCGGCTGCGGGATGCGATAGAGCAGGATGTCCGCGCCACCGTAAGGCTTCAATGCATCCGCATCGCCGCCGGGCGCTTCCAGCCGCACCTTCGCCACTTCGTCGCTGCCGTAGCTGCTGTCGGTGAGCAGGAAGAACGGCTGACCCTTGAAGGTCGCGTAGTCGCTCGGCGTGGTCGCCGACAAGGTGGCGTTTTCGCGGGCATGGACAACCGACCCGAGCGCGAAAGTGCACACGGCGGCGCAGGCGAAGCGCGACAGCAATGGAGGCAAGCGTTGCATGGTGAACATCCCTGATGGATTCGGTCGTGCGTGGTTCATCGCGAGAGAAAGCCGAGCTTGAAGACGCCAATGAAATTCGGATTGTCCGCACTCGGTTGCCAGCGCGGATCGGGCCACTGCAGCAGTTGCTGCACGGTGACCGCGCGCAATCCGTTGTCGTGTTTGCTGCTGGTGCCGGTGTGATACGCGATGTAGCGATCCATCCACACCATCAAGTGCTGGTCGTCGCCCTGATCGAAAAAAAGCAGGTCGCCAATGCGCGCCTGGTTGATGTCGCGCGAGACGAATTCGCTGTTGGCCTGGATCAGCGCCAGCGCCGTGACAAACGCGCTGCTGCGTCCATCCACCGTGGTCCACGCGTTGCCCAGCGAGCGTTGATCGGCGCGCAATTCCAGTTCGGGCGGCAGACGATCGGCATCGATGCCGTTGGCGCGCAGCCAGTGCGCGTCGTGATGCTTGAACGCCTCGTTCACCGCGAAGCGCACGAGGCCTGCGCAATCGCGATGCACCCAGCGCGGCGTCGGGCCCTGCCGCAACTGCTCGTTGATCACGCGCACGAACCACGCGCGGAACACCTGCGATTGCGCGGGCGTGAGTTGCGCCGCGACATTGGTTGTCGCGGGTGCGCGCAGCGGCATGCACACACCGAGCAGCATCAGCAGCGCGCCGAGCCACGCGTGAGGCGCGCGATATCGGCGACGTCGTGCGGGCATCGATATCGCGGAAGGATGTTGAAAAGAGGGCTGCATGGTTGCGGCCAGCTTCAGTGCGCCGAGCCCACGGCGGCCGATTGCCACTGCACCGCAATCCATCCGCGTTGCGTCGGCAATGTGTCCGGCAGGCGCAAGGTCAATGCCGGATATGCACCCAGCGCATGCAGCTTCGGTATCAGGAATTGCGTGGCTGCGTTGCGGAACACCGGCTCCTGATCCTGCGGCAGGCTGGCGAACGATTCCTGCTCGATCAGCTTCGCCATGCTGGCCGGCGTCAGCTGTGCGACGACATGCTCGCGGCTCGCGTTGCCCATGCTGTCGGCCACGGCCGGCCAGCGTTTTTCCAGCACCGCCAGCGCATCGTCGACCAATGCGCCGTCCGGCGAAAACACCACGTAGCCGTGCGCCACCGCGAGCGTCACCGGAAAGTAGCGGTCCGATGAAATCGTATCGGTGAGCTTCGCTTCGGTGGCATCCGCCGAACCGTAGCGCGCACTGACATCGCGTTGCCATTCGGTGCTGTCGCCAACACCTTGATGCGATGTCACCGGCAGACGGCCATCGGCATTGCCGGCCTTTTCCTCGTACGCACCGATGATCTGGGTGAACGCTTTTTCCAGCGATGGCTTCATCGACGCGACGAGTTCAGGCTTGTCGAATCGCGCGACGAACAGCGGCGACGACAACCTCGACTTGCCGTACCAGCAAATCGCCGCCGGTCCCGAAAAAGCCGGCAGCACGATTCCCGCCGCGTCCTTGCCCATCACCGCGTCCAGCACGTGGCCGGCGGATGCCCAGTCCACCGGCAGGCTGACGCATGCGGCGGGATCGGTCGGCAACACCTGCCATAGCGACGCGCTGTTCCACTGCTCCGGCAGCAAAGCCGGATTGACCAGCGCGCGCGTATCCCACGCATGCTCGGCGTCGGCGGAAAAATCGAAACGCAGCGCTTCGATGCCGGGGAAAAACGGCTGGTAACCGAACGACAGGAAGTGCGCGGACACGCTCAGTTGATGACCCTTGATCTTGTCGAGGCGCGGGTTATCGCTGTCCTTCGCGAGCGCGCTGTCCGGCCATGCGGGTTTCTTCGAGCTTCCATCGAGCAGCGCGATGATCTGTTCGCTGCGCTCGTCGTCGAGCGTGCCGTTCTCGTTCAACAGCATGCCCGGATCGGACAGCACCACCAGCCGATCGCCATGCACGGCAAACAGCAGGTTGCGCTGATAACCATAAGCCAGCGCATAAAGCGCGACCTTGTCGCCATCGACCTCGAGCTTGCCGACGTTTTTCAGCTGGCTGTCGTCGAGCGCGACGTTCGCGATGCCTTGCAGCAGTCGAGTGAGCCCGTTGCGCTGGCCGAGCAGCAACCAGTATTGAAGCTTGCCGTGATCGCCGTGCCACAACGCCACTTCCGCCGGCGCATCGAGCGCTTGGCGAATCACTTCGTCGCCGAGATCCAGTTGGTGTTCGTAGGCGATGCGGCGCAGCGTGCCGGACAGCGACAGGCGGCCTTCGTTGAATTCGTAGTAGCTGACGAAATCCTCGCTGAGCACTTCGTGCAGCAACGGCACGCGCAGCAGATCGCGCGGCAATGCCGAGAGTCGCTCGGAGCGGATCAATGCATCCGGTTGCGCGAGATCGATGTCGGCCAGTTGCGCGGCGACGTGCGCATGCGGCGCCAGCGGTCGCCAGATCGCCTGGACGGTGATCGCCGCGGCACTCAGGCCGAGCAGCAGCAGGCCGCTCAACAGCAGGGTCTTGTGATTTGCCAATGTCATGATCGCGCCTGTCCCCGAACGTCGGCGTTGCGCCGAACCCCAATGAATTCCGTTTGCTCCGGATGCGACGGATATCGCACCTGCCGCGTCCTTCAGCCGAGCCCGCCGTGACGGGTCCGCGACAGCATAACCGGCCGCGATCGGCTTCGGTTCGGTGTCGGCATAAAATCAGTATTCGGGCCGAATCGTTGCGCCGGATCGCCCGAACGGCATGGACTCAACGGCCGGCGAGAAACGCCGCTGCGCCTTGCGCGAACAGTTGATCAGCCACTTGCTGGCCAAGCGCCGCCGCATCGTTGCCGTCCGCCTGCGCATGCAAGAGTTGACCGCTCGCCGCATCGCCCACCAGCCCGCGCAGATGCAGGCCGTGTTCGCCGAGCACGCACCACGCACCCACCGGCACCGTGCAACTACCGCCGAGTGCCTGGTTCATCGCGCGCTCGGCGGTGATCGTCAGGCGTGTGTCGGCATCGTCCAGCGCGGACAGCAGCGACAGCACCGCCGGCTGATCGTCTCGCGCCTCGATCGCGATCGCCGCCTGTCCGGGCGCGGGCAACCAGTTCGGCGCGGCCAGTCGCGAGCGGATGCGTGCGGAAAGACCGAGGCGGTCGAGTCCCGCGCAGGCGAGCACGATCGCGTCGTAATCGCCGGCATCAAGCTTGCCCAGCCGCGTGCCGACATTGCCGCGCAAATCCAGCAGCTGCAGATCCGCTCGCAACGCGCGCAACTGCGCCTGCCGTCGCAACGATGAGGTGCCGACGCGCGCGCCGTGCGGCAGCGCGGCGAGATCGACGTAGTCGTTGCTGACAAAGGCATCCGCCGCATCCGCGCGCGGCAGGATCGCCGGCAATACGAAACCCGGTTCGAGTTGCGAAGGCACGTCCTTGAGCGAATGCACGGCAAGATCGGCGCGACCTTCGAGCATCGCCACTTCGAGCTCCTTCAGGAACAGTCCCTTGCCGCCGATGGTCGCTAGCGGTTGATCGAGGATTTCGTCGCCGCGTGTGCTCATCGGCACCAGCTCGACCACCAGGTTCGGATGCGCAGCGCGCAGCAACGTCGCAACGTGCTCGGCTTGCCACAGCGCAAGAGCGCTCTTGCGGGTGGCGATACGCAGGGTGGGCGTGATCATTGAAACTCCGCGGCATTCGGCAGACGCGCATTGTCGCGTAGTTTGAACGCGAAGGCGCATGCGGCTGGGAACCGCAGGAGCGCGCCGCTACGATGTCGAGCTCGCGTCGCGCAACGCGGCGATCACAACGCAACATTCGGAAAACCATGACCACTCGGGAAACCACCATGCGTCGCCTGCCGGGCCTGGATTTGCTGCGCGCCGTGGCGATCGTGTGGGTGATGCTGTTCCACTCGTACATCGTCGGCGGCATCGGCGAACACTTCGCCGTACTACAGGATTCCGGCTGGATGGGCGTCGACCTGTTTTTCGTGCTGAGCGGTTATCTGATCGGCTCGCAACTGCTGAAGCCGCTCGCGCGCGGCGAACCGCTGCACTTCGGAAATTTCTATCTGCGCCGTTCGTTTCGCGTATTGCCGGCATACCTCGTGGTGCTGGCGCTTTACTTTCTGATACCCGATTTTCGCGAGTCACCCGGTATCCAGCCGCTGTGGCAGTTCCTCACTTACACGGTGAACCTGCTGATCGACTACGACCATCACAAGGCGTTCTCGCACGTGTGGTCGCTATGCGTGGAGGAACATTTCTACCTGCTGTTTCCACTGCTCGCGTGGTGGCTGATGCGCAAACCATCGGCAACGAAATTCATCAGCTTGGGCGTGGCGATCGTGCTGGCGGGCATGGCGCTCCGCGGTTTCATCTGGCTGCACGAACTCGCGCCTGTGCAGAATGCGGATAGCGACCTTTTCGGTCTGCGCTATGTGCAGGACATCTACTACCCGACCTACACGCGGCTCGATGGTTTGCTCGCCGGCGTCTCGCTCGCAGCGCTGGAAATATTTCGGCCGCTCGCATGGCAACGCATGCAGCGATCCGCCAACACGATGTTGCTGCCGGCGGGATTCGCACTGTTCGGATTCGCCGTGTGGCTCTTTCGCGACCGCACTGGTCTGCTGCCGAATGTCATCGGTTATCCGCTGCTGTCGGCCGGCATGGCCTTGCTGGTCGCCGCCGCGAGTACGCCAACTTGCTGGCTGGGGCGATGGCGGATTCCGGGCGTCGAAGGACTCGCGCTGATTTCCTACAGCCTCTACCTGATCCACAAGGCGATATTCCATCTCGTGGAGATGGCGCTCACGCCATCGATTCAACAACACGCGCTACTCACGTTCGCGATCTACACCGTTGCATCGCTGCTCGCCGGCACGCTGCTGTTTTTCTGCGCGGAGCAGCCGTTTCTGCGGCTGCGAGACCGGCTTCGTCGAAAGAAAATCGTTACGACCGACGAAGCTACGGCGCTTCCCGTCGAAGCGCCGTAGCTCACGCAAAGATCAGTTGCCGAGCAACGCTTTCGCGCGCTTCACCACGTTGTCGACGGTGAAGCCGAACTCTTCCTGCAACTTGTCGGCCGGTGCGGAGGCGCCGAAGTGGTCGATGCCGAGCACGTCGCCACGATCACCGGTGTAACGCTTCCAGCCTTGTGGCGAGGCCATCTCAACCGCCAGTCGTGCGGTGATGCCGGGTGGCAGCACGTCGTCCTGATACGCGCGCGGCTGCGCATCGAACAATTCCCAGCTCGGCATCGACACGCAACGCACCGCCACGCCATCGGCACGCAGCTTGTCCGCGGCCTCGACAATCAGGCTCACTTCCGAACCGGTGGCGATCAGGATCACTTGCGGCTTGCCGCCTTCGGCATCGCTCAGCACATACGCGCCCTTGCGCAGACCTTCCGCGCTGGCGTAACGCGTGCGATCGAGCACCGGCAGATTCTGTCGGCTCAGCGCCAGCAGCACGGGATGATCCTTCGACGCGACCACCACCTTCCACGCCTCGGCTGTTTCGTTCGCATCGGCCGGACGGATCACCGTGAGGTTGGGAATCGCGCGCAGGCTGGCGAGTTGTTCGATCGGCTGATGGGTCGGGCCGTCTTCGCCCAGCGCGACGCTGTCGTGAGTGAAGATGTGCACGACGTGCAACTTCGACAACGCGGCCAGCCGGATCGCCGGACGCATGTAATCGGAGAAGATCAGGAAGGTCGAGCCGTACGGAAGGAATCCGCCGTGCGCAGCGAGGCCGTTGACGATCGCGCCCATCGCGTGTTCGCGCACACCGAAGTGCAGGTTGCGTCCCGCCTGGCTCCAGCCAGCGCTGTCCGAACCCTGTGTGTCCTGGCCGGTGACCACCAGCGGATTGAAATCGCCCTCGCCTTTCAGGTTGGTGAAGGTCGACGAATCGAGATCAGCGGAACCGCCGAACAACGCCGGCAATTTTGCGGCGAACGCGTTCATCACCTTGCCGCCGGCGACGCGCGTGGACATGCCCTTCGCATCGGCGGGGAAAGTTGGAATGTCGCTGTCCCAGCCATCCGGAATCGTGCCGGCCAGACGCTCTTTCAATTCCTTGGCCAGATCGGGGAATGCTTTTACGTACGCGTCCATGCGCCCGTTCCACGCCTGCTCGGCCTTCGCGCCGGCGTCCTGCGCTTCGCGAAAATGTTTCAGCGCGTCGTCGGGCACATAGAAGTCAGGCGTCAGCGGCCAGCCGAGTTTCTGCTTGGTCGCCTTGACGTCGTCCTCGCCCAGCGGCGAACCGTGCGCCTTGAACGAATCCTGCTTCGGCGAACCGTAACCGAGATGCGTGCGCACCAGGATCAGCGTCGGCTTGGCGATTTCGGCGCGCGCATCGTCCAGCGCCTTGGCGATCGCCGCAACGTCGTTGCCGTCGGGCAGGCGAATGATCTGCCAGCCGTACGCTTCGAAACGCTTGCCGCGATCTTCGGAGAAAGTGATGTCGGTGCCGGCGGCGAGGCTGACGTAGTTGTCGTCGTAGAGACAGATCAGCTTGCCGAGTTTCAGATGGCCGGCGAGCGATGCCGCTTCGCTGGCGACGCCCTCCATCAGGTCGCCGTCGCTGACAATGGCATAGGTGTGGTGATCAACCACGACGTGATCGTCGCGGTTGTAGCGTCCGGCCAGGTGCGCTTCGCCGATGGCCATGCCGACTGCATTTGCCAAGCCTTGTCCCAACGGTCCGGTGGTGACTTCGACGCCGGCGGTATGGCCGCGCTCGGGATGTCCGGGCGTCTTGCTGCCCCACTGGCGGAACTGCTTGATGTCGTCCAGCGACAGGTCATAGCCGGTGACGTGCAGCAGGCTATAAAGCAACGCCGAGCCATGGCCAGCCGACAACACGAAGCGATCGCGATCGGCCCACAGCGGATTGGCCGGATGATGCTTGAGGTATTTGCTCCATAGCACGTAGGCCATCGGCGCCGCATCCAGTGGCAATCCGGGGTGGCCGCTATCGGCCTTCTGCACCATGTCGACCGAAAGAAATCGGAGCGTATTGATGCATTGCTGATCGAGCGACGCGGCATCGTGCGATGAATCGGTCATGGAAATTTCCTTCGGTGCAGTGGGCGATGTTCGGGGAGTGGGTGAGCGTAACGGTTGGGCGGTCAAACAGCCGTCAAGTTTTTCTTGTGGTTTCGAGTGCTCAGCCGGCGTGGCCCAGCCATGTGCCGACGCCAGCGGTGATCGCCATCGCCATCGCGCCCCAGAAACCGATGCGCATGGCGCCGATCATCACGCTGGCGCCACCGGCGCGTGCTGCCACGCTACCGAGAATCAGCAGGCACAGCAGTGAGCCGATGGATACCGCGGCGAGCAGGATATTCGGCGACGCGATGCAAGCGATCAGCAGCGGCAACGCGGCGCCCGTAGCGAAACACAGCGCGGACGCCAGCGCAGCCTGCAGCGGTTTTGCACGCGAGGTATCGGTGATGCCCAGTTCGTCGCGCGCATGCGCATCAAGCGCGTTGTGCGCCATCAACTGGACGGCTACCTGCTCGGCCAGCGCGGGTTCGAGACCACGCCCGACATAGATCGCGGCGAGCTCCTTGTGCTCGCCTTCGCTGTCGGTGTGCAACTCGTGGCGTTCCTTCTGCAGTTCGGCTTCTTCGATGTCGACCTGCGAATGCACGGACACGTATTCGCC
>NZ_LMUV01000002.1:395692-910492 GCF_009765755.1 Rhodanobacter sp. L36 | reverse complement strand
CCTGCGAATGCACGGACCCGTATTCGCCCGCGGCCATCGACATCGCCCCCGCCACCAGACCTGCCATGCCGGCGACCAGAATGCTGCCGCGCGTGGCATGCGCGGCAGCAACGCCTAGCACCAGACTCGCGGTGGAAACGATGCCGTCGTTGGCGCCGAGCACCGCCGCGCGCAACCAGGCGATGCGACCAGTGCGGTGGCGTTCCTTGTGGCGACGTGGGCGCATCGCTTTCCTCAGCGGGTGATGGCGACGAGCACCGGACGCTTCGTCACGGACAGCGAGAAGTGCGCGTCATCATGCACCGGAAAGCGCGGCGTCGACGATTTTCTGCGCTTCGGCGAGCAGCTCTTTCAGATGCGCTTCGTCCTTGAAGCTTTCGGCGTAAACCTTGTAGATCGCCTCGGTGCCCGACGGCCGCGCAGCGAACCAACCACTGGCCGATACCGCCTTGATGCCACCGATTGCCGCGCCATTGCCCGGCGCCTTGTCGAGCACCTGCTCGATCTTCTCGCCCGCTAGCTGATCGGTGTGCAACTGGTCCGGTGAAAGCTTCGCGAGCTTCGCCTGTTGCGCCGGTGTGGCCGCCGCATCGACACGACTCGCGAACGGCTTGCCGAGTTCGTCGGTCAACGCCTTGTAGACGTTGCCCGGATCCTTGCCGCTGCGCGCGGTGATTTCGGCGGAGAGCAACGCAGGCACGAGGCCATCCTTGTCGGTGGTCCACACCGAGCCGTCGCGACGCAGCAGCGAGGCACCGGCGCTTTCCTCACAACCGAAGCCGAGCGAACCATCGAACAGGCCATCGGCGAACCACTTGAAACCGACCGGCACTTCGTAGAGCTTGCGACCAAGCTTCTTCGCCACGCGGTCGATCAGTGCGGTGCTCACCACCGTCTTGCCGACCGCCGCCTTGTCACTCCACTGCGGCCGGTGCTGGAACAGGTAATCCACCAGCACCGACAGGTAATTGTTCGGCTCCATCAATCCGCTGCTGCGCGTGACCACGCCGTGGCGATCGTGGTCGGTGTCGCAAGCGAAGGCGACATCGTACGTGTCCTTCAATGCGATCAGCCGCTGCATCGCGTATTTCGACGACGGATCCATGCGGATCTTGCCGTCCCAGTCCACCGTCATGAAGGCGAACTGCGGATCGACAACGTCGCTAACCACCGTCAGGTCGAGCTTGTAGCGCTCGGCGATCGGCGCCCAGTAATGCACGCCCGCGCCGCCCAAAGGATCGACGCCCATGTGCACGCCGGCGCTGCGGATGATGTCGAAGTCGACGATGTTGCCGAGATCGGCCACGTAGGTGTTGAGGTAATCGTGCTCGTGCGTGGTCGCGGCCTTGCGCGCCTGCGCGAACGGCACGCGCTTCACGTCTTTCAGGCCATTCTGGATCAGCGCGTTGGCGCGATCCTGCACCCAGTTGGTGATGTCGGTATCGGCCGGGCCGCCATTGGTCGGGTTGTATTTGAAGCCGCCGTTGTCGGGCGGGTTGTGCGAGGGCGTAATCACGATGCCGTCGGCGAGACCTTTCGTGCGGCCCTTGTTGTACGTGAGGATCGCGTGCGAGATCACCGGCGTCGGCGTGAACTCGCCGCCGCTGGCGATCATCGTCTCCACACCGTTCGCGGCAAGCACTTCCAGCGCGCTTTCGAACGCCGGTTGCGACAGTGCGTGCGTATCGAAACCGATGAACAACGGACCATCGATGCCCTTGCTTTTGCGGTAGTCGCAGATTGCCTGGCTGATCGCCAGGATGTGCGCTTCGTTGAAGCTGCGATCGAACGAACTGCCGCGATGCCCTGAAGTACCGAACGCCACGCGCTGCGCCGCCACCGACGGATCGGGCTTCAGGTCCGCGTACGCGGCCAGCAGTTTCGGCACATCGACGAGGATCGACGCAGGTGCCGGCTTGCCGGCGAGCGGGCTGATTTTCTGACTCATGCTTTTCTCGATGTGGCGCCATCACGCAACTGGCGATAGCGAAGGATCAGCGCATTGGTCGAACTGTCGTGTGAAAGTTTCGGCGCGTCCTTCGCCGTCAGCTCGGCGATGGTGGTTTTCGCCAGCTGCTTGCCCAGCTCGACGCCCCACTGATCGAACGAATCGATGTTCCAGATCACGCCTTGCACGAACACGCTGTGCTCGTATAACGCGATCAGCGAACCGAGTACATGCGGCGTAAGTTTCGCGGCGAGGATCGTGCTGCTCGGGCGATTGCCTTCGAACGTGCGATGCGGAACCAGCGCCTCGGCCGTGCCTTCGGCGCGCACTTCGTCGGCGGTCTTGCCGAACGCGAGTGCTTCGCCCTGCGCGATCAGGTTGGCCATCAGCAGATCGTGCTGATCACCACCGCCTTGTGCGGGCAGCGGGTTGAGCGTCTGCCCGAAGCCGATGAAATCGCACGGCACGATGCGCGTGCCCTGATGGATCAACTGGTAGAACGAGTGCTGGCCGTTGGTGCCCGGCTCGCCCCAGTAGATCGGGCCGGTGTCGTAGTTCACCACCGTGCCATCGAGCGTGACGTGCTTGCCGTTGCTCTCCATCGTCAGCTGTTGCAGATACGCCGGGAAACGCTTGAGGTACTGCTCGTACGGCAGCACTGCGACGGTGGCCGCGCCGAGAAAATTGTTGTTCCACAGCGCGAGCAGGCCCATCAGCGCGGGCAGATTCTGGTCCAGCGGCGCGTGGCGGAAATGCTCATCCATCGCATGGAAGCCGGCGAGCATCTCGCGGAATCCGTCCGGCCCGATCGCCAGCATGGTCGACAGGCCGATCGATGCATCCATCGAGTAGCGCCCGCCGACCCAGTCCCAGAAACCGAACATGTTGGCGGTGTCGATGCCGAACTTTGATACACCCTCGTCATTGGTGGACACCGCGACGAAATGTTTGGCGACCGCGCTTTCGTCACCCAGGGCCTTGACGCTCCATGCGCGTGCTGCGTGCGCATTGGTCAGCGTCTCCAGCGTGGTGAAGGTTTTCGAACAGATGATGAAAAGCGTCTCGGCGGCGTCGAGGTCGCGCACCGCTTCGGCGAAGTCGGTGCCGTCCACATTGGACACGAAGCGAAACGTCATGTCGCGGCGGCTGTCATCGCGCAGTGCTTCATACGCCATCACCGGGCCGAGATCGGAGCCGCCGATGCCGATGCTGATCACGTTGCGAATGGTCTTGCCGGTGTGTCCCTTCCACGCGCCGCTGCGCACCTTGTCGGAGAACGTGGCCATGCGATCGAGCACGTCGTGCACGTCGGGCACCACGTCGTGGCCGTCGACCAGGATCTTCGCGCTGCTGGGTGCACGCAACGCGATGTGCAGCACGGCGCGGTCTTCGGTGGTGTTGATCTTCTCGCCGCTGAACATCGCCTCGATGCGCTTCGGCAGATCGCATGCCTCCGCCAGCTCGCGCAGCAGCTTCAGCGTTTCGGTGTTAACGCGCTGCTTGGAATAATCCAGATACAGGCCGACGTCTTCCAGCACGAGTTGCTCGCCGCGTTGCGGATCGGCAGCGAATAGTTCGCGCAGGTGCGTGTGGCCGACGTTGGCGAAGTGCTGCTGCAGTGCCTGCCACGCGGGCAGTGAGGTGAGATCGGGACGGCTCATGACAGGGCCGGTCCTTCCGATTTGCCGTGCAGTTGTTTCACCTTGTCGTCGAGTCCCTTGAGCAAATGGTTCCAGGATTTGACGAACGACTCGGCGCCATCCTTCTGCAGCTTGGCGGCCAGCGCGTCGATATCGACACCGGCCTTGGTGATCTTCGCCAGCGTGTCGTCGGCATCGCCGCCATCCGTGGCCATCACGCCGTGCAACTGACCGTGATCGGCGAACGCGTGCAAGGTTTTTTCCGGCATCGTGTCCACCGTATCGGGCGCGGCAAACGCCGTGATGTAGAGCGTGTCCGGCGCGGCGGGATCCTTCGTTCCGGTGCTGGCCCACAGCAGCCGTTGCGGCACCGCGCCGGCAGCGGCGAGTTTCTTCCAGCGATCCGATGCGAGCACGTCGCGATACGCACGATAGGTCTGCTGGCCGACCGCGATGCCGAGCTTGTTGTGCAGTTCGGGTGGGAGCTGATCATTGCTGGCGACATCCCAGCGACTGATGAACAACGATGCCACCGAGCCCACTGTCGGATCGAGCCCGGCGGCGATGCGGCGTTCGATGCCGCGCATGTACGCTTCGGCGACCGCCTGATAGTGCGCGCACGAAAACAGCAGCGTCACGTTGATCGGAATGCCCAGGAAAATCGCTTCCTCGATGGCCGGCAGCCCTTCGGGCGTGCCTGGAATCTTGACGAACAAGTTGTCGCGCTTCGCCAGTGCGTGAATCTGCTTCGCCGCATCGATCGAACCTTTGGTATCGGCCGCGAGCAGTGGCGACACTTCCATCGACACCCAGCCATCGATCGTGTGGGTGGACTTGAAGATGGGCTGGAACAGGTCCGCCGCGCGGCGCAGATCTTCCAGCGCCAGTTCGGTGAACAGTGCTTCGCCGGAAAGGCCGGTCAGCGATTTCGCATGGATGCCTGCGTCATACGCATCACCTTCGCCCATCGCCGCATCGAAGATGCTCGGGTTGGAAGTAAGCCCGGTCACCGACAGCTCGGCGATGTAGCGCGCCAGGGTTCCGTCGTCGAGCATGGTGCGGGTGATGTTGTCGAGCCACAGGCTCTGGCCGAGGTCGTGCAATTGCTGGGTCGCTTTCATGCTTGCTCCATGACGCTTCAGGTGAGGGAATTCATTGCATTGATCAGATCAGTGGGACGGCAGGCGAATGGCCAGTACCGTCGGCAGGAAGTCTTCGATTTTGAAGTTGCGCAGCTCGCCGATCGTGGCGATGCGCATGTCGGCCGCATCGCGCACTTCGGCCGGCGCTTGTGCGGCGTAGTGGCCTTGGTCGACAAACACGGTGGTGAGTTTGTCGCCGAGCACCTTCTTCATGTCGACGAGGATGTTCGGTTTGTCGTCGACCATCACGTAATGTGCGGCGGGATAGCGCTGCTGCATGCCGACCAGCATCTGCTGCTTGTGGACATAGATCAGCACGTCGCCGGCGAGTGCGTCCCAGAGGCCGGCGCGTTGCACCTTGCGCGGCTGGAACACCACGTCGCCATCGGAAAGAATGGCCACCGTGCCGAGCGTGCGCAGGTGCGCAATGCTTTCCAGCGCGTGCGGATACAAGCGCTGGGCGAACGGATATTCCAGCAGGTAATTCGACATATGCAGCAGCGCGGGATCGTTGTCGAGCCCACTGCGAAAACGTTGCAGCGCGCCGATGTAATCGGCATAGCCGAGGCTGTCGCGCAACTCGTTGTAGATCGACCAGTAGCGATCGCGCTGCTCGTCGCCGAACGATTGCCCGAGCTTCGCGCCGAGGTCGGCCGCGAAGCGATCGTTGTCCAGCAATGTGTTGTCCACGTCGAGCAGAAACACCACGCGCGCCGCCGCCGACGCATCCAGCGGACTCGTGTCGCGTTGTTCGCTGCTCAGCATGGGTCGGTGGCCTCGGCCACGGGGTCGTGCCAACCCTCGGCGGTTTCCACGATTTTCGCCGCGGCATCCGGGCCCCAGCTGCCGGGCTCGTAGCTGCTGACCGGGCCTTCGTGATTCAGCACCTGATCGACCACGGCCCATGCCGCCTCGACGCATTCATCGCTGGAGAACAGCGAGTTGTCGCCGCGAATCGCGTCGCCGAGCAATCGCTCGTAGGGGGATTTCTCCGGCTCCGGATGATGACGCGCCACCAGTTCCACCGGCTCGCCATGCATTTTTTCGCCGTGCTGTTTCACGCGCGCGCCTTCGGCGATCACCACTTCGGGACTGAGCCGGAAGCGGAAATAATTCGACTCCTTCGGCCCGATGTCGTCGAACACCGGCATCGGCGGCGCTTTCATGTCGACCATCACTTCGGTGGTGGTGAGCGGCAGGTTCTTGCCCGCGCGGATATAGAACGGCACGCCGGCCCAGCGCCACGTATCGATGTGCAAGCGCAGGGCGACGAAAGTTTCCACGTTCGATCCTTTCGCCACGCCGTCGACATCGCGATAGCCGCTGTACTGGCCGCGTACCACGTCGGACGGATCGATCGGCCGCATCGCGCGGAACAACCGCAGCTTTTCCGCGTTGAGCGAACCCGGATCGTTGCCGACCGGCGCGTCCATCGCCAGCAGCGAGGTGACCTGAAGCAGATGGTTTTGCAGCACGTCGCGAATCGCGCCGACGTCATCGTAGAACGCGCCGCGCCCTTCGATGCCGAACTTCTCGGCCATCGTGATCTGCACGCTGTCGACGTAGTTGCGATTCCACACCGGCTCGAACACAGTGTTGGCAAAACGGAAATACAAAAGGTTCTGCACCGGCTCCTTGCCGAGGTAATGATCGATGCGGAAGATCGACGACTCGGGAAACACTTCATGCAGCGTGCGGTTGAGTTCCTGCGCGGAGGCGAGATCGCGCCCGAACGGTTTCTCCACCACGACCCGCGCATCGTCCGCGCAACCGGCCTGCTTCAGGCCTTTCGCCACGGTGCCGAACAGGCTCGGCGGAATCGCCAGGTAATGCAGCGGGCGCTTGGCCGAACCGAGCGCTTTCTTCAACTGATCGAACGTCGCCGAATCCTTGTAATCGCCATCGACGTATTGCAGCAACGCCGACAACTTCGCAAACCCCGCTTCGTCGACGCTGCCGTGCTCATCCTTCGCTGCCTGCGCGATGCTGTCGTGCGCGCGCTTGCGCAGCTGCTCCAGATCCCAGCCGGAATGCGCGATGCAGACGATCGGCAGATCCAGCCCGTCGCGCGTCACCATCGCCAGCAGCGCGGGGAAAATCTTCTTGTAGGCCAGGTCGCCAGTGGCGCCGAAAAACACCAGGGCATCCGAACGAGTTGTCGCCATAGCTGTCGTGCTCTCCATGTGGTCGTGCGGCGACTCAGTGATGCCGCGTTCGAAGTATCGTGTCGGTCCGGTATGGAACAAACCTGACCGCGGCAAGCGTGCACGCAACGAGGTTAATTCCATGCATAAGATCACGTCGCCCGGATGACACACGCAGGAACCTGCGCCGCGCGACGGTCATGATCAACTGCCGAGTGGCTGGCCGATCCGTTGCTGCGTCGCTTCGTCCGGTCGCGCTACCAACGCGCCGGTTCGCATCAGGCTGATGCTGTAGTGACCCTGGTCGACCAGCGGAAGGAATGCGGCGCTGCCGTAGACCGTGTCGACCTCGGGCAGGTATCGCGGATATTGCTTGCGCAGATTGAGCAGGTCGAACGTGCCGTTCTGGCTGAAGCTGACGACGGTGCGCGGGGCGCTCGCCTCTTGCGCCGGATCGTCATAACGACCGGACAGGCGATCGAGTCGGTATAGCGGCGGCAATCCGGCCAGCAACGCCGGAAGTTGCCACTTCAGTACCACCGCTTCGATGCGCCAGTCATCACCGTAGAGTTGCTCCTGCCTGGTCGTGCCGTCGGGCCAGTTGAGCGTGAGCATCCAGCGCTGCGGCGACAGGATGTGCGCATCGATGTCGACCACTGGCGATTCCTCGCTGAGCAGTCGATAACCGCGCAGTGCGTAACCGGTTCCGCCCAGCAGCAGCGCGAGCGCGAAGAACACCAGACACAATAATGCGCGCCAGCTCGCCGCCAGTCGCCGGCCGCTGTGCATGTGATGACGAAGCCTCACCAGATGCACCAGCGAAATCAGCAGGAAGATTGCTGCGAGGACCAGCAACACGGTCATCGGCATGCGCAGCAGAGTGCTCCAATCCATCATCCGTCCTCGTCGCCGTCGATGCGCGATCGTCCACGCATCATAACGGTCCCGCGTCACGGCGCTGCGACCACAACCTCGCCGTCGCTATACTCAGTCGTCACTATGGAACCCGCCATGCGCCGATCGAATCTGTTGCTGTCACTTTGTCTCGTTGCCGCGACGCTCGCCGGCTGCGGCCAGAAAGGTCCGCTGACCATGCCGCCAGCCAGACCCGTTTCGGCCAAGCCTGCTGCGGCTGCATCCGTGGCGCGGCCCGCTGAACCGGTATCTCCCACGACCGCGCCGACGACACCGACGCAGACCAATATTCCGGATGGTCAGCAGTACTGACGATCACGCCGTGATGCGTCTGACCTTTTCCAAGATGCACGGCATCGGCAATGACTTCGTCGTGCTCGATTGCCGTAACGACGCGTTCGCGCTGGATGAAACGCAGATCCGCGCACTCGCCGACCGGCACACCGGCGTGGGCTTCGATCAGTTGCTGAGCGTCGAACCCGCGCGTGATCGCTCCTGCGCTTTTTATTACGGCATCTGGAACGCGGATGGTTCGCCCTCAGGCCAATGCGGCAATGGCGTGCGCTGCGTGGCTGCGTGGCTTCATCGCGCCGGCGCGCTCGCCATCGGCGAAGACGTGCGGCTGGAAAGTCCGTCCGGTCCTGTCACGGTGCGCTTGCTGAGCGCGAACGAAGTGACGGTGGACATGGGCGAACCCGATTTTGAACCTGTCGCATCCGGCATGGCGTTCGTGCCGGCGGCGGATCGGTACATCTTCACCATGACGCCGGGAAGTCCACCGGGCCCGCTGGCGGGATCGGCGCCGGAAGCGGGCGTCGTGTCGATGGGCAATCCGCATGCCGTGGTGCTGATCGATGACCTGGCCGATCCGTCGCTCGCCGTCTTCGGCCCCGCGATGTCAACGCACGAGCATTTCGCGCATGGCGCCAATATCGGTTTCGTGCGGCAACGGGATCGTGCGCATCTGCAACTGCGCGTGCACGAACGCGGCGCAGGCTGGACACAGGCCTGCGGCACCGGCGCCTGCGCGGCGATGGCGGTATTGCATCGACGCGGAGACGTGGACAATCGCGTGCATGTGCAATTGCCCGGCGGCACGTTGCGGATCGACTGGGCCGGCCCCGGCCACACGCTGTGGATGACCGGACCGGCCGCCTTCGCATTCGAGGGCACGTGGCCGGTTCCCGCGTCATCGGATGAAACCGCAGGTTGAAGCGCGCCCACGTCCATCGCACACTCCGTCGATACTCTGCTGCCCTTACCGGTTCGAGGAACCATCCGCATGACCGCAACCCTGCTCGATGACGCCACCCAGGCCCGCGTGGTCGCGGCCTATCTGAAGCGCCATCCGGAGTTCCTCAGCGAATATCCCGAACTCGCGGCCAACCTGACCATGCCGCGAGAACAGGGCCCGGTGTCGTCGCTCGCGGTGTACCAGTTGCAGAGCCTGCGCGACAAGAATGCCGAGCTGGAACGCAAGCTCGCCGAATTGATCAGCATCGCTGCCGACAACGAGAAGCTGATGGAGCGCGTGCATGCGCTTACCGTCGCGCTGTTGCGTGCGAACACGATGGAAGTCACCGCGCGCAGCGTGGTGGCCAAGTTGAGCGCCGACTTCCATACCGAGCAGGTGCGACTCGTGTTGTTCGGCAGCGAAACACTGCCGCGCGCGGACTGGCTGCTGCAATTGCCTAGCCCCGAAGCACTGCCGGAATTCGCCGATTTCCTGCATCAGAACGAACCGGTCTCCGGGCGTCTTTCGGCTGAAAAACTTCAGCGTTTGTTTGGCCATGTCGATACGCCGATCCAGTCGGTCGCGATGATGCGATTGGGCGATTCCGGCATCCTGGCGATCGGCAGCAGCGACCCGGATCGTTTCCAGCCGGGCATGGGCACGCTCTTCCTCAAAATGATTTCCGCCACCATCACCGCTGCGCTGGCGCGTGCGCGGGATGTGGCGTGAGCGCGCATTGACGCCTGAGCAACAGGTCGAACAATGGCTCGAACGGCTTGCCGGCGAGCGACAGGCTTCCATGCATACAGTGTCGGCTTATCGGCGCGACCTGGCCAAGTTGTTGCGTCATATGCAGGCACGGAACTTCGCATCGTTCGACGCGCTTGATTCGAATGCGATGCGCGCGTTTGTCGCGGCCGAACATCGCGCAGGCCTCGCGCCAAAAAGCCTGCAACGATTGCTTTCTTCCTGCCGGAGCCTGTTCCGTCAGTTGAATCGCGAAGGCACGATGGCGGGCGATCCGATGCTCGGCGTGCGCGGACCGAAGGTGCGTCGCAAATTGCCGCAAGTGCTGGACGTGGACGAAGCCAGCGCACTGGTCGAAGCCGATAGCGGCGGCAAGCTGGCGGTGCGCGACCGCGCAATGCTTGAACTTTTCTATTCAAGTGGATTGCGCTTGTCCGAACTGGTGGGGCTGCGCTGGATCGATGTGGATATCGATGGCGGCGAAGTGCGCGTGCTCGGCAAGGGCAGCAAGACGCGCGTCGTGCCGGTCGGCCGACATGCCATCACCGCACTGCGCGCACTCGGTGCGGAAGAAGGCATGCAGGCGGACAGCGCGATTTTTCGCGGCCGCGGTGGCGCGCCGATCAATCCGCGCACCGTGCAATTGCGCATGAAAACGCTGGCCTTGCAGCAGGGTCTTGCCAAGCACATCCATCCCCATCTGCTGCGCCACACATTCGCCAGCCACATGCTGGAATCTTCCGGCGACCTGCGCGCCGTGCAGGAGCTGCTCGGTCACGCCGACATCGCCACCACGCAGATCTACACGCACCTCGATTTCCAGCACTTGGCAAAGGTGTACGACGCGGCGCATCCGCGCGCGCGCCGCAAGCCGTAAAAAGCATTCTCCTTCCGCTGCCTGCAGGGAGGGTCAGTTCCTGATCTGGGAATTCGACCAGCCCAGGCAACCTTCCCGGCCGCGTCCTGCAGTCAGGGGAAGGAGTAAACAGCTCGTACATTGAAGCCAATCCGCCGTGACCCCATCTCACACGCTCAAGCCCAGTCATTGCGGAGCGCTCATGGAATCGTTTCACGCCACCACCATCGTCTGTGTCCGCCGCGAGGGCCGCGTCGTGATCGGCAGCGACGGCCAGGTCACGCTGGGCAACACGGTGATGAAGGGCAACGCGCGCAAGGTGCGGCGTCTCGGCAAGACCGGCGAAGTGGTGGCAGGTTTTGCCGGCGCCACCGCCGACGCATTCACGCTGTTCGAGCTGTTCGAACAGAAACTCGAAAAGCACAACAACAACCTCACCCGCGCCGCGGTGGAGATGGCCAAGGAATGGCGCACCGATCGCCGGTTCGGCCGACTCGAAGCGATGCTCGCGGTAGCCGACAAGGACGCATCGCTACTGATCTCCGGCAACGGCGACGTGGTGGAACCGGAACACGGATTGATCGCCATTGGTTCCGGCGGCCCGTTCGCGCAGTCCGCCGCGATGGCATTGCTCGAGAACACCGATCTCGATGCACGAACCATCGTCGAGAAGGCGCTGAAGATCGCTGGCGACATCTGCATCTACACGAATCACAACGTCAGCGTGGAAGAGCTCTAGAGACGAAGGGTGAGTAACGCGGGCGCAAGTCCGGCGCTTTTCCGCCCCCAATCACTTGATACTCGAAGCACAACGTCGCGTCCTCGCTACTCGCCCCTTATCCCTGGTCCCGCCATGTCCGAACTCACTCCGCGCGAAATCGTCAACGAACTCGACCGCTACATCATCGGCCAGCAGGACGCCAAACGCGCTGTGGCAGTAGCGCTGCGCAGCCGCTGGCGGCGCATGCAGCTGGAACCTGGCATGCGCAATGAAGTCACGCCGAAAAACATCCTGATGATCGGGCCGACGGGCGTCGGCAAGACCGAGATCGCCCGCCGCCTGGCGACGCTGGCGAACGCGCCGTTCGTGAAAGTCGAGGCAACCAAGTTCACCGAGGTCGGTTATGTCGGCAAGGATGTCGAATCGATCATCCGCGACCTGGCCGATGTCGCGTACAAGCTGACGCGCGAGCAGGCGGTGAAGCGCGTGCGCACACAGGCGGAAGATCGCGCGGAAGATCGCATCCTCGACGCGCTGTTGCCGCGTCGTCAGACACCGACCGACTGGAGCCACGACGCGCCGGCGCCCGCGCTCGAAAACGATACGCGACAAAAACTCCGCAAGCAGCTGCGCGAAGGCGCACTGGACGAGCGCGAGATCGAACTGGATTTCGCCATGAACGTGGGTGTGGAAATCATGTCGCCGCCGGGCATGGAGGAGATGGGTGCGCAGCTGCGCCAGATGTTCCAGAACATCGGCGGCGCGAAGACGCAGCAGCGCAAGCTCGCGATCAAGGTCGCGCGTCCGTTGTTGATCGATGAAGAAGCCGGCAAGCTGCTCAATGACGAAGAGATCCGCACGCAGGCGATGGAAGCGGCCGAGCAGAACGGCATCGTGTTCATCGACGAAATCGACAAGGTCGCGCAACGGGGCGACCACGGCCATGCGGGTGTCAGCCGCGAAGGCGTGCAACGCGATCTGCTGCCACTGGTCGAGGGCTCCACCGTGTCGACCAAGTACGGCCCGATCAAGACCGACCACATGCTGTTCATCGCATCGGGCGCGTTCTCGCTGGCGAAGCCTTCGGACCTGATTCCGGAGCTGCAAGGCCGCTTGCCGATTCGCGTGGAATTGAATGCGCTCAGCGTCGATGATTTCAAGCGCATCCTGCGCGAACCGCACAACGCACTGACCAAGCAGTACGTGGCGTTATTGGGCACCGAAGGCGTCGGCCTGGAATTCACCGATAGCGGCATCGACCGTCTCGCCGAGGTTGCGTTTCAGGTCAACGAGCGCACCGAAAACATCGGTGCACGGCGACTGCACACCGTGATGGAACGCCTTCTCGAAAAAATTTCGTACGAGGCTGCGGACAAGTCCGGCGAAACCTATCGTATCGACGCCGAACACGTGGACAACAGCCTGGGCAGCCTGGTGCAAAACGAAGATCTCAGCCGCTACATCCTGTAAACAACCTGGTCTGTTAAAATGCCCGTCGTGAGCAACATCATCGAATTGAAAACCACCGGCCAGCGCGCCCAGTTGCGCGAAGCGCAGCAGAACCGGACGCTGGTGCGGCTGTGGCGCGAAGAACTCGAACACGGCAGTTTCTGCGGTTACGTGGGCGGTGTCGGTCAGGAGTTCTTCCTGATATGGGTGGTTGGCGACGGCATCACCTATGACGGCATGTATGTGATGCGCCATCGCGATGTGTCGGAACTCGAAGCGCCGGACAAGCATCATGTCTTCTTCGAGAAGGCACTCGCACTGAAGCATCTGCTGCCGCGTCCGCCGCAGGGATTTCCGCTCGACAACATCCGCGAAGTGGTCAAAGCGGCCGGCGCGCAGGCGCCAGTGATCGGCGTACATGTCGATAGCGAAGACGAAGCCGAGGTCTGCTACATCGGCCGGCTTGTCAGCACCGACGACGACGGTTTCTACATGCAGGAACTGAGCCCCGACGCGGAATGGATGCGCGAGGCATCATTCTTCGGCTGGGACGAGGTTTCCACCGTGAGCATCGAGGACAGCTACGCACAGTCGCTGATGGCGGTTGCCGGGTCGGCGCCTCCACTTGAGCATGGTGACTCGGGCGTCAGCCGCGGTTGATGTGATAGACGTTTGGAATAGAAAGCCCGCCTCTCGGCGGGCTTTTTTGTTATCGGAAGGATGCTGAAATCAGTGCTTCGGCGCGCCTTGTCCAAACAGCAGCTTGCGCGCTTCTTCGTCCTTGGTGATGTCGACCTGATCCTTGATCGAGTCGCCCACGGCATAGGCGCGCCGAGTCGCTTCGCGGCCATGGATGTGATCGAACCAGCGCTTCAGATTCGAAAATTGTTCGAGCTCCATGCCCTGCGCCTGGTGCGGCACGATCCACGGATAGGCCGCCATGTCGGCAATGGTGTAGTCGTCCCCGGCGATAAAGTGGCGACCTTCGAGGCGATGATCGAGCACGCCATACAGGCGGCGTGTTTCATTGACGTAGCGATCGATCGCATAGGAAATCTTGTCCGGCGCGTAGCGACCGAAATGATGATTCTGTCCGGCCATCGGACCGAGCCCGCCCACTTGCCAGAACAGCCATTCGAGCACTACGAACCGATCCCGCAACGTGGCCGGCAGAAACTTGCCGGTTTTCTCCGCGAGGTATTGCAGGATCGCACCTGATTCGAAAATGCCCAGCGGTTCGCCGCCATCCAGCGGGTCGGTGTCGACGATGGCCGGCATCCGGTTGTTAGGTGAGATCTTCAGGAACTCAGGCTTGAACTGATCGCCTTTGCCGATGTTCACCGGGATGACCTGGTAAGGAATACCCGACTCCTCGAGGAACAGCGTGATCTTGTGCCCGTTCGGCGTGGGCCAGTAATGCAGCTGGATCATCGCGATTTCCTCGACGTTGTGGATCTTAAAGAGGTCGGGGCACTCACTGCGGTTTCAAGCAAGCGCACCGTTATAGCGATGTCGATCGAACCGTGACTCGCGGAGCACGGTTGAATTGTGCAGCTCGCGACTATTTGCCGATGCAGAACGATCCGAAGATGGCGCCCAACAAATCATCACTGCTGTAGGCGCCAGTGATTTCGCCCAGGGTTTGCTGCGCATGGCGCAGTTCTTCAGCGGCCAGCTCGCCTGCATACAGTGTATCGAGCGCGTGTGCTGCGGCGTTGAGATGCTGCTCGACGCGTTGTAATGCGAAGACATGTCGACGACGCGCGCTGAACGCACCTTCGCCGCTGCCTGCGCCCGCCAGGCGTCGGAGTTCCTCGCGCAGCGCATCGAGGCCAGCACCTGTCTTTGCGGATGCCCACAGCCATCGGCAACCGTCACGTTGTTCGCCATGCGCAGCGTCGCCATCCAGATCGATCTTGTTGATCAGCACCAGTCGTTCGACAGGATGATCCAGTCCGTAGAAAAGTATTTGATCGGCGCGTGCATGCAGCGTGTCCGTGACGAGCAACGCGACGTCGGCGCGATGCAACTCCACGTGTGCCCGACGCACGCCTTCGCGTTCGACATCGTCGTCGGTATCGCGAAGGCCGGCGGTATCCGCCAACTCCAACGACACTCCATCGAGCACGAGATTTTCGCGCAGGACGTCGCGCGTGGTCCCGGCAGCCGCATTGACGATGGCGCGATCGCTGCCGGCCAGTGCGTTGAGCAGGCTGGATTTGCCGACGTTCGGTCGACCGATGATCGCCACGCGCAAACCGTCATTGAGGCGAACGCCGCGCTGCGCTTCGTGCAGCAGAGCGGCAAGGTCCGAGCGTACCGATGCGAGTTGTTGCGCGAGCTTCGGGTCGGCAAGGAAATCGATCTCTTCCTCGGGAAAATCGATCGCCGCCTCGATGTGTACACGCAAGGCGATCAACGACTGCAGCAAACCTTCGACCTTGCGAGAAAACACGCCTTCCATCGACTGAAGCGCTGCGCGCGCGCCGGCTTGCGAACGCGCAGCGATGAGATCGGCGACCGCTTCGGCTTGCGCAAGATCGACCTTGCCATTGAGGAATGCGCGCTCGGTGAATTCACCCGGCCGCGCCAGACGCGCACCGAGCTCGCAGACACGTTGCAGTAACGCGTCGAGCAGCATCGCGCTGCCATGACCCTGCAGTTCGAGGACGTGTTCGCCGGTGTAGGAGGCAGGCGATGGAAAGTGCAACAGCAGTCCGCGATCGATGAGCTCGCTGTTTGCACCACGAAATGCAGCGAAGTGTGCGTGGCGGATTTTCGGCGGCTTGCCCAGAAGCGCGCTCGCGATGCGCGGCACGTCGGGGCCGGAAACGCGTACCACACCTATGCCCGCCGCGCCGGGTGCGCTGGCAATCGCGGCGATGGTGTCGGTCGTGTAATCGTCATCGGTCATGAAGCGACTCTAAAACGAATCAGCCGCGACGGTTAACCGATCGCGGCTGATGTGGCGGCGTGATGATGCTCGATCAGGCAGCTTTCGGCGCTGCCTCGCGTTCGATGTGATGCGTGACCCACCATTGCTGGCCCAGGCCGACCAGACCGTTGACGGCGTAATAGAGACACAGGCCCGCGGGGAAGAACGCAAACATCACGGTGAAAAGCAGCGGCATGATTTTCATCATGCGCGCCTGCGCCGGATCCATGCCGGCAGCTGCAGGGTTGAGCCACTGCGTGCCGAGCATCACCAACGCATAGATGATCGGCAGGATGTAGAGCGGATCGGGCGCGCTCAGATCCGGAATCCACAGGAACGGCGCGTGCCGCAACTCAAGGCTGTAGGTCAGCACGTAATACAGGCCGTAAAACACCGGCATCGTGATGAGCACCGGAAGGCAACCGCCCATCGGGTTGACCTTCTCCTTCTTGTACAGCTCCATGGTCGCCTGCTGCATCTTGACCTTGTCGTCGCCGTAACGCTCCTTGAGCTGCGCGATGCGCGGCTGCAATTTGCGCATCTTGGCGCTGGAGCGGTACTGCACGGCCGTCAGCTTCCACGTCACGCCCTTGATCAGCAACACGAGCAGGATGATCGCCAGACCCCAGTTGAGGGTGATCGCATGCAACTGCGACAACACCCAGTGCATCGGCACGGCGATGAGCTTGAGCATGCCGTAGTCGATGGTGAGGTCCAGACCCGGCGCGATCGAATCGAGCGTGCCTTGCACGTTGGGGCCGAGATAGAGACGCGCCTGACTGGTCGCGCTCTGCCCGACAGCCACGTTCAACGTCGGGCCGAAAGCGCGGATCAGATAGTGCGGTTGCGCGCTGTCGGGGTTGAGCGTTTCGGTGGCGTAATGAACGGTCTGGTCGCCGGGCGGAATCCAGGCGGCGAAGAAATACAGCCGCAACATGGCGGCCCAACCGCCTTTGAGATCGGCGTCGAGGCGATCCTTCTTCTCGGTGAAATCCTTGAACTGCAGCTTCTCGAATTTCTCGCCGGTGTACCAGGCGGCGCCCTGGAAGCTGCGGGATTCCGGATCGGTGTAATGACTGAACCAGCTGGCAGGCTTGGGTGGCGCGATGCGCTGCAGTTGTTGGTAGGCATTGCCGGTCCAGGTCTTGCTGCCGCTGTTGTCGATGCGCTGGCTCACGTTGATGACATAGCTGCCGCGCTTGAAGCTGTAGGTCTTGGTGACCTTGATACCCGCAGCGTCCTGCCAGGTGAAGTCGACATTCAGTTCGTTCTGACCGTTGGCCAGCGCGTAAGAAGTGTTCGCACTCTGAAAGATGGCCTGATGGCTGGGCTGATCCTGTGGTGCTGTATCGCTGCTGCTGACTAGGCCGCTCTGGGCGACAAAATAGTGATCGTCATCGCTGTCCAGCAGCACGGTCGCCGGAGGATTGGGCGCCTTGCGAGTCAGCGGCGCAGACGGGTATCCGGGCAAGTCCGCGTGAACCACGCTGCCACCTCGGGTATCTACCACCAGATGTAACACGTCGGTGTTGATCGAGATCAACTTCGATGGCTGAGTGTTTGAAGTGGCGCTGGCGACGCCACCCGTGTTCGGCACCGCCGGAACACCAGCGGTTGCTGAAACCGCACTTGGCACACTGCCATCCGAAGAGACGCTGGCGCTGCTGGTTGTCGCAACGGGTTGTGGTGCCGGCGCGTAATCCTTGTCCCACGCCAGGTACAGGAAGTAGGCCACGGCCATCAAGGCAAACAAGAGGAAGGTGCGCGTCTGGTTCATCGCGTAGCAAATCCGGTGATGCCGCCGCGCTGGACACGACGAAAGAGTATGAAAGGGCGGGCCAACACGGAATTGTGGAGGTCGCGGTGTCCGGCTTCAATGGTGCGGAAAGTCACGGGCACCCGCCGATCAACTTGCCGACAGCTTTTTCCACAGCTGGTCGAGTTCGATGAGCAACTCGGAACCGGGAATACCCGCCGCCTGTTCGCGCGCCATCACCATCACGTCCACCGCTGGGAGTTGATGCTGGATGCGTCGAAAGGATTCGCGCAGCAATCGTTTGATGCGATTTCGTTCGACGGCGCGCTTGGAAACACGTTTGGATATGGCCAGGCCGAGCCTCGCATGCCCAAGCTCATTGCTTCTATAGCGCACATGAAAACAGCGGCCGCCTGCGCGTCCGCTGCTTAGCCGCAATGCGGCGAATTCGCTGGGCCTGCGTAGCCGTGCCTCGCGCGGGAGACCGGCGGCGGGCATGTCCTGATCCTGTATTACGGAATCAGGCGCTTGCGGCCCTTGGCGCGACGGGCATTGAGAATCTTGCGACCGTCGGCTGTTGCCATGCGGGCACGGAAACCGTGCGTGCGTGCGCGCTTGAGCTTGCTGGGCTGGAAGGTCCGCTTCATGGCTTACTCCGAAGGGAATGTGGATAAAAAGGTTGGAAAGTGTGTGGGTTTTATTCGTTGTTGTCAACGATGCGCAGCCTTTCGCGCTACTGCATGGACACCGGAAGCGCATGACCAACTGCTAGACTTCCGCGTTCACCCCGCGCGCATGCGCTTCAAACGTTGTGGCTGACAATTATCCATGAGTGATCTGTGGCGGCGCTGCCTTGAGCGCCTTGAAGGCGATCTGAGCGCCGAGGACTTACACACCTGGCTCATGCCCCTGCAAGCGCGCGACGGGAGCGATGGCCTGCAGTTGTTCGCCCCCAATTCCTACACTCTGGATACCGTGCGCGATCGTTACTTGGCGCTCATTGAAACCGTTGTGCAGCAGCTGGCTGGCAAGCCGTGGCCAATACGACTTGATGTCGGCTCCAATTCCGCCCGACCGCCAGCTCCGTCCAGACCGGTCATCGTGCGAAGCAATGCGGTCGTGCCGTCAAACGTGGCTGCGCATCCCCACAACCTGGATCCGCACTACACATTCGAGACCTTTGTCGAAGGCAAATCCAATCAACTGGGAAAGGCGGCGGCCATGCAGGTCGCGACCAACCCGGGACGGGCGTACAACCCGCTTCTGCTTTACGGCGGCACCGGACTCGGCAAGACGCATCTCATGCATGCCGCTGGCAACCTGATGCGCGAGCGCAATCCGGATTTCAAGGTGCTCTACCTGCGTTCCGAGCAATTTGTCGGGTCGATGATTGAGGCACTGCGCGCCAAGAGCATGGACGAATTCAAGCGGCGTTTCCGATCGGTGGATGCGCTGCTGATCGACGACATCCAGTTTTTCGCGGGTAAGGATACGACGCAGGAGGAGTTTTTCCATACCTTCAATGCGTTGTTCGAGTCAAAGCAGCAGATCATCTTGACCTGCGATCGCTATCCGAAGGAAGTCGACAAGCTCGAACCGCGGCTCAAGTCTCGTCTGGGCTGGGGCCTGAGCGTTGCCATCGAGCCTCCGGACTTCGAGACACGAGCGGCGATTCTGCTGGCCAAAGCTCATGAGAAGGGCGTGGCGGTCGATGAAAATGTCGCCATGCTGCTGGCCAAGCGTATTCGCTCGAACGTGCGTGATTTGGAAGGCGCCCTGAACACTCTGGCTGCGCGCGCCAATTTCTATGGCAAGCCAATTACCGCCGATTTCGCCGAAGAAACACTACGCGATCTGCTGGCAACGCATGCGCAGGCGATCAACATACCCAATATCCAGAAAATCACTGCTGAATATTTCAACGTGCGGCTGCAGGATTTGTTATCCAAGCGTCGGGTGCGTTCTCTCGCTCGGCCAAGGCAAATTGCCATGGCCTTGTCAAAGGAGCTGACGGAACACAGCCTGCCGGAAATCGGCGAAGCATTCGGTGGCAGAGACCACACCACGGTCATGCATGCATGCAAGACGATAAAAAAGTTCGTCGAAACCGATCCGAGGATGCGTCAAGATTGGGAACAACTGATTCGAACACTGACTGGCTAGCGTAGGGCCCTGCTCTGTTCAAGGATGGAACATCCGGGGTTCAAGCTGTGGATAATGTGTGGATAGAATGGCCTCAAAAGTTATGCACAAATGGTCCACAGCGCCTGTTGCCTTTTGAGCACAAGCCAATAAACAAGTAACTATTTGATTTTCAAAGCTTTAGATCAATTTAAAAGTTATCCACGACACCTACTACAACAACTATCTTCTTTTAAAAGACAGAACAGCAGGTAGAGGAAAGCGAAACTCATGCAATTCAGCATCCAAAGAGAAGCATTGCTCAAACCGCTGCAGCAGGTCATTGGCGTTGTTGAACGTCGTCAGACGCTTCCGGTGCTGGCTAACCTGTTGGTCAAAGTCGCCAACGGTTCACTATCGTTGACCGGTACGGATCTTGAAGTGGAGATGGTTGCCACAACGCTGGCCGACAAGCTGGTTGATGGCGAAATCACGATTCCTGCTAGAAAGCTCTTCGATATCGTCCGCGCTCTGCCGGATGGGGCAAAGATCGAACTCAAGCTAAACAATGATCGGGTCTCGCTCAGCGCGGGCCGTAGCCGTTTTACGTTGACGACGCTTCCAGCCAGCGAATTTCCCACAGTCGATGAAATCGAGCTGGTGGAAAAGGTCAGTCTTCCCGAAGAAGTACTGCGTGACCTGATGGAGCGAACGGCATTCGCCATGGCGAATCAGGACGTTCGCTATTACCTCAACGGCATGCTGCTCGATTTGCAGGAACATACTTTGCGCTGCGTCGCTACCGATGGCCATCGTCTTGCCATGAAGCAAACGGAATTGCAGAGTTCCGTGACGACGCGGCGACAGATCATCATTCCGCGGAAAGGTGTCAATGAGCTGGTGGGGCTGCTCGAAACAGGTGATGGCCAAGTCGAACTTGAATTCGGGCGCAATCATCTTCGCGTTCGGCGGGGCGACGTAATGTTCACGTCCAAGTTGATCGATGGTCGGTTTCCCGATTACGAGGCGGTTATTCCACTGGGTGCAGACAAGTCAGCGACCTTGGATCGCGAAGTTCTACGCGGTGCGTTACAGCGAGCTGCCATTCTTTCCAACGAAAAATACCGAGGTGTTCGACTTGAGTTTTCGCCGGGCAAATTGAGAATCGTCGCTCACAATCCGGAGCAGGAAGAAGCCGTTGAAGAGGTTGAAGCTGAAACGCATGTCTCGGATCTAGCTGTTGGTTTCAATGTGGGATATCTGCTTGATGCGTTGGCGGCGCTGCGCGGGGACAAGGCGCGACTCAGCCTGCGAGATGCGCAATCGAGCTGCTTGGTGCAAGAACACGATAACGAACAAGCGCGCCACGTGATCATGCCGTTGCGGCTCTGACGCTTGATCGTCGCGTGTATTGACAACAGACGCCGGGAATCTTCGCAGGATTTCCGGCGTCGCTGCGTTCGGGGTTCAATCAATGCGGATTGAGGAGTTGCGCATCCGTGGCCTTCGATGCTTGACGAACGTCGATATCAAGCTGGAGGACGGAATCAATCTCTTTGTCGGCGCGAACGGAGCTGGAAAAACCAGCGTGTTGGAGGCAGCCTTTCTGCTCTCTCATGCCCGTTCGTTTCGCTCCAGCGCCAAGGAGGCGCTGGTCCAGCGTGATTCCACGCACGTATCTGTCTTTGCCGAATTAATCCGGCTTGATGGCAGCAAAACACGCGTGGGGCTCGGGCGAGCAGGCTCACGGTGGGAAGCAAGGGCCGATGATGCGCAGATGACGTTGGGGCAGCTAGTGGGCCAGTGCGCAGTCGTTTGTTTTGAGCCAGGTTCCCATGCATTGATCGCGGGGCCGGCTGACGAGCGCCGCCGTTATCTGGATTGGGGGGTGTTCCACGTGGAACATGAGTTCCTTTTGCTCTGGAGACGCTATCAACGTGCGGTAAAACAGAGAAATAGCCTTCTTCGAACAAGCCAGTCGCCAGAGGACGATCTCTTTGCGCCATGGGAAATTGAGCTCGACATGTGCGCCACCGCGATCGATGCATACAGGAAAGCTTATCTAGCCCAACTGCTACCTTGGCTACAAACGATGGCTGGTGAACTGTTGCCAGAGTTGGGCCATGCAACGCTCAGCTATCGACGTGGGTGGCCACCCGAGACGAATTTGCTGGAAGAACTTCGTTCAACCCGGGGCAGGGATTTTGCGAGGGGTCACACCACCGTAGGTTGTCACCGTGCAGATTGGGCTCTAACTTACACTCATGCCCCAATCAAGGAACATCTCTCCCGCGGCCAAGAGAAACTGACGGCACTGGCCTGTGTGATGGCTCAAGCTCATGTGTTTTTTGAAAGCCATGGAGAGTGGCCTGTCGTATGCCTGGATGATCTGGCTTCCGAGCTGGACGAACAACATCAACAAGCAGTTGTGGCCTATCTTGAGAATGCTCATGCTCAAGTGCTCGTGACGGGCACTGAGCCGCCCAAAGCGTTACTCGCCGCACCAAAAGCGATGTTCCACGTGGAACAGGGCGAAATCACACGCCTGCTATAATCGTTCGGTTGCAATTGACCCTTTGCATGACTCCCGCCCAGCCATTACGGCGCCCTGTTGGGTGGGTTGACGGCGCCAGGATATGGCCGACGCATGAACGAATCCAATTACGATTCAAGCAATATCAAAGTACTTAAAGGCCTCGAGGCAGTACGCAAACGCCCAGGGATGTACATCGGCGACACCGACGATGGTACGGGCCTCCACCACATGGTTTTCGAGGTTGTCGACAACGCCATCGATGAAGCCTTGGCCGGCTATTGCGACAAGGTCCTTGTCACCATTCTCGAAGATGGTTCGGTAAGCGTCTTCGACAATGGACGCGGCATCCCGGTCGATATGCATCCCGAGGAGGGCCGTTCTACCGCGGAAGTCGTGATGACGGTTCTGCATGCCGGTGGCAAGTTCGACGCGAATTCGTACAAGGTTTCCGGCGGCCTGCATGGCGTTGGCGTGTCGGTTGTCAACGCATTGAGCGATCACTTGTGGCTGACTATCTATCGCGAGGGCCTGGAGCACATCCAGGAGTACGCTCTGGGGGAGCCACTTTACCCGTTGAAGATCGTGGGGCCGTCGATCAAGCGCGGAACTTTGGTGCAGTTTCTGCCTAGCCCAGCAACGTTTACAAGCAACATCGAGTTTCACTACGACATTCTGGCGAAGCGCCTGCGTGAACTGGCGTTTTTGAATTCAGGCGTCACCATCGATCTGAAAGATGAGCGCGGTGAAGGGCGCCAAGACACCTTTGCCTACGAAGGCGGCATTCGTTCGTTTGTGCAACATCTCGCGCAATTGAAAACGGCGCTGCATCCGAACGTCATCAGCCTGACTGCGGAGCAGGGCGGCATCGTGGTGGAAGTAGCAATGCAGTGGACTGATTCGTATCAGGAATCGATGTACTGCTTTACCAACAACATTCCACAGCGCGATGGCGGCACGCATCTGACGGGTTTTCGCGCCGCGCTGACGCGCTCATTGCAGGGATATATCGAGAAATCCGGGTTGGCGAAAAACGCCAAGGTGACCTTGTCCGGTGACGACATGCGCGAGGGCATGATCGCCGTCCTTTCGGTCAAGGTTCCGGATCCGAAATTCTCGTCGCAGACCAAGGACAAGCTGGTCTCCTCCGAGGTCAAGACTGTCGTTGAGCAAGTGGTCAACGAGAAGCTCGGCGAATTCCTGCTGGAACATCCCAACGAAGCCAAGGCAATCGCTTCCAAGGTCGTCGATGCCGCGCGAGCGCGGGAAGCGGCGCGCAAGGCCCGCGAAATGACTCGCCGCAAGGGTGCTTTGGATATCGCGGGTTTGCCGGGAAAGCTCGCCGACTGCCAGGAGAAAGACCCTGCACTCTGCGAGCTGTTCTTAGTCGAGGGAGATTCTGCAGGTGGCTCCGCCAAGCAGGGACGGAACCGCAAGACACAGGCTGTTCTGCCGCTCAAGGGCAAGATTCTGAACGTCGAAAAAGCGCGTTTCGACCGGATGCTGGCTTCGGCAGAAGTGGGAACGTTGATCACGGCGTTAGGAACGGGAATCGGCAAGGACGAGTACAACCCCGACAAACTGCGCTACCACCGCATCATCCTCATGACCGATGCGGACGTCGATGGATCGCACATCCGCACGCTGCTGTTGACGTTCTTCTATCGGCAGATGCCTGAGCTTATCGAGCGCGGCCATATTTATATCGGTCTTCCGCCGCTTTACAAGGTAAAGCAGGGCAAACAGGAGTTGTACATCAAGGACGACACCGCCTTGAATGACTATCTGATTTCCAGCGCCGTCGACAACGCAGCATTGATTTACAGCCCGGATGCGCCGCCCATCAGTGGCGAGGCACTGGAGAAATTGCTGCGCGGCTATCAACAGGCACTGGACCAGATTGCCAAACTTTCGCATCGCTTCGACGCAGCGATGCTCACGGCCCTGCTGGAACACACGCCGATCGACGTTGCGATGTGGGACGACTCCTCAGCGATGCAAACATGGCTGCAGCAGGCACAACTGCGACTCGCGGCAAGTGGTCTGGGCAAGCCCTCCTACAAGCTGTCGTTGCGTGCAGCGCAAAGTGAGCAACCCGCTGCCATCGAAGTCATTCGTGAGCAACATGGGCTTAGCCACACATGGTTTCTGCCTCAGCCATTCTTCACCAGCAACGAGTTCCGGCCGGTTCTCGCCGTCAGCCAGCAGGTTGCAGGCATGATTCAACCGGATGCCGTGGTTCGCAGGGGCAATGCATCGCGAGGCGTTCTCAGCTTTGTGGAAGCCCGCAACTGGTTGCTTGATGAAGCCAAGAAGGGGCGCAGCATTCAGCGCTTCAAAGGCTTGGGTGAAATGAATCCCGAGCAGCTGTGGGAAACCACCGTCAATCCGGAAACACGTCGCATGCTTCAGGTTGGCGTAGAAGATGCGATTGCAGCTGACCAGATGTTTTCCATGCTGATGGGCGAGGCGGTGGAGCCCAGGCGCGATTTCATCGAGGCGAATGCGCTCAAAGTGGCCAATCTGGACATTTGACGTCTAGTCCGGCGGAAAACAGGACGGGACTATGCCCCGTGATGACCCTGTGAACACAGGGTCATCCAAGTAATTGATTTTTAACAATCTTTGATGCGGCACTGCGACTTGTCCTTCCCGGTTGCGTCGGGTTACCCTCCATGATTCCCGCGTATTCCATGCGCAGAACCAAGAGGACGAACATGAAGCACGCCCGAGGATTATCGATGTTGGCGAGCGCCGTATTGCTGCTTGGTGCGGCGAGCGGCCAAGCGTTGGCAAAAGACGCTGCGAAGGACAAACCCGCCGCGTTGTATCCCAACAGCACCCGGGCAGAACCTAAGCTTGATCTGAAGAGCGAGGCCGATCAGAAAAGCCTCAATGCCGGACTCGATGCGGTCAACAGCGGTGACAACGCGAAGGCGCAACAGATTCTTCAACCCCTTGCAGATAGCAGCAAGAGCAAATACGCGCAAGCGCTGGCGTTGCAAGGGCTGGCCAATATCAAATACAAGCAAAACGATGCCAAGGGCGCCATTGCGCTGCTCCAGCAGTCCCTGACCAATGGCATCCTGCCGAACGACACCTATTTCCAGCTCGAATATGAGTTGGCGCAGATTCAACTTGCCGACGAGCAGTACCAGCCAGCTTTGGAAACGCTCACCAAGTGGCGCGCCGAGGGCAAGAAGGAAACCGCCGAGTCGTATGCTCTTGAAGGAAACGCCGACTATCGCCTCCAGAAATATCCCGAGGCCATTGTCGCGATCAAGAAAGCGCAGTCCATGACGGACAAACCCGATGCAAGCTGGAATCAGATACTGATGGCCAGCTATTCCGAATCGGGACAGGGCGATCAGGCTGCAAAACTTGCATCCGACGAACTAGCAAAAAATCCAGGCGACACAGGCGCGCTGCATAACGCCAGCGCCTTGCTGCTTCAGCAACAAAAATATCCGGAAGCGATCAAGTTGCTTGAACAAGGCCGCAGCGCCGGTTCGCTCAAAGACGAAGGCGACTGGATCAATCTCATCAAAGCCTATCTGCTGGTTGCTCAGGAAGGCACCGATACAGTCGCCAACAGTAGCAAAGCACTACAGGTTTTCGACGACGGTGTGTCGAAAGGCATCATCAAGTCCAGCGCCGAAAACTACAAACTGGCGGGTGACGCAGCCGTCATCGGCGAGAGCGACAGTCGCGCGATGAGTTACTACCAGAAGGGAACGACGGTAGCCACAGATGGCGATATTTATGTCGCACTGGGCAGCGTGCAGCTGCAGGGCCAGAAATACAGTGAAGCGAAAAAATCGCTGCAAACCGGCATCGACAAAGGCGTCAAGCACAAGGGCAACGCGTACATGTTGTTGGCCGAAGCCGAGCGTGGTTTGAAGAACAAACCTGCAGCCATCGCGGCAATGAAACTGGCGGCGCAACAACCGGAAACAGCGGACAAAGCCAATGCCTGGCTCAAAAAGGCGGGCAATAAGTAATCGCGTAATTGTTCCCATGGCAACTTGTTTCGGGAGGCAGATGGACGTCCATTTATCTGCCTCTCAGGTGCTATACAAATGCCATGTGCTGTTGTACCGTTGAAAACCTTTCCCTGCGTCTCCCCAGCGGTGAGTGCCGTCAAAACATTCGACGGTTTCGGTCTCGCCCTGCGGCAACGTTCTCTCCGACTGATCAGCTTCAGATAGTGAAAGATGGCCTCTAGTAACGAAGAAATCGGGCGCGAGCCGTTTAGCTGGAAACGCACCTGGGCACTGACTGTTGCCATCGGGCTGCATGCGTTTGCGTTCCTTTTGCTCGTGGCGCCGATGGCGCCGCCGCATCAGGATCACAAGGAAAAAGAGCGCATCGTCCAGGTGAACTTCATCGAGCCGCCGCCGCCGCCGCCGCCGCCGCCGCCACCGCCACCGGAGCCGCCAAAGCAGCCGCCGCCGAAAATTATCCAGCTTGCCAAGCCACCACCGACACCGCCGCCGCCGACACCGCCGCCGCCAGTCGAAGAGGTTTCGCAGAATGCGACCCCGGCAGCTCCGCCGGCGCCACCGGCACCGCCGGCACCGCCGCCGGATATCGCGGCCGGTTCGGATTTGAGTTATGGCAGCAGGCCCATGCCGCACTACCCGCCGCAAGCTATTCGGCAGCGTCACGAAGGTGTGGTTACCCTGTTGATCTTGGTCGGTCTGGATGGTTCACCGAAATCCGTGACGGTGGAGAAATCCAGTGGATTCCGCGAACTCGATCGTGCAGCTGTGGAAGCAGCACAACGGTGGCGGTTCAATCCAGAAGTAAAAGGTGGCAAGAAAGTTGAGGGTTACGCCCGCGTTCCAGTCAACTTCAATCTCAACCAGTCGTAATTCTCCAGCCGTAATCCAGTTTCAGTCGATTACAGTTACAGTTCACGCTTGACTTCCCTAGGGTAGCGCTATGTTCCTACAGACTCCTGCAACAACCGACGCCGCACAATCCATGGGCGGCAATGCCAACGCTGAAGCCATGAAGCAAATGGGTTTTGGCAACCTCGTCCAGAATCTCGACTGGCTGGGCTGGGTCGTTCTAGTGACCTTGGTCGTGATGTCGTTCCTTTCCTGGTACTTCATCATTGCCAACGCCATTCGTAACGCGATGGTCCGCGGTCGCGCTGACAAAGTCATCGACGGTTTCTGGGGCAACGGCTCCACCCAGGATGCCATCCGCGAACTTGAGGCGCAGCCCAAGGGCGAACCGTTCTCGAAGATTGCGTTGGATGCTGCCTCGGCGGTGGCCCATCATCAGCAAACTGCTGCTGCCGGTACCACGGGTCGTCTGGCCGAGTCGCTCAGCCGTTCGGAGTTCATCGATCGCGCGCTGCGTCAGGCTGTTTCCCGCGAGAGCCTTCGACTGGAAGGCGGCATGACCCTGCTCGCCACGGTGGGTTCCGCTGCGCCGTTCGTCGGCCTGCTCGGTACGGTGTGGGGCATCTATAACGCTCTTATCCGCATCTCGGCTTCCGGCAACGCATCGATGACCGCTGTGGCCGGCCCCGTCGGTGAAGCGCTGATCATGACCGCGTTCGGTCTGTTCACCGCGATCCCGGCGCTGTTCGCCTACAACTTCTACACCCGCTCGAATCGCCTGACTTACGCCCGCTTCGACGAGTTCGCGCACGACCTGCACGACTTCTTCGCTACCGGTTCGCGTGTCGAAGGCGCTGCTCCGACCAGCAAGTGAGGGATTGACCCATGTCCATGAGTACTGGGGGCAGTTCCGGCGGACCGATGTCGGAAATCAATGTCACGCCGCTCGTCGACGTGATGTTGGTTCTGCTGATCATCTTCATGATCACCGCTCCGCTGATGTCCCATTCCGTCACGATCACGCTGCCCAACGCCAATCCGAAAACCAAGGAAGACCAACTGGTGACTCCACCGATGGATCTCGCGGTCAAGGAAGACGGCAGCATGTTCCTCAACGACCATCCAGCAACAGATGCAGAGTTGCGCTCGCAGTTTCTGGTCAATGCTCAGAAGGTGCCGCAACCCGAGTTGCAGATTCGTGCGGACAAGGGACTTGAGTTCAAGGTCGTGAAGAAGATCATCGCGGATGCCAAGGAGTCCGGCATGGTGCATGTTGGCTTCATGACTACCGCCGAGCGGAAGGAGTGACCTGATGGCTTTTGCTGCCAAAACCACCGGGCCAATGTCCGAAATCAACGTCACGCCGCTGGTGGACGTGATGTTGGTGTTGCTGATCATCTTCATGATTACCGCGCCGATCCCTGCGCTCAAGATCAAGGTCGACCTGCCGCAGCCTAATCCGAATCCACAGCCACCCACCAATCCTGTGGATCCGATTCGCCTGAAGATCGATCAGGCTGGAGCGTTCTATTGGAATGACACGCCCGTCGACGAACTGGGCCTCAAAGCTCAGTTGGCCGTGATCGGACAACAGCCGTTGGGCAATCAGCCAGAAATCCAGATTTCAGCGGACGACGCGGTTGCCTATCAGTATGTTGCACGGGTGCTGGCCGATGCGAAGAGCTACAACCTGGTCAAGATAGGTTTCAACGAAGCGCAGTAATCGATTGACGCGCTGGTGAGTTATGAAAAAAGCCCCGCAGTGCGGGGCTTTTTTTCAGGCTAGTTGGCGAGGCAAAACCCTGATGCACCAATCGATCAGGTTCTCAAGAACGTCATCGCAATATCTGCAAATAGTTGCGCACCGTCATCGACAGACCATCGTAGAGCGCTTCGCCAATCAGCGCATGTCCGATGGAGACTTCTGCGAGACCAGGAATGGCAGCCTTGAACGTTCCGAGATTGGCTTGACTCAAGTCGTGCCCGGCGTTGACCGCAAGGCCCGCGTGTTGCGCCCTTCGTGCGGTTTCCAGGCAAGCAGCGAGGGCAGGTTCCGCGCGGCCATCGGCAAAGGCCTCCGCATAAGGCCCGGTGTAAATTTCGATGCGTTGCACACCAATGGCGGCGACAGAATCGAAAGCGGTTGCTCCAGCATCCACGAACAGGCTGACCCGACAACCTAGTGCGAGCAGCTCATCAACGAGCGGTCGCAATTTCACGATGTCGTGCTCCAAGTCGAAGCCGTGATCCGAAGTGATCTGACCATCGCCGTCCGGTACCAGCGTCATCTGCGTCGGGCGCACTTCCCTGGCGAGAGCGATCAGTCCGGGATAGTCGCCTCGAGGACCGGCGAACGGATTGCCTTCGATATTGAATTCCACGCGCCCACGCAGCATGCCGGCAATGGTTCGAACGTCGTCAGGACGGACATGCCGCAAATCGGGACGCGGGTGCACCGTGATTCCGCCGCATCCGGCTTCGATGCAGGTTTCGACAGCGGTGCGGATATCCGGGTCTTTGCCGCCGCGCGAGTTGCGCAGGACGGCGATCTTGTTGACGTTGACGCTGAGCAAGGTCATGGCGGTACAGAAGTCTCGTGCGATGGATTGGTTAGCAAATGCGCGCGTCGTCGCTGGATCAGGCCGCAAACGTTGCGCTGATCAACCGGCGTTGGCAAGCGAGAAAATCCGGCAGCGTCGCATTGCGCCGCGCCAGGCGAGCGTCGTGACGCTCCCGATTTCCACCGGAATTCGCTGCAAGTTCCAGTCTGCGACATCTTCGCCTTCGAGGCGACGCAGCCTCGGCTGTCCGTCATCGACGGATATGTCCAGGCGATGAAGCCCGAACGCGATGCCGCGTCCCAATGCTTTCAGCACGGCCTCTTTGGCCGTCCAGATGTCCAGGAACGCTGCGCTTCGTTGCTCCGGCGGAACCGATTTCAGCGCAGCAAATTCAGTGTGGCTGAAATAACGCTCCGCAATTTCCAACGCACGAGGCCGCGCACGAACGTGCTCGATATCGATACCGAGCGAAACCCCATGACCCATGGCGGCCACTGCGCGGTCACCGCTGTGCGACCAGTTGAAATCGACGGAGGAACCATGGCCGGCCGCCAGCGCAGGTCGACCGTGCTCTCCTTCGATCAATGTGACGTCGCCAACTTCAACACCCATGTACGCAGCCAGCAGTGCAAGCAGCGGCGCCCGTCGCGTCGCCGGGTCGTAGACGAGCTTCCATATATGAATTTCGTCTTTGCCCAGTCCGCCTGCGATCGCCGCGGGATCTGCGACAGTCGTTGTAATGGCTGGCCATTCCTCATGGCTCATGTGTACGCGCTCACCACTCGCGCAAGCACGACTCGCCGCGCCCATCGATACATCGCATTCGAACTCGCAACCCAAATAAAAACAGGTGTATCGATCAACCGCGGCCGCCACGGTTTGGACGTCGATATCGTCACTTGATCAGCCGCTCATCCACCAGACTTTTGACAACGCTCGGGTCCGCCAGCGTGCTGATATCGCCCAGCTGATCGGGCTGGTTTTCGCCGATCTTGCGCAAGATGCGCCGCATGATTTTTCCTGAGCGTGTCTTTGGAAGGCCGGGTGCCCACTGCAGATAATCGGGCGTGGCGATCGGCCCGATTTCCTTGCGCACCCAGGCGACCAGTTCCTTGCGCAGCTGCTCGCTGCCGGTTTCGCCGGCCACCAGCGTGACATACGCGTAGATGCCCTGGCCCTTGATCTCGTGCGGACATCCGACCACCGCCGCCTCGGCGACTTTCGGATGCGACACGAGTGCGCTTTCGACTTCGGCGGTGCCGAGACGATGGCCGCTGACGTTGATCACGTCGTCGACGCGACCGGTGATCCAGTAGTAACCATCCTCGTCGCGACGCGCGCCGTCGCCGGTGAAATAGTTGCCGGGATAGGCGCTGAAATACGTGTCGATGAAACGTTGATGATCGCCGTATACCGTGCGCATCTGGCCAGGCCAGGAATCAGTGATGAGCAAATTTCCTTCGGCGGCACCTTCGAGCACTTCGCCTTGTGCATCGACGATCGCGGGCGTGATCCCGAAGAACGGCAGCGTCGCCGAACCGGGCTTGGCGTCGATCGCGCCAGCCAGCGGCGTGATCAGGATGCCGCCGGTTTCGGTCTGCCACCAGGTATCAACGATCGGGCAGCGCTCGTCGCCGACCACGCGGTAATACCATTCCCATGCTTCGGGATTGATCGGTTCGCCCACCGAGCCGAGCAAGCGCAGCGATGCGCGTGACGTCTTTTTTACCGGATCCTCGCCTTCGCGCATCAGTGCACGAATGGCCGTAGGCGCGGTGTAGAACAGGCTCACCTGGTGCTTGTCCACGACCTGCCAGAAGCGGCTGCTGTCCGGGTAATTCGGTACGCCCTCGAACATCACGGTTGTCGCGCCGTTGGCGAGCGGGCCGTACACCACGTAGCTGTGTCCGGTGACCCAGCCGACATCAGCGGTGCACCAATAGATATCGTCCTCGTGCACGTCAAAAATCAGCTCGTGGGTGTAACTCGCGTAGACGAGATAGCCGCCTGACGTGTGCAGCACGCCCTTGGGTTTGCCGGTGGAGCCGGAGGTGTAGAGCACGAACAACGGGTGCTCCGCTTCGACCGACGTGGGCGCGCAATCGGGCGACTGGCCTTCCATTAGAACGTGATACCAGCGGTCGCGGGGCGACTGCATCGGTATTGCGCTGCCCGTGCGGCGAACAACGATCACCGTTTCCACGCTGTTGGTGCCAGGCCGATCAAGCGCGGCATCGACGTTTGTCTTGAGCGGAATGCGCTTGCCCGCACGCACACCTTCGTCTGCGGTTACCACGACCTTGGCGGTGGAATCAGCGATGCGCCCGGCCAGCGAATCCGGCGAAAAACCACCGAACACCACCGAGTGAATCGCGCCGAGTCGCGCGCACGCGAGCATCGCCACGGCGGCCTCGGGAATCATCGGCATGTAGATCGCCACGCGATCGCCTTTCACCACGCCGAGGTGCTTCAGCGTGTTGGCGAACTTGCATACTTCGCCGTGCAGTTCGCGATAGCTGATATGGCGCGACTCGTTCGGATCGTCGCCTTCGAAAATGATCGCCGTCTTGTCGCCGCGTTCAGCGAGGTGGCGATCGAGGCAGTTGGCCGACACGTTGAGTTCGCCGTCGTGGTACCAGCGAATGTGCAGATCCTTCACGTCGAACGAAACGTCCTTGATCTGTGTCGGCTTGCGCGTCCATGTCACGCGTTCGCCGATGCGGCTCCAGAATTTTTCCGGATCGCTGATCGACTCGGCGTACCCGCGCGCGTAGTCGTCCTTCTGCACGAGCGCTGTCTTGGCGAAGGCGGGGTTGACCGGATAGAGCTTGGACATGGCGTACTCCTGCAGGCTCGAAGGGAGATCCAGTCGCGGCAGGCATCGATGCCCGGCGATCGGGAAACTTCGAGTTTAGCGTGATCGCAATGCCTCGTCTTAGCGCATCGGCGCGCGCGTCGGTAGATGATTTTCCGCGCGTCACGCTTCAAACGCGTCGCTCGTCGAGCACAAAAAAACGCAGCGGCATCACGCCGCTGCGTTCGTGTGTCGCGACAACTCAGGCGCGTTTTATCAGGCCGATAATCACCAGCAGGACGATCGCGCCGATCATGGCGTAGACGATTTCGGTAACGATGGGGCTGCCCAGACTGAAGCTAACGCCGAGCATCGGCAGCAACCATCCGGCGAGGAACGCGCCGATGATGCCGACCACGATGTTGCCGAGCAGGCCAAAGCCAAAGCCTCGCACGATCAGTCCGGCAAGCCAGCCGGCAATCGCACCAATAAGCAGAAAAATGATCAAGCCGGTAGCAGTCATCACGAACTCCTCTGAGGGCGAGGCGATAACCAGCAGCGCGTGCCCCGAACCGCGCCCTTCGTAGAGTCGGCATTCTGATGTAAAACGGTTGTGATCAAGGTTCTTTGCCTTCGCGCAGGCGCATCAATTCATAATCCGAAAGATTTTTCTCACGCGAGCCGGCCTCGATCCGCGCCTGTGCGAAAGCGACCCCGGTGACGATCGCTCCGGTCATGCCGACAAACAGCCACCCTGCCATCGCGCCACCGGTGTGCCGGGTAAACGCCAGCAGCAAGGCAAACAGGGTCAGGATCAGCAGAAGCCAACGCATGATGGACCTCGATTCGCGGCGCTGCCGCCACCCCCGTGGCGCCAGTCGAAAGCATCATAGCGCCGTGCCAACGGGCCGGCACAAGCATGTCGCTGCGGCTGAGACGTCGCCCCGTCAAACTTCGCCGATGGATGACGATCTTCCGCCCACTGCGACTGTTGAACCGGCGCGACCCATCAGGGGACGCGGCGCCGCGTCCAATCCCGAAGGTCGTTTCGAAAGCATTCGTCATCATGCCGAAGACGATGGCTGGTCGTCGCAACTGCTCGATCAAGAAAGGCCGCGCCCCCGTACCGAAGTTACCGAGGAACGCGCGCGCAGCGTGATCAGCCGCAACGACTCGCCGGACATCGCCTTCAGCGCGGCGATCAATCCGTACCGCGGATGCGAGCACGGTTGCATCTACTGCTATGCGCGCCCGTCGCACGGTTATCTCAATCTCTCGCCGGGACTGGATTTCGAAACCCGCCTGCGCGCGAAATCCAATCTCGCCGAGGTGCTGCGTGCGGAACTCGCCAAGCCGAATTACGTGGTCAGTGCGATCAACATCGGCAGCAACACCGATCCGTACCAGCCGGTGGAAAAGCAGTGGCGTCTGACGCGCGCCGCGCTCGAGCTGCTCGCCGAATGCGATCACCCGTGCACCATCGTCACCAAGAACGCTCTGGTTGAACGCGACCTCGATCTGCTGGTGCCGATGGCGCGCAAGAAACTCGTGCAGGTGTTCATCTCGATCAACTCGCTCGACAACCACCTCGCCGCGAAACTCGAACCACGCGCGAGCGCGCCGCATCGACGCATCAAGGCGCTTCGCACGCTGGCTGATGCCGGCGTGCCGGTTGGCGTGCTGGTGGCGCCGATCATTCCCGCCTTGAACGATCGCGACATGGAAGCCGTGCTCGAGCAGGCCGCCGATGCCGGCGCGCGCTGCGCCGGATACACCACCTTGCGACTGCCTCACGAGCTGAAGCAACTGTTCCGCGAATGGCTGGCATTGCACGCGCCGCAGCGCGCCGCGCACGTCATGAGTCTGGTGCAACAGATGAACGGCGGTCTCGACTACGACAGCAACTTTGCCACACGCATGCGCGGGCAGGGCGTGTTCGCCGATCTGCTGCGTCGCCGCTTCGATGTCGCCAGCCGCAGGCACGGCTTCGGCTGGGCGCGTGATCTGCGACTCGACACATCATGCTTCGTGCCGCCGCGCAAGCCCTCGCCGCAAGGCGAGTTGTTCTGAAGCAGGTAATACAGGCAGACGCCGCGGTTATGGAGCGTTCGCGCCGCCTGCGCGTTCGCTGGCCAGGGCGGCTGCCGCTGTGCGGATGGCATGTGCAGCGGCCAGCCGTGGCCATACGAAAAGGGCGCAACAGTAGATCAGCCAACCCGGCAATTCGAGCAATAGAAGCCGCCAGCCATGGGTAGAAGTGACCATCGATTTTGCGCCGATGATCATCCAGTAAAACCCGAGCATGGCAACGCAGAAAAGCAGCGCGTTCCGCCAGTGCCAACCGAGGGACATCTGTTTGGTCTGCTCAGTGATGACGCCTGTCGCCTGTACCCGCGTCAACCCGAATTCGCGCTGCAGCGCACTGGTCGAAATCCATTTCATGCGTTGTCCCAGCGTGGATAGAAACGCCCGACGTAATCGAGCATTTGTTGCGCAGTGAGCCACGCCAGCGCCTCGGGTTGCTGAGGCACATAGGCGATGCGCGCCTTGGCGTTGTCGTCAAGTTTGAGCGCAGGCTCGCCGAATACGCGCGCCTCGCCACTCAACGGTTTCAAAAGTCCGAGCATGGCGCGGATCAACGTGGACTTGCCGGCGCCGTTGCGGCCGATCAAGCCGAGCACACTACCCGGCTCCAGCGTCAGGTCGACGCCGGTGAGCACGTTACTGCCTTCGTAGCAGTGGACCAGACCTCGCACCGCGAGCGGCGCGACATCGGCATCGACGATTCTTTCAAGCACGGCGTTCATGGAGTTTCTCCTTCAGGGAAGACCGTTTTCGGTCATTCCGAATGTCTGGCGACGCAAAGCGATCGCCTGCACCGCGCGATGGATGGTCGATCGGCATGCACGGCACTGAGGCGCGAAGTTCGATCAACATCTCAACGCTCCCCGAGCAATTTGCCGAGACGTCGCAGTACCGACGTGGCGGGCAGTTCGAGTTCGCGCGTCTGTCGCGCCAGTGCCTGCATCGAGGATTCGAGCAGCGCCATGCGTTGGCTTTCGCTTTGCACGGTCTTGCGTGTCGCACCGACCACCATGCCCTTGCCGCGCTGGCGTTCGAGCAGGCCTTCGGCTTCGGCAATGCCGTACGCGCGCGACACCGTCATCGGGTTGATCGCGTGGAACCCCGCGACTTCGCGCACGGAGGGCAGCGGTTCGCCGGTGGCGATCTGGCCGCTGGCGATCATGCGCCGCAGCTGCTCGACGATCCGCCGGTAGATCGGCTCGGCGGAAGCCGGGTGAATGGTCAACGAGGATGCGTCCATGTGTATCAGTACATCAATACACTTGGACGATGTCAAGCATGACCTGTGGCAGGCATGAAAAAACCGCCGACGCGAACGCCGGCGGTTTGCGAAAACTCAGGCGATCAGTTCGACGCGGGCAGGTAGCGGCCGAACCAGGCCAATGCGCGCGTCAACACATCGCGCTCGTGCCCCGGATCGGCAAAGTGATGTCCTTCGTTCGGGTACACCACCAGCGACGTGGTCGCGCCCTGCGCACGCAGCGCGTGCCACATCTCGAACGATTGCGGCGCAGGACATTCGGCGTCGCGGTCGCCGACCACGATCAGCATGGGTGCCTTCACCTTCTTGATGAAGTTGATCGCCGAACTCTTCGCATACACCGCCGGGTCGTCGTACACGGTGGCGCCGAAGAACGGCGGCATCCACTGGTCGATCAGGTTCTCACCGTAGTAACTCTGCCAGTTGGAAATGCCCGCACCCGCCACCACCGCGCGAAAGCGCTGCGTCTGCGTCGGCGCGAACATGCTCATGAAACCGCCGTAACTCCAACCGGTGAGGCCGAGCCGCTTGTCGTCCACCGGCACTTTCTTCTCCACCGCGTCGATGCCGGCGAGCACATCGCGCAGGTCGCCGTAACCGAAATCCTTGCGATTGGCCTGCACGAATTTCTCGCCCTGGCCGAAGCTGCCGCGCGGGTTGGGCATGAACACGAAATAGCCCATCGCCGAGAGCGGCGCGCTGCCGTAACCCGCGCTCGGCCAGCTGGGAATCACCGCGCTCGACGGACCGCCATGCACGGCCACGATCATCGGATACGATTTTTTTGCGTCGTAGTCCGCCGGATACAACAACCAGCCCTGCACGTGGAAACCTTCGTTGTTCCACTCCACCGATTCGGCCTTGCCCCAGGCCGGTTTCAGTGCGGTGTTGAAATGGGTGACGGCTGGCGGCGGCAGATTGCCAAGCACGCCGGCATGGACTTCCGGCGCGTCGGCATACGACTTCTGCACAAAAGCGACGCGCTGGTGATCGGCGGAGAGCGACAAGGCCATTTCGGCGGTGCCGTCATCCATCTCCGCAGGCACGGTGAACAGCGCGCGTTCCGGCGTTGCCTTCGCGTCATCAACGCGATAGAACGCGGCCTGACTCTGTCCGTTCGCGACCTGCATCACCAGCATCTGCTGCGCGCCGGTCCACTGGAACCACGCCGGCGTGACATGCGTGCCGGGCGTGAGATGGGTTGGCGCGCCACCTTGCGTCGACACCGCATACAAGTCACCGCCGGTGGCGCCCTGATCGCTCATCAGTCCACCGATAAAGGCGATCCGCGATGCATCCGGCGACCAGCGTGGCAGTGCGATCTGCAGGCCGCGCATCGAACCGCTGCCAGCCTTTGTCGGATCGACCAGCACCGCGGATGCCGCATCCGACATTGCCGGCTGCACGTAGAGTTTGGCGATCCACCAGTTGTTGTCGCCTGGTGGTTGCGCCGCGGTGTACGTGATGCGCGAACCGTCCGGTGACCAGGCGAATTCATAGGCGTAGAGGTTCGCTGGCGTGAGCACGTGCAGCGTGCCGCCGGCCACGTCGATGCTCGCCACCCGCTGGATCTCAAGGCCGGCCACGCCCACTTCGCCGGCTGCGGGTTTGGCCGCGGCCGTCGCGCTGGCACGACGGGTAGCGCCGGGTACATAGAGAAAGCCGATCGACTGGCCGTCGTTCGTCCATTGCAGCGAGCGCACGTAACCTTTCAGTTGCGCCAGTCGCGTCGGTGCGTCATGTCCGCTCGCATCGGCCAGCACGATGTCGTTCTGCATCGCCTTGGTGCTGGTGACGTCGGTGTCGCAGCTCGCGACCATCGCGATGTGTTTCGAATCGGGCGACCACGTCGCGCCGAACTGGCGACAACTCGTCCCGCTTTCCGCGTTGCCCAGTGTGTGCACATGGCTGCCATCGATGTCGGCAACCTCGATGACAACCTTGTCGTCACGTCGCGTTTCCCAAGCGAGGTGCTGGCCGTCGGGAGAGATCGCGACACTTTCGACCGGTTGCGTTTTGCTCAGCTGCGTCAGGAGTTGTTCGATGCGCGGATCGCCAGTGGGCGATGCGGCGAACGCGCAAGGCGCGACGGCCAACAGCAGCAGAAAAGGCATGCGCGAGCGCTTCGACATGAGGAACTCCAAGGCAGGGAATCCCCCACGCTACAACCATGGCCCGGGCCGGCCAAGTGCAGGACGGCACGACGCGCGAACCGCCGCTTGATCAGTGCGCGACTGTTGCCGGTGTAGTCGATGATTGATGTGCCGCGGCCATCGCCGCGAGCTTGGCGCGAATCGCCGGTATCGCCGCGAGCGTGGCTTTCTCGCCTTCGAGGATCGCCTGGTTTTTCTGCTCGAAATCCGCCGGGCCGATGCCGCTGATATCCGGACGGATCACCACGTCGGCGCGCGCCATTTCCTGCCGGCCGAGTTGCTGGCCCATGATCGCGATGGTCTGTCCGACGATGTTCACCATGCCCCGCGGATTGCTGCCGCTGGGCCGGGTCGAGATGTCCACGGCGATCACGAAATCCGCGCCAAGCTGGCGCGCCGCGTCCACGGGCACCGGGCTGACCACGCCGCCATCGACATAGTGGCGGCCGCTCACATCGGCAGGCTCGAACACGCCGGGGATGCTGCTCGACGCGCGCACCGCCTGCCCGGTATTGCCACGCACGAACACCGTGCGCGTGCCGGTTTCCAGTTCGGTTGACACCGCCGCGAACGGCATCTTCAACTGCTCGATCGACTGGTGATGCACGAGTTCGTTGATGTAATCCTGCAGCGCCTGCCCTTGCACGAGCCCGCCGGAAAAAATCCGAACGTCGCGGATCTTCGACTCGTCCAGCCCGAACGCGGTTTCCTGCAGCTGGAACGCATCCATGCCACTGGCGTACAGCGCGCCCACCACGCTGCCGGCGCTGGTGCCGGCCACCACATCCGGATGGATGCCGCTGGCCTCCAGCATCTTGATCACGCCAATATGCGCAAAGCCCTTCGCCGCGCCGCCACCCAGTGCGAGACCGATCTTCAACTTCACCGGGACCCGCGGCGGAATCACCGGGTCGGGCATGACGGGTCTGGTATGGCCGAAGCAGCCGCTCAACGCGAGCGTGGCGAGCAAGGGCAGCAGGTGACGGCGGAAGGTCATGGATGGCATCGCGCTGAAAAAAAGAAGGGTGATGTGCTGAAAGTTTATGGCGGACTTGAGGCGTAGTCGCGGCCACGAAGAGCCCAAGCTGTTGCTGATGCCCCTCCCACCGCTCGCAGGGGGAGAAGCAAATCAATTCAGCCTTGCGCGGCATCCGCATCGAGGTGATAGCGCGTCACTACTTCCACCTCGCTCCTCGAACCGAGGAACACCGGCACGCGCTGATGAAGTGCGGTCGGCTGCAGCGCCATGATGCGTTCGCGTCCGGTGGTTGCCGCGCCGCCGGCCTGTTCGATGATGAAGGCCATCGGGTTGGCCTCGTACATCAATCGCAGCTTGCCGCCCTGCTGCAGGATTTTTGCATCGAGCGGGTAATAGAACACGCCGCCGCGAGTCACGATGCGATGCACGTCCGCCACCATCGACGCGACCCAGCGCATGTTGAAATCGCGCCCACGCGGACCTTCCGTGCCGGCCAGCAGCTCGCCGATGTAGCGCTGCATCGGCGCCTGCCAATGGCGCTGGTTGGACATGTTGACCGCGAATTCGGACGTCTCTTCCGGAATGCGGATGTTGCGCCGGCTCAGCATGAAACTGCCGACCTCGCGCTCCAGCGTGAACTCGTGCGTGCCATGGCCGAAGGTCAGCACCAGCACGGTGGCCGGCCCGTACACCACATAACCGGCGGCGAGTTGCGTCGTTCCCGGTTGCAGGAAATCCGCGGCCTTTGCTTCGGTGACGCCATCGGGACAACGCAACACCGAGAAGATGGTGCCCACCGACACGTTGACGTCGATGTTCGACGAACCATCCAGCGGATCGAACAGCAGCAAATGATTGCCTTTCGGATAGCCGTCCGGAATCTGCTGCGGATCTTCCATCTCTTCCGATGCGCAGGCCGCGAGGTGGCCGCCCCACGCGTTGGCTTCGAGCAGGATCTCGTTGGAAATGACATCCAGCTTCTTCTGTGCCTCGCCCTGCACGTTCATGCTCAGCGCGCCGTCGCCGGCCATGCCCAGCACGCCACCAAGCGCGCCCTTGTTGGTGGCCACGGCAATGCGCTTGCATGCGCGTGCGACCACTTCGATCAGCAGCGAGAGCTCGGCGTTGATATGACCGGCGCGGCGTTCCTCGATCAGGAACTGGATCAGCGAAATGGGCTTCATGACGAGGTCCTGGCGGAGGAAAGCGCATTGTCCGGGCTGCGCATGAACTGCGCCACCACGTTGCCGCGCCATCGTTGGGCTGGATTTTTTCAATGTGCCGGCGGGCTGCTGACACGACGTTGGCAGCAGGGGCTGCGCATGATGGACCTCCAAAGCGGAGGAACAGACATGCGCGATACGGTTTACTTCCTGGTGTTCGATGGCTTCGCCGACTGGCAGGCTGCGCTGGCCTTATGTGAAGTCCGCCGGCCCGGCGACTGGCGCGTGCAGACGGTGGGTTTCTCGATGGAGCCGGTGATGTCGATGGGCGGCCTCGGTGTCGTGCCCGATGCGACGCTCGCGCAGATCGACGCGACACGCGCCGCATTGCTGATCGTTCCCGGCGGTCATCTCTGGCAGCGCGGCGAAGGCGAGCTGGCAGTCGCAGCGATACGCCGAATTCATGATGCCGGTGCACCGGTCGCGGGCATCGACAGCGGCGTGCTCGCGCTGGCTCGCGCACAGTTGCTCGATCATTGTCGTCATACCGGCAACTGGCCCGGGCAGATCGCCAGCCAGGTTTGTGTTTACGCCGGCGCCGCGCAATACGACAGTGAAGTGCTCGCGGTCAGCGACGGCGGCACCATCACCGCCAGTCACCTCGGCAGCGTGGAATTCGCGCGCGAAGTGATCCGCACGCTGGACCTCTACAGCCCGAACGATCGCGAACACTGGTATCGCCTGTTCAAGCACGCCCAGCTGCCGCCGTGGTGCGTGGGTGAAGCCGTGACGGCGTGAGGAGTTGCCCATGAGCCCAGCGTTGAATGACCTGATCCAAGCCTATCGGCCGCTCTATCTGCACGGTCTGCGGATGGACGGCCATTCCCGCCCTCCATCCATCGGCTCGCCATTCGATTCCCCGCCGCGGGTTACCGGATCGACGTCACGCAAGCGCATGCTTCTGGTTGCACTGACTGGATTGCGGCACATCATGCCGAACCATCGCGGTTCGCCATGATCTACATCCATGCATCCACAAACCCATAAGGACATTGCCATGAGCTCATCGGACATCACGTTTTTTCATGCGCCCAACAGTCGCTCGGGCGGCACGCGTGCCCTGCTGGAGGAACTCGGCGCCAGCTATCGATTGCACGTACTCAACCTGACGAAAAACGACCAGCGCCAGCCCGAATACCTTGCGATCAACCCCATGGGCAAGGTGCCGGCGATTCTTTACGGCAAGGCGTTGATCACCGAGCAGCCGGCGGTTTTCATGTTTCTCGCCGATCACTTCGCCAACGCGAAACTGGCGCCGACGCTCGACGATCCGCTACGCGGCCCGTATCTGCGATGGATGGTTTATTACGGTTCGTGTTTCGAACCGGCATTGATCGACAAGGCGATGAAACGCGAGCCGGCTGCGTCGTCGACATCGCCGTATGGCGACTACGACACCATGCTCAACACCTTGACCGACCAGCTCGCGAAAGGACCGTGGTTGCTCGGCGATACCTTCACCGCCGCCGACGTGCTGTGGGGCACGGCGCTCCACTGGACCACGCAGTTCCAGCTGGTCCCGGACACGCCGCTGATCCGCGCGTACATCGACCGCGTGCAGGCGCGGCCGGCGATGCAGCGCGCCGCGGCGATGGACGCCAAACTGGCGGCCGCGCAGTCGTCGTGACGCGTGAACCGCAATATTTCGAGGCGTGACCTCCGACGCTGGTCGTCACCGCCAGCCTCGGCGATGATGTGCCGATGCGCCGCGCCGATCGACTCTTTCTCATTATCAACGCCCTGCGCGGTCGTCGCACCGCGCTGCAGGCGCGCCAGCTCGCGCAGACGCTCGGCGTGTCGCTGCGCACCGTCTATCGCGACGTGGCCGACCTGCAATTGTCCGGCGTACCGATCGAAGGCGAGGCCGGCGTCGGCTACGTGTTGCGCAAGGGATCGGACATCCCGCCGCTGATGTTCACCGCCAACGAACTCGAAGCGCTGGTGGTCGGTTCGCGGTTCGTGCGTGCGTTCGCGGGCACGCGCCTGGCCGAAAGCGCGCAGACCGCGCTGCTGAAAATCGAAGCGGTGTTGCCGCCCGAGCTGCGCGAGCGTTCCACGCGCACGCGCATCTTCGCGCCGGTGTGGCGCGATCCGCATCGCGAGGATTTCGCCGCACTGATCGATCGCCTGCATGCCGCCATCGTCGGCAATCAGGTGTTGCGGCTGGACTATCGCGACGAAGGCGGCGCCATCAGCGCGCGCGAAATCGAACCGCTGTGCCTGTCGTTCTGGGGCGGCGCGTGGACCCTCGGCGCGTGGTGCCGGCTGCGCGAGGACTTCCGCAATTTCCGGCCGGATCGCATCGATGCCAGCGCGCCGAGCGGCGAAATCTTTGCGGAGCTGCCCGAGCGCAGCCTGTCCGGCTACCTGCGCGCCGTCGGCGTGGACAAGCTCGATCTGCGCTAGCGCGACTCGCGTGGAAGGTCGACCTGCCGGCGTGTTCAATCGTGCGCCCGCGCAGTACGCTCACGGCTTACTTCACTCAAGGACTTCGCGTGAACAAGACGCTGATCGCAGGCATCGTCATGGCTTTCTCGATGGCTGCACTGCCGCTCCGCGCGCATTCCGATCCGGGCTCCAGTGCCGACGCGCACTTCAGGGACATCTATACGGCCGAGTGGTCATGGCGCAACGGGCAGGCCGGCGTCAGCGCGTCGGGGGAATCGCAGCCGAACAATGGTCGCCTCGACGACGTGGATGCGACCAGCCAGAAGCAGCGGCTCGATTACTGGCAGGGCGTGCTCAAGCAACTCGACGGCATCGACACGAAACAGCTGTCGCCCGCCAGTCGCGTCGACTATGCGGTGTATCGCGAACAGATCGGCAACTTCATCGCCGACCAGCGTTTCATGAACTGGCAGATGCCGTTCAACAGCGACTCGGCGTTCTGGTCCGACATCGGCTATGAACTCGGTGGCGACCACCTGCGCACGATGGACGATTACCAGAAATATCTAGACAAGCTCGGGCAGATTCCGGCGTACGTCGATCAGCAGATCGACAACATGCGGCTGGGCCTGCAACGCGGTTTCAGCGTGCCGCGCGACGTGCTCAAGGGCCGCGATGTTTCGATCGCCGCCGTCGCCGAATTGCAGGACCCGACCCAGGCCAGCTTCTACGAACCGTTCAAGCAGATGCCCGTGTCGATTCCCGACGACCAGGCGCAAGAGCTTCAAGGCCAGGCCGTACGGCGCATCCGCGATGGCGTGATTCCGGCCTATGCCAAGCTGCTGGCGTTCTTTCGCGACGAATACGTGCCACACGCGCGCACCACGCTGGCGGCCGAAGCGTTGCCCGACGGCCAGGCGTTTTATCGCCAGCAGATCCACGAATACACCACGCTGGATTTGAGCCCCGATGCGATCCATCAGATCGGCTTGCAGCAAGTGGAAAAGATCCACGCGCAGATGCTCGACGCGATGCGCGACAGCGGCTTCAAGGGCAGCTTTCCCGAGTTCCTGCAGTTTCTGCGCAGCGACGAGCAGTTCCACGCGAAGACGCCGGAAGACTTGCTGATGCGCAGCGCGTGGGTCGCCAAGGAAGTGGACGGCCAGATGTCGCGCTACTTCGGCCACCTGCCGCGCGAACGTTTCACCATCGAACCGGTGCCTGCGGATATCGCGCCGTACTACACGTCCGGTCGCGGCGGTCCGGACGTCTATCTCGTCAACACCTACGACCTGCCATCGCGGCCGCTCTACAACATGCCCGCGCTGACCTTGCACGAATCGTATCCGGGCCATGCGTTGCAACTGGAACTGGCCGACGAGGATCAATCGCAACCGGATTTCCGTCGCAACAGCTACATCTCCGCTTATGGCGAGGGCTGGGGCCTGTATTCGGAATACCTCGGCAACGAGATGGGCATCTACAAGACGCCCTACCAGCGTTTCGGTTTTCTCAGCTATCAGATGTGGCGCGCGTGCCGGCTGGTGGTCGATACCGGCATCCATCATCTGGGTTGGACACGCCAGCGCGCGATCGATTTCCTGACCAGCAATGCGGCCTTGTCCGATCGCGAAATCGCCAACGAAATCGACCGCTATATCAGCTGGCCTGGGCAGGCGCTGTCGTACGAACTGGGTTATCTGAAAATTCTCGAGTTGCGCGCGAAGGCAGAAAAAGCGCTCGGCGCGAGGTTCGACATCCGGCATTTCCACGACACCGTGCTGTCGACCGGCTCGGTGCCGTTGCCGGTGCTGGAACAACGCATCGATCGCTTCATTGCCGAAGGCGGGCCCGAGCCGGATTTCGGTTGCGATTGCGCGAAGAAAGCCGCGGCACCGTAACGGCAAGATACGGACTCGACGTTTCATCAGGGGGAACGAACAGTGAGTGACAACCAGAGCGCATCGGCGCTGGACGGCTACGAGCAGCCGATCCGTTATCCGCTGGTCTACCGGCTGAGCACAGCGTCGCAGATAGCGGCATGGCTGCTCGGGTTGGTATCGGCAGTAGGCGGCGTGTTTTTTCTCATGGGGATGATGCAGCGAGTCGCGGATTTTTCCGCCGCCGCGGCGTTTGCTGCCTGTGCATTGGGCGCGCTGGCGTTATCGGCCTACTGCATCGCCTCTGCGCTGCACAGCACGCTCGCTCTCGACGCGCAGGGCATCGAATTGCGCAACGCCTTCAGCACGCGGCGGCTCGAGCGTTCCAACATCCTCGGTCGACGCGTCATCAAAACGCGCAATGGCAGCTATCCCGTACTCGTGGCGAAAACAGGCCGATCGCTCACTCTCCAGGCATCGATGTTCAAACTGGACGGTCGTTTCAATGCCTGGCTGGAAAGCCTCCCCGATCTCGATGCCCAGGATCGCGCCGACACACTGGCCATGGTCGAGCGCGATACCTCGCTGGGCACCAACGCGAGGGAACGTCTCGCGACACTGGACAAGGCCACGCGCCTGGCCAAAGTGCTGAACGTGCTGCCGATGGGCCTGATCTTCTGGAGTTTCCTCTATCCCAGACCCTATATGGCCGTCGTGGCCTGCGCGGCATTGCTGCCCTGGATCGCCGTGCTGCTGGTGTGGACCAAGCCGGGTGTGTTTCGTTTCGATGGCAAGAACAGCGATGTTCGTCCGAACCTCACCATGCTGTTGATCATGCCGCCGATGGTGTTGGCCATGCGCGCGTTGTTCGATGTCACGCTGGTCGATCTCGGCCAGCTTTTTCTGTGGGGTGTTGTGGTCGGCCTGCCGTTGTGCGCGGCGATTTTCGCAGCGCCGAAAACGCCATCGTCGACAGCGGCAAAACCCTGGGTGCTGCCACTGGTCATGTTGCCTTTCATGGCGGCCTACGGCACCGGCCTGCTGGCACTCACCGACTCGATGTGGGACGACGCCAGGCCACAGGTGTTCCAGACCGCGGTGACCGGCAAGGACGTCACCCGCGGCAAGAGCACCACGTATTACCTCGAGCTCGCGCCGTGGAACCCGGCCATCGACAAGGATCGGATCGCGGTACCGCGCAGCTACTACGACATGGTCGACCGTGGCGACACCGTCTGCGTGCGGCTGCACCCCGGCCGGTTCGGGCTGCGCTGGATACAGGTCGGTGGATGCAACTGACTGCCGACCCCGGAACGACTTCGATATGGCATGAGCAATCAGAATTCTGAGTCGCGCGATGTCGACTGGCGCAGACTTTCGATATAAAGTAAAGTATCAATATACTTTACCGAGAGAGTATCGCCATGATCACTCGCCCGACCCGCATCGTGGAAACCGTACCTCGCTATACGGAGTCCGCGGATACGCTCGCCGGCCCTGCGTTGCGCGCGTTCTTCAACATGGCCGAACAGTGGAACCTGCGCATGGCCGATCAGCGCAAGCTGCTCGGCGATCCTCCGGAGTCGACTTTCTACAAGTGGAAGCGCCAGCAGGGCGGCGCAACGGGACGCGACGTGGTCGAGCGGATCAGTTACCTGCTCGGCATCTGGAAAGCGCTGCAGATTCTGTTCCCCGATCCGGCACAGGCGGATGCGTGGCTGCACAAGCCGAACCAGTCGCCGCTGTTCGGCGGCCACTCGGCGCTGGAACGCATGCTCTCGGGCAACGTTGCCGACTTGTTCGTGGTGCGCCAGTACCTGGACGCACAGCGTGGCTGGAACTGAAGCTGCCACAGGCGTCGCAATCGGCGATATCGCGCCATCGCATCATCGAAATCCGCGTTCGCTGCCCGCAGCGCGAGTCGCATGACACGCCGGAACGCCGATGCCCGCTGAACTGCCTCCATCAAAATCGCCACCGCTGAAACGCATCCGCTGGAACCAGGCGTACCGGATCGTGCCGAGCCGATTCCCGCCGAGCGGCCTGTTCGATCGCATTGCCAACCCGGCCGATCTCGACGCCGTGTTCGCGATCGAGGCGCTGACCAATCCACGCCTGCGCGAGGAGGCAGGCATGCTGAAATTGATTCCACCAGATCGGCGTATCAGCGGCCCGGGCAGTACGCCGGTGATGGCGGCATTCACCCATCTCAATCCCGAAGGCAGCCGTTTTTCCGATGGCAGCTGGGGCGTGTTCTACGCAGCGCACAGCGTCGCCACCGCGGTGGAAGAAACCGCGTATCACCGCGAGCAGTTTCTTGCGGCGACTGCCGAACCATCCTGCGATCTGGAAATGCGCTGCTATCGCACCAGCATCGATTGCAAGCTGCACGACCTGCGCGGCGGCTGGCCCGACGCGCAGTTGCCGAACACTTATGTCGCCAGCGTCGCGCTCGCGGAACGCCTGCGTGCCGGTGGCTCGAACGGCGTGGTCTACGAAAGTGCACGTCACGAAGGCGGCGAATGCGTGGCGTTGTTCTATCCCGACCTCGTTGCGCCGTGCGTGCAGTCCGAACACCTGATCTATCGATGGGACGGGCGGCGCATCGCCATGGTCTTCAAGGTGTCGGAACTGCCGCGTCCGCAGTAGCCTTGGCGCTTCGCCGTTTGCAACCACGAGGTCCACGATGATCAGGTCACGCTTGCTTCCATTGCTTCTCGTTCTTCTGCCCGTGTTGGCTCAGGCGAAGAACAATCAGCCTTACAACCACGCGCAGTGGAATCCGGACATCGCCGCATTCGAGGCCGCCGATCGCGCGAATCCACCGCCGCAAGGCGCGGCGTTGTTCATCGGCAGCTCGTCGATCCACGCCTGGAAAACCGTGGCGACGGATTTCCCGGAAGTGCGCACCATCAATCGCGGTTTCGGCGGCTCGGAACTCGACGACTCCACGTTTTTCGCCGACCGCATCGTCGCGCCGTATCACCCGCGCGCCATCGTGCTGTATGCCGGCGACAACGACTTGCAGGATGGCGACAGCCCGGCCCACGTGCGCGACGACTTCGCCGCGTTCGTCCAGAAGGTGCGCTCGCTGGATCCGAACGTGCCGATCGCCTTCATTGCGATCAAGCCGAGCATGGCGCGCAAGGTGCTGCTGCCGCAGATTCGCGAAACCAACAAGCTCGTTCGCGCTTACGCCGCGACACAGAAAGGGGTGACCTACCTCGACGTGTTCACGCCAATGCTCGGCAGCGATGGCCAGCCGAAGCCCGACTGGTTCGTTGCCGATGGCCTGCATATGAATCGCAGCGGCTACGTGCTGTGGACCGGCATCGTGCGCCCGTGGCTCGACAAAGCCATGCAATGACACGCGGCACGGTGCATCCGGGCGGCGGCGTGATCAGATACGTCGCCGCGCGGAAATTTCGGGACCGACATACCGATGTGCGAACGAGACCGATCCATCCATGCCCATGAAAATGCCCGCCGCGTTCTCGCCGAAGATGCCGCTGCTGCTGTTCTTCGTGCTGACGTTCGTGATCGCCTGGGGTTTCTGGCTGTTGCCGCTGCTGGCGACGCGCGGCGCGATGCAGCTGTCGAGCGGTGAACAGACGGCGTGTCTAATCGCCGGATCGTATGCGCCTTTCATCGCGGTGCTCATTTCGTTGTATCGCGATGGCGGCTGGCCGACCGTGTGCGATTTCGCGCATCGCTGCCTGCGCTTTCGCATCGGTCCGGATTACGTCATTGCCGCGCTGCTGCTGGTGCCATTGCTCGGACTCGCCGCCGCATGGATCTACGCGCGGATGGGCGGGCCGCCGCTGGCGCTGGCCGTTTCCGTGGGACAGATTCCGCTGCTGTTCCTGCTGATGCTTTTCATGGGCGGTGCGGTGAACGAGGAATTCGGCTGGGCTTATGCAATCGACCGACTGCAGCGCGGGCGCCGCCTGCTCTCGGCGACGATCCTGCTCGGCGTGATCTGGGCATGCTGGCATCTGCCGTTGTTCTTCATCGCCGGCGTGACGCAATCGTTCCTGCCGTTCTGGGCGTTCGTGATCTTTGCGGTCGCGCTGCGGCTGCTTTACGTGTGGGGCTACGAGAGCAATGGCAAGAGCCTGCTGGTGCCGCTGGCCTTCCACACCACGACGAATCTCACGCTCAACCTGTTCGTGCTGGTGGATCGATCCGCACAGCGCAACGAGCGCGGCTTCATCGTGTTCGCGTTGCTGGCGATGATCGTGGCCGGCATGGTGGCACTCACCGCGCGCCGCTATCGAAGCACCATCGCGTTGCCTGCCGAGGCGTCGGGCAAAACCTGACGACTTTGTCGCTCAGGTATCCGCACCGGTTGCCCAGCCTTCGCGCGTGCCGCGGGTGAATACACGATCACCGTCATCCAGCACGTCGCCCGCCGCATGCGCGGGTTGTTCGCGCAGCTTTGAATAGATCGCCGTGAAATCCGGCCCGGTCGCATCGAACAACTCCTCGAAGCTGTCGATCACGAAATAGGTTTGCTGATAGGTATCGATGCGGTAGCGCGTACTCATCACGCGTTCGAGATCGAAGCCGATGCGATTCGGCGCCGCCGAATCGAGCGAATAGATCGACTCGCCTTTCGAACTCACGATGCCCGCCCCGTAGATGCGCAGGCCGTCGCCGGTATTGATCAGGCCGAACTCCACCGTGTACCAATACAGCCGCGTCAGGTTCATCAGTGCTTCGGGGCCGATCGCGAACGCTTTCATGCCGCCGCGGCCGTACGCCTGCATGTAATCGGCGAAGACGGGGTTAAGCAGCAGAGGCACATGGCCGAACAGGTCGTGGAACAGATCCGGCTCGCTCAGGTAATCAAGCTGGTCGGGTTTGCGAATCCACCAGCTCACCGGAAAACGGCGGTTCGCCAGGTGATCAAAGAACACTTCATCCGGCAGCAGGCCTTCCACCGCCACCACTTCCCAGCCGGTCGCCGCGCCGAGCACCTTGTTGAGCTCGGCGAATTTGGGAATACCACCGTCGCCAAGTCCGAAACGTTCGACGCCCTCCATGAATTCCGCGCACGCGCGACCCGGCAGCAAGTCCCGCTGGCGCTTGAACAGGGTGTCCCAGACTTCGTGGTCGGTGCGGCTGTAGCTGTCCCATGGCTGGTCCACCACGCCGGTGGCATATACCGGAATGTAGCCGCGGTCGGTTTGCTGATGTTCGATCTTGCGGGGCGTGTCCATGCGAATTCCAGGCGAAATGGCTTCAACGATTCTACGGCGCCATGTCCGGCGGAAGGTTGCTTTATTGCCTGAATATGCGGCCTTTATGCATTATCCTTGCGTCTGAGTCCGAAAGAACGCGTGGAAGTTGCGCATGTCCAACCTCGACCGCACTGATCTTCGAATCCTCGCCGTGCTGCAAGGCGAGGGTCGCATCACCAATGCCGACCTCGCCGAACGGGTGAGTCTGTCACCGTCGGCTTGCCTGCGGCGGCTGCAGCGGCTGGAGTCGGACAAGGTCATCACCGGCTACGCCGCGCAGATCGATCCGGAAGCGATCGGCCTCGGGCTGCAGGCGTTCGTGCGTGTGCAACTGAGCAAGCACGAGAGCGCGGCGATCGAGGATTTTGTCGCCCGCGTCAACGACTGGGACGAAGTGGTCGCCTGCCACGCCCTGACCGGTGACATGGACTATCTGCTCCACGTGCATGTGGCCGACCTCAAGGATTTTTCCCGCTTCCTGCTCGATCACCTGCTCAATGCCGCCGGCGTCGCCGACGTCAATTCCAGTTTCGTGTTGCGCACGGTGAAACGATTGCCGTCGCTGCCGCTGACGCAGTTGAGCGTCCGCGCCGGTGTCGACTGACGCTAAACTAATCGACTGATGAGTACCGACACCGCGACTGCCCACGAACCCGACCTGATGCGCCCGCTGCGTTACCTGGTGCGCGTGCCGCTGCTGCTGCTGCACATTGTGCTGGGCATTCTGCTGTGCTCTCTGATCCTCAGCTGGAACCAGGACGCGGTGATGAAGAACGGCCGCGAGCCGTTCGTGCACAAGATGATCCGCTGGTGGTCGTACTACCTGTTGCGCATTTTCGGCTTGCGTTCGGTGCGCGTCGGCGAGCCGCTGCCCGATCCCGTACTGTTCGTCGCCAACCACACCTCGTGGACGGATATCGAACTGCTGCACAGCCAGCGCGCCGCCTGCTTCGTGGCCAAGGCGGAAATCGCGCGCTGGCCGCTGGTCGGCTGGATGGCCGCCACCGGTGGCACCATTTTCCACCGCCGCGGCAATAACCATTCGCTGTCCGCGGTCATGCAGACAATGGTCGAACGGCTGCGCGGCGGTCGCTCGGTCGGCGTGTTTCCCGAAGGTGGCACCGGGTACAACGGCGTACTGAAAACCTTTCACGCGCGCATCTTCCAGGCCGCGCTCGACGCACCGGTGCCGGTGCAGCCGGTGGCGCTGCGGTTCGCGCGCCAGGGCCAGCGCATCGTGGATGGCGGATTCCGCGAGAACGAGACTTTCGTGTCCAACATCCTGCGTCTGCTCGGTGGCCCGTCGATGGATGCCGAAGTGCATTTCCTCGAACCCGTGCCGGCCAGCCCGGATGCGCGCCGTCGCATGGCCGAGCTTTCGCGCGAACGCATCGCTGTCGCGCTCGGCGATCAAATGACCGGCGACGCCGTCGCATGAGCCTTCCGCGCGGCGCAGATTTCCGCCCGCCCTGGCCGCTGCGCAGCGGTCACATCCAGACCATGCTGTCTTCCAGCGGTGTGCGCCGCATGTTGCTGCCGCGCGCCGCGCAAACGGTGATGCACGACGCGGAGCCGGTGGTGGTCGACGGCGGTGGCGGCGTGCGGCTCACCGGTGCGTATACCGTGCAGAAAAAACTGCCGGCAGCGCGTGGCCTGGCCGTGCTTTTCCATGGCTGGGAAGGCAGCGTCGATTCCACCTACGTGTTGCAGACCGGTAGCCGCCTGCTCGCCGATGGCTGGGATATTTTCCGGCTCAACTTCCGTGACCACGGCGATAGCCACTCGCTCAACGAAGCGCTGTTCCACTCCTGCCGCATCGACGAAGTCGTACACGCTCTCGGCGACATTGCAGAACGCTGGCCGGCAAGGCCCATTGCGCTGGCCGGTTTCTCGCTCGGCGGAAATTTCGCACTGCGCGCCGCACTGCAAACCTCACGCGTGGGCATCCCCCTTTCGTACGTGCTCGCGGTGTGCCCGATCATCGATCCGGGCGAAGGCCTGTTTTCGCTGGAGGAATCGGCGCCCTGGTTCTACCAGGCCTATTTCATGCACAAGTGGCGACGTTCGCTGCAGGCGAAACAGGCGGCGTTTCCGCAGCACCAGTATTTCGAGCTGTCCGAGCTCAACCAGAACCTGCGCGGGCTCACCGAGGCGATGGTGCTGCGGCACACCGACTTCAAAACCCTGCAACAGTATCTGGACGGCTATTCGGTCGCCGAGGATGCGCTGCTCGGCATGCAGATCCCCGCCACTATCCTCACCTCGCGCGACGATCCGGTCATTCCGGTCGATGCCTTCGAAAAACTCAAGCTGCCGCCGAATGTCGAACTGGATATCGCCGAACACGGCGGCCACTGCGGTTTCATTCGTGGCTACGGCATGACCAGCTTCACCGACGACTACATCGCCGCGCGTTTCAACGCGATCGCCGAGGGTCAGTCACCCATCATCGGTCGCTGACGCAACCAGCAGGCAACGCTCATTCTGTTGCGCGTCGCGGGCAACACTTCGTGTTCGAACTGCGCGGAAAGAAACAGCAGCAAGGTGCCAGAGCGCGGATAGATATCCCGATGCGACAGGTCGGCCAGGTGCAGCCGCAACGCGCCACCCTCGGCATCCAGCCACGCGTCGTTGAGATAGAACACCGCCGAAATCACGCGCGCGTCGTTGCCGTGCAATCGATCGAGGTGGCGCGCATAGTCGGCGCCCGGCGTGTACATCGCATAGTGCGATTCCTCGTCGACCAGCCCGAGCAACAGGTTCTGGTTGAGCGCGATGCGCAGGACATCGATGCGATCGGAAAACACCTGCTGCGCGTCGCTCAAGGCATCCGGCTCGAACCACAATGTACTGTCGCCGCGCAGCAGCGAACGAACGCGTCCGCTGCCGACATGCGCGGGCGTCAGTCGTTGCGCGTCGTGCAACGCATGGCATTCGTCGGCCAGCGCCAGGGTCTGCATCGGCGAAAGCAGATGGTCGATCAGGCACCAGCCATCCGCCGCGAGCGTCGCCGACGCGGTGTCGAATTCATCGGATCGGGGAGTCATCGGCGCACCGCCAGCAAGGACTGGCAGCATACGCGGTATCGACGCGCCGGCCGCGGCGGTTCAGCGCTGGCGCAGCGGATCAAGCAGCGAAGACAGCCCGTTGTGATCCAGCTCCAGCATCAGCGCAAGCAACCGCCCAAGCTCACCGGCGGGAAAACCCTTGCGCGCAAACCAGGCGAGATACGCGCCGGGGAGGTCGGCAATCAGCCGGCCCTGGTATTTGCCATACGGCATGCGCACCAGCAACAGCTTCTGCAGATCCTGTGCTTCCATCGCTTATTTCGCGAAGAGTTTCGACGGATCGGCGAACGCCTTGAACTCCAGCGCATTGCCGCAGGGATCGAGCAGAAACATCGTTGCCTGCTCGCCCGGTTGTCCCTTGAAACGGATGTGCGGCTCGATCACGAATCGCGTACCGGCCGCCTGCAGCTTTGCGGCCAGCGCCGTCCAAGCATCCATCGACAGCACCAGCCCGAAATGTCGCACCGGCACGTCGTCGCCATCCACGTCATGCGCCTGTGTCGGTCGTGCTTCGTCCGGCGCGACATGCGCCACGATCTGATGACCATGGAAATCGAAATCGACCCAGTCGTCGCTCGAACGGCCTTCCGGACAACCAAGCAACTGGCCGTAAAACGCGCGGGCATTCGCCAGCGAAGTGACCGGAAAGGCAAGGTGGAACGGTGGCATGTTCGGCATGACGTTCTCAGGCGATGCAAATCAACGGACGCGTAGCATTGCCGTCCCTGCACATGCGGTCAATGTCGAGGGCGATAAGCTCGACGCTTTCTCCACCTGTCGAATCCACCCATGCGCAGCGCTCACATCGTCATCGCCACGGTCGGTTCGCTCGGTGATCTGTTTCCGTTTCTTGCGATCGGGCAGGTGCTGCTTGCCCGTGGGCATCGCGTCACCGTCGCCACGCACGCGGTGCATCGCGTGGCGGTCGAACAGGCGGGGCTGGCTTTCGCCGATGCGAGCGGCATGGCCGAGCCGGAAGATCGCGTCGCGTTTACCGCGCGCGCGTTTCATCCGTGGCGCGGGCCGCGCTTCGTGGTGCATGACTTTGCCGCGCTCGATGTGCGCAGCAGTTACGAAAAACTGCAGGCGGTATGTGCCGACGCCGATGTGTTGATCACTACCACCCTCGCGTTCGGCGCGCAGGTCATCGGCGAACAACGCAGCGCGGCAGGCGCGTTGCATTGGTGGTCCGCGATCCTCGCGCCGGCCGGTTTCCTTTCCGCGAGCGATCCGCCCGCTACCGGCGTAGCGCTGGTGGATCTTTTCACGCGCGGTTCGTCGCGACGTGGACGCTGGATGCAATGGACGGCCAAACGCATCACGCATGGATGGACCGCGCCGGTGCGCGCGTTTCGTCGCGAACTCGGTTTGTCTGCGGTGTCGCCGCTCGGCGATCCGTTTCATCGCGGCCAGCATTCTCCGCACGGCGTGCTCGCGTTGTTCTCGCCGCTGCTCGCGCAAGCGCAAGCGGACTGGCCGGCAAACGTGCACATCACCGGTTTCGCGCGCTACGCGCAGCCCGCCGCGCACGACCCCGCGCTTGCCGCGTTTCTCGATGCCGGTCCGCCGCCGCTGGTTTTCACTCTCGGTTCCGCAGCGGTGCATGCCGGTGCCGATTTCCTGCGCGAAAGCGCGAAGGCTGCAATGCAACTCAAACAGCGCGCCGTGTTGCTGACCGGCTCACCCGAAATGCGCGCGCGGTTGTCGATGGATTTGCCATCCACCATCCACGCCGTCGACTACGCTGCGCACGCGACACTGTTTCCGCGCGCATCGGTGATCGTGCATCACGGCGGCATCGGCACCAGCAGCGAAGCCTTGCGTGCCGGCAAACCGATGCTGGTGGTGCCGCACGGATTCGATCAACCGGACAACGCCGCACGCCTGCAACGCCTCGGCGTGGGGCAGGTGCTGCCGGCCACGCGCTATCGCGCCGATCGCGCCGCGAATCGGTTGCACGATTTGCTGCAGCGATTCGAATACAAGGTACGTGCCGAACTATGCGCCGCCGCGTTGCGAAACGAAAACGGGGCACGAAACGCTGCCGATCTCATCGAGACCGCGCTGATGCGCCGTTGATGCTTCGTGTTGCGTGGCGCGCCGATCGGCACTCCGCAGGCACAACTTGCCTTGATTCATCCGGCGCCCAGAGCTCACTGTCCGCTCACCAAGGTTTCGACGATTTCCTCGAAGTGGTTGCAAAGGGTGGACAGGTGGCCCTCCTGCGGAAACACGGTCAGGCTCGCGCCATCGAGCTTCGACACCATCGAGCGAACCAGGGCGAGCGGCACGTTCATGTCCTGCTCGCCGTGGAAAAACCGGATGGGGATGGTTATCTCCTCGGGCGAAAATCCGAACGGCCTGACGTAGAGCCTCGCATCCCAGGCCGCACCCTTGGTCCCTCGGCTCAGGCATTCGCGGGTGATGGCCTGCAAGATTGAGAACCGGTCGCCCTCCGACATGGCAGCAAGGTCAGGCGCGACCAGAAAGCGTTCCATCTTGCGAAGTTCTTCTGCCTGCGAGGCTTTGCCCTCTTTCTGCATGGTCTTCAGCAGGCCGCGCAAACCCAGCGAAAATCGTTCGGCCAACAGCCAGAAAATCCGGTTGGCAAAAGGCAGGTTGCCGGTGACTTCCGGCGCGTTCATCGGCCCCGCTCCGGAGACAACAACGACGGAGGTGATTCTGTCAGCCAGCCGCGACGCGCACACGGCGGCGTAGACGCCCCCACCGGAATTCCCGAACACGCCGAAGCGCTCGATCCCCAGCGCATCGGCGACGAAGGCAACGTCGTTCGGCCACTCGGTGAAAGTTCTTTCCCGTAAAAAGTCCGACTGCCCCATGCCGGGGCGATCGATCGCAATGAAACGCAGACCCGTCGCACGAAGACGGTCTTCGCCGATCAACGAAGGTTCCAGCCGGCACGATGGCGAACCGTGAAAGTAGAACACCGGCGATCCGTCCGTCTGGCCGAATTCCGAATAAGCGAGTACGCGAGAATCCGGCAGCACGAGTTTCGTGGTCAGCGTCATGTCGGTCTCGCACGGATGGCACATGCCATCGTGCCGATTGTCGGCCACGGCCGCGTCGGCATCCAGTCGATGGCCCCATGCACAATCCGGAACCGCAGGATCGTTCGCGGTGTTTCAGTGCGCCGGCGCAGGCGGCGGCGGTGCGGGTGTCTGCGCTGCCGCCGCGGCGTTGATCGCCTTGAGTTGCAGCGTTGCCTCGCGATCGCCCAGTGCGGCGGACCGCTTGAACTGCTCCGCGGCCTCCTGCGTTTTTCCCTGCGCGACATAGGTGTAACCGAGCCCTTTGTATGCCGCCGCTTTCTCCGGCTGCATCGCCGACGCATCGAGCGCGACCTGCTGAAACTTGCGCTGCGCACCCGCAATGTCGCCGCGTGCGAACGGGGCCCAGCCGCACTCCGCGCCGCCGTCTTTCGTGCAAGCCTTGTCCGCTGCCGCCGCGACAGGGTTGCCGGCGGCGGACGACGAAGACGCGGGCACGCCCACCTGGCCCAGTCGTGCCGCGGCAATCGCCGACGACGTGCCGCGCTCCACATCGGCAAGCTGGCTGATCAAACCATTCTGCTGTTTCCGCGCCGCATCGTACGCAAGCAGGATGCCGGTGATATCCACCTTGACGTAATCGGCGTCCTGCACCAGCACCATGTCGTGATCGGGTTTGTCGGACAGCTTGCTGCGGATTTCCGGCAGCGGCAGTTTCATGTCGCTGGGGTTCGGATCCACCATCACTTCCACATGCACCTGCGGGTTGTGCGTGGTCAGGTACGTGCCGAACAGCCCGCCGACGATCAGAAAGCCCAGCCCGAAACCGAGCAGCAATTTCAATACCGGCGTCGGGTCGTTGCCCTTCTTCCACACCACGCCCAGCACGATCGCCGCGAAAAAAATGCCCAGCGCCAGTCCGGGCAAGCCGTACTTCAGCAGGCTGCCGAGCGCATCGATCTGGTCGGTCGCGCAACTCACGCTCGTGGCAGCCGGCGTGGTCTGAAAAAGCATCATGTCGTTTCCCCGCGTCCGTGAATCCGGCGGGAGTGCCGCTCCCGTCATCGCACTTCAGCGTACTCCCGCGTCGCCGCCGCACAATGCGTGCGAAAGCGCTATGCAACTCGACATAGGCGTGACCTGCGCCGCATGAAACTGCGAGGCGCGCGCATGAACATCGCGGCATGTCGAGCAAAAAGCCGGGCCGCCGATGCGTTGCCGGTCTTCGCGACTTTCATGCAACAGCGCGTTTACCGCATGGAATGCAACCCGATCAGATTGCCCTCGGTATCGTTCACCAGCGCGATGTAACCGTAGGGACCGATGCCGAATTTCGGTTTCATTACGGCACCGCCCGCGTCGACGACCCGGCCGAGTTCCATTGCGCAGTCCCCGCAGCTGAAATAGACCAGCGTGCCGCCCATGCCGGTCGGGCCGTCAGCCATCTTCACCAGTGCACCGGACGCGCCGTCACCGCGATCCATCGAACCGGGAAACACCCACATCTCGATGTCTGGCGCGGGCGTATCGAGCTTCTCCAGCGAGATGGCGAATACCTGTTCGTAAAACGCCTTGGCGCGCTGCAAATCCTTCACGTAAATCTCGAACCAGCCAACCGGTTTCATGGACATGCTGTTTTCTCCACAGGCGAAAGCTGCGCGGGATGACGCAACTCTCCATGAAGACGAACGACGGCGTCGTCAATCGACATGCCGGCTTGTGGTGCGGCTCTCCGAGTGCCACGCGCGACACTAAAAGACCCGGCGTTGGAACTCCGAGAGCCAACGGCCGCCGAAAAAGACCCGGCGTTGACACTCGGAGAGCCACGCGCGACTCAAAAAGACCCAACGTTGGCACTCGGAGAGCCGGGCGCCGCCGAAAAAGACCCAGCCGTGGCACTCCGAGAGCCACCCGCCGCCGAAAAAGACCTGGCGTTGGCACTCAGAGTCCCAAGCGCGGCACTCCGAGAGCCGCGCGCCACTCAAAAAGACCCAACGCCGGCTCTCGGAGAGCCAGGCGCCGCCGGAATAGAGCCGACGTTGGCGTTGGGGTGTTGCGCGTGGGTCTTTTTGCCCTGGCGCTCAAACAGACCAGGGCACGACCTAAGTCGTCATGTGATTCTTAAGCAGAGCTTTCGTGCGCCTGCGGCGCCCGAGTCACTTTCTCTTTGTGTGGCCAAAGAGAAAGTAACCCAAGAGAAAGGCCACCCCACTTGGCGCTTGCCGGGCATCGGGCCACCGCTCCTGCGTTGCCTCAACTCCGGCATCCATGCCGTCGCCTTGTGCTGGCGAAAAGGAGTCGACCTCCTGTCGACTCCCGCTGCGCGGCCTGTCGTCCCGGACTCACCGCCGCACAGGGGTCCCGGGTAAAGCGACGGGCCCTCCTGGCCCGCACTCGACGTTGCAATCCAGAGCTTCTTTCTGGTCTCCCGCTCCCCTTGGGGAGAGGGCTGGGGTGAGGGGCGGGTGCTCGCCGCAAACCTCGGTTGATCGTCATTCCAGTGGAGGCCGGCATCGCACGCATCGAAGTCAGAGAGTCCGCGTCGAAAACAGACCGGCACAACCATGTTCAATGCTTCTTCTTCTAGGCTTGAACGACCATAACGGTGTCGTCCAGCAGAGCTTGCTCGAAGTATCGAATGCATGCATGTCGTCAACGCATTTCTGGCGATTCGTCCTCGTTATGCCCATGGATGCAATGCTTGATACACCGCGAAAAAATTGCCACCGATGTGCATCAGTATCGGAACCCAGAGTGAGCGTGTATTGACGCGAGCTGCACCTAGCGCGATGCCGTCGATGAAGACTTGGGCAAGCAGCCATCCGTCATATTGGAAGTGAAAGCCGGCCCATATGGCTGCGGTTGCGACGACGCCACCGTAGTTCCCAAGTCTTGTTCGACGAAGCCAGGTGAGGACCAGGCCACGGAAGACAAACTCTTCGGCAATCGGCCCGAAGATCGCGATCGCGACGATTCGAGCGATCAGGACGGGCAGCGAAAACGCATGCCATGGCGTCGAGCTGGGGATGCCAAGGAGTCGGTAGGCATTTTCCTCCGCTGCGCTCAGCACCGCGAACGCCAGCAGCCAAACCAATAATTGCCAAGGCTTGGGCACGCGAAGGCCCAAGTCGTCTTGCCACGAGAGGTCGCGTTTGCGTGAGGCAAAAAGCACCACGCCAACGGCGACCAACGGGAACAAGAGTTTCGGTAACACTGCCGCGAGCCCGGGTGACATGCGTGGTCCTGACAAAAACAGGGGTCAGAGTCGACTTTCTACTGGACTCGCGCGGTCAAAGTGCACTCTGACCCCCGTTTGTTCACCTGTTTGATTCGGCAAGTCATCGGACGTTAGTGGAAAGGCAACTCTTCTTGAGCATATTTGCCTTTCCATGAGTCGAGGGCTCGCGCTGCGTCACGCATGAGACTCCCACCAGTATGTTCGCCTTTAAATGTCCCCTGCAGGCGGCCATCACCGGAAAGAAACAGCACTAATTCGCTACGTCCACGCTGAAACAAAAAGCCGACGTTTGCAGATTCCTTGCCGCTCCCAAATCGATTGTCGAAGCCATGGAGCCAATGTTCCTCATGACCAAGTAGTCGCACCAAATCGCGACGTCCTTCCGGTCCCAATTGACGTGAACGTTTATCGTCACGGTGTGGATCTAACGGCGTAATGTTGGGAAAAACATACACGACATCTGCAGCACTGATGAATTCGAAAATTCCCGGTATGCCTGGGATACCCAATCCATCGGACTCCCATTCGCGATGCTTGCTGCCATCCGGCTCATTGACCTCGGTGTAGCGCACCCGACGCCAGCCAAGATCCCGCGATGCATAGACGTGCACCTCGGTGCTGCTGACGACCTCAACGGCAACGGGACTCTGAAATCCCGAAGCAATAATCGCCTCGTGAGTTTCATTGGCAGACAGCTCTTTCACCTTGCCATAGACCAAGGCGCCTTCGACATGAGTCGATTTCGCCACGATGGCCAGACCAAATATGGCAACTCCGACGTAAGTGGCGATGAGCATGCGCATATATTTGATGCTCTCGTTGAGTGGGCAATTACCGCTCTAGTGAATCAGATCAAGTAAAACTCTGGTGTCCGCTATGGGTCTAAAGCGAACGTTCTCAGCATACGCGACGAAGTTGATTGCTCAGCCTTTCGGAAAACACGGTCAGAGCCGACTTTCTACCAGCCTCGCGCGATCAAAGTGCACTGACCCCTGTTTATACCGCTGTTTATATAGACGTCGCGGGATGCGTTCTTACATCGTCAACTTGATCGTCACCCTGACGTTGGAATCACGGGTGCGTCGTAGCGGATGCGATAGGTGTGTTCCGGGAAACCACCATAGTCATAGAACATCGGCGGCTGGGCCGACGACGACAACAAAAAGCGGTCTGCTTCCCAGTGCCCGGAGATCATCAGCACCGCACGAGGTGCATGGCCGAGTTCACGCCGCACATCGAGCAGCGAGGCCTCAAGCTGGTCGTACATGGCACCGCGTTCGGCTTTCAGCCACGGCCAAGGTCCGCCCCCGTGAGAGAGGAAATAAGTCGGGAGCCGCGATAGCGTCATCACATGGTCCTTGAGCGCAGAAAGACGAGGAGTCAGGCCGTTGCCGCGCGCGCGGCCATCGTCGCCTTGGCCCACCAGACCAGGTCGTCAAGCGCGGCGATGGCCGAAGGCAACAAGCCCGCTTCGATATCTTCGATCGGCTTGTTGCCAACCATGGGGAATACAGCCATGAAGTCGCTGCCGCCAATATGGACGGCACCGCGGGTCGGCACCATCTGCAATTCCACACCGATGCCGCGCAGGTGCTCGATGGCGCGTCCTGCGCCCACGCTGCCATAACCGATCGCGGTGAAAGGCTTCCGGTTCCATTCTTTATAAGCTTGATCCAGCGCGTTTTTGAGGACGCCTGTAATCGAGTGATTGTATTCAGCCACGACAAAGATATAGCCGTCGTACTGCGCGATGGTTTGCTGCCATCGGATGGCTTCAGGATCCTTGCTCGGCACGCGGAGATTCGACGCGACCTCAGCGAAAAAAGGCAGCGGATGATCGCGCAGATCGACGACCTCGACGTCCATGTCCTGGCGTGCCTGCGCCTGTTTCAGCATCCATTGGGCGGGTTTGTCAGCGAACCTCGTCGGCCGGGTGGAGCCGATGATGAGGGCAATGCGGGGCTTAGCAGTCATGGTTTCGTCCTGTATGGTAGTCACTAATCGAAACCAGACTAGGAAGATTGCCGTGTCAGCACAAGAAGGCACCATTTCGAAACCAGGTGAACAAAAAGATCCCGCTACGTGCGAACACATCAGCCGAATGCTCTCGCGGATCTGCGATAAGTGGACCGTGCTCGTCGTACGAACGCTGGGGCACGGGCCGCGCCGATTCAATGCGCTACGCAGAGACGTTGGGGAGATCAGCCAGAAGATGCTGACGCAGACGTTGAAGGAGCTGGAAGAAAATGGCTTCGTGACCCGAACCGTCACACCCGTCAAGCCACCGCAGGTCGAATACGCGCTTACCGCGCTTGGCGAAGATTTCCTGCGTCCGGTTCGCGGTCTCGCCAAATGGGTCGCGACAAACTCCGAGCGCATAACGGCGGCGCGAAGGGCATACGCACCCCATCTCAAGTGAGCGGCAAAGTGGACGTGTCATAGGCTCGGGACAGAACCTCAACACAGGTCGATTCGCCACTCCAAACCACTGCTCTGAGAGAGCGACGCATACGCGATCGCCGGCCTGGTTCGACATTCAAAGGTCCGCTTGAATCATTCAAGAGACGTTCCACGAGCTCGTGATCGCTATACGGGAAAGGACGACTTCTTCGGGCTACTTCGAGGTGATAACGGACATCGCCGTCACCAAAAAGGACCGTTCGCTCGCAACTCAATCCGCCCCCACACACCGCCCCTGCGCCCACGTCCGCAACGCCTCCACCTTCTCCCGCATCAGCACCGACAACGGTCGCGTTTGTTTCAGCGCGGCGATGAGCGTCGCCTGATCGAGTGGCGTGTTGTTGCCGGCGGCATCGTAGAGAGCACTCACGATGGCTTGTTCGATTTCGGCGCCGGAGAAACCGTCGGCGGTTTGTGCGAGTGCAGGTAGATCGAAGGTGGTCGGGTCGAGTTTGCGGCGGGTGAGGTGCATGGCGAAGATGTCGGCGCGCACGGGTTCGGTGGGCAGGTCGACGAAGAAGATTTCGTCGAAGCGGCCTTTGCGAAGGAGTTCGGCGGGCAGTTCGTCGACGGCGTTGGCGGTGGCGACGACGAACACTTTCGCTTTGCGTTCGGCCATCCATGTGAGCAGGTAGCCGAGCACGCGACGCGATACGCCGCCGTCGTCGCCACCACCGGCGAGGCCTTTCTCTATCTCGTCGATCCACAGCACGCACGGCGCGAGCAGCTCGGTACTCGCCAGTGCTTCGCGCAGGTTCTTTTCGGTTTCGCCCTGGTACTTGTCGTAGAGCGTGCCGAAGTCCAGCCGCACCAGCGGCACGCCGAAGCCACCGGCGATGGCTTTCGACGCGAGGCTTTTGCCGCAGCCCTGCACGCCGAGCAACAGCACGCCTTTCGGCGGATCGAGTGTCGGCGTGGTCGATGGATCGAGGAACACCGCGCGTCGTCGCTGCACCCATTCGCGCACGCGACGCACGCCGGCGACATCGGCGAAACTCGCGGTGGCGTATTCGTAATGCAGCAGGCCGGAGCGATTGAGCAGGTCGAACTTCGCCTGCATCAACTCGGGCAGGTCGGCCTGATTGAGTGCGCCGTCGTTGTAGATGAGCTTGCGCACGATGCGTCGCGCATCCGGCGCGGACAGCCCGAGCAGGTTGCGCACGATGGTGCGCGCAGCATCGTTGTCCACGTCGACATTACGGCCCTGTTCGCGCTGCCACGCTGCGGCTTCACCGCGCAGGATGCCGGCGAGTTCCTTGATGTCCGGTAGTGACAGCGGCACGCGCAACGCGAGCGCTTCAAGTTCGTCGGGCAGTTCGACCTTGGCGCCGACCAGCACGATGGTGTGTGCGGCGGAGCGCTGCCGCTGCACGATTTCCCGGAACTGGCGCAGGCTCATCGCGTAGCCGAGCAGACCGTCAAAATCGAACAACAAAAAAATACCGCGCTCGTTTTGCGCGCGAATCGCATCGAGCGTGGCGGTGACGTCGGGCGGCACCTTTATTTCTTGCGCAAAATCGAGCCGCGTGAGTCCGTCGGTCAGCGTCCAGCGCCACAACGGATGCAAAGCTTGCGCGATCACGTGCCGGAAGCACTCGATCACGCGCTGCTCGTCCACTGTTTCGATCACCAGCAGCGGCGTCGATGCACGCACCAGCGTGGTGAGATCCTGCAATTCGTTCATGGGTTCCCCGTGCTTGCGCGCGCACCTTAGCAGAGTGACGCGGGCATGACTTTCCGCAGGGCATGACTTCTCTCATGCGGCGCTGCACAGCGGACCGCCTAGGCTGCGTGCTCCCCCCGCTCAGTGAGATGTCATGAACAAGCGCGCGCGTTGGTGTGGCACTTTTTCGATCGCGATGCTCGCCACGCTCGGCGCGACCGCTGCGCTCGCAACACCACGACCTGTTGCGGGCGCGGATGGTTCGAGTATGGGCAGCACGACACATCCGGGGTGCGAAGGCATCGATGCGCACGCGTGCCTCGACCTCGCACTTCAGGCGATGGGCGGTCGCGAAAAACTGGCCGGCATCCACGACGTGCAACTCGACGTGATCGGCCACACCGCGCTCACCGAACAGTCGTATCGACAGGCGCCTTTCATCACCAGCTACGAACGCGATCAGCTCACGGTGGATTTCGACAAGGGCCGCTTGCTCGAACACAACCACGCGGTGTGGCCGGAATCCGATCCGCATCAGGCCGAAGGCGACGTCACCTTGATCGCCACGAGCCAGGGCGGCGTGTATCACGGCAAACAGGGCGATGCGCCGTGTTCGGCATCCGATCTCGACGACCTGCGCGCCACGCTGTCGCTCGCACCCGAACGCTTGTTGCTCACCGCGGCGGCAGCGCCGGATCTGCACTACGCGAACGACGGATGGCTGCGCTCCACGCCGCACAGTGCGCTGGAATTTCGCTGGAACGGACAACCGGTGCGCGTGCTGATCAACGCCTTCAATCACCTGCCCGACGCGCTGGAACGGACTGCGGCATTTCGTGATTTCTGGTTCGCGTGGGGTGACGTCGATCAGCGTGTGTATTTCGACAACTGGCATCTGTTCCATGGCGTGGTGTATCCGACCAATCAGGTCGAAGTGCGCAATGGCGTGGCGTGGAAATCCAGCCAGGTGCTCGACGCGATTTTCAACGCGCCGCTGGACGACAAGAATTTCGCGATGGATGAAAAGGCGGCGCACGCGAGCATGCAATCGCCGGGCTGGGATCGCCCGTTCAACGGCAAGAAGAAAATCGAACTGGCGCCGGGCGTCGAGTTGTATCGCGGTGCATGGAACGCCACGCTGATCCGTCAGCAGAATGGCGTGCTGGTGCTGGAAGCGCCGATCGCACCGTCGTACGCCAAGGCGGTGTTCGACAAGGCGCGCAGCGAATTTCCCGGCGCGCCCTTGCTCGGCGTGCTCACTACATCGGATTCATGGCCGCACATCGCCGGCGTGCGCGAGGCCGTCGCCGAAGGCGTCACCGTCTATGCACTCGACCTCAACCGGCCGTTGCTGGCGAAGCTGATTGCCGCACCGCACCGGCTGCATCCGGATGCGCTGCAGATCAGTCCGATGCCGGCGCAATGGCGCACGGTATCGGGTCGGCTGGAAATGGGACGTGGGGCAAATCGCGTGGTCGCGTATCCGCTGCGCGGCGCATCCACCGAGCGGCAGTACATGGTTTATTTCCCGCAGCACCGGCTGTTGTATGCGAGCGACACGCTGGCGATCAATCCCGATCACACGCTGTACGACCTGCAGCTGATGCACGAAGTCGTGCAGGCGGTGCAACGCGAACATTTGAAAGTGGACACGGTGTTCGCGATGCACGAAGGCCCGACGCCTTGGAGCGAGGTGGAGAAGCTGGTGGCCGCGGCGGGGAAGTAGTTCGAGAGACGAGCGGTTGCTGTGAGCGGGTGTCATGTCGATGGGGTTGGCATCGGCAATCCGGCTTTCGAAATATTCCGTCATTCCGGCGAAAGCCGGAATCCACCCACGCGTTGGAACGCGGCTACGACTCGGCGTCAGCTCGTGTTTACTTTCTCGCAAGTGAGCGCAGTTTCGTTGTCAAACTGGATGACCAGCTTCGCCGTCGAGACGCTTCTCCGGCTTGCGGGGAATGGCCGCTTGGAGATATGGGTAACGAGTTGAGGTGACGGAACGCGTCTTTGCTCGTCATTCCGGCGAAGGCCGGAATGCATTTCGGCAACGAAGCTGGTCACTTGGCGACAGTCAGCCACAGTAGCGACGTAGTGCGCGACACTCATCCGATCACCATCAGGGAACCACCATGCAACTACGCAGCGACAGTTTCGAGAATGATCAGTCCATTCCGGCAGAGTTTGCGTTCGGGAAGAAAGCCGAGCCGTTTGCGTTGTCGGATAACCGCAGTCCGCACTTGGCATGGAGCAACGCGCCGTCGGTAACGCGGTCGTTTGCGCTCACGTGCATCGATAACGACGTGCCGAGCGTGGGTGACGACGTCAACCAGCCCGGTCGCACGGTGCCGGCGGATTTACCGAGGGTGGAGTTTTCGCATTGGCTGATGGCGAATATTCCGCTCGAGTGTGTGGAGTTGTCGGCCGGCGCGTGCAGCGATGAAGTCACGCCGCGCGGCAAGCGCGATCCGTTCGGCCCGCCCGGCAGCGTGCAGGGCGTCAACAGCTTCACCGGCTGGTTCGCCGGCGACAAGGACATGAGTGGCGAGTACCTCGGCTACGACGGTCCATGTCCGCCGTGGAACGATGCGCGCATGCATCATTATCACTTCAAGGTGTACGCGCTCGATGTGGAGTCGCTGCCGTTGGTGAAAGGTTTTTCACTAGCCGAGCTGCGAGCAGCGATGGTCGGGCACGTGTTGGCCGAAGCTGAACTCGTCGGTCGGTATAGCCTCAATCCGGTGGTTAAAAGCTGAACAAGTGGGCACCGCGTGCAGAACTGCGCGGGCGATCTTCACATGCGCATGGCGGGCGCTATGGATGAATGACGGCACGGCCCTTGTCGGGCCGACAGCTTACTTCCATTCATGAGGACATCGTCATGCTGCATTACGCGCTGGTTTTTCTGGTCATCGCCATCATCGCTGCCGTGCTGGGTTTCGGCGGCATCGCCGGCGCCGCCGCAGGCATCGCGAAGATTCTTTTCGTCATCTTCCTGATCCTGGCCGTGATTGCGTTCTTCCGTCGCGCCAGATAAGTCGGTCAGGATAAGAAGCGGAACTCGCGACAACACGACCCACTACGTTTCCACGGAGCATTGCAATGAACAAGCAGGTACAACACCCCGAGTCGGTCAATGGCAACCGCATTGACGAGAGTGCCGAGCGCGTCAAGCAGGCAACGTCAAACGTGGTGTCGAGCACCAAGGACGCGGTGGAACGCGCCGCGGATCAGGTCGAATCCACCCTGCATAGCGCGACCGACAAGGCAGCCGACACCGCCAATCGCGCTGCCGACAAAGCAGCCGAATTGAGTGATCGCGGACGCGAGGTGTATGACGAAACGATGGATCGCGCCGATGCATGGCTCGAGACGGCACGTGAATACGTGCGCGAAAAGCCGGTGCAATCGGTCGCCATCGCGCTCGGTGCTGGCTGGTTGATCGGTCGTATCCTTCGTCGTTGAATCGTTCGACGGCGGGGGATGCAATGGACAACCAGGACGTACCACCCCAGACGACAACGGCGCCGGATCCGGCGCCGTTGTCGTCTGGGCTGCTGGACGACATCGCGCGATTCGGACGCGCATTCAAGCAATTGTTCGGTGCGCAGCTGCATCTGCTCGCTGCGGAAATGGGCCTCGCGCGCAGCGCGGTTTCGTGGATGCTGCTGGCCGGCCTTGCTGCCACTGTGGCCGGCGTCGGACTCGGGCTGAGCGTGCTCGCGTTGATCGGCATGCTGCTCGCGAAGTGGCTCGGTTCGTGGCTGCTGGCGCTGCTGGCACTGTGCGTGTTGCAGATACTTTTTCTGCTTGGCGCGATTCTTTTGTTCCGTCGCTGTATGCACTGGATGAGCTTGCCGGCGACGCGTGGCGAATGGAGTGCGATGATGCGCGACACGGTGCGAAAGGCTGATCGCAACATTGCCATCAGCCGCGCCGTCGACGACGTGGAGCGGAGAACGCCATGAGCATTTTCGATCGCATCGGCAAGGTAAAGGCGGCGCAGGCACGCATGGCGCTCGCGCGGCATGAACTGAGCACCCCGACCGCGGCGTTGCTGGCACGGGGCCACGCGCATCCGCTCACCACCGTGGGTGCGGCGGCGGGCGCCGGGTTCGTTCTTGGCAAACTCAACGTGCATCCACTGCGCATCCCGGGCCTGGGTTCACTGCTCGGCGGCGGTCTGGCGGAAGCGGTGGCTTACGGCACCAAGCTGGTTGCCGAGCTCGGCCCAAGTGTGTTCGCCGGACGCGAATTCGAACGTCGCGCGGAAGCGGATGATTTGGGCAGAACCGATCCACTCGCCGATATCGACGCGCCGTGAGCGCCGAGGGCGAAACACGCGCGATTCCGCCGAGCGAGATGCTCGATCCCGACGAATCGACGCGCGAGGACGACGTCGATGTCGAAGTTGAAATAGAAATAGAAAGCAATACCAACGCCACGCATTCGACCCAGCGCAAGACGATGCGCGCGTTCCACACCACGCGCGGGATGCGCCGTCATCTGCGCGCGGTGCGCGTGCTGTTGAACGTGCTGTTGTTTCTGGCGCTGATGTATACCGTCACGCTGACCAAGTCATTGCTGATTCCGCTGGTGCTGGCCGCGTTTCTCGGGCTCGCGCTGAACCCGGTGGTTGCTGCCGGCGCGCGATTGCATTTGCCGCGATGGTTGAGCGCCAGTGTGCTGATGATCGCGTTGATCGTCGGCATCGCCGGCGGCATCAGCGCGCTGGCGCAGCCGGCGATTGGCTGGTTCCATGGCGCACCCGCGGCGATCAAGACGCTGGTGCCGAAACTGAAAAGCATGACCAAGCCGCTCGAAGCGGCCAACCGCGCAACGCAGAGTCTGGTGAACGCGCAAAGCAATGGCCACAGCGCCGTTGTCGCACCCGCGCCGACGAGCATGGCGATCAGTGCGTGGGACATCGTTTCCACTGCGCCGAAAATTCTCGCCGGCATTCTCAGCGTGATGCTGCTGGTGTTTTTCTTCCTGATGTTCGGCGACTCGATGTTGCGACGACTGGTCGAGATCACGCCGGGGTTTGCGTACAAGCGGCATGCGGTGGCGATCGTGCGCGGCATCCAGACCGAAGTGTCGCGCTACCTGCTGACCGCGTTGCTGATCAACGCGAGCCTGGGCGCGCTCACCGCAGGCATGCTGTGGCTTTACCACATGCCCGATGCATTGCTCTGGGGCACCGTGGCGATGTTCGCCAATTTCATTCCGTATGTCGGTGCGATCAGTACCGCGATCATCCTCGCGCTGGTCGGCATGCTCTACGCGAATGACGCGTCGCTGCATGCGTTCCTGCCGGCAATCACGTTCTCCGCCATCACCGTGCTGGAAGGCAACCTGATCACGCCGATGATCCAGGGTCGCAGCATGCGGCTCAGTCCGATCGCAATCCTGCTGTGGCTGCTGGTGTGGGGCTGGTTGTGGGGTGTGCCGGGTGCGCTGCTCGCGGTACCGATGCTCACCTGCACCAAGCTGATTGCCGAGCGCGTGCGTGGCTGGACCTGGTTCGCGGTGATCGTGGCGCGTTGAGTGGCTCTGCGGCAAAGGTCGGCATGTTGCGGCCGCGTGATGCTGGATGCTGGCCTTCGCCAGCATGACGGAATAAAACGCAGGCCTGATCCTTGGTGACGTCTACCAGGCGATGCGTTCGCCATCGCGAAAAAATCCGCCGTTCGTCGCAACGTGTTCGGGCAGGCACGCGGCCCACACGATACCTGCCGCGCCTTCGCTCACCGGGCGCCCGCCCGGACCGCCCATGTCGGTCGCGACCCAGCCGGGGCACACCGCGTTGACCAGAATGCCGCTGCCGGCGAGTTCCGCGGCGAGCGAACGGGTGTACGTGTTCAGCGCCGCCTTGGACACGCGATAGGCCGGGCATTGCTCGGTTTGCACGGCGGTCGAGCCGCAGCCGCTGGAAACATTTACCACGCGGCCGTAACCGTGGCGGCGCATGAGCGGCAACATCGCCTCGCTCAATCGCCATGCGCCGAGCAGGTTGGTGTCCAGCGCGGACTGCACCGATTCAATCGATGCCGATGACGGGCGATCGCGCACGTCGTAGTTGGCGCCGGCGTTGTTGACGAGGACGTCCAGACGTCCATAGTTGCGATCGACCAACGACGACAGCGCGTCGATATCGGCTTGCACGGTAACGTCGAGTTTCACCGCCACTACGTCCACGCCGTCGCGACGAAACTGCTTGGCCAACTTCTCTCCAGCCGCGAATTCGCGCGCGCCGAGCAGCACGGTCATGCCGGTGGCGGAAAGCTGGCGCACCACTTCCAGCCCCAACCCGCGATTCGCGCCGCTGACCAGCGCGATCTGTTGCGCGAGCGGCGGCGCAACGACCAGCGAGCGGCCACCACGTCGCCGGATGGTCGTGATCGCCGCGCTCATGGCGTCGCGGCCAACTGGCTGCAATGCTCGTCGCCGCAAGCCTGCCAGCCGCCGCCGAGTGCCTTGTACAACGCCACGGCGCGCGTGTTGATGCCCGCTTCGGCCTGCGCCAGATCGTCTTCGGCGGAGAGCTGCGTGCGCTCGGCATCGAGCAGTTCGAGAAAGCCTGTCTCGCCTTCCTGGTAGCGCACGCGCGCGAGATCCGCCGCGCGCTGACTCTGCGTGCTCTGGTCGATCAGGTGATCGACGCGCACGCGCTGCTGGTTGAAGCCGGTGACTGCGTTGTCGATGTCCTCGATCGCCAGCAATACGGTTTGCTGATAATTCGCCTGCGCTGCATCCGTGCGCGCTTCGCTCGCGTGCAGGTTGGCGCGTACGCGCTGGATGTTCAGGCCGCTCCAGCTGATGCCTGGCGTAAGCGACCACGCACGCGTGGATGCACCGCCGAAATCATTCGCGCGCCCAGCGAGAAAACCGAGGAAGCCGCCGAGCGAAATGTGCGGAAAGAAATCCGCCTTGGCCACGCCGATTCGCGCGTTCGCCGCGGCGTATTCACGCTCGGCGACGCGGATGTCCGGACGGCGCGCGAGCACATCGCCGGCATCACCGATCGGCAGGTTCACCGCGATCGGCTGGAAACTCTTCGGCGACAGGTCGATGTCGAGTTCGCCCGGACGCTGACCCAGCAGCACCGCGAGCCGGAACGTGCTGGCGCTCACCTGTGTTTGCAGCACCGGCAGTTGCGCCTGCACCGAACTCAGTTGCGCTTTCGCGCTGGCGACATCCTGTTCGGAACCGGCGCCAAGTTGCATGCGCACTTCGGCGAGGTGCACGGTCTGGCGCTGGTTGTCGATGTTGCGATTGGCGATATCCAGCCGCAACTGGCTGCCGCGCAGTTCGAAATAATTGCGCGCGACTTCCGCCAGCAAACTCACCTGGGCGTTGTGCAGCGATGCCTCGCTGGCGCCGAGATCGGCGCCGGCCGCTTCCACCGAACGACGCACGCCGCCGAACACATCGAGCTCCCATGACGCATCGAAACCGGCCTGGTAACTGGTGACCGTGGTGCGCTGCGTGGTGAAACCCGGTTGCTGTTCGCGGCTGCGCGCGTAGTTGATGTCGGTGTCGATGGTCGGCAGCTGGTCGGATTTCGCATCGCTGAGCATCGCGCGCGATTCGTGCAGGCGCGCGACGGCGATGCGCAGGTCGAGATTGTTCGCAGAGGCGCGCTGGATCAGCGCATTCAACGTCGGATCGTTGAACTGCTTCCACCACGTGGCCTGGAACGGCGCGTGATTTTCCTGCGCGTTGTCGAGGCCCTGCAGTTGCGGCGCGGCGAGTTTCGTCGCGTGATAGTCGGGGCCGACGCTGGCACAGCCGGCGAGGGCCAGGGCCGCACTGATCGCGGCCACTTTCAAGAAGGTTTTCATCAGTGGTTCTCCAGTGCCGGGTGCGCGTGGGCGGCGGCGCGTTCGAGTGCGCGCGCCTCGCGACGTTCGACCAGCGAGCGAATGAGTACGTAGAACAGCGGCGTGTAAATGAGGCCGAAGATGGTGACGCCCAGCATGCCGGCGAACACCGCCACGCCCATTGCGTGACGCATTTCGGCACCCGCACCGTGCGACGTCACCAGCGGCACCACGCCCATGATGAAAGCGAACGAGGTCATCAGGATCGGGCGCAGTCGCAGCTTGGCTGCCTCGAGCACCGCGTCGTAACGCGACATGCCTTCGAGCTGGCGTTCGCGGGCGAACTCGACGATCAGGATCGCGTTCTTGCACGCCAGGCCGACCAGCACGATCAAGCCGATCTGAGTGAAGATGTTGTTGTCGCCGCCGCTCAGCCACACGCCGGCAATCGCGGACAGCAGCACCATCGGCACGATCAGAATCACCGCCAGCGGCAGCGACCAGCTTTCGTACAGCGACGACAGCACCAGGAACACCAGCAGCACGCACAAAGGGAACACCAGGATCGCGGTGTTGCCGGCGAGGATCTGCTGGTAGGTCAGCTCGGTCCACTCGAAGCTCACGCCATTGGGCAAATTGTTTTTCGCCAGCTTTTCCATCGCCGCCTGCGCCTGGCCCGAGCTGAAGCCCGGCGCCGGACCGCCATTGATTTCAGCTGTGGGGTATCCGTTGTAATGCTGCACTCGATCCGGGCCGGCCCCTTGCTGCACGGTGACGAACGAACCCAGCGGCACCATTTGGCCCTGCGCGTTGCGCGTCTTCAGGCCGAGGATGTCTTCGGGCGAATGGCGGAACGCGGGATCCGCGGAAACATTCACCTGATACGTGCGACCGAAGCGGTTGAAGTCGTTGACGTAGAGCGAGCCGAGATACGCCTGCATCGTCTCGTAGACATCGGACAGGTTCACGCCTTCGGCCTTCGCTTTTTCGCGATCGACGTTGGCATCCACCTGCGGCACGCTCACCTGGAAACTGGAGAACAACCCGGCCAGCGCCGGCTCCTTGCGACTCGCGGTAATCAGCGTCTGCGTCTGCTTGAACAGCTCTTCGAAACCGCGGTCGCTGCGATCCTCGATCTGCAGACGGAAACCACCGATCGTGCCCAGGCCCATCACCGGCGGCGGCGGGAATACCGCGATGTACGCGTCCTGGATCGCCGCGAATTTCTGGTTGAGTGCGGCGGCAATCGCGCCCGACGACAAGTCGGCGCTGCGACGTTCCTCGAACGGTTTCAGCGTGACGAACACGATGCCGGAGTTGGTGCTGTTGGTGAAGCCGTTGATCGACAGGCCGGGGAACGCCACCGCGTGTTCGACGCCCGGCTGCTTGAGTGCGATGGCGCTCATGCGCTGGATCACGTCTTCCGAGCGATCGAGCGATGCGGCGTCCGGCAGTTGCGCGAACGACACCAGGTACTGCTTGTCTTGCTGCGGCACGAATCCGGTTGGCACGTGCGAGAAACCGAGCCAGGTCAGGCCGATCAAACCGGCGTACACCACCAGCGCGATCGGGCCCTTGCCGAGCACGCGCTTCACGCCGCCGACGTAGCGATCCGAGCCACGATGGAACATGCGATTGAACGGATGAAATAGCCATCCAAACGCGCGATCGATGCCGCGGGTCAGGCGATCCTTCGGTGCGTCATGCGCTTTCAGCAACACCGCGGCGAGCGCCGGGCTCAAGGTGAGCGAGTTGAACGCGGAGATCACCGTGGAGATCGCGATGGTCAACGCGAACTGGCGATAGAACTGTCCGGTGAGGCCGCTGACGAACGCGGTCGGAATGAACACCGCGCACAACACAAGTGCGGTCGCGACGATCGGTCCGGTGACTTCGTGCATCGCCTTGCGTGTGGCTTCGCGCGGCGTTTGCCCGAGTTCGATATGCCGCTCGACGTTTTCCACCACCACGATGGCGTCATCCACCACGATGCCGATCGCCAGCACCAGTCCGAACAATGAAAGTGCGTTGAGCGAGAAACCCGCGAGATACATGATCGCGAACGTGCCGACCAGCGACACCGGCACCGCCACCAGCGGAATGATCGATGCGCGCCAGGTCTGCAGGAACAGGATCACCACCAGCACGACCAGCAGGATCGCTTCGAGCAGTGTGTGCGCTACGGCCTCGATCGAGCCACGCACGAACACGGTCGGGTCGTAGACGATCGAGTAGTCGACACCTTGCGGGAATTCCGTTTTCAGCTGCGCCATGGTGTTGCGCACTTCGTCGGAAATCTGGATCGCGTTGGAACCGGGGCGCGCGAAGATCGGCAGCGCGACCGCCGGCTTGTTGTCGAGCAGGCTGCGCAGCGCGTAGTTGTTGGAGCCGAGATCGACGCTGCCGACATCGCGCAGATGCGTCACGCCGCCGTTGGCGTCGGTGCGCACGATGATGTCGCGAAAGTCGTCTTCGCTGACCAGCCGTCCGCGCGTGTTGATGTTGAGCTGAAACGCATTGTTGTTCGGTCCGGGCGGCGCATTCAGCGCGCCGGCAGCGACCTGCACGTTCTGTTCGCGGATCGCGTTGATCACGTCGCCGGTGGTGAGCGAACGCTGCGCAAGGCGTTGCGGATCGAGCCACACGCGCATCGAGTATTCGCCGGCGCCGAAGATCTGCACATCACCGACGCCGTCGAGGCGGCCGAGCACATCTTTCACGTGCAGTCGCGCGTAGTTCGACAGGTAAAGCATGTCGTAGCGCTGATCGGGCGAGGTGAGATGCACCACCATCGTGAGGTCGGGCGAACTCTTCTGCGTGGTGACGCCGAGCCGCTGGGTTTCTTCCGGCAGTTTCGGCAGTGCCTGCGCGACGCGATTCTGCACATCGACCTGTGCGGTGTTGAGGTCGGTGCCGAGCGCAAACGTCACGGTGAGCGTCATCGCGCCATCGCTGGTCGCCTGCGACGAGGTGTAGAGCATGCCTTCGACGCCGTTGATCTGTTCCTCCAGCGGTGTGGCGACGGTTTCTGCGATGACCTTGGGATTGGCGCCGGGGTAGCTGGCCTTCACCACGACCGTCGGTGGGACCACTTCGGGGTATTCGCTGATCGGCAGTTTGAACACCGCGATGGAGCCAGTGATCAGGAACAGCAGCGATAGGACCGCCGCCATGATCGGCCGGTCGACAAAGAACTGGGCAACGTTTTTCATGCAATGAATCCTCGTCGAAGCCGTTTCCGGCTTCGGTTTTTTTCTTTGCCCCTCTTCCTGCAAGGCAGGAGGAGGTTGGGAGGGGATAGAGCTTTTGGCTGTTTACGGGCCGCGATGAACGTCGCTCGCCCGGAGAGTCATCAGCCTTCAGGTGTCTTCGCAGTCGCGGTGTTGGCCTCAGCGGTGCGCTCGCCGTTCTCGACGCCTGTCTTGGCATCGACAAAAGCCTTGTCGCCCGCGTCGAGTCGATACTGCATCGCGACTTTCTGCGGGTTCACCTGGGCGCCGGGATGCACGTGCTGCAGGCCGTTGACGACAATGACGTCGTTTGCGCTCAGTCCATCGTCGATCACGCGCAATCCATGGAACAACGGCCCCGTGCTGACCTTGCGGTATTGCACCTTGTGCTCGCTGTCGACCACGTAGACGAACTGGTTGCCGAGGTCGGTGCCGATCGCGCGGTCGTCCACCAGCAGGCGCGGACGGGCCTGGCCGCTCTGCAACTGCACGCGTGCATAAAGGCCCGGCGTGTAAAGGCCGTCCTGGTTTTCAAACACGGCGCGCAAGCGCATCGTGCCGGAGCCGATGTGCAACTGGTTGTCGACGAAATCGAGGCGGCCATCGTGCGGATAACCCGACTCGTCGGCGAGGCCCATCGTCGCTTCGATGCGCGCGCCATGACCGGATTGCGCGGCGCTGGCGCGCAGGTGGTCGAGTTTCAGCCAGGTCTGCTCATCCACGTCGAAATACACGTAGACCGGATTGACCGACACGACGCTGGTCAGCACGTCGCTGCTGGTGACCAGATTGCCCTGGGTGACGCGTGCATTGCTCACGCGGCCGTCGATCGGCGAACGTACCTGGGTGAATTCGAGGTTCAATCGGGCGGCGGTGAGTGCAGCGCCGCTGGCGGCGAGTTGCGCACGCGCGCTTTGCTCGGCGGTGTCCTGTCGATCGGCTTCCTGTTGCGCGACCGCGTGCTGGGCCAGCAACATGCCCGCGCGATGCTGGTTGGTTTCGGCCAGCGTGAGTTCGGCTTTCGCCTGCGCCTGATTCGCACTGAGTCGGTCGACCTCGGCCTGGTACGGGCGCGGATCGAGCTGGAACAGCACGTCGCCCTTGTGCACCAGCGCGCCTTCCTGGAAATGCACCGCGTCGATGAACCCACCGACGCGCGGCTGCACCTGCACGGTGTTCACCGCTTCCAGCCGGCCGGTGAATTCGGCGCTGTCGCTGACTTGGCGAGTCAGCGCCTGGGCTACGGTCACATCCGGCGCGGGTGCGGCGGCGGGGGTCTGCGCCTGGCTGTTGCTGCCGTGAAGCAGCGCCCAACCACCGATCAGACCAGCGGCAGCGAGGGTGGACAGCATCAGTTGTTTTTTCATCTTGCGCTCCGGAACCATGTAGTCGGACGCAACAAGTCCGACGAAGGGTCGAGAGAATAGGTGTACTTTGCGGTATAGAAAATCCGCTTCTTGCGCATTACACTCGTGACTCGCAATCACGAATCACCCGGGAATCGAGGCAATGGAAGACTTTTCAGCAATTTCGACCTTCGTTCGCGTGGTCGAAGCCAAAAGCTTCGCGGCCGCCGCCAGCCAGCTGGGCATGACTCCGTCCGGCGTCAGTCGCGCCGTGGCCCGGCTGGAAACCCAGCTCGGCACCCGCCTGCTGTTCCGTTCCACCCGCTCGTTACGGCTGACCGATGACGGTGCTTCGTTCCATGCGCGTTGCAAGGAAATCCTCGCCGACCTGACCGAAGCCACCGAAGCGATCGGCCATGCGCGCAGCCATCCCGTCGGCAAGTTGCGGGTGGCGACGCATTCGGCGATGGGCCGCGCCGCGTTGATCCCCAACCTGGCCGAGTTCGAGCAGCGCTACCCCGACATCCGGCTCGAATTGACGATGTGCGATTACCACTTCGACCTCAATGAAGAAGGCTACGACTGTGCCATCCGCATGGGCGAACTGCAGGATTCCAACCTCATCGCGCGCAAGCTCGGCTATTTCAATTACGTGCTGTGCGCGTCGCCCGAGTACATCCGCAAGCACGGCGCGCCACGCAGCATCGGAGACCTGAAGCAGCATCGCGCTATCAACTACGTCTATCCGAGCACCGGCAAGCCGTATCAGTGGCAGTTCGATACACCCAGCGGCCGCGTCGCGCTGGATATCGAAGCGCACATGCTGATCAACGATGGCGAGTCGGTGATCCAGGCGGCAGTCGCCGGCCTCGGCATCATCCAGATCGCGCACTGCCTCGCCGCCAGTGCTCTGGCGAAAGGTCAGCTGGAAATCGTCATGACCGACACGATCTCCACCGGCTCGCCGGTCTGGATCGTCTATCCGCAGAAGCGCCATCTGTCGGCGCGGGTGCAGGCATTCATCGAGTGGACCAACGAGTTGTTTCAGCGCACCAGCGAACCGCAATGCCTGATCGCCGCGCGGGCGCAGGCGGAGAAGGCCGCGCAGATGGCGCATGTCGAGCCGATCGACATCGAAGCCGACGATACGCTGGAAGTCGCAGCGTAATCGCCACGTCGCCGTTCCGTTCTTGCCGGAACGACGACAATGCAAAGCGCGCTCAGCCGCCGGCGGGAATCAGCGCCAGCAACGCTGCGCCGAACGCGATGCGGTAGATCGCGAACGGCGTGAAGCGATGGCTGCGGATATAACCCAGCAGCCACTTCACCGCGATGAAGGCGACGATGGCCGAGACCACGAAACCGACGACCAGCGCCGTCCAGTCTTCGTGCGCGGCACCGCCGCCTTTCAATACTTTCAGCAATTCGTAGCCGGTGGCTGCATACATCGTCGGAATGCCGACGAGGAACGAGAACTCGGTAGCCGCGGCGCGATTGCTGGTGCCGCTCAACATCGCGGTGAAGATCGATGCCGCCGAGCGCGACGTGCCTGGCAGCAACCCGGCAATCACCTGTGCGATACCGACCAGGATAGCGACGGTCCAGGTCACCTCGCGCCGATCCGGCTGGCGCGCTGCAACCGCTTCGGCGCCCAGGATCCAGAAGCCGCCGATCACCAGCGCCCATGCGATCGGCGTAATGGTCTCCGGCAACTTGAAACCCATTTTGACCGCGATGAATCCGAGCACTGCCGTGACCAGAAAACACACCACGATCTTGAGCAGATAGTCGCGATTGACCGGATCGCGCCACTGCGTCAGCAACTGCCAGATGCGCTTCCGGTAGATCAGCGTGACCGCGAGGATTGCGCCGGCCTGGATGCCGACATTGAACAACTCCGAGCGCGCGCCCAGCCCGAATTTCTCGGCGATCAGCAAATGACCGGTGCTCGAGATCGGGAGGAATTCGGTGATGCCTTCGATGATGCCGAGCAGGATGACGTGGAACAGATCGATCACGGGCGTTACCAAAGATTTTGAAAGAGCGCAGAGCGTATCTGTCGGCCGGCTGGCAAGCCATACCCGCGCCGCCTCGGAAGCGATCGACAGGAATATCAGGCGACTGATGAGCTGCAAATGCATTGGCGAGCGCGGCTGTCGCGCATGTAGCGAGGGCGAAATCCGCAACAGCGATGCCTGAGGCATTCAGCCGCGCGGTGTTCGCCATGGCGAGGCTGTAGTTTTCAATCTGTGTTGCACATGCGCAAATTCCACAACCTCACCCCGTAAAAACATGACGCAATTTCCTATTGCATCGCAACAATAATTGCGGCAGGATCGAGGTGAAGGGAAAAGACAATCCAGCGGACGCGGCAGCGGATTCATCGCGCCCACCGCGCAGGCGATACATCGTTTTCTAGTCGTTTCTTCTTCAGCACGCGTCGCCTCGCAGGCGCGCCCGAACGTCCCAGGCCGATCGGCACTCGATCGGTTTGCATCCTCCTGCAGCCTGAAATCCACGCCTGATCGTTTCACGGTCGGGACAGGGAACGCCGCGCAAAAAAACACGCAGCACCCGAACGACGATGGTTTGCGCTCAAGCGCCGCCGTTTTGGCGAAGTGCGCCCGCAACGTTGAGCGATGTGGTCGTCGCGAACAAATTCTGCCTTTCCAGCACGCCTCACCTGCACGAATAACGATGGACGTCCATACGTCCAAACGAATCGTGCCACCGAAGAAGGGAAAAGCCGATGAAACGATGTACGCAGTGGATTACGGTGATGGCGATGGCGTGGGTCTTCTCGACGCCATGCCAGGCCGACGATGCGCCCGCCAGCAAGGTGATAGGCAGCGTGAGCATCGTCAACGACTATCTGTTTCGGGGCCTATCGCAAACCAACCAGAAACCGGCCGTGCAGCCGGGCATCGAGTACGACCACGCAAGCGGCTGGTATGTGGGCGCGTGGGGCAGCAACGTCAGCTGGCTGTCGGACGTATCGACCAGTGAAGTGCCGGTTTCCAGCAGTGTCGAGCTGGATTTCTACACCGGCTACCGCGGCAGCTTCAACGCCGACTGGAGTTACGACGTCGGCCTCTACGAGTACTACTACCCGGGTTCGTATCCGGCCGGCTTTACCCGTCCCTACACCACCGAGGCTTATGCATCGCTGGGCTTCAAGGGCATCACGCTGAAGTATTCGCACGCGTTCTCCAACCTATTCGGTTTTGCCGACAGCAAGAACAGCGACTACCTCGATCTCTCGTACAACTACGAGTTCAGCCCGAGCTGGACACTCAACGCGCACGTCGGTCACCAGGACGTGTCGAACAACCCCGGCTTCGCGTACTACGACTGGAAGCTCGGCGTGACGAAGGCTTTCGCCAGCGGCTACAGCATCGCGCTCGGCTACTACGACACCAACGCGGCACGCAGCGGCTACACCAATCGCTTCGACCATTACGTCGGTCGCGCGACGGGCGTGCTCAGCCTCGCCAAATCGTTTTGAACACACCACCACGATGGCGGCGCACGCCGTCGCAATCACCAACCGGGAGACATGCATGAAATTGATCAGTTGCATCATCCGGCCCTACAAGCTGGACGAAGTGCGCGATGCGCTCACCGCCGCGGGAGTCAGCGGCATCACGGTGAGCGAAGTGCGCGGTTTCGGCCGGCAGAAAGGCCACACCGAGCTTTATCGCGGCGCGGAATACGTCGTCGATTTCCTGCCCAAGCTGAAACTTGAAGTGGTCATCGACGACGCTCAGCTCGACAGCGTTCTCGAAGCGGTGCAGCAGTCCGCCAAGACCGGCAACGTGGGTGATGGAAAGATTTTCGTCAGCACGGTGGACCAGGTCATCCGCATTCGCACCGGCGAACTCGACGCCGATGCCCTTTAACTCATTCCATTGCGAGGTTCCCATGAAAGACATGGCTGTAATGCGCCGTTCGTTTGATCTGCCCGCGTGGCTGCCGGTACTGCTGCTGATATGTCTGCTGTTTATCGCGCCCGGCGCTCATGCCGCGGCGGCAACGCCCGTTCCCACGGTGGACAAGGGCGATGTGGCGTGGATGCTTACGTCCACCTTGCTGGTGCTGTTGATGACCGTGCCGGGCTTGGCACTTTTCTACGGCGGGCTGGTGCGCTCGAAGAACGTGTTGTCGGTGCTCATGCAGGTCATGACGGTGTTCTCGATGATCCTGGTGCTGTGGGTGATCTACGGCTACAGCCTGGCGTTCAACGGCGGCAACGCCTTCATCGGCAACCTGGACAAGCTGTTTCTGCGCGGGGTGACCAAGGATTCGCTGGCTGCCACGTTCACCAGTGGCGTGGCGCTGCCCGAGTACGTGTTCGTGGTGTTCCAGTCCACTTTCGCAGGCATCACCGGTGCGTTGATCGTCGGCTCGTTCGCCGAACGCATGCGCTTTCGCGCGGTGCTGGCGTTCACTGCGTTGTGGTTCACCTTCGCCTACCTGCCGATCGCGCACATGGTCTGGTACGGGCCGGACGGTTTCATGTTCGCCCGCGGCGCGCTGGATTTCGCCGGCGGCACGGTGGTGCATATCAATGCGGGCATCGCCGGCCTGGTCGGCGCGTACATGATCGGGCCGCGCCTCGGGCTTGGGCGCGAGCCGATGAAACCGCACAACGTGACCTTCACGATGGTCGGCGCGGCGCTGCTGTGGGTCGGCTGGTTTGGCTTCAACGCAGGCTCCAATCTCGAAGCCAACAGTGGTGCGGCGCTCGCCTTCATCAATACGTTGCTGGCGACTGCGGCAGCGGTGCTGTCGTGGCTCGTGGTCGAGGCGGTCACCAAAGGCAAGCCCTCGATGCTGGGCGGTGCGTCGGGTGCGGTGGCCGGGCTGGTGGCGATCACGCCGGCATGCGGCACGGTGGGTCCGATGGGTTCGCTGGTCATCGGCGCGCTGGCCAGCATCTTCTGCGTCTGGGGTGTCACCGGGCTGAAGAAGATCCTGCGCGCGGACGACGCGCTCGATGTGTTCGGCGTGCACGGCATCGGCGGCATTGTCGGCGCCCTGCTCACCGGCGTGTTCAGTGCGGTGTCGCTGGGCGGCACCGGCTTCGGTGCGGGCAACACGACCATGGCGCAGCAGGTCGGCGTGCAGGCGCTCGGCGTGGGCATCACCCTGGTGTGGAGCGGCGTGGTTTCGGCCATCGTCTATACGGTAGTGAAGCTGGTCTTCGGCTTGCGAGTGAGTGCGGAAGCCGAGCGCGAGGGCCTGGACATCACCTCGCACGGCGAGAGCGCATACGAGGCATAAACTAGGTGAGATTCGCCCGGATCGCCCGGCCTTGCTTGCCGTATGTTGGTGCAAACGAGGGTGCAAGTTGCGCGTGTATGATGCGCGTGATCAGGGCGACGGCGCTCTCGTCGCGCGCGAAAGGCCGGTGCCATGCGGTTTCGCTGCGTGGCATCGGTCTTGCTAAAACTATCCATCAATCAATCACCACTGAGGCTTCGCCATGTCCGCCAATAAAGTGCTCGACCTGATCCAGGAACACGAGGTCGAGTTCGTCGACTTCCGTTTCGCCGACATGCTTGGCGTGCACCACCACGTGACCTTTCCGGCACACGCGATCGACGAGTCGACCTTCGAGGACGGCAAGATGTTCGACGGTTCGTCGATCACCGGCTGGAAGGGCATCAACGAATCGGACATGGTGCTGATGCCCGATCCGGACACCGCGCACCTCGACCCGTTCAGCGCGCACGTGCAGCTGATCATCCATTGCGATGTGCTCGAGCCGTCGACCATGCAGGCCTATGGCCGCGACCCGCGCTCGATCGCCAAGCGCGGCGAGGCGTATCTCAAATCCACCGGCATCGCCGATACCGCGTTCTTCGGCCCGGAGCCGGAATTCTTCATCTTCGACTCGGTGCGCTGGCAGAACGACATGGGTCGCGTGTTCTACGAGATCGGCTCGCAGGAAGCCGCGTGGAGTTCGCGCTACAAGTACGACGGCGACAACACCGGCCATCGTCCGGGCATCAAGGGCGGCTATTTCCCGGTCAGCCCGGTCGATTCGCTGGCCGACCTGCGCGCGGACATGTGCAAGGTGCTGGAGTCGCTGGGCCAGACCGTCGAGGTGCACCACCATGAGGTGGCCAACGCCGGCCAGTGCGAGATCGGCGTCAAGTTCAATACGCTGGTGAAGAAGGCCGACGAACTGATCACCATGAAGTACGTGGTCAAGAACGTCGCGCACCAGAACGGCAAGACGGTCACCTTCATGCCCAAGCCGATCGTCGGCGACAACGGCAGCGGCATGCACGTGCATCAGTCGCTGTCGAAGGACGGCACTAACCTGTTCGCCGGGGATCTTTATGGCGGCCTGAGCCAGACCGCGCTGTGGTACATCGGCGGCATCTTCAAGCACGCGCGTGCGATCAACGCGTTCGCCAACTCCACCACCAACAGCTACAAGCGCCTGGTGCCGGGCTTCGAAGCGCCGGTGATGCTGGCGTACTCCGCGCGCAACCGTTCGGCAAGCTGCCGCATTCCGTACGTGGCCAGCCCGAAAGGCCGCCGCATCGAAGTGCGTTTCCCCGATCCGATGCAGTCGGGCTACCTCACTTTCACCGCGCTGATGATGGCCGGCCTCGACGGCATCATCAACAAGATCGACCCGGGCGCGCCGGCCGACAAGGATCTGTACGACCTGCCGCCGGAAGAAGAGAAGAACATTCCGCAGGTGTGTTCCAGCCTCGATGCCGCGCTCGAAGCGCTGGACAAGGATCGCGAGTTCCTCAAGGCCGGCGGTGTATTCACCGATGACTTCATCGACGCGTACATCGAAGTGAAGATGAAGGAAGTGACCCGCTATCGCGCCAGCACGCATCCGCTGGAATTCCAGATGTACTACACGCTGTAACCACTGCACGTTGTGACTTTGAAGCGGCAGCGATCGCCGCGAACTTCCTGAAGCAAACAAGAACGGACGCCCTCGTGGCGTCCGTTTTTTGTTGCGGCATCACGTCGGCCTAACGAGCCGTAGATTTGAATCTGCGCCTAGTCCGCGCTTCGACCGCAGCCCGGCCGAGCGCATGTGACGCCGGCCCGTGGATGAAGCGCGATTCAAATCCAACGCAACGGAGCACCACGTGGCAAGCAAGCGCAACAAAGCCAATGACGTCGAAGGCACCGGCCATCTTGCGCCGCTGCCGAAATCGCCTACCGGTATTGAAGGTCTGGATGCGTTGACCCTCGGCGGCCTGCCGACCGGCCGCCCAACTTTGCTGTGTGGCGCCGCCGGCTGCGGCAAGACGCTTTTCGCGATGACCTTTTTGATCAAGGGTGTCACCGAGTTCGGCGAGCACGGCGTGCTGATGAGTTTCGAGGAACGCGAACGCGATCTGGAAACCAACGTCGCATCGCTGGGCTACGACGTGGCCGATCTGATCGAGCGCAAGCAGATGGTCATCGACCACGTCTATATCGAACGTGCCGAGATCGAGGAAAGCGGCGACTACGATCTGGAAGGTCTGTTCGTGCGGCTCGGCCACGCCATCGATTCGATCGGCGCCAAGCGCGTCGTGCTCGATACCATCGAGGCGTTGTTCTCCGGCCTCGACGACACCGCGATCCTGCGCGCGGAATTGCGCCGGCTGTTCGCCTGGCTCAAGGACAAGGGCGTCACCGCGATCATCACGGCCGAACGCGGCGAAGGTCAGCTCACGCGCTACGGCATCGAGGAATATGTTTCCGATTGCGTGATCCTGCTCGACAACCGCGTGGAAGAGCAGGTCACCACGCGGCGCCTGCGTGTCGTCAAGTACCGCGGCTCGTCGCATGGCACCAACGAATATCCGTTCCTCATCGACGAGCACGGCATCAGCGTGCTGCCGATCACCTCGGCCGAACTCGGTCATCGCATCTCGCATGAAGCGCTGTCCACCGGCGTGCCGGGGCTGGACGAAATGCTCGGCAAGAACGGTTACTTCCGCGGCTCCAGCGTGCTCATCTCGGGCCTCGCGGGTACTGGCAAATCGACCTTCGGCGCCGCCTTCGTCAACGCCGCGTGCGAGCGTGGCGAACGCTGCCTGTTCTTCGCCTTTGAGGAATCCCCCGACCAGATCGTGCGCAACATGAAGTCGGTCGGCTTCGATCTTCAGCGCCACATCGATAGCGGCCTGCTGTGTTTCCAGGCCGCGCGGCCGAGCCTCTACGGTTTCGAAATGCATCTGGCGCGAATGAATCGTGACATCGAACATTTCGAGCCCAACGTCATCGTGGTCGATCCGATCTCCGCCTTCCGCGGGCCGTCGTTCGAAATCCACGCCACGCTGGTTCGGCTCGCCGACATCTGCAAGAGCAAGGGCATCACCGCGCTATTCACCAGCCTGTCGTCGTCTGGCGAGCAGATGACCGAGAGCGAGCGCAGCGTGTCGTCGTTAATGGATACGTGGATCTCGCTGAAGGACATGGAAGCCAATGGCGAGCGCAACCGCGTGCTGTACCTGCTCAAATCGCGCGGCATGAATCACTCCAAGCAGTTGCGCGAATACCAGTTGTCGGATCACGGCATCCACATGGTCGATGCGTATATCGGCCCGGACGGCGTGCTCACCGGCACGGCGCGCGTGGCGCAGGAAGCGCGCGAACGGCAAGCCGATCTGGCGCGGCAGCAGGCCACCGAGCGTCGCCGTCGCGACCTCGCGCGCAAGCGTGCGGCGGTCGAGCGGCAGATCGCGGAAATGCGCGCGGCACTGGAAACCGAAGAAATCGAAGTCACCACCCAGATCGAACAGGAGGAAGCGCGCGAAACCGCGCAAGGCAGCGAGCGCTCCCAGATGGCGATCCTGCGAGGAGCTCAACGATGAATGACGCGAACCGATCCGTAGCCGCCGCGGAAGACAGTGAAGAGCCGACCACCGGCGAATACAACCTGCGCCTGTACGTCGCCGGGCAGACCCCGAAATCGCTGGCCGCCATCGCCAACCTGAAGAACCTCTGCGAGAAGCATCTTTCCGGCCGCTATACGATCGAAGTGGTCGATCTGCTGGTTACGCCGCAACTCGCTGCCGGCGACCAGATCGTCGCGTTGCCGACGCTGGTGCGTCGCTTGCCGCCACCGCTGAAACGCGTGATCGGCGATCTTTCCAATACCGAACGCGTCTTGGTCGGCCTCGACATCCGTCCGAAACTTGCGAGCACGACATGAACGAGCGCGACGGCGATGGGGGTGATGGCGTTCCAAGCGCAGGGCAATACAAGCTGCGGCTGTTCATCACCGGATCGACGCCGCGTTCGACCCGCGCGATCGAAAACATGCGTCGCATCTGCGAGGAAAACCTGGACGGCCGTTACGACCTCGAAGTCGTCGACGTCTATCAGGACCCGGAAGCCACCAGGGAGTTGCAGATCATCGCCACGCCCACACTGGTGAAGATTCTTCCCGAACCGTTGCGGCGGATCATTGGTGACCTGTCCGATCGCGAGCGTGTGCTTGCGGGCCTCGACATCGCGCCGCTCGACCAGGCCAAACGCAAAGACGCATGAATCGCCAGCCCGACTTCGCCGCCGCCGACCACGCCCAGCTCGTCGAGTTGCGGGATCGCCTGCGCGAAGCGGAAGAAACGCTTGAAGCGATTCGCAACGGCGAGGTGGATGCGGTGGTGGTCGGTGGCCCGGCCGGCCAGCAGGTGTACACGCTGGAAAACGCCGATCGTCCGTATCGCGTGCTGATCGAGCAGATGCAGGAAGGCGCAGTCACGCTGAGCGAGCACGGCCTCATGCTGTATTGCAATCAACGCTTCGCCACGCTGGTCGGCGCGGAGCGCGAATCGCTGATCGGCGAACCGATCGAACGTTTCGTCGTGAGCACGGAAACATCGGCCTTCCATCGGCTGATGGACAGCGGCCGCGGCGCCAGGCGCTCGGCGGAATTCATGCTGCAGGCAGCGGACGGATCGCGCGTTCCGGTCAATGTTTCCATCGCCGATCTGAAGGTCGACGCGCAGATGCCGCGCGTGTTGTGCGGCGTGGTTACCGACCTCACGCACAGCCGCGAGCGCAGCCACGAACTGGCCGCGGCCAACATGCAGCTGGCCAGCGAGATCGACGAGCGCCGTCGCGCGGAAGATGGCCTGCAACTCGCGCTCGATGCCGCCGACATGGGCAACTGGGAACTCAACCTGGTCAACGATGTGGTGACGCGTTCGGCACGTTATGACCAGATCTTCGGCTACACCGCAGGTGAGCGAACCTGGGAATGGCCGACCATGCTGTCGCAATTCCTGCCGGACGATCGCGAGGCGGTGGACGTGGAGTTTGCGCGCGCCAAACGCACCGGTTTCATCGATTTCGAGCGACGCATCCGCCGCGTCAGCGACGAGGCGATCCGCTGGGTACAGATCAAGGGCCGCACGTATTACCAGGATGGCAAACCGGTGCGCATCGCCGGCGTCATTTCCGACGTCACCGACCGACGGCACGTGGAAGAACAGCTGCGCCAGGCGCAGAAAATGGAAGCCATCGGCCAGCTCACCGGCGGCATCGCGCACGATTTCAACAACCTGCTGATGGTTGTCGGCGGGAGCCTCGACATGCTCGACCAGCGCATCGAGAAAGACGAAAAAACCGCGCGTTATCTCGCCGCTGCGCGCCAGGGCGTGGAACGCGGCGCGCGGCTCAACCAGCAGTTGCTGGCGTTCTCACGCCGACAGGATTTGCGCGTCGAAGCGGTGTGCATCGAAGACCTGATCGGCACGTTCGAGAACCTGCTCGATCGCGCCGTCGGCGAAACGATCACCGTGCATATCGAGCGCGCGCCTGAACTCTGGTATTGCCGCACGGACCCGCACCAGCTGGAAACCGCGATCCTCAATCTCGCCATCAACGCGCGCGACGCGATGCCCCAGGGCGGCGCGATCACACTACGAACCCGCATCCTGCAACTGGACGCGCAAGGCGCGGCGACCAGCGGCGCTGCCGCGGGCGATTACGTCGTGGTGTCGTTGAGCGACACCGGCATGGGCATGCCACCGGATGTGGTTGATCGCGTGTTCGAACCGTTCTTCACCACCAAGGACGTCGGCAAGGGCACCGGGCTCGGGCTCAGTCAGGTCTACGGTTTCGCACGCCAATCCGGTGGCTTCGTCAACATCGAAAGCCAGCCCGGGAGTGGCACGACAGTGTTCATCCATCTGCCGCGCACGGCGCGACCTGTCGCGGTTGAAACCGCCACGCATTCGACCGCGGAGATCAAGGGAAAAGGCGTCGTGCTGGTGGTCGAGGACGACAATGACGTGCGCGCGGTGGCCAGCAGCCTGCTCGAAAATCTCGGCTACTCCGTGCTCGAAGCGGAAACCGGCAGCGATGCGATGCGGTTGATCGAGCGCGGCGGGCGCATCGACCTGATCTTCACCGACGTGATCATGCCCGGCGACATGAACGGCATCGATCTCGTGCGCGAATTGAAGGCGCGTCATGCAACCATCCCGGTGTTGCTCACGTCGGGTTACACCGCGCAACGCATCGCATCCGAAGAGCTGGTCAAGGATCTGCAATTGCTGCGCAAGCCGTACAACCAGGTCGAGCTTTCGCTGGCAGTCAGGATGGTGATGAACGATCGCGCATGATCGTCGCGCATCTTTAACCGCGATCACGGCCTACTGGTCGCAACTTCTGGAGCGATCGCGCTCCCCGTTTCTTCAACAAGCCGTCGTGCCCGGTGCATCAGCACTGGCCAGGCCGAGGACTGACTGATGAGTACCAATGAAAAACCCTGTGTGCTCGTTGCCGAAGACGAGCCGATGGTCTCCATGCTGCTGGAAGACCTGCTCGACTCCGCCGGCTATCGCGTCCTGCTGGCAGATCGATTGAGTGCCGGGCTCGCGCTCACATCCAGCGAAAATATCGACGTCGCCATTCTGGATGTGACGCTGGGTCGCGAAGACAGCTTTCCCATCGCGGATGCGCTCAGTGCACGCAATGTGCCGTTCCTGTTCGCCTCCGGCTACGGGCTGGACGGCATACCCGAGCGCTACCGCAACGCCACCGTGTTGCAAAAACCGTACGACATGAAAAGCATTCGGCTGGCGCTGGAAAAACTGCTCGTGAAGTCCTGATCCTGACGATGCTTCATTTTTCTTCATTGTCGGAACAATGAATTTGTCTCAATGAACGACAGTGGCTGACGTACGCGACGCAGAATTCCGCCCGCAGTCACCGACGCAAGCGGTTCGCGCCTTCAGATGAGTGTCAAAGAATTGCAGCAGGTGGGTATAGAAGTCCGCAAGGTGTTCCGGTGCAGCCAGGCCGTGCCCCTCGTACTGATATTCGAGGTACTCGGGAGGATGGCCGGCCTTGGCCAGTGCGTTGCTCATTTCCTTGGCATGCTTGATATCCACGCGGCCATCCAGGGTGCCGTGCGCCAGCAAGATCGGTACGGTGATCTGCGCCGCATGCGCACTGGGCGAGCGATTCGCGAGCTGCAGCGGATCCTGGCCGATAACGCGTCGCAGGTAGTCAAGGCCGCGATCGCTTCGACGAATATCGCCCCACTTGTATTGCTTGCTCAAGTCGTAAACGCCCGCCAGACCTGCAGCGCATCGATAGAGCGCGGGTTCACGCACGACTCCCATCAGTGCGGCGTAGCCGCCGTAGCTGCCACCGTAGATGCAGATGCGATCGGGATCGGCGATTCCCTGCCGGATCGCCCAGCGTGTGGCGTCGGTAACGTCATCCTGCATCGCGGCGCCCCACTGCATGTAGCCCTTTTCCTGAAATGGACGGCCAAACCCGGATGAGCCGCGAAAGTTCACCCGCAACACGGCGAAGCCATGCTGCGCAAGCATTTGGGTTTCCGCATCGAAGTCCCAGTCGTCGCGAACATAATAAGGGCCGCCATGCACCATCACGATCATGGGTGCGGACTTTGCGCCGCCAGCGGGCAGCGTCATGAAACCGAATAACGGAAGGCCGTCGCGAGCCTTCAATTCGAACGGCTCGCTGGACAATTGCTGGGTCGGATCAATCCACGGTTTGCTGCGGAAGAGCAAATCCGCTTTGCGATGTTCGCGATCAAGCAGATAGAACGATCCCGGATCGCGATCGCTTTGTGTCCACACGATCTGCAGCTTGCCGTCGCTGCTCGCACTGGTGACGTTGTTGGTGGAATTCGGAAAGGCCTTGTCGATGGCCATTCGCCAGATCGAATCCGGGTCCTGTGCATTCCAGAAGCGCGCCAGCGGACGTCCTGTACCGATCATCGCGCCCAGCGGTTCCACCAGATCAGGCGTATAGATGATGCTCAGGGGGTCGGACACGCCATCGCGCAGTAGCGGCGTGCGTGCCCCTGTCGCGAAGTCGAAGCGCTCGATACTGTCGGGGCCATCCTTGTGCTGCACCTCCAGAAAGCCGGAGAGGTTGTTGCGCGCAACGCCTATGGGAAACGCGTCGATGCCACTGGCATCGCTGTCGTTGACGAGCTTCCAGCTCTTGTCTTTTTCCCTGACGTAGAGCCGGCTGCGTTCCTTCTCGTCCGCACCCCAGGCGAAGCGGACTTCACCGGCGTGATCGATCATGAATTGCGCACCGCCCATCGGTGCAAGAGCCATCACTTCATCGATGCGATTCATGTGATTCGTGTCGACGCGTCTCGCTTCGAAAATGCATGCGTTCTTTTCGAAGGTCTTGCAGTAGCTGACAACAAGATGGTGGTCGTCATTTTCTATCGTGCCGATGAAATTGGCCGGCAGGGTCGTTCCATGCGTCTTGTGGATATCGAGCAGATACAGCGTGGGATCATCGATGGGCGCGGCGAACGGCCCGATGCTGCGATTGACTCCGATGATGAGCTGGCCGGATCCCAGCCAGGCCAGATCGGAAACTTCGCCACGGCGGCCGGTTTTGATGTCTTTGACCAAGGTGAGAAAGCGACGGTCGAGAATCTTGACCGTGGTGCCACCTTCATCGTGTTGGGCAATCGCCAACATCGTTCCGTCAGGCGATATGACGACCTGCTCATATTCCGGTCTGCGCAAAAGCGTCTGCGCATGCGCGTCCAGCCCCGGATCGACCTGCGGCGACACCGCCAGCGCTGCCGCCAGCCATAAATTCCCCAGCATGTCCTTTTCCCCTGTCGAGACAGCTGCACTCTGCGACAGCCAGCCGGTTTCTGTAAATGGACGCAGCTCGGCACCTGGATTGCACCAATCCAACGCATTGACCATCATGGTGCAATGAGCGATGCGGCATGGCGTGCTTGGGCGGAACAACTGGCGACCGGCCTGGCCTTGGTCGATGCGCAACTGCGCCTGCGATGGATGAATCCTACGCTGGCCGAAAGGCTGGAAATGGGGCCGCGTAGCGCGGTCGGTCTGCCTCTGGAGGTGCTGCTCGCCGATCCGGACGCCTCGTCGCAAGCCATGCGCGTCGTGCAGGAACAACGACCGTTGCAGTGGCGCGGTGTGGCGCTGATGACTGCGAGCGGCAGCGAAGTGCTGGCGGACATCGCCTTGCAGCCGTTCGAAGATGGCCTGTTGCTCGAAGTGCATGTGCTGGTCGAACGGCTGCAGACCAGCTCGCCGCTGTCGGCCACGCTGCGCGGCTTTGCGCATGAAGTGAAGAACCCGCTGGCCGGCCTGCGCGGCGCGGCGCAACTGCTGCAACGTCGACTGGACAACGAGGATCTGCAGTCGCTCGCCGGCATGATCATCGACGAGGCCGATCGCCTCGGCGCGCTCGCGAATCGGCTGTTGCATCACGGTGGCGTGCCGCAGCTTGGGCCGGTCAACGTGCATCAGCTGCTCGAACGATTCAACGATCTGCTGCAGGCCGAGCCGTCGCCGCTGCAACTGCGTCACGACTACGACCCGAGCGTGCCGGATCTGCACGGTGACGCGCATCGCCTGCAACAGGTGCTGCTCAATCTTGCACGCAACGCGCGCGAAGCCGGCGCGCAGACACTCACCTTCCGCACGCGCGTCGAACACGGCCTGCGTTTGGGCGAACGCATGTGGCGCATGGCGCTGCGTCTCGATGTGATCGACGACGGCGCCGGCGTGCCGGCCGCGTTGCGCGACACGTTGTTCCAGCCGCTGGTATCGGGTCGCGCCGACGGCAGCGGGCTCGGGCTTGCCCTCTCGCGCGAGATCGCGCACGAACACGGCGGCGAGTTGCGCTGCGCGAGCCGGCCGGGCGAGACCGTGTTCTCGCTTTACCTTCCCCTGGAGCGCACGCATGACTGACCGCATCCACGCGACGACGATCGCGGGAGACATCTGGATCGTTGACGATGATCGCGGCGTGCGTTTCGTGCTGGCGGAAGCCTTGCGCGATGCCGGCCTGAAGGTGCGCGAGTTCAGCGACGTCGGCGCGGCGCGCGATGCGTTGCGCGACACACGTCCGGCCCTGCTGCTCACCGACGTGCGCATGCCCGGCGAAGATGGCCTCAGTTTTCTAGGCGACCTGCAGGCGCAGGGCATTGGCCCGGTGATCGTGATGAGCGCCTATACCGACGTGGCGACAACGGCTGCGGCCTATCGCGCAGGTGCCGTGGATTACCTGGCCAAGCCGTTCGATCTCGATCACGCAGTGACGGTAGTGCAGCGCGCGCTGGACAGCGCTTCGTCGCCCCCTGCGCAGGTCGAGACAATCACTGCGTCGAACCATGCGCTGCTCGGCGACAGCGCGCCGATGCGCGAAGTGTTCCGGCTGATCGGCCGCGTCGCCGCGAGCGATCTCAATGTTCTCATCACGGGCGAAACCGGCACCGGCAAGGAGCTGGTGGCGCGCGCGCTGCACGAAGAAAGCGCGCGTAGCGGCAAACCGTTCGTCGCGCTGAACACCGCGGCCATCCCCAGCGAATTGCTGGAAAGCGAACTGTTCGGCCACGAGGCCGGCGCCTTCACCGGCGCCACGCGACGCCATGCCGGCCGCTTCGAACAGGCCGAAGGCGGCACGCTGTTTCTCGATGAAATCGGCGACATGCCACTCGCCCTGCAGACGCGCCTGCTGCGCGTGCTCGCGGGCGGCGAGTTCTATCGCGTTGGCGGACGCGAACTCATTCGCGGCAACGTGCGCATCGTCGCGGCCACCCATCAGGATCTCGCGTTGCGCGTGGCCGCGGGCCAGTTTCGCGCCGACCTGATGCATCGCCTTGATGTGGTCCGCATCGAACTGCCGCCGTTGCGCACGCGCCGCACCGACATCCCGTTGCTGGCGCAACATTTCCTCGCTGCCACCGCGCAGGAACTGAAATTGCCACCAAAGCGTTTCTCGCGCGCCGCGCTCAAGTTGATCGCGCAGCGCGATTTTCCCGGCAACGTGCGCGAGCTGGAAAACCTGTGCCGACGCCTTGCCGTCATCGCGCCGGGCAACGAAATCCTGCCCGCTGATCTCGGCAGCAGCAGCGCCAGCCACGCCAGCGGCGAATGGACCGATGCTTTGCGCGATTGGGCGGTTGCTGCGCTGGCCGGTGGCGAGGTGGATATCCATTCTCGGGCGCGCGACGCGCTGGATCAAACCCTGCTGCAAGCCGCGCTCCAAGCCAGCGAAGGACATCGCCAGAATGCGGCGCAGGCACTCGGCGTGGGGCGCAATACCTTGACGAGAAAGTTGGGCGCATCGAGGACGCGGAAGCGCTGATCGTTGTTCTGTCACTCATATGCGATGCGACAACCGTTGTCTTGAGCTGTCCGAAATATTCACCGACGCCTGCCCGAAAAAATCCTCACCAGCGACCGCTATGAGTCCGAGCGCGCATGCAGAATTGAAAAGGTCCAGCGAATGTCTCACCGACCAGGTCGCTCTGGTCCAGCCAAAATCCGAATGGAGAAATGCCATGAAGTTGTGGACTTCTGCGCTGTGTCTGCTGATCGCATGCGCGGCCGCGCATGCGAAGACGGTTGTCTGGCAACCCACCGAAGGACACGTGCAGGTGCCGGTCTGGCCCGCAACGCCGCCTGATGCCACGCCCGTACCGGGGCCGGAAGTGGAAAAACTTCCGGGCATGGGCATAACCAACGTGACGCGTCCGACGATGACGGTCTACAAGCCGACTGGGCACAACACCGGCGCTGCAGTGGTGGTATTTCCCGGCGGCGGTTTCCAGGTGCTGGCAATCGGCCTCGAAGGCACCGAGATCTGCGACTGGCTCACGTCGAAAGGCATCACGTGCATCCTGTTGAAGTATCGCGTTCCGAGTGTGCCGTACGTCTGGCAATGCGATTGCCGTCCGCACAACCTGACGCTGTCGATTCCGTCGCTCGAAGATGCACAGAGAACGATGAGGCTGGTGCGCCATCACGCCGCGGAGTGGCAGATCGATCCGCACAAAATCGGCGTGATCGGATTTTCGGCCGGTGGCTATCTGGTGGCGGAAATCAGCACCAATTTCGATCGTCATCTGTATGCACCCGTCGATGATGCCGACAAGGAAAGTGCGCGACCGGATTTCGCCATGCCCATTTATCCCGGGCATCTCACGACGGGCGACGACAACAAGTTGAACGCCAACATACGTATTTCCGACAGGACGCCGCCCACGTTTCTGGTGCAGGCCGAAGACGACAACGTGGATGGCGTTGACCAGTCGCTGGTCTATTTCACCGCGCTGAAGAAGGCGAACGTGCCGACCGAAATGCATCTCTACGCGCATGGTGGCCACGCGTTCGGCTTGCGGCGGACGGGGGATCCGATTACGGCTTGGCCGTTGTTGGCTGAGGCATGGATGCGGACGATCGGGGTGTTGTCGAATTAGCGGACGCTGTTTTGGCAGCCTTTCGCCTTTCGCCTTTCACCTTTCGCCCTTTGATTCTTGGCGAAGGGCGGAATCTTCACCTTCGTCGTTTCGGTGACGGCTGGAATTTCCACCTTCGTCATTTCGGCCTTCGCCGGAATGACGAACGGTAGATGGTTTGCCCGGCAGCACGGCCGCGCAACGGTCACTCCTTCTTGATCGCATGCCCACCAAATTCATTGCGCATCGACGCCAGCAATTTGTCGGCGAAGGAATCGTCGTCGCGAGAGCGGTAGCGTTCCATCAGCGACAGGGTGATGACCGGAATCGGCACACTCAATTCCATCGCCGCGTCGACGGTCCAGCGGCCTTCGCCGGAGTCGACGACGTAGGGTGCGATGCCGGCCATTTCCGGATTCTTGCTCAAGGCATCGGTGGTGAGATCGAGCAGCCACGAGCGGACCACGCTGCCGTAGCGCCAGATTTCGCCGACCTGATGCAGGTCGAGGTTGAAATCGGTCTTGTGCTTGAGCAGGGAGAACCCTTCGGCGTATGCCTGCATCATTCCGTATTCGATGCCGTTGTGGACCATCTTGGTGAAGTGGCCGGCACCGACCGGGCCCACGCGGCCCCAGCCGGTGTCTTTGGTCGGCGCGAGTGTCTGGAAGATCGGCTTGAGCGTGTCGACGGTTTTTTCGTCGCCGCCGATCATCATGCTGTAGCCCTCGGCCAGGCCCCAGATGCCGCCGCTGGTGCCGCAGTCGACGTACTGCAGTTTCTTGTCGGCATAAGTCGCGGCGCGACGCAGCGTGTCCTTGTAGTTGGAGTTGCCGCCGTCGATCACGATGTCGCCCGGATCGAGCAGGCCGAGCAAGGTCTCGACGGTGTCGTCGGTGATCTTGCCGGACGGCACCATCAGCCACACCACGCGCGGTGTCGGCAATGCCTTGACCAGTGCCTGCAACGAATCGGCGGATGTCGCACCGTTCGCTTCGAGCGCCTTGCGCGCATCGGCGTTCGGATCGAAACCCGCAACCTTGTGTCCGCCGCGCAACAGACGTTCGGCCATGTTCGCGCCCATGCGGCCCAGACCCACCATGCCAAGTTCCATACGTTGTCCTTGAGTGAAGTGTTGTTCGAATCGATCGTCGAGTTTACGCGCGCACGCCGACGGCCGGTGTGAGCGTTGTTTGTTGAGGCTTCAGCGATGCAGCCATCGGCGCAGCCGTTCCCTGATTCGCGGGCTGATCCGCGATCGGTTGTATGCGTTGGCTGCCTGGCGGATCGCTTCGGCCTGCGTGGGATACGCGTGGATCACCTTGGACAGCGTGCGCAGCCCGATGCCCGCGACCATCGCCAGGGTGATTTCGTTGATCATGTCGCCGGCGTGACGCGCCACGATGGTGGCGCCCAGAATGGTATCGGTGCCTTCGCGGATGTGGACCTTGACGAAACCGTCTTCCTCGCTGTCGGTGACTGCGCGATCGATCTGGTGCATCGGTACGGTGTACGTCTTTATCGGGATGCCCTTGCGATTGGCATCGCGCACATACAGGCCGACATGCGCGATTTCGGGATCGGTGAACGTGCACCACGGAATCACCACTTCGCTCAGCCGCATCCTGCCGCGCAGCAACGCATTGCGCACCACGATGCGTGCGGACGCAGCGGCGATATCGGTGTACTGCTCCTGCAAACACACATCGCCGGCGGCATAGATGCGCGGATTGGCGGTACGCAGGAAATCATCGACGCGGATGCCGTTGACGACGTCGTATTCGACGCCGGCTTTTTCCAGATCCAGTCCGTTGACGTTGGGCAGGCGGCCCACGCCGGTCAGGATGGCGTCCACGGCCACGCTGCTGTGGTAATCGTCGCTGACCAGGTCGACTATTTTTTCACCGTTCTCGACGCGCACGCCGACCGCGCGCGTGTTGAGCCGCACCTCGATGCCGTCGCGGGTAAAGGCATCAGAGAGAATCTGTGCTGCGTCGCGTTCTTCGCGCTCGAGGAACAGCGGCATGTCCTGCACGATGGTCACTTTCGAACCAAGCCGGCGGAACGCCTGCGCCAGTTCGCAACCGAGCGGGCCGCCGCCGATCACCAGCAATCGCTTGGGCAACTCGGTGAGGTTGAACACGTTGGCGTTGGTAAGGAAGCCGGCCTGCTTCAACCCGGGGATGTCCGGAATGTGCGGCCGCGCGCCGGTGGCGATCATCGCCTTGTCGAAACGCAGCGGCTGGTCATTGACGCTGAGCGTGTCCTTGCTGGTAAAACGCACGTTGCCGAAAAACACGTCGATGCCTTTCGCCGCCAGTCGCCGCACCGACGAACTGCCGGTGAGATGGCTGCGGATGCGCCGCACGCGCGCCATCACCGCGGCGAAATCGACCACGATGTTTTCCGGCACGGTGGCGCCGTAGCGATCCGCATCGCGCATTTCCGCGTACGCGTGCGATGTGCGGATCAACGCCTTTGACGGAACACAGCCGGTGTTGAGGCAGGTGCCGCCAATGAAGTGTCGTTCGATCAACGCCACCTTGCCGCCCAGCGCGGCAGCCAGTTCCGCCGCCGCCAGTCCAGCCGGGCCGGCGCCGATGATCACCAGCGCGTAGCGATCGGCCGTTTTCGGATTGACCCACGCTTCGGGATGCACGTCGGCGAGGCGGCGGGACTCGTAATCGTCCTGCGGCACGGTGTTCGAACCATCGAATGGCAGCGACATCAGCGTGCTCCGTCCGCGATGGCGTCACGCAGCCAGCCACCTTCGAACCCGGCGCATTTCAGGCCTTCGCGCAGATAACTGCAGCCGTGCATCAGGTTCCAGATGCGGTCGCTGCGATAGTTCTCGATCATCATGAAGACAATGCCCTGGTCGAGCCCGTAATGGCCGTCCGAAACCCACGGCTTATCGCCGATGCCCACGGTGGGATTGAAGCCGCCGGCGAGGCGGTCGTCGACGAGCATCTGCGGATAGCGTCGCAGCATGCTGCGCATCGCCTCGAGCACGTACTCCGGCGCGAACGGCAAGGCCGCCAGCACGGCCGGCGCCGAAAGCGTTCCATCATCCGGTCCATACGGAACGCCGCGTCCGGCATAACCGAACAACCGGCGGTTTTCGTTCTCCACGCCGGGCTGCTCGTCGCTGGGTCCGTCGCCGGCGGAAAGCCCCCAGCAGTTTTCGTCGTAGCCCACGGCGTCATGCGGATTGATCTGCGCGTACTTGCGCTGAATCAGCACCGCGTGCCGGCTGTTTTCGAAATAGTCGAAATTCTTTTCGCGCATGAACGGATCGCGGATGCCGCGCAGGTCGATCCACGCGTGCGAGAACTGATGCACGAACAGCGGCCCGGCATACAGATAGTCATAGCCGTAGAGATTTTCCCACTGATAAGTGGACGTCCATGCCTGGTAGCAGTCGCCGCTCACCGGATGCGTGGGTGAACCCATCGCCAGCACGTACAGAACGATCGCCTCGCTGTAACCCTCCCATCCGTAATGCAGAAATCCGCATTCGGGTTTCCAGCCCTGCTTGATGGTGTCGCCGCCGTCCTGCGACCAGCGCCAGTCGATGCGTCGGTAAAGCTGGTCGGCGATCGTGCGCAGTTCGTCTTCGTCCGGCGTATCCGCGTCGAAATACATCGCGGCGGTGAGCACGCCGACGATCAGCAGCGCGGTATCGATCATCGACAGCTCCGATTGCCACACGCGCACGCCGGTGTGGATGTCGAGGAAGTGATAGTAGAAACCCTTGTAGCCGGTCGCGCCCGGCGCGCCGCTCTGGTCGCTGTCGCGGAAAAATCGCAATGCTGCCAGCGTGCGCGCCACCGCTTCGCTGCGTTCCATCCATCCGCGCGCTACCGCCACCGGATAAACCGACAGCGCGAATCCGACCACCGCGATGCTCACCGGCGAATTCTCGCGCGAGGTATCCGGCACCAGACCGTTGGCGGGGTTCGCCGTCTGCACAAAGTATGCGAAGGCAGCGCGCTGCAGCCGTTCGAGAAAATCCTGGTCGTCCAGCGCAGTCACATCGTTCATCGAAAATTTCCCGGCATCGTGGCCCACCGTTTCGCAGGTAATTGCGAGAGCTCGATGTGCATGCTTGTCGAAACCATCTTGGCATTCCAGTCATTCATTGCATGTTTGCCCAAGGGCTCGGGCCATCAGATGATGAAAGGCTGCCGGGCAGCGTGCATGGATCATGTGTACGCGCGTCACGTCATGGGACAGCAATCAAACCCGACCATTCCCCATCCCGCAGCGCGCCGGCATTTCACACCGGTTTACCCCGCTGCGGTCGTACGCTTCGACATTGTGTCGCGACGATTCGCGGCCGCCGCCCGCAGGAGTTCATCGCCCCATGTCCAAGCCTCCATCACCGCAACGGTCGGCGCGCACGCTGCTATCCAACGGGCGCTACACCGTGATGCTCGGCGCCAACGGTTCGGGCTTCAGCCAGTGGAACGACTTGGCAGTGACACGTTGGCGCGAGGATCGCACCGTCGATGGCTGGGGCAGTTATCTCCTGCTGCGCGACGAGGAAAGCGGCACGGTGTGGTCGGCGACGCCGCAACCCATCGGCATCGAAGCGAATGACGAAGCGACGTTCGATGCCGGCCGCGCGACATTCCGTCGCGAACATGATGGCGTGCACAGCACGCTGGATATCGCGGTCGCTCACGATGCAGATATCGAACTGCGCCGACTGACGCTGAGAAACAAGGGCGATCGTACGCGCATGCTCTCGATCACGTCGTATGCGGAACTGGTGATCGGATCGATCGGTGGCGACAACGCGCATCCGGCATTTTCGAAAATGTTCGTGCAGACCGAATGGGATGCGGAGAGCGATCTCTTGCTGGCGACGCGTCGACAGCGCGCAGACAGCGAACCGAAGATATGGGCGGCGCATGCGCTGCAGGTCGTTGGCGAGACCGGCGGCACGGTCGAACATGATACGGATCGGGCGAGCTTCCTCGGTCGCGATCGCAGCTTGCGCAACGCGCAGGCGATGCAGGCCGACGTCGTGCTGGCCGGAAACACCGGCTGCGTACTTGATCCGGTATTCAGCCTGCGCCGCTTCGTGACGCTCGAACCTGGTGCCAGCGCGTGCGTGTTGTCGTGGATGTGTCTGGCCGATTCGCGCGAAGCGGCCATGAAGCTCACCACGCGATTGGCAAATGCCGACAGAGGCGAAGCACTGATCAACGGCGCGATGCAGTACGCGCAAACCGTATCTCAGGCATCTGGCATCGACGCTGCACATGCCGGGCAACTGTCGCAACGTCTCGCCGCACTGCTGGTCAGCGATCCATCGCAGCGCGCGCCTGCCCATGTGCTGGCGCGTGGCCGTGGTGGTGCGCCCACGTTGTGGGCTGCCGGCATTTCCGGCGATCGGCCGATCCTGCTGATTCGACTCGACACCGTCGATGCGATGGCGCAGGTGCGCGATGCCGTGGCGGAGCAAAATCAGCTGCGCAGCCAGCGGCTGGCGTTCGACATCGTGATATTGAACGCGGCGCGCGGCCCCGATGGCGACGCGGTGCAGGCCGCACTGGATGACGTGGTCAAGTCACAACAGCAACGTCTGAAAAGCGATGATCATCTGCCCAAGGTCGAGCTGTTCGTGCTGCGCGACGACGCGATCAGCGATGCGTTGCGCGATGGCCTGTTGACCGTGGCGCGCGTGGTGGTCGGTGTAGCGCAGGATGCTTCCGCCGATGCGGTGCCGGAAGAATCCGCAAGCGTGGCCGAACCGATTCGCGCCACGACGGCCGCATCCGCGCCGGATGCGCCAACGCTCAGCGAGCTGGAATTCGCCAACGGCAGCGGCGGCTTCAGCGACGATGGACGCGAATACCGCATCGAACTCGACGACGAACGTCGTACACCCGCGCCGTGGGTGAACGTGATCGCCAACCCGGCATTCGGCTTTCTCGTCTCCGCCGAAGGCGGCGGTTACACGTGGTCGCTCAACAGCCAGCAGAATGCGCTCACGCCATGGCCGAACGATCCGGTCAGCGACAGTCCGCACGACGTGTTCTACCTGCGCGACGAAGATAACGGCGACGTGTGGAGCGCTACCGCGCTACCGGTCCGTGTGACCGGCGCCAGTTATGTCGCCACGCACGGAAAAGGCTGGAGCCGATTCACCACCGATGCGCACGGCATCGGACTGGAACTGACGCAATGCGTGCCGGTAGCCGATTCGGTGAAGCTGTCGCGGCTCTGCGTCGTCAATCGATCCGATCGCACGCGGCACCTTTCCGTCACCGGTTATGTCGGATGGATGCTCGGCGGAAACGGCAGCACGCCGGCGCCCTTCGTGGTGACGTCCCGCGACGAAGCCACCGCTGCGCTGTTCGCGGTGAATCACTGGCGGCCCGACTTCGGTGATCGCGTCGCGTTCTTCGATATGGGTGGCGTGCAGCAGTCGATGTGCGGCGATCGCGGCGAATTTCTCGGCGCGCTCGGTCACGTGGCCGATCCCGCAGCGCTGCGCGACAACACGCCGCTCTCCGGATCGCTCGGCGCCGGGATGGATCCGTGCGGCGCATTGCAGGCGCGCATCACCCTGCCGCCGCACACGCAGATCGAAGTGACCTTCGCGCTCGGCGATGCCGCCAGCGAAGCGGATGCGCAGGCGTTGATCGCGCGCTATCGCGACACCGACATGGACAGCGTGCTTGCCGACGTCGCCGCGCAGTGGATCGGCGTGCTCGACGCGGTGCAGGTGCAGACGCCCGATCGCGCGATGGATGTGCTGATCAATGACTGGCTGCTCTATCAGGTGCTGGCTTGCCGCGTGTGGGCGCGCACGGCGTACTACCAGGCCAGCGGCGCGTACGGATTCCGCGATCAATTGCAGGACGTGATGGCGCTGTGCGTGAGTCGCCCCGATCTCGCGCGCGAACATCTGCTGCGTGCCGCCGGCCGACAGTTTGCCGAAGGCGATGTGCAGCACTGGTGGTTGCCGCCCGGCGGCCAGGGTATCCGCACGAAGATCCGCGACGACCGCATCTGGCTCGCCTACGTTGCCATGCATTACGCCAGCACCAGTGGCGATCATCAGGTTCTGGAGGAAGCGTTGCCGTTTCTCGTCGGCCAGGCGATACCGGACAACGCCAGCGATGCGTTCTTCCAGCCGTCGCTGTCCGATCAATCGGTGTCGCTCTACGAACACTGTGCGCGCGCGCTGGACTCGAGCCTCACGCGTGGTGCGCACGGATTGCCATTGATCGGCACCGGCGACTGGAACGACGGCATGAATGCGGTGGGCGAAAAAGGCCGCGGCGAAAGCGTCTGGCTTGGCTGGTTCCTCCTCGACACGATCAGCCGCTTTGCGCCCCACGCGACCGAGCGCGGCGAGAACGAACGCGCGGGCCGCTGGCTCGATTACGCCGACGATCTACGCGGCGCGCTGGAAGAGTCGTGGGATGGCGAGTGGTATCGCCGCGGCTATTACGACGACGGCACGCCACTCGGCTCGAAGGACAACGACGAGTGCCGCATCGACGTGATCGCGCAATCGTGGAGCGTGCTGGCCGGCACAAACAACCAACAGCACGCCAGCGCAGCAATGGCGTCGGTCGACCGACTACTCGTCGATCACGACAACGGCATCGCCGAGCTGTTCACGCCACCGTTTGATCACAGTGCGCAGAACCCCGGCTACATCAAGGGCTACCCGCCCGGCGTGCGCGAAAACGGCGGGCAGTACACGCATGGCGCGACATGGTCGATCTTTGCCTGGGCGAAACTCGGCGATGGCGATCGCGCCGCGGCACTGTTCGACCTGCTCAATCCGATCCGCCACAGCGACAGCGCGGAGGCCGTCGAGCGTTACAAGGTGGAACCGTACGTGGTCAGCGCGGACGTCTATTCGGTTGCGCCGCACGTCGGTCGCGGCGGCTGGACCTGGTACACCGGCTCGGCCGCATGGCTCTATCGCGCAGGTCTGGAAGCCGTGCTCGGCTTTCATTTGCTCGGCGATCGATTGCGCATCGATCCATGCATACCCAAGGCGTGGCCGGGCTTCGGCATCACGTTCCAGTACCGCGTGGGCGGGCGCATGACACGGTATGAGATTGGCGTGGAGAATCCGGATGGCGTTTGTCGCGGTGTCGCGTTCATCGAAATGGACGGCCAGATGGTTTCCGGCGACGGGGGCGTGAATCTCGTTGATGATGGCGGAGCGCATGTGTTGCGAGTGGTGCTCGGGAGCATTGTGGTCTGAGCCATCAGGTTTCGCGATTCACTGGAGCGCGTCATCTGTGTAACCAGATTGGCGTGAATGGCCTACTTCGCGCCATTCCGGCGAAGGCCGGAACCTATCCTCATGCCGTCGTCGAAAAGGAAGGCAACGTCCTTTCGATCCCCCTGCGGGCGAGTCGTCCACGTCTCACCGCCTGCACAGAGAATTGAAGGTCAAGAGCGCAGTTCAGAAGCAGAGCACATCGAGGCCCACAGGCACGCATGACCAAACTATTGCCACTCAACCCAGTCGCAGCAGCTTTCTCACCGTCGGCAGATTGCGTCGGCTGATTTCGGGGGCGAGGTCGGTGCCATCCAGCCTCGCAAGCACACGGCCGTCGGCCAGTGTGCGGATGCCGAGCAGGCGCGCTGGCGGCACCAGGCAGTTGCGGTGCAGTCGGATGAATTGATCGGGATGGGTTTCTTCCAGTTGCCGCAGTGATTCCTCGATCAGCAGTTCGCCGCGGCGGTGTTGCACGGTGACGTATTTTTCGTCGGCGACGAGGCTGATTACCTCCTCAAGCGAGATGCGCACCTGTTCTCCGCGCATGCGTCCGTGGAGATACGCGACCGGCTCGCGCGGCATGTCGTTGAGTCGTCGTTGCGCACGTTGCAGTGCTTCGCGAAGGCGATCCAGTCGCACGGGCTTGAGCAGGTAATCGACGGCACCGAGGTCGAAGGCTTTCAGCGCATGTGCTTCGTAGGCCGTGCAGAAAATCACCAGCGGTCGTGGTCGGCCGGAGAGTCGCTGCGCGACGGTGGTGCCGTCGATGCCAGGCATGTTGATGTCGAGCAGCAGGACATCCGGGCGCAGATCGCTCAACGATGCGAGTGCGGCGTCGCCATCGCCGAGGCTGCCGATGACTTCGATGTCGTCGCAATCGCCCAGCAACGCGGCGAGGCGTGCACGCGCCAGCGGTTCGTCGTCGACGACAAGCACGCGTATCACGGCGTTGCCATTGGCAGTTGCAGTTGCACGATGAAGCGATCGCCTTGCGGGCCGGCCTGCACTTTCGCCTGAGGGCCGTAGCGATAGGCGACGCGCTGCATCACGCTGTTCAAGCCGTGACCATGGCCGGATACAGCCGGCGTGCCGGGCAGCGGGTTGGTGATTTCGATATGCAGGGTGTGTCCCTCGCGCCGACCGCGCAGCGTGACATCGCCGCCGTCACGCAACGGCTGGATGCCGTGGCGCACGGCGTTTTCCACCAGCGGTTGCAGCAACAGTCGCGGCAGCGGGAAATCGGCCGGCAGATCGTCGAGCTCGCGATGCACGCGCAGGCGTGCGCCGAGTCGCAGTTGCTCGATTGCGAGATAGCGTTCCACCAGTGCGAGCTCGTCACCGAGCGTGCCATCGCCGATATCATGCTGGCCGAGCGCGGCGCGAAACAGTTCGGAGAGATCCTCCACCGTGCGTTCGGCGGCATCGGGATCGACACGGATCAGTGCGGCCACCGTGTTCATGCTGTTGAAGAGAAAATGCGGGCGGATACGCGCCTGCAATGCGTCGACCTGCGCGCGCGTGACAGCTGCAAGCCGCGCCTGCCACTGCGCCAGCACATAGAAATAGCGCAGCATCGCCGCGCCGAGCAGGGCGGCAATCAACAAGTCGTCGCGCACGAACGCGAACATGCCGCTGCTGATCAGGTTGATCTGCAGCGAGCTGTCGAGCCAGCGCACCAATGCACTGGCGGTGCCCACGATCGCCATGATCAGCAGCCACACGGCCAGATACGGCATGTGTTTCGGCAACCGTTGCAGCAGCGCACGCAACTTGCACAATGTCACCGCGATCACCAGCGCCAGCCACGTCACGAACAACATGCTGACGCTGTAGGCCGGCCATTCGCGCTGCTGATCGCGCGCCAGCCACATGATCGTCACAGTCAACGCGCCGACGACGAAAAGCGCGAACAGTGCCGGTAATTGGCAGAAGTCGGGCAGCGGACTGTGTTCGACGGGAGCGCGCTCGGGCATGCGGACAAGTATGCCCGAGCGCGGGCAGAGCTACGCGAGTCGCAGGCGCATCCACTGGCGCAGGTCCGCGACTTCCTCGGCGCACACCGAATGCGCCATCGGATAGCTATGCCATTCCACCGTGTAACCCAGCGATGTCAGTACATCGCGCGAGTCGAGCCCGCGTTGTTGCACCACCACCGGATCGGCACTGCCGTGGCCCCAGAAAATCGGCACCGTCGCGTTCGCGGCACTGCGTTCCTCCGGCAACGCCGCATAGGTTGGCAGGTAGGTCGACAGCGCGATGATGCCGGCCAGTTTCTCCGCATGATGCAAACCGGCCGCCAGCGCGATCGCGCCGCCTTGGGAAAACCCCGCCAGCAGAATCCGTTCGCTCGGCACGCCGCGCTGATGTTCGCGCGCGATCAACGTTTCCACTTCATTGACCGACGACCGCATGCCGGACACATCCTGCCGCGCATTGAGATCGAAAGCCGCGATGTCGTACCACGCGCGCATCGACATGCCGTTGTTGATCGTCACCGGTCGCACCGGTGCGTGCGGAAACACGAAACGCAACGGCGGCAACGACGCATCCGACAGTTCCGGCACGACCGGCGCAAAGTCATGCCCATCGGCACCAAGGCCATGCAGCCAGATCACGCTGAAGCGCGCGGCGGAAGAGGGTTCGTGTTCTACGGCGGGAAGGGTCATGTGTGGCTCGTTGAATGAAGGGGCGCTGGCGACAAGTTCGGATACGGCGGTCGTCCATCACGCTTCTGTGCGTGGATTCAAAGATGCATCGCTATCGGATTGACTGCACGTGGTCGAAGCACGCTGGACATGCCGGAGCGCCAGCCGCGATCTGCATGGATGCCGACCTCGAAACCTGTGCTCGCCATGAAACGGCGAGTAGCTTCATTCGGCATTTCCAGAGCATCGTCGCTGGTGGTTTGCTTCTCGACTCCGCAATAGCCTCTCGAGGTCGACCGTCCCATACGCCGTCGATCCAAGGTGGCACCAACGGAATTCAGACGAGAACTGGCCCCATTCAGACTGAAGCTGACGAGTATGCGCAGGCGAGCGGGAACCGGTTTTCCGTCAACCAGTTCGGGGATGAATTTGTTTTTCAGGATCAGGTTTTTGACCTCTTGAAGAAGGGACGCGCCATCGCCTTTTCCAACATTCATTTGCGAATCACTGATTGTCGTTTTTCCGTCACTCTGCATTTCTCCGATCACCGCGACATCACCTTCGACTCGATCGCGCATCGCATCGCGAGGGTAGTGCGGGAGCTTGTAGTCCCACTTCGGTCCCTGGCTGACATACCGGATGGTGACCGTGTATTTTCCGGAAGCGTCGGTTGTTGCTTCGAACTTGATCTTGATGAAGGTGTGCGCGGGCAGCGCCTTTCCTTCTTGTTGAGCAGGTACGAAGGTCCAATGCTTGAGCGCGAGATCAATCACGCCGGCAATGGGTTTGGAAACGCCCGCATCGACTTGCGTCTGCGTCACGACGCCTTGCGCGTCCACGTCAGCGCCAACCACGAAGCTTGCTTTTCGCGTGTCATCGGCCTGTGCCGGCAAAGCGCAAACCAAAAGAAGCACAAGCAACCAACGCATGCTTTTCATTGTTGATCCCCTGCCAGCCTGAAGTCCTTAGCCAAGCCCTCATCATGCCGCAGCCAATGTTTGCAGGCTACCGGGACCATGGACAAACCCGCGCTCTCCTGCACCGTAGCGTCTGACTTCCGGCAGTGATGGGCGCTGCCGCCCTCGGTTATCCTGATTCTTTGCCCGGGGACAACTTCCATGCGCCGACTGCTGCTTTCAGCTCTGATTGCCTCGTGCACGTTGCCGACGGTGGCGGCGGCAGCCCCGGCGACCGCGCCGCTCGACATGGAAACCATCATGGCGAATCCCGACTGGATCGGGCCCGCGGTGGAGTCGCCGTACTGGAGCGTGGACGGGCGCAGTCTGTATTACTCGCTGAAGCGCGATGGCAGTCCGGTGCGCGATTTGTACAAGGTCGATCCGGCGGGCGGTCAATCACGAAAGCTCGATGCCGTCGCGATGTCGCAGGCGGAAGGTCCGGCGGTGTTCGATCGCACGCATCGACACGCGGCGTTCGTGTTGCACGGCGATGTATTTCTGGTGGATGTGACAAGCGGCCGTCGCACGCAGGTTACGCGCACGCCGCAGCAGGAACTGACGCCGCAGTTTTCAGCCACGGGTGATGCGCTGCAGTTTCGTGATGGCAACGACTGGTACAGCTATGAACTCGCCAGCGGTGTGACGTCTCCGGCCGCGGTGCTGAAATTCGCTGACGATCCGCAGGCAAAAAAAACCGACGCGCTGGGCGAGCAGCAGCTGGCGTTGTTCAAGACCCTGCGCGAAATCAAGGCCGACAAGGATGCGCAGCGCGATGAGCAGCAGGTGCTGGATGCGGCTGATGCAGGCCGCGTGTCACAGCCGTTCTGGCTGGGTGGCAAGCTGGCGCCGGTCGATACCGAACTGTCGCCCGACGGTCGCTGGATGCTGGTGATCACCACGCCGAAGGATGTCGATAGCGGCAAGGCGCCGCAGATAAGCCACTACGTTACCGACAGCGGTTACATGGAGCCGGAGGACGCACGCACGTACGTCGGTCGTGCCGATCCTGCGCCGCAATCGCTGATGCTGCTCGACTTGGTTCATCACCAGCAATACGCGCTGAAAACCGACGCGCTGCCGGGCATCAAGGATGATCCGCTGGCGGACATTCGCAATCGCACCCTTGCCGCTTTGAAGAAAGCTGGCAAGGACGACGAGGCCAGCGCGTTGAAAGCGCCGGACGTGCGTCCGCTCACGGTGCTCAGCGCGGACAACGGCGGCGGCATCGTGTGGAGCGATGACGGCCGCAACGCCGCGGTCCAGCTGCGCACCATCGACAACAAGGATCGATGGATCGCCAGCGTCGACTTCACCCATCACGCACTCGTCAGCCAGCATCGATTGCGCGACAGCGCGTGGATCAACTGGAACTTCAACGATTTCGGCTGGCTCAAGGACGGCCGCACGCTGTGGTACCTGAGCGAGCAGTCGGGTTATTCGCAGCTCTTCAGCAAGACGATCGACGGCAAGGTCACGGCGCTGACGCCCGCCGGCAAATTCGAGGTCAGCCATCCGCTACTCAGCGACGATGGCAAGTGGTTCTACGTGCGCACCAACCAGGTCGCGCCGTACAGCTATGACGTCTATCGGGTGCGGGCAACCGGCGGAGCGCTCACGCGCGTCACGAACTATCAGGGCATGGACGATTTCAAGCTTTCGCCCGATGGAACGCAGCTCGCCGTGCTGCATTCGTCGCCTTATGTGTTCGCGCAATTGGCCGTCCAAACCAGTGCAGGCGGCGACGCACGAGAACTGACCAACACGATGAAGCCGGCATACACGGCGCATGCGTGGATCGCGCCGAAAATCGTGCAGATTCCGTCCAGTCACGGCGCGGGCGTGATCTACGCGAAGTACTACGGGCCGGCCGATGAAAGCGAGGCGGCGAAGCGGCCGGCGGTGTTCTTCGTGCACGGTGCGGGTTATTTGCAGAACGTCACGCTGTCATCCACGTATTACTTCCGCGAGCAGATGTTCAACAACCTGCTGGTGCAGAAAGGTTACGTGGTACTCGACATGGATTACCGCGCATCCGATGGCTACGGTCGCGCATGGCGCACGGCCATCTATCGGCAGATGGGTCATCCGGAACTGGAGGATCTGCTCGACGGCAAGGCGTGGCTGGTGAAGAACCACGGCGTCGATCCGCAACGCGTCGGCGTGTACGGCGGCAGCTATGGCGGCTTCATGACCGAGATCGCGTTGCTGCGCGCACCCGGCGAATTCGCCGCCGGCGCCGCACTGCGCGCGCCGTCCGACTGGACCAGCTACAACGACGAATACACCTCGGACATCCTCAACGATCCGCAGCTCGATCCGGAGGCGTACAAGGCCAGCTCGCCGATCGAATACGCCGCCAATTTGCGCGACCCGCTGCTGATCGAACACGGCCTGATCGACGACAACGTGATGGCCAGTGATTCCATCCGCATCTACCAGCGCTTCGTCGAACTGCACAAGCAGAATTTCTGGATCTCGCTGTATCCGCTAGAGCGCCACGGGTTCGAACATGCCGACGACTGGTACGACGAATATCGGCGCATCGGCGAGCTGTTCGACACCTATCTCAAGCCGACCAGAAACTGACCGGATCGCATGCGAGTTCTTGTGTTCGGAAATTCGGGATCGGGTAAAAGCACCCATGCGAAGGCGTTGGTCGTCGGGCATGGCGTGGCACACCTCGATCTCGATGCGATCGTGTGGGAACCCGGAAAGGTTGCCGTCCAGCGACAGCCCGAATCGATCCGCGCATCACTCGATGATTTTCTTTCGACGCACAGTGAATGGGTGATCGAAGGTTGCTATGGCGATCTCGTGGAGCATGCCTGCGCGAGCTGCACCGAACTGGTTTTTCTCAACCCGGGGATTCAAACCTGCCAGGCGAACAATCGCCGACGTCCCTGGGAGCCGCACAAGTACGCATCGTCGGCAGAGCAGAACGCGATGCTGGATGCGCTGCAAGCGTGGGTGGCCGGTTACTGCAGCCGTGACGATGCGTGGTCGTACGCCGCGCATCGAAAAATCTTTGATGCGCATCCCGGTCGCAAGACCGAGTACGTCGACGCGTTGTCAATCGCTTTGCGGCGCTGATCAAATCACAGTGGCGCAAACGGCCGCCGCGACGCGTTGCTCAATGTGATCCCAGTGATGCCTTGGCGATCGCGGCATGCACCGAACCGGACATTTCGGCTGCAATGTCTTTCTGGATTTTCAGGATGTCGCCTTCCGGCCGATCGTAGGTTTCGGTCCACGCCACATAGCCGTCTTGCGCCCGAATCAATCTCGCAGCAACGCGAACCGTGCCGTCCGACTTGCGGATGCTGCCGTCGAGCACGTAGACGACCCCGAGTTTTTTCGCGATCTCCGCCACCGGTGTGGGCTTGTCCTTGAAATAGAACGACGAGGTAGGCCCCGGAACCCGAAAGTCCGGCAGCTTGCTCAGGTCGCCGATCAGTTCTTCGGTCATGCCATCGGCGACGTATTCCTCGTTCATGGCCTGCGTGGTCAGGTCGAGGAAGGGCAGCACGGCAATCGACGGTGCTGGTGGTTGCGCGGCATCGATTGCGGGCGCAGCACGTTTTCCGTAGATCAAAACGGCGGCGGACAGCACGAGGATCAGCGCGACGCCGATGCGAGGTGCGGTGGATGATCGGCCCGGCGTCACTGCAGCGATGCGTGGCGTGGCGACTGCCTGCGCTACCGGTGTCGTGGCGGCTGATGGCAGCGATTCGTCGCCCCATGGACTGACCGCGGCCACCATGCGATAGCCCAGTCGCGGCACGGTCGCGATGTAGGTCGGCCGTTTGGGATCGTCGCCGAGCTGGCGGCGCAACGAGGTGATCGCCTGATAGACCGAGTCCGGCGTGACGATCACGCCGGACCACACGTGATCCAGCAGTTCGTCGATGCTGACGACGGAACCGGCGCGTGTCGCCAAGCACAACAGCAGCCGCATGCCGCGCGCTTCCACCCGCACGGTTTCGCCCGCTCGCGAGATCTGGCCGGCGCGTGGATCGACACACCAGTCGCCGATCCGCAACCGCATCAGTGTCGGGTCGTCCATGTCGTTCGGTGGCGAAGACGGGTTGGGCATGAAAGGGCTGGTCTCGAATGACAACGGATGAGCCGGTCGGCGTCGATGAGAAAGGAAAATTTCAGAACTATTCGGAGCGTTTCAGGCCGGTTTCAGGACTTCCCGAATCCCGGGCGCAGATATTAACCCGGCACTCGCTAGGCCATTCGCCGCGGTGCATTCCCCGAGTCCAGCCATGTCCTGCCATGTCGCTGCCGGCGTCGTGGCGATGGCTTGGCCTGATCTCGCAGACCACCACAGGAAACCATCCGATGACTTGCCGTCTTGTTCTACTCGCTGCGCTCGCTTTCGCCGCTGCCCCGCTCGGCGCCACCACGTATACGTTTGAACCCAACTACACGCAGGGCGTGTTTCGATGGGATCACCTCGGGTTTTCGCATCCGTCCGCACAGTTCAGCCAGGCGCAGGGCACGCTGAATTTCGATTCGGCGCAACCCGCGCGGTCGTCCGTGTCGGTCAGCATTCCGCTGGCCAGCCTTGCCACCGGCGTGGCCGACCTCGATGAGGATTTCCGTTCTACGGATTTCTTCGACCTGCCACGGTTTCCGGCCGCGACATTCAAGAGCAGCAAAGTCGAACCACTGGAAATGCCCAACCATCTCAGGGTCACGGGCGAATTGAGCCTGCATGGCGTGACCCATCCCGTCGTGCTCGATGTCTCGCTGATCAAGGTTGGTGTCAATCCGCGCAACACGCTGCCGACCATCGGTTTCGAGGCCACCGCGACGCTGCGTCGCTCCGAGTTTGGCCTGGGCAAATACATACCGGATGTCGGCGACACGATCCGCGTGCAGATCAACAGTCAGGCGGTCGAGGCGAAAGCCTATGCGGATTACCTGAAAGAGAAAGCGGCAGAGCGGGCCGCTGCGGCATCGAAGAAATAGGTCGGACCGCGCCCCGCCATCCAACGGTCACCGCAATAAAAAAAGCCTGGCCGACGGATCGCAGATGAGAAACGCATGCCGACATCGTCGCTCTGCGAATGCTGTCGATTCAAAAATCGATCAACGAATGGAACCCGCATGAACCCATGGCTCGGCAACGCCATCAACCGCTACTTCTACTTCGCCATGTCATTGGTGATCGCCATGATCGTGATCGCCGGTTTCGGCCACACGATCGGTCCACGACTGCTCCACTCACCTGTTCCGCGCCCTTTGATCCTGCACATCCACGTCGCCATCTTTTGCGCCTGGGTCATCTTCTTCATGCTCCAGACCGCGCTGGTCGGCTGGCGCAACGTGTGGCTGCATCGCAGGCTCGGAGTGTTCGGCGCATTGCTTGGTTGCGCGATTCCGCTCGTCGGCACGGCCACTGCCATCGTCATCGATCGGGCCGAAGGTCATCATGGCGATGGCGCAGCAGCATTTCTCGCCGTGTCGCTCTACGACATGGCGGCGTTCGCCATCACGTTCGGACTGGCGGTCAGCTGGCGCAAAAAAACCGAGCGACATCGGCGGTTGATGCTGATTGCAACCTGCGGGCTGATGTCCGCGGCCATCGCCCGCATCATCGCCGGCGCTGTGCCGTTCGAATGGATTTATGCGGGCGTCGATGGGCTGATCCTGTTGGGCGCACTGCGCGACCTGCTGATCATGCGGCGCGTGCATCTGGTGTACCTGGTTGCACTACCGCTGCTCGTGTTCGGGCAAGGCGTCGCCATTTGCCTCGCGCTGGCGCGTCCATTCTTCTGGCTGCATGTCGCGCATCAAATCATTGGATGACCGGCGCGATTCGGTAGCGGACAAAGGGATACGGCCTATCGCGCCATTTCCACCCATTTCGCAAATGCCTTCATGAATTTGTCCAGAAACTTTGCGGTTTCATCGGATGTCAGCTTGCCGTTGTCGTCGAACAGATCCGCCACACCGCCGATGTACGCCTCCGGTTGCTGCATCACCGGCATGTTGAGAAACACGAATGTCTGCCGCAGCGCGTGGTTCGCGCCGAACGCGCCTAGCTTGTACGGCGTGACGCTGACCACGCCGGCCGGCATGCCGTCGAAGACGCTCTTTCCTGAAGGCCGTGAGCCGACGTCGATCGCATTCTTGAGACCGCCCGGAACGGAACGGTTGTACTCGGGGGTTACGAACAGCACGGCCTTCGCGGCCTGCATTTCTTCGCGGAAACGCGACCAGCTTGCGGGTGGTTTGTCGTCGAGGTCTTCGTTGTAGAGCGGCAGGTCGCCAATTTCGACGATGTTGCAACTCAGCGATTTAGGCGAGTGTTCCATGAGCGCTCGCGCCATCTTGCGACTGAAAGACGCAGCCCGCAGGCTACCCACGATGATGGCGACGGATGTCGACTCGGTCATGCCAATTCTCCTTTGACGGATTCACGTCGCTCGAAGCTTGGCCGCCGCAGAGTTAGAACCATGTGCATGCCGCGTGTGGTTGGGCTTGATCGTGCGCATGCGTGTATTCGGCGGGATGCATGGTGTGCATCGAGGCACGGCGGCCAAGTAGATGCGCGCATTCCGATATTTCACCGACGATGGTTGATCGATAGCGAATGGCTTTTCGCTGGCGATCGGTTTGCGCTTGCGTCAGGCCAGACTATGCGGGCTTGCGCAGCCCTGCCGCTTCACGCGCCAGCAATTCAATGCCGAGCCAGTCACCGCTCGCGAGTTTGTCCGCGGGCGTCAGCCATGAGCCGCCGACGCACAGCACGTTGGGCAGGGAGAGGAAGTCGCTCGCGTTGGCGAGACTGATGCCACCGGTGGGACAGAAGCGGATCTGCGGCAGCGGGCTGGCCCATGCGCCGATGAGTTTGTGTCCGCCAGCGGGAACGGCGGGAAAGAATTTCAGAAACCGATAACCGCGTTCGAGCATCGCCATCACTTCACTCGCGGTGGCGGTGCCGGGAAGCAATGGCAATTCGCAATCGTCGGCTGCGTCCAGCAGTCTCGGTGATACGCCGGGCGACACGGCGAAGCGCGCGCCGGCGTCCTGCGCGGCTTTCAGATCGCGCGCGGTAAGCGCGGTGCCGCAACCTACGATCGCGCCTTCCACTTCGGCGGCGATCGCGCGGATTGCGTCGAGCGCGGCCGGCGTGCGCAAGGTGACTTCGATGGTCGGTATGCCGCCGGCGACCAACGCGCGCGCCATCGGCACCGCGGCCTTCGCGTCGTCGATGATCACCACGGGGATCACCGGCGCGAGGCGCATGAGGGTTTCGACCTGTTGCTGCTTTTGTTCGATAGTGCTCATGGAATCACTCGTATGGATGATTTTGCAGGAGCGCACTCTGTGCGCGAATCATGTTGTTACAGGGCCGGGGTGTTCGCGCACAGGGCGCGCTCCTACATGTTCGTGTTACAGCACGCCGGCGCCGAGATCCGCGGTGGTGGCGGCCTGGCGGAACAGACCGAACAGTTCGCGGCCCATGCCGTGGTGCTCCGCCGAGAGATCGGCGGTCACAGGCAAACGCGCGGCCAGTTCGCTTTCTTCCATCAGGACGTCCAGACGTCCATTTGCCGCGTCCAGCCGAATCATGTCGCCGTTCCGAATCTTGGCGATCGGCCCGCTGGCCACGGCTTCCGGCGTGACATGGATCGCCGCCGGCACGCGGCCGGAGGCGCCGGACATGCGGCCATCGGTGAGCAGTGCGATGCGATGGCCGCGATCCTGCAGCAGCGCGAGCGTCGGCGTGAGCTTGTGCAGTTCCGGCATGCCGTTGGCTTGTGGTCCCTGAAAGCGAACCACCGCGATGAAATCGCGATTCAGTTCGCCACGCTTGAACGCATCGGCGACTTCGTTCTGGTCGTGGAACACGATGGCGGGCGCTTCAATCAGCAAACGATCGTCCGGCACCGAAGACACCTTGATCACCGCGCGACCGAGATTGCCGGTGAGCATGCGCAAACCGCCATCGGCGCGGAACGGTTCGTCGGCGCCGCGCAGCACGCCGCGATTGCCACTCTGTTTCGGTACCGCGTTCCAGCGCAGCACGCCGCGATCATCGAGTTCGGGCAACTGCGCATAGCCTTCCATGCCGGTGCCGAAAATCGTGCTGACGTCGGCATGCAGCAAGCCGGCGCCGAGCAATTGATCGATCAGGAACGCCATGCCGCCAGCCTGATGAAACTGGTTCACGTCGGCGTAGCCGTTCGGATAGACGCGCGCGAGCAGCGGAATCACTCTGGACAGTGCGTCGAAATCATCCCAGCGCAACTGGATGCCGGCCGCGTGCGCAATCGCCACCAGATGCAGCAGGTGATTGGTGGAACCGCCGGTGGCGTGCAAACCGATCACGCCGTTGATGATTGCGCGCTCGTCGATGATGTGGCCGACCGGCAGCAGGTTTTCACCCGGCGCGCTGAAGGCGCCGATGCGACGCACGACGTCGGCGGTCAGCGCATCGCGCAGTGGCGTATCCGGCGGTTCGAAACTGGCGCCGGGCAGATGAAGACCCATGATCTCCATCAGCATCTGGTTGGAGTTGGCGGTGCCGTAAAACGTGCAGGTGCCGGCGGTGTGATACGACGCGGCTTCGACTTCCAGCAGTTCCTCGCGCGTCGCCTTGCCGTCAGCCCAGGCCTGGCGCACTTTCGATTTCTGTTCGTTGGGAATGCCGCTGGGCATCGGGCCGGATGGCACGAAGGCGCCGGGCAAATGGCCGAAACTCAGCGCGCCGATCAGCAGCCCCGGCACGATCTTGTCGCAGATGCCGAGGTACAACGCGCCATCGAACATGTCGTGCGACAGCGCAATCGCCGTGGCCATCGCAACGAGGTCACGTGAGAACAGCGACAGCTGCATGCCGGGTTGACCCTGTGTGACGCCGTCGCACATCGCCGGCACGCCGCCGGCCACCTGCGCGGTGAAGCCGGCGTCGCGCGCGATCTGTCGGATCAAGGTCGGGTAACGCTCGTACGGCTGATGCGCCGAGAGCATGTCGTTGTACGAGGTGACGATGGCGAGGTTCGCGCGACGACCGTTGCGCAACGCGTCCTTGTCGTCGGCGCCGCACGCAGCGAAGCCGTGCGCGAGGTTGCCGCAGGAAAGATGTTCGCGTTGCGGACCGTTGCGATCGATCGCATCAATGCGACGAAGATAGGCCGAGCGCGTCTCGCGACTGCGTTCGCGCAGACGTTCGGTGACTTCGGCGATGACGGGGTGCAGCGTGCTCATGCGGAAAACTCCAGGTCGGCGTCGACATCCTGCGACGCGTCCAGATCAATCGATCGATGCCGCCTCAGGGGCACCAGTACACAGCGACCGGCACGCGCTGCTGAGTCAGCACCGCGCGCACCGGATAATCCTTTGCTTCGCCAAGACCTAGCCGGGCATCGGCGAGCATGTCGCGTTTTTTCTCGCCGGTGATCAGCAGATACAGCGAATGTGTGTCGAGCAACGTCGACAGACTCAGCGTGATGCGCGATTCGCCGGCGCCGGGCGCGCGCATCGTCAGCACGCTGGCGCGTCCATCCGGATTCAGCGCTGCAGCGAGGTGATCGCCGCCGGGAAAGAACGAAGCGGTGTGGCCGTCGTCACCCATGCCGAGCACCACGGCATCGAATGGTCGCGCGAGCGCATCGACGCTTGCGGTGGTGGCGGCGAGACCTTCTTCAGGCGTCGACGCGCCGTTGAATAGCGGTACGAAGGTGGCCTCGCTCGCTGCATGCTGCAGCAAGGTCGTCTTCACCAGACGCGCATTGGAGCGATCGTCGCTGTCCGGCACCCAGCGTTCGTCGACGAGGGTGATCGTGACCTTCGCCCAATCGAGCGTTTGCTGCGAAAGCCGGGCGAAGAAATCCTTCGGGGTGCTGCCGCCGGATACGGCGAGCAGCGCTTTGCCGCGATCGGCGATGGCGTTGCGCAGTTGCGCCGCGACGCGTTCTGCCAATGCAGTGGCTTGCGCGTTGCAGTCGGTAAAACTGTGAGTGGTGACGTTCAATTCGCTGGACATGTTGTTCGGTCGTCAGAGCCATGAGGCGCCGACGTGCCGCTCGTCGGGAAGGAAAGCAAAGCCTGCCGCAACGGCCGACATGGGCCGGTGAAGCTGCGGTAAAACGGATGCGTCACTCGCTGTCCTCGTTCCAGGTGCGGCCATCGCGCTCGATCAATGCGACCGCGGCGCTCGGTCCCCAGCTGCCGGCCGAATACGGACGCGGCGCTTCGCCGCTGGCCGACCATGCGGCCAGGATCGGGCCGGCCCAATGCCATGCCGCTTCGACTTCATCGCGACGCATGAACAGCGTCGGGTTGCCGCGTACCACATCCAGCAGCAGACGCTCGTACGCATCCGGCTGCGAGACGCCAAACGCTTCGGCGAAGCTCATGTCGAGCGGCACGTGGCGCAGGCGCAAACCGCCGGGGCCGGGATGCTTGATGGTCAGCCACAGCTTCACACCTTCGTCCGGCTGCAGGCGCAACACGAGCCGGTTTTGCGCCAGCGTGCCTGCGGAAGCGTCGAAGATCGAATGCGGTACCGGCTTGAACGCGACCACGATTTCCGACACGCGATCGGGCAGGCGCTTGCCGGTACGCAGGTAGAAAGGCACGCCGGCCCAGCGCCAGTTGGCGATCTCCGCCTTCAGCGCCACGAAGGTTTCGGTACCGGATTTCTGATTGCCCAGTTCGTCGAGGTAACCGGGCACTTTCGCGCCTTCGGCCACGCCGGCGCGATACTGGCCGCGCACGCTGAGCTGCGCGGCATTGCTGTCGTCGATGGGTTTCAGCGAATGCAGCACTTTCAGTTTTTCGTCGCGCACCGCGTCTGGCGCGAGTGACGACGGCGGCTCCATCGCCACCATGCACAGCAGCTGCAGGATGTGGTTCTGCACCATGTCGCGCAATGCGCCGGAGCGGTCGTAGTACGCGCTGCGATTACCGGTGCCGAGCGTTTCCGCGACGGTGATCTGCACGTGATCGATATGCGCGTTGTTCCACAGCGGCTCGAACAGCGCATTGCCGAAGCGCAGCGCCAGCAGGTTCTGCACGGTTTCCTTGCCGAGGTAGTGATCGATGCGGAACGTCTGCGATTCGTCGAACACCTTGCCGACGGCGTCGTTGATCTGGTTGGCGCTGTCGAGGTCGCGGCCGATCGGTTTCTCCAGCACCACGCGCGACTTGCCTTCGTTGAGCTTGTAGTTGCCCAGGCGTCCGCAGATGTCGACGAAGAGTTCGGGCGAGGTGGACAGATAGAACACGCGCACATGGTCGGCGTACTCACCGATCAGCGTCGCGAAATCGGACCAGCCTTCATCCTTGCGCGCATCGAGCGAGCGGTAGAACACCTGCTGCAGAAAGGTGTCGAGTTTCGCCGCATCGCCGGCATCCGCCAGCGAGGTGCGCAGTTGCGAGCGATACCCATCGTCGTCCAGCGCTTCGCGGGCGATGCCGATGATCCGGCTGGTGGCCGGCAGTTGGCCGTCGACAAACCGGTGAAACATGGCGGGGAGCAGCTTGCGCAGGGCGAGGTCGCCGGTGCCGCCGAAAATGACCAGGTCGAACGCTTCGACCGTTTGGGAAGTAGCAGTCACGCATGCACCTCAAGACGATGCCAAATGGGCGGGCAAATGCCGGATGGCGAGGTTGCCCGGGGGTGTTGCGCATAGTACCAGTGAAATACCAGATCATCCACCGTTGCACACGAATTCAATCGGAAGATTTGGTTTCAATGGTAACCAGCTCTGTTCAGGGCCATGAACATCGGATAATCGTGCCGGGCTTGCGGTAAGTGGTTTGCCATTGGTATCTTTGGAGAATGGAAACCGCTCTGGCCAACGAATACCGCCGCATCTGCCACGATCCGGCCACGCATCAACCGCTGGCGTACCTGAGGCTGCGGCGCGCGATCCGCAATGTGGTCGAGCATCGCGACATCGAGCCGGGCCAGGCGCTGCCGAGCGAACGCGATCTGTCGCAGGCACTGAAGCTGTCGCGGGTCACGGTGCGCAAGGCGATCGCCGGCCTGGTCGAAGAAGGCATCCTCACGCAGCGGCACGGCGCTGGCACCTTCATCGCCGAGCGCATCGTGAAGCCGATGTCGCGGCTCACCAGCTTCACTGAAGATCTGCGCGAACGCGGGCTGTCACCGCGTTCGGAATTCTTCGAGCGCGGCATCGGCGAAGTGACGCCCGAGGAATCCATGGCGCTGAACCTGTCGCCCGGTTCGCTGGTGGTGCGGCTGCATCGCGTGCGCTACGGACAGGACGAACCGCTGGCGATCGAACGCAGCGTGGTGCCTGCCAATCTGCTGCCCGATCCGATGCTGGTGCACGACTCGTTATACGAGGCGCTCGAGAAACTCGGCTGTCGCCCGCGTCGCGCGCTGCAGCGATTGCGCGCGGTATCGCTCAATGCGCAACAGGCGCGGTTGCTGCACGTCAACGCCGGCAGTGCCGGACTCAACATCGAACGGCGCAGCTTTCTGGACGACGGCCGCGTGGTTGAGTTCACCAGCTCGTGGTATCGCGGCGATATCTACGACTTCGTCGCCGAGCTGCAGACCGACTGAAAAACATCCACCGGGAATTTCATTGAACACACCGACCACGCAAGCCCGCGACACCCTGATGTTCCGCGAAGCGCACGAAGCGGCTGACGTCGTGGCGCGCCAGTTCGAAGCCAACGAAGCCATCGTCACGGCGCTGGCTCAGTCGCTGCGCGCGCACCCGCCGCGCTTCATCGTCACCTGCGCGCGCGGCAGCTCCGATCACGCCGCGGCGTACGCCAAATATGTTTTCGAAACCCAGCTCGGCATCGTGGTGGCATCGGCGTCGCCGTCAGTCACTTCAGTCTATGCGGCCGAGCAGCAGTGGGACGGCGCGTTGTTCATCGCGATCTCGCAGTCCGGCAAGAGTCCGGATCTGGTGCGCAATGCGCAAGCGGCCAAGCTCGCTGGCGCACGCGTGGTGGCGATGGTGAACGTGGAAGATTCACCGCTTGCAGCGATTGCCGACACGGTGATCCCGCTGCACGCCGGTCCGGAGCGCAGCGTGGCGGCGACCAAGAGTTACATCGCCGCGCTCGCTGCGGTGCTGCATCTTTGCGCGCGCTGGCACGGCGATGCCGCGCTCGGTGATGCGTTGAAAAAATTACCGGATGCCCTGCGCGCAGGCTGGGATGCGGACTGGTCGTCGCTGAGCAAAGGGCTGGTCGATGCGCATAATTTGTTTGTCGTCGGTCGTGGTTTTGGTTTCGGCATCGCGCTGGAAGCGGCGCTGAAATTCAAGGAAACCTGCGGACTGCATGCCGAAGCGTTCAGTGCGGCGGAAGTGAAACACGGGCCGATGGCCTTGGTCGGGCCGCACTTTCCGGTGCTGTGCTTTGCGCAGGACGACGACACGCTGGAAAGCACGCTCGCCATCGCCGACGAATTCCGTCGTCGCGGTGCGCAGGTGTTTGTCGCCGCGCCCGGCGTCGATGGCGAAGGCAGTTTGCCGGTGGGCGGTGGATTGCCGGCGCTGTGCACGCCGCTGCTCATCATCCAGAGCTTCTATCGCGCCACCAGCGAACTGGCGTTGCGCCGCGGATTCAATCCCGACGTGCCGCCGCATCTCAACAAAGTCACCGAGACGGTTTGATCGCGCATGACACTCGCCATCACCAACGCCCGCGTACTCACCGTCGACGGCTGGCGCGACGATCTCGCCGTGCTGATCGAAGGCGAGCGGATTGTCGACCTGTTGTCGCCTTCCGATCCGCGCGTGTGCAAGTCGACCCAGCGCGATCTGCACGGCGCGATGCTGTTGCCGGGTTTCATCGACGTGCAGGTCAACGGCGGCGGTGGCGTGCTGTTCAACGAGGCGCCGACGGTGGAAACGTTGCGCACGATGGGTGCGGCGCATCGGCGCTTCGGCACCACCGGTTTTCTGCCGACGCTGATCAGCGACGACGTCAGCGTCATGCGCGCGGCGATTGCCGCAGTCGACCAGGCACTCACCGAACGCGTGCCTGGCGTGCTCGGCATCCATCTTGAAGGCCCGTATCTCGCGCCCGCGCGCAAGGGCGTGCACGACCCGAAATATTTCCACGAGCCCGGCAAGGACGAACTCGCGCTGTTGTGCGCGCCGCGTCAGGGAGTGCGACTGCTCACACTGGCGCCTGAGCGGATGCCGCTCGGCACGCTGCGCGCACTGGCGGAAGCGGGGCTGGTGATCTGCGCCGGCCACACGGCCGCCGACTACGAAACCACGCGTGCAGCGCTGGACGCCGGCGTGCGCGGCTTCACGCATCTGTTCAACGCCATGACGCCGCTGGGCAGTCGCGAACCGGGTGTCGTCGGCGCCGCACTGGAAGACGCGAGCAGCTGGTGCGGGCTGATTGTCGACGGTCACCACGTGCATCCGGCCACGCTGCGTGTGGCGATCGCCGCCAAGGCGCGCGGCAAGATGCTGCTGGTCACCGATGCGATGCCGCCGGTCGGCGCGGAGCACCCTGACTTCGTGCTCAACGGCGAAACCATCACCGCGAAAGACGGCATCTGCCAGACCGCGCAAGGTGTGCTCGCCGGCTCCGCGCTCGACATGGCAGCCGCCGTGCGCAACAGCGTGCAGATGCTCGGGCTGCCATTGGACGAAGCCGTGCGTATGGCCAGCACGTATCCCGCCGACTTCCTCGGCCAGGGCAAAGTTCGCGGTCGCATCGCGGCCGGGCAGGCCGCCGATCTGGTGGTGATGGGCAACGATCTGCACGTGCGCGAAAGCTGGATCGGTGGCATGTCGGCGTAGATTCCGCCGATTTCGCATTGCTCAAATAGCCGTCCGAAGCTACAGTGGCGCGGTTCAGGTGTCCCGAAGGCGTTCGCTGGAGGGATGAAACGGGAAGCCGGTGCGTGGTGCGTCATCGCACTGCAAGGCCGGCGCTGCCCCCGCAACGGTAAGCGAGATGTTCGTTCGGCGAACGCCACTGTGCTAGGCACGGGAAGGCGCCGTTCGAGGCACGCGTTCCCACGCATGCCGCTCGTGAGCCCGGAGACCGGCCTGGACGATTCCTGGTGGCTCGCGGTGGGCGAGGCCGAACCACGTGTGTGGCGATGCCGCCTGCCCGTCGTTCCGTCTTCCCCACGTTCGCTCCCAGCTCATTGAACGATGGCGCCGTGCGCGGGTGCGCGGCCAAGGAACGAACATGAAAAAGTCTTTGCTGGCAGCGGCGCTGCTCGGTTGCACGTTGACGGCCCACGCCGCCGATCAGGGCGCGGCGGAAAATCTCGATCCGGTGATCGTCACCGCCACGCGCACCGCGATCACCGCCGACGAAGCACTGTCGTCGGTCACCGTGATCACACGCGCGGACATCGAACGTTTGCAGCCGCTGTCGGTGCAGGATCTGCTCACCGGTTTGCCGGGCGTGAGCTTCGCCAATTCCGGCGGCATCGGGCAGCAGACGTCGCTGTTCATGCGCGGCACCAACTCGTCGCACACCCTGGTGTTGGTCGATGGCGTGCGCATCGGTTCGGTCGGCAACGGGCTGGCCGCGTTCGAGCAGATTCCGGTCGAACAGATCGAGCGCATCGAGATCGTGCGCGGTCCGCGTTCGAGCCTTTACGGCGCCGACGCGATCGGTGGCGTGATCCAGATCTTCACCCGGCACGGCTCGCGCGACGGCGGACTCACGCCCTCTTTCAGTGTGACCACCGGCAGCGAAAACCTGTTGCGCGGGCAGGCCGGTTTGTCTGGCGGCGACGATCACGCCTGGTACAACGTCAGCATCGGTGCGCAGCACACGCGCGGCATCAACGCCTGCAAGATCGGTGCGGGTGAAGTGTTCGCCGGCTGCTTCACCGACGAGCCGGACAACGATGCGTTCCGCAACGAGAACCTCGCGGCGAGCGGCGGCTATCGCTGGGACGACGGCGCGCAATTGACCGGCAACTGGCTGCGCAGTCTGGGCGACATCGATTTCGACGGCAGCTTCGAAAACCGCAGCCGCACCGTGCAGCAAGTGGCCGGCACGACCTTCAGCATCAATCCGCTGGAAGCGTGGAAAACCACGTTGAGCGTCGGCCAGAACCTGGATCGTTACGACAACTACGAGAATCAGGATTTCGTCGGCTACATCTACTCGCGCCGCAACGAAGCGTCGTGGCAGAACGACATCAGTCTGACTGCCACCCAACTGCTGACGGTGGGCGTTGACTGGGCGCAGGAACACATCGACAGCGACACCGGATTCCTCGCCAGTCGGCGCGACAACACCGGCGGCTTTGCGCAATACCAGGGCACGTTCGGCAACAACGAAGTGCAGCTTTCCGCACGGCGCGACCACAACGGCCAGTTCGGCAACCACAACACCGGCGCCGCGGCATGGGGTTATCGCTTCGACGATGGTCTGCGCGTATCGGCAAGCTACGGCACAGCGTTCCATGCGCCGACTTTCAACGATCTCTACTATCCGTTCGGCAGCGGCAATCCGGATCTGAAGCCCGAGAAATCGCGCAGCGCCGAGCTGGGCGTGAACCAGCAGGTGAGCAACTGGAACTGGGGACTCAACGTCTACCAGACGCGCATCGACGACCTGATCACGCTGGACGAGAATTTCGTGCCGCAGAACATCAGCAAGGCGCGCATCCGAGGCGTCGAAGGGCAGCTGGGCGTCAACTTCGATGGCTGGCAGTTGCAGGGCTACCTGACCTGGCTGCAGCCGCGCGATCAGGACGGCACCGCCAACAATGGCAATGTGCTGCCGCGCCGACCGGAACACACCGCGCGCGTCGATCTCGATCGTCGCTTCGGCGCGTTCGGCATCGGCGCCACGGTATATGCCGCCGGCCGCAGTTACGACGATGCCGCCAACGTGCATGCGCTGGGCGGTTACGCCACGACCGATCTGCGTGTGAGCTGGCACTTCACGCAGGACTGGCAAGTGGAAGCACGCCTGGCCAACGTGTTCGATCGCGATTACGAAACCGTGTACTACTTCAACCAGCCCGGCCGCACCGCATTCCTGACCTTGCGTTACAGCCCCGCGGCGCACTGAGCAGCATCAACTCGACGCCATCCACCCCTGTCTTCCGACAGGGTGTGGACTTCAGGCACATACAACGCGCGCCGGGAGCCGGCATAAGATACGCATGATCGGGATTCATGCGTTCGCCTTTCCGTTGCCTCCGACGGCGTCGCCGCATGGTCTTTCTCCCAGTAATCGGGCCAGGGAGGCCATTTGAATATCTTTGCACCGTTCATCCGTCGCCCCGTGGGCACGTCGCTGCTCGGCATCGGCTTGCTGATAGCCGGTATCTGGGCATACACGCTGCTGGGCGTGGCCGCCTTGCCGAAGCTGGAATTTCCCGGCGTGGTGGTGGCTGCGGGTCTGCCCGGCGCCAATGCGCAGACCATGGCCAATACCGTGATGGCGCCGCTGGAGCGGCATCTGGGCCGCATACCCGGCATCAAGCAGATCACTGGCAGCGCCAACGAAGGCAGTGCGCAAGTCTTCGTGATGTTCAACTTCGGTGTCGACGTGGACGCGGCGGCACGCGAGGCACAGGCGGCGATCAACGCCGCTGCGACGGATCTGCCGCAAATGCCGAGTCCGCCCCAGTATTTCAGGTTCGACACCACACAGATTCCGGTGTTGCTGGTGTCGTTGACGTCCACCAGCCTGCCACCGGACAAATTGTTCGATCTCACCGATACGCTGCTCAATCCGGCGGTAGCGCAGATCAGTGGCGTGTCGCGGGTTCAGGTGTTCGGCGCGTCGGCGCACGCGGTGCGCATCGAGCTGGATACGATGGCCTTGGCGGCCAAGGACATCACCGCCAACGACGTCAGCAATGCGCTCGTCGCCGCCAATGTCACGTCGCCCCAAGGCACCTTGAGCGACGGTCGCACGCAGATGACGGTGACCGCCAGCGACAGCCTGCAAACGGCAGATCAATTCGCGCAGTTGATCATTGCCACAAACAAGGGCGTGCCGGTACGCCTGTCCGATGTAGCCAAGGTCAGCAGCGGGCAGGAGGACGCGTATCAAGCCGCGTGGTTCAACGGTCAGCGCTCGGTGACCATGCAGATCAGCAAGCGGCCCGAAGCGAACGCGGTGGCCGTCGCCGAATCGATTCGCGCCAAGCTGCCGATGCTGCGCGCGATGTTACCGGCTGATGTCGTGGTGACGCCCATCTTCGATCTCACCCAGACCACCAAATCCGCACTGCACGAGGTCGAAGTGGCGTTGCTTCTCAGCATCGCGATGGTGGCGCTGGTGATGCTGGCGTTTTTGCGACGGCTCAGGCCCACCCTGATCGCCATGCTCAGCGTGCCGCTGTCGCTGGCCGGCGCGTTCGTGGTGATGTGGACGCTGGACTATTCGCTCAACACGCTGTCGCTGATCGCACTGGTGCTGTGCATCGGCTTCGTGGTGGATGACGCGATCGTGGTGATCGAGAACATCGTGCGGCACATGGAGCAAGGCACACCGCCGTTGCCGGCGGCGCTCACCGGCGTCAGCGAAATCGGTTTCACGGTGATCTCGATCACGCTGTCATTGATCGCCGTGTTTGCGCCGATGCTGTTCGGCAACAACACCTTCACCACGATCATGCGCGAGTTCTCGGTGACGCTGACCGCGGCGGTGGTGATTTCCGCGCTGGTCTCGCTCACGTTGACGCCGGCTTTGTGCGGGCGTTATCTCACGCTTGAGCATTCGGCACAGAGCAAACCCAATCGATTGCAGCTGACACTGGAGCGTCTCGATCGCGGCTTGCATCAACGCTACGAGCGCGCGCTGGATTGGGCCATGAAGCATCGACGCGTGATGCGCTGGCAACCGATCATCCTGCTGGCTCTGACCGCCGGGCTGGCGGTGGCGGTGGCGTTCACGGCTGGCGGCGCGATCATGCCCGATCAGGACATGGGCATGATGCAGGGCAACCTCAGCTACGACGCCAACATCTCTCCCGATTTGCTGGCTCGTCGCGTGCAGTCGGTCGCGGCGACCGTGCAGGCAGACCCGGCCGTGCAGGACATCACCATGGTACTGGGTGGCAACAACAGCGGTGGCGCGGTCGGCAACGGCGCTTTCATGTTCATCGATCTCAAACCGTTCGGCCATGGGACAGGCGATCGGCGCGAGCACGTCAAGGACGTGATCGCGCGGCTCGACAAGCAATTCAAGGTGCTGTCCGACGTCGTGGTATCGATGACTCCGGTGCAGTTTTTCGGTGGCGGCGGCGGTGGCGGTGGCGGTGCGCCGCAGGGCCAGTATCAATTCCAGTTGAGCAGCACCAGCGGCATCGCGTTGCAGGAGCCGACGGTCAAGCTCGCGCGGATGATGCGCAGCATGAAAGAGTTCCGCGACGTCACCACCAGCTTCGACAGCATCGGCAAACAGCAGATGCTGATCGTCGACCGCGAGGCTGCCGGTCGCCTGCATGTAGGCATGAGCCTGGTCGATGACGCGCTGTACAACGCATTCGGCCAGCGTCCGGTATCCACCATCTACTCGGACATCAACCAGTACCGCGTGGTGTTGACGTCGTCTGGTGAAAGTTCGCTCAGCCCGGCCACGCTGCTGAACACTTTCGTGCGCAACACCGACGGCAAGATGATTCCGCTATCCGCCCTGGCGCGCATCCATCCGAACACCGCGCCGACCGAAATCGATCACTACAACCAGCAGGAGTCTGCGTCGATCAGCTACAACCTGGCCAAGGATCTGAACCAGGTGCAGGGCATGAAGGCGGTGGATCAGGCAATCGCCTATGCGCAACTCCCGGACGGCGTGCAGAAGCAGTACACCGGCGACAACCAGCAGTTGATGGAAGCGTTGACCAACGTCATCTTCATGCTGATCGCGGTGATCCTGGTGATGTACATCGTGCTTGGCATCCTCTACGAAAGCATGATCCATCCGCTCACCATTCTTTCCACACTGCCGGCTGCGGGCATGGGCGCGTATCTGGCGATGCTGGTGACGCACACGCAGCTCACGCTGATGTCGGTGATCGCGATCCTGATGCTGATCGGCATCGTCAAGAAAAACGCGATCCTGATGGTCGATTTTGCACTGGTCGCCGAGCGCGAGCGCGGCATGTCACCGCCCGAGGCGATCCGCGAAGCGGCGCTGGTACGCTTCCGCCCGATCACCATGACGACGCTGGTGGCGATGGGCGCGGCATTGCCACTGGCGATCGGTTTCGGCGTCGGTTCGGAAATGCGCCAGCCGCTGGGCATCGCGATTTTCGGCGGCCTGCTCGTATCGCAATTGCTCACGCTGCTGAGCACGCCGGCCATCTATCTGTGGCAACACGATCACCGGCAACGCAAGGCGAAACGCCAGCAACTGCGCGCCGAAATCAGGCGCCAGCGCGAGCTTCAGCAACAGGTGCCGGCCTTGCCGAAATAATCGCGTCGAGTACCATGCGCGACCCGGACCGGTGAGTCGCACGCGCGCCATCTGTCTGTATCCATCCACACGACCCCTGTCTTCCGACAGGGTGTGGACTTAAGGCACATACGCGCCGTCACCGGCGCTGGCATAACATCGACATGAACGGAACTCTCTCCCCGCGGACGCTGCGCGCGCCCGCTTTTCATTGCATGTGCGTGGCGCCACCGGCCGCATCGCGGAGCGCACGATGAATATCTTCGCGCCGATGATTCGCCGGCCGGTGGGTACGTCGCTGCTCGCTCTCGGGCTGGTGCTGGCAGGCGTGTGGGCGTACCTGCTGCTCGGTGTGGCGGCGTTGCCATCGCTGGATTTCCCCGGCGTCTATGTCGTTGCGCAGCAGCCCGGCGCCAGCGCGCAGACGATGGCGAACACCGTGCTCGCGCCGCTGGAACGTCATCTCGGCCGTATTGCCGGCGTCGATGAAATGTACGGCAACGCCAACGAAGGATCAGCCTCGGTGCAGGTGCGCTTCACCATGAGCCGCACTGCCGATAGTGCGGCGCGCGACGTGCAGGCGGCGATCAACGCGGCGGCGGTCGACCTGCCGACTGACATGCCTTCGCCGCCGCAGTTCTTCAAGTTCGATACGTCGCAGATCCCGATTCTTTTCATCACGCTGACCTCCACCGGGTTGCCGCAAGACAAACTGTTCGATCTCACCGATACGCTGCTCAAGCCGGCGGTGGCGCAGATCGATGGCGTGGCACAGGTGCAGGTATTCGGCGGCACGCCGCACGCGGTGCGCATCGAGCTGGACAACAACGCACTGGCGGCAAAAGGCCTCACCGCGAATGACGTCGCCAACGCACTGCGCGCCGCCAACGTCACCTCGCCGCAGGGCGTGTTGAGCAACGGCCGCACGCAGATGACCGTCACGGCGACCGACAGCATGCAGGATCCGGACGAGTTCGCACGGCTGTTGATCGCCATGCACAACGGCACGCCGGTGCGCTTGTCCGATGTGGCGAAAGTCTATGGCGGCCAGCAGGATCAATATCAGGCCGCTTGGTTCGGCAACGCGCTCACCGTCGGCATGCAGATCAGCAAGCGACCGGAAGCGAATGCGGTTGCAACGGTGGAAGCGATTCGCGCCAAGCTGCCGCAGCTGCGCGCATCGCTGCCGTCCAACGTGACGATGACGCCGGTGTTCGATCTCACCCAGACCACCAAGTCGGCGCTGCACGAAGTGCAGGTTGCCTTGCTGATTTCCATCGCGATGGTCGTGCTGGTCATGCTGGTGTTTCTGCGCCGGCTGCGGCCGACGTTGATCGCCACGCTCAGTGTGCCGTTGTCGCTGGCCGGCGCGTTCGTGGTGATGTGGACGTTGGGTTACACGCTCAACACGTTGTCGCTGGTGGCGCTGGTGCTGTGCATCGGCTTCGTGGTCGATGATGCGATCGTGGTGATCGAAAACATCGTGCGCCACATGGAACAAGGCCAGACGCCGATGCAGGCCGCACTCACCGGCGTGCGCGAGATCGGCTTCACGGTGGTCTCGATCACGCTGTCGCTGGTGGCGGTATTCGCACCGCTGCTGTTCGGCAACAACGAGCTGGTGATGCTGCTGCGCGAATTTTCGGTAACGCTCACGTCGGCCGTGGTGATCTCCGCGTTGGTGTCGCTCACGCTCACGCCGGCGCTATGCGCTTACTTGCTGGAACACGAACCGGAGCGACGCGAGCCCGGCCGGCTTGAGCGTGCAGTGGAGCGATTCGATCACGCGTTGTTGCGCAGCTATGAACGCGCACTCGACTGGGCGTTGCATCACCGGCGCATCATGCGCTGGCAACCGCTGACTTTGTTGATACTCACCGGCGTGCTCGGCTGGGCCGTGGTGCAAACCGCCGGCGGCACGTTCATGCCGGACGAAGATACCGGCCAGCTGCAGGTCGACATTCGCGCCGACGCGAATATTTCGCCGACCGAACTGAGCCAGCGCACGCTCGCCGTGTCGAAGATCATGGCAGCCGATCCGGCAGTGCTCGACCAGTTGACGATGCTGGGCGAAGACGGCGGCGGCGAAGGCGCAGTGGGCAACAACGCGCAGATGTTCGTCGACCTGAAAACCCACGGCAGCAGACCGGGACAGCGGCGCGAAGGCATCAAGCAGATCGTCGAGCGGCTTTCCAAACAGTACGACCGGCTGCCGGGCGTGAAGGTATCGGTGAGTGCGGCGCAATTCCTCGGCGGTGGCGGCAGCGGCGACAACGGCGGCCAGTACGAATTCCAGCTGGTCAGTACCGATGGTCGCGACCTGCAGCCATGGGCGCTGAAAATGGTTCGGCAGATGCGTACGGTGAAGGAGTTTCGCGACGTCGGCAGCAACTTTGATCAGGTCGGCAAGCAGCAGTTGCTGAAAATTGATCGTGAAGCCGCGGGCCGCACGCACGTCGGCATCGGCACGATCGACTCGGCGTTGTACGACTCGTTCGGGCAGCGGCAGGTGTCGGAAATCTATTCCGACATCAACCAGTACGCGGTAGTGCTGACGTCCAGCGCGGCGATGACGGTGAGCCCCGAGTCGCTGCTGAATGTGCGCGTGCGCAGCGACAATGGCGTGATGGTGCCGCTGTCTGCGCTCGCAAGCATCGCGCCCGACATCAGCCCGGTGCGCGTGCGTCACCACAATCAACTTCAGGCCGCGACGATCACCTACAACCTCGCCAAGGACGTACCGCAGGATCGCGGCGTCGCGCTGGTGGACCAGACGGCGTATGCGGTCGGTCTACCGGCGGGCGTCAAGGTCGATTACACCGGTGCCAACCAACGCCTGCAGCAGTTCAAGTCGAACGGCATGGTGCTGCTGCTCGGTTCGATCCTGGCGATGTACATCGTGCTCGGCATTCTTTACGAAAGCCTCGGCCATCCGTTGACGATTCTCTCCACGTTGCCCGCCGCGGGCGCCGGCGCGTTTCTCGCGATGCTGGTGACGCACACGCAGATTTCGATGATGGCGATCATCGCGATCCTCATGCTGATCGGCATCGTGAAAAAGAACGCGATTCTGATGGTGGATTTCGCACTCGTCGCCGAACGCGAACGTGGACTGCCTGCGCCCGACGCGATCCGCGAAGCGGCGCTGGTACGTTTTCGTCCGATCACCATGACCACGCTGGTCGCGATGGGCGCGGCGCTGCCGTTGGCGATCGGCTTCGGCATCGGTTCGGAAATGCGCCAGCCCTTGGGCATCGCGATCGTCGGCGGCCTGCTGGTTTCGCAGCTGCTCACGTTGCTGAGTACGCCAGCGATTTATCTGTGGAACTACGACCGCAAGATTCGCAAGGCCGTGCGCGTGGAGCGCCGCGCGGAGAAGCGTCGTCGGCGTGCCATCGGAAAAATGCAGACAACCTGATGTGGCGAAGGTCGTCCGGCGTTCGCGCCGGATCGACCGATCGCTCAGAGCGCGTGCTCGGACAAGTCCGTCGGCGACGGCATCACCGAAGTCGCCGGTACACCGGCGCCGGTGGTCGGCGCGTCGCCCTGCGTTGCAGGTTCAACCAGCAGATGCGCTTTGCGCCATCCGCCCCAGCGGTAATACGCGGCGGCCAACACCACAGACACCAGCGAGCCGAGCGGAAAACTCCACCACACCGCATCGGCGCCCATGCGTTCGCGCAGCATCCACGCAAAGGGGATGCGCACGAGCAGCAACGCAATCGTCAGGATGATCAGCGGCGGTATCACCGCGCCGGTGGAGCGCACCACGCCGGACAACACGAAGGTCAAACCGAAAAACAGGAACGACCACACCACAATCGCGTTGAGATGCTGCGCAATGGCGATGGCCGCACCGTCGCCCGGCAGAAACAGGCTCAGCGCACCGCGATTGAACAGGTAGACGATCGCCACCAGCACGCCGGTCAGCAGCAGGTTGTAGCCAAGCCCGGCCATGGTGATGCGGAAGATGCGATCCCAGCGCCGCGCGCCCACGTTCTGCGCCGCCATCGCGGAAACCGCCATGCCGATCGCCAGCGACGGCATCTGGATGTACGTCCACAACTGCTGCGCGGCACCGTACGCAGCGGTGGTCTGCGATCCGTAGGTGTTGACCATTCCAATCATCACCAGCGCGGACGATGAGATCACCACCATCTGCAAACCCATCGGCAAGCCCTTCAATACCAGCGCGCGCAGGATCGCGAAATCCGGTTTCAGGTAATGCAGCTCGTTGCGATGCAGGCACAGGAAATGTTTTTTTCGGTACAGATAAATGATCAACGCCAGCAATGCGGTGCTCTGTGCGATCAGCGTGGCAGTGGCCGAGCCGGCGATGCCCATTTGCGGCAATGGACCGACGCCGAAGATCAGCAACGGATTGAGCGCGATATCCAGCCCGACCGACAGCAGCATGAAGAGAAACGGCGTGCGCGAATCGCCAGCGCCGCGCAGCGTCATCATCAGAAAGCCGTAGAAGTACATCGACGGCAGCGCCAGGAAGATGATCCGCATGTAGGCGATCGCGAACGGCTGCGCATCCAGCGGCGTGCGCATCGCGGCAAGGATCTGCGGCGTGAACAGATAGCCCAGCCCGGTCACCAGCAACGACAGCACGATGTAGAAGCCGATGCTGGTGCCGATCACGCGCTTGGCCTGATCGACGTTCTTCGCGCCGATCGCCTGCCCGACCAGCAGCGTGTTCGCCATGCTGATGCCGAATACCAGCCCGAGCAGGAAGAACAACATCAGGTTGGCGTTGGAGCTGGCGGTCAGCGCCGCCTCGCCGAGGTAGTGGCCGATCCAGATCATGTTGATCGACGCGTTCAACGACTGCAGCACATTGGCGCCGAGAATCGGCAGCGAGAACAGCAGCAGCGTGCGGGCAATCGGCCCTTCGATCAGCGAAGGACCGCGTTGGGGAGGAGGCATGGTGTGATCCGGTTCTGAAGTTTGCCGATGGACGGCGCATATATTTTCGACGCGCAAGCTTACGTGGTGGCGCGCCTAGTCCGCATCGGCACGCTCATCCCAGGCGATGGCGGCCAGTTGCTTCAGATGCGCACGCACGTCCTGCGGCCACGCGTCGATCAGTTCGGCGAAGGACAGGCGATCGCCGCGATAGAACGCTCGTGATGCTTCTTCGTAACCGGCAAGATCGCCGGCCATGACGCGCATGAAACGATCGACGGATTCGGTGGACTGCGCCGCGCGTTCCTTCGCACCACTGTTGCGCAGGGCATGTTCGACCAGACGGCGAATTACTGCCGAGGCGCCGCCCGGTTGCTGGCCGAGCCAGTCCCAGTGACGCGGCATCAGCGTGACCTCGCGTGGTACCACGCCGAGTCGCGGTCGGCCCCGGCTGCGCGAGGACGGCTCGACGTCGGGCGTGTCGGGCGTCAATCGCGCCAGCACCTCCGCCGTCGTGCCGCGAAAATCCACCTCGAGCTGACGGCTGCTGCGGTCGTCGAAGATCAGCAACGGCCCGATTGTTCCGGTGTCCAGCGCGTGCTTGGCCACGCGCACCACATCCGGCAGCGGCCCGCTGGCGATCAGGCGTTCGCGCTCGAACGCGGTGCAGGTGTCGTGCGACGACATGGTTTTAATCCGGGTAGAAAGAACGCGCATTCTACCCGGGTCAAATAGTCCGTCAACCGGCTGAAGGATCGCAGCCCAAGCGGAATCGCGGGCCGCTTCCTGGACGAATATGCAGTGCACCATAGGCCGAACATCGAGTTGGCAGGCGGGTTGCAGGATTCACTTCAACACGACACATTTTATAAAACCATTGGGTACACAAATAGCCTTGAAGGATTTTCATGCGTGTCCCCGCCGCCTTGCTCCCTGCCATTCTTGGTCTTTCCCTCGCCGTATTCGCCTCGCCAACCTCGGCGACCCACCTGGAAATCCAGGGCGGGCGAAGCTACATGGACAGCTACGGCACCAACGCCGTTTTCGTCGAGGGCATCTTCGACGAACACATGATCGGCGACAGTCGTTTCAGCTGGTCGCCGGATGTCTCGGCGGGTTTCATCAACGGGCGTGATGTGCCGCGTTACCGGCTCTCGAAATACACCACCAGCGACGACGTGTATCTGCTCGCCGCCGGCGCGCGCCTGCATTACGGCGACACGGATAGCTGGTACCACCCGCTTTTCCTGAGCTTCCAGCCGGCCGCGCAGAGTGGCCGTACGCAGGCACTCAGCACCGGCTATGAATTCGTCAGCACGCTGGGCTGGCAGGGCAAGCACTTCAGCGTACAGATACGGCATGTTTCCAACGCTAGCCTGCACGAACCCAATCGCGGCGAGACGATGGCCTTGGTCGGCGTGGGTTTTGACCTCTGATCGTTTGGGCGTCCAATCCGGAAAAAAAACCGGCGTGACTGCCGGTTTTTTTATTGCATGAGAGTTGCCTCAGTGGCCGCCCGCCGCGGGTCCGGCCTTGGCGCTGAACGGCGGCCGCGCCAGCCATATCACGAAGATCAGTCCCACGAAAATCCAGCCGAGCGCATGGAACACTTCGTTGAAAGAAATCTGATAACCCTGCTGCGTGATCATCTCGTTGATCATGTTGCCGCCGAACTGCGTATCGCCGTGCCCGAGCTGGCTTATTGCGGCCTGCGTAGTGGGGCTGTACGGGGTGATGGTTTCGGCCAATTGCGCGTGATGATCCACCGCGCGCCGTTCCCACAACAAGGTGGTGAGCGATGCAGAGAAGCTGCCGCCCAGCGTACGCAGGAAGGTGGCAAGGCCCGAGCCTGCCGCGATCTCGTTCTGTTGCAGGTCGGACAGCAGGATGGTCAGGATCGGCATGAAGAACAACGCCACGCCCAGGCCCTGAATAAGCTGCACGATGGCCACGTGGTAGAAGTCGATGCCGATGAAGAAATCCGAGCGCATGAAGCAGGTGACGCCCATCACCGCGAACGCGAACGACGCGAGCACCCGCAAGTCGATGCGCGCGGCGTACTTGCCGACGATGAAGGTCAGCAGCACAGGGATGATGCCCAATGGCGCAGTGGCGTACCCCGCCCAGGTGGAGGTGTAGCCCAGGTAGCGCTGCAGCCACAATGGCACCATCAAACCGATGGCGAAGAACGCTGCATAGGCGAGTACCAGTGCGATGGTTCCGGCGGTGAAGTTGCGGTGCCGGAACAGCTTGAGGTTGACGATCGGATCCTTGTCGGTCAGTTCCCATATCAGGAAGATCGTGATGGCAATCGCCGACACGACGCTGGTGATGATGATGAAACTCGAGTTGAACCAGTCTTCGTCGTTGCCCTTGTCGAGCACGATTTGCAACGCGCCGACGCCGATGATCAGCGTGATCAGACCGACGTAATCAACCTTCGGGCGCTCGGTTTTCTCGACGCGACCTTTCATCTGGTTCGCCACCACCATGCTGGCGAAAATGCCGATCGGCACGTTGATGAAGAAGATCCATGGCCAGGAATAATTGTCGGTGATCAGGCCGCCGAGAATCGGGCCGGCGATGGGCGCCACCACCGTCACCATGGCCAGCAAAGCCAGCGCCATACCACGTTTTTCCGGTGGATAGATGCCGATCAGCATGCTCTGCGTGATTGGATACATCGGCCCTGCCACCGCGCCCTGCAGTGCGCGGAACACGATCAGCATGCCCATGCTCTGCGAGATGCCGCACATGAACGAGGTCAGCGCGAACAACAGCGTGGACCACACGAACAGTTTCACTTCGCCGAAGCGACGCGTGAGAAAGCCGGTGAGCGGCAGCGAGATCGCCATGCTCACCGCGAACGAGGTGATCACCCACGTGCTCTGGTTGTTGCTGACGCCGAGGTTGCCGGCGATGGTCGGCAACGACACGTTGGCGATGGTTGTGTCGAGCACCTGCATGAAGGTGGCCAGCGACAGACCGATCGTGCTGAGTGCCAGATTGGGTGGACGAAATTGAGCCATGAAAGTCTGTCGGTAGTCGAACGATTGGCGAGAAATCCGCATCGCCTCCGCGAACGGAGGCGATGTGGTGTTTCTCTTATTTGCCAGCAGGCATGTTGGCGTGAATGATCTCGGTGATCGCCACGTCGGCCTTGGCCAGTTGCTGCTTGTACACGTCGGTGCTGAAAGCCGGCTGCGTGGGCGACTGTTGCGCCAGTGTGTGGCCACTCTGGTCGTGCAGGTTCACGTCGACGTCCAACGACATGCCCAGGCGCAACGGATTCTTGTCCAGCTCGTTCGGATCGGTGAACACGATGCGCACCGGAATGCGCTGCACGATCTTGATCCAGTTGCCGGTGGCGTTCTGCGCCGGCAACAGCGAGAACGCACTGCCGGTGCCGACACCCAGGCTCTGCACCTTGCCCTTGTACTTCACCGAGCCGCCATACACGTCGGAGCTGATTTCCACCGGCTGGCCGAGGCGCATCTTGGTGAGCTGGGTCTCCTTGAAGTTGGCGTCGATCCACACGCCATGCAGCGGCACCACCGCCATCAACGCCGCACCCGGCATCACGCGCTGGCCGACCTGCACCGAGCGTTTGGCCACATAGCCGTCCACCGGTGCGACCAGTGTGGCGCGCGCATCATCGAGGAATGCGGCGCGCAATTGCGCGGCAGCGGCCTGCACATCCGGATGCGATGCGACCACCGTGTCGTCCACCAGCACCTTGCTGGTCTGATACTGCTGTTGTGCCGCGATCAAGCCGCTCTCGGCGGTGGTAAGCGCGTCGCTGGCATGCGACAGCTCTTCCGAGGAAATCGCGCCGGACTTGGCCAGTGCACGGCGACGGTTGAAGTCCGCGCGTGCCTTGTCGACCGCGGTCTTGCGCGCGGCGACATCGGCCTGTGCGCCATTGACGTTGCTGTAGAGGCCACGCACCTTGCGCACGGTGTTGGCAAGGTTCGCTTTCGCCTGGGCCAACGAGACTTCGGCATCGCTCGGGTCGAGCTGTACCAGCACGTCGCCGGCGTGCACGAGGTCGCCGTCATCGGCGCCGATGCTGACCACGGTACCGGGAACCTGCGGCGTGATCTGCACCACGTTGCCGTTGACGTAGGCGTCGTCGGTGCCTTCGTACCAGCGGCCTTCAAAGAAGTACCAAAGCGCCCATCCAATGATGGCGACGACCACGACCACGACGAGCAGCCGCAGCAGGAAACCGCGCGAGCTTTTTTTCGGCGGCGGGACGACCGGGGTTTCGGTCGCAGTGGGATTCTGGCTGGACATGGTGCTGCCTCAGGAACGTGAAGGGTTGGAAGACGGGGAAGGCGTGGCCTGCGGCTGGAAACCACCGCCGAGGGCCTGGATCAACTGCACCGACAGATCGATCTGCTGCGCGTGGAGCGAGGCCATGGCTTGACGCGCGACGAGCAACTGCTGGCGCACGCTGAGTGCTTCGAGGTAGCTGCCGATGCCGGCCTGATAACGCTGCAGCGCCAGCTGCCACGCCTGGTCGGCGGCGTCCTCCGCGCGTTGCTGCGCGTCGATCTGCACCTGCAACGAACGCAGGGCCGAAAGATCGTCGGACACCTGGTTGATCGCGGACACCAGCGTCTGGTTGTACTGCGCCACGGCCACGTCGTACTCGGCGTCCTTGCCCGACAGGTTGGCGCGCAGGCGGCCGCCATCGAAGATCGGCAGGCTCAGCGAAGGACCGACCTGGAAAAATCGCGCCGGCGCTTCGAACAGGTTGTTGCCGCCCAGCGTGATCAGGCCCGCCATCGCGCCGATGCTGACGTTGGGCAGGAATTCCGTTTTCGCCACCTTGATGTTCTGGCTGGCCGCCTCGACGCGCCAGCGTGCGGCGACCAGGTCGGCGCGATGGCCGATGAGTTTGACCGACAGATTTGCGGGCACCGCGAGCGTCGCCGGTTTCAGCGCCTGCGGCTTGGCGATATCCAGACCGCGATCCGGACCTTTGCCGAGCAAGACCGACAACGACGAGCGTGCCGAATCGATCGCGCGATCGCCGAGCGCGACATGCTGCTCCGCGCTGGCCACTTCGCCTTCGGCCTGTTTCAGCTGGATCCGGTTGTCGATGCCGGCGGCCACGCGCTGGCGAGTGAGGTCGCGCGCCTGCGTCGCGCGCTTCAGTTCGCCGGTCGCCAGATCCTGCTGGGCGTAGGCGTAATTCAGCTGCGCATAGGCACGTGCGACGTTGCCGGACAACTCGATGCGCGCCGCATGCTGATCGATCTCCGCTGCGCGCGATGCACCCACGGCGGCCTGCCAGGCGGCACGCTTGCCGCCCCACAGATCGAGGCCCCATTTGAAGCTGGCATAGCCGTACTTGGCCCATTCGAAATGGCCGCCGCCATCGTCCGCCGGCAGCAGCGTGGTGGGAATGCGCGCGCCGGAAATGCTCGCGCCACCGTTGACGGTAGGGCCGCGTTCGGCATCGGCAATGCCGGCTTGCGCCTGCGCCTGACGGGCGCGCGCGTCGGAGATGCCCAGGCCGGGGTTGTCCCGCAGCGCTTCACTCATCAACGCGTCGAGTTGCGTATCGCCCAGGCCGGTCCACCAGTCGGTGGTGGGCCAGGCGGCGGGCGAGGCATTGAAATCGGCCAGGCTGCGATCGGCCTTCAACGACGAGGGATCCGTCGCTGTGCCGTCCGGATGCAGGCCGCCGCTGCTGGCGCAACCGGCCAGCGCGAGGGTCAATGCAGTAGCTGCCGCAAGGAGGTGCAGACGCATGAGTCGTGGTCCAGAAAAAGTCAGTTCTTGTCACGGAGCGCGCGCAACACGCGATCCAGGTAATCGTGCAATTGCGCCTGCTCGGTCTTGCTCATCGAAGCCTGCGCGGCATCCATGACGCGCTGGCTGCAAACCGACGCGGTGTTCTGCCAGACCGTGCTGCCCGCATTGGTCAATTCGATGCGCAGCGCGCGGCGATCCTGTTCGTGCGGCGAGCGGCGCAGATAGCCTTTGCGTTCCAGCTGGTCGAGCTGCCGCGTCATCGCGCCGCCGTCCAGTTCCACCGCGCGCGCCAGTTCCGTGGCCGACACCGCGCCGAGCTGCTGCGACTTCTTGAGGATCAGGTACTGCGTGAAACTCAACTCAAGTCCCTGGCTCGCAAGTTCCGTTTCAATCGCGCGGACCATTTCGGAACGCACCATGGTCACCAGCATGCCCAGGCTCGGGGCATGGGGATCGTCAATGGCGGAAGGTTGGGATGGCGGATGGGGCTTCATGGCCGGTCATTCTATTGCCGATAATATATTTGTCAAGGCAAATATATGCCCGTTTATGTTTGTTTCAGCAAAAACAGCGGCCGCGTCTGGCGCATGCGAAGTTCTAGGCTCTCCATTTCATCGGCCAGCCAGGTGCGCAAAGCCGGATCGCGTAGCTCGAAAAGATCGAACGCGCCGAGCGCCCGCAGTGTCGGCAACTGGGCCAGCAAGCGCGGCTCCATCGCACGGCGCACGGCTTCGGGCGTGCTCGGATCGAGCATCTGGTGAGCGCAGGCGATGAAGGTTTCAACGGGAGATGCCGCAGTTTCGGCTTTCCTGGAAAGTATTTCGGTGATTGACATGAGGTCGTCCTGTCTGAATGTGGCGACTTGAAAACGGGTGCATCACGGACGCGCGAACGGCATGCAACGTGACCGGCGGAGCTGTCGCCTGGATGCTTGAAAGGCCGCGAGCGATGGCAGCGGCAACGGATTTCCAGCCGTGGCCGGATAGATCACAGCTTAGGCAAGCTTCCGGCGATCTGTTACCGTTATTTGGTCAACTTCTATCGAGAACTGGCCATGACGGCTTCCCATCAGAAAACCCACGAGCTGATCGAACAGGTCGGCGGCCCCGCGTTGATCGCCTACTGCATCGACAGGGAAGCGGCCAGCGAGTACGGCGAGGACACGCACACTTACGACTGGCATCGCCATCTGCGCGGGCAGTTTTTCTGTGTCGAAAGCGGGCTCGTCCACGTGCACACGGAACACGGCTCGTGGATGCTGCCGCCACACCGCGCCGGCTGGATGCCGCCGGGCGAACTGCACACAATCAGCATCAGCGGACCGATGAGCGGCTGGGGCGTGTTCATCACACCGGACATCGACCACGGCCTGCCCGAGCGTCCTTGCGTGATCGGCGTCAGCGAGCTGATGCGCGCGCTGGTGCGCCGTGCCAGTTCGTGGACCTGGGACGAGCAACTGGATGTGGAACAGGAACGCGTGATGTCCGTGCTGCTTGATGAGATGCGCCGCGCGCCGCACGAATCGTTGTACTTGCCGATGCCGAACGATCGTCGGTTGCTGCGGATCGCGCAGGCGGTGCTCGCGCATCCGCACGACAACCGCAGCCTGGAAGAATGGGCGACCTGGGCCGGCTTGTCCGCCCGCAGTGTCAGTCGCGTTTTCCGTGCGGAAACCGCCATGAGTTTTGCGCAGTGGCGGCAGCAGGCGCGCCTGAGTCGCGGACTCGAGCAACTGGCCGAAGGCGTGCCGGTCGCGACAGTGGCCGATGCGCTGGGCTATGTGAGCGTCAGCGCTTTCGTGGCGATGTTCCGGCGCAACTTCGGCCAGCCGCCGGCGCGTTACTTCGCGCATCGTCCGTCGCTCGCATAGCGCCTCGCCCTTACATAAGCCCGCGTTATCGCCACGATCACAAAAAACGCATTGGCTTATCGGATGAGCCGGGCATAGCATGCGTCGACGCGAATCCGCGTTCATCCATTCTGCGAGGTCGCCATGTTCCGTCGTCCGCTGCTGCCTGTCGTGCTTGCGCTTTTCCTGCTTCCCGCCGCGGCGTTCGCTGCCGCCGACGGTTTCTGGCAGACGCCCACCATCCACGGCGCAGGCAAGATTCACCCGCTGCCGCAGGCTGCATACCAGCCGGATCGCCACGCCATCTACAAACTGGTTTTCAGCCTGACCAAGGCAGCCGACAAACCCGACGAGGTGAATCCGTCGCTCGATCACGTGGCGCGAGCGGTGAACCTCTATGTGCAGTCCGGTGTGCCGCTTAGCCATCTGAAATTCGTCGCCGTTGCTGCCGGCCCCGCCACGGCGCTGGCATTGAACGACGAGCAATATCGCAAGCTGTACAGCGTCGCCAATCCGAACCTGCCGTTGATCGCGCAGCTGCGCAAGGCCGGTGTCGATGTCGCCGTGTGTGGTCAGGCCATGGCCGAGCACAAATACGAATACAGCTGGATGGATTCGCACGTCACACTGGCGCTTTCCGCGCTGACGACCTTGGCGGACTTGCAGCAGCAGGGCTATTCCCTGCTGCCGTTCTGATGGGTTTTCGCATGAAACGAGGGATTGTTTCCGGCGCGTTGCTATTCGCCGTTTTTACTGTCAACGCCGCCGCGGCAAAACAGGAAAATTATCTCCCGCCGTGGAACCCGCCTCCGGCAGGGATGCAATTCAATGTACCGCCGGTGGATGCTATTGCCGACTTGCACGGCGACATCGTCGATCCGCAACTTGTCGTGTTTTTCGCCGGCAATCAGTTCATGGTGGTGCACGACCTGCTTGCGGCATTCACCCGGGCGCATCCGCAATACCAGCGCATCTATGCTGAAACACTGCCGCCTGGCATCCTCGCCAGCCAGATCGAAGGCGGCGTGCTGGTGATGGGCAACCTGCGCATCACGCTGAAACCGGACGTCTATACGGCCGGAAAGGACGCGATCGCACAGAACCAGCAGAAGCATGGATGGTTCGCCGATACGTACGACTACGCACGCAATCCGCTTGCCATCATGGTGGCGAAAGGTAATCCGAAACACATCCGCGGCCTGCAGGATCTTGGACGTCCAGACGTCCGCGTGAGCATGCCCAATCCGCAGTGGGAAGGCGTGTCCAAACAGATCGAGGCAAGCTATCGCAAGGCCGGTGGCGAAGCGCTCGATCGCATGATCATGGACACCAAGGTCAAGGACGGCAGCACGTTCCTCACCCAGATTCATCATCGCCAGTCGCCGTTGCGCGTGCTGCAGGGCGAGTCCGATGCGGCGCCGCTGTGGTCGACCGAGGCTTATTTCCAGCAGCAGGTTCTTCATCGTCCGATCGAGACGATTGATATTCCTGCGGCGCAGAACGCCGTTGGCACCTATACGGCTGCACGCATGAAGAATGCACCGCACGAGCAGGCCGCGAAGGACTTCCTGGCCTTCATGCAAAGCCCTGCGGCGCAGGCCATCTATCGCAAATACGGCTTCATGCCGCCGCATTGAGGACGCCGCGATGATCAGCACCGCACGCGTAATTGGCATGGGCATGGTCGCCATCGTTGCGTTGCTGGTCATGGTGCAAGCACGAGCAAGCGACGCGGACAGCATCGTCCATCAAGGCAATGGCAAGGGCGCGCCGCCGTGCCTTGCCTGTCATGGTGCCAATGGCGAAGGTCAGGCCGCATCGGGCAATCCGCGACTAGCGGGGCTGGACGCCGCGTATCTTCGCAAGCAGCTGGAAGATTTCACCAACAGCAGCCGAACGAGTCCGGTCATGCAGTCGACTGCCAGCGCTTTGACCGCCGACGAGCGCAATGCCTTGGCCGTCTATTACAGCAAGCTGCCGATTCCTTCGTCGTCGACGGTGCCGCCAACGGACCAAGATGCCGGCGGTGAACTCGCCACACGCGGACATTGGAGTCAGCAAATTCCCGGCTGTGTGCAGTGTCATGGTCCCGCGGGCACTGGCGTCGGCGCGAATTTTCCGCCGCTGGCCGGACAACCAGCGATCTACATTGAAGCGCAACTGAAGGCGTGGCAGCACGGAACGCGGCACAACGATCCGCTGCAACTCATGCAGCATTTGTCCGCATCACTGAGCGAGCAAGATATCCACGACGTCGCGTCGTGGTTTGCCGCGCAATCGGCCGTTGCCAAAGGTGCCACGCCATGAACCGTCGTATCGCTGTGGCTGCATTGATCATCGCGATCTGCGGATTGAATGGCTGCGCGAATAAATCGCCCGCAGCGCCAATGGCGTCAGTGGTGCCGGCCGCATCGATAGCGAAAACCGATGCCGCGCCCGCCTTCGCTCCGCCTTCCGAAAAGAAAATCCCCGATGGTCCGCTCGGCGACGTGATTCGTCGCGGCCGCGACATTTTCATCGATACGCCCGCACGCGCTAAAGCCTACGTCGGCAACGGATTGAGCTGCAGCAATTGTCACCTCGACGCCGGGCGTCTGGCGAAGTCGGCGCCACTGTGGGGCGCGTACGGCATGTATCCGCAGTACCGCAAAAAAACCGGCGAAGTGAACACATTCGGCGAACGCCTGCAGGGCTGCTTTCTCTACAGCATGAATGGCAAGGCGCCCGCGCTGGACAGCGCCGAACTGGTCGCGCTGGAAACGTATGCGTGGTGGATGAGCCAGGGCGCGCCGGTGGGCGTGAAGCTCGCAGGAGCGGGCTATCCGAAGCTCGCCGATCCGGCGCTCAAGATCGATTACTCGCGCGGTCAAACGGTCTACGAAAAAAACTGCGCGCTATGCCACGGCAGCGACGGGCAGGGCCAGCAGGTTGCCGGTCGCAACGTGTTTCCGCCGCTGTGGGGGCCGCAATCTTTCAACTGGGGCGCCGGCATGCATCAGGTGGGCAATGCGGCTGGATTCATCAAGGCGAACATGCCGCTGAGTCGCGGCGGCACGCTCAACGATCGGGACGCGTGGGACGTGGCGATGTTCATGGACGCGCACGAACGCCCGCAGGATCCGCGTTTCACAGGCAACGTGGCGGACACGCGGCATAAATTTCACGACACGCCCGATTCGCTTTACGGCGTGTCGATCAACGGCCATCTGCTCGGTGAGCCGACGGCGCAAAAGTCGGCGTATCGATGATCGCGAGGAATGCCGCATGCAGTTGAAGCCGCTCACCGGCACGCTCAGCGTCGCGCCGCAGATCGCCGCGGACGATCTCGCCGCACTGGCTGCTCTCGGTTTTCGCAGCATCGTCAACAATCGTCCCGATGGCGAAGCGGCTGACCAACCGGCGCACGCTTTGATCGCCGAAGAGGCAACGCGTCTCGGCCTTGCATGCCGTCACGTGCCGGTGATTCCGGGGCTACTGCAGGATGCCGACGTGACATCGTTCGCGGCGGCGCTCGATGACATGCCAACGCCGATGCTCGCGTTCTGTCGCACCGGTACGCGCTCCACGATGTTGTGGGCCTTGGTTGCCGCACGAACCCGGCCGGTGGACGACGTGGTGCGCATGGCGGCCGATGCAGGCTACGACCTCGAACCAATGCGCACACGACTGCAACAGGCAGCGACGCCTTGATCGATCGATTCACATCGCGCCGCGACAACGGCATCGCGCATTGATGCTGTCTCCGCACACCTTGTCCGCGCTGCTCGCCATCGCGTGCGGTTCGCTGGTCGGGTTTTCGCTCGCGCTGATCGGTGGCGGCGGCTCGATACTCGCCGTGCCGTTGCTGCTGTACGTGGTCGGCGTGCGTGACCCGCACCTGGCGATTGGCACCAGCGCGGTCGCGGTCGCGGTGAATGCATTCGCCAACCTGATCCCACACGCGCGTGCGGGCCACGTGCGCTGGAAAGCGGCTTTCACGTTCGCAGCCGCCGGCGTCGTCGGTGCGTTCTGTGGGTCGACTGTCGGCAAGCTGGTCGATGGTCATCGGCTGCTGGTGTTGTTCGCCGTGCTGATGCTGGTGGTCGCTGCGTTGATGTTGCGTGGACGGCGCGGCGGTGGCGTGAACGCTTACCCGCACGCGCACATGTTTCCGCGCCTGGGCGCCGTCGGTTTCGCTGCGGGCGGGTTATCCGGTTTCTTCGGCATCGGTGGCGGTTTTCTGATCGTGCCGGGCCTGATGTTCGCCAGCGGCATGGAAATCATCGCGGCGATCGGCACGTCGCTGTTTTCGGTCGGCGCGTTCGCCACCACCACGGCAGTCAATTACGCGGCATCGGGATTGATCGACTGGCCGGTCGCGGCGGAGTTCATCGGCGGCGGCATTCTCGGTGGCTGGCTGGGCGCGATGGGCGCGCATCGATTGGCAAAAACACGTGGCACGTTGCACGTGCTGTTTGCGCTGGCGATCATCGCAGTCGCCGTGTTCATGCTGTTCGAGAATCTGCGCCGATGATCTACGTTTTTCTCAGCGTGGTATGCAGCGTGCTGGTGTCGGTGCTGCTGAAAGTGGCACGTCGCAGCGACATCGATGTAGGCCAGGCGGTGGCGTGGAATTACGTGGTGGCAGGCGTGCTCACCGCGTCGATTCTGCAACCATCGCTGGCGACGTTGCGCGTGCCGGGTGCGCCGTGGCTTTCACTGGTGGGACTGGGGATTCTGTTGCCGACGATCTTTCTTGCGCTGGGTGCATCGGTACGGCATGCGGGCATCGTGCGCAGCGACGCGGCGCAACGATTGTCGCTAATGATTTCCCTGCTGGCAGCCTTCGTGTTGTTCGGCGAAAAACTCACGCTTTTGAACGGCATTGGCATTGCACTCGGTTTACTCGCACTGCTGTGCATGGTGTGGCGCGGTCGTCCGATCGATTCGGGCGAAGGCCAGACGAGTGAAGCTCGGGCGAGCTGGTTGTATCCGCTGCTCGTGCTGTCCGGTTTCGGCGTGATCGATATTCTGTTCAAGCGCGTGGCGCTGGCCGGCGTGCCGCTGGGCGCGTCGTTGCAGGCGATGTTTACGTTGTCGTTGCCGATCGCCTTTGGGTGGCAACTATGGCGACGCGTGCACGAGGGCGTTCGCTTTACCGCACGCAGCGCACTCGGTGGCGTTGCGCTCGGCCTGGCGAATTTCGGCAACATCCTTTTCTATCTGCGCGGACATCGGGCGCTGCCGCAACACCCTGCACTGGTCTTTACCAGCGTGAGTATCGGCGTCGTGGCACTCGGTGCGTTGGTCGGCACGCTGGTATTTCGTGAGCGGCTCAGTGCGTTGAACTTCGGTGGCGTGGCGCTGGCTTTGGCCGCGATCGTGTTGATCGCGGCTACGTAGATATGCTCGGTGTGACTTTCGGTAGATGAAAGCGGTGCCGATCGGTGCCTAAGCTGCGATCTGCGGGCGCATTGGCGGCGCCGTCACCCAGGATTTATCCATGCACAAACTTTCTCTCGCCGCTGCACTCGCCGCGTTGCTGTTCGGCAGCGTTGCTGTCGCTGCCGACAAGCATGACGACAAGGCAAAAAGTGACGACAAGCCGGATGCGTCGCTGGTGCAGCCGCAGACCTCGAGCAGCGATGGATCAGTGTCGGTCGGCGGTCATCGCGTCGACTACAAGGCGATGGCCGGCACGTTGATACTGCACGGCAGCGGCGACAAGGAAGACGAGCCACAGGTCAGCATGTTCTATGCCGCGTATTTCAAGAAAGGCGTGCCGGCCGGCAAGCGCCCGATCACTTTCATCTACAACGGCGGGCCCGGTTCGGCCACGGTGTGGCTGCACATGGGCGCATTCGGTCCGCGCCGCGTCGTCACGTCGGACGACAGCCACACGCCGGCCGCGCCGTACGGCCTGGTCAACAACGATTACAGCCTGCTCGATGTCTCCGACGTGGTGTTCATCGATGCGCCGGGCGCGGGCTTCAGCCGACTGATCGCCAGCGACGACGACAAGGGCAAGCGCGACGAGCAGATGAAGGATCGCCGCAAGGCGATCTTCGGGGTCGATGGCGACGGCCACGCCTTCGCGCAATTCATTACGCAGTTCCTGTCGAAATACCAGCGCTGGAACTCGCCCAAATACCTGTTCGGCGAAAGCTACGGCACGACGCGATCGGCGGTGCTCGCAAACATTCTGGAGAACGAGGACAGCGTCGATCTCAACGGCGTGATCCTGCTGTCGCAGATCCTCAATTTCGACACCAGCATCGACGGCCCGGAGTTCAATCCCGGCGTCGATCTGCCGTACGAGCTGGCGTTGCCGACGTTTGCCGCCACGGCGTTCTATCACCACAAATTGCCGCAAGCGCCCGCATCACTGGAACCGTTTCTCGACGAAGTAAAGCAGTACGCGTTGGGCGATTACGCGCAGGCATTGATGGTCGGCTCGCGGCTCGGTGACGCGCAAAGACAGGCGGTTGCGGAGAAACTGCATCAGTACACCGGCCTGCCGGTCGCGTATTTGTTGAAAGCCAACCTGCGCGTCAGCGGCGGCATGTTCGAGCAGCAATTGCAGGCCGATGGCGACAACACGACCGGCCGCCTGGACAGCCGTTTTTCCGGTCCGGCGATCGATCCACTGAACAAGTCATCCGATTACGATCCGCAATCTTCGGCGATCAGCTCGGCGTATGTCGCAGCGTTCAACGACTATGTGCGGCGCGACCTCAAATTCGGCGAAGGTCGTCAGTATCGGTTGTATGCCGACATCGATCATTGGGATTTCTCACACAAGGCGCCCGGCGTGCAGGGCGAGGCGTTGCAGTCATCGACCAACGTGATGCCCGATCTCGCCACCGCGATGAAGACCAACCCGAATCTCAAGGTCTACTTGAATGGTGGTTACTACGACCTGGCCACGCCGTTCTTCGCCGCCGACTACGAGATGCATCACCTGCCGATACCGACCAGCCTCGAAGGCAATATCAGTTATTCGTGGTATCCGTCGGGACACATGGTGTACGCGCATGAGGCGTCGCTGAAACAGCTGCATGACAACGTCGCGCACTTCATCGAGCAGACCGACAACGTCAAATGATGTTCGGCGCGGTTTCGACTCAGCGCGATTTCGGCAGCGACGTCTGTCGCGGTGCGGTTGAACCGCGCACCACGAGTTCCGGGCTGAAACCTTCGTTGATGCTGATCACCGCTTCGCCATTCGCGTCGCGTTGCAGATCGGTGATCAAACGCTGCGCCGCATGTCGCGCGATTTCCTCGGTGGCCTGGCGTGCGGTGGTCAACGCGGGCCAGGATTGCTTGGAGAACGGGCTGTCTTCGAAACCGGCGATCGACAACTCATAAGGCACGTTGATGCCATCCGAATGCGCGGCCGCCAGGACGCCAGCGGCAATCTCGTCGTTGGAGCCGAAGATCGCCGTGGGTCGATCCTTCAGCGCGAGCAACTTGCGTGCGCCGCGAAAGCCATCGTCGAAAGTGTAGTCGCCCGGCAGGACCAGCTTGCGATCGAGCGCGATGCCGTAATCCTTCAACGCATCCTCGTAACCCTGGTAGCGCTCGGGGCTCGAACGATGATCCTGACCGCCCCACAGAAAACCAATGCGCGAATGACCGAGCTGGATCAGGTGTTCGGTGATTGCATACGCGGCATCGCGATCGTCGACGTAGACGCACGGATAGCCGTCCTGCGGATCCTTGCGCGCGGAAATGATCCGCATGAAGGGAATTTTCGCGTCGCTCAGCGTCTGGATGAGTTCGGCCTGTTCCGACATCGGCGGCGCCAGCACGAGGCCGGCAAGGCGCGAGCGCCGCACCAGTTCGCACAGTTCAGTGGCCAGTGTCGGCGACGACGAATCGCACGGATGAATCTGCAAACCGAAACCGCTGGTGCGGCACACCGACAACACGCCACGCTGCATGTTGATCACGTAGTGCGCGTTCGGGTTGTCGTACACGAGGCCCAACGCATAGGCGCGCGTACTGCGCAGGCTGCGTGCGGAAGGGTCGGGCTGGTAACCGAGCGCATCGATTTCGCGCTGCACCTTCTCGCGCGTGCGGGCGTGCACGGAAGGCTCGTTGTTGATCACGCGGGAGACCGTCTTCAGCGAAACGCCGGCTCTCTCCGCGACATCCTTGATGGTGGTACTGCGCAACAGCCCGGCCTTATGCGTCGTGATGGGGAATATCGATTTGCGTGGCGGCAACCGCGCGTGGTGCGCGATCGCCGCCGCATCGTAGCGTATGGCTCATGGCCGGCGCGAACCGGATCAGCGCGCGACGCCCTGGCCGACCCGGTGGCCGGCCATGCCGTAGTAGAGGATATACAGGTAGCACGGCACCATCAGGACGAGAAACGCCAGCTGGAAATCGATGTGCACCTTCAGGTGCACAAACACCTGCGGGATCAGCGCACCACCCACGATGCCCATGATCAGCAGCGCCGATCCAACCTCGGTATGACTGCCGAGACCCTTGATCGCCAGCGGGAAGATCGCTGGCCACATCATGGCGTTGGCGAAACCAAGCGCGGCGACGAAAGCCACCGATACGCCGCCATGCGTCAGGTAAGCGCCGATCGCGAGCAGCACGCCGAGCACGGCCGAGGCGGCGAGATAGCGCTGCTGTGTAATCACGCGCGGGATCAGCGCCGAACCCACCAGGTAACCCACCAGCATCGCCACCATCGTGTAGAAAGTGAAATGCGAGGTGACTTCCAATCGCAAGCCGAAACCCTGGCCGTAGGTGTTGATAGCGTCGCCCGCCATGACTTCCACACCGACGTAAACGAACAGGCAAAGCACGCCCAGCCACAGGTGCGGAAAACTGAAGATGCTGCTCTTGGCGTGGCCAACCGAACTTTCACTGTTGGCGCCGGCCGGTTTGATTTCCGGCAACGAGGAGAACGAGATGACGATCGCGATCACTACGAGCAAACCCGCGACGGCCATGTAGGGCCAGAACACGCGTGCGGCGAAATCGTTGAGCAGTGTTTCGCGCTCCGGTCCGGTGGGCATTGCGGTGACCCGATTCAGAAACGCATCGACGCCCTTCATCACCAGCGCGCCGAACGCGAGCGGAGCGAGTGCGCCTGCCACTTTGTTGCAGATGCCCATGATGCCGATGCGCCGCGCCGCGCTTTCGATCGGGCCGACGACGCTGATGTACGGATTGGACGCGGTCTGCAACAACGACAGCCCCGCGCCGATGACGAACAGTCCCGACAGCGCGCCGGGATAGATGCGGATGCGCACGAACTCGCCGAACAGCGCCGCGCCGATGGCCATGACAAACAGGCCGAGCACCATGCCTTTTTTCATGCCGGTGCGCTTGAGCACGGCGCCGGCGGGCAGCGCGAGCACGAAGTAGGAAATGTAGAACGCAGCCGGCACCAGGAACGCGTTGATGTCATCGAGCGTGAAAGCCACTTTGACGAACGAGATCAGCGGCCCGTTGAGCCAGGTGAAAAACCCCATGATGAAAAACAGCACGCCGATGATGATCATCGGCCCGATGTTCGTGCGCGCGGACGGCGGCGCCGTCATCGTTGTGGCCATGCTCTTGCTCTCCCCGGAATGCAGCGTCGCCACCGGCCGAATGACCGGGACAACCGAATGTCTCTTTATTCGCCAAAAAGTGCAACGTTGTCAATTTGAATCTCGGCCCAGTCGCTTGCATGACCGCTTGGACTGGCCTCGAATGTCCTATCGGCCACAACTGTTGCGGCGCTGCCGCACGCACGTGACGAGCATGTGTGGTCTGGCACATGCGAAGCCACAGCAAGCCGTTCAGTGAAATTGGTCCGGTGCGATGGAAAACTTCCACGACAGCTATGGCGCGCCGCCACATCGATTCTTCGAACGCTTGTCGACTGCCCTATTGACAACGTTGTCATTGCGAATCCAGACTCCGCCGGAATCGAGGTGAATCATCCGGCCATCGATCTTTTCAGGGTCGAGTGTTTGGCGATGCTGCCAAAGGGGGTACGAGTGGGGGAAGTTGCCAACCAGCGTCATGCAGCGAATCCGTCGGCGACGTCGATCGCCAACGCGTCGCGCACGGGCCAGCCATTCCTGGCGGCCGATGTCGGCGGCACGCATGCACGCATTGGCCTGGTGATTCGCAACGACGACGGCGCACGACCTGTCAGTGTCTTGCACTACCACCGCTACAGCTGCGCCGACTGGTCCAGCCTCACGGAGATGCTGCAGGATTTCGTCGCGCAACTCGCAGGCACGCCGCACGCGATGGCACAACAAGGCATTGAACGCTGCGCGATTGCTTGCGCGGGCTACGTGCTCGACGACGCCATCGTCAACGACAACCTGCCGTGGAACGTGTCGATCCGCGAGATCCGCGAGAGCCTCGGCATCAAGCGGCTCGATGTGATCAACGATTTCGAGGCGCTGGCTTTCGCCACGCAATTCGTCGAAGCCGGCGAAGTGCGCTTCATCATCGAGAACGCGCAGCCTGCATCCGCAGGCCCGGTGCTGGTGATGGGCCCGGGCACCGGCCTGGGCTCGGCAGTGTTGTTGCCGGGTCATCCGCATGCGCAGGTACTGGCCACCGAAGCAGGACAGATTTCACTGGCGCCAGGTACCGAACGCGAAATAGAAATCCTGCGCGTGCTGGCGCGCGATCGCGCGTACGTATCGTTCGAGGATGCACTTTCCGGTCCCGGCTTGCGCAAGGTCTATCGCGCGCTGTGCGAGCTGCGCAAAAGCACGCCGAAATTGTTGACGCCGGCAGAGATCACCGGTGCCGCGCTCGCCGGCAGCGACGCCGCCGCAGTGGAAACGCTGGAAGTCTTCTGCGGCCTGCTCGGCAGCTTCGTCGGCGATCTGGTGTTGCTTTACGGCGCGCGCGGCGGCGCCTATCTCGCCGGCGGCATCCTGCCGCAGATCCATACGTTCCTGCTCGCGAGCACGTTCAAGGAACGCTTCTTCAACAAGGGCGTCATGCGCGCGTATCTGCAGCAGATTCCCGTACGACTGATCGAGCACGGCCAGCTTGGTGTCATTGGTGCCGCAGGCTGGTTTCTGGATGAAGGGCACGGAGAGTGAGATGACCAAAGTTCAGTAACGAGGCACCAAGCCAGCCATCACAACAGTCCACGACCGCGTCATGCGGTTTTGATTCGAGCCAGCCTCTGAGGGGAGGAACACCATGAATTACCGCAAGACACTACTTGCCGCGAGCATCGTCACCAGCCTGTGTATGTCCGGTGCGATCAGCGCCCAGGACAGTACTCAGCCCACCAGTCAGACGCAGCAGAATGACGGCAAGCCCAAGACCAAGGACGCGACGACGCTTAATACCGTCACCGTCCACGGCATCCGCGAAAGTCAGCAGCTGTCGCTCGACACCAAGCAGTCATCCGTCTCGCACATCGAGGTGGTTTCCGCCGAAGACATCGGCAAGCTGCCAGCCAAGAACGTGGCCGATACCATCGCGCAGCTGCCGGGTGTGAATATCTCCGACGCGGCCGGCGCCGAAGGTGGCTTCGACGAAGCCGATCGCGCCAGCATTCGCGGCAGTGCGCCCTCGCTCACCCTGACCACGCTCAACGGTCATACGGTCGCCTCGGGCGACTGGTTCATCACCGGTGGCGGCGGCAGCCGCAGCGTCAGCTACGCCATGTTCCCATCGGAAATCGTGAGCCAGGTCGTGGTGCACAAGGGTTCCGAAGCCAGCTTGCTGGAAGGCGGCGCTGCGGGCTCGATCGACATCATCACGCGCAAGCCGCTGGAATTCGCCAAGCCTTTTTCGGCTGAAGCCAGCGTGGGCGGCGTGTATTCCGACCTGCCGAAGGACGCCAAGCCGCAGTTCAACGGGCTGGTCAACTGGAAGAACAGCGACAGTACCTTCGGCGTGATGCTGCAGGGGTTCTACGAAGAACGCAGCCTGCAGCGCGATGGCCAGGAAATGCTTGGCTATTCGTACATCCCGACCGGTTCGGCCGTAGCCACGCAGCTGGGCCTCGGCCCGGCCCGGCCCGGCAGCGCCAGCACCGGCGTGTTCTACCCCAACCTGCCCGGCGCGGCGCTGTTCACCCAGGAGCGCAAGCGCAAGGGTGCATCGATTGACCTCGAGTGGAAGGCGCTGGACAACCTGACGTTCAACCTTGATGGCTTCTATTCCAAGATGGACGCCACCGACTACAACCGCAACTACATGCTGCGCCTGCGTGACAAGCTGCCGGGCGACGTGCTCACCAGCTACACCCGGGACGGCAACGTGCTGACCAGCGCGACAGAGGCAGCACAGCCCGGCGTGTCGCAGGGCATCTACGACATGATCTCGCGTCCGGGCGAGAGCGAGTCCAGCGCGTACGTCACGCTGGACGCGGACTGGAAAGCCACCCAGAACCTCGACTTCAAGTTTCAGGGCGGCTACACCCGCGGCACCGGCAACACGCCGACCCAGGACGTCATGGAGATGGACACCGGCTACGGCCAGGGCGCCAGCTATTCGATGAATGGTCTGGGTAAGCCGCTGAACTGGACGCTGGGCGGCAACAACAGCGTCTACAACCCCGCCACCGTCGGCCTCGACTGGATCTTCGGTGACCAGGGCGTCCACGTGATCGACAAGGAACACTGGTTCCAGGCCGACGGCGAGTTCGATTTCGATGATGCCGGCCCGCTGTCCTCGCTGCAGTTCGGCGGACGCTATGCCAAGCACACGCACGACAGCCCGACGGCTGTGGCGCAGGGTCCGAACTTTGCCACCGACATCTCGACTGCTCCGAACGCCACCATCTGGCCCACCAGCAGCAACAACTATCCCGGTGGCTTCGCCGGCGACCTCAACGTGGGCCAGATGCCGGGCGGTATCTGGTACTGGACGCCTGCCCAGCTGGCACAGTTGAACGACAAGTATGCGAACCGGGTGGTAACCAACGATCCGGGTACCTCGCGTTTCTATCCGAATGACATTTATGCCATGTCGGAGAAGAACGACGCCCTCTACATGCAGGTGAATTTTGCCGGTGATCGCTGGAGCGGCAACGCCGGCCTGCGCTATATCAGCACCACCGAGGACATCGGCTATACCGCGCCATCGCAACAGGAAGCCAAGACGGCCCCGGGCACGCCGCCTTCGGCGTTCTATCCGGGCGGCTGGTACTGGAACTACTACAACCATCACTACGGCAAGGTGCTGCCGAGCTTCAACCTCAAGTTCAACTTGAACGATGACGGCAGCCTGATCTCGCGCTTCGCCGCCTCGCAGACGCTCACCCGTCAGGACTATGGTCAGCTGGCCGGCTTCCTGTCTCTGAGCGACCCGCAGTCGGCCGGTGGCGTGGGCTCCGGCACCGGTCCGAATCCGCGCCTGAAGCCGATTCTCTCGACCAACTTCGACGCGTCGCTGGAGTGGTACTACTCCGAGCGTGGCCTGTTGTCGGCCAGCGTCTACGCGATGGATCTGAACAACTACTACGACTACGGCACCACCACGGGGACGTATCTCAACAGCTACCTGACCGAGAACGGCAACAAGGACAACCCCAATCACACGCCGGTCTACAACAGCTACCTCGTCAGCATTCCGGTCAACGTCAACGGCAACCTGAAAGGCGTGGAGTTGAACTGGGTGCAGCCGATCGGCGAGCACTTCGGCACGTCGGTCAACTACACCTACAGCAACGGCCACTCGCAAGGCGGCACGTACCTCTACAACGCCGATGGCACGCAGGGCTCGCAGCAGTCCGCAGGCAATCGTCCGCTGTTCGGTACCTCGAGGAACACGGCCAACGTGTCGGCGTTCTACGAAGACAAGCAGTGGAACGCACGCATCAATTACACGTACCGCTCCTCGTTCTACGACGGCATGATGCCGGTGACCACCGGCGGACTCGGCAACACCATGCCGCTGCTGCCTTACTACCAGGCAGGCGCAGGCTACCTGTCGCTCTCGCTCGGCTACACGGTCAACGAGCATTTGAGCTTCTCGTTCGACGCGATGAACCTCAACAACCCGACGCTGCGCTACTACGTCTCCGGTTCACAGGCCGGCCTCGGTTTCGGCAAGGTGCCGGAAGCGTTCTACACGAACGGTCGCCAGTACTACCTGACCGCGAACTTCAAGTTCTGAGTCATGCTCTCCCCAAGGACCTGGCATCTTGCCAGGTCCGTTTTTTTCCGGTGGAAAGTGCCGGAAATAACGTGGGGATGTCGCACGGCTTGCTATCCACTGCGATGTCGGCTCCGCCGACATCGCAGTTTTTGCTTGAATGCCCGCAAGCGCTGTCTGATGGAAGCGGATTGGCGCACCATCGGCAACGGGTCGACGCAGCGAACGTGCCATTCATTGCCGTGCGGCCGTGGACAGAAGCGGAGAAAAGATCATGAGTGAACCAGCCGGCGCAACGTCCGCGCCTGCCGCGATCGAGGAATACCGTCCCGCCGATGGACGTCCATTCAGTCTGAATGACGTGGTCGGTCATGATCGACCGCTCGTGATTCGTGGCCTTGTGCGCGACTGGCCGATCGTGAAACTGGGTATGGAATCGGATACGGCTTTTGCGCAACGCCTGGCGCAGCTGGACAACGGCACCGACGTCAGCACGCTGATGGTGGACTCAAGCGCCGACGGCATCATCGGCTACGCACCCGAGCTCGACGGTTTCAGCTACCAGCATTTCAAGGTACCGGTAACGCTGGGCCTGCAACGGCTGGCCAAGTACAGCCGACTCGACAACGCGCGCGGCGTGGTGATCCAGAGCGCGCGCATCCGCGAATGCCTGCCGGGATTCCTTGCAGAAAACGAATTGTCGTTGCTGCCCGGCGTGGAGCCGCGCATATGGATTGGCAACCGCGTCACCACGCCCACGCATTTCGATTCCATGCACAACATTGCCTGCGTGGTGTGTGGATCGCGGCGCTTCACGTTGTTTCCGCCGGAGCAATTGCAGAACCTCTACATCGGTCCACTCGATTACGCGCCGACCGGTGCGGCAATCAGCATGGCACGGCTCGATCAGCCGGACGATCCGCGCTATCCACGCCTGCGTAGGGCGCTTGCGGCCGCGCAAGTTGCCGAGCTGCATCCGGGCGATGCGCTCTACATGCCACCGCTGTGGTGGCACAACGTCGAGTCACTCGGGCCACTCAATGCGCTGGTGAATTACTGGTGGAGTCCGGTGGATGTCGACGGCTATCACACCGGTCATGCCAAGGCCGCGCTATATCACTGCCTGCTCGCGTTTCGTGCGCTGCCGCCGGCGGAGCGCGCTCATTGGCGCAACCTGATGGACTACTACGCGTTCGGCGACGACGAGTCGCTCGCGCACATTCCCGAACAACGCCGCGGCGTGCTCGGTCCGTTGACCGCGGAACTCGTCGAACAGCTCAAGCAGGGCGCGCGGAACCACCTATGACATCGCGTTCGCCAGAGATGATCGCGTGATCGAACCCTTTTTTCCAACGCATACTTCAATCCGGAGTCTTCATGAAATTTGCCGGTATCGCTTTCAGCATGCTCGCCCTGGCGGGCGCGGCTCATGCAGCCACGCCACCGCTGTTGCCGATGCCGGCGCAGATCCAGTTCGCCACTGGCAGTTTGTCAGTCGCCGACGGCGCGTCGATCGTGATTCCCGCGCACGATGCCGCCACGCGAGACACCGCTCAATATCTCGTCGATTTGCTGGCTCGCACGCGTGGGCTGCATCTGAAAATCAAGACGGGCCCGGCGTCGCGCGGCGCCATCGTGCTGTCGCGTGAGGCCGATGCGCCGGTTGCGCAAATGGAAGGCTATACGCTGGACGTCACGCCTGCCGGCATCCGCATCAACGCACGCGACGCCGCCGGTCTTTTCTATGGCGCCATCACGTTGTCGCAGTTGCTGACGCCGGATGCGAAACACGGCGCGGTGTCGTTGGCCGCGATGCACATCAGCGACCAGCCACGATTCGCCTGGCGTGGATTGATGCTCGATTCCGCGCGGCATTTCCAGTCGGTGGCCGACGTCGAGCGACTGCTCGACCAGATGGCGCAGCACAAGCTCAACGTGTTTCATTGGCATCTCACCGACGACCAGGGCTGGCGCATCCAGATCAAGCGCTACCCGGAACTCACGCGCATCGGTGCGTGGCGCACGCTGCCCGGCGCGGGGCGCGATGGCGAGCCGATGCGCTACGGCGGTTTCTACACGCAGGACGACATTCGCAAGGTGGTCGCCTTTGCCAGCGTGCGGCACATCACGGTGGTGCCCGAGCTCGACATGCCCGGCCACGCGCAGGCCGCGGTCGCTTCGTATCCCCAGCTCGGTGTCACCGGCAAGCGTCCGCCGGTGTCGGTCGACTGGGGCGTGAATCCGTATCTCTACAACGTGGACGATGCCACGCTCGTTTTCATCCACAACGTGCTCGATGAAGTAATGGCGCTGTTTCCGTCGCACGACATCCACGTCGGCGGCGACGAGGCGGTCAAGGATCAATGGCAGGCGTCCGCAACGGTGCAGGCAAAAATGCATGCGCTCGGCATCCACGACGAGGACGCGATGCAGGGCTGGCTGATCGATCGCATCGGCGAATATCTGGCGAAGCATGGGCGACGACTGGTCGGCTGGGATGAAATTCTCGAAGGCGGCCATGTGCAGCCCGATGCCATCGTGATGTCGTGGCGCGGCACCAAGGGCGCCATCGATGCGGCGAAGAGCGGTCACGACGTCGTGCTGTCGCCCGCGCCGACTTTGTATTTCGATCAGTTGCAAAGTGCACGTCTGGACGAAACCACCGGACGCATGCCGGTGCAGGATCTCGCCAGCATCTATGCATTCGATCCCGTGCCGAAGGAGCTCGATGCGGCCCAGTCGAAACACGTGCTCGGTGCACAGGCCAACGTGTGGACCGAACACATGCCGAGCATGCAGCATGTCGAACACGCCGTGTTTCCGCGCATCGACGCACTGAGCGAAGTCGACTGGTCGCCGGCGTCCACGCATGACTGGAAGAATTTCCTGTCGCGCCTGCCGACGCAGCTCGCACGCTATCGTGCACAGGGCATCGGCTATGCCGATAGCGCGTTCGCCGTCGACATCGCGATGGATGCGATTGTCGGACAGGCAAGTGATGACACGCACGTGACCTTGTCGAATCTCGCCGACTTGGGTGCGATCCACTACACCACTGATGGCAGTACGCCAACGTTGCACTCGCCGTTGTACAAGGCCCCTTTCGACACGCACATGCCGACGACCGTGCGTGCGGCAAGCTTTACTGAAGATGGCGATGCGCTGGCCGCGCCGCGTACACGCCTGCTGGATCGCGCAAGCCTGCTCGACTTCGACGGCAACGCGCTGGCCAATTGCCCGGACAGCAGTTTCCGCATCCGCGTGCAGCCGACGCCGGATGCCACCAGCATGTCGCCGGTGTACAGCATCGACCTGTTCGACACCTGCCAGATGCTGCCATCGACGCGCATGGATGGATTGCAGGCGATCCATTTCGACGTCGCAAGGCTGGAACGCAATTACGCTTTGGCGCACGAGCAGGTGAAGGTCATCGCGCATCCGCACGCCACGCCTTACGGCGAAATCGTCGTGCACGACATGCAGTGCAACGGCGCGGTGCTCGCCACGCTGCCGTTGCCCGATCCGCAGCACAGCGCACGTCGCTTCCGTCTCGATGCGTCGCTGCCCAAGCTCACCGGTGATCACGCGCTATGTCTGCAATTCACCGCGCCGATCGACGGCCCGCTGTATGCAACGGGTCACGTCACGCTGGTGCCGGCGAAGGGCCAGCCGTGAATGCGCCGTGCGATTTTGTTCGTGCGATGCGTGCGACTCCGAGTGAACTCAGCGTCGATCACGCATCGCCTTGATGAACACGCCCGTCAAGGCGATGCCGGCCACCAGTCCGATGCCCGCGCCCCATAACGCGCCGATCGGCCCGGCGATCAGATAACCGACGCCGGCCCCAAGCGGAAACAGCAGCAAGATCGGCAGGCATCCCATCGTCGTCGTCTCCGTGAGATCAGCTCGCCGCCCGGAAACCTTCCGGGGGTGCGGCATGTCGCAGCAACGCATGCCGCACCGTTTGCGTGTCACTCGTCGATAGCTCGACCAGCGGCACAACCTTGCTCGCGATCAACGCCGCGATGGGTGCACCATCGCGATAGAGCACGCGCGAACTGGTCAGCGCCGGCACCTTGTCGCCAACCAGCACGGTGCCGACCAGGTTCAGCGGATCGCTGCCGCTCAGGCACACCAGCTCGCCGTCATCCGCGCGCTGACGCACGGCACGAAGCGGCCCAATTGCCTCGGGCAGCGCGAACTGCTCGCCGACCAGGCCTTCGACAAAGCGTCCGCCGCGGATTTCGCCACGCGCTTCCAGTCGATGGTAAACGCGCAACAGCTCGCGCCACGAAGGCAACCATGGTGCTTCCCGCTCCAGCAATTTCCAGAACACTACGCCGTAGCGGTGGAGCAAGCTGCGCGCGATGTGTTCCAGCGCGTCAGGATCGCCGGATGTTTTCGCTTCGGTCGATGGCAGCGCACCACGCGTGAACGACCAGCGTCCCGCATCCTCGATGCCGTTGAGCATGTGCTTGCGCAGGCGGCGCTGGCGACTGGCATCACGCTTGGCAGCCGGCAGCAGCAGTGCACGCAGGCCAGCGAAGCTGTCGGCGTTCACCTGGCCGGCGGCAACCAGTTCGCCGAGTGCATCTTCAAGCTCGGTGCGCAGCAGATGCGTGATCTGCAGCAACTCGTCGAAGAACAGCGCACCTTGCTCGCGCAACGCATCCGCCACCATCTGCGCGCGCGATGAAATCAGTGGCGGCTGGTTGTCGTCGCTATTGGAAACGGACGTCCAGATGGCCAGATGACGACGCGGCATCAGCACGATCGGCGTGCTGCGCACCGGTCCGCCACCACCGCCGCCGGCGCGCAGGCGGTTCCAGCTGATGCGGCCGGCGCGACACAGACTGTCGAGCCAGCTGTTGGAGTAATCCGTGATGCGGGCCGGCAGGATTTCCGATTCCCACGCACCGGCGGCGGCTTCGAAACCTTCCAGCTGCGCCAGCGTGTTGGCCAGCGCGTCGGGTCCCTGCAGTTTCGTCGTGGACGATACGTGCTGCCAGTCGAACAGGAAACGCATGAGCTGGCGACGGCTGACCGGCTCGATTTCGCGACGCAGACGGCCGATCGTGTAGCGATGGATGCGCGCCAGCAAATGGCGCTCGCACCATTCCGTTTCGCCGCCCTCCGCGGTGAAACGGCCTTGCATCACATAGCCTTCGGATTGCAGCCGGACCAAGGCGAGTTCGACATCGCCGGGATCGACGGCCAGCGTTCGCGTCAGTGCGGCAACCGTCACCGGGCCGAGTCCGCACAAGCGATGACGCACCAGTTCGAGCAAGGCGTCTTCGCGGCTCCAGTTGCGGCTGGCGTATGCCGTTGGCGCATCGATGGCGGGATGCATGGAGGTGTTCGCGTGCACCGCGCGCCATATCGGTAATTGCTCGGCAGATGTCCAGATCGCGAAGGGTGTAGGAGCGCACCCTGTGCGCGACGGCGCTTCGTCATCCGGCAGAAGGCGATCGCGCACGACACAAGGAACTCCCTCGCGCACAGGGTGCGCTCCTACAACAAGCAAGGTGGCGCGACTGGCCTTCGCCAGTGTCTGCAGGCGTTCGTTCCAGCCGAGGTTGGCTTCGACTTCGCCCGCGGTGACAAACCCAAGCACGGTCAGCGCTTCGTGCATCTCGTCGGCATCACGCACTTGCGGCCAGGCCTCGTCACGCACGGCGGCGATCGCTTCGGGATCCAGCCGGCCGAGGTCGTCAGCGCTGTCGCCATCGCCCCAGCGTCGTGTCTGCACCGCATGCGTGCGGCGTTCTTCCAGCGGCGCGTCATCGAGGAAAGCGTACGGCGCGGCGTTGAGCACTTCGGCGGCAAGCGGACTCGGCGCGGTGAGATCGCGCGCTATGACATCGATGCTGCCGCTTTCGAGACCACGCAGGATGTCGAGCAGGCCGTCGATGTCCATCGCCTCGCGCAGGCAATCGTGCATGGTCTGGTTGACCAGCGGATGATCGGGCACCTCGCGTTCGCCGACGATGTTCTCCAGACACGCGACCTGATCGGGGAACACCGCGGCGAGCAGATCCTCGCTCTTCATCCGCTGCAGCGGCGGCGGCGTTTTCTTGCCACCCATGAAACGTGGCAGCGCCAGCGCGGTCACCGCATTCCAGCGCCAGCGCGCGGGAAACAGCGGCGCATCCAGCAGCGCCTGGATCAGTACATGTTCGGCGGTGTTGGAATGCAGATAACCGGCCACTTCGATCAGCGGAAAACTGTGGCTGGTCGACAGCGAAAGCACGATCGCGTCTTCCGTCGCCGCGGCCTGCAATTCGAAATTGAACTGGCGACAAAAACGCTTGCGCAGCGCGAGACCCCACGCGCGATTGATGCGGCTGCCCCACGGCGTATGCACCACCAGTTGGGTGCCGCCGGATTCGTCGAAGAAGCGTTCCAGCACCAGCGTATGTTGCGTCGGCAACACGCCAAGCGCGGCCTTCGCGCGTGCGAGGTAATCGACGAGTTGCTGCGCCGCCGCCTCGCACAACCCGAGTTCGTTGGTCAGCCAGGCTTGTGCGGCTGGAATGCCACCGGCGTCGAGTCGCGCGGAAATGTCATCGCGCAGTCGCGACACGCCGAATGACAATTCCTTGCTGCGTCCCGGCGCTTCACCCAGCCAGAACGGAATGCTCGGCGGCGCGCCGTGCGCGTCTTCCACGCGCAGTCGATCGCGCTCGACGCGCTGGATGCGATAGCTGGTGTTGCCGAGCTGGAAGATGTCGCCGGCCATGCTCTCGACCGCAAAATCCTCGTTCACCGTGCCGACAATAATCGCCTGCGGCTCCAGCACGACCTTGTAGTCGGCGGTGTCGGGGATGGTGCCGCCGGACATCAACGCGGTGAGCCGCGCGGCGCGTTTGGGACGCAACTGGCGATGAACCGCGTCGTGATGGATGTAGGCGGATTTCGCGCCTTGCCGCGTGGTGAATCCTTCGGCGAGCATGCGCACCACCGCGTCGAATTCCGCGCGTTGCAGGTTGCGATACGGATGCGCTCGACGCACCAGCGCATACAACGCATCCTCGTCCCATTCGAGGCAGGAGATTTCCGCGACGATCTGTTGCGCGAGAACATCGAGCGGTTGTGGCGGCAGGATCAACGCATCCAGTTCACCGCGTCGCACGCAGTCGAGCAGTGCGGTGCATTCGGCGAGATCGTCGCGCGTGGCAGGAAACAGCCGCGCTTTCGGCGTGCCGTCGATACTATGGCCGGAACGTCCCGCGCGCTGCAGGAACGCGGCGATCGATCGCGGCGAACCAAGTTGGCAGACCAGGTCGACATCGCCGATGTCGATACCGAGTTCGAGCGACGCGGTAGCGACCAGCACCGACAGTTCGCCGCGCTTGAGCCGTTGTTCGGCGTCCAGCCGCAATTCTTTCGACAGGCTGCCGTGATGCGCGGCGACCACTTCGCGGCCGAGCCGTTCGGACAAATGCCGCGCCGCGCGCTCGGCCATGCGCCGCGTGTTGACGAAGATCAGCGTGGTGCTGTGTGTCTGCACCAGTTGCGCGAGCCGGTTGTAGACGAGCTCCCAGCAATCGTTGGACATCACCGATTCGAGCGGCACCGGCGGCACTTCGATGGCCAGGTCGCGCGAACGCGTGTGGCCGACATCGATGATCGTGCAGGCTTCTTTTTCAGCGTCGCTGAGCAGGTGATCCGCCGGCTTCGCGCAAATCGTCGGTCGCGCAAACAGGTCGTGCGTGCGTGGCGCGGACTGTTCGACAGCATGCCGCGCAGCGAGCTGTGCCTCGTGGGAAAGAACAGGCAAGGCCGACTGGCCGCCGACCAGAAAACGCGCGACTTCATCGATGGGTTTCTGCGTGGCGGAAAGGCCGATTCGCAGCAGGCGGCGACGGCAGAGCGACTCCAGTCGCTCCAGCGACAACGCCAGATGCGAGCCGCGCTTGCTGTTGGCGATCGCGTGGATTTCGTCGACGATGACCGAGCGTGCACCGGCAAGCATCGTGCGGCCGGATGCCGAACTGAGCAGCACGTACAGCGATTCCGGCGTGGTCACCAGGATGTGCGGCGGCTGCTTGCGCAGCAGCGTGCGTTCCGCTTGCGGCGTGTCGCCGGTGCGCACGGCGGTGCGAATCGCCACGTCGGGCAGGCCGAGTTTTTCGAGCTCCGCGCGGATGCCTTCCAGCGGCGCTTCGAGGTTGATGTGGATGTCGTTCGACAACGCCTTCAACGGCGAGATGTAAATCACCGAAGTGGTGCTCGGCAGCACGCCACCGTTCGCCACGCCCTCGCACACCAGTTCGTCGATGGCCGCGAGAAACGCGGTCAGCGTCTTGCCCGAACCAGTCGGCGCCGCCACCAGCGTGTGCCGGCCGGCGCGTATCGACGGCCACGCCTGCATTTGCGCCGAGGTGGGCGCAGCAAAACTGCCGCGGAACCAGGCAGCAACGGCGGGGTGGAAATCGGCGAGCACATCGTGGGCCGGCATCGGCGGATTCCCGCATGGGGCGAGTGGGGAAGTCACCCCCAAGGATATAAGGTCGATGCGCAAGCGTGGCAAGCCGTTGTCTCAGCACATGAGACGCGCCGCAACGGCGAACGGGTTACAGACAGCGCCGACACGGCTTGTGTTCGCCGGCCTGGTTGCACATGCTGGCCGACAGTCATTGGAGGAGTCGAACGATGCTTGTGAACCTGCGCCCCATGTTCTGGATCGTCGCCCTCGGCGTCGGCTTGCTGTGCGTAACGGTGAAAGCAGCCGATGCGCCCTCGCGGCCATGGATGAACACTGCGCTGTCCGCCGATCAACGCGCCGCGTTGGTGGTGAAGGCGATGACGCAGGACGAGAAATTCCGCCTGATCCGCGTCGATTTCGGCGACGACGAAAACGGCTGGCCGTTGCCCGTCGGCGCGTTGCACTCGGCAGGCTTCCTGCCCGCTTTTTCGCGGCTCGGCCTGCCGGCCTTGCAGGAAAGCGATGCCGGGCTGGGCGTGGCGAAACCGCGCAGCGTTGGCGCCACCGCGCTGCCGTCCGCGCTCGCCACGGCGGCGAGTTTCGATCCGCAAGTTGCCTATGCGGGGGCCGCGATGATCGCCAGCGAGGCGCATCGCAAGGGCTTCAACATCATGCTGGCCGGCGGCATCGACCTGCAGCGTGACCCGCGCACCGGACGCAATTTCGAATATGCCGGCGAAGATCCGCTGCTGGCCGGCACGATGGTGGGTCAGGCCATCCGCGGCATCCAGAGCCAGCACGTGCTTTCCACCATCAAGCATTACGCCATCAACGATCTGGAAACCGCGCGCACGACGGTCAGTTCGCAAATCGACCCCACCGCCGCGCGCGAATCGGATCTGCTCGCCTTCGAGATCGCCATCGAGACCGGCCATCCCGGCTCGGTGATGTGTTCGTACAACCTCGTCAACACCGTCTATGCCTGCGAGAACGACTGGCTGCTCAACCAGGTGCTGAAACGTGATTGGGCGTATCCGGGTTTCGTGATGTCCGACTGGGGCGCGGTGCATAGCGCGGGCAAGGCAGCGCTGGCCGGGCTGGATCAGGAATCCGCCGGTGACAAGTTCGACAAGCAGGTCTTTTTCGACAAGCCGCTGCGCGCCGCGGTGGCGTCCGGTGAAGTGCCGCAGGCGCGCATTGACGACATGGCGCAGCGCATCCTGCGCAGCGTGTTCGCCGCTGGCGTGATCGATCATCCCGCCATGGTCACGCCGATCGACTACGAAACCAGTCGCGCCGTGTCGCAGCGCGCCGAGGAAGCGGGCGCGGTGCTACTGCGCAATCAGCAATCGCTGCTGCCGTTGTCGCCTGCGTTGAAGTCGATCGCGGTGATCGGCGCCCACGCGGACAAGGGCGTGCTGACCGGCGGCGGTTCGTCCGTCGTGGTGCCGCCGGGCGGTAGCGCGGTGAACGGGTCGCTGCCGTATAACTGGCCGGGACCGCTGGTTTATCAGCGTTCGTCCCCGCTCGACGCATTCAACCGCCGCGTCCATGGCAGGGCGCAATACAGCGACGGGCTGGATGTCGCGGCGGCGGCGAAACTCGCCGCGCAGTCCGAGGCGGCGGTGGTGTTCGTCGAACAATGGACGGCCGAATCGATGGACGTGCCCGACATGACTTTGCCCAATCATCAGGACGCGCTGGTGGCTGCCGTGGTCAGGGCCAACCCGCGCACCATCGTCGTGCTGGAAACCAATGGCCCGGTGAAAATGCCGTGGCTGGATCACAGCGCGGCGGTGCTCGAGGCGTGGTATCCCGGCGCGGCCGGCGGCGAAGCGATCGCGCGATTGCTGTTCGGCGAGGTCGCGCCATCGGGTCGTCTGCCGGTGACGTGGCCGCGTGATGAATCACAATTGCCGCGGCCGGTGATTCCCGGTGCCGGACTCGATGCCATCGGCTTGCACCCGCAGGGCCAGCCGGCGGACACGGTGGACTATCGCATCGAAGGCGCGGACGTCGGCTATCGCTGGTTTCAGCGTCGCGGTTTCCAGCCGTTGTTCCCGTTCGGCCATGGGCTGACCTACACGCAATTCGCTTATGCGCATCTGCAATCGCATGTCGCACACGACCGGCTCACGGTGACTTTCGATGTGGTCAATCGCGGCAAGCGCGCGGGCGTCGACGTGCCGCAACTTTACGTGACGCTACCCGGCGGCAGGCATACACGCCGGCTGGCTGGCTGGAGCCATGTCGCGTTGAAAGCCGGTGAAACGCGCCACGTCGAGATCACGGCCGATTGGCGCCTGCTGTCCGACTACGACGAGGCGAAGCGGCAGTGGCAGCAGCCGGCCGGAAACTACCGACTGCAACTCGGCCATTCGGCTTCGTCGTTCGAGGGCGACACGACGGTCGAACTAGCCGCAAGAAATTGCCCGGACAGCGGCTGTGCCGCACCGCGCTGAGTGACGGAATCGTCGCGCCTGCACGATGCAAATCGGCGGTGCGACATGTCAATATTCGCGCTCGGCCATCGCAGGTCAGGGGCCCCGCTGGGGAATCCGGCGAGGCCTTCATGCGAAGGATGCCCATGCACGCTCTGCAAGTGATGTCGCGACACGTCCGCTCCACGCGCAGGATGTTCCATCGGTTGGCATGGGTCGCAGGCGTCGCCCTGTGCAGCAGCGCGACTGTTCACGCCGCCAGCCTCGATGCGAGTGTGCTGCCGAAAATCCAGTCCGCCACGTTCGAAGTGGTGGCGGCCAAGCCGGTCAACGATCCGCTTACCTACGAAAAACCATTGCCGCTGGAACTGCTGCCGTTCCAGGAACGCACCGACAAGTACTACTCGATCGGCACCGCATTCGCGATCGGCAACAACCGCTTCGTCACAGCGGCGCACGTGCTGCAGATCGGGAGCAAGAGCCTGTGGGGCGAGCCCGCGTTGCGCGATGCCAGCGGCCATGTGTACGCGATCGGCAAGATCGAGAAATTTTCGCTGCAGCAGGATTTCGTGGTGTTCTCGCTGGCCGAGCAACCGGCAACGGCGACCGCGCTGGAAGTGAACCTCAAGCCGGCGTTGAACGAAGTCGTTTTCGCCGTCGGCAACGCGCTCGGCACCGGCGTGGTGATTCGCGACGGGCTCTACACTTCCGACACGCCCGAAGACCAGGACGGCCGCTGGAAATGGATGCGCTTTTCGGCGGCCGCTTCGCCCGGCAACAGCGGCGGCCCGCTGCTGGACAAGGACGGCAAGCTGATCGGTATCGTGCTGATGAAATCGGCCAACGAGAATCTCAACTTCGCGCTGCCGATCAGCGCGGTACTGAATGCGCCGGATCACCAGGCGACGATGGATACGCGCGTCGCTTATCAGCTCGATATTTTCGACACGATCGAGAACGGCACGTTCAAGACGCAGTTTGCGTTGCCGCTGACGTTCGCGGCCTTCTACGCCGAATACAACAAGCGCTTTGACAGCTTCAGCGATACGCAGCTGAAAGCGCTGCTGGCGAAAGATCCCTCCAGCCTGTTTCCGAATGGCGCGGGCTCTGCGCGACTGCTGTCCGAGCAGACACGCCTCGATAATTTCCCCACCATCATCGCGCGTGGCAGCAACGGCGAATGGGGACGCACCGGCAGCGCCTCGCAGCATTTCACGCTCGACGCCAACGGCTATATCGACATCGGTGAAGTGGCGCGCAACGGCCTCATGCATCTGCGCCGCCCGGACAGCCTGGACGCGGCGAAATTCTATGGCGACGCGGTCACGCGCATGGATCTGGTGCTCAAGACCGGACTGTTCCAGCGCGAGGTCGCCGGCGAAAAAATCAAGATCACCTCGCTGGGCACGCCGACACTCGAATCGGTGCACACGGATCGCTGGCAGCGTCCGTGGCAGGTCGACGCATGGCCGCTGCCGTACATGAATGGCTGGATCGTGATGTATTCGCTGCCGGTGCCGGACGGCACCGTGGCGTTCACGCGGCTGGTGTCGATAAGCCAGCAATACGACACGCGCCTGGACATGGACGAGATCAGCAACTACATCTACGCCACGTACGAAGGCACGCTGGCGCAGTGGAAGGATTACCTCAGGATGCGCACGCTGCTGCCGGATGCATTCAAGAGCATCCATGTCGATTTCGATATCGGCAAGCGCTTCAGCTACACGTCGAAGCGGGTGGCCTTTTCCTATACGTCCGACGTGCAGTCGATCACGCCGGATAATCTGCTCTGGCTTGGTTTCCGTTTCCTCAAGGACGGCGACCAGCCGATCTGGGACGTGGGCGACGTGAACATCTGGAAGACCACCGCCTCCGACGATCACGACAACGTCAACATCCAGCGTTTCGCCGTGCCGCCGCAAGGACTGGACAACGACATCAGCAGCCACTGGCAGAAATTGTCGGCACGCGCATATCCCTATAACGCGGTCGCTCGTTACGAGAACGACCTGATGAAGATCGACGCCGTGATCGCACCGGCCAACGCGGCCAGCCAGCCGCCGGCGGTGCTGTACACCGCGTTCTACGGTGTCGCCGGCACGCAGCCGCAGGCCGACATGAAGCGCAAGCTCGACCTGTTGACGAAAGACATGCAGATCAGGGAACACTGAGCGAACATCGTCCCGCGAACATTCGCGGGACGCGGCACACATCACGAGGGCAGACGCAGGCGTGCAGGAACGAGCGCAATCGAAACAGCAGCAAGCCGTCGCCGGTCGTGCAGCGGATGAGTCATGGCTGAGCATGCCCGATGGCCAGCGCCTGTTCCTGCATGACTGGCCGGTGGAGAATTCGCGCGGATCGGTGTTGATCGTGCACGGACTGGGCGAGCACGGCGCGCGCTACCGCGACGTCGCACAGTGGTTCAATCAGCGCGGTTATTCCGCGCGCAGTTACGACCAGCGCGGGCACGGTCGATCGCCTGGTCAGCGCGGCGCGATCCGGCATTCGGACGATCTGTTGTCGGATCTCACGATGGTTTTTCGCGACTGCGAAAGTCGCGCATCGACGCCGCCGTTGCTGCTTGGTCACAGCATGGGTGGGTTGGTGGCGTTGCGCGCCGTGCTGGACGAACGCATCGCGCCACGGGGGTTGGTGCTGTCGTCGCCGGCGCTGCGCAGCTGGGAAACCGGCGGCATGATCAAGCTGGCGTGGCTGCTCGCGCACGTCGCGCCACGTTTGCCGCTGCGCAACGGCCTGCCTTACAAATATCTCTCGCACGACACCGCGCTGGTCGAGAGTTACCGCAATGATCCGCTGCGCACGGCGATGATTACGCCGCGGCTGGCCAACTTCATATTCAGCGCCGGCGCATCGTGCATTGCGGACGCACACCGACTCGCCGTGCCGACGATGCTGCTGGTCGCCGACAGCGATCATCTGGTCGATCCGGGCGGCAGTCGCGACTTCGCTCGCGCGGCCGCGTCGACCGAACAACTCACCACGCGCTTCTTCTCGACGCTGTACCACGAGCTGTTCAACGAATCGGAACCCGGTCGTGGACAGGTACGCATGCAGCTGGCGGACTGGATGGCCAAGCGACTCTGATCGAGCCGCATGGCTTCCGCAGTATCCGATCGAATGTTGATCAGAAACGCAAACGAACGAACAGCGACGGACCGGTTAGTTTCATGTCGAGGTCCGCGTTGTAATCGGTCCGGCGCTGGTTGAGGCGAATCTTGGTGTAGCCGTATTCCGCGCCGAGGCCGAGGTTTTTCCAGGGGAAATACTCGACGCCCAGTGCGCCGTTGTAGATGTGCCCGTTGAGCGGGCCGCCATTTTTCTTGACGCCCGATGCATCGAAGTACATGCGCCACTGATCGTTGAACGAATGCCGCCAGCCGAGCTGCAGCAAGGGTGCCCAGGCGCTTTCGTTGCTGGTGGTGGACGCTTCGCCGATAGACTCGCCGTTGACGCTGGCTTCTCCGCCGATGCCGGCGCGCACGCGGTAATAGGCACCACCGAGGCCGACGCCGAACACGTCGTTTTCGTGACCGAACCACCAGCGATACGCCGCGCTGCCGAAATCGAAATCGAGCTTTCCGTGCACGGAAGCAGACGCGCTGTAGTCGTTGCCGCCGTAGCTGATCGCATCGGACAGCGTCTTCGTGCGCGACTTGTTGACGCTGTAGTAATCAAACGAAAAGCCCTGGCTGTCGCCGACCAGGAAATCCAGGCGCACGCGCGGCACCGTCTTGTGATCCTGAAATCCAAGGTCGTGCTCGAGGTTCACGTTGCCCTTGAGCTGGCCGGTGCTGTCGCTCGCGCCGATGTTGGTATCGGTGTGGGCGTAATAGCCGCCCAGCCACACGCTGACACGATCCAGCGCAGGCGATTGCTGTGCAAACGTGGCGCTGCTGGCGAGCGCCAGCGAGACCGCCGCGATCGCGCCACCAGCACGTCGCAACAGACGGGATGAAGAGTGGTTCATTTCTATTTTCTCCGGATTTCGTTGCAAACGAGACGCGGGATTTTTCTCGCGGCATCGTGGGGATTTGCGGCGCAATGGTACGAAGCCGGGGTGTGCACATGATGTGGAGATGGAGCACGCAAGGATGATCGCAGTGAGGCAGCGATCACATATGCGCGAGAGGTTTCATTGTCGGGTGACATGCGTGCGCTGGATGCGATCACTGCTTGGCGCAGCGGATTCCATGCCGGCGTCGGCTCATCGGCAATGGCCGCTGTAGAATGTCGGCATGGATATTTTCAAGAGCTTTACCATCGAGGCCGCGCATCGCCTGCCGAATGTTCCTGCAGGCCACAAGTGTTCGCGCCTGCACGGCCATTCGTTTCGCGTCGAGATTCATCTGTGCGGCGAGATCGGCAGCGACACCGGATGGGTGATGGATTTTTCCGACGTCAAGGCCGCGTTCCAGCCGCTGTACGACCAGCTCGATCACCACTATCTCAACGACATCGAAGGCCTGGACAACCCGACCAGCGAACGCCTGTCGGTGTGGATCTGGGAACGGCTGAAGCCGTCACTACCGCTGCTGTCGAAAGTCGTCGTGCATGAGACATGCACTTCGGGTTGCAGTTATTCGGGAATTTGAGTGCACGCATTTGAGCGTGCATCTGAGCGCCCCGCTCAAATGCAAATAAGTACCGAGCTCTTGACCTTGATCCAAAAGTGGTCGCCGCCTCACATCACTTCTTCAAATCACCCCTGACCGCAAACGCCGACTCCAAATCCTCTTCCACCGCGGCAATCACGCTCTCCGTATGTTCCCCAAGCACCGGCGCCGCAAATGGTGCCGGCCCCGGCGTACGCCCGAAGCTGATCGATTGCGCAACACCGCGGTAACGCCCCACCACCGGATGTTCGAAGTTGCCGACGATGCCCTGCGCCAGCACCTGCGGGTGATCGAACATGTCTTCGATCTGGCGCGCGGCCGCGCAAGGCACGTCGTCACCGAACAGCGTTTCCCATTCAAGCGCGGTTCGCGCGGTCAGCGCTGCATGCAGTCGCGGCACGATCTCCGCCACGTGTTGCGCACGCTTGCGCACAGTGTCGTAACGCGCGTCGTCGGCGAGCACATGCAGGCCGGTTTTTGCGCATAGCGCTTTCCAGAAGCGTGGCGTGTTGGCGGAGATGTAGATGTAGCCCTCGCGCGCGGGGTGAATGCCGGTAACGCCGCCCGAGCGCATGTCGCGACCGATGTCGAGTGATTCGCCTTCGGCCCAGATCATCCGCGCCGACTGCATGGTCAGCGCGCTGCGCAACAGCGACACGCCGACGAACTGGCCCACGCCGCTGCGCTCGCGTTCGTACAACGCCGACGACACGCCGGCTGCGAGCAACGCGGCGGCGTAGTAGTCCACCACCGAGCCATAGATGATTTCCGGCGCACCGCCACGCTTGCCCTGCAGCATGCACATGCCGGTCATGGTCTGCAGCACCTGGTCGTAGCCGGCCTTGTCCTTCATCGGGCCGGTTTCGCCATAGCCCGTGATCGCGCAGTAAATCAGCCGGGGATTGATCAGGTTGAGCTGCTCGTGATCGATGCCGAGCCGCGTCGGCACGCTCGGGCGAAAGTTGTGCACCAGCACGTCGGCATCGCGCACCAGCTTCAGCAGGACGGCGTGATCCTTCGGCTGTTTCAGATCAAGCACGATGCCGCGCTTGCTGCGATTCACGCCGAGAAACGCGCGGCTTTCGCTGGGCAGCGTCGACGGATACTGGCGCAGGTTGTCGCCGTCGGGCGGTTCGACCTTGATCACGTCCGCGCCCTGGTCGGCCAGCAGCGAACAGGCGTACGGACCGGCGATGTAAGCGCTCAGGTCGAGCACGCGCACCCCGTCCAGCGGACCGGACGAACCGTTGCGGGCTGCTTTCGACTCAGGCGTAAAGGTGTCCATGCACTGCGCGTCCACGAAGGTTCATCCCATTGCGCGAGCCACTTTGCACCATGGCCCGGGCGGGAAACAGGCGCAGTGGATATGTTCTGGCGCCACAAAATCTTGTGTGACGAATGATGCCGGTGTCACGGGGACGATTCCGGCGCAAGTTGCAGCCAGGTCAGTCGCCATGCGCCATCCACACGTCCCCCGGTGCCGAAATACGGCGTGAAGATCAACGGCTCGCGATAGCCGGGCGAGAGCGCGATGCGCGGAACGCCATCTTCGAGCGGCGGCACCATCGTCAGCCACGTGTCCTGCGCCTTTGTCGGCAGCCGCAGTGTTTCCTCGATCTTGAAACCGTCGATCAGGCCGGTGGCGTAGACGAGTGGCCCGCAGGTGACCGCGGCATAGTCGAAGCGCAGTACCTGCTGGCGCACGTCGCTGCCGTCGGGCGCCAGCGATTCCTGCACGTTGCGATTCACTGCGCGATGCAGCATCGGACGCATCGGAAAGTGCGCCACGACCTCGTCGACGTCATGCCATTCGCGTTCGATCAACGCGTATTGCCCGGGTGTCGCTTCGACGCCGGCATCCTCGTCATGGATGCAAAGCGTCGCGCCTTCGGCCCAGCTCGGGATGCGCAGCTTCAACGCGAAACGTGCCGTGCGTTCGACCGCGAAGCGCATGTGGATGTGGCCGGGATACGGATACGCCGTGCGCTGTTCGATACGCACCTCACCTGCATCGGGCAACCAGAAAATCGCTTCGCCCGGGCCGTGGACATGCACGGCGATCGTGTTGTCGCCATCGAGCGCGCAGGCGATCGTCGGCAGTTCTTCCAGCGCCATCGCGCCGCTGGATTTGCAGCAGCGCCAGTAGGTGGTGTGCACGCGCCGGCCATTCGGGAAAACGTAGTAGCACCAATCCTCGCCATTCGGCGCCTGTGCGCCGAGTAGGTCGTTGTACGCGCTGCGTTCGATCTCCTCGGCGTACATCGCGTCGCCGCTGATCGCGAGCAACTCGCGGTTTAACTGGATCCACGACAGCGTCGAGCAGGTTTCCACATAGCCGTAAGGACTGAACACGCCGGGCGGATTGAACACCTCGCGCGAGCGATGCGCCACGCCGCCCCACGGACCGCCACCGAGCGTGAGGTGGTGTTCGCGGATGCTGCGCCACAGGTGTTCCACCGCGAGTCGATAGTCCGCGTTGCCGGTCGCCTTGTGCAGCTTGGCCAAGCCGACCAGGTTCCACTCCAGCTGATACGCCTTGCCGGTGGCGATGCCCGCCGCGTCGATGCCTGCGAGTGCGCGCGGCAGCAACGCGAGTTCGCGATGGTCGTTCGCCTGTTGCAGCACGCACAATGCGAGATCGAGGTAGCGCTTCTCGCCGGTGGCGAAATAGAGCTCGACCGCCGGATCCATCAGCACCGTGGCAGACATGCCGTGATGGTTGCCCAGTTCGGTGATGTCGATGCCGCCTTCATACAGCGTGCGCCAGCACAGGTCGCCGATCCTGCGTGCCGCATCGAGATAGCGTGGCTCGGGAAAATGCCGATGCACTTCGAGCAGGCCGAGGATCAGGTACGCGTGCGTCCAGATGTCCCACGTGCGCACGCTGGGCGCACCGTCCCAACTCGTCGGCTTGGGCAGTTGCGGCCGCATGAAGCGACGATCCGGCGCGTACGTGCCGAGATAACCATCGGCCTCTTGCTGGGACACGAGAAAATCCGCGACTTGTCGCAGCTGCGCGAGCAAGGTCTCGTCGTCGCTGCGCGCGGCAGCCTTCGCAGTGGCGTACAGCCACTTGCCGGCATGCTCGCCGTACCAGTCTCCCTCGCGATTCTGCTCACGTCGCGGCGGCGCAAAAATGTCGATGGCCGGGCTGTGCTCGTCGACGATGAAGTGCGACAGACGGCCATGCCGGTTGGCATCCAGCGCGTCGCCGAGCAGGCCGCCAAGTCGGACGATGGGTGCAGTCATTTCAATGCTCCGGCAATGGCGTCGATATCATGCGGGCCGAGTCCCGCGGCTTGTGCGCGCATCACGCCGCGCGTCAATGCCTCGACGATTTCTGCGCGCGGGCGTGTAGCAATCCACGCGCGCGGCGGGATATTTCCCTGCGGGTGGTCGTGGCACATCGCGCAGCGCTGTCGATAGAGTGTCGCGCCATCAAGGCCCGACGGTGCAACCGGCGTCGCTGATGCGTGCGTAGCTTTTCGCTGCGTCGCGTGAACGAGGTGATCCTTGCCCAGGCCGAACGCCTGGATGCGATCGGTGCCGACGATGGCCTGGCCGCCTTCGATCAACGGTTCGTTGTACTTGCCGCTGGTATAGAGATCGCCGGCGCTGCTTTTCCACAACAGGCGCAGCGTGTCCGCGGCAAAGGCATACAACATGGGCGATGGCGTGTCGTCGCCGGCGAGCAACGCGGAGCGCCGCGCGTTTTCATCCAGCACCCAGACGATCGCGTCGCGTGCGCCGTCGCTGCTGACCACCGGCGAGCCGGGATTGCCGAACACCACGTCGGGCTGGCGACGATCGACACGCAACCACGCGGGTCGTCCGCGCGCCGTCGCCACGTCAAGCTTCACCAGCGACGGCGCGACGCCGACCGCGGAGCCACTGGCCGTGTGCGTGTTGCCGGTCATGTAGACCGACGTGTTGCCGCCGGCAGCGCGAAACACCGCGACGGCCGAGCGCGCGCGCGCAAGATCCATCGCCGCATCGCGATCCGAATACGGTCCAAAGACATTCAGCGGTCCGCGCGTGCCGAATTGCGGCTGTGTTTGCGGCGCCAACAACGAGCCATCGCTTGCGGCGTCGGTGCTGCAAGTCTGGCGCTGATCGAGCCGGCCGGGCAGGTGATCGCGATCGAGCAGATACGCGTTGCCCTGCTTGCCGCCGACCACCAGCAGATGCGATGTGGATGTGAGTGCATGATCGAGATCGGGCAGGAGCGACGCGCCGCCCGATCCGAGATCGATATCCATCTTCGCTGTCGCGCAATAGTTGAACGGCGTGTAGGTTCCGATCAGCTGCAGTCCGCGCGGCGCGATGTCGGAAAGTTTCAGCAACGACTGTGTCCAGTCGTGCGCCTGTTCGATGTAGCCATCGAAACCGCTGCCTGTCACCACGAAAATGTTTCCCGCAGCATCCATCGCCGGGCCACCCGCACCCCACATGCCACCACTGCCACGATGCGGCATCGCCACCGCGGCGAACGCGCTGTCGACTGTCGCGCGCACCGTATCCACGGACACCAGCCAGCCGGTTTCGGTTTCGCCGAAGACGACATACAGGCGTGAACCATCCGGGCTCAGATTCAGTGCGCCACGTTGCACGCGGAAATCGAAACGGCGCGTCGGCGGCAATCGATGCAGGCCGGCGTTATGGTTCACGTCGTTGAGGCGCGGCTCGTCCAGCCGCACCGGCCAGCCGGGAAGCACCGCACCACTGCCCAGATTCAGCGCATACGCTTGCCAGCCCATCTTCGGATCACACGCGGTAACGTAGATGCGACCATGCACCACGTCGATCACCGGCGTGCTCAACACGCCGGTCGGCACGGCGTCGAGCGGCGCTGGCTGCAATCGGCAAGGCGTCGCCAGATGCGTTCGCCAGAGGATGCGACCAGTCGCGACATCGCCGGCCTTCGTCGCGTTGATCGCGTAGACGTCGCCGTTGTTGCTGGCCGCGATGATCACCGAAAACATTTCCCCGCGATGTTCGCCGGCCGTGATCGCGACGCGATCGACGTAGAGCGGTGATGCGTAAAGGCGCGCCGGTTGTCCATCGAAGCTGTCGAGTGCGGGCGACTCCCACAGCAACCCGAACGACGGGCTGGCCACGCTGCTCGGCGTCAGTGCGGTTTCGCGATCATTCCAGCCGCTGCGCTGCGCATCGCGATGAAACGTCGGCGCATCGGGCGCAGCAACGCGCGTGGTTTTTCCTGCCGCGGCATCGCGCAGTTCGTGTGTGGCGATACGCGTCGCGGCATCGGCCGCGCCTGCACTCGTGCCGTTCATGGGAACGTCCACGTGCGCGGTCCACATGATGGCGTTGAGCAACATGCGACGGAGCATCGGCTGATCGAGCGCAACCAGATAGTGCGCGCCGCTGAATCCGAACGAACGCCCACCGCCGTCGCGCTCGTACGCCCAAGCGACGGCAGTTTTCTCGGGACGATCCTCGACGATCGACTGGCCATCGCGGTATTGCACGTGCAGAGTCGCGTTGAGGATCGGCGTGATGGGCGCGGTGAACCGGAACGTCGGGTAGAACTCGTCACGATAGCTGAAATCATGCATGCCGCGCGTGATCGCATGCGCAGGCGACGCAAGCTGCACGCTCGCCGTTTCCGTGGTGCGATCGAACATGCCGAAGCGCGCACCTCCCAGCCAGCGCTGCAATCCGATGTCCTTGTCATCGGCCGGCACGGTCGACGCCTGATGCAGTGCGACCAAGCCAGCGCCACGCCGCATCGCCGCTTCGAACACGCGGCGGTGTTGCGCGTCGCGCAAGGGATGTTTCATGTCGCCATCGAGATACAGCACGATCGTCGCTGCATCGTCGAGCGCATGCGCATCGTCCGGCCACCCATCCGGGTAACTCGTCACCTTGATGTCGCCGCGCCTTGCTTCGGGCAATGCATCGAGGAACGATGCGATCAAGCGGATGCCGTTACCGTAGTCGTGTCGCGCCGGGCCTTCGCTGCTGCTGCCGCCAACCAGCACGATTTTCTTCGGCGCGTCGTGGGCGTGGCAGCTCAGCGATACAAGCAAGCCGAGCGACATCCACCAGCGTCGCGCGCGAAACGGAGAGTTCACGCCGCGTCCATCAGGTCGCGTCCACCACGCAACGGAATCCGACGCAGCCGGAGCGATCCTTGCACGGCGCCATCAGCAAATATTTTCCGTGTTGATCGAGCCGATGCGCCTGCGGGAAATACCAGTGCGAGGTCTGCGGCTGATACGAACTGCCGCCGCGCAGGATCGCCGCGCGGGTGTGTTCGTCGACATATTCGTCGGTCCACTGCCAGACATTGCCGACCAGATCGAGCACACCGAACGGGCTGGCCCCATCGGGATGTGCATCGACATCGTCGGGCGCACGCAGCGTGCGCGCACGATTCGTCACCGGCACCATCGCATCGTTCCAGTCGTTGCCCCACGGATACAGACGGCCATCGCAACCCTGCGCGGCGTACTGCCATTCCCACTCGCGCGGCAGACGCTTTCCGGCCCATTGCGCATAGGCGCGCGCATCCTCGATCGACACCCACGTCACCGGCTTGCTGTCCCATCCCGCAGGTGGTGCATCATTTTTCCAGTGGCGCAGAAAGTTGTGTGCGTCGCGCGGATGCCAGCCGCTGGCGTCGAGGAACGCGCGGAATTGTGCGTTGGTCACCGGCGTGCGATCGATGTGGAAGGCGCGCATCGCGATACGCCGGCGATGGCCGCGACGTGCGCTGCCTTCCCACGGATACTGCACGTCGTTGCCTTCCCAGGTTTGTCCTTCTATCTCCACCCCACCGACTGCAAAATCGAAATCGCCAGCGGGAATCGTGAGCATGCCTTGCGGCGCTTCGACGACGGGTTTGGTAGGTTCGATGGACACCAGCGATTGCGGCAGCGAGTGCCACTGGTTCGACAGCGAACGCAATGGCACGGCAGACAGCGCGTGCATGCGCGCGAGAAAATCGTCGAGGCCATCGATGTTCCTGTTTGCAGAAACCGCCAGCAGCGCGCCGAATCCGCGCCCCTCGATGGCGAAGTCGAACACCGCTTGTTCGCCGTCGATGCGCGGCTGCAGAGCCCCGCCGCTCCACGCGTCGACATAGCGCGTGCCTTCGCGGTGTGGCACCGCAATCTGCTCGCCGGTGACGTCGTATTCGTTGCGATTGACCAGTGTCCACAGCGTCAGGCCATCGATGGGAAAACGGCTGGCGAACACACCGGCTTGCAGCGTGTGTTCGTAAGGCCGCCAGTCCATGCTGACCATCGCCGTTGCAAACTGGCGTTCGATCATCGCGATGCGGCGCAGCGTCTCCGCATCGCGCGGCGTGAGCTGGTTCCAGATGCCCCAGACGTTTTCCCAGGCGTTGTAGCCGATGCCGTTGAAGAAAATGTATTGCAGGTCGTGGTTGCGGTCGCGGCCCCAGCGGTTTTCGTAGTTGATCATGTGGCGCGGTTCCAGCCACTTGAACTTCGCCACCGGTGGAACGATTTCGTTCGGCGCTTTCTTGCCCCAGCTCTGCACATTCCAGATCAGTGCTTCTTCCGCGCTGATGGTGGATTCCGGCTGCAGCACCACCGGATGCCCGAGCGCATCGCAGGCATCGAAAAATGCGCGCGGCACGCCGTTGTAGGTATCACCGTTGATGCCGTCCGCGCCGAGCGCTTTCACCAGTCCGGCGATGGCGTTCCAGTCGTTCTGTTCCGGCGGACGCGTGCCGTTGTCCCACGGCATCGTCGGCAGAAACACGCGCACGCCGCGCCGGTGGAAATCGTCAACCGCACTGCGCAGGCCGTCGATGCCGCCGGGCAGATCGTGCGCGAGATCGCTCTTGTTGCGATCGTCGATGCCGATGTTGGGATAGACGAACCACAGCAGCACGCTGTCGATGCCGCCGAATCTCGCCTCGAGATCGTCGAGGTAGCGATCGACGGTATAGCGCCCCGCGACCGGATCGTGGAAATAGCGATCCTCGACCATCATCTGCGCGTGCACAAAGTTGCGCTGCGCCCATTGCAGTTCCGGTCGGCGATAGTGGGTGTCGTCGTAACCGATGCGCGTGAGGTGCTCGCGACGCCAGTCGATCAGCTCGGCGATCCAGTCGTCGCTGCTGCCATTGACGTCTGTTTTCCAGTGACCGATTTCCGCGAATGGCCAGCCCGGCGCCTTGCCCGGCGTTGGCAGATAACGCTGGGTGGTGACGTGCGAAAACTTGTATTCGTTCTTCACCTTCGGTGGCGCGTCGTCGCGGGGAGAATCAGGATCGGTGTTCATGCAGTGCGGGCTCGGGGAAGTGGGGAAGTCGATCAGTCGAAACCGCAGTACGCGGCGAGGTCGTCGGTGGACTGGCTCGCGGTGTTGGCGGCCAGCATGCTCTCGACTTCGGCATGCGCGGGCACGCCGGTCTGCGCACCCATGCGCGTGCACGCAAGCGCGGATGCAGCGCTCGCGCGACGCAAGGCTTGTGCGAACGGCATGCCCTGACTGAGGGCGGCGACCAGCGTGCCGCAGAAGGTGTCGCCGGCACCGGTGGTGTCCACCGCTTCGACTTTGAAAGCAGGTTGCAACACGTACTGGCCATCAATGCGCGCGCAGCATCCGCGTTCGCCCAGCGTCACCACCACGCATGGCACATCGAGTGCGGCGATACCTTTGGCGATGCGACGACGGACGCCGCTGAGTTCCGCCAGCTCGCCTTCGTTGACGATGAGGATGTCGATGGCCGACATCAGCGCGGCGGAAAGCGGATGCGCCGGCGCCGCGTTCAGCACCACGGAAACTTTCGCGTCGCGTGCTGCGATCGCCCACGCTTCGACGCTTTCCAGCGGCGTCTCCAACTGCATCAGCAGGTGCGACACACCGTCGAGCGATGGCAGGTGTTCGGGACGCAAGGAACTGTTCGCGCCAGGCGCCACGGTGATCGCGTTTTCGGCGTTGTCGGAAAGACAGACGAAGGCGACACCGGTCGGTTCGCTGTGCGAGCGGATCAGCTCGAGTTGCACGCCGGCATCGCGCAGCGAAGCTTCGAGTGGCTTGGAAAAATCGTCGTCGCCCAACGCGAGCAACATGCGTGTGGGCGCGCCGCCGGCGCGCGCGCAGGCGACGGCCTGATTCGCACCCTTGCCGCCGGGAAATGTTTCGAACGCACGCCCGAGAATGGTTTCGCCAGGCGCCGGTACATGCGCCGCGCGCACCACGAAATCGAGATTGGCCGATCCGGCCACCAGCACACTGCGTGCGCCGCTCATTGCAGCGCCTGGTAAACGAGGTCGTAGAAGTTGCGGCTGATGCGCGGCAGATCCTTGCCGCCATCATCGCGCGGCAGATGCTGCAGCATCAGGATCGCGACCAGATGTTCCTGTGGATCGACGGTGTAGTAGGTCGATGCCGCGCCGGTCCAGCCGAACTGGCCGTTCGAGCCGAGCTGCCCGCGCCGCGCCGCGTCGATCACCACCGAGCCGCCGATGCCGAAACCTTCGGCGTCGCTGAATTGCGTCACCGGCGGATTCAGCATGGTGAGGTGGTTGCGCATCATCAGTTCCACGGTTTTTCGTCCCAGCAAGGTGTGTCCGTCCAGCGTACCGCCGTCGAGCAGCATCTGTGCAAAGCGCGCGTAATCGGCGGCGGTGGAATACAAACCACCGGCGCCGCTGGTGTAGGGGTTGAGTGCCACGCCCGGATGCACGGCGCTCGGGCCTTTGGCGATTTCCAGATGGCCGTCCGTGTTCGTCGTGGTGATGTCGACCACGCGCCATCGTTGCGCCGCCGGCACGCTGAATCCGGTGTCGCGCATCTGCAACGGTTCGAAGATGCGTTGCTTCAGGAAGCTGTCGAACGATTGGCCGGAAACCACCTCGACCACGCGCGCCATCAGTTCGATCGATGCGCCGTCGTAACCGAAGCGCGTGCCCGGATCGGCAGCGAGCGGCACGCGGCTCATGCGTTCGGCGAAATCGCGCAGGTCGCTCGCGCCGTGCGGATCGATCCGTTCCATCCGCCGCGTGGCGATTTCCTCGTCTTTCAGCCCGGCCGGATAACCCGCCGTGTGCGTGAGCAGCGCGTGCAACGTCACCGGCTTGTCGGACGGCCGCAGCTTCGGCGCATCGACACTGCCGCCGATCAGCACCTGCGGATGATCGAAGCCGGGCAGGTAACGCGAGACCGGATCTTCCAGCGTGATCTTGCCTTCCTCGACCAGCATCATCACCGCGACCGACGTGATGGTCTTGCTCATCGAGTAGATGCGGAAGATCGAATCCGGACGCATCGGTTTGCTGCGCGCCAGATCACTATGGCCGTAAGCGCGCCATTCGATCAGCTTGCCGTTGCGGGCGATCAGCGATACCGCGCCGAGATAGCCGTGTTCGTCGGTGGCGCCATCGAGGAATTCGTGCAGTCGCTGCAGCCGTTCGGCCGAGAAACCCTGCGACGCGGGTGACGCTGGCGGCAGTGGCGACGCGGCCTGCGTTGATCGCGGAAGGCCACAGCAGAAAACGATCAGCGACAGTGCACACACAAGACGCGGTGCGATGCGGTGCCGTCGGGCAACGTCGATCATCAACGGGTTTCCTTCATGTTGCCGCGGCACGGCATGTATCCGTGCGCGGCCCGTTCCCGTCATGCCTTTCAGAACGTGATCGAGTACGTCAGCGAGGTGACCCGACCGCGGCCGGCCCAGTAATTCTGGTAGCCCGGCACCTGCGACCAGGTGAGGATGTATTGCTTGTTCAACAAGTTCTCGACACCGAGCGAGAGCTTGCCATAACGATACATGTCGTAGTCCACGCCGAGGTCGAACAGCGTGTAGCCATGGGTCTGTTCCTCATAGCTGAAGGTCTGGCCGTCATAGGCACGCGTGTCGCTGCCGGAGATATGCCGGCCGAACAGCGAGGTGGAATCAATCGTGGCGTCGGCGTTGGGCAGGAAGTTCCAGGTGAACACCGTCACGAACTTGTTCGGGCTGATGTTGTTGATGCCCAGCGGCTCCTTCAGTCCGCCGCCCGCATAGGCGCCGGCCGGGTCGGCACCCCAGAACGCGGTGTAACCTTTGATCTGCGAGTACAGCGCGTTGATCTTGAAATCGGAATTGAAGCGCCACTCGCCAGTGACTTCGGTGCCGGTAATGCGCACCGGCGCACGACTCAGGATGAAATCCGAGGTAGTCGGGCTGACCGACAGCGAGGCGCCGAACTTGGATTTGGAAATGTAATGCGTCGCGCCGAACGCGCCGTGTTCGCCGCGCCAGTTGAAACCGAATTCGTTGTTGTCGAACACGATGTCCTTCAGGCCGCTGATGCGATCCACCGACTGGCCCGGGATGTTGATATTGCGCAACGGGATGCCGACGTTCGGCAAGGTGAAGCCCTGGCTGTACGAGTAGTAGGTCGACCATTCGTCGTTGATGCGCCAGATGGCACCCAGGTTCTTGAGGTTCTCCTTGTACTTCAGGCTGCCGCCCTGGACGATCACGCGGTTGTTCGCCCAGGTCGACTGGTACGTGTTGACGTCGAGCTTGTCGTCCTCATAGCGCCAGCCGCCACTGAGCGTGACCGGGCCGACATCCCACGAGAGTTGCGCATAGGGCGCGAGGCTCTTGTAGTTCATCGGCGGCACCCACAGGCGATCGGTCAGCGCCAGCCGCTGCTGCGCCTGATCCTTGCCGATGTCGACGCCACCATGCAGCTCCAGGCCGCTGACGTTGAACAGTTCATCGCGTGTCCACGAAGTGCGCAGGCCTTTCTTGTGTGCGTCGATTTCGGACTGGTCGAACAGCGTGCCGACCGGTGCGATCAGCGGATCCTGTTTCTCCGGTGCGTTCTCCGGCAGGAAACGCATCTGCTGGTCGGCCTTGTATGCCGTGACGTTGAGCGTGCCACCGAAGAAGTTGGTGTTGTCGTATTCCAGTGCGTACTGCGCGAAGTCGTTGAACGCATCTTCCGAACCGTTGATCTGGCCACGCACCGACGTGTTGGTGACCGGCGTGGCGCACGGTGGATCGTCGGTTGGCCCGCGGCAGCCCAGCACCTGGATGTACTTGCCCTTGCCGTTGATCTGGAAGTGGCTGTAGGTGGCCTGCAGGCGTTGCGTGTTGTTGTCGCCGAAATTGAAACCGCCCTTGAAGAACAGGTTCTTGGTTCGCGAATCGGCCAGCGAGCCGCTGGTATTCATGCCGATGCTGCGGCCGTTGCCGTCGTAGCTGAGGCCACGATCGATGTACGAGGCGGCGAACAGCATGTCGAACTGATCGTCCTTGTGCGTGAAGGTGAGCCCGGTCTTCCAGCTCTCGCTGTCGTCGTGGCCCTGGGTCTGGTAACGCGTGGTGAAAGTGGTCTGGTTGCCGTTCTCGGTCGGCACCTTGGAGATGTAGTTGATGATGCCGCCGGCGGCGCCGATACCTTCGGAAGCGGAGGGACCGTTGATCACCTCGACGCGGCCGATGATGCCCATGTCGGTGAACGTGGCGCTGCGGTCGCCCTCGCGCAGCGGCGAGCCTTGCGGAATGCCGTCGAACAAACGCAGCGGCTCACGGCCGCGCAGGGTTTCGCCGCTGTTGCTCATCGCCTGCGAGGATTCGGAATAGCCCGGCACCTGCTTGGACAACACGGCCGTCGCGTCTTCGGTCACCGCCAGCGTGTGCTGCACTTCCTCGGTGGAGACCACGGTGATCGCGCCGGGGATTTCGTCCACCGCCTTGGGTGCACGCGTGCCGGTGACGATGACTTGGCCCAGGTTGGCGGCCTTCTTTTTGTCCGCGTCCTGCGCTGCCTTGGCATCTTTTGCCGGCGCCGTGCCGGTGGCCGGCGTCGTGCTCGTGGTGTTCTGTGCATGCACGCTGCCTGCAAAAACGGAAACCAGCAGGATGCTGCTGATCGCTGCGGAAAGTGGCTTGATCATGTCGTGTCTCGTGGTTGTTCTAGGTGGCCTTGGCCGGCCGAGATGGCCAACCTGGTCTTTTTTGTGCCGAGCAATCTTGTCGCGCGTTGAACGTCGTGCCGCATGGTCGAAAGGGCGACGTCCTCCCCGACGTCGGACAACCCTTGCTTGATTTTGAGCGAGCCTATGCGCTTCGCAGCGTGGGTAGAACTGGCGCGGACTATGTTCAGAGACTAGTTTTTGTTGCTTACCGATGACGCGCGCAGATGCCGCTTTGCAGCATCGGACGTCTATCGCATCGAATTCGTTCGCAGTGAAAAAAAGCGCCCGCGCGTGTCAGCGCGGCGGCTTGGCTTTCATCGCCTTTCGGCTTTCCTGCAGGAACACCGTGACCAGCCGCACGCGCACGCTGGAGCGCGACCACACGATGCCGATGCGTCGCGGCACCGCAGGGCAAGGCAATGGAATGCGCGCGAGATTCAGGCCTTCGGGCCAAGGCTGCGCCCAGTCCGGCACGAGTGATACGCCGAGGCCGCGATCGACCATCACGGCGATCGCGTTCAATGCGTTCAGTTCGAAGCGCTCGCGCGGCACGATGCCGTTGATGCGCATGTATTCGTCGGCCTGGCGTCCACCCCACTGATTGCGGTCGTAGCGGATCAGCGGTTGCGTCGCGAGCAATTCATGCGGGTTGCGATCGGCCATGCTCGATGGCGCCAGCACGATCAGCGGCTCCTCGCGCAGCAGTTGCCATTCGCAGGTCTTGGGCAGCGCGTAAGGCGCCTGCAGCACCATCGCTGCGTCGAGGTCGCCCGTCTCCACCGCGCGATAGAGATCGGCCGAATAGCCCGGCTTGATGAACACGTTGATCTGCGGAAAGGTTTCCACCATCAGCGCCAGCACGTCCGGCAACATGCCGGCCAGAGCGGTAGGGCAGGCACCCAGGCGAAGCTCGCCGGACACACCGTTTTCGTTCGCCACGCTGCGCAGGTCGGCCACGTTGCGCAGCAGGTCGCGCGATCGTTGCAGGATGCGCGAGCCTTCTTCAGTGACGCTTACCGTGCGACCGACACGGGCGATGAGCGTGGCGCCGATCTCGCGCTCCAGCGTGCGGATCTGCTGCGCGACGGCGGCAGGCGTGATGTTCAGCACGCGTGCGGCGGCAGCCATCGAACCCTGGTCGACGATGGTGATGAAGGTATGCAGGAACTGGGTATCCACGGCGTCTCACTGTTCAGGCGGCGCAGTCCTTGCGTTGCGGTCCGTGCACAGACGGCAAGTCATGATCGCATCTGCGGTGCGCTGGCGCGGGTGCCGGAAGTGATTGTCGCGCCATCTCAATGGCCTTCATCGGAATAGATGGTCAGCCCTTTCAGCGAACGCGTCGGCGCCGGAAAGAACAGGCTCGCCACATAACCGATCACGATGCACAACAGGATCGAGATCGCCAGGTAGAAATACGGATGCACCAGCTTGAACCACCACGCCACCAGGGTCAGGCAGATGCTGGCGCCGATGCCGATGGCCACGCCCGGCGAATTGGCGCGGCGGGTGAACATGCCCAGCGGGTATGCACCGGCGAAGCCGCCGCCGAGCAGCCCCGCCAGTTCGATCGACACGTCGAACAGCGAATGCACATCGAAGCGCGAAAGCAGTAGCGCGAGACCGATGCCGGTGAGGCCGACCATGATCGTCATCGCCTCGGCGAAGAACACGCTTTTCTTCTGCGAGGAATCCTTCACCAGGCGGTCGTAGAAATCCACCGAGATCAATGTCGCGACGCTGTTCATGATGCCCGACAGCGTCGCCATCGCCGCGGCGAAGATGCCCGCGATGATCAGCCCGGTCACGCCCATCGGCAGCTCCGCGGCGATGAACAGCGGAAAGGTCGCATCGATCGGCAGCAGCGGATTCATGCGCTCCGGGTGCGCCTTGTAGAACACGAACAGCGCGGTGCCGATCATGTAGAAAATGAAGCCGCCGGGAATCATCATCGCGGCGAACATCCAGATCGAACGGCCGGCTTCCTTGTCTGACTTGGTCGACAGCGTGCGCTGCATCAGCACCTGATCCTTGGGGAACGTGAGCACCACGTCGAACAGCACCAGAAAAAGGAAACCCCAAACCGTCGCCTTGGTCAGGTCGAAGCTGAAATCGAACAGGTGCATCTTGTGCTCGGCCATCGCGGTGGACATCATTGTTTTCACGCCGCCATGCAAGCCGTACGCGATGAAGCCGATCGCGAAGATCGCGCCCCCCATCTTCACGATCACCTGCACGAAGTCGGTCCATATCACTGCCTTCATGCCGCCCATCGCGGTGTAGATGATGGTGAAGCCGCCCATCAGGATCACGCTCCAGGTGACACTGATGCCGGTGATGGTGGAAATCGCGAGCGCCGGCAGAAACAAAATCACGCTCATGCGGCTGCCGAGCTGGGTGAAGATGCACAGCGCGCTGGCGAGCATGCGGATGCCGGGATGGAAGCGTGTTTCCAGATACGAGAACACCGACATCAGGTCGAGCCGGCGCAGCAGCGGCACGATCCACACCGCGACGAACATCAGCCCGAACACGGCGATCAGATTGTTGGTGAGGTATTGCCAGTTGCTCTCGAACGCCTTCGCCGGTATCGCGATGAAACTGATCGAACTGGTGTTGGCCGCGTACAGGCTGACGCCGGCGGCCCAGAACGGAATGCTGCGGCCACCGACGAAAAAGCTCGAAGTGGAATTGCGTTTTTCGCGCACGTAGAAAAACAGCCCGATGCCGATCATCGCCGACAGGTAGACCACGATCACCAGCCAGTCCAGCCAGCGCAACAGATGCTTCGTGGTCTGCACGCTCGCGTAGCCAAAATCGAAAAGCGAGCCGTCGGTGCTGCGTTGCGCCCAGAACATGCCGTCGGTCCATGCGCCGGTGACGGTGGTGTCGCCCACGGTCGCGCCGGGCAGCACGGCCCACGCACTGGTGATCATCTGGAACGTCATCAGCTTCGACGGGCCACTGCCGGCAGCATCGCGAACGAGATACAAGGCGTTCGCCTGCCCGAGAATCTGCCCGGAACCGGCGACGATTTGCCCAGGCACGCGACCGCGTTCCGTCCAGCCGGTGCCGCTGTTCCAGCGCAACAAATGTTCCGTGCCGCCCGCGACATCCTTCACTGAAAGCAGCACGGCCGACGAACTGGCGATCAACGATGTCGGCGGCTGCGCACCCGGCCAGCCGGCGATCGCACTCCACGCCGGATGCTCCGCTGTCGGGTTGTACTGCAACAGCTGCGCCTTGCCGTTTGCGCCGATGCCGGCGATGGAAAGCGTGTCCGACGACCACGTGCCGCGCGCGTCGCGGAGTGGCGCGGGCAGTGAAATCGGCGCGTCGATATTCAATGCGCCGTTGGCGAGATGAAGCCGCGCCACGGCCGAGATTTCATTGTCTGTCGCATCGAGCAGTAGCCACGCACTGCTGCCGCCTTCGACGACCTGATCGAAACGCGGCGCGCCGGACGGCAACGACAACGGCGTCCATCCCTTGTGCGCGTCGTCGAGTCGCCAGGCTGCGTTGTCCGACAACGCAATCGGCGTGCCGTCGACCACCATGATGCTGCGCAACGGCGTGGTCGACGCCAGCGAAGGCAGCCGACCGCTGTTCAACGGCGCGAGGCTTTGCGCGTATAGCGGCGTGGCGATCGCCATCAGCAGCATGCAAAAAAAGGCGCGCATCAGTTCGATTTTCGCGATGCGGCAAGCAGGACTTGCGCGCGTTTGAGAAAGGGCAGGTCGATCATCTTTCCATCGACCACGAAGGCACCGTTCGACGAACGTCCCGGCGCGTTCGCGGCATCGACGATGCGTCGCGCCGCTTCGAGTTCGTCATCCGTCGCTGCGAAGACCGCATTCGCAAGCGAGACCTGCCGCGGATGGATGCAGCTCTTGCCGACGAAGCCCAGCCCACGCGCCATGCGCGCTTCTACGGCATAGCCTTCATCGTTGTCCAGCGTGGCGAACGCGCCGTCCATCGCGAACACGTTCGCCTGCGCCGCAGCCATGCGCAGCGCAAACATCGACGCGTGCACATGGCGTGCGTCGGTGCGGTCGATGCCGTGCGGTTCGAACAGGTCGCCCAGCCCGAGTTGCAGCCCGGCCACACGTGGATGCGCGCCGGCGATCTGTGCGGCATGCGCCAGCGCCAGCGGCGTTTCGATATTCACCAGCAGGCCGATCGGTTGCTTCACGCCGTTCGCGTGCTCGGCGTTTTCGATCATCGCGATCGCACGGAGCAATGCTTCCGGCGATTCGATCTTGGGCAGGTTGATCAGCGTGACATTCGGCAGCGCGACCGCTGTGATGTCTTCCGCGAAATGCGCCGAGTCCGGCGCGTTGGTCCGCACGATGATGAGCTTGTCCGCATGCGTGACGTCGTCACTGGCGACGAACCGCGCGACAGTTTCGCGTGCCTCGGCCTTGCGAGCTTCGACGACGGAATCCTCCAGATCGAATGACAGCGCATCGGCCTCGCCGGCCAGCGCCTTGGCAAACAGCTCCGGCCGCGCGCCGGGCACGAACAATTTGCTACGCATGGGACTGGTCGGTCTGCGTCCTTGTCATGAGCGCCAGTGTGCGGCATGAATTCGCGCGAATCGAGTCGCGGCGACAGGTTCAAAAGATAGATTTTGTGTTGAGCGACAAAAGGCGCCTGAAGCGCGCCGCGGTTCAATCCGCTACGACGTCAGCCGCCTGATTTCGCCCATCAGTTCGGCTGCGCCGTAGGGCTTGAGCAGCGTGCCTACCTTTCCTTCCAAGGGAATCGCCTCGTCGCTGAGTTGCCCGGTTGAAAACACGACAGGGAGATCGGGAACGATTTGCCAAAGCCGTTTCGCCAGTTCGATGCCGGAAATATCCGGAAGGGTGATGTCGGTCACCAGTACATCGAAACTGTCGGTGCGGAAATGTTTTTCGGCGACGGATGCGCGCGGCGTGCCGACGACATGGAACCCTTTCGCCTCCAGCATTTCGTGGGTGGCGATCCGGATCAGGTCGTCGTCTTCGCATAGCAGGACACGAAGCGGCCGTACCGTTTTCGCATCGGCAGAGATCGTTGACGAAAGACCGCCAAGAATCGGCACCGCGTCCAACCGGGCGGCTGCGTTGCGTTGCGCCTGAGCGGCCAGAACGGAGCGGACTTTTCGCGCCATGGTTTCGCTGGTGTAGGGCTTGCTCAGCAGGTCGACGCCTTCGTCCAGCCGTCCACCGTGAACGATCGCGTTCTGCGTGTAGCCGGATGTGAAGAGCACGGCCAGTTCGGGCAACTGCTTGCGCGCCAGCCTTGCGAGATCGGGGCTGCGCAGGTCGCCGGGCATCACGACATCGGTGAACAGGAGATCGACACTCGCGCCGCTCTCGATCACCGCAAGTGCCTGGCGCCCATCGCGCGACTGCAGCACGCGATAGCCGAGATTGCCCAGCAGCGCGACGACGGTTTCGCGCACGGCGTCGTCGTCTTCCGCAACCAGGATGGTTTCGCTGCCACCTTCGACCGGACCGGTGGCGCCGCTGACGATCACTTCTTCGGACTTGGTTGACCGTGGCAGGTAGAGCTTCACCGTGGTGCCGTGACCGGGCTCGCTGTAAATCTTGATGTGGCCTTCGGACTGCTTCACGAAGCCATGAACCATCGACAAGCCGAGGCCGCTTCCGCGTCCTTCGGCCTTGGTCGTGTAGAACGGTTCGAATACTTTTTCGAGCAGCGATGCGTCCATGCCGCAACCGGTGTCGGTCACGGCGACCAGCACGTACTGGCCGGCTTTGGCATCCAGATGATTCTGCACGTACGCTTCGTCGAGCCAGGCGTTACCGGCTTCGATGGTGAGCCGACCTTTGCCATTCATCGCATCGCGCGCGTTGATGGCCAGGTTGAGCAGGGCGTTTTCCAGATTGCCCGCGTCGATGAAGGTGTTCCACAAGCCACCGGAGATCACCGTCTCCAGTTCGATTTCCTCACCCAGTGATCGGCGCAGGAGATCGTCCATGCTGCGAAGCAGCCGCGCAGGATTGACCGCGCGCGGAGCCAGCGGCTGACGCCGACCGAAAGCGAGCAGCTGCGAGGCGAGCTTTGAGCCACGCGCGACACCGGCCATCGCGTTGTTGACCCGACGCGATGCGCGCTCGTTGTCCGCGATGTCGTCGGCGACCAGCTGGAGATTGCCGCTGATGACTTGAAGCAGGTTGTTGAAATCGTGCGCCACGCCGCCGGTCAGATTGCCGATGGCTTCCATCTTCTGACTCTGGCGAAGGGCTTCCTGTGTCCTGACCAGGTCCGCCGTGCGTTCCTCGACGCGCCGTTCCAACTGCACGGCCAAATCGGACATGGCCGCCTCCACTGCTTTCTGGTCTTCGATATCCGCGTTGTTGCCGACCCAACGCTCGATGCTTCCATCGGCATGGAAAATGGGCACGGCGCGAACGCTGTACCAGCGGTAGCTGCCGTCGTGGCGACGCAAGCGGAATTCGGTGTTGTATGGCTGACGGCTGACGAGGGATTTCTCCCATTCCGAGAGAGCGCGGCCGATATCGTCCGGATGCAGCATGGCGGTCCAGCCGTCGCCATCGAGCGATCCCGGCTGCGTGCCGAAGTAGTCGTAGACGCGATCATTGAACCAGTTGAGCCTTCCTTCCCGGTCCGCGGTCCAGATCTGGTTAGGCATCGACTGCGCCAGCTGGCGAAAGCGCTCCTCGCTCTGGCGCAGGTTTTCCTCGGATCTTTTCCGCGCCGAGATCTCGACGAACAGCACGGCGAAACGTTCTGCGTCCATGCGTCGCGCGCGCGCTTCGAACCAGCGATTTCCGAGGCCCGGCGTGTGGATTTCGAATTGCCTGGGAATGCCGGTGGCCAGCACTTCCGCATACGTCGCGATCGTCACGTCGTCGATCGAGGGCACCAGTTCGCGAATGGAATGGCCCACCGAGTTGGCGGCATCCAGCCCCGTCTGCACGCCGAATGCCGGGTTGATTTCCAGGATCATGAAATCGACCATTTTCCCCGAGTCGTCGCGAATGGCGCTCGCGACAAAAAAGCCTTCCTGCATGCGCTCGAACAATTCGCGCCAGCGAAACTCGCTGCGTGCCGTGGCCTCTTCGGCTTCCTTTCGCTCGGTGATATCCATCGCGATGCCGATGTAGCGTCGCTGCTGCGTCACACCTTTCAGGAAAGGCTCGCCGCGTCGCGCGATCCATTTGATCGCGCCGGTTTTCGGATCGACCCGCCGGAATTCGGAATACCGGATCGGATTGGCCGCGTCCAGGCGCCCCGGCCCGAGCAGCCTGCGATCGTCCGGATGAACCAGGTCGACCAGCAGGGAATCGGTCACCTCCACATCCGGCGGCAAATCCCAGATTCGGCGGTATTGAGCCGACACTTCCATGCGACCTGTTTCGGGAAACCACTCGAACGTTCCGACGCCACCGATTTCCTGCGCCAGTTTCAGGGTCTCCTCGGCAAGCACTTTCGTAGTGGTTTCCTTGACGATCGCGAGCACGCCCACCGGCGTGCCGGAATCGTCGACGAGCGGGCTGTAGTCGAGCGTCAGCCAGACGTCCTCCGGCTCGCCCTTGCGCATCAGCACGAGCGGTTTGTCATCGTAGTTGAGCGTGCGGCCGGCCAGACCTTCGCTGAGCACATGCGCGTTGAAGTCGGCGACTTCGGGCCATCCTTCGAGGACATTCGAACCGAGCAATGCCGGGTGACGGCCGCCGGCGAAATCCTGATAGGCGTCGTTGTAGATCATGACCCCGGTCACGCCCCAGAGCAGCGTCATCGGGACATCCGATCTCAGGATCAACGACGTCGTGAACCTCAGCTGTGGCGACCACCTCGAGATATCGCCCAAAGGCGTCAAGGACCAGTCAAACGCGCGGATGAGTGCGCTCATCCCGACAGCGGGCCCTAGAAATGCCAGCGGGTCGACGCCTTGCGAATCTTGCATCGTGAAATCCCCGGCCCGCCTCGGGCCAACCGGCGCATATTACGTCAACCGCCTGCGATGGTTTTGTGTTTGCCGAGTCGACGGCCGCATTGTTTCAAGGCGAAAAATCCTGCGGAAAAAACCAAGATTCTTTTCGGCCGAGTTACCCGCTTCGGTGTCGAGTCGCAGCTCCGCGGGCACCGATGTCCGAGCGACGCTGGTCGCCGCGTTGCGCGAAAAATTCTATTTCACGGGGAGCAGATCAGCCGTAAACAGCCGCCACTGACCATCGGCTCCTTCGACACAGAGATAGCTCTCGTCGACGGCCTTGGTGCGTTGCACTTTTGCAAGATTCACCGCGAACGCGAGCGCCTGTTCACGTGATCCGAAGCGCTTCTCGCCATCGCCAGGAACGGGAACCGTCCAGCCGCGAGTTGCATCAGGTCGGAAAGGTATCTCGATCAATTTCACTTCGGAGCCCGGCGTGATTCGACAGGCGCAACCTATCTTCCGGGTAGTGAACGACCGGTCGAGATGCGATGGAGTAACCATCGCATGGGATACACGCAGCGATGGACGTGGTGTGGACAGTGCGAACGCACGAATGCCATCTGCCGATCGTCGTCCAACGACTGGAGCGTTGATGACTCGCCGAACAGCAGCCGTGATAGACGGGGGCCGCCGTAGACGAAGGCATTGATGAGGATCAGAAACCCCTGATCGCTACCGGCGGCTGGAAAGCGCAGCAGCACAGGCTGCCAGACAGGCGATGACGCCGACGCATTGGCTGGCAATCGACGCGGCGCGCGTGGCAGCTTCGTCCGGATCGTTGAACTGCCGCGGAAGCTTCGGCAGCACGCTCAGGCGAGCTGCGCGGGTGAACGGCTGGATTAATCTGTACGGTTTCCATGACGCGGACTGTGATCACCTGCTGCCGACGTTCGACGCAGTCCATCGCAGCGTTCGCGACTTACATCAAACAGTCATCTGCTGACCGTCTGCCATGCGTTGCCTGAAGAAATCGCGTGGCGGAACCCTGGGTGCGCATCGGCGTAGATCGTCCGAAATGGCGCTGTGTATGGTGGGCCCACGAGGACTCGAACCTCGAACCAAAGGATTATGAGTCCTCTGCTCTAACCATTGAGCTATAGGCCCTTTACGGCCGGCAAGTGTAGCGAATGGTCGCGGAAACGACGATGGGGGTTTTTTCACATTGTTGGGCGCATGCTGCAGCTCGGCCCACGAAAGGAGAGGCGGCATGAAGCGACTGTTGATTGCGGGATTGATTGCTTTTGGCGTGATGATCGCGGCACCGACATCGGCGCAGGTTCATCGCGTCGTGGTGGTGCATCATCCGGTCCACCACCGGATCGTCCACCATCGTCCACCACCGCCGCGGCATCATCGCCGGCACGTGGTCCATCACCCGATCCATCATTGATCGGGTGAACTAGACCAAAGAAAACGCCCGCGAAAGCGGGCGTTTTCTTGTGCAGCCTTGTCGCGATTTATTCGACGTCGAGGAACGAACGCAGCTGTTCGGAGCGGCTCGGATGACGCAGCTTGCGCAACGCCTTGGCTTCGATCTGGCGAATGCGCTCACGGGTGACGTCGAACTGCTTGCCGACTTCTTCCAGGGTGTGATCGGTGTTCATGTCGATGCCGAAGCGCATGCGCAGCACTTTGGCTTCCCGCGGGGTGAGGCCAGCGAGCACGTCGCGCACGGTTTCCATCAGGCCGGTTTCCGTCGCCGAGTCGATCGGCGAACTGGCGTTGCCGTCCTCGATGAAATCGCCCAGATGCGAATCCTCGTCGTCGCCGATCGGGGTTTCCATCGAGATCGGTTCCTTCGCGATCTTCAGCACCTTGCGGATCTTGTCCTCGGGCATCTCCATTTCCTTGGCCAGTTCCTCCGGCGTAGCCTCGCGGCCGAACTGCTGAAGCATCTGACGGGAAATGCGATTGAGCTTGTTGATCGTTTCGATCATGTGCACCGGAATGCGAATGGTGCGCGCCTGGTCGGCGATCGAGCGCGTGATGGCCTGGCGAATCCACCACGTGGCGTAGGTGGAGAACTTGTAGCCGCGGCGGTATTCGAACTTGTCCACGGCCTTCATCAGGCCGATGTTGCCTTCCTGGATCAGGTCGAGGAACTGCAGGCCGCGATTGGTGTACTTCTTGGCGATCGAGATCACCAGGCGCAGGTTGGCCTCGACCATTTCCTTCTTGGCGCGACGGGCCTTGGCTTCGCCGCTGGCCATGGCGCGATTGATGTCCTTGATGTCGATCAGCGGCAGGAACAGCTTGCGCTCGATGCTGGCGAGCTTCTCCTGCTCTGCATCGATGGTTTCGCGATGCGTTTTGATGTTCGGCGACCATTTCTGGCGCTTGCGGCTGAGTTCGGCCACCCACTCGAGATTGCCCTCGTTACTGGGGAAGGTCTTGATGAACTCGGCCTTGGGCATCTTCACCTGCTTGACGAAGATGTCCATCAGTACGCGCTCGTGGTGACGGATGTCGTTGACCACTTCGCGCAGCTTGCGCACGAAACCGTCGATCAGCGCGGACGGCAGCTTGAGCTTGAGGAACTCCTCGGCCATCTGGTCGCGCAGCTTGACGATTTTCTTGTCGAGAATGCTGTCGGCTTTTGGCGCAGCCTTCTGGAATTTGCCGTAGTAGTCGCGCAGCAACTCCATGCGACGCTTGACCTCTTCCGGATCCGGGCCCGTCGGGCCGGCTTCTTCTTCCTCTTCAGTCGCGGTCTCATCGTCTTCGACTTCGGCCTCGTCGTTCGGATCAGGCTCGGGCAGCAGTGCAGCGGCCGCTTCCTTTTCCTTGCGCGCGAGATCGGCCGCTTCTTCCAGATCGAGGAAACCGGCGAGGATTTCACTGAGGCGGCGCTTGCCGTCCAGATGCTGGTCGTATTCTTCCAGCAGCAGCTCGATGGTCAGCGGGAAGCTGGCCAACGCAGTCTGCACCTGGCCCAGACCCTCCTCGATGCGCTTGGCGATCGCGATTTCGCCCTCGCGGGTCAGCAGTTCGACCGTGCCCATTTCGCGCATGTACATGCGCACGGGATCAGTGGTGCGGCCGACTTCGGCGTCCACGGCGGACAGCAGAGCGACAGCTTCTTCGGCGGCGGCTTCGTCGTCGGTGCTGCTGCCGGCCTTGTCGGCCAGCGGATCGGCATCCGGCGCGGCATCGTGCACTTCGATGCCGACGCCCTTGAGCACCGCCATGATGTCTTCGATCTGCTCCGGATCGACGATGTCGTCGGGCAGGTGATCGTTGATTTCGGCGTACGTCAGATAGCCCTGCTCCAGACCCTTGGAGATGAGCGCCTTGATTTCAGACTGTTGCTCGTGGGGAGCTTTGCTATTCATTAACCGACCGCCGAGGGGTTCAAGAACCGGACATTATAGCGATGTGCTGCTTTTTTGACCAGATTTCAAGTGGAAAAAGTTTCGGGGAGAGACGCAAAAATCACGCCAGCGCAAGACGTTGCAGCGCGCCTTGCAGGCTCGGCCACCGAAGGGCCGTGTTCGCATGAGTCAACGGGTGTCGAGCCAGAAAGTGACGGGTCCATCGTTGACCAGCTGCACCACCATATGGGCACCGAAGCGCCCGGTTTCCACCCCCGGATGCGCGATGCGTGCAAGTTCCACCAGACGATCGAACCAGTGCCGGCCGTGTTCGGGCGTGCCGGCGGTAGTAAAGCTCGGGCGCATGCCCGAATGCGTATCCGCGGCCAGCGTGAATTGACTTACCAGCAGCAGGCCGCCACCGATGTCGGTGAGCGAGCGATTCATCCGGCCGGTGTCATCGGAGAACACGCGGTAGCCGAGCAGGCGTTCGAGCATGCGTTTTGTCTGTGCTTCGCCGTCGTCCGGTTGCACCGCCACGAGCGCCAGCAAGCCGGGGCCGATCGAGCCGACGGTTTCGTCGTCGACATCGACGCGGGCGGAAAGTACGCGCTGGATCAAGGCAATCATGTCGGTACGCATGATGGACGACGATGCAGCTTAAGTCCGTCGCTGCATCGGCGAAAGCGCCGTACGCCTGATCACGGACAGCTCGTTCATCGGCTCCCGTAAACTGCGCGAATGCGCGCCGACATGGTTGTCCTCTATCTTCTTCTTCGCCTGCTGGCATTGCTGCCTTTGCGCGCGTTGCATGCATTCGGTGCTGCGCTTGGCCGGCTTGTATTGTGGCGCCGCGGCAGGACCGCGCAGAACACGGCAGTGAACATACGTATCACAAGGCCGGAACTGGACGAAGCGGCACAGTCTTCACTGTTGCGAAAAGTCATGGAGGAAAGCGGCAAATCCGCTACCGAAATCGTCAAGGTCTGGGGCGCAGGCGCCGAGCGATCGCTGGCGCTGATTCGCGACGTGCAGGGCGAGGCATTGCTGGATGCGGCGCTCGCGGCGGGCAAGGGCGTAATCATCGCGGCGCCGCACCTGGGTTGCTGGGAAGTCTTGAATTACTGGCTGTGCCGCAAAATGCCGATGGCGATTCTCTACCGGCCACCACGGATCGCCGCGATCGAAGGCCTGTTGCGCAAGGTTCGCGGCGCGCTGGCACCGGAGCAGGTGCGCGCCGATGGTGCGGGCGTACGCACGCTGTACAAGCGGCTTGCTTCCGGCGGAACGGTCGGGATTTTGCCGGACCAGAAGCCGCGTGCCGGCGAGGGTGAATTTGCACCGTTCTTCGGACGCGACGCGTTGACGATGGTGCTGCTGCCGCGACTCGCCGTGCGCACCGGCGCAACGGTTTTGTTCGCCTTCGCCGAACGGTTGCCACGCGGCGCGGGATATCGCGTCCACTTGCTTCCTGCGCCAACGGGCATCGCCGATACCGATCTCGTGATGGCGTGCGCAGCTCTCAACCGCGGCGTGCAGAATTGCGTCGAACTCGCGTTCGCGCAGTATCAGTGGCAGTACAAGCGCTACTCGGCCAGCGACCGGATTAGCCCGTACGATCGCGAAAACGGTTAGCGCCGGCTACGGCGCTGTTTTCTCCAGCCGTCGCAGAAACACGGTCATTTCCTTTTCGGCCTGCTTGTCGCCGCGTTGTGCGGCAGCTGCGATGCCACGACGCCACGCGTCCATCGCGTCCGCGATCTGGCCGCTATCCAGCAGTGCCTTGCCAAGCAATTTCCACGCTGCCGAATAGACCGGATCGAAAACCAGTGCGCGCCGCAATTCGTCGATCGCCGCTGCGCCGTCGCCAGCGGCGATCAGCGCATTTCCAAGCGAGAAACGCAGCAACGCGCCGTCGCGCGGGCCACCGCGCTGGCTGCGCAGGCTGACGATCAGCGAGGCATTCATGGCCGGCTGCGGTAGCGCCAGTCGTTGGTCGGATAGACCTGGGTAGGCTGCGGCAAATCAGGCGGCGTGAGGCCGTTTTTCAGATCCGCCAGCGATGCGGCCGGCCACACCACGATCCACGACGAACGAAACGGCTGCACCAGCAATGCGTAGCGCAGGTCGTTGGCATCGAGTTTTTCCGGATGCGCCACGATCACGCCATCGGGATGCGCGCGCGCGAAATCTTTCACGGCCTGATCGTTGAACAGCTCGGTGATCGGTTGCGTCAGGCGACCTTCGAAATGGAATTGCCCTTCGTAAGTACCGACGTTGCCGATCGGCCGATTGGCTGCTTCGGCTGCGCCGAGCAACTGCGCCGCCGGCCGCAAGTCGTAGTGCTGCCATAGCGTGAGCGTGAACAGCGTGTTGAGCGCGAGCGCGCCGATCAGGCCGGCGAAGGCCAGCCGGCGAAGTTCGCCGCGACCACGAAGCAACAGCAGCGAACCCAGCAGCAGAAACACCATGCTGAAATAGCGGCTGTACGGCGCGGCCGTATCGAACCATTCGCCATGCAGGTGATTGCCGTTCACCAGGATCGGCAGCAGAAACAGAAACACGCCGAAGCCGATGCCGCCGATGCCCAGCGGCCATGTTCCGAGCCATCCGCTTTCGGACGACCACGAACTACGTTCGCGCAGCATTGCGATGGCGCCAGCCATCAGCAGAGCAGCGCCGCCGAACTCGGGCAGCGGGTAGTACCACTGCTTGCCGCTGATCAGCGAAAACAGCACAAAACTCGGCACCAGCCAGCACAACGCGAATCGCAGGCCCGGTTCCAGCGGCCGACGCAATGTGGCCAGTGCGACCCAGACACGCGGCCAGCCGCTGAAGGGAAACAGCAGCAACGGCAGGCCGATTACGTAGAACCAGATCGGCCGCGCGTGGCTTTGCAGATCCTTCACTTGCGGCAGGCCATTGACCACGCGGCCGGCCGTCTGCGTGAAAAAAAGTCGGTGGCGATATTCGTCGCCGCCGGCGAAGCCCGCGGGCAGAGCCCACGCCAGCATCATCGCGCCGCCGAGCAGAATCGACAGCACACCTGCGCCATACCAGCGCGCGCGATGCTGTCGCGCCCACTCGTTCCACATCGGCCCGAGCAACCATGGAAACACCACGTGCAGCAGCATCACCGGGCCCTTGGTCAGCAGGCCCAGGCCGATGCAGATGCCGAACAGAATCCAGCGTGGTTCCGTGCGCCGCGACTTTGGCGTCAGACACAGCAGAGCGGCCAGCACGAACACCGCCAGCAGCACGTCGTACATCACTTGCAGGCCGAACAGGAACGCGTAGCCCAGCGCCAGCAGCATCCACGGCGCCGCCTTGGTCATCCATGGGCGAGACGGAAAAAGGCGCCGCGCCAGCATCGACACGAGCACCAGCTGCGCGCCGCCGATCAGCACTTCGAGAACGCGCGGCCACACATCGGTGACACCGAACACGAACCATCCGGCCTGGATCAGCCAGAACAGCAGTGGCGCTTTTTCGCTGTAGGGCTGGCCGTTGATGTGTGGCACCAGCCAGTGGCCGTGGCTCCACATTTCCCACGCGACGGCGAGCGTGCGGGTGGAGTAGAGCGGCATCGGACCGTGCGAAAACATCGCCAGCAGCGCCACCAGCATCCACAACGGAAGCCACGGCCATACGGCGCGCAGATGTTCGGAACGGCTATAGGTGCTGACGGACACAGGCGGATCCCCGGCGAATATCGAGCAATTCTAGCCTGCGCCGATCAGCCGGCGTCTTGCCGCAAAAGGAAACTCAGGCCGGCCCCCAGTAACCGATGCGCCGGCGCAGCTTGAGCTTTCGCCACCGGTTGCCCGGCTTGCGTCGCGGATTGCGTGCACCGGCAGCGATGAAGGTATCAATGGCATCGAGTACACGCTCGCTGGATCGGCCATCGCGATAAGGGTGGATGGCATCGGCGTAATCGCGAATGGCCTTCATCAGTTCCGGCGGGCGCGCCAGTGCGCGTTCGATCGCCGGTTCGAATTGCGCCGGGTCGTCGATGTCGATCAGTTGCGGCCCGGGCCGCCGATTCTTGAACGTCACCACCGGTTTGCCGGTGAGCAGGAATTCGTTGAGTGCGGACGATGTGTCCGAACACATCAGGTCGACCTGCGGAAACAATTCCAGAATGTTGTCGTTCTCGGCGAACGTCAGGTAATCGTTCTGCAGCGCCTTGTAACGCGCGCGGGTTTCGGGATTCATCTTCGGGTGAAAGGTGACGATCCAGCGCCAGCGCCCATCGCGCGACAGGCGCTTCACCTCCTCGAACAATATTTCCGCCGCGCTCCACGATGGCGAAAACGTGGAGTGGTACAGAATCACCGGCGGCTTGCGCACGTCGGGCAAGGGCCCGTCGATGTCGCGCATGAAGGGATCGATCTTGGGCCAGCCGGTTTCGATCACCGCGAAGTGCCCGAGTTTTTCGGAGATCGCCTTGAACTGCGCGGTGTCTCGTGGCCCGGTGGTGCAATACAGGTCGAAGAAACCGCGTATGTAGATATGCCTCGGTTTGCCGGCATCGAAGCCGTGAAACGTTTCCACTTTCACGCCCGGAAAAAAATGCGGCACGGCGTTGCTCGACGTGATCACCGCAATGGGTTTCCACGCGCGCACTTCGGCGACGCTGAGCAGGCGTTCGCCGTCGACCAGATCTTCCGCGCCAGGTCCGTCGAAAAACCACGCCGCCTCGTGGCCTCGCGCGCGAATCGCTTCCTGTATCGGACGCAGGATGGCGAGCGCGTAACGCTCCGATCCGTACAGCAGATAATGTTTGCGCGTTGCCGTTGTTGTGTTCATCGTCAGCGATCGATGCCGTGCTTCGAGAGGATGTTGGCGGCGCTCGCCACCGACTCGGGGTTGTGAACCATTTCGAAGTAACGCATGCGCTTGTACAGCGCGTAGCTCGCGGCCGTCCGCGCGATGACAAAACCGCGCCACCCGTCGAGGAACGCGAGGCGGAACAGATAATCCTTGAGGAACGCGAGCGGATACACGAACGGCGCCTGCCACATGCGCACCGGCTTGCCCTTGTCGAGCCAGTCGCGACATTTCAGTTCGGCGTAGCGCAACACCTTGAGCTGCTTGTGCGGCAAGGTCGGATTGTTGACGTGGTTGAACGGCGCCTGCAGCGTTGGCGCTGCGCCGTCGAAACGCAATGATTCATGCACGCGCGCATCCGTCCAGCGCGCGCGATCACGGTGATACAGACGCGCCATGCGCTCACCGACAGCCGGGCGATACCAGCGCATCGGACGACCCATGTAGATCGTGCTGCGACGCAGGTACGCGGCAGGCGTATTGCCTTCCATCAGGGTCGGCAACTTCTGTTCGAGTTCCTTCGCAAGTTTCTGCGTGAGGTACTCGTCGGCATCCAGCACGAGAATCCACGGATGGCTGCTTTGAGTCGACGCAAAATTTCGTTGCGCGCCGAAGCCCAGCCAGTCTTGGTGGATCACGCGCGCGCCGTGTTTCTGCGCGATCGCGACCGTGTCATCGTCGCTCCCGCTGTCGATCACGAGTTTCTCGGCCGCGAACGGCACGCTGTCCAGGCAGCGCGCGATATTGCGTGCTTCGTTGCATGTGATGACGATGAGCGTGACGGGGAGCGAAGCCATCGCGAAAGTCTAGCTGCTCCGAATCGTTGCGCGTGCTGTCGGATCCACGCGAGATATCCGATGCCGCTTGCGACGGGTGATAATGCGCGGCGGCCCGGTCGACATGGAAGCGTCGCAATTCATCGGTGGGCGCCGCCAATCGGTAAGTCACCCTTCACGACGGCGCGGGTAGCTTGTCCCGCAACACTCAAGCGGTATCCGCGGATTTCATACGTGTCTTTTCAGAGTCTCTACCAAACACAACCTGCGTGGCGCTGGCTGATCGGCATCGGACTGCTCTGGATGATGCTGGGCATGGTGCTGGTGCCGGCCGGCGTGTCGTTCAATCCCAGTCACGGCTATGAGGTGAGTCTGGGAATCCTGCTTTATCTGCCGACCTTGCTGGCACTTGTGATGCGCCGCGAAGCGATCTGGGCGTCGCTGTGGGCGCAACCACTGTTTCGTGTATTTCTATTGCTGCTGGCCTGGGCAGCGATGTCGCTGCTTTGGGAGCATGCGCGCCGGCCCTGGGATGAACTGGGGCGATTGCTGAGCGTGTTGATCTTCGTGCTGGCCTGGCAGTTGTGGGATGTCCACGACCGTTTCCGCGTGGAGCTGATGTTGCTCGTCGCCAGCGTTGCGCTGGCGCTCTGTGCGGCCTATTACGATATCCAGTACCTGCTTGCGCCCCCTGCGGACGATCGTCTGGTCGGCGACGGCACAATCGCTACTTCGAACTACGCCGCGGCATTGATGGGCGCCGTGGTGGTGTGGCTCAGCCAGCTTCCCGGTGGGGACGCGCGACGTTTCTGGCTGCGTTGTGTCGCTTGCATTCCGCTGCTGATATTCGTTGGATTGACCCAGTCACGCAGCGTGTGGCTCGCACTCATCCTCTGCACCGTGCTTTCACCGCTATGGCGACGCCGCGATTATCTGATTTCCGGATTGGCGGTGGTGGTTCTGGTGGTCGCGACGGCGTTGGTACTGTTCGCGCCGCATGTGCTGGTTGAACGCGGCACCTCGCGGCGGCCCGAATTGTTTACGCAAGCGATCCATCACATCGCGCAACATCCGTGGCTTGGCCTGGGCCAGGGCGCGCCGTTCGCGCTGCACGTCGCCGGCATGGATTTCACACACAGCCACAACGTGCTGACGCAGACGGCCATTGAACTGGGGTTGCCGGGATTGCTGCTGCTGGTGATCTTGTGGCTGATGCTGGGCTGGCGTGCGTGGAAGCAGCGCTATCTGCTGCGCGGGCAGGTGGCGATGGGGCTGTGGGTATACGCCAGCATTACGTTGCAGTTCGACATGCCGCAGATTCTCGATAGTCCGCGCCCGGGCTGGTTGCTGGTGTGGCTGCCGTTGGCTCTGATGCTTTCGCAGCCGCGACCGCAGCCACCATCCCCGTCGACGCCGGCGCGATCGGCAGACGACCTCGCTATGATGCGGGACTGATCATTCAGCCCGGACGCCTCGGGCATTCGAGGGCATAGTGAACAGGCTGCTAGTCACCGGCGGGGCCGGATTTCTCGGGTCGCACTTGTGCGATCGCCTCATCGCGGATGGCCACGACGTGTTGTGCGTGGACAACTTCTTTACCGGCAGCAAGCGCAACGTGGCCCATCTGCTGGACCATCCGTATTTCGAGCTGATGCGCCACGACGTCACTTTCCCGCTGTACGTGGAGGTCGACCGCATCTTCAACCTGGCTTGCCCGGCATCGCCTGTGCATTACCAGCACGATCCGGTGCAGACCACCAAAACCAGTGTGCATGGCGCGATCAACATGCTTGGGCTGGCCAAGCGTCTGCACGCGCGCATCCTGCAGGCTTCCACCAGCGAGGTCTATGGCGACCCCGAGGTGCATCCGCAGACCGAGGATTACTGGGGCAGGGTCAATCCGATCGGTATCCGCAGCTGCTATGACGAAGGCAAGCGCTGCGCCGAGACGCTGTTTTTCGACTATCACCGCCAACACGCGCTGGAGATCAAGGTGGTGCGCATCTTCAACACGTATGGTCCGCGCATGCATCCGAATGACGGCCGCGTGGTAAGCAACTTCATCATGCAGGCGTTGCGCGGCGAGGACATCACGATCTACGGCGATGGCAGCCAGACGCGCAGCTTCTGCTATGTCGACGACCTGATCGAAGCGTTCGTGAGAATGATGGACAGCGACAAGGGTTTCATCGGCCCTGTGAACATCGGCAACCCGGTGGAATTCACCATGATCGCGCTGGCAGAAAAGGTATTGCAGCTGGTCGGCGGCAAGTCGAAGCTCGTCTATCGGCCGCTGCCCTCCGACGATCCGCGCCAGCGTCAGCCGGACATCTCGCTGGCGAAAGACAAACTCGGCTGGCAGCCGAGCGTGGCGCTGGAAGACGGCCTGAAGGAAACCATCCGTTATTTCCGCGGGTTGATGCAGCAGGGCCTGGCGGCATGAGCAATCCGGTCGGCTTCGCCGTCGTCATCACCAACTACAACTATCGGCAATTCGTCGCCGAGGCGGTTGACGGTGCACTGGCGCAGACGCGTGCGGCCGCGCAGGTGATCGTGGTGGACGATGGGTCAACCGATGGATCGCCGCAACTGCTGCGCGAGCGCTACGGCAGCGATGCGCGCGTCACTTTGTTGCTTGGCGAAAACGGCGGTCAGCTTGCAGCATTCGTGCGCGGGTTGCGTGCGGCGACCGCCGAGGTGATCTGTTTTCTGGATGCGGACGATCGCTGGGATCCCGAGTACCTGGCAAAAATCGGTGAGATCTACGACACGCGTCGCGATATCGATTTCGTGTTCAGCGATGTCGCGCTGTTCGGGAACGAACAAGGCGTGCAGGGTTACGCGAAAGACGCCACCGACCTGGGTTACACGGCCATCAGCACCTGGGCGACCGGCCACTGGTATGGCGAAGCAACTTCGGCTTTGTCCATGCGTCGCCACTGGGCCGTACGCGCGCTCGATCTTCCGGCGGATTTCGTGTCGAGCTGGCGCATCTCGGCGGACAACTGCCTGGTGTTCGGCAGCAGCGTGCTCGGTGCACGCAAATTCTATTTGCCAACTGGCGCGGTGCACTACCGCATCCACGATACCAATGGCTGGTGGCATGCGCGCGATCGCGAGCGTCAGTTCGCCAGCGGATTCCGTTCGCGTTGCCTGATCAACTATTACGCCAGTCGCATGTACATGGACGACCACGTGTTCGACCTGGTCAAGCGCGAATTTCTCAGCAAGCCCGCGCCAGCGCACGATGAAATCTGGCGCTACGCCGCGCTGGCGTTGCGCGGTCCGTCCTCGTGGTTCAAACGCGTGGAACGAGCCGTCGCCATTGCCCGTCGAGCGTTTGGCGCGTCGTCCGGAAAGTCGACGCAATGAACCGGCGCTTCGGCTTTTCCACGAGCCCGTGTTCCGCATCAGGTTCGCGCACATGAGCCAACGCCATCCCCCGACGATCAGCGTGATCGTGCTGACATACAACTGGCCACAGGCGCTGGCGCTGGTATTGCGCGCACTCGCGATGCAGACCGTGCTTCCCGACGAAGTGATCGTCGCGGACGATGGTTCGACGCCCGAGACGCGCGAATTGCTGGTACGCCTTGCGCGTGGTTATCCGGCTCCACTGCGGCACGCGTGGCAGGACGATCGCGGGTTTCGCGCTGGTCGTGCGCGTAATGCAGGCATCCTGGACGCCACAGGCGAGTACGTGATCCTGCTCGATGGCGACATGCTGGTGCATCCTCATTTCATCGCGGATCACCTGATGCTCGCAGCGCGCGGCAGTTTCGTGCAGGGCACGCGGTTGCGTGCCACCGAGCGCGAAACGGCGCGATTGTTGTCCGGCGGCACGCCGCGGTTCGGCCCATGGATGGATGCGTACTTTCGTCAGCGAAATGCGCCGCGCACGCAGTTGCACTATGGCAAGCGCATTCATACCGTGCGCTGGCCATGGCTCGCGCGCCGCAAGGCCCGTTCGCGCAAGGGCGGACACGTGATGAGCTGCAACATGGCCATCTGGCGCGACGATCTGTTGCGCGTCAACGGGTTCAACGAAACGATGGAAGGCTACGGCAGCGAAGATCTCGAACTCGCGGCGCGTCTGCAGAACAACGGCCTGCGGCGGCGCCAGCTGAAATTCGCCGGGCTGGCGATTCATCTCGAACATGCTTCGCGCGCTCCCGCCGATCCGGACGACCCGACGCTGCCCAATAACGTCATCCTGCGGCAGACGCGGGAGCAGGGCATCCGTCGTTGCGACTCAGGTATCGACGGGCACGTGCGTGAAGCGCTGCCCGACCTGCGCAACCACGTCTAGCCGAGTGCCGCCAGCGCGTCGCGCAGGCGGATCGGAAACGCCAGCTGCTCGCGTTCGTACCAGGCGCGCGCCTCGCGCCCGAGCCGATCCATTTCGTCGGTCGACATTGCAATGCAGCGATCGATGGCCTCGCGCATCGGTGCGCCATCGAAGACGTAACGCGTAGCCAGATCCTGCGTGCCGTTCGGCGTGGCGTGCACGAGCACGCCGCGATTCGGCGCAACCAGTTCATTCATCGGCTCGGCATCCAGCGTCACGACCACGGCACTGCAACTCATCGCTTCAGCGATGTAGTGGCCATAGCCTTCGGTCTGCGACGGACACAGGTGGAAGCGGTGTTCGTTCTGCAATCGCCGATAAGTGTCGTCGTCGATGTGATCGCGGATCAGCCGCACGTTGGATGCTTCAGGCAGCGCGCCGTGCTGGCGTCTGCGCCACGCCACGGTCAGCATCGGCCACGCGGGATTCGCGGCCCACAATTCGAGCAAGGCTTGCGTGCCCTTGTTGCCGCTGCGACCCGGGCCGTGGAAGAACGCGTGCCGGCGCGGCACGTTTTCTGTTCGTCGATCGGGGCTGGTGAAACCGATGTAGCGCACCGGCATATCGAGCGCGCGGAAGATCGTCGCGGCGTGTCGGGTTTTCACCCATACCGCGTCGATGCGGCTCAGCGCGGCGCGATCCTGCGCACGGAAATATTCCGGGTTGGGTATCAGCACGTTGTGCCGGGCGGCGCGCAGGAATTCCGGCCGCACGCGTTCCAGCATCACGTTGAGATCGAACCGCGGAGCGCGACCTGTGAGGCGCCATCGTGTCCACGCTTCCAAAAGGCGGCCGCGATGCGCGAGCGCAGCGGTTGTCGATGGGACGCCGACGCTCCTCAACGCGTCGGCGAGAAGCACCATGTCGCGACTCAGGCCGGCGCCGTTGTCGCGGCCGATCAGCTGCACATGCGTAGTCGTTTCATTCGGCATCGCTGTCCTTGTCCGTCGCGTTGTCGCTGATGGCCGGTACGCAGCCTGATTTCACTGCATCGGCGCGAAATATCCACCAGTCGCGACGACTGGCGTGGCCGACGCGCACCGCGCGCGCACGATCCACGCAATGTCCCATCGCCTCGTCCAGGCTGAACACCCAGCGCTGGTCTGGAGCGGCGCGCAGCCATGCTACGGCATCTGAGTATTGTTGCCGCCACGGCACGACGAAACCGAATTCGACGACCGGCCCCTGCGCCATCAGCAGGTTCTGTTCTTTCCACGCGACCAGCCCGATGGTCGCAACCGGGCCGGCGATGGCGCGCGCACGCGTCATCACATCGCGGGCCGAACGGTCGTCGTTGAGCAGTGGATAACCCCATAGGCCGTGCATGCTCCACAAAGTGGCGGCGAACAACAGCCATCCCAGCGGTGCCTGTCGCAGCCGGGTAATGGCGGTGATCAGAAAGCCGGCCAGGCCGATAGCCAGGAACAGCCACCAGATGCGTGGATCGAGTTCATGTTCGAACCGCGCCGCCCACGCCGGATGGACGTCCAAAGCCACGGCGGACGTAACCGCCAGGCTCGCCGACATCACAAATGTCAGCGCCAGGATGGCCGCACGCACGCGGAGCATTCGCAACAGTGCCGGCAACAGTGGCGCGAGTGCGAAGGCGATCATCGGCAGGGCCGGCAAAATGTAGACATCTCGCTTGCCCGGGCTCAGCGAGAAAAACACCACGACCAGAAAGGTCCAGCCAAGCGGCAGCAGGAAACGCGCATCGCGACGTTTGCATCGCCGCCACCATGCCGGTATCGCCCACGGCAGCAGCAGCGACAACGGCATCCAGTCGAAGATGATGACGCCGAGGAAATAGAGCGGCGAATGGAAGTGCCCCGGCGGTGCCGCGTAGCGATGCACGGTCTGGCCGAAAAGAATGTCCTGCACGTACTCGGCATGTTGCGCATCGCCATTGGCGCGCGCCGCCAGCAGCATCGGCAACAGCCAGGCCAGAATCGGAACGAAAAAACACGCCAGGCCGCCGATCCAGCGCCATCCGCCGTGGATGATGGCCAACTGGTTCCAGCGCTGTTTGCGAGCCAGCAGATAGGGAACCAGCATCAGCATCGCGAGCACGCCCACGCCTTTGGTGATTACGCCGACGCCCGCGAAAAAACAGCCCACGGCAAACCATTGCCACGACGGCCCGACCAGCAGATGGCGCAGCATTCCGTAATTGGCGAGGGTGATCCAGCCGAGCAGCAGCGGATCGATCTGCGCGTTGCGCATCTGGTAGGTGAAGTGGATCGTGACCAGCAAGGTCGCCGCGGCAAGCAGTGCACTGCGGTGACTCCAGCATCGGCGTGCAAGGTCGTAGACCAGCGCCAGTGCGCCCAGCGCGGCCAGCAACGAAGGCAACAGAAAGGCGACGCGCCAGTTGCCAACGAGTTGATAAGCCGATGCCTGAAGCCACATGAAAACCGGCGGCTTGTCCGCATACAGTTCGTGGCCGCGATGCGGAAACAGCCACTCGCCGTGTTCCGCCATCCAGCGTGCGGCCAGCGCAAAACGTGGTTCGTCCGACGGCCACGGATCGCGCAGACCGATGCCCAGGCCGAGCACCAGCAACGCGAACACGGCGAAAAGAATCAATTCCCGGCGGGCGTCGCTCAGCCACAGCGGACGAGACCGGGACAACGGTACATGCGACTTCACGAGTGCAGATTCCATCGGTCGAACAGCAGCGAAAGCATAGCCCGCGGAATGCGACGGTTCGAAGATGGTCAACGCATCGAGGCGTCGAACCTTCGATCAGGAATGCTTTTCGATCACCGCGTAATACATGCCGTCGAGGTCGCCATCGCCGGGCAGTATTTGCCAACCCACGGCGGCGGCCTGACCCGTCGGCAGCGTAAAGGCGATCGCCTTCGCGTCCGATTGTGCGGCCAGCAATTCGTTGACGATGGTTTCGTTTTCGGGGCGCAAGACCGAGCAGGTGATGTAGACGAGTTTTCCGCCGACTGCCAGCAACGGCCACAACGCGGACAGGATCCGCCGCTGCTGCGCGTGCATGGCGGCGATGTCGCTTTCGCGACGATGCAATCGCACATCGGGTCGCCGACGCAGCACGCCCGTCGCCGAGCACGGCGCGTCGAGGAGGATGCGATCGAACGGCTGCCCGTTCCACCAACCGCGCGGCGCGCCGGCATCGCCGACCACAATCCGGCCATCCAGACGCAAGCGCATGAGGTTTTCGCGAATCCGCTCGGCGCGTTTCGGATCGACTTCCAGCGCGGTGAGTTCGATCTGCGCGCGTTCGAGCAAATGACAAGCCTTGCCACCCGGCGCGGCGCAGGCGTCGAGCACGCGCAGGCCATCGCGAAGATCGGCGAGATCGGCGGCCACTTGCGCGGCGCCGTCCTGCACGGCGAACGCGCCATCGTCGAAGCCGGGCATGCGCGTGACGTCGGTGCTATGCGGCAGGACCAGTGCATCCGCCAGCCATGGATGTTCGGTGGCGGCGTGGCCAGCTTGCTGAAATTGCGCAAGCAAATCCGCGCGCGTGCTGCGCTGACGGTTCACGCGCAACGTCAACGGTGGCTCGCGATTGTCGGCGACCATCACTGCTTCGGACTCGGTTGGCCAGTCGCGTGCCAGCGCAGCGGCCAGCCACGCGGGATGCGCATGGCGCGTCTGTGGTTGGGCGTCGAGCGCGGCGAGCAGCGACACGCGCTCGCGCTGCCAGCGGCGAAGCACCGCGTTGACCAAGCCGGACAGTTGCGGCCGTTTCAGCGAACGCACCGCTTCGACGGTCGCAGCGACGGCCGCGTAATCCTGCAACTCCAGGATTTCCAGCTGCACCAGACCCAGCACCATGAGCGCGTGCACGGACGGGTCCTTGTGCCGCAACGGTTTTTCGAGCAATCCATCGATGGCCGCATCAAAGCGCAGCCACCAGCGCGCACCTTCGCTGAGCAGCGCCATCAGCAGGGCACGATCGCGCGGATCGGGCAGGCGTGGCGCGCTGCGTTCCATCACGTCACGCAGCGACGCACCGCGCATCGCGATCTCGGCAAGCCCTTTCGCGGCGAGCGCGCGGGTGTCGATTTTCATCGGGAACGGCGCAGGTCGGGACGCGCGTTGAGATAGTCCGCTGCGCCGATGCGCTTGCCGCCGGGTCGTTGCAGCGAGGTCACGCGCAGCGTGCCTTGAGCGCATGCGATGTCGATGCCGTCGCGCCCAGCAGCGAGCATCGCGCCTGGTTCGGCGTCGTGTTGTAAATCCACGGCTTGCGCGGACCATATTTTCAGCGACTCGCCGCCGATCGACGCCTCCGCCACGGGCCATGGATCGAATGCGCGGACCTGTCGTTCCAGTTCGATCGCGGTGCGCTGGAAATCCAATCGTGCTTCCGACTTGTCCAGCTTGTGCGCGTACACCACGCCGCTCTCGTCCTGCATTCTTGGCGTCAACACGCGGCCCTGCAGAAGATGGCTCAGGCCTTCGGCAAGCGCTTCGGCGCCCAGCATCGAAAGGCGATCGTGCAACGAACCGCCGGTGTCCGTTGCTGCGATCGGCGTGCGTCGTTCGAGCAACACCGGGCCGGTATCCAGACCGGCTTCCATCTGCATCAGATCCACGCCGCTTTCGGTATCGCCGGCCAGGATCGCACGCTGGATCGGCGCCGCGCCGCGCCACCGCGGCAACAGGCTCGCATGCACGTTCCAGCAACCGTGCAACGGCAACTTCAGCACTTTGCGTGGAAGGATCAAGCCATAGGCCACAACCACCAGCAGGTCGGCGCGATAGTCCGACATGGTTTGTTGCGCATCGGCGGATTTCAGTGACTCGGGTTGCTCGACAGCGAAGCCGGCTGACAGCGCCGCCTGCTTGACCGGGCCGGGCATGAGCTTGCGTCCGCGTCCGGCTGGCCGGTCAGGTTGCGTGTAGACCGCAACAACCTCGGCGCCGCTGTCGCGACAGGCAGCGAGGCAAGGCAAAGAGAATTCGGGCGTGCCGGCGAAGATCAGTCGCAGAGGTGGCTTGCTTGCATCCAAGTCGTTCAAGCACTCGCCGCCTGCTTGCGTTGCTTGTCCAGGCGCTTCAACAGCAGCGCGCGTTTCAGGGACGACAGGTAATCGACAAAAACCTTGCCGTCCAGATGATCCATCTCGTGCTGGATGCAGACCGCCAGCGGACCATCGACATCGATGACGAATTCGTTGCCTTGCACATCCTGTGCTTTGACTTTCACCTTCAGCGCGCGAGTCACATCGGCGTACAGGCCGGGAAACGACAGGCAGCCTTCCTGATAAACCTGCGAGCCTTCCTTCTCGAGAATTTGCGGATTGATCAGCGCCAGTGCGTGCTTGCGATCCTCGCTCATGTCCGCCACCAGCACGCGCTGATGCACGTTGACCTGGGTCGCGGCCAGGCCGACGCCGTTCGCCACGTACATCGTCTCGAACAAATCGGCAACAAACTGCTTGAGGTCGGCGTCGAACGCCCGCACCGGTTCAGCACGCGTGCGCAGACGCGCGTCCGGAAATTCGAGAATGGGTAAAACAGACATGGTTCTCACCTCGGCGCCGAAATTGCGGGCAAATCGGTGACAACCCAGCCCGCCGGCAACTTAGAATGGACGCGCATTGTACGGCTGTATGGCCTTGCCTGCAGACGATTTTTGCCAACTCGCGCCTGTTGCGTGTCTTAACGGTTCGGTTACACTCGGCCGAGCATCTGGGGAAGGGGGATTCCCACCAATGATCAAGAAAATATTCGTGTTGCTGGCCGGCATGCTGGTCACCGTTGCCGTGTACGCGGCGGGCGCGCAACTGCGAGCCAATCATCCCGACACGTACACCGTGCGCAGAGGCGACACGCTCTGGGATATCTCTTCCAAGTTCCTCGCCAAACCCTGGTTGTGGCCTGAAATCTGGCAGGCCAATCCGCAGGTGCGCAATCCGCATCTGATCTATCCCGGCGACGTGCTTAATCTTTCATTCTTGAACGGTGGTCCGCACGTGGGCCTTGAGCCGCGCGTGCACGCCGAAGGCGAGGCCGTGCCGGCGATTCCGCTGTCCGAACTGCGCATGTTCCTGAAGGACATGCGAGTAATGGATTCCAACGCAGTGCGAAATGCGCCGTATGTGGTCGGCCTGGAAGAAGCCCGTCTGCGCGGCGCGGTCGGCCAGAACATCTACGTGCGCGGTTTGCAGGGCGCGCCGGGACAGCGCTGGGCCATCGTGCGTCCGACGCATGTGTTCCGCGGATTCGAGCAGGGCGATGCGAAGGACGCCGAAAACGAAATCGTCGGCCATGAGTTGGACAGCAACGTCGCCATGGTCAACACGCCGTGGGACGAAGATTCGCGCAACGACGGCCACTACGGCCGCGGCGACGATCTGGGTGTCGAAGTCAGCGTGATCGGCAACGCCGAGACACTGCGCACGGGTGATCCGTCGACGCTGCTGCTGCTGGATTCCACCATGGAAATCCGCAGCGGCGACCGCGTGCTGCCCGTCGATGATGCACCGTACGACGCTTTCTATTACCCGCATGCGCCGAAGTCGGCAGTGCCGGACAACGCGCGCGTGAACGCTTTCGCCGATGCGATGGACGCTGTGGGTTCGAGGCAGGTCGTGGTGTTGTCGGTCGGTGCGAAGGACGGCGTCGACAACGGCACCACCTTCACCATCGAGGAGCCGGGCGAAACCATCCATGACGACGTGGCCAGCAACAGCTGGCGCCGCGGCGTGGGCAAAACGGTCACGTTGCCCAACGAATACGTCGGTCACGTCATGGTGTTCCGCACCTTCGACCGCGTGAGCTACGGCCTGGTCATGGACAGCCTGCGTCCGGTGCACAAGGGCAATCGCCTGCGCATGCCTGAGTAAATCTGGCGCCTCCTGGAGGCGGTCGCGCAACATCCCTACACAACGGCGCGGCCATCACCGCGCCGTTTCTTTTTGCGTCTGCTTCGTACACTGCAAGGCATGAACGACACGGACGAACTGCGCGCATGGATGGTGGCGTTGCGCACGCCAGGCCTCGGCCCCGGCGGGCTGCGCCATCTGCTGGACAAGACCGGCAACATTGAAGGCGCTCTGGCGCGGCTGCGTCGATCGGCACGTCTCGACGAATCGGCACGGGCATGGCTGCAACAACCCGATGATGAATTGCTGCGTGCGGATCTGGCCTGGCTTGCCCAGCCGGGACATCGGCTGCTGCGCTGCACGGAGGATGATTTCCCGCCGCAGCTCGAAAATATCCCGCAACCACCGGCGGCGTTGTTCGTGATCGGCGATGCGAGTCTGCTGTTGTATCCGCAGGTGGCGATCGTCGGCGCGCGCGGCGCGAGTATCAGTGGCCTGGCGCACGCGCGTGCGTTCGCGCGTGCTTTGGCCGAAGCCGGTTTCGCGATCACCAGCGGCATGGCCGATGGCATCGATGGCGCCGCTCACATCGCAGCGCTGGACATCGGCGCACGGACTCTCGCCGTGATCGGTACCGGACCGGATCGCGTCTATCCGCGCAAGCACCATGCACTGGCGAAAAGGATCGCCGCGCACGGTGCGCTGGTCAGCGAATTTCCACCGGGCACGGCGGCGCGCGCCAATCATTTCCCCCGGCGCAACCGGATCATCGCAGGCCTTTCGCTCGGCACGCTGGTGATCGAGGCGGGCCTCAAATCCGGTTCACTGATCACGGCCAGGCTGGCGGCCGAACAGGGTCGCGAAGTGTTTGCGCTGCCCGGTTCCATCCACAATCCGCTGGCTCGCGGTTGCCACAGGTTGATCCGTGATGGTGCCCGATTGGTGGAGGACGTTGCCGAGATTGTGGAGACATTGGTGCCCGCAGCGCGCATGCTTGGCGGCGAATTGGCTGCACGACTGGGCCATGATGCGTCGTCGGAAAGTTCGGTCGCAGCTGCAGAGTTCGAAAAATCAGACAGCCTTGCGGATTCGCAGACGCCCGAATATCGGCGACTTTGGACTGAACTCGGCTACGAGCCCGTGACGTTGGACGAACTTGTCCAGCGGACCGGGCAATCCGCGGCGTTGCTTGGTTCGATGCTGCTGATGCTCGAACTGGATGCGCGTGTGGAAAGTTTGCCGGGCAATCGCTACCAGCGGCTGCCTGATGCGGTGACGAAAAGCTGACGTCATTGCGTGACTCACGCGTCATGTGGATCGGCGCGGGCTTGACAGCCGCGGCCACGACGTGGTTTCAACTATATATAGATGTCCGGCGCGCAAGCACCGGTGGTTCGCTTACGGAAATCCCGCTTCATGGCAAAAAACCTGCTCATCGTCGAATCGCCGGCCAAGGCCAAGACGATCAACAAATACCTCGGCAAGGATTTTCACGTGCTGGCTTCCTACGGCCACGTGCGGGATCTGCGGCCGAAGGAAGGCGCGGTCGACCCCGACAACGGGTTTGCGATGGCGTACGAGATCATCGAGCGCAACGAGAAACACGTTGACGCCATCGCCAAGGCGGCCAAGCTTGCCGATGACATCTATCTGGCGACCGACTTGGATCGCGAAGGCGAAGCCATTTCGTGGCATATCAGCGAAATCCTGAAAGAGCGCGGCCTGACTGACGGCAAGCGCGTGCATCGGGTTGTTTTTTCCGAGATCACGCCCAAGGCGATCAAGGCGGCGGTGGCCGCGCCGCGCCAGCTTTCGCATGATCTGGTCGATGCGCAGCAGGCGCGGCGGGCGCTGGATTATCTGGTCGGCTTCAATTTGTCGCCGGTGCTCTGGCGCAAGGTGCAACGCGGCCTGTCCGCCGGGCGCGTTCAATCGCCCGCGCTGCGCATGATCGTGGAGCGCGAAGATGAAATCGAAGCGTTCAAGGCGCGCGAATACTGGTCCATCGAAGCGCAGCTCAAGCACGCCGAAGGCGATTTCACCGCGCGCCTGAGCAAGCTCAACGGCAAGAAGTTCGAACAGTTCGACCTCACCAATGAAGCGGATGCCCATGCGGCGCGCGATGCATTGAAGCAGGCTGCGCGTGGCCGTCTGACGGTCAGCGATGTCAGTTCGAAAGAGCGCAAGCGTCGGCCTGCCGCGCCCTTCACCACGTCCACGCTGCAACAGGAAGCCGCACGCAAGCTGGGTTTCACCACCAGCCGCACCATGAAAGTGGCGCAAGGTCTGTACGAAGGCGTTGCGCTGGGCGACGAAGGCAACGTCGGCCTGATCACTTACATGCGTACCGATTCGACGATGCTCGGCGATGACGCCGTAGCCGAACTGCGTCAGTTGATCGCGCGCGATTTCGGCACCAAGGCGCTGCCGGATGGTCCGCAGGTCTACAAGACCAAATCGAAAAACGCGCAGGAAGCGCATGAGGCCATTCGCCCCACGTCAGCGATGTACACGCCCAAGTTAGTGGCGGCGTTCCTCAACGACGACCAGCGCAAGCTTTACGAATTGATCTGGAAGCGCACCGTCGCCTGCCAGATGATTCATGCCACGCTCAACACGGTGTCGGTCGAATTTGCACTGAAGGACGTCGCCGGTGGCGATGCGTCGTTCCGCGCCAGCGGGACCACCGTGATCGATCCGGGCTTTCTCGCCGTGTACGAAGAAGGTCGCGACCAGAAGAGCGCCGAGGATGACGACGAAGGTCGCCGTCTGCCGCGCATGCAAGTGGACGAGCAGGTGCCGCTGCACGAGATCGCGGCCGATCAGCATTTCACCGAACCACCGCCGCGCTATTCCGAAGCCAGCCTGGTCAAGGCGCTGGAAGAACACGGCATCGGCCGACCGTCGACGTACGCCAGCATCATCCAGGTGCTGCAGAATCGCGAATACGTTTTTCTCGACAGCCGTCGCTTCAAACCAAGCGACGTCGGTCGCGCGGTCAGCAAATTCCTGACCGCGCATTTCACGCGCTACGTCGACTACGACTTCACCGCCAAACTCGAGGACGAGCTCGACGCCGTCAGCCGTGGCGAGGAAGCGTGGGTGCCGTTGATGGAGCGGTTCTGGCAGCCGTTCAAGCAACAGGTCGACGAGAAGACCGAGTCGGTCGATCGCAACGAAGCCACTGGCGCGCGCGATCTGGGCATCGATCCGAAAACCGGCAAACCAGTGTCGGTGCGTCTCGGTCGCTACGGGCCGTTCGCGCAGATCGGCACAAAGGAAGACGAAGACAAACCGACCTTCGCCAGCCTGCGCACAGGCCAGAGCATGCACACGATCAGCCTTGTCGATGCGCTTGAGTTGTTCAAGATGCCGCGCAAGCTCGGGCAGTCGGACAACGGCGACGAAGTGAGCGTCGGCGTGGGTCGCTTCGGTCCGTTCGTGAAGCAGGGCAGCACCTATGCCTCGCTCAAGCCTGAGGACGACCCATACACGATCGAACTGCCGCGTGCCCTGCAAATCGTGCAGGAGAAAATGGAGATGCTTGCCAACCGGTTGATCCTCGATTTCGGCGATGGCGTGCAGGTGCTCAACGGTCGCTACGGCGCGTACATCACCGATGGCGAAAAGAACGCACGCATACCGAAGGATCAGGAGCCGAAGGAACTGACGCAAGCGCAGTGCCTTGAATTGCTCGCCGCTGCGCCGGTGCGAAAAGGTCGCTTCGGCAAGAAGGGCGCGACCAAGAAAACGACTGCGAAAAAGGAAACTTCGACGGTCAAGAAGGCGGCTGCTAAGAAACCGGCCGCGAAAAAATCCACAGCCAAGAAAGCCACCAAGAAAGCCTCCACGAAAAAGACCGCCAAGAAAGCTGCCGCGAAAAAATCGGCAACCAAAAAGGCCGCGTCGGTGAAGGCCGAGCCCTGAGTGCTGCGGCGATTCACCTCCGACGAGCTCGATGACGCCGCCGATGTATTGCACAACGGCGGCGTCATTGCGTATCCCACCGAAGCGGTGTTCGGCCTCGGCTGCGATCCGCACAACCATTCGGCATTCGTGCGGCTGTTCGCGCTCAAGCAGCGTCCGCCGACGCAAGGCGTGTTGCTGATCGCCGCCGAGTTCGCCGATATCGAGCGCTATATCGAAACCGGCTCGATACCGACCCATATCCTGGACGAAATAAAAGCCGGCTGGCCGGGCCCTCGAACCTGGATTTTTTCGCGCTCGCCGCAGGTGCCGGCGTGGGTCGCCGGCGACCATCCGGGAATCGCCTTGCGAGTGACGGCACACGAACCCGCCGCCGCGCTGTGCCGCGCTTTTGGCGGAGCGATCGTGTCGACCAGCGCCAACCTGCATGGCCATCCCGCGGCGCGTTCCGTACAGGATGTGGTCGATGCATTTGGAGACAACCTGGATGGCGTCCTCGACGCAACTCTGGGCGGACAGCAGCAACCCACCGTGATTCGCGACGCGCTGTCGGGCGCTATCATTCGTGCCTGAAATAAGGGAGCTCGACCGGGCGAGGGTCGCAGGCCGCAGCTGAAGTCAGATCATCTGGATCATTCACGTGACGGTGTGGGCGGCGCAGCGATGCTTTCCGCACTCACAGCCGTCATACGTCAGGGAGTTGTTGCTTGGCCATCGTTTACGGAACCTATGAGCGCGAGGTGCTGCAGCACCTGCCATTGCTGAATGCCACCGACGGCGACTGCGTCGTTGCGTGGCGCGACGGCAAGCCGATCAGCGCGCACGTGTTCGTTGCGCATGTACACGCGGTGGCGGAGTCGCTTCCGTCGGCGCCGGCTGCCATCAACCTGTGCGAAGACCGTTACGCGTTCCTGGTGGCGTTCTGCGCCATCGCCTTGCGCGGACAAACCAATCTGCTGCCGTCATCGCGTGCGCCCCGGGCCGTGGACGAAGTGATGGCCGCGCATCCCGGCTGCTATGCGTTGGGCGAGCAGCCGCTCGATCCGGCGCCGGCGGGTTATCAGCGCATGAGTTTCTCGGACATGCCTCTCGCGCCTGAGATCGATTCGACCATTTGGCCGTCCATTCCTGCCGAGCAGGTGGTCGCCATCGGCTACACGTCCGGCTCGACCGGAGTCCCGAGCGCAAACGTCAAGACCTGGCGCAGTTTCCATGCGAGCAACGCAGGCAACCTGGCGATGTTGCAGCAGGCGGTCGGCCAGCGTTTCGAGATCGTCGCCACCGTGCCACCGCAGCACATGTACGGCCTGGAGACGTCGGTGGTGCTGCCCTTGCTCGGTGGCGTCGGCATCCATGCGGGGCGGCCTTTTTTTCCAGCCGATGTGGCTGCTGCATTGGCCGCGTTGCCTTCGCCGCGTGTGCTGGTGACCACACCCGTACATCTGCGCGCGATGGTGGAATCGGGCGTGACGTTTCCCGCAGTCGCGGCGATGTTGTCCGCCACCGCGCCGATGCCGATCGAACTGGCGCGACTCGCCGAAGCATGCTTCGACGCGCCCCTGCTCGAAGTGTTCGGCTCCACCGAAACCTGTGTCTTCGCCAGCCGTCGCCCGAGCGTCGACGAGGATTGGCAGTTGTACGACGGCGTCACGTTGCACCCCCAACCCGATGGCACGCTGATCGAGGCGCCGCAACTTTCCTCGCCCGTTTCGCTGGCCGATATTGTCAGTCTCTCCGCGGGCGGGCGGCGATTCCAGTTGTGCGGCCGGCATGCCGACATGCTGGAGATTGCCGGCAAGCGCGCATCGCTCGGAGATCTCACGCGGCGCTTGCTGGCGATTCCCGGTGTGAAGGATGGCGTGGTATTCCAGCTCGACGGCGGCGACGCGCTCGGCGTGCATCGCATCGCCGCGCTCGTCGTGGCGCCGGGTCTGGATGAACACGTGATCCAGAATGCGCTGCGCCAGGCCATCGACCCGCTCTTTCTGCCGCGCCCACTGCGTCTCGTGCACGCGTTGCCGCGCAACGAAACCGGCAAACTGCCGCGGGAAGCGCTGCTCGATCTCCTGCAGCAGCACGACCCCGCGGTCTGACGATGTTCGATCCGCGACGTCGGCGTTTTCGCGAATAGGCGCTACGCGGCAGTCGCTACAATGCGCGCCTGCGTCACGTGGCGCATCGATGTATCCGGAGTGCAGACATGAAAGTTCTCGTCATCGGCAATGGCGGCCGCGAACACGCGCTGGCGTGGAAACTCCGGCAATCGCCGCAGGTCAGCGAAGTGATCGTCGCGCCCGGCAATGCCGGCACCGCGCACGAGCAGGGCGTGCGCAACGTAGATATTGCCGCACATGACATCGACGAACTGTTTGCGTTTGCGAAGGGCGAGAAAATTGGTCTGACCGTGGTCGGTCCGGAAGTGCCGCTGGTTGCCGGCGTGGTCGATCGATTCCGCGCGGCGGGTTTGCGCATCTTCGGTCCGCGCGCGGTGGCCGCGCAACTGGAAGGCTCCAAGGCTTTCGCGAAGGATTTCCTGCTCCGGCATAACATTCCAACGTCGCGCTACGCGGTATTCACCGATTTGAATCCTGCGCTGGCTCATGTCAGAAAACACGGCGCACCGATCGTGATCAAGGCCGATGGTCTCGCGGCAGGCAAGGGCGTGGTGGTGGCGCTGACTCTGGCCGATGCGGAACTGGCGCTGCACGACATGCTCGGCGCGCACAGTTTCGGCGACGCGTCGGCGCGCGTGGTGATCGAGGAATTTCTCGAAGGCGAGGAGGCGAGCTACATCGTGATGAGCGATGGCAGCCACGCCTTGCCGATGGCCAGCAGCCAGGATCACAAGCGGCGCGATGAAGGCGACCTTGGTCCGAACACCGGCGGCATGGGCGCGTATTCGCCGGCGCCGGTGGTCACGCCCGTGATCGAGCAGCGCATCCTCAAGGAAGTGATCGAGCCAACGCTCCGTGGCATGGCAGCCGAAGGCGCGCCGTTCATCGGGTTTCTCTACGCCGGCTTGATGATCGACAAGGACGGCACACCGAAGGTGATCGAATTCAACGTGCGCTTCGGCGATCCCGAAACCCAGCCGATCTTGCTGCGGCTGAAGTCTGACCTGGTTGAACTGATCGACGCTGCGCTGGATGGCCGGCTCGAACATGTTCACGCGCGTTGGGATGTACGGCCGGCGATCGGTGTAGTGATGGCTGCCGGCGGTTATCCCGGCAAGGTTCGCGCCGGCGATGTGATCAGCGGACTGGATGCGGTCCATGGTGCGGACGTGAAAGTTTTTCACGCGGGTACGCGTCTCGATGCGCAAGGACAGGTGGTTACCGCGGGTGGCCGCGTGCTCACGGTCTGCGCGCTCGGCAACGACCTCGCTGCCGCGCGCCGCGATGCTTATGACGCAATCGATGGCATCCATTACGACGGCGCATTCTGCCGTCGCGATATCGCGTATCGCGCATTGCAGCGCGGATGAACTCGCGCGCGACAGGTCGTGCACGCCATTTGAATGCGGCCCGTGAAATGCTCAGTCTGCATTGCAAAACTGCGTACGGGCACGCATGGATATGCCATTGGCTGGCTTGACTTTTCCGTGCCCGTATTTTTCGGCTATGCTTGAAACTTCCCCCGCGAAAAAGCCGTGGCGCGCAGGCGCCTGACCCGTTTCGTGTTTGTTTCCACGTGAAAGAGGTTTTCCCATGCGCAAGATGGTTTTGTCGCTGATGTCCGTCGCCGCACTTGCTCTGAATGGCTGCCACGGTAGTTCGTCAGAGTCGGCACAGCCGGCGGATAGCAACGCTGCTGCTCCGACTACAGCAGCCACAGCCGCCGCTGCACCTGCTGCTGCACCTGTCGGCCCGGCCAACGAGGTTAGCGGCACGGTGTCGGTGCGCGGTGCCGGTTCGCTTTCGCCGAATGCCACGTTGGTGATCAACCTGGTGGACGTTTCCGCCACGGCTTCCGGCGCGGCGCCTCTGGCGACCAAGACGGCTCCGGCCGGCACGTTCCCGCAAGCGTTCCAGCTGACCTTCAACAAGGCCGAGGTCAAGGCGGACGATCTGTACGTGGTACAGGCATCGCTGACCGATGGCGATCGCCACTACGCGATGCCGATTCAGGCACCCGTGCTGACCAAGGGCAACAAGAACACTGGCGTGGCGGTCGAGCTGGTTGCCGAACAGACACCCGGCGAAAAGGTGCTTGCCGAATTCGATGGCGTGCAGAAGCAGATCGGCGGCATGAAGGTCAGCAACGGCACCAAGCTCGACAAGGATATTTCGCGCGGCTGGCAGGTGTTCCGTCAGGCCGGTGAAGTGAAGTTCATTCGCGAGCTGGTGGATTACGGCGACAAGGGTTTCACCAGCACCGACTACGCGTACAAGGATGGCAAGCTCTGGGCCGCCGTGCAGCAGAAGAAATCCAACAAGGATGCCAAGCCAACCTCGACCGACAGCGTAGGCTGGGATGACAGCGGCACACTGGTGTTGAAGCAGCATCAGGCCGGTGGCAACACGCAGGACCTCGATGGCGACGCCGCTGCTTCGCTGCACAAGCAGGGTGTGGAAATTCTCAACCTGGCGACGAACGGCAAGAAAAAATAAGCCGTCTGGACGTCCAAACAAAAAGCCGCCCATGTGAATGGGCGGCTTTTTGTTTGGCGAGTGCTGTGACTGGAATCGGTCGGGCATGCCGACCGGTTTCGATCAGAACAGGATCTTCACGCCCATGTTGACGCTGTTGTACTTCTGGCTGTCATCGCTGAAGCGGCCGCTGTAACCGATCCAGCTGGTGACGGTTGGCGTGAGCTGCGCGGTGACGCCCAGATCCGCCGTGCCCCAGGTTTTGTCGGGAAGGAAACCGGTTAGGGCGAACGTGCCGTTCATGCTGTTGAGGCCGGCGGTGACGAGTCGGGCATCCGCCTTGCTGTCATGGTTCCAGGCCAGTTCCGCATACGGCGACAACGCCAGATTGCCTGCATCGAAATGACCCTGCAGACGCCAGCCCAGCGTGCTGACGAGCGCGTCGCGCTGCTGGCGGCCGAACCACATGGCGCTGCTGTCGTTGCCGTTTTCGCTGTAGCCATTGACCTTGATGCTTTCCCAGTCGACGTTGGCAAACGGCCCGGTGCGCAAGTTGGAGAAATCGAACCAGTAGCCGCCGGTGAACCCGCCGCCGAGGTGCGAACCGTCGGCTTTGCCTGTTTCATTGCGCTGCATGGTGCCCAGATCGATGCGACGATCGATGTCCTTGAAGTTGGACTGGCCGAAGTTCGCGTAGCCACCGATATAGCCGCCACCTTGATGATAGGTGACATAACCCAGACCGCTGATGTCCTGAAGCTTGTAACCGCCACCGCCGGAAACGTAGGCGTTGTTTTGTGCGACGCCAAGCGCCACACCCGCGGAAATATGCTCAGCGGCACGGATGTCTGCGCCGAGCGTGAAGTTCACATCATTGCTGTTGGTTTTCGGCGCACCGTTATTGGCGTCGAAACGCTGACGGGCGTAGTCGATGTTCACGAACGCACGTGTCTCGCCGCCGTCGTTGTCGGCGACCATCTGGTTGCGCACGACGCGGTTCTGCACTGTGCTGACCTGCAACGGCGCTTCGCCAAGCAGCGAAATCTGTTCCGGCGCCTGTAGCACCGACAGCACGTATTGACTAAGCAACGCGTGCGCGGCCGTGGTGGGATGTACGCCGTCGGCGAACACGTAACTCTGGTCGGCACCCGCGGCGTAGGTATACGGCAAGCCCGAGCCCTGCGGTCCGCACTGCACCGAACTGGAACCCACGCCGCAAGCGGGATCGGTGGCGTTGGTGAATCCGTAGGCGGTCGGGTTTGCGACGACTTCCGACAGCAGGCCGTAGGCATTGATCGGGATGATGCCAACCTTCATCTGGCCCAGACCCGAGTTGAGCTGGCCATTGAACAACTGGCTGAGTCCGGCCAGCGACGCTGCGGCCGATGCGCCCTGTTCCGTGGCGGAAGGCGTGGTGCCGATGTTCGGCAGGTTGTAGACGAGGATGTTTTTGACGCCCGCGGATTGCAGCTGACTGATGAGCTTCACTTCCTGCTGCGCAGCGGCTGCGACGCCCGCCTGCGCCTGATCGGCAGTCTCCAGTCCTGTGACGCCAGCCTGCGCTGCAACTGCAGCGTTGACTTGCGCCGCTATGATCGGCGTGATCTGCGCGGTGAATGCGGGAACCTGGCTCGGCGGCAATCCACCCGCTTCGGCGGCCGCGACCTGTGCGGCGACGGCCTGCGCGATCAATTGCTGCGCCACGGCGGCGCCGCCTGCGGCTGTGGCGTGATAGAAGATGTCATTCGCACCGCCCCAGATCGAATACAGCGCCTTGCTGTCGGCCGAGCCGGCCGAAAGATACGCGCCCACCTGAGTCGTCAGCGTTGGCACCGCCGCCGGCGTACCCGGTGAGTTGACCAGCACGCCCGCGCCGCCCCATGCGTAGTCGGTGCCGCCCAGCAGCGATGGGCTCAGGCTCAGGCCTAGTTGGTTGGCGACATTCTCGATACCGATGCTGCCCGGATTGGTCGTGAAGCGCAGCGGTGGCTGGATGCCGGGCGCCGTTGCGAGGGAAATGTTGCCATCGTCGCTGAGGCTGTCACCGAAAACGATGAGATGGGTGAAATCAGTGGCGACGGCCGCGCCGCTGAAGAGCAAGGTAGCGGCAATGGCGCCGGCAAGGTGGCGGGTGCGAAGCATGGGTTAACACTCCCTGGGCCGGAATGGCCTTGTTATATGTTCGTTACGTTAATGCACCCCATACGGAAGCGCATGCTGCATCGCAACGCGCGGCCGCTCAGCGCTTGGCGGCGCGAGCAAGGGCGTCGGCAAAAGCGCTGTTCACAGGCGGCGCGGCCGGCTTCGCGGTTGCATTGCTTGAAGGGCGACCGGGGTTGCGTTGATCGCGCGGCGCGGCTGATTTGTTTTCCGACGGACGCCCCGCACGTGCCTGGCCGGGCTCGTCGTCGAGTCGCATGCTCAGGGCGATGCGCTGTCGCGGCAAATCGATTTCCATCACCTTGATCTTGACGATGTCACCGGCTTTCACCACGTCGCGCGGATCCTTGACGAAGGTGTGCGAGAGCGAGGAAACATGCACGAGTCCATCCTGATGCACGCCGATATCGACGAACGCGCCGAATGCTGCCACGTTGGTGACGCGACCTTCGAGAATCATGCCGGGGCGAAGATCCTTCACGTCATCCACGCCTTCGGCAAAAGTGGGCGCGACGAATTCAGGACGCGGGTCGCGACCAGGTTTTTCGAGCTCTTTCAGAATATCGCGCACGGTCGGCACGCCGAAACGTTCGTCTGTGAACTGCTCGGGTTTCAGGCCGCGTAGAAAACCCGCGTCGCCGATGATGGATTTCATCTCGCGCCCGCACTGCGCGATGATCCGTTCAATCACCGGATACGCCTCGGGGTGCACCGCGCTCGCATCGAGCGGGTTGTCTCCGCCAGATACGCGAAGAAACCCCGCGCATTGCTCGAATGCCTTGTCGCCCAGACGCGCCACCTTGAGCAGCGCCTTGCGATTGGCGAACGGCCCGTTAGCGTCACGATGCTTGATCACGTTTTCCGCGACGCCGGCACTCAGCCCTGCGACGCGCGCAAGCAACGCCGCGGATGCCGTGTTCACGTCGACACCCACGGCGTTGACGCAATCCTCCACGCGCGCGTCGAGTGCGCGTGCCAGCTTGATCTGGTTGACGTCGTGCTGGTACTGGCCGACGCCGATTGCCTTGGGTTCGATCTTTACCAGCTCGGCGAGCGGATCCTGCAATCGGCGCGCGATCGATATGGCGCCACGCAGCGTGACGTCGAGCTTGGGGAATTCCTTCGCTGCCAATTCAGAGGCTGAATAAATCGAAGCGCCGGCCTCGCTCACGACGACTTTGGAAAGGTCCAGGCCCGCGTGTTTCTTCATTAATTCGGCGGCGAGCTTGTCGGTCTCGCGAGACGCGGTGCCGTTGCCGATCGCGATCAGGTTCACCCCGTGCTGCTTGCTCAGCGCGGCCAGCCGCGCGATTGATTCATCCCACTGGCGGCGCGGTTCATGCGGATAGATCACGTCGGTGGCAAGCACTTTGCCGGTGGCATCGACGATCGCCAGTTTCACGCCGGTGCGGATACCCGGGTCCAGGCCCATCACTGTCCTCGCGCCGGCAGGTGCGGCCAGCATGAGGTCCTTGAGGTTATCGCCGAATACGCGGATCGCCTCGTCTTCCGCGCCTTCGCGCACGCGGCCGAACAGATCCAGCGTGAGATGCAGATGCAGCTTCACGCGCCAGGTCAGGCGCACCGTTTCGCGCAGCCATGCATCGGCGGCGCGGCCGCGGTTGTGGATGTCGGCATGTGCGGCCACGCGGCCTTCGCCTTCGGCGTGACCTTTTTCGGCGTCGACATCGGGATAAAGTTCAAGCTCGATGACGCCTTCATTGCGCGCGCGCATCAGCGCCAGCAGGCGGTGGGATGGAATCTTTCCGATCGGTTCGATGTGATCGAAGTAGTCGCGGAACTTGGCGCCTTCGTTTTCCTTGCCGGCCACGACCTTGGCGCGAATCTGTCCCTTCGCCCACATCCAATCGCGCAGCTCGCCCACCAGATGGGCGTCTTCGGCAATCGATTCCATCAAGATCGCGCGCGCGCCATCGAGTGCGGCGCGCACATCGGCAATGCCTTTCTCTGCATCGACGAACGACTCGGCAAATGTCTCCGGCGACTGCGTAGGATCGCTGCGCAATCCCAGCGCGAGCGGTTCCAGTCCAGCCTCGCGCGCAATCTGCGCTTTGGTGCGGCGTTTCGGCTTGAACGGCAGATAGAGATCTTCCAGTCGCGCCTTGGTTTCGGCGGCGAGCAATTCATTCTTCAACGTGTCGCTGAGCTTCCCCTGTTCCTCGACGCTGGCAAGGATCGCGGTGCGTCGTTCTTCCAGTTCGCGCAGATAACGCAGGCGTTCTTCCAGCAATCGCAATTGCGTGTCGTCCAGACCGCCGGTTGCTTCCTTGCGATAGCGCGCGATGAAAGGCACCGTGGCGCCGCCATCGAGAAGATCGACCGCCGCCTGCACCTGCTCTGTTCGGGCGGCGATATCGTGAGCAATGCGTTGTTCGATGCTGAGCATGGAGACGATCAATTCCTTGGATGATGAAGCGCGTCGGATCGGTAATAGCCGTCGATGATAACAAGCGGTCGCATCGACGCAGTTGGATATGGCACAAGAAAACGGCGCCGGAGCGTGGCTCCGGCGCCGCATGGGTCCACACTTGATCAGGCGCTGAAAGTATTGCTGCCGCCCGATGTCGAAGAGGGGGCCGTTGGTTTGAATTCGCTGGCGCGACCGTTCAGGACCAACGTGTTGCAGATGATGTCGTGCAAGCCTTGCTTGCGCCGTGTCCACGCGACCATCAGGAAGCCGATGAGAATGATCAGGCTGCTGAGGTATTTCGCAAAGAACCGTCCAGTCGCGCGCAGAAATGAAATGCGCCCGCCTTGTTCGTCCACTACGCGGATACCCAGCGCCAGCTTTCCGACGGTCGCCTGCCAGGTCGAACTTTCACATGCAGCGAAATAAATCCACGTCACCACGGTAACGATGAGCAAGGCAGGCCACATGGTGGCGTAGTACTGTTGGTACGCAGCGACAAACACCTGCATGTCGTTGGGAGTCGCCATGATGGTCTGCTTCATGGTTTCCTGCGCTGCGTCACTTCCCATCATCTTTTGAATGATGGTGCTGGGAATCAGCAGGATGATGAAGTCGAGGATGTAAGCTGCCACGCGTTTCCAGAAACCTGCGTGATCCTCCAGCGCTGCCGTCGTGGTTTGCGGCAAGGGAGTGGCTGCCATCGGTGTTGCGGGAGCAGCGGATGCATCCGGTACCACATCCGGAAACAGCACGGACAGCGGCTGCCAATCGGCAAGCCCTTCGTACCACGCCAGGTCATCGCGACTGACCTGTCCGCTGCGCAACCACTGGCGCACGTCGTCTTCCTTGTACGGCCCATGTCGCTCGCCATCACGACCGATCCAGATTTCCATTGCGCGCTCCCCATGCTGGTGAAAGCCGAATGATGCCACGAGCCCATGAGAAGCCGTAGGCCATCGGTCCCGAAGTCTCTAGCCGCGGACGTTACGGACGCAGCGTTTCGCTCATGCGCCCTCAGGCCGCGTTGCGTCGCTTGAGATGCACCAGCAGCAACGAAATCGCTGAGGGTGTCACACCGCTGACGCGCGCGGCCTGACCGATCGTCGCCGGCAGCGTTCGCTTGAGCTTGAGCAGAACTTCGGCCGAAAGCCCGCGCACCTTGTCGTAGTCGAAGTTCGATGGAATGCCGGTGTGTTCGTGTCGGCGCTGACGATCGATCTCCTCGCGCTGCCGCTCGAGATAGCCGGCGTACTTCACCTGCACTTCGACCTGGGCGGCGACATCGTCGCTCGATACCGCCGGACCAAGGCCATCGACGCTCATGAGTTTCGTGTAGTTGAGCTCTGGTCGGCGCAGCAAATCCAGCGCGCTGGTTTCGCGGCTGACGACTACGCCGAGTTGGCGTTCGATCGCGGCGCCCAATGCATTGTTCGGTGCTGACCACAATGTGCCAAGCCGTTGGGTTTCGCGCTCGACCGCTTCGCGTTTCGTCAGCATCGCCTCGAAGCGCGCCTGTGGCACGACGCCCAGCGCGTGACCTGTCTCGCTCAGGCGCAAATCCGCATTGTCCTCGCGCAGATGCAACCGATACTCCGCGCGCGAAGTGAACATGCGATAGGGCTCGATGGTGCCGTTGCTGGTGAGGTCATCGATCAGCACGCCGATGTACGCCTCGTCGCGGCGCGGAAACCACGGCGCTTCGCCACGCGTCGCGCGGGCGGCATTCAATCCGGCGATGAGGCCTTGCGCGCCGGCTTCTTCATAACCGGTGGTGCCGTTGATCTGTCCGGCGAAGTACAGTCCGGCGATCGCCTTCGTCTCCAGCCACGGCTGCAAGCCGCGCGGATCGAAGTAGTCGTATTCAATGGCATATCCCGGCCGCGTGATGTGCGCGTTTTCGAAGCCCTTGATCGAACGCACTAGCGCAAGCTGCACGTCGAAAGGGAGCGATGTCGAGATGCCGTTGGGATAAATCTCGAACGTGTCCAGCCCTTCGGGTTCGATGAAGATCTGGTGCGAATTCTTCTCGGCGAAACGCACCACCTTGTCCTCGATCGACGGGCAGTAACGCGGGCCAACGCCTTCGATCTGCCCGGTATACAGCGGTGAGCGATCCAGCGCGCCGCGGATCAGGTCGTGGGTCTGCTCGCTGGTGTGCGTGATCCAGCAGCTCACCTGGCGCGGATGTTCGCTGCGCGAACCGAGATAGGAAAACACCGGCGCCGGATTGTCGCCCGGCTGCTCTTCCAATCCGTCGAAATTCACGCTGCGCATGTCGATCCGTGGCGGCGTGCCGGTTTTCAGACGATCGGCGGCGATCGGCAGCTCGCGCAGTTTCTGCGCGAGCGCGCTGGCCGGCGGATCGCCCGCCCTGCCACCTGCGTATTGTGCCGGCCCGATATGGATCTTGCCCGCGAGAAACGTCCCCGCGGTGAGCACCACGGCATTCGCGCGAAACGAAAGCCCCATCTGCGTGACCACGCCGGTGACGCGTCCGTTCTCGATGATCAGATCGTCCACCGACTGCTGGAACAAATCGAGATTCGGCTCCGACTCGACGATCTGCCGGATCGCCGCCTTGTAGAGCGCGCGATCAGCCTGGCAGCGCGTGGCGCGTACGGCCGGGCCCTTCGACGCGTTCAACGTGCGCCACTGGATGCCAGCAAGGTCGGCGGCGTGGGCCATCGCACCGCCGAGTGCATCGATCTCCTTGACCAGGTGACCCTTGCCGATGCCGCCGATCGCCGGGTTGCAGCTCATCTGCCCGATGGTTTCGATGTTGTGGCTGAGCAGCAGCGTACGCGCACCGGTTCGCGCAGCGGCGAGCGCCGCCTCGGTGCCGGCGTGGCCGCCACCGATCACGATGACGTCGTAGTGGGTCGGGTGATGCATCGAACTGACCTGACAGAGCAAAAAGGTGACGCGCAGGGGCGCCATGGTACCGCCAATGTGCTGATTGCGATTTCGGCGGCCGGGAGTGGCACGCTTCCTGCTTCTTCAATCTTGCACTTTCAAGGGCAGACGCTGCGCGACACGCGCGCCGAGATCGAACGGACAGGGGTTCGATCGCGTACCAGGAAAGGTAGCAATGACGGCACCCTTCGGGGTGCCGTCGCCTTTTGTGGAGGCTGAAACGACAAGACCCCGCGGCATGCACCGCGGGGTCTTGTCTATGTAGATCTGGCGCCGGGCGGTCTCAGGAACAGGGGGAATCCAGGATGACCGTATTGCCGGGCGCCAGAAAGCGAAATCGTTGCGTCCGGGTCGCTGACTGCGGCCCGGGCGAGGTTTGATATTTACCGCAAGTGCGTGAACAACGGGTGACTGAAAAGGGATTTTGTGTCGACTCGTGGCAGCTGCTGACGTGGTGCGTCAGTCCTGTGGGCGCAGCCAGTAAGTGCGTGTGATGCGGATCACATTTGGCACGGCCATTGCATTTCCCTTCTCACCACTTCAGGGGGAAGCGACATGGACATGAGTTTCGATTTCCAACCGGTTTATCCGCGCCACGATCTGCTCGTCGAACTTGGCGAGGTCGAGATGGCCATGGACAACCTCAACGACTACGACGAAAGCCAGCGCAGCGTGATCGAACCCGATCTCGAATCGCGCATGCAAAGCCTGCTCGAAGCGCTGGATCATCTGGCCGTCTGATTGTTTCCTTTGCATGGCAAGCTCGCCATGCTGAATGCAATCAGTGGCCTGCTTCGCATCGATCAGCCTTGCATCATGCTGACGATGATTTCCGAGAGGTTACGGGATAGCGCGTCGTTACCGGCTAGTTCGCTGATGACCGCATGCGCCAGTTCGCGCCGACACGGCTCCAGTCTCTGCCAGCCGTTGAACGCAGTCGCCAATCGCGCCGCGACCTGCGGATTCAGCGCATCGAGCCCAAGCAACCGATCGGCCAGCAGTCGATAACCCGCACCATCCGCGCGGTGAAAGCCGCTGGGGTTTCCGCGTACGAATGCGCCGAACAGTGACTGCACGCGATTCGGATTGCGCAAGGTAAACGAAGCATCCTGTTCCAGCATCTTTACGCGATCGAGCGTCGCATCCCCGGGTACCTGCGCCTGCAGGGCGAACCACTTGTCGAGTGCAAGTGCGTTATCTGCATAGCGCGCCCGATATTGCGCCACGGCAGACCCGGCTTGCGGCGCATCACTACGCAACAAGACATTGAGAGCCGCGAGTCGATCCGTCATCCCCGGCGCTTCGCGATACTGCGTGACGGCCCGCCGTTGCGTTTCGGCGCTATCGACCAGCCCCAGCAATTCCAGCGTGCGGCGTTTGAGTCGACGCTGCGCCTGACTCGTCGCATCGAGTTTGATTGTGCTGCACTTGTGCAGCATCTCGTATTTTTCTGCCAGTGCGCGAGCGCCAATGCGTTCGGCGAGTCTGAGTTGAAGCTGCCGATGTAGCGCATGAATGCGCTGCGGATCAACTGACGCCTCGCGCTCGGCCAGTTCAATTTCACCCGGTGGCGTCAGCAGATCGGCCAACAGTGCCTGGTCGATCTCCGTCGCTTCAAAGAGCAGCGCCAGCGCATCGGTCCATGCGATCAACGCGTCGTCCGCGACGCCATCGCGAAGGTTTTCGTAAGCGCGACACGCCAGTTGCTGGCCGGCTTCCCATTGATTGAAACCATCGGGATCGTGAGCCAGCAGCAACGCCAGTTCGGCCGGTGCGTATTCGTATTCCAGAATCACCGGCGCGGAGAAACCGCGCAACAACGATGGCACCGGTGCTTCGACCACGTCGCGGAAAACGAATGACGCTTGCGCCTGATCCAGCAAGACGACTGTCTCTTTTTCGCCGTGGGACGTTTGGCCGTCCATATGCAGGTCGAGCATTTCGCCATCACGATCGAACAGCCCCACCTTGACCGGAATCGGCAGCGCGGGCTTCTCCTCATGACCGTTCGAGCCATGTTGAATAAGGCGAAGCGTATAGGTGCGGCTCTCGGCATCGTGGCGGCCTTCGGCCTTCAGTCGTGGCGTGCCCGCCTGTGCATACCAGGCGAGATACGGCATCAGATCCACCTGATTGGCCTCGCCCAACGAGCCGAGAAAATCCTCCAGCGTCGCGGCGCGACCATCGTTGCGTTCGAAATATAGATCCATGCCGCGCCGGAATCCCTGCTTGCCGAGATGCCCAGAAAGCATGCGCACCAGTTCGGCGCCTTTCTCGTACACGGTCGCGGTGTAGAAATTGTTGATCTCGCTGTATTGCGCGGGCCGCACCGGATGAGCGATCGGGCCGGCATCCTCGGGGAACTGCGCACGACGCAACAGCGATACGTCCTCGATGCGTTTCAGCGGTGCGGAATTCATGTCGGCCGAAAAACTTTGTTCGCGAAATACCGTCAGGCCTTCCTTCAGCGACAACTGGAACCAGTCGCGACAAGTCACCCGGTTGCCACTCCAGTTGTGGAAATACTCGTGCGCGACCACCGCCTCGACGTGACGGTACTCGTCGTCGGTGCTGCTGTCCTGGTCGGCCAGCAAGTACTTCGCGTTGAAGATGTTGAGGCCCTTGTTCTCCATCGCGCCCATGTTGAAATCGTGCGTGGCGACGATATGGAAAACATCCAGGTCGTAGTTGCGGCCGAACGCCCGTTCATCCCAGCGCATCGAACGCTCGAGCGCATCCATTGCGTAATGACAGCGATCGATCGCGTCGGACTCGGCCCAGATATTCAGCACGACCTTACGACCGTCGGCAGTCACGTAATCGCGCGTGATTTTATCGAGACGGCCGGCGACCAGCGCGAACAGGTAACTCGGTTTCGGATGCGGATCGACGAACCGGACCCAATGCCAGCCATTGTCCAGATCACCCACGCCATCCGGATTGCCGCCGGCCAGCAATACCGGAAAGCGCTCGCGATTCGCGCGCAACGTCACCGTGTAGCGCGATTGCACGTCGGGGCGATCGGGAAAAAACGTGATGTGCCGGAAACCTTCCGCTTCGCATTGCGTCAACAGGAATCCGGCGTCGTGCGAGCCGGAAAGATAAAGACCTTCCAGCGCCGTGTTTGCGGCCGGCCGCAATCGCACGCGCGTTTCCAGCACGCTGCCGTCGCGCGCATTGTCGATTTCGAGCAGATCGTCAACGAAGCGATAAGCGTCGGCATCAAGTGTCTTTCCATCCAGCGCGATCGAAAGCAGTTCGAGATTCTCGCCGTTCAATCGCAATGGTGAATCCTGCGCCGGATCGCGGCGGAGCAGCAGGCGGGTCGACAATTCGCTGCTCTCGATATCGAGGTCGAAATCCATCTCGATGGAATCGACGTGCCAGGCGGGTGCGCGGTAGTCGGCCAGGCGGATCGCCGCGTTTTCTTGCGTGTCGTTCATGGAGGCAACAATGAAATCGGAGGCGGGCAGGCTAACATGACGGCTTTCAATGGCAGGAGAATTCGATGGGCCATTACGCCGCAACCCGCGCCTCCATAGGCAACCAGCCGATCGTGGTTCTTGAGGATGTCGACAACGCGCGGCGCGTGAGCATCGCGTGCCATGGCGCCACCTTGCTGAAGTTCGAAGTGACCATCGATGGCGTCACGCACGACCTCGCCGACGGCTATCGCGACGCTGCGGAAATCGCCAGCCGTCCTGGTTCGCGATTCGCGATCATGGTGCCGTTCGCTGGCCGCATCGACGACGCGCGCTACACCTACGATGGTCGATTCGAAGATCTTCAACCCGGCGTCACCGGTGATCAGCGCGCCAGCCGCCACGGCTTCGTGCGCGGTGTCGATTTCAGTATTGCCTCGATCATGTCCGACGACGAACGCGCAAGCGTGACGTTGACGACCGACGCAATTCGCCCGCAGCCGGGTTATCCGCACTCGATCGATCTGGCGGTCACCTTCACGCTCGACGCGGTCGGCCTCACACTCGATGTCCACATGCACAACGTCGGCGACAGTGCCGCGCCGTGTTTCTTCGGCTGGCATCCGTACTTTCGTCTCGCCAACAGCAGCGTCGTTGATGAGTGGCAATTGCGGATTCCCGCGCAGACGATGATCCGCACCGACGCCAACCTGATCGCTCTGCCCGGGGCGGCGACCTACGTGCCGCTGGACGATGTGCCCGCGCTGGATTTTCGCGAGCTTCGTGCGATCGGCAACGCCGTCATCGATCAGGAATACACCGACCTCGATGCCGATGCCGATGGCCGCATCCGCACGCACCTGCGCAATCCATCCAACGGCCTCGGCATTGCGGTGTGGCAGGAGCACGGCCTGATGCATGCATTCACCGCCGATACGGCGAGTCGCGACGTGCGGCGCTCGGTCGCGCTGGAGCCGATGGAAAGCATGGCCAATGCGTTCGATCGTCCCGACTGCGCCGATGCGATCCGCCTGCTGCCCGGCGCCGAGCGCCGCTTTCGTTGCGGCGTGGAGATCGAGCGCTCATGAGCGCGCAGCTTGCAGCCGTCGATGCATTGCCAAGCCTCGAACAGATTCGCGATGCGGCCGCGCGCATCGCGCCACATGCGTATGTCACGCCGATCCTTCGCAGCCCGGCGCTGGATGCACTGAGCGGCGCGCAACTGCATTTTAAATCCGAGAACCTGCAGCGCGGCGGCGCGTTCAAGTTTCGTGGTGCGTGCAATGCGGTGTGGTCGCTGAGCGATGACGAAGCCGCCCGTGGCGTGGTCACGCATTCGTCCGGCAACCATGGCAACGCGCTCGCACTGGCTGCCGCGACGCGCGGCATTGCCGCGCATGTAGTCGTGCCGGAAGGCGCCGTGCGTGCGAAGGTCGAAGCCATCGAGCGCGCCGGTGCGATCTTGCATCGTTGCGCGCCGACGCAGGCAGCGCGCGAGGCGATGTCGCACGACGTGCAACGCGCTACCGGCGCCATCATGGTTCACCCGTATGCCGATACGCGCGTCATGGCCGGGCAGGGCACGCTCGCGCTGGAACTGCTGCGTCAGTCCGGTGGACTCGACGCGTTGATCACGCCGGTCGGCGGCGGCGGCCTCGCCAGTGGCGTCGCGATTGCCGCGCACGGTGTCGATTCATCGATCACGTTGTTCGGTGCCGAACCGCAAGGCGCCGACGACGCAGCGCAGTCATTGGCGCACGGTGCGCGTGTTGCCAGCGTTGTGCCCGACACGCTGTGCGACGGACTGCGCGCCTTGATCGGTGAGCGCAATCTCGATGCGTTACGCACCTATCGTGTGCAGGTCATCACCGTCGCGGACGCGGATACCGTGGCGGCCATGCAGCTGCTGTGGTCGGAGTTGAAGCAGGTCGTCGAAGTTTCCAGCGCCACGGTGTTCGCGGCGATACTCAAGCGACGCGACTTGTTCGCCGGCAAACGCGTTGGCGTGGTGCTCACCGGCGGCAACGTGGATCTGCACGACCTTCCCTGGTAACTCCCGTGTTGCCATATCTGAATGCGAAACTCAGCCGGCGCGCTTCGTTCCGACACCACTGACCGCGACCAGCCCGAGTAGCACGAACACGATGCCGATCGCTTCCATCATGGTCGGCTGCTCGCGGAGGATCAGCCACGCCAGCAACACGCTGATGATCGGCACGCCGAGGCTGGAAAGGCTCGCCACCGCGGTGGACATTCGCTGCAGCACGATCGACCACAGCCACCACGCCAGGCTCGATGCCATCACCACGCTGTAGATCAGGCCACCGATGAAGGCGCCGTTCCATTCGATCGCGCGCTGCGGCACGACCAGCGCGACGATACCGAGCGCAACGCCGCCCGCAAGCATCTGCCACGCGGTCAACGCCAGCAACGGCGGCGACGTGCGGCGCATCAGGCGCTTGCTCAACACCGTGCCGGCAGCCCACGCCACACCGCCGGCGATCGCCAGGATCGTGCTCGTCGCACTGCCCATGCTGCGCCACGGTTCGATGATGCAGAGCAGGCCGACCGCCGCCAGCGCCATGCCGATCCAGTGCCGACGCGTGGGTCGTTCGCCGATCATCAACCACGCGAGCAACACGGCCCAGAACGGCATCGTGTACGCGAGCAACGCCACGTGGCCGGCGCCTCCGCTGATCAACGCCCACTGTTCCAGGCCCTGAAATGCCGCGGTCTGGCACAGCCCGATCAACACGGTCGGCAACAAGGGTGGCGGACGCAACGATTGTCGCGACAACAACAGTGCCGCGAACAAAACGGACGCACCGAGCAGGTAGCGCAACGCTGCGAAATCGAAAGGCCCGGCGTGTGCCAACACCTGCTTCATCACGATCCAGCTGTACGACCACAACGCGAGCGTGGCGAGCAGCGCCAGAATCGCGCCGCGCTGCGATGAGAAACGACTCGGCATGGTGATGTCGCTGATGAGGAAGCGACAAGTCTAGCGGTGTCGGTTAGGGTGTGCCGGACTTCCATCCAGGGCCCGCCATGACCAAGACTGCCGAACCGAAACGCTGCCATTGGGCTACCACCGATGAGCTGCTGCGTGACTACCACGACACCGAGTGGGGCACGCCGGTGCACGACGATCGCACGTTGTTCGAGTTCCTCTGCCTCGAAGGCGCACAGGCCGGGCTTTCCTGGCGCACGGTACTGGCCAAGCGCGACAACTATCGCAAGGCGTTCCACGATTTCGACATCGCGCGCGTCGCCGCGATGAAAGACAAGCAACTGGAAAAACTGATGCTCGATCCCGGCATCATCCGCAACCGCCTCAAGATCTGGTCCACCCGCGACAACGCGATCACGGCAATCGGCGTGATCAAGGAGTTTGGAAGTCTGGACGCCTATCTGTGGTCCTTCGTCAACGGCAAGACCCTGGTCAACCGCTGGCGCGAGATGAGCGACGTACCAGCCAGCACACCGCTATCCGACCACATGAGCAAGACGCTGAAGAAACGCGGCTTCCGTTTTGTCGGCACCACGATCAGCTATTCGATGATGCAGGCGACCGGGATGATCAATGATCATCTAGTGGGGTGTTTTCGGCACAAGCGCTGTGCGTGTGAGTGATGCGAGTTCGCTCACTATGCTGACAGGTGTTCCGGCATTCGGTGAATCTGCGACTGCCACAAGGTATTGAGTTCGTCTGCGATGGCTTGGGTGTCTTGTAGGCCAAGCAAGATGAACTCTCTAGCCATGCCGGACTTGAGGCCAATAAGGATACGTCCAGAATAGCGCACGTTGCCCATGCCCCATTTGGGCGTCAGGTCGATGGAGATGGATGAGATGTCTCCCATCGCATAGCAAAAATTGGCCTTATCCAGATGGAGAAAACAGGATGGGTCCGATTTCATCTCGACATAGCGGGCTAGCATCACTGGATTGACATAAAAATGCGGATCGATTGCCAATCGCGGTGACATGAACCCAGGGTTGGAGATCATTTGCAAAATGCGCACGCCGAAGATGCCATTCTCGAACCCGGAGATCCGGAACGTCCGGTTCAAGATGCCGGAGTAGTACTCCATCGCGATGAAATTGCAGAGGCCAGGCCCTGAAACCATCAAGGCTTGGCGCTGGTTTGCAGGATTGTTCGAGATTGAAATGGGTGCTCGTGTGGATATGGCCGTAAAAAATTTTCGAAGCATATGTTGAAACTCCACGGCAAGGTGCAGTCGCCTGATCGAAGCGTACAAAGAGATCGACAAGCTTTCGATAGCCTGCCTGGCTATCTTTTATCGCAGCTTTTTAAGCGAGGCGTTTCGTACTCCTACCCATTTGTCCGGTCTGCACAGCTTCACAAAAGAAAGTGATTCGCGCTCCGCAAGCGTACGAAAGCTTTTGCTTTGAAGCGCGGCATAGATTGAACGCTGGATTCCGGCCTTCGCCGGAATGACGGGCGGACAAGGCGTTTCCGGCCTTCGCCTGAATGACGAAAAGCGGCGCGACACCGCACCTCAATCCGACAAATCCAGCACACACGCATCCGCCCCGAAACTTCGGCAACACACCGGGAAAATCATCAAGCTTGCCGGAGCGATCGCAGGCCCGAGCAGTCCTTCGAGAAAGCCACCGAAGAATCCGCAACCTGATTGACCGTCCTTGCCGCAGAGTGGGCTGTCGTGGATATGCAGCTGGTTTCCCTTCAGATCCACCTCGACCAACGCACGCAACGCCGGCACGCCGATGCGCTCGATCGCTTCACGCAGATCGAGCTCGTCATCCAGGCTGTACTCGCGTGCGAACACCCAGTTTCCCGTGCGCTGACCTGCCAGTGCCAGCGAGGATTCGCGCGACGCCTCGTTCACCGATTGCTGCAGTGCCAGGAGTTCCGGCGTGATGTTCGGATAGTTGGAGTCCAGCGAACGCAAAACTTTTTCGACAGCCAGCTCGTCGGGAGCCAGCGGCACGAGTTCAACGAACGGCAACACGACGTCGGCTACAGGCGGTGCCGAAGGTTGTGGTGCCGGCTGGATGAAATCGAAATCCGGTCCTGTCGCGGATATTCCCTGCAGAGCTGATGTGTCCGTGGTCGACTCATCGACGATGGGGTCAGACGCCTCAACTTCCACCGGTGGCATCGTCGCGGTTGATACGGGCGCGATCGCGGCAACGGGCACTGGTGGTGGCACGTAAGCCGCACGCGGCAGCGAGGCCGCGAAATGCGGTCTCGTTTCACCTTCCACGAAGGGAAATATCTGCACACTGACGAGGCGCTCGCAGTCGTCCAGCGCGGCCTGCAATGATTTCTTGCCGCCGCGCGGACCGCGCACCACGATGGTCAGAAGTGTCCCGTGAGGATCCTGCACCAGTCGCTGGCGCTGCAAGGTAAAACCATGAGCCATCACGAGTCGGCCCACATCAATCAGCAGGCCATCGCGATTTTGCGCGAGGCCCTGAATTTCCAGCTCGATCATCGGACCCCCTGTGATACCGATGCAACGCGTGTGTGCGGGTCGTGCCGCATGCGCAGGCGACACGCCAGGCTGGGATTCTAGAGGAATCGACGCCGTGCGCGCAGCATGGATGTCGGCGCCAGATGATTGGTTGAAGGAGTGAGTCCCGAACTTCGACGGAATCACATTGCGACAAATCGCGCCACAGTTTTCACTGTCCGATGCGACAGTGGCGTATGGTCAACCACCACCAGAACCACGGGCTCACCATGCCACCTGCGAAGCCCTTTCGACAGTTGGACTTTCTGAACTATCTGGAACACCTCGATGCGTCCACGGGCCGCGTCGCGCACGCATCGATGCCACCATCGATGGCGCGCGTCATGGCAGCCGCGAACGAAGCCGGCGAACCCTCGCAAGCCGTCGATCAGCTGATCGAATTGTTGAAGGCGCACAAGGCCGTGTGGCAGGCGTCATTCGACACGGACGTCGTCGCCGGTGAATTGCGGCGCTATCAGAAATACGCCAAGCCGGGCCAACCATCACCGCATATCGTGCAACTGCGACAGCAGCAGGCGGTCGCTCGACAGGCATCCAGCCAGTCGAAGCAATCGTTTATCAAGGCGGCCTCAGCGTTTGTTCGAAGCGTCGGTATCGAGGTGCCGCAGCGGATGGGGCTTGAAGTTTTCATCATCGGCTGGATCGATGCCAACGTGCCGACGACGTTTGCGTTCGCGGCGGAATGAATCGCGCTTGCGCAACATCCGGGGAAAAATTCAGTGGGTGATTGTCATCACTCCCGCCATCCGCGGGAGTTTGTTTTTTCGGTATCGAGAACCGAATGACTCAGTTGCAGAAGTCGTTCGGGTAGGTCGCCGAGTGGTAGTCGTAGACCCATGCGGTCTTGGTGGTGGACGGCGAGAGATCCCAGCTGGTCAGCGTGCTCATCGCCTGCATCAATATTTGCGAGCGCTGCATGACCGGCGTGGTGAAGTAAGAGCTGCTGTCGGCGTCGATGCGAAACGACAGCTCGGCCAGGGACGGTGTGCTGCTGCTGCCGATGTACCACAGGGTCAGCGTGAAGTCGGCGACCGACTGGCCGAGGTCGGAGCTGGGGCCGTCGTATTCGTGTTGCGTGAGGCTGAGACCGTTGACTTTCACCAGCGATTGCGACGAAGAAGCAGAGAGCACGCTGGCGCCCGGAAACTGCGAGATCAATGCGCTGACGGTGGCCGGCGCGCCGCCGGATGCCGGGTCCTGTTTGCTGGAGTTTGAATAGACCAGGCTGCTCGGGCTGACGTCGGTTTCCAGCTTGCCGCTGTTGTGTTTGCCGGAGCCCGACACGTCAGTGAACGAAGAGAGCTCTTCATCCGGATGGCTGAATTTGAACTCGATGTCGTTGTCGTCGCCGGTGCGATAGCGCACGGCGTATTTGTTGTTGCGCACGACGCAGGTGCCGGCGGTGTCGTAGTAACTAACCACGTCCAGCCCATCGGCGGCGAAACTGCCGGTGATGGTCTTGTCGAAGTTCAACTGGGTCAGTCGCGTCGACAGCGCCTGCAGCAACGAGCTGGCGGCGCTGGCAGGGTTGCTGGCGAACAGGCTCGGCGTCAGCAGGACTTTGTATTCCTTGCTGTCGACGTAGGCGGGGGAGTTGGCGTGGCTGGCGAAACTGCCAAACAGGCCAGTGATTGCGAGAGTGCAGGCAAGCGATCGTTTCATGTCGTGCGCCTTGGTGGTGGAGAAAAAGGATGTCGACCACGCGCCTGCATGCCGGCGTCGTGGATCAGTGTGTCGTCTGTGTCATGCCCGGAAGCGTGAGCCGGTAGACGAGCAGCATGTTGTCGTTGTCGAAATTCGAATCGCAGCTCTGCTTCTCCATCACGCAATGGCGCGCGATGAAGTCGTTGTCGTTGCCGACGAACAGGAAAAAGTCATCCGGGTTCGCAGCATCAAACGCCGGCGCGAAGTCCATCGCTTCCCATTTCTCCGAGATCGTCAGCGGCTGATTTCTGGGTTGCGTCGTGAGGTTCATGCCGAAACGCGCGAGTTGATCGGGATTGAGCATGTTGACCAGTTCGACCCACGACATCGGATGGATGTCGTGTTTCAGGATTGATTTGCCCGGTGATTCGAGAACGGAGGCCGTGGTGTTTTCGTAAGTCGTGCCGGCGAGATTGGTGGCGCCATCGGTATCGACCAGCAACATGCTCTTGTAGACGATCGGCTTGTCGTTATCCGTGCCAAGGCCGTTACCATCGCGCGCGAGTATGAGCAATTGATGATCGTTCAATGCGCGTATTTCACTTTCGGCAGCGGTCTTGTTGGCCGGCTTGCCGTCGCCCTGGTCGCGGTACGCGGGAAGTTCGATCACGTAGTGCGCGATCGGTCGTGCTGGCACTGGTTGCCGGGTCACGTCGTAGACCATCACACGCGTCACAACGCGACCGCTGGCGTCGTCCTTGTCCTCGGGATGACGCGCGGAATCCTGGATCAGCGCGCTTTGCAAGGCCACGAACAAGCGCGTGCCATCGGGCGACAGCGACATGCCTTCGACGCCCTGATTATTGCGACGGCCGCTGTCCGGCGCGGCCAGCGAATTGAAGTCGATCTTTCCATGCGTGCGCGGCGTCACCGCGGGTGGCGGTACGAGTACGCCGCGCAGGTGCCCGCGTGGATCAAAGAAATACACGTTGGCTGCGTACTCGTCACCGACGTAGAAACTGCCATCGCGAGTGAACTGCAACGACTCCGCATCGATCGAAATCTTGCCTGCGCCGATGCCTTGATGCGGCGACGGCAGCAGGACGCCGTGCTCGGTGATCGTGCCGGTGCCCGGATCGGCACCGGTGAACGGCCGGCCATGAAAATCGCGCAATTCGATGCCGCCATCGGGAACGATCGACACCTGCGCCTGCGAATGGACGTCCGCCGCCAGCGCCTTGCCGACGTAAGGTTTGAAGCGAATGTGGAAACGATGCAGGCGTGCCGCGTAGTCATAAAACAGGTTGGCCGCCGGATCGTTGCGACCGCGATCAGGCAGCGTCCACAGCGTGCCTTCGTAGTGATCGCCCACCTTGCGCCAGCGCTTCTTGTCGATCGCCAGCGAAGAGAACGAGCCCAGTGTGTCGCCGAGAAAATCCACGGTTTGCGCTGAAAGCCTGCCGGTTCCGACCAGACCCTCGTTGACGAATTGCTGGCCTCGCACGGTCACCGTGCGCGATTCGTCGCCGTGTTCCAGATGGGGCGTCGTGACGCTTGTCGTCGCAAACGCCTGGCCGGAAACAAGCAGAGCGAGCAGCAGGGATTTCATGCGGTTCCCGTTTCGATATGGAGCCACGGCGCCAGACGCATGCGCGAATGGCGCGAGGTTTCATCAGATGCGGATGTCGAGCGTGCCGAACATCTGTCGCGGCGCCGAGGCATGGAACACATAGATCGCGCCGGTCGGGTCAGTCGGTGCGAATACGCTGTTGTCGAAATTCGCTGCGTAGCGTTTATCGGTCAGGTTGGTGACGTTGAACGAGAGGCGCACATCCTTGGCAAACGAGACACGACCGAAGTCGTAGCCGGCGCCCGCATCGAACACGGTGAACCCGCCAAAGCCCTGGTCGTTGGTGTACGTGTAATAGCGCTTGCCTGTGTACTTGCCCTGCAGCGACGCGAACCATGGGCCCTCGTTGAAGCTGAGCACGCTGGAGAAAAGCTTGGTCGGCGTATCCACCTGGATTTTGCCCGCGGTGGGTTCGAGCACGCCCGCCTGCACGTAGTCGCTGTTGTAGGTGGAGCGGTTGTACGAGGCCGAGTTGTACCAGCTGAAGAATTCCACCGGCGTCCACAGGAACGTGAGTTCCACGCCATGGCTGTCGACGCCGCCCACGTTGTAGAAACGGTTGCCGCAAGTCGGCCCGACCGGCTGGCGAGAGTCGCACGGGTTGTATTGCAGCAGGCGATTGTCGAACGCCACCTTGTACAGCGCGGCCGAAGCCTGGAAGGTGTCCTGCACCACGCGATAACCCGCTTCAAGCGAACGCGATTCCTGCGGTACCAGCGGCGTGGTCTGCGCGTTCCACGTGGCCTGGCTCACCGCTTGCGGACCGAGCTTGAAACCACCCTGGAACATGGCAATGTTTTTCGCATAACTGCCAAAGATTTCCTGGCCATCGCCGAGCTGGTAATGCACGCCGGCCTCCGGCAGAAACGCCTTGCTCGCGCGCAAGCTGCCGGTGGCGAACTGGCCGCTGGAACTGGGCGAGATCGGCGTCTTCGCAATGCCGGGCAACGCCTGCGCATCGGAAGTGACGTGCGGGCTTTTGACGCCGGCGTCGATCGACAGTTTGTCGTCGAGCAGCTTGATGGTGTCCTGCAAATACGCCTGCTTGGTTTCCCACACGGTGCGCTGATCGAACGTGCCGGTATCGGGCTGGCCACTCAGGAAACCGCTGAGGCTGCGTGGTCCGGTCACGTCGGTGAAGCTGTAGCGCGACGCGCTGCTCACGTTGTGCTCGTACCAGAGGCCACCCTCGATGTGGTTGACGCCGATATCCCAGTTGGCCGATAGGATCGCGCCGGTGCGGTTGATGGTGTAGAGCGTCTCGCGAATGATCACCGGCAGTTGTTCGGGCGTGCCCTTGTTGGAGAATGTGCCGCTGTTCCAGTTGTTGCCGGTGCCGGCGTCCTCGTGGTGATACACCTGCGCGTGCACGGTGAGGTCGTCGGTGGGGAAGAAATCGCCGGCGATGTAATACAGGTCGTCGTTGCGCATGATCTGGCCACCGGTGAACGCGCCATCGGCATCCTGATCGGGTCCACTGCTGTCGCATCTGGAGGCGACGAAACTGCCGGTGTTGCAATAGGCGCGGCTCAGCGCCTTGCTCCAGTCCGGCGCGTAACCGCCCCAGTTGTAGCCGAGGCCGCGGGAGAGTTCGTTCTTCGACAGATAGAAATCATCCGCCTGCGAGGTGCGCGAGGTATCGGCGAACGCCGTGATGTGGCCGCCGTCGAAATCGTAGACGGCCTTGCCGTTGAACTGCTTCTCGCTGGAATTGTTGTACGCGCTCTGGTCGTTCCACAGATCCTGCGAAGTGCGTGCGCCCGACAGGTACATCGAGAAGCCGTGATAGTCGCCGGTATCGAAACGCGCGTAGGTGCGATGGGTCATGTCGCTGCCCATGGTCTGGGTGATGCGCGCACCCATGGTCTTGTCCGGGTTGCTCGAGGTATACGCCACGGTGCCGCCGAGATCGCTGGTCGATGGCGTGCCCAGGTTGCCGATGCCTTCGGCGAGTTCCGCGCCACCGAAATTCTCCGGGATCAACGCGCGGCTGATCGACAGGCCGTTGTAGTTGTTGTACGAGCTGTCGCCGAGCGGCATGCCGTCCAGCGTGTAGCCGAGCTGGGTGGAACTGAAGCCGCGCAGGCTCATTGTCATCGACTGCTCGTTGAGCCCCATCGCATCGACTGATTGTGCATTCACGCCGGGCAGGTAATTGAGCACCTTCTGCAAGCTCGTGCCGGGCGGCAATACCGCGAGGCTCTTGGGCGTGACGCGCTGTACCTGGCGCGATTCACCACTACCCACCACCGACACCGCCGCCAGATCCTTGGCATCTTTCGATGTGGAGCTGGCGTCGCCGGCGCTTGTAGTCGCCGGCGTCGTCGTATCGGTGGCATGCAACACCGACGACAGCGCCAGGCACACGGCAAGAGCGAGAACAGACTTGTTCAACACGGGCATCTCCTCGAGGAATGTCGGCGCGCGAGATTGCGAAACCTGTTCGCAGCGCGCCGGTGGTCAAGCGACCCGGGGATGCTTTCATGCGGAGATGAAACATTTATGACGTGTGCGCGTCACGAGTCAAAACGATGACATCGCGCGATCTTGCGCAGGAATTTGCGTGCAAACGGAATATACATATGGACGTCCAGACGTCTATCACAGAGAAGATGCTGCAAGTACACAAAGATCAGCGACTCAAGCACTCGGAGGCGAGTGCTCGCGGCGAAGACGCTCCTGTGCCGGAACTGCTGTCGGTGACAGATAGTGAAGCGGGTCGATCAGTGCGCACTACGGCATGCAGTTGGCCACTCATCAACTTCAAGCTGAGGTGCATGGACTGAATGCCTGCCGCCGCAGTGGCCAGCGCAACGCCCAGCCCCGTATGTACGCCAGCATCCTGGCCCTTGCGCCAGAATCGTCGATGCATCAGCAGCACATCGTCCTCATCGAGGCCTGGCGCATCGTTTTGCAGCGTCCAGCTATTCGACTGGTAGCTCACCCGGAGGCGACTGCCGACAGGTGCATAGGCCACGGCATTGCCCAGCAGGTTGCCCAGGACGACTTCCAGCAGGGTCGGGTCCGCTTGCCAGATCAGTGCTTGCCGAGTGCCAAGGGTCACGTCGAGATGCCGCCGATGGATGTCCTCACCAAGACGTTCCAGCAATTTTCGCGTCAAGGCTCCGATGTCGATGGATTGATATTGCACACGCTCGATGCCCGCCTCGATACGCGTCAAAAGCAGCAACGCAGTGACGAGGCGTTCCATCTCCATGCCGATGTTGCCGATAACGGCCAGAAACGCGCGCAGATCAGCGTGACTTGGATACCGCAGCTCCACCTCGATCATCGTGTGCATCTCGGCGAGCGGTGTACGCAGCTCGTGCGCAACCCCACTCGCGAACTGGCGTTCGCGCATCAGGCCCTCTTCCATGCGTGAAAGCACCTCGTTGAAGCGCATGATCAGCGGCTTGAGCTCCGAGGAACTGTCGGTATCCAGTCGTCGTTCGGGTGACTCGGGTCCGATCAGCTGCACGGCTTCAGCGAGCCGGGTCAGTGGCTTCAAACCACGCCGAATCAGTAACGGGGCAAGCAGCGCGACGATAAGCACGGCGATCAGAACACAGCCGTATTCGATGCGGTCCATCGAGGTCTGAAAACTTCTCACTTCCTTGAGATCGACGGCCAGCCCAAGATGGCAGCTGGACGCGGATGACGTGCCCTTGCCGCTTCCGGTGAGCGACGAGGGCGGAAAACTGAGGCTCACTCCCCGCAATTCGCTGCCTTTGGCATCCGACATGTCGGCGAACACAGGCTTGCCCGCTGACATGGTCGGCCAATGCAAGTCCGCGGCCGCAGGCGATGACAACACGTGTTCGTCGCCGCACCGGATGTTGAAATAGACGATGCCATCATCTGCGAGGAACTGCGGCATGCGGCCCGTGCCGAGAGCAGACTGCGTCGCGATGGGTCCCATGCGAAAGATGTCGGACAGCGCCTGGGCACGTTCGAGAAGGTTGGTATCCGCCTGCGCGGCCACTTCATTGTCGATATGCGCATCGAGCAGCCAGGTCGCGCTGCCCAGTGTGAGCACGATGGCGCCCACCAGGAACAGCGTGATGCGCAGCCTGATCGACATCGGGCTGATCATTTGATCAGGTAGCCGGAGCTGCGGCGTGTTTCGATGACGTCGATGAGACCTGCCTCGGCGAGCTTGCGGCGCAACCCGAAGACAACAACTTCGATGCTCTTGTCGGACGCATCCGACTGCGTGCCCGACAGACGATCCAGTATTTCGGCTCGCGTAAAAACACGACCGCGATGGCGCAGCAACAATTCGAGCAGCGAATATTGCCTGGGCGTCAGCATCAGCGGGACACCGGCAACATCGACCATCCGCGCCCGGGGATTGAGGTTCAGCATTCCGACCGACAACGAAAGCAGCTTGGCTTCCTGCGGACGTCGGGCCAGCGCATGCAATCGCGCCACCAGCTCGTCGAACGCGAACGGCTTGACCAGATAGTCGTCGGCGCCCTTGTTCAGCGCGCCGATCTTGTCGGATACCTGATCGCGCGCCGAGAGAACCAGCACGCGCGGGCGGTCGCTGCGATGACGAAGGTGATGCAGCACGGCCAGGCCATCTTTGCGCGGCATGCCCAGATCCAGCACCACCTGTTCGTAGCCGAAGCTGTCCAGGTGATGGCAGGCCGCTACGCCGTCGGCGGCCTGGTCAACCGTGAAGCCGGCGGCCGTGAGCCCGCGAGCCAGCGAGTCACGAAGACGCATCGAGTCTTCAACAATGAGTACGTTCACGCTCGGTACTCCGGGCAGGCTGAGGGCGCTTGGCGCATCGTCGAAAAACATCCTGACCCCGGCCCGCAGAGATCCGGTCGCTGCGGCCATCGTTCCGTGCGGTCGAACCGCGCGGCGATACAGACCATGACATTTATATGCATTCAACGTCGCTGCCAGCACTGTGAAAACAATTTGTCATAAATGTTCCGCATTCCTAAAAAATATTTAATCGAGTCGGTAAACCATTCCTGTCTGCGTTTATATGTGTCGAGTGATAAGTGCCATGCCGTCGAACGGATAAATAACAACGGCTAACCGGCAACAAAGATTCTGGCGACACACTTGCGTTCTAAAGCCGCATTACCGGCTCCGTTACGTTGCGCTGGTGCAACGGCGGCATGGAGGTATCCGTGAAACCCTCATTTGTCCACACGCGAGTCGATGCCATACCAGCCAACGAGATTTATCGCATCCTCGTGTGCCGGCCGAATCATCGTCTCGGCAACATGGTTTTGATGACGCCCCTGATTGCCGAGCTCGAACGGCTATACAAGGGTGCGGAAATCGACATCGTTGCGGAAGGTTATGCGGCCAATGACATCTTTCAAACCTTCTTGAATGTCAGGCATATTCATTGCCTTCCGCCCAGAGGTTTCAAACATCCTTTCGTTTTCCTTTCAAAAATACTGAAAATACGAAAAACGCGTTATGACCTGATAATTGATCCGTGCCTCGGTTCGGGCTTCAGCCGTCTGCTGACGCGATTATTCAACGGGCGACGCAAACTTGGCTTCGACGATTCAGGCCGACGTCGCGGCATGACTCATCTGGTACCGAGTTCCATGGCGCCGCTTCACATGGCGAAGCGTGCGGTCATGCTCGTACGCTGGTATTCCGCGCCTGTGGGCAACCGAGTTGAGAATTTTCCCGTGCTGGATATCCGTCTGACCGGGTTGGAACGAAGACAGGGCGAACACCAGATACGCGACATCGTGGTCGCGTCGGCTCAATCCAGTACCGGCGGCGTGATCGGACTGTTCGCGGAGGCCACGGGAAGAAAGCGCTACGACCAGGACTGGTGGAATGCCTTTGTCTCTGCCGTGCAATCGGCAAGCCCGGATTGCAGTCTGGTGGAAATCATTCCGGTGCACGGTCGTTCGATGCTGGATTCGAAATGGCCCGGCTATTATTCCACCAGCATTCGCCGCATGGCATCGGCCATGGCGGGTGTCGACATGATGATCAGTGCGGATTGCGGCGCGATGCATCTGGCTGCCGCTTCGGGAGTTCCGACCATCGGCATGTTCTCTGTCACCGATGCGCGCGTCTATGGACCCTACGGATCACACAATGCCTATCTGGTGACCGAAGGCATGACCCCGCAACAAGCCGCAAGAAGAGCGGTCGAACTCTACCGTGAATCGTTCTCGATCCGTCGTGCGGCCGATCTTGTCGAGAATCCTGTCTTCGCCGCGATTCAGATGCTCAGCGTGATCTGACGAGCACGCCCTGACTGCACGTGTCGGAAAGACGCCGGCGTCAGCACCAACGGGCCTGGGTTTCTCAAGGATTGAAATGATGAATATACCCAACGCTCAAGCCGCCAGGCAGCCAGCCGACGGTCAGCGACGACTTCCGCCGCGCAGCCCACACGCCGATTCCTGTACCAACAGCCGCGGCGACAATCACGTCACTCTGCCAATGGCCGCGTGTCTTGAGTCGCGCGATAGCGTCATAAGCGGGGAGCAGGGCAAGCGCGTAGATGGCAGGGTGATCTTCGCCGTAGTTGACGATGAAAGGAGTGACGGCTGCGGAGATGGTCGAGACTTCGCCGCTGGGGAAACTGCTGTCGTGGCTGCTTTTGAAGAAGCGGTTGGGATCGTCGGTTTGTGATGGGCGCTCACGTCGAAAAACATGCTTGGCAGCCGTCACGGCCACGGTGTTGACAACCACCGCGTCGACCGAGCGCCAGAACGTGTCGCCCAGCTTGTCGTCATCGCCGAAGGCAAACGCCCCTGCGCCAATGGTAAAGAGGGTGCCGTAGACCAACGCTTTCTGATTGCTTCGCTTCCAGATGCCGCGGTTGTCATAGGCGAGTCGGTGATCGATGCCGAATGGACCGTCACCGGCTCGCACGGTGGACGACCACATGGTCGTCGCAAGAAGCGGGCTCAGCCACAACGAAATCAAACATAGCCGTTTCATCGAAAGACCCCAGAGTGGCCGCACAACACGCGCGTTCGGATGGTGCTACCGAATTCTTGTGATTTGCTTACGATCGGTTTCAATGATGCCGATCAAGCATCGCCTGTTGATCCTGATCAACTGCGACGCGAGCCGCGCAGGCGTTCGATCGGGAAGCTCGCGATGTCGCCACCGTCGGCGTCGCGTCGCGACTGTCCTTCGGGCGGGCCCCATGCGTGCGCGCTGACGACTTCCCAAGTGGCGGGTATGCGGCCATCCACGCGCATCGTTTCGTAGGCTTCAAGCATCCGTCGATAACGATGCTTGCCGGTGAGCCCGCGTACGCGCGCCTGGTCGGCGTTGGTCGCGCCGAGGCCTTGCAGCTCTTCCAGCAACTTGCGTGGTGCGCTGTAAGTGAGCGTGTAGCGATGCACATCGAGCACCGGATCGCGCAGGCCCGCCGCGAGCATGGCGTCGCCGACATCGTGCATATCGAGGAAACGACTCACGTGAGGCTGCTGGTCGGCTTCGGCCCAAGCGGCGCGAAGTTCCTTCAGCGTGTCCGGCCCGAAACTGGAAAACAGCAACAATCCGCCGGGACGCAGCACGCGCGCGCATTCGCCGAACAGGGCGGGCAAGTCGTCGATCCACTGGAAACACAAATTGGAATGCAGCACGTCGACACTGCGGTCGGCGAAAGGCAGCGTGGTGGCTTCGGCGCAGACGCGGATGAAGGGCTTCAACCAGCTGCTGTGCTTTTTCGCCGCGCGCAGCATCGGCAAGGCCAGATCGACCGCGATTACTTCGGCCTTCGGGTATTGTTGCTTCAGTAACGCGGTGCCGCGACCGGTGCCGGCACCGACGTCGACCACCTGCTGCGGTATCTGCGTGTAGAAAGCCAGGCGTTCGAGCAGGGCCTGCTGCACTTCACGCTGCAAGACATCGTGGTTTTCGTAGGTCGTGGCGGCGCGACCGAAGTGCCGGCGCACCTGCGCGCGATCGAGTTCGAAATCGCTCATGGCGTCACCTTGGCGTGTGTGGATGCCAGCCATGGCTGCAGTGCCTGCGCCACCGCATCGGCGTATCCGAAAAAGGGCGCGTGGCCCGCATGCGCAATTTCATCGAAACTGCCGCCGGATTGTTCGGCCGACCACTGCATCGCCTGCGGCTTGACCAGACGATCGCGCCGACCGGCAATCCATGCGCTGGGCATCGTGAGGTTTGTGAGCGCTTCGCGCTGGTCGCTGGTTTCCAGCAGACGGATACCTTCCTGCAGCACGCGCAGATCCGGTTCGCCACGCGCGAACGCGAGCGTGCGCAGATGACGCAATTCTGCGCGCGGGTCGGCGCTACCCATGGCTTCGAGTGCGAGAAAACGTTCCAGCGTGGCGTGATAGTCGGTTTCGAGATCCAGCGCGAGCTGGTGCACCAACGCATCGTCGGCACCCCAAGGCCAGTTTTCATCGCGGACGAATTTCGGCGTCGCGCACACCATCGCCAGCGCATGCACCTGCTGCGGCATGTCGAGCGCCGCAGTGAGCGCGATGATGCCGCCCATCGACCAGCCCAGCCAGATCGCCGGCGGCGTGATCGCCGCAATGGCTGCGACGCAGGCACGCGGCTCCAGCGGAATGTCGCTGTCGCGCGAATAACCGTGGCCGGGCAGATCGACCACGTGCATCGTGCAATGTTCGCGCAGAGCCTCGACCAACGGCGCAAGCACGCCGCCATGCATCGCCCAGCCGTGCAGCATCACCATCGGCACCGGCCCGTGACCGTGTGTCTCCATGTGCAAACTCATGGTGTTTTTGCTGCAGGCGATGCGGGTGCAAGTTGCGTGTCGACCGCCACGCGCTCATCGAACACGAAGCAGGCGCCACGCCAGTGCGCGCCATCTGTCTGTTCCAGATATTTCAGGATGCCGCCATCGAGCTGGTAGACATGCGGCATGCCGAGGTACTGCATGTGCAGCACGGCCTTCTCGCAGCGAATGCCGCCGGTACAGTACGAGACCACCGTGCGACCTTCGTAGCGTTCGCGATCAGCGGCGATCGCTGCAGGAAAACCGGTGAAGCTCGCCAGCCGATAATCGATCGCGTCATTGAACTTGCCGACCGCGACTTCGTAATCATTGCGCGTATCCAGCATCACCACCTCGCGACCTTCATCGTCGTGGCCCTGCGCAAGCCAGCGCTGCAATGTCTCCGCATCGACCGCCGGCGCGCGCCCGCCTTCAGGGCGAATGGTCGGCAAGCGCATCGTGATGATTTCCTTCTTCAGCCGTACGCGCATGCGTCCGAACGGCGGCGCGTCCGAGATCGACTCCTTCGGCGCGATATCCACAAAGCGCTGATCGTCGTGCAGCCACGCCATGAAACCATCTATTGCATCGCGCGTGCCGGCAAGGAAAAGGTTGATGCCTTCGGGCGCAAGCAGGATCGTGCCTTTCAGCGCCAGCTTCGTGCAGCGTTCGAGCACGCGCTCGCGCAGCGCCGGCAGCTCGTCCAGGCTGATGAATTTATAGGCGGAGATATTGACGGTCGACATGCGGGAACATCGGCGGAGCAGGCCGCGATTATACGGGAGCGCCGCTGATCGCTTGCGCTGCGGCAGGCAGGCGCAAGGTTTCCAATGCGCCCAGCAGTTGATCGACATGCGATTCGTCGTGCGCCGCCGATAGCGTGATGCGCAGACGTGCGCTGCCGGAAGGAACCGTCGGCGGGCGAATGGCTGTTGCCAGCAAGCCGTGTTTTTCGAGATGACTCGCAGCATCCAGCGCAGCCTGTGCGTCGCCAAAAGCCAGCGGCTGAATCGCGCCGACGCTCGGCATCAATGCAAAGCCGAGCTGGTTGGCGCCGCTGCGAAAACGCTCGATCAGCGCGACAAGTTTTTCTCGCCGCCAAGACTCTGTCTGCGCAAGGTTCACCGCAACGAGCGCGGCGGACGCCACAGCTGGCGGCATGGCGGTGGTGTAGATGTACGGCCGCGCGAACTGGATCAGTCCTTCGATCAGTTCGTTGGAGCCGGCGACGAAGGCGCCGAAACATCCGAGGGCCTTGCCCAGCGTGGCCATCAAAACCGGCACGTCGCTCTGGCCCAGATTTGCCGCGTGCACGCTGCCGGCGCCGCGCTCGCCAAGCACACCGAGTCCGTGCGCATCGTCGACCATCAGCGTGGCATCTTCACGCTTGCACAGTGCAGCCAGTTCGCGCAGCGGCGCGATATCGCCATCCATGCTGAAAACGCCATCGGTGGCGAGCAATGCTGCTGCGTCGCGGCGTGCACTTAACTGGCGCGCAGCGCCCTCGATGTCGGCATGTGGATAGCGTTTCAATTCCGCGCCGGACCATTGCGCGCCATCGAGCAGACAGGCGTGATTGAGCTTGTCCTGCACGCATACATCACCGCGCGCGAGCAGTGATTGCAACACGCCAAGGTTCGCCATGTAGCCGGCGGAAAACAGCAGCGCGCGTTCGCGTCCCGTCCAGTCGGCGAGCGCCTCTTCGAGCGCGGCATGCTCGGCGCGGTGGCCGCAGATCAGGTGCGCCGATGTGCTCCCAACACCTTCGTCGTCGGCCACGCGCTTGAATGCGGCAATCAGTTGCGGATGCTGTGCCAGCCCGAGGTAATCGTTGCTGCAGAACGACAGCAGGCGTCGCCCGTCGATTTCCAGCCACGGGCCCTGCGCGTGATCGATTGTGCGCAACTTACGCAGCAGTCGCGCGCCTTCGCGTTCGGCCGTCCGGACGGCCAATCGATCAAGCAGATCAGGCCGCGATGGTGCGATCACGACGTTCGTCTGCACCTGTTTCGAGGATGTCCGCATGCACCGTGGTGCTTTCCTCGACGACCTCCATCGGATGCAGGTCGAGACGGCGGAACAGCGCGCGATCCTGCGCCACGTCCGGGTTGCCGGTGGTCAGCAGTTTCTCGCCGTAGAAAATCGAGTTGGCTCCGGCGAAAAAGCACAACGCCTGCACCGCATCGTCCATCTGCTGACGACCGGCAGAGAGCCGCACCATCGATGCGGGCATCAGTAACCGCGCCACGGCGATCGTGCGCACGAACTCGAACGGATCGAGCGCGGCGATGCCATTCAACGGCGTACCTTCCACCTGCACCAATTGATTGATCGGCACCGACTGCGGATGCTCGGGGAGATTGGCCAGCGTCTGCAGCAAACCGGCGCGCTGGTCGCGCGACTCGCCCATGCCGACAATGCCGCCACAGCAGGTTTTCATGCCGGCGTCGCGCACATGCTCCAGCGTGTCGAGGCGATCCTGGTACTGGCGCGTATGGATCACCTCGCCGTAGAACTCCGGCGCGGTGTCGAGGTTATGGTTGTAGTAATCGAGCCCGGCGGATTTCAGCGACTCCGCCTGCGGGCCGCTGAGCATGCCGAGCGTGGCACAGGTTTCCAGGCCGAGACTTTTTACTGCGCGCACAATTTCGGCGACTTTCACCACGTCGCGATCCTTCGGGCTGCGCCATGCCGCGCCCATGCAGAAACGACTGGCGCCGGCATCCTTCGCCGCCTGCGCGCGTTCGAGCACGGCTTCGACGCTCATCAGTTTCTGTGCCTGCACGCCGGTGTCGTAGCGCGCGGCCTGCGGACAGTACGCACAATCTTCCGGACAACCGCCGGTCTTGATCGACAACAGCGTGGAGACCTGTACGGCGTTCGGGTCGTGGTTCTCACGATGCACCGAGTGCGCGCGATGCAGCAGCTCGTTGAACGGCAGTGCGAACAGCGCCGCCACTTCGGCGCGCGTCCAGTCGTGACGGATGGCGGTATCGGCCATGGAACGGCAACTCCGGTGCGTGAAGCGAAAGAGTGTGGAAGTCGCTCCGGAGCGTGTCAACCAAACCTGACAACACTCTGGTTGACGACGCCAATCCCGTTACCATCAGCGCATCGAAATCAGCGCGGGATGAATCGACATGAGTGAAGGACAGGGAAGCTCGGGCAATGTGCTCGCGGCGATATGCAGCTTCTTCATCCCGGGCTTGGGCCAACTGGTGCAGGGACGATTACTGATCGCGATCGTGATGTTCGTGCTGGCCGGCCTGCTGTGATCCTCTGGCTCGGCTGGTTGATCCACCTCTGGTCGATCCTCGACGCCGCGCTGTTCAAGCCGGCGCGTTGACCACATTGCGCATGGAAGCGCTAGAAAAATCATGGCGGCGACTGACGCGTTTCGTGTTGCCGCCACGCTGCCTGCTCTGCGGCGCGGCGGGCTCCGAGGGTATCGACCTGTGTGGCGAATGTGCGTTAGAGCTGCCACGTAATCGCAGTTGCTGCGCGCGCTGCGCACTTCCACTGGCGGTGTCCGCGCCGATGTGCGGCCAATGCCTGCGACGCACGCCATCGTGGCATGCGGCCTGGGCGCCATTTCGATACGGCTGGCCATTGGACCGACTGGAATCTCGCTACAAGTTCGGCGCCGATCTTGCCGCCGGACGCGTGTTGTCGACGCTGTGGCAACGCGAGCCTTGTCCCGTGCAGCTGCCGCAACTCTTGCTGGTCGTGCCGCTGCATCAAAAGCGATTGCGCCAGCGCGGTTACAACCAGGCGCTGGAATTGGCGCGACCGCTCGCGCGCGCGCTGGATGTGCCACTGCGTCACGACATTCTGCAACGCTTCCGCGCTACCGATGCGCAAACCGAACTCGACGCGCTCAGCCGCCGCCGCAATGTTCGCGGTGCGTTCGTCTTGCGCGAAGGCGTCGCGTTGCCTGCGCACGTGGCGATTCTCGATGACGTGATGACCACGGGCGCCACGCTCGCCGAATGCGCGCGCGTGCTCAGGCGTAATGGTGTGCAACGCGTCGACGTCTGGGCGCTGGCGCGCGCACCGTCGCCGCGGGGTTGAACTCAGCGCACCGCCAGCGCGAGCACAATGCCGATCCACACGACCAGACCGAGCCAGTTGTTGTGGCGGAATGCACGGAGGCAGGTGTCGCGTGCGCGGCCGCGAATCATCCACAGCTGATAGCCGAACAGGGCGGCGGCGATCAGCAGGCCCGACCAGTACGGCCAGCCCAGCGCGGCACGTTGTCCGACGAACAACATGGTCAGCAGAAACGTGCCCATCAACACGCCGAGTATCGGCAGGTCGGCGTCGCCGAACAGGATCGCGGTGGATTTCGCGCCGGCCTTGATGTCGTCGTCGCGATCGACCATCGCGTATTCGGTGTCGTACACCACCGACCAGATGATGTTGCCGATGAACAATAGCCAGCCTACTGGCGGCACGTGATGGGTGACAGCCGCAAAGGCCATCGGTATCGACCAGCCGAACGCTGCGCCGAGCACCACTTGCGGCATCGACGTGTAGCGTTTGGTAAACGGGTACAGCGCCGCCAGCGCCGCGCCGACGAACGACAATTCGATCGTGAAGCGATTGGTGAAGAGCACCAGCACAAAGGCGAATACCAGCAACACGGCGAACACCACCAGCGCTTCGCGCGGCGTCACGCGACCGCTGGCGATCGGCCGGCCGGCCGTGCGCGCCACCTGCGGATCGAGCTTGCGATCGGCGTAGTCGTTGATCGCACAGCCGGCCGCCCGCATCGCGAACACGCCCAGCGTGAAAATGATCAGCGGTTTCCACGGCGGAAAATCGCCGGCGGCCAGCCACAGCGCCCACCATGTCGGCCACAGCAGCAGCAGCGCGCCGATCGGGCGATCCATGCGCGTGAGCACCAGATAATCCAGCGCCTTGTCGCGGTACCGCGTCGGCAGTTTTCGCAGCAGCCAGTTCAGTACGCGTGTGGCGCGCGTCGAACTGTCAGCGGGAACCGGTGCCTTGCGCGCGACCGCTCGCGGCGCACCCGGTCGCGGACGCGTCGCAGGCGACGGATTCGGCTTGCGTGGCTGGCGCTTGCGGGGGGTGGGTGACATCGCATCAGTCTAACGTGACCGATTGCGGGAAACGCGGTCGCCAGTCGCAGCTCGCGTTGTGTCCTTAAAAAAAAGCCGGCGCAGTTACTTGCGCAGCAGCAGCCGATACGCCGGATGATCGCTTTCATCCACGCAGGGATAGCCGAGCGTGTCGAGGAAGCGCTGGAACAATGCCTGCTCGTCGTCGGGCACCTGGATGCCGACGAGGATGCGGCCATAGTCGGCACCGTGGTTGCGGTAGTGAAACAGGCTCACGTTCCAGTCCGGATGCAAGTGGCGCAGGAAACGGATCAACGCGCCGGGCCGCTCCGGAAATTCGAAACGGTAGAGACGTTCGTTGTGCGCGAGTGCGGAGTGGCCACCGATCATGTGTCGCAAGTGCAGCTTGGCCAGCTCGTCATCGGTGAGGTCGAGCACGCCGAAATTCTGCGCATGGAAAGCGGCGATCAGCGCCTCGCGTTCGCTGCGATGCGATGTCTGCACGCCGACAAACAGATGCGCCTGGGCGGCATCGCCGATGCGGTAGTTGAACTCGGTGATGCTGTGCTGACCGAGCGCGGCGCAGAAGCGGCGGAAGCTGCCGCGCTGTTCGGGGATCGTCACCGCAAACACCGCTTCGCGCTGCTCGCCGACTTCGGCGCGCTCGGCGACAAAGCGCAGCCGATCAAAATTCATGTTGGCGCCCGAGACGATAGCGACCAGCGCACCATCGCATGCGCCGTGGGTGGCGACATATTGCTTCAGGCCGGCGAGTGCCAGGGCGCCGGCTGGCTCCGGCACGCTGCGGGTTTCCTGGTAGATGTCGCGGATCGATGCGCAGATCGCGTCGGTGTCGACGGTGAGCATGTCGTCGACATATTGCCGGCACAACGCGAAGGTGAGCTCGCCGACCTGCTTCACCGCCGTGCCATCGGCGAACAGGCCGACGTCGGTCAACGCGATGCGTTTTCCAGCGGCGAGCGATTGCGTCATCGCATTCGAATCCGTTGCCTGCACGCCGATCACTTTCACTTCGGGTCGCAGCAACTTGATGCAGCTCGCGATCCCGGCGAGCAGGCCACCACCGCCGACCGGCACGAACACGGCGTGCAACGGACCCGGATGCTGTTTCAGGATTTCCAGCGCGACGGTGGCCTGGCCGGCGATCACGTCGGCGTCGTCGAACGGATGCACGAACGTCTGCAGCCCGACGGATTGCAAACGTGCCGCTTCCAACTGCGCATCGCTGTATGAGTCGCCGGCAAGCACGATGTTTACCGCGTCGCCACCGAGGCGGCGAACGGCATCGATCTTCACTTGCGGCGCGGTTACCGGCATCACGATGGTGGCGCGGATGCCGAGTTTCGCTGCGGCCAGTGCCACACCTTGCGCGTGGTTGCCGGCGGAGGCGGCGATCACGCCGCGCGCGCGTTGCGACGCGTCGAGTTGCACCATGCGGTTGTACGCGCCGCGCAGCTTGAACGAAAACACCGGCTGCTGATCCTCGCGTTTCAGCAGCACGTTGCAGGCCAGCCGAGCAGACATCAGCGGTGCGGATTCGAGCGCGGTTTCGCGCGCCACGTCGTAGACCTGTGCCGTCGATGCGCGACGCAAAAGCTCGCGGCCGGAAATCATTGGGTGCGTCGGCGGCCGCGCTTCCACATGCGCGTTCATGGGCGATGTTCCGTCATCGGTCAGGCGACCGTGTCGCCGACCAGCGACAGCGTGATCACGTCGAGTACGTCGATCAGCTTGCGTGTCTGCCGCAAGATCTGTTCCAGCGTGTCTTCGTCGCCGTGAACCACCAGCGTGAGTTGGGAAATCGCCGGATCATTGGTCGCAGCAACGGTGAGTGAGTCGATGTTGTGGCTGCGCGCGGCAAACAGGCCGGCCACGCGGACCAGCGCGCCGGCCTCGTTCTGCAACAGGATGGAAAGTGTGTGGCGCATGGCGTGGTTCGTCGTCATCCTGATCAGAACATGTCGTCGCGCGCAGCTTCGCTTTCGGCGACCTGCTGGCGCGAGGCGATGCAGTCGCCGGTGATCATCTGTGCGTAACTCGCGCCGGGTCCGACCATCGGATACACCCCGGCATCCGGATCGATCATCACTTCGAGAAATGCCGGGCCGTCGAAGGCGAGGAAGTCAATGATGGTTTTCGACAGTTCGTCCTTGTTCTCCAGCCGCTTCGCCCATTCGAAACCGTCGGCCTGTGCGGCCTTGATGAAGTCCTTGCGATGCAGGCTTTTGTCGGAGCTGGCGAAGCGGCCCTTGAAGAACAGTTTTTGCCACTGCCGCACCATGCCGTCGCCGACGTTGTTGAGTACCACCACTTTCACTGGCAGACCATAGGTCGTGACGGTTTCGAGCTCGCCGATGTTCATGCGAATGCTGGAGTCGCCATCGATGTCGATCACCACGGCATCCGGCCGCGCGAACTGCGCGCCGATGGCCGCTGGCAGGCCGAAACCCATCGTGCCCATCGAGCCGGAACTGAGCCAATGCCGCGGTTCTCGGAAATCGAAATATTGCGCCGCCCACATCTGGTGCTGGCCCACGCCGGTGCTGATCACCGCGCGACCCTGCGTGATGCGATTGATCGCCTCGATCACCGCATACGGCTGGATCATCGCGCTGTCGCGGTCGTAGTTCATCGCGTGGGCGCGCTTGAGTTCGGCAATCTGTGCGTGCCACGTTGCATAGCGACCGTCCTGACGCGGACGAAAGCCGTGGCGCGTGCCGTACTGGCGCAACCGATCCAGCGTCAGGCGCAGATCACCGTTGTGATGCCAATGCACCGGCTTGACCTTGCCGATCTCGGCCGGATCGATATCGATCTGCGCGATGAACTTCGCCGTCGGCGCGAATTTGTCCGGTACGCCGGCCACGCGATCGTCGAAGCGCGCGCCCAGTGTCAGCATGAAGTCGCAATCGTCCACGGCGTAGTTCGCGTATGCGGTGCCGTGCATGCCAAGCATGTGCAACGCGAGCGAATCGGTGGTGTCGAACGCGCCCAGACCCATCAGCGTGGTGGTGACCGGCAGACCGAAGTCATCGACGAACGCGCGCAGTGCCGCGGATGCGCCGGAGGCGATCAGGCCACCACCTGCATAAATCAGCGGGCGTTTCGATTGCTCCAGCGCCGCGAAGAACGTTGCACATTCGGCATCACTTACATGCGCCGACTGCACCGTTTGCAGGCGCGCGCGATAACCCGGAATCGGCAGGCGACCTTCGCCGCGAAAGTTCAGCGCGGCGTTCTGCACATCCTTCGGCACGTCGATCACCACCGGGCCAGGCCGACCGCTGCGTGCGATCTCGAACGCGGTGCGCAGGGTCACTTCGAGTCGTCCCGGATCGGTAACCAGAAACACGTGCTTCGCGCACGCGCCCATGATGTTGCTGATCGGCGCTTCCTGAAATGCATCACTGCCGATCGAGGCCCGGGCGACCTGGCCGCAGATCACCACCAGTGGCACGGAGTCGGCCATCGAGTCGCGCACTGGCGTCACCATGTTGGTGGCGCCCGGGCCGGACGTGACCACCGCCACGCCGACCTTGCCCGACGCGCGCGCATAGCCGGCCGCCATGAAACCCGCGCCTTGTTCGTTGGCCGGCACGATCAGCGGCATCGGCTCGACGCCGCCTTCGCCGGGATGCTCGGCGTTGTAGCGAAACAGCGCGTCATACACCGGCAGAATCGCGCCGCCGGAATAGCCGAACATCACACTCACGCCTTCGTCGGCGAGCACTTGCACGATCACCTCGGCACCAGTCATCGGTTGACCGGCCAGTGGATGATGATCCGCGGCGATCTCGGCTTTCAGTGGTTGCGCGTTCACATCGGGGTCCTTCATTCGTGCGTAAAAAAGTTCACTTCCCGCCACGCGGAAGGAAGTGAGTTGAAGCAAGTCAGCCAACTTTTTTCAGCGGCGTTGCAGCAGCGGGTTTGTCGTTCGACGTCTGCAGCCACGGCATGCGCGCGCGAAGCTTCGCGCCGACTTTCTCGATCGGATGATCGAGATCGGCCTGCTTGAACTTCTTGTAGTTCGGCAGGCCCGCCTTGTATTCAGCCGTCCAGTTCCTGGCGAACGTGCCGTCCTGGATATCGGTCAGCACGGCCTTCATGCGCGCCTTGGTGTCGGCGTCGACGATGCGCGGACCACTCACGTAATCGCCGTACTGCGCGGTTTCGGAGATGAACTCCAGCATGCGGGTGATGCCGCCTTCGTAGAACAGGTCGACGATCAGCTTCAGTTCGTGCATCACTTCGTAATACGCGATCTCCGGCTGGTAACCGGCTTCCACGAGGGTCTCGAAACCCTTGATCACCAACTCGCTGGCACCGCCGCACAACACGGCCTGTTCGCCGAACAAATCCGTTTCGGTCTCTTCCTTGAAGTCGGTCTTGATCAGCATGGCGCGTCCACCACCGATGCCGTCGGCGTAGGCCTTGGTCTTTGCTTCAGCTTCGCCACTCACGTCTTGATGCACGGCCCAGATGGAAGGCACGCCACGACCGCGCTCGTACTCGGTGCGTACGAGTGCGCCCGGTCCCTTCGGTGCCACCAGGATCACGTCGATGTCTTCTCGCGGCTTGATCTGACCGAAGTGGATGTTGAAACCGTGCGCGAACAACAACGCGGCGCCGGGTTTGATGTTCGGTTCGATGGCGTCCTTGTAGAGCGCGGGCTGCACCATGTCCGGCGTCAGCACGGCGACGAGGTCGGCGCCTTTGACGGCGTGCGCCGGTTCGACCACGGCGAAGCCGTCGGCCTCGGCTTTTTTCCAGGTCGGGCCGCCAGGCCGCAGGCCGACCACCACGTCGAGGCCGGAGTCGCGCAGGTTCAGCGCGTGCGCGCGACCCTGGCTGCCATAACCGAGTACGGCGATGCGGCCGGCGTAAGGCTGGGTGTCGGAGGAAGGTGTGCTGCTCATGCGGAGACTCCTGCGTTTTTCTGGTTGGGATGTTTGGACGTCGAGACGGCTGAACGTACCGGCGACGATGAGGGATGGGTGCTGGCGCCGTCCGAGGCGGAGCCGACGAGCAAGGCGTACTTGGCCAGTGCGCCGTGACTCACTTTCGGTTGCGGCGGATGCCAGTGGGTGCGGCGCTCGGTGAGATCGGCGTCGGTGGAAATCTCGCGGCTGGCGGCGTCGATCACGATGCGGTCGCCATCTTTCAGCAAACCGATCGGGCCGCCGCGTGCTGCTTCGGGTGCGATGTGGCCGACCATGAATCCATGCGTGGCGCCACTGAAACGGCCGTCGGTGATCAGCGCCACGTCGTCGCCCAGGCCACGGCCGATCAGCGCGGCGGTGACACCGAGCATCTCGCGCATGCCGGGTCCGCCGGCCGGGCCTTCGTTGCGGATCACGACGACGTCGCCCTTGACCAGGGTGCCGCCCTGCACGGCGGCAAACGCGTGCTCCTCGCTTTCGAACACGCGCGCAACGCCTTCGAAATGCGTCGTGCCCTTGCCGGCCAGTTTGAGGATGCAGCCTTCCGGTGCGAGGTTGCCGTAGAGAATCGAATAACCGCCGCGCGGTTTCAGCGGCGCGCTGACCGGAAGCACGACATGTTGATTGTCGGTGCGCGGCGCGGCGGCCGCTTCTTCGAACAGACTGCGGCCGGTGACGGTGGGCGTGTCTTCCAGCATGCCGGCGCTGATCAGTTCCTGCGCCACGCGCGCACTGCCACCCGCGCCGAACATTTCCACCGCGGTGTAGCGACCGCCGGGCAACAGATCGGCGATCACCGGCGTGTCGGCCGATGCAGGTTCGAAATCTTCCAGCGTCCACTCGACGCCGGCTTCGCGCGCGATCGCCAGCAGATGCAGCACGGCATTGGTGGAACCCGCCGTCGCGGCGACCATGCGCGCGGCGTTGCGCAGCGAGGTGCGCGTCAGCAATTCGCGTGGCGTGCGCTGGGCGGCGAAGCATTCCATCACCAGTTCGCCGCAACGCTTCGCTGCCGCGGACTTGGCGGGGTGCGTGGCCGGAATGTCGTTGAAACCCATCGGCGACAAGCCCAGCGTGGACAGCACCATCGCCATCGTATTGGCAGTGAACTGCCCGCCGCATGCACCGGCACCGGGGCAGGCATCACGTTCGACCGAGGTGAGTTCGGCGTCGCTGATCTTGCCCGCGCCGTGCGCACCGACCGCTTCGAACACCTGCTGGATGGTGATCGGATGCTGGTCGTGCGTGCCGTGCGCGATGGTGCCGCCGTAGAGTGCGACCGATGGAATATTCAATCGCGCCATCGCCATCGCGGCGGCGGGAATCGTCTTGTCGCAGCCGCAAAGCACCACCATTGCGTCGAGCGAATGGCCGTCCACTGCCAGCTCGATCGAATCGGCGATCACCTCGCGACTGACCAGCGACGCGCGCATGCCCGGCGTGCCCATCGCGATGCCGTCGGTGACGGCAATCGTGTTGAACTCGACCGGCGTACCGCCGGCGGCGCGCACGCCTTCGATCGCGGCCTGTGCCAGTTCGCGCAGGTTGAGGTTGCACGGACTCACGTTGGACCAGGTATGCACGACCGCAACCAGCGGCTTGGCGATGTCTGCGTCGTCCAGTCCGGTGGCGCGAAGCATCGCGCGCGCTGGCGCACGATCGGGCCCGGTTTTCATCACATCACTGCGCATGCTAGTTCCGTGTCGTCGTGGAAAAAGAAGTCATTCCGTGGCGGAAAAAGAATGGACACCTCCGTGTGTCCAACCATGGGGAAGCGTGTGCCGTCATCCGCATGCGCGGGCTCCGGCGAAAAAGGAATCGGCGGCATCGGCGTGTTCTTCCACCGCGGCAAGCACGGCGTCGCGCACCGTGTCGGTGCCGGCGTCGCCACCGATGTCACGCGTGTGCGGTCCGTTGCGCAGCACCTGGTCGACGGCGGCTTCGATCGCGACTGCTTCGGCTTCGAGTTGCAGCGAATGGCGCAGCAACATCGCCGCGGAAAGAATCGCGCCGATCGGATTGGCGACGCCCTGGCCGGCGATGTCCGGCGCGGAGCCATGGATCGGTTCGTACAAGCCGGCCGAACCATCGCCCAGCGATGCGGATGGCAGCAAGCCGAGCGAGCCGGCGAGCGCGGCGGCTTCATCGGTGAGGATGTCGCCGAACAGGTTTTCCGTGACCACCACGTCGTAGCGCGACGGCTGCGTCAGCAGCAGCATCGCCATCGAATCGACCAGCTGGTGCTCGACCGTGACATCCGGATAGTCGGCGGCGATGCGCTGCACCGTGCTGCGCCACAGCCGCGAGGTTTCCAGCACGTTGGCCTTGTCGACCGAGGTGACATGACGACGGCGTCCGCGCGCCAGGTCGAACGCACGACGCACCACGCGCTCGATTTCCATGACGGTGTACTTGCATTCGTCGGTCGCGGTATCGGCGGTGCGTGTCTTCGCGCCGAAGTACGCGCCGCCGGTGAGTTCGCGCACGAACAACACGTCGACGTTCTTCAGCTTTTCGTTTTTCAGCGGCGACAACGCAGCGAGCGATGGATGCACCGTCAGAGGGCGCAGGTTGGCATAGACGCCGAGTGCGGCGCGCAACGCGAGCAAGCCCTGCTCCGGGCGAACCTTGGCATTCGGATCGGACCACTTCGGGCCGCCGACGGCACCGAGCAATACGGCGTCGGCGGCCTTGCATGCGGCAAGGGATGCGGTAGGCAGTGGTTCGCCGGTGGCGTCGATCGCGGCCCCGCCGATCAGCTGTTCGTCGAAGCTGAATTCGTGCCCGTAGCGCGCGGCCACGGCATGCAATACGGCCACGGCGGCGGCGGTGACTTCCGGACCGACGCCATCGCCGGGCAGGGTGACGACATGCGCTTTCATGCGGCTTTCTCCAGAGATTTTTCGTAAGTGGTGATGGCGTCGGCGTGCTGCAGCAGATAGCCGAGCTGGTCGACGCCGTTGAGCAGGCAATGCCGCGCGAACGGCTCGAGCTGGAAAGCGATGCGTCCGCCATCGGGCAGCGCGATGTATTCGTCGCGCACGTCGATGGAGAGTTCGATGCCGGGATGCTCGAGCAGCCAGCGATGCTCGGCCTCGCTCACCATGATCGCCAGCAGGCCGTTCTTCAGCGCGTTGTTGCGGAAGATGTCCGCGATCTCGCTGCACAGCACGGCGTGGATGCCGTAGTCGAGCAGTGCCCACGGCGCGTGTTCGCGCGACGAACCACAACCGAAGTTGCGCCCCGCGACGAGGATCGCGCAACCGCGCGCCTGCGGCTGGTTGAGCGGAAACGCCGGGTTGTCGCTGCCGTCCGGCTGGTAACGCCAGTCGTGGAAACACAACTTGCCAAGACCGTTGCGCTCGGTGGTGGTGAGGAAACGCGCGGGAATGATGCGGTCGGTGTCGATGTTTTCGTCGACCAGCACGGCGGTGCGCGAGTGGAGGCGGATGACCGGCTTCATGCGGCTTGCTCCTGCGTCAGATATTCGCGCGGATCGGCGATACGTCCTGCGATCGCGGATGCCGCAGCGGTCGCCGGGCTCGCCAGCACGGTGCGTGCGCCCTTGCCTTGGCGACCTTCGAAATTCCGATTGGAGGTGGAGACCACGAGTTGGCCCGGTTGCGCGAGATCGCCATTCATCGCGATGCACATCGAGCAACCCGGCACGCGCCACTCGGCGCCGGCGTTGGTGAACACGTGATGCAGGCCTTCGCGCTCGGCGTCGCGACGCACGGCTTCGGAACCGGGCACGACCAGCATGCGCACGCCGCTGGCAACGTGCCGGCCGTTCAACACGCTCGCCGCTTCGCGCAGATCCGAGAGTCGCGAATTGGTGCAACTGCCAACGAACACCACATCGACCGGCGTGCCCTGCATCGGCTTGCCGGCCTCGCTGCGCATGTAGTCGAGCGCACGGCGTTCCTGCACATTGCGCGCAGCGGGCACCGGCGCATCCATCGCGATCGCCATGCCCGGATGCGTGCCGTAGGTAACAGTCGGTTTGACCTCCGCGGCGTTGATGCGCACTTCGCGATCGAAGCCCGCGCCATCATCGGTGCGCAGTGCGCGCCAGTGCATCACTGCCTCGTCCCATGCGGCACCTGATGGTGCGTGCGGACGACCTTTCAACCAGTCGAACGTGACATCGTCCGGTGCGATCAGTCCGGCGCGCGCGCCGGCTTCGATCGACATGTTGCAGACGGTCATGCGTTCGTCCATCGACAACGCCTCGATCGCTGCGCCGCGATATTCGATGACGTGGCCGGTGCCGCCGTCCACGCCGATGCTGCCGATGATGTGCAGGATCAGGTCCTTCGCGCCGACGCCGTCGGGCAGCTTGCCGTCGACATGGATCGCGAGTGTTTTTGCCTTTCTCTGCAGCAGGCACTGTGTCGCCATCACGTGGCCGACTTCGGTGGTGCCGATGCCGAACGCGAGTGCGCCGAATGCGCCGTGCGTGGAGGTATGGCTGTCGCCGCAGACGATGGTCATGCCCGGCTGCGTTGCGCCGAGTTCCGGCCCGATCACGTGCACGATGCCGCGGTCCGCGCTGTCCCATCCATGCAGTTCGATGCCGAATTCGCGACAGTTGGTTTCCAGCTGCGCAACCTGTGCCTTCGCCTCGTCGTTGGCGTACGGACGTTCGCCGTTCGCCGCCGCGGGAAGTGTCGGCGTGGAGTGATCCAGCGTCGCCAGCATGCGATCGGGGCGCCGCAGTTTCAGTCCGCGCTCGCGCAATTCACTGAACGCCTGTGGCGAAGTGACTTCATGCACCAGATGCAAATCCACATAGAGGATCGCTGGCGTCGCCTCGGTTTCGGCGGCGACGACATGCGTCTCCCAGATTTTTTCGAACAGGGTCTTGGCGGTCACGCCGGGATCTCCAGTGGTTGGTGCACTCGTTCATGAGCGCGGGTATGAGCCAGCGACGACGCGCCGTTGGCGGCGGACGCATCAACAAAATTCAGCCAGTTCCAGCGGTCCTCGATTCGGCCATCGAACAAACCGAAGAAAGCCTGTCGAAGCGCGCAAGTGATTGGCCCGGGCACGCCGGCGCCCACGTTCTTGCGATCGACCGAACGCACCGGCGTGATCTCCGCGGCGGTGCCGGTCATGAACACTTCGTCGGCGGTGTACAGCGATTCGCGCGGCAGGTCGCGCTCCTCGACCGCGATGCCCATGTCCGCAGCGAGCGTGATCACCGCGTCGCGTGTGATGCCGGCCAGGATGCCGGCGCTCGACGGCGGCGTGAGCAGCTTGCCGCGCTTGACCAGGAACAGATTCTCGCCGGCGCCTTCGCTCAGCAAGCCGTTGTGACCGAGCGCGATGCCTTCGTCGTAGCCGCCGCGTCGCGCCTCCATGCCGATCAACTGGCTCGACAGATAATTGCCGCCGGCCTTGGCCCAACTCGGGATGGTGTTCGGCGCCGGCCTCTGCCATGACGACACGCAGACATCCGCGCCGCGCTCGGCTGCTTCGCCCAGATACGCGCCCCAGTTGAGCGCCATGATCGCCACTTCCACCGGCGCGCCTTTGCTCGGCAGCACGCCAAGTCCGCCCGCTCCGCGAAACACGATCGGTCGCACATAAGCGGACGACATGTCGTTCACACGAATCAGTTCGAGGCAGGCGGCATTGATCTCATCTTCGCTGTAACCGATCTCGATTTCGTAGATGCGCGCCGACTCGAACAACCTCTGCGTGTGTTCGGCAAGACGGAAGTACGCGGGCCCTTTGGGTGTTGCGTATACGCGCTCGCCTTCGAACACCGACGAGCCGTAATGCAGCGCGTGCGTGCTGACGTGGACGTTGGCCTCGGCCCACGGTTTGATCCGGCCGTTGTGCCAGAGAAAAGCTGCGTTCATGCGGTCACTCCCTGTGGGTGCTTGATGGCGACCGGCGTCTGCCGTTCGATCCGGTTGACGATGGAAAGCGCGGCCAGCGCGGTGGCTTCGACGATGTCGGTGCTGACGCCGTCACCGCGCCACTCGCGCGACGCATGGCGTGCTCGCAGTTGCGCGTGGCCGTGTGCATCGCCGCCTTCGCTCATCGCGTCGACCTGGAATCGCGTGAGTTCGAGCGCGGTGCCGGTGGCGCGTTCAATGGCGCGCAGCACCGCATCGACCGGGCCGTCGCCGATCGCCGCTTCGCTGACTTCGTGGCCGTGCTCGTGCGCGAGTTTCACCGATGCCGACGCGCTGCCCAGATGCGAGCTGCTGTGCAGTTGCACGATGCGCCACGGACCGGTGGCATCGGGATCCTCGCCTCGCGCCAGCGCGTGCAGATCTTCGTCATGCAGCTCGCGCCCGCGATCGGCGAGCACCTTGAAGCGCGCGAAAATTTCATCCAGCGCTGCATCCGCCGGTGTGTGGCCGAGCGTCTGCAGGCGCTGGCGCAGCGCGGCACGGCCGGAATGCTTGCCCAGAACCAGCGTCGTCTCGGCGATGCCGACGTCCTGCGGCCGCATGATTTCGTAGGTGCCGCGATGCTTCAGCATGCCGTGCTGATGGATACCGGATTCGTGCGCGAATGCGTTGGCGCCGACAATTGCCTTGTTGCGCTGCACCGGTTGGCCGGTCAGTTCGGTCAACAGCTTCGATGTGCCGTACAGGCGGCGCGTGTCGATGCGCGTGTCGATGCCGAAGTAGGGCGCGCGCACTTTCAGCGCCATCACGATTTCTTCCAGCGACGCGTTGCCAGCGCGCTCGCCGATACCGTTGATCGTGCATTCCACCTGGCGCACGCCGGCGCTGATTGACGCGAGCGTGTTGGCGACGGCCATGCCGAGATCGTCGTGACAGTGGCTGGAAAAAATCACTTTGTCCGCGCCTTGCACATGACGGCGCAGGTAGGCGAAAAAATCCGCCATCTCGCCCGGTGTGTTGTAGCCGACCGTGTCCGGCGCGTTGAGCGTGGTGGCGCCAGCGGCCACCGCGGCGCTGAAAATCTCGGCGAGAAATTCCGGCTCGGTACGGGTGGCGTCTTCAGCGGAGAATTCGACTTCGTCGCACAAGTGGCGCGCTCGCTCGATGGATGCGATGGCCGCATCGAATACCTGCGCCTTGCTCATCCCGAGCTTGTGTTCGCGATGCAGCGGGCTGGTCGAAATGAACAGGTGGATGCGTGAGTGACGAGCGGCCTCGAGCGCGCGTGCCGCGCTGTCGATGTCGCCGTTCTGACAGCGCGCAAGACCACAGACCGTGGTGTGCCTGAGCGCCTTGGCGATTTCCGCGACCGCACCGAAATCATCCGGCGACGCCTGCGGGAAACCGGCTTCGAGCACGTCCACACCCAGCGCTTCGAGCGCGAGCGCCATGCGCAGTTTGGCCCGCCGATCCATCGAGAATCCCGGCGCCTGTTCTCCATCGCGCAAGGTGGTGTCGAAGATCCGCACGCGATCGGCCGCTACATCGGCTTCGCTGGTCGGGGCTTGCTGCTGGTCGATGCTTTTCATGTTGGCTCCGCTGTGTGTGCGTCGCCGAAGGCATAAAAAAACCCCGCATCCGTTTTCGGTGCGGGGTTCTTTGGGAATCTTCAGGTTTGTTTCTGGTTACCTGGATTACGCCCTCAGCCCGCACCTCCGTTGGTAATAAGGAGTACGAGTACAAGGGTAAGAAGAAGCGTGCCGCGAAGCTGCAGCAGCCCGCTCACCGTCGAAAGACGATGCATATGGACGAAGCGGCAGGGGTTGTTGCGTTGCGACATCCTTGGACCGTAAGCGATGTGTTTGCAGCGTGTCAACAGTTTAAATTGAAACCAATTGGCTTCGGCGGCGGTATTTCATCTGGACGCCTAGCCGTCCAGACGAACATCGGCGGCCATACCGGTGCGCATGTCGCCGCACCACGAAAACCATCGCTTCAGCGTTTCGCAAGCGAAGCCAGATAGAGCTGCAGCGCCCGTTCAAGTTGCTCCAGTGCCGACTTGCGACCCACCAGGCCGACCTCCGCGCTGAGCGCCACCGCGGCCTTCATCAACTGCAGCACGACGACCGCGGCGGCATGCAGCTCGCTGGACGACAGGTGGGTGATGCGCTGGCCGAGTAGTTCCTGCAAACCTTCGCGCAGGTGTTGGCGGATCGCCAAGCCACGCACCGCAGGCAACGAGGCGAGGGATTCGGCGAGCACGGCAAAAGCCGGATGTCGGCGGCGGAAGGCGACCAGCAGGCGAATCAGCTGCGTGCCGAGCTGGTCGTCATTCCAGTCGCCGGACTGCGCCGCAAGCTGCTGCAGGTGTTGCTGAAGGGATTGCGTGTACTGCGTCATCAGCGCATGCGCCAGCGCTTCCTTGGTTGGAAAAAACTGGTAGAGCGAACCGATCGCCGCGCCGGCACGCGCTGCGATCTCGGTCATCGTGGCTGCTTCGTAACCTTTGTCGACGAAGCATGCCGCGGCGGCATCGAGCAGCGATGCCACGCGTTCGCGACCGCGTTGCCGTTGCGGCGCCTTGGCGCTGGCGGTTGACTTTTGTGAGGTCATCCTCATAATTCCAAAAGCGAGGGCATCCTCACTTGCCGACTGGAGAATACCGTGGAAAAACTTGATCCGCGCAGCACCGCGCTGGTGCTCATCGATTTGCAGAAGGGTATCGCGCCTTACGCAGGCGGTCCGCACAGCGCGGCCCATGTGAACGAGCGCGCCGGCCGGCTCGCAGCACGCTTCCGCGCACTCGGCGCGCCGGTGGTGCTGGTTCGGGTGGGCTTCGCGGCCGACTTTGCCGATGCGCTCAAGCAGCCGGTGGATCAACCGTCGCCGGCGCGATCGCTGCCCGATAACTGGCTTGAGCTCGCGGATGAACTGGCCGAGGCGCCCAGCGACATTCACATCACCAAGCGTCAGTGGGGCGCGTTCCATGGCACCGAACTGGATCTCCAGTTGCGTCGTCGCGGTATCACGCAGATCGTACTCGGCGGCATCTCCACCAACATCGGTGTCGAATCCACCGCACGCGCCGCGTACGAGCACAACTACGCATTGATCCTGGCCGAGGACGCGATGAGCGCAGCCAATGCCGAGCAGCACAAGTTCGCAGTCGAGACAATTTTTCCGCGGCTCGGTCGCGTGCGATCGACCGCGGACATCCTCGAAGCGTTGAGTTGATGGAATTCACAAGCGCGTCAGGATGACGCGCTTCAACCGGCGGCGTGTTCGAGCAGCCATTGCCGCAACGCGTCGGCGCTCGCCGCCAGAGGTTCGGCGCTGGCAGGACGTTGCAACATGTTGGCGAGCGCATCGGGCACATCCACGGCATGGCCGATCAACGGCTCCACCACGCTTTCGAATTTAGCCGGATGCGCGGTAGCCACCACGACCCACGGCATGTCATTGCCTTCGCGACGCAGTTCGTCGAGTACGTGCATCGCCGTCGCGGTGTGCGGGCAAAGCACTTCGCCGTGATCGCGCGCATGGCTTTCGATGATCAGGCGGATCGTCGCATCGTCGACACTGCGTGCGTCGAGCAGTGCGCGCAGTTGCGCTTCATCCGGAAACGTCCAGCGCAACCGTTCGAAGTTGCTGGGCGCGCCGACGTCCATGGCATTGGCGAGCGTGGCGATGGCCTCGCGCGGTGCGTATCGGTCGCCGGCGAAATAGTCGGGCAAGGTGGCATTGGCGTTGCAGGCAAGCTGCAGTTCGCCGATCGGCAAGCCCATGCCTTTCGCCCACAGGCATGCCATGGCATTGCCGAGGTTGCCGGTGGGCACGATGAAATTCAGCGGTGTGTCGTGTTCGCGCCACCAGCCCAGCGCGGCGTGTGCGTAGTAGCTCATCTGCGGAAGCAGACGGCCGAGGCTGATGCTGTTGGCCGACGAAAGCGGCACGCGGGCCGGCAACGTCGTGTCGTTGAGCGCGGTTTTCACCATGCGCTGGCAGTCGTCGAATCGGCCAGTCACGCGCAGCGCATGGATATTGTCTCCGAAGCAGCCCAGTTGATGCGCCTGCCGCGGCGAGACTTTGCCATCGGGATAGAGAATCACCACATGAATGCCTGGTTGACGGTGAAATGCCGCAGCCACCGCCGCACCCGTGTCGCCGGATGTCGCCACGAGGATGGTCAGCGTCTGTGAGTTCTCACGCGGCAGGCGTTGCAGACAAGCGGCAAGAAAACGTGCGCCGAAATCCTTGAACGCCGACGTCGGCCCGTGAAAGAGCTCCAGCATCGACGACCCCGGATGCGCGCGCAGTTCACGCAGCGGCGCGTCGAAGGTGAACGCCTCGACGCAAATCTCCGGCAGTTCATCGGCGAGTGGATCGCCCGCAAAAAACGGGGCGAGAAGCGTCGCGGCGGTGTCGGCCAGCGTGCCGTTCGCGTCGAACGCCTCCGCATCGATGCGCGGCAAAAACTCCGGCACGTACAGGCCGCCGTCGGGCGCGAGTCCCGCGGCAATCGCTCGGCTGATCGGCACTGATGGCGTGGGACTTCGCGTGCTGTGATAACGCAAGGGTGCGATCACGCTCATGCATCGACCTCGATCGATGCGATCAACGATGCCGCCGGTCCGTTGATCGGCGACACGCGCGCATCGCTGTCCAGCCCCGCATCGGCGAAGGCTGCCTGCATCGATCGCGTCGCGGCTTCGGCATCGGCGTGGTTCTCGTACCAGCCGAACACGCTCGGGCCCGCGCCGGAAATACTCGCACCCATGGCACGATGATCCAGCGCAGCCTGCTTCACTCTCGCGAAGTTCGGTATCAGTGGTGCACGCCGCGGTTCCACCAACACGTCCTTCAGGCCCTCGCGCACCAGCGTCGCGTCGCCGTGCCAGCAACCGGCGAGCACCATCGCGAGATTCGAACTCTGCGCCACGAATTCGCCAAGTTCGTAATGCCCGGCCAGCGCCGCGCGCGCCTTGCGCGTTTCAAGAACCACGTGCGGATGCACCAGCGCACAGTGCCATTCGGCGGGCACCGCAATGCGCAACAATCGATCGTGCGTCGCCATCACCAGACCACCGAGCAACATCGCGCCGAGGTTGTCGCCGTGACGACTGCCGCTGGCGACCGCTTCGCCGTCGAGCGCAAAACCGTAGAGCGATTCGCGCGGCAACGGCTGCACGAGCAACGCATTCGCCGCCACCAGCGCAGCCACGCACGAGGCAGCCGAACCGCCCATGCCCGAACCGAGCGCGATGCCCTTGTTCAACACCAGTTCGAAACCGTGCTGCAGTCCAAGCGCCTTGCGCAATGCCATCAAAGCGACGCCGGCGGTGTTCTGTCGCGGGTCCGTCGGCAGGTCGGTGACGCAGCCGCGAATGTCGGCGATGCGCACCACCGGCTCGTCAATGCGACGTATTTCGGCGCGATCACCCGCGCCAGTGACGCTGTGCCCGAGCAAATCAAAACCGACGCCCACATTGCCGACGCTCGCCGGTGAATAGGCGCAAGCGGCCTGCAGAGGTTTCGGGCGATGCGGTGCAGCCATGGCAGGTTCCATCAGCGAAGTATTCATGCGCGCGCCTCCAGTGATTCGGCGATGCGCAACAGATCGGTGAACACACCCGCGGCGGTTACTTCCGGACCGGCGCCGGGGCCTTGCACCGACAGCGGATTGTCGCAGTAACGACGTGTACTGAACTGCACGATGTTGTCGGTCAGTCTCGTATGGGCAAACGCATGCGTGGACGGCAGCACCGTCAGGCGCACGCTGGCACGGCCGTGGCCGTCCAGGTGCGCCACGTGACGCAGCACGCCGCCTTCGGCACGCGCTTCGGCGAGTTTCGCCGCCATCGGCGCATCCAGTTCGCGCAGCCGCGACATGAACGCATCCAGGGGCAACGCAGCGAGTTCCGCAGGCACCAGGCTTTGCAGATCGACATCTTCCAGCGACAGCAGCCAGCCCGCTTCACGCGCCAGGATCACCAGCTTGCGCGCGACGTCGAGGCCGGAGAGATCATCGCGCGGATCCGGCTCGGTGTAGCCCAGTGCATGTGCCTCTCGTACCAACACCGAGAACGGCTGCGTGCCGTTGTAGCGATTGCACAGCCAGGCGAGCGTGCCGGAAAACATGCCCTCCACCGCGAGCAGTTCGTCGCCGGTGTCGAGCAGGTCGCGCAAGGTCTGCACCACAGGCAGCCCGGCACACACCGTGGCTTCGTAGCGAAAGCGCGCGCGTTCGGCGCAGGCAGCGCGGATTGATTTCCAGCGATCCAGCGAGCCGCTGCCGGCCTGCTTGTTCGGCGTCACCACATGCAGGCCAGCGGCCAGCCATGACGCATAGTGCCCTGCGACGACATCGCTGGCGCTGCAATCGATCAACAGCGCGTGCCGGCCATCATCACCGCGTACGTGCGCAGCGAATTCGTCGAGATTGCCCGGCCGCCAGATCTGCGCACGCTCGGCGTGATGTTGATGGCCCGCGTGATTGAGCTCCGGGTCGTCGCAGTCCAGCCACATGCGTCGACTCGCAGCCACGCCGCACAATTGCAGATCGAGGCCCGATTCGCGCAGCCGAGGCTGCGCCGCGCGCAATTGCGCAAGCAGCGCGCTGCCGACGCGCCCGGGCCCGATCAAGCCCACCGCCAGCGCGCGTCGGCGACGCACTGCAGACGAGGCAAAAGCGGACGATGGCCGATGGATGGCAGCAGGTTGAAGCGCACAGATATTCACGATGACCTCCAGTGAGGCCCGTGCTCGCTGGCGGATCGGCTTGTGCTGTGGGGAGTGCACCGGCCCGCCTGTCGAGGGCGGGGCCGTTGCGTAGTAGAGAACCTATTCGCGCACGGACACCCACCCCGACCGAGTAATGGTCGTGGTGGTAGTCGTCATCGCGATGGTGGTGTGGATCGTGCCGATCGTCACCGACAACGCTGCCCGCCCGGAAAAAACCAGGGCGACATGCGTGCGTGCGGGTGAGAGTTCGAGCGACATGGATCGACCTTAAGGGGATTGTTGCGCTGCGGTCAATAGATGCATTTGCAACTTTGCCCCGCAGGAAACAGCTCGGCTAGTCGTGCACAGTCGACAGCATCACCAGCTCCGACGACTCCGGCACCGGCAGTCGCACGACGACGCCCGTGCGTGACAACGCGTCGCCGGTTTCCACGACATCCGCGGCGCTGCCGTCGTGGAAATGCAATCGGTAGCGACGCAGCGGCTGCAGCCCCTTCAACACGAAGCGATGAGAAATCTCCTTGCCATTCGATCCGTGAAACGCATACAGAACACCTGTGCCGCTGGCAGCGTCGACATATTCGGTGCCATCCCAGCCTTTGCCATCGGGTCGCGGCCCGACGTGATAAAGATCGGCGTTGCGGATCAGTGGGCGCAACGTCGATTTGTAGACGCGCAGCTCTTCCATCGCATCGTCGCGCTGTGCGCTTGTCCAGCGGGTGGTGTCGAGCATCAGGGTGAACCAGCCCATCATGCCGCTGCGCAGCATGGTTCGAAAATTCTCGATGCGCGGCGTCGGCCACTGCTTTACATAGGTTTCGAGCATCGCTGATGGCAACACATGGCTGGCGTCGTAGAACGCCTGCCGGTTCGACAGCGGATCGTACGAATCGACGATCGAAAAATAATCACCGACTGCCGCACTTCCGAAATCGACCATGCGCCCGCCGTCGTTGCAGATCTCCAGCAACAGGTCCGGGTGCGCCTTTTTCAACGTTCGATAAATGTCGTAGTACGCCCGCGCCGCGTGGTAACTCACGTCGGTCGAGTTGGGGCCATCGGCCCACCGGAAACCTTCGTCCTCGTAGTGATGCACGAGCTTCGGATCGCAGGTCGCGTGCGGATGGTCGGCACGGTCGCAGCCCTGCGCGACGACGTAGCCATCGTGTTCGAGCATGTCGAGGTGATCGTCATGCACCAGTCGCTCAACTTCCTTCGACACCCAAGCCTTGGCATCCGACTGTCCGATGTCGATGGTGATGCCCTTGAACTCGCCGGGCTTCCAGCCGGGCGGCGGATCGGTGACGAGCCAGTCGCGGGTGGCCGCGTGAAGCACGCTCATCGACGCGGGCTGCATGCTGTTGCCTGCCTGCGCCCAGTCGATCCAGAGGCCGAACTTCAACCCGTGTCGATGCGCATCGTCGGCAATGGTCACCAGCCCTTGCGGAAACTTGCGCGGATCGGGCACCCAGTCGCCGACACCGCGAAACCAGCCGGCGTCCAGATGGAACATCTCGAAACCCAGCGCCGCGGAGTCGATAATCATGCGGTGCGCCTGCGCTGCATCCACAGCCATGCCGCTACCCCAGCTGTTGTTGACCAGCAGCGGATAGTGCGGGTCGGCGACATGGCGCGGATCATTCAACACCTCGCGCACCCATCGCCGCAGCGCGTTGCCTGCGTCATCGACGCTGCCATGCGTGGCGCCCAGAAACACTGTCGGCGTGACGAAACTCTCGCCGGATAGCAGCCGCGTTTCGAACGGGCCAGGTTCGGGATTCAGTCCCGCGCCCCCCTCCAGCACATCGCCGCGTCGCTGCACGCGCATCGCGACACGACCGCTGAATTCCATACCGACATACCAGCCATCGGTCGCATCGTCGCCAGGCGAGCGCACCAGCATGTACGGAATGATCTCGCGCGGTTCGCCCTTGCGGGGATGCGCATAGGTGCTCGACGTGCCCAGCCAGCGATAACCTTCGCCGACATCCACAAGATGCGTTCCGACCGGCGGCGCCTCGCCCGCGCCCTTGTCGATCCACAACTGCTGGAGCGAACGCGACGCGGGGACGTGCCAGCGAAAACGAAAACTGTCCTGCAACGGCAACGTGATCGTGCGACCCGTGAGGTTCTGGATGCGGATCGTGTGCTCCAGCGGACCGTGCATTGCACGTGTGCGCCACGACCAGGTGAGTCGCAACTTCGGTACATCGTTTTCGTACACCGCATCCATGGCATCGCCACGTAGACGGCTGGCCGTCCGGTTGAAATGCCAGTGCAGCGGCCGATCCTTGCCGTCGATGGTGATGTGATCGATCAGCGTCGTGGCGTCATTACCCGTCCATCCAGTGATCGAAGTTGACGACAACTGCGTGACTTGCGGAGCCGATGATCCGAATCGGATAGTCACGCGGGTATCGCGGTTGCCAATCTGCGCCGCTTCAACGTGGGTGGCCCACAACGGAGTTGCATTCGTCGCGAGAATCGCAATCAAAGCGACGCCAACGTCATGCAATTTCTTGAGTCGCTTCATGCGCCGGCCAGTCTGATGTGACGCTTCAAAAGAATGTTTGCGGTCGATAAACCGAGACTATGGCATCGTCCATGTCAGGACTTTGCTGAATCAATGTACCGAAGCGATGTTTTGCTTCGACCGGGCTGGTTGCTTCGGTCGAGCTACCTTTCTGAATCGCGGCATCGGGCAGCCAGCGTATCGAACCTTGCTTCTTCAACATGATTGCGTCTTTGAAGCGAACGGCGCCTGGATAGGTCGATCATGCCATTCGGTCGCGAATCGAAAGCATGGCGATGGAAGTCGACTACACGACTATTGCAAACATCCGCTCCGGAAAGTGATCAAGTATTTGAATGTCCAGAAAGCTCAACGCGATAAATCGATCGCATACGTCGCCGTGCCATCGCCATGGTCCTTCACCAGTCGAATGTTCTGCAGCCCCACAACACCGGCGACATCGAGTTTGTTGCCGGCGGCGGTGAAGGTGATGGGGCCGCGTACTTTCATGGGTGCGAAGTTCCATGACGTCGGCTCGAGGTCTTTCGAAACGAGCCGCGGATGTTGCTGCAGCCACTGGGCGAGAATTTCGCGCGTGCCATCCGGCGCGGCGAGCACGATGTTGTTGCCGTCGAGTCCGGGGAAGTGGCCGCCGCCGCTGGCGCGATAGTTGTTGGTGGCGATGATGAAGGGATCGCTCGGCGAAACCGGTTTGCCTTGGTAGCTCAGCTGGGTGATGCGATGGTCGACGGGTTTGGACAGGTCGATCAGGTAGTGAATGCCGCCCTGGATCTGGTCGAAGTTGTAGCCGACGAAATGCGAGCTGATCAGTGGCTGTTCGCCTGGCTTGTTCGGATCGATGCGGTTGAAGCGGCGTGCGGATTGCTCCAGCCAGCTTTTCAACCCGGCGCCATCGGTCTTCACCGCGGCGAGCGTGTTGGGATAGAAGTAGAGATCGGCAGCGCTGCGCAAGGTGAGCGGGCCGGGCGCGACGTCGGTGTAGTCGTCCGGGCCGCCGAAGCCGGTGCGGAATGCGGCAGCGGCGGCAAGTACCGGCACGTTCGCGAGTTCCGGATGCGAATGCGGCAGCTCGGCGCGCACGTAATCGATCTGCGCGGCGTTGACCGGCGCGAGCGCGGTCATGTTTCCTTCGTCGGCAAAGTAGCTGCTCATGCGTAGCGTGCTTTCGCCGATCGGCGTGTTGACGTAGGCAATAGCGGCTTCATGTGTCTGCTGGATCAATGGCGCGACCTGCGGATCGGCAGGCACGCACTGATTTTTCTGCGGACAGATCGGCCGCACTTCGCTGTGCGTGTGATCGAGGTCGACGACCCAACGCCCGTCCTTGCGATTCAGCACGAGCTGGATCACGCCGAGGTCCTTGCCGAAGAAGCCGCCCATCACCGCCGGCACGTTGCGCACGAAACCGCGCCGCGCATCCACGTCTTTCATGCCGGCGTAGCGTGGTCCCGGAAACTCGGTATGCGAGTGACCAAGCAGCAGCACGTTGATGCCGGGCACGCCGGCGAGATACCAGCCGCCGTTTTCCATCTGCGAGGTGTACGGCGCGGTGTCCAGGCCGCCGTGCAGAATCGCGACGATCAAATCCGGATGCTGCGCCTGCAACTGCGGCACGTACTTTTGCGCAGCCTCAACGACGCCACTCACCGTGACCCTGCCGCCGAGTTTCTGCTTGTCCCACTGCATGATCGGCGGCGGCGTGAAGCCGATGATGCCGATGCGCAACGGCACGCTGACCTTGCTGCCGTCCGCCGTGTACGCCTCGATGGTTTTGGTCACCACCGTCCACGGCTTGAAGATCGGCGAGCCATCGCGCGCGCTGTACACGTTGGAAAGCACCAGCGGAAAATGCGGCCCGGCGCAATGTTCCGCGCGACCGCCATCGACGTTCATCGGCGTGCCGGTGACCTGCGAAAGAAAGCCGAGTCCGTAGTTGAATTCGTGGTTGCCGGCGGTGCCGCCGTCGTAGCCCATCGTGTCCATCGCGCGATAGATCGCCAGCTCCTGGTCGCAACCGACCGGCTTCACCAGCGCCTGATAATCCGCCAGCACGCTGCCCTGAATCGTGTCGCCGCTGTCGAACAGAAAGGTGTTGGGAAACTCGGCGCGCGCGCGACGGATCAACGTTGCGGTGCGTTCGTAGCCGAGCGTGTCGTCCGCTTTCAGCTTGTAGTAGTCGTAGCTCAACACGTTGGAATGCACGTCGGTGGTTTCGAGAATCGCGACCTTCGCGCTGGAGCCATCGGGCAAATTGATCGGCCGTGACTGCGATGCACAACCGGCGAGCAGGAAGGCGGCGAGGGTGGCGATGGGAAAGGCGCGTTTCGACATGGTGTCCCGTGCATGGCTGGCGGATTCGAATCGCGAAAACTAGCAGATCGACACCATCGATGAGCCGTCGTCGCCGCACGCCATGCAAAACGGCAGTGGAACGGCGCGATGCCTCGCACGCATGTTGCAGTTGCAAGACCGTAAGATGTCGCCTCGGTGGCAGCCGACCCCTGCCAGGGGAAATCAACTTCATGCGTCGCAATTTTCTACGCGCCACGCGAGTGGCGCTTTTACCGGTACTCGCGCTGGTCTTTTTTTGTTACTGCCTCGGCGTGACCGCGCTGGACGAACCACTGCTGCTGCAACAAGCATTCATCGGCTGCCTGATGCTCAGCACGTTCGGTATTTTGCTGTTTGCCTTCGGACGTCTCGGCACCGCCTTGTTGATCAGCGGTGGCCTGTTCGCGGCGCTCAAGTTCATGTCTGTGATGAAACTGCGTTACCTCGATGCGCCCTTGATGCCGTCGGATTTTCTCTACTTCGCCGGCGCCAGTCTGGTCGATACATTGCGGCACTATCCGTATCTGTATGCCCTAGGCCTGGGCGTCGTCGTAGTGCTGCCGCCCTTGCTGTGGCTGGTGTGGCGTCACGACAAGCGCGTGCTGGTTGATACACGACGTGGCAGCGTCCTGCTGGCGCGGCTGGGCGGTGTTGCCGTGTTCGCACTGGCGTTCTGGACCTGCATGCTGCCGACGGGCCCGTTCGAGGCGGTGCATTCGCGGGATGTGTGGGAGAAATTGTCCGACGATGCGCAGATGACGAATTTCTTCGTCAACCTGCGCGACGCCGCGGTGAAGCTGCCGACCATGACCAGCGACGCCGTCGCGGAATCCGTATGGGGCGCCACCGCGCAGGGTGCGCCGGGCGTCACGCATTCGCCGTATCCGGACATCGTGCAGGTGCTTGAGGAAAGCACGTTCGATCCGTCCAACTACACCGCGTGCATCGGCGTGCCTCAGTGCCAGGTGTCGATGTTCCAGGCCGACGCGCGCACGCGTGCGCATGGCGCGATGCGCGTGCACACATTTGGCGGCGGCACCTGGGTCAGCGAATTCGCATCGCTCACCGGCATGCCGCAGGATATCTTCGGGCCGGGTGGCACCTATGCGCCTTACGTGCTGGCGCCGCACGTGCACGATACGCTCGCACTGCAGCTGCGCCGACTCGGCTATCGCACCATCGCCATCTACCCCGTCAACGGCAATTTCATCAATGCGCGCTACGCCTATCAGTCGTATGGCTTCGACCGTCTCTACGATTCGGTCGAGCTGGGCCTGGTGGAATGGCAGGACACCGACGCGCAGATGTTCGCTGCCGCCAAGCGCATCTATGACAGCGTGAAGAAACCCGGGCAGCCGGTATTCGTGATGATTCTGACCTTGAATCAGCACGGCCCGCACGACGACGATCCGATGGACGACGTGCCGGCGCCATACAGCAATCTGCTGCACGGCCTGAAGTATCAGCCGGCGCTGAACTTCGACACGTACCTCTATCGCCTGCACGATTCGTCCGAGGCGATGCGCGGGCTCGAGCACGATTTTCTCGATCGTGCGCAGCCGACCGTGCTGATGCATTTCGGCGATCATCAGCCGTCGTTCGGCGGCATGATCCGTCAGTTGCAACGGACATTGCCGCCGCCGATGCAGCCGTATCGCGATTACCTCACCTATTACATGGTGAAGAGCAATTTCGCAGGCGCGCCGTTGCCGAGCTATCCGATGATGGATATCGCGTTCCTGCCGACCATGGTGCTGCAGGCCGCAGGCGTGCCGACCGATCCGTATTTTTCCGCCGAGAACGCGTTCCGCACGCGCTGCCACGGCCTGTACGACGACTGCGCCACACCGGGCCTGCTCGCGTCGTACCACGCATGGACGATCGGCCGGCTGCACGTGTATCAATGAAGCGCGGCGCGCGCGCGCGATGTCCGCTACCGTGTCGGCCATGACAACCGCCGCGCCGATGCATCAACCACCGATCACCACGAAAGTGCAGGTGATCGCACATCGCGGCGCGAGCGCGCTGCGACCGGAACACACGCTCGCGTCGTACGCGAAGGCGATCGCCGACGGTGCGGATTTTATCGAGCCGGATCTGGTATCCACGCGTGACGGCGCGCTGGTCGCGCGCCATGAAAACGCGATCGGCGACACGACTGACGTCGCCTTACATCCTCAGTTCGCTTCGCGACGCACGCGCAAACAGATAGACGGCCAGACGGTCGACGACTGGTTCTGCGAAGACTTCACCCTGGCCGAACTGAAAACCCTGCGCGCGCGCGAACGCCTTCCGCAGTTGCGCGGCACCGCGTACGACGGCCGCTTCGATATTCCCGCGCTGGAGGAAATCATTGCGCTGGCGGCAACCGAATCGGCGGCGCGCGGGCGCATCATCGGCATCATTCCCGAAATCAAGCACGGCAGTTATTTCGCGCGCATCGGCCTGCCGATGGAGGATCGCCTGCTCGCCAGACTGGCAGCGCACAGCTATACGCGACGCGCGCCGATCGAAATCCAGTCGTTCGAAATCGCCAACCTGCGCTACCTGCGCCAACGCATCGGCACGGCACACTCCAACATCCGGCTATTACAGTTGCTCGGCGACGATGCCGAACAACCGTGGGACGTGGTGCTCGCCGGCGGCACGCTCGACTACGCGCAGATGATGACGTCGCCCGGCTTGCGCGAGATAGCGTGCTACGCCGATGCGATCGGCCCGTCCACGCGCTCGATCATTCCGCTCGATGCCGATGCATTCGGCGTGCCGACGATGCTGGTACGCGATGCGCATGCCATGGGGCTCGAAGTGCACCCATACACGTTTCGTCCGGAAAACCAGTTCATGCCGCGCGGCCTGTGGCTCGGCGACGATCCCGCCACGGTCAACGAAGCCGGATCGATCGCCGAAATCCGCATGTATCTCGACGCCGGCATCGATGCGTTTTTCACCGACGCGCCGGCGATCGGACGCAAGGCGCTCGATGAGCGTTGAGCTTTCTCAACGGTCGTGGCGAAGGCGGCTCACGCTGGCGGTAATCGTCGTAGCTATTGGCGCCATCGCCGGCGAGTTGCTGGCGACGCATGACTTCGGCAACGGCTGGTGGTTCTTGCACTGGTGCTTCAAACCGCTGGCGACAATATGGATCTTCGCGATGGCGTGGTGCGCTCAACCAGTGGTGTCGGTGCACTATCGACGCTGGATTCTCGCGGGCATTCTTTTCTCGTGCTGCGGCGATGTATTCCTGATGTTGCCCGTTGATCTTTTCGTGCCGGGGTTGCTGTCTTTCCTGCTGGCACACCTGTGCTTTCTCGTGGCCTTTCTCGGTGATAGCCGCTTCGCGGCGCGGCCATTCGTGCTGCTCGCCGCGCTTGGCTACGGCGCACTCAACCTGCAACTTCTTTGGCCGTCCATTCCATCGCCATTGCGTCTGCCGGTGACCGTCTACGTGACGGTGCTCGCGTGCATGGCCGGACAGGCAGCAGTGCGTGCGAGAGTCTTCGCGCTGCACGATGATCCGCGTCGACGCAGCGCAACGCACGCGGTTATCGGCGCACTCGTGTTCATGCTCAGCGACAGCCTGCTCGCGTGGAACAAGTTCCGCGGCCCGATACCGCTGGCCGACGCGGGCGTTCTGGCGACGTACTATCTGGCGATGTGGTGTATCGCGCGTTCGGTGCAGCGCGACGACAGGGCGATCGAGACGACATGAATACGCAGGAACTCATCATCACCTGGGCGACGCCGGTGTTCTTTCTGCTGATAGCGATCGAACTCCTGGCGGCGAAGCGGCGCGGGCATGCGGCGTATGGCAGCAGTGATGCGATCAACAGCATCGGGCTCGGCGTGATCTCCCAGATCGTCGGCGTATTCAGCAAGCTGCTGACCTTCGGCATCTACGCGTGGTGCGTGCAGCACCTGGCGCTGTTCGCGCTGCCGGCAAACAATCTGTTCGCATGGGCCGGCGCCTTGCTGCTCTACGACTTCTGCTACTACTGGCTGCACCGCTGCGGGCACCGGGTGAACATCCTGTGGGCCGCGCACGTGGTGCATCACCAGAGCGAGCACTACAACCTTTCCACCGCGCTGCGCCAGACCGGCAGCGGCGTGTTGTTGGGCTGGCTGTTCTACCTCCCGCTGGCATTGCTCGGCGTGCCGCTGCGGATGTTCGTGATCGTTGCGCTGATCGACCTGCTGTATCAGTTCTGGGTGCATACCGAACAGATCGGGCGACTCGGCTGGTTCGATCGCGTGTTCTGTTCGCCGTCCAACCATCGCGCACATCACGCGGTGAACGATCGCTATCTCGACCGCAACTACGGCGGCATTCTCATTGTGTGGGATCGTTTGTTCGGTACCTTCATCGAAGAGCACGATCGCGACGCGCCGGTATACGGCACGCGCTCGCCGCTGCGCAGCTGGAACCCGTTGTGGGCCAACGCCGAGGTGTACTGGAGCACCGCGATCGACGCGTGGCACGCACGCCGCTGGCGCGACAAGCTGCTGCTGTGGATCAAGCCACCCGGCTGGCGACCCGCCGATGTCGCCGGACGTTTTCCGAAGCCGGCCTTCGTGATCAGCACCGAACGCTTCGCCCCGCCGATGTCAAAGGCCATGACCATCTACGTCATGGTGCAGTTCGCCCTGCTGCTCGGCATGGCCACGCAATTCCTCGGCATGGCCGGCAAGGCGACTCTAGTCGACCTGCTCGCCTACGCGGCCTATCTGGTCATCAGCCTGAGCATCCTCGGCGGACTGATGGAAGGACGGCGCTGGGCGGTGTGGATGGAAGCATTACGTGTCGTGATGACAGCGGCGGTTCCGCTGCTGACGGGGCGATGGTTTGGTATCGATCCGTTAGACATGCGCGTTGCTGTGACGATCACCATAGTGTTCGGCGTGACTGCCATCGGTTTCCTCTGGTCGATCGTCACTCGCCGCGACTCGGCCATCCGTCCTACCGAAAATCCAGTCTGAGAATTCCCCATGCGTTTCGCTGTGCTGATGCTGATGCTGGTGCTATGGAGCGGCGCGACTGTTGCGGCTCAGGTGGGGAAAGTTGATCGCACCTTCACTGCCAAAGGTGATATCACCGCCGATGGTCGTGCCGAAATATTGACTCTGCACATCGTCGGAAAGTCGATGCAATCGTCTTTCAGATGGAGCCTCGTCATTACCGACGATACGGGCGTGGTGCTTTATCGGGTCGATCGTGACGATGCGTCGCAAGATGGCTTTTTCGGAACGGATGGATACGAGGCGAGGTGCGCGGACTATGAAAGCTGCAAAAAGCGCTACTACTTCCAGGACCTGCCGGAAACGATCTTCGCTGCCCTGAAGCCATCGCCTGCCGCGTGGAAGTTTGATCAATACACATTCCCCAATCTGCGTGACACGGCCCACGCCTATCTGGTGCATCACGGAGTGGCGCAAGTCAGGATCAATGGCGCTCTGGTTGAAATGCGAAAGACATTGAACAAGCCGGGATTTCACATGCTCGACGTTCCACTATCGGCTGCGCAATACGGCGAACCCATGATCTGGGTTGCAAGCGTGCACATGTTCGTTCCGTTTTATCAGGACTAGCCCAGATGACAATTTCGAAGAACAAACGCGTTTCTCCCAAAGTTCCAGTTTCGGTCTTGAGTGCTCTCTTTTTTTTGCTGGCAACATCGTTCGCATGGTCTGCCGAGTATCGAGTGGTGTTCAGAAATCTCGACCTGCTGAAGTCCGAACGAGTTGTCGGTTTTGATCTCACATTCAAGACCGCTTCCATTTCGGCGATGAACCGAGTTCCAGCTGGATGGCACATTGAATTGGAGAATGATCCTTCAGGAATAGTCAAATTGAAGGGCGGAATCATCGTGGGAGCCGCGGCGTTGAGCGAGAAGGATTTGCAACGTCTGATTAAAATCAGATCGACAGGGAGCCGGGCGGATGCGCCAGATTTGCATGGCGACATTGTTGTCACGTCAGACTTTGCGCATGAAAGACATTTGCTCATCGACAGCAAGAAGTACCGATTACTCAAGGCAGATATCCACCGTCAACCGTGACGAGAACAGGTTCATCGGTTTGCGTGTTGCGCATGGCACACAACATCACGTGCCCAAGATGTCGACGACACTTTTTGCTTCATCGCCGAGGCAACTGCACCTCATCGATGAGTCTTTTTGCCTCAGCGTTGAGGCGCGACGAGCCAGCGATGAGTCTTTTTGCCTCATCGATCAGGCAACTGCACCTCATCGATGAGGTGATCGAGCTTCATCGGTGAGGTGCTTGAACCTCGTGCGTGAGTCTCATCGGGTCAGCGGTGAGGCAAAAAGGGTCAACGATGAGCCGGCGAGCCTCATGCATAAGTCTTTTTGCCTCATCGATGAAGCAAAACGACTCAACCGGCTTCAGAAGGGTCTGACGGGTCGCCTGGAGCAAAGGTTCGGTGAGGCCGGTGCATGCCGGTTTTGCAGGCGGTCGGTCCGCGAGTGCGGATGTTGAGCGCGACGGAGCGGGTTTGGGACGGGGCATGTGCGCATGCACCCGATCCGGGATGTGCGCGTTGCCACAGCGCGAATGGGCGACGATGACAATGTTGCAAAAGCCGCCTCGTCATCGCTGCCGTTATGATCCCCGCTTGCTTCCGAGGATCACACGATGGGTTTCTTCCACAGGCTGGTGCGGCACAAGTCGGTCGAGCAACTGCAGTCGGAGGCGGGCAAACGCGGTGATTTCAGGCGTGTGCTGGGCCTGTGGCAGCTCACGGCGATCGGCATTGGCGGCATCATCGGCGTGGGCATTTTCGTGCTGGCCGGACAGCAGGCGGCGACGAATGCGGGGCCGGCGGTGGCGCTCAGTTTCATCATCGCCGGACTTGGCAGCGCGTGCGCCGCGCTGTGCTACGCGGAATTCGCCGGGCTGATACCGGTGACTGGCAGCGCGTACACCTACGGTTACGCGGTGCTCGGCGAATTCGTCGCGTGGATCATCGGCTGGGACTTGCTGCTGGAGTACGCGCTGGTGGTCGCGGTGGTGGCGATCGGCTGGTCCGGTTACGTGCAGGTGTTGCTCGCATCGGCCGGCGTGCACCTGCCGGAGTGGGCGCAGAAAAGCATGAGCGCGCAGACGATGCACTACTACCTGCAGCAGATGTTCGGCGTGCACGGCGCGGCGGTGGCGCCGAGCGATGGGCATCGCTTCAACGTGATCGCCGCGGCGGTGTCGATCGCGGTGGCGATCCTGCTCACCGTGCGCACCGAATGGGGTGCGCGTTTCAATACGGCGGTGGTGACGATCAAGGTGATCGGCGTGTTGCTGGTGGTCGGCGTTGGCGTGTTCTACATCCACGCGGCGAACTGGCATCCGTTTATCCCCGCGCGCGTGACCGATGCCGCCACGGGGCTGAGCCACTTCGGCTGGCAGGGCGTTTTGACCGGGGCGAGCGTGGTGTTTTTCGCGGTGTTCGGCTACGACACGCTGACAACGGCGGCGGAGGAAGCGAAGCATCCGCAGCGCGATCTGCCGCGCGCGGTGCTGTTGTCGCTGGGCGTCGCGATGGTGTTGTACATCGCGGTGTCGCTGGTGCTGACCGGCATCGTTCCTTACGGCACGCTCGGCGGCGAGGCGTCGGTGTCCGATGCGTTCCATTCGATCGGCCTGAACTGGCTGAGCATCATCATCGCGATCGCCGCGGTGATCGGCGTGACCAGCGTGCTGTTCGCCTTCATGCTCGGCGCGGCGCGTATCTGGTTTGCGCTGGCGCGCGATGGCCTGCTGCCGGCGTGGTTCGCGAAGGTGAGCCCGCGCTTCGGCACGCCGGCGCGGCCGACGATCATCCTCGGCCTGTTCACCGCGCTGGTTGCCGGTTTGCTGCCGATCGGCGAAGTGGCCGAGCTGGTGAACATCGGCACGCTGAGCGCGTTCATCATCATCTGCGGATCGATCATGGTGCTGCGCGTACGCCGGCCGGACCTGCAGCGTCATTTCCGCACGCCGGCGGTGTGGTTCACCGCGCCGCTGGGCATCGTGTTTTCGGTGGTGCTGATCTACGGCCTGCCGTGGATCACCTACGAGCGCTTCGTGATCTGGATGGCCATCGGCTGCGTGATTTATTTCGGTTACGGCATGTGGCACAGCAAGCTGGAACAAGCCGGCAGCTGAGGCATAGCGCGATCAGGCGACCCTGACCACGCGATCGCGACCGTTGCGCTTGGCCAGTCGCATCGCCTGATCGGCCCGCGCGAGCAGGCTTTCGATGGTTTCGTCCGCATGGTGGCATTCGGCGATGCCGATGCTCACGGTCAACGGGCCATCCGGCCGGCGCACCGAGTGCATCGCCACACGCAGCCGCTCGGCTTTTTCCGACGCCTGGCGCATGCCGAACCCCGGCAGCAGCAGCGCGAATTCTTCGCCGCCGATGCGGCCGATCAGCGTGGTGTGACGCGCCTGCGAACGCAGCGCGGCGGCGAGTGCGGTCAACGCTTCGTCGCCGGCCGCATGGCCGTGCTCGTCGTTGAGCCGCTTGAAGTGATCGGCGTCGAGATACAGCATGCAGGTCGGCAAGCCATCCTGTTGCGCGTCGACCAGCTGGTTACGCGCGAGTTCGAGAAAGCGGTTGCGCAGCAGCAGGCCGGTGAGGCCGTCGGTATTGGCCTGCTCGCGCAGTTGTCGCTCCAGCCGGAACTGTTCGAACAAAGTGCGCGTCATGAAAGCGCGCAGCACAGTCGAAGCGCAGATCGAGATCGCCATGTACACGGTGAACTGGAAAATCTGCGTGCCGCCCTCGCCAATGCCGAACAGCAACATCGGCAACGGGCCCAGCGCGCACAACAGCATGGCGGCGAGGAAATCCCAGCGGCCGGGCCAGATCACCGACGACGCGACCGGTACCAGCAGGCATCCCGGCAACACCCACGGCAGGCCGGCCGGGCGACCGAAACCATTGAGATTGATGCCGATTTCCAGCAGCGCCACGCACAGCAACGTCAGCAGGCTCAACGGCAAAGGCGAGCGGACTTTTCTCGTCGCCACTGCCACCAGCAGCAGCGGCAAGACCGGCGTCAGTCGCCACGCGAGCGGGATGGCGGAACCGGCCAGCAAGGCGCTGGCACCGGTCGCGGCGAGGTAGGCAACCACCGCCACCAGCATCAGCGCGTGCACCATCGGCGCCATCTGCAGCGCCAGGTAATCGCGATATTCGCGCTGTCCCTGCAGGCCGCCGGCTTCCCTGCCCGGGAACAGGGCATGCATGCGGGAGCGGCCGACGGGAGCGCGGGTGTCCATGGGAGAAGTCACAGCAAGATAAATGCCAGAGGGCCCTGGGAACCGGCGAAGGCGATACACAGCCATGACCTTCGGCATGGGTTAAGCGCAGCAAGTCGGGTCTAGCATCGACGCCTTCGATCCTCGCCGCGCGCGGTTGCCTGCACCGGCGGACAGCGAAATTTTCCGCCCTCGAGCCTTCCGCACAGACGTTTTCGTGGTTTGTCTGCCGGTATCGCGGGCCTCGTCGTTTCCATCTTGGAGAACCCAGTGAAAGTTACCCGCCTTGCTTCAGCCATGGTTGCCGCCGCCTTCGGGCTGGGCAGCTTCGCGGCGCTCGCCGATGTCGCGGCACCGCAGGATGTGCCGTATCAGGGCACTCTCAAGATCAACGTCGATGCCACCGATATTGCGCACCGCATCTTCCGCGTGCACGAGGTGATTCCCGCGGCGCCCGGCCCGCTGACCCTGTTGTATCCGGAGTGGATTCCCGGCAATCACTCGCCGACCGGACCGATCAGCAAGCTGGCGGGTCTGGTCGTCAAGGCCAATGGCACCACGCTGCCGTGGACGCGCGATCAGTTCAACGTGTACGCCTTCCATGTCGACGTGCCGCAGGGCGCCAGCGGCGTCGAGGTGGATTTCCAGTACCTGTCACCGCTGAGCCAGCGCGAAGGCCGCGTGGTGATGACGCCGGAAATGCTCGACGTGCAGTGGAGCGCCAACACGATCTATCCGGCCGGCTACTTCGCCCGACAGATCAACACCGAGCCGAGCGTGAAGCTGCCGACCGGCTGGCAGGCGGGCACGGCGCTGGAAGTCGCGTCGCGCGACGGCGACACGCTGAACTTCAAGCCGATCAACTACGACGACCTGGTGGATTCGCCGATTTTCGCCGGCAAGTATTTCAAGCGCGTCGATCTCGATCCGGGCGCATCGACGCCGGTGCACATCGACATCGTCGCGGACGATCCGAAGTTCCTGGAGATCAAGCCGGAGCAGTTGAAGGTGCATCAGAATCTGGTGCAGCAGATGTACAAGATGTACGGCGCGCACCACTACGATCACTACGATTTCCTGCTGTCGCTCAGCGAGAAGATGGGCGGCGAAGGACTCGAACATCACCGCTCCAGCGAAGACGGCACCGGTACTGACTACTTCACCGACTGGGAGAAATCCGCGCTCGGTCGCGACCTGCTTTCGCACGAGTTCAACCATTCGTGGGACGGCAAATATCGTCGCGGCGCGGATCTCGCCACGCCGAACTTCAACGTGCCGATGGGCGATTCGCTGCTGTGGGTTTACGAAGGCCAGACGCAGTTCTGGGGTCAGGTGATGGCTGCGCGCTCGGGCATGTGGACCACCGACCAGACGCACGACATGCTCGCCTTTGTCGCGGCCACTTATGACCAGGGTCGCCCGGGCCTGGCCAGCTGGCGCAACGTGCAGGACACCACCAACGATCCGACCATCGCACAGCGCAGCCCGTTGCCGTACCGCAACTATCAGGGCAGCGAGGACTACTACTCGGCCGGCCAGATGATCTGGCTCGAGGTCGACAGCAAGCTGCGTGAACTCAGCGGCGGCAAGAAGACCATCGACGATTTCGGCAAGGCTTTCTTCGGCGTCAACCCGGGCAAGTGGGATGTCGATACGTACACCTTCGAGGACGTCACCAAGACGCTCAACGGCATCGCGCCGTTCGACTGGGCAAGCTATCTGCGCACGCGCCTGGATGGACACGGGTCGCTGATCGGCGGCATCGCATCGCACGGCTGGAAGCTGGTCTATACCGACAAGCCCTCCGCAGCAGTGAAGGCCATCGAGATGCGCCGTCACGCGGCCGACCTCACCTATTCGCTGGGCGTATCGGTGGGCAAGGGCGGCGACATCGGCGACGTGCTGTGGGATGGCCCGGCCTTCAAGGCTGGTCTGTCGCCCGGCATGACGATCGTGGCCGTGAACAGCCACGACTATGACGCCGACGCACTGAAGGATGCCGTCACCGCCGCGGCGAAGGATCGCAGCCAGCCGATCGAATTGCTGGTGAAGAACTTCGACGAGTACCAGACCATCCGCATCGACTACCACGGTGGCCTCAAGTATCCGCACCTGATGCGCGAAGAGGGCAAGCCGGACACGCTGACCGCCTTGCTCAAGCCACGCTGACCGGACCATTCCGCTCCCTGCGCAGGCAGGGAGCGGCCTTCCACTGCGGCACCTCGAACATCAGCCGCCTCGGCTATACTGCGCACCCTGCGTCGAACCGCCCGTCATGGACGTTCGCCGCAATTGCCACATGCGCTCGTAGCTCAGCTGGATAGAGTACTGCCCTCCGAAGGCAGTGGTCGTGGGTTCGAATCCCGCCGAGCGCACCATCATCGACAAGAAAGAAGGCCACCTCGACGGGTGGCCTTCTTTTTTGTGGACGTCCATCTTCCATACGAGGTCTTCGGCGCGCGGGGATTGATCACCGAGATTTTTCTGGAGCGCGCCGTTCCCGATCGCGAGACGTCATGTCGGATTTTTTATCAGTGCATGGCCTTTGGGGCCGGATGCTCCGTCCCGGGCGTCGTGGATTGTCCATTGCTGGCTTGCACCTTCGCTACGTAGGCACCGTATTCCGATTTTTCCAGACGACCGTTTCCGTTTGCGTCCGAATCGGCGAGATGCATCCGCAAGGGCTTCAGCGCTTCGACATCCTTCGGGATATCCGCGCGAGTCAGGAATCCGCGATGTGTCTTGTCGAGATCCTCGAAGCTTGGTATGGCCTGATCATTGGCAGCTGACGCCTGGCCCTGCCACGGCGAGGCAGGTGATGTTGGCGAGTAGGCGGCGCCAAGCAGGAACGCAGCAGCAACAAGCGCGGGAATGGAAATTTTCACGGTGCACTCCTCTTCTGAAGGTGTCCGGATGATCGGTGCATCGTCGTTAGCGATTTGTGAGGCAGCTGCGTGGGGAATGTGAGTGCCTGACATTGCGTCGGAATGCGCGGGTGCCTTGAAGAATCCGCCAGCACTTCATCGGGGCCGCAAACCCCTGTGTATAAGCGCATGACAGAGGCCCATGACGACACTGCTGATAGCGATATCGATCGCCGGCTCTGCGGCGTCATCAACTGTTCGGGCCTGGAACGATCGCCGTGTCCGACGCGTACTGGCATGCCTGAAGCTGCATGCGCTGTATTTGCTCATCGGGCGTTCCCGAAAGGCAGGCCTCCATGGTTTCTTCGCGAAGCTTCGGGTTCCGGGCGTAGACCGTCGGATCAGCGTGCATGGAAAGCAGAAATTCTGAAGCAGATCGCGGAACGCGATCGCAACCCGCGGAAATCAGCGTCAGCGCAGTGACGAAGAGAAAAGCGGCGCGGTTCATGGGGATTGCCGGAATGGGAGCGGGAATGCTGAGGCCGTTGCCTCAACGGAGCCATAGCCAATTGGAGACGTTTGTCGTGTCCTGTTCGTGACCGATCGGTTGCAGGTGGATGCGCGGTAGCCCATCCGGTTCGGCAGTCACGTAGACATTCGCGCCATTCGGAGCAATAGCCACCGTAAGGTCATCTGCCGCCGCACAGCTGCGCCGGGCAAACGGAATGCTTGAGCATCGAGTGCCGGAGTCGAGCGGGACAAACACGTCCCGAAACTTTGCTGATATCGATCTCATAGAACTTATCGTTCTTTAGGCATGACGAAACGTCATAGAAATGGACGTCTATACGTCCAAACATCATGTTACGTTTGTTCTCGCGCTGCATCGCAGCAAACAACGCCGTCGCTTCAGCGCGAAGTCACGGCGAGCAACCGTCGAGGAACAACGCTCTTGAACAAGAAACACCTTTCTCCACAAAGGACACTGGCTTTTTTCGTAGCCGCGGCGCTGGTCTCGATCGCCTCGCCTTCCATGGCACAGTCCACCACCGGCAGCATCTTCGGACAGGCACCCGCCGCCGATGGAGAAACGGTGCAGGTACGCAGTTCGTCGGGCGTTGTCCGCGAGGTATCGGTGGACAGGCATGGGCATTACGTCGCGCCGCAGTTGCCGATCGGCTCTTACGTGGTTTCCTTGCTGCGCGAGGGCAATGTCGTCGATTCGCATGCGGATGTGAATCTGCGCGTGGGCACAGGCACGGAAGTATCTTTCGGGGCTGTTGCCGCGAAAAACCTGGGCGCCGTTTCCGTGACTGCGCAGAACCTGCCGGTGATCGATGTCACTTCGGTGGATTCGCGCACCGTGATCACCGCGAAGGAACTCGCGCAGTTGCCGCTGGCGCGATCCGCCGAAGCGATTGCACAGCTGGCGCCGGGCGTGGTCAACAACAGCGGCGGCTACACCGGTCGCACCGGACAGTCGCTGGTCAGTTTCGGTGGCAGCGCGGCGAGCGAGAACGCGTATTACATCAACGGATTCAACACCACCGATCCGCAGCGCGGGCTGGGTGGCATCACGCTTCCGTATGGCGCCATCGATCAGCAGGAAATTTACACCGGCGGCTACAGCGCGCAGTACGGTCGCTCCGACGGTGGCGTGATCAACATGGTCGGCAAGCGTGGCGACAACGAATGGCATTTCGGCGCGCAGGCGCTGTGGGAGCCTGCGTTCGCGCGCTCCAACGGCACCGACACGTATTACACCAACGGCCTGCCAGCCATCCTCACGGCCGGCAGTCTTTACGATCCGAAAAGCAGAAATCGCGGATGGACCACCACCTACGATGCCTACGTCGGCGGCCCGCTGATCAAGGATCGGCTCTTCATTTTCCTCGCTGCGGAAGCGTCCAAAAGCGTCGGCAACACGGTCAACAACGTGACCAGCGCGACGCCGTACCAGACCTATGACGACAATCTGCCGAAGTGGTACGGCAAGATCGACTGGAACATCACCGACAGCAATATCCTCGAACTCACCGGCGCGTCGAGCAAGGACGAAACGTCGGGCAAGATTTACAGCTACGACTACAACACGCTGCAGCGTGGCGGCTTCATCAACAACGCCGACGACATCAAGACCGGCGGCGATCTCTACACCGCCAAGTTCACCAGCTACATCACCGACACGCTGACCCTCACCGCGACCTACGGCAAGATGACCAACGTCAACTACGACGTGCCGGACGGCTACGACAGCAGCCTCACTTTCCTCGCCGATACGCAGTCCCAAAACCCGGCATTGAACGGCGGCAGGGCCATCACCAATAACCAGATCACCTCATCGCTGTTTGATCCGAACCGGCACGACACCAGCAACAACCTGCGCATCGACCTGAGTTACCAACTCGGACAACACACGATTTCGGCAGGCGTGGACAACCAGAACTCGCGCGCGATCTCGCAGGGCAGCCAGGCTTCAGGGCCGGGTTATACGTGGCAATACGCCAACACCAACACGCCCGATGTGCCGTTGATTCCGAATCTTGGTGTGGGCGCACCCGGCGATTATCCGAACGGGCAATCGGGTTATTACGCGATCCAGAACGTCAATAATTCGGTCGCCAGCGTGCGCTCGGCGCAGCGCGCGCAATATGTCGAGGACAAGTGGCAAGTCAGCGATCGCTGGCTGCTGTCGCTGGGATTGCGCAACGACCAGTTCACCAACTTCAACGCCGATGCGCAGCCGTATATCCGGCAGCGCCAACCGCAATGGGCGCCGAGGCTTGGTTTCAGCTGGGACGTCAACGGCGACTCCAGTTTCAAGGTGTATGGCAACGCGGGCCGCTATTACCTTGGCCTGCCGTTGAACCCGTCGTTGAATGCCGCGGGCGCCTATGTGTCGACCCAGCAATACTTCACGTACAGCGGCATCGCCGCGGACGGCACGCCTACCGGGCTCACGCCATTCTCCAACGCCGTGTCGCCCAACAACACTTACGGCGTGCTGCCGGATCCGAAAACGGTGACGGCGCAGAATCTTCGATCCGAATTCCAGGACGAGTTCATCCTCGGCTTCGTCAAGTCGATCGGCAACGAATGGACGTATGGCGCCAAGCTGACCCGGCGCATCCTGCGCAGTGACATCGACGACTACTGCGATGTGCCGGCGATCGAGAACAAGGCCGCCACGCTCGGCTACGACGTCAGCGCCACCAACAGCTGCTATCTGATCAACCCCGGTCGTGCGAACACGTTCACCGTGCTGGATACGGGCGGCGCCTATCGTAGCGTCACGCTGAGCAATGACGAGATGGGTTTCCCCCAGTTGAAGCGGAAATACTACGGACTCGAAACATTCCTCGAGCATCCGTTCGACGGCAGCTGGTACGGCAAGATCGACTACGTTTTCTCGCGCAGCTACGGCGACACCGAAGGGCAGTTGCGTTCGGACATCCAGCAGACTGCCGCGTCGACAAGCATCGACTGGGATTTTCCGGCCTTGATGTCCGCCAGCAACGGCGCGCAAAGCAATGACCACACGCATCAGATCAAGTTGTTCGGCTACTACCAGATCACGCCGCAATGGCAAGTGTCCGGCAACGTGCAGCTGGTCTCGGGCAACCCGCGCAACTGCCTCGGCTACTACGGGCCATTGCCCGTGTCCGATCCGGACGGCTATGGCAGTTATTACCACTGGTGCGGCGGCCAGCCTTCACCGCCGGGAACGCATCGGTTGCCATGGAACCGGCAGGTCGATATCGGCGCAACCTATCGGCCGTCGATCGCCACCGGCAAGCTGGCGTTTTCGCTCAACGTCTTCAACGTGTTCAACTCGCAAACCATCCTCAACGCCTATCCGTATTTCGAGGCATCCCGTGGCACGCCCGATCCGTTGTACGGCTCGGCCGTGGTGCGCCAGCAGCCACGATACGTACGGGTAAGCGCGACCTACGACTATTGAAATGGAGATGGGCGACGAGCGATCAGGCGGCGTTGCGCAATGCGGTGGCTTGTCGTTCGCGCCAATGCGGAATGGCGAGCCAGTCGATGCTCGATCCATCCGCGGCAAGTGCATGCACGACATCGTTGCGATCGAGGTGTGGCGCAAACAGGTTGATGAATTCCAGCGCGTAATCACGCAACACGCTTTCCTGGCGCAACACGATCCAGGTCGTGCACGGCGCAAACAGATGATCCGCCGGCAACACCTGCAGGTCGGTATCGCCCGGCAGTATCGCCATCTCCGCCAGTACGCCGACGCCGAGGCCGGCGCGCACGTATGTCTTGATCAGGTCGGCATCGCCGGCCGTCATCGCGATCTGCGGTCGCAAGCCGGCCCTATCGAACGCGCGACGCAGCGAGGACTCCGGCAGCATCGAGGATTCGTAGCTGATCAACGGCAGGGTGGCGAGTTGTTCCAGCGTCAGCGGCTTTCTGCGCGACGCGAGTGGATGGTTGCGCGGAACGAGGATGACGCGTTGCCATCGATAAGCCGGCAGCGCCACGCCAAACGCGGGTGGCGCGCCCGTGCTGCTGACCACGGCGAGATCCGCGCGGCCGGTTTCCAGTTCTTCCAGTACATCGGCGTCGCGCCCCGGTTGCAGATGCACGCTGACTTCGGGATAGCGCCGCGACAACGCGCCGATCGCCTGCGGCAAGGCGAAGCGCGCCTGCGTATGCGTGGTGGCAATGCGCAATTCGCCGCAGGCGTCGTTGCGCAGATTGGCAGCGATCGAGCGAATGTTCGCGGCCTCGGCGAGTATCGTGCGTGCGCGCTCAAGCACATGCTGGCCGGCGTGCGTGACCGCGTCGAGGCTCTTGCCCTTGCGGAGAAACAGCTGGAAGCCAAGTTCCTCTTCCAGTTGCCGAAGCTGCTTGCTCAGCCCGGACTGTGTAGCATGCACGCGTTCGGCAGCCAGCGTGATGTTAAGGCCCGAATCGGCGATGGCGATGAGGTAGCGCAGTTGCGTAAGCGTCATGACGGAAGACTCGTGAACGATCGTGGTCGTGGGTTCGAAGCGCGAATGAAACCCTGCGACATCGCGTGGAACGACTCGTCCTGAGGCACGACGACGTGGCACGCAAAAGCCGCAAGCGGTTGCGGATACGTCGTTCGTGATGGCATGTGCTCGTCATGTTTGGACGTTTATACGGCCGATTCATTTCTTTATCAAGCATCCACGGCTTCCTTCACGCCAAGTCCGCGCGTTCATTCTCCATATGGAGCAACCGGCCGGGCATGAGTGAATCGAGGCTGGCGATGCCGTAGAAATGCAAGCGCGGCCATCGACATACAACGTCCGGCTGGTTGCGGTCCATCATGCGTGACCGGATCATGGATGCAGGCTGCTAGTCGCCGCCGCACCCATTCCTCCTCCTTCGCGGACTACGACATGATCTACGAAAGCATTCTCGACACCATCGGCAACACGCCCATCGTCAAGCTGCACCGGCTGGCGCCGAAGCACGTCGACATCTACGTCAAGGTGGAGGCATTCAATCCTGCCGGTTCGGTCAAGGATCGACTCGCGCTGGCAATCATTCTGGATGCGGAACAACGCGGCACGCTCAAGCCCGGGCAGACGGTGGTCGAGGCGACTTCCGGCAACACCGGCGTGGCGCTAGCAGCGGTGTGCGCTGCGCGCGGTTATCCGTTCGTGGCGGTGATGGCCGAGACGTTCTCGATCGAGCGGCGCAAGTTGATCCGTGCGTATGGCGGCAGGGTGCTGCTGACGCCGGCCGCTGCGCGCGGAACCGGCATGGTGATCAAGGCGAAGGAGCTGGCGCAGAAGCACGGATGGTTCCTGGCCAATCAGTTCGACAACCCCGCCAACCCGGCGTACCACCGCAACACCACGGCACCGGAAATCCTGCGCGACTTTGCTGGTCGCCGGCTCGATTATTTCGTCAGCGGCTGGGGTACCGGCGGCACGATCACCGGCGTGGGCGAAGTGCTGAAGGTGGCGCGACCCGAAGTGAAGATCGTTGCGGCCGAGCCGGCCGGCGCTGCGCTGCTGTCGGGCAAGGAATGGCAGCCACACAAGATCCAGGGCTGGACGCCGGACTTCGTGCCGACGGTGCTCAAGCGCGACGTCGTTGACACGATCCTGCATATCGACGATGTGCTCGCTCGCGATACCTCACGCGAGCTGGCGCGGCAGGAGGGAATCTTCACTGGCATATCTTCAGGTGCGACGCTGGCTGCGGCTCTGCAGCTCGCATCGAACGCGCCCGAAGGCACGGTGCTGCTGGCGATGCTGCCGGACACGGGTGAGCGTTATCTGTCGACGTTCCTGTTCGAGGGCGTCAACGAAGGCTCCGACGAGGTCGAATGAGCCTCGCGAATGGCCGCATGAAAAGGCGCCCTCAGGCGCCTTTTTCGTTTGCCGATTGCCGTTGCATCAGCGTTTCTTGATCTCGAAGTTCTGTTCGCTCACGGACTTGCCGTCCAGCGAGATTTCCACCTTGTACTTGCCTTCGGGCCACAGGTCCGGGTTCTGCACCTTGAAGGTGGTGACGGCCGGGCCTTCGGTAGCAATCGCCTGGCTGACGCTGCTGATCATCTGGCCATTGCCCTCGAGGTAGCTCCACTTGGCATTCAGCGTGGCGCCGGCGCTGCGGCCTTCGGTGGCGACGCTGGCGTAGATGGTTTTCTCGTTGGTCGGGAAACTCGTGCCGGCGCGTGTGACCTGATGATCGGCATTGACCACATCGCCCACGGTCACTTTCGCCACCGTCAGCGCGTTGTCGGCAGGCGCTGCCGCCGCAGCGGTCGCCGGTGTTGCTGGCGCTATCGCGGAAGCCGTCGTGCCTGCGGCCGCCGGGGTCGGCTTGATCGCCGCAGTGGTTGCTGGAGCAGGAGCCGGGGCCGTGGTGGCAGCCGGCGTGGGAGCCGGAGCCGGTGTCGTGGCTGCCGTGCCGGCTACGGCCGGCGGATTAGCCGCGGGTTCCTTCTTGCCGCAGGCGCCAAGCAGCAAGGCAGCAGCAACCGTGGCGCTGCAAAGGATGGCGGAGCGAGGAGAGATTTTCATGGTGACTCCCTGAGCGGTGGCAACGGCTTGCGCCGAACATGATGGCTTGGCGACATCATCCGTGATGCGCTGGGCCGAACCCGAAGGCTAACGCGCCGGATATGAAGCGCCGATTACCGGCATGCACGGTCGTGCCTTGGCTTTTACCGAGTGGGGGCAAGCACATCGTTTTGCTCGGGACAGGTTGCCGCACCCATCTACTGTCGAACCGTGCGCGGATTGCCCGGCGTGGCAGGCACGCTGCTGCGGAACGGGTTGATGTCCAGTCCGCCGCGGCGCGTGTAACGACCGTACACGCTGAGCTGTTGGGGCGCGCACTGGCGCATCAGGTCCACAAAGATGCGCTCCACGCACTGCTCGTGAAATTCGTTGTGCGTGCGGAACGAAACCAGATAACGCAGCAGGCCGGCATGGTCGATCGGCGCGCCGCGATAGGCGATCTGCACGCTGCCCCAATCGGGCTGTCCGGTCACCGGGCAGTTCGAACGCAGCAGATGCGATACCAGCGTTTCCTCGATGGGCGTGGTGCCCATGTCGGCACTCAGGAAAGCTGCGTCGGGCGGCCCGTAGTGATCGACGTCGATGTCGAGTGCATCGATCAAATGGCCGTCCATATCGACAACGGGCAACGAGCTGCTGCGGCATTCGCTCAGTTCCACACTCACGACTGCACCGGCCACTGCGGAAAGGTCGTGCATCAGCGTGGTGCTCAACGTGGAAGCGTCGGCGATGCGTTCCTGCGCGAAGCTGTTGAGATACAACTTGAACGATTTGGATTCGATGATGTTCGGCGACGACACCGGCACGCGGAATTCGGCGAGGCCGACGACGGGCTTGCCGCGCGGATCCAGCCACGACAATTCGTACGCGTTCCATATATCCGCGCCATGGAACGGCAGGTCTTCGGCCACACCGATTTCCGCGCGCTTTTCGGCACGCGGAATCGGAAAAAGAAGGGAAGGGTTGTAGCGATCGGCGTAGACGACGTCCTTGCCGAGCGGAGATTGTTCGGGCGTGTTCATGCCGCGCAGTCTAGCCGCACCGCATCGGTTCTCTGCTGAAAAGCCGATGCGGCGATAGATCAGAGATTGACGCCCTGCATGCCGGCTTCGGCATAGCGCGGGCCGGCCGCCGCATCGGGTGGGAACAGTGCGTCGATCGCCTTCAGATCAGCTGCGCTCAGCTTGACGTCGAGCGCGCCGATGTTTTCGTCCAGCCGCGAACGCTTGCGGGTGCCGGGAATGGCCAGCACGTCTTCGCCCTGCGCGAGCACCCACGCCAGCGCGAGCTGCGCGGGTGAGCAGCTCTTGTCGGCGGCGATTTTCTTCACCTGTTCGACCAGCTGGAGATTGCGCGTGAAGTTGTCGCCCTGGAAACGTGGATTGCCGCGACGGAAATCATCGGCATCGAAGTCGTCAGGCGAACGGATCGCGCCCGTGAGAAAACCACGTCCGAGCGGCGAGTAGGCGACCAGGCTCACGCCGTTCTTGCGGCACGCGGCGAGCATGCCGTTCTCTTCCGGATCGCGCGTCCACAGCGAAAATTCCGTCTGCAATGCGGCGATCGGATGCACCTTGCACGCGCGTTCGATGGTGGTGCCTGCCGCTTCGGAGAGGCCCAGAAAACGTACTTTGCCTGCGCGCACCAGTTCGGCCATCGCGCCGACGGTTTCTTCGATCGGCACGTTCGGATCGACGCGGTGCTGGTAGTAAAGGTCGATGGTGTCCACGCCGAGGCGCTTGAGGCTGCCCTCGCACGACGCGCGAACGTACTCCGGCCGGCCGTTCACGCCGCGCGCCTTCGGATCGTTCGGGTCGCGCACGATGCCGAACTTCGTGGCGATGAAGGCATCCTTGCGACGGCCCTTGATCGCTTTGCCGACCAGCTCTTCGTTGAGATGCGGGCCGTACATGTCGGCGGTGTCGAGAAAATCGAAACCGCGGTCGAGCGCATGCTGGATGGTGGCGATCGATTCGACGTCGTCGCGCGCGCCGTAGAAATCGCTCATGCCCATGCAGCCGAGGCCAAGGGCTGAAACCGCCGGGCCGTTTTTGCCGAGAGTGCGTGTCTGCATCGTGGTTCTCTCAATCGGGGTTGAAGGGACGGACATCGTGCGCCGATGCGCAGGCCGGATAAACAGTCAATAATGACGATCACCATTCCACGAGAGACAACAATCGCCATGGACCGTCTGCTTGCCATGCGGCTGTTCACGCGCATCGTCGAACTGGGCAGCTTTACCGCCGCCGCCGATGATCTGAGTCTGCCGCGCGCCACCGTGACGCATGCGATCAAGCGGCTCGAATCGCGGCTCGGCACGCAGTTGCTGCAACGGACCACGCGCCGCGTGAGCACCACGCGCGATGGCGAAACCTACTACGGCCATTGCGTGCGATTGCTGGCCGACATGGACGAGGTCGAAACGGATTTCCGCGAGGCCGCGGTGCAGCCGAAAGGTCGACTGCGCATCCACGTTTCCGCGTCGCTCGCGCGCTTGCTGGTGATCCCTTCGCTGCCTGCGTTCTATGCGCGTTTTCCGCAAATCGAACTGGACATCGGTACCGGTGACCGCTTCGTCGATCTGGTGCGCGAAGGCGTGGATTGCGTGGTGCGTGTAGGCGAGCTTGGTGATACGGGAATGGTGGGCCGGCGGCTCGCGGTGCTGCAACAGGCGACCGTGGCGAGCGCCGATTACTTGCGCCGGCACGGCCGTCCGCAGTCCATCGCGGATCTGCACAACGGACATTTCGCGGTGAACTGGGCATCGCCCACCACACGCCGCGCCGAACCCATGGAGTTCATGGTGGGTCGTCGGCGGCGCGAGGTGAGCTTGCCTGGAAAGGTGACCGTGAGCGGGGCAGATGCGTACCTTGCCTCCTGCGCGGCCGGGCTGGGATTGGCGCAGTTCTCCCGCTATCGCGTGGCGGAGGAACTCGCGAGCGGCGCGATGTGCGAGGTGCTCTCAAGCACACCGCCGCCATCCTTGCCGATGACCGTGCTGTATCCGCCGCAACGGCAGATGCCTGCGCGGCTACGCGTTTTCATCGACTGGCTGGTGGAGCTCACAGCGGACCAGCGCTGAGCCGATGCTCGCCGGGTCGATGGCGGCGAGATTCGGGAGTTGTCGGTCGGCGAGCGCGGCGAGGAAACGCCGAATCGACCGCGTTTCGACGCTTGCAAGCCAAATCCCTCATCAGATGTAGGCATCGGCCTATCGTTTTCGGCTCACCGGTCAATCTAGCATCGGCTTGGTTTTGCCTGGCCCGCATGGGCGACAGGCGAAATCGCTTTGATGCCAGGGGGAAAGTTCGGTGACAGCTACGCGGGCCGCGTGTCCGGCACGCGCGGCGCTGATGCTTTGCCGTGGCGTCATACCGCTCGTCATTCAAACAGGAGAAACCATCAGTGAAGATCAAAGCGATCGCCCTCGTTGCCACACTCGCCGTGTTCGCCGGCCACGCCCAACCGGCCTTCAGCACGGGAAGCGACCCTGCAAGCAGCGCTTCCGTGGTCGGTACGCCGGCTGCAGGCAGCAAGTTTTCGAAGATCAGGGTCGGCATGTATTCCAAGGAGGTCATGGACCTCATCGGGCCGCCAACCGACCAGAAGTCGTACGCGACCGGCAAGGCGTGGATCCCGTTCCACTTCGGCGGCGACAACTACCGCATGGAGTTTCTCTACAAGGGTGAAGGTTCGTTGACCTTCTCCGGCGGCGGCATCGGCAGCAGTGCGTCCAAGCTGATCCGTATCACCGTCAACACGCAGGAAAGCGGTTACATCCACTGATCCTGCGCGGGCCCGCTGACCGGATCGATGAATCCGTCAGCGGCCCCGACCGGCGTTGCTGGTGGACGGCCGCAGCGCGCGGTCCGAGCTCAGTCCACCGATCCCGGCATCGCCGGCACATGGGTCGGCGATCCGTTGGAATCCAGCGCGATCATCACGAAGCGGCCGGTGGTGCAGACACGTCGATCGCCGCTGAGCGGATCCTCGGCGGTCATCTCCACTTCGACCTGCATTGAACTGCGCCCCACGCTCACCACGCGAGCCACCAGTTCCACCAGCTGGCCCGTACGCACGGGCACGCGAAAATTCACTTCCTCCGACCGCGCGGTGACTACCGTGCGGCGCGCATAGCGCGAGGCCACGATGAATGCGGCCTTGTCCATCCACGCCAGCGCCTGCCCGCCGAACAGCGTGCCGAGGTGGTTGGTGTGATCGGGGAAAACCATTTCCATCAGGCGGGCTTCGCTCGGGGCAGTCGGCATAAGGTCTCTGGGCTCGGAAGCGTGGCCGGCGAATTGCCGACGTTGCACGCGGTCGTGCAGTGTATTCGCTGCCGACAAATGGGTCGTGGTCCGGGCCAGACCTTTGGCACAGGAGTGGCGGTGTCGATCGCGATAGGATCGGGCGGTTAGGCACCTGCGTGGTCAGCCGGCCACGCCATCCGTTCACGGGGAGAAACACCATGCATTCGATAATCGGCAAATCGCGTCTGGTTGGCGCGATCATGTTGGGGCTGTTGTCGGCCGGCGTCGCCGCGCAGGGACGCGTGCTGACCAACGACGATTACGCGCGCGCGGAACGCCTGGACATCTTCCATACGATGCCGCTGGTCGATCACGCGGTGTCGAAGGTGGACTGGCTCGACAACCAGCACTTCTGGTTCCGCGACCACGACGCGAGCGGCGATCATTTCACGCAGATGGATGCGTCGAGCGGCAAGGCCTCGCCGCTGTTCGATCAGGTGGCGCTTGCCGCCGCGCTGCACGAGGCGACCGGGAAGCCGGTGGATGCGACGAAGCCCGGCATCGTCGATTACGAAGCACTGCCCGACGATCGCATCGATGTCATGCTGCGCGACGCGCGTTTCCGCTGCGACATGAAAGGCAAGGTTAGCTGCGTCGATGCAGAGAAATCCGCATCGAAAAAATCCGGCAGCGAGCCGGGCGTGCTGTCGCCAGACAAGAAATCCGAAGCGTTCATCCGTCACTGGAACCTGTGGCTGCGCGATGTGGCCAGCGGCAGCGAAACCCAGCTCACCACCGATGGCGTGGAGAACTTCGGTTACGCCACTGACAACGCCGGGTGGAAGCACACCGACAACGCGATCCTGGTGTGGTCGCCGGATTCCAAACAGATCGCCACGTTCCAGCAGGATCAGCGCAAGACCGGCGACATGTACATGATCAGCACCAACGTCGGCCATCCGAAACTGGAGGCGTGGAAATATCCGCTGGTCGGCGACAAGGACGTGACGATGATCGAGCGCGTCATCATCGACGTGCCGAATCGTTCGGTGTTGCGGCTGAAAATGCCGCCGGATCAGCATCGTTCCACCTTGTGCGACGACGTGAGCTGCGGCCCCGATGGCGGCTGGGATGATGTGAAGTGGGCGCCGGACGGAAAGACGCTGGCGTTCGTCTCCACCTCGCGGGATCACAAGCGCGAATGGTTCCGCATCGCCGATGCGAAAACCGGCGCGATCCGCACGGTGTTCGACGAAAGCGTCAAGACCTATTACGAAAGCGGCAACGACCAGGTCAATTGGTTCTACCTGCCTGAAACGCATGAAGCGGTATGGTTCTCCGAACGCAACAACTGGGGCAACCTGTACCTGTACGACCTCGACAGCGGCAAGCTCAAGCACGCGATCACCACCGGCGAAGGCAACGTCACGCAGGTGCTGAAGGTGGATGCGAAGACACGCACGCTGTGGTTCCGCGGCGTCGGCCGCGAGTCGGGCGTGAATCCGTATTACCAGCAGTTCTACAAGGTCGGCCTCGATGGCGGAAAGCCGGCATTGCTGACGCCGGAAGCTTCGGACCACACCGTGGAGCTCTCGCCGGATGGACGTCTATTCGTCGACGCCTATTCCACGACCACCGTTCCACCAGTCACCGTGGTTCGCAGCGCAGATGACGGCCACACCGTGTCGCAAGTCGCCAAGGCCGATATCCGCCGGTTGGTAGCTGCCGGCTGGGTACCGCCAACGCCGATCACAGTGAAGGCACGCGACGGCAAGACGGATCTCTATGGGCTGCTGTTCAAGCCGACGCATTTCGATACGTCGAAAAAATATCCGATTGTCGACTACATCTATCCGGGCCCGCAGACCGGCTCGGTACGCGGGCGCAGTTTTTTCCCGGCGCATGGCGACAACCAATCGTTGGCGGAACTCGGCTTCATCGTCGTTGCCATCGACGGCATGGGAACGCCGTGGCGCTCGAAGGCATTCCATGACGCGTATTTCCAGAACATCGGCGACAACACGTTGCCCGATCAGGTCGCGGCGCTGAAGGAACTCGGCAAGCGCTATGCGTGGGTCGATCTCGATCGCGTTGGCATCTGGGGACATTCCGGCGGCGGCAATGCCACGGCCGATGCCCTGTTCCGCTATCCGGATTTCTTCAAGGTCGGCTGGTCGGAAAGCGGCAACCATGAAAACCGCAACTATGAAGACGACTGGGCCGAGAAATGGCAGGGCCTGCTGGTCACCAACAAGGACGGCACCACCAACTACGACGACCAGGCCAACGAGAGCATGGCGAAGAATCTCAAGGGACACCTGATGCTCACGCACGGCACCATGGACGACAACGTGCCGACATCGAACACGCTGCTGGTGGTCGATGCATTGATCAAGGCGAACCGTGATTTCGACATGATCCTGATTCCGAACGCGCATCACGGTTATGGCATGGCGTCGTCGTATATCGCGCGCCGTCGCTGGGATTACTTCGTGCGAAATCTTGCCGGCGATACGCCGCCGAAGGATTACCCGATGTCGCCGCCGAAGATGTAGTGCCTGTCATGCGACCCACGAAAATCGGTGGGTCGCATCATGCAATCGTCGGATAAAAAGATGGCCCGGTCCGGCGTCACGCGCCGGCCGGGCCATTCGTCGGTCAACGGGAATGGATGGTTTGCGCGGCACCTTTTGCCAGCGCTTCGTCGATCAGTTTTCCGATCTGCTGGTTGGCCTGGGTGGAGGCCTCTTCCTGGCGTTTGCCGAGCGCATCCTGTTTCGCGCCCAGCGCGTCCTGCTGCTTGCCCAGGACATCCTGTTCACGACCCAGTTCGTCCTGTTTCCGTGCAAGCTCGTTTTCGCGCTCGGTGATTTTCGCCTGCTGTGCGTCGATTTTCGCTTGGCGTCCTTCGTTCGGCTGAGTTGTCGACGCGGCCTGCACGCTGGCGAGCCGTGCCTGCTCGGAAGCCAGTTGACCTTGCAGCGAGCCGAGTTCGCTTTGGCGTGCGCCCAGGCCGCTCTGCAAGCCGCCCAGGTGACCCTGTTCGCCACCGAGCTGACCTTGCTGCGTGGCCAGTTCGCTCACTGGCGCATAGATCGCCTTCGCCCGCTGGATGTAACCGCTGTCGCGGACCACGTATGACTGGCTGCCGCGGCGGAACCACAGGATCGGCTCGTTGCCCTTGCGCAACTGCTTCACGGAATCGACGTCGGCGTCGGAGCCATTGATGGTGACCGAGTCACCATCCATCAGTGCGAAACCATCTTCCGTGCGCGACGACGTCGTATCGATGTGGACGTGACGTGCGGTGAACCCACCCTTCGGCGGCGGAGGCGGTGGTGGCGGAGGAGGAGGAGGTAACGGCGCATGCGGCGGTGGCGGCGGTGGTGGTTGCGGCGCGACCGGTGGTGCAGGCGGTGCAACGTCCTGCGCAATGGCTGCGTGATCGAGACCGGTCGACGCCACAGTGGCGTCATTGGTGCTGCTCGCCGTGACGCGATACGGCAGAACGCCTGCCACCGCGACCAGCGCGATCAGCAGCCAGCCGCGCATGCGCTGCCGGGGTGGGTTGTCGGTTTGCTGCAACATGGTCAGTCGCCTCTTCAGATTCTGGAACGACGGGGAAGCTCCGGCGAGGCCGGAGTACATGGGGTGCGCCACGCCAAGGCGCAGCAGCAGACGACCGTAGGCTTGCGGCACGGCGCCGGTCTGCTGCAGCACCTGCGCATCGCAGGCCGCCTCGCGGCTGAGTGCGTACTCGCGTACGGCCCACGCCACCAGCGGATGGAAGAAAAACAGTCGCTGCGCGATGGCCGGAACCCAGCTCAGCCAGAGATCGCCGCGGCGAAGATGGGTCAACTCGTGCGCGAGCGCGAGCGACGATTCCTGCGCGCTGAGTTCGTGATTGGCAGGAAGCAGAATGGTCGCGTGCCACAACCCTGTGACCTGTGGCGAGACGATCGCATGCGACACGCGCAATGCCGGCGTGCGACGAAGTTTCAGCGCGCGTACCTGTTCCGCGCATAGCGCCTGCAATGTCGGATCATCCAGCGGCTGGGCAACACGCAACACCGCGCGCGCCTTGCGCCAGTCGCGTGTGATCAACACGAGTTGCATCAGCACGCCAGCGAGCCACAGGCACATCAGTGCAAGCGGACCCTGCGTGCGCGCGAACCGCATTGATGTCGCGACAACGTCCGGCGCGCGCGACGTCGATGAACTCGTCGAGACCACGCGATGCGACACGATGTTCGGCGTGATCCGCAACACCTCAGCGTGGGCAGCAACGACCGCGACCTGCGGCGGTGCCGACAGCAGCGGCAGCTTCACCGGCGATGCCATGGTGAGGCCAAGGATCAACTGCACGCCGATCAGCCACCACAACATGCTGCGCGCGGCGGCCGGAAGTTGCGGGAGCAGGCGACCGACAAGCCACAGCACGCCGATCAGCACGATCGCCTGCGCGGACGTCCAGGCCAAACGGGAAAGCAATGCGTCAGCGAACGAATGGAGAGCGTCCATCTCACGACTCCTTGCGGCGGGATTGCAGCCGGTTCACCAGCGCCTTGAGCTCGGCGAGTTCGTCGTCGCTGACTTCGCCGCGTTCGGACATCCACGCCACGAACGGCGATACCGATCCGCTGAGCGTCTTCTCCACGAAGCTGCCCACCGCCGTGCGCATCGCTTCGGCCGGACCGGTGGCCGTGCTGTAGCGAAACATGCCCTGCGACTGCTTGCGGCGAACGAAACCCTTGCTGCGCAGCCGCTCCATCATCGTGAGCACGGTGGATCGGGCCAACCCGCGCGGCTCGCCGAAACCGGCGGCGACTTCGCCGACCGATGCGCTCCTGTTGTCGTCGAGATAGTGCAGGAGCGCGAGCTCCTGATCACCGATGGAAGGTTTGGCCATGTCCGGTCACCGCTTGACTACAGGTGTAGTCAAGCTACGCCATGGCGACACGTGTAGTCAAGTGCTGCAAGCGTGCCCGCTAAATCATCCGCGCAGATACTGTCCAAGATGATCGCTGCGATATTTGCAAACATTGAAATTCTTCTGGACGAGTGTGCGGCCGCCGACGAACACCGTGCGCAGGTCGTGCAGGCATTCATTGGCCTGTTGGCGGATCGCGACGGTCGTGGAATCGCCGCCACCATGAAGTGTGCCGACTGGAATCGCGTGGAAGTCGTTGCTGCCGGCCGACGCCACCGCAAACGAGGCGACGCTGTCCGGCGATGTGTTGATCACATCGACGTAATGCACGTTGCCTGCGCATGCCGTGCCGGACATGCCAATGAATCCTGCGAAAACGAGATGTTTGAACATGTCGAAGCTCCTTGTGGTGGCTGGCGTTTACCGTCGCGTCGAAGGTCGGATGCGCGCAGCGGTTGAATCGACACTGCGCTGCGCACGTTCGCAGCGATAGCGAATCGGGACGAATCGTCGACACGACGGGACCAGTCGTAGCCGTTGCCGAACGAGCTATCCGAAGCTGCTGAAGGGTGCGTAGGATGAAGCTCTGGTTTTTTGACGAGCTGTCTTCTTATGAAGTCCAACCGCATAAACACGCAGGACTTCGCACTCATCTGTGCGGGGTACGTTCTCGCCTGGATGGGCGTGTGCGTTTTGTTCGCCGGACTCTGGTTCGGGTTCGACGCCGTGCGCGGGCACGTGTGGCGTATCGAGGATTACGCGCGCTGGGCGTTGGTCGAGTGGTCGACGATTTTCATCATCGGTCCGTTCGCATTCTGGGCCGCGGCCCGCAAGCCGATCGATTCGCCGCATCGCGTCGCGCACTTTTTTCTGCATCTGCTGGCGAGCATCGGTTTTGCCGTGTTCGCGGTAATCGTCGGCACGGTGCTGTCGATCTTCGTCGAGCCCGGCAGCCCGAACATGGGCGAGCAGCTCGAGCAGTTCGCGACCAAGCATGGCGAAGCAGGATTTCTCTCCTACTGGTTGCTGGTGATGGTTCGACAAACGGCTTATCTGCAACGCGAGAAAACCCGCCGCGAACTGGAAGCCAATCGCCTGCAGGCGCAGCTTGCACACTCGCGGTTGCAGGTGCTGAAGATGCAACTGCACCCACATTTTCTGTTCAACACCTTGCACGCCGCGGCGACACTCGCACGCGAGGACGCCAGCGCCACCGAAGACATGCTCCTGCGCCTGGCCGAACTGCTGCGCGCTTATCTCGACGACGACCGGCAGGAGATCCTGCTGTCGCAGGAGTTGCAGCTGATCGATCTCTATCTCGGCATCCAGCGCGTGCGCTTCAAGGATCGTCTGACCTCGCGCGTGGACATCCATGCCGACGTGCTCGGATGCGAAGTGCCCAGCCTGATCCTGCAGCCGCTGGTGGAGAACGCGATCGGACACGGTATCGGCAAGCATGTCGGCGAGGACTGCATCGAGATCGAAGGCTATCGCGAAGGCGACCAACTTTGCCTCGACGTGAGCAATCGCAACAGCACGCTCGATATGGCGGCGGGCACGCTGGGCGCGCGCGGCATCGGCTTGTCCAATACGCGTCTGCGCCTGCAGGAGTTGTATGGCGATAGCGCGCAGCTCAGCATCCGCGCACTGGTTCCGCGCGGCGTGGTTTGCCGCATCCGCCTTCCATGCCGAATGCCCGATATGTCGGAAGCGCGAACCGCAGGCGCGACGCGATGAAGATCCGCGCGCTGGTTATCGACGACGAGCCGATCGCACGACTGAGCATCGTGCGCATGCTGCGCGAAGACGATGGCATCGAACTGATTGGCGAATACGGCGACGGCGCGAGTGCTCTTGAAGCGATTCGCCGGCAGGCACCGGATCTTATCTTCGTGGACATCCAGATGCCCGAGATGAGCGGCATCGATCTGGTCGCCGCCATCGATCCGGGTCGATTGCCCGCCACGGTCTTTGTCACCGCGTACGAGCAATACGCGGTGAAGGCATTCGAGGCGAATGCGGTGGATTATCTGGTCAAGCCCTTCAGTCGCGCACGTTTCCTGGTGACGCTGGCGCGCGTCAAGCATAGGCTTGCCGTCAACGATGCCGCGCTGGAAAAATCATCTTCCACGCAGGTGCTGCGCGCGCTCGAAGCCTTGCGTAAGGAGCAGGATTATCTGGCGCGCATTCCGGTGCGTGTCGACGAACACATCATTTTGGTTGACGTCGACGAGATCGACTGGCTCGAAGCCAATCGCAACACGGTGCGCGTGCATGCCGACAAGCACATCTACGAATTGCGCGAGACCATGACGAACCTGGAAGCGCGACTGCATCCGCGGCAATTCATTCGCGTACATCGATCGGCGATCGTCAACATCAAGCGGATCAAGGCGATCCATCCCTGGTTCAACGGCTATCACGTGCTGGTGCTGACGACGGGCCAGCAACTGCGCATGAGCCGGTATCAGCACGAGAGTTTTCTCAAGCTGATGGGCCGCCAGCACGACTGAGCGCGGCCATGCGCAAACCACGTATGCCTGCGATGCTCAAAACGCCATGTCGAATGCGACTTCGCCTTGCACGCCGACCTGATACGCGGAGACGCGGCGCTCGAAGAAGTTGGTGACTTCCTGCACGTCCTGCAGATCCATGAAGTCGAATGGATTGGTTGCGCCATATTGTTTCGGCAGGTCGAGCTGGGCGAGTCGTTGGTCGGCGCAGTACTCGAGGTACTGGCGCATGTCTTTCACTGACAACCCGGCGACGCCACCGGACAGCACGTCTTCGGCAAACAGGGTTTCGCAGGCGATCGCGTCTTCCATCATCGCGGCGATCTGCGCGCGCATGTCTGTATCGAACAGCTCCGGTTCCTGCGCGCGCACCGTGCGAACCACTTCAAATGCGAACGCCATGTGACCGCTTTCGTCGCGGAACACCCAGTTGGTGCCCGATGCGAGTCCATGCAGTAGCCCGCGCGAGCGCAGGAAATACACGTAGGCAAATGCGGCGAAGAAAAACAGTCCCTCGATGCACGCGGCAAAGCAGATCAGGTTGAGCAGGAACTGCCGACGCTGTTCGCGTGTTTCGAGCCGATGGAGATTCTGGATCGAGTCGATCCACTTGAAGCAGAAATCGCCTTTGGCGCGAATCGACGGAATATTCTCGATGGCTGCGAAAGCCTTGCTGCGTTCGGCGGGATCGGGAATGTAGGTGTCGAGCAGGGTGAGGTAGAACTGCACGTGCAGCGATTCTTCGTACAGCTGCCGCGAGAGATACATGCGCGCTTCGGGCGAGTTGATGTGCTGATAGAGATTCAACACCAGGTTGTTCGACACGATGGTGTCGCCGGTAGCGAAGAACGCGACGAGGCGATGAATCAGATGGCGATCCGCATCGGACATCTTGCTGCGCAGGTCGGTGGTATCGAGCGAAAAATCCACTTCCTCCACCGTCCAGGTGTTCTTGATCGCGTTGCGATACATCTCGTAGAACTCGGGGTAGCGCATCGGGCGCAGGGTGAGTTCGAAACCCGGTTCAAGCAGGTGGCTGGCGGGTGTCGCGATGATGTCGATGGGCTGGGTGGACATGGTGTTCCTTGATACGGGATCGTGAGCGATCTTCTTGTGGATTCAGTCGAGCTTGCGCGCGTAGTCGTCGTGCACGAAGCGGCTGATGTAGGTGGCGAGACCTTCGCCGGCCTGCGCAAGCAACTGCATGTTCTGCACGTGCTCATAGCCGGGCGAGGTCGCGTCGTATTCGTAGATGTCACCGTTGACGAAACGAATGCGAATGCTGGCGTCACCGATCTGGTAACCGGTGATGCCAGAGTTGCCGCTGAGGTTCGCGTAGCACTTCATCGTCGGTCGATCGTTATTGGCAGGACTCGCAGTACTCCGGATTCTCCAGCGAGCAAAACACTGCAGCGTTCGCCTGATCCTGATCGGGCACGCCCGGATCAGGCGCGCTGACTTTGCTTGGTGCCGAAACCGTGGTCTTGGTGATCTTGGTGGCCGGCCGCGAACGCAGGTAATACGTGGTCTTGATGCCGGCCTTCCACGCGTACATGTACATCGAACTGAGCTGGCCGATATTCGGGTTCTCCATGAACAGATTCAGCGACTGGCTCTGGTCGATAAACGCGCCGCGCGCGGCGGCCAGTTCGATCAGCGCCTTCTGCGGCAGCTCCCAGGTGGTGCGATAGATCAGCCGCAGCCGTTCGGGAATTGACGCGATGCCCTGGATCGAACCTTCCGCGAGCTTGATAGCGTCGCGCACTTCGGACGTCCAAAGTCCGAGTGCCTTCAGTTCGTCCGACAGGTAGCGATTCACCACGAGGAAATCGCCGGACAGCGTTTCGCGCTTGAACAGATTGCTGACCATCGGCTCGATGCATTCGTAGCAACCGGCAATCGAGGCGATGGTGGCGGTCGGTGCTATCGCGATCAGCAACGAGTTGCGCAGGCCGTGCGTCCTGATGCGCTCGCGCAATGCATCCCAGCGCTCCGAGTCACGCGGCGAGGACTTCGGCCAGTAGTCGAATTGCAGATCGCCATGGGCCGCGCGAGTTTCTGCGAAACCGGGGTGCGCGCCGACTTGCGCGGCCACTTCGTTCGACATCGACAGCGCATGAAAATAGATTTCTTCGGCGATGCGCGTGGAAAGCTCAAGCGCTTCGGCTGAGTCGAATGGGAGTCGCAGTTTGAAGAACACATCCTGCAAGCCCATCACGCCCAGACCGACCGGCCGCCATTTGCGGTTGGCCGAGGCGGCGGTATCGATCGGGTAGAAATTGAGATCGATCACGCGATCAAGTTGTCGCACGGCCGTGCGCGTGGTGGCGGCAAGCTGTTCGAAATCGAACGTACTGCTGCCGTCTTCGACGCGCACGACATGTCGCGCAAGATTGATCGAGCCGAGATTGCACACCGCGGTTTCGCCCGCGGACGTCACTTCCAGAATTTCCGTGCACAGGTTGGACAGATGAATCACGTTGTCCGGATGCGCGGTCTGGTTGCTGGTCGCGTTGCTGCGATCCTTGAAGGTGATCCAGCCGTTGCCGGTCTGCGCCAGCGTGCGCAACATGCGGGCGTAGAGTTCGCGTGCCTTGACTGTTTTGGTCGCCAATCCTTTCGCTTCGGCTTCGCGGTACGAGGCTTCGAATGTTTCGCCCCAGCTGTCGACAAAGTGCGGCACGAGTTTCGGATCGAACAGCGACCAGTCGCCGTCGCTCTCGACGCGACGCATGAATTCGTCCGGAATCCAGTTGGCCAGATTGAGGTTGTGCGTGCGACGGGCGTCATCGCCGGTGTTATCGCGCAGTTCGAGGAATTCCTCGATGTCCGCGTGCCACGGCTCCAGATAAACGCAGGCCGCGCCTTTGCGCTTGCCGCCCTGGTTCACCGCGGCGACCGACGCATCCAGCGTTTTCAGCCACGGCACCAATCCGTTGGAATGTCCGTTGGTGCCCTTGATCAGCGAGCCGCGCGAACGTACGCGCGAATAAGCCAGGCCGATGCCGCCGGCGAACTTGCTCAGCTTGGCGACGTCCGCGTACTTGTCGTAGATCGATTCCAGCGAATCGGTCGGCGAATCGAGAAGGAAACACGACGACAACTGTTCGTGCGTGGTACCGGCGTTGAACAACGTGGGCGAGCTGGCGATATATTCGAGCGACGAAAGCAGGCGATAGAGTTCCAGCGTTTCGCCGATCTCGTTGCCACCGAGCGCGCAGGCGATGCGCATGAAGAAATGCTGCGGCGTTTCGATCACCAGACGCTTCTGCGGATGGCGCAGCAGGTAGCGGTCGTACACCGTGCGCAGGCCAAAATACTCGAACCGGCGCGACGCGAACGGATCGATCGCGTCATTGAGCTTGCGTGCGTTGACGGATACGAAATCGCGCAGGCGTGCGTTGAGAATGCCGAGTTCCGCGCCACGCGCGATCGACTGCGAGAAGCTCTGGATTTCCTGGCCGCTCACTTCCTTGTCGATGAACGCACTGAGCAGGCGTGCGGCGAGCTGGCCGTACTCGGGTTCTTCGGCGGTGAGCGCGGCGGCCGTGCGGATCGAAAGCTGGTCGAGTTCCTGCGTGGTGGCGCCGTCATAGAGGCCGCCGATTGTCTTGAGCGCCACACGCAGCGGATCGACTGCGTGCAGACCTTCGCTGCTGCGCGTCACCGCGCGCATGATCTTGTTGACGTCGACGACTTCCTGCCCACCGTTGCGTTTGGTGACGCGCATCTGGCCGGGGTTGTGCGACGGCGTCAGCGTGAAGGCGCTGCCATCGGTGGAGCCGGTGGTGAGTGGCCCTGCGGCGGCGAGGTCGAGGTGTGAATCATCCGTGCGCGCGCTGGTGCGCTCGCGGCTGGCGGTATCGAGGGGTTGCATGGCAATGGCTCCGGCATGGATATCAAACACCTGCTCCCGCGCGCAGGGCCTGAAGTGTCTTGTTCCATGGACGGTCGTGGAGCGTGCACACCCTGAAAGTGGCCGACCCGCGACGCGCTTCCCCACGGAAGTCGTCACTACGCATCGGGCGCATGCCCGATGTGTCGGCAGGTCTTCGGACTTGCGGACATGGATCTCGCGATCCGCCTACTTGTCGCCGCTTCCCAGCCGCGATGGCCAGTGCATGTGGTGACGTTCGTTTCCGCTCTACCGCTGCGGGGCAGTTCCGGATTTACACCGGATTCCCTTTTAAGTCCGACTGACGATCGCGTCTGGCCGGACACCGACCAACACAACATATCGGGTGGTTACGGTGAGGTCAACCCAATAACTTGTGGATAAGTCGTGGCAGGGAAGTTGGCGTGGCCGTCAAAGCGCGTCGTGGTCGAGTTCACCAGTACGGATGCGTATGACCTGCTCGAGCGTGGTGACGAAAATCTTGCCGTCACCGATTTTTCCAGTGCGTGCCGAATGCTGGATCGCTTCGAGCACGCGCTCGAGCTGGTCGTCCGCGACTGCGGCTTCCAGTTTGATCTTGGGCAGAAAGTCGACCACGTATTCCGCGCCGCGATAGAGTTCGGTGTGACCTTTCTGGCGACCAAATCCCTTGACCTCGGTCACCGTGACGCCCTGCACGCCGACTTCAGCGAGCGCTTCACGCACGTCATCCAGCTTGAACGGCTTGATGATGGCTACGACCAACTTCATGGGCTTTCCTCGGCTGATTTGGCAACGGCGTGTATCACGACGTATCGTGCATTCTGCCCCCGCCGGTGCGCGCTGTCGCCTGTGAGCAGCGTGTAAGGCAATTCCTACAACGTTTGGTGGAGCATCCCTATGGCGCCTTTGTTTTTCATTCACCTAGACTTCACGTCGACGAGCTCGAGGCGCTATCCATGATGGATAGGCAGGACATCGATCAGATTGCCCTGCGACTTGCGTCGTTGGTTCCGCCAGGGTTGGCAAAGGCGCAGAAGGATTTGCAAGCCAACTTCCATGACGTTCTGGCGCAGGGATTGCGCCGTCTCGACCTGGTCACCCGCGAGGAGTTCGAAGTCCAAAGTCAGGTACTGGCGCGTACTCGCGCCAAGGTCGACGAACTGGAACGCCGCGTAGCCGATCTCGAGGCCAGCGTAACGACCCGCGGAAGTTGATGCCACCGGCTCCCGGGAGCCGCCCCCGATCCGTCACCTCACCCCGAGAGCGATCGGGGGCGGTTAGTTATCCAGCCCTGAATGGAGTCGCTCGATGTCCGCGCATGTCAGCGACCCGCATTTGCGTGAGCAGCGCGCTGCCGCATGAGCCTTGCCGTCTCGCTCAGTCGAGCCCAGGAAGGGATTTCCGCACCGCAGGTCGTGGTCGAAGTTCATCTTTCGGGGGGTCTGCCGTCTACCAACATCGTCGGCTTGCCCGAAGCGGCGGTTCGCGAAGCGCGTGATCGCGTGCGCGTGGCCATCCAGAACACCGCCTTCGAATATCCCAATCGGCGTGTCACCGTGAATCTGGCGCCGGCGGAACTGCCAAAGGATGGCGGGCGTTTCGACCTTGCGATTGCTTTGGGCATTCTTGCTGCCAGCGGTCAGGTGCCACGCGACAAGCTCGACGACTGCGAATTCCTGGGTGAGCTCGCGCTTACCGGCGCGTTGCGCAGTGTTTCCGGCGTGCTGCCCGCGTTGCTGCGTGCAAGGGCGCTGGGGCGAAAAATGGTGGTGCCGCGCGAGAACTCGGCCGAAGCTGCACTGGTTCCCGATGTGGACGTCCGTGTCGCGGACACACTGGCCGAAGTCTGCGGCTGGTTGCACGGCGCCAATGAATTGTCGGCGCCCGTGGGCATACCCAGCGATGGCGGCGCGATGGATGGCCCCGATCTGCATGACGTTCGCGGACAGCTGCAGGCGCGGCGCGCGCTGGAAATCACGGCAGTGGGTGGTCATCACCTGCTGCTGATGGGGCCGCCAGGCACCGGCAAAACGATGCTTGCCGAACGATTGCCGGGCATCCTGCCGCCGCTCTCGGAATCCGAGGCGCTGGAAACCTGCGCCGTGCTTTCCGTCTCGGGGCAGGCGACCGATCTCGCCAGTTGGCGCCGCCGTCCTTTCAGAGCCCCGCATCACACCGCATCGGCGGTCGCCCTGGTCGGCGGCGGTTCGCATCCGCGACCAGGTGAAATTTCGCTGGCGCACAACGGTGTGCTGTTTCTGGACGAACTGCCGGAATTCAGTCGACACGTGCTGGAAGTTCTTCGTGAGCCGATGGAATCGGGACACATCGTGATTTCGCGCGCGGCACGGCAATCGACCTTTCCCGCGCAGTTCCAGCTGGTCGGCGCCATGAATCCATGCCCATGCGGCTACGCCGGCGATCCACGCCAGCGTTGCCAATGCACGCCGGATCAGATCAAGCGTTACCGGTCGCGCATTTCCGGTCCGTTGCTCGATCGCATCGATCTGTGCGTGGACGTTCCGCAAGTGCCGTTGAGTGAGCTCGGCGCGCCGCGAGGCGAACGTGACGAGAACTCCGCAACCGTTCGCGCGCGCGTGTTGAACGCACGTCGTCAGGCGCTGATGCGGGCAGGTCGGCCCAACGCTGAAATCAACACGCGGGAGCTGGAACGCGACTGCGCGCTAGGCACCGCGGAGCGACGCTGGTTCGAGACAGCGCTCGAACGCCTCGGCATCTCCGCACGTGGTTATCACCGCATACTGCGCGTCGCACGCACCATTGCCGACATCGATGGTGGCGCAGCGCTGCTGGAGCGCGAGCATCTCGCCGAAGCGCTGCAATACCGACGGCTCTGATGATTCGTGCGTACTGACAGGCGGCGAACCGCGCGGCCTCGCCGGCAGCCGTGAATCATGTGCCATCGAGGCAATCACACGTTGCGATGCTTGCCCTGGAACGGCGCGTAAAAAGCGCGCAAGCGCAGCAAGTCGGTTTCCATGTCGTCACTGGTGTCGAAGAGCGGACCAACGCCGATGACCTTGTCCGGATAATGAAAGTACACCGGTAGAACAGGCACGCCGGCGTCGTGGGCGATGTGCCAGAAACCGCTCTTCCATCGCGTGACCTTCTTGCGCGTGCCCTCTGGCGCGATGCCGAGCCACAACGTATCGCGATGCGCGTACTGATCGATCATTTGTTCCACCACGCCCTTGGTGGCACTGCGGTCGATCGCCATGCCGCCGAGTCGCCGCAGCAGGCCGCCGAGTGGCCCGTGAAACAGCTCCTGCTTGGCCATGAAGTTCACGTCGGCGCCCATGGCTACTTTCATCAACAGGCCCCACACACCGTCCCACCAGGACGAATGCGGTGCCGCGATGAGTACCAGTCGCGGCACGTCGGGAAACTCGCCGACCAATCTCCAGCCGAACATGCGCAGCACCATCCGGCAAAGGCGTCGCTGCCAGCCATCGCGCAGCTGCGGCATGCGCGGCGGCAATTGCGATGGCGAAGGCACGCCTCCCTTCATTCGATATCCGGTTTGCGCGAACGATTCTGCTTGATCTTGCCGCGCTGCAGCTTGCCGACCAGTCGGCGTTCCTTCGACGCACGCGTGGGTTTGGTGGCGACGCGCTTTTTCGGCGGCAGCAATGCACTCCGGATAACCTCGACCAGCCGTTCGCGTACATCATCGCGATTGCGCACCTGATCGCGAAAGCGTCGCCCCTGAATCACCAGCACGCCGTCGCCGGTGAGCCGACGATCGCGGCGCGCCAGTAACCGCGCGCGAATTTGTTCCGAAAGCGAAGGAGAGTTCACGACGTCGAAGCGCAATTCCACCGCACTCTCCGTGCGATTCACGTGCTGGCCGCCAGGACCATCGGCACGCAAAAAACGTTCGACGAGTTCGGACTCGGGCAACGAAATGGAATGACTGACGATCAACATGCGCGAAGTGTAGGGGCAAGCGCGGAGACGGAGCGAGTGGCAGAAGCGAGAAGAATGGCCGAGACGAATAATTAGGACGTCGGAGCGTGGCCATCGCATTCGCCATCATCGACTGGGCGACAGGCTGTTATCTGCTTTCCATTTCTTCCGGGACTCTCCATCCGAAGCGCGCAAGCAGACTTTCGTATGCATTATCCAGCGGCGCCTCAATCGACATCGGCTTGCCGCTGACCGGATGTGCAAAGCGCAATTGCCACGCATGCAGCAGCATGCGGTGACAACCGAAGTGCTGCTTGTAGAGGCGATTGTGATCGCCGCGGCCGTGCTGGCAGTCACCGATCACCGGATGATGGATATGTGCCAGATGTTTGCGTATCTGCCGGAACCGCCCGCTTTCCGGCTCCGCCTGCACCAATGCATAGCGTTGCTGCGGATAGCGACCGAGTTCGATCGGCACTTCGATCGTTGCCAGTCGCTGATAATGCGTGCGCGCCTCGCGGCGTGGCCCGGTCTCGCGCGAACCAGGCAGCGCGTAGTCGATCAGTCCTTGCACGGGATCGGGCCAGCCACGTACCACGGCAAGGTATTTCTTGCACACGTGGCGTCCCATGAACTGCTCGCCCAGTGCAGCGGACATCTCGCTGCTACGCGCAATCAACAGCACGCCGCTGGTGGCACGATCGAGCCGATGCGCGAGCTGCACGGTTCCACCGATCTGGTCGCGCAACAAATCGATCAGGAATTCCTCCGCGTTGCCGACCATCTTCGATCGATGCACGGCGAGGCCTGCAGGCTTGTTCACCGCGATCAGCGCGTCGTCCTGGTAGAGGATGTCGAGCATGTTGCCGCTCAGCGCGAACGCGGCCAGCCGATGGCGAATGCCAGCAACCCTGCGATGGTGGCAAGCGATGCCGGCCAGAGATGGTGCGATGTGGACAATGTCCAGAGCAGTGCGGCACTGATCAGCAACGAGCTTCCAAGCAGGCTGCACGCAAGCAGGCGCTGCTGGCGTCGGGCGTTATCGCGCAGCGATTGAAGTGCTGCCGGATCGCTCACACTGCGTTGTTCGCCGCGGCTGATCTGACGCAATGCGTCGCGCACCAATTCGGGTAATTGCGGTGCACTGTGCAGCCACTCAGGCAATCGCTTGCGCACATCGCGCAATGCGCGCAGCGGGCTATAGCGTTCGCGCAGGATGCGTTTCAGAACGGGATGCGCCACCGCCCAGATGTCGATCTCCGGATCGAGCATGCGGCCGACGCCTTCAATGTTCAGCAGCGTCTTCTGCAACAGGATCAATTGCGGTTGCAGCGTGAGTTCAAACCGGCGCGCAGTCTGGAAAAGTTTCACTACCAACTCGGCCAGGGAAATCTGAGCCAGCGGACGCGTGAAATAGGGTTCGCACACCGTGCGCACGGCGGCTTCGAGTTCGTCCAGCCGCACGTCGGCTGGCATCCAGCCGGCGGCGACGTGCAGTTGCGCGATCCGTGCGTAGTCGCGCTCGAACAGCGCGACAAAATTCTGCGCGAGCCAGTATTGGTCGGCCTCGGGCAGTGAGCCCATGATGCCGAAATCCAGCGCGATGAAACGTGGCTCGTCGAGGCGGCTGGAGTCGACCCAGATATTTCCCGGATGCGCATCGGCGTGGAAGAAATTGTCACGGAAAACCTGTTCGTAGAACACCCGCACGCCTTTGGCGGCGAGTGCTTTTCGATCGAGGCCGGCCTTTTCGATCGCGACAATGTCGTCACTGCTGATGCCGTGGACGCGTTCCAGCGTCAGCACGCGCGTGGACGTCAGCTCCCAGTGAACCTCGGGGACATACAAATCCACGCCGCTGGCGAAATTGCGCTTGAGCAGGCTGGCGCTGGCACCTTCGCGCTGCAGGTCCAACTCGTTTTCCAGCATCTTCTCGACTTCGGCCACGACATCGAGTGGGCGAATCTTGTCCGCGTTCGGATGCCAGCGCTGGGCCAGTTCGCCGAGCGAGTGAAGCAGTCGCACATCGCGATCGATGCGTGCATCGATGCCGGGGCGAAGCACCTTCACCACCACTTCGCGACCATCGTGCAGCGTGGCGGCGTGCACCTGGGCGATCGATGCCGAGGCCAGCGGCACTTCATCGAAATGGGCGTATAGACGTCCAATCGGGCTTTTTAGTTCGCGCTCGACGATCGCGCGCGCCTCGGCGCCATCGAACGGCTCGACCTGATCCTGCAGTAGCGAGAGCTCGTCGGCGATGTCGGCCGGGATCAGATCGCGGCGTGTGGAAAGCACTTGCCCGGCCTTGACGAAAATCGGCCCCAGGTCGGTCAGCGCCAGCCGCAGACGTTCGCCGCGCGGAAGGTCGCGCACATCGACTCGCGGGCGCGCCATGAACGGTCGCAACAGCTTGAGCGGACGGAAAAGATGGGCGGCATCGATCAATTCGTCGAGCCGATACGCGAGCAGTACGGAAGCCACCCGCAACAACCGTGGCACCACTTTCAACGGCGTCACGCGGTGCTGCCTTTCAGGCGTTGCGCGAGCCGTTGCACACGCGACTCCAATCGTTCGCTGCGATCGCGCAAGGTATCCACGCCGTCCAGAAACCCTTCGACTTCACCGGGCGCCATGGCAACGCGTACTTCGTCACGCAGCCAGTCGGCGCCGTCGTCGGTGAGATGGCTGGCGGTTTCGCGTGCGTGCGCGAGACCTTTGCGCACGGCCTTGGCGAGCGGTACACCGAGCACGTCGCCGAAGGTGCGTGCGAACGCTTCCTCGAAATCCGGAGCGAACTTGCTGGCGAGTTTCTCCAGCCGGCGCGCGAGTTCGGCATCGCCGGCAATGTCGACCTTGCCGGGCGCGATGCCGTCGTCGTCGCGACGGAACATCATCGACAACAGGCTGCCCGGCGTGGCCGCGACGCGCAGATGCGAATCGTCCTGCGGCGGTCCGACCTTGAGCCGATCGTTTTCGACCGTCACCGCCAACGCGATGTCAGGACCACGCAGATGCAGTTGCACGCTGCGACCATCCAGCGCGATCAATCGCTGGCGCGTATCGGGATCGAGCGACAGTGTGTGGTTGAGCGCGGTTTCGAGCGCGCGGCCAGCAAGTTTGCGCAGCGGCTGTGGCAACCAGGCGTTGGGAGTGGCGGCATTCATCCGCTGATTGTAGCTGGCGTCAGACGCTCGCGGCGCCGACGAATCCGAGCTGCCGCCAGGCTTCGTACACGGCAATGGCGACGGTGTTCGAAAGGTTCAGGCTGCGGCTGTGCGCGGCCATCGGCAGGCGCAGGCGTTGCACAGGTGGAATCGCATCCAGCACATCTGCTGGCAAGCCCGCGGTTTCGCAACCGAACAACAGGGCGTCGCCAGCTTTGAATGTGGCGTCCACGTGCGCGACCGCGCCGCGCGTGGTGAAGGCAAAGACGCGTGGTGTTCCGATGGCAGCGAGGCAAGTGGGCAGATCGTCGTGTACCACGACGCTTGCGTACTCGTGATAGTCCAGGCCCGCGCGGCGCAATCGCGCGTCGTCGAGTTCGAAGCCGAGTGGCCGAACGAGATGCAGCGCCGAACCGGTATTCGCGCAGAGGCGAATCACATTGCCGGTATTGGGCGGTATCTCGGGGCGAAACAGGATGACGTTGAGCATGGCGGCATTATCGCGTGGACCGCGCTGCCATGCGCAAAGCGTCGGCCATCTTCAGATGGGTCTTCAGCCAGCGTCGCGCGCGCAACGGGCATCGGCTGTCGCGCAATGAGACGTTGCGGAATGGGTTGCACCCGATAGCTGCACGGATGCCGGCGTGATCCTCAACATGGCGCTCATGACCAGAACGCACAGCGCGATGCACGCTGCAAAAAGGCCGTTCAACATGATGGTTTCGAATTTCATGATGCTTTTCCTGCCGGCCGTGGCCGACGATTCAATGACGGGAAAAATCAGCTGGCGATACGCGGGCAGATCACGCCATCCGCCGGCAGCGCGCAGCTCGTGGGTGCCGCGAGCAGTACTGAAGCAACCTTGCTGCTACCGGCCAGTTGCACGGATGCCGGTGTGGTTTTCAGCATGGCGCCCATGATCAGCGCGCAAACGGTGATGCAGGCAATGAACAGGCCGCGCAACATGATGGTTTCAATTTTCATGACGTTTCTCTCCGAGGGCGAATGCCTTGTGCAGTGGTTAGAGCAAACCGCGTGCCAGTCCTGGCAGCGACTCTAAATCGCTGAAACAAAAAGAATTCGTCTGGATGTTTCGGCTATGCATCGCTGTCCGCGGACACTTACTCACGCACGCCGGACAGATGTGCAGCGGACGCGTCGTGGCCGCGCGTCAAAACATTGCCGCGCGTTCGGGGCGTCGGTTAGCCTTCGTGGACACAACCGTGAAACAGGAGAGTTCACCGTGGCAAAGAAACCGCTCGCACTGCTGATCGCCGGCCTTCTCACATTGGCGGGTGGCGTCCCGTTGATTGTCTCCGCAGCCGTGGACGGCCACGCCAAGGCCACATTGCCGGACATCCCTTTCACGCGTTTCACCTTGCCCAACGGGCTCACCGTCGTCGTCAGCGAAGATCACAAGGCGCCGGTGGTGGCAGTGGCGATGTGGTACCACGTCGGCTCGGCGCGCGAGCCGATCGGCAAGAGCGGTTATGCGCATCTGTTCGAGCACCTGATGTTCGAGCGTTCCGGTCATCACGATGGCAACTATTTTCAGCCGTTCGAAAAAGTCGGCGCCACCGGCATGAACGGCACCACGGCCAACGATCGCACCAACTATTTCGAAACCGTGCCGACCACCGCGCTCGACATGGCGCTGTGGATGGAATCCGATCGCATGGCCTACCTGCCGCAGGCGCTGGATTTGCAGGAAGTGAACCAGCAGCGCGGCGTGGTGCAGAACGAAAAGCGCCAGGACGAAAACGAGCCCTACGGCCTGCGTGTGCAGGAAAACATCGAGGCCAACGCGTATCCGCTGAACCATCCGTATCACCACGACACGATCGGTTCGATGAAGGATCTGAACGCCGCGTCGCTGGACGACGTCAAGGCTTGGTTCGGCACGTACTACGGCCCGACCAACGCGACACTCGTGCTGGTCGGCGACATCACGCCGGCGGAAGCAAAGGCGAAAGCGCTTAAATATTTTGGCGACATTCCGGCCGGGCCGCCGGTTGCGCGGTTGCAGCCGTGGGCTTTTCCGCGCGATGACTCGACCCGCGGCACGATGAGCATGGATGTCCCGCAAGTGCACATTTATAGCGAGTGGAATACGCCGCAGAACGGTACCGACGCCGACAACCTGCTCAGCCTGGCAGCCACCGTTCTCGGCGACGGAAAAACCTCGCGTCTGTATCAGCGGCTCGTTTATCAGGACAAGCTCGCCGACGACGTGTCGGTCGGCCAGAACTCGGGCGAGCTTGCGTCGCAGTTCGAGCTCGAGGTGGACGTCAAGAAAGGCATCGACCCGGCCAAGGCCGAAGCGGCCGTCGCCGATGTATGGAAAACCTTTCTCAAGGAAGGACCCACCGCGGATGAACTCGAACGCGCCAAGACGCGCTTCCGTGCCAACTACGTGCGCCGGCTGGAAGACGTCGGCGGCTTCGGCGGCAAGGCCACCGTGCTCGCGGCGTCGCAGGTGTATCAAGGCGATCCCGGCGCATGGCGCAAGGACCTCGCAACGATGATGGCGGCCACGCCCGCACAGGTGCGCGACGCCGCGCGCCAGTGGGTGGGCAAGGGCGACTACAGCTTGATCGTTTCGCCATTGGCCAAGGGCGTTACCGCGTCCACCGAGGACGTGGCCGAAACCGGCGGACTCGGCAACGCTCCGGGCGCACCGCAGCCGGTGCTGCCCGCGCCGCGCACATGGCACACCGTGAAGAGCGACGTCGATCGCAGCAAGGGCGTGCCGGCTGTTACTACATTCCCCGATCTCAAATTCCCGACCCTGCAGCACGCGAAACTCGACAACGGCATCGAGGTGGTGCTGGCCGAACGCCATGGCGTACCGCTGGTGCAGATGGAGTTGCTGTTCGATGCTGGATACGCGGCCGATCACGACGGAAAGCTCGGCACGTCGAGCTTCACCATGGCGATGCTCAACGAAGGCACCGCAGATCTCGATTCCATCCAGCTCACCAACAGCACGCAGCGACTGGGTTCGCAGATCGACACCGGCTGTGGCCTGGACTACTGCAACGCCACGTTGAACGCACTCGATGATCAGGTCGTTCCCACGCTGAAACTGGTGGCCGACATCGTGCGCCATCCGGCATTCCGCGAAAACGACATCGCGCGTCGTCGCGGCCAGTGGCTGTCCGGCATCGCACAGGAAAAATCGCAGCCGATCGGCATGGCGTTGCGCAACCTGCCGCCACTGCTTTACGGAAAGGATCACGCCTACGGTATGCCGTTCACCGGCTCGGGTACCGAGGCGTCGATCAAGTCGATCGATGCCACTGACATGCGCAGTTTCATGACGCATTACATCCGCCCGGACAACGTGAAAATTCTGGTTGCCGGCGACACCACGCTGGCCACGCTGGTGCCGCAACTCAACGCGGCATTCGGCGACTGGAAAGCACCCGCCGAATCGATACCGGCAAAGAACATCGCCAAGGTGGAATATCCGGCGAAGGCCCGTGTATTCCTGATGGATCGCCCCGGTTCGCTGCAGTCGGTGATTCTCGCCGGTGAAGTGGCACCGCCAACCGGCGTGGCCAACAACCTGCAGATCAACACGATGAATGGCGCGTTCGGCGGCAGCTTCACCTCGCGTCTCAACATGAATCTGCGCGAGGGCAAGCACTGGGCATACGGCGCCTTCAGCTTCCTGCAGAACGCGGTCGGGCAACGGCCTTTCATGATCTATGCGCCGGTGCAGACCGACAAGACCGCCCCGTCAGTCAGCGAAGCGTTAATGGAAGCAAAGGCCGTCATCGGACCCAAGCCGCTCGAACGCGAAGAGATCCAGAAGATCAAGGACGGCGACGTGCGCGCCATGCCGGGCCAATACCAGGCGGTGGATTCCATCGTCGATGCGATGCGTTCCATTTCGCTGTATCACCGCCCCGACGATTACGTGCAGACGCTGAAATCGCGCATCGAGGCTCAGAAAGACAAGGACGTGCAGGCCGCCGCTGCGGAGGTCATTCAGCCGGACCATCTCACCTGGGTGATCGTCGGCGACCTCAAGAGCATCGAGGCGCCGGTGCGGGCGTTGAACCTGGGCGACGTGCAGATTCTCGATGCCGATGGTCAACCGGTGGGCGCGACGGCCACTGCCACGAAGAAATAGTTTGGCCGTTGGGCATCCATTCGGATGTCGCGATGTCCTCGCGTTAGGATGGAGGCCGCGCCGGGATGGCGCGGCCTTTCCACCTCAAGTCACTGCTGCGGAGCTACCCATGCGCAAGACCCTGTTGATCGTCGTTCCCGTTCTGTTGCTCGGCGCCTGCAGCTGGGGCATCACTCCGGACGACGCCGCGAGAAATGTGCGCACGGCATGGAGCGGCGATGTATCCGGATGCCGCGATCTGGGCAAGGTGACGGTGTCGGTGATGGATCACGTGGGCCCGGTCGATCGCAACACCATCACCGTGCGCGACGAACTCGAAGTCATGGCGCGCAACGAAGCGGCGAAAATGCGCGGCGATACCGTCAAGCCACTCGCTGATGCGGCGGATGGCTCGCAGCCGTGGGGTGTCTACCAGTGCGGATCGCGCAGCATCGAACCGGCGCGCACGCCGCACCCGTCGAACCACTCCGATTCCTCGTCGCCCGGCGACGCACAGACTTTTCCGGTACATGGGTAAGGCGTCGACATGCCGCGGCATGGCCGCGACGCATGCGATCACCTTCAGTCGGCCTCGACGTCCGGCCGACAGGCCATCGCGTAGCCTGGCGCCATGAATCGATTGACCAACGTTCCGCGGCGCATCGCGCGTCGTATCGCTTCACCGCTGGGACGAAGCAAGGCCAGGTTGCACGATGCGCTGCCTTCGTTTGCCATCGCATACACGGCCATCGAAGCGCTGGCCGATCCGTCGGCATTTCGGCAAACCTTGTTGCAGCAGATCGCCCAGGCCACGAAGCGCATCGTGATCGTCACGCTGTATTTGCAGGACGATGTCGGCGGCCGCGAAATTCTCGACGCGCTGTATGCAGCACAAGCGCGTCATCCGAAGTTGCAGATTTCGGTGTTCGTCGATTGGCATCGCGCGCAGCGCGGCTTGATCGGCAAGCAGAAAAGCGAAGGCAACGCAGGCATGTACCGCGAATACGCGAAGCGGCTCGGTTCCGGCGTGGCGATTTACGGCGTGCCCGCGCAGAGCCGCGAGATCCTCGGCGTCATGCACCTGAAAGGCTTCGTGATTGACGACGCCGTGCTCTACAGCGGCGCCAGCCTCAACGACGTTTACCTGCAGACGCAAGGGCGCTATCGGCTCGATCGCTACCATCTTCTGCGCGATCGCGGACTCGCCGACGCCATGGTGAGTTTCGTGCAGGAACACTTGTTGAAGAGCGACGCGGTTTGCCGCCTGAATGTTCCGGATGTGCCGACCACGCGCAGCCTGCAACCGGCGATCCGCGAATTCCGCCAGCAGATGCAGCGTGCCAGCTACGACGTGCCGGTCGATATTTCTTCGACGACCGAGGTCGCGGTGACGCCGCTGATCGGCTTCGGCCGCAATGACAATCAACTCAACGACACGTTGCTTGCGCTTCTGCGCAATGCGCGCAAGCGGGTGATCCTGCTGACGCCGTATTTCAACCTGCCGCGGCCTCTGCGCGTCGTGCTGGGCCAGTTGCTGCGTCGTGGCTGCACCATCGACATCATGGTCGGCGACAAGACGGCCAACGATTTTTTCATTCCGCCGGGCCAGCCGTTCAAGACCATCGGATTGCTGCCGTATTTGTATGAAAACAACTTGCGCCGTTTCGCCAAATCACATCGCCGACAGATCGCGGACGGCCAACTCAACCTGCATCTTTGGCGCGACGGCGACAACAGCTATCACCTGAAAGGCTTGTTCGTCGACGACGACGTGGCCGTGCTCACTGGCAACAATCTCAACCCGCGCGCATGGTCGCTGGACATGGAAAACGGCCTGCTGTTGCGCGATCCGTCGAAGCAGTTGCAAGCAATGCATCAGGCCGAGTGGACGGCGCTGAAACGACATGCCACGCGATTGCGCGATTACCTTGCGCTGGAAAGTCCGCGGCACTATCCCGATGAGGTGCGCAAGCAACTGAAGCGCCTCAATCGCACACGGCTCGACCGACTGGTCAATCGCCTGCTTTGACCGCAGCGTGCGTGGACGTCGCAAGACGTTCCAGCCGCATGCCGAGCCAGCGATCCACGTCCGGCCATTCGGTCGCCAGCACGCTGTAGCAGACGGTGTCGCGCAACGTGCCATCGGGTCGGCGCTTGTGAGCGCGCAACACGCCTTCGCGTCGCGCGCCGAGGCGCTCGATCGCACGTTGTGAATCGAGGTTGCGGCTGTCGGTATGCAGTTCCACCGCCACGCAACCCAGCGACTCGAATGCATGCCGGAAAAGCAGGCGCTTGCAGGCCGTGTTGAGGTGGCTTTTCTGCCAGCGCTTCGCGTACCAGGTGTAACCGATTGCCAGGCGCGGCAGTTCTGCGACGACGTCGTAATAACGCGTGCTGCCGGCGATGTCGCCGCTGGATTTTTCGCGGATGACGAACGGCAACATCGTTCCCGCAGCCAACCCTTCCAAAGCTTTTTCGATATAGCTGTGCGCCTGCCCCGGCGGTGGCACGCTGGTGAACCAGAGATTCCACAGTGCACCGTCCGCGGCCGCCGCCTCGAGCGCTGCGGCGTGTTCGAGTTGCAGCGGTTCCAGCGCGACGTGTTCGTCCTGCAACAGGACTTCCTGCAATCGAAGCGGGGCGGACGGACTCATCGGCATTCCGGCAAAGGCGTGGGTATTCAGGCGTCGAGATCGGGGATCAGCTTGCTCTCGAGCCGTGCGATGTTGTCCTTCAGCAGCAGCTTGCGTTTTTTCAGTCGGGTCAACTGCAACTCGTCGCGGCCGATCGCGGTGGCCAGCTGCTCGATCGCTGCGTCGAGATCACGGTGTTCCATTCGCAATTCGGCGAGCAGATGGACGATCTGGGCGTGATCCTGAACCTGCATGGCAATGGCAACGGCTGAAGGAAGTCACCTAGTTTAACGCCGTTTCGGCTGTCGGAAGAGAAGCCTCGGCCAGTTACAATGCGCATTCCCCTTGTTGCACGATCATCATGTCCGCCCATCCCGAACCCTCCCGCGAGCCAGCCGCCGACGTCGACAAACGGGCGCGACGCCTGCGCCATCAGGTGGGCCAGGCGATCGCCGACTTCGGCATGATCGAAGAGGGCGACAAAGTCATGGTGTGCCTGTCCGGCGGCAAGGACTCGTACACGCTGCTGGATATTCTTCTGCACCTGCAGGCGAAGGCGCCGGTGCGCTTCGAGCTGATCGCGGTGAACCTGGATCAGAAGCAGCCGGATTTTCCCGAACATGTGCTGCCGAATTATCTGCGCGCACACGGCGTGCCGTTTCACATCATCGAGCGGGATACGTACAGCACGGTGACTCGGGTGATCCCGGCAGGCAAGACCATGTGCAGCCTGTGCTCGCGATTGCGTCGCGGCGTGCTGTACAGCTGGGCGGCGGCCAACGGCATCAGCAAGATCGCGCTGGGTCATCATCGCGACGACATCCTCGGCACCTTTTTCCTCAACCTGTTTTATCAGGCGCAGTTGAAGGCGATGCCGCCGAAACTTCGCTCCGACGATGGCGCGCATGTGGTGATCCGGCCGCTGGCGTATTGCAACGAGGCAGACATCGCCGAGTACGCTGCGCATCGGCAATTCCCGATCATTCCGTGCAACCTGTGCGGCTCGCAGGACAACCTGCAACGCAAGGCGGTACAGCGCATGCTGGCCGAGTGGGAACGCGTGCAGCCCGGCCGCAGCGAAAACATCTTCCGCGCCCTGGGCCATGTGTCACCCTCGCATCTGGCCGATCGCCAGCTGTTCGACTTCGGCGCCCTTGCCGCGTGGCCCGTGGACGCAGCGGATGAGATCGTCGCAGCGCAGGCTTGAACATCCTTTCTCCTTTCTCCTTTCTCCTTTCTCCTTTCTTCTTCAACCCGAGTAGCAGCCGTGTCCTTCTTTGCATCCGTTGAAATGGCCCCTGGCGATCCGATCCTGGGTCTCACCGAAACCTTCGTTGCCGATCCGAGCGCGAACAAGATCAACCTCGGCGTGGGCATCTATGTCGACGAGCAGGGCCGCGTACCGATGCTCGCCAGCGTGCGCGAAGTGGAGCAGGCGCTGGCAACGGCAGTGAGGCCGCGCGGCTATCTGCCGATCGACGGCCTGGCCGCTTACAACCGCCTCACTCGCGAGTTGCTGTTCGGCGCGGAGTCTCCGTTGCTCGCCGCCGGTCGCGTGGCGACCGCGCAGACCATCGGCGGCAGCGCCGCGTTGCGCGTGGCCGCGGATGTGCTCAAGCAGGTCGCCGGTGCTGGCGCGAAGATCGCGATCAGCGATCCGAGCTGGGGCAATCACCATGTGATCTTCCGCACCGCCGGCTTCGAGCTGCTGCAATACCGCTACTACGATGCGGCCAGCCACGGTCTCGACATCGCCGGCATGCTGGAAGATCTCAGCCGCATGGAACCCGGTACCGTGGTGTTGCTGCATGCGTGCTGCCACAACCCGACGGGCGTCGATCCCGATGCGGCGCAGTGGCAGCAGATCATCGATGTGCTGAAGGAGCGCCAGCTGCTGCCGTTCGTCGACATGGCGTATCAGGGTTTCGATCAGGGTCTCGATGCCGATGCCACGGCGATTCGCCTGCTCGCGGCCTCTGGCATCGAAGCGTTCGTGGTGGTCAATTCGTATTCCAAATCGTTCTCGCTCTACGGCGAGCGCGTGGGCGCGCTGTCGATGATCGGCAGCAATCGCGATGAAGCCGCGCGGCTGTTGTCGAAGATCAAGCAGACTATCCGCACCATCTATTCGAGCCCGTCCACGCATGGCGCGGCGCTGGTGGCCGGCGTGCTCGGCAGTGCGGAATTGCGCGACCGCTGGGAACTTGAGCTCGGCGGCATGCGCACACGCATCCACGAGATGCGGGCGGGGCTGGTAGAACGACTGGCCGCGCACGGCGCGCCGGATTTCGGTTTCATCCAGAGTCAGGCCGGCATGTTTTCGTATTCCGGCCTGAGCAAGGCGCAGGTGCATCGCTTGCGCGACGAGTTCGCCATCTATGCGCTCGACAGTGGCCGCATCTGTGTGGCGGCGCTCAATCGCGACAACCTCGACACGGTGGCGTCTGCGATCGCGGCGGTTTGTCGCTGATTTCGTTGCGCTGATCTTTTGGACGTCCATTCGCGCGCGCCGGTGACGGCGCACGCAAAACTTTTTCCCTTATTCGGATGATCATGTTCTTTCGCAATCTCACGTTGTTCCGTTTTTCCCCAGCCGTCGCCGCCGATCTGAAGCGCCTCGACGAAGCACTCGGCGAGCACCGCCTGCGCCCGTGCGGCCCGCTGGAAATGTTCACCAAGGGTTTCGTGCCGCCGGTCGGGCGCGGCGAAGGCGAACCGCTCACGCACACGGTCAAGCACTGCACGTTGCTCACCGTCGGTGGCGAGGACAAGCTGTTGCCGGCGCAGGTCATCAACGAGGAACTGCAGCGCAAGGTGCAGAAAATCGCCGAGGAAGAAAGCCGCAAGGTCGGTGGTCGCGAGCGCAAGCGGATCAAGGAAGACCTGCTGACCGAGCTGCTGCCGCGCGCTTTTGTGCGCAGCTCGCGCATGTCCGCCTATGTCGATACGAAGCAGGGCTGGCTGGTGCTGGATACCTCCAGCCGCAAGTCGGCCGAAAACGCGCTGACCCAGATACGCGAGGCGCTCGGCAGTTTTCCTGCCGTGCCGCTGGCGCCGGAAGAGGGCCCGCGCGTGCTGATGACCGACTGGCTCGCCAACGGCAATCTGCCGGCCGGGCTGGTCCTCGGTGATGAGTGCGAATTGCGCGATCCGGCCACCGCCACTGGTGCCATCGCCAAATGCCGCAGGCAGGACCTGGACGCGGAAGAGGTGAAGGAGCATCTGCGCAACGGCAAGCAGGTGTTCCTGCTGGGGCTGACTTTCGACGACCGCATCAGTTTCGTGCTGGGCGAGGACCTGATCATCCGCAAGCTGAAGTTCCTGGATGTGGTCATGGATGAACTCGGCGACAGCCAGCAGGATGCCCATGCCGAGCTCGACGCCAGTTTCGCCCTGCTGACGCTGGAACTGGAGCGTTTGCTGGGCAAACTGGAGGAATGGTTCGGTTTGCCGCGGCCTGCGGAAAACTGAACAAAAAATCCACACCACAAGTCGTCCGGGCGCGGCATACTGACTGTCCGCCCACTCTCCGGTGACGCGGACTCCCATCGTTCAAAGCACAGGCCGAGGTATCACAGGCAGGCTCATGGCGCAGCATCTGGAAGGCGATTGGCTGGAATTGGCGACAGTGGGCGGCAGCATCATCCGCGTACTGAAAACCGCTCATCCGCGTGCGCGCCGGCTGCGTCTTACGGTCACGCCCAAGGGTGCGCGCGTCACCTACCCCATGGGTACGCATCCCGGCCAGGTCAGCGCGTTCCTGCGCAGTCACGCCGACTGGCTCGAGCAGAAGCTCGACGAACTCAACCTCATCGTGAACCCGCTGCCGCCGCTGCGCGTGGGTTATCCGTGCACGTTCCCGCTACGCGGCGAACTGGCGGAACTCGACTGGGCCGAAGGCGCTTATCCGAAGATCGAAGCGCACGAAACCGGCATCACGCTGATCATTCCGCGACCGCATACACGCGCGCTGCCAATCGCCCGCGGCCTGATCGCGTCGCATCTCGAGTCGCTGATCCGTCGCGATGTGTCGCGCTGGCTCGCCAGTTACGTTCCACAACTCGGGCTGGCGCCGACATCGCTGCGAATCCGCCCGATGAAAAGCCTGTGGGGCAGCCTCGACACGCGAGATCGCATCAACCTTGATCTCGCACTCGCGCTCGCGCCGCCCGCGGCCTTGCGCTACGTGCTGGTGCACGAGCTGTGTCACCTCAAGGTGCGTAACCATTCACCGCGTTTCTGGGCGCAGGTGGAAAACCTCTATCTCGACTGGCGCGAGCAACGCGATTGGCTGCGACAACAAGGCGCGATCCTGAAATCCGAACTCGACCGCCTCGTCGACGACGTCGCCGACTGACGCGTGCTCTGCGACAAGTTCGTCGTTGCCATCTCAACGTCGTACAGTCGAACGGCGCATACCGGAAAATCGTTTGCGACGGCGTTATCACGCAGGGCACGGACTCCCGGAACGGTTAAGTTCGCGCGCATGCGCGTGCGTCTTTTGACTGGAAGTTTTTTAGTAAAAAGCTTTTAACGTGACTTAGCGATCTAACGTTGAGTCTCGATCAATTTGCCGGCAATCGTGACCTGACGGATTTGATGACCGATAAGACGGTGACGAGCGTATTCAATACAACGCGACCGTGGAAGTAAACGCTACCTGTAGCGGCTTGGCCAGATGACGTCTTCAATCACGAAAACGTCGAGCTTTATGACGTGGCCTTGGTTAGATACTTACTGCCAGTAACTAGCTTTGCGTTTCAGATGGATGATTTCTTTGCTTCCGGAGAATGATCCAGTCAGTTCTTTCGATCCGATCGTTCCGACAAAATTGCCGCGAGGATCGGATGTTTTTGGAACTGCGAATTTGATCGACGTACCCGATATTGTCGCTGGCATGACCGCCGGCGTTGTTGGTTCACCTTCACTTGACTGATAGACGACGAAATAGCCATCACGGGCGTAGGTGACAAAGATCTCTGTGCCCAGCAGATCGCCTCCTTCGTCGTTGTATGCCATGTCCGAAAACATGCCTGTCGGCTTCGGTTGCTTTGCGACGGCACCGACGGCGTCTACCGCTGTTGAAACGATTCCTAACGCAAGCATTATCAAGAATACGTGGATCAACCGTTTCATCATCTTGCTCCTGAATATTTTTAGTTATCGCCCTGCTGCCTTGCCCTAAACCACGCGTGGGCCGTTCTGCATGACCGGCGTCTGCTGATTTCATCGCAGATAAGTGGCTAGACGTGTCATTTCATACACACGCTGACCCCTGCAAACCCAGCGTTACGTTTCTGCCCGGTAATGAAAGTCTCGGAACCGCGCTTCGCCTCGACCCGAGCAATAGATGGCTGGACGCAGGCTGAGAAAATCACCTGCCACGTTCTGGTGGTAGCCGGAAGTCTCCATCTCCAGATCGTATTTGCTCCACGTCAGGCCGTCGGGACTCGTGGAAAGCACCACGGCATTGCGGTCGTTTCGCAAACGGATAAAGCCACGTCGCGCGATGTTCGGCAACGTATTACCGGACTGGCTTTGCCCGAATCGGTGCATGACGCTACCACTCGCATTGATACCCAACCCTGCGTAAAGACGGCGGTTGTAGAAAACCAGCAACCCCGCTTCCGCACCTTCATCGACTTCAATTTCTACGACCATTTCGTAGCGTTGGTCGCCCGCGATGAACGTGAGCGGCGAGGCATCAGCCGGAGAGTGCCCTTTCGCGCGCAAGTGCAACGTTCGGTTGGCGAAGCGTGCACGTGCCTGCTCGTTTTGGCCTGGGTCGTAGAAACTCCATTGCGTTCCCCAACGTGGCGAACGGAAGTCATCGGATAGCGCTTGTCCATGCGGACCAGCCGGTGCGCCACGCGGCTTCCGCAACGGTTTGGACAAGTCGCCACCTTTGGGCCGGAACCATCCATCGGAGTTCCAGACAATCGGTTCGAGCAGCGTCTGGCGGCCCAGCGTCCAGTAGCCGTTTTCATAGCCGTGGTAGATCATCCACCAGTCGCCATCCGGCCCTTCAAAAGGCGTGGCGTGGCCGCGCGACCACCATTTCTCCGCAGCCGACCACGTCTTCACGACTGGATTGCCGGGGTCTTGTTCCCATGGGCCTGCAAGGGAACGCGCCCTCGCGACGACGACCATGTGCCCCGTCGGTGGACCCGCCGTGCCACCGACCGCGGATACGAGATAGAACCAGTCGTTTCGACGAAAGACCTTGGGACCTTCCGCCGCGAAAGTTTCCACGCTCCAGTTAGCCGGATAGCGCCAGGGATCATAGACGTGCTCAACCTTCCCCACGGTCGACAGGCCATCGGGCGCGAGCGGCACACGGTCGCCGCCAGACAGGAACAGCCAGCGTCTGCCTGCTTCATCGATTGTGTGACAGGGATCAATGTGATCGGTGATCTTCAGATCCACCGGTTCGCTCCACGGCCCATCGATGCGATCGGCATGGATGACGAAAATGGATCGATATGCGCCGGCGTTCGAGATGTAGATGCAATAGCGACCCTCGTGCCTGCACAGGTTCGATGCCCACACCGATCCGATCGGCGTCGTGAGCGGTGCAATCACAGGACGCCAGTTCACCAGATCCAGGCTGTGGTGGATGGTCAACCCGGGATAGGCGTCGAAGGTCGAGAAGATCATGTAGTAATCCCGACCATCTTTGAGGATGGACGGGTCGGGATGATCACCGGCAAAAATGGGATTGAGGTAAGTGCCGTCTCCTCGATCCGCTTTTCGCTGTCCCTCCACGCCCTGTGGCCAGCGCATCCAGTCCCATTGAACCCCCATGACGGGAACGGGTCGCTCGGGCGCTGGATCGGCGCGCGATCCTTGGTCCGGTAACGCCGATGCCGAAGGGCGCGAGGACAACGGCGCGCCCAGACTGGAGCCGACTGCCGAGCCGATGAGTAGCGTTGCGGAGGTCTTGAGAGCAGTGCGACGGTCCACCGGAACTACCTGATGTCGTTGGGTTGGACTTTCACCGTAGCACCGATCGTTCGTCCGCGATGATCCTCCTGCAGACACGTAGCGGCGATGCGTGGAGAGCTCAGTACACCAAGTCGATAACGCGGATCGGCGCGCTTTTCGCGCTCGTGTTGTCGGGCCACCAAGGTGCCGGTTCGGCGACGATCACGTCGCGAAAGATCTCGCCGGTTGTCGGCCATTGCGAGGGGATGGCAGTGGGCAAGTCTGCTACGGTGGTGTTGATGTGGGCGCCTGCGCGCTCGTCTCTCGCGCACCGCAAGGGCGAGCCTGACTTGTTCTGATTGATTCGGGGAAAACCAAATGGCCTTGCCGATCGACACGCTGATCAAGTCGTTCTGGATCTTTTTCGCGCTGTTCTGGATCGTCAGTGCGTTCAAGGTCAAGCAGGCTGTACGCACCGAGCCGATGTGGTTGCGTTTCCTCAAGCACTGGTTGCCAGTGCTCATCGGTGGCGTGTTGCTTGGTGGTCCGGGCGAGATGTACGCAGGCACAGCGCTTGGCTGGCGTCTCTATCCGAGCATCGAAGCCGTCGCTGTTCTAGGCATGCTGATGACCTTGGCCGGCGTGCTGTTCGCCTGCTGGGCGCGCGTGGTGCTTGGCACCAACTGGAGCGGCGTCGTGCAGGTCAAGCGGGATCACGAATTGATCGAGCGCGGGCCGTATGGCTACGTGCGTCATCCGATCTACACCGGCCTGCTGATGGCGTTTCTCGGCACCGCGATGGCGATCGGCGAACTGCGCGGCTTTCTGGCCGTGGCCATTGTCGCCGTATCGTTCTGGCGCAAGTTGCGGCTGGAGGAACGCTGGATGGGCGAGCAGTTCGGCGATGCGTATGCGGACTATATGCGCCGGGTGAAAGCACTCGTGCCCGGCGTCCTGTAGAAGGCGAATCGTCAGGTGACAGCTCATCTTGATCCACGTTTCGCTAGAGCCTGCACGCTTATTCAGAATGAACGTGTCTGCGCCGACGGCAAGATCGATCCATCCAGGAAAATTGTGAAGTCACCTCAAGGCTTGTTCATCGCCACAATTGCCCTGCTGTTATTCCTGCCTTCCACTGTGTGCGCGGTTCCAATGGCGTTGGGACAGGTGGATGAAGTTTGCCCGCGCAAGCCAATCGGAGCCGTTGACAAAATCCCTCCACTGAAGGATGTATCGCGAAGTTATTTAACAGTCCGCAATGCGCCCGGCTTTCATGCCGAGCCTCTCATCTTGAAACATACCGTTGGCGACAAGCGGCTTACGGTCATTGGTACGCGCCATATCAGTAACGCAAAGTCGCCGATGTATCGCTTAATCACTGTGGCGCTCGATGCAGCGCGTCCGGAGTTGATTCTCCACGAAGGTGATGCGCCGCCAGGGCTAGGGTTGGAAACGGCATCTCAGGCGATTCGGCGCGCCGCCGACCTGGGTTTCATTGCCCACTATGCGAGCCAGCATGGCATCGTTTTTCGCTCGGCCGATGTGCCGATAAACACAGAAATCGCAGCACTCCTTGCCGATCACGCAACACGCGACGTGTTCGTCTTCCTGACTGCCCAGCGCCTCGTCGGCAGTGCATCGCACCCGGATCTTTCTGCAACAGCCGCGGCCTATCCCACCTTTCTAGGCGATTATCTCCAACGCAACGGACTGCCCATCGATCCCTCTTGGAGAAAGTGGAAAGGATTTGTAAGTGCATATGAGGCGCTGACTGGCAGACCTCTAGCATCGTCAACCTGGTCGGGTCGCCAGTTTGACCCGACCGTGAATGGCGGTCCGCTCAATGAACTCGCCAGGGCATCCGATCGTATTCGGGACCAATCGCTGCTCACGGCCATCCGTCACGGATGGCACGAATACAGCCGGGTCGCGGTGCAGTTTGGCGTTTACCACGTCCTCGCCATCGAGCCTATCCTTGACAATATGGTGTCCCGCTTCGCGGTAACTCAGGACTGCGCACAGTAACGAATCAGCAGGCGTCGGATGGCAGGCGCGACTGAATGGAGCGATGCCAGGCCTTCCTCGGAAGGCGGAGATGCGCCGATCAGCGGCTGCGCGACTGCCGCACGTAGCGCGTGCCGAGCAACACATCCCACAGCGGCGTGGTGACGCCAAAATTGCTGTTGGGGTGGTAGTGGTGCACGTGATGCGCCCCCGCCCAGCGACGCAGCACCGGATGCTTGAAGCGCACGTGGTGGATCGTGAAATGGCTCAGTCCGTAAGCGATGTAGCCGAACGTCACCGCGCCGGTCATCAGCAGCGCAAAGCCGGTCGGCATGATCAGCACACAGACGCCTGCAATGGCCAGCAGTACCGCGGCCGGCAGAAAAAACGGCAGTGAGTCGTAGCCGAGCGGACGCTCGTGGTGCAGCCGGTGGCCCTGTTCGAACAGCGGAATCCGCGTGTGGAACATCCAGCGGTGGAAAAAATACTCGATGAAACTGAAAGCCAGCAGGCCCAGCACGATCGCCGCCGTGGCGCTGAGCGGCCCGCCGGTGTGGTGGCGCCAGCCTTCGGCCAGCAGCGTCGTGCCCAGCGCGAAATCCACCGCGACCTCGACCCAGTAATTGGTACGCGTGCCGGACATGCGAACAATCGCGTCCACACCTGAGCGCACCAGGCTTGGCTTCATCGCTTGCTGCATGGTTGGGGTTTCTTGCACGAGAGCATGCCGGGGTCCAGGCTGAGAACCGCATTGTCCCATGTTGTCATCATCAATTCACAACCGTGTGCTGAGGGCCGGCCATTCGCCCGGGTTTTGTACAGGTTGCGCACCACAGATATTGCCTGGCTCATGTTCAGTGCGACAGCGTGAAGCCGGTCAGGATCTGTGCCGTGTCCTCCGGCTTTTCGAGCATCGGCATGTGATTGCAGCCATTGATCGTGCTCATGCTGATCGCGGCAGCGTGGGCCAGGCCGTTGCGCAGGCTGTCTTGCGCGGAGACGTCGATGATCTTGTCGTCGTGGCACCACAGGCCCATCACCGGCATGGTCAGATGATCCAGCCGGCTCTGCACGGCGAGGTACTGCGACGGATCACGCAGCTCCTCGAACGTGTGCTGGATGAAGGCGTGATCCTGCCGGTTGCGATCGACCAGCACGTCGATGAAGCGGCCGGGCAGATTGAGCGGCTTTTCGAACGCGAGCGATGTCGCGGTGGCGAAACCGGCGCGATCGTCGAACACGAACGGATTCTTGCCAGCCATCGCTGCTTTCGCGAACGCGTTCTCGTTGTACTTGAGGCCGAACGAATCGACCAGCGCCAGCTCGGCGACATGCTCGGGGTGCTGGGCGGCGTAGACACCCGCGACCGCGCCGCCCATCGAATGGCCGACCAGCACGAACCGTTGCTGCCCCAGTGTCTGCACGAAGCCATCAAGTCGTATCGCCTGCGCATCGATGTTGTAGCTCGCGCCGGCGTCGCGAGTGGATTCACCCCAGCCGGGCAGATCCGGAATGATCACGTGGAAATGCGCCGAGAGAATCTTCGCCGTCGGCAACCACACCTCCTTGCTGGAAGCGAAGCCGTGCAACAGCATGATGTTCGGGCCTTCACCGCCTTCGTAGTACACCCAGCGCGTATCGCCAACCAGCACCGAATGCTTGTCCAGATGGGCTTCCATTGCCTGCCGCGCGAAATTAGCGCGCATCAGCCATTGCGGCGCAAGCAGGTAGGCGCCGCCACCGAGCACGACGATGATCGCAAGCAGCCACGCCATGAATTTCAGCCGGCGAAACAGCATGCGTTTCCAGAGTGGCGTGGTGGACGTGTTCGTCGATGGAGGCATGGGACTCATTTGATTTTTTGATGCGGTGTTTGCGTTCTACTTTGCCGACAAGCAAAGAGCGAAGTTGCCTATTGCGCAGTTTTTGCCGAGGCAAAAACTGCTTCCACTGCCTGCTGCGTCAACGGGTGATAGCCGGCCTTCGCCTTGGCGTAAACCTGTTTCGCATACACAAGTCCGTCCGACGTTTTGGCGAATGCCTGATACAACGGCAGCGTGAGATACATCCGACCGATCCGGGTCATGTGTTCCGCCGCAGCCGTCCATGCGGCCTTATCGCCAGCGGCAATCGCGTGGCTGTACCAGCGCATGCCGATCTCGGCGTTTGGCGTACCGGTGAGGTGCCAGGCGGCATCGAGCTGCTGCATTTTCTGCAGCGGCGACACGTCGGGCAGGCGATCGAGAAAGTACATCCACTCCTGCGTATTCCAGCCTTTTGCGTCGAGCTTGTCGGCAGCCAGCGTGCCGGCGAGGAAGTCCGCACGCTCCTTGTCGATCGCGTTGAAGCGTGGCGAATCAGGCAGCGGTGCATTTTTCGGCACGCCGGTTCCGTAGACCCAACTCTGCACTTCGGCCCAGCGCATCTTGCCGGGATATTTCTCGATCAGGTTTGGCTTCAGGTACGCGAGCATCTGCTCGGTGGTAATGCTGCGAAACGCGAAATGGTCGAAGTAGCCTTTCAGATAATGATCGAAAGTGTCGCGGCCGTAGCGCTGCTCCAGCGTGCGCAGAAGCCACGAGCCCTTGTCGTAGGCGACATCGGAAAGCGAATCGTCCGCGCCGATGCCGCGCGGGTCCGGCGCGAGCTTCTGCGAGTTGGCCGGCATCGTGGCAAGTTCCTTCTCGAGGCCGCGCGCCGAAAGCAGCGATTCCTCATCGGCCAGCGTCTTGCCGTACAGCGCTTCGGTGATTCGGCCCTGCACATACGTGGTCACGCCCTCATTGAGCCAGATGTCGCGCCAGCTCGCAGCCGTCACCAGGTTGCCCGACCACGAATGCGCCAGCTCGTGCGACACCAGCGACACCAGGCTCTTGTCGCCCACCAGCACGGTCGGCGTGGCGAACGTCATGTTCGGGTTTTCCATGCCGCCGTACGGAAACGACGGCGGCAATACCAGAATGTCGTAACGGCCCCAGCGATACGGCCCGTAAAGGTGCTCCGCCGTGGCGATCATTTTTTCGGTGTCTTCAAACTCGTGAGCGGCCTTGCCGACCACCGACGGTTCCGCATAGACGGCCGAACGCGGGCCGGTTTCCTTCACCGCGATATCGCCGGCACCGATCGCCAGCAGATACGACGGAATCGGATGCGGCTGGTCGAAACTGAAATCGCCGTTCAACGGATGCCTTGCGTCGTTGATCGCGCTCATCACCACGCGTACGTCTTTTGGCGCATGCACTTGCGCGTCGTACGTGAAGCGGATTGCCGGCGAATCCTGCAGCGGCACCCACGAGCGCGCGTGGATCGATTCCGATTGCGAAAACATGAAAGGTTGCGTCTTGTCGGCGGTCTGCGCCGGCGTCAGCCATTGCAGGCCCGATGCCTGCGGCGAGGTCGTGTACACGATGCGTACCTGCGCCGGATGTGCCGGTGCGGCGATGGTGAGCTTGCTGCCGAGCTGCTTCTCCGCAGCCGCCATTGCGTACTTCAGCGCCGTGGCTTTGCCGCTCGCATCGACGGCTTCGACCGACTCGATGTGCAGATCGCGCGTGTCGAGTACCAGCGACGATGCTTTCGGATTCGTCCAGTCCAGTTTCAGCGTGGCACGGCCATCGAGCTGCCGATGCGGAAAATCAATCGTCAGGTCGAGATCCAGATGCGTCACGCGCACCTGGTCGGGCTGCGCGTACGAATGCGGATCGGCGGCGAACACTACCATCGGCAGCGACAGCATGCCGATGGCCAGGGCGGGCAAAAGTCGCATGGAAGCAGGCATCCCGAACCGGAAAACGCCGAGTATGCCATTGCCTCCGCCAGCCTCGCCCGTGACAGAAGGCCGGGGTCAGGGCAATTCGTTGGCGGAATGCGGATCGATCGAGTACGGATGCATGGTCGCAAGAAAGCCCGGCTGCGCCTCGACACGCGCGATCCACGCACGAACATGCGGATAACTCTGCAGAGACAAGCCTCCCTCTTCTGCGCGGCTTCCGTATGCGAACAACGCCATGTCGGCGATGGTGTATTCATCGCCGGCGATGAAGGCGCGCGTCGACAGTTCGCGTTCCAGGATGTCCAGTGCCTTCAACGCAGCCTTGCGTTTGCCCTCGATCACATCCGGCGAACGGCGCGCAAGTTTGCCGGTCATGGTCCAATAACGCAGCGAACCGATCACCGACTCGATTCGCTCCTGCTCGAAATGCAACCACTGCTGCACCTTCGCGCGATCGAACGGATCGGCAGGCAGATACGGCGTTTCTTCGGCGAGAAACGCGAGAATCGCATTCGACTCCGACAACACGCGTCCATCCTCAAGCTGGATCGCCGGCACCGTGCCGGTCGGGCTGATGCGCCGAAACGAATCGGACTTTCCCTCGCCTTCGAAAATACTCAGCATCACCGATCGATACGGACGGCCGAGATGGTTCAACAGCAAGCGAATTTTCCAGGCGTTCTGCGAGGGCAGATAATCGAAGAGGGTGAGCATGGCTGTGTTCCCGAGTGAGATACGACATGCTGCCGCACCGTCACGGTCGGAACCATCCGCTTCTTGCGACAAGTGACGCGAAAGACGCCGTGGCCACGTTCCACTGCGCCATCACGAAAATCCCGTCATGCTGCGTTATCGCCACCGGTCAACGGAACTGATGCGCAAACTGCCTCCCATTCTGCGTTGGATCCTGTGGCCACTGGGCGTGCTGTATGCGCTTTACCTGATTGTCGCCAACATCTTCATCAATACGTCGCTGGCCAGCGCGCAGGTCAATCGCGTGCCCGAAACGATTCAGGCGAAGTGGTCGTGGGCGTGGACGTTGTGGCCGGGGCAGATCTGCTTGCACGACCTGACCTTGCATGGGCACGCACGCCTGCTGCTTTGGAGTGCGCATGGGGACTCGGCAAACGGCCGCGTGATGTTGTGGCCATTGTTCCGGCGCGAATTGCGCTTCGGCACGGTGTTCACCACGGCGGTGACGATCGACGTGCAGCCGACCGCGATCGATCACAAGCCGCCGCCGATGCGCGCCGATGCCTGGCGCATCACGGTCGACCGCGTCTCTACATCGTCGCTGCAGCAGTTGCGTTGGGGCGATTTCGTGGTCGATGGCATGGGTTCGGCTGATACGGGTTTTACGCATCAGCTGCGCGGCGGCCCGACGCAGGTGTTTCCGTCGCGCATCGCGATGCCCGATGCGCGCGTGACATTTCGACAGTGGCCGTTGCTGCACGCGGCAAAGTTCGAATTCAAATTTGCGTTCGATCCGTTTACCCACGAGCAGCCGCCCGGCTGGCTGAAAGCCGAAAAGGCCGTGGGAAGTTTGACGATCGAGGCCGCCACCATGCCGCTGGCGCTCGGTGCGAATCGAAGCGGCACGCGCAAGGTGATGACGGCGCCGCTCGATGGTCACTTGAGTGCGGACGTGTCATTCGATCGTGGCGAACTGGCGCCCGGTGGTCGCCTGCAGTGGAACGCGCCCGTGGCGATCACCGATGCGGATGGCAGCCAGCAAAGTCGTCGCGGCCAGCTCGATCTCGCGGTGCAACCCGATGGCGTGATGCTCAACGCACGCATTCTGCCGCCGCCCGGCGCCGATGCCGTGAAGGCCATGAATCAGCTCGAGGCGAACCTGCATTTCGCCAGCCGCCGCGTGTTGCCGCTGCGCGCAGCTGGTGACGATCTGCGATTGCTTTCCGGCACCGCTGATGCGCGCTGGCATTTCGAATCGCTGCAATGGCTGACGCCGCTGACGGCATCGAAGCCGTGGCTGCACCTGGATGGCGAAGGCGATATCGACGCCGCGTTGCGCATCGACGCGGGTCAGCTTGCGTCGGGCAGTCGCGTCGATCTGCCGACCGTGCAGCTGCGCGCCAGCGTGCTCGACAACGTGTTCGCCGGCGATGCCAGTGCGCATGCACTCGTCGAAGGCGCGAAGATCGCGACCCAACTCGCCGTCGACCGTTTCACGCTCGCGCCGGAAGGCTCATCGATGCCGCCGTATCTGCGCGGTCGCGCGCTGACGATGAATGTGCAGTCATCGGCCAACCTCGCACACCTGCGCGACGCGCTCGTCGCGCATCTGCAATTCGCCAACGCCGACGTACCCGACCTGCGCACGTACAACCGATATCTCCCGGGGAAGAGTCTGTACTTTCTCGCCGGCAGCGGACACATGAGCGGCGACCTCACCGTCGATGGAAAAGGCGACGTGAGTGCTGGCCGCCTGCAGATGAACAGCGACGCATCACGCATCGCGCTCGGCGTGTCACGACTCGTCGGCAACCTGCGCATGGACACGCAAATCAGGCTTGCGCAGCGCGCGGCCGGCCACACGTTCGACCTGCGCGACTTCAGCCTCAACATGGATGGCGTGCGCGTGGAAGGTTCGCGCGATCCGCCGTGGTGGGCGCGCTTCACCATCGACCACGGACGGCTCGACTGGGATCGTCCGATGCGGCTTCGCGGCAGCGCCACCATGGTGATGAAAGACGTGAGCCTGCTGCTTTCGCTGTACGCGGATCGCAGTGCGTTCCCGAAATGGATCGCGCGGATCATCAACGATGGGCAAGCCACCGCACACGCGCAGGTCGAGGCACAACACGGTGATTTCGTGCTCGATCATCTGGTGGCGAGCAACAAGCGCATCGACCTGTTCGCCCACCTGCGCATCCGCGACGGTAAACCGAGCGGCGATCTTTACGCACGCTGGGGCATCCTCGGATTGGGCGTGGCGATGGACGACGGCAAGCGCACGTTTCATCTGCTCAACGCGCATCGCTGGTACGAATCGCAACCGGATCTGCTGCCGCCCGCGGCCACGTCAGCGCATTGACGGCGTTCAGACGTCCATATCGGCGAGCCGGTCGGTCGCCTCGACCAGCCAGTCGACGATGGCCGGGTCGAGCGCGCTGTGGCCGGCGAGCACGATGTGCAGTTCTGCTTCCGGCCACGCCTGGCTCAGATCCCAGGCGCTTATCGCCGGGCAGATGATGTCGTAACGACCGTGCACGATGGTGGCTGGAATGTGCCGGATGCGGTCGATGTCGCGCAGCAGCTGATCAGGTTCGAGAAAGATCGCGTGGCGGAAATAATGTGCCTCCATCAACGCGAGGCTGACCGCCCTGTGCGGATCGTCGAAATCACCGCTGCCGCGTGGATCGTGCAGCAAGGTGGTGCTGCCGCCTTCCCATGCGCTCCATGCGCGCGCGGCGGCGAGTCGCACGCTTTCGTCGTTGCTGGTCAGTCGAGCCCAGTACGCATCCAGCATCGAATGGCGTTCGTTTGGCGGGATGTGCTGCAGGAATCGCGCCCATCGCTCGGGGAAGATCTGTGAAGCACCGCCGTCGGCTTCGTTGAACCAGCGCAACTCCTGTGGCCGGCCGAGAAAGATGCCGCGCAGTACCAGCGCGACCACGCGCTCGACGTGTCGCTGCGCGTACGCGAGCGCAAGCGTGGATCCCCACGAGCCGCCAAACACGATCCAGCTTTCGATGCCGAGCTGCTCGCGAATCGTTTCGATGTCGGCGACGAGATGCCAGGTCGTGTTGTCGGTGAGCTCCGCGAACGGCGTCGATTGTCCGGCGCCGCGCTGGTCGAACAACACGATGCGATAGCGCGCCGGATCGAAGAAGCGCCGATGGTAAGGCGCGATGCCGGCACCGGGTCCGCCATGCAGAAACACCACCGGAATGCCGGCCGGATTTCCGCATTCCTCGACATGCAGCGTGTGCAATGCATCGACGCGCATGCGATGCGTGTGATAAGGCTCGATGGCGGGATACAGCGTGCGCATGGCGATGGTCTCGAAAAGAAAAACACCTCACTACAGGCAGGGAGGTCGAATCAGTATTGCGTCAATCGAATTGCAGCGCAGCGGTGAGATCGCCGGGCGGCGGCCCACCCGCGGCGATCATCGCGTCCTCGCGCATCTGCAGGCCCGGCAGTTTTCGCAGGCCGAATCGCCGCGTGATGAAGCGCAGGATCGAGCCGGTGTCGTAGATGCTGTGATCGACAAAACCTTTCTTCGCATGTGGCGACACGATGATCGCCGGCACGCGCGTACCCGGCCCCCAGCGATCGCCCTTCGGTGGCGCCACGTGATCCCACCATCCTCCGTTTTCGTCGACGGTCACCACGACCAGCGTGGTCGCCCAGTGCGGACTTTTCTGCAGCGCATCCACGATCTGCGCGAGGTGACGATCGCCGGCCTGCACATCGGAGTAACCCGCGTGCATGTTGAGATCGCCCTGCGGCTTGTAGAACGACACCGGCGGCAGCGTGCCGTTTTCGATCGCGGCGATGAAATGGTTGGTCGCCGCGGTTTCGCCGATGCCGGCATCGCGCAAATGTTGTTGTCGCGCAGCGGTACCGGGCGCGAACTGGCGGAAAAAATTGAATGGCTGATGATGAATCTGAAAGTTCGGCGTTTCCGGAAACACGCGTTCGTCGCCGTCGCCTTTTCCATCCAGCGCGAGTTGCCAGCCGCCCGCATACCACGCCCAGTCGATACCGCGTTCGCTCAGCATGTCGCCGATGGTGAGGTGCACTTGCGGCGGCAGCGTGTTGGGGGTGGTGGCATCGGCGAGGCGCGGATCGTTCTTGTCCTGCGTGGACGACGGCGCGTACGGCGGGCTCATCGTGTTCACCGCCCAGAAGTCCGGCGTCAACCCGTCGGGCGCATAGAATTTCGAACGTCCCTGCATCGCACTCGGCGGAGAATCGTCGGCGAGCTTAGGGTGAATGCCGGTCGGGTCGTCGCCATCGAGCACGGTGAGCTGGAACTTGCCCGGTCTTTGATCTGCGTTCGGATAGAACGGTGGTTGCGCGGCCGCGAGGTATTGATGGTTGAGGAACGAGCCGCCAAACGCGCCCATGAAGAAGTTGTCGCACAACGTGTATTGCCGCGCGATCTGCCACAGCCGCAGGTTGACGCTGGTGTCGGCATAGTGGCCCATCACCATCGCGCCGGTGTTGCCCCAGGCGACGAAGCCATTATTTTTTCCGCCGTTGATCTGCAGCTGGTGTTCGTAGAAACGGTGGACAAGATCGCGCGTCACCACGCCGTGCGGCAACGGCGAACCATCCGGCGTGCGCAGCGCGAACGGGCGATTCGGCAAGCCGGTGATCGCGTGCTGATCGATATGGTAAGTGCGGTGGTCGACCACCTGCGCATGCGGCGCGAGCCCGCCCCAGATCGGTGGCAGCGTGGTGAGCGGCGTGCCGTCGCGATCGAGCTGCCGCGAGGCTTCCACGGATACGTCTTTCAACGGCTGCTGCAGGCCGGGGAAATCGGAAAACAGATTGTTGAAGCTGCGGTTTTCCGCATACAGCACCACCACATGCTGGATGTGTTTGCGCAACAACGCGTCGAGTGCGTCGGTGGACAACGCCGATGGGCCGGCGGTGGATACGCGATTGCCGATCGGCTGGCAACCGCCCACCGTCATCGCCGCGCCGGCAAACGCGAGGCCGCCAAGCAGGCGACGACGTTCGGGATTCAGTGGTGTGTCATCCGGCAACGAGGCCGGCGTGTCGGGAGATTTCGTGGTCATCGATTCAACCGTTGCAGGTGGCGTGTCATTCGCCGCGGATATTTTGAAAGGCCATCATTGTCGACGTTCGCCCATGCTTCGTGAGCTGTATTGACATGCACGTGACAGCATCGTTCGCGCACCGGAGTGTTGAAGCGTTCGATCTTACTCATCGCGCGACAACGCGCGGGCGGCATTCCACATCGCTCGCGTCAGCGGACGGTTTTCGTGCGGAGCCTGCAACACGATCAGCGTGGTCGTGCTGTTGCTGGCACCGGTCTTGAGCAGGCGATCGAGCACGGATTCGAGATGGCTGATGGACATCGCCACCACGTGCAGCAACGCCGAATCCTCGCCGGCCAGGCGGCGGCATTCGAGCACTTCGGGGATGTCCTCGACCAAGGCACCGATGCGCGCGCAGGTGGCGCCGTCGCAGCGCAATCGCACCATCGCGTTGATGCCGTAACCCAGCCGTTTCGGATTGACGCTGGCGCGATAGCCGGTGATCACGCCGGTTTCTTCCAGCCGCTTCACCCGTTCGGCGACTGCCGGCGCGGACAATCGCACCTTGCGGCCGAGCTCGGCGTAGCCGGTGCGCGCATCGGCCTGCAGCGCTTCGAGCAATTGCCAGTCTTTGCTGTCCAGATCAGGCCTTGTGTCCATGACTTTCGATTCCAAGGTGGCAACGTTCGCTGATTGATTCGATCGTCGGCGAAACGCCGGGCGGATCTTTCGATGCATTATTCAACGGCATCGTCGCCAAGACTAGGATGCGCACTTCCTCCTTCCGGACATATTCCATGGATACCGCGGAGCGGCTCGACAGCCGCGCACTCGTTCTTATCGCCATCGCCTTGCTGACATGGTCGTCGGCATACGCGGCGATCGCGTATGCACTCGCGTCTTTTACCCCGGGCGAGGTGGCGCTGGCGCGACTGGCGATCGGCTCGCTGTGTTTCGGCGTGCTGATGCTGGTGCGTCGCACGCCACTGCCGCAGCGTCGCGACTGGCCGCAACTGGCGTTGCTCGGCGTGCTTGGGCTCACGGTGTATCACCTCGCGCTGAATCACGCGGAGACACGCATCGCCAGCGGCACCGCGGCCATCCTGATTTCACTGGTGCCTGCCGCCACCGCTGCGGTATCGGCAATATGGCTGCGCGAGCGATTGTCGACGCGCACGCTCGCCGGTCTGGGTATCGCGCTGATCGGCGTGGTGATGGTGGTGCTGGCCAGCGGCAAGCAGGTGAAGTTCGAACCGATGGCGGCGCTGGTGCTGATCAGCGTGGTGGTGTCGGCGATCTACTTCGTCGGACAAAAACCGCTGTTCGTGCGCAACAACATGATCGGCGTGACCTCGTTCACTTTTTTCGCCGGCACACTGGGCGCGTTGCCGTTCGGTTTGCATTTGCCGCAGGCGCTGGTGGCTGCGCCGTGGTCGCACATCGCGGCGCTGGTGTGGCTGGGGCTGGCGCCTACCTTCGTGGGATATCTCGCGTGGAACGCCGCGTTGCGTCGCGCGTCCGCATCGCAGGTATCGAGCTTCATCTATTTCTCGCCGCCGATCGCGGTGCTGATCGGCTGGCTCTGGCTGGATGAAAAGCCCGGCTGGCTGACCCTGGTCGGCGGCGCGATCACGGTGAGCGGCGTGGTGCTGGCCAACGCGCGTCGTCGTGCGATATTGCCGGCAGCGCCGATGCTGGAAGCCGAAACCTGCGAACAACATTGACCGATCGATCATCAGGAAAGCAAACGCATGTACACGCTGCACATCGCCAACAAGAATTATTCGTCGTGGTCGCTGCGCCCGTGGGTGCTGCTGAGCGAGCTGGGCATTCCTTTCGAGGAACGCCTGGCACCGTTCCTGCCCGGATCGGGTTCCAGCTGGACGGCGTTCCGCGCGTTTTCGCCGACGGGCCGCGTGCCGTGTCTGCACGCCGACGGCGAAGTGGTGTGGGATTCACTGGCGATCGCCGAATACCTCGCTGAAAATCACGCTGGCGTTTGGCCGTCCAATGCACATGCCCGCGCGTGGGCGCGCAGTGCCTCGGCGGAAATGCATTCGGGCTTCGGCGCGCTGCGCAACGAGTGTCCGATGAACTGCGGATTGCGCGTGCGGCTGCACCAGGTCTCCGCATCGCTGAAGAAGGACATCGAGCGACTCGCCGAACTGTGGAACGAAGGGCTGCGTCGTTTCGGCGGTCCGTTCCTTGCTGGAAAAACATTCGGCGCAGTCGATGCGTTCTATGCGCCGGTTGCGTTTCGCGTGCGCACCTTCGGTCTTCAGCTCGATGGCGACGCTGCTGGTTATGCACGGCGACTGTGCGATTTGCCGTCGATGCAACGGTGGCTTGCCGACGCGCTGGCGGAACGCTGGCGCGATCCGGAACATGAGGACGAGATAAGAAGCCTGGGCGAGATCGTCGAGGATTTGCGCGCGACTTGAAGTGATGCCGAGATCGACCACTCAACGCGCGATGGAAGGCCGCTTCGATCCGCGTCGTTGCAAATGCGCAAGCCCGAGCAACAACAGCGCCATGACGATGAACACGAGCGCCACGCCGGCGGCATTGAGCCATACGCTCGGATAACCAAGCGTGTTCACGTCGAGAAACGGATACGGATACCAGCGCGTGACGGCGCCGCGGATCAACGCGTAGAGCAGGTAGCCGAGTGGATACAGCAGCCAGCCGCCAAGCTGGCGCAGCCGCAACGTATCCTTCGGCACCGCGAACCACCAGAACAGCAGGAACACCGCCGGCATCACGTCGTGCAGCAGCAAGTCCGCGACCAGATTCCAACCCTGCGGTTGCCAGAGTTGTCGCAGCAGCGTGTTGTAAGTGAGCATGACCACAGCGATGTTCGCCGCGATGGCAGTGGTTACGCCGGGGCGTCGGAAGAAACGGCCGAGGCGATCGTCCATGCCGAGTGCGTCTGCGCTCAGCGCTGTGGCGACAAGCAGGTTGGTGAGGACGGTGAAGAATCCCAGGTAGATCCAGACGGCCGAGATCACCGATCGTCCATCAGCCGTAGTCATGCGGATCGACAGCCATAGCTGCAACGCCAGCGCGAACCAGCCGAGCAAGGCTGCAGCGGCAAGAAGCGGACTACGCGGTAGGTTCGGAAGCGGCGATGACGGGTTCATGGAGTTCGACTCTTTGCAGAGTGGACGTTGCAGGAATGTCTTTCACCGCCATGGATGTCTTTTCCGCACGGACGCGGGCGATGTGCGCGAACCATCGCGTCAGCAACGGAATGGCGAGCAACACCATGTTGTTCCATGCCGGGACGAACCACGCCAGCAACAGCGACAGCGCTGCCGCAACCGGCAGTCCCCATGCACGTCCGCGGACAGCAGCAACATCCCCGGGCGTCAATTCCGCCTGCAGGTAACCCGGCTGCAACGCACGACCGAATAGCAAGCGCTGAATCAATGCCGCCAACAGCAGCGTCGCCGCGTAGAACATTTCGGCCACGCGCGACAACGGGTTCGCACTCATGAGTGCGGTGGCGAACGGCATGAAGGCGATCACCAGCAGCAGAAGCATGTTGGGCACCATCACGCTGCGGCTGTAACCGACAAGCATGCCGAACACCCGATGGTGCGCAGCCCACAGCGAGCCGATCACCAGAAAACTCAGCACGAACCCGAAGATGCTCGGGCGCAACGAGGCGAGCGCGGCCAGAAAAACCTGGTCATCCACCACGCCCAGTCGCGGCACGTGGATTTCGATGACCAGCAGCGTGATCGCGATGGCGAACACCGCATCGGAGAAGAAGGTCAGGCGTTCGAGTTGCGTGGCGTTGTTGCTCATGCGATCACTGCCTGGATTTCCCTTCGTGGAATGACGACGTCAAACGCCTGCTAGAACTTGTACGCCCGATGGATGGCGACCATGCCGTTGGTGAGGTTGCGTACTTCGACGCGATCGAAGCCGGCGCGCTCCATCATGCCTTTCAGCGTCTGCTGGTCCGGATGCTTGCGGATCGATTCGGCGAGGTACTGATAACTGTCCGCGTCGCCGGCAAAAAGCTGGCCCAGCTTCGGCAGCACCTTGAACGAATGGAAATCGTAGAGCTTGCCGAACAGCTCGCTCTGTACCTTCGAGAATTCCAGCACCAGCAAGCGACCGCCCGGCTTGAGCACACGATGGATATCGGCCAGCGCCTTGTCCTTGTCGGTGACATTCCGCAGGCCGAAGGCCATCGTCACCGCGTCGAACGAGTTGTCGGGAAACGGCAGCACTTCGGCATTGAGTTGCGCCCAGCGCAGGCCGGAAACCAGGCCGCGATCGGTCATGCGATCGCGACCGACGCCGAGCATCGCTGCGTTGATGTCGCCAACCACGACTTCGCCCTCGTCGCCGATGACCGGCTTGAGCAGCGCGGCAATGTCGCCCGTACCGCCAGCGAGATCGAGCACGCGATCGCCGCGACGCACGCCGCTGATGCCGACGAAATGGCGCTTCCACAACCGATGCACGCCGAACGACATCAGGTCGTTCATCAAGTCGTAGCTGCGCGCCACCGAAGTGAAAACCTGACCGACGAGTTTCTGCTTCTCGCCGATCGGCACGTCGCGAAAACCGAAATGGGTGGTCGAGTCGGGCTTGGGCTGTTCGCTGTTCATGGCGGCATGCTACCGGATGGCATCGTTGTCGTCGGAACCGGAAGCAACCGGCGTCGATGGCGTGGATGAATGTGCGCGATGTTCGTTCGCCACGTGGCGATCGTGCATCGCTTCGTCGGAAACATCGGCAGGCAGATGGCTCGGAACGACTGTTGGCGCGGGCGTTGGCGTTTCGGTCACGGAGATTTCCTTTTCGCTGCTGCCGGGCGTGATCTTGAGGATCGAGTGACGTACTTCGCGCGACAGGATCAAGCGCGCGTCGCGCACCATGCCTTCCAGCGCACCGACGTAATCGAGCTTGCCGTTGTCGTCGGTCCACACGACGCGACGCTCGCGCAATTTCTGGATGAAGCCGCGGAACAACGCTTTGTCGAAGAATTCCGGTGCGGACAATTCGTTGAGCAAGCTGAGCCGTTGCGCGGTAAGCGTGCAGGCGTTCTCGAGCTCGGTGCCGGTGAGCGTGTGTGGACCGTTTTTCACCAGCGCGGCGATGGTGATGTAGTAACGCTCGAACGCCTGGATCAGGCTGCGCGCGATCGTCTTGAGCTGATACGCGCCATCGTCCTGGCCCGGGCTGCGTTCCAGCACGCGGCCGTCGCCGGTGGATTCGAGCAGCCCGCGACGCACGAAGAAGTCGATGGTGGCCTGCAGCTGCACCGCGAATCCGTCGGCATCCCACGGCAAAAACAATTCGCTCTGGATGAACGGGTAGATGATCTGCCCCAGCCGCAATACCGACGAGCGCGACATGCGCCGGTTGTTGAGGAAACAGCATGCCACCCACGCGGCGGTGGCGTTGAGATGCAGTACGTTGTTGCGGAAGTAGCTGAGCAGTACCGCCTGCTCCGGCGCGACCGTGAGCACGTCGCCGAGCGGATGCTGCACGCGCTGGATCCACGCCATCTGTTCGCCGTAGGCGATGATCCCGGCGGGGTTCATCGGGGTCAGCGTGACGCGATCGGAATACGGCAGTTCTTCCAGCAGCGCCTTGCTCAGTTCGAGCTGCGTGAGCAGATCGGTTTCCGCCATCGCGTGCTTGGGCGTGGCCAGCAGCGCGAGCGCGAGGAGGTTGATCGGATTGACGTCGGCGGCGCGATTGATGTTGATCTGGATGCGTTCGGCGACGCGGTCGGTGAGCGTGCCGAGCCATTCGGGCTTGGCGTCCGGATCGTCGCCGAGCGTGCGCCAGTCCGCGCTCGCTTCGTCGAGCATCGGGTTGAGTTCGATTGGCTCGCCGAAATTCAGCGCGACGTGACCGTAGCGCTGGCGCAACACTTTCAGGCCCCGCAACAGGCCGAGCAGCGATTCCTTTTCTTTCGGCTGGCCGCTGAGTTCGCCGGCGTACGATTTTCCTTCCATCAACTTTTCGTAGCCGATATACACCGGCTGGAACAGCACCGGACGACGTGGCGCCCGCAGAAACGCGCGGATCGTCATCACCAGCATGCCGGCGCGCGGCGCCAGCAACCGGCCGGTGCGCGAACGACCACCTTCGATGAAGTATTCGATCGGCACGCCACGGTCGATCAACTGCGCCAGGTATTCGTTGAACACCACCGAGTACAGCGCATTGCCCTTGAAGCTGCGGCGCATGAAGAATGCACCGCCGCGTCGGAGGATCGGCCCGATCACCGGCAGATTGAGATTCACGCCGGCAGCGATATGCGGCACCACCACGCCGGACATGTGCAGCTGGTAGCTCATCAGCAAATAATCGGTGTGGCTGCGATGACACGGCACGTACACCACTTCGTGTCCCGGCGCCGCGGCGCGGGCCTTGTCGAAGTGATGCATGGCAATACCGTCGTAGAGCTTGTTCCAGAAATTCGAGAGCAGGAACGACACCGAGCGCACGACCGGATGCGAATAGTCGGCGGAGATTTCCATCACCAGCTTGTGTGCCTTGCGCCACGCCTTGGCCTGGCTGATCTTTTCCTTCGCGGCGCTGGCGGCAATGGCGCTGCGCACCGGTTCGGCGTTGAGCACCGCGTCCACCACCGTGCGTCGATGCGAAAGATCCGGGCCAATTACTGCCGCGCGAATGCGATGGAAATGCGTGCGCAGGACGCGGGCAATCTTGCGCGTGAAGCGCTCCGGATTCATGTCGCCGGATTCGTCCAGCACGCTGCGCAGCGATACCGGCGCAGAGAAATGCACCACGGTGTCGCGGCCGTTCAACAGCAGTGCCAGCAGGCGGCGAAAGCCACCGACCATCACCCAGTTTTCGGAAAACAGCACGCGGAACCAGCCGCTGTCGCGCGTCGGCGCGCGGCCAACGTAGATCGATACCGGCACCAGCTGGATGTCGTGCTCCGGCACGCCTTCCAGCGAACGCACAAGTTGGCGCAACGGTTCGTTCGGCGCGCGTTTACGGTTGCGTCCGAACACCCAGCCGACGCGGCGAGCCAGCGCGAACACCGAGCGTCGCCGCCGCGTGCCGGCCAGCGGCTGCATCGGATTGGGCAGACCTGCTTCGCGGCAAGCCCGCTGAAGAATCAGCGCGTCGGAAAAACCATCGCGCTCGATGACATAGCAGACGGTGACGCCCGCCTTGAGCAACGCGGCCGGCTCCGCCGGATCGCGGCGGATCTTGACCCAGGGCTGCAGCAATTGCCCGGCCAGGTTGAACCACCAGGGAGCGCGCTGGCGTGCGGTGATATCCGCGCTTGAAGTGTTCTGCATCCGCCTATTCTAACGGCTGCGATGTTCAGTCTTTTGCAGGCGCCGTGGCAGCCGGCGCCGGCGCACTGGCGCTGCTTGCCTGCGCGGCCTGTTCGCTCAGTTGCTTGTGCGACTGGCGGACGTTGTCGAGCATGTCTTCGGTGTACCAGCGGCCGTCCTGCTGCACCAGTTTGGCTTCGGTCGAAAGCGGTTTGCCGAGCAGCGTGTAATCGACCTTCACCACCGCGTGGCCATCGCTATTGGAAACCGGCGTCAGCTTGATGGAGTTGAGCGTGTCGTCGACCGACAGGCCGTAGATCGCAAGCAATTGCCTGGCGCCCGCGAAACCGGTCGAATATTTCGTCATCGCGGTATCGAAATCCATCGCGCGTATCTGATCCGGGCTTTTCAGATCGAGCTTGCGCGCGGTTGCCACGACAACACCAATCGCCTGCTTCGCCTTGGTCTGGTCGAACCAGGTGGTTTGTTGCGCCCACGGGCCAAGCACATCGAGGACGTTGCCGGCCTGGGTTTTCTGGTCGGCACTCAGGGTCTTGTTCTGCGCAATGCCGTTCTTGGCGAACGCCTGCCCGACGCTGATCAGCATCGGCAACTGATCCTTGTACTGCTGCTCCAGCGTCGTCAGCTTGGGCTGCAGTTCGGCGTATAGCTTGTTCTCGGCATCCGGCCCGGTGACTTTCTGGATGGTTTCGTCGAACTTGGCGCGATCGTCCGCGCTGACCGGCGGCTGCGACTGCTGATGACGCGTCCAGTCCGCGCGCATCGTGGCGTAATCGGCCGGCGGCAGCGCATGTTTCCACAGGGTATTGAAATCGCCGGCCTTGAGTAGGTCGACCGAGCCTTGCAGCGCCGACTCCGGCGTGCTGCCGCCGGGCTGGGAAGGATCGTCCTTGCCATGGCAGGCGCTCAACACCAGCGCGGCGATCAATGGAAGAACGGCGCGACGGAAAGTCGTGGATCGCATCGGGAAGCTCTCGGAAAGTGGGGACGCTTGTCGCGTCTTGATCGGGCAGGGTACGTGCCGTGCACGCGCCGGGACAAGGCCTCGCGCAACTTTTCACGGCCCTGAAAAAGAAAACCCCGCTGGCGTGAGCCTCGCGGGGAAATCCGGCAAAGCCGGAAGGGAAATGGCCTTGCCTGCAAATCTTTAGGTCAGCAGGTGTTGGCGAGGAGATGGTACGGGCAGATCAAAGCTGAGGCAACACTTTTCTTTTATCTCATAAGCTGATGATTTACAAAATAAATAATTACTGAAAACGGAGCGAATCGATCTTTTGCTGATGACGCTGCTGGCGTGGCGCACTCCAGTCGTTGTTGAACAGCGCCGGCTCCCAAGATCCATAGGTGGCGTTGGGCAACACGAACCAGCGCGTGCCGATCCACGGCAGATAAGGCGCCATCACCGTCTCGCGGCCGGCTGAGGTGTTGGCGAGCACGGTCACAAAATCGCCGATCTGGTCGCCAAACTGCATCAGAACGCGGTAATGCGCGCCGATCAACTGCCGCCGACAGCCCTTTTCAGTTCCGACCTGCTCGCAGCCGTCGACGAACGTTCCCAGCCCGAGGAACGCCTGCGATCCGGAAACGGGTACGCCGACCTGGCGAAGATTGGCCAGCGTGACCTGGTCCAGATCCTTGGCGCGATTGGATACATAGATCACGGCGATGCCGTGCCTTGCAGCGAACTGGGTGAATTCGACCACGCCGGGCAGGGCGCGCGCCCTTTGTTCCTTGCACCAGGCGGCCCAGTCCGCCTCGTTGAATTCGCCTCCGCCCTTGATCACGCGCGCCTGATACGGCGAGTTGTCCAGCACGGTCTCGTCGATATCGAGGATGACCGCGGGCTTGAGGTTCTTCAGCGGCGTGAGGCGATCATCTTTCGGCAGGGCATCCCACTGCCGATCCTTCAGAGCCGCGAGCAGGCGCGATTGGGCATCGCGGTAGGTCTGCAGATAGATCAGATCGTGTTCGATCGCCGTCTGGGCCCATGCAGTCGCGTTGAGGTTGTCGTCGCCATGCGGCCCGGCAATGACGGGCGGTGCTGTGACGGCAGACGCGGGCGTGGCAACCCGGGTCGGCGGCACGGAGGAACAGCTGGCGAGCAGCGCCAGGGCAGCGACGACTGCCGGCAGTCGATTGGACATGAATACCCCTTGGCTTGAGGAAAGACGGCACAGAATCGCCGCAGTTTACGACAGCGCGATGTCGCGGCGACTTTCACGCACTCACGCTGGCGAGCCATGCTGCCTGCTGACAGACTGGCCGCAATCCCTCGAACGTGGCCGCGCATGCAATCGACAACAGGCTTCAACCAACCCACCCGCACCATCCAGATCGTCAGCTATATGCTGGCCGGCGCGGCCCTGTTTCTGATACTCGGGTTGAGACTGCTGCCGGTGCTGCTGGCAGGCCTGCTCGTCTACGAACTGGTGCACACGGTGAGTCCGTTGTTAGGACGTCGACTCGCCGGCGCGCGCGCGCGAATGCTGGTGGTGGCTTTTCTGGGCGTGCTGGTGGTGGGCTTACTGATTTTGCTGACGCTCGCGGCCATCAGCTTCGTCCGCAATGAAATCGGCAATCCCGAGGAACTCTGGCAAAACCACCTGATGCCGCTGGTGGATCGCGCGCGCCAGCAACTTCCGGCCGCACTGGTGGGCTCATTGCCCGACAGCGTCGACGAATTGCGCGTGATGGCCGTCGAACTCACGCACAAACATGCGCTCAGCCTGCAGCACATCGGCAAGGAAACCGCACGTACTTTCGTGCACATTCTTATCGGGCTGGTTCTCGGCGCGATCGTCGCATTAAGCCGTGCCCGACCCGCACATCAGGTCGGGCCCCTGGCAGCCGCGCTCGGCCAGCGCTCGCAACGACTGGCAGAAGCCTTCCACAATATCGTCTTCGCGCAGATCAAGATTTCCGTGATCAATACCGTGTTCACCGCAATCTTCCTGTTCGGCGCACTGCCGCTGTTCGGCATTCACGTACCACTGTCCAAAACGCTGGTCGTGCTGACCTTCATCGTTGGCCTGTTGCCCGTGGTGGGCAACCTGCTTTCCAACACTGCCGTCACCATCGCCGCCCTGTCGGTATCGCTTGGCGTGGGCATCGCCGCCCTGTGTTTCCTGGTGCTCATCCACAAGCTCGAATACTTCCTCAACGCCCGCATCGTCGGCACGCAAATCCACGCCCGCGCCTGGGAACTCCTGATTGCCATGGTCGTGATGGAAGCGGTCTTCGGATTGTCCGGCGTGATTGCAGCGCCGATCTACTACGCGTATCTGAAGAGCGAGCTCGAGTCCGAAAAGCTGATCTAAGTCGGTGGTCGAGTTGCTTTTCCGGACCCCCCCGCTACGCATGACTTGCCAGTCCGTCTCGAATCCAGATTTGGATTAAGTGCGAGAGAATGAAATCGCATCAAATTGCGATTTCCTAGTGTGTATTCAACATCTTAATTTACGCAAGATGTCGCATTAATTTGCGATTTTCTGGGCAGGTGTATTTGTTGCGTGAATAATACGTTCATGCTAAAAATTCAGGCCGGATTCGCATTTAGTGCCAATCGCGGAAGTAATGGGGAAACATCTGGTCCGCAGTAATGACAGCTGGTCGCTGGCGTCAATTAATTTCTAAATTCATGGGGAAAGTCATGTTGAAATCCAAGCTCGCTGCTGCAGTGCTTGCAGCTTTGGCGTTGGGTCTGGGCTCCATTGCTCAGGCCGCCGCGACAACGACGCAGGCCACCACTCAGACCGCCACGGATCAGTCCTCATCCACGCAACAGGACAGCCAGTCGTCGGACACAACCGACCAGACCACGGATGCCGAAAAGAAGGCCAAGCGCCTCGACGCAGTCACGGTCACTGGATCGCTGATCAACAATGCGCAGATTCAGACGGCAGCCCCGGTTTATACGATCACGGCTGAAGACATCAAGGCCAGGGGCTTCACCACCGTAGCGGAAGCATTGCAGGGCGCGGTGCAGGCCACCGGCGCGGTGCAGGGCGCGCAGTCAAGCGCCAGTTTCACCCAAGGCGCCCAGGCGGTAAGCCTGTATGGGTTAAATCCCGAATTCACGTTGACCCTGATCGATGGCAAGCCGATCACCCAGTTCGGCCAGCTCTATAACGGACAGAGCAACTTCACCAACATTTCCAATATCCCGCTCAGCATGGTCGATCACATCGACATCCTGCCTGGCGGTGCGTCGTCGATTTACGGTTCCAATGCCATTGCAGGTGTCATCAACATCATCACCAAGCAGCACATGGACGGCGTCGAGGTGTTTGCCCGCACCAGCAACTACAAGGACGGCGGCGGCGCGAATCAGACCATGAGCATCACCTTCGGTCATGACTTCGGCAAACTCAATGTGCTGGGTTCGTTCGAGTTCGACAATGCCAGCCCGATCTGGGCTTATCAGCGTTCCCTGACCCGACAAGTGCCTAGCGGCAGCACGAACGAACCTGCCGCGTTGGTCGCCCAGTTCGGTACCGTGGATGATTTCTTGAACGGGCTTACAAACTACAACTTAGTCGAGGGTGGTTACCTTTCCGCGCCCGACAACTGCGCTGCAGACAGCGTATTGTTCCATGGCACGACGGTCGCTTCGCATTCCTCGGTAGCGTCGCGCACCGGAACGTACTGCGGGTCGCCAAACGTTCTTGGCTACACCACCCTGGGCAACGCCTCGCGCAGCTACGACGGCATGCTCAAGCTGAAGTACGACATCAACGATCATGTCCGCCTCTACAGCGATGTACTGGTCGACTGGCAGCAGGAACGGCTCACCCCGGGGTCGGATTACAACTTCTGGGAAGCCTCCGATGAGGGTACCTATCTCGATGACGTGAGCAAGGGCGTGGGTCCGTCCGGTGGCGGCACGATCATACTTCCCGAACGCATCTTCGGGCCCGAGGAAGTGGGCGACGATTACTACAGCCAGTTGGGACGGCAGGACGACCTGATGTACCAGGCCGATATCGGAGCGAAGGGCACCTTCGGCGAGTCGAACTGGGACTGGGATGTCTACTTCCTGCGTTCTGGTGATCGCACCAGCACAAGTACTCCGAGTCGCATGGCAGCGCCGATGGATGCCTTCTTCGACAAGATTCTGCGTCCAGTCGACCCGGGTAATCCAGACGGCTACGACGCGTTGGGTCTGGAAAAGGTCAACCCGAATTATCAGGCGCTCTACTCACCGATTACCCCAGCGCAGTTTGCGAGCTTCACGCAGAACATCAACAGCTTCTCAAATACCTGGATCAACAACACACACGCACAGGTGACGAACAGCAGCTTGTTCAGCCTGCCGGGCGGCGATGCCTCCCTCGCCATCTTGGCCGAGGGCGGCAGTCAGGCGTGGTATCAGCCGGCAAATCCGTTAATCACCAGCGGGGCGGTGTGGGGACAAACCGCAACGTCGGGCGGTGGTACCCGCACGCATGACGCTGGCGCCTTCGAATTCAACCTGCCGCTGCTGAAACAGCTGACGCTTGATTTGTCGGGTCGTTACGACTACTACGACACTGACCAGGCATCCGATCATCGGTTCACCTACAAGGCGGGGCTGGAATATCGTCCGTTCGACACGCTGTTGCTTCGTGGCAGCTATTCCACGGCCTTCCTCGCTCCCGACATGTCGTCGGTTTTCCTCGGGCCCAGTGGTTTTTACGAGCAGGTAACCGACTATTACACCTGCTCGCAGAACGGCAACAAGGATTGCAGCCAGAATTTCCCGGCACAGGTGTTAGGCACGACTCTCTCTAACCCCGATTTGAAGCCGGCGACCGCCAAGAGCTGGACGGCGGGATTTGTATGGGCCCCACTGGAGCGGATGAGCATCTCGCTGGATTATCTCCATATCGATATCGCCAACGAGATTCAAGTCCAGGATGTCGATCAGCTGCTGAAGACGGAGTCGCAGTGCCGACAAAATCCCCCGCAGTTGGCACCGGATTCGCCGGATTGCGTGGCGGCATTCGCGCAGGTGCAGCGTGACCCACTTACCGGTCAACTTAGCAACATCGAACTCTACAACGTGAATATCGCGAGCGAGTCCACCGAGTCGGTGACCGGCGAAGCGAAGTACGTGTTCAAGCCCACGGCCATCGGCACGTTCGGCCTGCAACTTGATTACAACGACATGATCAAGCACAGCTACGTGAATTATCCGGGTAGTCCCGCGATCAATGAGCTGACCAACCCGCTGCAGAGCTCGGAGTTCAAGAGCATCGTGAGTGGCGCACTCACGTGGTCGCTGCACGATCGGTGGTCGAGCACGCTCTATTTGCACCGCTATGGACCGACGCCGAATTACCTGGCGCAGGTGAATGGTTATGGCTCGCCAGGTGCCGGCAAGGTGTCGCCCTGGATCACCGCCAACCTGAGCGTGACGTTCACACCGATCAAGGGTCTGGATCTGTCGGTGCTGGCCAACAACATTGCCAACAAGATGCCGCCAAAGGATTCCGGTTGGCTGGCAAGCTTCCCGTACTACAACACGTTGAACTACAACATCTACGGTCGTCAGCTGATGTTACAGGCCGACTACCGATTCGGTGGCGCGCAGAACTAAGCAAACCTTGATGCCGCAATCGATCTTCTGCTGACGGCATCTGATTCATCTGGCTTGATCGAAAACGGCTCCGTTATCACGGTGCCGTTTTTGTTTGTCCGTCGCCAATAACAACGACGATTAATAGTTCAAAACGACTTGGCGTTCTATTTTGATGCCGGCGCTTGTCAAGAGGGCTTGTAGCTCATCCAGCCTGGATCCATATTTCTTCCAACGCTCCATGGCGCTTCGATAAAGTGGCTCGCGCACCTGCACGGAACTGGCGGTGGCAACGGGCGAAGAGTTTTCCTCGAAGCGCAGGCACGCGTCGTTCCATGGCAGGTCGCAGAATTCCAGCAGTCGACGCGAGTTTTCTTCCTGCGAATCCACCAGGTCTTCGTAGTCGATTTCGAGGATGCGTCCCGGAAAAACGCGTTGCCAGTGAGCCATCAGTCGATCGAACAGGACGTAGTACCTGCCCGTGTCGAGCAGGTCGAATGAGTAATCGAAGAACGGCGAATTTGGAGCGAACAACTGGCGAAAATTGCTGAGGCAGGTGTCCATCGGGTTTCTTCGCAGGCAGATGATCTTCGCGTTCGGCATGGCTTTGGCGATGAAACCTGCATACAGAAAGTTGTGCGGCAGCTTGTCGATGAAACGTGGCCGCTGTCCCGTCGCAGGCCGCGTGCTGGACAGATAGATTTCGCCAAGCCTGTTCCAGTCGGTGTCGTGCACGCGGGATACGATGTCGGGGTCGATCATCTTTTCCGTCTTGCTGCCGGACACGAATTTCAACGACATGGCGAAGTTGAGCAACTCGCCTGCCGATTGCACATCCAGATGGCTCGAAATGATGCGTTCCACCAACGTGGTGCCGGAGCGCGGCATGCCAATGATGAAGATGGGCTCGTGTGTCGGATAACCGTCGACCGGTGCCTGCGGTTGCGGAAACGCATGCATGATGGAGGCAAACAAGGCTTCGTCCTGCTCGATGGAATAGCTGCGATCGGCAATCGCAGCATTCTTCCCCAGAACGAGGTGATCGAAAGCTTTAGGGTAGTCGGCCAGGTCTTCGTATTCCTTCGCGATGGCCATGTTGAGCCACATTCTTGCCGGTCTTTCGACGGGTGTTTCGCTGACGTCTGATAACAGCGATTCCAATCGTTCGACGTGATGGCTCGCGGCTGTCTGCCGCTTCAATTGTGCGAGTGTCAGGTGCGCCCGCCAATAGGTCGGATCCTGATCGATGCAGGTTTCGATCTCGGTCTCGGCCTCGTCGATATCGCCGGCGGCGACCAGGGCGGTCGCCAGGTTGTAGCGATAGGACACGTGCGCCGGTGCCGATTTGACGGCAACGCGAAATGCGGCGGCTGCGGATGCGTAGGCGCCGACGTTACTGAAGATCACGCCCAGCGTGTCCAGCATCGCCGGGTGAGTGGGAGATAAAGCCATTGCGGCGTTCGCAGCAACTTCGGCCTCGCTATTTCTGTTCACGAGCGAAAAAGCTTTCGCCAGCTGCACGGCGAAATCCACGCGAGTCGGTTCGACGATGGTGGCCTTGCGCAGATACTCCAGCGCCTTCGGCATCTGACCCAGTTCCAACTTGGTCAGCCCTGCGATGTACAACCCGCCAGGGTGACGCGGGGCGATGCTCAGTAGCTCGTCCGCCATTTTCTCCGCTTGCTGCCACGCACGCCGGTTGAACGCTTCTGTGAGCCTCGCATACAGGGCGGTTGCGTCAGTCATGTCGTTCCGGATGGATGGTGCGAACTGCCCGGATTTCATCATGCACGGGCGCGACTGTCATGCGTTGGCGATTACACGCGCGTGCGGCGTGCGAACAATCAGCCGCTCCCCAACATCGCCTTGATCCTCGCCATATGCGATTCGGCGCTTTCGCGCACGGCTTCCTTGTCGGCTTCGGGATCCGTTCCATGCCGGTGCAGGTTGGCCTGCGACAGGCGCATGAAGCGGCTGGATCATGGGAAAATGACTCTGCCATTGTGCATAGCCGTTCTTCGCGTGGCTGCTTAACAGTCACGCATATCGTCTGATCCGCGCCAACCCTTGTCGACTGATCAGTCGATGACGATCCTCGGTCGCTACCTACGCAACAGCAGCGTCTCACCGACATGCGTCGGGTCGCGCCCATCGCGAAAATGCAGCGCTCAACAGACAATCAAACATTGTCAACGGTACGCCACATGTTCGGCATCGGGCCACGAGCACGAGACATCCGTCAGGTCAATCGCTGGTCCGCCAACATCGCCCCGATCGCGCGATGCCATACGTGCGAGTGCGGTCCATCTATCGATTCCGCAAGCCGCCTATCCGACGCAAGCCTTTTGCCAAAAACGCAAATATTTACGTCTTTCATGGCGTAAGACACAGCGATTTTCGTAAAAGGACGTTGCAAGGATTTTGCGTCATATGTTAAAAACATAACCCACCATGAACCGATTCGGGCTTTTGTTGAACTAACCAAAGGGTTCGTGAGTGTCTCTAATGGCCCGCGTGTCGTTGGGCTCACCTGTAGTTGCTAGGGGAAAATTCAAAATGATCAGGACGAAAATTACTGTTGCTATCGTGGCGGCTTTGGCGTTGGGGTGTAGCACCGCGTACGCGCAATCGTCTGCTCCGCAAGATGCATCACAAGATAATTCCGGCCAAGCCCCGGACAGCACCAACGCAAAGAAGCTCCAGGCGGTGACGGTCACCGGATCCCTGATTCCTCAGACCGAGATCGAGACGGCTACACCCGTCATCACGATCACGGCACAAGACATGAAAGCCAAGGGCTTCACCACGGTGGCGCAGGCGTTGCAACAAGCCTCGTTCTCCACCGGCAGCGTGCAGGGCATGCAGGATACAAATTCATTCACCACGGGCGCCGAGACGCTGAGCTTGTTCGGTCTGCCAGTCGGCTTCACGAAATATCTCATCGATGGACGGCCGATGGGTAATTTCCCTGGCCTGTACAACGGTAGCGATACCTTCAACAGCATCAGCGGCCTTCCGATCGACATGGTCGATCATATCGACATACTGCCGGGTGGTCAGTCCTCGTTGTACGGTTCGGACGCCATCGCCGGCGTCATCAACATCGTGCTGAAGAAGCACATCGATGCTCCGACGATTGATGTCCGCTACGGTTGGGACAAGGGCGGTGGCGGCGCCAATCGACGCATCAGTCTTGCCGACAGTTTCACGTTCGGCAAATTCACGTCCCTGGTGGGCCTGCAATTCGATAGCACCCAGCCGGTCTGGTCACAGGATCGCGCGTTGACGCGCGGCTACTTTCAGCAAGGCACAAGTCCGGGTATTCCCCTGCGCGACAGCTTGGCTTATCAGATCTACAGCAACGATGTGGGTCCTGAATCCCACTACATCCAGGATCCGAACAACTGTCAGGCGCTTACGGGCCTGTGGGGCGGCACGACCGCCCAATACAGCCGCAACCCGCAAGGCAACTACTGCGGATCGCCTAACGCTCCTGCTGGCAAAACGCTCTCCCTGGACAGCAAAAGTGCCAATCTCTATACCCACAATACGTTCGACGTGAACGACAACGTGCAGTTGTACGGCGACCTGCTCTACAACTATTCGGAAGACAAGTCTTCGGATGGCGGTAACACCACGTTCTGGAGTCCTGCTCTCGTTGCTGGCGGCAATACCAGTGGATATTTCTGGGATCCAAGCCTGGATGGCGGAAGCATCGTGACGTTGCAGCACACCTTTGCTCCCGAGGAGGTCGGCGGCTACCAGAACATCATGAGCAAGCAGTATGAAAAAGCCTACATGCTCAGCTTTGGCGCTCATGGCACCTTTGGTCAGTCAAACTGGGACTATGACCTGGGATTCACACACTCCGACGATCACCTGGAGAATCTGGGAACGGCTCGCGTAGCGAGCGAGGTCGAGGGATACTACAAGAACCATGTACTTGGTCCTCAGCAAGGCACGTATTCCGGCTACCCGGTATTCACGCCCAACTATGCCAATTTCTTCAAACCGATTTCCGTGGCTGACTTCGATTCTTTCACCACGCGCACCAAGACGGTTTCCAAAACCTGGGACAATCTGGTTCGCGGTCAGTTGACGAATGCTTCGCTATTCCATCTCCCCGGCGGGGATGCTGGTATCGCGGTAGTGGTTGAGGGCGGTAACGAAGGTTTCGACATCACGCCGGACCCGCGTCTGCTGGAAAACACCACGGTAGATTATGGCAATGGCAACGTCTATACGACGCCATACATCTGGGGACAGAGCGCGACGCCCGGCGCTGGTCATCGTTCTCGTGCCGCTGCCACCGCTGAATTGAGATTGCCCCTGCTGGAGCAGCTCACGGCAGACGTGTCGGGGCGCTACGACAACTACGACGTGAGCGGCAAGAACATCGGAGCAGGTACATACAACCTGGGCCTGGAATATCGCCCGGTCGAGAGCCTGCTGCTTCGCGCTCGTTACGGTACGGCGTTCAAAGTGCCCACCCTGTCCGACGAGTTCCAGCGGCCCAGCGGTTACTTCAGCGGGGTAACCGATTATCTGAACTGCGCGCGGCTTGGCTTCGTGGGTTCAACTCTGGGCAATTGTCCGGACAACTATGGATCGACCCAGTTCAAGGGCGAGACGGTTGGCAATCCGGATTTGCAGCCGATCAAGGCGAAGGTGTGGAGCTACGGCATCGTCTGGGCGCCGGTTCAGGGCATGTCGATGAGCGTGGATTATCTGCACTGGGATATCAACAATGAGGTGTCCCAACTTAGCCCGGATACCCTGTCCAACACCGAATATCTCTGCGACATCGGCACCATCGACCCGAGTACCGCAACCTGCGCGAACGCGTTCAATCTGATTACTCGCGGTACTGCCGGCAAGCTGGTGAATGGCGTCCAGTTGCTCGGCCCCATAACCGATATCACGACCACCAAGCTCAACATTGCCAATGAGCAGGACAACGCCATATCTGCCAATTTCAACTATGGTCACGACATTGGCTCGTTTGGCAAACTGGTGTTCGATTTCTCTTATTCGGATCTGCTGAAGCACACTTCTCAGGATTACGCTATTGATCCGGCGGTCGACCTGCTGACGCATCCCGGCTACAGCACTGACTTCAAGAGCAAGGCAAATGCTTCGTTGACGTGGTTGAAGAACGAGTGGAGCGCCACCTTGTACGTCAATCGATTCGGCCGCACGCCGAACTATCAGGCGACTCAGAGCGACAGTTACGTGCAGACGGCGGCCTATCCTCTTGCGGGGAAATTACCTGCCTGGATCTATTACAACGCCAGCGTGACTTTCAACCCGATTCACAACCTGGCCTTGTCGCTTCAGATAAGCAACCTGTTCAACAAAATGCCACCGCTGGATCGTTCCTATCCAGGTACGACGGCCGTGCCTTACAACACGGATGACTACAATCCGTACGGTCGCGCGATGTTTATCGAGGCCAACTACAAGTTTGGTCAGGGATCCTGACACGCTTCTGAGTTGATTTAACTGTTATCCGAGTGACCCCGTACCAACGGGGTCACTTTTTTTGCGTTATACGAAAGAGAGATCTCCCATTAGGCTGTCGCCCCAGTTTTTTTTCGATCAGCGCGATGTCTCGGCTTCAATCGCGATGCCGCCTGCGCGAAGCAAGGCCAGCAGTTCACCTAGCTGTGATTCGTATTTTTTCCAGCGTTTGAGGGAGGTGCGATAAATCGGCGAGCGAACTTGTACGACGCTGGCAGTATTGACCGGAGCAGAGTTGTGTTCGAACTGCAGACAAAGGTCATTCCAGGGTAGACCGCAAAACTCAAGCAATTCGCGTGTTCGATTTTCCTGTGATTGAACCAGCGCCTCATATGAAATTTCAAGGATGCGGCCAGGCAGCACCCGCTGCCAATGAACCATCAAGCGGTCAAACATTATGTAGTAGCGCCCGGTATCGACCAGATTTAGCGCATAACCAAAATTCGGCGAATGCCGAGCGAACAATTGCCGAAAATTGCTGAGGCATGTATCTACAGGATCTCGCCGAAGGCAAATGATCTTGGCGTTCGGCAATGCGCGGGCAATCCATCCCGCGTAAAGAAAATTATGTGGCAGCTTGTCAATGAAATGCGGCTTCTTGCCGGTGGCAGGGCGTGTACTCGCGATGTATTGCGTGCCGAGCGACACTCCATCAAGGCCGGATGCGCGCTTGATGGTTTCCAGGTCCAGCAGCATTGGCGTGCGGGTGCCCGAAAGATGCTTGAGAGTCAGACCGAAGTTCAGCAATTCCCCAGCTGAGTAAACGTCCGGATGGCTGCTAATAATGCGTTCGACAAGGGTCGTTCCACTACGTGGCATTCCGATCACAAATATGGGTTCATCCGACCCTGAGCCGGCTTCATGTAAGCCAGTCAGTAATTGATCGGCTGGGAAAGCCGCCATGATTTCTGCGAACAGGGCCTCGTCTTGTGCGATGGAGTAACCAGTCCCTTTAGCAGCAGCTGACTTGCCCAGCGTGTAGTGCTCGAAAGCCTCGAGAAACTCGGCGCAATCTTCATGCTCCTTTCCCAATGCCATGTGCAAATAAGTTTGCGCTTCGCTATTTCCCTGATGTTCCGACAGCAACGACTCAAGTCTGCTGATGTGATTGTCTTCCACTGTCTGTCTGCTTTGCTGCGCCAGCGTCGAATGAGCTTTCCAATATTGCGGATCGAGCCTGATGCAATGCTCAAGCTGTTCTCTTGCTCCGCTGATTTCACCAGTAGCCAACAGTGAGGTGGCGAGATTGAACCGATACGATGCTTGATTCGGATCAAGTGCGACGGCTCGCTCGAATGCGTTTCTTGCCTCGACGTGAGCGTGAATCTGCGTGTAAACCACACCTAGTGTGTCGTAGGTGATCGCGTCTCCAGGCGACAAAGCCATTGCGCGATCTGCCGCCTTGCGTGCTTCCGGCGACATCTTGACGATGGCCAGCGCCTTGGCGAAATGCGTCAAGACGTCAATGTTATCTGGATCCAGGTCGGCAGCCTGGTGCAGATGCGAAAGAGCCTTGGGCATCAGTTGGAGCTCCAGGGCGGATACGCCAGCGACGTAGTGCACGGCTGGATGCCTAGGCGACAACATCAGCAACTCGTTCGCAACAACCCATGCTCGCCGCCAGTCGTGTTGATTGAAGGCGAGCGTCAGCGTGGAAAGAAGTGCGGCAGTATCGGACATGGCCACCTCAAAAGTTTCTTACAAAGATATCGAAATCGAAGCATTGGCGGGCATTCCTGCATCCTGCCAATCGCTCAGCTGCTTCCGAGCATCGCCTTGATCCTCGCCATGTGCGACTCCGCGCTTTCGCGCACGGCTTCCTTGTCGGCTTCGGGATCCTTGCCTTGCCAGTGCAGGTCGGCTTGCGGCAGCTCGTGCAGGAAGCGGCTGGGCTGGTTGCTGTGGACGTCGCCGTAGCGTTTGGTCTTGGCCGACCATGACAGGGTCAGCAATTCCTTGGCGCGGGTGATGCCGACGTACATGAGACGGCGTTCTTCGTCGATACGACCTTCGTCGATCGCGCCTTCGTGCGGCAGCGTGCCATCCTCACAGCCGACGATGAAGACGAAGCGGAATTCGAGGCCTTTCGCCGCGTGCAGCGTCATCATGCGCACCGCATTGCCGGGATCGTCGCGATCGGCGTAACTCAGCAGCGCCAGTTGCGATGCGAGATCGCCAGCGCTGTTGCCGCCTTTCTGCATGGCGCGGAACCAGTCCGCGAGTTCCTTGAGGTTTCCGAGCCTGCGTTCACGCATGGCGGCATCGCTGGTGCTAGCGGCAATCTGCGCGGCGTAACCGGTGCGCTGCAGAATCGTTTCCACCAGCTCGGCTGCGCCCTGATGCAACGATGCGCTGCGGAGTTCGTCGAGCAGGCTGGCGAATGAGGCGAGCGCAGCCGCTGGCCGCGGCGTGAGCTGACGCAGCACACCGTCGCTGCGAACGGCATCGAGCAGCGAGCTGTGTTTCTGTTGCGCGAACTGGCCGAGTTTCTCCAGCGTGGTCGCGCCGATTTCACGCTTGGGCACGTTGACCACGCGCAGGAACGCGGCGTCGTCGCTCGGGTTGGTCAGCAAGCGCAGATAGCACAGCAGGTCTTTCACTTCAGCGCGATCGAGGAAGCTCAGCGCGCCGGTGAGGTGATACGGCACGCGCGCGAGTCGCAGGGCTTTTTCCAGCGGACGCGCCTGAAAATTGCCGCGGTAAAGAATGGCGATGTCATGCCAACGCGCTTTGTGTTTTTCCGCCAGCGTGGTGGCGATGGAGGCGACGCGTTCGGCTTCGTGCTCGGCCTCCTTGCATTCGATCACGCGAATCGGCGCGCCTTCCGGATGCTCGCTCCACAATTTCTTTTCGTGCAGGTGCGGGTTGTTGGCGATCAGCTGGTTGGCCGCGCGCAGGATGCGTTTGCCGCAGCGATAATTCTGCTCCAGCTTGATCACGCGCAGGCTCGGCCAGTCGCGTCCGAGCTGGTCGATGTTTTCCGGATTCGCGCCACGCCATGCGTAGATCGACTGGTCGTCATCGCCGACGCAGGTGATGCCGCCACGCTCGCCGGTAAGTGCCTTGAGCAATCGATATTGCGCGTCGTTGGTGTCCTGGTATTCGTCCACCAGCAGATAGCGCAATCGATCGCGCCACGCGTCGCGACATTCGGCGTCGCTTTCGAGAATGCGCAATGGCAGCCGGATCAAGTCGTCGAAATCCACCGCGTTGAATGCAGCGAGGCGTTGTTGATACATCTCGTAGATCGTCGCTGCTTCGAGCTCTCGTGGGCTGCGCGCAGCGGCGAGCGCTTCCTCCGGCGAGAGGCCGCCGTTCTTCGCGCGACCGAGCAGGTTGCGGATGCCGAACAGCACGTCGGGCTTGACGCCTTTCGGCGCGAGTTCCTTGATGATGCCGCCGCTGTCGTCTGCATCGAGTACGGAGAAACCGCGACGTAGCCCGGCGCGTGCGTGTTCGATCTGCAGGAATTTCAGGCCCAGCGCGTGGAACGTGCACACGGTGAGCGCTTGCGCGTCTTCTTCGGTGACGAGCTTGGCGACGCGATCGCGCATTTCGCGCGCGGCCTTGTTGGTGAAGGTGATCGCAGCGATTTTCGAGGGCGGCAGTTTTCGGCGCGCGATCAGGTACGCGATCTTCTGAGTGATCACTGATGTCTTGCCCGAGCCTGCACCGGCGAGCACCAGCAGCGGGCTGTCGCAATGTTCGACGGCGGCCAGTTGTTGCGGATTGAGCATGAAAGCGGGGCAATGCGTGAGGCGGCGAGCGATGGTAACAGAGCCACTCTGGCAAGCTGCGCGGCGTGCGCCATAATCCGCCGATGCCATGGCCGCGGCGTGCGGCAGAAACGGAGGATGCATGACGGAACAGAGCGTCGAACAGTGCGATGTGGTGGTGATCGGCGGCGGCCCCGGAGGCAGCACCGCAGCGACGCTGCTCGCGCGGCGTGGGCACAAGGTAATCGCGCTGGAAAAAGCGCGACATCCGCGCTTCCACATCGGTGAATCGCTGCTGCCGATGAACCTGCCGATCTTCGAGCGACTCGGCGTGCTAGATAAAGTGCGCGCGCTGGGTGTGTTCAAGGCCGGCGCGGACTTCGAGGCCAACAATGAGCGCGGCTACAACACGTATGCGTTCGCACGCGCGATCGGCAACAGCCCGCCGCATGCGTATCAGGTGTGGCGGCAGGATTTCGACAAGATGCTGTACGACCACGCGCGCGACAGCGGTGCGGATGCGCGCGAGGGGCAGGAAGTACTGCGCGTCGAGCAGATCAATTCGCGTGAAACCCTGCTCGACGTGCGCAGCGACGATGGCCGCGAATACCGCGTGCAGGCGCGCTATGTGGTGGACGCCAGCGGTCGCGACGCGTTTCTCTCGGGCAAGCTCAAATTGCGCCGCAAGAACGATCAGCATCAGAGCGCGGCGATCTTCGGTCACTTTCGCGGTGCCGAAACGCGCGCGGGAGAAGACGCCGGCAACATCAGCATTTACAGCTTCGCGCATGGCTGGATGTGGATGATCCCGCTGCCCGACGGCGTGATGAGTGTGGGCGCGGTCTGCCGGCCGGAATATCTCAAGCAGCGCAAAGGCCGCACGGTGGAGTTTCTGCTCGACACGCTGAAGGCAAGCCCGGCGTTATGGAAACGCATCGAGCACGCGGAGTTGATCGACAACGACGTGCGTGTCACTGGCAATTATTCGTATGACTCGACGACGATGGGTGGCCCGGGCTGGGTGCTGGTAGGCGACGCGTTCGCGTTTCTCGATCCGGTGTTTTCCTCTGGTGTTTACCTGGCGATGAGTGGCGCGGAGCAAGCGGTCGACGTGGTGGATCGCGCATTGCGCGAACCTGCGCGCGAGGCTGCACTTTTGCGCAAGCTGGAAAAACGCCAGCGTGCGGGCATGGCGCGTTTCTCGTTCTTCATCTATCGCTTCAACGGACCGGTGATGCAGCAGATGTTCCGTGAGCCACGCAATGCGTTCCGGCTGGAAGAAGGCGTGATCTCGATGCTCGCCGGTGATCTGTTCGACACGCCGCAAGTGCTGTGGCGGCTGCAGATGTTCAAACTGGTCTATGCATTTTGCGGGTTGCTCGACTGGCGCCGCTGGCGCGCGGAGCGACGCTATCGACTGGAGCAGGCGCGGCTGCAGTTCAGTGGTGGGACCACGCCGCTGGACAAGGCTTGAGTGGTTAGGTTGGGATGCTCTTGATCCTCCCCGCAAGCCCTAACGGCCCCCTCCCGGCCTCTCGCTGCAGGCAGGGGGAGGAGTCAGGTCGTGGTCGCGTTACCATGCACGGTCACGAACTGAACCCATGCCATGGCCAAGCTCTATTTCTATTATTCGGCGATGAATGCCGGCAAGACCACCACGCTGCTGCAGAGCGCGTACAACTATCACGAGCGCGGCATGCGCACGCTGATCCTCACGCCGGCGCTGGACAACCGTTTCGGTGAAGGCGTGGTGGCATCGCGCATCGGGCTGAAGGCCAACGCGCGCCGTTTCGGTGGCGACGAGAATCTGCTCGCCCTTGTCGAACGCGACATCGCCGAACGCGGTCCGCTGCATTGCGTGTTCGTCGACGAGGCGCAGTTTCTCGGCAAAGCGCAGGTATGGCAGCTGAGCGATGTGGTCGATCGTCTCAATATTCCGGTGCTCGCCTTCGGTTTGCGCACGGATTTTCGCGGCGAGCTGTTCGAAGGCAGCCGTTATCTGCTGGCCTGGGCCGACAACCTCGAAGAGATCAAGACGATCTGCCACACCGGTCGCAAGGCGACGATGGTGGTGCGCGTGGACGAGCATGGCCGCGCGGTTACCGAAGGGCCGCAGGTTGAGATCGGCGGCAACGAGCGCTATGTCTCGGTGAGCCGCGCGGAATTCAAGAAGATCAGCGAGGGCAGCGGGCGCATCGAATTGCAGCAGCCGGTGTTGCCGTTGGGCGAGAATCGTTGAGCCATTCACCAAGGACATCCATGAACAACCCGATTCCCATTCCCGCCTGGCAACGCCCGCACTGGCACGCCAGCGACGAAGACATCCTGCTGCAGTTCTATGTGTTCGGAAAATTCGACACCGTGCGCGTGCCCTCGCGTGATTACGGCAGCCCTGGCTTGCCGACGCAGATCGAATCGACCAGCCATTTCCACGGCGCGCTGCGCCAGTGGGAAGGCTATCCGCTGAAAGGCGCGATGGGCCGCATGTTCAAGATCGATTCGCCCGAGGCGTACCAGCGCGCACTCGACGCGCCCGAAGTGATGGTGGTGCGCGGCACGCTCAAGGACAGCCAGTCCACCGGCTACTTGCGCGATACGCTCGGCGTGCTGGCCGGCATGCTCGACATCGGCGGCGTGGCGATTCTTGATCCGCAGATTCTGAGTCTGCTCGACGCCGATGCGTGGCGTCGCAGATACCTGATCCGAGATGGCGCACCGATCCGCCATCACCTGCTGATCTTGCGCGATGGTGAATCAGCGCCCGATCATTCGTGGATCCACACACGTGGCATGCGCAAGTTCGGCCGCCCCGACATCAGCATCCACAGCGTGCCGGATCACTCTGTCGATAGCGCGGGCATGTTGTGCGAAAAACTTTGCGAGCTGCAGGCGCTGGGCGTGCATTTCGTCAACGGCCAGACGCTGGATATCGAGGGCATTCCCGCCGGCGTGCAGGTTCGCCTCGGTGGTGGGCTGGAAAACCCGCAGTTCAACAACACGTTCGTGGAATTCGATTGGCCCAAGTGAGTGGCATCGCAGGAGCGCACCCTGTGCGCGACGCTCTTGGTCTTGGGACGCAATGAAAGACATCGCGCACAGGGCGCGCTCCTACAGGATGTGGGGGTCTATCAGCGCTGGCAGGTCGGACACCAGAAGGTCGAGCGCTGTCCAAGCGTCACTTGTTTTATCGGGGTGCCGCACACGCGGCATGGTTCGCCGGCGCGGCCATACACGTTGAGCTCGCGAAAAAAGTAGCCAGGCAGGCCGTCGGGGTTGAGGAAGTCGCGCAGCGTAGTGCCGCCGCGTTCGATCGCCCAGGCCAGGATGCGTTTCACTTCCGTAGCGAGTTTCGCGTAGCGCGCACGCGACACGTTGCCGGCGGCACGGCGCGGATCGATGCCGGAGGCAAACAGCGCTTCGCTGGCGTAGATGTTGCCCACGCCGACCACGATTGCGTTGTCCATCAAAAACAGTTTCACCGCCGCCTTGCGTCCACGCGACAGATGCCACAGCAGGTCGCCATCGAACGCATCGGTAAGCGGCTCCGGGCCGAGGTTCGCCAGCAGCTCATGCGTCTCGCCGCGCGGTTGCCATAGCAGGCAACCGAAGCGACGCGGATCGGTGAATCGAAGCACGCGCGCTTTCTTGCTACCTTCGGGTTCAATCGCGATGTCGACATGATCGTGCTTGCCTACGGGCGCATCCGGCGGCAACACGCGCAACACCCCGGACATGCCAAGGTGCAGCAATGCGCTGCCGATTTCCGTATGCAGTAATAGGTATTTCGCGCGCCGCTCGACTGCGCCGATGCGTTGACCGGGCAGCAGTTCGCTGATCTCGCGCGGAATCGGCCAGCGCAGATCCGGTCGGCGCAGCGTGACACCTTCGATGCGCCGACCGATCAGATGCGGCGCAATACCGCGTCGCGTGGTTTCGACTTCAGGCAGTTCGGGCACGCAGCGTCAGTTCCATTCTTCGTGGAAGCTGCCTTTCTTGTCGATGCGTTCGAACGTATGCGCGCCGAAGAAATCGCGCTGCGCCTGCAGCAGGTTCGCCGGCAGTCGTTCACTGCGATAGCCATCGTAGTAAGCGATGGCCGAAGAGAAACACGGCACCGCGACGCCGGCGGTGATCGCCGCGGTAACGACTTCGCGTAGTGCCTCCTGATATTTCTCCGCGATGTCGCGGAAGTACGGCGCGAGCAACAGATTCGCGAGCTCGCCATTTTGGGCGTAGGCATCGGTGATGTTCTGCAGGAAGCGCGCGCGGATGATGCAGCCGCCACGCCAGATCTGCGCGATGGTGCCGTAGTCGAGCTTCCATTCGTATTCGTCGGACGCGGCACGCAACTGCGCAAAGCCCTGCGCGTAGGAAACGATCTTGCTGAGATAAAGCGCGCGGCTTACCGAGGCGATGAAGGCATCGCGGTCGCCGGAAAACTTTTTCGCTTCCGGTCCGGCAAGTTGCTTGCTGGCGGCGACGCGTTCGTCCTTCAGCGATGACAGCACGCGCGCGAACACCGATTCGGTGATCAACGGCAACGGCACGCCGAGGTCGAGCGCGCTCTGGCTGGTCCACTTGCCGGTGCCTTTCTGCGCGGCGCGATCGAGAATCACGTCGACCAGATCCTTGCCGGTTTCCTCGTCTTTCTTGCCGAAGATTTTCGAGGTGATTTCGATCAGGTAACTATCGAGCTCGCCTTCATTCCATTCGGTGTAGACCTTCGCCAGTTCCGCGTTGGAAAGCCCGAGCACGTGCTTGAGCACGGCATAGCTTTCGGCGATGAGCTGCATGTCGCCGTACTCGATGCCGTTGTGGACCATCTTCACGTAATGGCCCGCGCCATCCGTGCCCATGTACGCGACGCAGGGCTTGCCGTCTTTCGCGCGCGCGGCGATCTCGGTGAGGATCGGCGCCACCAGATCGTACGCATCGCGCGGGCCGCCGGGCATGATCGATGGCCCGTGCAGCGCGCCCTCCTCGCCACCGGAGACGCCGGTGCCGATGAAGTGCAGACCGGCTTTCGCAAGTTCCTGATTGCGGCGGATGGTGTCCTTGAAATTCGTGTTGCCGCCGTCGATCAGAATATCGCCCTTGTCCAGCAGCGGCTTGAGCTTTTCGATGGTGTCGTCGGTGGGCTCGCCGGCTTTCACCATCAGCAGGATGCGCCGCGGTTTCTCCAGCGATTTGACGAATTCTTCAAGCGTATACGTGGGCACGAGTTTTTTGTCGCCGTGTTCGGCGATCACTTCGTCGGTCTTCTCGCGGCTGCGATTGAAGATCGACACCGCGTGGCCACGGCTCTCGATATTCAACGCCAGGTTACGGCCCATGACGGCCATGCCGACGACTCCGATGGCTTGCTGACTCATCTCGATCTGCTCCTGATGTGCGACGCGGCGGACTCATGGATGGAGGCGCAACGACAAAGCTGCAAGGGTACGCCGCAGTAGTGCATGAAGAAGGTTAAATCGAGTGGCGTGGCGGCACGGGCGACATCAGTGCAGATTCACCACGGCCGCCGCGGGCGAATGCGGCATGTAGCGATCCGATATGAGGGCCACACGCTGGCCGACGAGTACATAGTGCTGCGGCCCGGTGACCGAGCTTTCGCCGAACGCGAGCGATTGGCCGTCCAGCGTCAATACAGCTTGCGGGTTCGACAGGCCGATTTTCGCAAGTTTGAAATCGCTGGCCGGACGCCAGCTCAGCACGTGCGCGGCGGCGGTGTCGGCCAGCTCGGCGAGGCGCCCGTCAACGGCTCGAACGGGCGCACCGTCCACACGCCACCAATGGCCATCACGCTTTTCGTAATGCAGCGTGGACGCACCCGACAGCGCCAGCGTGATGCGCGAAATAGTGGAAGGATCGAGCGCGGTCAGCGTGCCGGTTTCATCCTGCTCGTCGCGCCGCGATTGCCATACGGCGGCGACCAGCAGGACTGCCACGATGAGCAACAGGATTGAGCGCTGGCGCGCGGCGCGGCGCATCGATCAACGCCGCCGCCGTTGCCACACGATGAGGCCGCCGATGACCAGCAGCAGTAGCGGCAGGGCGATGAGAAAGCTGAAGCTGACAATGTCGAGTTCGGTCTGCGAGATCGCCAACAGGCGATCCGGCGCACCGCGTGGCGGCAGATTCACCAGCTTATCGTCACCGAGCAGCCAGTCGAACACGCGTTCGCCAAGTGCGCGATTGCCGCCGTTGCCGAGGAACGTGTTGGAAAGAAAATCGCCGTCGCCGATCACCACGACGCGCTGTTCGCTCTTGTCGGGACTCGGCGAAAGGCGACTGAGCGCGAAGCCGAAATCGAGTGGGCCTTTCAGCTCGCCCGCTGTCGCATCGAAACGGATGTCCGACGTCTTCGAGTTGTTGATCGGCTTGAATTCGGTCCAGCTCTGCACGCTCGAACGCAGAAATGGCTGCGTCGCCCAGTCGGCTTGTGTCACCTGTGCCAAGGCGGAAACCTGCGGAAACAAAGTGGTCAGCGTGAAGCCTTGCGTGATCGCCTGCGGCGGGTAATCGCCCAGCGCCAGCTGACGCGGATCGTGCAGGCCGAGCGCCGTGCCGGAACCATCCACCAGCACGCCGGGCAACACGCGCACGCCGAGCGCATCGGCCAGCGGTTTCAACCCGAGGTCGTCGTTGGAAGGCTCGGTGAGCCAGAGCAGGTTGCCGCCGTTCTGCACATAGGTGATCAACGCATGCACCGCACCCGGCGGCAGTGCCAGCGTCGGGCTGGCCAACACAACGAGGTCGGTGTGTTCCGGCACCGCGCTTACTTGCGCAAAGTTCAGCGGCACCGCGCGCATGCCGCGCCCTTCAAGCTGTGCCATGAACGTGCCGAGATCGGCGTTGGCCTGGCCATCGGCGCGACGTTCGGCGTCACCGGTGACGAATGCGACGATGCGATCGCTGCCGCGGACCAATTTTTCCAGTGCGTTGGTGAGGCTGCGCTCGGACAATTCATCCAGGCGCTGTTCGTGGTCCCTGTAGTGCAGGATGAGCGCGCCGTTGACGGTGATGCCGAGCTCGCGCATGCGGGCCGGATCCAGCTGCGGATCGACGAAGCGCAGGTTGATATCGGGCTTCACCTGTTGATAGCGCTGAACGAAACCGGCCAGGTCCTGGCGCAGGTCGCCTTGCGGATTGGCGTAGCTGACGATATCCACCGGTCCGTTCAACTGCGCCAGCACCGCGCGGCTTTCTGGCGAAAGGCTGGTGCGGCCGTTGGCGGTCCAGTCGGCGATATGAGAATAACGGTGAGTGAGGAAGCCGGCGGCACCGACCGCGATTAACAGCAGGATCGCGAACAACCAGCCATCCAGACGTCCATATATGTTCCGCATCAACCGCGCTCCTTGTCCGCCGACAAGCGGCGAGTGGCGAGCGCCAGCGCCAGCGCGATCAGCAACAGGAACCACGCGATGTCGCTGGTCGAAACCAAGCCGCGCAGCATGGGTTCGAGATGCGTGGGCATGGCGATCCAGTTGATGACGCCATTGCTCACCCCAGCAGTCTGCGCGCCGATCTGCAAGATGCAGAGAGCGAGCGCCATCATGATGCCGGCGACAGCGGCGATAGCGGGGTGCGTTGTGTATGCCGAACAGGCCACGCCGATCGCGCCCAGTGTGGCGAGCAGCAGCAAGGTTCCCAGGCTGGCGGATGCCAGCTTGCCCCAGTCAAAGTGGGCCGCGTGTGCCAGTGACAACGGCATCGCCAAGGTCAGCATCAGCCACAGCAGCAGCCAGACCATCAAGGCCAGGTATTTGCCCAGCACAATCGATGATGACGTGAGGCCAGAGCCGAACAGCAGTGGCAGCGTTCCCTGATTGCGTTCGCCCGCCAGCGTCGACATGGTCAACAGCGGCACCATGAACAAGGCCAGTTCGGTGAGTCCGAAAGGAACGAAGCTGCCGGTCAGCAGGCTGCTGAGGAGCGGCACGCTGACCATGTCCGTGTAGCCCGGCCCGCTTGGCAAAGCCGCCAGGCGAACCTGCGAGCCCAGAAAATTCCCCAGAAGGAGCACGAAACGCCAAGCCAATTCAGCAAGAGTGAGTGCGGCGAGAACCCAAGCCAGCGGGCGGACAAGCAGGCGGCGCAATTCAAGGCGCATTACGGCAAGAAAAATCATGCCGCGCGCGCCGTGCCGCCCATGGCGACCTCGAAGAATGCATGTTCGAGCGCTGCGTGATCGTCCGCGTGTACGTTTCCCTCGTGACGCAGCATGCCTTCATGCAGGATCGCTACGCGATCGCAGACGGCAGTGACTTCGGGCAGCAGATGCGTGGACAGGATCACCGCCGTGCCTGCCGCGGCCTGTTCGCGAATCACCGCGCGCAACGCCGTGACCTGCACCGGATCGAGCGCGTTGGCCGGCTCGTCCAGCACCAGCAACACCGGTCGGTGCAGCAGTGCGCAGGCGAGCCCGAGGCGCTGGCGCTGGCCTTGCGACAACACGCCCGCCAGGCGTCGCACCAGAGGCTGCAGCTCCAGTCGTTCGATGATCGCTTCACGTGACTGTTTCAGAGAAGCGCCATGCATTCCGCGCAGGCGACCGTGTGCGTCGAGATGCTCGCGCACAGTCAGTTCCGGCCACAGTGGCGCGCGTTCCGGTAGCCAGCCGATCGACCGGGCAGCGAGCTCGGGATGCTCCAGAAAATCCTCCCCGTTCAGCTTGATGCTGCCGCTGTCCGGCCGCAGCGCGCCGGCAACCATCGACAACGTGGTGGATTTGCCGGCGCCGTTCACACCGAGCAGCCCTAGCACTTGGCCGGGTTGCAGGGTCAGCGAAAGAGTCTGCACGGCCGGCCGGCCGGCGCGTTTGCGGCTGACCTGGTCCAGTTGCAATACGGGGTGCGGCGACGCGGGGCGGGCTGGAGTCATTGTGCGATTGTCACGGCGCCCCCATGGATAGACAACAGGCCTTTGAGCAGCCCGTGAATCGGTCGTGCGAACCAGGCCTCAGTTCCGCGGTCCGTACACATGTCGGAACCCTTGGTGCATATACACTGGCGTGGCGCAGATTCCATGCTGGCGGGTACGGACACCCTCGACTAATCTGCCTCATCCCACATAGCCGGTGCATTCCATGCTCGACGCAGTGCTCAATTTTCTCAGTGATGGCCTGACCCACTCAAGTTGGGGCCAGAAGCTGGTCTACCTGTTGATCGTGACCCAGCTGACCATCTTCACGGTCACGCTGTATCTGCATCGCAGCCAGACCCATCGCGGCGTGGATTTCCACCCGGCCGTGGCGCACTTCTTCCGTTTCTGGGGCTGGCTCACCACCGGCATGGTCACGCGCGAATGGGTCGCGGTGCATCGCAAGCACCATGCCAAGGTCGAGACCGAAGAAGATCCGCATAGCCCGATGATCTACGGCATCAAGAAGGTGTTCTGGGACGGCGTCTCGCTGTACCGCGACGCCTGCGAATCGAAGCAGGACATGGAGCAGTACGGCCGCGGTACGCCGGACGACTGGGTCGAGCGCAACGTCTACGGCGCGCATCCGTATTGGGGTCCAACCCTGATGTTGCTGATCAGCCTCGCGTTGTTTGGCGTGATCGGCGCGGCCATCTGGGCGGTGCAGATGGTCTGGATTCCGTTCTGGGCCGCTGGTTTCGTCAACGGCATCGGCCACTGGGCCGGCTATCGCAATTTCGAAAGCGCCGATACCGCACGCAATCTGATTCCCTGGGGTTTCTGGATCGGCGGCGAAGAGCTGCACAACAATCATCATGCGTTCCCCAGTTCGGCCAAGTTCGCGCTGCGCAAATGGGAATTCGACATCGGCTGGGCGGCGATCTGCATGTTCCGCGCAGTCGGCCTGGCCAAGGTATTGCGCGTGGCGCCGTCGCTCGACGTTCGCCCCAATGTGCCGCTGCCGGATGCCGAAACGCTGAAAGCCGTGCTGACGCATCGCTTCCAGGCAATGACCGACTACTACCGCGGCGTGATCATGCCGACCCTGCGCGACGAAGCGCAGCACGCGGGCGAAAGCCTCAAGGCGGTTCCGCGTCGCATGCGTCTGGCGCTGGCCGATGGTGGCCGCTGGCTGGACAACGAAAGCAGCGTGAAGCTTCAGGCCGTGCTCGCCAAGCGCCCGAACCTCAACGTCGTCTGCGATTTCCGCAATCGTCTCGCAGCCTTGATGGATCAGCGCGGTGCCGATCAGGCCCTGAAAGGTTTGCAGCAGTGGATTCACGAAGCCGAGGAAAGCGGCATTCGCGCACTGCAGGATTTCGCTGCCCGGCTCAAGGGCTATTCCGTGGCGAATGCGTGATCAGCATTGATGTGATTTCCAGGAAAGCCCGCCGCATGGCGGGCTTTCTTTTAAGGCTTTCACCGCATACGACGATTTCGTGTCCGGACTCGATCAACGGGTAGCGCGCTTCCGAAGGCCATGCTGCGCATCGGCGTGGACGCATCAGGCCGAGTTGCCCGATCAATCCAGAAAACGCGTGACATGCGCGGCATCGGGCAAACGGCATTGCTCGCGCCGGCCAAACAATCGATAACGATACCGGGCGATCCATCGATAGGCCGGATCACGCAGGAACGCCGGCACCACGCGCAGAAGCCCGCCGAGGAACATCCAGCGGCCACCCAACCCGCGCAGCACGCGAATGATCGCATCGGTATCGGTGTATCCGCGTCCGTCCTGCACCAGCAGGAACGACGCCGGATCGTCCGGCGACAGGCCATGCTCGCCCAGCAGGCGGCTGCCGTGACGGCCCTGCATGGCGGCGAGTTGGTAGCGGTGTGCGTGGTCGTGGCGAAGGATGAAGTCGACCCAGCGGCTGCACAACAGGCAGACGCCGTCGAACACGATCACGGATGCGTTGTCATCCGCCATCGACGATCTCCAGCCAGCCGCGATAGGCAATCAGTCGCCCCAGCAGCGGCAGCCGGACGTCGATATGGAAGGCATAGCGACCATTACTTTCGCCGCTGCGCGACACGACGCTGCCCAACAGTCCTCGCGGGATCGGCACGCCGAGAAGTCGCACGCTATAAAGTCGCCAGTCGATCGCGCCCGCGTCGAAGCGCAGTTCGAAATGCAGCGCTGCCGGCCCCAACCGCTCGCACAGCAGCGGTCGGCCCTTCACGAGATCGAGCACGGATTGCATCTGTCCATCTGCAAACCGACGGGTCCAGGTTTCACGCGTACCGTTGCGTTCGATCGACACTTCCAGTGGCTGCGCCGGGCCGGGCTCCGGCAGGCCAAGCAACCGGCGGTTCCAGCGTGCCAGAAAACCCGTCGCACCTTCGACGTCCGCAGAGCCTCGCGCCAGCAAGCGCGGAGTGTCGCCATGCATGGCCTGGACCGGTGAGGCCAGCCGATACCATGCGTCGCCGAGCAGGCTTGGGAACAGGGCGGCCGTCGTGGTCATGGCGGAATGATAGGCGGGATCTCTTTCGTCACGGCAACCGGCCATAAAAAAACCCGCCACATGGGCGGGTTTTTCCGGAAGCCGGATTCCGGCCTGCGCCGGCATGACATTCTGGCAAAGCCGTTCGCATCAAGGGCGAACAGGCCAGAATCTCACTTGATCTTGCCTTCCTTGTAGATCACGTGCTTGCGCACGACTGGATCGTATTTCTTGAACTCGAACTTTTCCGGCGTGTTCTTCTTGTTCTTCTGCGTGGTGTAGAAGTGGCCGGTGCCGGCCGAGGAGATCATGCGGATCTTGTCTTGGGTCTTGTTAGCCATGGTTTGATCCTCAGACCTTGTCGCCGCGGGCGCGCATGTCGGCAATCACGGCCTCGATGCCATTCTTGTCGATGGTACGCAACGCGTGGTTGGAAACGCGCAGCTTGATCCAGCGGTTTTCGCTGGCAACCCAGAAGCGTCGCTCGTGCAGGTTGGGCAACCAGCGGCGACGGGTACGGTTGTTGGCGTGCGAAACGTTGTTGCCGCTCTGCACACCCTTACCTGTGACTTGACATACACGGGCCATGACGACCTCCGTAATTTGATGTTCACCACCCGTTGGCCAGGGCGATATCGGCCCAGCGGCGCTTGGCGCCACGCGATGCTGGAGGTTGCAGCTGTCGCCGTGAGTCGTGAAGTCCGCACCGCGTGGCGGACTGCCCGGAATTCCGGGTCGACATGAGCGAGCCGCGTATTCTCGCAGAAAAGCGAGCCGCGGCGCAATCTTTGAAGGCTCGCTAGCGGCCACCCGGCGTGCGTGGCGCGGGGATGTATGGAACAATCGACCTCTTTTTTGACACGAACATCTCGAGGAACACCCGATGGCAGAAGTAATCACCCAGGACCAGGCCAACGGCCAGGATGGCCAGCCGCAACTGGTGATGCAGAAGATCTATGTGAAGGACGTTTCCTTCGAAGCGCCCAACGCACCGCAGATTTTCCAGGACCTCGACGAGCGCGAGCAGCCGCAGGTTCAGCTTAACCTGGGCCAGAAAGCCACCGACCTGGGCAACAACCTCTACGAAGTGGTGCTCAGCCTCACCCTGACCTGCACTGTCGGCGCCCGCACGGCGTATCTGGCAGAGGTGGAGCAGGCGGGTCTGTTCGGCATCGCTGGTTTCAGTGAATCCGATCACGCCGGCATCATCGGCAGCTATTGCCCGAACCTGCTGTTCCCCTACGCGCGCCAAGTCATTTCTTCGCTGGTTCTGGAAGGCGGTTTCCCACCGTTCCTGCTGCAGCCGATCAATTTCGATGCCCTGTTCGCCGAACAGCAGCGCCGCATGATGGGTGGTGACGAGATTCCGCAAACGCTCAACAGCTGAGGCATCCCATGGCCGAACGCCCGACTCTCGCCGTACTCGGGGCTGGTTCCTGGGGCACCGCACTGGCGGCATTGACGGCGCGCAACGGCGTGGCGACGCGGTTGTGGGGGCGTGATCCGCAGGCGCTGGCGACGATGGCTGCGGATCGCTGCAATCATCGTTACCTGCCGGATATCGTGCTGCCGGCATCACTGGCATTCCAGAGCGACCTCGCGCTTGCCGTGCGCGGCGCCGACATCGTGTTGATCGTGGTGCCAAGCCACGCGTTCGCCTCGATGCTGGTGGAACTTTCCTCGTTGCTCGACGACGGCACCGCCATCGCCTGGGCAACCAAGGGTTTCGAGCCGGGTACGGGACGATTCCTCCATGAACTGGTAGCCGAACGCTTGCCGGGTCGCGCCGCCGCCGTGGTTACCGGGCCGTCGTTCGCGCGCGAAGTCGCCGCCGGCAAGCCGAGCGCCGTCACCGTGCATTCGGACGACGACGCCTTCGCGCACAAACTCGCCAGCTTGCTGCATGCGCCAAACCTGCGCGCGTATTCCGGCCGCGATGTGCTCGGCGCGGAACTCGGCGGCGCGATGAAAAACGTGCTCGCCGTCGCCACCGGCATCGCTGATGGCATGGAGCTTGGCCTCAACGCACGCGCCGGCCTGATCACCCGCGGCATGAACGAGATGCTGCGCCTGGGCGTGGCACTGGGTGCGCGTCCGGAAACGTTGATCGGACTGTCCGGTCTCGGTGATCTGGTGCTCACCTGCACCGGCGATCTGTCGCGCAACCGCCGGCTCGGTCTGGCGCTGGGTCGCGGCATCGCGATCGACGAGGCGGTGCGCCAGATCGGCCAGGTTGTCGAAAGCGTGCTCACCGCGGATGAAGTCACGCGGCTTGCCGACAAGCACGCACTGGACCTGCCGATCAGCGCCGGTGTGCACGCCGTTCTGCACGGCGAAGTCACGCCGGTCGATGCGCTCAAGGCGCTGATGGCGCGCGAACAGAAGCCGGAATATCCGCACGGATTGTTCGGCAACGCCTGAGTCGTCGCGGCTCTTTCAACAAAGTTGAAACGCATCGTCGTGGTGACGGTCGCAAGCGCATCGGCACTGCTAAGCTCAACGTTTTGGTTGTCGCCACGGATCGCATGCGCATGCAGCAGCCGGACGAGAAACAGCACGTCGCAGCGTCGCCATCGGGTGACGAAGAAACCTTGCCGCTTGCATGGCGGAAGCTGTTGGCCACGCCGAAGCCGGCAACGGCGGACGACCGCGGCGTACTCGGTTTCTTTCTGGAAGTGATGCCTGAAGAAGGCGCCGCGTTCGCGCGCCTCGACGTCGCGCCGGTATTGCTCTCCACCATCGAACATGGTCGCTACACGCGGCCGGTGCCGCTGGACAGCCGGCATCTCGCGCAGTTCTCGCTGCAACCGCACGAGCAACGTCTTGCAGCGACGATGCTCGGCCTGCCGCAGAGCGTGCGCAAGGGTCGAAGCTACGCGCGCCTGGGCGGTCACGTCGGCGATACGTTGCTGGCCGAAGTTCTCGATACCGCGCCGTGCTTCCTCGGAGGGCTTGCCGGCCTGCGTCTTTCCCGCGGCAAGTCACATCAGCTCAACTGGCATTGGCACATGGAACCGGACGGCAGTCAGCGCCTGCTGCCGCTGTTGCCGCACAGCCAGCGCCTGCTGCGCATCGATGCACTCTGGTATCTCGATGCAGAGCGCGCCACGCTTGGCCTGCTCGACGCTGCGGCGGAAGAAACGCAATGGCTCGAACTGCCCGCGCTCAAGCACGAGCACGGCCGTCGATTGCGCAACCGTTTGCCTGCAAGCCGACTGGCCACGCGCCTGCCGCTGCCGCATCTTTTCGGTGAGTTGCGTCGATCGCAGCTCGCGCCGAAACCGGTGTTGACGCTGCATGCATTGACCCGCCACGCGCGACTCGCCGCGGGCACGCCGCCGCTGGGTTATGCGCGGCTCGCGTTCGACTACGCCGGCGAACGTTTGCCCGGTCGCGGCGGTGAGCCGCTGGTGCGCCGCGTGCGCAACGGGCAACTGGTCGAGATCACGCGTCGTCGCGCGGAAGAACTTTCGGCGATGGAACAACTCGAACGCGCCGGCCTCACGCCGGGCGTCGATACCGAAGGACTGCCGTGGGATGTCGCCGACACTTTGCCGGATGATGCATGGCTGTTTCCCGGCACCGGTTATGCCGGCGCACTCGAGGTGAATACGCCCGCGCGCTGGCTCGCGCTGCGACCGAAACTCGAGCAGGAAAATTTCCAGGTCGAGTACGCGCCGAGTTTTCCGTTCGAAGTGCTCGAAGGTCCGGTGCGCTGGTACGGCCACGCGGTGGAGGATGATGACGATCACGCGTTCGATCTGGAGATCGGTATTGAGCTCGACGGCCAGCGCTACAACCTGCTGCCGGCCGTCGCGCAGGCACTGGCCGAGCACCAGTTGAACCTGAGCCCGGCGCCCAACGAACCGGAAGACGCCGTGTGGTATGCGCCGGTCGACACGCGTCGTCGCGTGCCCGTGCGTCTGAAAGAATTGCGCGGCCTGCTCGCGCCGCTCGCCGAATATCTGGAAAAGCCGCGCAAGAAACTCCACCTGCCGCGCGTGCAGGCTGGACGTCTTGAAGAGCTGGTCGAAGCGATGCCCAGCGGCAGCACGCTCGAAGCATCCGAACCGCTGCGCGGTTTCGCCGCGCGCCTGCGCGATGCCGCCGAACGCGCCAGTGACGCGGTACCCGAAGGGCTCACCGTCGAGTTGCGTCCGTACCAGCGAGAAGGTCTGCGCTGGTTGAACGCGCTCGCCGAAGCCGGCGTCGGCGGCGTGCTTGCCGATGACATGGGGCTCGGCAAAACGCTGCAACTCATCACGCATCTGATGTCGCTCAAGCAGGGCGGCGCGCTGAGTCAGCCAGCACTGATCGTGGTACCCACCAGCCTGATTCCGAACTGGCAGTCGGAGATCGCGCGCTTCGCGCCGATGCTTCGCGTGCTCACGCTGCATGGTCCGCAACGCGCGGAAGAATTCGTGCAGCTCGGCGCGCAGGACATCGTGCTGACCAGCTACGCATTGTTGCCGCGTGATGTGATCGCGCTGCGCAAGCAGCCGTTTGCATTGATCGTGCTGGACGAAGCACAGCAGGTAAAAAATCCGCGCACGCAGGCACGCCGAGCGCTGCTCAGCCTTCGCACATTGCGTTACGTTTGCCTCACTGGCACGCCGCTGGAAAATCATCTCGGTGAGTTGTGGTCGCAGGTCGATCTCGCCGTGCCCGGTCTGCTCGGCGATGAAGGCGCGTTCCGTCGCTACTACCGCGTGCCGATCGAAAAGCAGCACGACGAGGAATGCCAGCAGCGACTCAATTTGCGACTCGCGCCTTTCATTCTGCGCCGGACCAAGGCGCAGGTTGCGAAGGAGTTGCCGCCAAAAACCGAGATCACTCGTCGCGTCGTGCTCGAAGGTCGACAGCGCGAACTCTACGAAGGCCTGCGTCTCTCGCTCGCCGAAGAACTGCGCGAAGTCATCGCCCAGCGCGGCATCGCGCACTCCGGCATCGTGGTGCTCGATGCGCTGCTCAAGCTACGCCAGGTTTGTTGCGATCCACGTCTGGTGAAACTTGAAGTTGCACGCGGCGTGCACGAGTCGGCCAAGTTCGAACTGCTGATGGACATGCTTCCCGCGCTACTCGACGAAGGCCGCAAGGTGCTGCTGTTCTCGCAGTTCACCGGCATGCTCAAGCTGATCGCCGCCGAACTTGATCGCCGCCGCATTCGCTACGTCACGCTCACCGGCGAAACACGCGATCGCGCCGAACCCGTGCAGCGTTTTCAGAACGGCGAAGTGCCGCTGTTCCTGCTCTCGCTCAAAGCCGGCGGCGTCGGCCTCAACCTCACCGCCGCCGACACCGTCATCCACTACGACCCGTGGTGGAACCCCGCCGCCGAAGCGCAAGCCAGCGACCGCGCGCATCGCATCGGCCAGGACAAACCCGTGTTCGTGTTCCGCCTGATCACCTCAGGCACTGTCGAAGAACGCATCGAAGAACTGAAGGCGCGCAAAGCCGAACTCGCCGCCGCTGTTCTGGAAGGCGGTGGCAGCCGCGAAAAACTCAGCTTCGATCAAACCGACCTGGATGCTTTGCTGGCGCCGGCATAAAGCATCCGCATCGTCAGCGAACTCGCTAGATCGCCGCGTGCGCGTATTCATTGTCTGGTTCGCCGAGTGATACCGCGCAGGTTCAACGCAACAGATCAATCTTGCGCAGGCCATCACGTATCGCTTCGATGTTGCCTTTGTCGGGCCATCCAATCACGGTGTCGATAACCGCGCCGTGGTCGAGAAAAAAGAACGTCGGTGTGCCCTGATGCTTCAGCATCGGTAGTTCGTCATCGCGGTACGCGATACCGAGGCGCATGTCGGGATAATAGTTGTTCCACTGCCGCACGGCATCAAAGGCGGTGACGTCCTCGCTGTCTGCGACCCACTGTCCGTATTCGCGAAAGATGTCGCGCAGCAGTGGATTCCGCTCCAGATCGCCTGCGGCAATGTGGCAAAAGTGGCAATCGACTCCAGCGAACACGATGATCTGAGCGGGCGCTCGCATATTGAAACGCAAACGCAAAAGTTCTCGCTTGGCAGCGTTGGCGATCCACAAACTTGGTTGTCCCTTGGCGACGTGGCCGCTGCGCATCACCGGCGGTGGTTCGCGATCCAGTTGCCGATGTGAGGCAAGAAGCGCGCGGGCTTCATCGGTTCGATGGGTTCGAATCAATGCATCGTAGAAGTCGCTGATGACCGGACGCTCCGCCACGTGCCGGCGATCGAGTTCATCGAAATCCGCACGCATGTCCGCGAGATAAGCTGCGTTGCCAGTGCGGCCGAGCGACATATTTGCTGCGCGAAACACGAACTCCATATCGCGATCGCTGAGTGTTCGTCGCTGCGAATCGGTCTGGTACGCGGCGAATTCCGAACCGTATTGCTGGATCAAGATGTGTGTCGCGTTCTCATCGTCTTTCTCGCCGGCTTTCAGCAGAGTGTCATAGCGGCTTTCAAGTTCGCCGCTTGCGTGGCGCTCACTGTCGGACAGCGGCGTATAGCGCGCGTCCATGCCGATCGCAAACGCCTGCTCGCCGAACAGTCGCAACAACGCAAAGGCCTGATCCCGCGTGAGGTCGTAGCGCAGGTCGTCGGTTTTGAATCCACTAAGGCCTCGCTCGTGGAATACCAGGCTGGCGAGAAACCTGCGCTGGCCGCCGGGCGTGAGCGCACTGAACGGCGAGCGGGAAGACGGCGTATCGCGCAGGTACACATCGAGCTGTTCCTGCGTGGCGATAGGTTTGGAAGGAAACGCGATTGGCGTGACCGGTGTCATGCCGGCGCTCGCTGTTGGCATCGCACTTTTTGCCGGCGCCGCCATCGCTGCCATTGAAACGCCCATCAGCAGGACGTGGAAGGAAAGAATGTGTCGTGGTGAATGACGCGACATGATCACCTCGCATGTGCCGACGTGAACGTCGGAAACAACGACCGCGTTCTCGGTTCCGTTCTAGCGCGGCTTCAACAGCGAGCCGCCCGATTCCATCACCGCCAGCGCGGCTGCGCCGAGCAGGCCGGGTTCGGGATTCATGATCGCCTGCGTCGGCACTTTTTCCATGATGTCGCGGAAACGACCCTTGGCTTCGAAGCGTTCGCGGAAGCTTCCCTTCGTGAGCCACGGCAGCAGGATCGGAATCAACCCGCCGGTGAGATACACGCCGCCCCAAGCGCCGAGCGTCAACACGAGATCGCCGGCGATGCTGCCGAAGATGCCGGCGAAAGTTTCCACCGTGCGCACGCTCATCGCATCGCTGCCGGCTTTCGCGCGGGCGGTGATGTCTTCGGGCAGGATGCATTCGGCTTTTTCGCCGGCGATGTGGCAGATCGCGTCGTAGAGATTCACCAGGCCCTGGCCGCAGATCAGGCGCTCATTCGACACACGTCCGTACTTCTGGTTGAGATAGTTGAGGATCTCGATGTCTTCCGGCGAATGCGCGGCGAATCCCGCATGGCCGCCTTCGGTCTGCAGCACGCTGCAATGGCCTTGGCGCACGAGTAATCCACCGACGCCGAGGCCGGTGCCCGGGCCCACGATGGCGAATGTCTGTTCGTCCTCCGCGCCGATCAGCGGTGGCGGCAACGTGCCCACCGTTACCAGGTCTTCCGACTGCAGCAGCGTCACGGCCATGCTCTGCGCGGCGAAGTCGTTGACCAGATGCACGTAATCGAGATTCAACGCCGCGGCCGTCTGCTTCGCCGAAATCGCCCACGGATTGTTGGTGACCTTCACCGTCTCGCCGTCGTCGATGCGGCCAGCCGCGGCCACGATCGCGCGGCGGACTTCCAGGCCGGTTTCCTCGAGGTAATGCTTGGCCGTGGATACCAGCGAATCGTAATCGGCCACGCGATAACGACGGATGCTTTCGTTGAGCAGCGGCTTGGCGAGCGAGGGGTCGGCCACGCCGAAACGCACGTTGGTGCCACCGAGATCGACGAGCATGGTGGGGGCACGATTGGACTGACTCATGAATCTTCCTGAATGCATGGAACGGCAAGCCTGCCGACGTAACGTCGCTACGTCCAGTCCTACGGACCGTACGGCGTGGAATGTGCGGCAGCGAACGCACAGGCCGCGTGATGTCATGAAACGCGGCCGTTGGCGATGGGGCGTAAAATACAACGGATCGACCCTCGAGAGTCCGCCATGAGCTTCCCCGCCATCCGCATGCGCCGCATGCGTCGCGATGCCTTCTCCCGCGCGCTGATGCGCGAGCACACGCTGCTGCCGACGGACCTGATCATGGTGGCGTTCGTGATCGAGGGCGAAGGCCAGCGCGAACCGGTACCGTCGATGCCCGGCGTGGATCGCCTGTCGATCGACGAACTGCTCAAGCTCGCTGGCGAATGCGTAAACCTTGGCATCCCTGCGCTGGCGTTATTTCCTTCGCCCGGAGCGTCGGTGAAAAGCGAGGACGCCGCCGAAGCGTGGAATCCTGATGGGCTCATGCAGCGCGCCACCCGCGCACTTAAAGCGGCGCATCCCGAACTCGGTTTGATCGGCGACGTCGCGCTCGATCCTTACACCACACACGGCCAGGACGGCTTGATCGACGACGCCGGCTACGTGATGAACGAGCCGACTGTTGAAGCACTGATCAAAATGTCGCTGGCGCAGGCCGATGCCGGCATGGATTTCGTCGCACCGTCGGACATGATGGACGGCCGTATCGGTTCCATCCGTGACGCGCTGGAAGACGCCGGCCACATTCACACGCGCATCCTTGCCTACTCGGCGAAATACGCCTCCGCATTCTACGGCCCGTTCCGTGACGCAGTCGGCTCTTCGGCGAACCTCGGCAAGGGCAACAAGCACACGTATCAGATGGACATCGGCAACAGCAATGAAGCCCTGCACGAAATCGAACTCGACATCGCCGAAGGCGCCGATGCGGTGATGGTGAAACCCGGTTTGCCTTATCTCGACATCGTGCGCCGCGTGAAAGACAGCTTCGGCGTACCGACGTTCGTGTATCAGGTGAGCGGCGAGTACGCGATGATCAAGGCCGCATCGCAGAATGGATGGCTGGATGAAAAAGCCGTCGTGCTTGAATCGCTCACGGCGATGAAGCGGGCGGGAGCGGACGCGATCCTTACTTACTTTGCGATTGATGCGGCGAAGTGGCTGTGCGGAGAATAAGCGGCTGGGTCGATTATTTTCGTTGGGCGCTGCAAGGGCTACACGTTCAGCAGGACTTTGCGTGTCGCTGTTCGTTGCGGGCGAGACATCATATGAGGACGCCTATGAACATTCGAACCATCGGCATGGCGTTTTTCCTGTTGTGTTTGCCAACCATTTTGGCAAGTCGGGATGCGAGCCGTGTGGATGCTGTGGATATCGCGGTATTGAAAGTCGTTCTGAATGCGCAACGGCACATGTCGGATGACGGTTTCCTCGTTCTTTCCTCAACGACAGAGGCGCCTGGTCCAAACGCCGATATCGGTGCCGCTGACAATTCAGGGGCTGTCGGCGACCTGAAACGCCGAGCGCAAATCCCGACAGCGTTGCCTGAAAGTCTCGCCACTGGCGATGTCCATCTTCTGAACGATCGGGAGATTCAACAGGCCTTGAAAGACGCCCGCCCGACGTCGACGAAAGCATCGTCAATTCACAAAGGCTGGGAGTCATTTTACTCAGCGTTCCCGGGCTCGGCCGGCCTGTTGAAAATCAGTCTGCCCGGCTACGCAGCGACGGGCGATATTGCTGTCGTATACACCAGCTTTCGGTGTGGACGACTATGTGGAACGGGACAGTATTTTTATCTGCGAAAGGTAGGTGGGACCTGGCAGATTCTGGTTTATCTTCCAGTCTGGGTTTCATAGCAATAACCGCTCGTGGGCCGCCGAACTCACGCGTACTGCGCGACACCATTTCCGAATGACCAGTTCTCTTTTGTCACCTCGACCAGATTGATGAATACGTCTTCCGAGCGTACGCCCGGATCGGCGGAAAGATTCTCCGCGATGCCTCGGTACAGCGCTTGTTTCTGATCGATCGTGCGGCCGCTGTTGCAGGTGATCTGCACGATGACGAGGTCGTCGCCGCGGGCGATGCCGAGATAGGTTGGGTCGTAGTCGAACTCTTCGGCGTCGTGCTGGGTGACCAGGATGAAGCGGTCGTTCTCCGGCACGTTGAAAGCTTCGCGCATCCCCTTGTAGACGCCATTGCGAATCGCAGTGAGATGAGCGGGAGATTTGCCGCGGCGAAGGGAGATACGGACGAGGGGCATGGTTGTTCTCCGTGGGATGAAGTTCGCTAGATGGGGATGGTTAGGTCGAACTCCAATATTCGTTGGTCCTTAGTGGCAAGCCGGCGTGTCGAATAGGAGCAAGGGCTTTCGTCTGCTTGCAGCAGCCGAGTCATTTCTCTTTTGCTTGTCCAAAAGAGAAGTAACCCAGAGAAAATGACACCCGCTTGGCGCTTGCCGGGCATCCATGCCCGGCAAGTCCGTGAGCCGGTGCCGGGCCTTTCGACAGCACATCCATGTGCTGGCGAAAAGGCATCCACATCGTGTCGATGCCCGCTACGCGGCCTGTGCGTCCCGACTCACCGCCGCACAGGGCACCGGGTAAAGCAGCAGGCCATCCGGGCGCGCACTCGATGAAAGTGCCATGCAAAGCACAAAGCACAAACACGTGCACGGATAGCGCCAACTAACGACTTATTTTTCCCAGCGCGTCAAAGCCGATGGATCACTGGTTGTAGTACTGCAGTTCGAATCGCTTGTAGCCGTGTTTGCGCAGCAGCTTGGTGTGCAGTTCGAAGTCGACCTGATCGCCGGGTTGAAGGATTGTGTTGAGATCGGTCGAATCCGAGCCGACGTAGCGGTTGTCATCGTCGTAATAGGTCACGGCCACGCCGATCAGCTTCATCGAGCGCGTGTCGGTGTTGTGCAGCGTGCCGACCATGTCGACACATTGATAGTTGAACGAGAAATCGCCTTGGCCGTTGATGATGCGCTCATGGCAGGTGCGCATCTGCTGCGACTTGACCTCGAGGTTTGCCTTGCGGCGCGGACCGGGCAGGGAGAGGCCGCGTGACGGATGCCAATGGACGTCCATTCGTGCGATCGGTTTGATGTCATCGTCGTCGCCGATTTTCACCCACGCTTTTTCGCCGGGATACAGCGATGGTGGAAGGCCGCCGATGCTGGCGGGAACCTGGCTGGTGCCATCGGTCGAGTAAAGCCGCAAATCCATCACCGGATTGATCACGATCGCGTCGGTGCTTCGGTTGTTCAGCGGCGCGCGAAAAGTCGGCAGGCCGGTTTCATCGATGATGCGTTCGAACGTGCCTAGTTCGAGTTTCGAACGGTCGAATAGCGGAAGCTGTGGCGCGAACAGTTCGTCCAGCGTCCAGTCGAGCCCTTCGTCGATCACGCGAATCTTCGGATGCTGCACGGTGACCTGTCGGTTGCCATTGCCATTTGGTGTTGCCACGGCCGCGGTCGCGGGTGCCGAAGAGGACGCGACTTTTGTGTCGCTCAACGCGTGGTGGTGCAGATGCCGCCATGCAATCACGGCGCCAGCGATCAGTGCGACAAGTATCACCAGCGCTGGCCACATTCTGCGCTTGATGGGCGCCGTCTTCGCCTTGGTGCCGATTGGATCGTGCTGCACCCAGCCGCAGCTCTGGCAGATGTAGCTGCCATCGCCTTGCGGCACGCTGTTGCGCGCGCCGCAGCTTTCGCAGATGACCTTGTTGTCGACGCTGCCGTTGCCCGGTTGGTCGCTCATCGTGGCGTCCTTGCGGTGACTCGCTCGCTATCGATGAGGTACTGCATCGAAGCGATGTCGGCTTCGTCGTAGCGATCGATCGACACATCGAAGTTGGTGGTTTCGCCACGCGCGAGCTCGGAGGAATCCGGTGAGCCGTGGCCGTATCCGACGAGGTTGCCGGCGGCGTCGAACAGACTGATGGACAGGTTGATCGATTTGGCAGGCAGCGCATCGGCATCGGTCAACTGGCCGATGAAGCGCAGCCGCGTGTGCTCGCGCACCAACTGTTCATGTGCCGCACGCAATTGTGCGCGACCGTCGAAATCGTCTTCGGTGTCGACGCGCTTGCTGGCTACCTCGAAACGTTCGTCCGGTTTGGGCGACCACGGCCAGAAAACGATCGGCAATGTTTCGCCGGGGAGCAGACGCTCGCTCATCGACGTGGATTGATCGTCCTTGCGCAGGCCGCCGCTGTAGACGTTGAGCGTGAGCTCGACCCGGTTGACCACGCGGTCGCTGTCGTTGCGAATCATGCCCACGAGCTTGTCGCCTTGCGCCACGCGATGCAGGCCTTCGATCTTCAGCAGGCCCGGATCGACGTCTGGCCGCGCGCGGGTACTGTCGAACGCGTGATGCGTCGATTCCGTGCGCGTCGCGTGACGCACGCCGGTGGTCAGCAGGCTCGCGAAGAAAGCAAACAGCGCGATCATGGCGACAACGACAAAAACCCACGCGATCGATGCTTGGGGTCGCGGTGCGTTCGTTGCAGCGGTTGCCGCCGGCATCTGCAGCTTGCTGAGAATCTGCTCAAGCCGCTCGGCAACATCGTCCTGCACGATCGTGATCGAGCCGCAGTGCGTGCATTTGAATTCGTTGGTGTCGAGGCGGATGAAATCGCCGCCGTGACAGTTGGAGCAGGTGAGTGTCTTGGTGTCGATCATCAATCACGTGTTCCGGCGTCGGGTGGATCGTTCGATGCGCTGGCGGCTTCGGTTATGCTTCGACGGTCCTTCAAGGCTGCGAGCCCGCCATGTCCCTGTGGAACAAAGCCACTGCAGAACTCGTCGACATCATCGAGTTTGTCGATCCGTCGCGCGACACCCTGGTCCATCGCTTCGAACGCTACAACAACGAGATCAAGTATGGCGCACAGCTGATCGTGCGCGAAGGGCAGCAGGCGATCTTCGTCAACGAAGGCAAGTTGGCCGAGGTGTTCGGGTCGGGCACGTACACGCTGGAGACGAAAAACCTGCCGGTGCTGTCCACCCTCAAGGGCTGGAAGTACGGATTCGAGAGCCCGTTCAAGGCCGAGGTGTATTTTGTCGGAACGCGGCAGTACCTCGACCAGAAATGGGGCACGCAAAATCCGATCGTCCTGCAGGATGCGCGTTTCGGTTTGGTCCAGTTGCGTGCCTATGGCACCTGCGCATATTCGGTGGTCGACGCCGCGGCATTTCTGCGCCAGGTGGTGGGCACCAGCGACAAGGTGCAGACCGATGCGGTGCAGGGGCAACTGCGCAGCCTGATCGTGACGCACTTCGGCGACGCGCTGGGCGCGATGAAAATCGGTGTCGAGCAACTGATCGGCCAGCAAGGCGAACTGGCCGCGGCGATGCTGTCGAAGATCAATGCGGACCTCGTCGCGCTCGGCGTCGCGCTCAGCCAGTTCACCGTCGAGAACATGTCGCTGCCCGATGCGCTGCGCGATGAAATTTTCGAATATAGCCGTCTGAATCGCGTGGACGTGGATGCGTTGACGCGGCTGAATTCGGCCAAGGCAATCGAGAACATCAGCCTCAAGCCTGGTGGCACGGCCGGCATGGGCGGTGATCTCGCGATGGGCCTGGCGATGGCTTCCAACCTCGGCAATGCACTGGCCGGCAACGCGAGTCATGGAGCAAGTTCGACGCCGACGGACGGCTATTTCGTTGCGCTGGATGGTCAGCAGCAGGGTCCGTATTCGCTGGCTCAGCTCGGGCCGTTGGTGCAGCAGCGCAAACTCGCCGCCAACACGCTCGTATGGCGCGCAGGCATGAGCGAATGGACACGCGGTGCAGATGAGCCGGCCATCGCGCAGTTGCTGTCACAGCTGCCGCCTCCTTTGCCACCGGCATGAAGCGCGCAGTTCTTCACCCATTCCGCTCCACATGTGTTTGCCATCCATGACACTCTCGCGTCTTGAAATTATCCGCCCCGACGATTGGCATCTGCATCTTCGCGATGGCGATGCGCTGGCTTCGGTGATTGGCCACACCGCGCGTCAGTTCGCACGCGCGATCGTGATGCCGAATCTGAAGCCGCCGGTAACGACGGTGGCGCAGGCGGAGGATTATCGCCGGCGCATTCTCGCGAGCTTGCCTGCGGGTTCGCGCTTTCAGCCGCTGATGACGCTGTATCTCACTGAGACCACGCCGCCCGCAGAAATAGTGCGCGCCAAGGCAAGCGACAGCGTCGTGGCGGTGAAGTATTACCCCGCCGGCGCCACCACCAATTCGCAATCGGGCGTGCGCGAGTTGTCGCACGTGTATCCGGTGCTTGAAGCGATGGAGAAGCATGACCTGCCGCTGCTGCTGCACGGCGAGGTCACCGATCCGGACATCGACATCTTCGATCGCGAGCGCGTTTTCATCGAACGTCACCTGATGCCGCTGCGCGAAAAATTCCCCGCCTTGCGCATGGTGCTGGAGCACATCACCACGCACGATGCCGTGCAGTTCGTGCATGCTGCTCCGACGCACGTAGCGGCGACGATCACGGCGCACCATCTGCTGCTCAATCGCAACGCGCTGTTCGAAGGCGGGATGCGTCCGCACAACTATTGCGCGCCGATCCTCAAGCGCGAGACGCATCGCGCGGCGTTACTGCAGGCCGCGACCAGTGGCGATCCGCATTTCTTCCTCGGCACGGACAGCGCTCCGCATCCGCGCGAGGCAAAGGAAACGGACTGCGGATGTGCGGGTCTGTACACGGCGCATGCGGCGCTGGAGTTGTATGCCGAGGCGTTCGATCAGGCGGGTCGCCTGGACAAGCTGGAAGCATTTGCCAGCTTTCACGGGCCGGACTTTTATCGGTTGCCGCGCAACGCGGATCGCATCGTGCTGGAGCGCACGCCGTGGATCGTGCCGGAGGAATATCCGCTCGCAGGATCGACCTGCAAGCCGATGCGGGCGGGGGAGTCGGTCGCTTGGTCGGTGGTTGATACCGCGATTGCGTGATCGGGTATCGAAGCTGAATAAAGCAAAGCCACGAGCGACCCCACCCATCCCCTCTCCTGCAAGTAGGGGAGGGGAGAAAAGCTGGTCCATTCGGACTTTCGGCTCGATCTTCAGACGTCACGCGTTTAGAGCTTCGGCGTTACATGTTTCGAGCTTGGGCGTTAAGCGGTTCGGGCCTCAGCGCTCGAACTCTTGAGGATCAATACGCGAATTCGCGGAATACCGGATCGACGCTGCCGTTCCAGACGCCGTGGAAAAGTTCGAGTTTGCGTTCGGCTGGCGTCTGGTTGGCCTGCACGATCTCGATCATCGGTTCGAGGAAGATGCTTTCGTCGGCGCCGTTCTTGTTGAGCTTGGCGCGACGCTTGAGACCGTGGCTGGCGATCTTCAGCGCCTCCTCGGAAAGGTCGCGCACGGTGCCGCCGCGGAACGGCAGTTTCAGCGCGTGTTTCGGCACGCCGTCACGCAAGGCGTGACGCTCTTCGCGGCTGAAGTCCTTGACCAGATCCCACGCGGCGTCGAGCGCCTCGTCGTCATAGAGCAGGCCGACCCAGAAGGCGGGCAGCGCACACAGGCGATTCCACGGGCCGCCGTCGGCGCCGCGCATTTCCAGGTACTGCTTGAGGCGCACTTCGGGGAATGCGGTGGTGAGGTGGTCGGCGAAGTCCTTCATGCTGGCGTGCGTGCCCGGCAGCATCGGCAGTTCGCCGGCCATGAATTTCTTGAAGTCCTGCCCGGCCAGGTCGATGTACTTGCCGTCCTGGAAGCTGAAATACATCGGCACGTCGAGAATGTAGTCGACATAGCGCTCATAGCCGAAGCCGTCGGCGAAGACGAAGTCGAGCATGCCGGTACGGTCTTTGTCGGTGTCGGTCCAGATGTGCGAGCGATACGACAGATAGCCGTTTGGACGTCCTTCCGTAAAGGGCGAATCGGCGAACAGCGCGGTGGCGATCGGCTGCAGCGCCAGGCTGGTGCGGAATTTCTTGATCATGTCCGCTTCGGACGAGAAGTCCAGATTCACCTGCACGGTGCAGGTGCGCGTCATCATGTCCAGGCCGAGCGAGCCGACCTTGGGCATGTATTCGCGCATGATCTTGTAGCGGCCCTTGGGCATCCACGGCATCTCGTCGCGACGCCACTTCGGCTGGAAGCCCATGCCGAGAAAGCCCAGGCCCATGCCGTCGGCGATCGAGCGCACTTCCTCCAGGTGCGAATTCACTTCGCAACAGGTCTGGTGGATGGTTTCCAGCGGTGCGCCGGAGAGCTCCAGCTGGCCGGCCGGCTCCAGCGTGATCGACGCCTTGTCGCGCGACAGCGCCACCGGGTTTTCGCCTTCGCGGGCGACGTCCCAGCCGTAGCGCGTGGCGATGGTTTCCAGCAGCAGCTTGATGCCGCGATCACCCTCGAAGGTCGGTGCGCGCAGGTCGTCGGTACGGAATCCGAACTTCTCGTGCTCGGTGCCGATGCGCCATGCTTCGCGCGGCTTTTCGCCGGCGGCGAGGTAATCGGTCAGCTGCTGGCGGCCCGCAATCGGGGTGCTCTTGACGGCACTGGGTATGGACACGGCAAAGCCTCGCAGGGTGAGCGAGTGACTATGGGGGTGTTGGGTGACAACGAAAAGGGGGTGAGGGCAAATAATTGGACGGGGCGGTACAGATGGCGGCTCAGGCTCATCTAGATATATCGTCCGGCACGCATGCTCATCGCAGTCTTTCAGTGCGTCGCGGTGGCAGTCAGGCAAACCAATCGTTTCACTATGGAATCGGGTAAGCCTTTGTCTCTGCCCAAGATGGCAACCGTGACGCCTGGTTTTCGGATAGTGAGGTTTGCGCGACAGGGTTCGGCACCATGGTCAAGCAAGAGTTGAGTCATGGCTGCATCGCCGGAAACGGCTGCAGTTAGCAGGCCTCGGGAGGGATCGGCGCCATATTCGAGCAAGCGCTGCACGATGGCAGCGTTACCTTGAAGCACAGACAAGCTCAGTACATCGACACTCTTGGGTGGGTGTGCTTTCACGTTGGCGTGGTGGTTCAGTACGACGTCCAATGTAGCTACGTCCCCACACATGGCGGCAGTACGCAGTGCAGGGCCATCCGAAAGGCCCGGGAACATCAGTACTTCGTCCAGTTTAAAACCAGTTTCCGGCTCTGGGTTTGTCGAATCCCACTTTGGATCCTTCTTCACGTCGGCGACGACTTGATCATGGAACCTGCGTTTGAGACTGGGTATTGATCCTTCATCATTTACCACTGCGCCATCGTTCAGCAGGCTATCGACCATGGCGGAATGTCTGGCGTAAGTTGCGATGATCAATGCGGATTGACGCCAGCGTGTGGCATCGGCCTTATTCATCGCACGTAGCTGCTGACTTACCTGCGGCAGTTTTCCGTCGATCACATTCACCATCAGCGTATTGATGGCGGGAGGTGCATCGAAAACGCCTTGGAGCGCGAGTTTGCGCATGAGGGAAGTTTGATAGGGGCAAATCAACGTCGGCGGGAAAGGTTTCTGATCGGCTGCGGCTGGCTTGGCAAGTAACAGTCCGAACATGAGCAATGCAATGCGTAAAAGCATAAATTTCCCCCCCTGGATTTGCGGCCGACTGCAGCCGAAGGACGGCGCTTCTGCAAGTGCGTGCAAACAAGAAAGGCCGGCTTGCGCCGGCCCTTCCAATTCACGCAAACGATGCGGTCAGCGCTTCATCGAATTGAAGAACTCGTCGTTGGACTTGGTGTTCTTCATCTTGTCGAGCATGAACTCCATCGCGGAGAGTTCGTCCATCGGGTGCAGCAGTTTTCGCAGGATCCAGATCTTGGCGAGCATGTCCGGGTCGATCAGCAGATCCTCGCGACGCGTGCCGGAGCGGTTGATGTCGATGGCCGGGTACACGCGCTTCTCGGAAATGCGGCGGCTCAGATGCACTTCCATGTTGCCGGTGCCCTTGAACTCCTCGTAGATCACCTCGTCCATCTTGCTGCCGGTTTCGGTCAGCGCGGTGGCGATGATGGTGAGGCTGCCACCTTCCTCGACGTTACGCGCGGCGCCGAAGAAACGCTTCGGGCGCTGCAGTGCGTTGGCGTCGACACCACCGGTGAGCACCTTGCCGGAGCTGGGGATCACGGTGTTGTAGGCACGCGCCAGGCGGGTGATCGAGTCGAGCAGGATGATCACGTCCTTCTTGTGCTCGACCAGGCGCTTGGCCCGCTCGATCACCATCTCGGCGACCTGCACGTGGCGCACGGCGGGTTCGTCGAAGGTCGATGAAATGACTTCGGCGCGCACGGTGCGGGCGATCTCGGTGACTTCCTCCGGGCGCTCGTCGATCAACAGCATGATCAGGTGCGCTTCGGGATGGTTGTACTGGATCGCCTGGGCGATGTTCTGCAGCATCATCGTCTTGCCGGATTTCGGCTGCGAGACGATCAGGCCGCGCTGGCCTTTGCCGATCGGCGCGATGAGGTCGAGGATGCGGCCGGTGATGTCCTCACTGGAACCGTTGCCGCGCTCGAGCTTGAAGGCCTTGCGCGGGAACAGCGGGGTGAGGTTCTCGAACAGCATCTTGTTCTTCGACGCTTCCGGCGGATCGCCGTTGATGTCGTCGACGCGCAGCATCGCGAAGTAACGCTCGCCTTCCTTCGGGTGACGCACGCGGCCGGTGATGTAGTCGCCGGTGCGCAGGTTGAAGCGACGGATCTGACTGGGCGACACATAGATGTCATCCGGACCGGCGAGGTAGGACTCGTCGGCCGAACGCAGGAAGCCGAAGCCGTCCTGCAGGATTTCCAGCACGCCTTCGGCCCAGATGCCGCCGCCGGAGCGTGCGTGCGCCTTGAGCACGTTGAAGATCACGTCCTGCTTGCGCGCGCGGGCGACGCCTTCGTGCACGCCCAGCGATTCGGCGAATTCCAGCAACTGGATCGCGTTCTTGCGCTTCAGTTCGGTGAGGTTGATGACGCGGTCGTTGCTGCCCGGATCGGCGTTGTCGTCATCTACCGGCAGGCCATTCGGGTTGGGGCGCGGATGGTTGTTCTGTGGGCGCGGCTGTTGCGGATTACCGGGATTGGGGTTGCCACCGCGCTCGTTGCGGCGACGGCGACCGCGGCCATCACGGCCTTCGCGATTGTTCGGGTTATTCGGGTTGTTCGGATGATTGGGATTGTTCGGGTTGTTCGAACCATTCGGGTTGCCGCCCTGATGGTTGTTCGAACCCTGACCCTGACTCGGCGCCGGGTTCGCACCCTGCGGCGCCACGTTGCCCTGAGACGGCGCTTGGCTGTCGCCCTGGCCGCTGTTTTGCGCAGCAGGCGCGGCATTGCCATTGCTGCCGTTTGGCGCCTGGTCGGCGTTCGAGTACGACGTCGATTCACGTGGCGGCTGCGGTTGCTGCGCGCGCGGCGCGTCATTGTTGTAGCTCGGCGTTGCCGGCGCGGGTGCGGGCGACGGCGCAGCGGCCGGCGGTGGCGCAGCGCGCTCGGTCACCGCGGCGGCGGGCTTGTCGCTGCCCGCTGCTTTCTCGGCTTTGTCCGCCGCAATGGCGGCAGCCGTCCGGCGCGGCGCACGCGTACGCGGCTCGGCCTTGCCTTCGGATGCAGGCTTGGTATCGGCGCTCTTGGCGTCGTTGGGAATCTTGTTTTCGGTATCGGACACGGGCAATCCTCGCAGGGCGCCGTTGAATTACAGGAGGGAGGGTGTGCGTCGCGCGGAAGGCGCTCAGGGACAGGACTGCCCCGACGGACGCGATGAATCTAGCACTCGTCGCGCACTGGCGTAAAGCCTTGTGTAGCGGCGGGGCTTCGGGCCGGACCTTGGTCGGTCCGGCATGGCGTGGCAATTTGCAGCAGGTGAAGCAGGTGGATCAGAGAGCCTTGTCGATCATCTGGGTCAGCTGACCCTTGCTGACGGCGCCGATCTGGGTCGCTTCGACCTTGCCGTTCTTGAACACCATCAGGGTCGGGATGCCGCGGACGCCGTAGGTGCGCGGGGTCTGCTGGTTCTGGTCGATGTTCACCTTGACGATGCGCAGCTTGCCTTCGTATTGCTTGGCCAGGTCGTCCAGCATCGGCGCGATGGCCTTGCACGGGCCGCACCATTCCGCCCAGAAATCGAGCAACACCGGGGTCTCGGACTTGAGCACCTGCTGTTCGAAGGCGTCGTCGTTCACATGGGTAATCAGGTCGCTGCTCACCGGGAATCTCCGTGGCTGGGGCGCATGTCGCGCGGACTAAAAAGGTTGGGAACAGAGAATGGGGTGGCGGATGCGGCAAAACAAGGAGTGACGGGCGCGGGTCCTGATCGGCTACACTCAGGCGCCCATGAAGCACGGGTTAGGCAGAATGGAGGGCGCGCCAGGAAGGCAGGTCTTCATTCCAACCCAACTCAGGGCACGATTCAAGGGCGGCTTTCCAAGCCACCCGTTGGCCTGCCGGCACATCGGCGCCGCTCCACGCGGCGACGCGCCGACGGCGCCGACATGAACCGCTTCGCTGCGCATCGCGCACCCGTCCTGCACCGCCATCCGCTGACTTCCGGCGCATGAAGCGGGCGCAGCGCATCACGCCGCCGTCAGGCAAGGTTTCCATTCCGCTTATGTCACAAACCGTACTCACCGATACCTTCTTCGCCAATTTCGATTTGCATCCGCTGCTGCAGCAAGGCCTGGACGACAGCGGCTTCACGCGCTGCACGCCGATCCAGGAAATGACCCTGCCACTGGCGCTGACCGGGCGCGACGTCGCCGGCCAGGCGCAGACCGGCACGGGCAAGACCTGCGCGTTCCTCGTCGCGCTGATGAATCGCTTGCTCAATCACCCGGCCGTGGCCGAGCGCAAAGACAGTGACCCGCGCGCGCTGATCATCGCGCCGACGCGTGAGTTGGCCATCCAGATCGAGAAAGACGCCCGCGCCATCGGCCGTCACACCGGACTGCGCATGGCGCTGATCTACGGCGGCGTCGACTACGACAAGCAGCGTCAGCAATTGAAGGACGGCTGCGACATCATCATCGCCACGCCGGGCCGGTTGCTCGACTATCACAAGCAAAATGTTTTCGGCTTCAACGGGGTCGAAGTGATGGTGATCGACGAAGCCGATCGCATGTTCGATCTCGGCTTCATCAAGGACGTGCGTTTCATTTTCCGCCGTTTGCCGGTGCGTGAGCAGCGCCAGGTGCTGCTGTTCTCCGCCACGCTCAGCCATCGCGTGCTCGAGCTCGCCTACGAGCACATGCACAACGCCGAAAAGCTGGTGGTGGAAAGCGACAACATCACCGCCGACCGCGTGCGCCAGCTGGTCTACTTCCCGGCCAAGGAAGAAAAGATGCCGCTGCTGCTGAACCTGATCGATCGCAGCAAGCCGACGCGTAGCATCATCTTTGTCAACACCAAAGCCGCCGCCGAACGCATCACCGAACGCGTCAAGCGTCACGGTTGCCGCGTGGGTGCGATCTCCGGTGACGTACCGCAGCTGAAGCGGCAGAAACTGCTGCAGCGTTTTCAGGATGGGCAGCTCGACATTCTTGTTGCCACCGACGTGGCTGCGCGCGGCCTGCATATTCCGGCCGTCAGCCACGTCTTCAACTACGACCTGCCGCAGGACGCGGAAGATTATGTGCATCGCATCGGCCGTACCGCGCGTCTGGGTGCCGAAGGCGACGCCATCAGTTTCGCGTGCGATCTCTATGCGATGTCGCTTCCGGATATCGAAACCTATATCGGTCAGAGCATTCCGGTGGCGCAGATGGATCCGGAATTGCTGATCATGCCGAAACCGCGCGCGATCGACGCCGAATTCGCCGCGAACGCCGCAGCCGACAGCGCCGCGTTCGGCGACATCGTGCCGCCGCGACCGGGCGAAGCGCCGCGTCGCCCGCGCGGTGCGTCGGGTCGCGATGGTGAGCGAAGCGGTTCGCCGCGCCCGGCATCGAGGCCGCCGCGCGAGCGTCGTCCGGTTGCTGATGTTGTCGCTGTCGCAGAGCCGGCCGTTGCGGCGACTCCCATCGTTGCCGACACGAGCGCACCGGGCACCGCCGATGCAACGGCCGAAGGCACGCGCAAGCCGCGTCGTCGTCGTGGTGGCCGCAATCGTCGTCGCGAGGGTGAAGCAACCGCCGTCGTCGAGACGCAGGGTCAGCCTGCAACGAATCCGACAACTGGTAATCGTGCGCCGCGTGGCGAACGTCGTCCCGCGCGTGAGCGCAGTGCGGCCGACGTGGCCGCGCATGGTGGTCGTCCGTCGCGGCAAGTCGCGGTGACTTCCGGCAAGACCGGCGAGCACGCGCATCCGAAGAAGCCGGGCATCTTCCGCCGACTGACCAAGCTCTTCACCGGGCGCTGATTCCATCGGTCGCCGGGCTTTGCGTCCCGGCGACGATCACGCCATGACTTGATTCTTTCTGCACGGGCTTCGCTTATCCTTGCGGTCGCAACGACGTACAGGCGCGGGGACACGCGGTGATTCATTTCGATCAAATCAGCAAACGCTACGAAGGCGGCCACGAGGCGCTGTCGCAGCTGTCGTTCGAGGTGCCGACGGGCGAGATGGCTTTCGTCACCGGCCACTCCGGCGCCGGCAAAAGCACGCTGCTGAAACTGCTAGGCCTGATCGAACGTCCTTCGCACGGCACGATCAGCATGGATGGCAAGAGCCTGGGCAAGATCCGTCGCAGCGGCATTCCCAAGTGGCGCCGACAGATCGGCATGGTGTTTCAGGATCACCGCCTGCTGATGGAGCGCACGGTATTCGCGAACGTCGAGTTGCCGCTGGTGATCGGCGGCATCGCACGCGCCGAACGCGCGCGCCGCGTTCGCGCGGCACTCGAAAAAGTCGGGCTGCTTGCCTATGAACGGCAATTGCCGGCCACGCTTTCCACCGGTGAACAACAACGCGTCGGCATCGCGCGCGCCATCGTGGCGCGACCGACGTTGCTGATTGCCGATGAGCCGACCGGCAACCTCGACCCGCAGCTCGCCATGGAAATCATGGGCCTGTTCGCCGAATTCCAGCAGGTTGGCACCACGGTGCTGATCGCCAGCCATGATCTGCCGCTGATCAAGCGGATGAAGAAGCGCGTGATCGTGCTCGATCACGGACGCCTGGTGGCCGACCTCGCGGCGCAGGAGGTGCTGTGAACATGCCGCCGGAAAATCACACGGCTCCGCCTTCCGATGCGTCGATGCGCAATGAACACAGCCACGGACGTCGTGTGGCGAGCTGGCAGGAGCATCACGGCTGGAGCGCGGCAAACAGCCTGCGCCGGCTGGCATCACGCCCACTCGGCAGCCTGCTGACCATCGCGGTGATGGGTCTGGCGCTGGCCTTGCCGCTGGCGTTTTATCTCCTGCTGGGCAACGTGCAGCGACTCGGTGATGCGCTGGGCCAGAGCCAGGACATCAGCGTTTTCATGCAGCCCGGCCAGGGCGCGCAGCAGGCGCAGTTGCTGGCCACGCAGTTGGGTGGTCGCGCTGAAGTGGCGTCGGTGCACGTCAAGAGTCCACAGCAGGGCATGGATGAACTCGCCAGAATGCAGGGCTTCTCCGGCGCGTTGAAAACACTGGACGACAACCCGCTTCCCTACGTGTTGCAGGTGCAGCCGCGTGCCGATGTCAGCGCCGACGACGTCGACCGACTGGTAGCGGACGTGCGCACGATGCGCAGCGTGGACATGGTGCAGGACAGCGGCACCTGGCGGCAGCGACTCGACGCACTGCTTGGTGTTGGCAATCGCGTGGTCCTGATTCTTGCGTCGCTGCTGGCGCTGGCGGCGTTGCTCGTGGTCGGCAATACGGTTCGCGTGGATATTGCCAGCCGCAGTGAGGAAATCGGCGTGTTGCTTCTGGTTGGAGCAAGCGCTTCGTTCGTGCGCCGGCCGTATCTCTACGCAGGCATCTGGTATGGCCTGTTCAGCGGCTTGCTTGCGGCAGGGTTGGCGATCCTCATCGAATTCGCGCTGGCCGGACCGGTCGCACGGTTGAGCCAGACCTATGATGGCAAGCTGCAGGTCGGCGGCCTGCCGCTATGGCTGTTGGTCGCAGTGCCCATTGCGGCGGCGGCACTGGGCTGGATCGGTGCGAGGCTGGTCAGTGCGTGGCAGTTGCGCAAGGCGGTTTGAAAGTCGGCGCGACAAGACGAATCGTCGGCGTTCGCCACAATGTTGAAGTAAGCGGACGCAGAAGGCGTGACCGCAGGTTTACGGCCAGGGATCGCCATCGGTCAGGTGGATGTGCAGGGAATGAGTAAAAATATCAGCAACCGTCTGCTCACCGAGGCGCCCCGCGTGTTGGTGGTCGACGGTTCGCGTGTGGTGCGCCAACTGATCAATCGCGTGTTGCTGGCGGAACTTCCAGGCGTTGAAGTCGTGGGTTGCGGCACGGGCGCCGAAGCGGAGCAGATGCTCGGTGAGGGCGTATTCGATTTCATCACCATCGCGTTGCGTCTGCCCGACATGGATGGTCTGGAACTGGCGCGCTTCGTGCGCGAATCGGCGCCGCAAACCTATGTGCCGATCGTGGTCGTGTCCGGCGATGTCGACGATCGCCTGCATCAGCGTTCGCTCGGCGAACATGTCACGGATTACTTCGACAAATCGCTGGGATTCCAGGCACTGGCCGAGTTCATTCGCGGCTACGTGAGTCCGCAGACGACCACCGAAGGGACTGTGCTGTATGTCGAGGACAGCCGCGTCGTCGCGCTGGCCACGCGCCGCATGATGGAAAAGATCGGCCTGACCGTTCGCCACGTGGTCAGCGTGGAAGACGCGCTGGCGATGCTGGAAACCGATCGTGCGCTGGGCTGGGTCGGCGCCGATGTGGTGCTCACCGATGTCAGCCTGAAAGGTGAATTGACCGGCGGCGATCTGCTCGCGCATATTCGCGGCGAGTTCGGCTACGGCAAGGGACGGTTGCCAGTGCTGGTGATGACCGGCGACGAAAATCCCGCCAACCAGACAGCATTGATCCGTGCCGGTGCAAATGACTTGGTGGAAAAACCGGTAGAGGAAAAACTCCTGATCACCAAATTGTTGTTTCAGCTTCGCGTCGCGCAGCATCTGCGCGGTCGTGCCGGCAAAGCATGAGCGAGCAGCCCATCCGGCTCGAACCGTCATGGAAATCGCGGCTCGGCGAGTATCTGCAGCGGCCGGACATGCAGCAGCTATCGGCGTTTCTCCGCGCAGAAAAACAGGCGGGGAAACACATCTATCCGCCGGGGCCGGAGATCTTCGCGGCCTTCGATCACACGCCGTTCGACGCGGTGCGGGTGGTAATTCTCGGTCAGGATCCATACCACGGGCCCCGCCAGGCGCATGGGCTTTGTTTCTCGGTTCGCCCAAGCGTGCGCGTGCCGCCATCGCTGGAAAACATCTTCAAGGAAATTCAGCGCGACCTGGGTATTCCGCGTCCCGATCATGGATGCCTGACGCCGTGGGCAGATCGCGGCGTGCTGCTACTCAACAGCGTGCTGACGGTTGAGGATGGGCACGCCGGTTCGCATCAGGGCAAGGGCTGGGAAGGTTTCACCGATGCTGCCATCGCTGCGCTCAACGGCGAGCGAGAAGGCCTGGTGTTCCTTTTGTGGGGTTCGTATGCGCAGCGCAAGGGCGAACTGATCGACAGCCAACGCCATTGCGTATTGAAGTCGGTGCATCCGTCGCCGCTGTCCGCGCATCGCGGCTTCATGGGCTGCGGACATTTCTCCGCAGTGAACCACTATCTGGAATCGCGCAGCCAGTTGCCGATGGACTGGTCGCTACCGCCGCGTTCGGCGTTTCAGGACAGCTGAAGAACTTTTACGACCACGAGTGCAGCAGCATCACGATGCCCCAGGTCAGCAGGTAGAGACCGAGCAGATCCATCAACACGCCACCCATGGACGCCACTCGCGAAGCGTTTGACGTCGGATGGTCGAAGGCATAAGCCGGGCGCGGCGGGTGATTGATCCATTCGCCGACGCCGAACAGGAAAACACCCGCGGCGATCATCGCGATCGAACGGTTGTTCATGTTCAACGGCAGCGTCAGAGCGAGCAGAAACGGCGGCGCACTCAACACCACGATGGCCTTGTACCAATAGTTGGCGACCAGCTTTTTCACAGCCCGCGCGCCTTCGACCGGGTTGGCAGCGGAAAGCTGACCTGAAGTCCGTGTCCTGTCTGTGGTCTGTCCATGTTTTGTCTCTGTCTTCAAGCGATCCATAACCCGGGGAAGGAGATCAAAGTGACGCACATGGTCAGTTTCTGTTGGACGACGCATGCGACCTGATCTCGAGTTGACTGCTGCACAAGGCTTCGATGCCTTTATCAGCATGGGTGCTGATAGATAAGCAGGACCCGGGCCAACACCGCAGGTAGACATGAAACTAGGAGTCCTAGATTTTCGTCACAGGTCCACATAGCTCAGGCCAAGACTTCGCGCTGGTTGAGGGCTCGCCCTTGAAGTGCGTCGATCAGGATTCGATCTCCAGCGCATTCGAGCGCTGGACAAACCGTCTCAATATCTGTACGATTCGGTTCATTAAGTCCGGAAGCGTTCCGGTCTGAACCAAACAGGCTTTTAGCACTCCAACTATCCGAGTGCTAAAATTTGTTTTCCTCCAGGAGGTTCCACCCATGTCTCAAGCTTTGGTGACCGCCAACCTGCCGCTCCCCAGCGTGGTGGGCAGTCTCGACGCCTACATTTCTGCGGTACACCGGATTCCGGTGCTGACTTCGGAAGAAGAGCAGGCGTTGTCGCGCGACTATCTCGAAGAAGCCAATCTGGCTTCGGCGAAAAAGCTGGTGATGTCGCATCTGCGTTTCGTGGTGCATGTGGCCCGCGGATACAGCGGTTACGGGCTGCAGCTGTCCGACCTGATCCAGGAAGGCAATATCGGTCTGATGAAGGCGGTCAAGCGCTTCGACCCGGATCAGGGCGTTCGGCTGGTCAGCTTTGCCGTGCACTGGATTCGCGCCGAAATGCACGAGTTCATCCTCAAGAACTGGCGCATCGTGAAGGTCGCCACCACCAAGGCGCAGCGCAAGCTGTTCTTCAACCTGCGCAAGAGCAAGAAACGCCTCGGCTGGATGAACGCCGCCGAGGTGCGCACCGTCGCCCAGGATCTGGGCGTGCCGGAAGCAACCGTGCGCGAGATGGAATCCCGACTGTCCGGCCGGGACATCGGCTTCGAGCCGGTGAGCGACGACGAGGACGCCAAGCCCGCACCGGCGGCGTTCCTGATCGATGAAGGCGCCGACCCGTACGAGAACGTGGCCGATGCCGACGATGCGGACAATCAGATGTCGACGCTGTCCAGCGCGTTGAAGAATCTGGACGAGCGCTCGCGCAAGATCATCCAGCGTCGTTGGCTCGACGACAACAAGGCCACGCTGCAGGATCTGGCCGATGAGTACGGCGTTTCCGCCGAACGCATCCGTCAGGTCGAGGCAAATGCCATGAAGAAAATGCGCGGCCTGTTCACGACCGCAGCCTGAGCGATCCGTGCATGACGACGACGGCCTCCTTCGGGAGGCCGTTTTGTTAGGCTGATTGCCCGTCATCACGCACCATCGCATACAGCACACCATGCCGCGCATTCTGGTCATTGAAGACGACGACGTTACGGCGCGAGAAATCGTCGCCGAACTCGTGGCGCATGGTTTCGAGGCTGATCGCGTTTCCGATGGCAACGTAGGTCTCGCGCGTGCGCTGGTTCCGGGTTACGACGCCATCACGCTCGATCTCATGCTGCCCGGCCTGGATGGGCTTGGCGTGGTAACGCAGCTGCGCGCGCAAGGCATTGCGACGCCGGTGCTGATGATCAGCGCGTTGGGCGATGTCGACCGACGCGTCAGCGGCCTGCGTGCCGGCGGAGATGATTACCTGACCAAGCCATTCGCGCCCGACGAAATGGTGGCGCGGGTGGATGTGCTGTTGCGTCGCCATCGTCAGCAAGCACAGCAGACCGTGCTGCGCGTGGCCGACCTCGAACTCGATCTGGTCCGTCATGTCGCACGCCGAGGCGAGCGCGAGTTGTCGCTGCTGCCGACCGAATTCAAGCTGCTCGAATTCCTGATGCGCCACGCGGGGCAGGTGCTGACACGTGCGATGATTTTCGAAACCGTTTGGGGTTTCCATTTCGATCCGGGTACCAATCTGATCGACGTGCATATCGGCAGGCTGCGTCGCAAGATCGACACCGGCGAACATCAGCCATTGATCCATACCGTCCGTGGTTCGGGATACAGCCTTGCGCAGACTGACTGACAACTGGCGATCCACCACCGCGCGCCTGATCCTGATCTACGGCGCGTTCTTCGCGCTGTGGGGCGTGCTGGTGATCGGCGCCATCCACTGGCAGGCAGCGAGTTACCTCAGCCGCGTGTCGGACGATCTGATCGGCCGACAGGTCAATTATTTTTCGATGCTCGACGAACCCACGCGACAGATCGCGCTGAGCGATTACGTGTCGCTCGAAACACGCCGGCTCAATGCGTGGGGATTGTTCGACGCGAAAGGCGCGCCGCTCGGCGGCACGATCAAGGCACTGCCGAAAGAAGTACGCGTGAATGGCCCGGTCGTCGTTCTGCCCGACGGCCTTTCGAGAACCGATGGCGACGACCATGGCAGCGTGCGCGCAGCCGCGGTGCGGCTCGACGACGGACGCATTTTGCTGATCTCGCGCGACACCAGCATCGTGGATCGTATCGGCGCGATCATTTTCCAGGCGTTGCTCTGGGGTCTGTCGTTGACTGTGGTGCCTGGTCTGCTTGGCGGATGGCTGCTCACGCGTGGGCCCTTGCGTCGTGTGCACGCGATTCGCGAAGCCACGTTGCCGATCATGCGTGGCGACCTCGCACAACGATTGCCGGTCAGCCGGCGCGGCGACGAACTGGATATGCTCGCCGGCATCGTCAACGCGATGCTCGATGAAATCGAACGCCTGCTCGGTGAAGTCAAAGGTGTCTGCGACAACATCGCGCACGATCTGCGCACGCCGTTGACACGTTTGCGCGCGCGTCTTTATCGATTGCAGCAGCAATTCGACGATGACAGTGGCGAAAACGAATCGCTTGAAGCGTGCATGGTCGACACCGACGCGTTGTTGGATCGCTTTCGCGCGTTGCTGCGTATTTCGGAGCTGGAAAACCAGCATCGCCGCGCGGGTTTCGAGCGCGTCGACCTCGTCGAAATCCTGCATGAAGTTCACGCGCTCTATCTGCCTCTGGCCGAAGACCGCGGCCAGCAACTCGAACTGCAACTGCCCGCGCTTCCGCCCGTGCAGGCCGATCGTCACCTGCTGCTCGAGGCTTTCAGCAACCTGGTCGGCAACGCGATCAAGTTCACGCCGCCGGGCGGTCGCGTGGACATCGCCGCGCGGTCAGCTGACGATGGCCCGTGGGTCGATGTCAGCGACAGCGGCCCGGGCATTCCGGTGGATCAGCGCGTCGCGGTGACGCGCCGCTTCTATCGAGTCGAGAGCTGCCGCAGCACGCCGGGTTCCGGCCTGGGCCTGAGTATTGTCAGCGCTATCGCGCGACTACATGGGTTCACGCTGGAAGTCGCCGATGGCGAACGCGGCGCGCGCCTGAGCATCCACTGCGCCGTCGCGGATATTTCCTAGCGACAACCCATCGCATCGCCGCAGATGAAAATATCTTCATGCGGCGAAACGCGATCCCCGACGGCGCGCGTGTCAAAATTTGACGCTTCGCAACATTCTCGCTGGAAAATCCATGCTGGGTATCGTGCGGATCGCCTTGTCGCGACCCTACACATTCATCGTTCTCGCGCTGCTGATCCTGATCATCGGCCCGTTGTCCGCCATGCGAACGCCGACCGATATTTTTCCGGACATCAATATTCCGGTGATCGCGGTGGTGTGGCAGTACACCGGCCTGCCGCCCGATCAAATGGAAGGCCGAATCACTTCGCCGTACGAGCGCACGCTGACCACCACGGTCAACGACGTCGAGCACATCGAGGCGAAATCGATTGCCGGCTTCGGCATCGTCAAGATCTTCTTTCAGCCGACGGTGAATATCGCCACCGCGAACGCGCAGGTGACCGCGGTGTCGCAGACGCTGCTCAAGCAGCTGCCGCCCGGCATCACGCCGCCGCTGATCCTCAACTACAACGCCTCGACGGTGCCGATCCTGCAGCTGGCGCTGTCGGGCAAAGGTCTCAGCGAACAGAACCTGGGCGATCTCGCGCTCAATATCCTGCGACCGCAGCTGGTGTCGGTGGCGGGCGCGGCGATCCCGTATCCCTATGGCGGCAAAACGCGTCAGGTGCAGATCGACGTCGATCCATCGGCGCTGCAGTCACGCGGACTTTCGGCGGCGGACGTAGCCAACGCGCTGGCGGCGCAGAACCTGATCGTGCCGGTCGGCACGCAGAAAATCGGTTCATTCGAATACACGCTCAAACTCAACAACTCGCCGAACGACATTCAGGATCTGGGCAATCTGCCGATCAAGACCGTCAACGGCACCACGATTTACATCCGCGATGTCGCGCACGTACTCGACGGCAGTCCGCCGCAAACCAACATCGTGCATGTGGATGGCCATCGTTCGGTGCTGATGAGCGTGCTGAAGAACGGTTCCGCCTCCACACTCGCGATCGTCGCCGGCATCCGTCAGCGCCTCGACGATGCGAAGGCCACGTTGCCGGATAATCTCAAAGTCGCGCCGATCGGCGATCAGTCGATCTTCGTACGCGCGGCCATCAGTGGCGTGGCGCGCGAAGGCATCATCGCCGCGGCGTTGACCAGCCTGATGATTTTGCTGTTCCTCGGCAGCTGGCGCTCCACCGTGATCATCGCCGTATCGATTCCGCTGGCGATTCTTTCCTCGCTCGCCGCGTTGTCCGCGATCGGCGAAACGCTCAACATCATGACGCTCGGTGGCCTCGCGCTCGCCGTGGGCATCCTGGTCGACGATGCCACGGTCACCATCGAAAACATCAACTGGCATCTGGAGCAGGGCAAGCAGGTCGAGCCGGCGATTCTCGATGGCGCCGCGCAGATCGTCACGCCGGCCTTTGTCTCGCTGCTTTGCATCTGCATCGTTTTCGTGCCGATGTTCTTCCTTGAAGGCGTTGCGCGATTCCTGTTCGTGCCGATGGCTGAATCGGTGATGTTCGCGATGATCGCCTCATTCATCCTGTCGCGCACGCTGGTGCCGACGATGGCGAAATACCTGCTGCATCCGCACGTCGACGAGCACGGCCAGCACGCCGAAGTCGCGCCGACGCGTAATCCGCTGGTGCGTTTCCAGCGCGGTTTCGAAGCGCGTTTCGACAAGATTCGCGACAGCTATCACGGCCTGCTGGGCATGGCGATGGAACATCGCCGCATCTTCGTGATCGGCTTCCTCGCCTTCGTGGTGCTGTCGTTCGCGCTGGTGCCCGGGCTCGGCCGGAATTTCTTCCCTGACGTGGACGCCGGCCAGATCCTGATGCATGTACGCGCGCCGGTCGGCACGCGCATCGAGCAGAGCGCGCAACTCTTCGCACAGGTGCAGCAGAGCGTCCGGCGCATCATTCCCGCAGAGGAACTGGGCACGCTCGTCGACAACATCGGCCTGTCCAGCAGCGGCATCAACAACACATACAACAACACCGGCACCATCGGCGAGCAGGATGGCGACATCCAGATCGCGCTCAACGAAGGCCATCGGCCGACCGCGGAATACGTGCGCGAGATGCGCGAAAAACTGCCGCGCGAATTCCCCGGGGTCACATTCTCGTTCCCGCCCGCTGACATCGTCAGCCAGATCCTCAACTTCGGTTCGCCCGCGCCGATCGCCTTGCAGATTCGCGGCGTGCATCTGCCGGCAAACTTCAAGTACGCCAATTCCCTTATGCGAGACATCAAGCGCATTTCCGGCGTGGCTGACGCGCGCATCCAGGAGTCGCAGGCGAACCCCGGTTTCAACATCGATGTCGATCGCACGCAGGCGCAATTGCTCGGCATCACCGAGCGCGATGTCACCAACAGCCTGGTGGTGAACCTTGCCGGTTCGAGCCAGGTGGCGCCGACTTTCTGGCTCAATCCGCAGAACGACATTTCCTATCCGATCGTGATGCAGACGCCGCAGTACTCGCTCGATTCACTATCCGCGTTGCGCAATCTTTCGGTCACCGGCAGCAACGGCACGTCGCAAGTGCTTGGTGGCCTGGCGACGGTGAATCGGCAGAACACCAACGCGGTCGTGGATCAGTACAACATCCAGCCGGTGGTGCAGATTTTTGCCACCACGCAGGATCGCGATCTCGGCAGCGTTGCCGGCGACATCCAGAAAGTGATCGACAACCACGCCAAGGAATTGCCGAAAGGCTCGCACGTCGAGCTGCTCGGTCAGGTGCAGACGATGAACAGCGCGTTCTCCGGCCTGTTGTTCGGCTTGCTCGGCGCGCTGGTGCTGATCTACCTGCTGATCGTGGTGAACTTCCAGTCGTGGGCTGATCCGTTCGTGATCATCACCGCATTGCCCGCCGCACTCGCCGGCATCGTGTGGATGCTGTTTGTCACGCACACCACGTTGTCGGTGCCGGCGCTGACCGGCGCGATCATGTGCATGGGCGTGGCGACGGCGAACTCGATCCTGGTGGTGAGTTTCTGCCGTGAGCAGCTGTTCGAACACGGCGACGCGCAGGCCGCGGCACTCGAAGCGGGTTTCGTTCGTTTCCGCCCGGTGCTGATGACCGCGCTGGCGATGATCATCGGCATGGCGCCGATGGCGCTCGGCCTCGGCGAAGGCGGCGAGCAGAATGCGCCGCTTGGTCGCGCCGTGATCGGCGGCCTGGTGTTCGCCACTGTGGCTACCCTGTTCTTCGTACCCGTGGTGTTCCGCATCATCCATGCGGGTTACGTCCACGCTCCCGAGCAATCCCCCGATGATCCAGCGCCTGTCCTTGGAGGGCCTGCCCATGTCTGACAATCAACAACTCTCTGCTGCACCGTCGCCGCAACGCCTGCGTCTGGTCGGCATCATCGCCGTGATCGTCGTCGTCGCCGTCGTGATACTCGGCATCGCCACGCGCATCTCGGATGCGAAGCAACTGAAAACCTGGACCGACGCGCAAAGCGTGCCGACTGTCAACGTCGTGTCGCCGGAATCCAGTGCGACCGGCGCGCCGCTCGAATTGCCTGGACGCATCGAGGCGTATGCGCGCGCGCCGATCTACGCACGTATAGACGGCTATCTGAAATCGTGGAATGTCGACATCGGCACGCAGGTGAAATCCGGCCAGTTGCTCGCTACCATCGAAACGCCCGACCTTGACCAGCAGCTACTGCAGGCGCGTGCGGATCTCGCCAGCGCGCAGGCCAACGAATCGCTGGCGTCGACTACCGCCAAACGCTGGCAGTCGATGCTGAAATCCGATTCCGTGTCCAAGCAGGAGGTGGACGAGAAGACGGGTGACTTCACCGCAAAACAGGCGATGGCGAACGCAGCACGCGCCAACGTCGAGCGCATCAACGCGATGAAAAACTACACGCGCATCGTCGCGCCGTTCGACGGCGTGATCACCGCGCGCAACACCGACGTTGGTGCGTTGATCAACGCCGGCAGCGGTGGCAATGGTCAAGCCTTGTTCGAGGTCTCCGACGTGCGCAAGCTGCGCGTCTACGTGCAGGTGCCCCAGAGTTACGTGCCGTCGATACCGACGGGTGCCGTGGCAACGCTCACCGTGCCGGAGTATCCGGGCCGCACGTTCAACGCGAAGGTCGAATCGTCCGCACAGGCCGTTTCCGCCGCATCCGGCAGCACGCTGGTGCAGCTGGCGGTGGACAACGCCGACGGCAAGTTGATGCCGGGCAGTTTCGCCAACGTGCGCTTCGACATCGCCGCCGACAAAGCCGCGCTGCGCGTACCCGCCAGCGCGTTGGTGTTCGACGACAACGGTACGCGACTGGCGACGATCGGCGCGGATGACCGCGTGAAATTCAAGACCATCACGATCCTGCACGACTACGGCAAGAGCGTGGAAATCGCCTCCGGCATCGCCGCTGGCGACCGCGTGATCGACAGCCCGCCCGATGGACTCAACGACGGCGACCATGTGCGTATCGCGCCATCGGATGCTTCATCCAATGCACCGGCCAAAGACCATGCGAAAGCCTGAACTCCGCATCTCGCTCGCGCTGGCGATCGGTCTGGTGCTGACCGGTTGCTCGCTGGCGCCGGCGTACAAGGTACCGACCGTGCCCGTTGCCGCGTCGTACCAGGAGACCGGCCCGTGGAAGCAGGCGCAGCCCGCCGATCAGCTGCCACGCGATCAATGGTGGCAGCTCTATCACGACGCCCGGCTCGATGAGCTGCAGCAGAAACTGCTGACCAGCAATGCGGACCTCGCCGCCGCACTCGCGCATTACCGACAGGCGCAGGCGTTCGAGCAGGAAACGCGTTCGGATCTTTTCCCCACGATCAGTTTGAACGCCAACGGCCAGCGCGATCGTCAGTCGGATACGAAACCGTTGCGTGGTCCGTTGACCGGCCCGAGCGAATCGCCGGCCAACTACAACTCGTACACCGCCGGCGCCGAGATCGATTACGAACTGGACTTGTGGGGTCGCATACGCAACGCGGTCACGGCGGGCAGGGGTGAAACGCTCGCGTCGGCAGCCGATCTCGCTTCTGCGCAATTGAGTTTGCAGGCGCAGCTTGCCGACAACTACATCGTGCTGCGCGGCACCGACCAGGAGCTCGCGCTGCTCAAGCAGAGCATCGATGCCTATCAGCGCGCGCTGCAGTTGACGCAGACGCGCCACAGCGGTGGCATTGCATCCGGCCTTGACGTGGCGCGCGCGCAGACGCAGCTGTCGTCGGCAAAATCTTTGTGGTCGCAAAGCATGGCGCAACGCGCGCTGACCGAGCACGCCATTGCGGTGCTGGTTGGCGAATCGCCCGACCAGTTCAAGCTGGACGTGCAGACGGCGCCGATCGGCTTGCCGCAGGTGCCGGCGAACGTGCCATCCGCGTTGTTGCAACGTCGTCCGGATATCGCCGCCGCCGAACGTCGCACGGCCGAGGCGAATGCGCGCATCGGTGTCGCACGCGCCGCGTATTTCCCGTCGCTTTCGCTGAGTGCGCAAGGTGGGTTCCAGAGTGCGGAATATGCCGGCCTGCTGACGGCGCCCAATCACTTCTGGGCGATCGGGCCGATGCTGTTCGAAACACTTTTCGACGGCGGCTTGCGCAAGGCCGGCGTCGAGGCAGCCAAGGCGGCCACCGACGAAGCCGGTGCGCGTTATCGCGGCGTCGTACTGAATGCGTTCGCGCAAGTCGAGGATAACCTCGCCCAGCTAGATCACGTCGGCGTGGCGCTGAACGACCAGAAGGATGCCGCCGATGCCGCGCAGCATTCACTGGATCTGTCGATGGATCGTTACAAGCAGGGCGCGGTGGATTATCTCGACGTGGTGCAGGCGCAGACGGCCGCACTTGATGCGCAACGCAGCCTGCTCGATCTCAGCACGCGCCAGCTGCGCGCCAGCGTGCAACTGATCCGTGCGCTCGGTGGTGGCTGGTCGGTGGATCGACTCGCCAGTCGCTGATGCAGGCAACGCCGGCGCGTCAGTCCGGCGTGTCTTCGCCGCTGACGATGCGTGCGCTGCGCTGATGCGTGAAGTACGCCCAGCCCCAGTCGAGCATCACCACCAGCCGGTTGCGGAAGCCGATCAGGAAAAAGATGTGCGCCAGCAGCCACACGGCCCATGCAATGAAGCCGGACAATTTCATCTTGCCGAATTGCGCGACGGCCGCCATCCGGCCGATGGTGGCGAGCGAGCCGTCGTCGTGATAACGGAAGGCGCGCGTGTCGTCGCCATCCTGCAGGCGCGCGCGAATGATCGCGCCGACATGCGCGCCCATCTGTTTCGCTGCCGGCGCCACGCCGGGCACGGGTGATCCGTCCTCTTGCATGACGCTGGCGAGATCGCCGATCACGAATACATCCGGATGTCCCGGCATGCTCAGATCCGGACGCACCTGCACGCGGCCGGCGCGATCCAGCGGCGCGTCAAGCATGTGCCCCACCGGTGACGCCGCCACACCCGCTGCCCACAAGACGGTGCGCGCGCGAAGACGACGTTCGCCCAGCCTCACGCCTTCGGCATCGATCGCCGTTACCGCCACGCCGGTATGCACTTCCACACCAAGGTGTTCGAGCTGTGTGCGCGCTTTTTCCGAAAGTGCCGGATCGTAGGCGGACAGCAATCGCGGGCCGGCTTCGATCAAGCGCACCGATGCGCGGCGTGGATCGCTGCGACGGAAATCGCGCGGCAACGTATGCCGCGCCAGTTCGATCAAGGTACCCGCCAGTTCGACGCCGGTTGGACCACCGCCGACCACGATGAAGTTGAGCCACGACTGGCGATGTTCCGCATCGGCTTCGCGTTCCGCGCGCTCGAACGCGAGCAGTACGCGACGGCGGATCAGGAAGGCATCGTCGAGCGTCTTCAACCCCGGCGCAAACGGCTCCCAGTCGTCGTGGCCGAAATACGAATGCGTGGCGCCGGTGGCGACCACCAGAAAATCGTAGTGAAGCTCGCCGTGCATCAGCTGGACGCGCCGGCCGCCGACGTCGACGCCGGTGACTTCGTCGAGCAAGACGGTGACGTTGGACTGGCGTCGAAGAATCTCTCGCAGCGGCGCGGAGATCGACGGCGCCGCGAGGCTTGCCGTCGCCACCTGATACAGCAGTGGTTGAAACAGATGATGGTTGCGCCGATCCACCAGAGTGATGCGCGCGGCACTTTTCGCCAGTTTTCTGGCGACGGCCAGACCGCCGAAGCCTCCGCCGAGAATCACGACGTGCGGTAATGCGCCAGCGTCTTTGCCCGTGTCGATGGACGTCATGCGATTCGACCTGCAGAGATCATCCAATCGGGATGAGTGGCGGCATCCTATCTGCATCCATCGGCACACGGCGTCAACGCGCCGTCAGCAATGCCGAATGTGCAGAGTCTCAGCGTCGCGTCGGGCTCTGTCCCAGCGCCATGCCCTTGAGCACGTTCAACGCTTGCGACAGCGCGTAGTCGCTGGTGGCGAGTTTGCCGCTGGCGCTGCTGCCGTCGTCGTTGATGTCGTCGCCCTTGGCGTGTTCGTTGGCCAGATGGTTTGGCAGATCCGCTTCGGAGCTGATCAGGCTGGGGCCGCTGTCGGCCTTGTTCACGGTGAGGTCGGCGAGCGCGATGTCGGGCTTGATGCCCTCGGCCTGGATCGAGGTGCCGTTGGGCGTGTAGTAGCGCGCGGTGGTGATCTTCACGGCGTGCTCCGCATCCAGCGGCAGCACGGTCTGCACCACGCCCTTGCCAAAAGTGCGCTGGCCCATGATCAGCGCGCGATGGTTGTCCTTGAGCGCGCCGGAAACGATTTCCGCCGCGGACGCGGTGCCGTTGTTGGTGAGCACGATGAGTGGCGCACCGTTGAGCTGGTCACCCGGATGCGCATTGAAGCTCATGTTGGAATCGGGCAGGCGACCGCGCGTGGTGACGATGACGCCGGAGCTCAGGAAGTCGTCGCTGATGCCGACCGCTGCGGTGAGCAGGCCACCGGGGTTGTTGCGCAGGTCGAGTACCGCGCCTTTCTGTGCGCCGTTCTTCGCGATCAGGTCGGCGAGTTTCTTCTCCATGTCGCCAGCGGTGTCTTCCTGGAACTGGGTGACGCGGATATACGCGAAGCCGGGTTCGAGTTCGCGCACCTTGATGCTGGTGACGGCGATGTTCTCGCGCACCAGATTCAGGTCGATCAGCTTGTCGCTGTTCTGGTGCACGATGGTCAGCGCGATCTTGCTGCCGGGCTTGCCACGCAATTCCTTGAACATGTCGTCGACGTTCTGCGGATCGATCACCGTGCCGTTGATCTTGACGATGGTGTCGCCGGCCTTGATACCGGCGCGTGCGGCTGGCGTGTCGTCGATCGGCGACACGATCTGCAAGCCGCCATCGGTCTGCAGCACTTCGATGCCCAGGCCGCTGTACTGGCCGGTGGTGTCTTCGTCGAGCTGTTGCAGGCCTTCCTTGTCGAGATATTCGCTGTGCGGATCGAGGCCGCTGAGCATGCCGGTGATCGCGGCCTTCATCAGTGTCTTGTTGTCGACTTTTTCCACGTATGCCTGACGCACCAGCGCATACACGCGGCTGAAATTGCGGATGTCGTCGATGTCCACCTGGTCGGTGCTGGCGGCGCTGGCCGGGACGCTGGCAGTCGATGCGGATGCAGGCAGTTCGGGTGGCGCGGCGGAACTCGCTGCAGCCGCAGGCGCGGTCTGCGCCGATGCGAAGGGCGCGGCCAGCATCAGCGGAACGGTCAGCAGCAGGCCGAGCGGGCTGCGGGTGGAAAAACGCATGTTCAGAACTCCGTGCGACAGGCGGGCGCCGGGAAGAGCGCGGCAGCATGGGGATAACGTGGGACAACGGGACGCGTGCGGAAATTCACCGGCATCGCAGACTAGCCTGCGATGCCGCATGGCGCACGTCAACGACGGCTGAGCCAGCTGCGCGGATCGACCGGCTTGTTGTCCTGGCGAAGCTCGAAATACACGCCGGTATTGACGCCGGTCGGCGCGCTCGCCGTGCCGATCGCCTGGCCGGCCTCGACCTGATCGCCAACGCCCTGCAGCAGCGTTTCGTTGTTGCCGTACATGCTCATCCAGCCGTTGCCGTGATTGACGATCAGCAGCATGCCGTAGCCGCGCAGGAAGCCCGCGTAGATCACGCGACCGCGTGCCACGGCGTGGATTTCGCTGCCGCCGCCGGCCTTGATCAGCACGCCATTGCCATAGCTGTTGACCACGCCGCTGGCGGGCCAGGGCAGGTTGCCGCGAATGTTTGCCGAGGCTTTGCCCACCTCGATTTCCGGCGGCGGCAAGCGATGTCCGGGATGCTTGCGGATCGCGGCCTCGCGCGCCGCCTTGTCGCGTGCTGCCGCTTCGCGGGCGGCATCGTCAATCGCTTTCTGCAGCTTGTCGACCAGGCTGTTGAGCGATTGCGCGTTTTGTTTCATCGCCGCGAGCCGCTGCGCCTGATCCTTGTATTGCGCGTCGGTGGCGCTGGCGAGTTTCTGCTGCGCGGCGCGTTGCTGGGCCAGCGTTTTGGTCTGCTTCTCGCGTTGCGTGCGTGTCGCCTCGAGCGCCTGTCGTTCGGCGGTGATCGCATTTTCGAGATCCTGCAATTTCGCCAGGTCGGCCATCAGTTGCTGCACGCGCTGCACGCGGTCCTGCTGGAAATATTTGGAATAGACCAGCGCGCGCGAAACACGGGCCACATCCTCGTCGCCCAGCAGCAGGCGCAGGTCCGAACCGTGGCCGAGCGCATATGTGGCGCGCAGGAGATCGGCGATCGCCGCGCGTTGCGTATCCAGTTTCGCCTGCAGATCGGAGCGTTGCTGTTCCAACTGTTCGAGCTGTTTCTGCTTCGCGCCCAGTTCGACATCGGTCTGGCGCACCGCGCGCGCGGCGCTGGCCAGCGCGTTGGCCTGCTTCGCCAGTTCCGCGTTGGCGCTGTCGCGGCGTTCCGCCGTTTCGGACTGCTGTTTCGCCAGCGCCTCCATCTTGCTGCGCAGGTCGGCAAGTTTCTCTCTGGCCTGCGCCTGCTCGGTGCGGCTGCCGGCGTCCTGGTGGGCTTGAGCCGGCCACGGCGCGATGCCGCCTGTCAGGACGAAGGCGGTGAGCAGGCCGATGACGGCAAGGCGGGCAACGCGGGTGGTATGGGGCATGCGCCGATTATCACCGAGCCGGCGCGCCGGCGCGAGCGACGCGGCGCGCGAGGAATGCGATAACGGCGGGCGCTGGCGGCGATCGCTCGATGGGACGACATCCTGAGCCGGACTTCGAAGTGGTATGCAATCTCTCGCTCGTCCCGGGTTCGCATCATGCATTGAGACGCAAAGACGTATAGCCGTCCAAACGCATTTTTTGACGCGACGCAGCAGTTGTGGTTTAGTCAGGCATACCCGCATGCCATGCCGGTGCTTATTGCGCCGCAGGCCGCGTGCACTCCCGAACATCCACTGCCGGAGCCATGATGGCGCAGCCAGACCTACGCACGTTGTACGACCCGTCGTTCGAGCATGACAGCTGCGGCTTCGGGCTCGTCGCGCAGATCGACGGGCGCGCGAGCGCGAGTCTGGTCGATACCGCGTTCTCCGCACTGGCAAAACTTTCCCATCGCGGCGGCGTCAACGCCGACGGCATCAGCGGCGACGGTTGCGGCGTGCTGATCCATCGTCCTGAATCGTGGTTGCGCGCGCTGGCCGGGCAGAGCGGCATCGCGCTGGCCGCGCGTTTTGCCGCGGGTCTGGTGTTTCTCGATCGTACGGACAGCGAAACCGCAGCGATTGAATTCGAGCGGCACATTGCAGAAGCGGGCCTCGAGCTTGCCGGCTGGCGCGATATCGTCATTGATCAGGACGCCTGCGGGCCGCTCGCCAGCGCCACGTGCCCGCGCGTGCGCCAGGTATTCGTCGACGCGCCGGAAGGCATGGACGATGCCGCATTCGAGCGCGCGCTGTTCCGTGCACGTCGCCGCGCGGAAACAGCGCTGGAAAGCGATGCGCAGTTTTACATCGTGACGTTTTCGGCGCAGGTGATCGGTTACAAGGCGATGGCCGCGCCGGGCCGGCTGCGCGATGTGTTTGCCGACTTGCGTCATCCGTCGTTGGCGAGCGACGCCGTGGTGTTCCACCAGCGCTTCTCCACCAACACCACGCCGCAGTGGCGACTGGCGCAGCCGTTCCGCCTGCTCGCGCACAACGGCGAGATCAACACCATTCGCGGCAACCGTCGCTGGATGCAGGCGCGCGAAGCCGTACTGCGTTCGCCGCTGGTCGACCTCAGCGACATCGGCCCATTGGTGCGCCAGACCGGATCCGATTCGGAGAGCCTCGACAACGCACTGGATGTGCTGCTCGCCGGTGGCCTGGACATGCTCACCGCGATGCGCGTGCTGGTGCCGCCGGCGTATGCGGCGCGCGAAGATCTGGATGAAGACCTGGCCGGTTTCTACGAGTACTACGCGTTGCACAGCGAACCGTGGGACGGGCCGGCGGGACTGGTGATGTGCGATGGCCGCTACGCCGTATGCACGCTGGATCGCAACGGCCTGCGTCCCGCGCGTTGGGCACTGTCCGACGACAATCATCTGATCGTTGCTTCCGAAGCAGGCCTGTGGGACGTGCCGCCATCGCGCGTGGTTGCGAAAGGCCGGCTCGGGCCGGGCCAGATGCTGGCGGTGGATTTCCAGCAGAAGCGTTTGCTGCACGACGCCGACATCGACGCGATCAATCGCAGCCGCGCGCCGTTTCGCGACTGGCTGCGCGCGGGCGTGAGCTACCTCGAATCCGACCTCATCGATCCCAGTCTCGCCGCCGAGCCGTTGCCGGCGAACGAATTGCGTCGATGTCAAAAGCTCTACGGTCTGAGCCGCGAGGAACGCGAAAGCGTGCTCAAGGTGATCGCTGAAACCGAGGCGGAAGCCACCGGTTCGATGGGCGACGACACGCCGATGGCGGTGATGTCGCGGCAGATTCGTCCGCTGTTCGATCGCTTTCGCGAGGGTTTCGCGCAGGTCACCAATCCGCCGATCGATCCGCTGCGCGAGCGGCTGGTGATGTCGCTGGTCACGCAGATCGGCCAGGAAGGCAACCTGTTTGAACTGGCCGCGGAAAACGCGAAGCAGATTTTGCTCAACTCGCCGATTTGTTCACAGCGCAAGTTGCGCCAGATCCTCGCACTGCCGCAGTTCGCCGACGCCACGGTCAACATCGATCTTTGTTACCCGCTCGGTGAAGGGCTCGAAGCCGCGCTGCGTCGTTTCTGTCGAGAGGCGGAGCAGGGTGTTCGTGCCGGCGCTGGCATGGTGTTCATCACCGATCGCTATCCGAAGCGTGAGACGTTGCCCGCGCATGCGTTACTGGCAGTGGGCGCGATCCACGCGCACCTGATCGAAACCGGCCTGCGTTGCCAGTGCAATTTGCTGGTGGAAACCGCGACGGCGCGTGACGCACACCAGTTCGCGTGCCTGATCGGTTTCGGCGCCACCGCGATCTATCCGTGGCTTGCGTATCAAAGTCTTTTCGAACTCGGCCGCGATGGCTACATCAAGCGCGGCGATGGCGAGCCGCGCGAGATCGGTCGCAGTTATCGGCGCGGCATCCGCAAGGGGTTGCTGAAAATCCTCTCGAAGATGGGCATCTCCACGGTGGCCGGTTATCGCGGTGCGCAGCTGTTCGAGATCGTCGGGCTCGCGCCGGAAGTGGTTGCGCTGTGTTTTGCCGGCACGCCGTCGCGCGTCGGCGGTGCAGGTTTCGCCGAACTCGAACAGGACCAGCGCCTGCTCGCCGCCGACGCCTGGAACGAAGCGCAGCCGCTGCGTGCCGGCGGCTTGTACAAGTTCGTGCACGGCGGCGAGTACCACATGTACAACCCCGACGTGATCGACACATTGCAGACGGCGGTGCGCACCGGTTCAATGGCCGACTATCGACGCTACGCGCAACACGTGGATACCCGCCCGCCGTCCGCGTTGCGCGATCTGCTGTTGCCGCACGCTGCAGGTGCGCCGATACCGATCGAAGAAGTCGAGTCGGTCGGAGACATCCTCAAGCGATTCGATTCGGCCGGCATGTCGCTCGGCGCGCTGTCGCCGGAAGCGCACGAGGCGCTGGCGATCGCGATGAACCGGCTCGGCGCGCGCAGCAATTCCGGCGAAGGCGGCGAAGATCCCGCGCGCTACGGCACCGAGAAAATGTCGAAGATCAAACAGGTGTCGTCGGGTCGCTTCGGTGTGACCGCGGCGTACCTGATCAACGCCGAAGTGCTGCAGATAAAAATAGCGCAGGGCGCGAAACCCGGCGAAGGCGGCCAGCTGCCGGGCCACAAGGTGGACGCGACCATCGCGCGCCTGCGTTATGCGAAGCCCGGCATCGGTTTGATTTCTCCGCCGCCGCATCACGACATCTATTCGATCGAGGATCTCGCCGAACTGATCCACGATTTGAAGGAAGTGAATCCGTACGCGTTGATCTCGGTGAAGCTTGTATCGCACGCAGGCGTTGGCACGGTGGCCGCCGGCGTGGTGAAGGCGGGCGCGGACCTCATCACCGTGTCTGGCCACGACGGTGGCACCGGCGCCAGCCCGCTCACGTCGATCAAGTACGCCGGCACGCCGTGGGAGCTGGGTATGGCCGAAACGCAGCAAACCTTGCGTCGCAATGGCCTGCGTGGGCGCGTGCGGTTGCAGACCGATGGTGGCCTGAAGACCGGCCTCGACGTGGTCAAGGCCGCGATGCTCGGTGCGGAAAGTTTCGGTTTCGGCACCGGGCCGATGGTCGCGCTCGGTTGCAAATACCTGCGCATCTGCCACCTCAACAATTGCGCGACCGGTGTAGCTACGCAGAACGAAAACCTGCGCAGGGATCACTTCATCGGCCTGCCCGAAATGGTGATGAACTATTTCCGCTTCGTCGCTGAAGACGTGCGCGCGCATCTCGCGCAGCTGGGCGTGCGCAGCCTCGGTGAACTGGTCGGTCGCAACGATCTGCTGAGCCAGGCCGAAGGCAGCACGCCGGTGCAGCGGCAGCTCGACCTCTCGCGGCTTATCGTCGACGACGGACTCGGCGTCGATGTCGATTCGGCGTGTGTCATGCCGCGCAATCCGATGCGCGATCCGGCCGCGCTCGCCTCGCGCATCAGTGCCGACGCGGACGAGGCGATCACGCGAGCGCAAAGCGCCACTTTCAGTTACGACATCGCCAATACCGATCGTGCCATCGGCGCGCGCTTGTCCGGCGACATCGCTCGCCTGTATGGCGATCACGGCATGGATGCGACGCCAATCACCCTGAAGCTCGAAGGTGCGGCCGGCCAGAGTCTGGGCGCGTGGAACACCGGCGGCGTGCATATCGAACTCACCGGCGAAGCGAACGACGGCGTCGGCAAGGGCATGACCGGTGGTCGCATCGTGGTGCGTCCTTCGCCGGATTCGCCGTTCGCCAGCCAGGATGCATCGATCATCGGCAACACCTGTCTCTACGGCGCCACCGGCGGCGAACTGTTTGCCGCTGGCCGCGCGGGCGAGCGCTTTGCCGTGCGCAACTCCGGCGCGCTGGCGGTGATCGAAGGCGCCGGCGATCACTGCTGCGAATACATGACTGGTGGCGTGGTCGCCGTGCTCGGTTCATGCGGCCTGAATTTCGGCGCCGGCATGACCGGCGGCTTCGCCTACGTGCTCGACATGGAGCGCAACTTCGTCGATTGCTACAACCACGAACTCGTCGACATCGTGCGTATCTCGCCCGAAGGCATGGAGCACTACATGCAACATTTGCGCAACCTGATTGCGTTGCACATCGAGCGCACCGGCAGCGCGTGGGCAAAGAGCCTGCAAGGCGATTTCCGCGGCTTGCTGCAGCGCTTCTGGCTGGTGAAGCCGAAGGCCGCGAGCCTCGCCGCGCTCGCCGACGAATTGCGGAGAGCGGCATGAGCGACAAACTCTTCCGCTTCCTCGATTTGCCGCGGCAGCCGCCCAAGGCCGTGCCGGTGGCGATTCGCGTACTCGGTTACGGCGAAATCAGTGGCGACTTCGCACCGACTTCGGCGGTGGGCCAGGCGGAGCGTTGCATTGACTGCGGCAATCCGTATTGCGAACACGCCTGCCCGGTGCACAACTACATTCCGGACTGGCTGAAGCTGGTACAGGATGGACGGCTATTTGAAGCGGCCACCCTGATGCACGAAACGAATCCGCTACCGGAAATCTGCGGTCGCGTGTGTCCGCAGGATCGCTTGTGCGAAGGCGCGTGCACGCTGGAGCAGGGCGATTTCGGTGCGGTGACGATTGGCAGCATCGAGCGTTCGATCACCGACGAAGCGTTCCGCCAGGGCTGGCGTCCCGATCTATCCGGCGTGATCGAAACCGGCCGGCGCGTCGCGGTGGTCGGCGCCGGTCCCGCGGGTCTGTCGTGCGCCGATCGTCTCCGTCGCGCCGGCATCGCGGTGGATGTCTTCGATCGCCAGCGTGAAATCGGCGGCCTGCTCACCTTCGGCATCCCGCCGTTCAAGCTGGACAAATCGGTGGTGCGCACGCGGCGCGACGTGCTTGAAGGCATGGGCGTGACGTTTCATCTCGGCGTGGAGATCGGGCGCGACATCGCGTTCCATCAACTACTCGCCGACTACGACGCAGTGTTCGTCGGCACTGGCGCGTACACTTTCGTCGACGGCGAATTGCCGGGCAAGCAACTCGCCGGCGTGCACGATGCGCTGCCGTTCCTGATCGCCAACGTCGATCGCCTGCTCGACGATCAGCCGGTACCGCGCGCACTCGATCTCAACGGCAAGCACGTCGTCGTGCTCGGCGGCGGCGACACCGGCATGGACTGCAACCGCACCGCGATCCGCCTCGGCGCAGCTTCGGTCACCTGCGTCTATCGCCGCGACGAGGCCAACATGCCCGGCTCGCGACGCGAAGTCGCGTACAGCCGCGAAGAAGGCGTCACCTTCCTGTTCCATCGCCAGCCGCTCGCATTGCTGGGCGGCGACAGCGACGAGGACCGCGATGTCGTACGCAAGGTTCGCGTCGTCACCACTGAGCTCGTTGACGATGGCGAAGGCCGCAAGCGGCCGGCGAACGTCGCTGGCAGTGAAGTGGATCTGCGTGCGGACGTGGTGATCCAGGCGTTCGGCTTTCGCCCGAGCCCGCCGACGTGGTGCGCCGAGCACGGCATCGAACGGGATGCTGGCGGAAAAATTCTCGCCGGTGGCAGAGGGCGTCTTCCTTTCCAGACCGGTCATCCGCAGGTGTTCGCCGGCGGTGACAACATGCGCGGCGCCGATCTGGTGGTGCGTGCGGGGCATGATGGCCGCGAGGCCGCCGCGTCGATCGCGCAGATGCTAAACGAACTCTCGGTGGCTTCGCTCGAACACGTCGCCTGAGTTCGCCATCGCGTTCATCACGACAGCACGTATGCAGCCGTCGTATCGTGAGGCATCTGTCTTGCCGGTAATTTTTAGCCATGTGTCTGATCGCTTTCGCATGGAATATCCACCCGCGCTGGCGCCTCGTGCTGGCGGGTAACCGCGACGAATTCCACGCGCGTCCAAGCGCACCACTGGCGCGATGGAAAGATTCGCCGATCATCGGCGGCAGGGATATTGAAGCCGGCGGAAGCTGGCTCGGCGTGACCGATGCCGGTCGTTGTTGCGTGGTAACCAATGTGCGCGATCCACGCGATCCGCAACGCGGCACATCGCGCGGCATGCTGGTGACGCACTTCCTGCGCGGCGGGCACGACGCGACGCATCACGCGCATGGATTGCTGCGCGTTGCGGGTGATTACCGGCCGTTCAATCTGCTCACGTTCGACGCGCGCGATGCCTTCTACCTCGGCAATCGCCCCGCGTCGCACATGCAACGTGTCACCGCGGGCGTGCACGGTTTGTCGAATGCGGATTTCAATACGCCCTGGCCGAAGACGCACGCGCTGATGCGTCGCCTGCAGCAGTGGATCGACAATGGCGACAATTCCTTCGTTGCGCTGTTCGACGCGCTCGCCGACGAACAGATAGCGCCGGATGAGCACTTGCCGGATACCGGCGTCGGGCTGGAACGCGAACGCTGGTTGTCGTCTGCGTTCATTCGCGGCGAAAGCTACGGCACGCGCGCCAGCACGGTTGTCGCAATCGGACACGATGGCGTCGGTGCCATTGTGGAACGACGCTTCGGCCCGAACGGTCGCCTCGATGGTGAGACCACGCTGACATTTGGCCCGCAAGCGACCAGCGATTGATCGCGACTGCGCATGCGCCACGCGGGGTGATGCGCGTCGCCTACATGGACCGTCGGTATCGTCGCATCGCTGCGCGCGCGCAGATTATCTAGCCTGCGAGGACTGCCAAGGAAATGGAATCGCATGCGCACGGAATGGCTCAGGTGGATGATCGCCGTCATCTCTGTTTTCGAGGTCACGTTGCTGCGTGCAGCGGATTGTCCGGCGTGGCCTCGGGAAAGAGCAGCGAAGGAAATGCTCGTATTGCATGATCGCCTGGATGGCTGGAATCAGGCCTATCGCGCGGGCGGTCAATCGCCGGTCGACGATGCGGTCTACGATCAGGCGCTGAAGCAACTCGCTACATGGCGACAATGCTTTCCCGTCGGTGCGCCGCCGATGCCCACGCACCTTGGCCATGCCGGCGGCGGCGCGACCACACCGGTCGCGCAGACCGGCCTGGCCAAGTTGCCGGATGCCGCTGCGCTGCAGGCATGGATGCAGCAGCGTGACGCGAAGGATCTATGGGTACAGCCGAAGGCCGATGGTGTCGCGGTCACGCTGCTCTATCGCGATGGGATTCTGCAGCAGGCCACGAGTCGCGGCGACGGCGTGCACGGATCGGACTGGACTGCGATGGCGAAACTCATCGACGCGATTCCGAAGCATCTGCCGAATGCGCCCGGCCGCGTCGTGTTGCAGGGAGAAATCTACTGGCGCCTGCCCGACCACGTGCAGTCGAAAGACGGTGGCGTCAACGCGCGATCGGCGGTGGCCGGTGCGCTTGCGCGCGACGATCTCGATGCAACGACGGCGGCGAAGATCGGCCTGTTCGTGTGGGATTGGCCGAGCGGTCCGGCCGACATGCCCGCACGGCTGGCGGGTCTGCAGGCGATGGGTTTGAGCGACAGCGTCACGTACACGCAACGCGCCACAAGCTTCGATGACGTCCAGCGCTGGCGCGAGCAGTGGTATAGACACGCGATGCCTTTCGCCGCCGATGGCACTGTGGTTCGCCAAGGCCATCGACCACCGGCCTCGACGTGGAAAGCCGCACCACCCGCGTGGGCTGTTGCATGGAAATATCCTGCGGCCAGCGCGCTTGCCGAAGTGCTTGCGGTGACGTTCAAAGTCGGTCGTAGCGGACGCATCACGCCGGTACTCGAATTGCGGCCGGTGCAACTGGACGATCATCGCGTACAGCGCGTCAGTGTCGGCTCGCTGAAGCGTTGGAAAGAACTCGACATACGGCCGGGCGATCAGGTGGAGATTGTGCTGGCCGGGCTGACCATTCCGCGATTGCAGTCAGTCGCGTGGCGCGCCGCCGAACGCACTCCGGTCAATCCGCCCGATCCACAGATGCACGACCGTTCGAGCTGCTGGACGTACGAGCCGGATTGCGCGAAACAGTTTCGCGCGCGACTGGTCTGGCTTGGCGGCAAGCATGGACTGCAACTCGAAGGGCTGGGTGCGGATACATGGCAGTTGCTGATCGATGCGGGAGACATCCGTGAATTGCTCGACTGGATGACTCTGACGCCTGCGCAACTCGCAGCCATACCGGGTTTGGGCAAAGCGCGCGCCGCCACGGTGGCGCAGACTTTTTCGAACGCGCGACGTCAGTCATTTGCGCACTGGATTCATGCGCTCGGCTTGCCGACGGGCGGAGAAATGGAATTGACGAATTGGGCTGCGGTCAGTCATCGCGATGCAGGCGATTGGCAAACCCACGAGGGAATTGGTGCCGGTCGCGCGCAGCATCTGGTCGAGTTCTTTCACGATGCCAATGTCGTGGCGCAGGCCGCGCGATTACACAAAGCAGGCATCGAAGGTTTCTAGTGCGCGGGCGCGATATCGATCACGTCACCATCTCGCCGTCGAGATAAAACCAGCGGCCTCGTTCGCGCACGAACCGGCTGAGCTCGTGCTGGCGTTGTGCGCGTCCGCCAGCGAGGCGATAACGCGCGACGAATTCCACCGTCGCATGATCGTCATCGGTCGACTGATGCCCGCGAATATCGAGTCTCAGCCAGGTCGGTTTCGGCGTCTGTGTAGCGAGGCCGAGCGAAGAAGGACGCGTATCGGCATGCCAGCTGGCGAGCAGGTAATCCTCGCGTGTCAACACGTACGCGCTGTAGCGGGAACGCATCAGCTGCGCGGCGTCTTCGGCCAGCGCGCCTTCGTGTAATGGTTCGCAGCACGATGCGTAGCCTGACGAATTTCCGCACGGGCAAGGCGTCAAAGTGTCGATCGATTTCATGCAGTGTTCGATGCAACGCGACGCGTGGTCGCGTTGCCGAAACGCAGAACAATCAGGCCGCGTGACCACGCAATACGCGCGCCGGCAACATCAGCATGGCGCCGAGCAAGGCGAACACCGCACCGACCGTGATGCCGACCAGCCGGAACGGCAACAACACCAACCAGACAATCGGATAAAGCACCAGGGCCAGCAACGCCAGCGGCCAGCAGAACACCAGCAACAACAACCAGAGCAGGAAACCAGCCATCTGAACATTCTCGCGGTGAGTGGGTGGCCGCATTTTAGCGCGCGATCCGATCGCCCGCGTGCATGACTCACGTCACCCTTGTGGAAACGGGATCTTCACGATTTCGTGGAGACGCGCACCACCAGCGCCACGGCGTCTTCATGCATGACGATGGTTCGCTTACCGGTAGCGCCGGGTCGCCATGCATCACCTTCGTGCAGGCGGCCGTCGGCGATGTCCATGTTGCCGCGAGCGCAATAAACGAGCACGACGTCCGCATCGGCGATGCGTGTTTCCGCGCCGCGCCATGTCGTGACATCGCCGTGCGTCAGTGCGCGGCGAACCATCAGGTTGAAGTCATGCGTCGCGCCGTCGACCAGACGCACGGTGACGCGGGATTCGCCGGGAAAACCGAACGGTTCGAACGGTTCGACCAGCGCGTGTGTGCGCTCGTCATCGAGCGTCATGTGAAAACCGCGACCGTCGAGCAGCACGATCTGCCGATCGATGCCGGGAAACAAAGAGAACGGCGCGGCGCTGTCGACGCGCGCGATGCTGATGCGCCACACAAAATCGTCGCCATTAGCGCCATCCGGATGGACGGCTATTTCACGCGTGCTGCCCTGGCCATTTTTCCACGGACGATCGGGGCAATCCTGCAGGCGGGTGATCATGCGGTGCGCTCGATGATGCGCTGGAACGGCGGCAGCGCCTTGAGCATGCCGCTGCCGTAGCGCTTGGTGACGACGCGGCGATCCAGCAACACGATGCGGCCACGGTCGGTTTCGTTGCGGATCAGTCGGCCGCAGTATTGCGTCAACAAACGCGTCGCTTCGGGGATGCTCACTTCGATGAAAGGATTGCGCCCGCGCGATTCCAGCCATTCGGCATACGTGGCGCCCACCGGATCGGTCGGCACCGCGAATGGCAACTGGGTGATCACCACCGTCTCGCAAAGTTTGCCCGGCAGGTCGAGGCCCTCGCCGAACGAGGCCAGCCCGAAGAGCGTGCTGCCTTTGCCCGCTTCGATGTCCGCGCAGTGTTCGGCGATCAGTTGCGATTTGCCGAGCGAGCCTTGCGCGCGCACCTTGCGCACCTGCGCGATGGGAAGTTTCTGCAGTACGCGATCAAGTTTCACGCGCGAGGTGAACAGCACCAGATTGCCCGCATCCCAATCGAGGTGTTCGGCGAGCCATTCGCTGATTTCCTCCGCGTGCGCTTCGCGCGCGTCCGGCAACGTGCGCATCGCGGGCACTTCGAAGCGCGCCTGCGCGGCGAGGTCGAACGGCGAAGGCAGGCTTAGCGTCACCGCGTCGTCGGGCAAGCCGACCGAATCGGCGAAGCCGCGGAAATTGCCGCCCGCGCTCAACGTGGCCGAGGTCATCACGACACCGCTGGCATTGCCCCACAGCACGCTGCGCAGCAACGGGCCGGCCGAGACCGACGACGCGTGGCAAACCAGCTGCTGATCGCCGGTAAGCGTGACCCAGCGCGCGAGCGGCGGCACGTCGTCGGTATCGTCGCTGCACCAGGCGTTCCAGGTGCCGGCCTGCTTGCCGATGCGTTCCAGCGCGATACCGAGTTCGCGTGACAACGCTTCCTGCGTCGGCCCGCCGTCGGTCATCTCGACCACCGCCCGCCGCACGGCGGTGAGCCAGCGATGCACCTCGCCGGTAAGCACGGCGAGCACGCGCGCGTGGTGCACCCACGGTTTCGGCAGTTGCCCCAGCGAGCCGCGAAACATCGGTTCGGTTTCGGATGGATCGGGCAACCAGCCGAGGCGGATGTCGCGCTCGAGTTCCTCCAGCGTGTTGCTCAGCTCCTGCAGTTTCGCGTCGCCGCGATCGAGGCTGAGCTTGCCGAGGGTTTCTTTGTCGGTGAGCGAATACGCGGCGTGCACCTGTCGGCCGAGTCGGCTCAGCTGGCGCACCGTGGTGTTCATGAACACCTCGCCGGCGCCGCGATCGATCGCCTTGCCCGGCAAGTGATGGCCTTCGTCGAAAATGTAGAGCGTCTCGTCCGGCCGCGGCAGGATTACGCCGCCCCACGCCTGCACGCCGCCCTCGTCCTCGCCCGGCATGGTCAGGTCGGCCAGCACCAGATCCTGGTTGGCGACGATGATTTCCGCGTCTTCCACCGCACGGCGCGCGGCAAAGAACGGGCAGATCATGAAATGCGCGCACTTGCGACTGGTGCAGCCACCAGCGCTGGTGGTCACCATCGGACGCAGCAGGTCGCTCACGCTTTCCGGTGAGCTGTCCATGTCGCCGTTCCACTCGTGGTGATCGAACGCGACGCTGAGTTTTGCCAGCGCGTGCTTGTCGCGCGGTTGCGGCGGTTTGGTCCATATCGCCAGGTCCGAATCGAAGCCCGCCAGCCCCATTTGCGCACTGTCGTTGATGCTGCGCGTGGCCAGCGCCAGGTTGCGCGGGCACATGTAACGGCCGCGGCCCTTGGCCAGTGCGACCTTCGCCTCGATGCCGTTGAGCTTGAGATACAGCGGAATATCGCGCTGGATGAGTTGCTCCTGCAGCGCGACAGTGGCGGTGGCGATCAGCAGTTTCTTTTTCTGGAAGCGCGCCACTTCCACGCCGGCGATCAGATACGCCATCGACTTGCCCGTGCCCGTGGGCGCCTCGATCACCGCCACGCCGCCGGTCTGCCCGAACGCCTTGGCGACCTCGGCGATCATCCGCCCTTGCGACGCGCGCGCGCGGAAGCCCGGCAGGCCGTCTTTCAGGCGTGCGTAGGCGGCGCGGATGGCCTCTTTGGTGACGTCGGTGAGCATGCGATGGATGAACCTGTGACGCGTGTCGCGGGAAAGCGTTCCGGCCTCGCCGAACCTGTGGACTCTCGAACGAAATAGCGAGATGGCGTCGTGGGAACGAGCCGGCCCGACAGTTTATCGGCAATGCCCCTTGCGCAGTGCACGCCATGGCACAGCCCTTGCTGTCCTGGGGCAGTGCAGGCGTATGCTGATCGACGGGGTGACTAGTTATGGTCCTGAGGGGGGGCTTTTCGATGAAGGGTTCGGGGATCGTCGATCCGGTCGTTTCCTATGGCGCGCTCCAGCTCGCCTGGCTGACCCGGCTCACGGCCGCCAACACGCCTGATGAAGTCGCTGCGGCGATCGCCGACCTGGCGCAGGCGCGCCCGGGCTGCAAGGCCGCATGCGTGGTCTGGGGTCTGGACGATGCGTCGGGTTGCCACAGCGTCCCGAAGACGCCGTCCGATGTGAGTGACGCGCTGTGGCTCGACGAGGCGAGCCACTCCGATGTGCCGCGCTGGCACGACGAGCGTCAGCGCGTGGCGATCCGGCTTTGCCGACTGCCCGAACCGGCTGTGCTGGTATTGACCCTGCAGGCGGGTTACGACGGCAAGCGTTTTCTCGATGAACTGGCCGCGCCGCTGGAACTCGCCGGCCAGCATCTGCGTCGCGCGCTCGAGTGGCTCGAGCTGCAGTATTCGCATCAACAACTGGAGCGCTCCGAAGCATTGCAGCGCGCGCTGTTCGCGATCTCCGACCTCGCCGGATCCGAGCGCGACATGCCGGACATGCTGCGCGGCATCCACGCCATCGTCAGCGAGCTGATGTACGCGGAAAATTTTTTCATCGTGCAGCACAACACCGAGCGCGACACGATTCGCTTCCTGTATTTCGTCGACGTGGAAGATCCGCTGTCGCCGGGCGAAGGGCGCGACATGCCGCTGTCCGCCATCGAATACACGCTGACCTGGTACGTGATTCGCGACGGCAAGGCGTTGATGGGCACGGCCGAGCAACTGCGCAGCCAGGTGCCCGGCCAGGTGATGCAGATCGGCTCGGACAGCCACGACTGGCTCGGCGTGCCGTTGATGCGCGACGGCACGCCCGGCGGCGCGCTGGTGGTGCAAAGCTACAAACAGAGCATCGCGTTTACCCACGAAGATCGCACGCTGCTGGAGTTTGTCGGCAGCCACATTCTCACTGCGCTCGAACGCAAGCAGACCAAGGAGGATCTCGAACAGCGCGTGATGCAGCGAACCGAAGAGCTGGCCGAAGCCAATCGCGGCTTGCAGATGGAAATTCTCGAACGCCAGCGCGCCGAACATCTTCAGGCTGCGCTGTTCCAGATCGCGCAGCTGGCGACCGCGGATATCGGTCAGGAGGAATTTTATCGGCGCGTGCACGCGGTAGTCGGCGAGCTGATCAATGCGGAAAATTTCTTCATCGCGTTGTTGTCCGACGACCGTCAGCAACTCACGTTCCCGTATTCGGTCGACGCAGTGAAGTTGCCGCCCAAGCAACGTCCGCTCGGGCGCGGATTGAGCGAGTACGTGCTGCGTCGTGGCACCGCGCTGCGTGCGGATAATGCCGACATCGAGGAACTCGATCGGCTGGGCGAGATTGCGCCGGGCCGTTCCGGATCGCCGGCGTTGTGCTGGCTCGGCGTGCCATTGATCGTCGGCGACGAAGTGATCGGTCTGGTGACCGTTCAGAGCTACAGCGATTCGGTTGTTTACGGCCCGGCGGATCAGGAATTGCTGAGCTTCGTCGCCAGCCAGATCGCCAACAGCCTCACGCGCCGGCGCTCCGCAGAATCGTTGCGGCGCGCGTACGAGCAACTCGAACATCGGGTCGAGGAACGCACGCTTGCGTTGCGAAAGGAGATCAGCGAGCGCGAACGCATCCAGGATCAGTTGCGTCATCAGGTGATGCACGACTCGCTGACCGGCCTGCCCAATCGCGGCTATCTGCGTGATCGCATCGATCGCGTGCTGGCCAGCATCCGGCTGGAGCCGCACCGGCGCTGTGCGCTGCTGTATCTGGATGTCGATCGCTTCAAGATCATCAACGACAGCCTCGGTCATCTGGCCGGCGACGAAGTACTGAAGGAAGTCGCAACGCGGCTGGCAAGCTGCGTGCGGCATCCGGATCTGGTAGCACGATTGTCCGGCGACGAGTTCGCGATCCTGCTGGAAGAAGTCGAGTCGCCCGCGGTCGCCACCACCGTTGCACAGCGCGTACTCGACGCGCTCGGCGCGCCGATGCTGGTGGCCGGCAAGGAATTGCAGCCCACCGCCAGCGTCGGCATCGCGATCGGCGACGCGCACTATCACGCCGCTGACGACGTTTTGCGCGATGCGGACATCGCGCTGTATCGCGCGAAGGAACTCGGACGCAAACGCTACGAATTGTTCGACGAAACACTGGCAAAAAACGTGGTCGACGTGCTGACCATGGAAGGCGAATTGCGCCAGGCTTTGCTGCAGGAGCAATTCGAGCCGCACTTCCAGCCGATCTGTCGCCTCGACAGCGGCAGAGTGGTCGGCTACGAAGCCCTGATCCGCTGGAACCATCCGCAGCGTGGCGTGCTGAAGCCGCACGATTTCCTCAAGATCGCCGAGGACAGCGGGCTGATAGAGACGATCGACTGGCACATGTTCGAACTCAGCTGCGGCCTGCTCGCGCAATACGGTCCGGCCGACACGTTCATGACGTTCAACGTATCGGCCCTGCACCTGCGCCATGCGAATTTCGACGAAACGCTGATCGACATGCTCTCGCGCACCGGACTGGACGCATCACGTCTGATCGCGGAAGTGACCGAAGGCGCGCTGCTGGACAACCCCGATCGCGTGCGCGCCACGCTCGACCGGTTGCGCATCGTCGGCGTCGGTGCGGCGCTCGACGATTTCGGCACCGGTTACTCGTCACTGAGTTACCTGCATTCGCTGCCGCTGCGCATGCTGAAGATCGATCGCGCTTTCGTGCAGGAGCTGGACAAGGCCGGCAACACCAACAGCACAACCGTGGTGGCGGCGATCCTCGCGCTCGCGCGCGCCCTGAACATCCAGGTGATCGCCGAAGGCATCGAAACACAGGCACAACGCGACGCGCTGCTGGCGATGGGTTGCGAAATGGGCCAGGGATATTTGCTTGGTCATCCCGCGCCGATCAGGCAATGGCTGGTCGGCGGAGATCACTGACTCGGCGAGCGCGTTATGCCGAAACGATCTGGCGCAGTGCCCGCTCGAACGCTTCCGGCGGTTGTCCGCCAGAGATCAGGTGCTGTCCGTTGATGATGGTCGCGGGCACGGAATGAATGCCGCGATCCATGAAGAAACGTTCCTGCGCGCGTACCTCGCTGGCGTAGGTGTCGCCGGCAAGAATCTCGCGTGTGCGCGTGGCATCAAGCCCGGCTTCTTCCGCCAGACGCACCAGCGTGTCGTGCGCGCTCACGTCTTCGCCATCGGTGAAATACGCGCGCAGAAAAATCTGCTTGAGCGCAAGGTCCTTGCCCTCCAGTTCGGCCCAGTGCAGCAGGCGATGCGCGTCGAAGGTGTTGTAGATGCGCTGGCGCGCGTCCAGGTTGAAGGTGAAACCCACTGCTGCGCCACGCTGGCGCAAGCCTTCCTGGTTCTGCGCCAGCTGCGCCTGCGACATGCCGTATTTCTTCGCGATGTGCTCACCGACATCCTCACCCTCGGGTGCCATCTGCGGATTCAGTTCGAACGGCTGGAAATGGATTTCCGCCTGCACCTCGCCATCGAGTTTCGCCAGCGCCTGTTGCAGCGAGGCCAGACCCACCGCGCACCACGGACAGGAAACGTCGGAGACGAAATCGATACGAACAGGAACGGGTTGGGCCGACATGGGATGCCTCGCGAATGATCGTGTCGCCACGATATAGGGTCGCGGTGCTGCGCAATCAATCGAAGCGGATGAACCGCATTGATCAGCAATACTTGATCAGCGCGTGGCGATGCTCAGCGCAACGGCCTCGGCGATGCGGATGCCATCCACCGCCGCTGAAAGAATGCCGCCGGCGTAACCCGCGCCTTCACCCGCCGGATAGAGGCCGTGCGTGTTGAGGCTTTGCAGGCTGTCGTCGCGCTTGATGCGCACGGGCGACGACGTGCGTGTTTCGACGCCGGTAAGGACCGCATCGTGCATGGCATAGCCGCGAATCTGCCGGTCGAATGCAGGCAGCGCTTCGCGGATCGCGGCCAGCGCGTAATCGGGCAATGCGCTGTCGAGGCTGCCGAGCGCTACGCCGGGTTTGTACGAGGGCTGTACGTCACCGAAGGCGTGCGAGGGATTCGCGGCAAGGAAATCACCGACCAGTTGTCCCGGTGCGCTGTAGTCGCCGCCACCGAGTACGAAAGCATGACTTTCCAGCGCGCGCTGCAGGGCGATGCCGGCCAGCGGATGGCCGCTGCCTTCAGAAGCCATGTCGTCGTACGGCGCGAAATCAGCGGGATCGATGCCCACCACCACGGCCGCATTCGCATTGCGCTCGTTGCGCGAGTACTGGCTCATGCCGTTGGTGACCACGCGACCGGGCTCGCTCGCGGCCGCCACCACGGTGCCGCCCGGACACATGCAGAAGCTGTAGACCGTGCGACCGTTTCCGGCATGGCTGCCCTTGCAGTGATGCACGAGTTTGTAATCGGCGGCGCCAAGCAACGGATGGCCGGCCTGCGCGCCGAAGCGCGCGCGATCGATGACCGATTGCGGATGCTCGATGCGGAAGCCGATCGAAAAGGGCTTTGCTTCCACATACACGCCGCGCGCATGCAGCATCTCGAACGTGTCGCGCGCGCTGTGGCCGATCGCGAGCACCACGTGATCGGCACGTAGCGTTTCGCCGCTGGCCAGTGTGAGTCCGCGAACATGACGCTGGCCGTCGGCCCCGGTTTCGATCTCCAGATCGTCCACGCGCTGGTCGAAGCGAATCTCGCCGCCAAGCGATTCGATCGTCGCGCGCATGTTCTCCACCATCGTCACCAGGCGGAACGTGCCGATGTGCGGCTTGCTGACGTATAGGATTTCTTCCGGTGCGCCGGCCTTGACGAATTCGACAAGCACCTTGCGGCCGTGATGCAGCGGATCGCGGATCTGGCTGTAAAGCTTGCCGTCGGAAAACGTGCCGGCACCGCCCTCGCCGAATTGCACATTGGATTCCGGATGCAGGTTGCGTTTGCGCCACAGGTCCCAGGTGTCTTTCGTGCGCTCGCGTACCGCCTTGCCGCGGTCGAGGATGATCGGACGAAAGCCCATTTGCGCCAGCAGCAATCCGGCAAAGAGCCCGCACGGTCCAGTGCCGATGACCACCGGACGCGACGGCAACGATGCCGGTGCCGAGGCGACGAAATGGTAATCGGTGTCGGGTGTCGGGTTGACGTGCGGATCATCGGCGAAGCGCGCGAGCAGCGCGTCGTCGCGCGTGGTGCTTACGTCCAGCGAATAGATCAACGCGATCGCGCCGCGCTTGCGTGCATCGTGGCTGCGCTTCGCCACGACATGCAGCAGCAATTCGTCTGCGCGGATGCCGAGCCGCGTCACGATGGCCAAGGCGATCGCATCGTCGGCGTGATCCAGCGGCAGCTTGATGTTGGTCAATCGCAGCAAGCGAAAATTCCAGGGACGGCACACAACGTGTGCGTGCCATTGAACGTGCAATGAAAAGTTCGGATGGCATCCCGCATGCGCGGCACACGAGAGACGGACGGCTATTGTCGGTGCCGCGGTGGCCGCCGACAAGGCGCCATTCGCCAGCGGCGCCAGTACCTTGAGATGTGGCGACGGTGATCGGCTTGCAGCGTTTCAGCGGCGAGCCGTTCCCGCGGTCATTTTTACAATGAAGCAGCGGTCCGTGGACATGACGTCCGCGGACCGCTCGATCGATCAGGCTTGGCCGATGAAGTCGCCCTTGCCGATTTCCACACCTGACTTGCGCAGGATGTTGTAAGCAGTCGTGCAATGGAAGAACACATTGGGCAGCACGAAGTGCAGCAGGTAGCTTTGGCCGTCCAGCTTCTGATCGCCATCGCGCGTCTTGATCACCACTTCGCGAGTTTCGCTGCCGTCGATCTGCGCGGCGGTGAACGTCTTGATGTAGTCGGTGGCGCGCGCGATGCGGGCCTGAACCTGTTCCATCGTTGTTTCGGTGTCTTCGAACGATTGCGGCTCCGCACCCGCCAAACGCGCCGAAGCGCGGCAGGCCATGTCGCACGCGATCTGCACCTGGCGAACCAGCGGCAACATGTCCGGAATCAATCGCGTCTGCAGCAGCACTTCGTCGCTGACGCTCTTTGCCTTGGCGTGTTCCGCGCCTTTGCCGAGCACGTGCGAAAGATTGGCGAGCGTGCGAACAAACACGGGGACGGAAGCCTGGTACATCGAAAGTGTCATGGGAATTGCTCCGGTGGATGTTGGGGGAATGGATGGGCAGGGATGGTGTCGGCAGGCACGGACTGCGCGCCAGCGGCGACAGGGCGCGTGACGCGCGCGGCGATCAGGGCAGCGGCCAGCAACAGCGCCGCGGCCAGTACGAACGCCACGCCGGGCAAATGCCCCACGGGCGCGTGATCACTGATGAACAACGCGAACAGATTGGCGAAAAGTGCGGGACCAAAGATGCCGGCAAGGCTGGCGAGGCTGGTCAGCGCACCTTGCAGCCGACCCTGCTCGTGTGGATCCACCTGCTGGGTAACCAACGCCTGTGCGGGTGGACCAGAAAGGCCTCCAAGGCACAGGAAAGGAATACCAAGCACGAAGAGCCAGCTGCTGTTGGCGAATCCGAAAAATGCGTAGCCGACAATACAAAGGGCGAGGCCGATCAGGATCAGCTTGCGCTCGCCCAGTGCCGGCATCAGCCGTCGCACCAGCACGGCCTGCACCAAGCCACTGCACAGGCCGACCAGACTCAAGGTGAACCCGACGATCTGCGATGCCCAGCCGTACCGGTATTCGGTATAGAGCACGTATGTGGAATTCAGCGAAAACTGTGCGAGGTTGATCAAAAAGAACACCGAGGCCAGTCCGAGCACCTGCGGGTAACGGCGCAGCAGCACCACGGCGCCGAACGGGTTGGCGTGGCGCCAGTCGAACCGTGTGCTGCGGCGCTCCTTCGGCAGCGATTCGGGCAGCACGAAGAAACCATAGGCGAAATTGATCAGCGACAACACCGCTGCAGTCCAGAACGGCAACCGGATCCACAGATGACCGAGGAAGCCGCCCAGCGCCGGACCGATGATGAAGCCGACGCCAAATGCGGCGCCCAGCGTACCGAACGCTGCCGCGCGTTTTTCCTTCGGCGTGATGTCCGCGATATAGGCGTTGGCAGTCGAAAAGCTGGCCGCGCAGATGCCCGAGATCGCGCGGCCGACAAACAGCAGCCACAGCGATGGCGCCAATGCCATGACGACGAAATCGACACCGAGGCCGAAGCTGGAAATCAGGATGACCCGGCGTCGCCCATAGCGATCCGAGAGCGCGCCCTGCACCGGCGAAAACACGAACTGCATCGCCATGAACAGCGTCATGAACATGCCGGCCCATACCGCTGCCTTGGCAAAGCTCCCGCCGATCAATTGCATGATCAGGTTCGGCAACACCGGAATGATGATGCCGAACGCGAGCATGTCGATCATGACGGTGACGAAGATGAAGGTGATCGCAGCGCGGTGGCGCGGCGCGATGACGCTCGGTGACTGATCCATGTTTGGGGCGTGGCGCAACAAAGGGAGCTGCACGATAGCCGAAGCGTGACGGCGCGACATGTGCGCCTCGACACTCCAGCCGGCATGATCTTGAGGGTTCGATTCATCGACGCAAGTAAAAGCGCACGCGGCGAAAGCTCACTGACCTGAAATCACTCAGCGTTCGGCGGCACTGGTCAGCGAAGCTTCGATCCACGCATGCACTGCCTGCGGATGTTCCAGATGCAGATGATGTCCGCCATCCATGTGGCTGACCACGATGTTGCCGACACACTCGGCGCGAGCCTGCATCAATGCGCTGGGCAGATAAAAAGTGGCCGGTTGCGCCAGCAAAAGCGAGGTAGGTGAACTGATGCCGCGCAACAGCGAATGGATCTGCGATTCGGCCAATCGCGTGGCGCTGGGTCGAGTCAGGCGCGGATCGCTGCGCCATTGCCAGCCGTCATCGACCTTCTTCAAACCGCGTTCGACGATCGGCTTCGCGAACTGGGGCGGCAAGCCGCTGACCATCGTGCGCGCGCTCACCGCTTGTTCGATGCTGCGAAACACGCGAAGCGGCCGGCTCTTTTCGCTGCGCGTCGCGAAGGCATCGCGGAAACGCTGCAAGGTGTGCGAGCCGTCGTCGCCGAGCGGACCAAGCCCTTCGATCAGCAGCAGATTCGCGATGCGTTCGGGGGATGCGACGGCGACAAGCGACGCGATGCCTGCGCCGAGCGAGTGTCCCAGCAGAACGTATCTATCGAGGTGCAGCACATCAACCGTCGCCAGCACGTTCTGCACCTGATCGAGATAGTGATAGCTGGCCGCGGCGTGCGCGTGATCGGAGTGACCATGTCCTGGCAGGTCGAGCGCGATCACGCGAAAGCGCGTCGCCAGCAGCGGTGCGAGGCGCGCGAAGCTTCCGGCATTATCTAGCCAGCCGTGCAGCGCGAGCAGCGGCGGTGCGTGCACATCGCCCCAGATTTGCGCCGTCAGCTTGCCGTGCGGCAATTCGATGCGCTGTTCCGTCGGCGTGATCAAGAGATCGCTGCGTCGTGTGGTTGCGCCCAGCCTTGCGCGTGTCGAAGCAGCAGCGTGGCGAGGCTGTCGACCTGCTCTTCGCTGTCGTTGAGCGCGGGAATGTAACGCAACGATTCGCCGCCCGCGGCGACGAAAAAGTCACGATTCTGCATCGCGATTTCCTCCAGCGTTTCCAGGCAATCGACCGCAAAACCGGGACAGGCGACATCGAGTTTCTTCACGCCGCCCGCTGCCAGTTCGCGCACGGTAGCGTCGGTATAAGGATGCAGCCAGCGCTCGCGACCGACGCGCGACTGGAAGCTGATCAGCAGTTCGTCGTCAGTCAATCGCAACCGGTTGCGAAGCAAACGCGCCGTGGCTTGGCACTGGTCTGCGTAGGGATCGCCGAGGCGCACGTAGCGTTCGGGAATGCCATGGAACGACAGCAGCAACTTGTCGCCGCGACCATTCATCTGCCACCAGCGTTCGATGCCTTGCGCGAGCGCTTCGATGTGACCGCTGTCGTCGTGATAGTCGTTGATGATGCGCAGCTCCGGCGGCCAGCGCAGTTGCTTGAACGCATCGGCGACTGCGTCGATCACCGAACCGGTGGACGTGGCGGAATACTGCGGATACAGCGGCAACACGAGCAGACGTCGAATGCCATCGCGTTGAAGTTGCGCGATCGTGTGCGCCACCGACGGTTCGCCATAGCGCATCGCCAGCGCCACGCGAAAATCACCGGGCCGGCGATGATCCAGTTCGCACTGCAAGGCATGCGACAACGCTTCGCTGCCGACGCGCAAGGGCGAGCCCTGCGCGGTCCAGATCTTTGCGTACGCATGCGCCGAACGCGCGGGCCGGATGCGCAGGATCACGCCGTGCAGAATCAGCCACCACAGCCAGCGTGGATAATCGATGACGCGCGAGTCGCCAAGAAATTCGGCGAGATACGGACGCACCGCACTAGCGGTTGGCGCGGTCGGCGTGCCGAGGTTCACCAGCAACACGGCTGCCTGAACGGAGGGAACAGAGGACTCCCCGGAACCGCTTGCAACGCCGGTATAGTGATTGCTGCTGGGCATCGTGAGAGTCATGGCTGATCGAGGCCCGAAGTCTGCCACAAGCGCCATCGCGCAGCGGTGCGTCCGCCATCCCCGAACCCGAGTGGAGCTGTCCATGTTCAAGACCCCATTGCATCGTGTCCTGCTGATCGGTCTGGCCCTTCTGCTGCCTGCGATGGCAGTGCACGCGGAGGATCCGCCGCTAGTGCGCAGCAAGAACGCCGTGCGCGTGTTGAGCGACATCATGCAGGCGCCGGACAAGGCGATTCCGCAGGATCTGCTGCGTGATGCACGGGCGATCGCGGTGATCCCCGACTTGCTCAAGGTCGGCTTCATCTTCGGCGGTCGCCGCGGCGAAGGGCTGATTTCGGTGAAGGGTCCCGATGGCACGTGGTCCAACCCGAGCTTCATCACGATGACCGGCGGCAGTGTCGGTTTTCAGGCGGGCGTGTCGTCGACCGACGTGATCCTCGTGTTTCGCACGCAGCGCGGCGTGGATTCGATCGTGCGCGGCAAGTTCACCATCGGCGCGGACGCATCCGCCGCGGCTGGCCCGGTCGGTCGCACCACCAGCGCGGCGACGGATGGCGAGCTGAAGGCGGAAATTTATTCCTACTCGCGTGCACGCGGGCTGTTTGCCGGCGTGGCGATCGACGGCGCCGCGTTGCGCATCGACTACGACGCGAACGAGGCGATCTACGGCCCCGGCATCACGCCGCGGCGCATCTTCGAAGGCGGCGTGAGCAACGTGCCGGGTCCGGTCGTCGATTTCCGCGACAGGCTTGAGGAGTACACTTCACGCTGATAAGTGCCGGCGCGATTCGCGTCCAGACGGTCTGGCTAGCATCCGCCTCGAGGTCGATTATGGGTTTTGACAGTATTTGGCATTGGCTGATTCTCCTGGTGGTCGTGCTGCTGATTTTCGGCACCAAGAAGATCCGCAACCTCGGGCCGGACCTCGGCGCGGCGATCCGCGATTTCAAGAAAAGCGTGAGCGGCGACGACGAGGCGAAGCAGAAGGAAGAGGAAGCCCGCAAGGCTGCCGAACAACTGCGCGCCGACCCGCCGCCGTCCAGCAGCACCACGCAGAGTCAGCGCGACTCCAGCGAAACCAAGTAAGCGCACGGCGGGCGGCGGCAATGATCGAGATCAGTCTCGGCAAAATGGTGCTGCTCGCCTTGATCGCGCTGATCGTGCTCGGTCCCGAAAAACTGCCCGGCGCGGCGCGTACCGCCGGCGCGTTGCTGCGTCGCGTGCGCAGCGGCTGGGACAACGTTCGCTCCGAAGTCGAACGTGAGCTGGAAATCGAAGAGATCAAGCGCGCCGCGCGCGAGGCCGCGGCGCGTGCCGAGTCACTGCAAAACGAGATGAAGCAGACCGCGCAGCAGGTGCATGCGCCGATGGCGGAGGCCGTGATGATGGTCAAGTCATCGACGAGCGATGCGCCGGTTGCAGATGTGAGTCCCGAAGACGTAGTCGGCACGCAGGCCGAGTTGCCGCTCGAGACGATGCCGTCGACACCGCAGACGCACGACAGTGAACCGCATGGCCACGACTGATCCCGCCGAGTCGGACGTCATCGAAGACACGCAGCAGGGGCTGTTTTCGCACTTGCTCGAACTGCGTACGCGCCTGCTCAAGGCGGTGGCAGCAGTTTTGCTGGTGCTGGTGGCGCTGGTTCCGTTCGCGAACCGCTTGTACGCGGAACTTGCCGCGCCGCTGGTAGCGCGGTTGCCGCAGGGCGCGCATCTGATCGCAACCGAGGTCACCAGCCCGTTCATCACGCCGCTGAAGCTGGCGTTCTACGCGTCGCTCTTCATCAGCATGCCGGTAGTGCTGTATCAATTGTGGGCGTTCGTCAGTCCCGGTTTGTACAAGCATGAGAAGCGTCTTGCGCGCCCGTTGCTGGTGGCAGCGCTTGCGCTGTTCTACATGGGCTGCGCGTTCGCCTATTTGCTGGTGCTGCCGGCGGCGTTCCGCTTTCTCACGGCGGTGACGCCGCAGGGCGTGGAGATGATGACCGACATCACCCACTACCTCGACTTCGTGATGCTGATGTTCTTCGCGTTCGGCCTTTGCTTCGAAGTGCCGGTGGCGGTGGTGATTCTCGCGGCGATCGGCGTGGTCGATCTGCAAAAACTGCGCAGCGGGCGTCGTTACGCGATCGTTGGCGCGTTCGCGATCGCCGCGCTGATCACGCCGCCGGACATCACGTCGATGCTGATGCTCGGTATTCCGATGTGCTTGTTGTACGAGCTCGGCGTGCTTGCGGTGCGCTGGCTGGTGAAGCCCGGCTCGCTGCGACGCGACGCGGCCTGAGCGACGCATCACTCGATACGGCAACACTCAATACAGATCGATCGGATCGACATCCAGCGACCAGCGCACCCGTCGCGCCGATGGCAGCGCGGTCAACGCGAGTTGCCACGTTCGCAGCATGCCGTGCAGCGTTGCACGGCTATCCGCCTCCAGCAGCAGTTGCCCTCGATGTCGGCCCGCGCGCAGAGGCATCGGCGCGGGCATCGGGCCGGCGATCTGCAGCGATGTCAGGTTCGGCAGTGCGGCATGCGCATCGGTGAGGAATCCATCGACGTGTTCGCGCAGCGGTGCTTCCGCGCGCAGCAGCACCTGATGGCTGTATGGCGGCAGCTGGCTTTGGTGACGCTCGGCCAGCAACTCACGCGCGGCGGCGGCATAGCCTCGAGCGAGCAAGCCGCGCAATAGAGGATGTTCCGGCTGATGCGTCTGCAATAGCACGCGGCCGGGCTTGCGCGCGCGCCCCGCGCGCCCGGCGACCTGCACGACCAGCTGCGCCAGTCGTTCGCCGGCGCGAAAGTCGACGCTGTGCAAGCCTTCGTCCACGCCGACGATCGCCACCAGCGTGAGGTTGGGCAGGTCATGGCCTTTGGCGAGCATCTGCGTGCCGACGAGGACCGTCGGCTGGTGGTCCTGCAGCGTCGCCAGCAATGTTTCGAAGGAGTCGCGACGACGCGTGGTTTCGCGGTCGACTCGCAGCACGGGCACCTGCGGAAATTGCGCAACCAGCGCTTCCTCCAGCCGTTCCGTGCCCTGACCTTGCGGCTTGAGATCGTTGGCGCCGCAGGTCGGGCAGGTCGTCGGCGGGCGCTGCCGGTAATCGCAGTGATGGCAGATCAGCTGGCGACGACCGGCATGCAGCGTCAACGGGCGATCGCACCGCGGGCAGTCCGCGTGCCAGCCGCAGTTGTGACACAACAGCACCGGCGCGTAGCCGCGGCGATTGCGAAACACCATCGCTTGCTCGCCGCGGGCGATGGTATCCGCCACGGCTTCCAGCAATGCAGGAGACATGCCGTGATCCAGCCGCTGCGCGCGCATGTCGATGATCTCGACCTGCGGTGGCCGGATCGCACCCGGCCGTGCGCGCAGATGCAGCGTGCGATAACGGCCGCTTTCCGCGTTCGCCAACGATTCCAGCGAGGGCGTGCCCGAACCTAGCAGCACCGGGATATTCAGGGCGCGTGCGCGCACGATGGCCAGATCGCGCGCGTGGTAGCGAAATCCATCCTGTTGCTTGTAAGCGCCGTCGTGTTCTTCATCGACGATGATCAAGCCGGCCTGCGGCAGCGGCGTGAAGATCGCCGAGCGCGTGCCGAGAATCACCCGCGCATCGCCCGATCGCGCGCGCAACCATGCGCGCGTCCGATCGCCTTCGGAGAGATTCGAATGCAGTACTTCGACGCCGACGCCGAGCCGATCGCGCAGACGCCGCACGGTCTGTGGCGCCAGGCCGATCTCCGGTACCAGCAACAACGCTTGCCGACCTCGTGCCAGCACCTGTTCGATCAGCGCGAGATAGACCTCGGTCTTGCCGCTGCCGGTGACGCCATCGAGGAGGTACGGCTGAAAAGCGCCGAGGCTTTCCGCCACCGCGGCCACTGCGTTGCGCTGTTCGTCGCTGAGCAGCGGTGCGCTCGACATGCTGGACACGCGCGGCGACGATGGACGCTCGCTGCGTTCGAGCAGGCCGGCTTCGGCCAGCCGTCGCGCGGCGGCTCGCCAGCCGGGAAGCCGGTCGGTCAGTTCCGCGGCGTCCAGCGGTCCTTTGGCAAGTACCGCCAGCAACGCGCCGCTGCCGCCACGACGGCTACCGGCGTCGTGAGCACTCTGGCCTGCCGTGGTCAGCGTCCAGAATTCGTCGCCGATCGCTGGCAGCGGCCTGGCTTCGCGCAACGCCAGCGGCAGCGCATTGGCGTAAGCCTCGCCCGGCGCGCCCAGCCAGTAATCAGCGGCCCAGGCCAGCGTCTGCATGAGTTCGGTGTCGAACAGCGGTTCGTCGTCGAGCAACCGCAAGGCGCGCTTCAGCCGGCGGTTGTCGACGCTGGTTTCCACATCGATCGCAACCACCACGCCTACCAGCTTGCCGCGCCCGAACGGCACCCATATGCGCGAACCCACGCCGGCTGCGCCGGTTTCCGGCGGCAGGTAGTCGAACAGGGTCGGCAAAGGCACCGGAAGGGCGATGCGGAGAACAGCGGGCATGGTTACCTCGTGGAGTTCGACAGTGTAGCCGTGCACCGATTTTCCCGACCGGATGAGGCACGAAGTCGAGTTGCGCGCACTTGCTCTGCGTGTATCGAGAAAGCGAGGGTAAGTTGCTCACCGCCGGAGCTTTTTATGCTTATCCACAACAGCTGTGGATAAGTCTGTGGATGCAACGGGGAGGGCAGGCCGCCGGGCGCGCCGCAGCGCCCTTCATCCCTAGTTGATGAAGTTTTCGTCACGAACAAAAGTCGCTTATTTTCAAGGAGTTGAAAATGACGGCACGCAGGTGTTCACGCAACTGACAAACGGCAGTCATCCACCTTGACAGGTCGATGACGCTGTGCAAAACCATCGGCAGACGCGCTGAAAACGACTCAATATCCCAGCCCGAGCACGGTCGCGATGAGCAGCGCAACAAGCAGCAGCCAGAAGTAGAACCAACCGATGAACCACCACTTCAGGACGGTCATCGCCCAGCCTTGGCGATACACGCGTTTCTGCATGATCAGCAGGTAGATCGGAATCCACCACAGCATCAGTGTTTCCAGCCAGCCCAGCGTCGTCGACATCCACGCGCCGTGCGGCTTCAGCCACGTCCCCAGCATGTTGAGCAGCAGGACCAGCAGCAAGGTGAGGAACATGAACGCGTGACTGTGCAGGGCGACGATCAGGTGTTCCATGTAAAGTCGGCGGCGGAACACGTAGAAGAACCAAAGCATTCCGGCAAACATCGGTATCAGCACGAACATCGTCTGCGGCAGCACGCCGAAGATGCCGTTGATCATCCGCTGCTTGGCTTCCTCGCTGGTCTTGGCATCGCCGTGTTTGTAAGTACGCCAGTTGGCGAGGACGTGCGTGGCCCATTCGCCAAGACGTGCATTCACGACGTCGGGTAGCCATGCAACATGGATGGACTTCGAGAGGTCCTTGGTCTTTTCCGGAGATATATCGAGTGGCGAATCGTCATCGTCATCGCTTGAGGTCGCCGCCGCTGGCGCCGCCATGGATGCTGCGGGCATCGGAGCTGCGCCTAACTGGATGAGACGGGCGCTCGCGGTCTGCTGCAACTTCTGTTCACTGGTGGCCAGTTCCGCTGCGGCAGACGCCGGCAACACTTCGTAGTTGCGGATTTTCTCCATGTTGTGCAGTTGGACGCGCAGCGTCTGACGCACGTCGGCTGCTGTCTTGGCGTGCGCGAACTCGCTGCCATCGAACTGGATGTCCGGCTTGATGTTGGGAAAGCTGCGCGAGGTAATGTTCTCCACCGCGAGGTGGAATACGAAGAACGACATCACGCACAGAATGAACATCAGGCGGAACGGTGCGACATAGCGCACGCGCCTGCCGCTGAAATATTCCAGCGTGAGAAAACCGGGCTTGAGCAATAACGGTGGCAGCGTGTGGACGATGCGGCCATCGATGTCGAGAACAGTCTCCACCGTCTCGCCGATCATCCCGTGCAACGGCCGCAACACCGTGTGGATGGACTGGCCGCAGTCGTGGCAGAACTCGCCGTGCATCTGCGCGCCGCAATTGGCGCAGTTCACGTTTTCGAGGTTGCTCAACTGCTTCATTCATCGCCCCCTTTCCACACAGCACGTGATCTTCGCACAACGATTCAACGGATCGGTCGTGACGAATGGCTCAGGTAGAATGGCCGGCCCTGGAGTCTGCTGTGTCGATGAGTTCCTTCCGTCCCGACCGCGTCCGTCTCATGCACGAGATGCGCGCCACCGTTCGCCTTGCGTTGCCGCTGATTTTCGCGCAGCTCGCGGCGATCGGCAGCAACGTCATCGACACCGTGTTGGCCGGTCACGTCGATGCGCATGTGCTCGGTGCCGTCGCGGTGGGCGCGAATATCTGGTCGCTGGTGATCGTCTCCGGCATCGGCATGATGATGGCGCTGCCGCCATCCATCGCGCAGCTCGATGGCGCGGGCCGCCGCCATGAAGTCGGCGCCGTGTTTCGCCAGGCATTGTGGCTGGCGATCGGCATGGGCGTGTTTTTGTGGTTCGCGGTGCGCCACGCGGAGCCGCTGATCGACATGGTGGGTGTCGCGCCGAGTCTGCGTGCCGACGTGCAGCGTTTTCTGCTGGCGATCAGCTGGGGCGCACCGGCGCTGACATGTTATTTCGCGTTGCGAGGTTTGTCCGAAGGCCTGTCGCTCACGCGTCCGTCGATGTATTTCAGCCTCGGCGGCCTGGTCCTGCTGGTGCCGCTGGGCTACGTACTGATGTTCGGCAAACTCGGCATCCCGCCGCAGGGTGCGCACGGTTGCGGCATTGCCACGGCTATCGCCTTGTGGCTGGAGATGCTCGCGTTCGGCATCTACGTGATGGTTCGCCGCAACTATCGCGGGCTCGGTCTGTTCGACCATTTCGAATGGCCGGATCGGCGACGGATCGGTGCGCTGGTGCATATCGGCTTGCCGATGGCTGTGACCTTGCTCGCCGAAGCGGGTCTGTTCGTGGCGACCGCGCTTATCATCGCCACGCTGGGCGAAGCGGTGATCGCCAGCCATCAGATCGCGATCAACATCGCCTCGTTCTTTTTCATGATTCCGCTGGGCCTCGCGATGGCGATCACCGTGCGCGTAGGCAATGCGGTTGGTCGCGATGATGCGCTTGGAGTGCGTTACGCCGGCCTGTGCGGCATCGGCCTGACGCTGGCGACGCAGTTGTTGTCAGCCGCGTTGATGCTCGGCCTGCCACGACCCATCGCCTCGTTGTACACGCATGATCCCAAAGTGATCGCGCTGGCCGCGCAGTTGATCGCGCTGGCTGGATTGTTCCAGTTTTCCGACGGCATCCAGGTCGCTGCCAACGGCGCGTTGCGCGGTTTGAAGGACACGCGCGTGCCGATGGCGATCACGCTGTTCGCCTACTGGGTCATCGGCTTGCCGGTCGGCTTCTGGCTGGCATTTCATCGCGGACAAGGTGCACGCGGCATGTGGATGGGCTTGATTGCCGGGCTGTCCGTGGCGGCCCTGATGCTGTTTGTGCGCTTCTGTCGCAGCGCGTGGAAACAACGTTGGCAGCGCAGCCCTGCCAACATGACCGGACCGATCTGACCGGCTACGCTTGCCCCAATCACCATGGAACAATCACGCATGAATCCACCGCCGCTGCCTCGCCGTAAAAATGGTTTCTGGCCTTTTCTTCGCAGTGCCGGGCGTGGAATCAACATCGTTCGACTGGTGATCATCAACCTGATCTTCTTTCCGCTGCTGCTGATCTTTCTGCTGTTCCTTGTCGCGGGTACCTTCGGCAGCCGCAGCAGCCGGATCCTGCAGAGCGACAGCGTGCTGGTGCTGAAGCCGCGCGGTCAACTGGTCGAGCAATACAGCGCCGATCCGCTGCAGCGTACGCTGGCCGGCTTGTCGGGTGACGAGCAGAAGCAGGTGCAGGTACGTGACCTGATCAGTGCGGTGGACGCGGCCGCGAGCGACAAGCGCATCACGCGAATCCTGCTGCTGCCGGATGAATTGCAAGGCGGCGGTTTCGCTGCACTGCGCGAAGTCGGCGCCGCGCTCGATCACTTCCGTGCCGCCGGCAAGCCGGTGATCGTTTGGGCGGCCAATCTGGATCAGGGCCAGTACTACCTCGCAGCCCACGCCGACCGTGTACTGGTCGATCCGCAAGGTGGCGTCATGATCACCGGGTTGGCGAATTACCGCCTGTTCTACAAGGACCTGCTCGACAAGCTTGGCGTCGATGTGCACCTGTTCCGCGTCGGCCAGTTCAAGAGTGCGGCCGAGCCGTACATCCTCGATCACGCGTCGCCCGAATCGAAGCAGGCCGACGGTTACTGGATGGGCGGGCTGTGGGACAGCTATCTCGACGAGACCGCCCGCCTGCGCAAGATCGACCCGGCCGCACTACGCGCGGACATCGACAACCTGCCGCAGAACATTGCCAGCACCCAGGGCAATCTGGCGCAGCTCGCGTTGAATGAGCACCTGATCGACGGACTGGCCACGCCCGACGAGCTCATCTCAATGATGCGCAAGGAAGGCGTGCCGGCCGGTCGCGGCGGACAGGGTTTCCGGCAGGTCGACCTGCCTCGCTATGCGGCCGTGGCTTCCAGTGGTGTCGAATTGTTCAAGCCGGGCGTCACGGTGGTGGTCGCCGAGGGGGAGATCGCCGGCGGCAAGGCGTCGCCCGGTTCGATCGGCGGCGAAAGTACCGCGGCATTGATCCGCGACGCGCGCGAAGATCGCAAGACCAAGGCGCTCGTGCTGCGGGTCAATTCGCCAGGCGGCGAAGTCTATGCCGCGGAACAGATCAGGCGCGAAGTGGAATTGACGCGCGAGGCGGGCATTCCCGTGGTGGTGTCGATGGGTGATGTCGCCGCCAGCGGTGGCTACTGGATTTCGATGAACGCCAATCGCATCTTCGCCGAGCCGAACACCATCACCGGATCGATCGGGATTTTCGGCATGTACTACTCGGTGCCCAACACGCTGGCCAAGCTCGGCGTGCAGAGCGATGGCATCGCGACCGGGCCGATGGCCGGCGCGTTCGATATCACCCGTCCGCTCGATCCCAAAGTGGGCGACGTGATCCAGGCGATCATCGACAAGGGCTATCGCGATTTCGTCGGCGGCGTCGCGAAAGCACGCGGCAAGGACTACGCGTCCATCGACGCCATTGCGCAGGGCCGCGTCTGGACGGGCCAGCAGGCGCTCGATCGCGGACTGGTGGATCAGCTTGGAGGGTTCGGCGATGCCGTGGCCGACGCGGCGAACCTCGCGCATCTGCAGGATGGTTTTCCTGTGCGTTATGAAGAGGCGCCGATGGGCGGCTTCACGCGTTTCCTGATGGGCCTCAACCAGAGCGCCAGCATGCAGGTTCTGCAATCGTGGGGCGTGCGCCTGCCAGGCTGGGTGGCGCAGATTCCGGCGATGGCACCCGAGCTGCAATTGCTGCGCAACGCGCAAGCCGGCAAGCCCAACGTGTATGCCGATTGCCTGTGCAGTCCGCGATAGACGGCTGAAGGTTCACCGCATCACATCGCGCGATGGTGGCCATCGCGCGTGATGGCCGTCCATCTATGGCTCTCGCATTTATTGGGTCTGCGCCTCGATCTGCTTGCGCTGTTCCTCGGCCTGTTTTTCGACCGTGTTCTTCGTGTCCTTGGCGCGTTGTTCGTCGGCGCGCAATCCGTCGAACGGCGTCGTTACCGGCGCAGGCTTCGCTTCGGCCGGTGGTGGCTTGCCCGAGCACGCGCCAAGGGCCAGCAGACTAAGCAGGATCGGCAGCGATTTCATGGCGGCTTCCGCTCAAAGGAGATGCCGAGTGTCCCGCCATCCGGCAACACAAACAAGAAACCCGGTCACGACTTCAACCTATGCGCGACCGATGGGACGTTTTAAGCTGCCGGCATGAACAGCCGCATCGACGCATGGCAGCTGCAAGGCCACACCGCTTTGATCACCGGTGCCAGCAAGGGCATCGGCTACGCAACGTCGCGCGAGCTGGCGGGGCTGGGCGCCAATCTTCTGCTGATCGCACGCGACGAGGATTATCTCGAACAGGTGCGGGTGGAATTGACGGACGATTTCCCCGACGTCGACATCCTGACGTTTGGTGCAGACCTCGTCGAAGCCGAAGAACGGCTCGCAGTGTTTGACTGGATTTCAGATCTCGGTGCGCCGCTCTCGCTGCTGATCAACAATGCCGGCGGCAACCAGCCGAAAGACACCCTCGACTATGCCGACCATGAGTTCCGCGCAATCTTTGAGCAGAACCTGTTCTCCGCGTTTGAGATGTGCAGGCTCGCGCATCCGCAGCTGACGCAGCATGCCAACGCGGCGATCGTGAACGTGGGTTCGGTGTCCGGCATCACGCATGTCCGCACGGGCTCGCCCTATGGCATGAGCAAGGCCGCGCTGCATCAGCTCACGCGCAACCTCGCTGCGGAGTGGGCGGTCGACGGCATTCGCGTTAACGCGGTCGCGCCGTGGTACATCCGCACGCAACGTTCCGAGCCGGCGCTAGCCGACGACCAATACCTGGACGAGGTGCTCGACCGCACGCCGCTGCGGCGCATCGGCGAACCCGAAGACGTGGCAGCCGCGATCGCGTTCCTTTGCCTGCCGGCAGCAAATTACATAACCGGCCAGGTGCTGGCCGTCGATGGTGGATTTCTCCACTACGGCTTCTGACGCTTCCGATTCTCCAGAAACAAAGTTCGGCTGTGCGCTCCCTATCGAAACATGCACGCTGCCAAACCGGAGGCTTGCTCAAGATGCAGTTAACCTGCAAAGCGATGCCTAGAACTCCGCGACGTGTTCCTCGGCCGCAAAACCCAGCGTGACCGCACCTTCGCCAACGTTCACCATGCCGGTGATGCTCATGGGTGCTTCCATCAGTTCCACGTCGCACTCCTCGCAGGCTGCGCGCAAAGCCGCGTAACCGGGAAGATTTGAAAGCACGTTCAGATCGCCTCCATAACTCACGCAGACCATCGGCACCAGCAGTCCGGCGCGTACGCGCTGGGTCGCGTATCCGAACAGCGCCTCGGCGCCTTGTTCGAAACCACGCACCTTGCCGACCGGGCCGGTTTCGCCGCGATAGCAACGCAGCAACGGTTTGATATCCAGTGCGGAACCGAGCATCGCGCTGAATAGACTGACGCTGCGGTCGTTCTTTTTCTTGGCGCGCGCGCGCAGGTAGTAGAGATCGCGCGGCAACATGTAGCCATAACTGTTGTTGGCGACATGCGTCAGTCGTTCGCGAATCGCTGCGGGCGCTTCGTCGGCCGCGATCATGCGAGCCGCGTCGTAGATCGCCGGTGCCGCGCCTGCAAAAATGTTGCGTGTATCGACCACGCGCATCATGAAAGGTCCCGTGGCGCCGGCCTGTTCGCGTGCATGGCGGTAGTTCTTCAGGATCGCAAAGCTGGCGCGATTTACGTGTTCGTTGATCGGACTGCGGGTGGCCGTGATGGTCAGGCAGAACACGCAATCCTGTTCGAGCACGAGCTTTTCAAGAAAAATTTTCTGCACGTTTTCCACGGAGCACGGTTCGGTTTCGGCCGAATGGCTGCGACTTCCGAGGCGGCGGTCGATGAATCGCTGAAGCTCGACCGGCTCGCGGTCATCCATGAATTCGTCGTTGTCCACACGCACCGTGATCGGCATGACCGTCACCTGATGCTTCTGCAAAAAGGCTTGCGACAGATCGCAAGCCGCATCGATAGCCAGGCCCATCCTCATCGCATTTGTCCGGTCATGAATGGCAGGCGAAACATATCATGCACGTCGCGCGCGGACGCGTACGAAAGCCATCGACAACGTTGAATCGGCAGCCACTCCCGGGTGCCGCCGTAAGATGTCGCCACATGCATTGACCTTCTCGCCGGCGTGGCGTCGCCGGCAACATCCTTCGAGTAAACACTGATGAAAAACAAGCAGGAAATTGTTTCCAACTGGCTGCCGAGATACACCGGCACGGCGCTGGAGCAATTCGGCGAACACATTCTTTTGACCAACTTCGGACATTACGTGGAACTGTTTGCGCAGTGGCACGGCGTGGAAGTGCAGGGACGCGATCGCCCGATGCCCAACGCTACCGCCGACGGCATCACCTTGATCAACTTCGGCATGGGCAGCCCGAACGCCGCCACCGTGATGGATCTGCTGGGTGCGATCCAACCGAAGGCGGCGCTCTTCCTCGGCAAGTGCGGCGGCCTCAAGAAAAAGAATCAGCTCGGCGACCTCGTGCTGCCGATCGCCGCCATTCGCGGCGAAGGCACCAGTAACGACTACCTGCCCCCCGAAGTGCCGGCGCTGCCGGCGTTTCAGTTGCAGCGCGCCGTGTCCACCATGATCCGCGACCTCGGCCACGACTATTGGACCGGCACGGTTTACACCACCAACCGTCGCGTGTGGGAACACGACGACACCTTCAAGGATTACCTGCGACGCACACGCTGCATGGCCGTGGACATGGAGACTGCCACCATCTTCGCTGCCGGTTTCGCCAACCGCATTCCATGCGGCGCACTGTTGCTCGTGTCCGACCAACCGATGATTCCCGAAGGCGTCAAGACCGAAGCCAGCGACCGCCAGATCACCTCGAAATTCGTCGAGTCACACATCAAGGTGGGCATCGAGGCGCTGAAGCTGGTGCGGCGACATGGGCGCAGCGTGAAGCATTTGAGGTTTGACGAGGAGCTTGGCGAATAGGCATCAAAGTTTCGCGGTCGTTAACCTCCCGTTCCAAATCGCGACTTTTTAAAAGGCAAGTCATTCGCAATATATTGCGTGGACCCGACCTTCCCAAGCTCCTTTGGTAGCCGTTTGTAGCTGATAAGGCGCGAAGTCGAATTAATTGCCTCAATTAAATCGTAATAAATTACGATTTTGTCGATTCATAACTCCCATAAATGCATGATTTCGCAAGTTATTGTTGTTGACTTTTTGTTATTTGGCGCCTTATGGTTAAGCACGAACCAGATTGCTAAAGGCAGGTTAAAGCCCGCTAAAAATAAAGGGAGCTTTAGCGATTTGTGGGGAAAAGAAGTCGTCAGAATTGCACGGTTTAATTGAAAAAAAGTGCGCATTACGTGCCTGCAATCACTGCCGGCGTCTTACTTAAAGTTAAAAATTTCTTGCCGCTATGGGGTCTACTTCATGAATTCTAAAAAGCTTGCATCCAGGTCGAGGGGACTGAATGTCCGCCATACCACTCTGGCAATCGCCGTGGCGATGGGCATGGGTCTGTCCGGACACGTGTTGGCACAGGCCACCACCGGTTCCGTGTTCGGCACGGCGCCTGTATCCGCCGGCGAATCGGTTCGTATCGTCAACAGCCAGACGGGCCAGACTCGTGAAGTGCAGGTTGGCAGCGACGGTCGATTTGGTGCCAACCAGCTGCCTATCGGCGATTACACCGTATCGCTGGTGCAGGGCGGAAATGTGATCGCTACGCACAACCATGTCCAGGTGAGCGTCTCGGGTGGCACGGCGGTGCCATTTACCGCTGACGAGGCCAGTAAGAGCGCGCAAAACCTCTCCGGTGTTACGGTGACGGCCAACCAGTTGCCTGCTATCGACGTGTCCAACACCCGCCAGAACCAGGTGATCACTGCGCAGCAATTGAAGACGCTGCCGGTGGCTCACAGCGCTGAAGCGATCGCACTGCTGGCTCCTGGCGTGAACATGGGCGGCTCCAGCCTCGGTAATGGTCCGACCGGTACGCCGCTGGTTTCCTTTGGTGGTAACAGCGTCGTGGAAAACGCCTATTATCTCAACGGTTTCAACACCACCGATCCCATCGGTGGCGCGGGCGGTATTGCACTGCCGTTCTTCGCCATCGCCGAGCAGCAGACCATCACCTCCGGTTACGGTCCCGAATACGGTCGTTCGACCGGCGGCGTGATCAGCCAGATTGGTCAGCGCGGCAGCAACGAGTTCCATGCCGGCGTGGATGTGTCCTGGCGCCCGTCGTCGACTCAAGCCAACTTCGACAACATTCACTACAACAACCCGCTGACGCCTGTAGGTGCGGTGGACAACACCGGTACGCCCTATCTAGCCTCCAGCCAAGGCACAACAGCTTACGCCCCCGGTTATGGCCAGATCCAGGATGGCAGAAGGCAAAACAGCGACTGGGAGACGGTGTATGACGCTTACGTCAGCGGTCCGCTGATCAAGGACAAACTGTTCTTCTTCATCACTGCCGAATGGCAGCATGACAGCAGCCAGGGCGGTCTGGGGAACTTCGGCGTAACGTCGCCGCAGGGTTTCTGGGAGTCGCAGGGCACCAAGAGCCCCAAGCTGTACGGCAAGTTGGACTGGAATATCAACGACAGCAACGTGCTGGAAGCCACCTACGCTTCAACCCAGAACCAGCAGACCGGCAAAAACTTCTACAACTATGACTACACGGATCAGACAGTCGGCAGCTTTTACGGTCCGGGCGTAACGACCAAGGATACTTTCAAGGTCGGTATTCTCAAGTATACCTCCTACATCACCGACGACCTCACGCTCGAAGCGCAATATGGCGTGATGACGGGTCAGTACTACTCCGGTCTGGGTGGTGCAAATGTGGCGCCGGTGAGCTTTGGTCCAGGCGTGCCTGTGCCAGCGGGTGTCACCGTCCCGAACCTGGTGGATACCACCATTGGCAACCCGGGTCACAAAACCAAGACAGAAAACCTGCGCGTCGACCTAGATTGGAAGATCACGGCTGATCATGACGTCAAGTTCGGTATCGACAACGTTCAGTACCGCGACGATGACGATGGTACCTCGATCCTTGGTGGCGGCGCCTACAACTACGTCCTGGGCATTCCGTCCGAGTTCTCCAATGCGCCTTTCCTAGGCACTCCTGGCTACGGCAATTACGTCACCGAAGCGCTGGTACAGCAGAACGTCACGATTGCGGCTCGCCAGAAAGCACAGTATGTGGAAGACAAGTGGCAGGTTACGCCCAACCTGTTGCTTGACCTTGGCCTGCGCAACGATCAGTTCGAAAACACCGGCCCCCAGGGCGTAGCCTACGTTAGGGAAACCAGCCCGCAATGGGCGCCGCGACTTGGTTTCAGCTGGGATGTGTTCGGCGATAGCACTTTTAAGGTCTTCGGTAACGCGGGGCGTTATTATCTAGCCTTGCCGGCCGGTCTGGCCGCGCGCAACTCGGCATTCGGCTCGATCAACGGCCAAATTGTCTATACCTATACAGGCATCAATGCTAATGGCGTTCCGACAGGTCTGACCGCGCTTCCCATCAGCAACCAGGCGCCGGGGACGCCCACCGGATACTTTTCGTCGGATGGTGAGAATGGCGTCCCCGGCAATATCAAGGACTATGCCTCGACCAATCTCAAGCCGCAGTACCAAGACGAATACGTATTTGGCTTCCAGAAGATGCTTGGCGATACCGGTTTGGTGCTCGGATCTCAGGCTACTTGGGAGAAAGCCGGCAATCTCGTGGACGACACCGACGTCGCCTACGAAGGCAACGTCATTGCGGGTCTGGTCAATCCTGGCAAGACCAACTACATCCCGCAGCCCGATGGTGTCGCGGTATGGAATCCGAATACAGGTGAAGGCGTTTACACGCAGGGTCAACCATTCATCCCGTTCCCGCAGCCGTCGCGCAAGTACTACTCCTTGGATACCTATCTGGAACATAGCTGGGACGGCAAGTGGTTCGGCAAGATCGACTATCTGTTCTCCAAGTCGTACGGCACCACCGAAGGTCCGACCGACACCGCGATTGGACAGATCACCAACCAGACAAATGGCGGCTTCTCCGGCTCGACCACGGCACAGTGGGATTTTCCGGATCTCATGCAGTACGCCAACGGTGATCAGGCCAACGACCATCGCCACACCATCAAAGCGTTTGGCTCCTACGCCATTACGCCGGAGTGGCTGGTTGGCGGCACCCTTATCATGCAGTCCGGTGCGCCGAACCAATGCTTGAGCGGCTTCGGTGATACGATCATTGCGGATGCGTACAACGGCCCCTACCAGCATTATTGCGGTGGTGTACCTAGCTCCATTTCGCCCACCGGTGTGGGTTCTGGTGGCGTAGGGTCACCGGGTGGTACCAGCGGCCGTACGCCGTGGCTCCACCAGCTCAACCTGAGCTTGACTTACGTGCCGGACTGGGCGAACAAGCACCTCACTTTGCAGGTTGAAGCGCTTAACGTGCTCAACGAGCAGAAAGCGACGCTGTACTACACCCAGTACGCCATCGGTAACGGTGGTGGCGCAGGTGGTGGCAATACGGGTACCTTCATTTACAACCCCGTTTACCACACTGCCCAGTCGACCGAAGCGCCGCGTTACGTGGTATTCAACGCCAAGTACGACTTCTGATCCTCACCCTCCAACCGCAGGCCGTCGCGAATGGCGGCTTGCGGGAACGAGATGCGGAACTAAGGCCGCCGGGCAACCGGCGGCCTTATTTTTTATATTACGTGGGGCTGTCAAAGCACACGCCTTTGTAGCTGCGCGAAAAGGACGGACCACCCACGTGTCGGACGTCGTACGTACGTCTCGCCTGCCTTTATATCTGTCTCGACAGCCGCTCCCGCAACGACTGCAGCCAAGGCAGATACAGCGCGCTATGCGCTGTATTTGTGCGAATCGGCTTACGTACCTGAGCCGCGCTCGCAGTACTGAGCACCTCACGATTCGTCCGGTGAGGTGTCAAGCAGGCCGGGTCGAAAGAAAGGTCGCAGAAGGCGAGCATGCGACGGATCTGTGCTTCCGGTTCCCGCACCAGAGTTTCGTATGGCAAATCCAGTATGTCTTGCGGATGCCGTGCCAGCCAGAACGCGCTGAGGCGTTGGTAGTCGCGGTAGTACTCGACTAACTCATCCAGGTCGTAGCTGTAGTGCACGCCCTGTCGGAACAGTTGGCGATAGCAGGAAAAGCAGGTTTCCACTGGGTCGCGATGACAGTGGACGATCTTGGCGCCCGGCAGCATGCGCCGCGCCGCACCCAGCAGCGGCCAGTTGGTGACATTCTTGTCGGTGAAGCGCGGGCGTTGCTCGCGCCAGCGTGCCGTGCGAGCCAGGTAATCCTGACCCAGCCGATGCCAGTCATCGGCGGTGGCGGCTCTGACCCATTGCGGGAAGGGTTGGCCGCGGCGGCGCGACTCGTCTTCGATGACCTGGGGTAGATCAGGAATCTCGTTGGCGCCTTCAACGCCTCGATGTGTTGCGAGGATGTGCTCGACCAGCGTGGAACCCGAGCGCGGCATGCTTGCGATGAAAATCACTTCGTGGCCAAGGGAGGCATCTATCGACGCAGGCGGCGGAACGCTGAAGGCCTCGATGATCCGGTCGATCTGCGCTCGCTCGGCAGCAGCATTCCAATCCACTTGCTGTCTCTTGTCCGCGTTTGCCTGGCGCAACGCTTCAAAAGCAAGGGCGTAATTTTGTTGATCTTCCAGCGCGTGGAACAGACTGAAACCGAGCAACACCCGCGTGTCAGGTGGCAAATTGGGTTGACGCAGGGCGCGACGGATCAGCTCGGTGTCGGCTGGTCCCAGCGATTCGGTCTTGAGATTGGCCAGACCGTGCCACGCTTCGGCGCGCTCGGGCTGTTGCCGCAGCACATGACGGTACTCGGCCACGGCACGCGGAACATCTCCCTGCATGGTGGCGACATCAGCCACGCCGATGCGCGCAAGCACGTGTTGCTGATCCAGTGACAGCGTTTGCCGAAAGGCCTCGTCGGCATCGCTCAGTAGGCCCTGTTCCTTCAGTGCCTTGCCGAGGTTGTAGGCGAGCTTGGCTTGCCGTGGTGCCAGTTCGCACGCTTTGCGCAAATGGATCAACGCTTCGTCGAACGCGCCTGCATCGTGCAACGCGCAACCCAGATAGCTCTGCATGTTGGCGTCGGAAGGATGCTGTGCGACGGCCTTGTGCAGCCAGCCGACAGCCTTGGCAGGCCGGCCGCGCATCAGGCAGGTGATGCCGTACAGGTATTGCGCGTTAGCCAACGCGGGATGGGCAGTCAGCACGTGCATCAGCGTGCGCTCGGCGTCATCCAGCCTGCTTTCACCAAGCGCTTTTCCGGCTTCTGCCATCAACTGACCGATGTCGGTGGAGGTCGGATGTGGTGGCATGTGACTTCCTTCATCGAACGCGCAATGGCAGCCTGCCCTTGATGCTTTCTCAGGTCGGCGGTCGTGTTACCTGACGCGTCTGAGCTTGATCAGTACCGAGGCACGCTCGAATCAATCTCAGCGGCCCAGGCATCCATCCCGCCGTCCACATTGTGAAGATTGCTGAATCCGTGCGCGGCGAATCGCTCGGCCATGGCGCGGCTGGAGATGCCGTGGTGGCAGATGAAAGCGATGGCGGTGTCTTTGGGAAGGGCGGCCAGGCTTTCGTAGCCTTCGTCTTCGAGTACGCGCGCCTGCGGTAGCGGCGCGGCTTGCGCGCGGCTTTGTGCGGGGCGAACGTCGATCAGCGTGACGCTATTGGTTTCCAACAACGTCTTGAGCTGCTGCACGGTGATCGACTTGATTTCCTGCGCGCCGGGAAACTTCAGGCTGAGGCCCTCGCCCTGCACGGTGGAAACCCAGTCGATCACGATGCCTTTCGCGCGCTGCGCGCTGGCGGGGTCGAAATGCACTTCGAGACCGTTGGCGTGCGCGACGATGTCGTGCTCGCCGGCGGGCGCCAGCTGGAAGCCGGCGCTGTGGTCGGGGCCGATTTCCAGATGCAGTGCGACGCCCTGTACGTTGCCGGTGCCTTGACGGATGGCTTCGGCCGCGGCGTCGGTGATGGTGATCTCGGGAGGCGTGCGATCGGGCAGGGCGGCGCCGAACAAGGTGTGCAGTTCGCCGCTGGTGTAGAGCTGGCGGATGATGTCGGCGCCGCCGACCAGCTCGCCTTCCACATAGAGTTGCGGGATCGTGGGCCATTCACCGAAAGCCTTGATGCCTTCGCGGATTTCCGGATCTTCCAGCACGTTGACCGTGTGATAGCTCGGTAGCAACTCGTTGAGCATGTTGGTCGCCGCGGCGGAGAAACCGCACATCGGCTGCTGGCGATCGCCCTTCATGAACAGCACCACGCGGTGGTCCTTGAGCAGGGATTCGATTCGTTCGCGGGTGGCAGTGTCGAGGGACATGGAAGGCTCCGGTAAAGAACGCAATGATACGCCGCCCGATATGCGGCGATCCGGCCCGGGCTTCAAGGTAGCGGCGGGTCAGGCGGCGCGATCCAGTTCGCGCAGTTCACGTCGGCGAAACCCCAGCGGCGCCAGCGCCAGTGCGGCACAGGGTGAAGGCAGAACCAGTTCGCGACTGGCGCGGCCCAGCGCCGTGGCCTGTTCGCTCCAGTGGATCAGTTCCATGGCGCCGGTGTGATCCTCGATCAGGGCGGTGCAATGTTCCACCCAGTCGCCATCGTTGAGGTACAGCACGCCGGCCAGCTCGCGCACGTGGCCAAAATGAATGTGTCCGCAGATATGCCCGTCGAAGCCGCGTTCGCGCGCGTCGTCGGCGACGCGCTGCTCGTAGGCGCGGATATAAGCCAGCGCTTTGCCGATGTGCGATTTGACGATGATCGACAGCGGCAGATACGGCAGTTCGAGCTTTCGACGCACGGCATGCAGGCGTCGATTGCCCCAGCAAATGAAGCGATGCATCGCTTCGCCGACATGCAGCATCCAGCCACGGCCAATGTGTTCCGGGTCGAACTCGTCGCCGTGGCTGACGCGATAACGCCGGCCATCGGCGCCGATGTGCACGGTGTCCAGCTCGATCCGCACGCCGCCGAAACATTGGCCATGCAAGCCGCGCAACGGCGCGTCGTGATTGCCGGGAATATAGACGACCTCGACACCGCGACGCGCGAGGTCGAGCACCTCGGCGATCACCGCGCTGTGTTCGGGATGCCACCAGTGGCGACGCGTCAGCGCTTCCATGTCGATGATGTCGCCGACCAGGTAGAGCTTTTCGCAGCGAAGCTTGCGCAGGAAATCCAGCAGATAACCGGCCTTGCAGTCAGGCGTGCCCAGATGCACGTCGGAGATGAAGGCGCTGCGGCAATGGAAGTTCTTCATGGCGCGTTCCCCGGTGGTTGCCCGGGGCGCCAGTGTCGGCCGCCAACGTCACCGCGCGATGGCGGAAAGGTTGCAGCACGGTTGCGCGGAAACCTCAGCGCGAACGCAGCGCCATTCGCACGACCGGTTCAATCGCATTGACCCACAACGCATATTGCCGGGCGTCCGGGTGCAGGCCATCGTCGGCGACAAATTCAGGGTGGAGTCGCGACGCGCGCGTGATGTCGACGAATCGTGCACCGGCACGTGTTGTTTCGTCGCGCGCGATCGCGTTGAAGATATCCAGCTCGCGGGCAACTTGTGCCGCGTCGCGGCCTTGCTCGCGCGCGAACCGCGTGACGCCCCAGTCCGGAATCGAAACCACCACCACGCGCGCGGCTTGATGGCCCGCGAGTCCGATGGCGCGCGCAAGCAGGCCGGAGAACTGCAAACGGTATTCACCAGCCGGACGGCGACGGTATTGATTGTTCACGCCGATCTGCAGCGTGACCAGATCGAAGGTTGTCGACAGCTGAGCCGCATCCATGCCCTGCGAGAGTTCGTCGGTGGTCCAGCCGGTCACGGCGACGATGCGCGGATCGTCGATGACAACGCCGGCACGTCGCAATCGCGCGACCAGTTGCGCGGGCCAGCGCCCTTGCGCGGGAACCGATTCGCCGATGGTGTACGAATCGCCCAGCGCGAGGTAATGCAGAGGCGCAGTCGCGGGCATTCGTCTCAGGCCACGGCTGCGGCGGATCGCTGCGGTTGCTCGGACGCCATCTGCGCCAGCACGCGTTCGATGCGCGCGAACACTTCGCTCAATTGCGCGGGCGCCGGCAACAAGGTGAGTCGGAAATGATGGCTGCCGGGCACGTTGAAACTACTGCCGGGCACGATCAGCACGGATTCCTGTTCGAGCAGGCGTAGTGCAAACGCCTCGTCGTCGAACGCCGGGAAATGATCGGCGCGCACTTGCGGGAACGCGTAGAGCGCGCCGTCCGGCGTCACCAGATCCAGATAACGGCTTGCGGCAACGCCTTGTAGCACGGCACGGCGGGCTTCGTGCAGACGTCCGCCGGGCGCGGTCAACGTACCGATCGTGGGCGCGTCCTGCAGCGCCGGAATCACTGCCCATTGCGCGGTCACGTTGGCGCACAGGCGAAGCGCGGCAAGCAATTGCATTGCATCGCGATAAGACGCGCTGCGCACCGGATTGCCGGACAAGCTCATCCAGCCCACGCGATAACCGCAGGCGCGATGCACCTTGCTCAGTCCGCCGAAACTCAGGCACGGCAATTCGCCGGCGACTTCAGCCAGCGGCTGGAACGTGGCGTCGTCGTAAAGAATCTCGTCGTAGATTTCGTCGCACAGCAGCAGCAGGCGATGACGCACCGCGATCGCCACGAGTCGCTCAAGCAGCGTGCGGGGATACACCGCTCCGGTCGGATTGTTCGGATTGATCAACACCAGCGCGCGCGTGCGCGGGGTGATCAGGGATTCGACTTCATCCGGATCGGGCAGGTGGCCGTTTTCCGCCAGGCAGCGGTAATAGCGCGGCTGTCCGCCGTTGAGAATGGTCGCGGCGCTCCACAGCGGGTAATCCGGGCTAGGCAGCAGCACTTCGTCACCCGGATGCAGCAGTGCGCGCAGCGACAGGTCGATTAGTTCGCTGACGCCATTGCCGATGAAGATGCGCTCGGGCTCGACGCCACGCGCGCCACGCGCGCGCTGTTGCGCGGCGATGGCCTCGCGCGCCACTTCCAGGCCTTGTTCGTGGCCATAGGCTTCGCTGTCGCGCAAGTGGCCGGCGATGGCGTTGCGCAGATGTGCGGGCGCTTCGAAACCGTAGCGACCGGGGTTGCCGATATTCAGCTTGATGATGTCGAGGCCGGCGGCCTCCAGTTCACGCGCGCGCCGGGTCAGCGCGCCGCGGATTTCATAGCGCACTTCCGCCAGGTGCGCACTGGGAATGATCGAAACCAACGCCGGCATCCTTTGATGTCCCCGCCGGCAACGTCGCCGGCCCGCCGATGCTAGCAGCGTGACGCACTGCAGCGCGAGCCGATGCGCGGTTCATCCGCGGGCAATGCAAGGGCAGGGCATAATCCACAAACCATGCAGCCAGACCGACCTCATGAGTGACGCCGCCGTAACGATCGAACGTCTGCGACGCATCGGCTGGCGTGGTGATCAACTTCCCGCAGCCGGCTTGCGCCTGGCACGCGTCGTCGCGCAGCATCGCGCCGGTTACGAATTGCACGATGGCGAAACCCTGTTCGGCGCGCAGCCGGATGGACGCTTTCTCAAACGCGGCATCGATCCGGCGGAGCGGCCGGTCGTCGGCGATTTCGTCGAAGTGGAAAGCGGTACGCCGCCGCACATCGTCACCGTGGCGCCGAGGCGCAGCGTGCTTTCTCGCGCTGCCGCGGGCGAACGTTACGAAAGGCAACTGATCGCCACCAACATCGACTACGTGCTGGTGCTCACCGGCCTCGACGGCGATTTCAATCCCGCGCGCATCGAACGCTATCTCTCGCTCACCGAGGATTCCGGCGCGCAGCCGGTCGTGTTGCTCGGCAAACTCGACACGCGCGACGACACGGAAGAACAGATCGCCGCGCTGCGCGAGCGGCTGCCGAACGGCACGCCGATCCATCCGCTCAACAGCAAAGACCCGGCGAGCGTTGCCTTGCTCGCGCAGTATCTGCAGCCGGGCGACAGCGCGGTGCTGGTGGGTTCGTCCGGTGCCGGCAAGTCGACGCTGACCAACACGCTGCTCGGCACCGCGCGCATGGCGACCGCCGAAGTGCGCAGCCACGACAGTCGCGGCCGCCACACCACGACGCATCGCGCGCTGCTGCAATTGCCCAGCGGCGGTTGCCTGATCGACACGCCGGGCATGCGCGAACTCAAACTCACCGGCGAGGAAAATCTCGATCTCTTCGCCGACATCGAACTGCTCGCCGAGCAATGTCGTTTCGCCGATTGCGGCCATGGCAGCGAACCCGGTTGCGCCGTGCAGGTGGCGCTGGATACCGGCGAGCTCACGCCGGGCCGCTGGCGCAATTATCTCAAGCTGCACGACGAGCGTGAGGAGCAGGCGGCCACACTGGAAGCGCGACTGCGCAGGCAGCGCGGCGGCCGGCCGATCGAACGGCCGCATGGTCATCGCGGACAGCGCGAACGCGACTGAGCCTTGCCGCTTCTTCGGCGGTACGGACGATACGGCGCAAAACATCTAGTATCCCGATATCGTCGCTGCGGAGCGCAGACATGCGTCGGCTGTCCTCGTTGTCTACATTTTTCTACAAGCGGGTATTTCCGTTTTTGTGGTTCGGTTTTCTGCTGATTTTTTTCGCCATCGCTTTCTGGGGAACGCAACACGCACGCGTGCCGGTCGATCCGCAGCAGATGTTGCCGATGCTGGCGATGCCGCTACTCATGGGCGCTGTGGGCTACTTCATTTTTCGCAAGCTGATCGCCGACCTCGTCGATGAGGTGTGGCTCGATGGCGACATGCTGGTCGTGAAGAATCGCGGTGAACAACGCCGCGTGTCGCTCACCGATGTAATGAACATCAACGCCACCACCATGAGCAACCCGCGCCGCATTACCGTGATGTTGCGCACCGATACGCGTTACGGGCGCAGCTTCAGTTTCATACCTGCCAGCCCGCGCGGTTTCATGAGCGTATTCCAGCCCGATCCGATCGCAGCCGAACTCATCGAGCGCGTCGATGCGCTTCGCGGCACGCGGCGATGAACATCGAGGCCATCGCGCCGGAGCTTCAGCGCTACGCGTCACTTGATCAGCGTCTGTTGGCGGCAGTTCGAGGTATCCACATTCTCGCGAGCGTCGCTTGGCCGGCCTCGCTCGAAAGCCGCATGATCGAGTCCTACAGCAAGAGCCAGTTCGCCTTGCCGGAAGTGACTTACGCGCGGCCTGATCTGTCCGCCGCGCGCACCGAACTGGCGGCGATCGAAGCCGCGGCGGGCGGCAGCGATCCGAATGACATCGATCCACTTGGTGACTACTTGCGACGCACGGCCGAGTCGTGGCGCATCGCTGCGGAAATGCTCGAAGCTGTTGGCACCGCGGGTGTGACCGCGCCGTCGATCGCGCTGTATGGACGACCCGGTGATTCGATTCCCGGCAGCCGCCACAGCAACCTGGATGCTGCGCGCTATTTCGTCGAACTCTCCGACGAACTGGGTGCCGATTTATTGGCCGACGATAGCAGCGTGAACATTCCCGCCGATGTCTTGCGCGCGGATCTGGCGCAAACCCTCGACGCGTTTTTCGGCGACGGCGTGATCAGCGTGGAAGTGGATCCCGAACTCACCGCGAAAGCGGCCGCCGGTGCCACGCGCATTCGTCTGCGCGGTGGCACCACGTTCAGTGAATACGATCGTCACCAGTTGCTCGCGCACGAGGCGTTCGTGCACTCGCTCACCGCGTTGAACGGTCGCCGACAGACCTTGCTGACATCGCTCGCGCGTACCTCGCCGCGAGTTACTGCCACGCAGGAAGGTCTGGCCGTTTTCGCAGAGCTGATGTCCGGCGCGATCGACATCACGCGGCTCAAACGCATCAGCCTGCGCATCCTGGCGATCGACATGGCGCTCAATGGCGCGGACTTCGTCGAGGTCTACAAATACTTCAGCGCCTGCGGGCAGAACGCCGCGGACAGTTTCCATTCGGCGCAACGCGTGTTTCGTGGCGTGCCGCTCGGCGGCGGCGCGGCGTTCGCCAAGGACAACGTCTATCTGGCCGGCCTGCTCACCGTGCACACGTTCTTTCGCTGGGCGATGAAGGAGCGCCGCATGGATCTGCTGCGACATCTGTTCGCCGGCAAGCTCGCGCTGCACGACGTGATCGCGCTGCAGCCGTATTTCGAATCCGGCGCGATCCTGCCGCCGCGCTGGCTGCCACCGTGGATGCAGCATGTGCACGGGCTCGCGGGCAAGCTGGCGTTCTCCGTCTTCGTCAACGGTATCCACATGCAGCGCGTGCAGGGCGAAGAGTTGTCGCTGGGTTTGTAGACGGCCGCCGCGGCGGCTTTCCCGGTCAGCGGCCGGCGTGGATGCCGGTGATACCATCGCGCTTCCCTGTTTGCGATCTGGCCATCCCATCCATGTCAAACCTTCCCGAGGAACTCAAGCAGGCGGCGCTCGACTACCACCGCCATCCTCGTCCCGGAAAAATCAGGGTCAGCGCGACCAAGCCGATGGTGACTCAGCGCGATCTCGCGCTCGCGTACTCGCCCGGCGTGGCGTATGCCTGCGAGGCGATCGTCGAAGATCCCAACGCTGCCAGCGAGCTCACCGCACGCGGCAACCTAGTCGCGGTGATCACCAACGGCACCGCGGTGCTCGGGCTCGGTGACATCGGTCCGCTCGCGGGCAAACCGGTGATGGAAGGCAAAGGCGTGCTGTTCCAGAAATTCGCCGGCATCGACGTGTTCGACATCGAAATCGACGAGCGAGACCCGGACAAGCTGGTCGACATCATCGCCTCGCTGGAGCCGACTTTCGGCGGCATCAACCTGGAAGACATCAAGGCGCCGGAATGTTTCATCGTGGAGCGCAAGCTGCGCGAGCGGATGAAGATTCCGGTATTCCACGACGACCAGCACGGCACCGCGATCATCGTCGGCGCTGCCGTGCTCAACGCGCTGGAAGTCACCGGAAAGAAGATTGCGGACGTGCGTCTGGCGACGACCGGCATGGGCGCGGCGGGCATTTCCTGCGTCAACATGCTGGTGGCGCTGGGGCTCAGGCCGGAAAACATTCTTGCGTTCGATCGTGATGGCGTGCTGCATACCGGCCGCACTGATCTCGATCCGGACAAGCAGCGCTACGCGCGCGAAACCGACAAGCGCACGCTGGCCGAGATCGTCGATGGCGCAGATATTTTCCTCGGCCTTTCCGCTGGCGGCATTCTCAAGCCGGAGATGGTCGCGACGATGGCGGCGCAGCCGATCATTTTTGCGCTGGCCAATCCGCGCCCGGAAATTACCCCGGAAGATGCCAAGGCCGTGTGCCCGGACTGCATCATGGCGACGGGTCGCTCGGATTATCCGAACCAGGTCAACAACGCGCTGTGTTTCCCGTATCTGTTCCGCGGTGCGCTCGATGTCGGTGCCACGGTGATCAACGAGGCGATGAAGCTCGCCTGCGTGCATGCCATCGCCGACCTTGCGCGGATGGAGGCGGGCGATCTCGCCAGCGCCTATGCGGGCGAAGTGCCGACGTTCGGCCCCGAGTATCTGATCCCGCGTCCGTTCGACCCACGCCTGCTGGTGATGCTGTCGTCGGCAGTGGCGCAGGCGGCGATGGATTCCGGCGTGGCGCAGCGTCCGCTGGCCGACATGGATGCGTATCGCGAGCGGCTCTCGCAATTCATCTATCGCACCAGCCTGCTGATGAAGCCGGTGTACGAGCGCGCGCGCGCCGATCGCAAACGCGTGGTGTATGGCGAGGCGGAAGAAGAGGTTGTACTGCGCGCGGTGCAGACGGTGATTGACGAAAAGCTGGCTTACCCGATTCTGATTGGCCGTCCGGATGTGATCCAGACGCGTATCGATCGGCTCGGCCTGCGCATGCGCGAAGGCGTCGATTTCGAAATAACCAACATCGACAACGACCCGCGTTTCAACGAGTACTGGCAGCAATATCACGCGCTCACCGAACGTCGCGGTGTGTCGCCCGCCGCTGCGAAAAACCTGCTGCGTTCGCGCTCCACATTGATCGCTGCGCTGATGGTCGAACGCGGCGAAGCCGATGCGCTGATCTGCGGCCTGGTCGGACGCTTCCACAAGAAGCTTGGCTATCTGCGCAGCGTGTTCGATCTCGATCCCGGCGTGCAGTGCACGTCGGCGATGACCGGCGTGATCAACGACAAGGGCGCATGGTTTTTCCTCGACACGCACGTGCAGGTCGACCCGACCGCCGAGCAGATTGCCGAAGCTACGTTGCAGGCGACGTATCGGCTCAAGCTGTTCGGCATCGAGCCGAAGGTGGCATTGCTGTCGCACTCCAACTATGGCAGCCACGACAATCCGAGCGCGGGCAAGATGCGCAAGGTGTGGCAGATCCTCAAGGCGCGCATGCCGAAGCTGGACATGGATGGCGAAATGCAGGCGGACACTGCCTGGGACGAGGCATTGCGCCTGCGCACATTTCCAAACACCACGCTCAGCGGTCGCGCCAACCTGTTCGTCATGCCCAACCTGGACGCCGCCAACATCACCTACAACATGGTGCGGGTGATGACCGACGGCGTGGCGATCGGGCCGATCCTGATGGGTCTGGACAAACCGGCGCACATCCTCACGCCGGCCTCGACGGTGCGCCGCGTGGTCAACATGACGGCCGTTGCGGTGGTCGATGCGCAGATCCGCGCGGCGCAGAGCGAACGCCGCAGCGGCTGACCCGGAATGGTGCGCCCGCGTGACAGCGGGCCGGTGAACCGGACGTCGATGCGCAGGCGCATGGCCGTTTTTTGATTGGCGGCTTCACGGCGGCCGGCTAGAATCGGGGATGGCTCGCCATTCCGGTGACGTCCGGCCTCCCGCAGACAGACACTCCTGCCTGCCCGATGCCGGTGTTCGCGCCCATGGTGCCGCCGCTTCCGTCGCATCCCCGGCGACGTGAATCCCCACACAGGCATGCGCCGCCCGGCGACGCGGAGAAGTTCATGGACCAGCTCGACGACATCCTCAACCAGGACATCGACCCCACCGAAACCCGGGAATGGATGGATTCGCTTGATGCGGTCATCAGCCACGACGGCACCGAGCGCGCGCATTTCCTGCTTGAGCGGATGGTCGATTCCACCCGTCGTTCGGGCGGCTACCTGCCGTTCGATCCGACCACCGAATATGTGAACACTATCGCCTCCGCCAACGAGGCGAAGATGCCCGGTGACGGCGCGATGGAATGGCGCATCCGCACGCTGATCCGCTGGAACGCGATGGCGATGGTGGTGCGCGCCAACCGCAAGCCGGGCGAGCTGGGTGGACACATTGCCAGTTTCGCCTCGTCGGCCACGCTGTACGACGTGGGCTTCAATCATTTCTGGCGTGCGCCCAGCGCCGACCATCCGGGTGACCTGGTGTTCCATCAGGGGCATTCGAGTCCGGGCGTGTATGCGCGTTCGTTCCTCGAAGGCCGCATCGGCGAAGAGCAGATGGATCTGTTCCGCATGGAAGTGGAAGGCAAAGGGCGGGGGCTTTCCTCGTATCCGCATCCGTGGCTGATGCCGGACTACTGGCAGGTGCCGACGGTATCGATGGGCCTGGGCCCGATCCAGGCGATCTATCAGGCGCAGTTCTTCAAATACCTCGAACATCGCGGGCTGATTCCCAAGAGCGATCGCAAGGTCTGGTGTTTCCTCGGTGACGGCGAAACGGACGAGCCGGAGTCGCTCGGTGCGATCTCGCTGGCCGGTCGCGAAGGGCTGGACAATCTGATCTTCGTGGTCAACTGCAACCTGCAGCGCCTCGATGGCCCGGTGCGCGGCAACGGCAAGATCATCCAGGAACTCGAAGGCGTGTTCCGCGGCGCCGGCTGGAATGCGATCAAGCTGGTCTGGGGCAGCTACTGGGATCCGCTCCTCGCGCGCGACACCAAGGGTGTGCTGCGCAAGCTGATGATGGAAACCGTCGACGGCGAATACCAGGCATGCAAGGCGTTTGGCGGCGCGTATACGCGCGAGCATTTCTTCGGCAAGTATCCGGAGACGCGCGAGATGGTCGCCAACCTCAGCGACGATGACATCTGGCGCCTCAACCGCGGCGGCCACGATCCGCACAAGGTGTACGCGGCGTACCACGCGGCCTCCAACACCAAGGGCATGCCCACGGTGATCCTAGCCAAGACGGTCAAGGGTTATGGCATGGGTGCGGCTGGCGAGTCGCAGAATCCGACCCATCAGCAGAAGAAGCTGGACGAAGAGGCGGTGAAGCATTTCCGCGATCGTTTCCAGATTCCGATTTCCGACGACAAGCTCAAGGACGTGCCGTACTTCCATCCCGGCAAGGACTCGGCGGAAGTGCAGTACATGCTGGAACGCCGCAAGGCGCTTGGCGGCGCGCTGCCGCAGCGTCGGCGCAAGGCCGAGGAGCAGCTCAAGGCGCCTGATCTTTCCGCGTTCGAGCAGATCACCAAAGGCACCGGCGAACGCGAGATCTCCACCACGATGGCATTGGTGCGCGGCATGAACCTGCTGCTGCGCGACAAGTCGCTCGGCCAGCGCGTCGTGCCGATCGTCGCCGACGAGGCGCGCACCTTCGGCATGGAAGGCATGTTCCGCCAGATCGGTATCTACGCCCCGTTCGGCCAGAAGTACAAGCCGCAGGATTCCGATCAGCTGCTTTACTACCGCGAAGACCAGAAGGGCCAGGTGCTGCAGCAAGGCATCAGCGAAGCCGGCGGCATGGCGTCGTGGATGGCCGCGGCCAGCAGTTACTCGAACAGCAACTACGCGATGCTGCCGTTCTTCATCTACTACTCGATGTTCGGTTTCCAGCGCATCGGCGATCTGTGCTGGGCTGCCGGCGACATGCGTTCGCGCGGCTTCCTGATCGGCGGCACCGCCGGTCGCACCACGCTCAACGGCGAAGGCCTGCAGCACGAAGACGGCCACTCGCACCTGATGTCCGGTGCGATTCCCAACGTGAAGTCGTTCGACCCGACCTTCTCGTACGAGGTCGCGGTGATCCTGCAGGACGGCACGCGCCGGATGATGCAGGAGCAGGAAGACATCTACTACTACCTCACCGTGATGAACGAAAACTACAGCCATCCGGACATGCCGGCGGGCTGCGAGGAAGGCATCATCAAGGGCATGTACCTGTTCAAGGACGGCGGCAAGGCGAAGAAGGGCGAAGCGCGCGTGCAATTGCTCGGCTCCGGCACGATTCTTCGCGAAGTGATCGCGGCAGCCGAATTGCTGGAGAAGGATTTTGGCGTCAAGTCGGATATCTGGTCGGTGCCGAGCTTCATCGAAGTGCGTCGTGACGGTTTCGATGCGGAGCGCTGGAACCGCCTGCATCCGGAAGCCGAACAGCGCGTGCCGTACATCACCGGTCTGTTGAACGATCGCCAGGGTCCGGCCATCGCCGCGACCGATTACGTGCGCGAATTCGCCGATCAGGTTCGCGCGTTCATGCCGGACACGATGCGCTACACCGTGCTCGGCACCGACGGCTTCGGCCGTTCGGACACGCGCGCGCATTTGCGCGAGTTCTTCGAAGTGGATCGTCGCTGGATCGCGCATGCCGCCGTCGCTGCGCTGGCGAAGGAAGGCAAGTTGAGCGCCAAGGATGTTAGCCGCGCGATCAAGGAATACAAGCTCGATCAGGACAAGCCGAACCCGCAAACGGTGTAATGCCTTTCAGCGACTCGACGTATGGACGTCCAAACAAAAGCCCGCCGTTCGGCGGGTTTTTGTTTGGCTTGCGTAGCCGGCTGAAACGGTCTGTCGCGATCGACCCAATCAATCGTCGTCGCCGCTGCGAAATATCTGACGCAGCAGGAAAAACGCACCAATGGTTCCGGCGACGATGGCGACGGTGGCCGCTGGATGACGACTCACCTGGCGACGCAGCCGACGGTAGTGGTAGTTCGCTTCGTCCGCGAAATCCTCGGCGGCATTGGAAAGACGGCGGCCATATTGGTTACCGCGGTTGCTGAAGCGGTCGCTCCATTTGCGGCCACGGTCATACAGGTTCTGCGCGCGACCGGCAGCGTCTCCCGCATAGTGGCGAACCTGTTCACCGGCGCGGTCGCCAGCGTCGCGGATCTGTCGCTCGATATCACGGTTGCGCATGGTAGTTCTCCTTGTCGTCAGGCTGGCAGTCTTCCAGTGCGGCCGTGAGCGACACGTAAACACGCGCATTGCGGGCTATCGTTCGTTCAGCGAACGAGTCAGCCCAGTTTGTATTCGCCGCCTTGCTGCAACGCCCGTTCATAAGCGGGACGCGCGTGAATGCGCTGCAGGAACGACGACAGCCGTGGGTAATGTTCATCGAGGCCGCCACGCGCGGCGAAGGCTTCCAGCGGAAAACTCAGCTGGATATCCGCCACGCTGAAGGCGTCACCGGCAAACCACTCACTGGCGCCGAGCTGGCCTTCCAGATAATCCAGATGCAGTTTCAGCTGCGGATCGACGAAATCGTTCTGCACCTTGTGCGCAATGCCCTTGGCCACCGGCTTGACGAAGAACGGCACCGGCGCACTTTCCACGCGCTTGAACACCAGCTTCAGCAGCAGTGGCGGCATCGCCGACCCTTCGGCGTAGTGCAGCCAGTAGGTCTGGCGCAGTCGCTCGGCCGTTCCCGCTTTCGCCAGCAGCTGGCCGTCGCCATGATGATCGGCAAGGTATTCGATGATCGCACCGGATTCCGCCAGGGTGAGGTCGCCTTCGGTGATCACCGGCGACTTGCCCAGCGGATGAACCGCGCGCAATGCCAGCGGCGCCAGCATCGTCTTCGGATCGCGCTGGTAGCATCTGAGCTCGTAAGGCACACCGAGTTCCTCGAGCAGCCATAGGATGCGCTGCGAGCGCGAGTTGTTGAGGTGATGGACGACGATCACGGCAGGCTTCCTGTTGGCGTGGCGAGCGGTGGCTGAAATTCGCGACGGATCGCGGCGCTGTGCAGTCGCCGGATGATCCAGGCAAAGAGTGCGATGAAACCCAGCGATATCACCAGGCTGAAGATGCGCATCACCGACATCATGCCGTCCATGATCTGCATGCTCTGCGCGAAATCCGCCGACTGCGCCTGAGGCGCGTCCTGCATCTGCGCCTGCATCATCTGCATCATCGGATTGATCATCCACCATTGCAGCGCGACGGAAGCCAGCTGGTAGACGCAGTCGAACACCAGCACGCCGATGAACAGCATCCGGCCCCAGTTCCTGCGCAGCAACAGCGTGATGGCTGCTACCAAATGCGTGAGCGCCAGCAGCAGAAAGAATCGGAAAAACCATTCGAAGTGACCGAACATCCAGAGCATTTGCGGAGGCATGCCGGGAGGAATGTCGGGTGCTGGCTGCTGATGCATCGCCGGCACAAACAGCATCTGCAGCATGATGTTCTGCAGGATGCCGATCAGCGCCATGAAGCCGGACAGGCCGATGAAAATCCAGGCGGTCACGGTGACGAAAGTCGAACGCTTGACCGGCATCGGTGGTGGCAAGGACATCGCGCTTCTCCATCGTGAATGGCCGAGCATGGCGCAGCAGACTCGCGCATGGCAACGTCGCCATGCGACGGCGTCAGGGATCGAGCGTCATCGTCTGCGAAAGTGCGGAGACGCCGCGTTCGTCGAACGCCTCGATCGCAACGACATAGCTCACACCCTTGTTCAACGAGCGCAGTTCGAGTGTCGTCGGCTGATCGGCAAAGCGCTGGTAGGTGAAGTGCAGCCGGTCGCGCGCAAGACCCCAGCGCACGTTGTATCCAACGGCGCCGCGCACGGGCTTCCACGCGATCCGCGCATCGCGCGTGTCCGGCAGGCGTTTTGCGGAAACCAGCACCGGCGCGGCAGGCGCAGGGCCATCGGCGTTGCCGAACACGCGCAGGTCGGAAATCGCCAGCGTGTGCGCACCGACATGGCCGTGCACGTATCGCACGTAGCGAATGTTCGCGGGTTGCGCGAGTTCGATATAGGCGTTCGGGCGGTCGCGCGTTTCGTGCGAGAGATCGGCCAGTACGTTCCAGCGTCGGCCGTCGAGTGAACCGAGCAGCTTGAACTGCGCCACGATGTCGGGCGCATCGCCGTAACGAGCGGATTTGAAATCCGCATAGTTCACCTGCACGGCGCGCACGGTGCGCGCACCGCCGAGATCGATCGTGAGCATTTCGCCGGCAACGTTGCGCGTGGCCCAGAACGTGCGCGGGTTTTCGTCGGTGGTTTCCATCGCGGTATGGCCGTCCATCGACGAGGATGCCGTCGCTTGCTTGCGATACGACAACAGCATCCAGCCGGTGAACGTGCTCTCGCCATTGCGCAGCGGACGATCCGGCATGCGCTGCGGAAAATCACCGAAGCGCGTGTCCACCCACATCTGGCCGTCGTCGTGGAAGCCGGCGGGAAACAGGTCGATGCGTCGCTCGAAACGCCAGTTCTGCCCGACCCACATCGTCCCGGTGTTCCAGAAATTTCCATGTGCGTCTTCGAATGTCGAGCCGTGGCCCGCGCCGGTGGCGAAACCGCCCGGCTTGTATCCGACCGGGTTGTACGGTGCGTAGGTGAAAGGACCAAGCGGACTCGTACCGACGTAAACGCCAGTCGCGTACACGTTGAACTCGGTGCCGGGTGCGGCATATTGCAGGTAGTAGCGATCGCCGTGACGATTCATCCAGGCGCCTTCGACAAACGGCGCAATCGACTCGTCGGTGTGATCGAGCCCGAAGCGTTCCCAGCCATGTTCGGATGGATGCAGGCTGAGCAGTGCTTCAGGCTTGCTGACGAACGCGAGTCGTTTGGCTTCGCCCTCATCGCTGCGCAGCTTCAGGTCGATCTGCGCGCCGTACAACGGAAAAACATTCGACGAGCCCCAGTAGAGATACGTCTTGCCGTCGTTGTCACGGAACAGGCCCGGGTCCCAAGGTCCGGGAGGCAGGTCGCCCGCTTTCATCTCGCTCTCGTGCCCGCTCCACACCGCGTGCGGCACCGGCGGCAGCAGGCGTGTCCAGAAATTCCAGTGGCCATGCGCGGGATCAACGGAATAAAGCAGCGGCTTCGGTTCCATCGCCGCCTGCATCAAAAACAGTTTGCCGTCGGCCACCAATGTTGCCGGTGCCACCGGTCCGTCGAACGGCCAGCGATCGGGTTTGACGAAATGCCAGTGCACCAGATCGGTCGAGCGCCAGTAGCCATCGGCCAGCGTCTGGAAAAGAAAGTACGCGTCACCGAAACGCACGATTGCCGGATCCGCGCCGGTGCGATATGACACGCCTTCGTTCATCTGCTCGTAGTTGTAGCGGTAGTCGATGTCGATCGGATTGGCGAACGTTCGACCGACAGTCGCGAGCTGCGCCGAAGTCGTCGAGGCCGCCGTGGCGATCACGATGGAGATGGCGAATCGAACGACAGGAGATGCCATGGAGAGACGGCCGAAGTGTGCGGATTTTCGAGAGTGCCGACGTAACGTGTAACGCGCAATGCGATGCCGCATGCGTCGCGCAATGAATCAGAAAATTTCCGCCACGCAACAACGCAAACTGCCGCCGGCCTTCTCGATTTCATCCAGCACGACCGAACCGATCTCGAAACCTTCAAGCGCCAGTAGTGCGCGCTGCCCGCCGGTGAGCGATGCCGCAGCCACCGCGCTCATCCACACGCGATGTTCGCCAAGCGTGATCGCGTTGCCCGCGAAGGCCTGCTTCTGCGCTGGCGAAAGATGGATCACGCGTTCGGCGTAAGCCGTGGCGATCGCCAGCGGCACCGACGGATCGCGAAAACCGTCCGCCGCGATGATCGCTGCGCGGCCGGCCAGGATCGCGAGCACCACGTTGGTGTGATATTCCGACGCGGTCAGTTCGAAACAGAACATCAGCCGCAGGCCAAAGGCCTCGAATATCGCGCGTGCGCCAGCCATGTCGCAGCGTTCGCTCAATCCGCAGAAGCCCACGCCGCGGCGATGATCGATGATCAGCGATCCGGTGAGTTCGGCGACCAGATCGTCGCGAGTGGAGAGATCTGTTTCCGTGTAACCGAGCAGGTCGCCGAAGAACGCGCGAATGTCCTCTCGCTGCGCCTCGCGCTGGCGCACGGGATGACGCATGCGACCGACGATCAGCCGCCCCGGCGCGGTGGCGAACACGTTATTGGGAAAAATCGCATCCGGTGTCGAGGGATCGCCAGGAAAAACAATCACCGGACAATCCGCGCGCAATGCCTGTGCCAGTTCCGCATGTTGCGCGAGCGCCTTCAACGGATCGACCGATCGATCCATATCCATGTAGCGGTTGTCGCGCGCCGATTCCTCTGCCAGCGAAAAATCGGCCGGCGCAATCAGGAACGCCGCGCGTGCGGTGGTGGCAACATCGGGCCTCGTTTCGAGTGCGGCAAAAGCTTTGAGAAACTCGGCGGGCGAGGTGGTGATCACGGATGTCGCGCTCAGTAACGCCAGCTTTTCAAGTCGGCGCCCGCGGGTGCATGGCCATCGATGTACGTGGTGATCGTGTCGAACAGGTCCTTGCCGCCCAGTCCCCAGCAATGCGGTGCCATCGGCTGATAGGTCACGCTGCCGCCGAAGCTCGGGTTGCGCGCGCTTTTCAGGAAGGCATCCATTTCGCGCACGCCCATGTTGAGGTTGTACGTATCGGCATCACCAACATAGATGTGCAGTTTGTCGGCGAGTTGCGGGCCCAGCGTCGGCCACTGCGTCTGCACGATGTTGCGCAGGTCGAAGTGCTGTTTCCAGTAGGCGGCCACGGAGTGATCGATTACGCCGCTGTGCTTGTCCCAGAGGCGTTGCGGATAGCCGTCCGAACCGATCGGTCCGAACGCGGCTTCCCAGATATCCCACTGGCCGCCCGAACGCGAGTGGTCGCCCACCGCCAGCTCGTACCAGTTCTCGTCCTTCATCATCGCCTCGATGTTGCCGTCGGGCTGGCGCGTGTCCGAGCGCTCCACTTTCACCCAACCCTTGTCGAGCCAGTACGCATTGGCATCGTCATAGATGTCCACCACCTGGTGGTGACGGAAGTCCAGCGAGTCGGGGCACGAGGCGAAGCTGCCACCGTAAAACTGTGGATGGAATACCTGCTGCGCCACCGCGATCCAGCCGCCGGTGGAACCGCCAGTGAGGATGCGCGCCCATGCCGCGCGTTCGACGCGAAAGCGCGTCTCCACCTGCGGCAGCAATTCCTGCTGGATCGCATCATCGAACGGGCCTTCGTTGACGGAATTCACCGCGTAGGAGTCGTCGTAATAAGGCGAGGGATGCTGCAGCGTGACCATGATGTAGCGCGGTGTGCCGTCGGCCAGCCAGTAATCGCGAAACTTCGACTTCGCAAGATCGAACCCGCCGGGCGCGTCGGTCGAGAAGTGACCTTGCTCGTAGATCACCGGATAGCGCACGTCGGGATGTTTGTCGTAATCCTTCGGCAGCAGCACGGTGGCGCCGAGGTAGATCGGATGTCCCCAGAACGCACTGAGCTTGTGGCTCTTGATACGGAAGCGTTTGACGTAATCGCTATCTTTCGGGAACGCGATCGGTGCGATGGCCTGATCGGCAACGAGCGCGATCGGCGTGCCGGACGTCGGATCGAAATGCACCTTCACGGGTTTGCCATAGAGATTGCCGGGTGAATGTTTCCAGTCCTGGCCTTCCCACTGGTCCATGTGCATCCACAACGTATGGCCGTCCGAACGCTTGAACTGCGTGTAGACATTGACGAAGGGCTGCATCCAGTAATCGCCGGCGGGCAAGTCACGCAGGCTGGCCAGCGGTGCGCCGAAATCGCTGGCGTCGAGGGCGGCCGCTTGTCCCGGTTTCAATGCCGTCACGTCGTGGCCGAACAACGGTACGCCGGTGATGTCGGTCTGCTCGATCGGTGTCTTGTCGTTGCCGCGGCTGATCGCCACGTAGACGCGTCCGGTGATCGGCTGCGCGTGCGCGGCGGACGCGAAACTTACCGTGATGTGTGGGCCATCGACGGTACCGGCGGCGAATAACGGAGTGATGGAAAGCGCGGCGACGATTGTCGCGGCACCGGCATGGCGAAGGATGCGAAGGGGAATGCTCATCCACGCATACTAGCGAGCGGTGCCGATGCGCGACTACTGCCGCGTACGAATGCCCAAATGGTTCGGCCGTCCAGCCGGCCGTCGCATCAAAGCGAATCGCTGGCTGGCTCGGCGGACTCCGCCGGCTCCATCTGCAGCCGCTGCCGACGCCGCAGGCTGGGGAACATCGCCATCCACAGACCCACCACGATCAACGTGCCGACGCCGCCGAGCACGGTGGCGTTCACCGCGCCCATCCACGCGGCCAGCATGCCCGACTCGAATTCGCCGAGCTGGTTGGAGGTGTTGATGAAGATCGCATTGACCGCGCTGACCCGGCCGCGCATGTCATCCGGCGTATCCAGCTGCACCAGTGCGCCGCGGATCACCATGCTGACCATGTCGAAAGCGCCGAGCGCGAACAACGCAATCAGCGAAAGCCACAGCGTGGTCGAGACCGCGAATACCAGCGTGGCCACACCGAAACCCGCCACCGCGGCAAACATGATCGGCCCCACGTGTTTCTGCAGATTGTTGCGCGCCAGCCACAGCGACATCAGCAGCGCTCCGACCGCAGGCGCAGCGCGCAGCAGGCCCAGTCCCCACGGTCCGGTATGCAGAATGTCCTTGGCGAACACCGGCAACAACGCCGTAGCGCCGCCGAGAAGCACGGCGAAAAGATCCAGCGAGATGACGCCGAGCACATCGGGCCGACGGCGGATGAAATGCACGCCGGCGAATACGGTTTTCAGCGTGGCCGGCTCGCGGCGTATCACCGGCCGCGTATAGCGCAGCCGCATCAGCAGCACGATCGACACCAGATAAAGCACCGCCGCGACCGAATACACGACGCCGGGTCCCGCGACATAAAGGAACCCGCCGAGCGCAGGACCCATGATCATCGCCGCCTGCCCGGCCGAACTGTTCACCGCCATCGCGCGCGACAGGATGTTCGCAGGTACCAGCGACGGCAGCATCGATTGCAGCGCGGGAAATTCGAACGCCTTCGCCACGCCGAGCACGAACACCAGCAGCAGGATGCCGATTTCATGGATGCCATGCGCAAGGCTCATCGCGGCCAGTAGTGCGATCGCCACCCACTCCACGATCTGGCCGATCAACACGATGCGCCGGCGTTCGAACTGGTCAGCGACATGACCGGCCGGCAGCGCCAGCACGACCGATGGCACGAACTGCACCAGGCCGATGAGGCCGAGGTCGAATGCGCGACCGGTGATGGCGTAGATCTGCCAGCCAACCGCGACGGAGAGCATCTGGAAACCGAAACTCGATGCGATCCGGGCAAACCAGAAAGCGACAAAAGCGCGATGTTGCAGCAGCGAATCCGCTGGCTGCGCAGGAGACGGGGGCATGAGGCGTCCTTCGAAGGCAGCCATTATCCCGTGACCGGCACGTGAGGCAAAGGCCACGGGACGTTCAGCTGCGAGACGGCGAAAATTGACGCGCTCTTGCCGGATGCGCCGATACGGTCAAGTCCAACGCACATCGGAGTGCAAGTTCATGGGTCGTCTCGCAGAACACGTCTATACCGATCAGACAAGCATCCGTCAGATCAAGTCGCTGATCGAGGAACTGCCCGCCAACGGGCATGTGGTGTTGCTGATGAAAGATGGGAGCAGTTGGGATGGCATCGTTTGCACGCGCCCCAACGTGCAGCTCTTTCGAGATCCCGACGAGCGCGAGGGCATCAATGCCGAAGTGCAGCTGGAGCGCCCCGACGTTCCGGAATGGCGCTACAAGATATGGCTCGACGAAATTGCGCGCGTCGAACATCTCGATTCGGCGATGGCCGGCGAGAACTGAAGTCACGCGAGATCGTCGACCAACTGTTGCGGAGTTGTTCCCGCAATGGACCGTGAAGGCAACGCATTCAATCCAAACATTGGTCGCAGCCAGCGCGTGCGGCGGATCACGAATTCGTGCAGCACCGCGCAGCCGCCAATGGTGCCCAGCAGGATAAGTGTGGGCTCGGCAATCGGCCCCAAGCCCAGCGGTAGCCATTGCCAGGCGAAGAACAACAACAGGCTCTGGTGCAGTACGTACCACGGGTACACCGCGTCGCACGCATACGGCAGCCAGCGGAACGGACGATCGAGCAGTGCGTGTCCCCAGCCGAGGATTGCCGTGATCGCGATCCATGTGTAGCTGTAGTGCAGCCAGACCGTGAGCAGCTTGACGACGATCAAGGCCGCGCGCGCATGAAAAAACTGGCCCCCGAACCGATCGAGGCACAGATACCCCGCGAAACAAGCCAGCGCCAGCGGCAGGGTGGCGTGTCGCAGACGCGACAGTTCTGCCCACACGCCGCTGTCGGTACCCACCAGATAGCCGTACAAAAACATCGTTGCGTACAGCGCCAGCGCATACCAGTCGCCGACCAGCGCATGCGTTTCCGGATAACGCCACGACATCAGCACGCCATACGCGAACAGCGGCAGCACCGGATGCACGAGCAGGCTCGTGCCGCGCAACCGCACGCAACCCGCGCGCAGGCGCTGGCCGAGGCGTGATTCCAGCAGCGGCAACAACGGCAACAGCAGCATCGTGAAAAGCCACAGATAGGGCAGGTACCACAAATGCGCCCAGGTCAATCCGTAGTCCCTGTAGCCATGTGTCCAGTAGTGCAGCAGGAACCTTCCGAAGCCCGGCGCGATCATGTGGTCGGTCAGCCCAGCCACATAAGACTGGATCGGGATCACCACCAGCATGCCGAACACCAACGGCAGCAACAGGCGCAGCGTGCGCTTCCACGCCAGCCCGGCCAGCCCGATCCTGCCGCGCATGAAATGCACTGCCAGGCCGGAGATCAGGAAAAGCAGTTCCATCCGCCAGCGATTCACGAACAGCATCGGGTACTGCAACCACGTCGCGAGGTAGTGGCTATGCAATGGTAGGCCTTGCCAATCAGCCACAGGTGCCACGTAGAGCATGCCGGCGTGATAGAGAATCAGCAGGCCAAAGGCGAGTACGCGTAGCGCGTCGATATCATGGCGGCGAGTCATGCTGGAAGCTCCGGAGAAAGTGCCGTCATGCTGGTGCGCTTTCGTCACGCCCTCCTGCGTCAAGTGACTGATGGGTGGGTGATAGTGACGAACGGTGGGCAGCCGGGACGAAGCCCGGAGCAATCTGCAGCGATGCCCGTAGAATCGCCGCATGACGAATCACGTGACGTTCGACTACCGGAACTTTCAGCGCTGGCGCCGGCCGATCGAGGTCGGCTTCTGGATCGTTCTCTATGCCGTCAACACGATTTTCAACAGTCTGACTTCGCGCGTCGATCATCCAGGTATCGCGGCATGGATGCCGTGGTCGTGGGAAATCAGCAGTGCGGTGACGATGCTCTTGCTGGTGCCGGTGATCATCGCGGCGATGGATCGCTGGCCGCTGCGCGACTGGCGTCGAAATCTGCCGACCCATTTGCTGGCCAGCGTTGTCGTAAGCCTTGCCCATGTCGTCGGCATGATTGGTTTGCGCGAATTGGCGTATGCAGCAGCCGGTCTTCGCTACGACTTCGGCGCGTGGTGGTTCAACTTCGGCTACGAATATCTCAAGGACGTGCGCACCTATTTCGGGGTGATCGCCACGGTGGCGCTGTATCGCCTGTGGCTGATGCGCTGGCAGGGCGAGGCGCGTCTGCTTGGCGAACCGGACGAAGGTCCCGCGGTGGAGCCGATCGAGCGACCGGAGCGTTTCCTGGTGCGCAAGCTCGGTCGCGAATTCCTGATCAACGCCAGCGACATCGAATGGCTGCAGGCGTCCGGCAATTACGTGAACCTGCATGTGCGTGGTCGCGATTACCCGTTGCGCGCGACGATGGCGGGGATCGAGGAACGACTCGATCCGGCGCGCTTCGTGCGCGTGCATCGCAGCTATTTCGTCAACCTCGACTATCTCGCCGAGATCGAACCGATGGACAGCGGCGACGCCCGCCTCACGTTGCGCGATGGCGCCAGCATCGCCTGCAGTCGTCGTTATCGCGCGGCGTTGCGCGAAAGGTTTGGCGCGCCGGATTGACCAGCGCGACTTGCGCTGCGGGCGTGGCTCGTTCCAAGCTAGCTCTCCGTTTCCTCCGGATATGTCGCCGATGAACAACGTCCGCCGTCACCCCGTCGTTTTCGCCCTGATCGGCGTGCTCGCGCTCGTCGGTTGTTCGCAGCAAGGCAGTGCGCCTGCGCCCACCGCGGCACAGCAGCAGGTGAAAGTCAGCGACGCCGACGCGACGCGCGACCTAGATACCTATCGACAACTGCTGCGCATCCATAACGACGAGATGGCCGTGTCACTTGGAAAGGACATCGTCAGTCATTACCCGACCAGCGCGGCCGCGAAGGAAGTGCAGCAGACATTGCCGGACATCGAAAAGCGTTATACCGAAAACAGCGAAAAGAACCGGCTCGCCGCGATGTGGATCTACCAGGTGTCGCCGATGGCGGGCGGCACACAATCCACTGCCACCATCTACGCGCCGGGCAGCGATCGCGTGCAACTGGTTTTGCGTCGCCACACGAGCTGGGGACAAAGTGCGTTTCTTTATGGCAATGGCAAGTTCGTCTGTCGCGGCAGCGGTTGCGCAATCGCCGCCACCGTCGACGGCAAGCCGACGCACATCAAGGTGTTCGCGCCGCCGACCGGCGAGCCGGCCTTGATGATGCGCGACGACAGCGCCTTCATCGCGATGCTCAAGCATGCAAAAAAGATCAGCATGGACGTCACCCTGGTCAACGGCGAAAAGAAGGAAACGTTGGTTTACGAAGTGGGCGGCTTCGATCCGGCCAAGTGGGCGCCGGTCGGCAAGGGCAAGGGCAACGCAGGCAAGGGCAAGAAGAAATAGTTGGAAACCGAGCGGGTCGACGCAGGTTTCAGTGTTCTGTTTGGAGGGAGGGCGTGGGACATCGGATGTCGCTGACGTGTTACCGAAGATGTCTTATGCAGGAGAGAACACCATGTCGATGAAATCACTGATGCCGTGCTGTGCGCTGCTCGCGGTCATGCTGGCTGGATGTTCCGATATTCCGGTCGCACAACGTGAAGCCCAGCGTCAGGCCGCCTATGCCAAGGCAGCGGGCCCCTCTGTGCGCAGCTTCCGTTTTTTCAACACCCTCTACTCGTGGGAGCCGCTGGGCAACGGGCAATTGGCCGTCTATACAAGGCCAAACGAAGCATGGCTGCTCGATCTCGGTGGCGGCTGTCCGAACCTGGATTTCGCCAATGCGATCGGACTGACCTCGCAGCTCAACCAGGTGTCGGTCGGATTCGACAAAGTGCTGACGGGACGCCCAGACCGCGGCAACTACCCGTGCACGATCACCGCGATCCGTCCCGTCGATGTGTCGCGACTGAAGCTCGAGCAACAGGCGCAGCGCAAGATCAATGCGGAGCAGCGCGAAGCGGCGAAGAGTCCAGCAGCGCAGTAGTTACCGCATTCGCGTCGGGCCCAACGCGACGCCGTGCGATCAGCGAAGCAACAGCCGCTCGGTGATGCGTGCCAGCGGCTTTTCCAGCGCGTTCTGCAGTTTTGCCGGCAGGTCCAGCGGCTTCAGCAGCATCTTCACCGTCATCTCGGCGGGAATGTGTCGACGCAACAACCCCTGCGCGCGATCGCTGATGCGCCGGAAGGCTTTCTCGTCGCCAACCTGATGCGGATAGCACTGATTGAACACGTGGCGCAGCGCGATGTCGCTGTCCTCGCTCTTGATCTCGTTGACCCGTCGCAGGATCGCGCGGAACACGCGGTAGCGGCCGAAGCCCTCGCGTTCGCGATACAGCCGGTAGTGCTGGTAGAAGTGCTTGAAGTGGCGGACTTCGTCGCTCTTGATGTGGTTGGTGAGCTGCTTCAGCACCGGCTCGTCGGTGATGTCGTTCAACGCGCGATACAGGCTCGCAGTGCCGGTTTCCACCACGCAACGCGCGGCCAGTTCCAGCCCGCGGCATGATTCGAGTTGCTCGGCCGTGCACACGGCGCCGTATTCGGTCCAGAAGGCTTTGAAGCCGGCCTCCCAGTCGAACTCCGGCCATACCGTGCGCACATAAGTGGACAGCGCGCGACCGTGCTGCAATTCCTCGTGTTCCCAGTGCTGGCTGAGCCAGGTCTGCAACTCCTGGTCGCCGGCGAAGTGATCGACAAGGTTCTGCGTGTACAGATCCGAGCCGCTCTCGACGAACGACGAGCTGCACAAGAGAAAAAACAGATCCTCGTTATGCCGGATGCGTGCGAGGTCGATGCGCGTGAAGTCGAGGCTCTCGAGCGTCCAGGGCAGTGAATCGGCGTAGCTCAACGTGGGCTTCCCGTGCTGATGCGAACAATGGTTTTGTCGTGACATGACAAATGGATGACCGACAGCATAAAGCCTCGGCCTCGCATTGGATTAACACCGGCCCACCTAGGATGAGTGGTTGTCACCACCGTCGCGACCGCGTCGCGCATCTTTCTTCACCTTCGCCTGGAGCTCCGCATGATTCCCACCCTGAGCTATGCCGCCGCCGCTGCCCGCGCGCCGCTGGCACCGTACCGTTTCGAACGCCGCGAGCCGCGCGACAAGGACGTGGTCATCGAAATTCTTTTCTGTGGCGTGTGCCATTCCGACCTGCACACCGTTCGCGACGAATGGGGCAAGGGGAGCTATCCGATCGTGCCGGGCCACGAGATCGTCGGTCGTGTCACGCGGGTCGGCAAAGACGTGAAGAAGTTCAAGGCCGGCGATCTTGCGGGCGTGGGTTGCATGGTCGATTCCTGCCGCGAATGTGCCAATTGCAAGGACGATCTTGAACAGTTCTGCATGAAGGGCGCCACGTTTACTTATGCCGGCAAGGACCGCCACGACGACACGCCGACGCAGGGCGGCTATTCGAGCCAGATCGTGGTGGACGAGGCTTTCGTGCTGAGCATTTCCGACAAGCTCGACCTCGCCGCCGTGGCACCGCTGCTGTGCGCGGGCATCACGACGTATTCGCCGCTCAAGCACTGGAAAGTGGGCAAGGGCAGCAAGGTTGGCGTGGTTGGCCTGGGCGGGCTCGGTCACATGGCGCTGAAGCTGGCGCATGCTTTTGGTGCGACGGTAGTGCAGTTCACCACGTCCGAATCCAAGCGCGCCGATGCGTTGCGTCTGGGCGCGGATGAAGTCGTGCTCTCCAACGACGAGGCACAGATGCAGGCGCATGCGGGCACGTTCGATTTCATCCTCGATACGGTGTCCGCGCCGCATGACGTGAATGCGTTCCTGCAGATGATCAAGCGTGACGGCACTATGGTGCTGGTCGGTGTGCCCGATGTACCGCCGACGATTCCGGCCGGCTCGCTGATCTTCGGTCGCAAATCGCTGGCCGGCTCGCTGATCGGCGGCATTGCCGAGACGCAGGAGATGCTCGATTTCTGCGCCGAGCACGGCATCGTGTCCGACATCGAGAAAATCGACATCAAGGACATCAACGAAGCTTACGAGCGGATGCTGAAAAGCGACGTCAAGTATCGCTTCGTGATCGACATGGCGTCGTTGAACAAGGCCGCCTGATTCAGTTGCGCCTGACGTAAAGGCGGTGGTGCGCGCGACTCAGCGCACCACCGTCACCGGCACGTGCGAACGCGCCAGTACATCACTGGAAACGGAACCCACCAGCCAGCGCGCGAGTGCGCCGCGTTCGGTATGGCCGATCGCCACGTGATCGATGTTGTGCTGCTGTACTTGCGCCAGCAACACGTCGCCCGGGCTTCCGTGAGTGAGCTCGATATCCACCAGCGCATCAGCGTCGGGCACCATGGCGCGGAGTTCGTCGAGCAGTTCGCGGGATCGGTTGGCGCCGTTGTCGGTCATCATCAGCGCCACGGCATCGGCACCGCCTTCGGTCACTTGCAGCACCGACACCACGCGTACCCGACCGCCACCGCAACGTGCGAGATCGACGGCAAACTGAAACGCACGTCGGGAAGATTCCGATCCGTCATACCCCACCAGCGAATACTTGATCATCGTCGAATCCTGCTGCACGCGGTGCGGCGATTATGCTGCCAGTCGATCCGGCAATTGCTACGAATGCGTTCAGCGGTGCACGTCATGGCAACGGCGTTCGATGTGATAGCCGGCATGGTTGTCCTGGTTGTTTTTCTGCACGCGGTTGCCAACGTAGCCACCGGCAACGGCGCCGCCCACGGTCGCCAGCGTCTTGCCTTTGCCGCCGCCGACCTGATGACCCAGCAATCCGCCAGCCACGGCGCCGATGGCGGTGCCTGCGATGCGATGATTGTCCCGCGGTCGATCCTGCACGCGCACGTCGTGGCATACCTGACGAACGTGGTGGTAGTTCTGCGCATGGATCGCGCTCGTTCCGGATGCCAGCAACAGCACGGCGAAGGCAGCGTTGCAGATCGTTCGATGCGTCATGGTCGGCTCCAAATGAATGTGGAGGCAGTGTTGCCAGCGATCCGTGAGACGCAGGTAAAGGCAGCTGACGACCTCGCCGGTTTGCAAACTTCTGGCTGAACGGATGGCGTATCTGACGCCGCTTGTGCACATCTTCCTCACGCCATCGTGCCCATTCTGAACGAGCTTTCGGACCGCGCCTCACAAGGCGCCTGGTGATCCGCAGCATCCAACTGAACAGGGAGAAATCAACATGATCAAACGCACTCTTGGAATGGCGGCTCTGGTACTTGCGTGTGCAACCGCAACGACCGTATTGCCGGTGTCCACCGCGCAAGCCAAGGACGCCGCAGTGAAGTGTCACATGCGCTTCAACCTCGCTGGCTGGTCGCTTATCTACAAGCATGCCGAAGGCAGCGGCACCATTCGCTGCGACAACGGCCAAATGGGCCGGGTCAAGATCACGGTGGTCGGTGGCGGCATCACGGCCGGCAAGTACCGCATCAATGACGGCAAGGGCGAGATCAGCAACGTGCACGGTCTGCGTGAGGTCTACGGCGACTATGCGCAGGCTGGCGCCGAGGCAGGCGTGGTCAAGAGCTCGAACGCGCAAGTGCTGAGCAAGGGCACTGTGTCGCTGGCTCTGGCTGGCACCGGCGAAGGCATCAACCTCGGTGTGTCGGCGGGCAAGTTCACCATCAGCCCACGCTGATGTCCGCCTGACATCACTTGCATGCACACGCGAAGGGCGCCCTATGGCGTCCTTCGTTTTTTGCGTACGCGTAAACTTCGCCGGTTCAAATCCTCTTTCGATGTTGGAAAACCGATGCGCCACTTTTCTTTCCCGCCGGCGTCGCACTCGCCGGTCGATCCGATGAAGGCTCGGTGATGCCCACGATCATGCGAACACAGACATCGCCGACACGTCGTTTCGCTTTATGGAGCGTCGGTCCTTGGATCCTCTTCCTGCTCGCCGCACTCGCATGCCTGCAATATTTCCAGCATGGTGAACGCGTGTATCTGGTCGGCGCAGTCGTGGTCATGCTGATCAGCGGCGGTGCCATCCTGCGACTGGCCTGGGCGAGACCGAGCCTGCAAATCCTGGCGGTGCTGCTGGCGATCTGGTCATTGGCGACAGCTGTGCTGATGTTTAGTCAGTGGCATGGATTCGCACTGGCCCGACAGCAAGCCCTCACGGAACCGCAGTTCAGCGAACTGGCCGTCTGGCTGGTCGATCGCGCACAGCGGACGTGGGAAGTGGGACTGGGGCTGAAAATCGTCGCGATACCCCTTCTGTTGTGGCTGGCCTGGCAATTGGGGCGGCCGGCCGTGCGTGCACAGTTCAAGGCCAGACGCTGACAACTTGGCGCGCGTGCAGACGTAGAATGGGGAACGTAGTCCACAACGAGGTGCAGGGATGAAGCGCTGGCTGATCGTTAGTTTGTGTCTGGCCTGGTCAGTGGCGGCACTTGCCGCTGAGAACGAATCGGCAGACAAGCAGTTGCAATCGAGCATGCTGGTCACTGGCTCGATCGTACTGGCACCCAACGGCACTACGCAAAGTTACACACTCGATCATCGCGACAAGCTTCCATCGTTCGTCGCCGATCTGATCGACAAGGGTGCGCATGTATGGCGCTTCGAGCCGATTCTGCTTGATGGCAAGCCGGTGGCAGCGAAAGCCGACATGAGCCTGCGCATCGTTGCCCGTCGCATCGACAAGGACCACATCTCGGTTCGAATCGCCGGCGCACAATTTGGTCAGGAGGCGGGGCCCGGCGCTGCTGGTGAAGCCATCAGCATGAAGAGACGCACTCCGATCGTGTATCCGCAGATGGCCCAAAGAGATCATGTATCCGGAGTCGTCTATTTGCTGCTGCGCGTAGGACGAGATGGTTTGGTGTCCGATGCCGTAACGCAGCAGGTCAACCTGCGAGCGATAGGTGGTGCAGGGGAAATGAACCGCTGGCGCCGAACGCTTGCCGACGCGGCGCTTCGCTCCGCGCGCAACTGGACCTTCAACACGCCGACGCATGGCAAGCATGCCGGCGACAAGTACTGGCTCGCGCGGGTGCCGATTAATTTCAATTTAAACGTCATGGGCGCGCCAAAGCATTCCGACTACGGCGAATGGGATACCTACGTTCCCGGTCCGATCGAACCGGTCATGTGGCCCGATCCTGATGGCATGATTTCCAGCAATATTGATGCGCAACCCGAAGATGGCTTGTATCAGCCCGATCGTGCTTTGCGTCTGGTCACGCCATTGAACGGCGCATAAAGCGTCATTCGATATCAATCGGCGAAAAGCTGCACCTAACCGGGGCGTGCGGAACGAGGACATTCAGCACCGGTTGGCGCGCTTGCAGGTATCGCTGTGCGACCTGATTCCGGAATCCACGCCATGCGTCATCGGTTGTTTCACTTCGTTGCACTGTCGACGTTGCTCGCGTTGCCTTGCGCACACGCGCAGGACCTGGCCGGAACCTGCCACGCCAGCAGCAGCTACGACGTGACGTTGCGGCCGGATAGTTTGTTGTTCGATCGCGCGATGCCTGCGCCGTTCCACGTAGAGATTCAGCACGGCACGTTGCGCACCGACGGCGCGAATGTTCGCCTGAGTGCGGAAGACCAGGATCGCCTCGCGTTGTTCGAACGCGAACTTCGCGCACTGGCGCCGCGCGCTCGACACGTCGCACAGAACGGTGTGGACATGGCCGTGCAGGCGATGCGCGCCGAAGCGAGCAGCGTTGGCATGAGCGATGAAACGCGCGCCGAATTCGAGCGTCGCCTGAATGCGCACGCGGTCGAGATCAAGCAGCGCATCGCGACCAGCCAGAGCACGCACGACTGGCAAGGCGATGCCACCGATCAGTATGCCAACCAGATCGCGGCCGATCTCGTGCCACTGATTGCCGGCGACATGGGCCAGCAAGCAGTGAATGCTGCGTTGAGCGGCGACATGCAGGCGGCATCGGATTTGCGCGATCGCGCCGGCACCCTCGCGTCACAACTCGAGCCGCACCTGCAGCGACGCATGCAGGCGCTGCGACCGCAGATCGAAGCGCTGTGCCCATCGATCCGGCAGCTTGCCGATCTGCAGCAGGATGTTCGAGGCAGCAACGGGCAGCCGTTGAATCTGCTGCAAGTCGATCCCTGAAAGCGGTTGCGCGGCGCTATCGGCAATCCAGTCATGTATCGCCACGGGTTTATGTTCTGCTAAGTCGGCAAGGACGACGATGACCACCGGTTCGCTTGATTGCCAGGAGGCCAGCCATGCCGCCACGCGCACCAAAATCCATCTGCAACGATCTGATACGTCGAAGCATCGATCTGCGCAACCTCTACCGGCACGCCGCTGCCGCATGCGAGCCGGGATTGCGAATGGTGCTGGGAGAAAATGTCCAGACGCTCGATTCGCTCGTGGCCGACATGCAGGCGCAAGTTGTCGCTGCGGGCGGCAAACCTCGACTACGCGGTACGAGCCTCGGGCTCGTAAAACAGCAGGTCTCGGATTTGCTGACGCGCGTCGCGACGAAGCGCGACAACGCTTGGGTGCAGGCGCTGGCGTATCACGAGAGCAGTTTGTTACATGCGTTTGAAGACGCCATTGCCGCTGCGCCGGCCGATTCAGCGCTGACCTTGCGCCGGCAGTTGCCACGCTTGCGCAACATCCATCTGGACATGCACAACCTTGGCGGCACCGCGAGGTCTTGAACAAGCCCATGTCGCCGACTGCATCCGACGTGCTGTCGTTCTGGTTCGCGAAGGAGAACGAGGCGCGCTGGTATGTGGCGGACGCCGCATTCGATCACGAGATTCAACGACGTTTCGGCGATCTTGCGAAGGAAGCTGCCGATGGTAGGCTCGATGATTGGGCGTCAACACCCGAGTCCTGGCTCGCGCTGCTGATCCTGCTCGATCAATTCAGTCGCAACCTGTATCGAAACGACGCGCGCGCCTGGGCGCAGGATGTCAAGGCGCAACGCCTTGCCTTGTCGGGTATTGCCAAGGGTAACGACCAAGCGCTGCCAGCCTTGCAGCGAGTTTTCGCCTACATGGCGCTGGAACATGCCGAGAATTTTTCCCTGCAGCAACGTTCGGTCGAGTTGTTCGAGGCATTGCGAAAAAGCGTGCCGCTCGACCTGCGTCACCGCCTGGACGAATTCCTTGCTTACGCGAAAAAGCATCGAGACGTGATCCAACGCTTCGGTCGTTTTCCGCATCGCAATGCCGCACTTGGCCGTCCGAACACCGGCGAAGAAGCGGACTATCTGGCGAAGCCAGGCTCCAGCTTCTGAGCTGTGCGTGTGCTGGACGATCGTATTATGTCGTCCGATCCCTTCGATTCGGCGCAGGCGATGTAAATATTTCAGCGCTTGAATCCCGCGTGTGCAACGGTGTGCGCCGACACCATCACAGGGATGATCAGGAAATCCGTTGCCTCAACGCGGACGACTGATGCCAAACCTGGTGGCGTATTTGATTGCCCGCGCTGGCACGATTCAGCAACGGTCATCCGAGACCGTATCGCTTGACGACCGGGCCTTCGACAAAACCCGAAGACCTTATAAAGCGATCTCTCGAAAAATCACTGACAAGGAGCACGTCATGCGCATCGCATTCATCGCTGGATTATTCGTTTTCGCTACAGCCGCCGCGCAGGCATCGAGCACGTTGCGCGTTGGGAGTCACGTACTGAGCGCCGGTGACAGCGCCGAACGCGTAAGCGAATTGCTGGGCAGGCCATCGTCCAAATCCCATCAGCACAGTTCCCGTTCCAGCCGCAGCGGGCACAGTCGTCGCAGTCGCACCGCAGACAACAACGGGCAAGCCGGCGAGCAATGGCGCTACCGGCGCGATGGTCATTCCACCGTGGTCACCATCGTCGACGGCCGTGTGACAGACATCGAAGATCGCCGACTCTGAGCGATGCGCAGCATGGGCCATGACCAATGGCGGGACATGACCACTGGCCCATGCTGCATTCGCGCGATGGGTTAAACCTTGGGAGCAGGGACCGCATCTCAGCGGTTGTGGACGTTTCGTCCGGACTCAGGGGTACATCATGCGCAACCGCATCACAGTACTGGTTCTCGCCATCGGCCTTGCATTGAGCGCCAGCGCATCCGCCGACGGCATTCACGTCGACAGCGATCACTGCGGCTTCGACACCAACTACGACGTGCAGGCCACATCTCACGGTATCGCGTTCACTCGAGCCGATGGCCGGCCAGCGAATGTCTTCATGCACGACGGACGGCTACAAGTTGATGGTCACGCACTGAACGTTTCCAGCGTGGACGCCGAGCGGCTGCGCAGCTACGAGGAAAACGTGCGCACGCTGCTACCGGAGATGGCCGGCGTGGCGCAGGAGGCGATGGGTATCGCCTTCGATTCGCTCACCACCGTGGCCGCGACGCTCGGCGGCGATGCGAGCGAACGCGACGCGCTGGTCAGGCGCCTCAACCAGACGCATCGCGAAGCAATGGTCAAGCTCGACGCCGGCATCAGTGGCGATCACTGGAACGAACGCGGTTTCGAGCAGGCCATCGAAACGCAGGTCGAAAGCGCCGCCGACGAACTCGCGACCTCGGTCAGTTCGGGTGTGCTGGCATCGCTGATCACCGGCAAAAGTAGTGAGCTTGAAGCGCGCGCCAATTCGCTCGATGCGTCGATCGACAAGGAAATGAAGGATCGCTCCGGCAAACTCGAAGCGCGCGCGAAACTTCTATGTCCGCGCATGACCGAGCTGGAGTCGTTGCAGCAGCAATTCGATTTTCGCCTGGCTGACGGATCGCGACTGCAACTGCTGACGCGCGAACATCACGATGCAAAGCATGACGACGGCGACAACCAAGTGGCCCAGCACTGAAGAGCCATCCAGCGACTGCGTAACGATCAACGCGACCGGCAGTTTGCGGGCCGCGTTTTTTTATCTGCGCACACCCGTCATGGCCAGGTGACCGCTTTACGATTGTCGCTGGAGACGCGGTCGATCAGTTCGTTGTACGGATCGATGCCTGCATCAAATGGTTTGCCATCGACCGTCACCGTGATCGTGCTGTCACCTTTCGGCAGCAACCGCTTTTCGAGATACAGCGGGGCGCCATCCTTGCCGATACTTGCAGGTGCGGCGAACACGCCGACCTCGATCGGGATGTCCGGAACAGCTTCGGTTTCCTTGCCGGTGCCGTCGACATGGATCTTGCCGACGTGCACCTTCATCGTCACTTCGTATTTGCCGTTCGGCAATTTCTTCGCGGTCGCCTCGGTGATGCGGTTGTCGAACAGGGTAATCCGCCAGAAGAAATCATCCAGCAGACCTTTCCACTTCGGATCGGTGCCTTTTGCGAGCGCTTCCATGAATTCCTGCGATGTCGTATACGGCGGCTGCTGGAAACCCTTGTCGAGAAGGAACTGTTTCAGCACCGCGTCGAGCGTGTGTTCACCGATGTAATCCTGCAGTGCGTAGAAGATCACCGAACCCTTGTTGTAGTGGATGTACTGCTGGTTTTCTACTTTCGCCAGCGGCTCCTCGGCAAGGTTCTCGGTCGCGCGTCCCGTCAGGTAATTGTCCAGCTCATACTTGAGGAACTTGCGCATCTGCGTCGCGCCGTACTTCTGCTTCATCACCATCAGCGCCGAGTACTGCGCCAGCGATTCGCTGAGCATGGTTGAGCCCTGCATGTTGGCACCGATCACGCGGTGCGCCCACCACTGATGCGCCACCTCGTGCGCGGTAACGTAATAGACGTAATCCACCTTCGTCGGATCGCGCAGGTCGGCGATGAAGCCGATCGATTCGGAAAACGGAATCGTGTTCGCGAACGACTGCGCGAAGCTCGCGTAGTTTGGAAATTCCAGGATGCGCAACTGGTGGAACTGGTAAGGCGTGTAGTTGGCGTCGTCGTAGTCCAGCGCGTCCTTTGCGCCCTCGATCATCCGGTCCACGTTCCACACGTGCGCCGGGTTGTAATACACCGAAATATCCACGCCCTTCCACAGCTCGTGCTTCACGGCGTAACGCGCCGAAACATACGAGAAGAACGGCAGCATCGGCTGGTCCATCGTGTAGTGGAAATAATGCCGGCCGTTGGCCGTCCATTCCTTCTGCAGATAGCCCGGCGCAATCGCGATCTGGTCGGCGGCGGTGGAGACCGTGGTGTCGAAGCTGATCCAGTCCGCGTCGTTGCTGATGTACGTGTTGGCGCGCGCTGCTTCGTCGCCAAGCTTGGGCATGCGCACTGCCTCGCCCTTCAGTCCATATTTCCGCCGATCGTTGCGATCGGTGATCTGCGCGTCGGCCTGATAGCCGAACTGCGGCATCACGGAGCTGTTGAAGAAGGTGCCATTGCCGGCCAGGAAGTTTCCTTCCGGACTGTTGGTGAATCCCTTCGGGGCGTACGACAGATCGAAATCGAAGCTCATCGAGGCGCCGGGCGCCAGCGGCGTCTTCAGGCGATAGATGGTGTAGCCGAGGCGCTTGTCCTCGCTCACGGTGTCGTGCGCGGGGAAGTCGAGCGACTTCACCGTGAAGTCATCGACGAAGTTCACATGCAGCTCGCTGATCGGTTCCGCGTGCTTGTTGGTCAGCGTGTAGTGGCCGCGAATCTCGAGCGTGCGCCGGTACGGATCGATGTCCACATTGGCCTGCACCGCGGTGATGCGTGGTTGCGGGAGGTCCTTGTACTTCGCGTATTTCTTTTCGTAGTCCGCACGCTTGATGGTCTTCGCCGTGCTGTTCTCGAAATGGTTGAGCACGTTGGTGTTGTAGTAGATCCACACGCCGCTGCCGATGAAAGCGATCAGGCCGAGCGTCAGGGCGATCTTCGCCGGAGCGTGCATGCGTGCTTTCGCTTCACGCAGACGCTCACGCCATGACTGTCCGGTGCCACGCACCCAGAACAATGCGGCCAGCACCAGCAGCACCGCCGCGCAGCTGGCCCAGTAGAAGTCGAACCACAAGGTGGCTTTCAGGAAATGGCCGAAGCCATTCATGTCCGAATACGGCGCATCGGGTGCATTGCCGTAGTTGTAGAGATTCTGTTCCCAGTGCATCAGGCCGAAACCGATGATGCTCAGCACCAGCCATACGATAGTCAGCAGATAACCAAGAAACTTGTTGTTCGACATGACCTGCAGAAACAGTGCAAGGACGGCGAGCAAAACGAACGGAATCGCATCCAATGCCAACGATCCGATATACAGGCCCGGCTCGATATGCGTGTAGCCGTGGCTGAGCTGCCAGCCAATGCCGACAAGCGCGCCGACCATCAGGAACACCGCGATGACGGCAATGAGCGTCAGCAGTTTGGCGGTCAGCAGTACCCAGTTCGGTAGTGGGAACGCGTCGCTCACTTCCGCCGAGCGGAGGCTCCGCTCACGCCAGACCAGTTCGCCAGCGTAAAACGCAAGAATGATGTAGAGCACCCACTGAAAGCCGCCGCGGATCAGCTCCAGCATCTGATGGCTGACTGGGTAGGTCGCTGTGCCGTATATCTGTCCCGATGTGGCGAGCAATACGAAAAGGTTGAGCAAGCCCAATCCCAACATGATCAGAAACGGCGCACCGCGCAATACCGTACCGGTATCGAAGGCAATCAAGGTGCGGAGTTGTAAAAGATGCGCGCGAAGATCATCACCCAGATGCACTTTGATTGATTTCGCCGTGGACTGATTCGCCTGATGAAGTTGCGGTGGATCGGCGCGGTGAGCCTTTCGCCGGTTCAACTGAAGGCCTTCGCGGTTGGCACGAAACAACGCGAACGAGGCGCCTAACATGACCAGCGCCAATCCAATCCAGAGCAGGCGATTGAAAAGCAATAATCCGCTCAGGGACGGCAGCTGCTGATTGCTCTGGCTAGCCGTCCAATAGCGGGTGACCACCCCTGCAGTGCGTCCACCAAACGGATCGATGATCGCGGCCAGCGTCAGGTTGTTTACATCACGCGTCAGCGCTCCAGCCACTGTGAAGAGCACAACGAAGGCGATGACACCGACGTATGCGGCCAGTAGCGAGCGAGTCGTGACCGCCAGCAAGAACAACAACGCAGAAAGAAACAGCATGCCCGGAACGACGAACACGCCGAAGCCCCACAGATAGCCTTGCACGCTTGCGGAGCCAAGCCGTGCCGGATCGATCCAGGGCATCGATCCTCCCAGCGCGATGCCAAGTGCCCAAACCAGCGCGATCAGCAGCACGGCAACATAGCCTGCCGCAAAACGTCCCCACAGATACGCACCTTTGGTGACCGGGGTGGCGAAATACAGTTCGGCCGTGCGCTGTTCGAAATCACGCAGTGCGGCGCCACAGATGAACACCGGTATCAGGATGATGCCGAAGATGCAGAACGAGGCAAGCAGCCGAGCAATCACGAACGGCGCATTGCGCAAAACATTGCCTGACGAGCCGCCCAAAATCACGGCATCAGTGCTAGTGAGCGCAAAGGCCAGCGAGCCAAACAGCAGAATGGCAATCCAGAACAGCGGCGCCTTCCACTGCTGGCGTAATTCAAATCGGAATATTTCAAAAAACATCATGTCCACCCTGTTGAAGACGGCCGGTCGAAGGCGCTCGGCGAGATGCCTGTTTGATCAGGCGGCCTTTGTCGTGGCCTGCATGCGCAGGCGGCCGAAATAGACGTCTTCCAGATCGGGTGCGACTGATTCGAAACCTTCCTCCGGCTTCGTGTCTGACAAAACATGCAGCAAGGTGCGGCCGCCGGAAAGGCGGGTGGAAAGAATGTTCATGCGCGCGCGATAGCCGTCCAATTGCATCTTGTCGATCGTGCGTCGCCACACGCGGCCGTCGAGGCTGCGGATCGCCTCCAGCGGTTCGCCGCTCAGCAGCACTTGCCCCTGGCCGATGATCGCCATGCGCGGGCACAGATCGGTAACGTCCTCGACGATGTGCGTGGAGAGGATCACCACCACGCGCTCGCCGATTTCCGCGAGCAGGTTGAGGAAGCGATTGCGCTCTTCCGGATCGAGGCCAGCGGTGGGCTCATCCACGATCACCAGCCGCGGGTCGCCGATCAGCGCCTGCGCGATGCCGAAGCGCTGGCGCATGCCGCCGGAAAACGTGCCGAGCTTGCGCTTGCGCACGTCCCACAGGTTTACCTGGCGCAGCAGCGCTTCGACCAATTCGCGTCGTTCGCTCGTCACCGTGACGCCCTTGAGCACGGCAAAGTGATTGAGCATCGCCTCGGCCGACACCTTCGGATACACGCCGAATTCCTGTGGCAGATAACCGAGCAGCCGACGCGTGGCCTGCTTGTCGGCCAGCAGATCCATCTCGCCGAGTTTGATCGTGCCTTCGTCCGGATCCTGCAGCGTCGCGATCGTGCGCATCAGCGACGACTTGCCTGCGCCATTCGGCCCGAGCAGGCCGAACATGCCATTGGGGATGTCCAGCGACACACCGCGCAGCGCCCGCACACCATTGGCGTAGGTTTTCGACAGATCGTGGATCGTCAGCATGATTCGTCCCTGTGCCGCGCGTGCGGCGTTGCGTTGATGGCTCAGATTAGGGGAGGGCCACGCGATTCGCGTGCGCTCAAGGTCATGCATACGCTAGCGCATGGACGCATTGACGCAAGCCAGTTCTTGCACCGCTCCATCGGATGACGCGCGATGGACGGCCGTCATCCGATGAAGGTCGAAGCACGCGTGAGCTGCGGCCCGATGACGGCCCTTGCCGGAATGACGATCAGGAAGCGGCTCATGCGCATCGAAACGGCCAGCAATGAAAACGTATTAGTGCCGGAGCGGGCGCCCGTTCGCTATGATGAAGGCCTTGTCCGCGACCGCCATCCCCGAGCGGTACGCCGCCGCCATCTGGAGCCAACATGGCCGATCTGAAAGAAGCCCGCGTCCCCGACATCGGCCACGACGATGTGCCCGTCATCGAAATTCTGGTCAAGGTCGGTGACCGAGTCGAAAAAGAGCAGAGCCTGATCACGCTCGAATCGGACAAGGCGACGATGGAAGTGCCCGCGCCGTTCGCCGGCACGGTGAAGGAACTGAAATTGAAGGTGGGCGACACGGTGTCCGAGGGCGCGGTGATCGCGCTGATCGACGCCGATGGCGCTGCCGCGGCACCCGCACCCGCCGCAGAAAAGGCTGCTCCCGCGCCGGCGCCCGCGCCCGTTGCGGCCGAGGCCAGCGAGCCGGCGAAGTCGGCGCCTGCGGCCAGCGGCGGCGTGGTCATCAAGGAAGCGCACGTGCCGGACATCGGCAGCAGCGACGTGCCGGTCATCGAGATTCTGGTCAAGGTCGGCGACACCGTGGCGAAAGATCAGAGCCTGATCACGCTGGAGTCGGACAAGGCGACCATGGAAGTGCCCGCGCCCTTCGGCGGCGTGGTGAAAGAGATCAAGGTGAAGATTGGCGATGAACTCTCCGAAGGCGCGGTGATCGCGCTGATCGAAACCAGCGACGGTGTTGCCGCTGCACCGGCTCCCGCGCCCGCATCAGCACCAGCGCCCGCTGCGGCGGCGGTGTCGGAAAAGCCCGCGCCGATCGGTGGCCGCGCCGTGCTTCCCGGCAATGTGCCCGAAGGCGATGCGTTGCCGCAGGCGCGTCCGCCCGTCGATGCACGACTGGTGATGCCCGGCGATGCGCCTTACGCGAGTCCGGCGATTCGTGCGTTCGCGCGCGAACTCGGCGTCGATGTCGCGCAGGTGAAAGGCAGCGGTCGTGGCGGCCGCATCCAGCGCGAGGACATCAGCGCGTACGTGAAACACGCGCTTGCTTCCGGTGCGCGACCGGTCGGCGGCGGCGCGTCGGCTTCGCTCGGCGGGCTCAACCTGTTGCCATGGCCGAAAGTGGATTTCGCCAAGTTCGGCGACATCGAAGAGAAGCCGCTCTCGCGCATCCAGAAGATTTCCGGGGCCAACCTCGCGCGCAACTGGGCGATGATCCCGCACGTCACGCAGAACGACGAGGCCGACATCACCGAGCTCGAAGCCTTCCGCAAGAAACTCGGCGAAGAGAACAAGGATCTGAAAGTCACACCGCTGGTGTTCCAGATCAAGGCCGTCGTCGCTGCGCTGAAGGCGTTCCCGCAGTTCAACGCCTCGCTCGACGAGTCGGGCGAAAAATTGATCCTGAAGAAATATTTCCACATCGGCATCGCGGTCGACACACCCGATGGCCTGGTGGTGCCGGTGCTGCGCGACTGCGACAAGAAAGGCCTGCTGGACCTCGCGCGTGAACTCGGCGAAATCTCCAAGAAGGCGCGCGACAAGAAGCTCGGTCCGGCGGAAATGTCCGGCGGCTGTTTCTCGATCAGCTCGCTCGGCGGTATCGGCGGCACCGGCTTCACGCCGATCGTCAACGCGCCGGAAGTGGCCATCCTCGGCGTCTCCAAGGCGGCGATGAAGCCGGTATGGAACGGCAAGGAATTCGCGCCGCGCCTGATGCTGCCGCTGTCGCTGTCGTACGACCATCGCGTGATCGATGGCGCGCTGGCGGCACGCTTCGCCGCGTTCCTCGCCACGCAGCTGGGCGATATCCGCCGGTTGCTGCTCTGACGTTTCACACCTCTTCCTTCGGGAAGAGGGCTGCAGCGAGGCCTCGGTGCCCACCGATCCTCGCCACTGAATTCCAGGCGCCGCGCGTGCCGCGAGCCGACCCATCAAAGGACTCCCCATGGCCAGCACCATCGAAATCAAGGTTCCCGACATCGGCGGCCACGACAGCGTGCCCGTCATCGAAGTGCTGGTGAAAGCCGGCGACACCGTGGCGAAGGAACAAAGCCTGATCACGCTCGAGTCGGACAAGGCGACGATGGAGATTCCATCCAGCGCTGCCGGCGTGATCAAGGAGCTCAAGCTCAAGGTCGGCGACGAAGTGTCCGAAGGCACACTGATCGCGATTCTCGAAACCAGCGAGGAAGCCGCAGCGCCTGCGCCCGCCGCCAAAGCCGAGGCACCGAAAGCTGCTGCGCCTGCACCGGCGCCAGCGGCCCCTGCGGCCCCCGCGCCGAAAGCCGCCGGCACCTCCGGCCGCAAGGCGGATATCGAGTGCAGGCTGGTCGTGCTCGGCTCCGGTCCCGGCGGCTACACGGCGGCGTTCCGCGCTGCCGACCTCGGCGTCGATACCGTGCTGGTCGAGCGTTACACCAGCCTCGGCGGCGTCTGCCTCAACGTCGGCTGCATTCCGTCGAAGGCGCTGTTGCACGCCGCCGCCGTGATCGACGAAGCCGCCTCGATGGCCGCGCACGGCGTCACCTTCGGCGCGCCGAAGATCGACATCGACAAGTTGCGCAGCTTCAAGACCAAGGTGGTCAACCAGCTCACCGGTGGCCTCGCCGGCATGGCCAAACAACGCAAGGTGCGCACTGTCGAAGGCGTCGGCGCGTTCGTGTCGCCGAACGAAATGGAAGTCCAGACCAAGGACGGCGTGAAGCTGATCCGTTTCGACAACGCGATCATCGCCGCCGGTTCGCAGTCGGTGAAACTGCCCTCGTTCCCGTGGGACGACGAGCGCATCGTCGATTCCACCGGCGCCCTGGAACTCAAGGACGTGCCGAACAAATTGCTGGTCGTCGGCGGCGGCATCATCGGCCTGGAAATGGCGACGGTGTATGCCGCGCTGGGCAGCGAAGTGACCGTGGTCGAATTCATGGACCAGCTGATTCCCGGCGCGGATGCCGACCTGATCAAACCGCTGTCGCAGCGCCTCGGCAGGCGACTCAAGGGCATTCACCTCAAGACCAAGGTGGTGGATGCCAAGACCACCAAGAAAGGCATCGAGGTTCGCTACGAAGGTGACAGCATTCCCGAGACCACGCTGTTCGATCGCGTGCTGGTGTCGGTCGGCCGCTCGCCCAACGGTGGCAAGATCGGCGCGGACAAGGCCGGCGTCGCGGTGACCGATCGCGGCTTCATCAACGTCGATACGCAGATGCGCACCAATGTGCCGCACATCTTCGCCATCGGTGACCTGGTCGGCCAACCGATGCTGGCGCACAAGGCCACGCACGAGGCGAAGGTCGCGGCCGAAGTGGTCGCCGGCCACAAGAGCCATTTCGACGCGCGGGTGATTCCTTCGGTGGCGTACACCGATCCGGAAATCGCCTGGGTCGGTGTGACCGAGCGCGAGGCGAAGGAGAAAGGCCTGAAAATCGGCGTGGGCAAATTCCCGTGGGCGGCGAGCGGTCGCGCGATCGGCATCGATCGCACCGAAGGCTTCACCAAGCTGATCTTCGACGAAGAGACGCATCGCATCGTCGGTGGCGGCATCGTCGGCGTGCACGCGGGCGATCTGATTTCCGAACTCGCGCTGGCGATCGAGATGGGCAGCGAGGCGGCGGACATCGGCCTCACCATTCACCCGCATCCCACGCTCAGCGAATCGATCGGCATGGCGGCGGAAGTGTACGAAGGCACCATCACCGACCTGTACATGCCAAAGAAAAAATAATCCCATCGGCCACCTCGCGTGGCCGATGTTGTTTTTGATCGGCGCTTTTGTGTGCAGCTCAGGGACGAACCGGGAAGGTCGCAGCGGACGCCTGCTCCGATGAGCTGCATCGGCGTTGCCACGCTGTCGACCAGGGGAATCCCGATGAAGATAAGAACCAGGCTTGCTGTTGCAACGTTCTTGCTGACCTCGTTGGGGGCAACGGCGAATGCCCAATCCGAGATCGGTCGCGGCGATCGCTACTCCGGCCACACCTGGGCATCGCGTTCGCCGGTGCTCGCGCAACACGGCATGGCGGCGACCGAACAGCCGCTGGCTTCGCAGGTGGCCATCGACATCCTCAAGAAAGGCGGCAGCGCGGTGGACGCGGCCATCGCCGCGAACGCCACGCTCGGGTTGATGGAGCCGGTGTTGAACGGCGTCGGCGGCGATTGCTTCGTGATCGTGTGGGATCCGAAAACGCACAAGCTCTACGGTTACAACGGCTCCGGCCCGTCGGCCAAGGGTCGCGATCTTGCCAAGATGAAAGCGGAAGTCAACGCTGCGTACATCAAGGCCCGACGCAAACCACAGGATCACATTCCCGCCGTCGGCTCATTGCCGATCACCGTCCCCGGCACCGTCGACGCGTGGGGCGCGCTGCACGATCGCTTCGGGAAACTTTCGCTGGCGGATGATCTGGCGCCGACGATCAGCTATGCGAACAACGGCTTCCCCGTCACGCAACTGGTGGCCGACTACTGGCAGGGCAACATGAAAGCGTTCGATCGCCTGCACGGCCTGATCGAGGAAAGCGCCAACGCGCGCGCCACCTATCTCATCAACGGCCACGCGCCGGCCGAAGGCGATGTGTTCCGCAATCCCGATCTCGCGCGCACGCTCAAGGCGGTGGCGCAAGGCGGTCGCGACGCGTTCTACAAAGGCGCGATCGCCCACACCATCGACGCGTATTTCAGGCGCATCGGCGGCGATCTGCGCTACGAGGATTTCGCCGGTTATCACGGCGAGTGGGTCACGCCGCAATCGGTGAACTATCACGGCTACGACATCTACGAATTGCCGCCGAACGGGCAGGGCTTCGCCGCGCTCGAAATGCTGCAGCTGTTGAAAGGCTTTGACCTGAAGAAGATGGGCGTGGGCAGTGCCGATGCGCTGACCGTCATGCTCGAGGCCAAACGCCTGGCGTATGAGGACCTGGCCAAGTTCTACGCCGATCCGCGCTTCGTCGACGTGCCGATGAAAGGCTTGCTCTCCGACGCGTATGCGGACCAGCGGCGCAAACTGATCCACACCGATCGCGCCAATCCCGATCTCGGCCCCGGCGATCCGCAACTCTTCAACGGCGATACCACCTATTTCACCACCGCCGACAAGGACGGCATGATGGTCTCGATCATCCAGTCCAACTATCGCGGCATGGGCTCGGGCCTGGTCGCCGACCACCTGGGCTTCATGTTCCAGGATCGTGGCGAGCTCTATTCGCTCAAGGATGGCGCCGCCAATGTGTACGCCGCCGGCAAGCGTCCGTTCCACACCATCATCCCCGGCTTCGTGATGAAAGACGGCCAGCCGTGGATGTCGTTCGGCCTGATGGGCGGCGACATGCAGCCGCAGGGGCACATCCAGGTGCTGACCAACATGATCGACTACGGCATGAACGTACAGGACGCCGGCGACGCCGCGCGCTGGCGCCACTACGGCAACGCCGAACCCACCGGCGAAAAATCGCAGGGCATCGGCACGGTGGAAATGGAATCCGGTTTCGATCCCGCGGTGAAGGCCGAGTTGGCGAAACGCGGCTACAAGATCGTGCCGGGCACCGGCAACTTCGGTGGCTACGAAGCGATCATGTTCGACGCCGCCCAACACGTGTACTGGGGTGCCACCGAAATGCGCAAGGACGGCGAAGTCGTCGGGTATTGATCAACGCAGGGACATTGCGACATGGAAAAATCGAGAGCATTGCTGGCAATTCTGTTTCTTTGTTGCGTGTCCGTGTCACCGCTCGGTGCATCGGATGCGGACGACGCGCAACTTGCAAAGCGCTGTCCGGAATTCATGGCCTGGCAAAGCGCGCATCCGGAATTTTCGAACAAGGTCGAGCTGCAGCGCCTGAAGACAAGACCGCCGACGAAGCCGAAACTTCGTGCGCAGTTGCTGCGGATGGTCAAGGCTGACCAATCGGTTCGGGACGCCTGGATAAAAGTCGGCATGACCACGGGTCCGGCAAGTCAGGATGCAATCAAGAACCTGCAGGCGGTCGACGCGGCCAATCTGAAAAAATTCAAGCCGATCATTCTTCGACAGGGATTTCCCGGCCCCGCGCAAGTCGGTGTGGATGGCGTGGAGGCTGCATTCCTGCTGGTGCAGCATGCGGATCGTGATCCGGCATTCCAGTCTCGGGTGCTGCCGCAGCTGGCCGCGCTGCATAAGCGAGGCTTGATCAGCGGGCAGGATCTAGGCCTGCTGACCGATCGTACCTTGCGAGCCAGAGACAAGCCGCAACGCTATGGCACCCAGTATCGATCCGACAATGCGCACCCGGAAATGCGGATGCAGCCAGTCGAAGACATCGCTTCCCTCGACGCGCGTCGCGCATCCATGGGAATGCCTCCGGTCAAAGCCTATGCGTGCGTGCTATCCGTGATGTATCACAAGCCGGTGGTCACCGAGCCCTGAAGTGAAGCGTGCGGCACAATGCAACGATCGATGCGAACGCCGTATCAGTACGGCGTGCCGCTCAGTCGCTCGCGTCGCAACGCACGCGCATGCCAGAAGAATTCGTCGAGGAAGCGATCGAGCACGCGCGTGATGTGGTCGTCCAGCGCTACGCCATCTTCGTCGAGCGCCTTGCCGATGCGCGGGATCGCACACTCGCTGGGGATCGCCGACATGCCCAGTTCCGCCAGGGTTGCACGCAACGCCATCGCAGCGCGCACGCCGCCGTACTGGCCGGCGGAGTAGCAGACGATGCCGGACGGACGCCAGAAATATTCCTCGAGAAAATGATCGAGCAGATTTTTCATCGCGGGCGGAATGCCATGGTTGTATTCGCCGCTGACGATGAGAAAGCCATCGACGCGGCGATACAGCGTGGCGAGTTTCTCCAGCACAGTCGGCGCGGTTCCCGTCGCGTATTCCTTGTACATGCGATCAAGCAGCGGCAGTTGCACTTCCATCGGATCGACCAGCACGGCCTCGTGGCCGCGCGCTTCGAGTGCACGCATCACCATGCGCGCTGCGCGAATGCCGAGACGGTCGTGGCGCACCGAGCCGAGCAATACGGCGATCGACAACGGCTGGGTTTCGCTGGTCATGTTCGATTCCATGGATGAGGTCCGCGACATCTTGCCGGGTCGAGACTACTCTCCATCTTCCTTGCGAAACACGGAGTCGCCATGTCATTGAACGTTTGCGTTGCCGGCGCCACCGGCTGGGCCGGATCCGAACTCTCGCGTGGCATCGCCGCGGCCGATGATCTTTCACTCGTCGCCGCGGTAGCGCGCAAGCACGCCGGACAGCATCTCGGTGACGTACTCGGTGAGTCGCGCCTGCGCGCAATGATTTTCGCCAGCGCGTCCGAAGCGTTGGCGCAAGGCTGCGACGTGTTCGTCGAATACACGAAACCTGAGAGCGCCAAGGCAAACATCCTCGCTGCGCTGGAGCGCGGTGCGCATGTCGTGGTCGGCACGTCGGGCTTGAGCGACGGTGATTACGCGCAGATCGACGCGTTCGCGCGCGAGCGCCAGCGTGGCGTGCTTGCCTGCGGCAACTTCGCTTTGACCATGGTGCTGCTGCAGAAATTCGCCGAGATGGCGGCGAAATACATTCCGCACTGGGAAATCATCGACTACGCGTACCAAGGCAAACCCGATGCGCCCAGCGGCACCGTCAATGAACTCGCCGGGCGATTGGGCAAGGTGCGTGCACCGCAACTCGATGTCGCGATTGACAGCATCGTCGGCGTACGCGAAACGCGTGGCGGCAGCGTGCACGGTACGCAAGTGCACGCGGTGCGCTTGCCGGGTTTCGTGCTCGGCGCCGAAGTCATCTTCGGCATGCCGGACCAGACGCTCACGCTGCGCCATAGCGCAGGCGGCAGCGCAAAGCCTTATGTCGATGGTGCGTTGCTGGCGATACGCAAGGTGTCCGGCCTGATCGGCGTGCATCGCGGACTGGACGCGGTGCTCGATCTCTAGGAAGCGCCGTCGGCGCGAGGCGTTTTCGACAGCGCGCCCTCGATCACTGCCTGCGCCTGCGAAAGCTGCGATTGGGTTTCGTTCATCGTCGAAATCATCTGTCGCAGCATGCTGTCGAACTCCACCGGGTCTACCGGCACGTCGAGTTCGAGCTCGGTCTGCAGCGCGACTTCGCGCGGTGCATTGAGTGCCACGGTGCTGTCGTGTGACATCCAGTTCGACGCATCGCGTTGCGCGGCGTAGGCCGATGAATAATGGCGCAGGTCATCCGCCTTCATCCACGTGGCCGACTGGTTGGCGATCGCCACATCCCAGGCCTGCGTGTTGAATGTCGGCCAGCTCATGCTCAACATGAACTGTTTTTTCATTGCCTGGATATGCTGGTTGATCGTGGCGTTCGGCAAGCCGGCGCGGATGTCCTCGCTGATCATCTCGTTGAACTGCTGAAGCGGCTTGAGTTTCGTCGCGTTGGTCTCACGCGCATGTTGCAGGTCGACGAGATTCGCACGCAATTCCGCTTCGATCTGCTGGCTGGCCGTAGCTGCCGCGGATGTGTGTTGCACACGCGTGATCCACGCCTCCAGACCAAGCGCGGTAAGGATGCTGAGCACGATCATCAGGTAGTCCTTGGCGAAATCCCTGAAGTTCGCCAGTGGACGTTTGGGTACTTCGAAATGCATGGATCACCCCGCTGCGAGAGCCACGAACGCGGAGCGTACTCGATCCGCATTCGCGCGGCAGCGGACGATCAGTGTTTTCTTGCGGACGGCCGAACGCGCGCCAGCAATCCGGTAAAAACGATGCACGCCACGAACGGGAGCAGCAGATGCCACGAAGCAACGATCGGTTGCGACAGAGCAAACATCGGGCTCAGCCAGTTGCTTCCATAAAGCATCGTCACCACGATCAAACCGACGACCAACGCGATGCCCGGCAGGACGATGAGAGCGAGCTCAATGCGCGCATCGGATGACGCCCGTCGAACCGGCCCGACCTGCACCGCAAGTTGTCGCGCGAAATCCGGCGGCAGATTTTCCTCCGGTGCCTGTCGCAGCGCGCGCGCGAGCATGCGATAGCGTTGCGTGCGCGCATCGTCGTGGTGCGGATCGAGATGCAGTCGCTCGCGCCGCATCGCGGTTTCCTGCGCCAGCCACTCGCGTTCTCGCGCGGCGTCGTCGAAAGGCTGCACGGGTTCGTCGTTCATGTCGTGGATCATGCTGCAACTCCGGTTCCGGTTTCGAGTGCGCCACGCAAGCGCAACCGTGAGCGAAACAAGTGGCTCTTGATGGTGCCGCCGGCCAGCCCGGTGACGCGACTGATCTCGGGAATCGGCATTTCCTCGAGATAATACAAAGTCAGCAACGTGCGCTGCACCGGCGGCAGCGATTCGATGGCCGCATGCAGATGGCGCACGGCTTCCTCATCGGCACACGCGGTTTCGAGATCGAATCCGTCGCCGATGGTTTCGATCAACGCCTCGTCCATGTCGCCATCGGCCGACTCCATCAACGGAATGCGTTTGTGCTGCAGGTGGCGCAGCGCGATGGTGTACGCGATGCGACCGATCCAGGATTTCAGCGCGCTCTCGTAGCGATATTGATGCAGGCATTGATGCACGCGCAGAAAAGTTTCCTGGCAAAGATCGCGCGCGTCTTCCGGATGACGCACCATGCGCTGGATGATGTGCCAGCACAGACCCTGATATTCGCGCACCAGCCGCTCGAACGCGCCCGGCCGATTGGCCAGCACGGCGTCGACCAGTTCGCGGTCGGGGCTGCTGCGGATGTCATCCATGCTGCAAGGGATACGCGCAGGTGCCATCCGGTTGCAAGTGTGTTTGCAACCGTCCAGGTGCGATCGGTATCTACAGCCTTGACGACTATCCGTCCCGATGAAACACCGCGAGGAATCGATCCATGGAAAAAGGCATTCTGGTACCCATCTTCCTGTTCGCATGCATCGTCTACGCGATCAAGATCGTGGTGGATGCACTGATGCGGCGGCGCATGCTCAACAGCGGCACCACGCCGGAGCAGGTCAGCGCGCTGCTGCTGGCGGAAGATCAACGCCGAAATCAGTCGTCCTTGCGCTGGGGCATCGTGCTGGTTGCGCTGGCCATCGGCTTCGGCATCATCCAGTGGACCGGCTGGACCGAACTCAATGCCGGCATGATCGCCGTGCTGGCCGGTGTCACCGGCCTGGGCAACCTGGCCTTCTACGCGATTGCTCGCCGTTTCGGCTGAGTGATAACGCAAGCCGCGCATCGACTTGTCGAGCGTGGCGCTATGCCCGAGAGTTCGAACACCTCGTTGGCAGGAACGTTACTTTGAATTCCAGATTGCTGTTGGCTCTGCTCTTGTCGTTCACATGCTTCAGTTCGACGTGCGCGATCGCGCAGACGTCGTCATTCCGGTTTCTGGAAAAATCGGGACCGTACGAGGTAGGTCTCAAAGTGGTCGATCGATATGATCACTCGCGCAGTTTTCCTGTGTCACCGGGAAACGATGTGAAGGCGCCGGCGAAGAAAGGTGCGCGTCCGTTACAGACCTTGATTTGGTATCCCTCCGTTGCGAGCACGTCTGCGCCAATGACGGTGGGCGACTATGCCCAACTCGCCGATACCGAGATCAATTTCGATGTGCCGGACCACACCAACAGATGGCGTTCGATCTTGGCCTCCTCGTCGAATACCTCGCTGCGTGCCGTACGCAATGCGCAGGCGATACGCGGCCACTTCCCCATCGTCATCTATGCGCCGGGCGATTCGTCGGTGTCGTGGGACAACGCCGATCTCTGCGAATACCTTGCCAGCCATGGCTATGTGGTCTTGGCCAGTGCGTCGATGGGCGCATCGACGCGCGACATGACGGACGACCTCGAAGGCATCAACACCGAAGCGCGCGACATATCCTTCCTCATCGATGACGCCGGAAAGTTGCCTGATGCCGATAGTTCGAAAGTGGCCGTGGCCGCGTGGAGCTGGGGCGGATTGTCGAGTCTGTTTGCCGCAGCGCGCGATCACCGTATCGGCGCGCTGGTGAATCTCGAAGGCAGCATCCGCTATTACCCCGGACTGGTGCAGAGGGTCGCCGATGTAAAGCCCGATCGAATGACCTTGCCGATGATGTTCTTCACTCGCGGTGATCTAAGTCTCGAGGATTGGGACGGTTTCAACGACGACGGCAAGATCGGGCCAAACGTTCTCAACCAATGGATTCACGGCGATCTGTTGACCGTGCACATGCTGGGCATGTCACACCCCGAGTTCAGCGCCATGACGGAACGCAAGCACGATGCCAAACACTTTGCGGAAAACCAGCAGGCTGATTACGACAGGAACGACGTCAATACGAGCTATGCGTGGGTTGCGCGCTATACCGTGAAATTCCTGGACGCGTATCTGAAACACGATAACGCGGCGGCCGCTTTTCTGAAGAAAACACCGGCGGAAAACGGTGTGCCGAAACACTTCATGGCCATAAGCTTTCGCGCCGCAAAAAGGGAAGTGTCGCCGCCCCATGCGAGTACGGTGTCAGGCCACTGACGAGCTGCGCGTGGAAGACCTGTCGTACGCAGATATATATAGTGTCGGCATAGACGTCTGCGACCGATCGTCGTCAACGCCACAGGAAAACGACATGCACGCTCATGGCAGCTTTGAAGTGAAGATGACCGCGCAACATGCGGAAGAAAACGTGGGCGATGCGAGCATTGGCCACATGGCGCTGGACAAGCGCTATCACGGCGATCTCGATGCCAAGGGCTTGGGCCAGATGCTCGCCACGCGAACGGCTGTCGATGGCTCCGCCGGTTACGTCGCGATGGAGCGAGTCAGCGGCACGCTGGGTGGTCGCCACGGCGCGTTCAATCTCTTGCACAGCGGCACGATGACACGTGGCGCGCCAAGCCTGAGCATCAGCGTGGTGCCCGATTCCGGTACGGAAGAGCTGGAAGGTCTTGCCGGCACGCTCACGATCACGATCGCCGATGGCAAGCACTTCTACGATCTGGAATACACGCTGTCCGACGCGGGTTGAGCACACGCGCTGCTGCGCGCTTTGCCAGGACACGCAGTGCCCGAGAAGTCGCGACTTCAGAGCCTGCAGCAACATGCGGCGGTAGTGCATCGACGCCGCCGTCGGTCATGTTTGCGACGCCGCGTGCGCATGCTACGGTTTCGCCGAGGGGCCTGCCGGCCCGATTTCCGGGGGAACGGAAGCCATGTCATCACCGACCGTCAGCGTCGACGCCGTCATCAAGCGCTTTGCCGGGCACACCGCCGTCAACCGTCTTTCGCTGGAGGTTTCTCCCGGCGGCATCTTCGGATTGCTCGGCCCCAACGGCGCGGGCAAGTCCACCACGATCCGTCTGATCATGGGCATCCTGGAACCGGACGAGGGCACGATTTCGCTGTTCGGTTCGCGCGAAGGCAGCCGCAAGCTGTCCGCGCGCATCGGCTATCTGCCAGAAGAGCGCGGGCTGTACAAGAAGATGAAAGTGCTCGATCACCTGATCTTTCTTGGCGAGACCAAGGGCATCAGCCGGTCGGATGCACGCAAGCGCGCGCACGCTTGGCTGGAACGGCTCGGTCTCAGCGATTGGGCGTTGAAGAAAGTCGAGGACCTGTCCAAGGGCATGCAACAGAAGGTGCAGTTTGCCGGCGCGCTGCTGCACGACCCCGAGCTGGTGATTCTCGATGAACCGTTTTCCGGTCTCGATCCGGTCAACGCGCAGGGCATGAAGGACATCGTGGTGGAACTGGCGGCGGCCGGTCGCACCGTGCTGTTTTCCACCCACGTGATGGAGCAGGCCGAGCGCATGTGCGATCGCATCGCGATCATCGCGCGTGGCGAAAAAGTGGTGAGCGGCACGGTGGCGCAAGTGAAGGCGGACTTTGGTGGCCGCCATGTCGCGCTCGGTTTCACGCACGACAAGCAGCGCGCGGAGAAGATCCTCGCCGACCGTTCGCTCGTTGCCAGCATGGACGACTACGGCGCGTCCGCGGAACTGCAGATGGCCGAAGGCGCCGACCCCGAGCAACTGCTGGCACTGCTGGTGCGCGAGGGCGTGGGACTGCGCCGGTTCGAGATCGTGGAGCCGTCGTTGAATGCCATCTTCATCGCCAAGGTGGGCGCCACTGCCGCCACGGCGGTGGCGAATCCCGGAGTCGCCGCATGAACAAGATCCTTGCCGTGGTCCGTCGCGAGTTCGTCGAACGCGTTCGCACCCGGGCCTTTCTGATTTCCACCATCATGTTGCCCGTGTTCATCGTGCTGATGACGGTGTTGCCTGCGCTGATGATGAGCGGCTCTGAGCACACCAGCCGCATCGCGGTCGTGGATGGCAGCACCGGTGGCCTGGGCGCCAAGGTGAGCCGGGCATTGCTCGGCGAGAAGCTCACGGATGCGCCGGACGCGCAGGCGCGCTACAGCGTGCAGGTGTTTCCGGCGTCCGGTGGTCAGGTGGCCGACGTGCGCGATTCGCTGATCGCCAAAACCGGTTTCTCCCGGCGCGGTCATGCCGATGCATGGAACGGTGTGCTGGTACTCACCGACGAATCGCTTCAAGACGGCAAGGTCCCCTATTACGGCGATGACGTGGGCGCCACCCAATCGATGTCGAAGATCCAGCGCACGCTGTCGCAGGTGCTGGCGACCGTGCGGTTGGGCAAGTCCGGCGTCGATCCGGGCGTGGTGGTGCATGCGATGGCTCCGGCCGACCTGCAGACCACCAAGGTGTCCGACGGCAAACTCACCGGTCAAAGTGGTGAGGAGTCCTTCGCCGTGGCGTACTTCATGGGCTTCATCCTCTATCTGTCGATCCTGATCTACGGCCAGCAGACGATGACCTCGGTGATCGAGGAGAAAACCTCGCGCATCATGGAGGTGCTGGCCTCGTCGCTCACGCCGTTCCAGATGCTGCTCGGCAAGGTGCTGGGCGTTGGCTCGGCGGGCCTTGCGCAAATGGCGATCTGGGGCGGCTCGGTGTTCGTCGTGGGCAGTCAGCGCGCGCATCTTGCCAGCCTGTTCGGCATGAGCAGCGATGCGATGCAGGGCTTTCCGGTACCGACGATGGCACCGGATCTGCTGGTGGTTTTCCTGCTGTATTTCATGCTCGGGTTTCTGCTTTACGGCGCGCTGTATGCGGCGATCGGCGCGATGTGCAACACGATCCAGGAGACCCAGCAGTACGCGGTGTTCATCACCATCGTCATCATGATCGGCTTCTTTGCCGTGTTCAGCCTGATCAAGGATCCGACCGGCGACCTGGGCAGGACCATGTCGTTCATCCCGTTCTTCGCGCCGTTCGTGATGCCGGTGCGCTGGTCGATGACCTCGGTGCCACCGATGGAACTGGCGCTGTCGCTGGGCCTGATGGTGGCTACGTTGCTGGCCTGCGTGTGGCTGGCCGGACGCATCTACCGCACCGGCATCCTGATGTACGGCAAGAAGCCGTCGTGGAAGGAAGTGCTGCGCTGGATCCGCGCCTGATCACAATGATCGCGCGGCGTCGGTGGCCTTACTTCGCCGGTGCGTCGAACAGGTCGCTCTGGGCGCGATAGCTGTCCTGATCAACGAATCCCGACAGGCCGACGCCGACGAGGCGATAGCGGCTGTCGGCCGGTCGCTCGACACGCTCTCGCAACGCGCACGCGATGTCGCCTAGATCGTTTGCGGATGACGGCCGTTGCGACGGTGTGTAGCTGCGCGTGAGCGTGTGGAAATCCGAGGTTTTCAGTTTGAGCACGACCGTGCGCGCGATTCTCCCGGTCTCCCGCTGATGACCGGCCCAGGCTTTTTCCGCCAGTCGACGGATATGCGGCTCGAGTTCTTCCAGCAGCAGGTCGCTTTCAAACGTGTCCTCCGCTGATACCTGCAGGGTGAGTCGTTCGGATTGCACCGCATGATCATCGATGCCGTGCGAAAGCTCGTGCAGCCGGCGACCCCAGCGTCCGAATCGCTGTTCCAGTTCGGCCAGCAGCAAACCGCGCAGATCGCCCACGGTGGCGATGCCGAGTACCGCGAGCTTCGCTTCCATCACCTTGCCGACACCCGGCAGTCGGCCGACAGGCAGCGGCGTGAGAAACGCTTCGACCTGATGCGGACGAACCACGTACAAGCCGTCGGGCTTGTTGAAATCCGAGGCGATCTTCGCGAGAAATTTGTTCGGCGCCACGCCGGCCGATGCGGTGAGATGGGTCTCTTCGCGGATCGCGTTGCGGATCGCCTCGGCGGTGGCGGTGGCCGAAGGCAAGCCGGTCTTGGTTTCGGAGACGTCGAGATACGCTTCGTCCAGCGACAACGGCTCGATCAGATCGGTATGCCGCTCGAAGATCTCGCGCACCTGCCGTGACACCGCCTTGTAACGCACGAAATCCGGCGGCACGAAAATCAGTTGCGGGCACAATCGCTCGGCGCGTATGGCGGGCATCGCCGAACGCACGCCAAACACGCGCGCCTCGTAGCTCGCCGCGCACACCACCGATCGCGCACCGCGCCACGCCACCGCCACCGGCTTGCCGCGCAACGACGGATCGTCACGCTGCTCAACCGACGCGTAAAACGCATCCATGTCGATGTGGAGAATCTTGCGGGACACAGAAATCACAAAGCGATTGAGATGACGAAGCTTCGATTCTAGAGCCTGCGCCCGCCTGCGTTGCGCAATGGGCACAGGCATCCCTCGCTACGCGTCGTCGTTATCAGCCCGTACGTAAACCCAGGCACGCCGACCGGAGGCAAGCGTGACGTCGACGCGCCGATAGTCGTCGACCTCGTACGCGTCCGCTTGCGCCAGCTCGTCTTGCGTGATGCGCAACGCAGCGCCTTTCACTGCATGAGTCGGGTCGCCCGTGTGATGGACGACAGGGTGGTTCGTGATACCGCTGGTGGCGATGACTTGCGCGTCGCGAATCTCAAGCAACGTGCATTGGTAGCCATGAAGCTCATCCGGCTCGCCCTGCAACAGACGTCCGAACGTGACGCGTTGCACGGACTCGCTCTGCAGCGTGCCGTAGGAAAACAGGCAGATTTCGGTTGCCGATGATTCCAGCATCAGAAGTCTCCGAGGGCCGATTCGATGTCTCGCACGCGGGAGCCGTCCAGCTGCGCGACAATCACTGTCGCAAGGCGTTCTGCAGCTTGTGGGCGCACACCGAAATGCAGGAACGGTTCGATCAGCTCCAGCTCCATGATCAGAAATTCGCCCGCGCAGATCACGCCGTCGACGCGCACGTAGACTTGATCGCGATGGCCGATCTCGGCGACCGCGGCCAGTGCGCGTTCGGCGGCAGCGAGCGTGGCGGCGCTCGGCGCTATCGGTTCCACGCTTCCGCCGTACTCGGTCTGCACGCGGTAGTCACCGGACGCCGGTCGCTTGATGACGGCGTGACTGAATTCGCCGCCGAAATACAGCAGCGACCATTCGCCGTCGCTGACGACTTCCGGCACGAACGGCTGCACGAGGTAGTCGTGTTCGAGTGGCAACGGGGCGACTGAGCGAGCGAAGTCTTCTTCGCCAGCAACACCGCGCACCGTGTGCCACGCGCCGCCGCTGATGGTGGGCTTGATCACGACCTGCTGCCCGGCCATTGCTGCCAGCACGTCGGACAGTTGGTGTGCCGTGGCGAGTTGCGTAGGAATGGTCGCGACGCCGTGCTGCGCAAGCTCGAACAGGTAGCGCTTGTCGGCGTTCCAGCGCAGCAGCCGACTGTCGTTGATGGTGGACACGCCGAGTTCATCGAGCCGATCCAGCCAGCGCATGAACAACGCGTAGTGCTTGAAGTAATCCCAGACGGTGCGGATGAGCACGGCATCGAAGCTCGACCAGTCGACGTCGGGATCATTCCAGACACAGACGATCGGTTCGATGCCGAGGCGTTCCAGCGATGCGACAAGGCCGACATCGTCGGGCTGGACGCACGGGTAATCCGCGGATGTGGCAAGGGCGAGCCGACGAGCGGCAACGTGGGCAGACATGACGACACCTCCAATCATCGGAAAGGGCGCCCTTGCCATGGAGCCGCATGCCGAGCGTGGCGGACGGGTGTCCGCTGCAGCACCCCTCGGCAGCGTGTCGCAGCGAACATCGCTGCGCAGTCATCGGCAGCCAGATGCACTGCCGATGACAGTGTTCCAGCACGGCGGATGGTTGTCACTAGCCCGAAGGTCCTGGTTTTCTCTTCGAACGATGAGTCGCGAGCATGCGCGCGCGACGGGCCTCGCCATCGTTCAAGCAACCGCTGCGGCGGTCGCCGATATTTCTTCACTCGTCGTCAATGCGTATCGCAATGGATTGCTTTTTTCGACGTCGCAGAATTTCGAAAACCAGGAACGCAGCGCTGGTCAGCACAAACGGCAGCGCGGTGTAGGTCAGTCGATAGCACATCATCGCGGCGAGCAGATCGGCGCGTGCTTCCGGCGGAAACGACGCCAGCATGATCGTTTCGAACACACCGAGCCCGCCGGGCGAATGACTGACGATGCCCGCGACCACCGCGCCCACGTAGATCGGCAGGAAATCCACGAACGGTGGCGCCGCACTCGCCGGCAGCAACACGTAGAGCGCGCTCATCGCCGCCAGCATTTCCACGCCGCCGATCAGCATCTGCGCGCCGGCCATGCCCGCGCTCGGCCAGGCCAGCGTCCAGCGCCCCAGGACAAGCGTGCGCGGACGAGCGAGCCACACCAGCAGCGCGATCAGCAGCAGCAGCAGCGCGCCACCGGGCCAGCGACCCCAACCTTGCGTGATCACCGGTTGCCAACACAGCGCGCCGGCAACCACCGTGACAAACCCGAGCCCGACACCAAGACCGGCCAGACCCACGATGCGTGCGACGTCCGCTGCGGCCAAACCTTTCGATGCATAGATGCGATAGCGCACCGCGCTGCCGGTCACTGCCTGAAAACCCAGTGCGTTCGAAATGCCGTGCGTCAGCACGCCGGCAAACGCAGCCATCCGAGCCGACACGCGATCGCGCGCAACCACCCGCACCGCCAGCACATCGAACAGCGCCAGCATGCCGAAACTGACCACCATCGCGAGCAACGATTCACCGATGCGCGACGCCGGCAACTGCATCCAAGCCGTCACCACGTCGCGCCACGTGATGTGCCTGATATAGCGATGCGTCACCCATACCGCGATCCCGATCGCCACCAGTGAGGCAATCCACGACAGGATTTTCCATCGCCGCGGCGGATCGTTCGCGACAGCGGGCGCAAGAGGAGAAGACATGCGCGAATGGTCAGGGCTGTGTGCGGGATTGTCCAGAATCGCTAGGCGGGACTGGCCGTGAAGGCATGGCAATGGCAAGGTAGCGGGCATGCTGACCGAACCTGCCAATGCTTATGCCCGTCGCCTGAATACCTGGGACGCCGCGATGATCGTCATCGGCGGCGTGATCGGGGCCGGCATCTTCATCACGCCGGCCACGGTGGCCCAGAACACATCGTCGGGTACGCAGGTGCTGGTGCTGTGGGCGATCGGCGGATTGCTCACGCTGGCCGGCGTGCTTTGCTACGCCGAACTCGGCGCGCGGCGGCCGCAGGCGGGCGGCATCTATGTGTATCTGCGCGAAGCGTTCGGTTTGCTGCCGGCGTTCCTGTTCGGCTGGACCATGGCGCTGATCAACTACCCCGGCAGCGTGGCCGCGGTGGCAACCAAGTTCGCGGTGTATTTCTGCCGGGCGCTGGGCATGAGCCGGCTCTACGAAACACCGATGGCCGTGGGCGCGATCGTGTTCATCGTCGGCATCAACCTGTTCGGCATCCGTGCCGGCGCGTGGATGCAGAACATCTTCACTGTGCTCAAGATGGTGGCGATTGCGTTGCTGGTGATCACTGGCTTGATCGTTGCGCACGAGCACCTCGGCCTTCCGCTCGTTCCAGAGGTGGCGCATCCGGTGTCGTCATGGGCATTCGCCGGCGCGCTGCTGCCGGTGCTGTTCGCGTACGGTGGTTTTCATTACCTCAACGATTTGGCCGGCGAAGTGCGCAACCCGCAACGCACCTTGCCGCGGGCGCTGGGCATGGGCATGGCCGGCGTGGTGGTGTGCTATCTGCTGGTCAACTTTGCATATCTCGCCGGGCTCGGTCACGCCGGCCTTGCAGCGAGCCTCGCGCCCGCAGCGGATTTGATGCAGCGTTTGTTCGGCGTGCATGGCGCCACCGTGATCGAGGTCGGCATCGCATGTTCCACTTTCGGTTATTGCAGCATCGCGATCGCCGGCGGCGCACGCGTATTGCAGACGATGGGCGCGGACGGCGTGTTCTTCCGCGCGACGGCTCGCGTCGACACACGCACGCGCGCACCACAGATCGCACTCGTCGTCCTCGGTGGCTGGGCGGTGGTGCTGACGTTATCGGGCACGTTCAACCAGTTGCTCAACTACACCACCGTCGGCGAATGGCTGGGGCATGTGTTCGGTATCGCCACGCTGTTCTGGTATCGCAAGCATTTCATCGATCAGCCGGCGCCGTATCGCGTGCCGTTCTATCCCTTGCTGCCGCTGGTATTCGTGATCACGGTGTTCGGCGTGATCGTCGCCAGCGCCATCCACGATCCCGGCGACGCCGGCATGAGCCTGTTGATCATCGCGATAGGCTTGCCGGTGTACTACGGCTGGCGCGCGTGGACGCGTCGTCATCCGAACGTGCCGATCCAATGAAAGTCGCAGCATGAATGGGGAGTTCTGCATGAAATATCGCGCGCACTTGTCTGGCCTTGTCCTGATCGCCCTTTGTGGTTGCAGCGCCGCAACGACACCCGGCGTCACCGATCTCTCCGCGAAACCCGACGCGGCGATTCACGTCGAACTCGATCAGGTGCAGCGCAGCGATGTGGTGGAGAAAACTGCCGACGGCATCGCCCAGGGACGTTACGCATTCCAGCCCGGCGCGCATCCGCAGATCGTTATCGCCCCCGCGAACGCAGCATGGGACTGGACGAAACAGGGCGAGCTGCATCTGCGCGTGCAGAACGCGATGCCGTGGGCGGTGACGTTGACGATCGAGATAGACGGTGCCGATGCGCAGCACGCGTTGCAGGCGACGGTGGGTGTCCCTGCCGGTCCGCCGCAAACCGTGGTTGTTCCACTGCACGCAACATCATCACGCACGCAAGGCATGCAGGTCGGACCGACGACGCCGTTCGACGATCATGGTCAATCGATGTTGCTTGCCACCACGGTGAAGGGCGCGCTGGATTTGCACGCGGTGCATGCGATCCGCCTCGGCATGCCGGCGCCGCAGGCTGCGCAGACTTTGCTGCTCGGTCGTATCGATGCAGTGCAGGGCGATCCGATCACGCGCGAGGCGTACACCGGCATCGTCGATCAATACGGTCAATACACCCACGGCAACTGGCCAGAGCGCATCGCATCGGATACCGCGTTGAAGTCCGCTCACGCCGGCGAGCAGATGGCGCTGGCGGCAGCGCCTTCGAACCCGGGCGAACTCGACGTGTACGGCGGGCACACGGATATCCAGGGCTTGCAGAAAACCGGCTGGTTCCACACACAGAAACTCGATGGTCACTGGCGCCTGGTCACCCCCGAGGGCCACGCATTTTTCTCGCTCGGCGTCAACGCCATCGTGTCCGACGACAGCCGCACGTACGTCGAAGGTCGCGGCTTCATGTTCAACGATCTCCCGCCCGACAGCGGCGAATGGACGTCCTTCTACGGCACTGGCGACAGCCGTCAACCGGGCCGGGCCGCCAGCAGCAACATGGGCTACAACCATGGCCGCTGGTTCGATTTCTACGGCGCCAACCTCTATCGCGTCGATGGCAAGAACTGGTTGGCGACATGGCGCCAGCGCACGCTCGATCGTCTGCAACACTGGGGCTTCAACACCATCGGCAACTGGAGCGACAGTGCGCTCGCCAAGGCACATCGCCTGCCGTACACGCGGCTGCTCAACATCAATGGCCATTTCGGCAGCGTCTCCAGCGGCTACGATTATTGGGGTCGCATGCCCGATCCCTTCGATCCCGGTTTTGCTCCCGCCGCCGAAGCGGCCGCGACGAAAGCGAGCGCGGAATTTCGCGATGATCCATGGCTGCTCGGCTACTTCGTCGACAACGAACTGGCGTGGGCAGGCCAGGGTCCGCAAGGACACTGGGGACTTGCCGTCGGCACGCTGCGCGGCGACGCGAAGAGCCCGGCCAAGCAGGCGTTCATCGCCGCGCTGCGCGCCAAATACGCGACGCCGGAAAAACTCGCGGCCGCGTGGGGCATCGCGCTCAAGTCATGGGATGCGTTGAACGCCACCAACTTCGCCGCACCCGCCCCCAATGAGGCGCATCCCGCCATCGCCACCGACTACAGCGCGTGGTTGAGCCAGTATGCGGAAACCTATTTCCGCGTGGCGGCCGACGCCATCCATCGGCACGACACGCATCATCTTTTTCTCGGCGGTCGCTTCGCAGTGAAGACGCCCGAAGCCATCGCCGCCTGCGCGAAGTATTGCGACGTGGTGAGCTTCAACGTCTACGCAGACCTCCCGCAGCACGGTTACGATGCCGCGGCGATGCACGCCTTGAACAAACCGGTGATGATCACCGAATTCCATTTCGGCTCGAACGATCGCGGTCCGTTCGGCAATGGCGTCGTGTCAGTGGAAAACGAACAGCAGCGCGGCGTGGCCTATGCGCGATACGTCAACGCCGCCGTCAACGATCCCGACATCGTCGGCACCCACTGGTTCAACTACTCCGACCAACCTGTCACGGGGCGCATACTCGACGGCGAAAATTCGCACATCGGTCTGGTTGGCATCACCGACATTCCGTTTGCTGGGTTTGTTGAAGCGGTACGTCGGGCGAATCGGAGTGCGGGTGGCGCGGCAGCGGATAAATGACCTGCCGGCTCAAGCCAATGCGCGCAGCGATTGCGCGTAGCGAAATACAAGGTGTGGAACGAGACATATACGACGAAAGCAATAGAGACGGAAAAGCGATCCACCAACGCGCTGTTTTTGTCTTCGGGCAAATTGCTTCGACACCAGGCATTCGAAGGCTCCCCATTCGGACGCCTGACGCTTGAGTCAAGCGGCGGCGAAGCCGTCCGCCTTGAACGCATTGTTAGCCATGCGCGTCAGGCGCTGCAAAAAACCATATCAGAGACCCTACTAAAAGTAGTGGCGGCGCGAGAAGCGCGCCAATGGCGTGACCACGATCGATTCCTTGAACTGAAGCCCAGTCATGGTATTGGTCGACTTGAAGCATTGCGTATGAGCTCATAACAGGAATAAGTGAGGCAATCCGCAAATAGTTTGGAAGTTTATCGAAGTCTTGGTAAGCCCATAAAACAAGCGCTCCACCACAGATAAGCAGCGCGACTCCGGCCCGAAAAATGATGTCTCGTGTTCTTTGGCTTATGGCGCTCATGAGGGCTAACGCTGGAGTTAAGCGGCGGCGTAGCTGTCCGCCTCGAATGAGTTGTTAGGCATACTGCACATGGGCCGAATTAGATGCCAGCTCCTTCTTCGTCGAGGAAATGGAACTTTCCGTCCTGATGTCTCTCCCAGTAATCAACCTCAACGCGCAATGTCTTCATGGTGAGATCTAGAGCTTGTAGTGCGTCAACGCCGTGCATTCCGAACGCCTTAACTCTAGAGTCCGTGCGAAGCTCATAGGGACAATACCAAGTCTCATCTTCGATCTTAACGGGCAATCCAACCCGCAACGATGCCGCTTCTCGCTCGCCGGTGCTCCGTACAAAGAACATGATTCGCTCGGCGATGACTTGTTCGATTTCCATTCTAGAAGCCATATTCAATCTTGTGCCTAACGCTGGAGTTAAGCGGCGGCGAAGCCGTCCGCCTTGAACGAGATGTTAGCTGCCTGCCTTGAGGTTTGGAGACTGGTGAGAAAAATACTGGCCGTAAGCGCCGCGAGACACGAACTCAGATGGCGTCAAG
>NZ_LMUV01000002.1:0-395682 GCF_009765755.1 Rhodanobacter sp. L36 | reverse complement strand
CCCGCCTGTCGATAGCTCACCCGCCGCAAACCGCACGCGCTTACTACCGTCTTGGATTTCGTACTGCCACATCCTATGCAACTGCTTTGGGTAGGAAGGATGAGGAAGCTCGACTGCCTCCTCCGCAAGCCTAGACCACTTGTGCTTCCAGACATTGAGGCCACCAAGCCTAAGGGGTTGGCCGTCCATTGTGATGCCCGCAGATTTCCAATGGCTCATGATGCCTAACGCGTGAGTTGAGCGGCGGAGCCGTCCGCCTTGAAGGAGGCGTTAGGCAGCGACCAACGGCTGCCACCAGAACCACAGTTGAAGATTGCCACGGCTTGGTTTGCCAATAGAATAGTCTCCCTCACCGCGCGGAATGCCCGAAATGACTCGCTGCAGCTCAGGTAGCCAGTCGGAACCAAACGTAAGTGCCGCTGGCTCCAACGATTCGGGGAAGCTCCACTCCGAAGGAATTGCCGAGAGGGATAGACGAAGTTTGGAAGGCGACAACCAAGCAGATGAGCGGTTGTTTGGCACAGAGAGGATTGCCGGTGTTGGTGCTTTGACCGTGAGCGTCCGAGAACTGTTGCCACCGTCAGAAGCAAGTGCATCAAGTAGCGTAAGTAGAGAGGCAGAGCCGACAGCATCTGTAGTGACGTGCCAGCCAGGGAAATTGCTCCGATGCTCCTTGTAGCGCCAAAGCGCAACTGAGCCTGCCTGGTTCCATGTGTGAGATTTAAGCATCACAAGCTGCCTAACGCTGGAGTTAAGCGGCGGCGAAGCCGTCCGCCTCGAACGAATTGTTAGCTGCCTGCCTTGAGGTTTGGAGACTGGTGAGAAAAATACTGGCCGTAAGCGCCGCGAGACACGAACTCAGATGGCGTCAAACCCTGCGGCGCAATCGCCTCAGCGCGCAGGGTGAGTCTTTGACCTACATGACGCCAGTGTGTTTGATTTTTTGCACAGATGGCCCAAGGGAACATTTTTGCCATAAGACCTAACGTATAGCAGACCTCGGGATCACTGGAGAGCTCGCCACCAAGAGCAGCCAAGGCATTTGCAAAAATTTCTGAGGTGAGTTCTTGGTCGTTCGGAAGCCCGGTATAGCCGTTTGGCTCTGCGCACGAATACCATGAAAGAAACGCCAGCCGTAAACAAGTTTCTCGATCTCGGGCACCGGAAGCCCAGCGAGCTTGAAGCATAATGAATGCTTCGCCAAGCGAAGGCTGGCCTTGTGGGCCAGAATACAGATCCTCAACTTTCGTAATGGCTTCAAGTGAGTGCATGAGCTGCTTGTAGAAGCTAGCGCTGGAGTTAAGCGGCGGCGAAGCCGTCCGCCTCGAACGAATTGTTAGCCGAGCTTTTCCAGTTACGAATTGTCCGCTCTAGCTGGGACTCATTGTGAAAGGAAATGGCAGTGGATGACCACTCAAGGAATGCTGCGACAACCTGTTGCTGATATGGGGAGCAGAGATAGCGAAAATTTAGGTAAGCATTATCGCGGCTCTTACAGCGCCCATATTCTGCCAAAGCACCTAGCGTGTAAGTCGTTGCCAACCCCACGTCTTGAGAATTTTTAGCGCACCAGAGCATGTACACCGGAACAACCTCGAACAAGTCAGTTGGGCCAGATAGCTCCATCACGTTCGGGTTAGCCAAAATAAAGGCGTCATCTATGGATCCGACCAAGGATGCTTGTGGGAAGGCACTAACCAGCTGTTCGATGATGTTCATGGTTTACGGCTAACGCTTATTAGACCCCACATCGGGGCATATGCAGCGGATGTTCAGCGGTCGCCGGCTCTCCGTCAAGCGAGCGATTCCTGCCTGGTTACAGGGAGTTGCCGGATTGCGGCGCGGCATGCCGGGTGGCAGCAAGGCCCTTGCATATCGTGCTGCATGAGGCGCTATGTCTTATGCCCGCGAAAGCGGGGAAATAAACCGTATGGAAGTCAGTCGACGGCGCGGGAAAGATGGCAGGTGGGCGCGGTATCCCACGGCCAGCCCACGCTCACGACTTTCGATCTTTCCCTTCTCTCCGCCGATGCTCGCCTTCGGCGAGCACTTTGTAACGGTTCAGCGATTGCAGCCACAGCGCGTTGTGGCTGGCGTCGCCTTCGGCGGTGGCTTCGTTTTCGCTCTTGGCATCGGGCACGCGGTTGAACGGGATGCGCATGGGCGCGGCGTCGTGTTCGAGGGCGAGTTGCATGCTGCCGAAGTAGACCTTGTTGTAGCCGAACTTGCTGTTGATGTGATCGACGAGCGCGTCGACGCGGCGCGTGTCTTGCACGGGTGCAAACAGCGAGCCGCTGCTTTGCACGCGTGGCACGAGTCGCATCAGGGTGACGCTGACGGAGAGCGGCATCGCGCCGATCGGTCCGGGGAGGGCGCGCTGGTGGTGCGCGCTTTCGAGCATGCCATTGAGCAGGCGCAGCAGTTCGCGGCTGTCGTCGGTGGGGTCGAACGTGAGGTCGCGCTCCCAGCGCTGATCGTGGCCGATGAAGCGGATGCGTACGGCCAGCGCGCCGCCGAGCATTTCCTCGCGACGCATGCGCATCGCCGCTTTGACCAGCAGTTTTTTCAGCACGGCGCGTGCACCGACGGCAGTACGCAATTCCGGGCCAAGCACGTGCGAGTGGCCGATCGATCCGCGTTCGGTCGGCGCGGTCGGCAGCCACGCGCCGCGCAGCAATCCCCACATGCGTTCGCCTTCGATGCCGCCCCAGACGTGTCGCAGCCGATGCTTGTCGACGGCGGTGAGTTGCGCGACGGTGGTGATGCCGGCGTCGTGCAGCCGCGCTTCCATCGAGCGCCCGATGCCGCAGAGATCGCGCAACGCAAGCGCGTGCAACATGTGCGGCAGATCGGTTTGCTCGATCACGGTGAGGCCGTCGGGCTTGCGCATGTCCGACGCGGTTTTGGCAAGGAAGTCGTTGGGCGCGATGCCGATCGAGCAACGGATCGCGCCGCCGGGTGCGGCGATTGCGACTTCGCGTTTCACCTGCGCGGCGATGTCTTCGGCGACGTGGCGTTGGCGTTGCCGGCCGACGAGTTCGCAGGCCACTTCATCGATGGAACCGACGCGCGCGATGGGAATCGCATGGTCGATCGCTTCGATCAGCTTGTGATGCCAGTACACGTAGCGCTCCGGTCGCGCGACGCGAATCTGGATGTCCGGACACATGCGTCGTGCGTCGCGTACTTGCGTACCGGTGCCGACACCGAAGGCTTTTGCTTCATAGCTGGCGGCGATCAGGCTGGTGGTTTCGGCGGCGACAGGCACCACGCCGACCGGCCGTCCGCGCAGCGTTTCGTCCTCGTGTTGTTCGACCGAGGCGAAGTAACTGTTGAAGTCGACGAAGAGGCTGCGCAGGCTCATGCGATATCTCAAGCGAGCGGGTGTTGTAGCTTGCCCGCGTCTCGCAAAAGGAGACAGTGCCGTGGCGCCGGTGAATGCGGAATGAGCTAGGCTGGCGTACCCGCCGGCACGCGATCTGGGGAGCGCGGCGGATCTTCTGACTACGTTTGGGGGTTCTATGAATACGTTGGGACTTTTGGCCGGCATGGGCCTGTTCGCCATGCTGATCATGTTCGTGGTGAGCATCCTGGTCGGCGGCCTGGTGTTGTGTCTGGCGTTTCGCATGGTGGTCGGCTTCATGCCGTCGTATCTGCGCGCGCTGGGCGCGGTGCTGCTGACGCTCGTGATCGGCTTCGTCGTTTCGTTCGTGTTGCGCATGGTGTTGCCGATGGGCTTGAGCGGTTTCCTGTCGCTGGTGGTGAACCTGCTGGTGGGCGGTGCCGTCATCAACTACCTGCTGCCCGCGCAGGATGGCCAGCAGATCGGTTACGGCAAGGCCGTGCTGGTGCAGCTGATCAACCTGGTGATCTTCATCCTGCTCGCGGTGATCATCGGCGTGCTGTTTGCCATCTTCTTCGGCAGCATGCTCGCCGCATCGCACTGATATTTTTCTGCGATGAAGTAAAGAAAAAAGGACGGAGCGATCCGTCCTTTTTTCATGCAGATTTTTCTCCGCTGCGCCGGTGCACCACGGTTGGCCAGCGCGGCGGGCATTGCCTATAGTCTGAAGCTCTGGCTATCGGTTACGGAAATCGCTCATGCGCTCGCTGCCTCCGCTCAATCCACTGCTGGCTTTCGAAGCAGCGTCGCGCCATCTGAATTTCACCAGGGCAGCGCGCGAGCTCAATGTGACGCAGGGCGCAGTGAGTCATCAGATCGCGGTGCTCGAGGAATACTTCAGCACGCGCTTGTTCGAGCGTCGCAGCAACCAGCTCGAACTCACGCCGAGTGCCGCTGCCTACGCCGATGCGCTGCATGGTGCGTTCGAGGACATGCGTCGCGCCACGGCAAGTTTTTCTTCTGCGGCCTCGCTGCGCACCACGCTCACCATCAAGGGATATCCGCTGTTGCTGAGCCGTTGGCTGACGCCGCGGCTGCCGGCGTTCAGCCGTCTGTTTCCCGATATCGATGTGCGGCTGGTATCGGTGTCCGGCGCGAGCCTGGTGGATTTCGAGAATCAGGATATCGACGTCGGCATCCGTTACGGCCGCGGACACTGGCGCGGTCTCACCAGCCACCTGCTGTTTCGCGACGAACTCGTGCCGGTGTGCACGAAGGCATTCGCCAGGCAATTTCATCTGCGCAAGCCGCAGGACCTCGTCGGCAAGACGCTCCTGCAGACGCACGCGCGTGCCGACGACTGGCCGGACTGGTTCGACAACGCCGGCGTGGCCGACGCCGATGCGCTGAGCAAGGTCATGTCGTTCGAAGATCTTGGCCTGGTGCATCGTTTCGCACTCGAAGGCAGCGGCGTCGCCATCGTGCAGAAAGCCTATGTCGACGACGACATCCGCGAGGGCCGGCTGATGATTCCTTGCCCGCAAATCCTGCATCGCGAGCTGGGCTACTACCTGGTGAATCCGGTGAGCAGCGGTAAGGAGCCGAAAATCCGCGCGTTCTGCGACTGGATACGCAGCGGCGATTGAACGGTCCGCTGCGTCGGGTCGCTTGTCAGGCGAGATGCTCGTGGAAAAACTCCACCGTGCGTGATTGCGCCAGTTCGTACGATGCCGGATCGAACGTGGGCCGCTCCTCGCAGCCGAAACCGTGTGCGGCGCCTTTGTACACGAAGATTTCCACGCCGGGCTGCGCGGTGCGAATGGCTTCGACGTCATCCATCGAAATAGAGTGATCGATTTCGCCGAAGTGCATCTGCACCGGACAGCGCGGTAGTTCGTTGCGATCCGCAGCGATGCCGCCGCCGTACCACGCCACCGATGCGGCAAATGCATCGCTGCGCGTTGCACCCCACCAGGCCACGCGACCGCCCCAGCAGTAACCGATGATGCCGACCTTGCGGGCGCCGAACACCGCGCGGGTGGCTTCGATGTCCATCACCGTGGCGGATTCCGGCACGCGCGCGCGCAGCGCGAAGCCGTGCTGCAAGTCTTCGGCGCTGTAACCCAGTTCCAGTTTGCGTTCGGCACGATCGAGCAGGGCCGGCGCGATCACCGCGAAGCCCGCAGCGGCAAGTTGCGCGCAGGCATAACGCATGTGGGGGTTGACGCCGAAAATCTCCTGCGCGACGACCAGACAATATGCCGCGTCGTCGGGGCCGTCGCGATAGGCGTCGAATGCGTGGCCGTCTGCGGCCGTGATGGTGATCCAGTGAGCCACGGAAACCTCCTACATTTTTTAGGTGTGCTTGAACGCACCGAGCGATTCGGCGCGCGGAAAGCGATGATCGTCGAACGTCAGAACTTGAACGCCAGTTCGCCGCCGATCACCTTGGCGTTGGGGTAACGCGCGCCAGTGAAAACGCCGGGGTGAATCAGGTACTGGAAATCCGGTGTGAGGAACAGCCACGGCGTCAGCTGGATCTTGTACGACAGGTCGATGTAACGCTCCGCACCGATGTAACCGAAGGTCGGCCGCTTCTGGATTTCCGACGCCAGCTTGCGATGGTTCAAGTTCGATTTTGCAAAACCCAGGCTGAGCACGTCATCAGGCCGGCTCGCGAGCGGGCCGAGGAAAACGAAGCCGGCCGAGTCGTAGCTCTGGATCTGCGAGTTATCGCGATTGGCCTGCGTGAGGTTGCCGAACACGTACAGGCCGCGAGTCGTATCGTCACCGAGATTGAACAGCATCTGGTCGACCGACAGCCATGCGCTCTTGCGTCCGTTGTGCATGATTTTCGGGTTGACCACGTCGGGCGCGGCGCTGGTGTCGTAGTACGTGCCGATCTTGTAGTGGCCGGGCAGGTTGTCCGGACCGAGGCTCGCGTTCCAGCCCAGTTCGCTCAGGTAGATCGTGCCGGTGTCGCCATGCCGGTCCAGCCGGAAGCCTTCGTCGGGGTTGGTGAAGCGCGTGGGATTGACGTCGAACACGCCGACCTTGATGTACAGGTCCGGCAACACGAATCCGGTGACGCGTGCACCGAGTTGCGCGCCGGGCGGATTCTGGAATCCACTGGAATCCGCCGCCAGCGAATTGGGATGCCCGCAGAAACCCTGGTTGAGAAAGCTGCACAGCAGCGGGTTGTAATCGAACTCCGCGGCGGCTGGAAAGTAACCGAGCTGATAACTCAGCCGGCCTTTCAGCAGGCTCTGCTTGAAGCTCATGTTGGCGAGCCGGAAATTTTCGCCTTCACCGTAGTTGCTGTTGATGGTGACGCGCACGCCGGCGATGGTGGAGGCGTTGGCGCCGTAGCGATCCGACACCGCCAGCGTGAATGCGCCGCCGGGAATATCCATCAATTTGCTCAGGTCGAAATTGGCGCCGAGGATCACCTGATTGTTCGTCTCGGTACCTTTGCGCACGCCACCCTTGATGATGTCGGCGGTCTGCACCTGATAGCTGGAAAAAATGTCGATGCCTTCGTGCGACAGCTTCGTGCGTTCGCCGCCCCAGTCGCCCGTCATGCCCGGCTGGTGCAGCCAGTCCTTGCTCGGATTCGCCACTTGCCCCTGGATGTCGTCGATCGGTGGCGGCGCGTCTGCGGCGTGAACGCGGGCCGCGTGACTCATCGCGGTTAGCGTCAGGCATGCAGTAAGCGCGAGTTTCAGCGCGGTGTGGCGAAACGGCGGATCGTTGTTCTTGCGCATTGGTTTCTCTCCCGTGATTTGATGTCGGCGTCGCTGGCTTCACCCCGTGTCCCGATATCGAATTCCGCGACTTCATGTCACGCCAGTGGGAGGTAGCCAATCGCATTTTTTTGCACGCACGTTCCCCGACGGCCCACATGGCCGCCGCTTTCTCTGAAGCTTCGTTGCCGGCGTCAGGCCGACCGTTGCGAGAGCGGTGTCGCGTCTAGTTCGTCATCCGTGGCACCTGATTGGCGAGCTCCTGCTCCGCCTTACGCTGGTAGTAATTCCACAACAGCCGGAGCAGTCGCGGGTTGAACGTGCCGCGCGCGCAATCCGCGGCTTCCTCGGGCCGCAACGGCAGCGCGCCACCGAGGATTTCCGCTTCCACCTGCTTGCGCGCGTTCTCCTCCAGGAATGTGCTGCGGAAGAAGGCGATCTCCGCCGTTTCGCCCACCACCACGCTGCCGTGTCCACGCTGTTGTATGGCGACGTGGTCGCCCAGCGCGGCCGACAGCGATGCCGCCTGCGCGTCGTTGACGACCAGTCGCGGGTCATCCCAGGTCGGCACGCCGGTGTGCAGAAACGCGCCGTGCAAAAACACCGGCACGATCTCGCGACCGGCAATGCCCAGCAGCGTGGAGTGCTGCGCATGCAGGTGCGTGATGCTCATGATCTCGGGGCGGTCGCGGTGGATTTGCGTGTGGATGCGCCACTCCAGCGGAACTTCGCCGCCGGGATGTTCGAGGATGTCGCCGTTGAGGTGGAACACGAACACCTGCTCCGGCGTGACTGCACCTTTCTCCGAACCCGCGCCCGGGCTGAGCAGAATCCGCTCGGTGCCGGGCACGCGGATCGACACGTGACCGAACATGCCGACCGAACCTTGCAGGTTCAGCATCATGCACATCGTCGCGACCTTCTGGCGCAGTTCGCTTTCGGTCTCGACGTGTTCGAGGTCGGCGTTCGTTTCGTGCATGGATCAGTTCCTCGAAGTGATGGGTTGGGCAGCGTTCGACGCGAGCGGGTCGCCCGCGGCCGTCTCGCTGAGGCGCCAGCTGCGGAAGCGGCGGAAGCACAGATACAGCAGCGCAAACGCGCCGATCGATCCGGCCACCAGCGGCACCAGCGGCGCCAGGAAAAGTTTCGGCAGCGGCGTGTGTTTCGCGATGAGCCAGCCACCGGCGATCGGCCCGGCCGTGGATACCGCACGACCGATCGCGCTGGCCCAGCCCGCGCCCTTCGAACGGATGCTGGTCGGGTAGATCATGCCGGTCACCGCGTTCATGCCCAGCTGGCTGCCGAGCACGCACGCGCCGGTGAGAAACACCACACCCATCAACGCGACATGCGACAGGCCAGGCGTGCCGATCGACGCCACCACCGGACAACCGATGACAAAGAACGCGGCGATCGCGGCGATGCCCCAGCGGTCGATCAAGCGGCTGATGATCAGGCCGCCGACGATGCCGCCGACGTAGTAGCACGCCTGCGTGATGGCCGTCTGATCGCTCGACAAACCGCTCGCGCGAAATAGCGTCGGCATCCAGCTGTTGACGAAAAAGTTGACCACCAGCGCGGCGGAAAAAAGCAGCCACACCAGCAGCGTGATCCACGCCAGGCCGTTCGAAAAAAGCAGCGCCGGCGAAAAACTGTCGGTGCCCTTGCGCGCCGTGGCGATCAATACGCGTGTCTGTTCGGTGATCCGCAGATCGGGGCGCAGCTTCGTCGCCAGTCGCGTGGCGTGTGCCTGATCACCTTCGCGGTTGCGATTGACCAGAAACTTGATCGACTCCGGCAGCATCGCGAACAGCACGATGGAAAGCAGCAGTGGCGCGATGCCGCCGACGATGAAGAACGCATGCCAGCCGAAGCGCGCCTGCAACGTGGTGGCCACCACCGACGGAAGAATGCCGCCGACCGCCAGCCCCATGAACATCACGATGATCAGCGTGGCGCGCAATCGTTTGGGCGCGAACTCCGCATTCAGCGCGACCGTGTTCGGCAGCAAGCCGCCGAGCCCCACGCCGGAAATGAAACGCAGGATCAGCATCGTGTGCAGATCGTGCGAGGTCACGATCAGCAGGCTGAAAAGACCATAGATGATCGTGGAAAGCAGTATGGCGATGCGCCGGCCGAAGCGGTCGCCCACGTATCCAAGCAAAGGACCGCCGAGTGCCATGCCGACGATGCCGGCGCTGAACACCGGCCCGAGCGACGCCGCCGGAAAATGCCACGAGCGGATCAGTTCCGGCGCGGCGTACGACATCGCCGCAAGATCGAAGCCGTCCGCGCATTGCACCAGCAGCGAAAGGATCACCACGCGGATCACCAGTCGACCGATCTTCTGTCCGTCAACGAGACGATCGATGTCGATCGACGGCAGCGGCATGGCGGTAGCGCCGAAGTCGTCGGGTCGATCGGGGTTGCGCATGGGAATGCTCATGACGTGATCACCTTCCGTCGCTCATGAATTTCCAGACGTTCTCTTCGAGGATCGCGCGTGTCACGTCGTCCGGGAGATTCGCGGCCTGCACGCCCGCGACCGGATCGGAATCGCCGAGCAGGAACGGATAATCGCTGCCCATCAGCACGCGATCGGCGCCGTGCTTTTCGACCACCAGCCGCAGGCTCGATGGATCGAACGTCATCGCATCGACGTAGATCATGCGGGCGTAATCGCTGGGCGGTCGCTCGATGTGTTCGTGCATTTCGCTGCGCACCGCGAAGCCCTTGTCCACGCGGCCGAGCACATGCGAAAACGCGCCGCCGCCATGTGCGAAACAGATGCGCAGATCGGGCAGGCGTTCCATCACGCCGCCAACGATGAAGCGCGTCATCGCCAGCGCGGTCTCCAGCGGATTGCCCACGATGTTCGGCAGGTAATAGGAGTCCAGGCGCTCGCCGCCGATCAGCGGCTGCATCGGATGCACGAACACCGACATGTCCATGTCGCGACACGCTTCGAAAAACGGAAACAGAAACGGATCGTCGAGGTCGCGATTCGCCGGACACGTGCCGATCTGCACGGCATGAATTTTCAGCGTGTCCTTGAGCAAGCGCAGCTCGGCGATGGCGAGATCGGCGTCATGCAATGGCACGGTGCCCATGCCGGTGAAACGCGCGGGATGTCCCGCAACCACTTCGGCGATGTATTCGTTGAGATGGCGCGCGACTGCCTGCCCACCGGCGGGCGGCGCCCAGTAGCAACTCAGCATCGGGATCGGCGAGAGCACCTGCATGTCCACGCCGAGTCGATCCATGTCGACCAGCCGACGCTCGGGCGACCAGAAGCGGTCATCGAGTTTCATCACCGACGCCTGACCCATCATCAGCATCGCCGAGGTGTCGTCCTGCGGAACCAGCTTGGGCCAGCGGTTCGGTCCGAACGTGGCGGCCCAGTCGGGAATCCGCGACGGTGGCGGCATGATGTGGGTATGGAAATCGACGCGCATGTGGACGGCCTTTGCTGCGTGGGAATCGATCAGCGTCGTGCGTGCTGAGTCAGGTATGCCAGTGACCGTTCCCTGGCCAGCGCCGCGGCCTTCGGTTCGTAGAATTTCCGGTCGTTGCAGCTGAAGCCGTGCTCGGTGCCGGGATACATGTGAATCTCGATGTCGGGATGCGCGTGGCGTATGCGTTCGACATCCGAAAGCGGAATGTATTCGTCGTGTTCGGCGAAGTGCAGCAACACCGGCGCGCGCAATGTTTCATCCGCATGGCCGGCGATCTGCGCGCCGTAGTAACCGACCGCGCACACCACGTGGTTCAAGCGCGCCGCCGCGAGATAGGCGAGCGAACCGCCCCAGCAATAGCCGAGCGCCGCGACCGCGCCGAACGATGCAACGGCGTCGATCGCCGCCTGCACGTCGAGCATGGTTTCGTCGAGGTCGAGTTTCGCGCGCAACTCGCGACCCTTCTGCATGCCTGCAGGGTCGTAGCCGAGTTCGACGCTGCGCTCCACCCGGTCGAAGATCGCCGGCGCGATGGTGTGAAAACCATCTTTTGCGTATTGATCGGCCATCTCGCGGATGTGCGCATTCACGCCGAAGAATTCCTGCAGCATCACCAGCGCGCCGATGGCGCGACCTTCCGGTTCGGCCACATACGCAGACAGCGCGTGGCCGTCACTCGCGATGATGTCGATGGTCTTGCTCATGCCTGTCGTTTCCGATGCGTCATGACTGTGATGCCTCACGAAAAGGACAAGCCGGAGATGCCGGACTTCTCGTCGAAGTTGCCCGTCACGCGCTTGCCGATCAGGTCGCGCAGCGTTTCGGATGTGCCGCCGCCCAACGTGCCGTAACGCGCGCCGCGATACAGCCGCGAGACCACGCTGTCGTCGGTGAAGCCGTAGCCGCCGTGAATCTGCAAAGCCTCGCTGGTGACTTCCAGCGACATTTCGTTGCAGCGAATTTTTGCCGTCGCGGCCAGCAGCGGATCGGGAAACGGATTGCCGGAGAGACACGCGCGATAGAGCAGTCCGCGCGCTGCCTCGATGGCGATATACATGTCGGCCAGTTTCCAGCGAATGCCCTGGAAGTCGCCGATCGATCGGCCGAATGCCTGGCGCTTGCCGGCGTAGGACACCGCTTCATCGAACGCGCCTTCGGCGAGACCAAGCGAGATGCTCGGGTTGAGGCAGCGTTGCGTGTTGAACGCCGACAGCAGGGACTTCAGGCCCGATTGCCGCACCACCAGCTGGTCGATCGGAATCACGCAATCGGTGAACGTGACTTCGTGCAGATTCTCGCCGCCGAGCGTGTGGACCTTGGACGTGATGGCGAGTCCGGGCGTATCTTTTTCCACCAGCGCGCAGCCGATGCCGTCGAGGCCGCTTTGCCCGTCGATGCGCGTGAACACCACGAACAACCCGGCTTCCTCGGCGCGGCTGATCAGTGACTTGGTACCGTTGAGCACGACCTTGTCGCCGCGGATTTCCGCGTTGGTCGTGTAGCTCGCCATGTCGGTGCCGGCGTGCGGCTCGGTCAGGCAGATCGACAGCACGCAATCGCAACTGCACACCTCGGGCAGCACCTTGCGCTTGATGTGTTCGGGCGCGAAGGCGGAGATCACGCGCGTCTGCGTGCCGACTTCGCCGAGCACGGCCATCGCGGTGATGTAGCAACCCTTGGCGATTTCCTCCAGCACCAGCGCGGTATCGAACACGCCGAGTTCGGAACCGCCGTATTGCCTGGCCACGGCCATGCCGAGCACGCCGATATCGGCCAGCTTGCGCATGTTTTCCCATGGAAAAGAGCCGTCAAGCAGGTCCTTTCCGCGGCCCTTGAATTCGCCTTGCACGAGTTCGCGCACGAGGCCGATGCGGTGGCGTTGCTCCTTGCTGAGCACAATGCCGTGCGGCGAGGTCGTCTGACGCTGGGTCGTGATGCTAGACATCGCTGCGGGTCACTCCGTCCACAAGACTTTCAATGCTGGTGAAGACCGCCGCGCCTGCTTCGCGCAGGGCGGACATCTTGGAATGGATGCTTCCGCGGCCGCCCTGTACCAGCGCGCCGGCGTGTCCCATGGTCACGCCCTCCGGTGCTGAGGCGCCGGCGAGCAGGACGAACACGGGTTTGGAAAAAGACAGCCGGATCATTTCGGCGGCGAGTTCTTCTTCCTCGCTGCCGCCGATTTCGCCGAGCACCAGAACCGCGCGCGTCGCTGCATCCTGCTGGAAATACGGCAGCAACTCGGCGAAGCGCAGACCCTTGACCGGATCGCCGCCGACGCCGATCCACGTCGACTGTCCGACGCCGCGTCGCGCAAGACGGAAACACACCTCGTAGGAAAGCGTGCCGCTCTTGGACATCACGCCGAGCGGTCCGGGCGACAGCGAAACATCGGGAATGAAACCGAGCTTCATCCGGTTCGGAATCGCGAGGCCCGGTGTCGATGGACCGACCCAGATCGCGCCGTGCTCCTTGACACGCGCGTAGGCGATCAGCGCGTCGCGCACGGGCATGCCCTCGGATGGTGACACGATGCAGCGGATGCCGGCGTCGAGCGCTTCGGTCACGGCAGCGAGCACATCCATCGGCGGCACCAGCGTGATCGACACCGTTGCGTCGGTTGCGGCGACGGCGTCGGCGCAGTGATCGAACAAGGTGACGTCCGAATCTTCGCGACGCGCACTGGCACCAGCGATGCCGCCGACGATGCGCGTGCCGTACTGCTTCATCAATTCGCTGTGGCGACGACCCATGCGCCCGGTGGCGCCCTGCACGATCACCTTCGCCTGCGCGTCAAGCTGGAAGGCCGTCATGCGACGACTCCCGCGCGATCGATGGCCAGCTTCAGTGCCTTGTCCAGATCCATCTCCACGGTGATCGGTCGACCGCTTTGTGCGATCAATGTTTTTGCTGCATCGACGTTGTTGCCGATCAGACGCGCGACCACCGGCACCGTGATTTCCGGCACTGCATCGAGCGCCTGCAGCAGCAACTGCGCGAATTCGCCGAGATCGGTGATGCCGGCGAAGATGTTCACCAGCACGACCGATATCTCCGGGCCGTTCTTGAATTGCTTGAGCACTTCGATCAATCGCGTGGGGCTGCCGCGCAGCAGCCCGGTTCGCACATCGCAGAAGTTGAAGGGGCGACGATTCGCCTGCAGCATTTCGTCGATCAGCATCATGCTCAGGCCGGCGCCGGTGGTGAGCAGGCCGACCTGGCCGCGACGGTCGATCTCCACGTAATCGAAATCGTGATCGAGCTTGAAGTTGGCTTCGCGATAGACGTCCGGACGGGCGCGCACCACGCGTTCGAGTTCGGGCTGGCGCGGAAAGGCGTTTTCGTCGGGCGCGAGTTTCATGTCGCCGGCGATCCACGAACCGTCGGCGAGCACGAACAAGGGATTCACTTCTAGCAGCGTCGCATCGAACGCCACGAAGGCGGACGCGAGTGCGGCAATCGCTGGCGCCAGCGGCCCATGAAACGACGACGGCAATTGGGCGAGCAGTTGCGAAGCCGCTGCGATCAGCGAGGCCTCGTCCGGCGCGGCAATCGCCGTGAGCATGGCGTCGTGCTGCTGCGCGTTCTCCTCGACATCCACGCCGCCCTGAGCGCACAACAACACGCGAACACCGCGACGCTCAGCGTCGACCATGAAACCGAGATACACCTCATGCACGAAAAACACTTTGCGTTCGACGCGAAAGCCGGCGATCCGCTGGCCCTTGATCGACGCATCGGCATGCGTGCGGACGAAGTCGACGACTTCCCGCGTGGAGTTCGCAAAGCCCACGCCGCCCGCCTTGCCACGGCCGCCAACACCGACCTGCGCCTTCACCACCCAGGCGACGTCGTTTTCCAGCTGCATGCTTTCGACGGATTGCGAATCGACGAAGATGCCTGCCGGAACCGGGATTCCCCGTTGGCGGGCGAGTTCTTTTGCGTCGTGCTCAAGCAGAAGCAAGGTTGGACCTTCCTGATGTTTCGATGCTGCGTGGATAGCGCTTCATGCTTCGGGTTGCTGCCCGAATCGTTCGGCGCATGACGCGGTTGGCGGTGAAACTTAGACAAAGGTCCGTGCCTTGCACACGGACGATTTGGCATCGAATCATTAGCAAATCTCATCGATACGGTGGGTTGCCACAGGGCGATGAAAGCTGCAAGAGCGAGCGCACCAAACGCATCGGAATGCGGCTCGCGCACCGGATCGACGCCATGCCTGGGCGCAGGCAAGTATGGGCGCGTTCGCCCCCGTCGAAATCAGCTGTCGCTGGTGCGATGCAATGCGCGGTGCGAGTGACATGCATGCGGAAAAGTGAATCGGTTCCGCCGGATTTATTTTGGCGAATTCGGATCAAGCCAGACTGGTGGCGATGCCGAAGGCGATCGCCATGATCGCGGCCACCGCCATGCAGGCGCTGCCGGGACGGATGCGATGCGCATCGATGCGCGGCGTGAGCCGCCAGAGCAGGAGGCTGCCGACGATCATGTCCAGCACCAGTGCGAGTCGCAGCAGTCCGGAAGTCATCAGCGCCGCATAGGGCGGATGCAGATGACCTTCATACACAGCGACGAGCACCACCAGCAAGATGCCGACCAGGTTCCACAACAGGCAAGCGAGATACAAACGGTTGAACACGACTGGCGTGCGTTCGGTCCAGCGCAGCACCGACCAGCCGATCAAGGCGAAGAACAGCGCGCCGATGCTGCTGTAAAGCACCCACCAGAGCAGGCTGCTGATGAGCGTGAGCAAGGTCGTCATACGGCGTGTTTGAATCCCATCCTGCGAAGAAGCTTGGCCATCAACCATGCCGGGCCGATCAGCAGATACGCCAGGTCGGTGAGGAAGCTCGGCTTGCGACCTTCGAACTTGTGGCCGATGAACTGGCCGATCCACGCCACGACGAAAACGCCCAGCGCGAGCCAGCGCAGATTCGCCGGGCCCAACGTGTAGAACAGCATGTTGGTGATGACGCCAAGTACGGCGAAGGCGATGAGCAGCGCAATCGCCAGTCGATGCGAGTGTTTCCAGTACCAGTAGAACGCCAGCACCATCACCAGCACCGACCATGCGCCGGGGCGCAGGAAACTCGCCGGCACCGGGATCGTCCACAGCAACGCGATCACCGACCACACGATCGGCGGCACGCACAGCCAGTGCATCGTCTGGTTGGTCGGGTTGCGATGATCGCCGCTGTAGCTGTCGAGCCAGTCCTGCATGCTGCGCATGGCGTTGCTCCTCTCAATCAGTCGATGCGGATGCCGGCGAGCCGTTGTAGTGCTTCGGCGTACTTGCTGGCGGTGCGGGCGATGACATCATCCGGAATCGCCGGGCCGGGTGCGGTCTTGTTCCAGTCCAGCGTTTCGAGATAGTCGCGCACGAACTGCTTGTCGTAACTGGGCGGACTGATGCCGACGCGATATTCGTCGGCCGGCCAGAAACGCGAGGAATCCGGCGTCAGCATTTCGTCCATCACGTAGAGCGTGCCGTTCGCGTCGGTGCCGAACTCGAACTTGGTGTCGGCGATGACGATGCCGCGTTCCGCTGCATAGGCGGCCGCCCAGTTGTAGATCGCGAGCGTGGCATCGCGCACCTGGCCGGCAAGTTCCGCGCCGACTTGATCGACGACCACGTCGTAGCTCACGTTCTGATCATGATCGCCCACCGCGGCCTTGGTCGATGGCGTGAAGATCGGTGCGGGCAACTGTTGCGCCTGCTGCAAGCCTGTCGGCAACGCAATGCCGCATAGCGAACCGCTGGCCTTGTAATCCTTCCAGCCCGAGCCGATCAGGTAACCGCGCGCGATCGCTTCCACCGGCACCGGCTTGAGCCGGCGGGTTACCACCGCGCGCTTTTCGTACAACGCCAGATCGGTGCCCGGGGGCAACACGTCGGCGAGCGGCGCATCGAGCAAGTGGTTGGGAATCAGGTGCGCGGTCTTGTCGAACCAGAAGTTGGAAATCTGCGTGAGCATCTCGCCCTTGCCGGGAATCGGACTGGGCAGCACCACATCGAACGCGGACAACCGATCGGTCGCGACCATCAGCAGGCGATCGTCGGACAGCGCGTAGACATCGCGCACCTTGCCGCGATGGATCAGTTCGAGGCCGGGCAGGTTCGATTGCGACAGGGTGGTGGGCACGACGGTGCATTCCGCGAAAAGGTCCGCCTATTCTAGCGGCCCGGGGCGATTCCGGGCCGGCTGCTAGAATTGGCGACCTTCAGCCCCATCTCTCGCCGATGCGCATCCTATCCACCGCAGCGTCATGCCTCGCCGTTCTCGCGTCCGCTCTTGTGCCGGCCCAGACCACGTCGCCATCACGGCCCGTGCGGCTCGGCTTGTGCGCTGCCTGCCATGGCGAAACCGGTCACGCGACGTTGCCGGGTGCGCCCAATCTAGCGGGGCAATCGCTGGAATATCTGCGCAGCGCGCTCGCTCAGTATCGCGACGGCCATCGCGATGCGCCGGTGATGCGCGCGGCGATCGGGCCGCTCAGCGAAGCCGATCTCGATGCGCTGGCCCATTGGTATAGCGCGCAATCACCGCAGGCCGCGCCATGAGTTTTTCGTACACGCTGTGGTTTGCATTCTTCGGCCTCATTCTCGGACGCGGGCCGGGCGCCGTCACCGGCGCGATCATCGGTTTCATCCTCGACAACCTGCGCCATAGCCAGCGCAAAAACGCCACGCCGGAAGCCGGCGGATATGTCGGCCCGCTGTTCACGCTGCTTGGCGCGGTGGCGAAATCGGATGGCCGCGTTTCCGAAGCGGAAATTGCCGTGGCCGAGCGACTGATGACGCGCATCGGGCTGGACGCCGAGCAGCGCAAGCAGGCCGCGGTGAGTTTCAACGTCGGCAAGCAGCCGGAGTTCGACGTCACGCAGACGATCAACGCCTTGCGTCACTGGGTCGGTATGCGTCGCGACCATGCGTTTCCCGTGCTCGACGTGGTCATAGAAACCGTGCTGGCCGAAGGTAATCCGCCGCCGGAAAAAATGGCTATCCTGCGGCAGCTCGCGTTCGCATTGCGCATCAGTGAAATGGAATTGATGGCGCTGATGGCGATGAAGGGCTACGCATGGAATGGCGGTGGTGGAGGTCAGCGCGGTTATCAGTACGGACAAGGCCGCGGCCCCGCCGGCGGCAGTTACATACCACCGCAACGCACGCCGCAAGGTCCCGATCCGTACGCGGTGCTGGGCATCGATCGCAGCGCCGACGAACGCGCGGTGAAACGCGCCTACCGCAAGCTGATTTCCGAACACCATCCGGATCGCCTCGGCGATCTTCCCGAAGACATGCGCAAGCGCGCCGAATCCCGCGCAAGCGACATCAACGCCGCGTACGACAGGATCAAGGAAGCGCGCGGGTTCAAGTAGGAGCGCACCCTGTGCGCGAAAAGCCAACCAGGCGCTGACGCCGTAAACTCCATCGCGCACAAGGTGCGCTCCTACCAAGAGTCGAAGGTCATGACCAAGCAAACCGCCATCATCGCTCCGTCCATTCTTGCCGCCGATTTTGCGCGACTGGGCGAGGACACCGCCGCTGCGCTCGACGCGGGTGCCGACTGGGTGCATTTCGATGTGATGGACAACCATTACGTGCCGAATCTCACCATCGGCCCGATGGTGCTGCAGTCGTTGCGCGGTTACGGCATCACGGCGCCGATCGACGTGCATCTGATGATCAAGCCGGTGGATCGCATCGTGCCCGATTTCGCCAAGGCCGGCGCAACGCTGATCAGTTTTCATCCGGAAGCCAGCGAACACGTCGACCGCACGATCGGCCTCATCAAGGAATCGGGTTGTCAGGCGGGGCTGGTGTTCAATCCGGCCACGCCGCTGGATTATCTCGACTACGTGATGGACAAGCTCGACCTGATCCTGATCATGTCGGTGAACCCCGGATTCGGCGGACAGAAATTCATTCCAGGCACGTTGGAAAAACTGCGTCAGGCACGTCGTCGCATTGAAGAGAGCGGCCGCGCGATCCGGCTGGAAGTGGATGGCGGCGTCACCGCCGACAACATGGGCGCCATTGCCGCAGCCGGTGCCGATACGTTCGTGGCCGGCTCGGCGATTTTCCACGCGAAGGATTACCGCGCCGAAATCGCGGCGATGCGCAAGGCCATCGGCTGAACATCAACCAGGTTCGATGCCGCGCATAAAAATCCCGGCGCGACTTGCATTGCGCCGGGATAAAACGTCGTCGGACGTGAGAGGAAACACCATGACTGGCTGTGCCGATGCGGCGGCGTCGGAGGGAGAGCCTGCCGTCGCATCGACACGTTCCACGGCAATGGAACTTTGCCAATCACAGATTCTGACCGGGCGTTGCCGATTTGGTTCCCGGCGAATTGCCGCGCTGCCTGAGCCCTTGCCCAGCAACGCTCCAGCCAAAAAAATCCCTTCACGCGGAAGGGATAACAACCACCATGTCGGACGGAACGGGTTGTCGGTGAGCCACTAAAGCGGCAGCCAGTCGGGATCGGTTTTCTCGAGCCTCGCATCCGACGCGATTCCGTTCGCGCCGAATGCACGCATGCCTTCCACGGGAAAAAAATTCGGATTGCGCATGGTCGTCATTTCAGTGAAAGCCAAGAATCACGCCAAGCAGCAGTGCGCCCAGCGCGAGCGTCACGCGCAGCGGTTCAAAGCTGCGCAATTCGGCATTCGGATCGGTATCGGCTGCTGGCTTGTTCGGCATGACTGGATCACTCACGGTGCGTTGGATCACATGACACATCTGCGGGCGGCGCGAGCGCGGACGCAATCGGGCCGGCTTGCCGCTGGCTTGTGGCAAAACGCGGGCGCCTGCATCAGGCGCCTTGCGCCGCGACGGCGCGCATAGCACGCTGCGCGCATCTCAAAGGGAGCGCGCCATGGGCCGCAGCATTGCCATTGTCGAAGACGAACCGCTGATCCGTGCCAACTACGTCGAGGCGTTGAATCGGTTCGGCTACGACGCGCGCGGCTACGGCTCGCGACAGGAGGCATCCAGTGCGTTTGCAATGCGCCTGCCCGAACTGGTGATTATCGACATCGGCCTTGGTGACGAGCCCGAGGGCGGCTTCGACCTGTGCCGCGAATTGCGCGCAAAGTCTTCGACGTTGCCACTGATTTTTCTTACCGCGCGCGATTCGGATTTCGACGTGATCTCCGGTTTGCGCCTGGGCGCGGATGACTACCTCAGCAAGGACACCAGCCTGCATCAGCTCGCCGCGCGCATCGCGGCATTGTTCCGTCGCATCGAATCGCTGAAGGCGCCGGCATTGAGTGAAACGGTGATCGAACACGGTCCGCTGAAAATGGAAGCGGAACGCATGCGCATCACCTGGAAAGGCGAAGAAGTGCCGCTCACCGTGACGGAATTCTGGATGGTGCACACGCTGATCCGATTCCCCGGCCACGTGAAGAATCGCGATCAATTGATGCGCGAGGCAGAGCTCGTGGTTGATGACGCCACCATCACTTCGCACATCAAGCGCATCCGCAAGAAGTTCATTGCGGTGGCGCCGGATTTCGACGCGATCGAAACCGTGCACGGCGTGGGCTATCGCTGGAAACCCGCATGATTCTTGCTCGCGGGGCGACCATTTTGCTCGCGACGCTGCTGGCGTTTTCCGCGATGGCCGCAACGCCAGGAAAACCGGCGTCGGTCAGCGCACCGCGCGACGGCATCACGCCGGGCTGGAAGGTTTCCACCAGCGCGCCCAGCGGATGGACGGCCGATTGCTGCACGTATGCCAAGGCGATCGGCGTGAACTTCGTGATCTATCAGGGCGAATGGACCGGCGAACCCAATCGCGTGATGGTGCTCAATGTGTGGCCGCGAAAACTTCCGTCGCTGACGGCTGAGTGGCAGGCCGACCAGAAACATTATCTGCAGCACGACCCATTAGCCAAGGTCGTGACAGTTGCATTGCCGCATACGCCGATGCCGTGCCACGGTTTGCTCTATCAGGGCACCGATCACATCGACGACATCGTGGTGTTCTGCGATCCGGGCAAGCGCAGTGGTGTGCGCCTGAGCTGGTCGATGACAGTGGCAGCGAACGATCCACGGCGGCAGGAAGTCACCGCGTTGTTCCAGCAGGTGGTCGAGGCGTCTTCGTATCAGGCATTGCCGGATAAACCCGTTGCGACAGCACCGGCGCCGGCGCATTAAGCTCGCGACGTTGCTGGCATCGTTGCTTGTCCGTCGAATCGATCCGCCATGACCCTGCGTCGAAAATTGCTGCTCGTCGCGTTGTGCACGCTGGCCTTGCCGATCGCGGGCTGGCTTTACGTGCGCCAGATGGAAACGCTGTTGCGCGACGGGCAGGCCCAGGCGTTGCTTGCATCGGCACATGCGGTGGCGCGCAGTCTCGATGTGATCGGCGCGGTACAGCCGCGCGACGATGGCGGTTGGTACGTGCAGCGCACCCCCGGGCCGATCACCGTGGACGGCTATGGCGACGATTGGGCGCCGCTCACGCCGTGGAGTCAGTTGCTCGGGCCGGCGGATAAATCGCGCGGCAAGTTGTTGCTCGCCGAAGACGCCGGCGGCCTGTACCTGTATGCCGATGTGTCCGACACACATCGCACGCGCGCCGACACCGGCGATGCAAATGCGCTGGCCGCCGATCATCTGATTCTCAGCCTTGGCAATGCCGTCGGGCGGCGCCGTTATCTGCTGGCCAGCGCCGCGCCGGGTTCACTCATCGCGCGGCCGCTCGATTCATCCGTTGATGGCTTGCCCGAACAACTCACCGCGCAATGGCAGGAAGACGGCAGCGGTTATCAAGTCGAACTTCAGCTGCCGCGATCCCTGGCGCTGCGTTCGATCGGCATGAGCGTTTACGACGCGTCGCTTGGCGGCGATCCGACGGCCGTCGATGCGCGTCCGCTGTTGATGTTTTCCCCGGCACTGTCGAACGAACTCGCGCAGCTCGCGCCTGAACGCGTGCAGGCGCGCGTGTTGAATCCGCAAGGCTGGCTGCTCGCGCGAAGCGGACGGTTGATCACCGCGCCGGGCGCAGACGGCCAACCGGGGTGGTTCGCATCGATGGTCTATCGCTCGTTTCTGGCCACGCATCTGGAAGACGCCAACCTCTGGTCGCAGGACGTGCCGCGACTGGATACATCCGAAGTCGTGCAGGCGCGCAACGGCAAGCCGGTGAGCGTATGGCGCAGCGGCGAAGAGCGCGGCAGCGTGGTGCTCACTGCTGCGGTGCCGATCGAGCATGCGGGCAAAGTCGATGGCGTGCTGTTGCTGGAACAGGCGAGCCGTGCCGTGCCGCTGCTCGCGAATCGAGCGTTGCTCGGCCTGATGCTCACCAGTTTCGGCGTGCTGCTGGTGGCTGGCGGTATTTTGCTGGCGTTCGCCACGCGACTCAGCTTGCGGCTGGGCCGTTTGCGCAATGCGGCCGAACGCGCGCAACTCAACGATGGACGTCTGGATGGCGTATTCGAACAGGGTCGTTTTCCCATGACCGACGCAACCGACGAGATCGGCGATCTCGCGCGCAGTTTCGAGCGGCTGTTCGAAGTGGTCGGTGGCTACACCGATTATCTGCGCACGCTGGCGTCAAAACTCTCGCACGAACTCAACACACCGCTGGCGATCGTCAAGTCGTCGCTGGATAACCTCGAGCACGCAGCGCTGCCCGCCGAAGCCCAGCCGTATCTCGCGCGTGCGCGCGATGGCGTCGCGCGACTGGGCACACTGGTGCGCGCGATGAGTGAATCGAGCCGCATGGAACGCTCCATCACCGCGGCCGAGCCCGAAGACATCGATCTGCGAGATGTCGTGCGCGGCTGCGCCGATGCGTATCGCTCGCTCGTCGGCACGCGCCAGCTCGGTTGTGTTCTGCCGGCCTCGCCGCTGATCATGCATTGCGCACCCGAACTGATCGCGCAGGCGCTGGACAAGCTGCTCGACAATGCGCTTTCGTTTACACCGGAAAACGGCTGGCTGCGGCTGACTCTGCAAACGCTCGACGATGGCGCCGATATCGAACTTGCCAATCAGGGGCCGCTATTGCCCGAAGCGATGCAAGGCCGGCTGTTCGATTCGCTGGTGAGCTTGCGCGACAAAGCCACGCCGGGCGACGCACCGCATCTTGGGCTCGGCCTCTACGTCGTGCGTCTGGTCGCCGAACGCCATGAAGGCATCGCGTCGGCGCGCAATCTCGAAGACGGCAGTGGCGTCGCGTTCTCACTGCGGCTACGCGGTATGCCGCGTCAGCGATTGAGTGGTTGATGAGGACCAAAAGCCACCATGCTGCCAAGCGGCCACGTCGCATCTACGAATGTCGAAAAGCTTTTGCATGACATCGCTGCGGCTCTACTTGCGACAGGATGTCGGTAGATACTTCGCGCCAACCGTGCTGTATGTACTGCAATCCCAAACGATCCGGCCGTTCGTGACCACAGGTAGCAGCACAAGTGATTGCTGCCGTATCGTTTGATCCGCGTTTTCGGTATCAAACGTGATAGTCACAACTCCTCCTGCGACATTCACTCCGGACACATATCTGCCTGATATCGAGGTGGACTGGGCGAGGCCCGCTGCGACGTTATCGGCAGGAAAGACATGATGAGTGCCATAGTAATCGTTCATGGCCTTCTGGGTAGCCGCAGCTTGCATTATCCTGCCGCTACTTCCGAGCGGATCACAGCAGCTCTCGAGCGCAGATTGATGTCCTGGAGTGATGGTATGGCTATGGCCAACAGCACACCAAGGACGAAGGGGAGCGCGAGGAAAATTGCCCAGAAGATTCCCTTCGATGCAGGCGGCGATGTCTGCCCTGTACGTTGCACGCGAGCGAGCCAGCTCAACTGTGCCTGCATGTAATACATGTTGAAGAAAAACAGAGTGACGCCACCGATTTTCAGTGGCAGCGTGCGACTCGCGAGCCTGTTTCGCATTGAGCCGGCCATCGAGAAATAGGCCACCAGGAACAGTACGCAGTAGCCAAGCAGAAGCAGGCTACCCAGACCGGTCAGGCCGTCACCTCCGTGGGCCATGGATGAGAGGCCAGCGATATAAAGCGAATAGCCGATCACCACGCAGCCCATCGCGAAACCAAGCAGCAACGTGGCCTTGCTTCGCGGATCGATCTTGCGCACCCAGCTTGCCTGGATGAACGGCCAGATGAGGCCGAAGATGCCGAGCGTCAGGCCCGTGAACAACCAGACCAGGCCCCAGTGCAACGAAGGCGGCTCGGGAAAGTTCACATGCTCTGCGCGTGTCGCGTGTGGGGAATCGTCGCCTTGTGCTGCAAACGATTCGGGCGCGTAGCCTGCCTGCGTGTCGGCAAATGGTGAAACGACAGCGCTCGCCATCGGCGGCGGCAGCGAGCCTTCGACGGCCGTCGGCGGAAACAAGCTGGCGAGAGAAACCCAGTCGGCCATGCCGTTACGCCACGCGAGCGCGTCCGACTGAAGTTTCCCTTCCTTCAACCACTGGCGAACGTTCTCCCCGGAATACGGACCGTACCTTTCGCCATTCTGGCCAATCCAAATCCGGTCATCGCTGGTCATGCCGATCTCCCGTGGCTCTTCGTCTGTCGCCTGCGTTTCGGCAGGTATCCGCGAGGTCTCCATGACACGTCGATGGCAAACAATGGGTCTGGAATGTGCCTCACGCACGCGGGCACCGCGTTTTGCGAGCTGCAAAATCGCCGAAACAAAAGCCATGCCCTGCCTTGACCTGATTCCCCGGAAATCAGGGTAATGAGATGGTCGTGACGGGACAAGCGGATGCCGTGGAACGTGCTCGTTGCGGCGGCGACTGCTATCTTGATGCGCCCCGATGTCTTGGATCTGCAACGTGATCTCCCGAGAAGAATTCGACGCGCTGGTTGCCAAGGGCCACACGCGCATACCGCTGGTGCGCGAGGTGTTCTCCGACCTCGACACGCCGTTGTCGGTGTATCTGAAACTGGCCGATGGCCCATATACCTTCCTGCTCGAATCCGTCGAAGGCGGCGCGACATGGGGTCGCTATTCGATGATCGGGTTGCCGGCGAAGCGCGTGTATCGATTGCGAGGCCATGCACTCGAAGTGGAGGACGCAGGTGAGGTCACCGAGCGTCGCCACCTCGACGATCCACTCGCCGAAATCGAAAAGCTTCGCAAGCAATATGACGTGCCGCATCTGGAAGGCCTGCCCGCTTTCACTGGCGGACTGGTCGGCTATTTCGGTTTCGAGACCATCGGCTACATCGAGCCGCGACTCGCGCAATGGAATCGCGCCGACGAGCTGGGCACGCCCGACGTGCTGCTGATGCTCGCCGAAGAAGTGGCCGTGTTCGACAATCTCAAAGGCCGGCTCTACCTCATCGTGCACGCCGATCCGTCGCAGCCGCAGGCGTACGCCGCGGCGGAGCGTCGGCTCGATGCGCTGGTCTATCGACTGCGTCAGGGCGGCGCGTCGTATCCGCAGCTCACGCAATCGATCTCGCTTGATGAAGGCGATTTCAAATCCTCGTTCAGCCGTGCCGAGTTCGAGGCGATGGTCGAGCGCGCGAAGGAATACATTCGCGCCGGCGACATCTTCCAGGTGGTACCTTCGCAGCGCCTCAGCGTCAGTTTCAACGCGCGCCCGGTGGACGTCTATCGCGCGTTGCGCGCCTTGAATCCATCGCCGTACATGTACTTCTTCGATCTCGGCGACACGCAGATCGTCGGCTCGTCGCCGGAAATTCTCGCGCGCCTGAAAGACGGCAAGGTCGTCGTGCGTCCGCTCGCCGGCACGCGCAAGCGCGGCGCCACGGAAGAAGAAGACCAGGCGCTCGAAGCCGAACTGCTCGCCGATCCGAAAGAGCGCGCCGAGCACGTCATGCTCATCGACCTCGGCCGCAACGACATCGGTCGCATCAGCGAAACCGGCAGCGTCGAAGTCAGCGAATCGTTCGCGGTCGAACGCTATTCGCACGTCATGCACATCGTGTCGCAAGTCCAGGGCACCGCGAAGGCCGACCTCAACTACATGGACGTGCTCAAGGCCACATTCCCCGCCGGCACGCTCAGTGGCGCACCGAAAATCCGCGCACTGGAAATCATCCAGGAGCTGGAGCCGTACAAGCGCAACATCTACGCCGGCGCCATCGGCTGGATCGGCTGGTGGGGCGACGCGGACACCGCCATCGCCATCCGCACCGCCGTCATCCAGGATGGACGTCTACACGTCCAGGCCGGCGCCGGCATCGTCTACGATTCCGATCCCGCAACCGAATGGGAAGAGACGATGAGCAAGGGCCGCGCATTGTTCCGCGCGGTGGCGCAGGCAGCGAAAGGGTTGTGAGCTAGCGCGACTGGGCGCGTCGCATCAGCGCGACGCAGAGCCCTACGTCAAATGGCATCAGTTTTAATCGCGTCATTCCGGCGAAGGCCAGAATCCATCTTCGTCGTTCCCGAAGGCTAAAGGTCTTCTCACTCCTTGGGTGCGCGAGTCGCTTCTCTCTGTCGTCTCGAAATCTTTGCCGTTTGCCAAGTGCGCGACTTCACCACTGCCTAAACACCACGCACACCGTCGTCGAATCCAGTACGGCGAACTCCTGCGCGCCCCATGGTCTGCGCTTAATGGCCGGCATGTTGGGGTGAAGAACCTCTGGCGCGCGCGCTTTGATCTCCTCATAGATCGCGGTGATGTCATCCGTCTCGATCGCCAGCTCCGGACGATCCAGCGCCGCCAGTTCGGCGTTCTGCATCAGGTAGACCTTCGCGCCGTCTCTTCCGAGAACGGAGATGGATTCATCCTGGTGAAGAATCTCGAAGCCGAGGCATCTCACGAAGAGATCGAGGCCGACATTGATGTCGGCGTAGAAGACTTTGGGGATCAGGCGAAGCAGCATGACTGGGCTCCTTTGTAGTCACTATGATTATGAAAAAAAAGGTAACAGCGATGCCGCATATCGGCCGTCACGATGATCGTCAACAACCCAATTGCGATGCAAATTCGAACACGGCTTGCGCACATGCTTGCGGTACAGCCTGTAGCAACAAATGAGGTCCCGAAATGTTCACCGTGGTGCAGTGTGCAATGGCAGAGCTGATCTTCTTGCCGGCACGCCGCGAAAGCAACCTGTCGCTGGATGCGGACAGGTTAAGAACGGGCAGGGAAATTTCCTTGCAACGAGCAAGCGCATTGGCTCGTAGGGCAGCCATTGCTCGAAATCTCAAGACATCTGGCGATACCATTTTCAGCGCGCTCCGCAATTCAGTCTTGAGTTCGGGTGTAGCCCAGCGACCCAGCAAAAACCATGACAGCAGGTGCAATGGCAAAGTGCGCACTGGTGCGAACCGCGCGAGCGCGGCAAAAGGCGCAGGAAGCAGGATTGGCGAAGTCGCGAACGTAGTTGACAAAACGAGACCCATGAGATTTTTCGGTGGGTTCGCGGCGATGGAAATTGCGACCGGGCCAGAAAAGGATTCGCCCAGCAGTACGAATGGCTTCGAAGAAGGCATGCTGGTTCTGACCAGTCGCTCAAGCGCGAGGTAATCGAGCTGCTGGTCTACCGGGTAGGAAACGACTTCAACGGAATCGAAAACAGAGCTGAGCACGTCCACAAAAGCGGAGTGCATGGTGGCTGTTCCGTCAAGCCCGGGAAGTATGAGAAGTACAGTCATGTTGCTTCGTGAGGATGCCTGATCGAATAAACGGTGACGATAGTTTGTGCGCGCTGTTTGCACGCCAGCATAAACGCATCGTCAATGTTCGAGATCTGCCAAGTCTGCGAAGCAGATAGTGCGCAGACAAACCAAATTTTCGGCGCGGTTATCATGATGGTTTGCTGGACAACGACCGAGGTCGCATGAAGGTTTTCGCCCGTCGCCTACGCGTCATGCTGCTGTCGACCATGCTTTGCTCCGTATCGGCAATCGCGGACGATGCGCCGAACTCATGGCCCGACACGCCACTCGCGCGCACCCAAGTGCTCGCTCTGCTGCAAACCCTCAACGTCGATCTGCTCAGTCATGACAGTGCGACGTTGACGCTGGAGCGGTGGTGCGATGTGCATCGGATGGCTTCACCGGCGCGGGTGGTGGCGAAACGCGTGCATGGTACGGACAAGCCGCTTCCGCCGGAGTTGCGCGTGCAGCTTGCGATCGATGCGAACGAGTCGGTGAAGTATCGGCGCGTGCAGCTGGCGTGTGGCGATCATGTGTTGTCGGAGGCGGACAACTGGTATCTGCCGAATCGTTTGACGGCGGCGATGAACCGGCAGCTCGACAGTTCCGATGTGCCGTTTGGCAAAGTCGTTCTGCCGCTGCATTTTCGGCGCAAGACGCTGAGTGCGGATCTGCTCTGGGCGCCCTTGCCGGAAGGCTGGGAAATGCACGGTGGCGCCGCTTCGGCGGCTACGACATTGACGACGGCAGCACCACTGACGATGCCGCATTTTCTCCTGCAACATCGTGCGCTGCTTTATGCGCCCGACGATCGTCCGTTCAGTGCGCTGATCGAGACGTATACCGATCAGGTGCTGGCGTTCGATCGCACGCGCTCCGTTGGAACGGCGCTGGCATTGGATGGCAACGCGTCGATGTATCTGCCGGACGTGGTATCGACGAAATATTCCGAAGTGCGCGTTGCGGTGAGCCCGGACGGGAACACCGTGCTGTGGGGAAGCGTGGATCGTCCCGGTGGCCCGGGCGGTTGGGATATCTGGATGATCCGACGTCATCACGACACGTGGAGTCAGCCGAAACCGGTGTCGTTCGACACCGCGGCACACGAGTTCGATCCGGCGTTCAGTGCCGACGGAAAGACCGTATGGTTTTTCTCCAGCCGCGCGGGCGGACTGGGTGGCGACGACATCTGGAGCGCGAGCTTTGATGCGCGCAGCGGCCGCTTCGGCACACCGACGAATGCAGGACCTGCGATCAATTCCGCTGGCGATGAGTGGGCGCCGTCCCCTTCGCCGGACGGAACGCAGTTGCTGTTCGCCACGAACGGACGCGGCGGTCGTGGTCGGCACGACCTCTTCATCAGCACGCGCAAAAATGGCCTGTGGCAAATGGCAGCGCCGTTGCCCGGCGACGTGAATACGCGAGACGACGAGTTCGATGCGACGTTCGTTGACGGTGGTCGCGGCCTGGTCTATTCGCATTCCACCGATGCGGACAACGATCCGGTGGAACTGTGGTTCGCCGCGCGTGGTGCGGATGGTGGCTATCACGCGCCACGCAAACTGGATGATCGCGTCAACGTCGCGGATGGTTTTGCGATGGGTCCGGCGATCGATTCATCGCACCCAGGCGTGCTGCTGTTTTCGAGCAAGCGAGCGGGCATGAATCGCGGCCGTTCCGACATCTATGCGATTCCATTCCATCTCGAAGCGCAGTGAATTGCTCACCGATCAACGCGTGTTGTCGCCGCTCTCGATGATCTGTGACAGGTTGTAGAGAATCCGCAGATCCTGCGCATCGAATGTGTCGCCGTCGATACCGCGAAAGTGATTGTGGAACGCCTTCACCGCGGCGGGGCGATCCTCCAGCGGGTAGCCGATCATGGCCATCGCCATCCATGGATCGAAGCCGGTTGGCGGATCGGCAAGCTCGCCTCGCGGCCATAGTCCGAAGCCGGCATCGGCGAGCTGCTTCCACGGAAACAGTTTGCCGGGATCGGGCTTGCGCGAAGGCGCGAGATCCTGATGACCGATGATCTGCGCGTGCGGAATGCGCAGGCGCGTGGTGAGGTCGCCGAGCAGTTGCAGCAGGCTCGTGATCTGCGCTGACGCGAACGGCGACTGTCCGTCGTTGTCCAGCTCGATGCCGATCGATGCGGAGTTGACATCGGTGATGGTGCCCCAGTGGCCGGAGCCTGCATGCCATGCGCGGCGCTCGTCGGACACGAGTTGATAAATGTGGCCATCGCTGCCGATCAGGTACGTGGCGCTCACCGGGCCACCACTGTTTCTGGTGCGCAACGTTTCCAGACTCTCCTGCGCGGAGTGCTGTTCAGTGAAATGCACCACGATCAGCACGGGACGACGCATGTCCTGGTTCGGCGAACGCATCCACGTCGCCATGGGGTTGTGCGGCGGCATGTGCGCGCACGCGGCGAGCATCAACACGCATGTCATCAGCGCGATGCGAACCGTCGACACGGGAATTTTCGAGAGGGAGCGAACCATCATGGATGTCTCTTGCTTGGATCGGCCGCGCGGATCACGGCGCAAGGAATGATTCGGCAATCGCCAGCACCGTGCGATACGGTTCCGGCGCGTTGCGGTTGCTGAGCAGGATGATCGTGAAGTGCTGTTTCGGCCAGCGCACGATGACGTTGCGGAAACCGATGCTCTCGCCCGAATGCCACACCGTGTCGCCGGTGATGCGCCAGCCGAAACCGTAATTCGCCTCGTAAGGCTCGCCGACGACTTTCGCGTGCGCACTGTAGGCGAGCTTGCGTGAGGCGTCGCTGAGCAGGCGGTGGTCGTAGGACGCGGCATCCCATTTCGCGAGGTCGTCGACCGACGAATAGATGCCGCCATCGCCACGCGTCGCGCTGGTGAGATCCTGGTCGGTTCGCTTCCAGGTTCCATGCTCCTCGCTGTAGCCGTAGGCGCGATGGCTGATCTCCGGTCCGCCACGCACATACATCAGCGTGTGATCCATGTGCAGCGGTTTGAAGATGCGCTGCCGCATGAAGGCGGGCAGGCTTTCGCCCGACGCCTTTTCCACCACAAGCCCGAGCAATACGTAACCAGAGTTGCTGTAGCGATACGCGCTGCCTGGCGGGAAATAATTTTTTGATGTGGCCGACAGCATGTGCAGCACATCCTGGTCGTTGAGCTGCTCGGTGGTGGTCGGCGGCATCAGGTCTTCGTAGTCGATCAGGCCGCCGGTGTGGCTCAGCAATTCGCGCAGAGTCACCTTGTCGGTACTGGCGGGCAACGACGGCAGCCAGTGGCGGATCGAATCGTCCAGCGTCAGCTTGCCGTCTTCCGACAGCAGCAGGATCGATGCGGCGGTGAACTGCTTGCTCACCGAGGCGAGCCGGTAATCCGTCGCGGGCGTGGCGGCGATGTGCTGCTCGAGATCGGCCATGCCGTAGCCGCGACGAATCAGTGGCTTGCCATCCTTGATCACCAGCAACGACGCGCCAGGCACATCGCCGTCGTACTTCCGCATCAGTGCATCGGCACTCGGCGCGACAGACTTCGGCGGTGCTGACGTGTGCGCGGAAAGCATCAACATCGCGGTCAGTGCGAACACGGATGGGAACATGGGACAACCTCAGGAATGATGTGCGTTCATTGCACGATGACGTCGTAGATGGTGTGCGGTGTCGGTTCCGGTTCCAGCGTGTAGTGCCACCATTCCATCGGGTAATTGTGAAAGCCGCCGCGTGCCATCGCCTTCAGCAGAAGGTCGCGATTCGCCCGTTGCGCAGGCGAGATGTCCGGCGCGTCGGTGTGTGCGCGCACGTCGAAGAAATCGAAATCGGTCGCCATGTCGAGTGCTGCGCAGTGGCGGCCATTCGCATCGCATCGTTCCAATGTGAGGTCGACGGTTCCGCCGCGGCTGTGGCCGGAAATTGGCGCGATGTAATCGCCGAGCAATACGCTTTTGTCGAGCCGCGGATAGTGCTGCGCCTTGGTGCGTATATCGGTGAGGTCGTGCGCCCAGTGCACGAAATCCGCCACCGCGCGTGCCGGGCGATAGCAGTCCCAGATCATCAGGCGAAGATTCTGTTTGTGCATTTCACGTTCGACACGCGCCAGCGCTTCGGCCGCTGGACGCTGCAGAAAACATTTCGCCACGCGGTAACCATCGACCGGTCGACCGACGAAATTGTCGTTGCCCGCGTAGTGAATGTCTTCGGCAATGTGCGGCACCAGCGTGCGGATATCGACCAACCCCGCGGCTTTCATGGTGCGCGCGGTCGATAGTTGCGGTGCCTGATCTGCGCTTGCCACAAACGGCATCGCAACGAAAAAAAGCAGCAGCGTGATGGCAAGGCTTCGCATGGTTCAGTGGCATCCTCGTACGCGGCTGAAGTGCAGGTCTTCGTAGTCGGAACTGAAATCGCCCTGCGCATCGACCTTCGCCATGTCCAGCGTGATCGCCGCCGCGCCTTGCACAGGATGAAAATTCAGCCACGCGTCCGGCGCAACGCTGCGGTTATCCCAGTGCACCAGGTAGCGCGAGCCCAGCTGCATGACGGCGCCGGCAAGCTGCGGCGACTTCGCTGCGGTGAAATGCACGGCGCCGTCGCGTTCGCACACGGTCACGTCACCGAACCACGGGTCGCGATATGTGCCTGTCCACGCTTTCATCCGCGCGATGGTCGCCGGGCGTTGCGCTGACATATCCGGCGCTGAGGATTTGCCCGAGCTTTTACCGGCGGCCTGTTCCAGCGCGTTCGCATACCAGTTCACATTGCGATGTTCGTCTGGCGCGGTGAAGTGCTTGGTCAGCATTTCGATCAGCACGGTGCGTGCGTCCTCCGCCTCGCCGTTGATCATGAACACGAAACCCGATTTGCGATCCGGCAACAGCGTCAAAGCGGAATACATGCCGCTGAGCGTGCCGGTGTGCGACACCGTCCACTCGCCATCGACATCCGCCAGACGCCAGCCATAACCGTAGGCGTAGACGTGCGTTCTGTCCCACGCGCGGCGCTGCGCGGAAACCGGTATCAGCATGTGCGGCGACTGCAATATTTCGCGTTGCGTCGACGACAGCCACGCCTGTTGTGGAAGCGTGGGATCGAGCCAGTTGCGCGCCCACACCAGCATATCGTCGAGATCGCAACGAATGCCGCCGGCCGCATCGGACGTGATCGCCGGCACGACGGCGCCGTCTTCGCGTATCGCGATATTGCGATCGTTCTCCTGTCGATGCGGTTGCGCAACGTTGCCCACGGCATCGCGGTTCCATTCGCCCACCTGGCAACGCGAAAGCTTGAGTGGCTCGAATACTTCGCGATGCATCAGCGTTTCGTAGGGCGCGCCACCGGCCGCAGCAGCCACTTCGCCGGCCACCACGTAAAGCAGGTTGTCGTACTGATACTGCGATCGAAAACTGTAGCCGGGCCTGATGTACGCAAGGCCGTGGATGATGTCCGCGCGCGTGAACGTGTTCGGTTCCGGCCACAGCATCAAATCGCCGCCGCCTTCGGGCAAGCCGCTGGAATGCGTGAGCAGATCCGCTACGCGCATTTGCTGCGTCACCCATGGATCGTGCATGCGGAACTGCGGCAGATACTTCGTTACCGGATCGTCCCAGCGCAGCTTGCGCTGATCAACCAGCCGCCCGAGCAACGCGGTCGTCATCGCCTTGCTGTTGGAGGCGATCTTGAACAGCGTCTGCGCGGTGATCTTCTGTCCCGAACCCGTGATGGTTTCACCCCGCGTGCCGACGTAAACCACGTTGCCGTTCTCGATCACGCCGACGGCAATGCCGGGCAGGTGGTAACGCGCGACGACGGCGTCGACGATGCGGTCGTAGTCGTTTCGTGGTTTGTTGGCAGAGTGCGCGCTGCCGAGGAGCGTGATTGCAAACAGCAGCGTCATGACGCCAGTGACGGTCACGCGCGATCGTCTCCTTTCCCTGCCTTGCAAGGGTGGCGGCAAAAGCTCAGTGCTGCGCATCGCGCTCCACCTCGCGCCACACGCGCAGCAGATTGCCGCCCCACAGCTTGGCGATGTCGGTATCGCTGAAACCGCGCTTGCGCAAAGCGGTCGTGACGTTGCGGGTTTCGCTGGCGTTGGCCCAGCCGGTGATGCCACCACCGCCGTCGAAGTCGGATGCGATACCGACGTGATCGATGCCGGCGACCTTCACCATGTGCTGAATCTGGTTCATGTAATCGTCGAGCGTGGCCAGCGGATATTTTTTCTGAATCTCCGCCATGCCGGCGTCCATCGCTGGCGTGTAATCGTCGCGATCGCTGTCGTATTCCTTGTAGCCGGATTGTTTCGCGATGGCGTTCTGCAAGGTCTTCTCGACCTTCGCGCGCGCGGGATCGTTCTTCAGGAATTCCTTGTACGCCACGGCATCGACCACGCCGCCTTTATCGGCGATCGCGCGCAGCAGGTCGTCGGGCAGGTTGCGTGGATGATCGAGCACGGCGCGCGCGCCGGAGTGCGTGGCATAAACGGGTGCGGTGGAAAGCCCGAGCGCTTCGCGCACGCACGCGTCGGACGAATGCGAGACATCGACAAGCATGCCGAGCTGGTTTGCGCGCTTGACCACCGCGCGGCCGAAGTCGCTCATGCCGGTGTCGCCCTTGCTGTTCATCGCCGGCTCGCCGTGTTCGGTATCGGGCAGCGAGCTGGTGCACAGGTCGTTGTTGCCGACGTGCGCAAGGCCGACCGAGCGCGCGCCGCGATCGTACGCGGCGTCGAGGCGATGGATGTCGTGACCAAGCGAGTAACCGTTCTCGATCTCGATCGTGGCAGACAACAAACCAGCCTTGTGATTGGCCAGCAATTGATCCGGCGTGGTGGCCAGGCGAATGCGATCGGGATACTGCATCAACAGATGGCCGATCGCTTCGTATTTCTCTTCGGCCTGGTCCACCGCTTTCGCATAGCCGGCCGCGTCGAGCTTGTGCTGCGGCACCCACACCACGAAGAACGCAGCGTTCAATCCGCCGTGTTCCATCTTGCCCAGATCGACCAGCAACCGCGTGGGCTTGCCGGCATCGAAACGTGCTTCGCGCATGTACGCGAAAGGGATATCGACATGGGTATCGATGGTGACCGGCGGATCCTGCGCGTAGGCAGGCAGCGTACCGACGAAGGAGAGCGTGGCGAGTGCGGCGATACGTGCGATCGGTGTCATGGAGTTTCCCGGGTCATGTCGTTTGCCAGTGTCGCGCGGGTTGTTCGCCGGCCATCATTTCCTCGATGTTCTGACGGCGACGGATCACCGCATAGCGTCCCTTGTCCAGCATGACTTCGGCTGCCAGCGGGCGCGAGTTGTATGTGGATGCCATGGATGCGCCGTACGCACCGGTGGTCTTGATCATCAGCAAGTCACGGGCCACGCATTCGCGCATCTCGCGCGAGCGGGCAAAAGTATCGCCGGTTTCGCAGACCGGCCCGACGATGTCGTAACGCGTCATGCGGCGCGAGGGATCGTCCACCACCGGCACGATGTCGTGCCACGCATCGTAGAGACTCGGCCGCTGCAGGTCGTTCATCGCCGAATCGAGCACGAGAAACTGTCGCTCATCTCCCTGCTTGATGCGCAGCGCCCGCGTCAGCAACACGCCGGCTTCGGCGACCAGGTAGCGACCCGGTTCCAGCAGCAAGCTGCCGCGATATCCGTTGAGTGCGACGCGGATGGCAGCCACGTAATCGGCGGCGGCGATCGGCGGATCGTCCTCGGCGCGATAGCGCACGCCCAGACCACCGCCGACGTCGATGCTGTTGATCGGATGCCCGTTCGCTTCCAGTTCGCGCCAGAAGTCGGCGACGCGCGCCAGCGCGAGCCGGTACGGTTGCAGCGAGAGAATCTGCGAGCCGATATGCACGTGCAATCCATCCAGCTGCACATGCGAAAGCTGCGCGCGATCGGCGAACCAGCGACGCGCCTCGGCGATGCTCACGCCGAACTTGTTCTCCGATTTCCCGGTGGAGATTTTTGCGTGCGTTTGCGCATCGACATCGGGGTTGATGCGCACGGCCACGCGCGCGATCAACTGCTTCGCCTTGGCCACGCGTTGCAGCGTGAGCAGTTCGTCGTGCGATTCCACGTTGAAGCGCCGTATGCCGACGTCGAGCGCACCAGCCATTTCGTCTTCGCTTTTGCCGACACCCGAAAAAATGATCCGCTTCGAAGGTATGCCCGCGTGCAGGCATCGATGCAGCTCACCGGCGGAGACGATATCCGCGCCTACGCCCGCACTCGCCATCAACTGCAGGATCGCAATGTTGGAATTGGCCTTGGCCGCGTAGCAGATGGTCGCGTCGAGGCCGCTCAGCGCAGTCTGCAATTCATCGATGCGTGAACGGATCGCGCTGGCGGAATAGGCGTGAAGCGGTGTGCCGAGTTTTTCGGCGAGTGCCACGAGATCGACGCCATCGATGCTGGTGCCGGGTAACGATGCGTGGCGAGTGGATGCGACCGTCGAGATCATGGCGTCCGATATACGTGGTTAGATGAATCCAGTCGGCTGGCAGAAGCATGTTGCGCCGTCGCGGAGTGGTTCGCCCTGTCTGGAAATGACCATTCAAAGTCGTAGCTCAACTGATCGAAGTAGATATTTCCGCCGCGCCATTCCGCTTCGCCGCGCTGCGAGTCCACGTCGTCGGAGCGGAAGAACGTTTTCGATGGTTCGAAGTCGCGGCCGAAGTCGTCGTTGAAGGCGATGCGGTCGTTATCGAGTCCGCCGAGGTAGAACCATTCCAGCGAGTTGTCGTCGCCAGCAGCAGGTTGAAGTCGCCCGGTGGTCACGTCCATCGGCACCCAGCCATACGGTGCAAAGTAAAGATACGCCCAGTCGTGGATGTCGCTGTACTTGCCGTCGTCCGCGAACACCATGCCTGACTGCCAGCGCGTGGGGATGCCGTTGAGTCGCAACAAGGTCATCAACAGCAAGGTCTGCTGGCCGCAATCGGCATGGCCTGCGTGCAGCGCGTAATCGCTGATGTCGGAGATGGTGGAATATTCGCGCGCACCGGCCCATGGGATGCGATCGACCGCAGCGAAAAGTTTCTGCGCGATGCGATACGGATTCTTCTCGTCGCCCACGATCTTGTGCGAGAACGCGCGCACGGCATCGGTGAACACGATGTGCGGCGCACGCTCGGCGACGAAAGGTGCAAGTTGCGGCTTGATCGATTCTGCCGTGACCTTGTTCGCGTCGATATCGTGGTACTGCGCCAACAAGGTGACTTCGTAGGTGACTGAAAATCTTGTTTCGCGTCCGTGTTGCGCGGGTTTTTCCAGATACACCGTGCGCTGCATCGCCGATGCGGAAGCAATGTCGTGTTGCGTCGGATCGCTGGCGACATAGACGATGTTTTCCTGCTGGCCGGGGATCGCGCGCGGGTAGGGAATCCACGCGCGCACCATTTGGCCGTCCGGAACGGCATCGGCTTTCACCGAAAGAATCTGGGTCATGCGGATGCGTCGTGGCATCACGCTGGTTCGGTGCTGCGACAAAGACGTGCGGCGGATCGCGCGCTGATAGTCGTTCAGCGTTTCCATCGGGCCGCCGGTGATCGGCGTCTGCACCGCGCGACGGGCCAGCGCTTCGGGGCTGATGCGGAACAGATTGCTGGGCGAACGCTTGAAATACAGCGTGCGACCGTCAATGACCTGGTGTTCGAACAGCCCCGCCGCATCCCAGCGAGCGAACTCGGCATCGGAAAGGTCGGGAATGTCCTTGCGCACGCGTCCCTTGACGTCGTCCGCGCTCAAGGTGAAGTCGATCAGGATGCGGCGCATCCGTTCGCGCTGAAACAACAGGGCGTTTCGCTGCTCGGCGGAAAGGTTCGGTCGCTGGAGTGACGTGTCGATGGCTGCATCGGCAGCCTTGAATTGACCGGCATCGATCTGCGCAACGATGGCGGGCGGAGCTGCCGTTGAATCGGTCGCGAACACCGGCGCGGAAACGAGCCATAGCGACAGCAGCATCGTGCGCAAGCCAACACGTCGACGTCGTATTCCGGTTGCGATCGGATGCAGCGTGTCCACCGTCAAACGTCCCGCGTCGAGCCCCTTGAAACCGTTGTGTAACATGCTTGCAAATCGCGGTCAATAATTTATGCTTCGATGGAATCAAGAAAGAATTACCTATTCTTTCATCTGAAACCATCGCCCGGCCGCGCCGGTGGGCGACCCAAAAAAGGGGACGCGGGTGATCCATACGGTCTGGCCTTATCTGGCGGTGATGTTGCTGGCCGCCGGGCTGTTTCCCGCCGTGGAACGCCGCTTCAACTGGCGGATTTTCAATGTGCTGCCGCCGATCGTGCTGACCTATCTCTTCGTTACCGCGATGGCGGTGTCGGGCGTGTGGAAAGTCGACGATGAAATACGCGCGGCGCAATCGATGCTCACCACGCACATGGTGCCGGCGCTGCTGTTTCTGCTGATGATCAATTGCGACTTGCGTGCGATCTGGCGATTGGGGCCACGCGTGCTGGCCGTGTTCGTCTGCGCGACCATCGCCTTGTTCGTCGCCTTCATCGCGACCTTTCTGCTCTATCACCGCTGGCTGCCCGGAGACGCCTGGCAACCGCTGGCGGCGTTGTCCGGAAGCTGGATGGGTGGTACCGCCAACATGATCGCGGTGAAGCAGGCGATCGGCATGTCCGATCACTATCTGGCGATGTCGCTGCTCACCGATGCGCTGTGTTACTCCATGTGGGTCGTGGTGCTGTTCTCGGTGGCGCGGCTCGCCGTGGGGTTCAATCGCTGGACCAAGGCAAAGTCCAGTGGCGACATGGAAGTGGCCGAGACGCCGGTGACTGGCCCGACCACGTACGACAGCGTGCTGCTATGGCTGGGCATGGCGCTCGGTGTAGCGGCGTTGTCGGGCTGGCTGTCGAGCTGGTTGCCGATCGGCGCCATGGTCAGCGACACCACCTGGACCATCCTGCTCGCCACCGCGGCCGGACTGGTGGTGGCGCATACGCCGCTGGCGCGGTTTCCCGGCGCGGGCACGATTTCCAGCGCGATGCTGATCAGCGTGGTCGCCGTGCTCGCTTCGCAAAGCAACTTCCAGGGCATCGCCGCTGCGCCGCTCTATCTGCTGTGCGGCGTCACCATCATCGCGATCCACGCGGTGCTGCTGATCGGCTTTGCCAAACTTTTTCGTTTCGATCTTTATCTGTGCGGCATTTCTTCGCTGGCGCTGGTCGGCGGTGTCGCCGCCACGCCGGTACTGGCCGCGAGTTACTCGCGTGCGCTGGTGCCGGTCGGCGTGCTGCTCGCCTTGCTCGGTTACATCCTCGGCACCGGCTTCGGCTTGCTGGTGGCGACCGTGATGTCGGCGTTGGCCGCGCCGTGAGCGCACTCACTACAGGAGCATGATCATGCGACTTCCGCTCATTGCCGCGCTGCTCGCGATCGGTCTCGCATCGAACGTTCACGCGCGTGCAGACGTATCGACGACGGCCATTCCGCCATCGGGTGTGATGGGCGTTGGCGATGCGCAGCTCACGCCGGAATACTGGATCGGCCTGCAGCCGCAACCCGATCGCGAGATTCTTTCTCGCGCAGATATCGACGCTGAAAACGCGCAGCTGCTGAAGATCGATCCGTCGATGCACGATCTGCGCGCGCTGCCATCGACACTGACGCGCGCACAGGTCACCGGCTGGATCGACGACATCTCCGAGCGTCCGAAGAAAGCGTTGTACGACGTCGATAGCCGGCCCGTGACGAAGGCCGCAATGGATGCGATGGTCACCAACCTCGCGCTTTCCAGCGTGCCCGCGCAGCAGGCGACGCGTTACGGGTTGGTGGTGCAGCGTGCGTCGTTGCGTACGTTCCCCAGCAATCTGCGCGTGTTCACCAGCAAAGGCGACACCGACATCGATCGCTTTCAGGAGACCGCCGAGTTTCCCGGCGTGCCGGTGGTGATCGCGCACGCAAGTCGCGATGGCAAGTGGCTGTTCGTGGTGAGCCCGCGCTATGCGGCGTGGACCGAAAAGCAGAACATCGCCGAAGGCAGTGCCGAACAGGTCTTCGGTTACGCCGACAAGAAACCGTATCGCGTGATCACCGGCGCGACCGAACGCACCGTGTTCACCCGCGAGGTGCCGGGCGTGTCGCGACTGCAACTCGACATGAGCACACGCGTGCCGCTGCGCACGGACCTACCGCCGGATCAACCGGTGAACGGGCAGACGCCGTATGCCACCTACACGCTGGAACTGCCGTTGCGCGATGCCGACGGCAAGTTGCAGTTCACGCCTGCGCTGCTGCAGAAGAACACCGATTCCGCCGTGGATTACCTGCCGCTGACGCCGGCCAACGTCATCCGCCAGGCGTTCAAGTTTCTCGGCGAGCGCTACGGCTGGGGCCACGGTTACAACGGCCGCGATTGCAGCGGCTTCGTGTCCGACGTGTATCGCAGCATGGGCGTGGAAATGCCACGCAACACCAGCAAGCAGGCGATCAGTCCGGCTTTGCGGCATCGCGTGTTCACCGACGCCGACAGCCACGATGCGCGCCTCAAGGCAGCGCATGAGCTGCAGGTCGGCGACCTCGTCTACATCCCCGGCCACGTGATGATGGTGATCGGCCAGCGCGACGGCGAGCCGTACGTGATCCACGACGTGCTCGGCATGACCTATCGCAAACCCGGCGGCGGCTTCGGCCACGTCGTGCTCAACGCGGTATCGGTTACGCCGTTGTTGCCGAACCAGTTCAACGACCACCAGACCTACGTCGATCGCATGACCAGCATCGTGCGCATTCGCCACTGAATCCAAGTGACGCCGATAGCGCCAAGGACATGGACTCCATGACACACAGCCTCAAGAAAATCGCCTCATGAAAATCACCGAGATCACGTTCGGCATGTTGCGCGTGCCACTGAAGACGCCGTTCAAGACGGCCCTGCGCAGCATCACCACCATCGAGGACATCGTGGTGATGGTGCATACCGATGAAGGCAACATCGGGTACGGCGAAGCGCCGGCCACGGCGGTGATCACCGGCGACACGCACGGTTCGATCGTCGATGCGATTCGCCATTACATCGCGCCCCGGCTGATCGGGCAGGACATCGCCGATCTCAATCGGCTGACCCAGCTGATCCAGGGTGCGATGGAAAAAAACACCAGCGCCAAGGCGGCGATGGAGATCGCGATCTACGACCTGTGGGGCCAGCTTTACAAGGCACCGCTGTACAAGATGCTCGGCGGCGGCGATCCGGCGATTACCACCGACATCACCATCAGCGTCGACTATATCGACAAGATGGTGGCCGATTCGGTAGCCGCGGTGGAGCGCGGATTTGCATCGCTGAAAATCAAAGTCGGCAAGGACATCGGCGTGGACATCGAACGTGTTCGCGCGATCTACGCCGCGGTCGAAGGTCGTGCCCTGCTGCGGCTCGACGCCAACCAGGGATGGACGGCCAAACAGGCGGTGTTCGCGTTGCGTACGCTGGAGGACGCGGGCATCAAGCTGGAGCTGATCGAGCAGCCGGTGAAGGCGCGCGATCTCGAAGGCATGCGCTACGTCACCGAGCGCGTGCACACGCCGGTGATGGCCGACGAAAGCGTGTTCGGCCCGATGGAAGTGATCGAGCTGATCCGCATGCGTGCGGCCGACATCATCAACATCAAGCTGATGAAAACCGGCGGCATCTCCAACGCGATACGCATTGCCGACATCGCAGCGATGCACGGCATCGACTGCATGATCGGCTGCATGATCGAAACCAGCATCAGCGTGGCCGCGGCCGTGCACGTGGCGGTTGCCAAGGCCGACGTGATCACCAAGGTCGATCTCGATGGCCCATCGCTGTCGAAATTCAATCCGGTCGACGGCGGCGTCATCTTCAACGAGTCGGAAATCTCCGTCACCGATGCGCCAGGCCTCGGCATTCGCGAAATTCGTGGACTGGAAAGGATCGACTGATGTCGCCACTGGTCAAAATACGCTCGGAGCGTGACCAGATGTCGGCGGTGGAGCGGCGCATCGCCGACTTCATCCTCGAGAACGCGCAGCTGCTGCGCGACTACTCCTCGCAGCAGCTCGCCAACGCGCTGGGTATCAGCCAGTCCAGCGTGGTCAAGTTCACGCAGAAGCTCGGCTTCAAGGGTTATCCCGATCTGAAATATTCCGTCGGCGAAGCGAATGCGCGCGCCGACAACGGCGATGCACCGCAGGTCCATGCAGACGGCAACGGCGAACGCAGCGGATCGATCGCCGAAAACCTGTGGCGACAGAAATCCGAAGCGGAGGAAACCACGCGGCTGATCAACAAGCCTGCGGTCATACAGAAAGTGGCGGACACCATCGAGCACGCGGGCCGTGCCGGCAAGGTCTTCATCATCGGGCTGGGCGAGGACGACATCTACGCGCGCAACTTTGCGCTGCGGCTGTCGCTGCTCGGATTCCTCACCGTGCACAACTTCGACACCGCGCGGATGACCGCCAACGTTTCCGCGGCCGGCCCCGGCGATGTGCTGCTGGTGTTTTCGGAACATGGCAACCATCCCGCGCTGTGCAAGATCAGTCGCTACTTTCGCGAGCATCGCGGCAAGGTGATTTCGGTGACGCGGCACACCGCGAATCCGTTACGCACGCTGGCCGATCTTTCGCTGTTGGTATCGGCGCACGACGAGCTGCCGTACATCCAGCCGCTGCTCTATCAATCGGCGCTGCAGCACATGCTGGATCACGTGTTCGTGCTGCTGTGCGAAGGGCACGACGACCGGCGCACGCAATTGCTGACCAACCTCGATCGCATCCAGACGATGCTCGAACCCTAATCTCTTCACCTTCAAGGCGAGTTCGCATGTCGCTTCCACGATTCCATCCTTCGCGTATCGCGTCCGCCGTCGCTTCGGTCGTGCTCTGCGCTGCGTTTAGCGGCGGCGATCTGCACGCGAATGAAACCGGCGCATGGCAATCGTCGCGCCAGCTGGTGCTGGTCACGGTAGCGGGCTGGAACACGAATCACGGTACGTTGCGCACCTTCTCCCTTGGCCCGCATGGCTGGATTCCGGCGGGCATCGATGCGCCGGTGACGATCGGCAAGAACGGCGCGGGTTGGGGACTCGGGCTCAACACACCACGCAGCGACGGACCGGTGAAACATGAGGGCGACAACCGCAGTCCGGCCGGCGTGTTCCGCATCGGCACCATCTTCGGTTATGCAGACAAGGCCGATACCGCGATGCCATATCGCGCGTTGACTGCCACCGATTACTGCGTGGATGTGAGCGGTGCCGCGCAATACAACCGCGTCGTCGATGCGAAGGTGGTCGGCGACGCGGCGGTAAAAGGTTCCACCGAGCCCATGCGGCGCGATATCCACGCCAACGGCGATCAACGCTATCGCCTCGGTTTCAATATCGAGCAGAACCCGGAGGCGAAACCGCTGGCCGGAAGCTGCATCTTCGGTCACCTGTGGAAATCGCCGACCGACGCCACCGCCGGCTGCACCGCGATGACACCGACGACGATGCAGTCGCTGGTCGCCTGGCTCAAGCCGCGGGACAAACCGGTGTTCGTGCTGCTGCCGCAAAACGCTTACCTGAAACTGCGCGCGCAGTGGAAGCTGCCGACCATCGCGAAGGATTCCACCCGATGAGCCCGACCGCGCGCGTGCTCGTGGGCTTGGTGGCCGGCGCGGCCATCGGCCTGGTGCTGGCCGCATGGCATCCATCCCTGGCTTTGCAGGTCGGCAACATCGCGCAGCCGATCGGCAAGCTGTGGTTGAACGCTTTGCAGATGACCGTGGTGCCGCTCGTTCTGGCGCTGGTGGTGATCGGCGTCAACACGGCGAGTGATGCAGCAGCATCCGGTCGCATTGCGCGACGCGCGATCGTGGTGTTCATCGTGCTGCTGACGCTCGGCGCGTTGTTCACCGCGCTGGCGGCGCCGTGGGCGCTCAAGGTGTTTCCGCACAACCCGGCACTGGCAGCGGCGCTCGATCACGCCGCAGTGTTGCCGGCTGCGCAAACGGTACCCGTGGGATGGATCGATTCGCTGGTGGCGATCGTGCCGAGCAACGCGGTGAACGCCGCCGCGCAGAGTGCGATGTTGCCGCTGGTGGTGTTTGCGTTGTTCCTCGGATTTGCGCTGACCCAGATCATGCCGGCGCGACGCACGATGCTGGTGGAATTTTTCCAGGCGATCGCCGACGCGATGATCGTGATCGTGCGCTGGGTGTTGTGGGCTGCGCCACTCGGCGTGTTCGCGCTCATTCTTTCCGTGTGTGCGCGCGCGGGTCTCGGCATGCTCAGCGCGCTGGGTGTGTACGTGCTGACAGAATGCGTGATGTACATCTCGGTGGCGCTGATGATGCTGCCGGTGGCGATGTTCTTCGGTGGCGAACGCATTCGTCGTTTCGTGGCCGCGTTGTTGCCGGCACAAGTCGTCGCGGTGAGCACGCAGTCGTCGCTGGCATCGTTGCCGGCGATGCTCGAAAGCGCGGATCAAAAGCTTGGTTATCCCGCACCGGTCACAGCGCTGGTGTTGCCGATGGCAGTGTCATTGTTCCGCCTCACCAGCCCGGTGCAATACATGACGTCGGCGGCGTTCATCGCGTGGGCGTACGGCGTCGACCTCACCGCTGCGCAATTGATCACCGGCGCGTTGCTCGCGGTGGTCATCAGCCTGGGTTCGGTCGGGTTGCCGGGCGCAGTGACGTTCATCGCCACCAATCTGCCGGTGGCACAGGCGATGGGTCTGCCGCTGAGTCCACTCGGTCTGATGCTCGCGGTCGACACGCTGCCGGACACGCTGGCAACGCTGGGCAATGTCACTGCCGATCTCACTGCCACGAGCGTGGTAGCGCGACAATCGAGGGACGATACCGCGTGAACGCAGACACCACCGACTTCGATGCCATCGTGATCGGTGCCGGCATTGCCGGCGCATCGGTCGCGTATTTCATGGCGCCGCATGCGCGCGTGCTGGTGCTGGAACGCGAAGCCTATGCGGGCATGCATTCCACCGGCCGATCGGCGGCGCTGTTCAGTGAAACCTACGGCTCGCCGCAAGTGCGCACGTTGAGTCGCGCGTCGCGCCGGTTTCTGGTGAATCCGCCGGAAGGTTTCGCCACTCAGCCGATTCTCTCGACGCGGGGCAACACGATCATTGGCGCCGCCGAACACGTTGACGAGATACTTGCGTTGCACGACGCGATGGTGACGTTCACGCCGAGTCTCGAATTGCGCGACGCGCGAAAAATTCGCGACACCGTGCCGGTGCTCAAACCCGAATTCGCGCAGATCGGATTACACGAGCCGGGCGCCGCGGACATCGACGTCAACGAACTGCATCAAGGTTTTCTGCGCGGCTTGCGTTCGCGCGGCGGGCAACTGCGTTTGAATGTGCATATTCGTGCGATCGATCACGGCGCGAGCGGCTGGCAGGTCGACACTGGCGAGCGCGCATTCAGCGCACCATTGCTGTTGAACGCCGCCGGCGCGTGGGTGGATCAAGTGGCGACGATGGCTGGCGTCGCGCCGATCGGCATCACGCCGAAACGTCGTTCGGCTTTCGTGTTCGATGCGCCGGACGACGTGGATATCTCGCACTGGCCGTTCATCACCGCGTTCGACGAAAGCTTCTATTTCAAGCCCGACGCCGGCCTGTTGCTCGGCTCCTGCGCGAATGCCGATCCGGTGTCGCCGCACGATGTGCAACCCGAGGAATACGACATCGCGCTTGGCATCCACCACATCGAGGAAGCCACCACGATGACGATTCGCCGACCGCGCAGAACCTGGGCAGGTCTGCGCTCGTTCGTCGCCGATGGCGATCTGGTCGGCGGTTTTGCGCCCGATGCGCAGAATTTTTTCTGGGTCGCGGCGCAAGGCGGCTACGGCATCCAGACCTGCGCAGCGATGGGCGAAGCCTGCGCGAATCTCGCGTTGGGAAGAGAGCTGCCTTCGGCACTGGTCGATGGCGGCGTGACCGCGGCGCTGCTTGCTCCGCGAGCTGCGCTCTATGCGCACAGGAGTGCGATGCCATGAAACGAACCCGAATCGGTTTGCTGATCGCCAGCAATCCGCGCACGCATTACCGAAGTTGACTTCATGTTTGTCTGTTGGGGAATTCATTAACTGGCAATGGCCATTGATCGAACGGGGTGTACGTCAATGAAGAATCAAGAATCACGCGCGTCGCGAAACAAAAACTATCAGCGCAAGGCACTGGCGCTTGCGATCGGCTCCGTCACCATGGGTTTTGCCGGTGCTGCGTGGTCGCAGGCGACTACTGGAACCATCTATGGCACGGTGCCGGCGGCGGCCAATGAAGCGATCCAGGTGACGGGTGGCTCCGGTTTCAATCGCACCGTGCCAGTTGGATCGACAGGCAAGTTTTCGATCACGCTTCCAGTCGGCACGTATACGGTATCGCTGCTGCGGGACGGGCAGGTTGTGCAGAGTCGCAGCGATGTCAGCCCGGTCGCGGCCGGTGCCGTGTCGGTCGACTTTGCCAATGGCGCTAGCACCGTCAATGCGCAGAATCTCAATGCGGTCAACGTGTCGGCCAATGCGATTCCGCCGATCGACGTGACCACGACCAATCAGGTAACGACGATCACCGCCAAGCAATTGCAGCAGCTGCCGCTGGCGCGCACGGCGGAGGACATCGCCATGCTGGCGCCGGGCGTGGGCATGGCCTCGCCGCAATTGGGCAGCGGCCCGCTAGGTACGCCGATCAATGTGTTCGGCGGTGCGTCGGCGGCCGAGAACGCGTACTACGTCGACGGTATGAACGTCACCGAGGCGCTCAACAGCATGGGCGGCGTCACGCTGCCGTATGGCGCCATTGAGCAACAGCAGACGTTCACCAGCGGCTATGGCGCGCAGTACGGACGTTCCATCGGCGGCGTGATCAACCAGATCGGCAAGAGCGGCGACAACGACGTGCATTTTGGTGCGCGCGTGTTGTGGCAGCCGGCGAGCCTGCAGTCCAATCCGGTCAATTACTACTACGCCAATCCGCTGTACACAGAACCGGGCGGCCAGCCTGGCGACATTGCGCTTTATCGCAATCGGGACAAGGGCACCGAGAAAATATACGACGCTTACATGAGCTTTCCGATCATCAAGGACAAGCTGTTTCTCTTCATCAGCGCCGAACAGGACGACACCGATTCCAGATCAACCGATGAGTTCGCCGGCGCCGGCGGCACGACCAACCTGACGACCATTCACGCGCCAAAGCTCTATGGCAAGTTGAACTGGAACATCAACGACAGCAACACCCTGACGGTGACCGGTTTGAGGAACGCGTACAAGACCTGGACGAATTCCTACGGCTTCGACTACAACACGTTGCAACGCGATAACGAGGCCACGCAGGATCCGACGTACAAGAACGTCTTCAACATGTGGACGGTCAACTACACCTCGTATCTCACTGACAGCCTGACGCTCAACGCGATGTTCGGAAAAATGCACGGCGAGTATCAATCGCAGCAGCCGACCTATGCGGGCTACGATCCGAGTTTGCCGCATATCTCCAGCGCGTCGCAGCAGGATCCGGCGTTTGTACCGCCGGGTGGCATCGAGAATTCGCAACGCTCATCGGAAATTTCCGACCCCAAGCATGCCGAGTCGATCAGCAACTACCGCCTGAGTCTCGACTGGAAACTGGGTGACCACGATATCTCGTTCGGTATCGACAACATCAACTCCTACGATCTGGATGATGGTTCGCAGAACCCTGGCCCGGGCTATGAATGGATCTACGGGGAAAATGCTCCGGGCGTACCGTCTTTCGGCGTCGACCCCGCGGTTCCACCGTATGCAGCTCCGTCGAACCAATGCGGTCCGCCAGACGCCGCCGGCAACGTGAAATGCTATTACGTGTCGAAGCACGTCGACCTCAGCGTCGCCTCGGTCCATGTGGCTCAGCGTGCGCAGTACATCGAGGATAACTGGCAGATCACGCCGACCCTGCTGCTGAACATCGGCCTGCGCAACGACCAGTTCACCAACTACGACGGCTCGGGCGTGCCGTATATCCGCGAGACCAAACCTCAGTGGGCGCCTCGCCTGGGCTTCAGCTGGGACGTGCATGGTGATTCCACGCTGAAGGTGTTCGGCAATGCAGGTCGCTACTACCTGGCGCTGCCGGATAACGTGGCGTTGTCCATCGCCGCACCGGTGATCAATGCCGGTCAGTACGGAACCTACACCGGCATCGATCCGAATACGGGTGTGCCGATCGGATTCACGCCGCTGCCGCAGAATCCGTCGACCGGCGTATCCGTCGACAGCGAATATGGTCAGGAGAAAGATCCGCGCATTTCGGCCGCGCAGAACATTAAGGCCGAGTTCTCGGACAACTACGTGCTGGGCATGCAGCAGCAATTCCAGATGCTGGGTACGTCGTGGGTGTTCGGCGCCACCGGCACCTATCAGCGCATGAATCGCATCATCGACGACTACGATGATGAGCAGCAGGAGTGCGCCGCGGGCGTAAGGCAGGGCTACGCGTGGATGACGCCGGCCGACTGCACTATGTACGCCCAAAGCCTGGTCTTGATCAATCCTGGCGTGACCAACGACATCCTGATGAAAGCACCGGATGGTTCCTTGGTGCCCGTCAAGTTCACCAGGCAAGATCAGGGTTTCGTCAAGGGACCGGAACGCAAGTACTACTCGCTGGATCTGTCGCTGGAACATGCCTGGGACGGCAAGTGGTTCGGCAAGTTCGACTACGTGTTCTCACGTACGTGGGGCAATGACGAAGGCCCGGTGAGCACGTATTCGCAGCAAGGTGGATCGTACGAGTCGATCACCACCGCGTGGGATTTCCCGGAGCGCATGGAGTATTCCAGCGGCATCCTGCCAAACAGTCGCCAGCACCAGTTCAAGATATTCGGTGCCTATGCGCTCACGCCGGACCTGACGGTCGGCGCGAACCTGTACATCACCTCGGGCACGCCGAAACTGTGTCGCGGTGCGTACGGGCCGACTCAGGTGGCGTTGAACGGTTCGCACACTTATTTCTGGTGCGGTGGAAAACCGGTACCGCCGGGTTCGCAGGGCTTTACACCCTGGACGCACGATGTCGGTGTGAGCCTGGATTACAAACCGGGTTGGGCGCAGCACAAGCTTGACTTCAATTTCGCGGTGTTCAATCTGTTCAACCAGCAGACACCGATTTTCTACAACGACTCGTTCGGCACCACCAGCAGTCCGAATGTCGACTTCGGAAGGGTCGAGAACACCCGGTCACCGCGCTATGGAAGGTTGTCCGTCGCGTACGATTTTTGATCGCTGCGGCGAACCAACGGACGCCGGGCGCGTGCCCGGCGTCTTTTTTTGCGACCGCCATCCTTGGCAGTCGCCCTTCGGGCTATCGCTCGCGCGATGTCAAATCGTTCCAACGATTTTTTGCAGCGACTACATGACTTGTGTAGCCTCCCTCGTTGAAACCCCATGGAGTTTTCATCGATGCAGGGTCCGATTCGATCGCCGCTTTCGCCGCACGCTGCCGACATGTTGGCGCGCGCGCGACAGGCATGGGCGCAGCGACAGTTCGATGTCGCCGAACGATTGATCCTGCAGGTGCTGGCAGCGGCACCGAACGATGCGGAGGCGACGCGCATGCTGGGCACGGCCGCGCAGCGGCGTGGCGATCACGCCAAGGCGATCGACTGTTTTCGTCGCGTGTTGCCGGTGTGGCCGGACGACTCGGATTTGCGCATCGGGCTCGGCATTGCGTTGCACGAACGTGGCGAGATCGAAGAAGCACTCATGCAAATGCGCCATGCCTGCAAACTTGCGCCGGACTCCGGTTCGGCCTGGTTCAATCTCGGTGAGGCGCTGTGGCGACAGACGCAGACGGAAGAATCCATCGTCGCGCTACGGCGCGCGCTCGAACTCGTGCCCAACTACATTCCCGCGATGCTTTCGCTGGCCCGCGCACATGCGAGCCTCGGCCGGATCGATGCCGCGGTGAACGGATTCCGCAGCATGCTGAAAGTCGATCCGGGCAACGCCGAAGGATGGTTCGGTTTGTCGAACCTCAATACGGTGCGCTTCGACGCCGCCGATGAGGCGTCACTGCGCCAAGCGCTCGCGCGGCCGAACATGCCCGATCGTGATCGCGAGTTGCTCGGCTTTACCCTGGCCAAGGCGCTGGAAGATCAGCCCGATTATGCGCAGGCCTTCGACATGTTTCAGGTCGCGAATACATCGCGGCGCAAGCGGGTGAAGTGGGACGCCGCAGGAGAGCATCGGCGCGTCGAGGCGATTCAGCGCATCTTTGCGAACGACATGCCGCAGCCGATTGATTCCGATCTCGGTCGCGAAGTCATCTTCATCGTCAGTATTCCGCGTTCCGGTTCGACGCTGGTCGAACACATCCTCGCTTCGCATTCCGAGGTCGAGGGCGCGAACGAGATCAAGGACATGTCGCAGGTGGTCGATGCGGAAACGCATCGTCGTCATTCGGCGTTTCCGTTGTGGGCGCCGGACGCGACATCGCAGGACTGGCAGCGTCTCGGCCGCGAATACCTCGCGCGTACCGCGAGCTGGCGCAGGAGCAAGCCGCGCTTCACCGACAAAAGCCTGGTGACCTGGTATCTGGTGGGCGCGGCGTTGGCGATGTTGCCTGCGGCGCGCGTGGTGATCGTACGGCGCGATCCGCTGGAAACATGTCTGGCGTGCTATCGCCAATGCTTCACCGAAAAAGTCGGCTTCACCTGCGACCTCGACGAGATGGCGGATTACTGCATCGACTTTTTGCACCTGACGCGTTTCTGGCTGGAGAAATTTCCGGGTCGTGTGTTCGATCTTCCATACGAGTCGCTGGTGGCCGAGCCGGAAAGCATGACGCGCCAATTGCTGGATTTCTGCGACCTGCCGTTCGATGCCGCGTGTCTCGATTTTCACCAGACGACGCGCGCGGTGCTCAGCTCGCCCAGCGCGGCGCAGGTACGGCAACCATTGCGCAGCGACACGGCGCGCAGCGCGCTTTATGGCAGCAAGCTCAATCATTTGCGTCAGCGCTTGCGTGACGCGGGCATTTCCGTGGATTGATCGGGTAACAGATCCAGGGTCGCTGGTCGTCATGAGCCGCCGACTCGCGGGTAAATGGAAGGCTATAATGTGAAACCCGCGGCGCGCTTCATGTCGCCTTTCCGCAAGGCCCGTCATGCTTTTGATGATCGACAACTACGACAGCTTCACCTTCAATCTCGTGCAGTATCTGGGCGAGCTGGGGCAGGAAGTGAAAGTGGTGCGTAATGATGCGCTGGACGTTGGCGGCATCCGCGCGCTGAAGCCGTCGCACATCATGATTTCGCCGGGGCCGGGTACGCCGGATGATGCGGGCGTGTCGCTGGATGTATTGCGCGAACTGGGCGGCGAGATTCCGGTGTTCGGTGTGTGTCTCGGGCATCAGGCGATCGGCCAGGCATTCGGCGGCAAGGTCATTCGCGCCAAGCAGATCATGCACGGCAAGACATCGCCGGTGCGCCATCGCGGGCTCGGTGTATTTTCCGGGCTCCCCAATCCATTCGAGGCCACGCGTTATCACTCGCTGGTGGTTGAGCAAGGTTCGCTGCCGGATTGTCTCGAGGTCACTGCGTGGACCGAAAACGCAGACGGCTCGATCGACGAGATCATGGGTTTGCGTCATCGCACGCTGCCGGTTGAAGGTGTGCAGTTTCACCCCGAGTCGATCCTGACTCAGCACGGCCACGACCTGCTGCGCAATTTTCTTGGTCAACCGCTGCGGCTCGCGGCATGAGCGGTATCACGATCACGCCGCAGGAAGCGCTGCAGCGAACGATCGAACACCGCGAGATTTTCCACGACGAGATGATCGCGTTGATGCGCCAGATCATGCACGGCCAAGTCAGCCCGCTGATGACAGCGGCGATCATCACCGGCCTGCGCGTGAAAAAGGAAACCATCGGCGAGATCACCGGCGCGGCGCGTGTGATGCGCGAGCTGTCGGCCAAGGTGCCGCACATCGACGGCGACAACCGGCACTTGCTGGACATCGTCGGCACCGGCGGTGATGGCGCGTCGAGTTTCAATATTTCCACCGCGTCGATGTTCGTGGCGGCAGCGGCCGGTGCACGCGTTGCCAAGCACGGCGGTCGCAGCGTGTCATCGAAATCCGGCAGCGCCGATGTGCTGGAAGCGCTTGGCGCATCGATCGACCTGGCGCCGGCGCAGGTTGCTGCGTGCATGGCGGAAACGGGCATCGGTTTCATGTTTGCGCCGAACCATCATCCGGCGATGAAAGTGGTGGCGCCGGTGCGCAAGGAAATGGGCGTGCGCACGCTGTTCAACATTCTGGGCCCGCTGACCAACCCGGCCGATGCGCCGAACGTTCTGATGGGCGTGTTCCATCCCGATCTCGTCGGCATCCAGGTGCGCGTGCTGCAAGCGCTGGGCGCGAAACACGCGCTGGTGGTCTGGGGGCGCGACGGCATGGACGAGATGTCGCTCGGCGCGACCACGCTGGTCGGCGAACTTCGCGATGGCATCGTGCGCGAGTACGAGGTGGAACCGGAGCAGTTCGGTTTGGCGATGGCATCAAGCCGCAACCTGCGCGTGGACAACGTGGACGAATCGAAAGCCATGCTGCTCGATGCGCTCGCCGGCAAGCCCTGCGTACCCCATGAGATTGTCTGCCTCAACGCAGGTGCTGCACTCTACGCGGCCGATCTGGTCGACTCCATCGACGGCGGCATCGAACGCGCGCGAGCGACGATTGCGAGCGGCGCGGCGCAGGCGAAAATGCAGGCCTTCGTGGCGACCACGCGACGGCTCGCCAAAACCGGCTGAACTATGTCGTGAGGATGGTTGAGCGCCGATGCGGAGTCCGTCATCATCGCCTCATCCCCACGAACATCGACGCCCCATGACCGACATCCTCAATCGCATTCTTGCCCGCAAGGCGGAAGAGATTGCCGAACGCCGGACCAAGCTTCCGCTGACCGAGCTCACCGCACGCATCGCCGATCTGCCCGACACGCGTGGTTTTGCCGCGGCGATCGAATCGAAGATCGCCGCGGGGTTGCCGGCGGTGATCGCCGAGGTGAAAAAGGCCAGTCCGAGCAAGGGCGTGATCCGGCCGAATTTCGATCCGGTCGCGATCGCCCGCAGTTACGAAGCCGGTGGCGCGGCCTGTCTTTCGGTGCTGACCGACAGCGATTTTTTCCAGGGCAGCGAAGCGTTTCTGCAGCAGGCGCGCGCTGCGTGTTCATTGCCGCTGCTGCGCAAGGATTTCATCATCGATCCGTACCAGGTGCACGAAGCGCGCGCGATCGGTGCCGACTGCGTGCTGCTGATCGTCGCTGCGCTGGATGACGACGTACTGATGCAATTGTCGCTGCTCGCCGCCGAACTCGATCTTGATGTGTTGTGCGAAGTGCATGACGAAGAAGAAATGGAGCGCGCGATGGCGCTGCCGGTGCCATTGATCGGCGTCAACAACCGCAACCTGCGCAGCTTCGAGACATCGCTGGAAACTTCGCTGTCATTGCAGTCGATGATCGAATACGACCGCGTGCTGGTGGCCGAGTCGGGTATCCACACGCTGGAAGATGTGCAGCTTCTGCGCGAAGGCGGCATTCAGGCCTTCCTGGTGGGCGAGGCGTTCATGCGCGCCGAGGATCCGGGCAGCGAATTGCGGCGATTGTTTGGCACGCCGTGACTGACGCATTGGAAGAGAAGACATCGCCGGGCGTATGGGGCGACGCAATCGCTGCGCCGCGCGTGGTGTTGTTCGATTTCGATGGCGTGCTGATCCACGGTGATTCGTTCTATCTGTTCATGCGCGAACGCTATCGCCGCTCGTTGCTGCGCAAGTTGCTGGCCTTTCTCTCGCTGCCATGGCTGCTTTTGCGATGGCCGTTTTCAAGGTGGCTGCCGACGTTGAGCCTGGTGCACATTGCGCTGCTCGGCGTGGGGCAGAAGCGTTATGACGCCGCTGCGCAAAGCTTTGCTGCGGCGTTGGCGCGCAAGCCGCGACAGTTCTGTCGCGATGGTCTGCAGGCATTGCGTCGTCACCAGGCGGCGGGTGATCGGGTGATCGTGGTGACAGGTTGCGAACATGCACTGGTCAGCGGCATTTTGCACGAGCTTGGATTGGGCGAGCTGGAACTATTGGCCTCGCAGCTTCGGCCGAGCGGGCTGGGCATGCGGATGAAATGGCACAACGTCGGGCGGCGCAAGACAGCGCAATTGTCCGCATACGGTGTCACTGCGTGGCAAGTCGCCTACGGTGATTCGATAAACGACGCGGCGATGCTGAAAGGCGCCGACGAGGCCGTACTGGTCAACGCCACGCCCAAGCTTTGCAAGAAAATCGAGCGTGCGCTGGGGCGAAGCGTGACACGCGTGGAATGGTTCTGAGCTGCAGTTCGTGACGTGTCCGATTTTGTCGAAACGACTTGCACAGAGTTGCATGAGCTGGTTATGTTAGTGCTTACATAATTTTCAAAGCACGATCATGTATTTGTCATCTCTCACCGAACTAGCGCTGGCAAGTCGCCTGAAGTCGCTCAGCGATCGCTTCTACAACGCCGGCGACGAGGTGTATCGCAACGCCGGCGCGCGAATCGAGTCACGCTGGTTTCCGGTCATGCGTTTTCTCTGGGAACAGGGCCCGGCAACGGTGAACGACGTCGCCGCCGCCATCGGGCAGACCCATTCTGCAGTCAGCCAGCTGACCGACAAGCTGGTGCGTGCCGGCATGGCCAAACGTCAAGGCGATGCTGCCGACGGACGACGCAGCCTGTTGACCTTGACCACCAAGGGAAGTCGCGCGCTGGCCGAGCTCGGAATCGTTTGGGCGGCTATTCGACAAGGCGTGAAGGATTCGCTCGGTGCGGAAGGCACGCAGCTGCTTGCGGCCATCGAAGCGTGCGAACGCGCGCTGGACGAGCAACCCATTGTTCCGAATATCTTGAATCGACATGCCGCACTGGCAGCATCGAAAGTCGTCATCGTGCCTTTTCGCACAGAGCTGCGCGAACATTTCCACGCATTGAACGCGGCATGGCTCAGGAAGTATTTCGTCATCGAGCCGATCGACGAAAAAGTGTTGCGCCATCCGGAGGAATTCGTGCTGAAGCCTGGCGGCGCGGTTTTCTTCGCCATGCTGGGCGATGAGGTGATCGGCACGTGTGCCTTGTTGCGCGACGCGCCCGGCGTGTACGAACTCACCAAGATGGCGGTGGACGAATCATTTCGCGGACTGGGCGCAGGCAGGCAATTACTGGACGCGGCCATCGACGAATTTCGTCGGGGCAAGGGCACGATGCTTTTTCTCGAGTCCAGCAAGAAACTCAAGCCCGCGCTGCACATGTATCAACGCGCGGGATTCGTTCTGCAATCGGCCAATCGTCCGGACTCGCATTACGCGCGTGCGGACGTGTACATGATTTATGCGCCGCCGAAAAAATCGGCAGCAAAGCCGCGCAAACGGATAGCGGGAAAGGCTTAGCGCGTGCCGCGAACCACGATGGTCTTGCCCGAGACGTCGATCATGCGCTGCTCTTCGAGTTGCTTGAGCACGCGACCAACCATCTCGCGCGAGCAGCCTACGATGCGGCTGACTTCCTGGCGCGAGATGCGAATCTGCGTGCCGTCCGGATGCGTCATCGAATCGGGTTCCTGGCAAAGGTCCAGCAACGTGCGCGAAATGCGGTTCGTCACATCCATGAAGGCCATGCGGCTGACCTGGCGCGATGTGCGCAGCAGACGGTTGGTGAGCTGCGCGCCGATCGAGAAGAGGATTTTCGGGCACTCCTCGCGCAGCGGTCCTTCCATCAACTGGAACAGGCGCTCGTAGCTGACCTCGGCCATTTCGCAAGGCGTGCGCGTGCGCACCATCGATTCGCGCTGCGCCTGTTCGACAAACAGACCCATCTCGCCGATGAACTGCCCGCGGCTGATGTAGGCGAGGATGAGCTCGCGACCTTGCTCGTCTTCGGTGCAGACCGCGAGCGAACCGTCGATTACGTAATAAAGCGTATTGGCGGGATCGCCCGGGCGGATGATCGCGGTCTTGCCCGGATAGCGCCGGCGGTGGCAGAGCGCCAGAAAACGTTCCATCGAAGCAGGGTCGGGTGCGAAGCCCAAAGGTGCCTGTGAACGTTCGAAGGCCTGTTGAAGCTGATATTTGAGTTGCGCCACGCTAGCTCCCGATCCACGTTATTCCGGGCGGCTACCGCGATCGCAACATGCGTGCCCGCACCACCCCAAGTCCTGCATTATGGCAAACCTTGACGGCCTGCCGCAGGTTCAGTTTTTATACCTTTTGCTTCATACTTGATGGTCTTCCGACGTCGAGTTGTCGCACGCCGGTCACAAGGGTCGCGGAAGGTTGCTACCTGCGCGTCACACCATCCAGCGGGGACCCTTGTCGCTAACCCGCCTCTATTGCTGATCGTCACCGGTCATGGAGAGCCGTCTTGGTCAAACCACTTCCCCGTCTGCGCCTGCAGGGTTTCAACAACCTGACCAAGGCCTTGAGCTTCAACATTTACGACATCTGCTATGCGGTGTCCGAAGACCAGCGCCGCAACTACATCGAGTACATCGATGACCAGTACGACGCCGACCGCCTGACGCAGATTCTCACTGACGTGGCCGAGATCATCGGCGCGAACATCCTCAACATCGCACGCCAGGATTACGACCCGCAGGGCGCGTCGGTGACGATGCTGATCTCTGAGGAACCCGTGCTGGAGAAGCTCGGCCGCGACACGATTTCCGGTGCGGTCGTGGCGCACATGGACAAGAGCCACATCACCGTCCATACCTACCCGGAAACCCATCCGCACAATGGCATCGCGACGTTCCGCGCGGATATCGACGTGGCGACCTGTGGCGTGATCTCGCCGTTGAAGGCGCTGAACTATCTGATCGACAGTTTCGAATCGGACATCGTAGTCTGCGATTACCGCGTGCGCGGTTTCACGCGCGACGTGAAGGGCAAGAAGCACTTCATCGATCACAAGATCAATTCGGTGCAGGATTATCTGGCCAAGCACATCCGCCAGAAATACGAGATGTTCGACGTCAACGTGTATCAGGAAAACATGTTCCACACGAAGATGCACATCAAGGACTTCGACCTCGACACTTACCTGTTCGATTCGCATGCCGACGATCTTTCGTTCAAGGAGCGCCAGCGCATCGAGTCGCTGCTGCGACGGGAAATCGAGGAGCTGTTCCACGGCCGCAACCTGATGTGAAAAAAAGCCCGCCGAAAGGCGGGCTTTTTTTATGGCTTTTGTAGGAGCGCACCCTGTGCGCGCAGTCCCTCTTCGTGCCACGAAGGATCGCGCACAGGGTGCGCTCCTACAGCCGATAGGCGACGGTCTTCATCACCATCGAGCTGAGGTGCATCAGTTTCGGCAACGGAAATGGCAGGTCGACACCGCCTCGTTGCTGCGCCGCCTGCGCATGCCGGATTTCGTCGGCCTGCATCTGTTCCAGCACGACGCGTGAGCGTTCGTCCTGCGCAGGCAATTGCTCCAGGTGTTCGGCGAGATGCGCTTCGACCTGGCGCTCGGTTTCCACCACGAAGCCCAGGCTGACCGGATCGCCAGCCAACGCTGCCGCTGCACCGATCACGTAGCTGCCGAAATACCACAGCGGATTGAGCAAGCTTGGGCGGCTTTCCAGTTGTTCGAGACGTTGCGCGCACCATGCGAGGTGATCGGTTTCCTCGGCAGCGGCATGCAACAAGTGATCGCGGTTCTCCTCGCTGCGAGCCAGCGCGGCCTGCCCGAAGTAAAGCGCCTGCGCGCAGACCTCGCCGGTGTGGTTGATACGCATCAGGCCGGCGGCGTGCCGACGCTCGGCGTCCTCCATGTCTGCCTCGTTCACTGCGGCGGCGGGGGACGGGCGCGTTGACTGCGGAGAACCGGCGATGGCTTCGAGCGCGCGCTCGCATTTGCTCAGCAGATGATCGAAGGAGGTCAGATTCCGCACACTCATGGGATGTTCGGTTCCAGTTGTTGCGCCAGAAGGCTTAATGGATGTTGCTGCAAGAGTGTATGGCCGTGTTCGTCGAGGCCCGCAGCCAGATGCAGCCGGCAACCGATATTGGACGACAACAACTGCTGTGGCGCCAACGCCGTGATCCGTTCGAGTGTGCCTTCGCGCAGCCGGGCGGCGCGCTCGGGGAATTCCAGCATGTGCGTTCCGGCGGCACCGCAACAATAAGGTGGCCGCGGCAGGGGCATGACTTCAAGATCGGGAATACGCCGAAGCAGGGTAATGAGTGCGGCGTCACTGCGCGCGACATTGACCTGAGTACACGGCAAATGCAGCGCGATGCGTTGAGCCAGCGGACGAAAGCGCAATGCGTCGGCGCGGTCGGCCAGCAATTCCACGGGGTCGGCGACCGCGACGTCAGGCAAAGCGCGGCGGAGCGTGCCGATACAGCCGGGCGTGACCGAAACCAGGAGAGTCGCGCCGCTTTTCGCCCAGGCTTCCCGGACCTGTGTCGCCGATTGCTCCGCAGCCGCGCTCGCACCACCGTGCAGATCCATCGCGCCACAGCAGAAAGCTGGCAAGACGCTGACCCGATAACCAACGTGTTGCAACAACTCGATGGCCGACTGCTGGGCCTGCGCGTCCATCACGCTGGCCACGCAGCCGGGAAACAGCGCAACGATCCGGCCTTCGATATTATTTGTGGTCTGGGCGGCGCGCGCGCGTGCTGACGATGGGGAAGACGGCAAGGCCATCAATGCGCTTCGCAACATCGATGCAGTCGGCAGCCATGCTGCCAGTGACCCCTTCCAGCGAGGAAGGGAGGTCGCCCCACCTAGTTGCTGCAAACAGCGCAACAGACCAGGTCGCCGGAGCATCCCAAGCAACCATTTTGGTCGCTCCTTGTCGGGACCGAGCATTGAACGGGTCTGGATCAGCAGCTCATCGTACTGAACATGCGCGGGGCAAACTTTTTCGCAGTTGAGGCAGCCCAGACAGTGATCCAGATGCGATCTCAGCTCCGATGTCGGGTCGACCAGGCCGCGCGCGAGTGCCGACGCGATGGCGATTCGCCCACGCGGAGACTCGGCTTCGCTCCGGTCGAGCGCATAGGTCGGGCAGACGGGCAGACAAAGCCCACATTGCACGCATTGGTCCGCCAGTTCGGCGATCCGGCCCGCAGGCGTGCGCATGGGGGACTTTTCAAGCGGCATGCGGCTCATGCTATCATTGCCAGCTCACAGCCCGCCGGTCGGCGGACTTGCGCCATAGATGACGGCTCCGCTATCATCTCGCGCCTTTGATCTACCGATTACGCGTACCGCCTCACGGCGGCAGAACAGGTATTCTGAAATGAAAACGTTTAGCGCCAACGCAGACAACATCAAGCGCGACTGGTTCGTGGTGGACGCCACGAACAAGACGCTCGGTCGCCTGTCGACCGAGATCGCCCGTCGTCTGCGCGGCAAGCACAAGCCGGAATACACCCCGCATTGCGACACCGGCGATTATATCGTCGTCATCAATGCGCAAAAGGTGCATGTCACGGGTGCCAAGCTCGACGACAAGAAATACCACCGCTTCACCGGCTACATCGGCAACCTGAAGACGACCAGTCTGAAGGACTTGTTGGCCACCTATCCCGAGCGTGTGATCGAGATCGCCGTCAAGGGCATGCTGCCGAAGAACCCGCTGGGCCGCGAGATGTATCGCAAGCTCAAGGTCTACGGCGGTGCCGAACATCCGCATATCGCACAGCAGCCGCAGGCGCTGGAAATCTAAGGAATCATCATGACGACCCAGCAGAATTACGGCACTGGCCGCCGCAAGACCTCCGCCGCCCGCGTGTTTCTGCGCAAGGGCAAGGGCGACATCGTGGTCAACGGCAAGACGCTCGAACAGTTTTTCGGCCGCGAGACCTCGTGCATGATCGTGCGCCAGCCGCTTGAGCTGACCGACAACATCAGCAAGTTCGACATCATGGTGACGGTCGCCGGCGGTGGCATTACCGGTCAGGCCGGTGCGATCCGTCTGGGCATCGCCCGCGCGCTGATCGAGTATGACGAGACGTTGAAGTCGCCGCTGCGCAAGGCCGGTTTCGTGACTCGTGACGCCCGTGAAGTCGAACGCAAGAAGGTCGGCCTGCACAAGGCACGCCGCGCCACGCAGTTCTCCAAGCGCTAATCCAGCTTCCAACATAGCCCCGTCGCCAAGCGGTAAGGCACCTGACTCTGACTCAGGCATCGGTGGTTCGAATCCATCCGGGGCTGCCAAATACAGATCCCGACCGCCTGCAGACTTGCACGCAAGGGTTCAAGAAGATCCCGCCTCCCGGCGGGATTTTTTTTGCTGTCGAAAACCGCTGAGCGACTGCATGGTTCGGGCACAAGACGACAACTCTGAGCCGCCCTCGTCTGCGCGCACGCCGTGGCTTGGTGGCTAGCCGCCAACGCCGCCCTGCACGTCATCAAGCGATTTGCACCGCGAAAGTTCGGCTGGATTCCGGTCTGCGCCGCAATGACATGCGGGGAATGACACCATCTCGATACGCACTGAAACTTCGGAACATCCCTGTTTCGAGTTTCGCCGCTTCCGACATCATCGAATGGCTTCATGGCAGATCCTGAATGTGAGGAGGCCGCGGTGTGCCCGAAGTGTTTCGATTCGTACCTGCGCGGTCATATGCCCGGATGGCATAAGCATATGCATTAAGACGCTGAGCAATTCCGCAACCTCCATGATAATTTGCTGCACAGCGACAATTAATGTTTGGACGTCTTTACGTCCAAACGATTGTCATCCGGCAATCGGTCTGTCGACCGAGCGGCATATCAGCAGGGGGAGCAGTGAAAGAAGCAAAGAGTCATCGATCCAGATCAGACACATCGAGTCACTGGAAACGCAACCTTCTATTCTCGGCGCTATTGCTTGGCCCGGTTGCCACAAAAGCCCAGGACGTCAGTGCCGACGCTTCTGTTGCCGATCACACCAAGGCCAGGGCATTGGCAACGGTGGTGGTCACTGGCGAGCGAGGCACCGATACCACCGCTGGCAATAGCGCGGTGCCGATCACAGTGATTACCAGCGCAGACTTGCAGCGAACCGGCAAGGCCGGCCTCAAGCACATCCTGTCCACGCTTGATTCGTCCTTCAACCTGGCTGAAAACGCCTATGGCACGTCCGCATCGGTACGGCCTTTCACGATGCGCGGTTTCAGCGGGGACGAGGTGCTGGTGCTGATCAATGGCAAACGGCGCCACACATCGTCCTTCGTCAACAACGTCTCGACCTTCGCTGGCGGCAGCGCTCCGGTGGATCTGGATCTGATCCCGATCAGCGCGATCGACCATATCGAGATTCTGCACGACGGCGCTGCCGCGCAATACGGTTCCGATGCCATTGCCGGTGTCATCAACATCATCCTCAAGCGCGACAGCGATGGCGGCGAAGCGGATAGCACGTTCGGCAGCAACTACCACGACGGCGGCGCCACGGTGCAGCAGGAGCTCAACAAGGGTTTCAAGCTGGGCGACGGCGGTTTCATCAATGTGTCGCTGGACGCGCGCAGGCAGAATGCGGCGCCATTGCCGGTCTATCCGACGCTGTATCCGTCCAATCCTTTTTACACGCCATTGCCGGACGGATCACCGGATCCGCGCGAGGCCGCCGTGGATCGGCGTCATTTCGACAAGGGTTACGGACAGTCGACCAAGGATCACCTGCTGAATCTTGGCTACAACCTGGAGCTGCCGCTGAGCGATCAGTTGACGTTGTATTCGAATGCCACGCTGAGCTATCGCGATGTCGTCGCAGCGAGTACCGAGTACAACCCCAGCAGTGTGTATGACCTTACGGAAATCTATCCTGATGGGTTCCAGGCATATCGCCATATCTATGAGACCGACTATCAGTTCATCGGCGGCCTCAAGGGGCTGCTTGCGGGCTGGAACTGGGACCTGAGCAGCAGCTACGGTCGCGACCACGCTCGCCTGCATGGACAGAACACGCTCAATCCGTCCCTGGGTCCCGATAGTCCAACCAGCTTCTATCTCGGCGAACAGGACTTCGATCAGCTGACCACCAACCTCGACTTCACGCGCGCCTTCGATGCGGGACTGCATGGACCGTTGCAGGTCTCCTGGGGACTGGAGCAGCGTTGGGAGAAATATGCGCTTGGTGCCGGCGAACCCGATTCGTACATCAATGGCGGATACGTAAGCCCCGATGGTCCGTTTGCTGGCGTGCTGCGACGCGGCGGATTGCAGGCTTTCAACGGCTACACGCCGGATAACGCGACCACCCTGCAGCGTGATGTGTATGCCGGATACGCGGAAGCCGCGACGGACCTGACCGATCGTTGGCACGTCGATCTTGCCGGCCGCTACGAGCATTACAGCGACACGGCGCATGTACTCTCCGGACAACTCAGCACGCGCTTTGCGATCACTCCGCAGCTCGCCTTGCGCGGTTCGTTCGGGAACGGCTTTCGTGCGCCGTCACTGCAACAAGAGGGTTTCGCGACCACCGGTTTCAATACGGCCAATCTCGGCAACGGCTACCAGAGCATCGAGTCGTTGTGGCTGCGCGCGAACACGCCGGTCGCGGCGGCTCTGGGCGCCACGCCGCTGAAGCCCGAACGCTCGCGCAACCTCAGTGTCGGGCTGGTCTACAACCCGACCGATGCGTTGCATTTCAGCGTGGATGCTTACCAGGTGCGGATCGACGACTTCATCAGCGCCACGGGCTACATCTCGGGCGCAGCTGTGGCTTCGGTGCTGACGGGTTACGGCTACTCCGGCCTGGACAGCGTGAAGTTTTTCACCAACGCGGCGGACATCCGTAGTCGAGGCATCGATGCCTCGGCGTCGTGGCATCAGGAACTCGGCCGCTACGGTACTGTTGACTGGAGTTTCAGCGGCAACGTCAACCACCTTCATGTGCTGAAAACGGTTGCCACACCACCGCAGCTCAGCGCGCTGGGGCCAACCTATCAACTGCTCAACGCCGAAGCACAAGCCGAGATCACGCAAAGTAGCCCCAACAGAAAGCTGATCTTCGGCGGCGACTGGCAAATCGGCAAATTCGCTCTGCAGCTGCACGAGTCCCAGTACGGCAAATATCGCGAAGCCTACGGTGCGTGGTTCGACGCGCGCTGGATCACCGATCTGGAAGCGGATTATCAGCTCACGCCAGCGATCAACCTTGCGGTCGGCGCCAACAACTTGTTCGATGTGCGGCCCTTCAAGTCGGCCGTTGCGTTCTATCCGTCGCTGGGAGAAAGCTACTACGGCAACGTCTCGCCCTACGGTCTGAACGGTGGTTACTGGTATGCGCGCGTCGCCATCACGTTCTGAGGAAATTTCCATGACCCAATCACGCATTGATCGCCGGCTTTTTCTGAAAAGCGCGGGCGCCGCGGCGGGCGCTGCACTGTTGGCGCCCGGCTGGCTGGAGCCGGCACTGGCGGCGCCGCTCGGCTCGTTGGATTCAAAAGAGGCAACGATCCGCCTGTGCTTCAACGAGAATCCGTATGGCCCCTCGCCGCTCGCTGTGCAGGCCATCCAGCGCGAACTGGGAAAGGTAGTGCGATACGGGGACGAGAGCGCGGCGCATGCATTGGTCGAGCAACTCGCGGCATACGAACGACTGCCTTCGGATCATGTTTTGCCAGGCGAAGTGCTGGACGGGCTGGGACTGTATCTGGGGACCGAAGGCGGCGCGGGTGGCGAATTCATCTACTCGACGCCGGGTTACCTGGCTTTGGTGGATGCCACTTCGCGCGTGGGTGGCGTGAGCGTGCCGGTACCGCTGGACGCTTCGCAGCGGAACGATTTGCGTGCACTGGCGGCGAAGATCAACGCAAAGACACGTGCGATCTACCTGGTCAATCCGCACAACCCGAGCGGCACCGTCTGCGACAGCGCCGCGTTCAAAAGCTTTCTGCGCGAGGTGTCGCAGAAAGTACTGGTGATCGTCGATGAGGCTTACCTCGAGTACACCGACGACTTCGCCACGCGCAGCGCGGTGGACCTGGTGAGGGAAGGGGCCAACGTGGCCGTGTTTCGCACCTTTGCCAAGATCCATGGACTTGCCGGATTGCCCTTCGGCTATCTGCTTGCACCACCGCCGCTGGTATCGGCATTGCGCAAGGAAGGTGCGGGCACCGCGGAAGGTCTAGGTCGGCTTGCGATCGTTGCCGCCGGTGCGGCCCTGCAGGACAAGGCGTTACTTGATCGCAGTCGTCGTGCGGTCGCCGACGAACGGCGCATCTGGCTGTCGACGCTGAAGGATCTGAAATTGCCGCACAGCGAGACGGTAGCCAACTTCATTTTCTTCGATGCTGGTCGGCCACAGCCCGAACTGGCAGCTGCATTTTTGCAGCGAGGCATCGATATCGGCCGCAGCTTTCCGCCTCTGGCGCACTGGGCGCGCATCACCATCGGACTGCCTCGTGAAAACGCCAGGGCGCAGGCTGCATTGCGCGACATTCTCGCCGTGCGTTGAGCCGTGGCGTTCCATCACATCTCGCGATCGCCGATCAGCACCACGTCCGCAGGCCGGCGCGCGAAGAGTCCCACGGTGACGATGCCGGGCAATTGATTGAGTTCGCTTTCCAGCGCAGCCGGATCGGCAATCTGCCAGCCATGCACGTCGATGATCCAGTTGCCGTTGTCCGTGACCACACCATCGCGCCACACCGGCTGGCCGCCGCGCTTCACGATCTCGCGGCCGATCAGGCTGCGCGCCATCGGGATCACTTCAATCGGCACGGGAAACTTGCCGAGCAGATCGACGCGTTTGCTCGAGTCGATGATGCAGACGAACTTCTCGCTCGCGGCGGCGACGACCTTTTCGCGCGTCAGCGCCGCACCGCCACCCTTGATCAACCGTTTGTACGGATCGCACTCATCGGCGCCGTCGATGTAGATCGTCAGCGGGCCGGCCGAATTGAGATCGAGCACCGGAATGCCGAGCTTTTTCAAATGCGCGGTGGATTGATCCGAACTGGAGATGGCGCCCTGAATTCGGTCCTTGAGGTCGGCTAGCGCGTCGATGAAAAACGCGACCGTCGTGCCCGTGCCGACACCGACGATGGCGCCATCCTCGACGTAGCGGATCGCCGCTTCACCGGCCTGGCGTTTCTCGTTGGCGTTGCTCATGACATCGGTTCCGGAAAGGTTGGGAATAACGGAGAAGAGCGCGAGGCCGCGCTCATTCGAGTGTGAGGATGTAACGCCATTCGGCCGCGGCAACCGGCATCACCGACAGTCGGTTGCCTTTGCGCAGCAGCAGCATCTCGTCGAGTGCAGCGTGGCCCTTCAGTTCATCGAGGGTGATCACGCGCTTGAGCTTCTTCACGAATTCCACGTCGACCAGCATCCAGCGCGGATCCTCGCGCGAGCTTTTCGGATCGAAGTAGTGGCTCTTGGCATCGAACTGGCTGGGATCGGGATACGAATCGCTCGCCACTTCGGCGAGCCCGGCGATGCCCGGTTCGGCGCAGTTGGAATGATAGAAGAACACCTTGTCGCCAGGCTTCATGACGTCGCGCATGAAGTTGCGCGCCTGGTAATTACGCACGCCGTCCCACGCCTCCACGCGCTTGCGTTTGAGGTCGTCGATGGAAAATGTTTCAGGCTCCGATTTCATCAGCCAGTGTTTCATGCGTTTGCCTCATTGCCCGGGCTGTTGCAGTCGATGAGTTCGAGTTCGGTGGCGATAAAGTCGAGCGGAACGTCCCAGCTGGCGTCCTCGATCCGCGGCAGCTCCTGGAACGCGTACGCGATGCCGACAAGCAGGGGTTCGGTCGGCCGGACCTGTTCGTTGAGGAACGCGAAGCTGCGATCGTAATAGCCGCCGCCATAACCGAGCCGATGGCCGCGTCGGTCAAAACCGAGCAGCGGCACCAGCACCAGATCAAGCTGAAAAGGTTCGAGCAGTTCGCGCGGCTGCGCGGGTTCGGGAATGCCATGCTGATTCGGAAGCACATCTTCGCCGGATTGCCATGGCGCGAAACGCAGCCGCTTCCCGTCGCCGATCACCGGCAGCAAAAACTGCTGTCCGCGCGATGCCAACGGTGGAATCACCAGATTCAGCGGCAACTCGCCGTTGGTCGCCCAGTAGCCCGCGACGCGTGCGTCGGTGAGGTACTCGGGAAGTTGTTCGAGACTGCGGCGCAAACCCTGTGCCGCGGCAATGCGCTCGGCAGGTGACAACGCGCGCCGACGCTCGGATATGCTCTGGCGCTGTTCGCGGCGTTGGGCGATGGCGTCCACGTGTCGCGTCTCCGATCGAACCTCGCCTGGCAGCCGATCCCGGCCATCGTCGAGCGACGATGGCCGGGCCGGAAAGAAGTGGCGTCAACCGCGATGCCGCTGCCCACCAAACGACCTTGATCCAAAGTGGATCAGGTGGGAGGGCTACATGGCCTCAAGGCTTTCCGCACGCGGCGGACATGCACAACAGCCGATGTTAAGCCGACCCGGGGCCGTAATTAGGAACAAGGCAAATGTAAGAGTGTGCTGGCGCACATCGCAGAAAACGCCGAGGTCCATTTTAGGCGCTCGTTCCGGAATGTGCCACTGACCGCAGTCCGCCGAAGTTCATGCAGGGCGGCGTTCGCCCCGAATCAATCAGCGCCTGGCGGCTTCACTTTCAAGCGCGGCGTCGAGTTTCTGACGCAAGGTCGCGAGCCCGTCGCTGAGGCGTTGCCCCTGTCCATCGTGTTGCTTGCGCAGGGTCAGAAAATCGTGGGTGACGCTGATGGCGGTCAGCACAGCCAAGCGTTCAAAGCTTGGCGCTTTCGCGTTCGCGCGCAATTCGCGCATCTTGCGATCGAGAAAACTTGCAGCCTCAAGCAGGCCCTCGCGCTCTTCCGGCGAGCAGGCAATCAGAAATTCGCGATCGATCAGGCGCAGCGTTACCGGATCACTGACGGGCGTATTCATCAGCTATTGCTCTCGAGTGATTTGAGGCGCTGGATCATCGCCTCGACGCGACTGCGCGCTTGTTCGTTGCGCGCCAGCAAGCCGGCACGTTCGCCCGACAACTGCTCCTGGCTGTGCCGCAGACTGCGGTTTTCTTCGGTGAGCCGTCGCACGGTGTCGAGCAGCCGGTCGAGCTTCTGGCTCAAGGCTGCAAGCTCCTCGCGGACAGGGTCGGACGAAGCAAGATCGGGCGTGGTCATGCGCGAAACTATAACAGGACGCTGACGGAAATCTGTGCGCCACAGGGCTACATCGGATGGCAGATATCGCCAGTGCATTAAACTGTGGAACACACCTTATCGGAGCGCTGACATGACCATTGCCGAACCCGTTGGCCATGACGAAATCGATGCCCTGGTCGTGCGGCTGCGGCTGGGCACGGATGCGAGCGAGCTGCATGGATCGCTGTGCGGTTATATCGCCGGTGGCGGATCATTGCGCGGCACCTCGGTGCTGGCTGCGTTGCAGCTCGACGGCGAAGTCACCGACGTTGCACCCAACGACATAGCGTTGCTCGATCGTCTCGCTCGTCAGTGCGAATCGGAACTCGCCGATCCGGAACTGGGCTTCGAACCGCTGTTGCCCGAAGACGATCGGCCGCTGGCCGAACGCGCCGAAGCCACCGTCGAATGGTGTCGCGGTTTTCTCGGCGGCTTTGGTCTCGCGGGAACATCGGCGCACGCGAACTTGTCGGACGAGGCACAGGAAGTGTTGCGCGATCTGGGTGTCATCGCCGCCTCGTCGTTCGATTTCGACAATCAGGAAGAGGACGAAGACGCGCTGATCGAAGTGCATGAATTCGTGCGCATCGGCGCCATGCTTCTGCATGCGGAATGTGCCGCGCACGATTCGTCCAGCGGCACCGTGCATTGAATTCCAGCGCTTCAGTTATTGGGGCGCCAGCTATTGCGCCCGATGAATTCGCACGTCGCCGTCGTCAGCTGATGCAGATGGCCGGCGAGGACGCGGTGCTGCTTGTGGCCGCCGCGCCGGAACGCATGCGAAATGCTGATGCGGCATGGCCGTATCGGCAGGATTCGGATTTCCATTATCTCGCGGGCTTTCCGGAATCAGACGCCATCCTCGCGCTGCTTCCCGGCCGACGGCATGGCGAAGTGGTGATGTTCTGCCGCGAGCGCGATCCCGAACGCGAGCGTTGGCACGGCCCGTCGATCGGCACCGAGCGAGCGGTTTCCGACTACGGCATGGACGACGCGTTTCCGATCGACGATATCGACGACATCCTGCCGGGGATGATCGAAGGCCGTGGCCGTGTGTACTGTCATTTCGGCCGCGAACCGGATTTCGACGCGCAGCTGCTCGGCTGGATGCGCCGCCTGCGCCAGCTGCGCGGCGGCGGTGTGGTGCCGAAGGAATTCGTCGCGCTCGGTCATCTGCTGCACGACCTGCGTCTGTACAAATCGCGCGCCGAGCTGAAACTCATGCGCGCCTCCGCGTCGATCGCCGTCGAGGCTCATCTCGCAGCGCTGAGTGTTGCCACGCCCGGACGACGCGAATACGAAGTCGAAGCCGAATTGTTGCGCGTCGTGCGCGGCCGCGGCGCGGTTCCTGCGTTCGCTCCGATCGTGGCCGGTGGTCCCAACGCCTGCGTCATGCACTATCAAAGCCGTCGCGCGACGCTTCGCGATGGCGAGCTGTTGCTGATCGATGCCGGTGCGGAGCTCGATTGCTACGCGTCGGATATCAGTCGTACATTTCCGGTCAACGGTCGCTACAACCGCGAGCAGCGCGCGCTGTATGAAGTAGTGCTGGCAGCGCAACTGGCAGCGATTGACGAAGTGCGTCCTGGCCGATCTTTCAGTGCCGCGCACAACGCAGCGGTTCGCGTGCTCACGGAAGGTCTATGCGCACTCGGCCTGCTCAAGGTTGATGCCGATGCCGCCATCGCGTCGGGCAGCTACCAGCGTTTTTATCCCGCCAAGACGGGCCACTGGCTGGGTCTGGACGTCCACGACGTCGGCGACTACCGCGTCAACGACGAATCGCGATTGCTCGAACCGGACATGGTGCTGACAGTGGAACCCGGCCTCTACATCGCACCCGACGATCGCACCGTCGCCGAACGCTGGCGCGGCATCGGCATCCGCATCGAGGACGACGTGGCGGTGACACGCGACGGTTGCGAGGTGCTTACCGCGGCGATGCCAAAATCGGCCGACGAGATTGAAGCCTTGCTGGCTTCCCGCTAACTCAACTCATCAGGTAAGCCCGCGTCATCATCGCGCACGCGATTGGCTTCGTCGGTGGCGTGGATTTCGTACCACATCGCATTGAGGATCGCGAAGGCGCACGCCAGTCCGAGCCCGAGGATCCATGAGAAATACCACATGCCGCCGTACTCCTTTCAATAGCCGCCGTGCGCCTTGCGCACCTGTTCGAGAGTGACGCGTCCGCGCATCACGCGGTACACCCAGCTCGTGTAAAGCATGACGATCGGCAACAACACGGCGGTGACGACAAGCATCGTCTGCAGCGTGCCGCGGCTTGACGACGCGTCCCATACGGTGAGGCTGGAACCCGGATCGAGGCTGGACGGAAGCAGGAACGGAAACAACGCAAATCCGGCCGACGCGATCGTGCTGCCCACCATCAAGCTGCTTGCGATGAAACCCGTCGCGTTGCGGCGGCCGATCAGTACCTGCACGGCGACTGCCGACACCAGTGCCAGCAATGGCGCGAACCAGAACCATGGATATTGCAGATAACCGGCGAACCACGTGCCACCGACGGCCACCTGCTTGTACAAAGGATTGGACGCGCCGTCGGTGATCGCATTGCCGGCGATGGCATAACCGGGAATGCCGTAGGCGAGCCACACGCCGGCGAGCACATAAAACACGGCGTACAGCAGCGTCATCCACCGCGCGATTTTTACCGCACGCGCGGCAATCGCGTGATCGGCTTTCAGCGCGGCCCAGCACGCGCCGTGCGCCAGCAGCATGCTCAACGACACCAACCCGGCCAGCAGTGCAAACGGATGCAGCAGATCGAAGAATCCACCCTGCCAAGTCATGCGCAGGTCGCCATCGAATCGAAACGGCACGCCGAGAAACAGATTGCCGAAAGCCACGCCGGCCACCAGCATCACCACTAGGCCTGACGCAGTCAGTACCCAATCCCACAGCGATACCCAGCGCGGATCGTGAATCTTGCCGCGAAAATTGAAACCCACCGGACGCAGGATGAAAGCCAGCAGCACGAGTGCGATCGCAAAGTACATGCCGGAAAAAGACACCGCATAAAGCATCGGCCACGCGGCGAAGGTCGCGCCGCCGGCCAGAATGAACCACACCTGGTTGCCCTCCCACGTCGGCTCGATGCCTTCGAGCAGCACATGGCGTTCCTCGTTGTCGCGGCCGAGCACTTTCAGCAGGCCGGCGACGCCGAAGTCGAAGCCGTCCATGATCGCGAAGCCGATCAGCAGCGTGCCGAGCAGGGCCCACCAGATCACTCGCAGCGTGGCGTAGTCGAACATGGCCTGCTCCTAGTCTTGCATGGACGGACGATGCGACGGGTCGGCGCCGGCCAACGGCCAGATGCCCAACCCATCGGGACCCTTGCGGGTGAATTTCAGCATCAGCGTGACATCGACGATCGCCAGCGCGGTGTAGAACAGCAGGAATCCGCCGAGTGACGTGAGCACTTGTCCGGCACTCACCGACGACACGCCGAGCGCGGTGGGAAGCACGCCCTCGATCGCCCAGGGCTGGCGCCCGTATTCGGCAACGATCCACCCCAGCTCGATCGCCAACCACGGCAGCGGCAGACTCCACAGCGCCAGCCGCAGATACCAGCGCTGTGTATCGAGCCGCCGCCTGCTGGCTTTCCAGAACGAGAGCGCAAACAGCGCGATGAAATAGAAACCGCAACCGACCATGATGCGGAACGACCAGAACAGCACCGGCACATTCGGGATCGTGCTGTCGGCTGCTTTCTGGATATCCGCCGGCGTGGCCTTGCGCGGATCGTCGACATATTTTTTCAGCAGCAGCGCGTAACCCAGGTCCTTGTCGTGTGCAGCCAGCGTGGCCTTGGCCTGCGTGTTGTTGCGGTCCTGCCGCAACACCAGCATGGCGTCGTACGCCTGGATGCCGGTGCCGATGCGGCCCTTGGCAGTGTCCACGAGCTCGGCGATACCGGGCATCGTTTCGTCCGTGGAATGCGTGCCGATCAAACCCATCACCCAGGGAATCTTCACCGCGAAATGCGTCGTGTGATTCGCGACGTCAGGCAGGCCGATGAGGGTGAACGGCGCGGGCGCCGGTTCGGTTTTCCACATCGCCTCGATCGAGGCCATTTTCATTTTCTGGTTCAGCGATACGGTGTAACCAGAAGCATCGCCGAGCACCACCACCGACAACGCCGCCGCCAGACCGAAGCTCGCCGCCACCGTCATCGAACGCTTGGCGAAATCCACGTTGCGCCCCCGCAGCAGATACCACGCGCTGATCGACAGCACGAACATCGAACCCATCACGTAGCCAGCGCTCACCGTGTGCACGAACTTGTCCTGCGCCACCGGGTTGAACACCACGTCGGCAAACGACGTCACTTCCATGCGCATCGTCTGCGGGTTGAACGCCGCGCCGACCGGGTGCTGCATCCACGCGTTGGCGATCAGGATCCACAACGCCGACAAGCTTGTCGCCAACGCGAGGAACCACGTCACCAGCAGATGCTTGATGCGCGAGATGCGATCCCAGCCCATGAAGAACACGCCGATCAACGTGGCTTCGAGAAAGAATGCCATCATCCCTTCGATCGCCAGTGGCGCGCCAAAGATGTCGCCGACGTAATGCGAGTAATACGCCCAGTTCATGCCGAACTGGAATTCCATCGTGACGCCGGTGGCCACGCCCATCGCGAAATTGATGCCGAACAGCACGCCCCAAAACTGCACCATGCGCTTCCATACTTCGCGCCCGGTCATCACGTAGACGCTTTCCATCACGGCCAGAATCCACACCAGCCCCAGCGTGAGCGGCACGAACAGGAAGTGGTACATCGCCGTCAGCGCGAACTGCAGGCGCGACAACGTGACGACATCGGAGTCGATGATCATGGGTGGCCTGCGTTGGCATGTTGCGAGGAAGGTGCGAGCCGTTGCGCAATCGCATCGGCACTGGCGTCGGGTTTCGGATGCGGCGCAAACGCCACCCACCAGATCACCATCAGCACGGTGATCTTCAGCACGACGATGCCCAACAATTCGAGCGTCAGCCTGCGCAGCGGTCGCCGCGCAATGCTGGTCTTTGCCGACGAGGAAACGGGTGCCGTGTAGCTGGACATGCTAGGTATCCGTGCTTTGGCTGAGTGCAGCATACGCTGGTGGGGCGTGGGGCTGATGTGGAGAAATGTCGCAGAGGACGAGTGATGTGGACACACGGTTCTTGTGCCATGTCGGAAGGCCAGTATCGCTGCGCGATTTCGACCTTCGCCGGAATGACCAAAGTGAGTGTTCTGAAACAACGTGGAGCTTTCTCAGTGCAACACCCAGCAAGAACAATAAGCAGCTATGCCGTTGCGACGATCTCCGTACCAATTGTCTGTTCAAATCTCTCGCAAAGATCTATTCAACCAACGCAAACGCATCCCGTGTCAGATTCTCCGGCCCACCCTCGGTACAAACCACGTCATCCTCGATGCGGATGCCGCCGTATTGGCGGAAGGCGTCAACCCGGGCCCAGTCGATATCGCGTGACACCGGCTTGTCGCGCAGGTCCGCCAGCAACATGTCGATGAAATAGAGCCCCGGTTCGATGGTGACGACCATGCCGGGTTCGAGCACGCGGGTCATGCGCAAATACGGATGTCCGTCCGGACGCGCGATGCTGCCGCCGCTCTCGCTCTGCTGGAAACCGGCGACGTCATGCACCTGCAGGCCGATCGGATGACCGAGACCGTGTGGGAAAAATGCACTGCTCACGCCGGACTCGACTGCGCTTTCCGCACTCATGCGGATGAAGCCATGCTCGCGCAACACGCCGGCAAGCACGTGATGCGCGTGGATGTGCAGGTCGGGGTAACTCTGCCCTGCGAGCACCGTAGCGGCAAAACCCTGTTGCGCATTTTCCACGCTGTTGATCAGCGCCTGGAATTCCGCTGCCTGCGGCGATGCGTAAGTTCGCGTGATGTCGCTGGCGTAACCGGCGGCACTCGCGCCGGCATCGATCAGGAACGAGCGGCTTTGCTTCGGTGGCGTGCGATCGAAATGCGTGTAGTGAAGTACGGCGCCGTGTTCGTTCAGCGCGACAATGCTGGCGTAGGGCAGCTCGGCATCGATCTGTCGCGCGGCGGCGAGATACGCCAGGTGGATCTCCAGTTCGCTCTTGCCCGCGCGAAACGCCTGTTCCGCCGCGCGATGCGCGCACGCACCGATGCGACTGGCTTCGCGCATCAAGGCAAGTTCGTAAGGTGTCTTGTAACTGCGATGCCAGTGCAGGTAGTCGATCACCGCCGGTGGATTGTTGGCATCGGGCATCGCTTCGATCGGCGCGATCACCGCGCGCTTGCCGCCGGATAATTCGGTCAGGGCATCGGCTGCGCTGCGCACGATGATGATGTCGAAATGTTCCACCCAGTAGCCGCTCGGCGCCTGCGGTACCACGTGCCAGTAGTCGCGCGGCTGCACGAACACCAGCTTCGGTTTCCCGCCGGGCGTGTAGATGATCCAGCTGCCCGGTGCATCGGTCAGCGGCAACCAGTGCTTGAAGTGCGGGCTGACCGTGAACGGATAATCCTGGTCGTCGAGAAATTTGCGCAGCGGCGAACCGGCGGCGATCAGCAGGCTGTCGAAACCACCGATGGCCAGCGCGTGGTCGGCACGTTCGCACAGCGTGGACAGATGCGCGGGATAGAGCGAAGCGAATGATTCGGGCATGGACATTCCTGCGAAGCGGAAGAATCCGGCCCTGCTGTCCCACGCATCGAACACTCTTGATCGGTCGCGATGGCATGGCGCGAAGGGCGGATGCCCATGATCGCGCGCCAACGTCGCGCGTGCCAGCCAATCATCGCCGGCACTACGCCTGGGTGAGCCAGCTTTCCAGCCGTGCCGCGTCAGCGTCGCTGATCGCCACGATGCGATATCCGGCCCAGATTTGTCCGGGCGTCGCGGCGGGTTCGTTCCATTGTTCCTGGATGCCCAGTTCGATCGGCTGCGATTGAGTCAGCAGACGGCCGGATTCCGCCAGCGCCATGCTCACCTGATAGATGGCTTCGCTGCGCGGTGCCTTCGAGCTGATCAGCAGCATGCCGGTGCTGGAGAGATTGCCCAACTGGCCCATGGGCAGGCCGGTGATCACGTCGGTGACCAGCGCGGTGAAGGTGGCGCGCTTGCGTTCGGCGCGGCGTTGATTGCTGGGATGCGCACTCATCAGCGATCGAACTCCTGCTGCGGATGGGCACGTCGCGACACCGGCGTCAGGCTGCCGGTGAGTCCACGCCACGCGCGATCGAGCAAGCCTTCGCGCTGCTCCAGGACCTCACTGGCGCGACCGCTCGCAATTTCGTGGGCGAGCTGGGTCAGCGTCATTTCGTCGCCACGCTGACCGCGTCGGCTGATCATCAGGCAACGGCCGGACATCGGCGAATACCAGGCAAGTTTGCGTCGAGCGATTTGCTTGGTGAGCGGATCGACGAATTCGAACCAGCTTCCGAACGGCAGCTCGCGCAGGTGCTGCTCGATCTTCTGCGCGCGTGCGTCGGCGACGGGAGCAGTCGCAGCGATCGGCGTAGACGGCGCTGGTGTTTCAACAGCGGGCGCGGCATTCGTGACCAGTGGCGTCGGCTGTTTGGGTTGTTCTGATCGCGAGGGCTGCGCCGGTTGCGAGGGCGGCGCTGGTTGTGGCAATGGCGTCGCGACCGGCGCCTTCGCAACAGGTTCCTGGGTGGATTGCTGCTCGCCCAGTCGCTGATGCTGCTTGAGCTTCATCGCCAGATCGGTAGCGCTGGGCAGATCGACCGCTGGGTCCGGTACGCCCGAACCGAGCAGACGTTGCGCGACTTGTTCGGCTTCTTCCGCGTGCATGCCGATCTGCTGCAGGCCAGCTTCCACTTCCTGCTGCAACTGCTTTGCGTCTGTGACCGGAAGCCTTCCGAGCAACTGATCAGTAATGGTCAGTTGCGCGTCGAACGCGTCGCTGTTTTCGCCGTGACGCAACAGCGTCAGTGCCAGCACGTCGGACCAGGCGCGATCGAGCAGGGCGCGCAGCAATCCGCGTGGCGACGACTGCGCAAATCGCTCGGCCATGAATTCGGCGGCGCGACGACGCGCCTGATCCAGCCGCTCGCGACCTTGCGCTGCTTCCACGTGACGGCGTTCGGCGGCCTGCGCCTTGCGCGTGAGCAGTGCGAGGTGGTGCTCGATATCGGCCAGCAGTGCGGTGTACAAACCGGCACTCGGCGGTTCCTGGCTCGCGCGCTGGACCAGTTGCTCAAGTTTGGCGGCGAGCGGCCGATTGCTCTCGTCGTCGCTGCCGTCCAGCCAGTCGTTCGCGGTCGCGGTGACGGTGTCGAGCAGGCGACGCGCGGGATGCTCTTTCTTCTCGAAGAATTCGCGATCGGTGACCGCAACGCGCAGCACCGGCAATTGCAGGTCGCTGAGCAATGCACGCGCATTGCCGCCCTTCTGCAACTGCTCGCCGAGTTGCTCGAACAGCATCGCTACCAGTTCTACCGTGTCGCCCTGTTCGCCGCTCAACTGCGTGCGCGGCGCACCGACGGGATTGTTGACGTTGAGCTGGGTGAGCAGTTCCTCGCGCAATCGTTGTGCGCTGCGCAGTTCGCGGCTGGCGTGGTCGGTGACTTGCGCGAGATGCTGCTGCAGCGCGCCGAGTGCAAGCTGCAATTCGTCGGCGCTGGCTGCACGCCCCGGTGCCTGGCCATCGCTGGCCTGCGCACCACGCTGTTGCGCGAGCAGGTTGCGCAGTGATTCCAGTACCTCGATGGAGCCACCGGCGTGCTGCGGGGCCGAACCGGCGGCAGCCGGCGCAGGTTGACTCGCGACCGCGGCGGTTTCTTCCACTCCGCTGCGGGCGCGCTTGGTGAGGTTGCGCGGGATCGACATGCTGCGCAGTTTCGGCAGGATGCCGTCGCCCTGCAGCTGCGCGTTGATCGCCTCGTATACCGGCGCGAGTTTCTGCACCAGCGATTCGAAATGCTGCAGCATCATCACGTGATGCGCGAGCGGCAGCTTGAGCTCGCCGATGGCTTCATGGAACGCCTTGGCCAGCGCGTGCGGGCCGATCGGCAATGCCTCCGATTCCAGCGGCGGCGCGCCAACCAGTACGGCGAAGCGATAACCCAGTTCGTACAGCACCGGACCATGGCGTACATCGCCACGTGCTCCGAGCTGCTCGACCGTCATGCTCAATTCCTGCTCGACCGGATCGAGCAGTTCCAGCGAATCCCACGCCGGGGCGTCGGCAGATGCGTCGGCCTTGCCGGCGGGTGTACCGAGAGCATTGATGGCCTCGCCGAGGTTTTCCATGAAATGCTGCTCGAACGCCGCGCGCTCCTGCAGCACGCGCTGACGGCTGGCGAAGCAATCCTGCTGTTCGGCGGGATGCCGTGCACGTTCGGCGAGCGCGAACAGTTCCTGCTCGAACTCGCCCAGGCAATGGCGCAACGGTTCGTGCATGCCTTCCACGCACAGCGCGTAGCTCGACTCCAGCAGACGTTGCGCACGCGCAGGCCAGCGTCCGCCGCGCAGACGAACGGGCTGATGGGACGCGGGCGGCCGCCTGTCCTGACCTGCTTCCATGAACGAACCTGATTTCCCCGGGATGCCGGCAGTTTAAGCCGGATGCCGCGGGTTCGCCATCGGCCGGAAAGCCTGCTCAGTCGAGGAAGCTGGCGATCACGTCGTTGAGGAATCGCTGGCCGAGGGCGGTGGTCTGCAACTGCTCGCCGTTCTCGATCAGCCACCCGCGTGCGCATGCGGTGGCGAGCGCGGGCCCGATGCGTTCGAGCGGCAGGCCGGTGCGTTCGGCGAATTCACGCATCGGCACACCGTCGATCAATCGCAGCGCGTTCAACATGTACTCGAACGGTCGTTCGGATGCTTCGACCGTGCTGTCGCCGCCGATCCTCGACACAGCGCCGGCAGCTTCCATATAGGCGCGCGGGTGGCGGGTCTTCCAGCGACGATGAATCTGCCCGTTTCCCGCGTCGCTCAGCTTGCCGTGCGCACCGGCCCCGATGCCGAGATAGTCGCCGAAGTGCCAGTAGTTCAGATTATGTGTGCAGCGCCGGCCGGGCTGGGCGTAGGCGGAAATTTCGTACTGGCCGTAGCCGGCGTCGGCGAGCCGCTGCTCGCAGGCCTCCTGCATCGCCCATGCGTGATCGTCGTCGGGAAGCGGCGGCGGATTCGCGGCAAACGCCGTGTTCGGTTCCAGCGTGAGTTGATAGTGGGAAATGTGCGTGGGCTGCAGCAACGCCGCGTGATCGACATCGGCCAGCGCGCCCTGCAGCGTCTGCTGCGGCAGCGCATACATCAGGTCGAGGTTGATGTTGCGATAGCCGGCGTCCTGCGCGGATTTCACCGCGGCTTCGGCTTCGTTCGACGAGTGGATGCGACCCAGCCGCTTCAGCTTGTCGTCGTCGAAACTCTGCACGCCGAATGACATGCGATTGATGCCGGCCGCGAGATAGCCATCGAAGTTTCCGTGTTCGACCGTGCCCGGGTTGGTCTCGAGCGTGACCTCGGCGTCGTCGACGAACGGCAGCCGCTCGCGAACGCCATCGAGCAGTCGCTCGATCAGTTCCGGCGCGAACAGGCTCGGCGTGCCGCCGCCGAAAAAAATGCTGACGATAGGCCGGCCAACCAGCGCCTGCGCGAAATCAACGCGATCGGCATCCAGGTCGGCGAGCAGGTGATCGATGTAGTCGGCATACGGTGGCGGTTCGCTGCGCAGTCCGTGCGAGTTGAAATCGCAGTACGGACACTTCTTCACGCACCAGGGCATGTGGATGTACAGCGACAGCGGTGGAGCAAGCAGGCTCATGCCGAGGCGTGCAGTTCCGCCAGCCGCGCGTGGAGTTTCGCCAGTGCCTGGCCGCGATGACTGAGCCGGTTTTTCAGCGCGACATCCATTTCGGCCACGCTCTGTTCGCAGCCCTCGGGGAGAAACACCGGGTTGTAACCGAAGCCGCCGTCGCCGCGACCGGCGTGGAGAATGCGCCCGTACCAGCGACCTTCCGCGATCAATGGCGCTGGATCATCCGCGTGCTGCAACAGCACCAGCACGCAGATGAAGAACGCGCCGCGTCGCTCTGCCGGCACGCCTTCCAGTTCGCGCAACAGTTTGGCGTTGTTGGCCGCGTCGTCTCCGTGGCCACCGCTGTAACGCGCGGAGTACAGGCCTGGCGCGTTGTGCAGATATTCCACGCACAGGCCGGAATCGTCGGCCAGCGCCGGCAGGCCGGTGGCTTGCGCAGCGTTGCGTGCTTTCAGCAGCGCGTTCTCGACGAAGGTGAGGCCGGTTTCATCGGCGTCTTGCACACCGAGGCTGGCCTGCGGCACAACGTCGAAGCCGCTGCCCGCAAACAGCTCACCGAATTCGGTGAGCTTGCCGCGATTGCTGCTGGCGAGTACCACGCGTTGAAGCATTTCGATATCCAATCCCGATGATCGGTTTACGGCGCCAGCGCCGCGCGCTGGGCAAGCACCAGTTCGCCGATGCCTTTCTCGGCGAGCGCGAGCAGGGCGTCCATTTCGTCGCGACGGAACGCATGACCTTCGGCCGTGCCTTGCACTTCGATGAAACCGCCGCCGTCGTTCATCACCACATTCATGTCGGTGTCGCAGTTCGAGTCTTCGGCGTAATCCAGATCAAGCACCGGCATGCCCTGATAGATGCCGACCGAGATCGCAGCCACCGCGCCGACGATCGGATTGCGCTTGAGATTTTCGCGCTTCATCAGCAAATTCACCGCATCGACCAGTGCGACATACGCGCCGGTGATTGCTGCAGTGCGCGTGCCGCCATCGGCCTGCAGTACGTCGCAATCGAGAGTGATGACGCGTTCGCCCAGTGCCTGGCGATTTACGCAAGCGCGCAGCGAGCGGCCGATCAGGCGCTGGATTTCCATAGTGCGCCCACCCTGGCCGCCGCGTGCGGCTTCGCGCTGCATGCGTGTGTTGGTAGCGCGCGGCAGCATGCCGTATTCGGCAGTGACCCAGCCTTCGCCCTTGCCGCGCAACCATGCCGGCGCGCGATCCTCGACGCTCGCTGTGCACAGCACGCGCGTATCGCCGAAGCTCACCAGCACCGAACCTTCGGCGTGGCGCGTGTAGTGACGTTCGATGCTGACGGCGCGCAACTGATCGCTGGCGCGGCCACTGGGGCGAGTAACGGAATTCATGGATGGTTCCTGGCGTCGCCATGCCGAATTGGGCAAGGCGTGACCGGAGAGTTTACCATTGCGCTCTTTCCCAACGTCCGGGCGCACCGATGATCCGCAGCATGACGGCTTACGCCAGCGCCGAAACCACGAGCCCCGCCGGTACGCTCAGCTGCGAATTGCGCACAGTCAATCATCGTTATCTGGAACTGAGCCCGCGCTTGCCGGAAGACCTGCGCAATGTCGAATCGCAATTGCGCGAGCGCATCGCGGCGAAACTTTCGCGCGGCAAGCTGGATATCACGGTGCGACGGACGGGTGGCGATTCGCAGCGCGAATCGCCACAAATCAACAACGCGCTCTTGCTCGAACTGTCCGAACTGCATCTGGATATGGCGTCGCGTTTCCCGGGATTGACCGTCGACTTCACCGAACTGCTGCGTTTCCCTGGAGTCATGCGCCAGGCCGAAACAGATCCTGAAACTCAGCAAGCCGCCCTGTTCGACGTACTCGATCGCGCACTCGACGCACTTACCGCCACGCGCGAGCGCGAGGGCGAAAAACTTGGCGAAATCCTGCGCGACAAACTCGACGGCATCGAACGCGTGGTGGCCGACGTGCGCAGCTGGATGCCGGACATTAGAGCAGCGCTGCGCACGCGACTGGAAACGCGTCTGGCCGATCTCAAGCAGCCAGTTGAGCCGGGCCGGCTGGAACAGGAACTCGTGCTTCAGATCACGCGCACCGACGTCGACGAAGAACTCGATCGCCTCAGCACGCACATCGGCGAAACTCGCCGCGTGCTGGGTTTGAAAGAGCCGGTCGGTCGTCGGCTGGATTTCCTGATGCAGGAGTTCAACCGCGAAGCAAACACGCTCGGTTCCAAGTCGGTCGACGCACGCAGCACCAACGCCGCCGTGGAATTGAAAGTGCTGATCGAGCAGATGCGCGAACAGGTGCAGAACATCGAATGACGCCGAAAGATCTGCAAAGAGCCGACCGGGAAACCCGATATTGAAGGCATGAAACGATTGCCTGTGTCGGCAACGTGGAAACAAGTGCAATGAATGCGCAAACCAGGAATATCCCGGTACTCAACGGAATTCGGGCGCTGGCGATAGCCATCGTGTTTGCGTCGCACGCCTCGAACATTTTCTTCAATGGCGCCCTGACCGGCTTCGGCGGTGGACAACTCGGCGTGATGCTGTTCTTCGTTCTGAGCGGATTCCTGATGGCCTGTCTATACATGGAGAGGCCGGCGACGGTCAGCGCGCAGCGCGACTTCGTCGTCAATCGATTGGCGCGCATCTACCCGATGTTTTTCGTCGTTGTCGCGGGATGTTTCATCATCCGCGTGTCGGCCGCGGCGCTCTGGGTATATCCGATAGACACGTGGCACGAGTTGTTCGAGCACCTCGGATTTGTTCGTGGCTATGAAGTGCTCTGGACGATCGGTGCGGAAGTGATCTTCTACGTGCTGTTTCTGGTCTTGTGGAAAACGCGTAATGCGGGGCCGACATCACTTTTCATCGGCATGGTTGCTGCCATGGTCTTTGCCGCATGGGTACCACTGGATATCAAGGGCAACAATTCGGTAATCAATCTCCACGACAAGCTTCCGTATTTCATTCTGGGATGCCTGCTCGGAATGCGCTCCGAGCTTATTCTGTCTGTCGATCCGGTTGGCCATAAAGCCGCTGCAACTGCAGCGTTCTGGATCAGTCTGTTGGCGTACGTAGCCAGCCTCCCGCAGATTCTCCGGCTAGCAATTCCCTTGCCCCGAGAATTTCTTGCCCATCCGGATGTGATGGCATGGGCCAGCCCGTTCTACCTTGTGGCAACGACGGCGCTGTTCGTCACGGCTGTACGCGCGCGGCCCTGGATATTGACGAACAAGGCAGCAGTTTTCATCGGGAAAATTTCCTTCTCGTTTTATCTGCTGCACTACATGGTCCTGGAGAACGTGCGCACGGTAATGCCAACCCATCCCCTGCGTTCCATCGCTCTGGCACTCATGGTGACAATGGTCCTGTCCGCGCTTTCTTATGCAACCGTTGAAGTGCCGATGCGAAATTGGATCAGGCGAATTGGAAGCGGTCGCAGAAAGGAAAAGGGAATCCCGAAGCAGTCTCTCCCGGACGACCATCCCATGCCGGTTTCCCCCGCCATATCCGATAACCGTTAGTGCCGTTGGACAAGCGGACAATAGGCGGATCGTCCCGGGGGAAGTGAACGGGTGGGCGCGGAATCGCAGGCAGTCACCGGCAATCATGGCGATCCGCACGCGGAGGCCGCCCTGCCTATCGCTATACTTGCAACGATGAATCAAAGTTTGATTTTCCGAACCGTGGGCTTTGCGAGAACGTCTGAGCTTTCTGGCAAATCTTCACGCGGCGCGGGACCAGGCAAAATCGAATGAACATGAATGTCGAACCGATCGAAGGCACCCTGTTCGTGGTGGCCGCGCCATCCGGCGCAGGCAAGTCGACGTTGGTCAACGCGCTGCTCGAACGCGAGCCGGCGATCTCGTTGTCGGTGTCGCATACCACGCGTCCGCCGCGAGCCGGTGAGTTGTACGGTCGTCATTATTATTTCGTCGAGCGCGCCGAATTCGAGCGCGAGATTGCCGAGGGCATTTTTCTCGAACACGCCGAAGTGCACGGCAATCTCTATGGCACGTCGCGCATCACCGTGCAGGGTCTGTTGTCGCAAGGTCGCGATGTATTACTTGAAATCGACTGGCAGGGCGCGGAACAGATTCGTCGCGCCAAGCCCGATTGCGTGAGCGTGTTCATTCTGCCGCCGTCGCGCACCGAGCTCGAGCGACGGCTGCGCGGACGCGGATCGGACAGCGTCGAGGTGATCGAGCGCCGGTTGCGCAATTCGCGCGGTGAAATCGCGCATGCGCACGAGTTCGACTACATCCTGATCAACGACGTGTTCGATCAGGCGCTGGCTGATCTGCAGGCCATCGTGCGGGCCGTGCGCCAGCGCAGTGCCCCGCAATGGCGCCGGCATGAAGGCCTGATCGCGGAACTGCTGGCCGACGACGCCTGAACCTTGTCGTCCGGCGCTTGTCGCATGGTCTTCCGGCCCCGCTTGGGCTACCTTGAATGCTTCCCATCGAACCCTTCCGCCCATGACCGATCCCGTTCGCGCCGCGCCCGAAGACAGCACGCTGGTGCGCGTCCGTGGCCTGACCACGGTTCTCAACGGCAAGACCATCTTCGACGCGCTGGATCTGGATATTCCGCGTGGCAAGGTCACCGCGATCATGGGCCCAAGCGGTACCGGCAAGACCACGCTGCTCAAGCACATCACCGGGCAGATGCGCGCCGATGCGGGCGAGGTGCTCGTCGATGGACAAAACGTGGCGCAGCTGTCGCGCGAACGTCTGTACAAGATGCGCGAAGGCATCGGCTACCTGTTCCAGAATTCCGCGTTGCTCACCGACTTCGATGTCTTCGAGAACGTGGCGTTTCCGTTGCGCCAGCACACCGCCTTGCCGGAAGTCCTGATCCGGAATCTGGTGTTGCTGAAGTTGCAGGCGGTCGGCTTGCGCGGTGCCGCGCGGTTGATGCCGAACGAACTGTCCGGCGGCATGGCACGTCGTGTCGCGCTGGCGCGGGCGATCGTCTTTGATCCGATGCTTATTCTTTACGACGAGCCGTTCGTCGGCCTCGATCCGGTGGCGTTGAACCAGGTATTGAAACTGATCCGCACGCTCAACCAGACGCTGGGCATTACCAGCGTGCTGGTGGCGCACGAGTTGGAAGCGATCAAGCAAGTGGCCGATCATGTTTTCCTGATCGCCAATGGCAAGGTGGTGGCGCAGGGCGATCCGAAAACCATTGCCAACGACGGCTCGCCGTGGACGAGGCAGTTCTTCGGTGGCGATGCGGACGGGCCGGTGCCGTTCCAGTATCCCGCTGGCGACTACGCGCAGGCGCTGGGTTTTGCGGGAGCTGCGAAATGAACGCACGCGCGCCGCAAGGCAACAATGTCGTGACGCAATCGCTGGCGCAGATCGGCAACTGTGGCCTGTTTCTGCTCACCTTGCTGGCGGCAATCCCGCGCAGCCTGCGCTACTTCCGCGAGACCGTTCGGCAACTGTGGTTTGTCGGCGCGATGAGCCTGACCATCATCATGGTCTGCGGACTGTTCGTCGGCATGGTGCTGATGCTGCAGCTGTACAGCGTGCTTTCGACCTTCGGCGGCACGTCCGCCAGCGGCATGGTGGTGGCGGTGGCGGTGTATCGCGAACTCGGTCCGGTGGTCACGGCGCTGTTGTTCGCCGGTCGTGCCGGCACGTCGATCACTGCCGAGATCGGGCTGATGCGCGCGACCGACCAGATCGATGCGATGGAGATGATGGCGGTCGATCCGATCGCCTACGTCGCCACGCCGCGCTTCCTGGCCGGGCTGATCGCCATGCCGCTGCTTTGCACGGTGTTCTGCGCGATGGCCGTGCTTGGTGGGCATCTGGTCGGCGTGACCTGGCTGGGCATCGACAACGGCACGTTCTGGTCGAACATGACGGCGGTGGTGGAAGTGCACAGCGACATCGTCAACGGCGTGCTGTTCAAGAGCCTCGCTTTCGGCGCAGTAGTTGCGTTGATCGCCGTGTATCAAGGTTTCACCACGCCACCGACGAGCGAAGGTGTGGCCTATGCCACGACGCGCACGGTGGTGGCATCGTCGATCGCCATCCTGGCGCTGGATTTCGTGCTCACCGCGTTTCTCATGTGAGCTGCCGGATCGTGACCGCCAAGATCAATTGTTTTTCGCTGAGGATTCTGCCGTGAGCCAACAGAGAAGTTCCTACGCCATCGGCACCGGCCTGTTCATCGTGCTGGGTTTTGCCACGCTGGTTTACCTCGCGACGCAGACCACGTCGGTCGCGAACGTGCACCAGGGCGCCAGCTACACGGTCGATGCCCACTTCGCCAACATCGGCCAGCTCAAGGAGCGGGCGCCGGTGAAGATTGCGGGCGTGCGGGTGGGCCAGGTGCGCTCGATCACGCTCGATCCGTCCAGCGAGCAGGCCGACGTGAAGTTCGCCATCGACCAGCGCTACAGCAGGATTCCGGACGATTCGGTCGCGACCATTTTCACCAGTGGCCTGCTCGGCGACCAGTACGTGGGTATCCAGTACGGCACGTCGAAAAAACTGGTGGCCGACGGCGGCACGCTGACCATGACCAAGCCGGCCCAGCAGCTGGAGGAAATGCTCGGCAAGTTTTTTGGTGCCGGCGGTGTGGCCGACAATCTCGGTGGCACCTATAGCGTGAAGGCGCGCTTCACCAACGTGGGTTCACTCTCCGTCGGTGCGCCGGTCAAGATGGCCGGCGTGGCCATCGGCAGCGTGCAGACCGTGCATGCCGATCCGGTGAAGCTGGATGCGGAGGTGATCATGGCGATCGACAAGCGCTACAACGCGATTCCTGATGATTCGTCGGCGGCGGTGTTCACCAGCGGTTTGATCGGCACGCAGTATGTTGCGATCCAGCCCGGCGGCTCGCCCGATGCGCTCAAGAATGGCGACGAGATGGTGCTGACGCAGTCCGCCATGCAGCTCGAAGATTTGATCGGCAAATTCCTCGTCAATGGTTCGCCCAGCGACAAGAAAGATGCCGGCAACGCAAAGCCCACCGATACCCCCGCCGGCAAACAGTGAGCCGGTATTTGCAAAAGGAGTTACCCATGTTGCGCAGACTGGCCCTTGCCACCGCGATCGCTTTCGGCATCGTTGTTGCCGCCCCCGCATTTGCACAGAACGATGTACCTGCCGCCGCCGACAGCGCTCAGCAGCAGCCAGCACAAGTCGTGCAGACCATCGCCGATCAGCTGGCCACGGCGATCGAGGGTCATCGTGACGAGCTGAAGCAGAATCAGGAAAAGCTGATCAGCGTGATCGACGAGGTATTCCTGCCGCACTTCGACCTCGACTACGCGTCGATCCTAGTGCTGGGCCAGCACGCACGCGAAGCCACGCCCGAACAGCGAGAGCGTTTCGCCAAAGCGTTCTACAACTCGATCACCCATCGCTACGCCGAGGGCTTGCTCAACTACACGCGCGGCCGCGTCAAGGTGCTGCCGTTCAATGGCGATCTCAACGACAAGCGCACCGTGGTGCGCACGCAGGTCGTGCTCGATGACGGCAAACTCGTGTCGATCGACTACGCGTTTCGGAAGAGCCGTTCGGGCGACTGGAAAGCCTACGACGTGATCATCGAAGGCATTTCCTACGTGACCAATTACCGTAATCAGGTGGACGCGGAAATTCGCAAGGTCGGCATCGACAAGTTGATTTCCAATCTCGAAACCCGCGGCGAGCAGGCGCTGGAGACGATGGACAAGGACGCCAAGGGTTCCAAATGAGCGAGACCACAGGCACGCGGGATTTCAAACTCGCATCCGGTGCGCCGGGTACGCTGACTTTGTCTGGCGTACTCAGTTTCGATACCGCTGCGAATGCCTTGCAGGAACTGCGCGCAGCGGTTGCGCGCGACGGCATCAAGCAATTGGACCTCGCAGGCATCCGGCGCAGTGACAGCGCTGGCTTGTCGTGCATTGTCGCGGTGATGGCCGAGTCGGCGCAGGGCAGACGTCCGCTTCAGGTCGTGAACATGCCCGTTGGTCTGCAGGCGCTGGCGCAGGTCTGTGGTGTGGACGGGTTGATCGGCTGATCAGTTCGAATGGATCGGCGAAATAGAAAAAGGGCATCGCGGCCCTTTTTTTGGGCGCTCCAACGCAACTACTGCTTGGTGGCCGCTTGATCCGGGTGCTTGTTTTCCCACTTATGCTGTTGATCGAGCAGTTCGTCGGGATCAAAATTCTTGTCGTCCAGACCCTGCATCTGCTGGATGAGCGCACTCGGCGGGTTGCCGTCGTAAAGCTGATAGAGGCGTTGCTGGCGATACGCGTCACGCAGGAAGACGTACGGATCGTAAGCAGATTGCAGGAAGCTCTCCGCATCAATACCGCGCGAACGCAATGTCACCAGGTACATCGCCTGCGGCAGATATTGAAGACCGTTGTCGTGGCGATTGGCGGCATACAGGCTGAGCGGATCAAAGAAGTAGCTATCGACTGGCAGGCGCCATACATCGCGTACCGTGGAAGGCCCGACGAACGGCACCATCATGAAGTCACCGTCAGGCACGCCCCAGCGAGCAAGCGTGATACCGAAATCACTTTCTTCGAGCGGCAAGCCGATCTGGCTGGCTGGATCGAAGAAGCCGCCGAGGCCAAGCGTCAGGTTCAACAGAAAACGGCCGCTGTTCTGCAGCGCCTGCTTCGGGCGCGCCTGCAACAGGTCGTTGGCGACCGTGATGGGCATGCGGATGTTGGTGAAGAAGTCGCTGAAGGACCGTCGCACCGGTGGGTTGGTGACCTTGCGATACGCCACGGCAACAGGCCGAATGGCGGCCTTATCCAGCGTATCGTTGAATTTGTAGACCTTGCGGTTGTAATGCTCGAGCGGGTCGTCGGTGCGCGGCTTGGCGATAGTGCAGCCCGCCAGAAAGACAACCGCGAGCAACGCCAGGCAGCGACTCACGTCAAGAGAGCGGAGCGAAGGAAACATGCGATGCAGGGATTCGCGCAAGGGGAATGGCATAATTGTACTGTCTGGTTTTATATCTTGCACGGCTTTCGGTGTCCTTTCCGTGATGTTCGGCAGCCGGCCATCATACGCCCCCCAAGATTGCCAGCAAAGCATGCGCTGGATACACTGATAGACCATAAGTTATTTATTCTTTGAGGATTTCGCATGGCACGCATTACCGTGGAGGACTGCCTTGAGGTGGTCGACAACCGTTTCGAGCTGGTGTTGATGGCAACCAAGCGCGCACGTCAGCTGGAAAAGGGTGCCGAGCCGGCAGTGAATCCGGAACACGACAAGCCAACCGTGCTCGCGTTGCGTGAAATTGCCGATCGCCGCATCGATCAGGCCACCATCGACCAGATCGACAAAGCCGAGCGTGAGCGCGCCGAGCGCGAGGCGCTGGAATGGGCTGCGGCCGAGGTTGACGACGATCTCTCCAAGGGCGGCGACGATTGATGGATGACGGCTGCAGTAGCGCGTCCCGCCTATCCGGCGTGTCCGGAGCGCGGCGCCGTGCATTTCTGGCAGTCGTCTCGTCCACGTGTTGCGAGGTAGGCGCCTGAGCCGGCGCCTTGATCGATGACCGCGGTCACGAAATCCGCATCCATCGATTCGTCCAAATTGCCGCCCTATGTGCTGGCACTGAAAGAACGTATTGCCTACCTGCCGGACGCGCAGATTGAACGCGTGCTGCGCGCCTTCCATATCGGCGCAGAGGCGCATGCGGGGCAGGAACGCAAGAGCGGCGAGCCGTACATCACGCATCCCGTTGCTGTCGCCGGCATCCTGGCCGAGCTTGGGCTGGATGCCGAGACGATCATCGCGGCTATCCTGCACGATACGCTGGAAGACACCGAACTCAGCCGCGAATCGCTTTCCAGCGAATTCGGCGAAGTAGTGGCCGATCTCGTCGACGGCGTGACCAAGCTCGACAAGATGCGTTTCAGCAGCCGTCAGGAAGCCGACGCGGAGAGCTTCCGCAAGATGCTGCTGGCGATGGCGCGCGATCTGCGTGTGATTCTTATCAAGCTCGCCGACCGGCTGCACAACATGCGTACCTTGGGCGCCAAGGATGCTGTGTCGCGCCGGCGCATCGCTCGAGAAACGCTGGAAATCTACGCGCCGATCGCCCAACGCCTGGGCATGAATAAATTCAAGGCCGAGTTGCAGGATCTCGGATTCCACGCGCTCTATCCGGATCGCTATCGCGTGATCAGCGAACGCATTCGCGCGGCGATCGGCAATCGTCGTGAGGCGATGGGTCGGATCGAAGCGGCGCTCTCCGCGCGCCTCACGGCAGACCATTTGCAAAACCACGTGGTCGGGCGCATCAAGTCGCCCTGGAGCATTTATTCGAAGATGCATGGCGAGCACAAGAGCTTTGCGCAGCTGATGGACGTCTATGGTTTTCGCGTGGTCGTCGACAACGCCACGAGTTGTTACATGGCGCTCGGCGCGGTGCATTCGCTGTACAAACCCGTTGACCGTCGCTTCAAGGATTTCATCGCGATCCCCAAGGCCAACGGTTACCAGTCGCTGCATACCGTGCTGCTGGGGCCTTTTGGTGCGCCGATCGAGGTGCAGATTCGCACCGCCGAAATGGAATCGGTCGCCGAGCGCGGCGTCGCCGCTCACTGGGCTTACAAGACGGATAGCGGTCCCGCGAACAGCGCGCAGGCGCGTGCGCGCGAGTGGCTTTCGTCGCTGGCCGATAGCTCGGTTCATACGGCGTCGTCCGCGGAGTTCATCGAAAACGTCAAAATCGATCTGTTCCCCGACGAGGTGTACCTGTTCACGCCGCGTGGAGACATTCTCTCATTGCCGCGTCATGCGACCGCGCTGGACTTTGCCTACGCCGTGCACACCGACGTCGGCGATCATGCAGTTGCCGCGCGCGTCGACAAGAAGCTTTTGCCGCTGCGCACGAAGCTGGAATCGGGACAGCTGGTCGAGATCATCACGGCGCCGTCGGCGGTTCCGAATCCCGCGTGGCTCGAAGTGGTGGTGACGGGCAAGGCGCGCACGGCGATTCGACAGTACCTGAAACATCTGCAGCACGAAGACGCTGTCGATTTCGGCCATCGCATGCTCGATCGCGCACTCGATGCGCGCGGAAGCAGTCTGGATGGCATTCCCGCCGCTGTGCTGGATCGTTTCCTCGAAGCCTCCAAGCTCAAGCGGCTGGAAGAACTGCTGTCCGACATTGCGCTCGGCAATCGCATGCCCGATGTGGTGGCCGGCCAACTGTTGGCGTCGCGTGGAAAGCGCGCGGGCGAAGTACCGCAATCGCCATCGTATGTGCACGAGAAGATTCGCATCACCGGCGCGGAACGTGGCGTGCTGAGTTTCGCCAACTGCTGCCATCCCTTGCCAGGCGACGACATCATCGGCTACCTCTCGTCGGGCAAGGGCATCGTGGTCCATCGCGAGGAATGCCCGAACGTGGTGGAGTTGCGCAAGTCGCCGGAGCGTTGTGTGGCGATCGAGTGGGATCGCGATGTCCAGGGCGACTATCGTGCCGAGTTGCGCATCGAGGTCATCAATCGCCCCGGCGTCCTGGCCACGGTCGCCGCCGCGATCGCGGCGGCCGATTCGAATATCGAGAATGTCGAATATGTCGAACGCGATGAGTCCGCCGCGACATTGCTGTTCACGATGGAAGTGAAGAGCCGCAAGCATCTGGCGGATGTCATTCGGCGCGTGCGCCGTACCGGCGTGGTCAGCAGCGCGCATCGGTATCCGCTTTAACCGGAAGTCGTCTCATCTTCGTTGCGTTGGGGATCATTGCGGCCGTGCTTGCTATCCGCTGTCGAGTGCTCGCCTTACACTCCCGTTTTTGAAACGCGAGGTTTCCCCATGTCACGCAGCACCATCAGCACGGAACAGGCGCCGGCCGCGATCGGCCCGTATTCGCAGGCCGTGCGCGCAGGAAATACGGTTTATTTCTCCGGACAGATTCCACTCGATCCGGCGACGGGTGTGCTTGTCGATGGCGATATCAACACGCAGACCCGAAGGGTCTTCGACAATCTCGACGCCGTAGCCAAAGCGGCGGGCGGTTCTCTGGCGCACATCGCGCGTGTCGGCATCTACGTCACCGATCTGGCGAATTTTGCCGCGGTGAACGCGGTAATGGCCGAATATTTCCAGCAACCTTATCCCGCGCGCTCCACCATCGAAGTTGCCGGTTTGCCGAAAAGTGCACAGGTCGAGATCGACGCCGTGATGGTACTGGAGTGAGTGATCAGGGCTGATCGAATCGGCGATCTGCGCCCACAGTCATCATCGACATCTCGCTCGCGACGGTCGAGCGTGCTCGGTTAGGCTTGGACGTCATGGCTACCCGCATCTCTCGCTCTGCTTCGCTGCCTGTCGCCGACTCCGGTCTCGCGCCGGTCGGCACACTGCCCGGCGTGAGTGCAGCACTCGCCGCTTCGCTCGCACGGCTCGGGTTGGAGCGCGTGCAGGATCTCTGGTTTCACTTGCCGCTCCGCTATGAAGACAAGACGCAGCTCACCGCCATTGCTGACTTGCGCGTCGGCGAACGGGCGCAGGTCGAAGCCGTGGTGGAAGGCAGCGAACGAGGTTTCCGTTTTCGACCGCAATTGAAAGTGGCGGTGGGCGACGACAGCGGACAAACCCTGCTGCTGCGCTTCTTTCATTTCAACCGCGCGCAGGCCGAACAACTTCTGCCGGGCACGCGGTTGCTTTGCTATGGCGAAGTACGGCACGGCGCGCAAGGCCTGGAGATGGTGCATCCGCAATACCAGCGCCTGAGTGGCAGCGACGCCGTTGCGGTCGATGCGTTGCTCAGCCCGGTCTATCCCACGACGGAAGGTCTTGGACAAAAACGCCTCGCCGGCGTGATCGGAAAAGCGCTCGCCTTGCTGCCCGCAGCAACGCAACTGGAACTGATTCCCGCCGAGTTATGTGCACAGCATGGCCTCGCCTCGTTGCGTGATGCGTTGCTCTACGTGCATCGACCACCGGCCGACGCGCATCTGGGACAACTCACGCTCGGCCGTCATCCCGCGCAACAGCGACTCGCGTTCGAGGAGCTGTTGAGTCAGCACCTGAGCCTCAAGCGCATGCGCGCGGCTGTGCGCGTGCGGCATGCGCCCAGGCTCGGAAAAGGCGAGCTTTTGCGTCGAAGGTTTCTCGAAGAACTGCCTTTCCGTTTGACGGCCGCGCAGGAGCGCGTGGGTCGAGAAGTCGCACAGGATCTGGCCCAGGAACAACCGATGCTGCGCCTCGTGCAGGGCGATGTCGGAAGCGGAAAAACGGTGGTCGCCGCGTTGGCGGCACTGGCTGCGGTGGAGTCGGGCTATCAGGTCGCGTTGATGGCGCCGACTGAACTGCTGGCCGAGCAACACCTGCGTAATTTCCGCCAATGGTTGAATCCGCTTGGCATCGAGGTCGAGTGGCTGGCGGGAAAAGTTACCGGCAAGGCGCGGCAATCGGCCCTCGCACGCGTGGCCGGAGGTGCGTCGGTGGTGATCGGTACGCATGCGCTGATGCAGGAAGGCGTGACATTCGCGAAGCTCGGTCTGGTCATCGTCGACGAGCAGCACCGTTTCGGCGTGCAGCAACGGCTCGCGTTACGCGATAAGGGCCTCGAAGGCGAGCAGGTACCGCATCAACTCGTGCTAACCGCCACGCCGATTCCGCGCACGCTTGCCATGAGTGCGTATGCCGACCTGGACGTGTCATCGATCGACGAGTTGCCGCCCGGCCGCACGCCGGTGCAAACCATTGCGATCTCGAACGCGCGCCGCATCGACGTGATCGAACGCATCCACGCGGCATGTGGAGAAGGTCGCCAGGTCTATTGGGTGTGCACGCTCATCGAGGAGTCCGAACAGCTGCGTGCGCAGGCTGCGGAAGTGGCGCATGCCGAACTATCCGCAGCGCTGCAGGGTTTTCGCATCGGCTTGATCCACGGCCGCATGAAACCGAAAGAAAAGCAGTCGGTGATGGACGCGTTCAAGGCGGGCGATCTTTCGGTACTGGTGGCAACCACCGTCATCGAAGTCGGCGTCGATGTTCCCAACGCCAGCCTGATGGTGATCGAGAACAGCGAGCGACTGGGCCTGGCACAGTTGCATCAGTTGCGCGGCAGGGTGGGTCGAGGCGCGCTCGCGTCCAATTGCGTGCTGCTCTATCAACCGCCGCTGGGACAACTGGCGCGCGAACGTCTGCAGGTGATGCGCGAAACCAACGACGGGTTCGCCATCGCGGAAAAGGATCTCCAGTTGCGTGGCCCGGGTGAAGTTCTTGGCACGCGGCAGACAGGCCAGCTCACTTTCCGCATTGCGGATCTGGCGCGCGACGCACATCTGCTTCCGGCCGTGCAGCAGGTCGGCGAAATCATGCTTGTCGAACAGCTGCTGCAAACCGATCGGTTGATCGAGCGATGGATCGGTGGCGCAGCGCGTTACGCGCACGCCTGATGGACGATCGAATCGGTGCTTTTTCCATCGGCCTGTTCCATCTAAGCTTGTCGATTGAAGAGGCCCGTTCGCACACATGAAACCGCCATTGTTGATCGACACCGACCCGGGCGTGGATGACGCGCTGGCCATCCTGATGGCGCACGCGCACGCCGACATCGTCGGGCTGAGCATTGCCGCCGGCAACGTGGGCCTTGCGCATACCGTGCGCAACGCCTGCACGCTGGCCGATCTGCTGAATGCGGATATTCCAGTCTTCGCCGGTTGTCCGACACCCTTGGTGCGCATGCCCGAAGAAGATGCCGGCCACGTGCATGGCGTTGACGGTCTGGGTGACGTGGGTTTTCCTGCGCCGAACGCACAAGCGTCCGATGAACACGCAGCACATGCATTGCTGCGGTTGACTCGCGAGCGGCCCGGCGAACTGACCCTGGTCGCCTTGGCGCCGTTGACGAACCTGGCGCTTGCTCTGCGCCTCGATCCCACCTTGCCGCAGCGTGTGGCGCGACTGGTGGTGATGGGCGGGGCAGTCACCGGTCACGGCAACACCGGCAAGATTCCGGCGGAATTCAATATCGGGTTCGATCCGGAGGCGGCGCATGTCGTGTTCGAAGCATTCCCGTCATTCGATCTGGTCGATTGGGAGGCGACGTTGCGGCACGCTTTCGACGACAACGAATTCGACACATGGCTGGCGGCGGGTGACAAACGTGCGGAGTTCTTCGGAAAAGTTGTCGCCACGGCTCGCCGCTACAACGCCACGCACGATCGGCGTGGCGTGATCGCCGCCGATGCCCTGGCCATGGCCGTTGCGATCGAGCCGTCCATCGTCACGCGCAGCGAGAAACGTGTCGTGGCTGTGGAACTGGATGGCCGCCTGACCCGTGGCGCCACGGTGGTCGACTGGACCAACCGGCTCGGGCAGCCTGCTCAGGCGAACATCGTGCTCGAAGTCGACCACGCGCGTTTTTCGGCCATGGTGCGCCATGCGCTGGGCGTATCTGACTGAATCGATCGGGTGACAGCGTGGTGTTGAAAGTGGTCGCGGGTTGCGATGCTTCACGAATCGCCGTTACAATGCCGCTCTTTTCACCCCAGCTTTGAGCCCGTCATGAAGCCCGATATCCATCCGAACAACAAGCCGGTGGTATTCCAGGACCTGTCGTCCGACTTTGCGTTTTTGACCAAGTCGACCATGTCCAGCAAGGAAACCATCAAGTGGGAAGACGGCAACGAGTACCCGCTGATCAAGGTGGATATCTCGAGCCATTCGCACCCGTTCTACACCGGCAAGCAGAAGACGCTTGACGTGGGCGGTCGCGTGGACAAGTTCCGTCGCCGCTATGCGGGTACGACCAAGGAATAAGTGTTTGCGTGGTTATCGCTTGCGCGACGACCGGATTCGACCAGGCAAGTTTTCAATGAAACACGGGGCGAGTCATCTCGCCCCGTGTTTTTTTGCGTCCGCATTTCAACCATGCGCTGTCGAAGGTTCGTTGGACCTTGTGCGATAATGATGAGTGACAGACGCCCACGGCGTCCGATGCATCGCATGTTTTCCCCGGCATGCCATGTCGAGCATTCCCCTCGCCGGACGGCGCCGTCATGCGGTCGCCGCCGGTGGTGACCCACATGAAGGAGGTTTTCGTGTCTGATTCCAAGATCGTCAAGCTGGTGGACGAGTCGAGCCAGCGCAGCAGCGAATTGCCATTGATCAGCGGCACACTCGGCCCCGCGTGCATCGACATCGGCACGTTGTACAAGGACACCGGTCACTTCACCTACGACCCGGGCTATGGCAGTACGGCCAGTACCAAGAGCGCGATCACCTACATCGATGGCGACGAAGGCGTGCTGCTTTACCGCGGTTATCCGATCGAGCAGCTCGCCGAGAAATCCAGCTTCCTCGAAGTGGCGTATCTGTTGCTCAACGGTGAGCTTCCCAGCAAGACCGAGTTCGACAGCTTCGATCACGAGATCACGCATCACACGATGATGCACGAGGCGCAGAAGAATTTTTTCCAAGGCTTCCATCACGACGCACATCCGATGGCCATGCTGGCCGCTGCGGTGGCCTCGCTGTCGGCGTTCTATCACGACGATCTGGACGTCGACGATTCGGCCGATCGCAAACTTGCCGCAATCCGCCTGATTGCCAAGATGCCGACGATCGCCGCCGCGTGTTATCGCTATTCGATCGGCTGGCCGTTCCGCTATCCGCGCAACAACCTGTCCTACGTCGACCGTTTTCTGCACATGATGTTTGAAGTGCCGAGCGAGCCGCTGGAGTTGAAGCCGGTGGTGGCGAAGGCGCTGGATTTGCTGTTCATCCTGCACGCCGACCACGAACAGAATGCGTCGACTTCGACCGTTCGCCTGGTCGGTTCCACCGGTGCCAATCCGTACGCATCGGTCGCCGCGGGCATCACTGCGCTGTGGGGTCCCGCGCATGGTGGGGCCAACGAAGCCGTGCTCAAGCAGTTGAACGAAATCGGTACGGCCGATCAGGTCGAGAAGGCCGTGCTGCGCGCCAAGGACAAGAACGACAGTTTTCGTCTGATGGGTTTCGGTCATCGCGTTTACAAGAACTTCGATCCGCGCGCCAAGATCATTCGCGAGATGTGCCACAAGGTGCTGGACGAACTGGGCGTCAACGATCCGCTGCTTGAAGTGGCGCTCAAGCTGGAAGAGGCTGCGCTCAAGGACGACTATTTCGTCGAGCGCAAGCTCTATCCGAATGTCGATTTCTACTCGGGCCTGATCTACAAGGCGCTGGGCATCCCGACCGAGATGTTCACCGTGATGTTCGCCATCGCGCGTACGTCGGGCTGGATCGCACATTGGATCGAGCAGCACGAAACACCGGGATCGCGGATCGGTCGTCCGCGGCAGATCTACACCGGCGCCGACGTGCGCGATTACAAGCCGGCGGACGAGCGCTGAGTTATCGAGTCACATTGCCGGTCTGCGGATTAGCGATTCTGGAATAAAGAAAAAAAGCCCGGCATGCCGGGCTTTTTTTGTCTGGCGCACGTGGCTCACCGTCAGCGTGTCAACGCAATGCCCGATTCAGTTGCTGCTCGAAGGCATCGTCGTCGTTTTGCGCCAGCATGATTTCAACTTGCGCCAACGAAGCGCGTCGCATGGGCCGCTCGTCGACGCGATCGAGTGGCGCCTGACGCAAGGCGTCGCGGGGCAGCACGGTGAGATCGAAAGGCAAATTGCCGGCGGCGAACAACAGCACGGGATACTCCGGCTGTTCCTCGCGACTGTTGCGAAGCCTGCGCGTCTGCGTTTCGATCGGCACACCCTGATCGCGAAGATAACGCGCAACGGCATCCGGGTCGTCGCTGAAAACATGCAGGCAAACGGCCGAGTGCGCATCGGCCGTGCCTTCGAGAACGGCGCCAACGAGCCGGGGTTCGAAGTCCGCTAGAAAACGCATCGCCTCTACGGCCGCCTCGCGTCGTTGCTGCAGCAGTTCCGGTTGGCTGTCGGCGAGAAACAGGCGCTGGTGTTCACGCAATGCCTGTTCGATTTCCAGATTGCGCGGCAGCGCCTGCGTATCGAGAATGCCCAGCCGTTCGGCGGCTTTCAGTTTGGCATGGTGGAAATCGCGGATGCCGTGCTCGCTCATCAGGCGGGCGGCTTCCTGGGCTATTCGGACGCGGTTGCGTTGCAGGCGGTCGTGCGCGTGAATGCGGTGATGTTCGCCTCGGGTCATGGCGTGATCCTCGTCGTTCGGTGATCGGCGACAGGTGACGTCCTGCCGCCGATCAATCAGAAGATATCGTAGGCGTGTTGCTGATCCTGGTCCTTCTGCTGGGTGGCCTGAGTACGCAGGCGATCGACGTCCTCCACTTTGAATATTTCATTCATGCTGTTGGGATCATCGGCGGAAGTGGGCAGCCCACTGTCGCGGTTGATCTGTACCGTACTGATGCCGGGCGGCATCGGCAAGGTGTTCAACGGCATGCCCTTCAGCGCCGTACCCATGAAATCCATCCAGATCGGCAGCGCCGCCTTGGCGCCGAACTCGCCGTGGCCGAGCGAGCTGTAGTCGTCGAACCCGACCCAGACGGCCGTGGACAGATCGCCATTGAACCCGACGAACCAGGCATCGCGATGGTCGTTGGTGGACCCGGTTTTTCCCGCCAGGTCGGGACGATTGAGTGCTTTCGCAGCGAAACCCGTACCGCGGAGAATCACGTCTTTCATCAGGGACGTGACCAGGAAGTCGTTGCGCGTGTCGATGACTCGCGGCGCAAGTACTGGCGGATGCGCGCTGTTGCCATGGACGTCGGCCGGCAGCACAGCTTCGCCCACGCCGTCCACGCTGCTGGTCGTCGCCGGCGTCGCTGTGGCGACGTTATTGGCAGGTGTCTTGATCATGTCGGCAGGTGGCGGACCCGGCTGACTGTTGTCCAGCAGGCGCTCCTGGCAATTGCGGCACGCACGCGCCGGATTGGCCTGATAGATCGGCTTGCCGTTTCGGTCATCGATCTCGCTGATGAAGTACGGCGTGACGAGAAAACCACCGTTGGCGAAGACCGCGTAGCCGCGAGCCATGCCCATCGGTGAAACCGACGCGGTGCCGAGCGCCATCGACAAATTCGCCGGCAGCGAATCGAGCGGAAGACCGAAGCGGGTGACGTAGTCGCGGGCGTAGCGCACGCCGATGGCGTCGAGCAGACGCACTGAAACCAGGTTCTTCGACTGCACCAGCGCTTCGCGTAGACGCATCGGGCCGGCGAACTTGTCGTCATCGTTCGACGGTGTCCACACGCCGCCGGGCCGCGATGGATCGGGCAGGGCAATCGGTGCGTCGTTGATGATCGACGATGGCGTGAACCCTCGCTCGAAAGCAGCCGAATAAAGATACGGCTTGAAACTCGAGCCTGGCTGGCGCGCGGCCATCACCGCGCGATTGAATTTGCTGCGCCCGAAATTGAAGCCGCCGACCAGTGCCTGGATCGAACCGTCTTCGGGGTTCACCGAGGTCAAGGCGACCTGCGCCTTGGGTATCTGATCCAGTTGCCACTCGCCCTTGTCATTGTGCGACAGCCTGACAATATCGCCACGCTTGAGCACGCTGGATACGTTGGTCGGCGCCGCTCCGACACGGTCGTCGTTGATGTGCGGACGCGCCCAACTCATCGCCGCCAGATCCAGCGTCACGCTCTGCTGGCTCGACAGATAAACTGTCGCCTGTTTCGTGTCGCTTGCCATCACCAGTCCTGGCTTCAGGCCGGATATCTCGGCGTAGCCGGAAAGCAGGCGATCGTTATCCGCATCGCCAGCGCTTTCGGGCAAATCTTCGTGCGCCTCGGGTCCGCGCCAGCCGTGGCGATGGTCGTAGATCGACAATCCGTCCCGCACGGCTTCCAGAGCCGCTTGTTGCCGCGCGCTCGGAACCGTGGTTTTCACCACGTAACCTTCAGTCAATGCTTCGTTGCCGAGTCTGTCGAGCACCTGACGACGAACCATCTCCGCCAGATATGGCGCGTCGACTTCGATCGGCTGCTCGTGCGGAAACGCATGGTTCGGTTCGGCGACTGCCTGATCGAATACCGGCTTGGTGATGTACTGATGCCGCAGCATCTCACCCAAGACCCAATTGCGCCGTGCGATGGCGCGGGTTGGACTGTTGAGCGGGTTCACGACCGAGGGCAGCTGGAATGTCGATGCAATCAGCGCGCATTCGGCCGGCGTGAGCTGATCGATCGTCTTGCCGAAGTAGTAGGCAGCAGCGGCACCGACACCGTAGGCACGATGCCCGAGAAACATCTTGTTGAGATAGAGCTCCAGAATCTGGTCCTTGCTCAACTCGTGCTCGATTCGCAGCGCGATGAAGATTTCCGCGAGCTTGCGCGAATAGAGTTTTTCCGGGCTGAGGTAAAAGTTTCGCGCGACTTGCTGCGTGATGGTCGAGCCGCCCGGTCCCTTGTCGCCGCCCGTCACGATGACATGCCAACCCGCGCGTGCGATGCCGTGCCAGTCAACGCCAGGATGGTGATAGAAATCCGCGTCCTCCGCCGACAACACGGCGTGTTTCAGCAGATCAGGGACATTCGCAATGGCGACGGGGATGCGCCGCGTTTCGCCAAAGGTCGCGATCAATTTTCCATCCGCGCTCAACACACGCAATGGCAACTGCATGCGCGTGTCCTTGAGTCCCGCCACGGATGGCAGGTTCGGTGCGATCAACCAATAAGCCACACCGACGGCAACGACTGTCAGGAGCAACCCGCTAAAAGCCAGGATCAAAGCCCAGCGCAACAAACGCTTGAAAATTCGCATGGTGTGGAATAGCGAGACCTGAGTCAAAACATGCCAGAGTATAGATGTTGCAGTATTCCTGACATGAGGCGCGGTCGACTCAAGCAAGGGTTGCGCCACCTTGAGGCGATGATCCAAATGTGTTGGGCATCACGCGAATCACATGAGAAAGTTTCCGTAGACCGTTGCCATTGCGTTAATTTTTCGATTTAATGCCACTGCGCATCCCGCCAGGACTCTGGCCAGGGGCGTTAGTGGCAAGGGGGAAACACCGTGGGGCTCTTTACACCCAAGAAGCCGGCGCTGATTGGTGTCGACATCAGTTCGACTGCCGTCAAGTTGCTGCAGCTAAGCCAGGCGGGCGGCCGCTTCCGCGTGGAACACTACGCCGTCGAGCCGTTGCCACCCAATGCCGTGGTCGAAAAAAATATCGTGGAAGTCGAGGCGGTCGGCGACGCCATTCGACGCGCGCTGGCGCGATCGGGCTCCAAGCTCAAGCACGCAGCGGCGGCTGTCGCGGGTTCGGCGGTGATCACGCGCATCATCCCGATGTCGAGCGACCTCTCCGAAGACGACCTCGAAGGCCAGATCCAGGTCGAGGCCAATCAGTACATCCCTTATCCGATCGACGAAGTCAGCCTCGATTACGAAGTGCTGGGTCCGGTTCGCGACAACCCCGACATGAATAATGTGCTGCTGGCGGCATCGCGCACGGAAAACGTCGACATGCGCGTAGCTGCGCTTGACTTGGGCGGCCTCACCGCCAGTGCCATCGACGTCGAAGCCTTCGCGATGGAGAACGCCTTCGCGATGGTGGCCGATCAGCTCAACGTCAGCCGCGATGCACTGGTCGCGGTGGTCGATATCGGCGCCACGATGACCACGCTTTCGGTGCTGCGCAATCAGCGCACGATCTACTCCCGCGAACAGGTTTTCGGCGGCAAGCAGTTGACCGACGAGATCATGCGTCGCTTTGGCTTGTCCTACGAGGAAGCAGGACGTGCCAAGCGCAAGGGTGGTTTGCCCGAATCCTACGAAAGCGAAGCGCTGGAGCCGTTCAAGGAATCGTTGATCCAGCAGATCAGCCGCCTGCTGCAGTTCTTCTTCGCAGGTAGCGAATACAGCAAGGTCGATCAGGTTGTGCTGGCTGGTGGTTGCGCATCGATCGAAGGCCTGGGCCCCATGCTGGAGGAACAGCTTGGCGTGCCTTGCATCGTCGCCAATCCGCTCGCGCGCATGTCGCTGTCGCCGCGCGTCCAGGCACAGGCTCTCGCGCAGGATGCTCCGGCGCTGATGATCGCGGTCGGCCTCGCGCTGAGGAGTTTCGACTGATGGCACACGTCAACCTACTCCCGTGGCGAGCCGCGCGACGCAAGCAGCGCGAGCGCGAGTTCTACATGCAGCTGGGGGCCGCCTTCGTAGTGGCACTTGGTGTGCTGCTGCTGTGGGTTTTCTGGATGGATCAGCGCATCGACAACCAGAATGACCGCAATGGATATCTGCAGACCGAAATAAAAAGTCTCGACGCACGGATCGCCAAGATCAAGGATCTGGAAACAGTTCGCAGTCACCTGCTGGCGCGCAAGCAGATCATCGAGCAACTGCAGGCGGATCGTTCGCAGATGGTTCACCTGTTCGACGAACTGGTGAAAACGATCCCCTCGAACGCACGCCTGGACGCGCTCAAGCAGAACGGCCAGTCCATGTCGCTGGACGGCGTGGCGTCGTCGAACGCCAGTGTCGCCGAGTACATGCGCAACATCGAATCATCGCCGTGGATGGGTCACGCTGATCTGCGCAAAACCGAAAACAGTCACGATTCCACCCGTATGCCTTATACGTTCGGGCTGGACGTTGCACTCAGCCGTCCCAAGGCGGATCAGCCTGATGGTGGTGACGGTTCAGCGGTGCCGGGTGCCAGCAGCACCACGGCAGCTCCTGCGGTTCCTGCGGTATTGGGTTCCATGGCGAAGGCGATGGCAGGCATGCCCGCCAAATCTGCGAGCGTTGCGCCTGCGACGGTACCGGCGAAACCAACGAGCGCGGCTGCCACGGGGGGAGCCAAGCCATGAGTTTGTTCAACGATATTCGCAACCTCGATCGCAACAATGTCGGTGGCTGGCCGCAATCGGTAAAGATTTTCTTCACCGGATTACTGTTTGCCATCGTGGTTCTTGCTGGCTGGTACCTACACGTCAGCGATCAGCAGGACAATCTGGCCTCGCTGGTAGGCAAGGAGGATCAACTCAAGCAGGAGTTTTCCACCAAGCAGGCCAAGGCGGTCAATCTCGAAGCGCTGCAACAGCAGCTCGACGAAATGCAGGACATGCTGCGTCAGTTGCTGCGTCAGCTTCCCAGCAGAACGGAAATGCCCGAATTGCTGGTCGATATCTCTCAGACCGCGCTGTCGGCAGGTCTGGAGAGCGACCTCTTCCAGCCAGGCCCGGAAACTCCGAAGGATTTCTACGCCGAGAAGCCCATCACGCTGCGTCTCACTGGCACCTATCATCAGTTCGGCACCTTCATCAGCGGCGTCGCATCGCTGCCGCGAGTCGTGATTCTCACCCTGCACGATGTTTCGCTGACGCCCAAGACGCCAACCAAGGGCGATGCGCCGGGCGACGGCAGACTTGTGCTCGAAGGAACCGTGAAGACTTACCGCTATCTCGACGATGAAGAAAGCGCCGCCGCTGACAAGGCCAAGGCGGGGGTGAAGAAATGAACATTTTCTCCGCCATCAAACCGTCCCACGCAGTACGCGCGCTAGTGACCCTATGCGTCGCTCTGATCCTCAGCGGTTGCACCCGCGGCATGTCGGATCTGCATGACTGGGTTGCGCAAGAGAAAGCCAAGAAAGGTGCGCCGATCCAGCCGCTGCCGGTTATCAAGACATTCGAAACGTTCAAGTACGAAGATCAGGACAAACGTGACCCGTTCAGTCCGAGTACCACCGAATTGCAGAGCAACGCTTCGACCAGCGGTCCCAGGCCGGATGCCAACCGGGCGCAGCAGCCGTTGGAAAAGTTCGCACTGGACAGTTTGAAGATGGTTGGCACGCTTGGTGCTGGGTCTTCCATGGAGGTGCTGGTCAAGGATCCGGGCGGCGTCATCCATCGCGTGCATACCGGCGAGTACATGGGTCAGAACTACGGCCACGTGACCGCCATCAGTGAAAGCAGCATCGATCTGGTCGAGCTTGTATCCAACGGTAATGGTGGCTGGATGGAACGTCCGGCCAGCATCGCGCTCGACGAGAAATGAGAAATTCAGGGGCTGATGCAATGACCAATCAAATCCAATCCGTCCGGGGCCGTGTCATGCGCCATGCAAGCCGTTACATCCTGATCGGCCTGCTGGTGGCCGGCGCCACCTGGGCCCAGGCCGCAGCGGCAGCCGGCACGACGCTGAAGAATGTCAGCTACGAGGCACTGCCTGGCGGCGCCGTCGAGCTGCACATGGACTTCGGCGGCGGCCCGGTGCCCCAGCCAAAAATCTTCACGACGGGAAATCCGCCGCGCATCGCCGTCGACTTTGCCGATACGGACAACGCCGCGCCGCGCCATCTCGATGTCGGAAAGGGCTCGACCTCGGGGGTTTCCTCGGTGGAAGCCGGCGGTCGTACACGCGTCGTGGTCGAGTTGATGCGCGAATCGACCTATCGCTCGCGAGTCGTTGGTAACAGCCTCATATTGACGGTCAATAACGGTACGTCCGATCAAACCATCACGACCGTGGCGACGATCGATCCGTCCAAGGCCCTGCCCTCCTCGATGGATGGCCCGGCGATTTCGAACATCGATTTCCGTCGCGGGCCCAATGGCGAAGGTCGCGTGCTGATCAGTTTCAGCGGCGGCGGTTCCAACGCGCAGATGACGCACAAGGGTGACAAGGTGCTGGTGAGCATCGATCACGCGAACCTGCCCGCCAATCTTGCGCAACGCCTGGATACGTTGGACTTCGCCACGCCCGTTCAATCGATCGTCACGCGCGCCGGCATGGGTGGTGGCGCGAAGATGGAAATCACGGTCAAGGGAAATGTCGATACATCGGCTTACCAGACCGCCGACCAGTACGTGGTCGAGGTTGCGCCGAAAAAGATGGATGCCAAAGCTGCTGCTGCAGCAAGACCGGGCCAGGAGCCGGGTTACAGCGGATCGCGGGTCACCTTCAACTTCCAGGACATCCCGGTACGCTCCGCATTGCAGCTGATTGCCGACGTGTCGAAACTCAACCTCGTCGCCTCCGACAGCGTCGGCGGCAGCGTGACATTGCGTTTGGACAACGTGCCGTGGGATCAGGCCCTGGACGTGATTCTCCGCGCCAAGAGTCTCGACAAGCGTCGCAACGGAAACGTCATCTGGGTCGCGCCGCAAGGCGAACTCGCCAAGTATGAGCAGGACGTTGCGGACGCCAAGCTCAAGGCACAGGACACTGCCGAGCTGGTCACCGACTATGTGCCAATCAGCTATGGCAAGGCCAAAGACATCGCCACGTTGCTCACAACCGGCAGCATGCAAAGCCAGGGCGGCGGCGGCAGTACCAGCTCCAACACTTCCCGCGGCTTTCTTTCCACGCGAGGCAGCGTGTCCTTCGATGAACGCACCAATACGCTGCTGATCAACGATACGCCGGACAAGATCAAGCAACTGCGCGATCTCATCGCCGTACTCGACAAGCCGGTACAACAGGTGCTGATCGAATCGCGCATCGTGGTGGCCACTGAAAGCTTCACCCGCGACCTCGGTGCAAAGTTCGGCATCGGTGGTCGGCAAAGCAACACAGGTGCCGGTTCCAATCTCGCAAACGGCCTTGGCGGTGGTAACGTCATCTCGATAGGCAGCAGCGCGGCGGGCGGCAGCGCTACCAGTGGTTTCAACGTAAGCCTGCCGGCGAGTCCCGCACAGGGGACGGCCAGCACGCTGGGTCTGGCGATTCTGGGTGCCAACTATTCCGTCGATCTGGAGCTGTCGGCTGCACAGTCCGAAGGTCGTGGCGAAGTGATTTCAAGCCCACGCGTCATCACGGCCAATCAGCAGGAGGCGGTGATTCGCCAAGGCCAGGAGATTGGCTACGTCACGTATCAGAACAGTGCTGGCAGCGCACCGGGCAGCGGTACCGCCACGGTGCAGTTCAAGGATGCCGTGCTGGAGCTGAAGGTGACGCCGACGATTACTGCCGACAATCGCGTCTATTTGGCGATCAACGTCAAGAAGGATGCATTGAACAGCTACATCACCGTGCCAGGCAGCGGCCAGGTGCCGATCATCGATACGCGCGAGCTCAACACGTCCGTGCTGGTCGACAACGGTCAAACGGTGGTTCTGGGCGGCATCTACGAAGTCAACAAGAGCAACACGATTTCCAAGGTTCCCGGCTTGGGTGACATCCCCGGCCTCGGCGTTCTTTTCCGCAGCACGGATCGTTCCGCCACCAAGGCCGAGCTGCTGATCTTCGTGACACCGCGTATTCTGAGCGACACGTTGCAGTAAGTTCTTTGATACGCACACGAAAGAGGCGGCTCCGGCCGCCTCTTTTTTTGTGAGCGCTACATGAGCCTCAAGCCGATTAAACTTCTGGCAATCATGATGGTCAGTAGCATACCGCCGGATTCGCGAAATTCACGCCGCGGCGTTCGACGATCAAGCAACGGAACCCACGATGGATATCCCCGAAACCCAAGCCCCAAGCCGTCTTCAGCAGGCTTTCGCAGAGCTTCGAGATGATCTGCAGCGATGCATCATCGGCCAGCCGCACCTGATCGATTGCCTGCTGATCGCGCTGCTTGCCGATGGACATCTATTGGTCGAAGGTGCGCCCGGTCTGGCCAAGACCACGGCGGTGAAAGCGATGGCAGCGCGCATCGAGGCAGATTTCCACCGCGTGCAGTTCACGCCGGATCTGCTGCCGGCCGATCTCACCGGTACCGATGTCTTTCGCCCTCAAAGCGGCAGTTTCGAGTTCGAGCGCGGCCCGCTGTTCCATAACATCGTGCTGGCCGACGAGATCAATCGCGCTCCCGCGAAAGTGCAATCGGCGCTGCTGGAAGCGATGGCAGAGCAGCAGATCACGGTTGGACGAAACACTTGGCATTTGCCCGAACTCTTCATGGTGATGGCGACGCAAAATCCGATCGAGCAGGAGGGCACGTTCGCCTTGCCGGAGGCGCAGCTCGATCGTTTTTTGATGCACGTGACGATCGGCTACCCGGATGCTGCAGCGGAGCTTGCGATCCTGCGGCTCGCTCGCGAGCAGGCCAGTCGCCGCGCGCATGATGCGACACCTGCACTAGCCTTGCTGAGTCAGGCGGATGTGTTCGCGGCGCGCGACGCTGCGATGTCCGTGCACATGTCGCCGGCGCTTGAGGAGTACCTGACCCAACTCGTGTTGGCTACGCGTGACGCGGGCCGCTACGGCCTGGAGTTGAAGCGCTGGATCGCCTGGGGCGGCAGTCCGCGCGCGACCATCGCGCTCGATCGCTGTTCACGCGCGCATGCGTGGCTCGCGGGTCGCGATTACGTTTTGCCCGACGACGTCCACGTGATCGTGCACGAAGTGCTGCGGCATCGCGTGCTGTTGAGCTACGAGGCCGAGGCCGAAGGCGTGCGGCCGGACCAAGTCATCGATCGCCTGCTGGATCTCGTGCCGCTGCCGTGAGCGTCGTCGCCACACAACGTGTCGATGGCGACGGCCGCACGCGAGTCTCGCTGTCCGAGCTGATCGCCTTGCGCGCGCGCGCCGTGCGCGTGCGCGTCTCGCCGATGCAAAGCCGCGTGGCGCGCAGCGGCCAGCAGTCGAGTCGCCTGCATGGTCGCGGCATGGATTACGCCGAGTCACGCGTCTATCAGGCGGGCGACGACGTTCGTCGCCTCGACTGGCGACTGACCGCACGCAGCGGCAAGTTGCACACGAAGTTGTTTCAGGAAGACCGCGAAGGCTGCCTGCTCATCTTGCTGGACACGCACGACAGCATGCATTTTGGTACGCGCGTGCGTTTCAAATCCGTGCAGGCCGCGCGCGCCGCGGCGAGTGCCGCATGGTATGCATCTCGCGCTGGCGAGCGCGTCGGCATCATGGCCTTCGGCGCGGTTGAACATCTGCTTCGGCCACAGGCGGGCGCACGTGGCGCGCTGTCTATTTGCGGCGCGCTTTCCGATTGGGATGCGTCGCATGAACCGAACAACGCGGAGACGAATGGCTCCGAACCATTGAGCGCCGCGCTGACGCGCGCCGGTCGCTTGCTGCATGGCGCGAGCCGCGTGCTGGTCATCAGCGACGGCATCAGTTGCGACGACGCTTCACGACAACGCTTGATCGATCTTCATCGTCGCGCGTCGGTCAATGTGCTGGTGGTGGCCGATGCACTCGAACTCGCGTTGGCACCACCAGGTCGCTATCCGATGGAACATGCGGGCGAGCGCAGCGATGTCGTGCTGCACTCCGATCGGCAACGAAGCGATTTTCAGCAGGTGCTCGGCGCAGGTCCGGCGCGATTGAGTGGGCTTGCGAAATCGCTTGGCTTGCGTTGCAGCAATATCGACACCACGGTCGATGCTTTCGACGCAGTCACCACGTTGCTGCGTGCGACGGGGCCATCGCGATGATGGGCGCTGCGCTGCCGGCGCAGGGCGCCGCTCCTCAAGGTCCGGTCCTGCGCGACATCCACATGCCGCCCGATCCACCGTGGTGGCCTCCGGCGCCCGGCTGGTGGATGCTTGCAGCGCTGTTTGTCGTCGCGGTTCTGTGCGCTATCGCCTGGTGGCGGCGACATCGACGAAAGCTGGAAGGCCGGGAGCGTGTGCTGGCGGAGCTCGATCGTCTCGTGGATCAGCACGCGCAAAGTGGCGACCATGTCGCGCTCGCCAGCGGGATGCATCAGTTGTTGCGGCGTGTGGCGCGGCGACACGATGCGGCTTCGACACAGCAACGCGGCGCATCGTGGCGTCGCACGCTCGCTCGCATGCCGGTCGACACCGCCACGCTGGATCGCCTGCTCGAACTGGAACAGGTCATCTATCGTCCATCGCATTCGTTCGATGCGGCTGCCGCGGTAAATGCAGTACGACGGTGGATGATCCTTGCGTTGAAACCGTCCGCATGGAAGCAACGCACGGAGCACGCGCATGCTTGAATTTGCATGGCCGTGGATCGCTTTGCTGCTGCCCTTGCCGTGGTTGCTGCGTCGATGGCTACGCCCGGTAGCGCCCGGCGAAGCGCTGTACCTTCCGCATCCCGGTCTGCGCCTGAGCGTGATGGAAGGCAATGCTGCGCATGGCATGACGCCGTGGTTGCTGGCGCTTGCGTGGCTGAGTCTGCTGGCTGCCGCCGCACGCCCGCAGTGGGTCGGCCCGCCACAGGCGCAGCAACGCACCGGTCGTGCATTGATGCTGGCCGTGGATCTTTCCGGCAGCATGCAGACCGGCGACATGCAGCTGGCGGGACAACAGGTCAGTCGCTTCGGTGCGGTCGAAGCGATCGCCGGTGATTTCATCGCGCGACGCAGCGGTGACGAAATCGGACTGATCCTGTTCGGCAGCCAGGCATTTCTGGTGACGCCGCTTACCTATGATTTGTCTGCGGTGCGCGCGCAATTGCAGGGCGCGGCCGTGGGTCTTGCCGGGAGCGAAACGGCGATCGGCGATGCGATCGCGGTGGCGGTGAAGCGTCTGTCGGCGCTGCCGCAACCGGCGCGCGTACTCGTGCTTCTCACCGACGGCGTCAACAATGCCGGCACCATTGTGCCGCGCGATGCAGCCAGGGCAGCCAAGGCGGCCGGCGTACGCATCTACACCATTGGCATCGGTGCCAACCGCATGAGCGTGCCGGGATTCTTCGGCAGCCAAGTAGTCAATCCGTCGGCAGAACTCGATGCCGACATGCTCACCGAAATCGCCACGCAGACCGGCGGCAAATTTTTCCGCGCGGCGGACAGCGATCAACTGGTCGCAGCCTATCGCGCCATCGATGCGCTGGAGCCGATGCAACAACATGGCCCGACGTTGCGACCGCGGCATGAGTTGTTTCGCTGGCCGTTGCTGCTGTCGATCGCGCTGCTGTTGCTGACCATCGTGCCGCGGCAATGGCGCGTGGCAGGTCGACGAGCATGAACGAAGCCCTGCAGCAATTTCATTTCCTGCGCGCGGCGTGGCTGTTCGCGCTGCTGCTGTTGCCGCTTATCGGCTGGTTCGCCATGCGCCGCAGCGCACCGCAACTCGAACTCTCGCGACTCGTCGATGCCGAGCTGCTGCCGCATCTGCTGCGCGGAAAATCCAGTCATCGACACACGCCGGCGTGGCTGTTTACCGCGGGCTGGACGCTGGCTGCGCTGGCTTTGGCCGGGCCGACGTGGAGCCGCGTAGTACAACCGCTGTATGCGAGTCGCGCCGCGCAAGTCGTGGCGATCTCGTTATCGCAACACATGCTCTCTCGCGACGTGGCGCCAAGCCGCATCGATCGTGCGCGTTACAAGGCGCGCGATCTGCTCGGCAGCAATCGCGACGGGCTGAACGCATTGATCGGCTACGCCGGTGAAGCCTTCGTGGTCGCGCCGCTGACCAGCGATGCGGACAGCCTTGGTGATCTGCTCGACGCGATGGCGCCGGACACGATGCCGGTCGATGGCGACAACGCAGCCGCCGCGATCGATCGTGCCGTGTCATTGATCCACGATGCGAACGCGAACAACGGTTCGCTCGTGCTGATCACCGACCAGGCCGACGCGGCCGCCATCGCCGCTGCAGGCAAGGCGAACGCAGCAGGCGTCCACGTCTCGGTGCTCGGTACGGGCACGCCGCAAGGCGGGCCGATACCGGTGGACGGCGGCGGATTTCTGCATGATGCGCAGGACCACATGACGCTCGCGCAGCGCGACGACGCCGCGCTTTCCAGGCTGGCCTCTGCGGGTGGCGGCAGCTATGTGACGATGACTTCGGATCACGCCGATATCGACGCGCTGCACGCGCAGCTGCGCACCGGCAACGCGACAGCCGCGGTCGGGCAGCAAGGCGACGAATGGCAGGATCGCGGTCCCTGGTTGCTGTTGCCGCTGCTGTTGATCGTGGCGCTCGCGTTCCGTCGTGGCTGGCTGCTGCTGTTGCCACTGGTCGTTCTTCCGATGCTGCCCGCCACCGCAGAGGCAACCACCTGGCAGGACTTGTGGAAACGTCCCGACCAGCAGGCCGCACAGGCGCTTCGGGAAGGCCACACGCAAGAGGCGCAGAAGTTGGCGCGCGATCCCTCGTGGCGTGGCACGGCGGCGTATCGCGCCGGAGATTTCGATGGCGCCGTGCAATCGTGGCAGCCAATGTCCGGCAGCGACGCGGCATACAACCTCGGCAATGCGCTGGCGAAGCAGGGGCAGTATCAGCAGGCCGTCGCCGCGTACGACAAGGCGTTGAAGATCGATCCGAATCACGCGGATGCCAAAGCCAATCGCAAGGCCGTGCAGGACTGGCTCGACCAGCAGAAAAAGAAAAAGTCGCCGCAGGATCAACAACAGGATTCGAAGCAGCACGAAGGCGGCAAGGGTGGCTCGAATCAGTCGTCGTCCGATGGACAAGGCAAGGACGGCAAGTCGGATTCGCAACAGCAGGACGACAAGCAGAATCCATCGTCGAAGCCATCGGACAAGCCGGATCAGGATTCAAAGTCCGGGCAGAACGAGGACGGCAAGGATCAGCAGGGCGACACCAAGTCGCAGCCCGGCGATCAACCCAAGCCGCAAACACCGCAGCAACAAGCCGATGAAAAGGCGCGCGCCGAGCAGGCGCAGCAGTCGCTGAAGCAGCAGATGGACAAGGCACTCGCCGCGCAGAAGAAAGCCGGGCAGCAAGCGGCGTCGCCGCATCAGTTGGGCGCCACGTCCATCGACGATCCGAAATCGAAACTGCCCGTCGACTTGCAGCACGCACTGCAACGCGTGCCGGACGATCCCGGTGCGCTGCTGCGCCGCAAGTTCGAACTGGAATACCAGCAGCGCCATGGCAGCGCGCCCAACGAGGATGAACAGCCGTGATGCTCCGCAGATTTCTCGCAGCCTGTGCCGTGATGTTGTGGCTGTTGCCGACACTCGTGCGCGCTGGCGACGTGCAGGCCACGCTGGATCGCAACAGCGTGCAGCTGGGCGAAACCGTGACGCTGAACGTGCGCATTGGCAACGCGGGCGGCAATCTTTCGATGCCCGACCTCAGCGCACTCAATCAGGATTTCGACGTGCTCGGCACGTCGCAGAACAGCAGCTTCAACATCATCAACGGTGGTGCGAGTTCCGAGTTGATCATCGGCGTCACGTTGCGTCCGCGACATGCCGGCACATTGCAGATTCCGTCGCTCGCAGTAGGCAACAACAGTACGGCGCCGTTGCAGTTGCAGGTGGCGCCGGGCCATGGGCCGACAGCGTCGGCAAACGCGCGACACGATATCTTCGTGGAGTCGCAGGTCGAGCCGGCGCATGGCTATGTCGGCCAGCAGTTGAGTTATGTCGTGCGGCTTTATTCCGCAGTGACCATCAGCGCTGGCGCACTTGAGCAACCGCAGGTGCGCGGCGTGGAAGTCAGCCAGCTCGGCAACGACGTGACCTACACGGCGGAGCGCAACGGAACCGCTTACGAGGTGCACGAGCGCCGCTACGCACTGGTGCCGCAACAAGCCGGCCACATCAATATTGATCCAGCGGTTTTCCAGGGCGAAACGGTTGATCCCAACGATCCGAACAGCCTGTTCGGTGCCAGCGCGCCGGTTACCGTCATCGCTGCGCCCATGGCCATCGATATCAAGCCGGCGCCAGCGGATTGGGGCAACAGTGCATGGCTGCCTGCGCGGCAACTCACTCTCAGTCTGGACGGCTGGCCGTCCAATGGCGAATCGGTGCGCGTCGGCCAGCCGTTGAATCTCACGATGAATCTGCAGGCGACGGGGCTTGGATACGACACGTTGCCGACGCTCAGTTTTCCTGCAGTCGATGGCGCCACGGTGTATCCCGACAAACCGGCGACCGGCAATCGTGTCGATGGCGGCTGGATCGTCGGCCGGCGCCAGCAATCGTTTGCGGTCGTGCCCGAGCGCGCCGGCAGCCTGACCATTCCTGCCACCACGCTGAAATGGTGGAACGTGCAAACCGACCGGGAAGAGACCGCGCAGATTCCCGCGCGCACACTGACGGTACTGCCGGCGATCGGTGCTGCTGCCAGCACCGCGCCGACCGCACAGGCGCCTGCCGTGACGAGCTCGTCTTCAACGCATGCGCTGGCGACTGCGACAACGCACGTTGTGCCCTGGCGCTGGATCGCCATCGGCAGTCTCGGCTTGTGGCTGCTCAGCATGATCGCGTGGTTGCTGTGGCGTCGTCGTCGCCTGCCGATGTCGATCGATGCGACGCCACGCGCAACTTCGACGCGCGAGTTGCATCAGTCGTTCCTCGCCGCCGCGCGCGCAGGCGATACCGCTGCGCAGGCGCGTAGCCTGCTTGCCTGGGCGCATGCCGAACGGACGTCCATTCAAAACCTGGGTCAACTCGCAGCTGCGCTCGGCGATGAGAGGCAGCGCGCGGCGATCTCGGTTCTGCAACAGCGCCGATACGCGAATACGCCGACGCCTGATGACAGCGCGATGCTTGCGGATGCATTCCAGCGCGGCTTGGCATGGCGTGTGGATGGCGTGGACGAAAATCCATCCGGGCTGCCGCCGCTGTATCCGTTCAAGCTGCGTTGAGCGCGTTCTCGAATACGGCACGCAGTGTGTCGCTGAAACAGCACATGCGCACCTCAATAGATGGATCGTGCATGAGTTCGTCGCGCAGCGTTTTCATCGCGATGTGTGCAGCACGCTCGACTGGATAACCGTAGACGCCGCAGCTGATCGCCGGAAACGCAATCGTGCGCAGCCCGTGCGCGCGCAACAGTCGCATCGATTCGCGATGGCAGCGTTCGAGCAGTTGCGCTTCGTCGTGTTGTCCGCCTTGCCAGATCGGTCCGACGGTATGGATGACGTAACGCGCGGGCAAGGCGAACCCTTCGGTGATGCGCGCCTCGCCAGTCGGGCAGCGCACGTGCGGCGATGACTGGGACAGCGCGCGGCAGGCCGCCAGCAACGCGGGTCCGGCTGCGCGATGGATCGCGCCATCCACGCCGCCGCCACCTAGCAGCGACGGGTTCGCCGCGTTGACGATGGCGTCCACGTGCTGCTCGGTAATGTCGACCTGCATGACGGTGATGGGCATGGCTTACCTCTGATGCGCGCCGTATGCTTCGGGCGACTGCCCGCAGGCGATGAGGTTGTAACGAATCATGGCGAAAACGGAAGACCTGAAGACGGAAGACATTTCTTTCGGCTACCTGCTTAGCGACGTGACGTTGCTTTTCCGCAAGCATTTCGACCGGCGCGCCGTGAAATTCGGGTTGACGCGCGCGCAGTGGCGCGCGACCAAAGTGCTGTTTCATCGCGAAGGTTTGCGCCAGACCGAGCTCGCCGATTTTCTGGAGATGGAACCGATCGCCGTGGGTCGCGTGATCGATCGCCTGCAGGCGGCCGGCTTCGTCGAGCGTCGACCCGATCCGAAGGATCGTCGTGCATGGCGTCTTCACACGACCGAACAGGCGCGTGGAATCATCGACGACATGGAGCTGATCGCGCGCGATTTGCGCAAGGACGCTACCGCGGGCATCGCTTACAGCGAATTGCAGCAGGCGTTGGCAGTCATCGAACGGATCAAGGACAATCTGCAATCGCTTGAGCAGTCGTCCATCAACGACGGGCCGTAATGGAAGGTCATCACGCTCAAGTCTGCGCGGACGCAAAAACTTTCGATCGATGCGGTGGGCGACGCGCGGCAGCATGCATCGCGTCCACGGGTAAACGTATCGGTTGTTGCGACGTTTAAGATCGTTTGTGTCGCGGATGGCGAATCCCCATCGCCGCTGCACCATCGTGATCCCTCAATGCGCGTGATGTTGCCGCGGGTCGTGCAACGAAACGGCGAGTATCAGACGCATGTCCCTGAAAAAATTTCTGTTGATCGTCATCGTGCTCGCCGCGGTCGCCGCGGCGGTGTTCTGGTTCGAGCACCATCACAACGCAGCGGACAGCAAGCCGAAGACACCGCCAGCGGTGCCGGTGAAAATTGCCGTGGCGACGCGCAGCGACGTCGATCTCTCGCTCAAGCAGGTCGGCAGCGTCGAGGCTTATTCGACGGTCACCGTCACCTCGCAAGTAGACGGCCAGATCAAATCGCTCGCGTTCGTGCCGGGCGCGCATGTGCGCAAGGGCGATCTCATCGCGCAGATCGATCCGCGACCGCTGCAGGCGCAACTCGACGAAGCGCGTGGCACGGTCGCGCGTGACCAGGCGAACCTGGTGAAGGCCAAGGCCGATTCCGCGCGCTACACCGCGATGCTGGCGAAGGGTTTCGTTTCGCGTGCCGACTTCGACACCTTCAAGGCCAACCTCGGCGTGGCCGCGGCGACATTGCAATCGGATCGCGCAGCGCAGGAGCTGGCACAGACGCAGTTGGGATTCACGCGTATCTACGCGCCGTTCGACGGCGTGCTCGGCGCGCCGCTGGTTTATCCGGGCGCGGTGGTGTCGGCGAACAGCACCGGCATCGTGGTGCTCAACCAGATCGAGCCGATCTGGGTGGCGTTCGCATTGCCGCAGGACAGCCTGCCAGCTGTGCGGCAAGCGCAGGCGCGCGGCGTGGTGAACGTGCTGGCGCAAATGGATGGCGACAAGAGCAAGCCGATCAGCGGCACGCTGGAATTTGTCAACAACGCGGTCGACACCACCACCAGCACGATCACGTTGAAGGCGCGCTTCGACAATACCGATGATCGCCTGACGCCGGGACAGTTCGTCAACGTGACGTTGCCGACCACGCGCATCGCCAACGCGATTTCGGTGCCGGTCGTGGCGCTGCAGAATTCGAGCACCGGCGCCTTCGTGTTCGTGCTCAAGGCTGACGGCACGATCGAACAACGCCCCGTGACGCCTGGCACCGCCACGGCCGACCGCCAGGTGATCGACAAGGGCCTGGCTGCCGGCGAACAAGTTGTGGTGGATGGCCAGATGCAACTGGTCAACGGCAGCCACGCGCGCGTCAGCGCGAACTGAGGGCGGCGCATGAACCTGCCGGAACTCTGTATCCGCCGACCGGTGATGACCACGCTGCTGATGACGGCGCTGCTGGTGTTCGGCATCGTCGCGTATCCGCAGTTGCCGGTGAACGAATTGCCGAACGTGGATTTCCCCACCATCAGCATTTCCGCGAGCCTGCCCGGCGCATCGCCGCAGACGATGGCGTCCGCCGTCGCCACGCCAATCGAGGCGCAACTGTCGACCATCGCCGGCATTACGCAGATGAGTTCCACCAGCGCGCTCGGTTCAACCAGCATCACGCTGAGCTTCGATCTTGATCGCAGCATCGACGGTGCAGCGCAGGACGTGCAGGCGGCAATCTCCGCCGCACAACGGCAGCTGCCGACCAACATGCCGACGCCACCGACGTTCCGCAAGGTGAATCCGGCCGATGCGCCGATCCTGTACATCGCGGTGACATCGTCCACGCTGCCGCTGTCGAAAGTCGACGATTACGGCGAGACGGAACTGGCGCAGCAGTTGTCGATGATCGACGGCGTGGCGCAGGTGAGCGTGTACGGTTCGCAGAAATACGCGGTGCGCATCAACGTCAATCCGGACAAGCTCGCCGCTGCGGGCATCGGCATCGACCAGGTGCAAAGCGCAGTCGCGGCGGCCAACGTCAATCAGTCGACCGGTTCGCTCTACGGTGCGAAACAGCAGTTGCCCGTGACAAGCGACGGCCAGCTGATGCGCGCGGCCGCGTACAACAATGTCGTCGTCGCCTATCGCAACGGCGCACCAGTGCGGTTGAGCACAATCGGCCACGCCGACGACAGCGTGCAGAGCGATCAGACCGCGAGCTGGTACAACGGCGAGCGCACCATTCTTCTGGCCGTCCAAAGGCAACCCGGTGCAAACACGGTCGACACGGTCAACGAGATCAAGGCGCTGCTGCCGAGCTTCTCCGCCACGTTGCCGCCGTCGGTGAAACTCAACGTGCTCTATGACCGTTCGAGTTCGATCCGCGATTCGGTGAACGACGTGCAGTACACGTTGCTGCTGGCCGGTTTCCTGGTGGTGCTGGTGATCTACCTGTTCCTCGGAAATCTGTCGGCCACGCTGATTCCGGCGGTCGCGCTGCCGATCTCGGTGATCGGCACGTTCGGTGTGATGTTTGCGCTGGGCTACAGTCTCGACAATCTTTCGCTGCTGGCGTTGACGCTCGCCGTGGGCTTCGTGGTCGATGACGCGATCGTGATGCTGGAGAACATCATCCGGCACATGGAAACCGGCATGTCGCCGTTCGATGCCTCGGTGAAAGGCGCCAACGAAATCGGCTTCACCATCATCTCGATGACGCTGTCGTTGATCGCGGTGTTCATCCCGGTGATGTTCATGGGCGGCATCGTGGGCCGGCTGTTCCACGAGTTTGCGGTGACGATCAGCGTGGCGATCCTGGTGTCCGGCATCGTCGCGGTAACGCTGACGCCGATGCTGTGCAGCCGCTTCGTCAAATCACACGAGCACGAAAAGAAAAACTGGGTGATCGAGCGTTTCGATCGCGGCTTTACCGCCGTCACCAACGGTTACACGCGCACGCTCGAATGGAGCATGGCGCGGCCGCTGCTGATCATGGGCGTGTTCGTGGCGAGCCTTGCGGCGACGGTGCTGCTTGCGATGGTGGCGCAGAAGGATTTCATTCCCGCCGGCGACTCCGGCCAGCTTCGCGTGAACACACAGGGGCCCGATGGCGCATCGTTCGACGCGATGGTGGCGAGTCAGCAACGACTGGCAGCGATCGTCGCGAAAGATCCGAACGTCGGCTCATACATGTCCACTGTGGGCGCGGGCGGTTCGCGTTCGACGGTCAACAACGGTTCGATGCTGGTCGTGCTCAAGCCGGCCAGCCAGCGCGCCGTGCCCGACGTGATCATGGCCGAGCTGCGCAAGAAATTCGCGCAGGTCGCGGGCATCCAGGCGTTCATCCAGAACCCGCCGGCCATCCAGATCGGTGGGCGCCAATCCAATTCGCAATATCAGTACACGCTGCAGTCGACCGATCTCGATGCGCTGTACACATGGAGCGGAAAGATCACCGATTCCTTCAAGAAGCAGCCCGGGTTTCTCGATGTCACCAACGATCTGGATCTCAACAGTCCGTCGATGGTGGTCGAGGTCAATCGCGAAAAACTGGCGCCGCTCGGACTCACGATGGCGCAGGTGCAGACGGCGCTCGGCACGGCATTTGGTACCAATCAGATTTCCACGATCTACAGCGCGGCCACGCAGTACTGGGTGATCATGCAGGTCGATCGCCCGCTGCAGAATGATCCGGCCGTGCTGTCGAAACTCTACGTCACTTCGAACAGTGGCGCGCTGGTGCCACTGGATACCGTGGCCAGTTTCAAGCGCGAGCCGCAGGTGCTCACGGTGAATCATCAGGGCCAGTTGCCCGCGGTAACGGTGTCGTTCAACCTGGCGTCGGGCGTGTCGCTGAGTGATGCGGTCACCAGCATCAACAACGCGATGAAACAGATGGGCCTGCCCGACACCATCACCGGCAGCGTGCAGGGTACGGCGCAGGCATTCCAGCAATCAATGAACGGCATGGGCCTGCTGCTGGCGCTGGCGGTCTTCGTGATCTATCTGGTGCTCGGCATCCTGTACGAGAGTTTCATCCATCCGCTGACGATTCTCTCCGGCCTGCCGGCGGCGGGCGTGGGCGCACTGCTTACGCTGGTGATATTCCACGCCTCGCTGGATCTGTTCGCCTTCGTCGGCATCATCATGCTGGTCGGCATCGTGAAGAAGAACGCGATCATGCTGATCGACTTCGCGTTGGAGCGACAGAACGCCGAGGGCATGGCGCCGCATGATGCGATCTTCGAGGCATGCAAGGTACGCTTCCGCCCGATCATGATGACCAGCATGGCCGCGTTCGCAGGCACATTGCCGATCGCGCTCGGCATCGGAGCAGGTGCTGAAACACGACGTTCGCTCGGCCTGGCGGTGGTCGGCGGCCTGATCGTTTCGCAGATCCTCACGCTGTACCTGACGCCGGTCATCTACGTCTACATGGACCGATTGCAGCAGCGCCTGACCCGCCATGGCAAAAAGGCACCGGTCGAGACCGCACACGCCAACGGAACCCCATAAATAAAAAAGGCGACCTCGCGATCGCCTTTTTTCAAGAACGCAAACCGCTCGCTCAGTCGCCCGCGCCATCACCAGAAAACGCATTCGGAGCCGAACCGAAATCGCCATCGGCTTGTGCGGCGAGGTACGAGAACGTGGCGTACACCGCGACGTTCTGCGCGAGCTCTTTCGGCTCGATCTTGTCGAGCGTGTCGTTGGCGGTGTGATGCCAGTCGAAATAGTTGGTGCCGTCTTGCGTCAACGTCAGCGCCGCCATGCCCTTGCCATGCATCTGCGAGAGATCCGAACCGCCGCCACCGGGACGCGTTGCGTCATAGGCCACGCCGATCGGCGCTAGCACCTGTGCGATCTGGTTAATCGCGTTGCGCGCCTGCGGCTTTACGCTCGCGCTCATGCGCCACACCGGGCCGGCGCCGAAGTCGGATTCGGTGCCGAGCTGAAACCGCGCGACCTCCGATGCATGCTTCGCCGCGTAGGCGCGTCCGCCCCACAGGCCCATTTCCTCGTTGGCGAAAGCGATCACGCGGATCGTGCGATCGGGACGATTCGGCAGGTCGTGAATCAGTTTTCCCGCGGCCATCGCGATGGCTACGCCGGCGCCGTCGTCGATCGCGCCAGTGCCCGGATCCCACGAGTCGAGATGGCCGCCGATCGCGACGACCTGATCAGGATATTTGCCGCCGGTGATTTCGCCGATCACGTTGGCGCCGGTGTACTGGCCCTGGATGCCGCAATCGAGATCGAGCTTTACCGTCACCGGTTTGCCATAAGCGAGCACGCGTTCAAGCTGGTCGGCATCGGGATTCGAAAGCGCTGCGGCCGGAATGGCTTTTGCTGGATCCCTGAAGCCGGTGACGCCGGTATGCGCGATGCGCTCGTTGGCATCGGTGCCGACTGATCGCAGCAGATATCCGGCGGCGCCCTTGGCTGCCGCGATCACCGGCCCGGCCGTGCGTATGGCCGAACCCGCGCCGTAGTCGTGACCGTCCTTCGCGCGCTGCATGCGAAAACCGATATAGACGATGCGGCCCTTGATGCTGGCCGCGTCGGCCGCTTTCAATGCAGCGAGGCTGTCGAATTTCACGACCTGCGCAGTCAGTCCGCCTTTCGGCGTGCCGGCGGAATAGCCCAGCGCGGTCAGTACCAGCGGCTGCGCGAACGGCGACACGATCGCGCCGTGTTCGCTGCGGCGAACCCATAGCGGATACGTCACCGCCTCGGTGTAGACCTTGTCGTAACCCAGCGCCTTGAACTTGGCCACAGCCCATGCGCGTGCCCGTGCATCGGCGGCGCTGCCGGCGAGTCGCGGGCCGATCTCGGTGGTCAGCGAGGCAACGATGCGATAGCCGGTGTCATCGGTGATCGCCTTGTCGCGCAGCTGTTCGGCCGTCTTTACGGCCGAAGCCGGAATCGAGGTATCGGCTGCGGCGCTTGCCGTGCCGGTCGCCAGCAGCAGGCTTGCCGCGAGCATTGCGAAAGAAAGTTGACGCATCAGAAAACTCCTCGGACGAAAACCCGATGATGGCAATGGCACGGCATATCGCGCAGGCGAGAAGTCATGGTGGAAGCGACGTCGCGCACGAAGGTGTCGGGAACGGGCGACTGGGGCAAAAGCAGCGTGCCGATGTTGTGCACGCACGCTTGGGCCATGACTTGCGTGCGGCCTAACATTCCCCGTTCCCACTCTCATTGCGTGCGATGACGTCTCGCCGCCTCAGCAACAAACTCAGGAACGCTCTTTCAGCAGGTCGCGGATTTCCGTGAGCAGCTTCTGGTCGGCCGTGGGTGCGGCGGGTGCGGCATCCAGTTTGCGCGTAAAGCGGTTCAGTGCCTTGATCACCAGGAAGATCGCGAAGGCGATGATCACGAACTGGATCAGCGTATTGATGAAGGCGCCATACTGGATCGCCACTTCGGCGACCTTGTGCGCAGGGTTGCTCGCATCGGCGGGTCGCAATACCCATTTCAGGTCGGAAAAATCGATGCCGCCGGTGATCCAGCCGATCGGCGGCATGATGATCTGGTCGACCAGCGAGGTGACGATCTTGCCGAACGCGCCGCCGATCACCACGCCGACGGCGAGGTCGACGACATTGCCACGCATGGCGAAATCACGGAATTCCTTGAACATGCCCATCTTCGGTACCCCCATCGGATTGGTCGGGACAACGCGTTGAATGTAGCGCGATGCCGGATCGGCGGACAGCACAAATACCGAATCGGCGGGTATAAGGCGATATCGGGATCAGACGATGCGACCTTCGAACTCCGCGATGCCCACGAGTTCGGCGTGGAAACGGTCACCGCGCTGCAATGCGGCCACACCCGCCGGCGTGCCGGTGAAGATCAGGTCGCCTGCCTTGAGTTCGAACAGCGTCGAAAGATGCGTGATGATCGCATTCACGTCGTGGATCATTTCGCCAAGCTTGGTGTGCTGTCGCGGCTGGCCGTTCACGCTCAGCCGCAAGATGGTCTCCGCCGAAGGCGCGCCCGCGCTCGCCGGGTGCAAAGCGGATACGGGCGCCGAATGGTCGAAGCCCTTCGCGATGTCCCACGGATGACCCTTGGCCTTGGCCTGCGCCTGCAAATCACGCCGCGTCAGGTCGAGGCCCACGCCGTAACCGAAGATCAGCTCCGCCGCATGTTCCGCGGCGATGTTGCTGCCGCCGCGCGCGAGCGCAACGACCATCTCCACCTCGTGATGCAGATCGTCGGTGGCTGTGGGGTAGGGCACGTCCGCGCCGTCACTCACCACCGCGTCGGCCGGCTTGCAGAAAAACATCGGCGTCCCCTTGTCCACTGTCGCGCCCATTTCCTTTGCATGGTCGGCGTAATTGCGTCCGATGCAGAACACGCGGCGGATTGGAAAACGTTGTTCGCTGCCGGTGACGGGCAGGCTGGGTGTCGCGGGTACGTCGATGATGTAGGTCATGCGGCAAGCCTAGCAAACCTGCCGTCGGCGTCGTGCATCGACGCGATGAATCTCAGGATCGATGCGGCCGGAACACGATGTCGAACACCGGTTGCCATTGCGCGCTATTGTCGGATGACTGCCTGGCGATTTCCCGAACGCCATGGCCTTGCGCCTCCCAGCTGACACGCATCAGCACGTGTTTGCGCGTATCGATGCCGCTCAACACGATCCGCCGACCTTGCTGCGTGCCTTCCATTACCAGCAGTCCGCCACGATTGGTGACCCAGCTCTGATGCCAGACTTTGCGGCTGGCGTCGTAGGTGGTAAAGCTCTGGCCGTGGAGACCATCGAACTGATCGTAGTCTTCGCGCAGTACGCAGCCATCGAGAATCGCGTCGACATGATTGCGCGCGATGGAAGGCTTGTTCGGCGCGTCGCTGTCGAAGGTGTCCCAGTCGCCAATCCAGAAATCGAATTGCCGATATACCTCGGCACTGCATGAACCTGATGGCGAACGGCTCGCAGCCTGTGCCGGCAAATTCGACAACACCAGCGCAATGTTGATGACCACGAGCGCGGAGAGAAACAATTTCGACATGATGCGGTTCCGGTGTGCCAGGCCTGCAAGACGCCCATCGTGAGCGTCGCGAGCAATTTTCCGCCGAGGCTGGCGCGAGTCAACGGCCAATGCGCCCGCATTCATCGGCATCCAGCCAGACCAATTTCCGATGTGACATCTGTCATCGGCGACAGCTGATAACGGCCCTTGGCGAGCGCCCCTCTCCGTCGTGTACCGTTCGTTCATCGAATGGGATGGGGATGCCGGTGAGCAATGCCGACCTGCTGAAAGAACTGCGAATCGAGCGTCACCAACGTGACGATCACGGCGGCGGTTCGAGTCGTGTGCCATGGATCATCGTGGCGATCATCGTCGCGTTCGCCCTGCTCGGCGGGGCTGCGTGGATGTTCCTCGCGCATCGCGCGATGGTCGTGCAAACCGCCACGGCGATAGCGCCGACATCGAACAACGAAAACGGCGCGGTGCTGCAGGCCACCGGCTACGTGACTGCGCGCAGGCAGGCCACGGTGTCGGCGCAGATTACCGGCACGCTCACCGATGTACTGATTGAGGAAGGCGATCACGTCAAGCTTGGTCAGGTGCTGGCGCGACTGGACGACAGTGCGTACAAGGCAGCACTCGATACGGCGAAGGCGCAGGCGGCGGCAGCGCATGCGGTGGTTGCGCAGTACCGCGCGCAGCTCTCGCAGAACATGCGTGACGCAACCCGTTCGGCATCACTGGCTTCGCGCGGACTGGTTTCCAAACAGGCGGCCGAACAGGCGGACACGTTGACCGACACGACGCGCTCTCAACTCGCTTCGCAACAGCGACAGGCCGCATCGGCCGACGCGCAGGTCACCGAGGCGCAGGTCAATTTCGATTACTGCGTGGTGCGTGCGCCATTCACCGGCGTGATCACCACCAAGGATGCGCAGGTCGGTGAAATCATCTCGCCGTTTTCCGCCGGCGGCGGCTTCACACGCACGGGGGTGGGCACCATCGTCGACATGGATTCGCTGGAAGTCGACGTCGACGTCAACGAGGCATACATCGGCCGCGTGAAACCCGGCATGGCCGCCGAAGCGGTGCTCGATGCATATCCGGACTGGACGATTCCCGCGCACGTGATCGCCATCGTGCCGACCGCTGATCGCGGCAAGGCGACCATCAAGGTTCGCGTGGCGCTGGAGAAAAAAGACGCGCGCATCGTTCCCGACATGGGCGTGCGCGTCTCGTTCCTCGAAGTGAAACCGGCTGCCAATGCACCACAACCGAAAGGCGTGCTGGTTCCTGCCAATGCCATTGTCCAGCGGGACGGCCACAGCGTGGTGTTCGTGGTCGACGGTGACAAGGCACGGCAACGCGTAGTGACGCCTGCGACGCAGACCTTCGGCGAACTGCGTCTGTTGCCTGACGCGGTGAACGCCGGCGACAGCGTAGTGACGTCGCCGCCGACCGATATGCACGACGGTTCAGACGTCCAGACCAAAACGGCAACGCGATAAGCAACACGAACCCCATTCCTGCAAACCCTGCAAAAAGCATTCATCGGAGACACGTCATGGGCACACTGATCGAAATCAAGGATCTCGCCAAGACCTACGAACGCGGCAAGCAAAAGGTCGAGGTGCTGCATCACGTCAACCTCGATATCGCCGAAGGCGACTTCCTCGCGTTGATGGGTCCGTCCGGTTCGGGCAAGACCACGCTGCTCAACCTGATCGGTGGGCTCGATACGCCGACTGCCGGCAGCATCACCGTCGGCGGGCAGCGCATCGATCAACTCGGTGGCGGCGCGCTGGCGAAATGGCGCGCGTCGAACGTCGGTTTCATCTTCCAGTTCTACAACCTGATGCCGATGCTTTCGGCGCAGCGCAACGTCGAACTGCCGCTGCTGCTGACGAAGCTGTCCGCGTCGCAACGCAAGAGGAATGCGTCGATCGCGCTGCAACTCGTCGGCCTTGCCGATCGCGCGAGTCACAAACCGAGCGAGCTTTCCGGCGGTCAGCAACAACGCGTGGCAATCGCACGCGCGATTGTTTCCGATCCCACGCTGCTGGTCTGCGATGAGCCGACCGGCGATCTGGATCGTCAATCCGCCGAAGACGTGCTCGGCCTGCTGCAGCAACTCAACCGCGATCACGGCAAGACCATCGTGATGGTCACGCACGATCCTAAGGCGGCCGAATACGCCAGCCACACACTGCACCTGGACAAGGGCACGCTGGTCGAACAGGCAATGGCCTGAGGAGACAACGATGAAATATCTTCATCTCATCTGGGCGGCGCTGTTCCGGCGCAAAGCCCGCACGATGCTCACGCTGGTATCGATCATCGCCGCGTTCCTGCTGTTTGGCCTGCTCGATTCGGTACGCGTGGCATTCACTGCAGGCGACAGCGTGGATGGCGCCGGCCGTCTGATTGTCAACTCGCGCATGTCGATGCAGCAGCCGCTGCCGGAAAGCCTCGGCGCCCGGTTCAGCGCCGTGCCGGGCGTCACCAAAGTGGCGACAGCGAACTGGTTTGGCGGTGTCTATCAGGATCCGAAAAATCAGGTCATCAGTTTCGCGGTGAGCCCGGAGTACCTGGATCTTTACCCGGAACTGGTGATGCCGGCCGATCAGCGCACCGCGTGGGATCAGACGCGCACGGGCGCGATCGTCGGTGCGGCGCTGGCCAGAAAATACGGCTGGAAGATCGGCGACAAGATTCCGCTGCAGTCGACCATCTTTCCGTCCAAGGCTTCGGGTGGCAATACGTGGACGTTCGACATCACCGGCATCTTCCACGCCAAGGACGACAGCTCGGCCGGGCGCGAACAGATGCTGATGTTCCACTGGAAATATTTCGACGAGAACAACGCCTTCGGCGCGGGCACCGTTCACTGGTACGTGGTAAAGGTTGCCGATCCTGGTCATGCCGACACCGTGGCGAAATCCATCGACGCGATTTCGGTCAATTCCGACCACGAAACCAAGGCGCAGACCGAGCAGGCGTTCCAGGCATCCTTCATCAAGCAGCTGGTGAACATCGGTCTGATCGTCATGTCGATCATGGGTGCCGTGTTCTTTACCCTGCTGCTGCTGACCGGCAACACGATGATGCAGGCCGTGCGCGAACGCACCAGTGAACTCGCCGTGCTCAAGACGATCGGTTTCTCCAGTCGCAGCGTGCAGGTGATGGTGCTTACGGAAAGCGTGCTGTTGCTATTGCTGGGCGGTGTCATCGGCCTGGCGCTGGTATCCGTGATCGTGCCGGTCATCGGTGCACAAAGCGGCGGCATGATTCCAGTTCATGGAGTCAGCGCCAATACCTGGCTGATCGGTTTCGTGCTGATGCTGGTCATTGGTGTGGTGGTCGGCTGGATTCCAGCCTGGCGCGCGATGCGCTTGAACATTGTCGACGCGCTCAGCGGTCGCTAGGGAGACATGGCCATGAAAAATTTCCTGATCAATGTGGGTTTGATGCTGCTTGCTGCGGCAGTGGTTTTCGCCTGGACTTTGCTTCCCTGGTTCGGTGTACTGGCACTGGTCGTCTTACTGGCTGCATGGCTCGCGCTATCGCGCACGGGCCGGCAAACCTCTTCGGTGACCGCGGTAGGCGTGAGCACGTTGCGGCAACGGCTTGGTTCGTCCTCGGTCATCGTGATCGGCATTGCCGGTGTGGTCGCCGTGCTGGTCGCATTGCTGGCCATGGGCGAGGGACTGACGGCCACGCTGCAAAGTGGCGGCCGTGCGGATACCGCGATCGTATTGCGCGGCGGCTCGGCTACGGAATCGAGTTCGGTGCTGGTGCGCGATGATGTCGACGCCGTCACGCAGGCGCCGGGCATTGCGCGCGATGCTGCGGGCAAGCCGATCGTTTCGGCAGAACTGGTGGTCGCTGCCAATGTCACCCAGAAGAGTGCGGACGGCGATGCCAATGCGCAGCTTCGCGGCGTGGATGATGAAGCCTGGGCTCTGCGGCCCGAGCTGAAGATCATCGAAGGGCGCAAGTTCAAGCCCGGGTTGCGTGAGTTGGTGGTGGGCGAGGGTGCTGCGCGACAGTTCGCCGGCATGAACGTGGGCGATGAGCTGAAGCTGGGTACGGAGTCGTGGAAAGTCGTGGGTGTGTTCGAATCCGGCGATGCCTATGATTCGGAATTGTGGGCGGATCGACAGACTGTGGCGGGAGCATATCGTCGCGGCAACAGCGCCGAATCCGTGCTGGTCAAACTCACCGGTGCCGATGCGTTCAACGCATTCCATACCGCGCTTTCGTCTGATCCCAAATTGAAGGTGGATGCCAGCACCACGGCAGACTATTTCGCCAACCAGTCCTCCGGTCTGGCCAAGACGATCCGTATCGTCGGCCTGACCGTGGGCATCATCATGGCGATCGGCGCGATCTTCGGCGCACTCAACTGCATGTTTGCCGCGGTGGCCTCGCGGGCGCGAGAAATCGCCACCCTGCGCGCCATCGGTTTTCGTGGCGTGCCGGTCGTCGTGTCGGTCATGCTGGAGACGATGTTGCTGGCGTTGCTCGGCGGTGTTCTGGGCGCCTTGATCGTATGGCTGGTCTTCAACAACTACACCACCTCGACCCTGAGCGGGCTGACCCAGGTGGTATTCCGTTTCAAGGTGGCACCGCACCTGCTCTGGAGCGGGCTGAAGTGGGCGTTGGCGATCGGTTTCATCGGTGGCCTGTTCCCGGCGATGCGTGCAGCGCGGTTGCCGGTGACCACGGCGTTGCGCGAACTCTGAGGCGTGAATTGGTCATGCGTGGAGTGGAACAGAAGCGCGCTTTAATGTGCGCGTTTCTGTTTCGCCAGTGTGATGACCGCGACGCCGAGCAGGATGATCGCCATGCCGGCGAGATCGTACGGGCCGACAAGTTCGCCGGCGAGCATCACGCCGAACAACACGGCAACGGGTGGATTGACGTAGGCGTAGCTGGTACTCAATGCGGGACGCGCGTGCTTGAGCACGTAGAGATACGCACTGAACGCGATGATCGAGCCGAAGATGACGAGATAAACCACCGCAAGCGTGGCGCGCGTGGTTGGATGTGACGGCAGGTGTTCGCCGCTGGCGAAGCCGAACGCGAGCAAGGCCACGCTGGCGCACAGCATTTGCGCGGCGGTGTTCATCGGACCGGGCGGCATGTTGCGGCGGCGACTCCACACGGAGCCGAACGCCCAGCACATCGCGGCGAACAACAGCACGAACGCCCCGAAGTGTGAGCCGGACAATCCGCTGCCGAGATTCAGCACGACCACACCGACGAAACCGATAGCCAACCCGAAACTTTCGCGCCGGCTCGGCCATTCGCCATACATGCCGGAAAAGATCGCCGCGAACAGCGGCATGCTGGCGACGGCCACGGCGGCGATGCCCGAACTCACGCGCTCTTCGGCGAAGCACACCAGGCCGTTGCCGAAGCCGAGCAATAGCAGGCCGGTGAACGCGGCGTTGCGCCACTGCGACCACGTCGGCAACGCCGTGCCGCGCACGCGCAGAAAAGCGAAGAGCAGCAGACCTGCGCAGAGGAAGCGCACGCCTGCGAGAAGAAACGGCGGATAGCTTTCCAGCGCGTAGCGGATGCCGAGATACGTGGAACCCCAGATCACGTACAACGCAAATAACGCGAGCGGAATGAGCACGCGCGGATCGCGCATCGGCGGCGGCGATTCGGTCGCGCCATCCTTGAAATCTGGAGTCATTGGAATTGCGCGCAGGCGAAGGGACTGTTGCGATTATCCGTGAGCCAGCCGCTGTCGACGAGAGTGGCTGACGGCATGGTCGGGCGTTTGCGCGGACCGTTCGCGGGCAAGCAGTTCGTGCTTGCGCTCCACGCCCCAACGCCAGCCGCCGAGCGAACCGTCTTCGCGCACGATGCGATGGCAGGGCACGATCAACGCGAGCCGATTGTTGCCACACGCATTGCCGATCGCGCGCGCCGCTTTCGGTGCGCCGAGTTCGGCGGCCAGTTCGCCGTAACTTTTGGTGACGCCTTGCGGAATCCGCGTCAACGCGTCCCACACACGCCACTGGAATGCAGTGGCGGCGACATCCAGCGGCGGCATCGCCGGCGCATCCACATCGCTCCAACCAAGGTCGTGCGCGATGCGCGCGATCACTGCATCGAGCCATTCTTCGCGACCGTTGTCGACGCGTTCGCGCGTGGCCTTGGGAAATTCGTTGGCGAGTCGGTTTTCCAGTTCGGCATCGTCGTCGCCCAAGGTCACCGAACAGATGCCGCGACCGGTGGCCGCGACGAGCATGCGGCCGAGCGGCGTGTCCGTCGTGGTGTAGCGGATGCTCGCGCCCGCGCCGCCTGCACGATAGCTGGCGGGCGTCATGCCGAGCAGTCGATCGCTGTGTTCGTAAACGCGGCTGCCCGATCCGAAACCGGCTTCATACACGGCGGCGCTCACCGCTTCACCATCGCGCAATGCGGATTTCAATTGCCCGAAGCGGCGGACGCGGTGGTATTCGGCGGGGCTCATGCCATAGCGGCGACGGAACGCGCGCTGCAGATGGCTGGGGCTGAGTTGGGCGATCTGCGCGAGCTCGCCCAACGTGGGCGCTTCGTCTGCGCGTTCCAGTTGCAGGCGCACGCGCTCGAGGGCGGGTTCATTCGATGGGCTGCGAGTATTCATGGCGGCATCCGTTGACGATGCCTGCAGGTTAGGCAGTTCGGGCGGAGACGAACATCCGGATCATGCGATGGATGCGAGCGCGATGAAAGAAGCGCTCAACGCGCGACCGGGCGACCCTGCTGCACCACCACGAACTCGCCTTCCAGCACGGCTGGCGTGTGCGACGGTTTCGCTGCGGCGGATTTGGCAAACATGCTGCCGTGCTTCCACTGGCGCCAGGCGAGCAGCACCACGCCACCCACCAGCAGCACCGATGCGACCACCAATCCGAACACCAGCAGCAAGGCAATCAGCGCCACGCCGACCAACAACGAAAGGGCACGCACCAGTGGATGGCGCGAACGATGGAGCGAAGGCATGAAGACGCGCATGTGTTAAAAATCCGTGTGGTAAAATCAATGACTTACGCGTGCAACCATGGGGCCATCCGGCCAGCGAGGCAAGTGCCGATGGATACAATGACCTTTGCCGATGCGCTGCCCGAACGGTTGCTTTGTCGCCTTGACGATATCCCCGATGGCGGCGCCACCGCCGTCGACGCCGTGCTGACTGATGGCGAGGACAGCATCATTCTGCTGCGTCGTGGCGACGATGTTTGCGCATACCTCAACATCTGTCCGCACGCGGGTCGCCGGCTCGACTATGCGCCGGGCAAATTCCTGCTGAAGAATGGCACGCTGATTTGCGCCGTGCATGGTGCAACGTTCGATGTAGAGAATGGCGTGTGCATCGCCGGACCATGTCGCGGCGAACTTCTGCGAAGCGTGCCGCTGCGTGTCGAGAACGGCGATATTTTTCTCGCGTCCTGATTGTCGTTTTCGAAACGCGAAACGATCAATGGAAAAGCAGGTTGATCGCCACGAGCGTGACGATCAGCACCACGAAGGTCAGCGGCAGGCCGACGCGCAAAAAGTCCTTCCCGCGATAACCGCCCGGGCCGGTCACCATCATCAGCGCGGGGTGACCGGAGCTGAGCAGGAACGTGTTGGATGACGACACCGCGACGATCAGCGCATATGCCGATGGGTTGCCTCCGGTGGCGACGGCCACACTGATCGCGATCGGCACCATCATCACGGTGGCGCCGACGTTGGACATCACCTGCGAGAACAGCAGCGTGAGGATCGCCAGCGCGAGTTGCAGCAACCAGTGCGAATGGCCGCCCAGATGAAGCAGCACTTCCTGCGCCACCCACGCGGCGGTGCCGGTGGCGTCCATCGACCAGCCCAGCGGAATCAGGCAGGCGGTGACGAAAATGGTCTTCCAGTTGATGGCGCGATAAGCCTCGTCCATGTTCAGCACGCCGGTCAGCAGCATGCCGATCGCGCCGGTCATCATCGCCACCGACAGATCGAGGTTGGTGAACAGCGCCAGGCATTTCGCCATCACGAAGAAGCCGACGGCCTGCCAGATCTTGCCCGGGCGCTGCTCCTCTTTGGGAATGTCGGTGACGACGACGAGATCCTTGTCTTCCGACGCCAGCGCGAGGTCGCGCCAATTGCTGTGCAGCACGACGGTGTCGCCGGCGCGCAGGCTCACACTGCGCACGTCGTCGCGAAACACCTGATCGCCGCGCGTGACCGCCAGCACCGAAATACCGAAGCGCTTGCGCAGACGCAGTTCGCCGACCGTGTGCTTGATGAAGCGCGACACCGGCGGAATCACCACTTCGGAAATACCCGCGCGGGTCGGGTTGAACAACTCGCCCAGCTGGCGCATGCGCGTGGACAGTCGGCACAGCTGGTTGTTGGCGAACTGCTGCAGCTGTTCGCGCGGTCCGAGTACGCCGAGTACCGAGCCGACCCAGATCACGTGATCCGCCGGTGGCGCCATGCGCGCGTCGTTGCCGCTCTTGATCGCCAGGATCAGCGGCGCCTCATGCAGCTGTTCCGCTTCCATGATGCTCATGCCGACCAGCGGGCTCTCCGCCGTCACGGTGAGCTCGGCCGTTTCGCCGCCGATGCCGTAGGTTTCGGCGAAGTAGCTTTCGGTGCGGCCCGGCGTCACCTTCAGGCGTTCGTCCTCGTGACCGGGCAACAGCTTGCGGCCGAAGAAATAGAAATACGCCACGCCGACCAGCGCCAACGCGAGGCCGACCGGCGTCACGCTGAACAGGCCGAACTTCGGAATCGTGTGCGCTCCCGGCGGCAGGTTGACGTTGGTGCTGGCGATCAGATCGTTCAGCACGATCAGCGGCGAGTTCGCGATCAGCGTGGTGTTGGTGGCGGTGAGGATGCAGAACGCCATCGGCAGCAGCAGCCGCGACAGCGGCACACCGGTGCGCGCGGACAGGCGGCTGCTCACCGGGATCATCAACGCGGCGAGCGCCTGACTCGGGATCACCGCGCTGAACAAGCTGGCGACGAGGTTGATCACCAGGCCCAGGCGCGATTCCACGCCCTGCGCCATCCGCATCACGAACCGCGCGGTGAGGTTGAGCACGCCGGCGCGGTCCAGTCCTTCGCCCATGATCATGATCGCGATGATTGCGATGACGGCGTTACCAGCGAACCCGTTGAAGACACGGTCGGACGGAATCAGGCCGGTCAGGCCGATCGCCACCACCACCAGCAGCGCGACCATGTCGGCGCGAATCCACTCCAGCACCAGCATCAGCATGGTGAAGGCCACCAGGCCGAGCACCATGATCATTTCGGGAGTGAGCGAGAGTCCCATCAGTGGATGCGCATCAGCGCGCGCCCTTGCGGGCCGGCTGGCAACGGTGCATGCAGGGGAACGATGAAAGCTTCACGCGGCGTCGATTCGTCCCTGTCTGGATCGCGTCAGTATAAGCGCGCCCATGCCGCGGCTGGTGAATCGCAGCCATGTCGCGGCGCGATCAGATGCGTCGGTAGAGCAGGTCCCACACGCCATGGCCGAGATTCATGCCACGGCGTTCGAAATGGGTCTCGATGCGCCACGCGGGTTTCTCCGCATAGATGCCGGGAGCAATCGCGTTGCGCCAGTCGGGCGCGTGTTCCATCACCTCGAGCATGTGCTCGGCATACGCCTGCCAGTCAGTGGCGAGATGCAGCAGGCCACCGGGCGCCGTGCGCGATGCGAGCAGCGCGACGAACTCCGGCTGGATCAAGCGGCGTTTGTTGTGGCGCTTCTTGTGCCAGGGATCGGGAAACCAGATGCGCACCTCGTCCAGCGTGCCCGGAGCGATCTCGTGCTCGAGCACTTCCACCGCGTCGTGCCGGTACAGGCGAACGTTGCCGGCATCGCGTGCGGCCAGCACATTCATCAGCCGGCCAACGCCGGGACCGTGCACTTCGACGCCGATGAAATCGCGCGCCTGATCATGCTCGCTGGCCCAGGCAAGCGCTTCGCCGTTGCCGAAGCCGATTTCCATCACGCGTGACGCGTGGCGACCGAACGCCGCGTCGAAATTCTGCGCGTCACCGCGATAGTCGACGCCGAAGCGCGACCACAGCGTGTCGAATGCGCGTTGCTGTGCTGGCGTCATGCGGCCTTCGCGCAGCACGAAGCTGCGGATGCGACGCAGGTGATCCGGGCGGAGAATATTTTCGTCAGTCACGCGCAAATCCGTGATCGATGAGTGCGTTGGCGGCAAGGGTGGAATGTCATGGGCACATTGTAGCCGGCCGTATACACGCGCCCGCATCGTGTTTTCCGTGAAACGAGAACACGATGCGCGCGATCGATCAGTGCTTGTGCGAGTTGTCGCTACCGCTCGATTCGGATCTGCCGGCCGAGTGCGATTCGCTACGCTCAGGCGCCGAGCGATCGCCGTGCGACGGCGATCTGAATTCCGGCGCCGCACGCTGCATCGGTTCGTAACGAGGCTGAGAGTTCTGTCGCACCGGTTCCTCGCGAGCGGGATAGGCGGGACGCGATGACGAACGGAAATCAGTTTGCCCCGCATCGCTTTCCCGCTCGACGCGACGTTCGCTTTCGGCAGGCGTAGGCATGTCGGGCAGCGTGTCGTTGTGCAGAATGCGTTCGGACCCACGATCGTTCATCGGCATGGTTTCGTGCATCGCTGCAGCGCGTTCGGTGCGTGACTCGGCAGGCAGGATCGCATCGCCTCGATACGTTTCTGCAGGCTCACGATCACCGGTGCGGGAAATGGTGCCCTCGCCCGAACGTGGCTGCGGATGGGCGAATCGCGACGAAGGCAGTTCGCCGTGGCGTGCATTGAATGTGGTGGGATCACGTTCGGTAGCGGCGGCATCGATCTTCGGCACGACGGGAAGCAGATGGCTGGAGTGCCCCAGGTCGCCCGTTCCGCTAGTCGCGTGGCCGAAGGTGGACGACGCATTGGCGCGGTCGTGAGCACTTTGCGGATTCAGAACGCGTACGTTGTTGCCGGCCGTGTTTCGCCGCATGCCAGCCGCACCGTGAAGCGCGGTCGAGCTTTGCGACATGGGCTCGTGATGCGCGACGACATCGCGTTGGAAACCTCCGAGGGGCAGGACCCGCGCATGCGCACTACGCGGCGAAGCGATGGCGCCGGGTGCGGGCCGAATGTTGATGCCGCGCGAAAGAACCGGAGCCGACGCCAGCTTCTGCGAATCGACATGCAGCAGGCCATGACGGATGTTTTGTCCGCCGGCGAACGCTTGCCCGGAAACTGCGGTGAATCCACGCGGTACATCGCGGTTTGCGTAATGCTCGTCATGATCCGCCGTGCCGCTGCGATAGTGCCCGTAGCGATCGTGCACGTGCGCGAGCAAGCTCGCCTGGTCTTCATCGCGACGGCCGCGGATGTTGTTGACGTTGACGTCGGTGTAGCAGCGGCGTCCACAGCGATACCACGGGTTGTAGATCTCGCCTGGGCCGAGCGGAAACCAGCCGACCGGCGCGTCGCGGCCGCCCGCCCGGCCGCGACCACCGACGAACGCCACTATTGCCGGCGCGTAGTTTGAGCGCACGCCGCGCCGTCCCGGAATCCAGCCCCAGCGATGGCGCAGGTATGCCCAGCGTCCGTAGTGATAAGGCGCGAAGCCCCATGGCGAGTTGTCTATCCAGGTCCAGCCCCACGGCAGGATGTATGCCCAGTGGCCATCACTATATGGTCCCCAATCGGCCGCGGTATCTGTTGGAAACCAGACGGCGCCATAGTCATCGGTTTCCTGCCAGTCGCCGTACTGATCCAGGTCCTGATAGCCGACCACATCGTCTCCAACGTACTGGCTGGAATTCGATTGTGCGTACTCGCGATCGCGTTCGCCCGACCACATGTCGAACGCATCGCCATCGCCGATGTCGTTGACCGTGACGGCGGCGAGGCTGGAATTCGCGTAGCGATAATTGCGACCGGCGAGCACGGGTTGCTGCGCGTTGTTTTCTCCATACACCGTGGCGCGCCCGTCGAACACGCTGACGCGCGTGTTGCTGCTGCCGCCGTCATCACCGATGTCGATACGAAACGTTCCGGGCTGATCGATCACCAGAGCGACGGTCGGCGTGTCGATTTCGTAGCTCTGGCCTTCGTAGAGATCGCGCACGGTGATGCTGAGCGAGCCACTGGTCAATTCGAACTGCGCCATGGCGTCGCTCAGTTCGAGCACACCGAATTCGGTGCGCCCCGCCATGCGCAATGTGCCGCCGCCGAGGTCTAGCTCCGCGCGTGACCCTTGTCCGGTGGAAAGTCGGTCGCCGCTGGTCAGCGGGCGGTTGACGCTGGCATCGCTCCAATGAGTTGCGCCCGCCGGAAGAAAGCCCAAATCACCGGCAATGTAGGAAAGCCGTGCCGCGCGCGCCGGCGGATCACCCGCATCGTCGCCAGCAACCGTTTGCGCGTACGCGGTTCCGCCAACCAGGCACAACGCAACCACCGCCAGAAGCCGACAGCGATGACGACAGGACGCGAGCAGATCGGCAGACGTGCGCATGCGATTCTCCAGCGAGACGAAAAGAGAGTGCGTGATATCGAACCTATATGCGCATCAACGCAAATCACGCCGCAAGGATGACGCGATCAGGCATGCGTGCAGGCAGGACGGCGAACGTTCATCGCGGTGAACGAGGACCGAAAGATTTCGTGACCCGGAAGTGCGACGGTACGCGTTCGTGCGGCCGATGTTCCCAACCGCGCAAATCCCGGGTTACCATCTTTCGGCCAACGCGGGTGTAGCTCAATGGTAGAGCTGTAGCTTCCCAAGCTACTGACGAGGGTTCGATTCCCTTCACCCGCTCCACTCAGACTTGGATTCAGCACAAGTCTCGGTTTCTAAAGAAAAATATTGGCATTTTTTGGGATCACTAATCCCGTAGTACCCAAAAAGGTACTAAATCGTGTCCCGCTTCGTGTACTAGCCGAAGCTGGCAAGGTGCCAATCTCACCGTGAAGCCTTATCTTTTCTATCGTTCTGGCGTGGCCTATGCTCGCCTGTGCCTCACGCGTGAGCTATCTCATAGTAGCCATAGATAGCATTACCGCCGGGAATCATTTCCGAAACAGCTAGGGAAAAGTATTCATCGCCAACTTTCCAGATAGTCACGGATGAAAGCCCATCAACAACGTGTTCTTCAATCTTCTCGCCATGTAAATCTTCAACTATATAGTTGTCTAACTGACGCTTGATGCCAATTCCAAAAGAGCTTGATAGAAAAAGCTTCTTTTCGGTGATATTAAATTTTCCTTTCCAGTAGGAATCCAGTGCCTCTTGCATGAAATCTTTCTGTTCTTTGTATTGTTGAAGCGTTGCGTCACCCGACGGATGAAATAAATTAGTTGGGGCTTTATCTATAATCATGTTTGTTGACCCGGCAACGCTGATAGATGAAAAGACTGAAAGTAAAATTATACTTAAGGTAGTTGTGATTCTTTTCATAAATTCTCCTTCTATCTCGTCATCACTGGGCCAGTTTGTGCCTGAGCCGGGGCTTGATTCTGTATTTGAACCTGTTGTTGAGCAACTTGAGCCTGAAGCTGTTGGTTTTGGACTTCAGCGTATTGTGCTCGCCCTTCAGCATGAAACGCTTGACCTGACGGTGATTGTGCAAATTCTTGAAGTGCTTTTGTCGTAGCGTCGTTGTTCCCAAGGCTATTCAAAAGCTTGTCAAATGCAGGGTCGCCCGTTTTAACTTGTGGTGCTTGTTGTTGAGAATGTTCTTTTTGGTTGTCTTTGTTTTGATCTTGCTTCTTATCTATTTCTAGTGCCTTGGAACCAACATCAAGGCCTTGAAGATGGCCATTTTGTAAAATGGTCTTTAGGTCAACATCTACATTTGGGCTTTTGATATCAACACCCATATCAGGTGCTTGGTTGTGTCCCCAAGGATTTCTAAGTGTTAGTGCTACATTGCCGTTCTGGTCTTTAGAAATACCTTCGACCATGTACGCGTGACCGCCACCCCTATCCCCTTGAACCAATCCATCGTTCATTTTTTCCGGCATAGGATTGGTGGTTAAAAGCATTGGACGGCCTTCTTTAAGGTCCGTATTAATCTTCGTGTACGCGTCATCAAGCTTCATATCTTTGAGGTTTGAGGCTGAAATAGTTTGTGACTTTTCTCCGGTCAGGGCGTAGAGAGCATCTTTAGGCCAGCCACTATGTGAAATATGGTCAAAGCCTTGAGTTATGTCCTCGTCTTTCTTTTCCGACAATTTGGCGTATGCAGCTTCCATAACAGCCGGCCAAACAGGTTCTTTGACGCCAGGGTATCGCCCTACAAGGCTGTCTCCACCTAACGCAATATCTTTTTGAATGTCGGCTTGAGTGACTTCAACCTGTGTTGCCTTGGCATGATGAAAGATGCCATGAGGTTGATACATGGTGACATTGAAGGTGCCCTTGTCAGCATCGTATTGGATCGCATTCTGGATGCGCTCAGGTTGCTGATGAGCCAAGCTCCCAAGGGGAGAAACAAAGTAGCAATCTCCAAATTGGAGTTGTGCAATGTCCTGTGGTTGTGGCTTTCCTGATGGACCATAGAGGTCCCGGTCCATGTATGGAGGCTGTTGTGGATCAGCCATAGCACTCTCCTTTGCGTTGTCAGGAAGGGCATCATGACTGTAACCCAATCCCGATCTGAGGCCCAAGTATGGAAGCTGAATTTCAGACTCTTATAGAAACCGCCAATAAGTTGGCATTTCTCACCGAATCGCTGGAGCGTCGAAGTCTTGCTGCTGTCGCGGGTCAGGAGCAGGCCGGCCAGAACCTAGCTCACACCGTTGGATCTGTCCGTGGTGACGTGGAAAGGATAGTGCAGGGGGCTAGCCAGCAAATTGCAACGGTCACACGCCAGAGCGTCGGTGCTTCTATGGCTGATGGAACTGAAAAACTGCAACAAGCTATTTCTTCAACCTCAAGCCAGATATCCGCATCCACGCAATCGTTAACAGAATCGCTAGAACATGCCAGAGCCATCATGTCTAGCCAGATTAAAATGACATTCGGGGCAATCGTGCTGGCCTTGGTGCTAGTTGTAGCGGGTGGTTGCCTTGCGATCTGGATGGAATGGCAGTCTTACAACGACGCCAAAGCCCGCACCGTTGCTGCTCAGATGGATGCAGAAACGGCAGAGGCTTACGCTCAAGTCGGGATGACTTCTTGCGGTGGACGGCTTTGCATCAAGCTTGATGCTAAGTCCCCTCGATGGGGAGAAAAGGGCGAGTACATATTGGTGGACGTGAGTCATGGCGCTAAAAAGTAAGCCCCTATTGCTAGCTGCGAACCCCATTTTGGCTCATGTAGAATGGGTATCAAGCTGGGTTACAGGGTGGGTACTACATTTTGGTACTTTGGCTTCAGATCACGCCCATTAGCTTCAGTTAAGCGCCAGAAAATGTAATAGATTCATATCTTTAGATATTTTTACGGTCAGCGGTAATTGGAGGGTGCCTTTCCCTTCACCCGCTCCACTCCCCGAGCGCGCTCCCGAACTGTCATGGCGGATCTGATCACCCTCGGTTGGCGGGAGCGGCTGGCATTGCCGCAGCTGGGTATCGACATGCTCAAGGCCAAGCTCGATACCGGCGCGCGCAGCAGTTCGCTGCATGTCGATACGCTCGAACATTTCGAGCGCGACGGCGTGACGTGGTTGCGCTTCAGCATCCACGTCGGGCGGCGACAACCGGTGGATGTGAGCTGCGAGGCGCCTGCGCTCGATCGGCGAACGGTGACGGACACCGGCGGGCGTCGCACCACGCGCTGGTTCATTCGCAGCGAAGTGCAGCTTGGCGGGCAAACCTTCGACGTCGACATCAACCTCACCGATCGTCGGCATATGCTGTTTCCCTTTCTGCTCGGTCGAAGTGCGTTGTTCGGACGCTTCGCCGTGGATCCTTCACTTTCCTACACCCAGTCGCGACCGCTCGCGCTGGCGAGGAATATTTCATGATTGCGTGCCTATGAAGATCGCCATTTTGTCGCGCAACACGCGGCTGTATTCGACCAAGCGCCTGGTCGAGGCGGCGCGCGAACGCGGGCACGTGGTGCGCGTGCTCGATCCGTTGCGTTGCTATGTGCGCATCGCGCCCGGGGCGGTGGCGATTCGCTACAAAGGCAAGGAAGTGCGCGACATCGATTGCGTGATTCCGCGCATCGGCACGACCAGCACGTTCTATGGCACCGCCGTGTTGCGCCAGCTCGAGATGATGGGCGTGTACACGCCGAATCCATCCGATGCCGTGCTGCGCGCGCGCGACAAGTTGCGCTGCCTGCAGATTCTCGCGGCGCAGGGCATCGACATGCCGATCACCGTGTTCGGCGACAACCCCGACGACACCGCCGACGTGCTGGCGTTGCTCGGTGATCCGCCGCACGTGATCAAGCTCAACGAAGGCAGCCAGGGCACGGGCGTGGTGCTGGCGGAAAAGCGCAGTGCCTCGCAGAGCGTGATCGAAGCATTTCGCGGCCTCTACGCCAATTTTCTGGTGCAGGAATTCATCGCCGAAGCGAAGGGCAGTGACCTGCGTTGTTTCGTGGTCGGCAAGAAAGTCGTGGCCGCCATGCAGCGCGATGCCAGCCCGGGCGAATTCCGCGCGAATCTCCATCGCGGTGGCACGGCCAGTGCCGCGATCCTGAGCGCCGAGGAAAAGCGCATCGCCATCCGCGCAGCGGGCGCGTTGGGTCTGGGCATCGCCGGCGTCGATCTGCTGCGCTCCAACCGCGGACCGTTGTTGCTGGAAGTGAATGCGTCGCCCGGACTGGAAGGCATCGAGGAAGCGACCGGCGTCGATGTCGCTGGCGCCATCATGGAATTGTTGCAGTCACAGGCCGGCGATTCGTCGGCTCATGCGCGGCGCAAGGCCGCATCATGAACGCTTGCCGATGCATCACGATCCGGTTAACCGCGTCATAACCCGCAGCGATTTATAAAGGCGGCGTGGTTCATTTGCTCGGCCGGCCCTCCCAGGTTCGACGACAGCAGATGGTGGTATCGGGGCAGTAATTTGGGCCCAGGTGCGGCGACGGTGAGTCGTGCATCTGGGCCTTTTTCTTGCCCGTGCCGATCCGCATTCAGGTTCCGGCGAAGCGCGCTGCGCTTCCCGCTTTCAAGCTTGTTAAGCTTGCAGTCCCAGCCGTTCCGTGTACCGGCTGCGCAGGAGTGATGCATGCGCGTTCTGGTGATCGAAGACAACAGCGATATCGCAACCAACATTGGCGACTATCTGGAAGACCGTGGCCACGTGGTCGATTTTGCAGGCGACGGCGTTACTGGCCTGCATCTGGCGGTGGTGCATGATTTCGACGTGATCGTGCTCGATCTCACGTTGCCCGGCATGGACGGGCTCGAAGTCGCCCGCAAGCTGCGCCATGAAGCGCACAAGCAGACGCCGATCCTGATGCTGACCGCACGCGATGCGCTGGAGCAGAAGCTCACCGGCTTCGAATCCGGCGCCGACGATTACATGACCAAGCCTTTCGCGTTGCAGGAGCTGTCCGCGCGCCTGGAAGTACTGGCGCGACGCGGCAAGGGCCCGCAAAGCCGCGTGCTGAAAGTGGCCGACCTCACATTCAATCTCGACACGCTCACGGTGAACCGCGAAGGCAAGTCGATCCAGCTCAATCCCATCGGCCTGAAACTTCTGCAGGCTCTGATGGAAGCGAGCCCGTCGGTGGTGACGCGGCAGGATCTGGAACAGCGTGTGTGGGGCGAGGAGTTGCCCGACAGCGATTCGTTGCGCGTGCATATCCACGGCTTGCGCGCGGCGATCGACAAACCCTTCGAGAAACCGCTGATCCACACGCGGCACGGCATTGGCTATCGGATGGTCGAGCCGGATGCAGTCCAGGCGTAAGCTTCGCTTTCGATTGATCGTCTCCTTCGCGCTGTTCGGCTTCGGCCTCAGCGCGCTGTTTGCTGTGGCTGCGCTTTATGTGCGCGCCAAGGTCGAGAATCAGCTGGTCAATACGAGCATGCAGAGCGATGTCGATCAGGCGGTGGACAACGCCATCGATCATCCTGATCGGCCCTTCGTATCCGAACTGGTGGAAGGTTGGGTCAAGAGTGATCGCACGCTCTACAAGATGCCGCTGGCATGGCAGAACCTGCAGAGTGGCGTGCATGACATCTACGAAGCGGGCGCCGATGGCCGCACGCGTCATTACAAGCTAGCCGTGCAGCGCAAGAACAACATCATTGGATTCACCCGTTACGACATCAGCCGCGAAGATCTCGGCAAACAGCAACTGGTACTTTCGCTGATCGGCGCCGTGCTCCTTTTCAGTCTGCTGTCTCTGGCGATCGGTCTCTGGCTATCGCGCAAGGTGCTCAAGCCTGTCACCGAGCTTGCCAATCGTCTGCGAGACTTCCGCAAGGCTGGCAAAGCCGAACCGTTGGCGCAGCATTTTGCCGATGACGAAGTGGGCGAGCTTGCGCAGGTACTGGATGCGTACTCGGCGCGGCTCACGTCGATGGTCGAACGCGATCGCGAGTTCAACTCCGACGTCAGCCACGAATTGCGCACGCCGCTGGCGGTGATCGCCAGCACCACCGAATTGCTGCAGGATTCGCCCGACCTTACCGACAAGCTGCGCGAGCGACTGAAACGCATCGAGCGCGCGTCGCGTCAGGCGACCGAACTGATCGAAGCACTACTGCTGCTGTCGCGCGCGGAGCGACGTGGTCCGACCCGCGGCGAAACCACCGAGGTCGGCAAGGTTGCCGCAGATGTCATCGAGAGCCAGCGTCCGCAGATGCGCGGCAAGCCATTGACGATCGACCTGGCCACGAATGAACTGGTCAACGTCAACGCGCCGGCGTCGGTGTTGTCGGTCGCGCTTACCAACCTGATCGGCAACGCGATCAAGTACACGCTCGAAGGCAGCGTGCAGGTCGTCGTGGGCAACGGCCGCATCGAGGTAATCGATACCGGCCCGGGCATCAAGCCGGAGGACGCCGAGCGATTGTTCCAGCGCGGCGTTCGCGGCGAAGGCGCTGGCGGCAGCGGGGCAGGCCTCGGCTTGGCGATCGTGCGGCGGCTCTGCGAGCTCTACGGCTGGGATGTTTCGATGCGCCCGCGCAGCGATACCAACGGCGCCATCGCGAGCATCGTGTTCGGCTCATCTCCGTAGGAGCGCACCCTGTGCGCGACGCTTTTCTACGTCACGCCGGCCGTAAAAGCGTCGCGCACAGGGTGCGCTCCTACAAGGCGTCACACGGGTTCCAGCCAGCCCCACTTGTCGCTGGTGCGACCGTCGAACAGGCCGAAGAACAGTTCCTGCAGGCGACGCGTGACGCGACCGGCGGTGCCGTTGCCGATCTGCTTGCCGTCGACCGAACGGATCGGCGTGACTTCCGCCGCCGTTCCACACATCAGGATTTCTTCAGCGAGGTAAAGATACTCGCGCGGGATATCGCGCTCGACCACTTCGATGCCGTCTTCGCGCGCCAGCACCATCAACGTGTTGCGGGTAATGCCGGCGAGTAACGATGCACTGGCTGGCGTCGTGTGGAGTACGCCGTCGAACACCAGAAACAGGTTTTCGCCCGCGCCTTCGCTGAGCAAACCGCTTGAAGCGAGCGCGATGCCTTCACCGAATCCGAGACGGCGCGCTTCGCGCGCAATCAACTGGCCGGAAAGATAATTGCCGCCCGCCTTGGCGCCAGCGGGAATCGTGTTTGGCGCGAAACGCTGCCAGCTCGACACGCAGGCGGTGATGCCGTTCTCCAGCGCCTCCGGCCCGAGGTACGGACCCATCGGCCACGCCGCGACGGCCACGTCGATCGGAGTTTCGGCAGAAAGACCGAAGCCGCCAAGGCCGCGATACGCGACCGGTCGCAGATACGCAGCGCCCAGATCGTTTTTCTTGATGACACCGCGGCAGGCGGCGGCCAGTTCATCGACCGAATACGGCAACACCATGTCGTAGATGCGCGCCGATTGATAAAGGCGATTCAGATGGTCGGTGAGACGGAAGATCGCCGCACCATCGGGCGTGGCGTAGCTGCGGATGCCTTCGAAAACCGACGAACCATAATGCAGCGCGTGCGACATCACGTGGGTGGTCGCCTCCTGCCAGGGCTTGATGCTGCCGTTCTGCCAGATCCATTCCGGATATTGCTGCGCCATGTCGTTTCTCCAAAGGGGACCGCGCATGATAGCCGTTCGCCGTCAGGCCGGCGTCAACCCGCGCTGCGCAGCCACAGGCAACCGGATCGATGCACGACGTCGAAACGCAGCTCGTGCGAGCTGCCATCCGTACTGTTGTCGGCTACGTGCAGCACCAGTCCACCCGTTGAAGGGGAAGGGTCGGGCGGCGCGTCGGATGCATAAGGATCGCCGTTCGAACCAGCGGTAGCCGGGTCACTCGTGGGTCCCAGATCCAGCAGCGGACGTCGCATGAGTGCCGTGAGCGACTGGATGTCCGCCACTGCCGCGCCGCGACCATAGCCGCCCCAGAGCATCAGGCCGGCCAGGCGGTTGGCATCGTGATTCGCGAAGGCGTCGATCACACTTTGGCGCAAGTCGGCCAGGTTGCCGGCGCAGAGGATCGGCGGCGGAACCGGCGACTGCGGCGCATCGGCAACTTTCGCGGCCGCGGTTACCGAGGTGGCGCGCATCGCATCGCAGGGCTGGTCGGTGAACACCGGATTGCCGTTGGCGCCGATGCATCGATGAATCGCATTCTGCGCCGCGGCCGGTGTTGCCCAGGCGAGCAGGATCAGCCACAGCAGAAGGAAGGGAAGGCGCATCGCGCCAGCATAGCCGGGCCGCGCGTCAGGTCAGTTGCTGAAGGATCGCCTGCGTCGCCCGGGCGCGGTTGAGTGTGTAGAAGTGCAGCCCTGGCGCGCCGCCCTCCAGCAGACGCCGACACAGCTGCGCGACGACTTCTGCGCCGAGTGCGCGCACCGAGGCCGCATCGTCGCCATGCGCCTGCATGCGCTTGGCGATCCAGCGCGGAATCTCCGCGCCGCACATGTCGGAGAAGCGTTTCAACTGGCTGTAGTTGGCGATCGGCATGATGCCCGGCACGATCGGCACGTTGACGCCGAGTTTGTGTACGTCGTCGACGAAACGGAAATACGCATCGGGATTGAAGAAGTACTGCGTGATCGCGCCGTTGGCGCCGGCGTCGATCTTGGCCTTGAAATGATGCAGGTCGCGCAGTGCGTCGTCGGCTTGCGGATGGGTTTCCGGGTAGGCGGCTACTTCGACATGGAAGTGATCGCCGCTGTACTCGCGGATGAAACGCACCAGCTCCGCTGCGTAGCGAAAGTCGCCCGCCGTGGCCATGCCCGAAGGAAGGTCGCCGCGAAGCGCGACGATGCGCCGGTAACCCGCGGCGCGATAGCTGTCGAGCAATGCCGCGATTTCATCGCGCGTTCCGCCGACGCAGGAAAGATGCGGCGCGACATGAAACCCGTGTTGACTGTGCAGCCGGGCCACCGTTTCGCCGGTGTAGCTGAGCGTGGAGCCGCCGGCGCCGAAGGTGACCGAGGCATATTCCGGCCCGTGCGGCTTCAGCACTTCCGCGGCGTGGTCCAGCTGCGCGCGTTGCTCGTCGGTCTTTGGCGGAAAAAACTCGAAACTGATGGCCGGCATGGCGGAAATCCTGATGTGCGATGCCGACCAGTATATATCTCTGTTTCGCGATGAAGCGATAAAGGGCGGCCGTCGATCGCGGCCGCCCTGCGACGCTCACTCGTCGTCACTGCCCATCAGGTGATAACCGGCCGGCGTAGTCGTGCTGAACACCGTCGGGTCGATCGGCGCGTCCACCGCGACGTGCATGTGCTGGCTGAGCAGCTGACCATCATTGATCTCGACCGCACGCGGCAGGCCGTCCGCATCGGCCCAGAGCACGATGTGCACGCCTTCGGTGGCGAACGACCAGCCGGTGGTTTTTTGGCCGTCGATGACTTTGGCGTTAGGCAACTTTTCTGCCTTGCCCTGAAACTGGCGGATGGTGTCCAGCCAGCGCAGGTTGTCACCAGGCTTGTGAACCGCAGATGCGGGCAGGGACATCTGCATGGCCTGATGCGAGTCGTGCAGCAAAGTGAGCATCTGGTGATCGCGCATGTTGATCACCGTGCTCGATGCCGTGCCGATATCGGTGCGTACGTCGCCCTCGCGGTTCATGCGAACGTGGATGTCCGGCAATGCGATGCCCTGTGACTGCTGGTCGATCACCAAGGTGAGCGTGTTGAAGTCGCTCAGATGCTTCTGCACCGTGGCGAACGCCATGCCACCGGATACGGGAAGAATCGCCAGCGTTATCACGAGGCAGGCCGTTGCGGCGACGGCCGCCCAGCCGATCAGGGGACGACGGATCGACGGCCGACGAGCGGTCGCCAGGCGCTCTTCCAGTCTGCGCTGCGCGGCGTCGATGGCCGACTCCGGCAATGCAGTTTCGAGTGCCGCAACGTGGGCGGTCAGGGTGGTGGAAAATTCGTTGCTCATCACAGCACCTCCGTGGATGGGGTCGTGGTCTCGCCCAGTCGCGCTTCGAGCGCCTGGGCTGCGCGGTGCAGGCACACACCGACGTGGTTGGATGTCATGCCGGTGGCCTGCGCGATAGCGGCGATCTCCAGCCCCTGCACGTAGCGCAGGGTGAAGCACTCCGCCTCGCGCGGTTTCAGCACGCAAAGTGCCTTGCGCAAGCGTTGCGCGCGTTCGTTCTGTACGGCGTCGTGTTCGGTGCTGTCGAAGGCCGTCGGCGACGATGCGCGCCACTTCGGCAAGAGCCGGCGCCAGCGCTGCCGGCTGCGCAGGCGGTCGATCGCGATGCGCACGGTGAGCGTCGTCAGATAAGCAGGCCACGAGGCGATCCCGCCAAAGGGCTTTTCGAGCAGGCGCAAAAATACTTCCTGCTGCGCATCCTCGGCCTGACCGACATCGCCCAGCACGCGGTAGGCAGCCATGAAAACCGTGCGTCCATACGCGCGGGCGAGGCTGGCGACATCGGGCGGCGCGGCGTCCATGACAGGCTCACTTTCGGTGGACAACGACAAGGGCATGGCACATCTCCTGGGTGGTTATCCCTAAAGACGTGCGAGCCTGTCGATTCTTACAACTCTCGCGCGCGAATGCGCGAAGCGGCGGCGACGATCAAGCGGCGGAACGTTCCTTCCAGCGGCGTACCAGCAGCTTGCGCGCGAACGACAGCCCCGGCCGAGGATCGTCGAAGCGGAACGAATGGAAGTGCGCGCCCAGCCATTGTTTCAGGATGGTGAGAAAGGGCCCGCGCGTGCTCACGTCTTGCGTCCGCACCGCATTGATGTCGCGATGCAGGTCGACGCAGCCCGCACCGCTTCGATACTCGGTGGATGCGCGAGTGACTGGCAAACCGAGCGCATCCTGGTAAGCCATCTCGCAAACGTTCACGCCCGACCGCGCAGCGAATTCCACGTAAGTCCAGGCGCGTGTGTTCACTTCGATGATGCGGTATTCGCCATCGCGGCGATCGCGCTTGAACTCGGCGCTGAAAATGCCGCGATAGTCCAGCTTCGCGAGCAGCTCGGTCATGTTGTCGACCGGCGCCTTGAGCGTTTCAAGCGGAATGCTGCGTGAGTACGAGCTGTTGCCGAAATCCGCCGGATGCATGCGCACGCGCTGGCGAGTGAACAACCCGGTGAGTTCGCCGCCGGCATCGCGGAAACCATCGACGAAATAATGATCGTTGGCCTTGCCCGGTACATATTCCTGCGCCATCAACTTGAAATCGTGGCCTTGCAGTTTTCGCCAAACATCGTGCAGCTCGTCGCGCCGTTCCACCCAGATGCCCTTGACGCCCATCACGTCGCTGAAGATCTGCGAGTTCACCGGCTTCACGAAGCAGCGGTCCAGTTCATCGAACGGCATCGCATCGATGTCGGCCGGCGAGTCGATGCGGAACGTCCGCGGATGCGGGATGCCGGTGTCCTGGAGAAACGACGCGAAGCGCGACTTGTCCTGCAGGATCTCCTGCGTCAGGCGCGTGCTGCTGCTCACCCGGAACCGGTCGGCCAAGTCGCTGCGCGGCATGTCCGACAGCCATAGCGCGGAATCATCGGCGCCGGGAATCAGCACCGCCTGATCCAGCGGCATGTGCCGCAGGATTTCGTACGCGTGCGGACCCATCGATCCGTCCCACGGCGTCGGCCCCGGCGTCGGCCGGTACCAGCGCGAACGCGTGACGTGATCGCCCGTCGGGCAAGCGACATACGCGGTAATGCCCGCCAGTCGCAGCGAACGCAGAATGCCAAGCGCCGTGGGCCCCCGGCCCATGACGATTGCCGGCACCCGATAAACAGAATTCCCCATGCATGCATCCGTCAGTAAAAACGGAGGCCCCCCTGCTTCCGCAAGTTCATGCTACCAGCGAGAAGGTTTCATCAAACTGTCGCGTAGGGTATCGAGTCCGCCCGCCGGGTCATTTCGTCGCTCGTGTCGAAGCGCCCGCGCCCGCATTCCGAGTTCATCAACCAGGGAGATGGCGATGATCGATTTGTGCAAGCTGCAGTGGTCGCAATACCCCCGCAGACCGTGCCGTTGATCCACAACAAGGTTACCGACGTGGCCATCAGCGATTCATCGCCAATCATTCACTGGATGGAAACCTACCCGGAGCAGGCGTTGATTCCAATCGCCCGAAGACTGGAAACGCACAACTTTATGTCGGCGATCAGTTCACCGCTGCCGACATCACGCTGGCCAGCCTGTTGCGACCATTGAGGATCGTGCCGCATTTTGTCGATCATCCGCAGCTGCAAACCTTGTTCCGATGGCAGGAGCGACTGTTCCGCGACCACGGTCGAGACGTCACGTAGCCCTATGAGGATCTGATCCGCGAGCGTCGCATTCGTCGCCGCGTCATGCGAGGAAAGATGAGGTGGATGCGAAACGCAGGCGAGACCCATGTCGGCTCGACGACAGCGAACTTGAGGCAGTCTGCGCACAACGATATTCACGCAGTCAATCGCTGGACCTTGATCTCGGGCATACCCGCGTACTTGAAGCTGCACTGGTTTGGCGGAGTGGTAATAGAGGCGTATGCACCGAAAGCCTAAGGCTCGCCGGTCGCCTAGGCGCATCGCAGGCTGTGCGCTGCGCAACAGACCTACAAGACGATGCGTGGACGCGGATTGACAGTGCGCAGCGCGTTGCACCAGCATCGAAATTCGCACGCATGGAGATTGGGAATGAGCAGCGTCAAGCTGGGATTCGCGTTGGCTTTGTTGTTCGCGGCACTCGTCGGCGGATGGTTTTTCTCCAATGAGCTGACGCCGCTTTTCATCGGCCTGCACGGTGCGCCGCGAGCCTGGAATACGTGGTGGCTGTACGTGCAGGCGATGCACCTGCCGCAGTACGCGCCTTACGTCAGCAAGATCAAGCTCAGCGGCGTCGTGGGCTTTGGTCTGCCGTTGCTGCTGTGGCTGGGCTTGTTGATTCCGCTGTTCCGGTCCAGGGCCGAATCGCTGCACGGCGATGCCCGTTTCGCCGGGCTGTCCGATCTGAAAAAAGCCGGGCTGTTGCAGCAGACGCCGCAGAGCATCCTCATCGGCAAATACAAAGGACAATACCTGTGGCTCGGTGGTGCCCAGCACGTCATCACCATCAGCCCGACCCGCTCGGGCAAAACCACCAGCATCGCTATTCCGGTCCTGCTGTCGTATCTGCAATCGATGGTCGTGCTCGACCTGAAAGGGGAGTTGTTCAAGGCGACCAGCGGCTGGCGTGAAGCACAAGGCCAGGCCATTCGTGTGTGGGCTCCGTATGACGAAGCGGGCAACACCCATCGCTTCAATCCGATGACCACCCTGGTCGGACTGGACCCTGGCCGGCGCATCGGCGACATTCAAACCATCGCCGCGATCCTGTACCCGGATGAACAGGGCAAGGACCCGTTCTGGACCTCGCAGAGCCGCGCGGCATTCACCGCGTTCGTGTCCTACATGTTCGAGGCATGGGATCACCAGGTGGGTCCGCTGATCGCCAGCAGGGCGCCGCGCGAACTGATACCCGACGTCAACGACTCGCCGAATTTTCCCAGTCTCGAGCGTGTCCTGCGCTTCTCCAGCGGTACGGACGGCCAGAGCACCAAGGACATGCTGCAGGCGATTCTCAAGGAGCCGAAGTACGCGTTCATCAGTCCACAGACGCGCACCGTCTTCGGCAACCTCGTCGGCCTGGCCGAGCAGACGTTCTCCTCGGTGATCGCCACCATGCAGGCGCCGCTGCAGCAGTTCCTGAGCCCGGTACTGGCGGCCTCGACCAACGCAACCGATATCGACATCGCCAGCCTGCGCAGGCGGCCGACCACGTTGTACGTGATCATCCCGACCAACAAGCTGGACGAAAGCAGCAAGCTGCTGAACATCTTCTTCAGCACCGTCATCGGCAACAACCTCAGCAAGCAGCTGGGCGAGGAGCCCGACCTCAAGTACCAGATGCTGATGCTGATGGACGAGTTCACCGCCATGGGCCGGGTGGACGTGTGGGCCAAGCGCATCTCGATCTCGGCCAGCTACGGCGTGCGCGATTTGTGCATCGTGCAGAGCCGCGCGCAATTGCGTTCCGCCTATGGCGACAACGACGCGCAGAACTTCATCACCAACCACGGCGCGCAGATCGTGTTCGCGCCGCGCGAGCAGAGTGACGCCACCGAATACAGCGAGATGCTCGGTTACAAGACCATCCGCAAACAGCATCGCAGCACCAGCCGCGGCAGCGGCAGCAACCAGGTCTCGATCAACTACACCGAAGAACGCCGCGCCCTGTTCCTGCCGCAGGAAATCAAGGAACTGCCGGCCGATGACGAGCTGATCTTCTACGAAGGCTGCAAACCCATCCGCGCGAAGAAGAACTGGTTCTTCAAGGACAAGAACTTCAAGGAGCGGGCAAGCATTGCGCCCGCAAAGATCGTTCGGCCTGGACAAAGTTCCGAACAAGCGGCAACTGCGAAGAACATCATACGACCGCAGAACGAACAGGAAGCGAAGTGGCTGAAATGAACGTAATCATCGGCACAATTCTATAAAGGTATCCGCGCATCCATCATGGAGAATCCTATGTACACGAGTCACCGACATGCATTTTAGATTCGCGAGTATCGCGCTGGGGACAGCATTGGGACTTACGCTTGGAACTGCTGGCATGGCGCATACGGCCACCGGTCAAGCAGCATCTAAACCAGCATGGCCCGATAACGGCGTCGCGCAGCGGATGTTTCCTGGCGCCTACAGCCTGTTTGTGGAGAACGATCATGGCAAATGGCGTGCGTGGGCGATCAATGGTGATGGCGCTGATGCGCAGGCTCTCGACTTCTTCAGCGGAGAAACTCTGCGGGTGAAGACAGAGCCTCTAGATAATACGCGACAACAAGTCCAGTCCTTCGTTGACACCAAGGGCGGCGTTCATGTTGGCGAATATAAAGGATTTAAATTCTCGCTGGCTGGGAGAGGAAGTTTGCCAGGAGGTATTTGGTTTGAAGACAAGATGCTTTCTCTCAAGGGTTCTAACTATCACTGCTCCGTAGATATTAGTGGCATCAAGGGTGGCCTCAGTGACAATGATTGGAAAGGAGAGAATTCAAAATGGCTTAAAGTGGCCATTTATCATGTTGCCGCCAGAAAAGATCAATGTTCGAGTGGACATTTGGAATCATCGATCCATGCCGCGATTGATCTAAATGATGGCACCTTCCTGGCTGCGATGGGCTGCTGGGTATTTCGTCTGCGCAAGTCCGATCTATCTCCCGTGGGCTTGGCGCCCGGGCTTCGTATTATCGATAAGGCCGCTGTCCAAGCAGCTATTGACCAAGCTAAAGGAAAAAATATTGAGGATGCGACAGGATATCTCGCGAAGGTACTGAATCTGTCATTTGATGCTACGAATTCATGCAAATCAGCTTATTGACCACACGATCAGATAATTTAACAAGGAGTAATTTATGCCAAATTTGACCGATGGCGAACTGCGCGCAGTGGCTTATTACGCGATTGGCGTAAGCACGGAAGGATCCGATATCGCTTATAAGGCGACCTATTGTGGAAATACCATTCATAATCGAGATGGTTCGATAGCACTGGAGCCGATTGGAAACAGTGGTTATACCATAGGGGAAATGCAAACCGATTTGGGTGCACAGCCCGATGTCGCCAGCGAACTCGTGAATTCATTTCAGGATTGGGCCAAGGTCAATCACAAGGATTGGGTGTTAAGCGATCAGCAGCAGGCTCAGGCTACGTCAGATCTTGGCCGAGACGGTCGTCATGTCCGTGATCCGAACTATGATGCTAATAATCACGAATATATGGAAGAGCATCATGGCCAGCATATACCAGATAGCCTTTTACCGGTCACTGGCCAAGATATTGAGTCTGCATTCAAGGCGCATCTTAATGACTATCTGGCGACTGAGGCCGGGAAGAGCTTTGTGCATGGGACAGATGTTAAGCAGGTCGACAATTTAATGAGGAACGTCGCAGGTCGCTTGAATGAATCTGATTTTTACAACAATGCAAATATGGAAGATCAAGCAAAAATATTTGCTACCGTAGCAAAATCTTACAATCAAGGTCCGGCATGGACTGATAAACACATTTTTAAAAGTATAGAGGACGGAAAAATAACTAGTTTCGACGACATCAGCAAGGCGATCGACACCTATCCAAGAGACCGGAGACACCCGGATAAACCCAGTTACATGGAGACGGGCCGCGACGCCGCCATATCAGGGGCTGAAGCGTTCAACGCCCTGCGCAACGCCAGTCAGGCCAATGCTATGCGCGGACCGTGGCAGGCGGTGATGGCCAATCCCTTGGTCGATCCCACGCAAGTAGATAAAGACCCGAAGCAGCTGCATTTAGCCGATCAATACGCCACCGTGAAAGGTCTTTTTGTACAGCCGGACCAGGGGCGCGCCTTGGTCTATGCCTTGGAGAAAGGCGGTTCGCATAACTACGGTGATCCTTCTAGCTCCAACTCGCGCGGCTTTTACTCTGAAGGCAATGACTTCGTGCAGTGGGACAAGAACGGCCAGGGTCGCGCTTTTGTGGATGGCCAGTGGTCCGAATTTTCGCGCAATGAGATTGCTTTGTCGTACAACAAAGATCATACGTTGGATATCAACATTGCGCGCAATGGCGAAACACACAGCCTGCTGCATGTGGTGCGTCCCTCGGGACATAGCCACAGCCAACCGGCGGCTCACCATGAGGCTGGTGTATTGCGTCAGGGCATGCACGGCGAGCAAGTCCAAAAGTTGCAAGCGCAGCTCGGCGAACTGGGTTATCTCGATAACTTACGCGCACCCGATGGCAAGTTCGGCGCGGCCACTCGGGACGCAGTGAAGACTTTCCAGCACGATCACCATTTGCCCGAAGTCGGCCAAGCCGGCCCGAGCACACAACGGGCTGTGCAGGCTGACCTGCAACCGCTCAGGCAAGATGGTTCCGGGCCATTGCCCAGTGTGTCTGCCATGTCCTCGTTGGCCGTTGGCGCACCGGCTCTGGACGATCCGCGCAACGCGTTCAACCCCAATTACGCGCTATATAACGAATTGAAGACGCGCGTTCCCGACGCCTCGGATAATCGACTGCTTCAATTCACTGCCGCCTGCCACGAAAACAAGATCACCGCCGGGAATCTTGGTGCGATCCATTTCGACAGAGCCGGTGGACAAATGTCGTTCCAGGGATCGAGCATGTTGGCTACGCCGGCCACCGTCGACTTGAAAACTCCTTCACCCGAGCCGCAGCAGTCCATCCAGCATATTCAGCAACAGGACCAGCAGCAGGCGCAGATGATGGGCCAGATCCAAGCGCAGAACGCGCAGGCCAATCAGCAACTGCCACAAGGGCCGATGCCTGGCGGGCCATTGCACTGAACGCCACGCGTCTTTGTTGCGGAACATTCGAGGGCATGCTTCCACGCCAGTGGCGTTCCCACCGTTCCCGCTACCTCGCCAACATCAGGCTCAGCCGTGCGGTAGGCCGCTGCTGGCTTGGGCTGATCCCGTTATTCAAAAGGACCACTGTTTTTTCAAGCGCGCCTCCGAAACAATCCCCGTGGAATCCATCAAGGCAAAAACGGGCGCCTTTCGGCGCCCGTTTGTTTTCACCACGAGCCGATACGCGACTCAGTAACGGTAGTGCTCCGGCTTGTACGGGCCTTCAATTGCCACGCCGAGGTAACCGGCCTGTTCCTTGGTGAGCGTGGTCAGCTTCACGCCGATCTTTTCCAGATGCAGGCGCGCGACTTCCTCGTCCAGTTTCTTCGGCAGGATATAGACCTTGGCCTCGTAGTTGTCCTTGTTCGCCCAGAGGTCGATCTGCGCCAGCGTCTGGTTGGAGAACGAGTTGGACATCACGAAGCTCGGATGGCCGGTGGCGCAGCCGAGATTGACCAGGCGGCCTTCAGCCAGCAGGAAAATCGCGCGGCCATCGGGGAATACATACTTGTCCACCTGCGGCTTGATGTTGATCTTTTCCACGCCAGCCATCTCGTTCAGCGCGTCGACCTGAATCTCGTTGTCGAAGTGGCCGATGTTGCAGACGATGGCCTGGTCCTTCATTGACTTCAGGTGGCCGAGCGTCAGCACGTCCTTGTTGCCGGTGGTGGTGACGTAGATGTCGCCGCGGCCGAGCGTGCTTTCGACGGTGTTGACTTCGAAGCCTTCCATCGCCGCCTGCAGCGCGTTGATCGGATCGATCTCGGTGACCACCACGCGCGAGCCGTACGCACGCAGCGAATGCGCGCAACCTTTGCCGACGTCGCCGTAGCCGCAGACCACCGCGACCTTGCCGGCGAGCATCACGTCCATCGCGCGCTTCAGGCCATCGGCCAGCGACTCGCGGCAGCCGTACAGATTGTCGAACTTGCTCTTGGTGACCGAGTCGTTGACGTTGATCGCCGGGATCAGCAGCGACTTCGCTTCGGCCAGCTGGTACAGGCGATGCACGCCGGTGGTGGTCTCTTCGGAGACGCCCTTCCAGTCCTTGACCACGGTGTGCCAGTAACCCGGACGCTCGGTGTGCACGCGCTTGAGCAGGTTCTTGATTACCTGTTCCTCATGCGAGGACGCCTTCTCGTCCACCCACTTCGAACCGTTCTCCAGCTCGTAGCCCTTGTGGATCAGCAGGGTGACGTCGCCGCCATCGTCGACCACCAGTTGCGGGCCGAGGAAGCCGCCTTTGCCATCGGGAAACGACAGCGCGTCGAGCGTGCAATCCCAGTATTCCTCCAGCGACTCGCCTTTCCAGGCGAACACCGGGGTGCCGGTTTTTGCGATCGCGGCGGCGGCGTGATCCTGCGTGGAGAAGATGTTGCAGGAAGCCCAGCGCACGTCGGCGCCGATATCCTTGAGCGTTTCGATCAGCACGGCAGTCTGGATCGTCATGTGCAGCGAACCGGTCACGCGAACGCCTTTCAGCGGCAGCGTGGCAGCGTGTTTCTTGCGGATCGACATCAGGCCAGGCATCTCGTGCTCGGCGATGTCCAGCTCCTTGCGGCCCCAGTCGGCGAGCGAGAGGTCGGCGACTTTATAGTCGGGAGCGTTGGTTTCTTTGGTGACAGCGTTCATGGATATCTCCGGTCGGTGCGAAGGAACTTCGCGTGAAAACAACCGGGCGCCGTTGTGGAACGTGCCGCGCCGAGCCTGGCCGTTCTCATCGCGGTGAACCCGCAATCACAACGGTCGCAGCGCCCCTCGGCGGGCAGTACAAGACCGTTATTGTAGCGACTTGCGCGAAGGGATGCCTCGTCACGGCCGATTGGTTACGCTGGGCCTTCGTCTCAACCACGGAGTGACTGCATGCAAGAACATCGCGAAGCCGAGATCCTGGCGCACGACAAACCCCTGCACGAGGACGTCAGCCGGCTCGGCACGATGGTCGGACGCATGCTGGCCGAGCAAGGCGGCGAGGCCTTTTTCGATCGCGTGGAGCAGGTGCGCGTGGCGGCTATCCGTCGCCGTCGCGAAGGCGCCTCAGTGGAGGAACTTGCCGATTCGCTCGCGGGCCTCGACGCCGAACATGCCGAAGCGCTGGCACGTGCCTTTGCCACTTATTTCCAGGCAGTGAACACCGCCGAGCGCGTGCATCGCATTCGCCGCCGCCGCGATTACCAGCGCCAAGACGGCGCGCCGCAACCCGAATCGTTGCTCGACGTGCTGGGCCAGTTGAAAACCGAAGGCGTGAGCGCCGAGGAATTGCTCGGCTGGCTCGGCAAATTGTGGGTCGAGCCGGTGTTCACCGCGCATCCCACCGAAGCCGTGCGCCGCTCGCTGCTGGAAAAAGAACAGGCCATCGTGCGCTCGCTGATCGACGGCTTCGACCGCGATCGCACGCCGCAGGAGCGCAAGGAAGACGACGACCGCATCTTCATGGCGCTATCGTCCGGCTGGCAGACAGCGGAAGCATCACCGGTACGGCCAACCGTGCAGGACGAACACCATCACGTCGGCTTCTATCTCGCCAACCCGATCTATCGCATCGTGCCGGCGTTCTACGAGTCGCTGGCCGAAACGTTGCAGTCCGTCTACGGCGTGACCACCAAACTGCCGCAAGTGCTCGGCTTTGCCACATGGGTCGGCGGCGACATGGACGGCAACCCGAATGTCGGGGCGGACACGATCGCCGCCAGCCTTGCCACGCAGCGCGCCCACGTGTTGGAACATTACATTTCCGACGTAGCCGGACTCGCGCGCCTGCTCAGCCAGACCGAAGGCCGCGTCGCCGTCGATCCGGGCTTGCAGCAACGGTTGGACGATTACCGTTCGCGCTTTCCCGAAGCCGCCCGGCAGGTTCGCCCGCGTCACGCCGACATGCCGTATCGCAGCCTGCTCACGCTGGTCAACGCCCGGCTCGAAGCCACGCGCGAGGAAAATCATCCGGAAGGCTATACGGCTGTTTCGGAATTGCTCGACGACCTGCAACTGATCGCCACCAGCCTGCTCGATCATCTCGGCCTGCACGCCGGCGCCTATGCCGTGCAACGCCTGATCCGTCGCGTGCGCACGTTCGGTTTCCATCTCGCGCGGCTGGACGTGCGGCAGGATTCGCGGGTGCACGACGAAGCTTTGGCTGCGCTGTTGAACGATGAAGGTTGGGCGGAACGCGATGCCGCCGATCGCACGCAACGGCTGCAACCGTATGCGAGCGAAAGCAAAAAGTTTACCGGCGAGAGCAACGAAAGTGCGACGACCATGCAGGCGGTTTTTCGCGCCATGCAGGACGCGCGCAGCCAGCATGGCGTGGATGCTGTTGGGCTCTACATCATCAGCATGGCGCGATCCGCCGCCGACGTGCTGGCGGTGCTGGCGCTCGCGCGTCATGGCGGCCTGGTGGACGACAACAACGTCGTGCCACTGGATGTCGCGCCGCTGTTCGAAACCGTCGACGACCTCAGGAACGCACCGGCCACCTTGCGCGCGCTGCTCGACGATCCGGTCTATCGCGATCACCTGGCAGCACGTGGTCATCGCCAATGGGTGATGCTGGGCTATTCCGATAGCGGCAAGGACGGTGGCACGCTGGCTTCGCGCTGGGGCTTGCAGCGCGCGCAGGTCGAGTTGCTCGAACTCGCCCAGCAGGCTGACATCAAGCTGGCGTTTTTTCACGGCCGTGGTGGCTCGGCCAGTCGTGGCGGTGCGCGCATCACGCCCGCTTTGATGTCGTCGCCCCGTGGCGCGGTGGCCGGCATGCTGCGGGTGACCGAGCAGGGCGAGGTGATCCATCGCAAATACGGCATTCGCGCGCTGGCGCTGCGCAATCTGGAACAGACCGTTGGCGCGGTGCTGCGCGCGTCATTGCGTCCGCGCGATGTCGAACCGCGCGAAGAGCGTTGGCGTGAGCAGATGACCTTCTTGTCGGCGAGCAGCCGCAAAGCGTATCGCGCCTTCGTCGATCACGAACATTTTGTCGATTATTTCCGTACCGCGACGCCGATCGATGTGATCGAGCGCATGACGCTTGGCTCGCGTCCCGCGAGTCGTCGCAGCATGCGCGGCGTGCACGATCTGCGCGCGATCCCGTGGGTGTTCGCATGGACGCAGTGCCGCTCGATCCTGCCCGGCTGGTACGGGCTCGGCAGCGCGCTGGAAAACGGTGCGGAAGAATTCGGTGAGGACGCGTTGGTGGAGATGGCGCGCGACTGGCCGTTCTTCAGCAACATGCTCGACGACGTCGAGATGGTGTTGGCCAAGTGCGACCTCGACATCGCCGAAGCCTTCTCCAAACTCTCGGGCCCATTGCACGACGAATTCTTCGGCATGATCCGCGACGAATTCGAACGCACGCGCCGCTGGGTGCTCAAGCTCAAGGGCGTCGACGACCTGCTGCAAGGCGATCCACGTTTTGCGCGATCGATCCGCTTGCGCAATCCTTACGTCGATCCGATGAGCCTGCTGCAACTCGACCTGTTGCAACGCTGGCGCGCGGGCAACGGCGAAGACGATGCACTTCTCCGCGCGCTGGTGGCGTGCGTCAATGGCGTCTCGCAGGGGCTGGAAAACACCGGATAAGGATGACGACCATGAAAATGTTCGCAACGCTGGCGCTGTGCTTGTTGTTCAACGCTGGCATGACGATGGCGGCGGATGCGCCGGCATCGCGCGCGCCGAATAGCGCGGCTGCCGAAAAATTCCTTCGGGGAATTTACGCGAACTATCATGAGAATGACAAAGGCGTTCCGAATGACGTGTTGAAAGATTCGGACGTTTACGAAACTTCGTTGCTGGCGCTGATGGCTGCCGATCAGAAGGCAGCCGGAGACGGTTATGTCGGATATATGGACGCCGACCCGCTTTGTGATTGTCAGGATTTTGATATTCGTGATGTGAAAATCGGCATCAAACCGACCAGCAAACATCGGCTTGATGCCACGGTATCGTTCCGCAATTTTGGTGAGAACCAGACACTCCATCTATTGTTGCTTCATTCCCCGAAAGGCTGGCGTGTGTTCGACGTGATGTCGAGCGAAGGCAGCCTGCGCGAAGGGCTTGAGAAGGACATCAAGCTCGTCAGGCACTGAGTACTTGATGATCGGCTGCCGTTTCCACGGCAGCCCGCAACGCCGCGATGCGTGCCACGCGCGGCAGTTTCTTCCAGGCGATTTCCAGCCGCAACGCTGCGCCCTTGTCGTCCACCCACACCCATCCCAGCAATTGCGTTGGCGGATTGGATCGGGTGAAGCGCGCGCCCTTGCCGGCAAGATGCTTCGCGTAACGGGCATGCGGATCGCGTGCAATGCCGGTGTAGACACGACCGTCGGCACATTCGAGCAGGTAGACGGCCCACGCAGTCGTGCATGGCGGATCGGGAATTCCGATCACCCGCTCACGCCCACTCGGTGAGACCTTCGATCTCGCAAAGCCGGCGCCACGACGGCCGCGCCTTCATCAAGCTCGCGAAGCGCGCCAGGTGCGGCCAATCGGTAGCCGGACGTGGCATGTTGCGCGACCAGCGCATCAACATCAGTACATAGAGATCAACCACGCTGAAGCGTTCGCCGAGCATGTACGGGCCGTGCGTGGTCAGGTGCGCTTCGAGGTACGACCAGCATGCCTCGATGCCCGCGCGCGCGACTGCCTTCACTGTGTCGGGCGCGTCGGCCACGTATTCGGTGGCGTAGAACCAGTGCCGGAAAAACGGTTGCAGCGAGTTGGCGAGATAAAACATCCACTGCAGATAGTCGGGCCGTTGCATGCTGCCAGGTGCCGGCGCCAGACCCAGCTCCGGATGCCGCTCCGCAAGCAGCATGGTCATGGCCGCAGCCTCGTTGTGCGGAGCGCCGTCGACGACCAGCGTCGGTACGAGCCCGCGTGGATTGAGTGCGAGGTATTCGGCGCTGCGTTGCTGGCCGGCGTCGACATCGACGAGTTCGAGCGCGTGCGGCAGCGCGCCTTCGAGCAGGGTCAGGTGCACGACCATGCTGGCTGTGCCGGGGCTGTAGTAGAGGTTGTACATGCGCGTATTCCATAGGCGGGGTCTGCGGATGATAAGGGCTGCCGTCTCCCGGGCAGTGGATGGAGCCGAATCGCTCGGCAGCGCGAAAGTGAACAAACACTGAACTCTTCACAACCCCCGTTGCATCCGGGCTTGCGGTCGATCGCGTACCTCCATACGAGTCGCCAGGAGGCAGGTCGGGAGAGGGATCGACGATATCAGCGCAAATCGGGCCGCCTTTTTCCTAGGGCGGAGAGTTGCCTTGTCGTCGAGCTGACCATGAATGGAATCCGCTTCAGGGAGCCGTGAAGCGCACAGTCCAGCATCGAGCCGGAACGCGCATTGCGGAATCGAGTCATCTCATGCGCGTCCAGGAATTCTTCATGAAACTGAAATTGAAACCGATCGTTCTGCTGCTCGGATTGATACCAACCATCGCGCTGGCATCCAGCCATCGCGAGGCGCCCTTCATCAGCACCATGCCCCAGCTCGATGCCAGCGACTTCTACATGTTCATGAGCTACGAGCACAACCGCACCAACTACGTCACCTTGCTTGCCAACTACAACCCGCTGCAGGACGCGTACGCCGGTCCGAACTTCCACGCGATGAGCGATCGCGCGGTCTACGATTTCCGCATCGACAACAACGGCGACGCGAAGTCGGACATGACCTTCCGCTTCACCTTCACCAACACCTACAACAAGCTCGCCGTGCCGACCGGCGCGAGCACGCCGACCACGGTGCCGCTGATCAACATCGGCGCCTTCTCTGCCGCAGACCAGAGCAACCTCAATCTGACCCAGACATACAAGGTGCAACTGGTCAGGGACGGCGGCGCATCGCCCGGCGGTTCGGTGACGAACACCGTCGGCGGCTCGGACACGTTCACCAAGCCGATGGACAACATCGGCAACAAGTCTGTGGCTGATTACGAGACGTACGCGAACAAGTACGTCTACACGGTCAATATCCCCGGTTGCGCCACACCGGGTCGCCTGTTCGCCGGCCAGCGCAAGGATGGTTTCGTGGCCGACCTCGGCGCGATCTTCGATCTGGTGAATCTCAACCCGCTGGGCGCGCGTGATTCAACCAGCAATGCACTCACTGAAAAGAACGTGACCACGCTGGCGCTCGAAGTGCCGGTGGCCTGCCTGCGCGGAAGCTCCAACGATCCCGTCGTCGGCGCATGGACCACTTCGTTTGTGCAGAACAACTGGGTGCTCAGCCAGACCGGCACGCAGTCGGATTACTACAAGGCGAATAATTTCTTCGCCGAAAATTACACGCAGGTTTCCCGATTGGGTTCGCCGCTGGTGAACGAGCTGGTGATCGGTCTGAAGGACAAGGACATGTTCAACGGCAGCGTGCCGAGTGCCGATGGCCAGTTCGCAAGCTACGTCACCAACCCGACGCTGCCGGTGTTGCTCAACGTGTTGTTCGGCAACGCTGCAGTCGTGCCGCACGCACCACGCAACGATCTGGTCAGCGCGTTCCTCACTGGTCTGCCGGGCCTCAACAAACCCAAGACGGTCACGGCGTCGGAAGAGTTGCGCCTGAACACCGGCATCCCGGCCACCGCGCCTGCGCAGCAGAACGACCTTGGCGTGCTCGGCGGTGATCTGGCCGGCTTCCCGAACGGTCGTCGTCCCTATGACGACGTGGTCGACATCGCGCTTCGCGTGGTGGAAGGCGCGATCTGCAGCACGGCGTATGGCACCTGCGGAGATCAGACGGCCGACCCGAACCACGGTGCGGCTTATACCGATGGCGCGCGTTCACCGGGGCCAACTCTCGCGACCGAAAATGTCACCGGCAGCGAGAACGCGGCGGATACGTACATGGATCATTTCCCGTACCTCAATACGCCAGTTCCGGGTTCCGTCAATGCATCGGTGAGTGCCGCGCCGGCATCGGCCAGTGCTCGCGCCAACCGGAAGTAACCCGCGACACCGTGATTGAACTGTTGCAACAAGAAGCCTTCGAGTAGCTCACCATGAACGATCAACACGAAGGCCGATCCACCGAAGCACGCCGCGGCGCAAGTCGCGGTGTGCTTCATCTTTTTCTGATGTCGTGGCTCATGCTGCCGCTGGCGCTTGCCGCACAAACCGATCGGGCCACGCCGTACACGCCGGCAAACGATGCGGTGGTGCTGCAACTCGTGCCTCCGACAACCGACCCACGCGTGCGCCAGTTCGACCAGCTTCGCAACGATTTCAATGCGCATCCGCACGATGCGACCAAAGCCGTGCGGCTGGCGCAGGCATACATCGACTACGGCCGGGCGACCGGCGACGCCCGCTATCTTGGTCGCGCAATGGCAGTGATCGAGCCGTTCATGGCGTCGTCCACGCCGCCCGTTCCGGTGATGCTGGTGCACGCGACCATCCAGCAGAGTCGCCATTTTTTTCAGGCTTCGCGCGAGGAACTCACGCAAGTCCTGAAGCGCGATCCCACGAACGTGCAGGCGCTGCTGACGTTGGCGACAGTCGCGATGGTGCAGGGCGATCACGATCTGGCCAACCGCTTGTGTGTGGACCTCACCAACGAGGCCGGCAATTTCATGGGCATGATCTGCAGCGCGTCACTGCGTGGTCTCAGTGGAGAAAGTGCGCAGGCTTATGCACTGCTTTCGTACGTGCAGGATCCGGGTCCGAAAGCCCCGTCGGCGATCAATGCGTGGATCCAGGGCTTGCTGGCCGATACCGCAGCGCGCATGGGCCGCGCCGATCTGGCCGATGCACATTTCAAGAAAGCGTTGCAGTGGACGCCGGGCGACAATTTCCTGCTGGCTGATTACGGCGAATTCCTGATCGACCAGAATCGCGCACGCGATGCGATCAACCTGGTCGGCAACGACACTCAGTCCGACACGTCGTTCCTCGTGCGGGTCACCGCGGAGAAAGTGCTGGCACTGCCCAAGGCCAAAGCGGATATCGCCGAAATGAATGCGCGGTTCCAGTCGATGGATCAACGCGGCGATCACGTGTTCCTGCGCGAAGAGGCCAGCTATCTGTTGCATGTCGAGCACGATCCGAAGACGGCGCTCGCTCTCGCTCAACAAAACTGGAAGGAACAACGCGCGCCGAAGGACGTCCGTGTCTATCTGGAAGCGGCGCTCGTCGCGAATGACGCTACAGCTGCCAAGCCGGCGCTCGATTTCATCGATCGCACGCATCTCGCCGACGTCACGATCGATCCGCTGGTCGTGCAGTTGAAAGCGATGGCGTCGAAGGATTCGACTGCAGCGCTGTCGGCTCCCGTGACATCTGCGCCTGATTCAACCAGAAGGAGCCCACGATGAATCCGCGCCGCTGGCTGATCGCGTTGTTCGTGTTAGCCATCGGCTTGATGCCGTTGAGCGCGCTGGCGCACAAGGAAAGCGATGCCTATGTGACTCTGCGCACCGACGTAAAAAACGATCATCTGATGCATGGTCAATGGGATATCGCCCTGCGCGATCTCGATTACGCCATCGGCGTGGACACGAACCACGATGGCGCGATCACCTGGGGCGAAGTGCGCGCGCGGCGCGCGGCGATCGAGGATTACGCGCTCACACGAATGACGGTCAGGGGCGACGGACTCACCTGCGATATGCAGCCCACGGATCAGCGCATCGACGAGCATACGGACGGCGCCTATGTAGTGATCCTGTTCGATGCGGTTTGCGACAAGAACATTCCGAGCAAGCTCACGATCGATTACCGCCTGATGTACGACCTCGATCCCTACCATCGCGGCATCGTCACCATCCACGCGGGCGACAAGATTGCGGGCGCGGTGCTGGGACCGAGCAGTCCCGTCGCCAGCCTGAATCTGCGTGAGCCGGATCGTTGGGGCGAGTTCAAGAGTTTCGTCACCGATGGTATCTGGCACATCTGGACCGGCATCGATCACATTCTTTTTCTGCTCTCGCTGCTGCTGCCGGCAGTCTTGATCATGCGTCGCACGGACAAGCGCGGCGGCGGCTTGCGCGCGTACGCTGCGATCGCCGAAAGTACCGGCACGTTGATGGCGCTTTCGCCTGGCGCGTCACGTTATCGATGGGAACCGGTGGCGAGTTTCTGGCCGGCATGCGTCGACGTGATCAAGATCGTCTCGGCCTTCAGCCTGTCGCACTCGATCACGCTGTCGCTGGCTGTGCTGGGTTACGTGCACGTGCCAAGTCGGCTGGTGGAATCCGGCATCGCGCTGTCGGTGATGCTGGCAGCCATGAACAACGTGTATCCGTTGATCAACAAGCGCGTGTGGCTGATCGCCTTCGCCTTCGGCTTCATCCACGGCCTGGGATTCGCCAGTGCGCTGAGTGGATTGCAGCTGCCGGCCGGTGCAATGGCCGCATCACTCGGCGGCTTCAGTGTTGGCGTGGAGATCGGACAGGAAGCGATCGTGCTGGCGTTCCTGCCGCTTGCGTATCTGCTGCGCAAAACGCGGTTTTATCAGGTGACGCTGCTGCGCTGGGTATCGATGCTGATCATCCTTATCGCCGCAGGCTGGTTCGTGCAGCGCGCGTTCGACATCCTGATTCCCGGTTTCAGCGCGCTTCTTCCTGCGTGATCGAATTGAAGGGCGAAGACCTGAAAGCGTTTAGCCGTCCAGTTCGGTCCATCGCTTGTAGGCTTGATCGAGCTCGGCCTGCATCTTCGCCAACGCTTCGTTCGCCCGTGTGATCGCCGCACTTTCCTGCTTGAAAAAATCGGCTTCGGCCATCGCGTCGCCGTGCTCGGCGATGCCGTTTTCGAGCTGTTCGATGCGCAGCGGCAACTGTTCCAGCTCGCGCTGTTCCTTGAAGCTGAGCTTGCGCTTCGCAACCACCGTACTCGAAGCATTGCTGCTCGACACGACCGTTGGTTTGGCCGGTGCAGAAGATACCGGACCGCGTGCGACGGAACGTTGGCGCAACCAGTCGGTGTAGCCGCCGACGTATTCGCCGATCTGACCGTTGCCTTCCAGCACCAGTGTGCTGGACACCACGTTGTCGAGGAACGCGCGATCGTGCGACACCAGCAACAGCGTGCCTTGATAGTCGGTCAGCAATTCCTCGAGCAGTTCGAGCGTCTCGACGTCGAGGTCGTTGGTCGGCTCATCCATCACCAGCAGGTTGGACGGTTGGGCGAACAGCTTGGCCAGCAGCAAGCGGTTGCGTTCGCCGCCGGAGAGTCGCGTGATCGGCGAACGTGCGCGTTCCGGCGAAAACAGGAAATCCTGCAGGTAGCCGATGATGTGTTTTCGCTGACCATTGAGTTCGATGAACTCGCGGCCTTCGGCCACGTTGTCCAGCGCATTCAGCGAATCGTTGAGCTGCAGGCGATGCTGATCGAAGTACGCAATCTGCAGGCTGGTGCCGAGCACCGCTTCGCCGCCCTGCGGTTTCAGTTCGCCCAGCATGATTTTCAGCAGCGTGCTCTTGCCCGCGCCATTCGGGCCGATGATGCCGATGCGATCGCCGCGCATGATCGTCGTGGTGAGGTCGTCGATCAGCACGCGGCCGCCGTAGGCCTGGTGCACGTGTTCGAGGTCGATGACCTTCTTGCCGGATGACTGCCCGGTGGCTGCCGCCATCTTCGCGTTGCCGGTGAGGTTGCGCCGTTCGGCGCGCTCGTTGCGCAGTGCCTTCAACGCACGCACGCGACCTTCGTTGCGGGTGCGGCGCGCCTTGATGCCCTGGCGAATCCACACTTCCTCCTGCGCGAGCTTCTTGTCGAACAGCGCATTGGCCTGCGATTCGGCGTGCAGGCGTTCCTCGCGGCGGCGCAGATAATTGTCGTAGTCGCCTGGCCAGTCGGTAAGCGCGCCACGATCGATCTCGACGATGCGCGTGGCCAGCGCGCGCAGAAAACTGCGGTCATGCGTGACAAAGATGATGCTGCCGGCAAACTGCTTGAGGAATGTTTCGAGCCAGCCGATTGCCTCGATGTCGAGATGGTTGGTCGGCTCGTCCAGCAGCAGCACGTCAGGCTTTCGTACCAGCGCCTGCGCCAGCAACACGCGCCGCTTCATGCCGCCGGAAAGTGCCGCGAAATCGGTTTCCGAGGGGAGCTCGAGTTGGGTGATTACTTCGGTGACGCGACGATCGAGATCCCAGCCATGCTGCGCTTCGATCTGATGCTGCACTTCGCCCAGTGCCTCGAAATCGGCCGGCGTGTGCAGCTCGTTCAACAAGTGGTGATAGCGCGCCAGTAGATGGCCAAGATCACCCAGCCCTTCGGCGACCACGTCGAACACGCTGCCGGCGGTGCCCTGCGGCACTTCCTGCGCCATGCGTGCGACGACCACGCCGTTCTGCACCCGCACTTCGCCGTCGTCGGCATGCAGCTCGCCGGCGATCAGTTTCATCAGCGTGGATTTGCCTTCGCCGTTGCGACCGACGATGCAGACACGCTCGTTCGCCTCGATCGACAGATCGACATGTTCGAGCAGGAGTGGGCCGCCGATGCTGAAGTCGACGCGTTGCAATTGGATAAGAGACATTCGTCTATTGTAGCGGCAGGCTAAGCATCACTGTCGCCGCGGTGGCCTACGCATACGCATAGCGCACGACGTGGAAAAAGATCGGCGCCGCAAAGCACACCGAATCGAGCCGGTCCAGAATCCCGCCGTGGCCTTCGATCATGGTGCCCCAATCCTTGGCGCCGAGACTGCGCTTGACCGCCGAGAGTGCTAACCCGCCGAGGAAGCCCGACACCACGATGATCAACGACATGCCAGCCGAGCCCAGTGGCGAGAACGGCGTGATCCACCACAGCGCGGTGCCGATCGCGGTGGCCGACAACCCACCACCGACCAGGCCTTCGATCGTCTTCGATGGACTCACCTTTGGCGCCAACTTGTGCTTTCCGAACAACTTGCCGAACACGTACTGCAGCACGTCGCTGATTTGTACCACCAGCAACAGATAGAGCATCAGCAGCAGGCTTTGACCCTCGTAGCCGGGAATATGCAGAAGCATTACCGCCGGCGCGTAGCTGATGCAGTAGACCGTCAACATCAGTCCCCACTGGATCTTGGTGCTGCGTTCGAGGAAATTTTCGATGTCGCCGGTGAACGCGGTGAGTGCCGGCAACAACAGGAATCCGTAAACGGGAATGCATATCGCAAACAACCCGTACCAGTCTGCGCCGATCAACCAGTACTGCAGTGGGATCGCCAGGTAAAAGCACACCACCAGTGGCAGGTGATCGCCGCGACGGGTCGGCGTCAGCGTCGTGAATTCACGCAATGCGAAGAACGACGCCATTGCGAAAAACACCAGCGTGGTGACACGCCCAAGCAGGAAGCAACCGCACAGCACGGCCACCATGACCCACCAGGCGCGGATGCGCATGTTGAGGTTGTCGATCACCTCGCGCTTGTCCGGCGCGGCGCGCCGATGTAGCCACCAGCCGATGGCGCTGGCGAGCAGTAACAACGAGAGCACGCCGCCCATCACCCACCAGAATTTCCCCTGGGCCGAAAGCTGCTGCATGGATACGTTGGTCGAACTTGTCTGGATGGTCATGCCAGTTCCACCACGGCCGAACGCGCGCGATCCAGAAAAATTGCCTTGTCTTCGCCAGCCCGCCATTGCAGGCATCGACCAAAGCGCACGGTGCAGGTCAAAGGCACCGGCAACAGGCTGCCCTTGGGCATGCTTCGATGCAGCGTATCCAGATAAACCGCCACCAGTTCCACCTTCGGATAGCGCTGTGCGAGATGAAACAGGCCGGAGCGGAACGCCTGGGGCAGCGCTTCCTGACTGCGTGTGCCCTCGGGAAAAATGATCAGCGAATCGCCGGCATCGAGCGCATCCATCAGTGGTTGCAATGGGTCGCCGTCGCGCGTGCTCGCATCACGATCCAGATAGACCGCGCGAAAACCGTGGTCGGCAACAAAGCCGCGGATTCCGCCGTGACCCCAATAGTCGCGGGCGGCTACTGGTCGCGTGCCGGTCCGCAGTTTGGCTGGTAGCGCCGCCCAAAGTGCGAGCGTGTCGAGGTGGCTTGAATGATTGGCGAAGTAGATGCGTTGCGCCGATGACGGCGCGCAACCGATCCAGCGACCGTGTGCACCAACCAGCGCACGCACCAGCCCTACCAGCAAGGTTGAGGTGATCATGCGACGTTTCCGTTGCGTAGCCGTTCGGCGATGCGCAGCGTGCGAGTGACGCAGGTCAACGCCGAACCGCCAACGATCAATGCAGCGGCGATCAGCAGCGCCCACCGGGTGCCGGTAAAGGCGCTTTCGACGGCGCCGATCAGGCAACCGAGTGTCAACACCGCCATGCGATGTTGCTTGGCCATGGGTCCGCGAAAATCCTGGGTCTGTCCGAGGCTGCCGCCCGCCAGTCGGACATAGGCGGTGAGCGCCGCCAGCAGCGCTCCCAGCCAGCCCAGCCACGGTTGTCCGCTGGCATAACCCAGCGCGACGATCAGCAGCGAATCCGCGACGCGGTCCGGAAACTCGTTGTACAACGCGCCGACTGCGGACTTCTTGCCGCCCTCCATCGCCACCATGCCGTCGAGCAGGTTGCAGACCAGTCGCAGTTGCACGCATAGCGCGCACAACACGAAGCCAGCCCAGGTTGGCCAGTACACGAGCAGGGCTGCGCCGACAGCCGCGAACACGGCACTGGCGACCGAAATCTTGTTCGGCGTGATCCGCGAACGTGCCAGCGCGGCTGCGCTGCGTCGAGCCCAGCCGGCGCTGCGCGCAGCGATCGGCCGTCGATTGGATTCGTCCATGATGTCTCATCGCTGCGTTGACCTGCTCACACTAACTTACGGCGCGCTCGATGGATATCGTGCTCGCTGCGTGCTGAGTCGTGCGCGTGCTCGCGCTGTCTTCAGTGCGATACGCATAGCGGCGCGACAAAAAAGAAACGGCCGCATTGGCGGCCCGTTTCGGTGAAGTCGAGCGGAGGCTTACTTCAGCCCCGCATCCTTGCGCAGTGCCTCGGCGCGATCGGTCTGTTCCCATGAGAACGTGGTGTAGCTCTTGCCATCGGGGCCTTTCACCTTTTCCGGTGTGCGACCGAAATGACCGTAGCTGGCGGTCTGCTGGTACATCGGGTGGATCAGGTCGAGCATCTGCAGGATGCCGTACGGGCGCAGGTCGAAATGCTTGCGGATCAGCTTCTCGATCTTCTCGTCGCTGATCTTGCCGGTGCCGAACGTGGTGACCGAGATCGACGTCGGGTGCGCCACGCCGATCGCATAGCTGACCTGCACTTCGCAGCGGTCGGCAATGCCGGCGGCCACGATGTTCTTGGCGACGTAGCGTGCCGCGTAGGCAGCAGAGCGGTCGACCTTGGACGGATCCTTGCCCGAGAACGCGCCGCCGCCATGGCGGGCCCAGCCGCCGTAGGTATCGACGATGATCTTGCGGCCGGTCAGGCCGCAGTCGCCCACCGGTCCGCCGATCACGAACTTGCCGGTCGGGTTGATGTGGAACTTGGTGCCCTTGTGCAGCCACTTGGCCGGCAGTACCGGCTTGAGGATGTGTTCGCGCACGGCTTCGATCAAGTGCTTCTGCTTCACGTCCGGATCGTGCTGGGTCGACAGCACCACGGCGTCGATCGCGGTGGCGACACCGTTCTCGTAGCGCAGCGTGACCTGGCTCTTGGCGTCCGGGCGCAGCCACGGCAGCGGCGAGTTCTTCTTCTTGCGCACCTTGGCCTGCTGCTCGACGAGGCGATGCGAGTAGTAGATCGCCGCCGGCATCATGTCCTTCGTTTCGTTGGTCGCGTAACCGAACATCAGGCCCTGGTCGCCCGCGCCCTGGTCTTCCGGATTCTTGCGGTCCACGCCCTGGTTGATGTCCGGCGACTGCTTGCCGATCAGGTTGAGCACGCCGCAGGTCTCGCCATCGAAGCCGACTTCGCTGGAGTCGTAGCCGATATCGACGATGACCTTGCGGGTCAGCGCTTCCAGGTCGATCCACGCGCTGGTGGTGACTTCGCCGGCGACGATCGCCACGCCCGTCTTCACCATCGTTTCGCAGGCAACGCGCGCACGCGGGTCCTGCGCGATGATCGCGTCGAGCACGGCATCGGAAATCTGGTCGGCGACTTTGTCCGGATGGCCTTCGGAGACCGATTCGGAGGTGAACAGGTAGTTGGACATCGCGGTATATATCCTTTCGTGCGGATAGAGAGATACAACAAACGCGGCATCATACAGGCCCGGGTCCGGATTTGCAGCCTAACGCGGCAGAGATGTCGTTGGAGTTACGGACGCGTTCACGTCTGGACGGCTATCGCGTCGGTGGGCTTCGATCGGTGGTGGCGCGCCGATCGAAGCCGTTTCGACGATCCGATTATCCGACGCTGGCCGCTAGCGTGCTGCGAAGTTGTCGGGCCGTGGCGACCATGTGGCCCAGTGCCTGTTCCACTTCAGGCCAGTCGCGGGTTTTCAGGCCGCAATCGGGGTTGATCCACAGTTGCTCAGGCTGCAGCACGTCGAGCGCCTTGTGCAGCAGGTCGAGCATTTCCGCCGAATCGGGTACGCGCGGCGAGTGGATGTCGTAGACGCCGGGGCCGATGCCGTTGGGATACCGATAACGCACGAAGGCGTCGAGCAGCTCCATCCGCGAGCGACTCGTTTCGATCGAGATCACGTCGGCGTCCATGGCCGCCACGGCCTCGATGATGTCGTTGAATTCCGAGTAGCACATGTGGGTGTGGATCTGCGTGCTGTCGCGTACGCCGCCGGCCGTGATGCGGAAGCATTCCACCGCCCATGCGAGGTAGACCGGCCAGTCAGCGCGACGTAGCGGCAAGCCTTCGCGCAGAGCCGGTTCGTCGATCTGGATCACGTGGAGGCCGGCCGTTTCTAGGTCACGCACTTCGTCGCGCAAGGCGAGCGCGATCTGCCGGCACACGGTTTCGCGCGGCAGGTCGTCGCGTACGAACGACCATTGCAGCATCGTCACAGGACCGGTGAGCATGCCTTTCATCGGCCTGCCGGTGAGCGACTGCGCGTAGCTCGACCACGCCACGGTCATCGGCGCTTGACGGGCGATATCGCCCCAGATCACTGGCGGCTTCACGCAGCGCGAACCGTAGCTTTGCACCCAGCCGAGCTTGGTGAACAGATAGCCGTCCAATTGCTCGCCGAAGTATTCGACCATGTCATTGCGTTCCGGCTCGCCATGCACGAGGACGTCCAGCCCGATGTGTTCCTGGAACCGCACGACACGTTCCACTTCATCCTTCAGCAACTGCTCGTAAGCGTTGTCGTCAAGTCGGCCGGCGCGATGGGCCGCGCGCGCCTTGCGCAAGTCGTCGGTCTGCGGGAAGGAACCAATCGTGGTGGTCGGCAGCAGCGGCAATGGAACCGTCTGGGACTGGATGGCTCGACGCGCCGCATAGCCAGAACGGCGCAGCGATGCCTGCGCGCCGAGCGAACGCAGGCGCGAACGCACGGCGGGATCGGCCACGCCCGACGCCTGCATTTGTGCATCCAGCAACACCTGTTGCGCGACGAGCGCAGCCTCGGCTTCGGGCTGCCCGGCCAGTGCGTCGGCGTAAACACGCAGCTCCTCGATTTTCTGGCGCGCGAATGCCATTGAAGCGCGTCGCGGTGGATCGAGTGAGGTCTCGGGTTCGAGATCGATCGGCGTATGCAGCAGCGAGCACGATGGCGCGATCCACAAACGCTCGTCGCCGAGTCGCGGATGCGCCTTGCGCAACAAAGGCATCACGCGATCAGGATGGCTTCGCCAGATATTGCGGCCATCGACCACGCCCGCACTCAACACCCAGCCTGCGGGCAATGCATCGAGCACGGCATCGAGTTGCGCCGGCGCGCGCACCAGATCGACGTGCATACCGGCCACCGGCAACGACACGGCCAATGCAAGATTGGCGTCCAACGCGCCGAAATAACTGGCGAGCAACACGTGTGGCGAACGCGCTGCGGCGAGCGTCGTGTAAGCATGGCGATAGGCAGCACGATCGTCATCGTCAAGGTCGAGCACAAGACACGGCTCATCCAGCTGCACCCAGTCGACGCCGGCGTCTGCCATGCGTCCGAGCAAGTCGACGTACGGCATGAGCAATGCATCGAGCAATGCAAGTCGATCGCTGCCGTCGACGGTTTTTGATAGCAGCAGAAACGACACCGGACCAAGCAGCACCGGTCGCGCGCGATGACCTTCCGCCTGCGCTTCGAGATATTCCGCCAGCGGCTTGTCGCCGTTGAGGGCGAAACGCTGGTTCGCCGAAAGCTCCGGCACCAGATAGTGATAGTTGGTGTCGAACCACTTGGTCATCTCCAGCGCATGCAGGTCGTGGCCTCCGCGTTTGTGTCCGCGCCCCATGGCGAAATAGCCGTCCAAAGTGTTTTCGGAAAAAACCGGCCGGTAGCGCTCGGGTATCACATCAAACAGCACGGCCGTATCCAGCACGTGGTCATACAGGCTGAAGTCGTTGCACGGCACGACATCGGCACCGGCGTCCGCCATCAGGCGCCAGTGTCGTTTTCTCAAGGTGCGCGCGGTGTCGAGTAAAGCGTCAGCGTCGGTTTCGCCACGCCAGTGTGATTCGAGCGCGCGTTTGAGTTCGCGCTTGATGCCGATGCGCGGAAAGCCGGAACAGGTAACGAGTGACATGGATATTCCTCTTGCATGAAGGGCAAAGAGGAACGAAGGAAAGCCGGCGCAATGCCGGATCATTGACCTTCGCCCCCGCGGGCGAACCGGTATTTTCCGCGGGGCAAAAAGGAGTCGACGCCGTGACCGTGAGGGCAGCCAGACGCAAGCTCGGTGTTCCCCCGCGGAAACGCCAGGTCGGACGGAAACGCATGGGCGCTTCCGGCTGAGGCAGGTATTCGGGCTCGTGGACGTCTTCCTCGTGCCTACTTTCCGCCGCTTCCCGGATGCGAGCACCCAGTGCGTGTGACGGAGTTCGTTTCCACATACCGCTGCGGGGCAGCGCCGGATTGATACCGGCTTCCCTTGAGGTCGCTCGATCATCTGCATGAACGAACGACGTACCATCAGCCAGCGCAACTTAGACGTATGGACGTCCATAGTCAAACGCCTGGCGCGCGGCGATGGCGTGATGTCTTTCGGAAAGCGTGGTGTTGCTCAGGCGGCCAGGCATTCGCCGGCCGCGAGCGCGGCGAAGTAATCGCGGGTCAGCCGCAGTTGTTCACTGGCGGATTCGGCGCGGTTCACCACGTGCCGGAATGCCGCATTCTCTGGGCGATCTTTCGCATACCAGCCCAGGTGTTTGCGCGCGATGCGCACGCCGGCCTGTTCGCCATAAAACGCATAGAGCTGTTCGAGATGGCCGAGCAGAATCTCGCTGACTTCGGCGGGCGTTGGTTCTGCAAGCGGTTCGCCGGTCGCAAGGTAATGCGCGATCTCGCGGAAGATCCACGGGCGTCCCTGCGCACCACGTCCAATCATCAACGCATCCGCGCCGGTGATATCAAGCACGCGTCGCGCCTGCTGCGGCGTGTCGACGTCGCCATTGGCGAGCACCGGAATGTTTACTGCCGCCTTGACCGCGGTGATGGTTTCGTATTCCGCATCGCCTTCGTATTTGTCGGCCCGTGTGCGGCCATGCACGGCGAGCGCGGCGATGCCGCTGTCTTCGGCGATGCGCGCGATGTTCAGCGCATTGCGATTTTGTCGATCCCAGCCCGTGCGGATTTTCAACGTCACTGGCACGTCGACTGCATCGACCACGGCCTTGACGATGCGCGCGACCAGTGGCTCATCCTGCAGCAGTGCGGAACCGGACCACACGTTGCAGACTTTCTTGGCCGGACAACCCATGTTGATGTCGATGAGTTGCGCGCCGTTGGCGACGTTGAAACGTGCCGCCTCCGCCAGCATCGCCGGATCGTAGCCGGCGATCTGCACGCTCACCGGCTCGGGCTCGCCGACATGATCCATTCGCTGCAACGATTTTCGCGTGTGCCATAACCGCGGGTCGGCGTTGGTCATTTCCGATACGGCCAAGCCTGCGCCCAGCCGCTTGCACAGCAGCCGGAACGGCTTGTCGGTGACCCCGGCCATGGGCGCGAGAACCACCGGTGGATCAATGATGTAAGGGCCAATGCGCATTCCGGCATTGTAGCCGGCGGCATATCGCGGAGCTGGAAAGGCCTGTGGCCCGGGCCTTGCATAGTCCTCGGCAAGGTTCATCAGGAGGATGCCCATGCGTGGAATACTTGTTGTCTGCCTTTGTCTCGTGGCCACGCTGGCGCGTGCCGACGGCCCCATGTCCGCGCGCGACACCTTGCGTTACCGCACCGAAAGTGACCCGCAGGGGCTTATTGCCGACGTGCGTCAGCAGCTCGATCACCTTGGCGACAAAGCCACGCCGCGACAGGAGCGCGATCTGCTGTGGCTGCTCGGCGTCACCGCCGTCAACATCAACGACAACACGGCGCTGGCCGAAGCCGAACTTCGGCTGGACAGCCTTGCCGCTGCGCGTCACTACGATCTGGCCGCGGCTTCCGCGGGTTTCCTGCGTTCGCGTCACCTGATCGCCAGCGGCACCGGCGAAGGCATCAGCGAGGCCTTGCGCGCTGCAGCCGCCGTGCAGGGCGATACCAATGCGGACGTGAGCGCATGGGCGAAGTACAACCTGTGCGATGCCTATGCGATGAGCGAAAAAGCGCGCAGCGCGTTTTCACTGTGCCAGCAGGCCATGGACGCCTATCGTGCCCTGGGTGACAACTGGGGGCTGGCCGAATCGGAAAGCGACCAGGGGGTGAACTACGGCAACCTCGATCAACCGAACGAAGCGGTGAGGCTTGATCAAAGTTCGCGTCGACACTTCGCCAGCCTGGGCGCGCAGCAGATGGTCGTGATGGTTGGCGACAACATGGCGCAGATGTATCTCAAGCTCGGTCGCGTGAAGGAAGCGCTGTCGCTGTCGCAAGCTTCACTGGCGCAGGAACAGGCCACCGGTCGGCTCAGCGATGCGCTGATTTCGCGCACCGACATCGCACGCGACTACGCCGCGCTCGGCCAATCCGAAACGGCGCTCGCTTCCATCAGCGCCGCCGTGGCCGATGCGCGCGCGGCACACATGGACGGCATGGTTCCCGACCTGCTCGACGTGCGCAGCCAGCTGGTCGAAAAAGCCGGCCATCCGCAACAGGCGCTGGTGGACGCGCGCGAAGTGATCCGCCTTCTCGGCGAACGCAATGCGACTGCGCAGCGCGCCGATGTCAGTTCGCTTGAATCGCGCTACGCCGCACGCGAAAAGGAACTGCGCATCGAAAACCTCGAGCACCAGAACAATCTGCAGAACATGGCGCTCAAGACCGCCGCCGCGGAAGCGGCCGAACACAACGAAAGCCTGCGCCGCGAGGCACTGGTCAGCCTTGTGACCAAGGGTGTCGCCGCCGCCACACTTTTGATTGCGGTGCTGCTGTTCCTGCTGCTGCGTGCGCAACGTCGCTACGCTGCCGAAATGCGCGTGCAGGCGCTGCGTGACTCACTCACCGGTATCGACAACCGCCGTGCGTTCATGCAGCGCGCGTCGAGCTTGCTGGGCGATGGCCGCGTGTTGCGCGAACCGCATGTGCTGATGCTGATCGACTTCGATCACTTCAAGCGCATCAACGACAGCGCCGGCCATCCGCAAGGCGACAAGGTGCTGGCGATGGTTGCCGACTATTTGAGCGTCGCGGTCGACGGCATCGGCCATGTCGCGCGTATCGGCGGTGAAGAGTTTGCCGTGCTGGGTCCGCGTCTGGGTGCTTCTGCGGGCCTGCGCCTGGCGGAAACCATGCGCGCCGGTGTTGCCGCACTACCGATGCCGGCTGGCGTTCCTGCCGCCAACATCACAGTGAGCATCGGCGTCGCGTTGTTCGATGGCGAGCGCTGCTTCGACCTCAGCAGTTGGATGCGCGCCGCCGACGCGGCGCTGTACTCGGCCAAGTCCTACGGGCGCGATCGCGTGGTCGCGAGTTCCCTGCTGCAGTAATCCCGCCAGCGCGCGTCAGATGTTGACCGGGTTTGCCGGCGGCATCGGCGTTGCATTCCGCGGATCGTGGCGATGCTTGAAGAAGATCGCGAACAGCACCGACACCACGAGCGCGTACAGGGAGAACGTCATCCAGATGCCGTGCCAATCCTTGCTGCCGTCGGCGTGGGTAAACCAGACGTCGATGACTTTGCCGCTGATCAGGCTGCCGAGCACCGCGCCGACGCCGTTGGTCATCAGCATGAACAATCCCTGCGCGCTCGCGCGGATCGCAGGGTCGCTCTGTTCCTCAACGAACAACGAGCCGGAGATGTTGAAGAAATCGAACGCCATGCCGTACACAATGCACGACAGCACGATCATCCACAGTCCAGGCCCCGGGTTGCCGTAGGCAAACAAGCCGAAGCGCAGCACCCACGCCACCATGCTGATCAGCATCACCGTCTTGATGCCGAAGCGCTTGAAGAAAAATGGAATCGCCAGGATGAACAGCGTTTCCGACACCTGCGAAATCGACATCACGATCGCCGGATAACGCACTGCCACCGTCGCCTTGTAGGCATCCACGTTGGCGAAGTCGTGCAGAAACGTGTCGCCGTACGCATTCGTCAGTTGCAGCGCTGCGCCGAGCAGCATGGCGAAGAAAAAGAAGATCGCCATTTTGCTGTTCCTGAAAAGCGAAAACGCTGTGAGGCCCAGCGAATCCAGCCACGAACCGTGCGCCTTGCCGCGCAACCTCGGCGGACAGGGCGGCAGTGTGAACGAGTAGATGCCCAGCAACAGTGCTGCACCCGACGCCACGTAGAACTGCCCGCCCGATGTTTCGAAATGCAACAGGCTCACCGTCCACATCGCCACGATGAAGCCCACCGTGCCCCACACGCGGATCGGCGGAAACACCGTCACGACATCTGCGCCGTTGGTCTTCAGTGCGTTGTACGCCACCGCGATCGCCAGCGAGATCGTCGGCATGTAGCACATCATGTTCAGCAGCATCACCCAGAACAGCGTGTTGGGTGAGTCGATGCTCGGGATGATGAAAAGCACGATCGCGCCGACGATGTGCAACAGACCGTACAACCGCTCCGCGTTGATCCACTTGTCCGCGATCACGCCCATCAGCGACGGCATGAACAGCGAGGCGATGCCCATCGTCGAAAAGATCGCGCCGAACTGCGAACCGGACCAGTGTCGATACTGAAACCAGTACGCGCCGATCGTGATCAGCCACGCGCCCCACACGAAGAACTGCAGAAAATTCATCGCCACCAGGCGGAGCTTGATATTCACGAGCGGCTGTCCAGCATGCGTTTCCCCGGGGTGTGGCGCAGGGTCGATCCCGCGCTCTTGGCGTCAGGGCAGGTTAGAGGAATCCGCCAGCCAGCGGCAAGGCTTGGCGCGGCGATTCAATCCGCAAGCAACGCTGCGACGCGTTCGCGTAACGTCGGCAAAAGTTCTTTTTCGAACCAGGGGTTTCGCATCACCCATGGACGATTGCGTGGGCTTGGATGCGGCAGCGGCAAGATGCCGTTGTCGAGATGCGTGCGCCAATCGCGCACGGTATCCGTCAACGATGCACCACGCGATGCGCCGAGCGCGCCGACTTGCGCGTATTGACCGATCGCCAGTGTCAGCGCCACCTTCGTGAGCATCGGCAGCAACCGCGGATGCCAGGCCGGCGCGCACTCCGCTCGCGGTGGCAAATCGCCGGCTCTTCCGCTGCCTGGAAAACAAAAGCCCCTCGGCACGATCGCGATTCGTTGCGCGTCGTAAAACGTCGCGCGATCGATACCCAACCACTCGCGCAAGCGCTCGCCACTCACATCGTCGAACGGCACGCCACTCGCGTGCACCTTGCGTCCGGGCGCCTGAGCGACCAGCAGCAACCGCGATGTGGCCGACGCCTGCAACACCGGTCGCGGACCGTGTGGCAGATGCGCCTCGCACAGACGACAGGCGCGGATGTCGACAAGAAGTTTGACGAGCGGATCAGGCATGCCGACGAAGTTACCAAATCGGTCAAGCTATCACCGCTCCTCTATGACCTCCGGAGCGAGCGATCACGTCGCCTTCAATGTGTTGTATTGGCGCGATCGTCATGCACCATCACGCTGGACAACGCCGCCTTGGGATTGATCCTGCGGATCGTCGGGCTCTCGCCCGCATCGGAAGTGCGGGTGATGATGTCGATGACCTGTTCCGGCGTCAGCTTCGGGTTCACCGCGAGGATCTTGGCGGCCAAGTTGGTGACTTCGGGCGCGGCCATCGACGTGCCTGACATGCGCACCTTGGCGCCGCCTGGCACGACGCTTTCGACTTGATAGCCGTCGGCGTAGACACCGATGTTCTGGCCGGTACTGGTGAAGTTGGTCCGCTGGCCAGCCTGATCCACCGCGCCGACGACGAGCAGGTTCGGCAGCTTGAAGGACGACGGTATCGTCTCCTCGAACGCGTTATCCGAATCGTTGTTGCCGGCGATCGTCACGAACAAAACATCCGGTGCACCTTTCAGCGCCGCATAGAGACCATCGCGCTCGATGCTGAAATAATGCCGCGCCAGGGTCTTGCGTTCCTCGGCGGTCTTGCCAATGCCGTTTCTTTCGAGGTCATCCTCGTAGTTGGAAGGTCGATTCCACCAACTCATGTTCACCACGCGCACGTGATGCGCGCGGAACCAGGCCACGGTATCGCGATAGGCCGCGGCATTGCGCTTCTGCAAGTCGTCCGTCGGAGGCGCCGGCACGGGCCGGGTGTCGTATGTGATGCGTGCGTTGATCAGGCGAATTGCAGGATTGCCGCGTGCTGCAATACCCGCCACATGCGTGCCATGCATGTATGACTCGCTGCTGTCGAAGGTCTGCATGAAGTCCTTCATCTGGGCAGGCGACATGGTCGCGGCTTGCTGGCGGAACGCTGCTGCTGCCGGACTGTCGATGCCTGTCTGCAGGTCGGAAACGCCGTTGGCTGCGGCCACAACCTTCGGGTAGCTCGCCTTGTCCTGCGCCGACAGAGGCGCGAGTGGCTCGTGCGAAGGCCGATAGTCGATGTCGTAAGTGGGGCCCATCACGGGCTGCTTGTTCGTTCCAAGAAGCAACTGGCCCGGAAACAGCGAAGCGTCGAAGCCCGAATCCCAGATCGCCACCGGCACCGGCGTGAGCTTGGCATCTGGCGGCAACGTCACATCGCGAGCCGCCCAGATATCGGGTTTCTGCACGGCGTGCTGATCAACGTATCGGTTGGTTGCAGTGGCGATCTCGGTGCGACACGTCACCACGACATCCATGTTGGTTCGCGCTGCCATGAGCTTCCACGCAAGCAGACTGGAAAGCGTGTGCGATCGATCCAGCGTTGGTGCGATGTCGCGTTCGGCGAGGCCTGTCATGAAGGTGGCGTTGGCGACCTGAGCCAGGCCTTTCAGGCGCGTTTCGGCAACGCCAACCGTGGCCCACGGAAGGGCGTTCAACTTCTTCGCATAGTTCGCCTGGAAACTTTTGGGGCATGTGCCCGGTGTCGTGCCGTCCGCCATGCGCGCCTCGAGAAAGGCTTGAGGCGCCAGACCCGTGATCAGGCGCGCGTCCGGCTTCTCTTCGTGTGACCGCAGTTGCTCGATCGTCGCCAAGGCTGCCTTGTCTTCCTTGCCCGAGGCAATCTGCGCGCCGAGTTTCGCCTGCAGCAAGCCGCGCAACGTGGCGGTGTCGTGGATGTCGTAATCGTTGAGCACGCGATCGATGTCGGCACGCATCGGTGCCACGGTGGCTTCGAACGCCTGCGGCGATGACTTCAGGATATCGGCGACCGTTCCTTTGACCGCGTAGGAAAACTGCGGGAGATCGTCGATGGATCGGACTTCCTTTTTTGCCTGTCCGTTCGCTGCATTCGATACCGTCAGCACGGTCAACGCGACACCGATCGCCACACTCAACTTCAACATGCCCACACCCCTTTCCAGTGAATGGATCGAAGTAAAACATGCAAGCAAGGCGGCCACGATAGGCCGTCGGTTCTAAGCCGGAAGTTCCTGCGATGCGTGCAAGAAGTCGCTCTAGACAGTCACGTCGTTTGGACGTCCATGTGCTTGTTGATCACAATGCGGCGCACACCGTGGCGTCGTCGACTACGGTGTCGCAGGCGCCTTCATCGGTGGCCGCGGATCGTCAAGACCTTGTCGGGCAGCGAACGGTGCAGGCTGATCGAGCAGAAAAGAGCGAATGAGCGCAGCCAGGCGTTCGGGCTGCGACAGCTTGATGTCGTGGCCGGCGTTCGGAAAATAGTACGACTTGATTCCGATGATCGATTGCAGGTACTGCGCATGCTCTGACCAGGGAATGAAGTCGCACTCGCCTTCGAGCACGATGGCCGGCACGTGGATGTTCACCAATCGGCTGAGCACATTCATCCTGGGCTGCTTCAGCTCATTCGTGGTGACCAGCAGCGGATACATGTTCATGCCAGCCATCTGGACGCCTCCGACATCGGCAATCTGCTTTGCCGACTCGCCGCTGCAGATCAATTGGCGAGGGTCGAGCGTAGTCATGCCCCAGTCGCCCAACTCGCTCTGGGACACGAGGTTCTCCGATGCGTTGACGTTGGCATAGGACAATGCCAGAGCCGCGATAACGCGCGCAGACATCGCCTGGCTGACGTTTCCCTGCGCCGTTCGCTGCATGTCCATCGGCGTGAATTTCGGAAACCAGACCGGCCCCGGCGAATGAAATACGAGTTTGGAAACGTGTTCCGGATAGGCAGCGACATAGTGCGCCGCCAGCGTGCCGCCCCACGAATGTCCGATCAGGATCATGCGTTCCGCGCCGATCCTCTGTCGTATCTGCTCGAGATCGGTGACGAAACGTTCCACCGTATAGTCGCTCGCCTTTGGCAGCTGGTTCGACAATCCGGAACCCGCCTGGTCATACAGGTAGACGCGAAAACCATCACGCGCAAATTGACCGTAGAAGGCATGGTCGAGATCCGTTGCGCGCAAGCCGGGGCCGCCATGCAGAAAGACGATCGGATCAGGCTTGATGGCGACGCCCGCTGGCGGCTCGTAGACGCTGTAAGCGATGTGCGAGCCGGAAGGTAGCGTCCAATATTGCGTATGGGATCGCACCACTGCAGCAACATGTGGATATTGCACGGGACGGAACACTCCCAGTTCAAGCCCTGTGGCAAACAAGACGGTGCAAATCGCGGCGACGACGAACGCGGTTCGCCGCGACTTGCGGCCAGCCCACAGCCGCGCAGCGAGCAAGCCGATGCAGAACGTGCAAAGAAAGCAGGCGACCAGAGTCAGCGCCACCAGCAGCGGGATGTTGGCCGTCATCTTTGCTGCCTGGAATGTCGCAAAAAGAGTGACGCCGAATGCCAGTGGCATGCCCACGAGCAGGACCACCACCGAAAGAATGCGGAAAGCCAAACGCGAAGCCTTCATGACAGCGTCTAGACAAAGAATGTTGTGGAGTGAACGGATCAGCGCGAGGGCCAAGGCTTCCGCTGCGTGCTCCTGAATAGTGCAGCACGACCCGCGCCAGCGTCAGCCCTCGAACTGCATAGCCATATTGGCCGCATTGAAACGAAAGCGGTCGCCGAGCAGTGCCGTCAGCAAGTTCATGCGCGCCAGAAACCGCGCCAGAAATCATCTTCTGCATCCAGGGGACGATTCACCTCACGAACCACTGGAAAAGACGCACGCCATCTGGATGTCCATCTGCGCGCATGAAATGGACGGCCGCGTCGCCACGCCAGACCACTGCGTAATGCTCATCTCCAAAATTCCAGATGAATCCGAGATCATTGCTACAGGAAATCGCTGCAGCCTCCACGCCGGATGCGTGCAGTATGGGAGCGCTTTGAAATTCGGCTGCGGCCAGTCGTACGATTTCGCTCTTTGGTCTACTTTGGGTTACCGAGACTCGGGCCTATGGCGAATAGAAGTATCGAAGCCGCAGCCACGCATAGCAAAAGCAGCCACTCGCGGACATTAAAATCCTTGACAGGAAATTCGAATGGTTTGAATCCGGACCACCACGGCTTTTCAAGTCGTAGATAGTGAAAGGCGACGAGTAAATTCACCCCGACGAACCACGACGCAAAGCCCAGACCGAAGAAGATGATCTGTGTTGATGGCATCTATATTCCAATCAAGTGCATGTCTTGCGCTGCTGTTTTTGTGAGCAGCACAACAGGGCTCACGCCCGCGCCATCAAGGCAGCAGCTTCCCCGGGTTCAAGATACCGTCCGGATCGAACGCCGCCTTGACGTTGCGCATCAGTGCCAGCGTGTTCGGCTCCAGTGCCAGCGGCATGAATTCGCGTTTGACCATGCCGATGCCGTGTTCGCCGGACAGTGTGCCCTCCAGCGACATCACCAGTGCGAACACTTCGGCGAGGCAGGCGTGTGCGCGTTCGCGTTCGGCGTCGTCGCGTGGCAGCAGGTTCACGTGCAGGTTGCCGTTGCCGGCGTGGCCGAACGTCACGATCAGCACATCGTGTTTCGCTGACAGCCGCTTGATGCCGTCCACCAGTTCGGGCAAGTGGCTCACTGGCACCACCACATCCTCGTTGATCTTGTTTGGCGAGATGCGTCGTTGCGCCGGCGAGAGTGCCTTGCGCGCGGACCACAATGCTTGCGTTTCCGCTGCGGTTTCGGCCACGCGCAATTCTTCCAGCCCTTCGCCGCGTGCCGCGCGCGATACCGCTTCCACTGCGGAAGGCAGCGTTGCCTCTTCACCGTCCACTTCGATCATCAGCAACGCGCCGGCGAGCGGCACGCTGTCGCCGCCATGGTCGTGCGCCAGGCGCAGCGCCACGTCGTCGATGAACTCCAGCGCGCATGGCGTCACCGGTTGCGCCATGATCCGCGCCACCGCGCGCGCCGCTGCCCCGACATCCCTGTAAGTCGCGCGCAGCGTACGGATCGCCGATGGTTTTGGTGTCAGCTTCAGCGTCGCCTCGGTGATCATTGCGAGCGTGCCTTCCGATCCGATCAGCAGTCGTGTGAGGTCGTAGCCGGTCGCGCCTTTGCTGGTGTACGTGCCGCAGCGAAACCCTTCGCCCGTGCCCGACACTGCGCGCAAACCCAGCGTGTTCTCGCGCGGGCTGCCGTACTTCACCGTGCGCGGCCCGGCCGAGTTGCACGCGAGGTTGCCGCCGATCGTGCACCACGGCGCCGACGACGGATCAGGCGGCCAGAAAAAACCGTGCGGCAGCAATGCTTGTTGCAGATCGCCGTTCAACACGCCCGGTTCCACCACCGCCATGCGGTTGTCCGGGTCGATGCGCAGGATGCGATTCATCCGCTCGAAGCTCACCACCACACCGCCATCCACCGGCACCGTCGCACCCGTCGTGTTGCTGCCGCGCCCTCGCGCGATCACGGGCACGCGATGCTCGCGACACGCATGCACCAGCGACTCCACCTGCGCATGCTCGGTGGGAAACACCACTGCATCGGGCAACGCGTGCTGGCGGGAATTGTCGTAGGAGTAGGCGATGCGTTCGGCGTCGGCAATCGAGATCGCGTCAGCAGCGAAGAGATGGTTCAGCGAATCGAGTAGCGCGTCGGGGATCATGGATCAAGTCTAGCGCCCAATTCCGATGAAGCCGACGCAACCTCTGTGCGGCCAGAAGTCAGCGCAGGAATTCGGACCTTCGAACGATGCAAGTTTTGGCGTGGCTATTCTTCTCACAACGCTAAAAAGCGTGCACGCCCTCCACTGCATTGGATGGACGCGATGCTTTACATGCCAGCTGTATGTGGCGGCTGCTGGATTCGTTGTTCCGGTGTTACCTGCGCTGCATGCGCAGGCTCCGATTGTTTCTGCTGCGTGACTTGCTGCCACGCCATGCTGCTTTGTTCGATGGTCGTGTTACTTGCCTGAGCCGTTTCCACGTGCGTGACATGCCTGGACGACGAGTTCACCGCACCCTGCACGGCGAACGCATGGGTTGAATCGTCGCTGAGCACGACATGGTTGACCGCGTGCATGCCGTCGCGGCGCGCCGCGACCACGAGAGACGCTGCAAGATTGTCGCTGCGCTGATCCGGCGTTCGATGATGCTCGGCATCGAGTCGATGCACTGCCTCACGCGTCTGCTGAAAGAGCGGGTGATCAGGATGCGTCGCGTGATCCAGTCTTGCGGGCGTGGCCACTGGTGCCGGCTTGCTGTCCAGCCATGAGCCGGGATGCCGCAGCGTATCGAACGCCCGCGATGCGTCACCGCCGATAGACTGGGCGGCATGCTCCACGGAATGGACGCCTTGCGAAACGGCATGCTCGGTGGCATGCAAACCCTGCGAGACATTTTGGTTGACTGTATGCGCGACGCTTCCTGCGGCGTGCTCGACGACTTGCGTCGCGCGCTGCGCGCCATGCTCAATCGCTTGTGCGCCCTGCGATACAGCGTGCTCCGTGACATGTGCCGCTTTCAGCACATCATCGTGCACGGTGTGCGCAACACTCCGGGCCGTGTGTTCGACCGCGTGCGCCGCATGCTGCACGTCACGTTCAACCACATGCACGCCTTGCACGGTTTCGTGCGCGATGTACTGCGCGCCGTGCTCCACGGCATGCACACCTTCCTTTGCTTCATGGATGGCGGCCCGGCCAAGCGCCGTGCCAGCTTGTGCGGCCAGCTTTGGAACCTCCCACTCCGCCGACAGGCCGGTACGCAGATCCAGGACATCGCTTCGATATCGATCGACCATGCCCTGATGCGCGCGATATCGCGCGGCATCCTCCGGGTTGATGATCGAATGGCCAAGCGTCTTGCTGTCAGGCACGAAACTGTCGATGCCGTGAGCACCCAGATCGGCTGCCTTCAACGGATCGCGCAGGCTGAGGATGCCGCCACCGTCGTGGTAGCCGGCATGGTTCAAGCGATCGATATCCTGCTGCGTGGCATACACGCGCACTTCGCCGAAATGGGCACTGCCGGCGCTGACCACGTCGGTGGCGCGCACGTGATCGATAACCTGGTTGCCGCCCTTGGGAATGCCCTCGATCAAACCCGCCGCACCGTACGCGTTGAACGTTTCGCCGTGCAGGCCGTACCGCGACGCGGTGATTTCAGCCAGCGTGCCACCGAGCGAATGGCCCGTCACCGTGACATTGAGCGCGCGATGATTTGCTTCCGCATCCGCTTTGGCTTCGTTGAGCACGCGTTGCGTGAATGACATCGCATCGGGCGTTTGCAGGTTGATGCCGGTAAAAACCATGCCGCCATCGGTGATGATGCCGTCGCGCAGGATCTGCTCGGTGCCGCGATGAGCAATGACGATGTCGTCGGTTCCCACGCGCTGATAGGCGACACCCTGATAGCCGGTGACTGCATCGCTGGTCTGGTCGAGCACTTTGTAATCGACGCCCGCGATCGAGACGACCTGACTGAGCGTGTGGCTCTTGTACGAGTCCTGGGCCAGCAAGGCATAGGTATCGGTGCTCGGGGTCATTGGAAATCTTCCTTCGCTGACAGCGTCACCGAGAACATGTCCTGTTGCCACTCGGGTTTGAAAGCTTCGTATTCGGCTGGCAATACGCCGCTGATCACCGGCGGCGCCAACTCGCCGCGCTCCACCGCGCCAAACTGCTTCTTGCTGAAATAGCGGGTCTGCGATGCCTGTTTCAGGATGCTGTCAGCCAGCAGGTCCGGGCTGAAATCCGCTTTCTTTACTTTCAACGAGACCGTGGCCGCCACGACCGACCAATGGCAGATGCCAAGGCCGTAGTAGTCCTCGTCCTGAAGCAGATCGACGTACAGCGCGCCTTTGTACACGTCGTCGCCGACACGCGACAGCTCAAGCGGAACGCTTTTCTCCGGCGGCAATGTCGCGCCACTGATCGGTGTCAACGGCACACAGCGATCATTGGATACCTTGTATTGCACAAACCCGCTGACCGTATCGAAAGGCCCCGGTGCACCCTGGACAGTCATGGTGATTTCGTAGCGCATCTTCGGATGCGGGTTCTGCTTGATGTCGGGAGTTTTCATGGGTGAACCAAAGGCAGAGGAGATCAGGGTCATGGAAAGGATCAGCGAGGACATCAGTTGACGCAAGGCAGGATCTCGGTTGGCTAATCTGTTGGGCAAGGCAATTGCCAATCCAGAAAAACGACAGTGCGCGTTTCGGTATCTACCAAGCATTACGGTCTCCTTTGACGATCCATGATCGGCGCTTTCAAGCCGGCAACCAGCGCTTCTTGAATCGAAATTCAAAACATTCCGCCAACGCCACACGTCGGCCACTTTCGAAATGATGTCCGTTCGAAGAGCGGCATGCCGGCAACCTCAAGCGGACTTTGCGAGCTTGGATCGTCATCCGGTCCATGGCGTGCGTGTTCATATCGCGCGCCTACATGACCGGGCCAGGTTGCTGCGGCGGCGGGGCTGCCACCGCAATTGGTGACGTGATTGATACGGGTGTCGGCGCCGGGTCCATAGCCTTCGGTGCCATCTGCGCCAATGCCTGACTGCTTTGGTCGATGGGCGTATTCACGGCCTCGGCCGTTTGCACGTGAGCGATTTGCCGCGACGACGAATCAGCCTTGCCTTCTACGGCGAAAGCTCGCGACCCGTCTTCGCTGAGCACAACACTATCGATTTTCGTCATGCCTTCGCGTTTGGCGGCAACAACGAGTCCTGCAGCCAGCTGATCACTTTGCTGATCCGGTTTACGGCCAAGATTCGCATCAAGCTTGTGCACCCCGGCGAGCGCCTGCTCGTATAGCGCGTGATCCGGGTTCTTCGGATCAGCGAGATTGGGCGCGACGTTTTTGGCTTTCGTGTGTTCCAGCGCCTCCAGTGTTTTTTGACCAGCGACGCCGTCCACCTTGAGGTGGTGATCGTGCTGAAAGCGTTCCACTGCGTGGCGTGTGTCGAGGCCAAAGTCGCTGTCGGCTTTCAGCGGCTTGCCGTTGCTGGCGGTGTAGCCGAGTTTGGCGAGGTCGGCTTGCAGATCGTGCACGGCAGTGCCATGTGCGCCTTGTTTGAGAGTGCCACTGGCTGCTTCGGCGACTCGGGCAGGCTGCGGCTGCCCATGACCCGCGGTCTTCCCGTCCGCGAGGTTCAGCAAGTCCGCCTTTTCTTCCTTGGCACGTTCCAGGACCGAGGCTTTGACGGCAGCGCTGCTGTGATGGAAGAGCTGGTCGTTATGCGCGATCTTGTAATCCTGTACTGCGCCGACGACCTCCTTGTCGGACAACTTTGACAGATCGAAATTCGGACCGAATTTTTCTCCCAGGCCTTTCTCGAAGATGCCTGGCGTCAGGCCACGAAACTGAACTGACGTGCTCCATAAGGCGTCCTGTACAGCAGGGCCGCGCTGAGACAAGTCCAGGCCATCTGATTTGAGCCGCGCATTCTGCACATCATAAAATTGCGTTTTGGTGAAATCGTGTTGATCCTGGCTGAAGCCGGTCGGGTCAGCCTTGGCCACCTCATGCCATTTGGCATCGAATGCGGGCGAGCCAAGCTCGAGCCCCTTGAATGCGGCTTCGTATCGGGAGTGGTCAAGATATTCCCGCAACGATCCTGTGTTCAGTGCGAACTGCGAAAGCCCGTAAGAAGGGCCGCCAGGATCGCCAGGTGTGTGGGAAATGCTGCCCGGCCCATGACCTCCCGTCTCGTAATGTTCCGAAGTTTGTCCAAGATGCCAAGGCTGTTGTGCCATGTTTCTTCTCCCTTTTGGCAGAGTTGAAATATATTCAGTGCGCTATGTGCAGACGATCTTCCAAAGCACTTGCTTGCTTGGCTGTTTCCTCTACAGAGCAATCGTACGCATCCAGTTCCGCAGCTTGCCCGCCATTTGGATCAAGGGCGCAATGCGAATCACGATAAGTGATCCAGGTGCGTTCCTCATCACGCAATGTGGCTTGTTGGTCTTTACCCAAGGTTGCCATCAAGGCCTTGTATGCCCTGTTCAGACGTTTGTCCTGATAGGCATATTCCGTTCCCATGCATTGCTTCATGTCGGGCGTCACGCCTGCCGCTTTTGTCACGCACGCCGCGTAAGAGGCGCGGGTTTTGTTGGCGCCAGCGTTGCCCGCTCCGGAGGCATCCTGCGCATAGGTCGCCCCGGCCGAAAAAAACAGCGCAATAAAGATTGTCAAAGTAATGGCATGAGCGGCCAAAAGAGTGCGCGGCTGATTGATCATGTTATGGGTGCTATTCGACATGGGGTGCTCCTTCGATTCGGTTCTGGCGTAATCAGCTATCAGGCAAACCGATCCATTGATCGACCGGTGCCAACATCCCAAGGCCGATGAAGCCGGCCCTGGGCGTCGCCTGATCCATGGCGGGCATCGCCATGTGTGTCTACATTGCCGGGAGCGGGGCAGCCAGTGTCGACGGTGATGCTGCAAGCGGCGCAGCCAGCGTCGGGTCGGCTGGTTTCGCTGCAAGCTGCGCCAGCGCCTGGCTGCTCTGCTCAATCGGCGTATTCACCGCTTGTGCCGTTGGTACATGGGCGATCTGCTTGTTCGGCGAATCCGCCGCACCCTGCACGGCAAAGGCATTCGAACCATCGGCGCTGAGCGTGACAGTGTCGATGCGGCTCATCCCCTCGCGCCGCGCTGCCACCGTCAGCGAGGCGGCCAGCTGGTCGCTTTGCTGGTCGGGCTTGCGACCCAGATGCGCGTCGAGCGCGTGCACGGCGGTGCGTGCCTGTTCGTACAGTGCGTGATCGGGGTTCGCTGGATTGTCCAGACGCAAAGAGTGGCCTTGGGCACGTGCCTGAACCTGTGCATCAAGCGCCTTTTGCGTTTGCGGCCCGACCTTGCCGTCCACGGTCAGATGATGATCGTGTTGAAAGGCTTCCACGGCACGCTTGGTGTCGGGTCCGAAGTTACCATCCACACCGAGTGCCTTGCCCTTGGCGTCGACGTAGCCCAGCGTGGCCAGATTGCTTTGCAGCTTGCTGACAGCCTGGCCGTGGGCCTCCTGCTTGAGGATGGTTTCGCCCGTCGCCGCAGCACCCGGCGCTTTGCTCGGGTTGGCTGGCTGCCGCTTCACGTCCTGGCCCATCAGCTGATTCAGGCCGTCACGGTTGCGCGTGATGTCGTGCAGATAGTCGTAATTGCTGGTGCCGTTGCTGTCGCGGATGACGCGACCGCCGACGACCGCTTCCTTGGCGCCGGCGTAACCGGCGATGTGTCGCGCCTTCAGGAACCCGGCAACCTTCGCGGGATCGTCGCCCTCCTTCAGCACGCCTTGCTTGAGCGCCGTGTGGTAGGCGTTGTCGCTGTTGGTCTTGAACGCCTTGTCCTGCAGCTCGGGCGATGCCTTGTACTTTTCCAGGCTTAGACCGTTTTTCCAGTTGGCCGGATCATTGAGGAACTCGGTCATGTGGCCTTGGGAGGCCCATCGCCATTCGCTCTTCTCGCTGCCCATCGCAGCCGCCAGCTTGTCCTTGTCGATATAGCCCGCATCCGCAAGCCATCCGGCGCCCGCCTGATAGCGGCCGACATAGCCTTGCTTGTTGGTGATGGTGAGATTGCCGCCGTTGCTCTCGGTCATCGCCGTGGATGCAACGAGTCGGCGGGTCATCGCGTCATCCAGACCGGCGATGTTGCCTTGGTTGTAAGCCTGCGCAGTGGCCACTGCGTTTTCGCGTCTATCAGCCATGATGCTTTCCTCTTGGATAGGACGATTGAGTTTTTAAGTGAGACTCGGCGGCTTCAGCTCTCCTTGCAACGCATGGCCGTCATTCGCTGCGTCGGTTTGCTCCTGTAAAAAACAAAGGTGGTCGTGCCCGGCCCTTGGTTGCCGCCCTCGTCATCGACATACGCTTCGGCGTAGATCGTGGGCGCAGTGGCACTCAGGTGGATTTCGTAGAAGGCGTTCTTCTGGGTGTTCTCGGCGGTGGTGCCGTAGTCCAGTGCGCAGGCGCTGGTGATTGGCGCAACCTTCGCCTCGCTGCTCAACTGCCGCTGGATGATGTCCTGGTAATGCTCGCTCGGATAAAACTTCAGTAGTGCGATGGACTGAACCGTTTCGACATCGCCATTCAACGTGACGCCGACATGGCCCTCGTTGTCCTTCTTCGTTCCCGCGTCAGCGCCGGTATTGCCGTCCGGTACTTCCACTTCGCCGAACCCCGACAACAACAGCGTGCCGCTACGGTCGTGCGATGCGGAGGCGTCGCGCGCATCCGGATTGTCCAACGGCTTGGGATCGCGCCACTTCACTCCCGGCACGTTATCGAACGCTGGCCAATGGACCGATTCCTGCGAGGTGAAAACGCCCAGTAGATTCTGCAATGGCGACATGTCGCTCTTCCTTTGCGTGGATGGTGGCGGCATGGTGGAAGCCGCCGTCGCCGAAGTGGCAACCGGAGTCGACGTAGACGAGGCCGGTGACGACGGAGAGCTGCATGCGGTCAGCAGAGTCAGCAGCGACATTACCAACCATTTGTTTGTTTGATTCATGATGACTGCGGAATCCAATGGATGCTGGTCCGTACACCGAGTAAATCTAGGCTGCGAGCAAATTAAATATTAAATGACATTTATAAAAATAATAATGCTTTCTTCATTCTTCGTAGATCAAAAGAAGCTTGATAGCCCGCTATGAAGAGAGAGGAGGCATTTGGTACTTTGCTTTTCGTAGGTCCGGAACAAACGTTTTTACGCAGACCATTACAGCCAATCCCGAAGGAACTTGCATTGTTCGGTCCTTGATCGTTAACTCGTCAGGAACTTTAGACCTATCGACGCAGTCGGCAATAGAGTCAACAGGTATGGAGATACCATTTACTCCAGCACTCGCCTCCATCCTGCTAGTTATCGTTTCAATCAATTGCTTTTTATCAGCTGCGCTGGCGGTGCGCCAGGATGAAATTGGCGCGCCGTCCGTCAGCCCATCCGCGGCTGCGGCAGTAAAAGGCACATACAACGTGATGATAAAAACCAGGTTACGCAAAAGCATCGGGTAACTCCCAAAGCGCTCTGATGCAACGCATCAGCAGCTGGCCTTAAGTAAAAGAGTGGGCAATTCGCCCTAGCGTAGATTCTTCAAGGTTCGCCAAAATGTTCATAGACCACTGCCTCAACAACCGCTGCGTTAGCCGGAGCACCCGGGTCCATGTACAGAAAAACCGTCCGCGCTATTGCCGTCGCAAACGGATCGAAACCCATCTCGTCGTAGACAGCGATGTCATAAAACTCGGCGACGGACGGGATGCAGGCGGGGCCGCCGGTAGTTCCAAAGCCCGATATGCCAGCCATGCACACGAGCACATCGGGTGGCAATTGGGCATGAGCTGGAGGAGTAATGCTGGCTGAAGCAAGGCTAAGAGCAAGAGTTACGGACAAAGCGCGCAATTTCATGAGGAGCCTCCTTGTGATAAGTCGACACAAACGATTGGGCTCGTCGAAAGCCCCATGGGGTCATCGCATGAAACTTCGGCCCATATTAAGTTTGAGCCAATAAAGGTGCTGAAGCAAGAATATCTATTCAGTTGTATAGGCCGTAAAGTTATTTAGTTGCTTAGTCGCGCTCATCACGACTTGTTTTTGTGAAGCAGAAGTGTCGCTCGCTGCATTATTGTATGCTGAAGTGCCATCAGTTCTGTAGGCTGAAGTTAGAAGGCTTGAAACGAGAACGATTGCGTAGATAAATTTCATAGTGCTTGCTACTGAATCCGTTGGGGCAGACTGCAAGCAGAGTAGTAGACCCGGCAATTTGGACTTTCCTTATTGCATTGCTGGGTACCCAGTTTCGTAGCCTCACCAACGGTTGCGGCATTGGCGACATTGAATGCCTTGTCTCCAAGAATCATGACTGCACACTGATTGTCATAGGCAATTTGCAGTTTGCATTGCGTGCCGCCTTTGTTTCGGCAATCGGTCAGTGCTGCCTGTTGAGCAGCTTCTTTGCTTGAGCGATCTGTGATGCCGCTGAGAATTGCTTTATCCGCGTCTGTTGCTATTGCCCCCCATCGAGTCGCCCATTGCATCGGTGGCTGCTGCGAAACTTGAGATTGTTGCCCTTGGGTCGGTGGCTGTGATGGGTTGATTGGAGCGCAGCCTGACCAGCCTTGGCCTTGAATGGGTGCGCAATCCACACCGGGCTGTTGCGCATGCACGAGGGTTAAAATCAACAGGCCGCTGAGCAGCAGGCCGGCCTGGAGATAGGAACGAGAGACGAAGTTCATCATCAGTTTCCTGCTGACGGGGGAGCGGTGGGTGCGTTGCCATACTGCGTATTTGCCCGGACGCCTAGATCGGTGGCGGCCCCTTTTTGGGCCTGGCCAAGATTGGGATGGTTGAAGCCGCCGGAGCTTTGAGTTGGCGAGACACTTGGCGCAACGTTTCCTTGTGGGGCAGGCCGATACCCGCCCCCCCCGCCCGCATACGACCCCGCCGGTTGTCCTTGCGGACCAGGCCTTGCGCCCGCGCCATTGAAGGCGGAGTAGGCCATGAAGCTGCCGAGGGTGCCGTTGAAGAACTGGGCCGCCATGGGTGGGGCAGAGATGATGAGCATGGTCATGAGCAGGCCAATGCCACCCTGCTCCATTGACTGGGTGGTGAGACCTTCGCTGGTGGTGCCCACCAGGCTGTTGATGAAGGTGGAGGCCCAAAGCGCTTCGGCCACACTCGCGGTCACCTTCAGCACGACGCTCGAGACGAAGCTGAGCATGCCCATGCCGAAGAGGGTGCCGATGCCATACATGAGCCACTTGTTGAACAGCGGTTTGGTTTGCTCAAAGAGCAGGCAGAGAATGAAGATGGGCCCAAGGCCGACGAATAGGGCGATGGCGAGGTTGAACATCAGCAACATGGCGCCAGCGGCCATGGGCGGGCTGGCGGTGCCGAAGATGGCAAAGTCGGAGGCGCGCGCTTTGCCGGCGGCGGTGTCGTTGTCACCGGGCGCGCTCTGCACGGCATCGATAGCGGCCATGGCAAAGGCGGTTTTGGTGAGGTTGTCATCGATGGCCTGGCTGATGCAGTTGGTGTCGTTGCTCGTGTCGCAGGTTTGGCCGGTGAAGACTTGGTTGATATCGTTCTGCAGGGTGCTGGTAAATAGGGTGTGCAGGTCGGTGCCGAATATGCCCAAGGTAGTAGCGAAGGAGACGATGAAGACCACGCGCATGCTGTTGGTCACGTGCGCCATCATCGAATCACGGGACTGGCCTGTGACGATGCGATAGCCTTGGATCAGGATCCAGATGGTCACCAGGATCAACGCGACGCCGCTGGCCACGCCAATGACCTGAGTCTGGAGCGCGGTCAGGAACTTATCGATCTCGTGCTGGATGTATTTGTAGACCAGTACATAGAAAACGAGCATGACCTTCCCCTGTCTCTACTTGATGTCGCAGTTATCCGTAGCTGCCGTTGGGCGGCAAGTTGCACACCGGGTGCGATGGGTCGGCATGGGGACAGGCAACAGTCCCTATCATGCGAATCCGACGCATCCGAGCGCGTCGTACTTTAATCGTTGATGGAAAGAGCGCTTTTCAGCGCGGTGGCCTGAATCGCATCGCCCAAGATGTTCGGATTGCCCTTGAGAGCTATGGCGGAGAGTGTGGATTGCTGCTGGTTCAAAGTCGAAATGATGCTCTCGTCCATTTTCACGCGAGTTTGCCAATCGGTGAGCGTCGTCTGTTGTTGCGCGGTGAAGGCGACTGTTTGTGCTGTGGAGGAACTGGAGTTGCCCATGATGCCGTTCATTTGCTGCACCAAGCCTTGCAAGGCGGTCGAGCTGCTACGAAGTTGAGGTACCTGCTGGTAGAGATCAACGGTGGCGTTGTATTCGTCGACTTGGGCGGTGACGATGCCGGAGCAGATCTGTTGTTGGGTTTGCGTGATATTGCCGCTGAGGTTGATGGATGAGACCGCCGCCGACAGGCCCTGCAGTACGCCGCTGACCATGCCGCCACTGGTGGCGCTATAGCACTTACCCTGGATGAGTTGCTGCTTCGTCGAGTCGCTCAATTCGGTCATGGTGTTTGTATTGGGGATGATCGCACCAATGGGGTTGGAGGCGATGCTGCTTAGGGTGGAGGTGAGCTGCGTAAGCTGGCCCAGCAAGGTTGTGTACTGTGCCCCTGTTTGAAACGCTGACATGGCCGAACTAAATGATGCCGTTGACGTATTAGCGGTTGCCGATGTTGCAGCAGCCGATTCAGCGGGTACATCCGTGACCAGTACCTGGGCGTGCAGGCTGCCGGTGGCAACAATGACGCCGGCCAAAGCGAGGGCAAGCGTCACGCGGAGCGGAACGCGGTGAACAGGGTTGAAGCGAGTGGCTGAGCGTTGCATGGGCTTTCTCCTTGACTGAAGTTGGGAGCTGATTTGCAGTGTGTTACATAGCGCCCGAGCGGGTGGAGCGTGCGGGGCGCGGCGGCTGGTCGGATTTCTGCTTGCCGCTACCCTTGCGGTTTTCGTAGAAGGTTGCCAGCCACTGCTCGGGCGTGAGTTGGTTGACACTGACGCCTTCGGCTTCGGCGCGCTCGGCCAGCACCTGATGCATAATTTCGATGTTGTCGGTGGATGCGGAGATCACCGCGAGGGCATCGTCCATGCCGCGCAGGTTGAGCTGGCAAATGGCTGCGGCGTGACCTTGTTTGACCAGGAAGCAGCGCGAGCGCTCATCCAGGCTGACGACGACGTTGTACTCGGCCTCGGTGAGTTTGAGGCCTTCGATATAGTCTTCGCGGCTGGCGTTGGGATTGGGCAACAGGATCATTGTGGCCGTCTGTTCGATCAGCGACGCGGCGATGTCGCTGGCAAGCGCATCTTCCGGACTCTGCGTGGCAAAGATGCCCAAGCCGTTCTGTTTACGGATGGTTTTCTGCTTGTTCTTGGCGAACTCCTTCAACCCACCCTTGCCATCGAGAATTTTCCAGAATTCGTCCATGACGTAGATCAAGGGGCGACCATCGATGAGTTCTTCCAGCCGATGCAGCAGGTAGTTGATCACCGGTACGCGCACTTCGGAGTTATCGATGAGCTCGGTGTAATCGAAGCCGATGATGTTGGCTTTGGAAAGGTCGATAGTGTCCACGGGGTTGTCGAATACCCAACCGAGCGAGTTGCCCGCGGTCCATTTTTTCATGCGCACGAACAAGCCGTCATCGCCCATGTTGGGCAGACTCTTCATGAAATTGGTGACGTTGCGGAGATGAATCGGGGTATCCAGGATGCTTTCCACCGCGCTGAAGATGTCGTCTTCCTCGCGGGAGGAATACACGCTTTTGCCGGCCATCACCTTGACCAGATCGGACAGGAATTGCACGTTGGCTTCGGTGTATGCGCACTGGAACGGGTTGAAGCCGGTAGGCTTGCCGTTCTCCAGTGCCATGTAGTTGCCGCCGCAGGCGCGCACGAAGATTTCCGCGCCGCGGTCCTTGTCGAAGAAGAAGATGGTCGGCGTGGGCTTCAGCTTTTGCACCTGGCTGAGCAGGAAGTTGATCAGCGCGGTTTTGCCGGTGCCGGACTTGCCGATCACCATGGTGTTGGCGATAGCCTTTTCGCCGAGCGAGTTCTCGGCTGGGTGGGTCGCGTGGAAGTTGAAGTAGTAGGGCTGGCCATTGGTGGCCTGCAACGTAGTAACGCAGTCACCCCAGGGGTTGTTCTCTTTTTTGCCGGCGGCGAAGTTGTGCAGCGGCGACAGGCCCAAGAAATTCAGCGAGCTGAGGTTGGCCAACCGGGTGCGATATTTCCAGTTGCCGGGGAACTGGGCGTAGAACGCGGCGGTGACGGCGATATCTTCCTTCACGGTGACAAAGCCCGCGTTGGATAGCTCGGCCCGTGTGGTTGCGATCTGCTGCGACAAGGTGGCCTGATCCGGTGCATAGACGGCAACGCTGAAGTGGTATTCGCCAAGTACGAAATTGCCCGAGGCCAGTTGATCCATCGCATGATCCAGTTCGGCGATCTGGGTGAAAGACTTGTCGCCGGACGACACCATCATTCCCTTGGTGCGTTCCAGCGCCTTGAGTGCTTCGTGCCGCCCTTTCGGCGTGAACGAATGCGTGATGACGTATTCGAAATCCAGGTACTTGAGCCCGTTAAGAATGCCCGGATAGCTGCCGTCGGCATATTCCTTGAGGTTGAGCATCGCACCAAAATAGTTGACGCCTGTCGGCGTGGTGATGACGTAGTCGCCAGTCTTTGCTGAGAAGCGCTGCTTGCTCACTGGCAGATAGCGGTATATCGGCGCGTCCAGAACCGGCACCGGTTCATCGATGCGATTCAGCAGATAGCCAAAGAATTCCAGGGTCTCGGAAAACACCACGCCGTTGGAGGCCTCGTACATACCCATCCGATACGGTGCGTAGTCCTTCAGCACCGCCTCGACATTGCCTGCCAGCTCCAGGATGGTTTTGACGGCTTCCTCCTGCTCGGCTTGCAGCTGCGACACATCCGAAGACTTTTCAGCGAGGCGCTTGCCACTGACCACAGGGCGATAGACCAGGGTCAGATACAGCTCGTTCTGCATCAACTTCTGTGAAGAGAGCGCGCCATAGTAGGCGTCGGACATCTGCTGATTGAAGGCGTGCTGAAAATGGCTGTGGTCGGTGTGCTTGCGGCGACGGCGGACGTCGTGCACCCAGAAAGCGACGTTGACAAAATCCGGGGCACGCAAGGTCTGCAACAAGCGGTTGAACGTATTGTGCTTGTGTTCCAGCTCCCACTCATCGCGGCCGACAAAGGGCAGGCCGCCCATCCGCCAGCTCAGCATGAAATCACCGCCTGTGGTCTTGAGCACCGTCGGTGAAACGTGCGTGGACAGGGGCAGAAATTCGCTGATGGGCGTGTCAGGGCTGAACATAGTTGGGTGCCAGTTGATCCAATTGAATACCCCGGCGAATCCGCCGGGGGTGCTTCGTCAAGGCTCTTGTTTTTGACCACGATAGCTGTTGGGTGTGAATACCCACATACCATCGTTTTCGGGCAGGTTCCTCATCCTCATGCGAAATTGCAGACGCAAGCCAATCAGTCGAAAGATCATTTCGTCGCGTTTGGCCATGGTCCGCATGATGAAGATGATTACTGGTATCAGAAAGAGGATGAAAAAACTAAAGTAAACGGCCAGCAAGAAACACCCGCCCACACACACGAAGAAGGGGACGTAAGGCACCCCCAAGAACATGGGTGGGCGGGTACAGCCGCGAAATACCGCGTTCTTATGCATGTGCTTTCTTGGTGCGATCAGCAACTGCCCGTGGTTATGAACATACTCGCGATCTCTCCTGCTGCACCAATCAGAACAGCACCGATCAGGACGGGCGCCACCTCAGCAATGCGTTTATGTGCGAAAGCAATTTGATAGCCAGAAAAAATAACGGCAATAGTAACTACGGCAATGGAGATAGCCTTCAGCAACGTCTGCACAGTAGTCATGTAAGTGGTCATGTCAGAACAGGCACTACCTGTTTGAGCAAATGCGATGCAAGGCATCAAGAGTGCGGCCACCACAAGCATCTTGAAAAATGAGTTGAAAAGCACGCGCCTGGATTCGGTGTTTTCGATACTGCCGGCAAACATTTGAATTTTCATCTCGGATTCCTTCTATGGACGATTTAATGAACGCGGGCAGGTGCCGCACCCCTGAAGAAATAGCTGCACTGCGCACAGCTACGACTGTTGCGAAGTACCTCGTTGACCTGAGGCGATACTGCGGCCCTGGTAAGAGCCCTCGTAGCAGGCGACAGGGCGCCTGCATGACGATTACTGCTCCGATTGATCATCGGTATTGTCCGGATTGACGTAAGGGATTTGGAGCTGTTTCCGTCATCCCTGACGAAAGGATCGCGGTTTGCTCACCATACGTCTTGCGCTGAATCGCGCGGAATAACAAATTGCGAACACTGTGCCTGCCGGCCGACCGCAGATTATTCGATTCACCCGATTGCTCTGAAACCAGCAGCCACTTGCAATGTCGCTCAGAAAACGAAGGCATCATCGCCTCCTTTCTGGCGCAGATCGGTCGGGTCTGCGGCAGGCCTGTGTGCCGCGTTTTGCACGACAGCTTGCGGTGTCGCGGGCTGGGACGGTTTGTTGCCGGAAGAAGATGTCTCTGGACGGTCGCCCAAGTGAGTGACTTTGGGTACGAAGATGTCGGTATTCGGCGCCTCGATCTCGGTAGTCGAGGTCGGCGTCACAGATGGTGCATTTTGGGGCGCCGCTTTTGCCTCAGGCTGGGTCGCGGCTGTGACAGCGGCAGTGATCAGTGGTGCAGCGACTGCGTCGAGTACGCTCGTACTGCGAATGGAGACACGATAGGCGGCCGAGTTTTCAAGGGAACCAGTAGTAGCCCCCACGCCGTTGGGTACATTGAAGCGCGAGGCAAGTTGCGGCGTGCGATCGTGGGCTATTTGCAATGGAATAGGTGGCGCGCCGCTGCCGGACCGCATGCTCAGGTTCATCGAGTCGTAAACCTTCTGCACGTAGCCCTGGCTGAAGCCAGTGACAAAGTCACCAGAGTAGTAGCAGCTGAAAGCCTTGCCCCAGTTGCCTCCCGACCGGGCATAGCACTCATTGAGTATGCGCGAGCCTACGGACAGATTGAGGCAGGTATTGAAAGCCTTAGCGTAGGTATCCAAGCCGTATTTCGAAAGATTGTTACGGTTGACCTGTGCCACGCCGAGCGAATAGTTGTAGCCGTTGGCCTCAAGCATTTGCGCCGTCGCAACTGCCTCGTCCAGGTTTTGCGGCTGGCGCACCAGTTGTGCGCCTACCACCCCGATGGCAAATGGGTTGTAGCCGGATTCGACATGCACGATGTGGCGCATGACATCCGCCGGTGCGGTTTGGTTGGGACAGGACATCAGCTCCATTCCGGTCAACATGGGTGTGTCCTCCCGACCCGCGAATTCGATTGAGTCTTCATGCAGCTTCCTGCGACAGGTGTCGATCAGGATTGAAATCGATGCCGGTGATGTAACGGCTTCCGGCGTGTGCCTTGATGTGCACGACGATGTCGATGGTCATCATCAAAAGCCTCTTGATGGTGGCGAATTCCAGACCCGCACCTTCGTTGGATGCCTTGACCATCAGCGCAAGCTGGTCCCACGTCTGTTCCGTGCTGCCGGAGTGACAACTGGTGATCGAGCCTGGATGTCCCGATGCGCAATTGCGTATGAAGTAAAACGATTCGTCGCCGCGCAACTCCGCCAAGATGATGCGGTCCGGTTTCATGCGCAGGCAGGCTTCCATGCAGCTCTTGGCGGTGACATTGCTGGCACTCTGACCACCCTTCGAGTAGAGCAAATGCACCACGTTGGGTTGATCGATGAACAGCTCGCGCGCGTCCTCGATGGTTACCAGTCTCTCGCTGGCTGGAATGTGCTGGACCAGGGATTTCATGAAAGTCGTCTTGCCGCTACCGGTGGCGCCGGAGACGACTACATTTTTTTTGTACAGCACGGCTCTCTTGAAGAATTCTGCATAGTTGCGCTGCGCGCGCAGATCCAGAAGGTCGCGATCATGCTCGCTGAGGCTGTGCGTGTCTTCGAGAATCTGGTCGAAAAAACCGTCTTCCTTGTACTGAGTCAGGGTTTTTGTGTGTTTGGAGGGCAGACGGATGGTGATGGATACCTTGCCTGCCTCTACCGCTGGCGGCATGACGAATTGCGCGCGTTGGCCGGTAGGAAAAGTTAGCGAGACGACTGGGTCCATGTCGGTGATGCGCTGACCTGTCTTGCTTTCGTTGACTACGGAGGTGCAGAACTGTCGCGCGCGATCAAAGGTGAGGCTGGGAACTTCCACGCGCTGCCAGCCATTGCGGTTCTCCAGATACAACTCGCCGGGACGATTGATGCAAATCTCGGTGACTTCGGGCGACGCCATGAATTCCCGCACACCCAGCACTTGGTACTGGTAGTCCAGAAATTCGTTTGAAACTTCGGCGATGGGTACAGCGTCGTCCATTAGGGCAGGGTCTCGATCTCGCGCTTTGGTCAGAATTTGGACACGACGCCACTGAAATCCACGTCCTTGGCGACGTAAACTTCGATGACGGTGCCTTGATTGATGGTGACCGTGGCCGGCCGGTTGGCGGACTGCTGCACGGCCTGGTTGGCCAAACTTTGCAGCGTCTGCGCCGTGTTGCTTTGAAAAGGTTGTTCTACGACCGCACCACTGGCGCCGATGGTATTGGTCGTTGGGCCGTGCTTTTCTCCCTCATAAAGAAAAGCGTCGCTGAGCATGCTGACCAGCAGCGCAGCACTGATCCGGCTGCCCCAGTGCGAATCGAGATAACCCGGGTCGCCGGAACTGCCGAGATCATCGGTACCGGGGCTGGACATGTTCACATCGATGCCTGTGGGCGTGATGATGCGGTCCCAGATGACGAAGAGGCGATTGCCGATGATCGGACTGGATCGATACTTGCCCAGCACCTTTGATCCCTTGGGCAGGAGCAGGCGTTTCCCCGTAAAGGAATAAACGGGCTCCGTCACCCCACAGGAAGCAAAGCCTGGATAGTCGCTGATGATGCGCGTTTGAAGCACGCAGCGGATGAAGGTGCCTCGAACCATGACAGTGTCGGGATTCGTCAGCGGCTCGGCGCTGGTCTTGGCATCTTCCATGTTTCCAATCACATCGCCCGCACCCCTGGGTTGATTGGCAACCGGAGCAGCGGACGTTTCAGGATTGCTGTTGCCTTGATCGGCTACCAAACGACGTTCAAGCAGGCTCGGTCCTTGCGGCCTCGCGGGCTGCGAATTCGCATGTTGGAGAGCAATCGGCGGCAGCGGCGGCGCCGTGTTGAAAGGAATTGCCTGAGTCGATGGCGTTGGGAGAGGCAGTGGTGGAGCCACGGGAGCCACGGGTACTGTAATGGTTTCCGCTTGTTTCGGAGGAGGCGCCTTGCTCGAAGGCCCCTTGATCAGCCAGAAGGCGATCGCGAGCAGAAGCACGACAATGGCCGCCAGGTAAAAAAGCGCGCGCCGATTCATGCGACGCAGATCGCTCGATTTCAACGTCGGCGCATTGGCGTCCAAGTCAGGAGCGGCGCTTTGCTGATATTGAGAGGAGTAAGGATTACTCGCCAACGGGTCTTCGCGACCGTGTAACGGAGTATTTTCGCGGTCAGAGCCGTCACCGGGTTGGTTAGGAGTATTCGAGCTCACTTTTTAGTGTTCCTTCTCAGACCGACGACATTGTTGCCATGGCGAATGACCAGGTAGGGATAAGTGCCGTGGACCACGATATTGTTGCCCTCCACGGTTGTATTAACCACGGTATCTCCTCCGTGCTCAAGCTCACGCATGAAGACTTCGGGGAAATTGCCCGTGGGAAACTGTCTGAGATCGCTCATCTTGATATAGGTGAAGCGGCCGTCGTCATACACGGTTACAGGTATTAGCCAAGGTGCAGTCTTGCTTCGCGCGGCATAGCTGTAATCGAAGTTATAGTCGCGCCCCTTGACCAGCTCGGTATCCAGTTCCGGCGCCTTGGCGATCTTTGCCACCTGATCGGAAAAACTGGTATTGCCTGGATAACCAAACGTAATCTTGTACTGGACACCGGCGCGCTTGGCCTGGTCCAGGGTTTTCCAATCCGTCGCTACCACCTTCAACTCAAAAATATAGGAGTGAGTCTCCGTGCGGATCATCATGTTGGTATCTACATCAACGTTTTTAGGCTTGAGATAGAATACGTTTTCGCGCCGAGTCAAATCCCATCCACTGCTGAAGCCGGTACTGAAGTCGAGGATTTTTTCACTCGGACTCAGTTCGATCTGGGTGGTTATGCCCAATCCGGTACGCACCTGATAAATATGGTCCGGCAAATATTGATACTGCTCGACAACCTGTGCGGATACCGTGCCGAGCGCAGTGGAAGCGATCAGGCTCGCCAAGGTCAACTTGCATACGATGTTCATCGACGACCCGCTCCATTCTCTGCATTGTTCGATGTAGGCACGGCCGTTCCTTGGGGCGTCGGAGCCGTCGCTTGTGTTGGAGGCAGTGCCGGATAAGCGCCCGGTTGTGTGGCTAGCGGCAGGGCTGCATTCGCGTTCGGGGTCGTGCTGGTGGCCGCAGCTGGCTGAACCTGGGAGGGCGTCGGCGATCCTAGAACCTCGGCTACCGCGGATGACTCATAATCATTGTCGACGCGGTAATCGGTAACCTGAAACCCGAGCGGATTCTCAATCCGATATTGGTCATCCATTCGCAAGTCGGGCATATATGTAAATTCCAGAGTGGCAATCTTGCTGTCCAACGGTTTGGTCAAACCATTGGTCTTGTCGTAAACACTTCTTTGAAAACGCACGGTGGCGCTTTTAGGTGTCTGGCCTACTCCCGCACCATGCAAGGAGATGCTTAGAATATTGAGGCGCAAAGCCTTGTCCGGACCATAAATTTTGGCGGGATTATCGGGATTCGTGGTCGAAAGGATTTGATTTTTGTATGCGGTGGCGATTTTGGGTGACGACATCACGATGGAGGTAATCCATCCATTCTGGTACGCCGTTGTTGAGCTGTCGTAAGACTCGCGCGCCATGATGTAATGCGCGACGTTGCTCTTGTTGATGGCTTCGCTGGTGGTGATCTGCCGGTTGGTGAAATCCTCGGTCAGGTGCGCAATCGAGCTGGTGCCCGTGTAGGCGTCGGCCATGACGACGTAAGGTACTTTTTCCTTCAGCGGCAACATGTAGAAGTAACCGCCAGCGAGAATCAATGCCATGACAATGGCGCTACTAGCCACGCGCCATGCGCGACGCTCGCTCCGTTTGGCCAGATCCGCGATCGTCAGTTCAAAATTGACCGATCGGTTGACCGTATCGTCGATTTTCTGACTGGAGTTTTTCCCGCCGGCCATTAGCTAGCATCCCGAGCAACTGTCACCGATGTGCTCTCCGTCTTCATTATTTTGAACTCGCGGGCGCCGCGGCCTTGGGCGAGCCTGTGGCACCTTTGCTTGTGGCTGAATCGGGCGTAATCGCACTGGCTTGCCCGACTACGATCCGCTGGTTTTCTACCGTGATGGAGACGCCTTCCTGGGCAAAGATCGAACTAAGTTGCGCCGCTGCCTCGTTGACGTCCGAGGTATGGATATGGGTGACAGGCGTATAGAGCGTGAAGTCGGAATGGAGTTGGTACGAGAGCGTCATGCCCGTGTCTTTCGACCACCGCGTGAGCATGGTCTTGAGCGTTCCATCCAGTGGCGAAGCAAAATAGGTGTAGGGCCGTTCCAGCGGGATTTCGGTGGTTTCAGTCTGGAACCGGTTTACCGGTTTCCAGGAGCCGCCGAAATCCTTCGCTGCGGGGGTTCCACAGCCAGTCAAGGCAGAGGCCGAAAGGGTCAAAGCGATCACTGCAGCCCGATTGAGAAAGATCGTTTTCACGTATTACCCGCAAAGTGATATGAAACAGTCGAAACTGCACCGGCAGCGCGATTCGCGAGCTGCAACATAGAGGTGCGGCAGTCCGCCCATCGCTGTTTGCAGCGCCGGGATGATGAGTTGTTCGGGATTGGGCTGGATCGGGTGATCCATCCGAAAGAATGGCAGGGATTTATGACAGCTGGATATCTGCTGCAGCCCCGGCTTTCAGCTGTGGCGGGGACCCCGTCTCCCGCGAAATGCTTCGATTCCATTCACGCTCCTTGTTCCAAGCGGGCTTCATGCCTGCCTTTTTTAACCCAACAAACCGAATCGCAGTGCGCTCAACTCCGCGAGCCTGGTGCTCGGCGGGTGTACATGTGCTTTTTCGGGTTGTCCCCTGAACAGATCCCAAATCAATTCTAGAAGCAGGGACGCCTGTTCTGTTAGTGCAACGGACAGATTATGTCGACTGGTTCTCAAATCCGTTTTGCAACCATATCATACGAGTGCTGGCGACCGGACCGTCGTAAGTGACAACGTCGAATCGGCAGTCGGAATTCGCCCATTTCGTGTGGGCCGATAGCCACAACTGCGCAGCCTTGATGAGCTTGGCTTGCTTGGCTGGCGTGATCGAAGCTGCAGCGTCGCCGTGGTATGCGTTTTTTCGGTAGCGCACTTCGACGAACACCACGACGTGGTCGTGAAGCATGACGAGGTCGAGTTCGCCGTAGCGGGTGGTGTAGTTGCGGGTTAGCAGCTTGAGACCGGCGCGTTCGAGTTCGGCGCAGGCGCGCGTTTCGAAGACGTCGCCGGCGGCGCGCATCAGTGGCTGTTGGGCTGGCTGGTGTTGTCCGGCACGGCGCCGGTGGTGGAGGATGCGGGCGCATCGCCGGTCGGCGGTGCATCGGCGGGCACGTCGTTGGTTTGCAGATCGCCGCTGAGTGGGTGCGCGATGCCGTCCTGGAATTTCGCCCAGATGAGGACGCGGCGGATTCGGCCGAACTGGTCGGCGGCAAGTTGGCCGCTGGCGCCGGGCAGGTAGCTGCCGGGGTGCGCGCGCAACCAGTCGAGATAGGGCACCAGATTCCACGCGTCCATGCCAAAGGCGAACAGACGCGCCGCGCCGCCGCTGGCGGATTCCAGCTGCGTGCCGATCTCATCGTGACTGGGCAGGCCGGGCTGAGCGTCGAACATCCATGGCGAGTCGCAGAATTCGACACCATTGAGGTCGCCGTTGGCGGTGGCGTCGTCGCGGCCGTCGTAGATGTGCGAGGTGGCGAACACCGGCAGGTGCACATTGGCGACCGCCAGTTGCGGCAGCAGCAGGCGTGCCTGCTTGGGACGCATGCTGATGAAGATGCCGCGGTCATCGGCAATAGCCGCCACCGGCGCGCTGCCGATGCTGGAACCGCTGGTCGGTGCGCTGCTTGCGCTCGACGCGGGTGTCGGGGTGCTGCCGGTGGGGAGATTGAGGCCGCTGATCGCCTTGGTGAAGCTGGAGATGGTGACCATGGTGTCGAGTTGGCCGCCGCGTGCAGCGAGCTCGGCCTTGAATGCGCCTGCCGCGCGCTGCGCGAAATCGTCGCCGGAGACGAGCACATAAACGTGGCGCAGCCCGCGTTCGATCATGTGATCGGCTGCCTGCGCGCCTTCGGATTCCGGCAGCAGGCCGAATTCGCTGGTGTTGGCGGCGGGCAGGTTCTTGTTGTCGGGATGATTGAGCGTGAGCAGCGCGATGGGCAGGCTGCTCTGTCCGACAACGGCGGCGACTTCGGTGCGTGTGAGTGGGCCGACGACCAGGTTGGCGCCATCGGTCGTGGCTTGCTGGTAAGCAGCGATAGCACCAGCGCCTGTGCCTTTGCTGTCGTAAACGCGCACGGTGGGACGCGGCGCGTGGTTGCGGCCGGCGTCGATATAGGCGGCGAAGAACCCTTCGCGAATGGATGCGCTGGCCGCGGCGAAATCGCCATCGGACGGCAACAGCAACGCGAGTTGCGCGGGTGCCTTGTAGCCCTCGCGCACATTGGCGTTGGCGCCGGGCAATAGCGTGCCGACCGGTTGTTGCAGATCCGGCTGGGGGCGCGCCACGGCAACGCCGAGCTGGGTGAGTGCTTCGTTGATCCAAGGGAGCATCCGGTCGCCGGGTTTCATCGCGGCGGCGCGCTGCTTGAGTGGATCGGCACCGACCCTGGTGAGCAGGCCGATGATCTGCTTGCGGTTCTGTTCGTGATCGAAACCGTTCAACTTGTCGTCCATCTCCACGCGTGTGCGCGCGGCGCCCCAGTTGTCTCCACTGGTGGCCATGGCGCGTGCACGCAGTTCCAGCAGCCGCAATTGCAGCACGGCGGGCACGGCGACATTGGGTTGCGTGGTGAGTCGCAATGCGCTGGCGGCATCGTTCTGGCTGAGCGCAAGTTCGGCGCGCAGCAGGTCAAAGCGCAAGGGTTCGTCGTCGACGAGGTTTTGCCGATTGATCTGCGACAGCACTGACGACGTGCGCTGGATCTGGCCTTCCTGTCGCCATGCTTCGGCGGCCAGCAGGCGGTAGCTGTCGGCGTGGCCGGACGATTGAGAAGCGAGCGTGAGGTAGGCCTGTGCTGCCTGGTCGAGCTGACCTTGTTGCGCGAGCGTTGCGGCGTCCTGCGCAGCGGCGACTTCAGCAGCCGAGCGCGGCGCCACGGTGGGCACACACGCAGCCAGCGCGAGGGAAAACAGCAGTCCGATCGCGGCAGTGCGCGGCAGGCGCGTGAGGCGCATGAGAAATCCCTTGGTCGTCATGGACGTCGATGCGCGATCATAGCCGATCGATTCACCACCTCGCGGCGCAGGAGTTCACGAATGTCATCAGCTCAGCCCGGCGCCCTGTGGGTGGTTGCCACGCCGATCGGCCACCGCGATGACCTGTCGGCCCGCGCCATCGAAACCTTGCGTGCGGTGGATGTGATCGCCGCCGAGGACACGCGCCACAGCCGACCGTTGTTGGTGCATCACGGTGTCGATACGCCACTCATTGCGTTGCACGAACACAACGAACGCGATGCAGTCGACGCGATCGTGCGGCGACTTGTTGCGGGCGAATCGGTGGCGCTGATTTCGGACGCGGGTACGCCGTTGATCAGCGATCCAGGGTTTCGTCTTGTGCGTGCAGCGCTTGCGGCGAATGTGCGCTGCATTCCGGTGCCGGGTGCGTGCGCAGCGATTGCGGCATTGTCGGTGGCAGGTTTGCCGAGTGACCGTTTCGTGTTCGAAGGGTTTCTTCCGCCGAAGGCCACGGGTCGTCGGCAGCGACTGCAGGAACTGGCCGGTGATGCGCGCACGGTCATCTTTTATGAGTCGTCGCATCGCGTGGCTGAAAGTTTGGCCGACATGCGCGATGTGTTCGGCGCCGAGCGCGAAGCGGTGCTCGCGCGAGAACTCACCAAGATGTTCGAGACGGTGCTGGGCGAGCCGCTGGCTGAACTGGCCGCGCGTGTCGCCAGCGATCCCGACCAGCAGCGTGGCGAGTGCGTGATCCTCGTCGCCGGTCGCGGCGAAGAAGCGGATGCGAAGCTGGCCGAAGGGCAGCGCATCTTCGCCATCCTTCGCGATGAACTGCCGCCGGCGAAGGCGGCGAAGATGGCGGCGGCGATCAGCGGCGCGCCGCGCAAGCTGCTCTACGAGGGCTGAGTCGTGCGCGTGGAGTACACTTCGCAGCGGAGTCGGCCGGGCAGTCGCGTCGCACGCAAGTGCATCGAGGAAAGTCCGGGCTCCACAGGGCAGAGTGCCAGGTAACGCCTGGGCAGCGTGAGCTGACGGCCAGTGCAACAGAGAGCAGACCGCCGAACGGCATCTTCGGATGTGCGTGGTAAGGGTGAAAGGGTGCGGTAAGAGCGCACCGCGTACGGGGATAACGTCGTACGGCACGGTAAACCCCACTCGGAGCAAGACCAAATAGGGGAACGATAACGCGGCCCGCGTTGTTCCCGGGTAGGTTGCTGGAGCCAGACGGTGACGTCTGGCCGAGAGGAATGACTGTCGCGTCGCAAGACGTACAGAACCCGGCTTACAGGCCGACTCCACCTCTTTACAGCCTTTCGTCCCCGGCGTGGCGACATCCACGTCGGGGATGCTTGCGTGCTTTGGGCGCTACCGGCATCGATCGTCGCCAAATGAACGTCAAAACCCACACCGCTGTTTGGTGTGGCACTTGAATGTTCTGTGACACGAATCAAAAAATCCCTTGCTTTCAAACACCTTGAACAGGTTCATGAGAAAGCGCTGGAATTACCGTCACAACTTCGCCTTTCTCATTGATTCACAAGCGAAATTCCCTTGACAGTCTCATCTGGCGAGATTATCGTGGGTTCCGGTGTGAAATCGTGGGTTTTAGTGGAGTCTGTCCGAGTGTTTCAAGGCGAAACCGCCATCACTGTTGACGACAAAGGCCGCTTGGCCATTCCGACCGCGTATCGCGAGTCGGTGGCGGGCGAGTGCGGCAATCGTCTGGTGCTCACCTACAACCCGTTCGAATCGGGCTGCCTGTGGCTGTTTCCTCATTCGGTGTGGGAGCAGGTGCGCGATCAGGTGAATGCATTGTCCAAAGTGGTGAAAGCCCATCGCGACATGCAGATGAAACTGGTCGGCGCGGCGGCGGAAGTCGAACCCGACAGCGCCGCACGCATTCTGCTGCCTGCAAGCCAGCGAGCGACGACCGGCATCGACAAAAAAGCCGTGCTGCTGGGCATGGGCGACAAATTCGAATTGTGGAGTGAACAGGAGCACCTGAAGAAGATTCGCCAGACCATCGGGGAAAGCGAGATCACTCAGGCAATGGCGGAATTGCGCCTTTAGGCGCGATCGGCGAATGGCGGGACGGGAGCGGGAGTGCGGCGTGGCCGAGCAGCAATTGCGGCACATCCCGGTGATGCTGGGTGAAGCGGTGGAGGGCCTGTCCGTGCAACCTGGCGGGCGTTATCTCGATGGAACATTCGGTCGCGGTGGCCATGCCCGCGCCGTGCTGGCGTGCCTCGGTTCCGATGGTCGCCTGTTGTTGATGGATCGTGACCCGCAGGCGATCGCCGCCGCACAGGCCGAGTTCGCCGACGATCCGCGCGTGTCGATCCGCCACGCGAATTTCTCCACCCTCGGCGAGTGGAATGAAACCGCGCCCGGTCTTGATGGCGTGCTGCTCGATCTCGGCGTTTCGTCGCCGCAACTGGACGAAGCCGCCCGCGGTTTCAGCTTCATGGCCGACGCCGACCTCGACATGCGTATGGATACATCGCAAGGCGAAAGCGCGGCGGATTTTCTGGCCAACGCGGACGAACGCGAGATCGCGGACGTGCTGTGGCGGTTTGGCGAAGAGCGGCACAGCCGCCGTATCGCTCGGGCCATCGTCGAGGATCGCGAAGCCACGCCATTCACCCGCACGGGTCAACTTGCTGCACTGATCGAGCGCATCGTGGGCCGTCGCGAACCGGGCAAGCATCCGGCCACGCGCAGCTTCCAGGCGCTGCGCATTCGCGTGAATGGCGAACTCGACGCGCTGGATCGGGGGCTGAGCGCCGCGCTCGAACGCCTCAACGTTGGCGGTCGCCTTTCGGTGATCAGCTTCCATTCGCTGGAAGATCGCGCAGTAAAGATGTTCATTCGCGACCAGTCAGGTCGCATCAAGAACAATCGTCGCGGTCCGCCGGTGATGGAATCGCCCGCACGTCTTCGCGCTGTCGGCAAGGCGATTTTTCCATCGGACGATGAAATCGCCGCGAATCCGCGCTCACGTTCTGCCGTGCTGCGGGTGGCTGAGAAATTATCCGTCGCGGATGAATCCGTGCACTCCCCACGTGAGGGGGCGCACGCATGAAGTTCATCGGCGCCGTGTTCCTGCTGATGCTGCTCGCGGCCGTGCTTGGCAGCGCAGTCGGCGTGGTGTGGACGCGCCACGAAAGCCGCGTGCTGTTCGTGAGCCTCACGCAACTGCAGAACCAGCGCGACGAAATCAACATCGAATACGGCAAGCTCGAACTGGAGCAAGCCACGCATGCCGAGCCGCGTCGCATCGACGACGAGGCACGCCAGAAACTAGCCATGTTCAATCCCAATCCACAAGACATCCGGTTGCTGCGTTGATGAGCTGGCGCAACCGCACTCCCGCTCCAAAACAAGGCCGTCGCCACGCGTCCGGACCGAGTGCGCGCAAGCGCATGGTGGTGGTGGTCGGGCTGCTGGCTGCGGCGTCGATCGGGCTGATGGCGCGGGCTTTCGATCTGCAGGTCGTGCGCAAGCAGTTCTATCAGAAACAGGGTGACGCGCGTTTCCTGCGCGAGATGAAAATTCCGGTGTCGCGCGGCACCATCTTCGATCGCAACGGCGAGCCGCTCGCGGTCTCCACGCCGGTGATGTCGATCTGGGCGGACCCGTCGCAGGTGCTGGAAAACGAAGACCGCATTCCGGCACTCGCCACCGCGCTGGGCGTCGATGCCGGCGAACTGAAAGACCGACTGGCCGAACGCTCCGATCGTGAATTCATTTATCTGCGCCGGCAGATGCGACCGGATGCAGCGCAGGCGATCCTCGATCTCAACATTCCGGGCATCGATGGCCAGCGCGAATTCAAGCGCTATTACCCGTCCGGTGACGTGACCGCGCATGTGCTCGGCTTCACCAATATCGACGACCACGGCCAGGAGGGCCTCGAGCTCGCGTACGACGACTGGCTGTCCGGCAAGCCGGGCGCCAAGCAGGTGATCCGCGATGGCAAGGGCCACGTGGTCGAGGATGTCGCGCAGATTCGTGCGCCCAAGCAAGGGCAGAACATCACGCTCAGCCTCGATCGGCGCATCCAGTTTCTCGCGTACAGCGAGTTGAAGGAAGCGCTCGACAAATCGCAGGCCGCGTCAGGTTCGATCGTGATCCTCGACGTGCCGACCGGCGAAGTGCTCGCCATGGTCAACCTGCCGACCTACAACCCCAACGCGGTGAACGGCAGCGACCCCTCGCTGCGTCGCAATCGCGCGATGACCGACGTGTTCGAACCGGGCTCTACCGTCAAGCCGGTGCTGATGGGCGCGGCGTTGTCGAGCGGCAATTTCACGCCGACGAGTCCGTTGATCGACACCACCGGCGGTCACTGGTTTTTCCAAGGCCACGACATCCACGACACGCACAATTACGGACTGCTTTCGCCGACCGGCGTCATCACCAAGTCGAGCAACGTTGGCGCAGCGCATATCGCGATGGGGCTTGATACCGAGCTCATGTACAACACGTATCGCGCGTTCGGTTTCGGCAACAGCACCAACAGCGGGTTTCCCGGTGAGTCAGCGGGCCTGCTGCGCGCCGATCGCGACTGGCGTCCGCTGGACAAGGCGATCATGGGCTACGGATACGGCCTCAACGTGACTGCGCTGCAACTGGCCAATGCGTACGCGACCATCGCCGATGGCGGCGTGATGCATACGCCGACTTTCATCAAGGGCGTCGACAACGACGCGAAGGCGATCATCACGCCGCAGATCGCCGGCGAGATCGTCACCATGATGGAGACGGTCACCGCACCCGGCGGCACCGCGCCGCAAGCGCAGATCGCCAACTACATGGTGGCCGGCAAGACCGGCACCGCGCACAAGGCGTCGCTCGGCGGCTACTCCAAGAACAATTACACGGCGGCCTTCGCGGGTATCGTGCCGGCGAGCAATCCGCGGCTGGTCGGCGTGGTCATCGTCGACGATCCACAGAAGGGCAGCTACTACGGCGCGCTGGTATCCGGCCCGGTATTTTCGCGTGTGATGGACGGCGCGCTGCGCTTGCTTGATGTGCCGCCGGACAACATCGGTCGGTGGTATGTCGGCGGTCCGCTGCAGGGTCAGGGGGGGTTGGTCGGAAGCAAGCCGAAAGCTGACGAGCCTGTTGACGACGATGTGGTGGAGGACCCGACGCCATGACGTTGCGTCCCCTGCATGAGTTGCTTCTTTCTGACGTCATCGGCAACGTCGTCGCAAATCTGCCCGATGTCGGTTTGAAAATTTCCGGGCTGGCGCTCGATTCGCGACAGGTGCAACCGGGCGATGCGTTCTTCGCGCTGCGCGGTACGCGTGATCACGGCATTGTGTTTGCAGCCGGCGCGGTGGCGCGTGGCGCGCGCGTGGTGCTGGCCGAAACGCCGGCACCGGCGGACATATCGCTGGACGTGCCGGTGCTGTGGATCGACAACCTCCAAGCACAGGTCGGCGCGATCGCTGCACGTTTCTATGGTCAACCATCGGGAGCGTTGCGCGTGGTCGGCGTCACCGGCACGAATGGCAAAACTTCGACTGTGCAACTGTTGGCGCAGGCGCTGGAATGGCTGGGTCATCGCGCGGCCACCATTGGCACGCTTGGCGCGGGTCTCTACGGTCAGTTGAACGACGGCGAACGCACCACGCCGGATGCGATCAGCGTGCAGCGCCTGCTCGCCGAATTCCGCGACGCCGGCGCAAGCCATGTGGCGATGGAAGTTTCGTCGCATGCGCTTGAACAGGGACGTGTCGGTGCAGTGGGTTTCGAAGTCGCAGCCTTCACCAACCTCACTCGCGATCACCTCGATTACCACGGCACCATGCAGGCGTATGGCGATGCCAAGGCCAAGTTGTTTGGATGGCCGAATCTGAAAACCGCCGTGATCAACGTCGACGATGCCTTCGGCCAGGAGCTCGTCACGCGACTCTCGCCAGGCGCGACGTTGCTGCGCTTCAGCGCGACAGGCGATCACTCGGCAGACATCACTGCCACGACCATCGTTACTTCGTCCGAAGGTCTTGCGTTCGAGCTCGATACACCGTGGGGATCGCGGCCGATTCGCAGTGCGCTGCTCGGGCGCTTCAACGTGGCGAACCTGCTCGCGGTGGTCGGCTGCCTTGGTGCACTCGGCGCGCCGTTCGAGCGCATCGTCGAAGCAGCCGAAGCGTTGCAGCCAGTGAATGGACGTATGAACCGCCTCGGCGGATCGGGCAACGTTCCACTGATCGTCGTCGACTACGCGCACACGCCGGACGCGCTCGAGCAGGCGCTTTCCGCATTGCGTCCGCATTGCGCCGGCCGGCTGATCTGCGTGTTCGGTTGCGGCGGCGAGCGCGATGCCGGCAAGCGCCCGCTGATGGGCGCGATCGCTGCGCGGCTCGCCGACATCGCGATCGTTACCGACGACAACCCGCGTGGTGAAGATGGCGACGCCATCGTGGCGCAGATCGTGAGCGGTATGGGTGCCGCTACAACGATGAGCGTCGAGCGCGATCGCGCGCGGGCGATCGCGCATGCGTTGACGATCGCCGAGCCGAGCGATGTTGTGCTGATCGCCGGCAAGGGTCACGAAACCTATCAGGACGGTGCCGAAGGCAGGCGTCCGTTCGACGACATGGCCGTCGCAAGAACAGCGCTGGAACGGATGACCGGGGAGGCGCGCGCATGATGCCGTTGAACATGATTGCGGTATGGACGCACGGACAACTGCTCGGTGCCGACGTCGAAGTGACCGGCGTCGCCATCGATACGCGCCAAGTGAAACCCGGCGACATGTTCGTGGCGATCAAGGGCGAACGCGTCGACGGCCACGACTACCTCGCCGAAGCTGCAGCGCGCGGTGCGGTCGCTGCGCTGGTTACGCGCAAAGTGGAAAGCGCGCTTCCGCAAGTACTGGTCGGCGATGCGACGTTGGCGCTGGGCGATCTGGCCAGCGCGGTACGTGCTCAACGCCACGTGCGCGTGGTCGGCATCACCGGCTCCAATGGCAAGACCACGGTCAAGACACTGGTCGCCTCGATCCTGTCGCGTCACGGCCGCACGCACGTCAGCTCGGGCAACTACAACAATGAGCTCGGGCTGCCTCTGACATTGCTTTCCATGCCTCAGGATACCGAATACGCCGTGCTGGAAATGGGTGCCGGCAAGCTCGGCGACATCGCGTACCTCGCAGCCATTGCGCGGCCCGATGTCGGCCTCGTCACGCTCATTGCGCCGGCGCATCTTGCGCGCATGGGCAGCATCGAAGGCGTCGCCGAAACCAAGGGTGCGATGTATCAGGCGCTGCCGGTCGACGGCGTGGCGATCATCAACGCGGATGATGCATTCGCGAATTTCTTCGGTGGTCTTGCTGCCGGACGCACGATGCTTCGTTTCGGGCTGGGTCATCGCGCTGACATCGGCGCGGACATCCTCGAGCAGCGGCTGGACGGCTCGCGTTTCGTGCTGAGCACGCCACAAGGCGATGCCGAAGTCTCGCTGCCTTTGCCGGGCCGGCACAACATCGCCAACGCGCTCGCCGCCGCGGCCGTCGCGCTCGCGCTCAAGGTGCCGCTGGACACGATCGTCACCGGCCTCGAACAGGTCGTCGGCGTTTCCGGGCGGTTACGCCTCGAAACGATGGACGGCGGCTGGACGTTGATCGACGACAGCTACAACGCCAACCCCAGTTCGATGGCCGCGGCGATCGACACCTTGATGCTCGCTGGCGGTGAGCGCTGGCTGGTGCTGGGCGACATGGCCGAACTCGGTGATCACGCGCGTGAATTGCATGCAGACATCGGCAAACTTGCACGCGAACGCGGCGTCGATCGCCTGTTCGCCATCGGTCCGCTCGGCGAAGCCACGGTCGAAGCATTCGGTAACGGCGCTGAACATTTCGGCGACAAGGCCGCACTCATTCACGCGCTCAAGGCGCGCGTGCACGCGGGCGTCACCTGTCTGATCAAGGGCTCGCGCTCGGCCGGCATGGAAGACGTCGCGCGGGCGTTTGGACGTCCAACCGAAAACGGCAGGCAGCACGAGGGGAGGGTATTCGATGCTGCTTGAACTGGCAGACTGGATGGCACGGCATTTCACTGCGCCGCATCTTTTCCAGTACATCACCTTCCGCACGATCATGGCCGCGCTCACTGCGCTTGCAGTGGCATTGCTGCTGGGTCCTGCGCTGATCCGCAAGCTCGCTGCATTGAAGGCGGGCCAGGTGGTGCGCAGCGACGGTCCGCAAACCCATCTGATCAAGGCGGGTACGCCGACCATGGGCGGCGTGATGATCCTGCTGTCGGTCTCGGTGTCGACGTTGCTGTGGGCCGATCTGCACAATCGCTACGTATGGGTGGTACTGGCGGTAATGCTGGCCTTTGGCGGCATTGGTTTCTACGACGACTACAAGAAGCTGGTGCTGAAGGACAGCCGCGGTCTCGCTTCGCGCTGGAAATATTTCTGGCAATCGGTGTTTGGACTCTGCGCTGCGCTGTTCCTCTACTACAGCGCGCCGCACATGACGGGCGCGCTGCCAGCCGCGGAAACCGCGTTGTACGTGCCGTTGTTCAAACATGTCGTGCTGCCGCTCGGCATGTTCTTCGTGGTCGTCGCGTATTTCATGATCGTCGGGTTCTCCAACGCGGTGAACCTCACCGATGGGCTGGACGGTCTGGCGATCATGCCGACGGTGCTGGTCTCCGGCGCGCTCGGCGTCTTCGCGTACCTCGCCGGCAACAAGGTGTTCTCCGAATATCTCGGCATCCCGTCGATTCCCGGCGCGGGCGAGCTCTCGATTTACTGCGGCGCACTGGCCGGGGCGGGACTCGGGTTCCTCTGGTTCAACACCTATCCGGCGCAGGTGTTCATGGGCGACGTCGGCGCGCTGGCGATGGGTGCGGCGCTTGGCTGCGTCGCGGTGATCGTGCGCCAGGAGATCGTGCTGCTGGTGATGGGTGGCGTGTTCGTGATGGAAACCGCGTCGGTGATGATCCAGGTCGCCAGCTTCAAGCTCACCGGCAAACGCGTGTTCCGCATGGCGCCGATCCACCATCACTTCGAACTGAAGGGCTGGCCGGAGCCGCGGGTGATCGTGCGCTTCTGGATCATCAGCGTCGTGCTGGTGCTGGTCGGTCTCGCCACGTTGAAGGTGCGCTGATGTTCGACTTCGACACGACTCAGGCAAAACGCCGGCAGGGTCCGCGCGGCAGCTTCGACATGTGGCTGCTGGTCGCGCTGATCGGGCTGGTGAGCGTCGGCGTGGTGATGGTGACGTCGAGTTCGATCGCGGTGGCCGACAGCCAGCATGTGGGCGCGTTCTATTTTCTGCGCAAGCATCTGCTGTTTCTCAGCATCGGCATGTTCGCCGCGGGAATGGCGATGCGAACCGAACTGAAATTGCTGGAGCGTTACGCGTTCCATCTTTTGCTGCTGTCGTTCGTGCTGCTGCTGGCGGTATTCGTTCCGCACTTCGGCATGCGCATCAATGGCGCACGCCGCTGGCTCAATCTGCTGGTCACTACTTTTCAGCCGGTGGAAGCGGTGAAGCTTTTCCTGGTGATCTATATCGCCAGCTATCTGGTGCGTCATCGCGAAAGCGTGGAGACGCGATTCCTCGGTCTCATCAAACCGATCGCCGTGGCCGGCATGATCGTGCTGCTGTTGCTGGCGCAGCCGGATTTCGGCTCTGCCACGCTGGTGATCGCGGTAACCATCGCCATGGTGTGGCTCGGCGGTGCGCGTCCGATCTTCCTGTTTTTGATGGGCCTGCCGTTGATGCCGCTTTTGTATATCGCAGCGACGGGCGAGAGCTATCGCATGCGTCGCCTGACGACGTTCATGCATCCATGGGATCACCCGTTCGACGACGGTTTCCAGTTGACGCAGTCGCTGATGGCGATCGGTCGTGGGGAGTGGACCGGCGTGGGCTTGGGTTCCAGCGTGCTCAAACTTTCTTACCTGCCCGAGGCGCACACCGATTTCATCTTCGCGGTGATCGGCGAGGAGCTTGGTCTTGCCGGCGTCGCACTGGTGGCCGGCCTGTTCGCGCTGGCGGTCGGGCGTGGACTCTATCTGGGATTGAAGGGTGTCGAAATCGGCCAGCGTTTCGCCGGCTACGTCGCGTTCGGTATTTCGCTGATGCTGGCGATGCAGGCGATCGTGTCGGTCGGCGTGAATCTCGGCGCGCTGCCGACCAAGGGCCTCACGTTGCCGTTGATCAGCTACGGCGGTTCGTCGATGGCTTTGACTTGCCTGATGGCCGGCGTGCTTCTGCGTGCCACTTTCGAAATCAACCGAGCGCTCGATGCGCGTGAAGTGACACGGCGCATGCCGGCCGCCCTGGCGGCTGCCGATGCGGCCGTTGCATCCAGCAAGCCGCGCGAGGCGTTGGCCGCATGACCCCGTCGTCGCCCGTGTTGATCATGGCCGGCGGCACCGGCGGCCATATTTTTCCAGGCCTCGCGGTCGCCGAATGCCTGCGCGCGCAGGGCGTACCCGTCGTGTGGCTGGGTGCGGTGGGCGGCATGGAAACGCGCGTGGTGCCGGCACATCAGATCGAACTGCACACCGTGAAAGTCGGCGGCCTGCGCGGCAAGAATCTGGCCACGCGTGTTCTCGCGCCGCTGATGATTTTCCGCGCGCTGATCGCTTCGTTATCGCTATTGCGAAAGATCAAGCCGCGCAGCGTGCTGTCGATGGGCGGCTATGTCGCCGGCCCCGGTGGTCTCGCCGCGTGGCTGTTGCGCCAGCCGTTGCTGGTGCACGAACAGAATCGTATTGCCGGATTTACCAATCGCAAATTGGCGACGCTGGCTCGACGCGTGCTCGCCGGATTCGCTGGCGTATTGCCGCGTGCGGAATGGGTCGGCAATCCGGTACGCGCGTCGATCGCTGCCTTGCCTGCGCCCTCTGCGCGTATGGCCCATCGCGATGGGCGTCCGCGTTTGCTGGTGCTCGGCGGCAGCCTTGGCGCACGTGCACTCAATCTTTCGATACCGCAGGCGCTGGCGCGGATGCCATTGGCACTGCGACCCGACGTGCTGCATCAATCCGGCGCGCGCGGTTTCGACGAAGCGCGACAGGCGTATGCGAACGCCGGCGTCGAAGCGCAGGTGCTGCCTTTCATCGACGACATGGCTGCGACGTATGGCTGGGCGGATCTCGCAGTCTGCCGTGCCGGCGCATTGACTATCGCCGAACTCACCGCGAGTGGACTGGGTGCCCTGCTGGTGCCGTTTCCGCACGCGGTGGACGACCACCAGATGCGCAACGCGGAAGTACTTGTCGCCGTCGGTGGCGCCGAACTGATCAAGGAACCCGACATCAAAGGAAACAACCTGGACATCGAACATCTGACGCAGCGATTGCAGATGCTGCTGAGCGATCGCAGCGCATTGTTGGCGATGGCTGAATCCGCGCGCACGCTGGCCAAGCCCGATGCCGCGCAAGTCATTGCACGTGCCTGCATGGAGGTGGCCGCATGACGCCGCGTCGTTTGCATGCGCACGAAGACCTGATGAGCACGTTTCAGCGCGTGCACTTCATAGGCATTGGCGGCGTGGGCATGAGCGGTATTGCCGAAGTGCTGCATAACCTTGGCTATGCAGTGTCCGGTTCCGATCGTGCGAATTCCCCGACTGCTTTGCGACTGCAGGAAATGGGCGTCAACGTGCACGTTGGCCACGCCGCCGAACACATTGGCGATGCGGACGTGGTGGTGACGTCCAGCGCCATTGGCGCGGAAAACCCCGAACTCGTCGCTGCGCGCGCCGCACGCATTCCGGTGATTCCACGCGCCGAAATGCTCGGCGAGCTGATGCGTTTTCGTCGCGGCGTAGCCATCGCCGGCACGCATGGCAAGACGACGACCACCAGCCTTACGGCGAGCGTGCTGGCCGAGGCGGGCTACGACCCGACGTTCGTGATTGGGGGCCAGTTGAACGCGGCCGGTGCGAATGCGCGATTGGGAACGGGGCAGTATCTCGTCGCCGAGGCGGACGAATCCGACGGCTCGTTCCTGCTGCTCTCTCCGGTGATTGCCGCGGTCACCAACATCGATGCCGATCACCTGGAGAACTACGGCGGCGATTTCGCGCAGGTGAAAAAAGCCTTCGACGATTTCCTGCATCGCCTGCCGTTCTATGGATTGGCGGTGTTGTGCGCAGACGATCCGGAAGTGGCCGAACTGGCGAAGTCCACCACGCGCCGCGTGATGACGTACGGCATCGACACGCAGGATGCCGACGTGCGCGCAGTGAACCTGAGCCAGCACGGTTTCGAAATGCATTTCGATCTGGTGTTGCCCGGTCGCAAAGAGCCGTTGCCGGTCAAGCTCAACCTGCCGGGCCGGCACAACGTGTTGAACGCGCTTGCTGCCGCCACGATCGGCTGGCAGCTCGGCGTGGAAGCCGAGGCGATGGCGCATGCGCTGGAACATTTCCAAGGCGTCGGTCGTCGCTTTCATCGGCGTGGCGAGATCGCGCTCGATCACGGCAGCGTGTTGCTGGTCGACGACTATGGCCACCATCCGCGCGAACTCGCCGCGGTGTTCGCCGCGGTTCGCGGTGGCTGGCCGGAACGCCGTCTGGTGGTGGGTTTTCAGCCGCATCGTTACAGCCGCACGCGCGATTTGCTGGATGACTTCGCCAACGTGCTGGCCGAAGTCGACGTGCTCGTGCTGACCGATGTGTATCCCGCAGGTGAAGCGCCGATTGCCGGCGCCGATGGCCGCGCACTCGCGCGTGCCGTACGTGCGCGCGGCAAGGTCGATCCGGTGCTGATCGAACATCCGCGCGAATTGAAAGACACGCTGCCCGCGTTGCTGAAGGACGGCGACTTGCTGCTACTGCTCGGCGCTGGCGACATCGGCGCTGCCGCGGTGGAGATGGGGCAGGCCGGACAGTTGAGGACGAACAAGTGAGTGCGACCACGATGAGCGCGAGCAAGATCACCGACCCGGCGCAGTTCGGTCGCGTGGCCGTGGTGATGGGCGGCAGTTCGACCGAGCGCGCGGTGTCGCTCGACTCCGGCCGCAACGTGCTGGCCGCGCTGCAGGCGCGCGGCATCGATGCGCATGCGATCGACGGCATCCCGGCGTTGCTCGATGCGCTGCGTGCCGGTCACTTCGCGCGCGTGTTCAACATTCTGCATGGCCAGCGCGGCGGCGGCGAAGACGGCGTGCTGCAGGGCGCACTCGAATCGTTGAACGTGCCGTACACGGGCTCCGGCGTGCTGGGTTCGGCGTTGTCGATGGACAAGACGCGCTCCAAGCGCGTGTGGCAATCGCTGGGTCTTCCGACGCCGAGATTCGCAGCCTTGCCGCGCGGCACCGACGTGCATGCGGCAGCGAAGCAAGTGGGTTTTCCGTTGATCGTGAAACCCGCCTGCGAAGGTTCCAGCGTCGGCGTGACGCGCGTGTTTGCGGAAAAAGATCTGGATTCCGCGGTCGCGCTCGCGGCGCAATATCCCGGCGACCTGCTGATGGAAACGCTGATCGAAGGCGACGAGCTGACGGTCGCGATCCTTGGACGCGATGTGTTGCCGAGCATCCACATCGTTCCGAAAGCGGCTTTTTACGACTACAACGCGAAGTACGTCGCCGAGGACACGCAATACATCTGTCCCGGGCTCGAAGGCACGGCCGAGGAAGGGCTGCGCACGCTGGCATTGTCGGCATTCGATGCGCTGGGTTGTTCGGGTTGGGGACGCGTGGACGTGATGCGTGATCGCAACGGACGCAACTGGCTGCTCGAAGTGAATACTGCGCCGGGCATGACCTCGCACTCGCTGGTGCCGAAAGCGGCGGCTGCGGCCGCCATCGACTACCAGGAGTTGTGCTGGCGCGTTCTCGAAACCAGCGTGACCGAAGGAGACGCCCGGTGAAGGGAACCTTCCGCCTGATCGCCTGGTGCCTGGCGATCGCCCTCGTGGCGCTGCCGGTCGTCGGCGTGTTGCAGGGATGGTTCGCCGCCAATCGCTGGCCGGTCACGCAGATGACCGTGCAAGCGCCGTTCAAGCATGTTACCGCGGCGGATATTCGCGGCGCGGTATTGCCGCGACTGGGCAAGGGCTTTTTCGCGCTCGATCTCGATGCGGTACAGAAGGCCGTTGCCGCGCTGCCATGGGTGGAATCGGCCGAAGCGCGCAAGCGCTGGCCCGACACCTTGATCCTGCGCGTCTACGAGCGTCAGCCGTTTGCACGCTGGAACGACAAGCAGCTGATCAGCCGTCAGGGTCTGGTGTTCGATGCGCCGAACGCGAGCGACACCGCCGCGCTTCCGGGTTTGAGTGGACCGGATGATCGGCTCGCAGAAGTGGTGAGTTTCTACGCCGAGACACGCAAGGCGTTCGCCGGCACGCATCTGCAGATCACCGGCGTGGCGCTGACCGAACGCGGAAGCTGGAGCGTAAGCACCGACACCGGCGCGCAGATCGTGATCGGCGATCGCGATCAGGCCGGACGTCGGCTGCGTCGCTTCCTCGATGTCTATCCGCAGTTGATGGCCGGCCACACCGACGGCTTCGCTTACGCCGATCTTCGCTACACCAACGGATTTGCCGTGCGTTGGCCGCAGTCGCCAGTCGCCACCCACGCAGGAGGCTCGCCCCGTACATGAGCATGCATCTATGAAGCCGCGCAACGACAAGCAGCTGGTGGTCGGGCTCGATATCGGCACCTCGAAAGTGGTGGCGATCGTCGGCGAGTACGAACCTGGCGAGCCGATCACGGTGATCGGCATCGGCACGCACGTGTCGCGCGGCATGAAGCGCGGATCGGTGGTGGACATCGAGTCGACGGTGCATTCGATCCAGCGCGCCGTCGAGGAAGCCGAGTTGATGGCCGGTTGCGATATCCGCTCGGTCTACGCATCGATCTCCGGCAGCCATCTGGAAACGCGCAACTCGCACGGCAACGCGGCCATTCGCGATCGTGAAGTCACCGCCGGCGATCTGGAGCAAGTGCTGGAAGCGGCCAGCGCGGTGGCGATTCCAGCGGATCGCAAGGTTCTCTACAAGGAGTCGCAGGAATATCGCATCGACGGCCAGGACGGCATCCGTTCGCCGGTCGGCATGAGCGGCGTGCGGCTTGAGGCGAATGTGCATCTCGTCACTGGCGCTGCGGCGGCCGTGCAGAACATCACCAAATGCATCCAGCGCTGTAGTTTGTCGGTGGACGAACTGGTGCCCTCAGCGCTGGCCAGCGCCAAGGCCGTGCTCACTGATGATGAGCGCGAACTGGGCGTGTGCCTGGTCGACATCGGCGCAGGCACCACCGACATCGCGATCTATACGCAGGGTTCGATCCGCTTCACCGCGTCGCTGCCGATCGGCGGCGACCAGGTCACCAGCGACATCGCCTACGGCGTCCACACACCGACGGCGCATGCGGAAGAAATCAAGATCAAGTACGCGTGCGCGCAGACGGGTCTCGCGCACGCGGAGGAAACCATCCAGGTTCCCAGCGTCGGTGATCGTCCGCCGCGTCGGCTGGCGCGTCAGTCGCTGGCGCAGAGCGTGCAGGCGCGCTACGAGGAAATCTTCGAGATGGTGCAGGACCAGTTGCGTCGCTCGGGCTACGAAAGCCTGGTCGCCGCGGGCGTGGTGCTGACCGGCGGCGCTTCGAAGATGGAAGGCGCGCTGGAGCTCGCGGAGGAGATCTTCCACAAGATGGTGCGCATCGGCGTGCCGCAGCAGATCAGCGGTCTGGGCGAAGTTGTTTCCAGCCCGCTGCACTCAACCTGCGTGGGCTTGCTGCTGCATGGCGCGCGCGCCGGTGGCATGCGGGTGAGCGGGCCGGCGGGCGGCAGCGTGGGCAGCATGGTCGACAAGTTGCGCGGCTGGATCACCCGGAATTTTTGAGCCGGACATTTTTAAAGCAGCACACGGACGTGTTGCTTCGGGTCGAAGGATATTGACCCACCACCATCGACCGGCAGGAGCCGCGTTCGCTGGTTACAACGACAACAACTCTTTTAGGAGGACGGGAAATGTTTGAACTGATCGATAAACTCGCACCAAACGCAGTCATCAAGGTCATCGGCATCGGCGGTGGCGGCGGCAACGCCGTGGCGCACATGCTCAATGCCAACATCGAAGGCGTGGAATTCGTCGTCGCCAACACCGACGCGCAGGCCATGAGCAGCTGCGGCTCGCGCACGCATCTGCAACTGGGTGGCAACGTCACCAAGGGCCTCGGCGCCGGCGCCAATCCGGAAGTCGGTCGGCAGGCGGCGCTGGAAGATCGCGAACGCATCGAAGCGATGCTCGAAGGTGCCGACATGGTGTTCATCACCGCCGGCATGGGTGGTGGCACCGGCACGGGCGCTGCACCGGTCGTGGCGCAGCTTGCCAAGGAGAAGGGCATCCTGACGGTTGCAGTGGTCACCAAGCCGTTTCCGTTCGAAGGCCGCCGTCGCATGCAGGTCGCCCTGAAGGGCATCGAGGATCTGTCGCAGCACGTCGACTCGCTGATCACCGTGCCGAACGAGAAGCTGCTGAGCGTGCTCGGTCGGGATGTGACGCTCCTCAATGCATTCAAGGCAGCCAACGATGTGTTGCAGGGCGCCGTGCAGGGCATCGCCGACCTGATCACGGCTCCTGGCCTGATCAACGTCGACTTTGCCGACGTGCGCACCGTGATGTCTGAAATGGGCCTCGCGATGATGGGCTCGGGTACGGCTCGTGGTGACGACCGCGCACAGGCGGCGGCCGAGGCGGCGATCAAGAATCCGCTGCTGGAAGACGTCAACCTCAATGGCGCTTGCGGCATCCTGGTGAACGTTACCGCCGGTCCGAACCTGACCATGCGGGAGTTCGACGAGATCGGCCGGATCATCCACGATTTCGCCAGCGAAGACGCCACCGTAGTGATCGGCACCTCGCTCGACCCGGAAATGAAGGACGACGTCCGCGTGACCGTGGTTGCCACCGGCCTCAACCGCGCCGCGGCATCGCGTCAGCAACCGCCGATGCGCATGGTCGAAACCCAGCAGGTGCAGATGCGCCCGCGCCCGGTGGTGTTGCGTACTGGCACGGGTAACGAAGTGGTCGACTACGCGCAGCCTGATGTCACCGTCACCAGCCACGGCCGTGCCGAAACCGGACCTGTGCCGGCGAAGGGTGCCGAATCGGGTTTCGACTACTTGGATATCCCGGCGTTCCTTCGGCGCCAGGCGGACTGATTGAATCGACTAGGTTAAGGAGGCGCGAAAAAATTGAACAAATGCCCGTTGGGCTTGTCAGTTCTGAGTCGCACCGGTCGGAGCGTGTTTCGGCTTGGTGTTCGGTAAGCATCCACATTTTGGATGCGAGCCGGGTCGACGCAGGCGTTTGAATATGTAGCTTGGCGCCGGTGGCGTAAGGGCGAAAGTGAGGTGCCATGCCGGATTCCCGTCCCAGGCATGACAAATCGATGTATTCACCGCTTGCGAACTGCTTGCTTTATGTTCCTTTCAAGGATGAAAGGAACATAAAGGATTAACAAAACTGAACAGTACGGTTTGCTTATTCACAGGTTAAAACTGTGTTAGCATCCGGACCTGATTGGCTGCTGCCTCCACGGGTACCAACAACAATGATCAAGCAGCGTACGCTCAAGAACATCATCCGGGCCACCGGAGTAGGTCTGCATACCGGCGACAAGGTGTACATGACCCTACGTCCGGCAGCAGCCAACACGGGCATCGTATTTCGACGCACGGATCTCAACCCGCCGGTCGACATTCACGCGCGCCAGGACAACGTCGGCGACACCAGTTGGTCCACTACCCTGGTTAACGGTGATGTGCGTGTATCGACGGTAGAGCACCTGCTGTCGGCAATGGCTGGTCTCGGTATCGACAACGCCTATGTCGATCTGTCCGCGCCTGAAGTGCCGATCATGGACGGCAGCGCGGGTCCTTTCGTGTTCCTGCTGCAATCTGCAGGGATCGAGGAGCAGAACGTCGCCAAGCGCTTCATCCGCATCAAGAAGCCGGTGAAAGTGCAGGACGGCGACAAGTGGGCCAGCATTGAGCCGTTCGAGGGTTTCAAGGTCGGTTTCTCGATCGAATTCAACCACCCCATTATTTCCAAGCGCACGTCGCGGGCCGAAATCGATTTTTCGACCACTTCTTTCGTCAAGGAAGTGAGTCGCGCTCGCACCTTCGGTTTCATGCGGGACATCGAGATGATGCGCGAGCACAACCTGGCGCTCGGTGGATCAATGGATAACGCCGTGGTGCTGGATGACTATCGCGTACTGAACGAAGACGGCCTTCGCTACGAGGACGAATTCGTCAAACACAAGATTCTCGATGCGATCGGCGACCTGTATCTGCTGGGCCACAGCCTTATTGGCGCTTATCATGCACACAAGTCGGGTCACGAGCTCAACAACAAGCTGCTGCGTACGCTGATGGCCGATGTAACGGCTTGGGAAGAAGTCAGCTATCAGGATGATCCGGCTATCTCGCCGATCTCCTACGCCCATCCGGCGCAAGCGATCTGAAAGTCGTTTTCCGGGTATTTGAATAGTCAAAAAGGCCGTGTCGCGAGACACGGCCTTTTTTGTGACCGGCCTCGCAGAGGGAGGCTTTCTTCACGTCTCGATGACATCAAGGATGCATCTCGGCAAAAGCTCGTGCTATAAAACCAAACCCCGAGTTTGAACCGCCCATTGCTGCGGTTCATCGAAAGGGTTCTTCCAAAGATGGCAGGAGACGCTCAGCGCGTACTTTTACCAACGGAATCAGCGGTTTCGGCGAGGGACGCCAACTCCAGGAACAGTACCCGCATTTCGGGGTCTGAGAGTGACGCTGCGGCGGCCCGAAGATGGGTTGCGGCAGCTGGCGAAAGCGGTTTTGGTTGATCGGGCGCTGTTGTTGCAACCGGTGACTGGGGGACCACTTTCACGGTGACTGAACTGGCGCATGTGCCTGTGGCATGTGCGGCGGCAAGGATTTGTGTCTGCATCAAGCGCAGGCGCGATGCCCAAGCCGGTGAAGATGCCAGGAAGACGAGGCGGTCATTGCGCAGGTTGGCGAATCGAACCTGCTCGCGCAATGGCGATGGCAACGTCTGGCGCAGTGCGCGATCGAGCGCTTCCAGCGCGTTGGCCCTGTTGGCCAGCGTCGCGAAAGAGCCGCATTCGACGATGGACTTCGGTCCATGAGTCGCGCGGCGAGAAGTGGCTGGAGTGACGCGCTGCATGGTGCCGGATTTCGACTTTGGAAAGACATGCAAATCATACTCGTCTCACGCTCCAGGAAATTGCCGAAAACTCTTGATCTGGCTGATCGGCGCATACGCGCCAAGCTTTGCCTCATTGCGGGATCTGCACTGGTGGCCGTATTGGGATTGGGGGCAATACTGGCTATGGCGGTCGCCAGTCCGCGTGACCGCGCGTTGGCGCAAATTCGTGAGCTGCAACATCAGATACGCAAGCAGGACACGCAACTGGACGGCGTACGACAGGATTCCCAGCGCGGCCTCGATGCGCTCGCCGTGAAACTGGGCCAGCTGCAGGCTCAATCGACCCGGCTCAACGCGCTTGGCGAGCGACTGATCCAAGTGGGCAAACTGGACGAAGCGGAATTCAGTTTCGACCAGCCACCCGCAGTCGGCGGTGTCGAAGACATCAGCGGTAGTGCTTTTGCCTTGCCACAAACCCTCAACAGCAGCATCGAACAGCTATCGACCCAGTTTGACTCCCAGCAAGCGCAGCTTTCCGCGTTACAGAGCCTGCTGATGGACGCGCGAATCGATTCAAACCTGAAGCCGACCGGGATGCCGGTGCAGGGATATATTTCGTCCTACTTCGGTGTCCGCGCAGATCCGTTCGACGGCCGCTCGGCGCGTCACACGGGCATCGATGTCGCGACGCCGCTGGGTACGCCGGTGCACGCGGTGGCGGAGGGCATGGTCACGTTTGCCGGCGTGCGCAGTGGCTATGGCAACGTGGTGGAGATCGACCACGGCAACGGCTACATGACACGCTATGCGCACAACAGTGCGCTGGAAGTTCGTCCCGGCCAGCACGTCCAGGTCGGCGACGTTATCTCGAGAGCGGGATCGACGGGCCGTTCGACTGGTTCTCACCTGCATTTTGAAGTCTGGTATGGCGGCCGTGTGGTCAATCCGCTCGCCTTTGTGCGCAATCATCGTTGAGGCGATTCCACTCGTCCCTTGAATGAGAGCATCGCGAGCGCCATTCAGGACATCAGGATCGGAGCGCTCGTGTTGAGCGCTGCCTGGACGACCTCATAGACCTTGGTCCGATGAGCGGTGGTCCGATAAGCATGTAGTAATATGCCCGATTGGCTCGCGCGTGCGCGGGCATTCTGTTTCCCAAACCGGAAGATCGATGTTCAATCGTGCCCTGACGAGCCTGTTCGGTAGCCGCAATGAGCGCGTGTTGCGCCAGCTTTCGAAAACCGTTGTGCGTATCAATGCGTTGGAGTCCGAGTTCGAAAAGCTTGGTGACGAAGCCCTGCGCGCCAAGACGGAAGAATTCAAGCAACGCGTCGTAGACGGTGAGTCGCTCGACAAGCTCCTGCCCGAAGCATTCGCGGTGGTGCGCGAGGCCGCCAAACGCACGCTTGGACTGCGTCATTACGACGTCCAGATGATCGGCGGCATGGTGCTGCACTCGGGCAAGATCGCCGAAATGCGCACGGGTGAAGGCAAAACTCTGGTCGGCACCTTGCCGGTTTACCTGAATGCGCTCGCCGGCAAGGGCGTGCACGTGGTTACCGTGAACGACTATCTGGCACGCCGAGATTCGGCACAGATGGGCAAGCTCTACAACTTCCTGGGCCTCAGCGTGGGCGTGGTCTACCCGGGCATGGACCATGCGGACAAGCACGCGGCCTACGCCACCGACATCACCTACGGCACCAACAACGAATTCGGTTTCGACTACCTGCGCGACAACATGGCGTTGAGCAAGGAGCAGCGTTACCAGCGCGGCCTGCAATACGCGATCGTCGATGAGGTCGACTCGATCCTGATCGACGAGGCACGCACGCCGCTGATCATTTCCGGCCCGGCCGAGGATTCCCCGCAGCTCTACCTTGTGGTGAACAAGATCGTTCCGCGCATGATCCGTCAGACGGAAGAAGATGGCGAAGGCGATTACTGGGTCGACGAGAAACAGAAGCAGGTTCATCTGTCCGAAGCGGGCATGCAGCACGCCGACGAACTGCTGCTCGAAGCCGGCGTCATCGATGAAGGCAGCGGGCTTTACGATTCGAAGAATCTGGCGGTGGTGCATCACCTCAACGCGGCGCTGCGCGCCAACGGCATCTATCAGCGCGACGTGGATTACATCGTTCGCGATGGTGAAGTGATCATCGTCGACGAGTTCACCGGCCGCACGCTGGCAGGTCGTCGTTGGTCCGATGGCCTGCATCAGGCGGTCGAGGCGAAGGAAGGCGTGCCGATCCAGCGCGAGAACCAGACGCTGGCCACGGTCACCTTCCAGAATCTGTTCCGCATGTACAAGAAGCTGGCCGGCATGACCGGCACGGCCGACACCGAGGCGTTCGAGTTCCAGAGCATCTACGGCCTGGAAGTGGTGGTTATCCCCACGCACATGCCGATGGTCCGCAAAGACAACTCGGACATGATTTTCCTCGCCCAGGATCCGAAATATCGCGCGGTGATCGAAGACATCAAGGACTGCCACAAGCGCGGTCAGCCGGTGCTGGTCGGTACAACCTCGATCGAGGTTTCCGAACTGCTGTCGGGCCTGCTGAGCAAGTCCGGCGTCGCGCATGAAGTGCTCAACGCCAAGCAGCATGAGCGCGAGGCACACATCGTGGCGCAGGCGGGCGCGCCCGGTCAGGTCACCATTGCCACCAACATGGCTGGTCGCGGTACCGACATCGTGCTCGGCGGCAGTCTGGATGCAGCGCTGGCCAAGCTTCCCGAAGACGCCAGCGAGATGGATCGCCAGCGCGTCAAGAATGAATGGAAGAAGCTGCATGAGCAGGTACTCGCCGCTGGCGGCCTGCACATCATCGGTACCGAGCGGCACGAATCGCGCCGTATCGACAACCAGCTTCGCGGACGTTCGGGTCGCCAGGGCGATCCGGGTTCCTCGCGTTTCTATCTCTCGCTGGAAGACAATCTGCTGCGCATCTTCGGTGGCGAAGGCCTGATCCGCTGGATGAAGCGCTTCGGCATGAAGGACGACGACGCGCTGGAAGATCGCATGATCAGCCGGCAGATCGAGAAGGCGCAGCGCAAGGTCGAGCAGCACAACTTCGATATCCGCAAGCATCTGCTGGAATTCGACGACGTCGCCAACGACCAGCGCAAGGTGATCTATCGCCAGCGCGACGAGCTGCTGGAAGGTGATGACGTCTCCGGCACCGTCGCCGATATTCGCGAGGACGTCGTGCAATCGATGGTGCGCGCGCACGTGCCTGCCGAGAGCATCGACGAGCAGTGGGATATCGCCGGTCTCGATCGCGAACTGGAAAGCGAGTTCGGGCTGAAGGCAGATCTCAAGCACTGGGTTGAGCAGCAGCACGAAATCGATGCCGAGATGATTCTCTCGCACGCCCGCGGAGCGGTGAACGAACTGTTTCAGGCCAAGGAGTCGCAGATTGGCTCTGAAACCATGCGTCAGCTTGAGAAGCACATCATGCTGACCGTGGTCGACAACGCTTGGAAAGATCACCTGTCGAACATGGATTACCTGCGCCAGGGCATCTATCTGGTGGGGTACGCGCAGCAGGATCCGAAGCAGGCGTTCAAGCGCGAGTCGTTCAAGCTTTTCTCCGACATGCTCGATCGGATCAAGGCCGAAGTCGTGCAGATGCTGGCGCGTATCCGCATTCGCAGTGAAGACGAAGTCGCCGCGATGGAAGCCGAGCAGCAGCGCATGGCCGAGCGTCTGCAGAAGCAGATGCTGGCAACCGGTGGTGGCGCGCCTATCGATGCCTTCGGCAGTGCAGCGGAATTGCCGGCGGGCGCCGGCATGAGCGTAACGGCAGCACCTGCGCAGCACGACGGCCCCAAGGTAGGTCGCAATGATCCATGCCCTTGCGGCTCGGGCAAGAAGTTCAAGCACTGTCACGGACAACTGTCCTGATGGCATGAAAAGACCCCGCTGCGGCGGGGTTTTTTTTTAGTCTCTCAGTCGCCGCCGCCGGGCGGACGTTTGCGATGAGGTTCGGCGTTGACCGTGATGTACTGCGGCTCTTCCGTATCCAGCCGCAACGCGGTCAGCTGTCCGCCCCACACGCAACCCGTGTCGATCGCATGCACACCAAGCCCGGCGAAGCGGCCCAGCGCCGACCAGTGACCGCACACGATGCGGGTCTCGCGCCGGCGCATGCCAGGCACTTCGAACCACGGATACAGGCCGGCCTTCTGTGTTCCGGGAATGTCCTTGGCTTCGAAATCAATGCGGCCGTTGACGTCGCAGTAGCGCATGCGGGTCATCGTGTTGATCGTCGCGCGCTGGCGTTCCAGACCTTGCAGCCGAGACGACCACACCGCCGGGCGATTGCCGAACAGATTGCGCAGCAGGCGCGGATGGCGCGGGCTGGACAGCTCCCGTTCGACCTCCTGCGCCGAACGTTGCGCCTGGCGCAGGGTCCACATCGGCGCAAGTCCGGCATGCACCATCGTCCAGTTCAACTGCTCGTCATGATGCAGCAGTTTCTGCGAGCGCAGCCATTCGAACAGCACCGGCGCATCGTCGGCGAACAGCACTTCACGCAATTCCGGATTGACGCGTGCTTGCGCATCCGGCCGTCGCTGGGCGATGGCCAGCAGGCTCAAATCGTGATTGCCCAGCGTGACCACGCTGCACTCGCGCAGTTCATGGATCAGTCGCAAGGTTTCCAACGACTGGCCACCACGATTGACGAGATCGCCGCAGAACCAAAGCTGGTCATTCGCGGGCTCGAAGCGAATCTTGTCGAGCATGCGTTGCAGTTCGGGATAGCAGCCCTGAACATCGCCGATCGCATAAGTAGCCATGTCAGCGCAGGGCCATCAATGCAGCGTGCGCGGTATGGACAGAGTGAAGGTCGGGATCGGCGCCTCGAACTGCGTGCCGTCGTCCGCAAGCATCTGGTAGCTGCCGCCCATCGTGCCCACGGGGGTTTCGAGCACCGCGCCGGAGGTGTATTCGAAATCGTCGCCCGGTCGCATCCACGGCTGTTCGCCCACTACGCCGTCGCCGCGCACTTCTTCTACCTTGCCGTTGGCGTCGGTGATCATCCAGTGGCGGGTGAGCAGACGTGCGGGCATATCGCCAGCATTGCGCAGGGTGATGGTGTAGGCGAACACGTAGCGATTGTCACCGGGCTTGGATTGATCGGGGACGAAACGGGTTTCGACCTGCACGTCGATCGTGTAGGAAGACTTTTCATTCATGCCCGGATTGTAAGGCTTGCTGCCGTGAATGGGGCGAGGTCGCGCGGAGATACGGCGGAGAAGCTCAGAGCGCGCCGTAAACCTTCGCAAGCCGCACGAAATCCATCGGAGCGAGCGTCTCCGCGCGTGCCTTGGGATCAATATCGGCGCGACGGATCGCATCGCTGTCCATCAATTGCTTGAGCGCATTGCTCAGCGTTTTGCGACGCTGTCCGAAGGCGGCCTTGACGATGGCGTAGACGTGTTGGGGTTCGGCGTCATGCAATTCATGCGGTGCCAGCGGCACGAGGCGGACCACGGCGGATTCGACTTTCGGCGGCGGCCGAAACGCCTCTGCCGGAACGTAGAACAAGGGCTCCACACGACAGGCGAGCTGCAACATGACGGAAAGCCTGCCGTAGATCTTGCTGCCCGGTTCGGCCGCCATACGATCGACCACTTCCTTCTGCAGCATGAAGTGCATGTCCTGGATCGCCGCCGCGTGATCCACGCAATGAAAAAGGATCGGACTGGAAATGTAGTACGGCAAGTTGCCGGCGATGCGAAGACGCGGAACGCCGTGGTCGTGTGCCATCGCGGTGAAATTTACTTTCAGCACATCGGCCTCGATGACATGCAGTTCGCCTGCCGCTGCGGCGCGCGATTGAAGGCCGGGAATCAGATCGGTATCCAGTTCGATCGCGGTGAGCTTGCCGGCCACGGCCAGCAGTGGCAGCGTCAGTGCGCCCTCGCCAGGTCCGATCTCGACGACAAAATCGTCCGTGCGTGGCGCCATCGCGGTCACGATGCGGTCGATGTAGCGCCGATCATGCAGGAAGTGCTGGCCGAAACTTTTCTTGGGGCGTGCGCTCATGCAAGCGATGTCCTGCGTTCGATCAAATCCATCGCCATCCGTGTCGCTGCGATGAGGCTTGCGGGATCGGCCCGTCCGCTACCAGCCAGATCCAGCGCCGTGCCGTGATCCACCGACGTGCGGATGAAAGGCAAGCCGAGCGTGAGGTTCACCGTGCGATCGAACGCTTCGCTTTTGAGCACCGGTAATGCCTGGTCGTGATACATCGCAAGCACCGCGTCGTAGCGTTCGCGTTGCACCGGCACGAACGCGGTGTCCGCCGGCAATGGTCCGAGCAAAAACATGCCTTCGCGGCGCAAGGTTTCAAGCAGCGGGATCACCACGTCGATTTCCTCACGGCCCAGATGCCCGCCTTCGCCAGCGTGAGGATTGATACCGAGCACCGCGATGCGCGGTCGTTCGAAACCGAACTTGCTGCGCAGCTCCGCGTGCACGATACGCAAAGTGCGCTCGAGCGATTCGCGGGTAATTGCCGCGGATACGGCGCTCAGAGGCAGATGCGTGGTGGCAAGTGCGACACGTAATTCCGGGCTCGCCAGCATCATCACGACATCGGCATTGGCGCGCGTCGCGAGAAACTCGGTGTGCCCGCTGAAAGAAATGCCAGCCTCGTTGATGGTCGACTTCTGCAACGGTGCGGTGACCATCGCCTGGTACGAGCCATCCATGCATCCATCCGCCGCGATGGTCAGCGTCTCCAGCACATGGCGGGCATTGCGTGAATCGGGTTGGCCAGGTATTTCCTCGACCGCCAGCGCGACATGCCGGACGCGAAGGCTTCCGGGGCGTCGTTCGGTCTGTGCGCTGCCGTCATCGTCATGCAGATCGACAGTGATGCCGCATCGGGCGGCCGCGCGTTCGAGAAATGCGCGATCCGTGATCGCTACCAGATCCGCAACCAGCGAGGTGGCGGCGAGTCGTATCAGCAACTCCGCGCCGACGCCCGCCGGCTCACCGGCTGTGAGGGCGAGCCGGGGCAGGTGCGTGCTCAAATCGGGTTACGGCGACGTGCCGGTCGAACTATGGTCGTCCGTGTCGCGCAGCTCGGGAACCAGCACGTTGACGAAGGCGTTCGAACGCATGTCGCGAAGATAATCGTCATAGACCTGTTCGGCCTTCCGGTTGCCGATCGCCTCACGGGCCTGGTCGCGCGCGATCTCATTGGTTAGGTCGCTTTGACGTGAGCCAAGACGCTGCAGCACGTGCCAGCCTGCTTCGCTCTGGAACGGCTGCGACACTTCGTTGTCCTTGAGGCCAGCCAGCTGCGTGCCGATGGTCGAACCCCAATCCTGTTGCTTGAACCAGCCCATGTCGCCGCCGGCGTTGGCCGTGGTGTCGTCCTTGGAGTTGTCGCGCGCAAGTGCTGCAAAATCTTCGTGCTTGCTTACGATGCGGTTGTACAGATCCCTGGCTTTCTGTTCGGCTTGCGCCGGCGTCACCAGTTCGCTGGGCTTGATCAGAATCTGGCGCGCATGGAACTCGGTGACTACCTGGCGATCCGCCTGGCGCTGATCCACGAGCTTGAGAATGTGGAAGCCGGTCGGGCCGCGCAACGCGGCGCTGACTTCGCCGGGCTTCATCGCTGCCACCGTGTCGGCAAAGCCGGCGGGGATATCGTCCATCTTGCGCCAGCCAAGATCACCGCCATCCAGTGCGTCGGGTGCGTCGGAGAAACGGATGGCCGCCGCGTTGAAGTCCATGCCGCCCTTGATGGCCGCCAGCGCCTGCTCGGCCTTGGTCTGGCTGGCCTGGATGGCCGCTGCATCGGCACCGGAGGGGATGCTGATCTGAATGTGCGACAGATGAATCTCGCCGGCCTTGTAGGTCGGGCTGCTCAAGAGATTGTCGACTTCGCCGTCGGTGATCGACACCGAATCGTGGATCACGCTCTGGTGCAGGCGCTGCACCATCAGCTGATCACCCAACTGCTGGCGAAACTGGGCGAAATTGCCGCCGCTTTTCTCGACCTCCGCGCGCAATTCTTCGGGTGAAATCTTGTTCTGCTGGGCCACGCCGGCCACGGCCTGATCGATGTCCGCATCCGAGACGTGGATGTCCTGATCCTGCGCTTTCTGGATCTGCAGCTTCATCAACACAAGACGATCGAGCACCTGCTTTTGCAGCACATCCATCGGCGGCAGCTGGCCCGGCTGGCTGGCGTACTGCTGCTGCACCGAATGCACGGCGTCGTCCAGCTCGCTCTGCAGGATCACGTCCTCGTTGACCACGGCCACGATGCGGTCGATCGAGCCGTTGTTCGCCGACGCGGCGGGAGTTCCGGGAGTGAGCAGCTGGGCGTGAGCGGGAAGCGCGATCGCGAATGCGAGCAGCAGGAATGCAATGGGTTGCTTCATCAGTGAAAGCCGGTGCCTGAACGATTATTGATAGCCGAGAATATCACGGTGCAGCAGTGGATCGATTTGCCCGCCCGATGAACCAAGTCCCTTGAACACCACTTCGAACATCACTGCGTTGTCGCGAAGACTGTCGTTCGCAGGAACCGGACCGAAGCCGTAATAGCTCTGGTTTACATAGTTGCGATCAACCAGTCGCAGCGTGACGCAGCAGCTGTCGTACTCGATACCGGCCAACGCCTCAACGGTTCCGCGCAACGGGCTGACCACACCCTTGATGGGCTCGGCGTAAGTCCATGAGCCAATCAAACGCCAGCGATCGGACACCGGGTAGACCACGGACGCGCTGTATTGTTCCAGCAGGCCGCGACGGTAGTGATAGGAGAAGTTGAGGATGCCGTCGGTGCCCAGGCGGCGCTGCAGTTCGAACGAAGCCACATCGGTGGTGTGCGTGTTCGGGCTCCATTGGTACGTGGTGTTCACGCGCCAGGCGTCGCTGAGCTGAAGATCGAGCTGCACGACGTAGTCGGAGCCAGCCCAGTTTGTCATTGGAGAAACCGTGTCCGGACTGCTGGGTAACTGGACTTTCTGCGGCGTGAAGTAGCGAATCTGTCCGAAACTGGCCGAAAACTTTTCCACGCCGTTCTCGTCGAGGAAACGCGTGGTAAGTGCGCCGGTGAGGTTATTCGCATTCATCTGGCGATCGGCGCCGGAGAACTGGTTTGGCGAAAAGAGCTGCCAGTAATCGAATGACATCAGGTTGGTATTGAACAACGGCAGGTTGTTCTGGTTACGGTATGGCACGTACAGGTAATAGATGCGCGGCTCGAGCGTCTGGGTATAACTGTTGCCGAAAAAGGATGTACTGCGATCGAAGATGAGCCCGCTGTCCAGGCTGACGATCGGCAGTGCCCGACTGGGCGACTTGTCCGTAAACGGCGTGGCGTACCCGGTGGGCAGGACGCCGGTGTAACCATAATTCTGGTAACCATCTTGCAGCTGATATGACGTATAGCGATAGGCAACCTTGGGTCGCACGAACCATGCGGAGCTGCCGAAGTCAGCCTGCAGGTACGGGTAGAAATCCGCGCGCGCGCCATCGACATAACCGGTCTTGCGGAAATCGCCAATTTCGTTGTCCATGCCGAATTCAAGCCAGCGACTGATCGGCACGTTGAGGTTGAGCGTGGCGTATGGCAACTCGTCGTATGGAAGCGATGCATCCGTCGCGAAAGGATTCATGTTCTGGTACGAGGTGCCACCGATGGCAACATTCCACCATTTGCCACCGCCGACAATGGCCGCCGACGATGCGAGCTCATACACCTGGGTATTCGACAGCGCATTGCCATAGTCGTAGACGTAGCTGCTGTCGGATGCGCGGTTGATCGACGTGGTAAACCGCCAGCTCTGCCAGAGCGCGGTGTTGTCGGTGAAATCGATCAGATAGCGGTTCTGGCCGCTGGTGTCGGCCAGGCCGTCGCTTTTGCCGTGATCGTTTGGCACGTACTCGAAGTTGAGCTGTCCGCTGCTGTTCAGCTGGTTTTCGCTGTTGGGAATCAGGTAGCGGAATTCGCCTGCCAGCATTTCTCCACGCGACGAGTAGATACGCGGGTCCAGAGTGGCGTCGTAATTCGGCGCGATGTTGAAGTAGTACGGCGTGCTGAGCTCCAGGCCGGAGCGGCTGGTATTGCCCACCAGCGGAAACAGGAAGCCGCTCTTGCGTCGCTTGTCGAGCGGGAAGCTCATGTACGGCAGGTAGATGAAAGGCACCTTGCCTACCCACATGGTGGCATTGCGCGCCACGCCGACGCCGGTGTCCTTGTTCGTGGTGATCGACTTGGCGTGGAACTCCCACACGTGATGACCCACGTCGCAGGTCGAGTAGGTAGCTACTGAATAACGCGAATGCATCGCGTCGAACATCTGGCCTTGCTCTGCCACGCCGTTGCCACGCGAATCAAGCATCTGGTAGCGCACGTTGTCGGCGATGCCGCGCTTCGCCGTGGAGTTGCCGCGCATGTGCGAACCGGCCATCAGCTGGCTCGATTCCTGATAGCGCACGTGGCCGCGAGCGTCGTAATCGGTGGTATCGCTGTTGTAGTCGACGGTGTCCGCCTGCAACTGCTCGTCGGCTCGCGACATTTTCACGTCGCCTTCGAAGTGATAGACGGTCTGGTCGGAGCTGTCGACGGTACGCGCCTGATGCAGTTTCGTGGGGCTGGTGTCGCGCAGGTCCGGGCTCTTGTCCAGCGTCGGATCGTAGAACTCCAGCAGCGCATTGGGTCGGCAGATCGCGAAGTTGTACGGACGCGGCGCGCAATGGAAGGAACCCAGTGGGCAGGCTTCTTCCGAGCCATCGAGCGAACTTTTCGGCTTGGGATGGCCGCTCTTGGCGTCGACCTGTCCACCGATCAAGGCAAGTGCTGCGGCAACCGCCAGCAGGCGGCGAGGAGGGAACGTTGACGTCACGTGGGAATCTGCCGGCTTCGAAGGCTCGTTAAGCTAGCAGAAACGCCGCTTCCAAGGCAGGCGGAAGTTATTTCGCGCAGGTCGGGATTCAGCCGTCGGCGGCATCGCCATCACTTTGGCGTTGCACGCGAAACACGGTGATGAATCCGCGCAGCAGTTACTTCATCAACTCGTCGACGTGCGCCGCTGCACTCGCTGCCAGCGCGCCGAGGTCATAGCCGCCTTCGAGGGTCGAAACCAGCCGCCCGTTGGCATGAGCGCGGGCCAGAGCCAGCAATCGTCCGGTAATCCACGCGTAATCTTCCTGGCCAAGTCGGATGTCCGCCAACGGGTCGGCGCGGTGCGCGTCGAAACCGGCGGACACCAGTATCAGCTGCGGCTTGAACGCATGCATGCGCGGCAGCAATTGGCCATCCCATAGCTCGCGGAATTCCGCCGATCCTGCGCCCGGTGACAGCGTGCCGTTGACGATGTTGCCGACGCCGCGCTCGTCTTCGCTGCCCGTGCCGGGATACAGCGGAGACTGATGGCTGGAGAGAAACAGCACGCGTGGTTCACGCTCGAAAATTGCCTGCGTGCCGTTGCCGTGATGCACGTCGAAATCGGCGATCACCACGCGCTTCAGGTGATGCACTTCAAGCGCGTGCGCTGCTGCCGCCGCCACGTTGTTGAACAGACAAAAACCCATCGCCTGCTCGCCAGTGGCATGGTGGCCGGGTGGACGCACTGGGCAGAAGGCACGCCTGTCGTCGCCACTCATCGCGTAATCCACGGCCGCGACGACAGCACCCGCGGCGTGCAATGCCGCATCGAGCGAACCCGGTGACATCACCGTGTCCTCATCCAGGCGCAATGTTGCCGCAGCGGGAGCGATAGCGAACAGACGATCGACATGCTCGGCATCGTGCACACGCAACAACTGTGCACGCGTGGCACGCGGCGCCTCGATGCGATCGAGCGCCGCAAAGCGATCATGGTCCAGCGCCTGCAGCACGGCGCGCAGACGCGCCGGTTGCTCGGCATGACCCGGGCCGGGGTCGTGCCGCAGGCAATCGGGATGGGTATACAGCCGCAGCATGTGGCGGCTCAGCCGTCGGGTTGTGGCTTGCGGCGGCGCTCGTGTTGCCAGAGCACTTCGCCATGTCCGCTGGCGCGCGCCAGCACGCGTGAAATCACGAACAGCAGGTCGGACAACCGATTGAGGTATCGCTGCGCCTGCGGACGCACCGCCTCGGCGCGCGACAGCGCGATCACCTCGCGTTCCGCGCGACGACACACTGTGCGTGAGAGATGGCAGCACGCCGCCGCCATGCCGCCGCCGGGCAGGATGAAATCTTTCAGTGGCGGCAACGGATCGTTGAAGCCGTCGAGCACCTGTTCCAGGCGATCGATATCCGCGTCTTCGATCATCACCAAGCCGGGTATGCACAACTCGCCACCGAGATCGAACAGTGCGTGCTGCACCTGGCCGAGCACTTCGGCCACCTCAGCGTCCACGCCATCGGCGGCGAGCACCATGCTGATCGTGCTGTTGAGTTCGTCCACCGTGCCGTAGGCGGCGACGCGCAGCGAATCTTTGGCGACTCGCGAACCATCGCCCAGACCGGTGCTGCCATCGTCACCGGTGCGGGTATAGATTTTCGAGAGCCGGTTTCCCACAGTCGATCAACGCGGCAGATTGGTCAGGTCGTTGTGCTGGCGAACACGTGCAAGCTGCAGCGCGAGCACGTGAAGCACGGCACCGACGCCGACGTACATCGCGGTGGTTTCCGCGAACGGCAGATACCAGTCGCCAAGGTTTTCCCACCACGCACCCAAGCTGCGAGGCGCAGGCACGCTGCCGCTCAGCCAGTAGAAGCTGCCGTTGGAAATCACGTAGCAAGCAGTCACGCTCAGCACCAGCGCGAGAACCGCCAGACCCAGCGTGCGCACGTTGAGGCCCGACGTGTAGCGGGCCAGCAAGCTGCCGCCCATCCACAATGTGAAGTACGAAGGGATCAGGAACCAGTACGCCACCGACACGCAGTAATGGCTCCAGAAGTCGATGCCTTGGCCGTGGATCACCAGGTAATCCATCAGCACGGCTTCGACCATCAGCAAGGGGAACACCCAGCGCGCGCTGCCACGCAGCCAGAATCCGGCGAGAAAGAAAACCGCCCACGACGCATCGCGCACGTCGTGATGAAGCAGCGAAAGGTGGATGCGCGTGATCGCCATCACCAGGACGAGGGCTATGAGAATTGCCAGGCGTCGGCCCTGCGTCGTGACCATGCGTTTGCTCCGTTTTCGCGTCGAGTAGATCGCCATTCTAGCCCAATGCGCTACAACGCTGGCGGCATCGGCGGGTATCATCGCCCGCATGAATGCCTCGACATCCGCAGCTCCCGAAGACGCCGGCGTCCTGATCATCGGCGGTGGTCTGGTCGGCGCCAGCCTCGCCATCGCGCTCGATGCCGCCGGCATCGCTGCGACCCTGGTCGAAACCGCCGCACCGCGCGTCGACGCCCAGCCCAGTTATGACGAACGCAACCTCGCACTGGCGCGGGCCACCGTGAACGGGTTGGACACGATCGGCGTATGGCGGCATGCGGTGGAGAAAGCCACGCCGATCCGACATATCCACGTCAGTCGATCCGGCGAATTCGGCAGCGCGCGCATCGACGCGAAAAAACAGGGCGTCGAAGCCCTCGGCTGGACCTTGCCCGCGCGCGAACTCGGCGCGGCATTGTTGCGCCGTCTTGACGAATGCACGCATCTGACCCGACTCGCGCCGACGACCTTGGCCGCGCTGGAGCCATTGCCCGATGGTTGGCGCGCGACGATCAAGACGCCCGATGGAGAACGCGTCCTCGACACGCCATTGCTGGTGGGCGCAGACGGCACCGAGTCATTCGTGCGCGCGCAGCTCGGTATCGAAGTGGAGCGAATGGACTACCGACAGACCTTGTTCGTCTGCACGATCACGCCCGAGCGCGACCACGCGCATCGCGCCTACGAACGCTTCGCCGACGAAGGTCCGATCGCGCTGCTGCCACTGGCCGAGCGACGCTGCGGACTCGTACTGACGGTGGACACGAAAGATGCCGAAGCGGTGGCGGCGCTCGATGACGCCGACTTCATCGCGCTGGCGCAGCGCCGCTTCGGCTGGCGACTCGGCCGACTGGATCGGCCGGGCAAACGCCATCCATATACCGTCCATGGGGTCGCCGCGAAACAACTCATTGCCAAGCGTGCCGTGCTCGTCGGCAACGCGGCGCAAACGGTGCATCCGATCGGCGCGCAAGGATTCAACCTCGGGCTGCGCGATGCGCTGACTCTCGCGGAACTGGTCGCGGCAACGCGCGATCCGGGCGATGCCGCGATGTTGCAAACCTATGCCGAGCGCCGCGACGTCGATCGCGAAGGCACCATGTCCATGAGCCATGGACTGGTTCGACTGGCCTGCCTGCAGCAACCGCTGCTGGCGCCATTGCGTTCGCTGGCCTTGCTCGCGTTTGATCGCATCCCGCCGCTGCAACGCGCGCTGGCGAAACGCGGCATGGGTTATCGAGGAATCTCCCCGGTAGCTATCCGGGAGCATCTGCCATGAATACGCCACGCGACCTGCCGCCGCGCCGCCGGACGCCGTCGCTCGATGTCGCCATCGTCGGTGGCGGCATGGTCGGCGCTGCCGCCGCCTTGTCGCTGGCACGCGCCGGTTTTCGCACCGCCTTGCTGGAAGCGCGCGAACCCGCGCCATGGAACCAGAGCGACGAAGTGGATTTGCGCGTGGTCGGGCTGGCGCCTTCGTCCATGGCATTGCTGGATGAAATGGATGTCTGGACGTCCATTCGCAAATCGCGTTCAAGCGCCTATTCGCGCATGCATGTGTGGGATGCCGAGAGCGGTTCCGCGATTGACTTCGATGCTGCCAGCGACGGGCGCGACATGCTTGGCTGCATTGTCGAAAACAATCTCGTGCAATGGATGCTGTGGCACGCGCTGGAAGCTGCCGGCGTGCAACGCCTTTGTCCGGCGGAAGTGCGTGGCTTCGAAGCGATCGACGATCGCATCGAGATCGAACGAATGGACGGCCAGACGCTTGCCGCGAGTCTGCTCGTGGCGGCCGACGGCGCCGGATCGCCGCTGCGGAAACTGGCCGGCATCGGCACACGCGGACGCGATTACGCGCAGCGAGCGGTGGTCGCTCACGTGGCGACTGAGCGTCCGCATGAATCCACCGCGTGGCAACGTTTTCTCACCACCGGCCCACTCGCGCTGCTTCCGCTTGCGGACGGACGCAGTTCACTGGTGTGGTCGTTGCCGGATGCGGAAGCCCGTCGCGTGCTCGCGCTCGACGAGCGTGCATTCATCGACCAACTGGGCGTCGCCAGCGACTATCGATTGGGACGCATTGTCGCGACCACGCCGCGTGCCGCGTTCCCGCTGAAACTGCAGCTGGCCGAAAACTATCAGGCTGATCGCATGGTGCTGCTCGGCGACGCTGCGCATGCAGTGCATCCGCTGGCCGGGCAGGGCGTGAATCTGGGCCTGCGCGACGTGGCCGAATTGCGTGACACGCTGGTCGCCGCGCGCGATGCCGGTCGCGATATCGGCGCTGCCCATGTGCTACGACGCTACGCGCGCCGTCGCCGCAGCGCCGACACACTCGACGCGCTCGGCTTCGACGCGCTGGCACGCATCTATGCCTGGCAGTCGCCGTCGCTGGTGGCAGCGCGCGGCCTCGGCGTGCGCCTGCTTGATCGCATCGACCCGTTGAAGCGCCGCATCGCGGAGCACGCTGCCGGAATCTAGATTCGCGCCTTGCTGCACCAAAAACGACTCATCACCGACGCTGGAGAACCTGTCATGCGCATCGCCCGACTCTGTTGCCTGTTGTTGCTTGCCGGCACCTCGCTCGCCACCCAGGCCAAGATGGTCCACCGTCCGGTGAACTGGACGCTCGACGGCACCACATTCCACAGCGTGCTCGTCTACGACGACGCCAGTTCCGCCAAACGGCCCGGTCTCGTAATGGTGCCGAACTGGTACGGCGTGAACAATGTAGCCGTCCAGAAGGCCGACATGATCGCCGGCAAGGATTACGTCATCCTGCTCACCGACATGTATGGCGCCAGTGTGCGACCCACGGTTGGCAATGCGGATCAGGCTACCGCCGCGACGAAGCCGTTGTATGGCGATCGCGCACTGATGCGCAAACGCATCAACGAAGCGCTCGCGCAACTCAAGGCGCAGGCGAAAACGTCGCCGATCGATGCCGGCAAACTGGCCGCCATCGGTTTCTGCTTCGGCGGCTCGGCGGTGCTGGATCTCGCACGCAGCGGCGCCGATGTCGCAGCTGTGGTGTCGTTCCACGGCGGCCTCACCACAGACAATCCCGCACTCGGCAAGAACATCAAGGCACGCGTACTGGCGATGAATGGTGCCGACGACAAAGGCACCATGCCCGACGCCGACAAATTCATGGACGAGATGCGTGGCAGCCCGGCTGACTGGCAATTTGTGGTGATCGGCCATGCCGTGCATTGCTTCACCGAGAAAGGCGAAAACTCACCCGGCTGCCGCTACGACGAAAAAGCCGCGCAACGCAGCTATCGCCTGATGCACGATTGGCTGCGCGCGGCTTTCGCCGGCATGCCCTGATATCGCACGAATAAAGCTGTCTCAGAACGTGCGCTGCACCGAGTAATCGGCCAGCGTGGCAAGCGCATCGCGGTACGCCGACGGCGGCAATACATCGAGCGTATCGCGAGCGGCTTGGGCGTGTTTCAGCGCGCGTTCGTGCGTGCGATCCAGCGCGCCCGACTCGCGGATCGCCGCGATGATCAGGTCGAGCGACTCCAGTCCGCCTTGCTCGATCGCGTGACGCAGCGATTTCGCCTGGTCGCTGCTGGCCGAATTCGACTGTGCACATTCCAGCGCGTAGATCAGCGGCAAGGTCGGCTTGCCTTCGGCGAGATCGTCGCCGATGTTCTTGCCCAGCGTGTCCGCGTCGCTGATGTAATCCAGCAGATCGTCGGCGATCTGGAACGCGTAGCCGAGTTGCATGCCGTACTCGCGCAGCGCCGCAACCTGCGCATCAGGCAGGCCGCCGAGAATGCCGCCGAGTTCGGTGGCCGCGGCAAACAGCACCGCAGTCTTGCGCTCGATCACCGCCAGATATGACGCCTCGCTCACGTCCGCGTTGCCGATGTTGAGCAGTTGCAGCACTTCGCCTTCGGCGATCGTGTTGGTGGTATCGGCGAGGATGCGCATGATGCGCATGTCGTCCAGTTCCACCATCAGCTGGAACGAGCGCGAATAAAGAAAATCGCCGACCAGCACGCTGGCCGCATTGCCCCACAGCGCGTTGGCGGTCTTGCGGCCGCGGCGCAAGTCGGATTCGTCGACCACGTCATCGTGCAGCAGGGTCGAGGTGTGGATGAATTCGATCACCGCCGCCAGCTTGATGTGCTGCTCGCCCGTGTAACCCGCCGCGCCTGCCGCCAGTGTGTGCAGCATCGGCCGCAGGCGTTTGCCGCCGCTGGCGATGATGTGGTCGGCGATCTGGTTGATCAGCACCACGTCGGACGAAAGCCGGTGGCGAATCAGCGCATCGACGCGTTGCATGTCGTCGGCTGCGAGGTCGCGTACATCGGCGAAGTCGGCAGGGCGGCTGGCGTCGTCTGGCATCGGTTTCATGGAGGCTTCGGGGCGGCGTGATTCTTGATTATAGGGCGCGCCGTCCGTTGCGTCGCCGGGCATCGTGCCGCATCGTGACCTGAGCGACAGGTTCAACCACCGCGCAGGCACATGGCGTAGCGCATTTGCAATGGACGATGCCTGGCCCAATGATGGGCATCTGCGGTCGGGCGACCGCGCACCGGGACCCGTTTCGATGGCCCACGAAATCATCGCGCTCATCGCGCACTACGGCTTGCTGCTGGTCTTCATCAACGTGCTGGTGGAGCAAGCCGGCGTGCCTGTGCCTGCGGTGCCGACCTTGGTGGTGGCGGGCGCGCTGGCCGCGAATGGCGAGCTGTCGTTGGTCGCGGTGCTGGTTGTCACGATCGCCGCCTGCCTGCTCAGCGATCTCGCCTGGTACTGGGCTGGTCGCCGTTTCGGTGCGGGCGTCATGCGTACGCTCTGTCGCGTTTCGTTGTCGCCGGACTCCTGCGTGCGCCAGTCGGAGTTGCGTTTCGATCGCTGGCGCGGACAGATTTTGCTGGTCGCGAAATTCATCCCGGGCTTGTCGACGGTGGCGCCGCCGCTGGTCGGCGCGATGGGCCTGCGGTTGCCGGTATTCGTGCTGTTCGATGTGCTCGGTTCGCTGATCTGGGCCAGTGTCGCGGTGGCGCTCGGATTCTTTTTCTCGATGCAGATCGACGTGCTGCTCACGCGCATCGCCAATGCCGGCACGCTCGCGTTCGAAATTCTGATGGGCCTGCTTGCGCTCTACATCGTCGGCAAGTGGTGGCAGCGCCGGCGCTTGCTGATGACCTTGCGCATGTCGCGCATCAGCGTCGACGAATTGAACGACGCCATGTCGAATGACAAGGCGATTGCCGTGATCGACGTGCGCTCGGCATCGTCGCGCCTGCTCGATAATCGTGTCATTCCCGGCGCCCTGATGGTCGATGCGCAAGGCATCGATCGCACCGTGTACGACATACCGCTCGATCGCGAGCTGATCGTCTATTGCAATTGTCCGAATGAGGTCTCCGCCGCCAAGATCGCGAAGCGCCTGATGGAACAAGGTTATCGACGCGTGCGGCCGCTGCTCGGTGGGCTGGATGCCTGGGATGCCGCCGGCTACACCATCGAACGATTGCCGCAGGAAACGCTCGCGCCATCCGAAGAAGCACTGCACGCCGCAGGCTGATCGCGTTTGGCGCACGCCGAAAAATTTACGCGTTCTTTATACGCAACGGCCGAATCGCTACCCCTTTCATAGACCGCGCTTTCTAAAGTGCACGCCTCTCCCAAGCGAGCTGGCGTCGATGGATTTCGTCTATGTGTTGTTTCTCCTCGTACTCTGCGCGGCCACGCTGGGTTTCCTGCTGATCTGCGATCGGCTTGGCCCGCGCAAGTGATGCGCGTCTATCCGATGAGTACCTCGTCATGAACGTTTCCTATGCCATCGCCGCGGTCATCGCGGTGCTGCTGGTCGGCTACTTGTGCGTGGCTCTGCTCAAGCCGGAGTGGTTCGAATGACCACCAACGACTGCTTGCAGATCGCGGTTTTTTTGATCGTGTTGCTGCTGCTTGTGAAACCTGTCGGCAGCTACATGGCGCTGGTGTTCGCCGATGCGCCGAATCGCGTGACGCGTTTGGGCGGCCGTATCGAGCGCGGCATTTATCGCCTGTGCGGCATCAGCCACAGCGAAGACATGGGCTGGAAACGTTACGCGCTGGCCATGCTGCTGTTCAACGTGCTCGGCGTACTGGTGGTGTTCGTGCTGCAACGTGTGCAGCAGTGGCTGCCGTTGAACCCGCAGCACTTCGGCGCGGTGTCGTCCGATTCGGCAATGAACACGGCGATCAGTTTTGCCAGCAACACCAACTGGCAGGGTTACGCCGGCGAATCGACGATGAGCTACTTGACCCAGATGCTGGGGCTGGCCGTGCAGAACTTCCTTTCTGCCGCCACCGGCATCGCGGTGCTGGTGGCCGTCGTGCGCGGCTTCAGCCGGCGCAGTGCGAAAGGCCTCGGCAACTTCTGGGTCGACCTCACGCGCAGCACTTTGTACCTGCTGATGCCGTTGTCGCTGCTGATGACCGTGCTGCTGGTGTCGCAGGGCGTGGTGCAGAACTTCAAGCCCTACGTCGATGTCCCGGTGCTGCAGGCGAGCAGCTATGCCACTACGGCGAAGGATGCTGCGGGCCATGATCTGACCACGCAGACGGCGGTCACCACGCAGACATTGCCGATGGGTCCGGCGGCATCGCAGATCGCGATCAAGCAGCTCGGTACCAATGGCGGAGGGTTCTTCAACGCGAACTCGGCACACCCGTACGAGAACCCGACGCCGCTGTCGAATTTCATCGAGATGCTGGCGATCTTCCTGATCCCCGGCGGCCTTTGCTACATGTTCGGCAAGCAGGTCGGCGACCGTCGTCAGGGCTGGGCGATCCTCGCCACCATGCTGGTGATCTTCATTCCGTTGACCATCGGCCTGGTCGCGGCGGAGCAGGCCGGCAATCCGGCGCTGCATGGCCTGGCCATCGATGCGCACGCTTCGGCGACGCAGGCCGGCGGCAACATGGAAGGCAAGGAAACGCGCTTCGGCATCGCCTCGTCCGGACTGTTCGCCGCGATCACCACGGCCGCTTCGTGCGGCGCGGTGAACGCGATGCACGATTCGCTCACGCCGCTCGGCGGGCTGGTGCCGATGTGGCTGATGCAGCTGGGCGAAGTGATTTTCGGCGGCGTCGGCTCGGGTCTGTACGGCATGCTCGCGTTCGCGGTGGTCGCGGTATTCATCGCCGGGTTGATGGTCGGCCGCACGCCGGAATACCTCGGCAAGAAGATCGAAGCGTACGAGATGAAGATGGCCAGCCTTGCGGTGTTGTTGCCGTGTGCGCTGGTGGTGATCTGCACGGCGATCGCGGTGATGGTGCCGGCGGGTGTCGCCGGCGTGGCGAATCCCGGCGCGCACGGTTTCAGCGAAATTCTCTATGCGGTGAGTTCGGCTTCCAACAACAACGGCAGTGCGTTCGGCGGACTCTCGGCCAACACGCCGTTCTGGAATGTGCTGCTCGGCCTGTGCATGTTCTTTGCACGCTTTCCCCTCGCCATCGCGATGCTGGCGATGGCTGGTTCACTCGCCAGCAAGCGCCACGTGCCCGAATCCGCCGGCACCTTGCCGACGCACACGCCGCTCTTCGTCACGCTGCTGGCCTGCGTGGTGATCGTGGTCGGCGCGCTCACTTTTCTGCCCGCACTCGCACTTGGCCCGATCGCCGAGCAGCTGATGTCCGCGCACTGATGACTCATTGAATTATTCAGGAACTCGCTTCCATGACTTCGCAAACCCAAGCCGCGCGCAGCTTTGATCGCGCGCTGGTCGCCACGGCCCTGGCCGATTCGTTCCGCAAGTTGTCGCCGCGGTTGCAATTCCGCAACCCGGTGATGTTCGTGGTGTTCGTGTGCAGCGTGCTGACCACCTTGCTGTGGGTGCAGGCGCTCGCGGGGCACGGCGAGGCACCGACCGGTTTCATTTTCTGGGTGAGTTTGTGGCTGTGGTTCACGCTGCTGTTCGCGAACTTCGCCGAAGCACTGGCGGAAGGACGCGGCAAGGCACAGGCCGATGCGCTGCGCAGCTCGCGCAAGGACGTCGTCGCCAGGAAGCTGGCGTCCGCTGATCGGAACGCAGCGATCACTTTCACGCCGTCGAGCGAATTGCGCACCGGCCATCACGTGCTGGTCGAAGCGGGCGATTCGATGCCCGGAGACGGCGAGGTGGTGATCGGTGCAGCCAGCGTGGACGAGAGTGCGATCACCGGCGAATCCGCGCCGGTGATCCGCGAATCCGGTGGCGATCGCAGCGCGGTCACTGGCGGCACGCGCGTGCTGTCGGACTGGCTGGTGGTGCGCATCACCAGCAACCCGGGCGAGAGTTTTCTCGACCGCATGATCGCGATGGTCGAAGGCTCCAAGCGCCGCAAGACGCCGAACGAAATCGCGCTGACCATCCTGCTGGCCAAGTTCACGCTGATCTTCCTGCTCGCCTGCGCCACGCTGCTGCCGTACTCGATCTACAGCGTGCAGGCGACCGGTGCCGGTCATCCGATCACGCTCACCGTGCTGATCGCGCTGCTGGTGTGTCTGATCCCAACCACCATCGGCGCATTGCTCTCGGCGATCGGCATCGCCGGCATGGATCGGATGATCCGCGCCAACGTGATCGCCACGTCCGGTCGCGCGGTGGAAGCGGCCGGCGACGTCGACGTGCTGCTGCTCGACAAGACCGGCACCATCACACTCGGTAATCGCCAAGCGGTCGCGTTCCATCCAGCACCGGGCATCGCGGAAAACGTGCTGGCCGAAGCGGCGCAGCTGGCTTCGCTCGCCGACGAGACGCCGGAAGGCCGCAGCGTGATCGTGCTCGCCCAAGAAAAGTACGCCCTCGAAGAGCGCCAGCTCGCCGACGGCGAGGCGCAGTTCGTGCCGTTCACCGCGCAGACGCGCATGAGCGGCGTGGATCTGGGCAGCCGGCACATCCGCAAGGGTGCGCTCGATGCGGTGGAGAAACATCTCGATGCGCAAAACAGCCATCTGCCGCCGCTGCTCAAGCGCATGGCCGAGGACATCGCGCGTCGCGGCGCCACGCCGCTGATCGTCACCGAAGGTGCCATCGCGCTTGGCGTGATCGAGCTGAAGGACATCGTCAAGGTCGGCATCAAGGAGCGCTTCGCCGAAATGCGCAAGATGGGCATCAAGACCATCATGATCACCGGCGACAATCCGCTCACTGCCGCCGCCATCGCGGCCGAGGCCGGCGTCGACGATTTTCTCGCCGAAGCCACGCCGGAAGCGAAGCTCAAACTGATCCGCGACATCCAGTCCGAAAACCGATTGGTAGCGATGTGCGGCGACGGCACCAACGATGCGCCGGCGCTGGCGCAGGCCGACGTTGCGGTGGCGATGAACACCGGCACGCAGGCCGCGAAAGAGGCCGGCAACATGGTCGACCTCGATTCCAACCCGACCAAGCTCATCGAGGTGGTGGCGATCGGCAAGCAAATGCTGATCACGCGCGGCTCCCTCACGACTTTCTCGATCGCCAACGATATCGCCAAGTATTTCGCGATCATCCCGGCCGCATTCGCCACGACCTATCCGGCGCTCAACGCGCTCAACGTGATGCACCTGGCGACCCCGCGCAGCGCGATCCTGTCGGCGGTGATCTTCAACGCGCTGATCATCATCGCGTTGATTCCGCTGGCACTGAAAGGTGTGAAGTACCGCGCGCTCGGTGCCGGTGCGCTGCTGCGCCGCAACCTGCTGGTCTACGGCCTGGGCGGCGTGATTGTGCCGTTCGTCGGCATCAAGCTCATCGACATGCTGCTGGTCCTTTTCGGGCTGGCCTGAGGAACAACGCCATGCAAACCCTGAAACTTTCGTTCTCGCTACCCGACGACACCCATCCCGACATGGAGCTGCGGCTGTCGGCCAACGATGCGGCCTGCGACGTGGTGATCGCGCTGCCGATGCACGCGCATCCCGCCGCGCGGGTCAGCGGCGAAGCGCTGTCGACCGACAACGCCAACGACGACTACGTGCTCGGCGGCTACGCCGGGATCTGACGTCCGACCGCAAACATTCAACACACCAAGAAGGCGGCTCTCCTCAGAGGGCCGGATCCAGGAACCATCATGCAAGTGAAAAAGATCATCGCGTTCTCCGTGCTGCTCGCGCTGGCGCCAGCGGGTCAGGCCATGGCCGCATCGGCCACGGCAGCGGATAGCGCAACAGCATCGACGCAGCCGGCCAGCAGCGATTGCTCCAACGGTTTCGGCACGCGGCTCGCGGCGGCGTATCGCGAAGATGCGCAGCCGGCCGATCCGAATGCGACACCCACGCCGCGCCGCGCGATGGATGCGCCCCTCGATTCGCCGCCGTTTCCGTCGTCCGAGTGGCAGATCGGTGCCTTGCCCGCGCCGATCGGCGTGCCGGATACCAATGCGCAATATCCGCTGGAAAAAGCGCTGGCGTGCAACGCGCTCGGTCACTGGATGCAGCGCAACCGCATTGAGGTATTCGGCTGGATCACTCCATCGGCCAACCTCAGCAGCTCGGGCTTCACCAACTATCCGCTGTCGTACAACACGCGGCCGAACCGGCTCGAATTCGACCAGGCGGTGATCAACATCCAGCGCGTGGAAGACACCGTGCAGACCGATCACATCGACTGGGGCTTCAACATCTCCAACCTCTACGGTTACGACTACCACTACACCGTGATGAAGGGCGTCTTCAGCAACCAGTTGCTGAATCACCCCAACTCGAACGGTCCGCAGGCCGGCAAGGTGTATGGCGATGATCCGATGCTGTTCTACGGCGACCTCTACATCCCGTGGGTGGCCGAGGGCATGGTCGTGCGCGTCGGACGCTATCTGTCGCCGCCGGACATCGAGGCGCAGTTCTCGCCGCAGAACTACCTGATGACGCACTCGATTCTCTACACCACCGATCCGTACACGCAGATGGGCATCATGACCAGCACGCGATTGAGCCCTCAGTGGACGGTGCAGCTCGGCATCAACGCGAGCAACGACACGGCACCGTGGAATCACTCCGCACGTCCCACGCTGCAAGCCTGCGCGCGCTGGGTATCGGCCAGCAACAACGACATGCTGTATCCCTGCGTCAACAGCCTCAACGGCAGCGACTACAACTACAACAACGTGCAGATGTACGTGATGACCTGGGGTCATCGCTTCAGCGAGAAGGTGCACATCCTCACCGAGGCGTACCGCATCTTCGGCCGCAACATTCCCGGCTTCGGTCCCGGCGGCACGCCGGGCGTGGTGGCATCGTCGCCGCTGCCGGGCGAGGCGGGCGCGTTCGGTGCGGTCAACTATCTCAACATCGAGTTGAGCCCGCGCAACATGCTGTCGATCCGCAACGAGTTCTACAACGACGAACGCGGACAGCGCACCGGCTTCGCCACGCGCTACAGCAGCCACACCGTCGGCATCACGCACTGGGTGTCGCAGGATCTGGAGATCCAGCCGGAGCTTCGCTACGAGCATTCCTACGACGTCGACGCGTACAACGGCGGCAAGAAAAACGACCAGGCGGTCGCGCTCATCGACGCGATCATTCACTTCTGAGGCGACCATGAGCAAGCTACTGCGTCAATCCTTCTGCCTGCTGCTGGTGATGACCATCATCACCGGCGTGCTCTATCCGCTGGCTGCCACTGGCCTCGCGCAACTGATCTTTCCGCATCAGGCCAACGGCAGCCTGATCGTGAAGGACGGCAAGCCGGTCGGTTCCGCACTGATCGGCCAGTCGTTCACCGATCCGAAATACTTCTGGGGTCGTCCATCGGCCACCAGTCCGAACGCGTACAACGCATCGTCGTCGTCGGGTTCCAATCTCGGCCCGACCAACCCGGCGCTGACCGATGCGGTGAAGCAGCGCATCGCCGCGCTGCGCGCCGCCGATCCGGGCAACACGGCGCCGGTGCCGGTCGATCTGGTGACCGCGTCCGGCAGCGGACTCGATCCGCAGATCAGCCCCGCCGCCGCGCAATACCAGCTGGCTCGGGTGGCAAGTGCGCGCGGCTTGAGCGCGTCGCAGGTGCAGGCCTTGGTGAGCGAATACACCGAAGGGCGGCAGCTCGGCATGCTCGGCGAGCCACGCGTGGATGTGTTGCAGCTCAACCTCGCGCTGGATTCGCAACGTTCTACTTCGTCTTCCCATCGGGGAGAGGATTGAGGTGAGGGGTGGATGCTCGCCGTGGGGTGGTCGAAGCCGGTTTGCACATGAAAACGCCGCGAGTGCGCCAATCCCCCGCAAACCGGCGAAGATGGCGCACCCATGACCGAGCCCTCCCGCGAAGCCCGTGCCGATGCCTTGTTGAGCACCGCGCATGACGAACGAAGCCAGCATCTGAAAGTGTTTCTCGGCGCCGCGCCCGGCGTCGGCAAGACTTTCGCGATGTTGTCCACCGCGCGCGAACTGAAACGGCAAGGCGTGGACGTGGTGGTCGGGCTGGTCGAGACGCACGGTCGTGCGGAAACGGCAGCGCTGCTCGACGGCATGGAAGTACTTCCGCGTCGTGCGGTTCGTTACCGCACATCCGATGGCATCGATCGCGATTTCACCGAGTTTGATCTCGATGCGGCACTCGCACGCCGACCGGCCGTGCTGCTGGTCGACGAACTCGCGCATCGCAACCTGCCGGATGGTCGCCACGAACGTCGCTGGCAGGACATCGCCGAACTGCTCGACGCCGGCATCGAGGTTTACAGCGCGTTGAACGTGCAGCACCTGGAAAGCCTCAACGACCAGGTGCGGCGCATCACCGGCATCACCGTGCGCGAAACGGTGCCGGATGCGTTTCTCGATCGTGCGCGCGACATCGTGCTGGTCGACCTGCCGCCGCGCGAACTCATCGCGCGGCTCAAGCAAGGCAAGGTCTACGTTCCCGAAACGGCTGCTGCCGCACTCGATGCTTTCTTCTCGCCGACCAATCTCGCTGCGTTGCGCGAGCTTGCAGTGGACACGATCGCCAGCCATGTCGACAGCGATCTGCGCGAACACATGCTCGCGCGCGGTGGCGCCATGCCGGTGCGACGACGCGTGCTGGCGGCAGTCGACGGGCACGCGCAAAGCGAATACCTGGTGCGCATGGCGCGACGCATTGCCGAGCGTCGCGGCGCGCCATGGAGCGTGGCCTTTGTCGATAACGGCGGCACACTTGAACCCGCGCGGCGCGCACAGCTCGACGCGGCGATGCGGCTCGCGCGACGACTCGGCGGCGAATCAATCGTCCTGCGCGGCCATGCGATCGCGGACGAACTGATCGCCCATGCGGATCGCGAAGGCGTTGGCCAGATCATTCTCGGCCGCACGCGCGAGCGCCCGTTGGCGCGCATGCTCGGCCGTTCGTTGACCCAGCTACTACTGCGCCGTGGTGCGCATCTCGAGCTCACCATCATCGCGACACCGGCCGAACGCGCGCAGGCACGGCGGCGGTTGCGACTTCCGGGCGGGCGCGGATCGCGTGGGGAATATCTCTACGCGACTGCGGCGACGCTGGTCGCGTTCGGGCTGTCGTTTATCGCCGATCGATACCTGTCAGTCGCCAATCTCTCGCTGATCTTCCTGACCGCGGTACTCGCGGTCGCCGTTCGAACACGCATGGCCGTGGCCGTCTATACGGCCATCTTGTGTTTCGTCGGCTACAACTTCTTTTTCGCGCCGCCGCGCTACACGCTGGCGATCGCGAATGCCGACGACGTGCTGGCGGTGACGCTGTTCCTGGTCGTGGCGCTGGTCTGCAGCCGGCTGGCGACGCGGCTGGCCAGCCAGGTGGAATCGCTGCGCGCCTCGCATGCGCAGGCGCGCGCGTTGCTGGCGCTGGGTCAGCAACTGAGCACGAGTACCGATGCCGCGGGTATTCGCGACGCCGGCGCGAAGGCGTTGGCGCAGGCGCTACGTTGCGAGGTGGCGATGTTTGCCCGTGACGCGGATCAGGTCTTGCGCGTGGCAACGAGCGTACCTGCGAACCTCACGCTCTCCGCGCAGGAAATCGCTGCCGCGGACTGGGGCGACCGCCATGGCGAACAGGCGGGTCGTTATACCGATACGCTGAATGCCGCCGCCTGCTGGGTCCTTCCATTCGGCAATGAGACGCGTGCGCTGGGCGTTGCGGCGATCCGTTTCCCGGCAACGTCGGGCGAGCCGGATCCCGATACGCGCAGCCTGGCGCTGGCGATGATGCAGGACATCGGTCAGGCACTCGAACGCGCGCGGTTGTCCGGCGAACTCGAAGGTGCACGCGTGCAGGGCGAAACCGAACGGCTGCGCAATGCCTTGCTGTCGTCGGTATCGCACGATCTGCGCTCGCCGCTTGCGTCGATGATCGGCGCGGCGGGAACGCTGGTGAGCTACGAGGAAAAGCTGCCTCGCGAGGAACGCCGGCAATTGCTCGAAGCCATTCTCGGCGAGGGCCAGCGGCTGGATCGTTATATCCAGAATCTGCTCGACATGACGCGACTGGGCCACGGTACGCTGAAGCTCAACCGCGACTGGACCGACAGCAGCGAAATCATCGCGGCATCAGTGACGCGACTGCGCAAGCTGTTCCCGGACCTGCGCGTCGAAACCACTGCACCTGCGGACGCCGTGCTGCTTTATGTGCACCCTGCGCTGATCGAGCAGGCGTTGTTCAATATCCTGGAAAACGCAGCGAGGTTTTCACCGCCCGACGATGCGGTGCGAGTAACCGTGCATACCGACGCCGGGCGTTTGCTGATTGACGTGTCCGATCGTGGGCCCGGCATTCCGGAAGACGAGCGTGCACGCATCTTCGACATGTTCTATTCGGTGTCACGCGGAGATCGCGCGCCGCAAGGTACGGGACTTGGATTGGCGATCTGCCGCGGCATGATCGGCGCGCACGGCGGCAGCGTCGAAGCCTTGTCCGGCGACGGCATCGGCACCACCATCCGCATCAGCCTGCCTCTGCCGGCGCCCACGGAAACCTCCACGTGACATCGTCCGCTCCACGCATCCTGGTGATCGACGACGAAGCGCAGATTCGCCGCTTCCTCGACATCGGCCTCCGCGCGGAAGGCTACGAAGTGCTGCTCGCCGCCACGGCGAAAGAAGGCCTTGCGCTCGCCGCCACGCAATCACCGGATCTGGTGATCCTCGACATCGGCCTGCCCGATATGGACGGCCATGACGTGCTTGCCGAACTGCGCCAGTGGAGCCAGATTCCGGTGCTGATGCTCTCGGTGCGCGATGCCGAAAGCGAAAAGGTTCGCGCGCTCGATCAAGGCGCCAACGACTACGTCACCAAGCCGTTCGGCATCCAGGAATTGATGGCGCGTCTGCGCGCGCTGCTGCGTCATCGCACCGGCGAGCCGGACGTGCCGCCTCGCTACGACGACGGACGTCTCGCGATTGATCTCGCGCGACGAGAAGTCACTCTCGATGGAACGTTGCTCGCGCTCACGCGCAAGGAATACGCGGTGCTGGCGATGTTGCTGCATCACGCCGGCCGCGTGGTCACCCAGCAGCAACTGCTGCGCGAACTCTGGGGCCCGACCCACACCGCGGACAGCCAGTACGTGCGCATCGTGGTCGGCAAGCTGCGGCAGAAACTGGGCGACGATCCGGTGTCGCCGCGCTGGCTGAAAACAGAGCCAGGCGTGGGCTATCGATTTCTGAGCGGCGCCTGATTTTCGACGCGTTTACAGAATCGTGCAGCGCCCATCGAGCGCCAGCTTGCCCGCCGCATCGAGATCGGCTTGCTCCGCACGCTTGTCTTTCGACGGATCGAAAACGATTTTCACCTTGACGTTGCTGCCGCTGCTGCCGCGGATGTTGGCGATGCCTTCGAAGCTCAGCAGCTCTCGCGTGTTCGCGTCGTAGGCGACATGGAGGTGCGGCAGTGCAAAGCCGATCCAATTGGACAAGCCCAATTCGTAAAGGCGTGCGGCACGACCATTGATCGTTGTGTCGGGCAGCCGCTTCACGCTGAAGTTCATGCTGCCCAGGCGGCTGGGTATCAGGAACGGAAGGGTGTCGCTGCCGTCCTTGCCCAGCTTGTCCCAGTGCACGCGGATGTACGCGTCGAAGCCCGCGTCGATCACCGGCATCGGCGATGTCTTCAATGCCGCCGTGCGCTCGTCGGCGGTCTTCTTGTCGCGCACGTAAACCGTTCGTTTGTCGCCCTGGCCGCGAACGCCCTCCCGATAGCCGGTCAGCGCTTCGTCCAGTTCGAAGTCGGGTGACTGCGCGTTACCGTTGGCGTGGATGATCTTGCGCGCGAAGGGTTTGCCGTCCGGACAGCGATAAAGCACGAGGCGCGACATCTGGCCGCCTTCGCCAGTGATCCAGTGCGATTCGATGTACATCAGCTGCCCGCTCGACGGGTTCGACGCCTTGCCTTCGACATAGCGCACGCCTCCACCGGCTGCGGGCGCCCCGGCGAGAACGGGGCCGGGGGCCGCCAGCGCAGCGGTCAGTCCAAGCGCACAGGCGCGACAGTACATGCGGATCGTCAAGGTGCTTTCTCCCGTGGCCATGGGGTTTCTCGCCTCGGAGCGCGGTGGCCCGGGACGAAACGACTGCAGGAGTAGATACGGGCAAATCGGCTTTCGGGATGCCGCTGCATCTCATCCCGTGCGCCTGAAACGTCTATGATATGCGGGCCTGATTCATCACTCCGGCCCGCAACCCATCCCACACTTGCGGCCGGCCCAACAGAGGACATCCCATGGCACGCGGCATCAATAAAGTCATCCTGGTCGGCAACCTCGGTGCGGATCCGGAAATGCGCCACACCGGCAGCGGCACGGCGATCACCACCATCAACATCGCGACGTCCGAATCGTGGACCGACAAGCAATCCGGCGAGAAGCAGGAGCGCACCGAGTGGCATCGCGTGAAGCTGTTCGGTCGTCTGGCCGAGATCGCCGGCGATTACCTGAAGAAGGGTCGCCAGGTTTATATCGAAGGCTCGCTGCGCACTGACAAGTACACCGACAAGGCCGGCGTCGAGCGTTACAGCACCGACGTGATCGCCAGCGAGATGCAGATGCTTGGCGGCAATGAAGGCGGCGGCGGTGGCGGCGCCAGCGGTGGCGGTCAGCGCGAGCGCCCGCAGAGCTCCGGCGGCGGCCAGCGTTCGTCAGGCGGCGGAAATTACGGCGGCGGTTCGCGCGGTGGCGACGACTACGGCAGCCAGAAACAGTCGCCGGCACCGGCCGACAGCGGTTTTGCGGACGACGAAATTCCGTTCTAGGAGTCGCCTCAGGCTGAGTCGCTTTCTGTCATCAGCCCCTGGGAAATCAGGGGCTTTTCTTTGTTGGTCCCGCTCCTCGCAACGACAGGTTCCGCTTGCGTCGGGGTGAATTCACGGTCTTGTTATCAGCATGGTTCGCGCTCACCAACGGATGACTGTCCGTGGTTCCACGTTCATTCGTCTGCTTGCCCGCTTCGCCGACGTCGAGGGTTCTCAGTCCCATTCATCGCTATCGGACCGGCTGAGCCAGTGGCTGGACTGGAATCACGCCCTTGCGTTGTCCACGGCGCTCGATGGCGCGCCGTCTCATACCCCGGCAACGGGTGGCGTGACCGACGACGATTACGTTCGCGTGCGCAGCTCGCTGGTCAAGGCCATGGCTGATGACTTCGAATCGCCCGGCATCACGCACCATCGCCCCGGAGACTCTTCCGCCAGGCACGGCGACGCGAGCGAGGCGACCGGGTTCACGGTGTTTCGTCAGCGCTATCTCGCCAGACAGAGGGCGATGCAATCGGCTGCCGGTAACTTGCGTGGGCGCTTGCGAGACATGCTTGCCGGGCAATCGACAGCGATGGCACGGCTCGCGGCAGTGGATGCCGCCATGGAACTTGCCCTGAGCCCACGCGAGCAGGCACTGCTGGCGGCCGTGCCCGCATTGCTGGAAAGGCACTACGAACGCCTACGGCAAGCGCGCGCAACGCCGGCCGACGTGCCCGTATCGGTTCTTCCCACGGCAGCAACGCATGATGCGTGGTTGAACGTGTTTCGCAAGGACATGCAGAGCGTCTTGCTCGCTGAACTGGATGTTCGATTTCAACCGGTCGAAGGCTTGCTCGAGGCGCTTCGCACCTGCCAACAGGGACACCATGTCTAGAAATTTTCTTCACCTCTCGATCTTCTTCGCAGGGCTTGCCGTCGTTTGCTGGATCGGCCTGGGCTACATCCATGCGAACCCGCTGGGCATGGCCGTCGCGATGTTGATCGCCGTCTGCTATCTGGCCGGTGCGCTCGAACTGCATCGCTATCGTCAAGCCACCGCCACACTGCAACGTGCCGTCACCGATTTGTCCGTCGCGCCGACGCGGCTGGGTGACTGGATCGGCGGTTTGCACGCCAGCGTGCGGAACGCGGTGCGTTTGCGCATCGAGGGTGAGCGGGTGGCGCTGCCGGCGCCAGCGCTGACACCCTATCTGGTGGGCCTGCTGGTGCTGCTGGGCATGCTGGGCACGCTGCTGGGCATGATGGCAACCCTGAGAGGCGCCGGCATGGCACTGCAAAGCGCGACGGACCTGCAGGCCATCCGCACGTCTCTGGCCGCACCGGTCAACGGGCTTGGGTTTGCGTTTGGCACTTCGATCGCTGGTGTGGCCAGTTCCGCGATGCTCGGCTTGCTCTCCGCCCTGTGCCGGCGCGAACGGCTCCAGGCAGTGCATCTGCTGGATGCGAAAACAGCCACGACCTTGCGCATCCATTCGCAGGCCCATCAGCGCGAGGAAGCTTTCAAACTTCTGCAACAGCAGACCGACGCGATGCCTGTCTTGATCGATCGACTGCAGATGATGATGGCGACCATCGAGCAGCAGAGCGCCGACGCAAGCGAGCGACAGATGGCCAGTCAGGAGGCCTTTCACGCGACGACGAATCTCGTCTACACGCGGCTGGCTTCTTCCGTCGAGCAGTCGCTGAAAGAAAGCGTGGCTGAAAGCGCGCGCGCCGCCGGGGTGGCCCTGCAGCCCGTCGTGGAATCCACGATGGCGGCTCTTGCGCGGGAAACCGCCTCGCTGCATCACACGGTGACGCTCGCCGTGCGGCAACAACTGGATGGGCTATCGGTCGGTCTGGAGACAACCACCGCGAACGTGGCGGGCATCTGGGACCAGGCGGTGGCAACACAGCGGCAATCGAACCAGACGCTGACCGACGATCTGCGCCGCTCGCTGGAGCGATTCGCCGAAACCTTCCAACAACGTTCGGCCGGACTGCTCGAAGGCGTATCGGCCCACCTCGATGCCGCCGCGGACAACGCCGCAAACGCATGGGGCCAGGCGCTGTCGCGGCAGGAAGCTGCCAACGAAAACCTGGCCACGCGCAACCAACAGGCGCTGGCGGCTGCAACCGAGACCTTTGAGAAGCACGCGACGTCGTTGGTCCGCAACGTGAATCAGTCTCACGCCAACTTGCAGGCAGGGCTGGAATCTCGCGATCAGGAGCGCTTGGCAACGTGGACGGCGACACTCGGTTCGATGACCACCGCATTGAGCAAACACTGGGAGCAGGCCGGCGACCATGTCGCGAGCCGACAGCAGGAAATCTGCGACACGCTGGTGCGCACCGCCACCGACATCTCGGCCCGAACCCAGGTGCACGCGAGCGACACGATCGCCGAAATTTCCCGACTGGTGGCCGCCGCGTCGGAAGCACCCGGAGCTGCTGCCGAAGTGGTGGCCGAATTGCGCCAGAAACTTTCCGACAGCATGGTGCGCGATACCGCGATGCTGGATGAGCGCAGCCGTTTGCTGGCGACGCTGGAAACCCTGCTTGATGCCGTGAATCATGCGTCCACCGAACAACGGGTCGCCGTCGATGCGCTGGTCACCACCTCGGCCGACTTGCTGGATCGCATCGGCACGCGGTTTGCCGACCGTATCGATGCCGAAACCGGCAAGCTCGGCGCGGTGGCTGCGCAAATCACTGGCAGCGCTGCCGAGGTGGCCAGTCTCGGTGAGGCATTCGGCGCAGGCGTGGAGCAGTTCGGAAAGTCGAACCACGCGTTGATGGAGCACTTGCAGCACATCGGTGCCGCGCTCGACAAATCGCTCGGACGCAGTGACGAACAACTGGCGTACTACGTGGCGCAGGCGAGAGAGGTTGTCGACCTGAGCGTGCTCTCGCAGAAGCAGATCATCGAGGACATGCAACAGCTCGCCAGCCAGCGGGCAGCGGCCGGGATCGAAACGGCATGACGGACGAGGTCGAGTTCGACGCGGAATCCGGTGCGCCGATCTGGGCTGCCTTCGGTGATCTGATGTCGGTGCTGCTGGGGGCGTTCGTGCTGATCCTGGTGGGCGTGATCGGCATGCAACTGCAGCTCTCGAGCAAGCTGGATGAAGCGGTTCGCCAACGCCAGGTGGAGGCGCAACGCCGCACGGCTCTTGAGCAGGCGCTGGCCGCACCGCTGGCGGCGGGTCGCGTCACCCTCGTCAATGGGCGCATCGGCATTCGCGGCAGCGTGTTGTTCGCACTGAACTCCGATCAGCTCCAGCCCGAGGGACGCGATGTGCTGAAAAGCCTGGCCGCCCCGCTTTCCAACTACCTCAAGTCGCGCGACGAAATCCTGATGGTGAGTGGTTTCACCGACGATCAGCCGGTGCACGATGGCAACCGTCACTTTGCCGACAATTGGGAGCTGTCGGCCCAACGCGCGTTGACGGTGACGCGTGCGTTGGTCGCCGAAGGTGTCCCGGCATCGTCGGTATTCGCCGCCGCATTCGGCGCGGAGCAGCCCGTCGGTTCGAATGCCAATGATGAGGGGCGCGCGCAAAACCGGCGCGTGGAGATCGCTCCCATCCCGAAGCCGTCGACGACGACCGTGACCACCCATGGGTCATAGGGCAATGAGCGCACGCGCGATCATCGAAATGTGGCGCAAGCAGCATGCCGATCGCGTGGATCCGCTTCGCTTTCACTTCATCGATGCACTGGAAAAGCGGGCAGCCAGCCATGACGGCGAGGCACGCCGCATTCTGGACGAGCGGTTGTCCGCGCTGCTCAAGACCTATGCCGGGGATGTTGCCGGCGTGGGCAAGCATGTCCCGACGGAAGACGGCCCATTCGCGCCGAATGGGCCCGCCCAGGACCCGCTTGGAGCGCTTGTGGCGCACATGGCGGGCGACGCGGCGACGCGACAGGAGTCACTGATCGCAGACCACCCGGCCTCCTCCTTTCCGGAGCTGGCGGCGCTCGACGCGTTTCGGAAAACCTGGTCCCGGATTCGTTCCGAGGGTCAACTCAGAACGTCGCTGCAACACGTGCCTGCGAACGCTGGCCCGCTCAATTCCAGTGCGCTCGTCCACCGCTCGATCGCCCTCATGCGCGAGCTGTCGCCGGGGTATCTGCAGCACTTCCTGTCGTATGTCGATGATCTGTCGTGGATGGAGCTGATAGGCAGCGCCATGACGTCGACCAAGGACGGGCCGAGAATCGCACGCTCGAAAAGCACCAGACCCAAGCCGCGGGCGTGAAGCGGCCGAGATCCAGCTGAGGCGCCTGATGGCCTGCCTTCGTGCCGCGTGTATTGCGTTTTGCCGTTTCCTGCACGCGGCACGTGTCTACCATCGGCTTCCGAATCACGTGGAATGCTGCCATGGCGCGCCCGATCTGGACTGGTACGTTGTCGTTCGGCCTGCTCAATGTGCCGATCCGTCTGATGACTGCCGAGCGGCGCATCGACCTGCATTTCCGCATGCTCGACCAGCGCAGCAATACGCCGATCCGCTACGAGCGGGTGAACGCCGAGTCCGGTGACGAGGTGCCGTGGAAGGACGTCGTCAAGGCGTTCGAGTATTCCAAGGGCAACTACGTGGTGCTCGACGAAAAGGACATCCGCAGCGCTGCCAGCGAATCGCACGAGACGGTGGAGATCGATACCTTCGTCGACGCAGGCTCGATCGCGCCGACCTACTTCGAAAAACCGTATTTCCTGGTGCCGGCGAAGAAGGCCGAGAAAGGCTACGTGCTGTTGCGCGAAACCTTGAAGAAGACCAAGCGCGTCGGCATCGCCCGCGTGGTGATCCGCACGCGCGAATACCTCGCCGCGGTGATGCCGCAGGACGACGCGTTGCTGATGATCCTGCTGCGCTATCCACAGGAGCTGGTCGATGCGGCCGACTACGCGTTGCCCGACAAGGCCGCGTCAAGCTATCGCATCACCCCGCGCGAACTGGCGATGGCCGGCGACCTGATCGAATCGATGTCGGGTGAGTGGAAGCCGGGCGACTATCGCGACGAGTTTCGCGACAAGCTGCGCAAGGTGATCGAGAAGCGTCTCAAGACCAAGGGCGTTACCACCACCGTCGAGGAGGACGAAGAGCATGGCGAGGACGCGACCACGAATGTGGTCGATTTCATGGCGCTGCTGAAAAAAAGCATCGACAGCAAGCACCGCACGCCGGCGAAGAAGGCTGCGGGAAAGAAAGCCGCTGCGAAGAAATCGACGGCAAAGAAATCGGCCGCGAAAAAATCTGCGCGCAAGACGCCGGCGAAGAAATCCGCAACGCGCAGCAAGACCCGCAAGGCCGGTTGATCCATGAGCCTGCGCGAATACGCCCGCAAGCGGAAATTCGAAGGGACACCCGAGCCGGCATCCGGCGGGCGCGCGAGCGGCAAGGGACACAAACCCATCTTCGTCGTGCAGCTGCATCACGCCACGGCGCGGCATTACGACTTTCGCCTCGAAGCCGACGGCGCGCTGAAAAGCTGGGCGGTACCGAAAGGTCCGTCGTTGCGTCCGGGCGAGCAGCGGCTCGCCGTGGAAGTGGAAGATCATCCAATTTCGTACGCGACATTTGGCGGCGATATTCCGGAAGGTCACTACGGCGCCGGCCACGTCGACGTATTCGATCACGGCACCTGGCAGCCGGAAGGCGATGATGCGTTGAAGTCGATCGCCGCCGGCAAGCTGGATTTCGAACTGCACGGAAAGCATCTGCGTGGTCGCTGGACGCTGGTGCGAACGCGTCGGCAAGGAACAAAGAATCAATGGCTGCTGCTCAAGCGCAGCGACGATGAAGCGCGCGATGCGGAAGCCGACGATTTCCTCAATGCCGCGATGCAAAAGGCCACGGTGGCATGGCGGCGCGCGCACGGTCAGGAAGTCGATGCGAAAGGCAGGGTGATCGGACGCAAGGTGGCGATCAAAAAAGTTTCGCCAAAAAAATCCGCAGCGAGCATGACTTCCGCACGCAAGACGATCAGCAAAAAAACTGCGACAAAATCGGCGTCGAAAAAAAAATCCAGTGCAACGTCGCGTAAAAGCGAAGCGGCTTTCAAGGCCAGGGCGCTCGCACTGCAGGGCGCAAAAGCCAAACCACTGGCGGACGGATTCCAGGCACAGCTTGCGATGCAGAAAGCGACACCGCCCGCCGGTGACCAATGGCTGCACGAAACCAAGTGGGACGGCTACCGCCTGCTGGTAGATCTGGACAATGGCAGGGCGAAGCTGCGTTCGCGCAACGATCTCGACTGGACCGCGCGCGTGCCGCATGTCGTCAAGGCGATTGAGGCGCTGCCTGTGCGCCAGGCGCGCCTCGATGGTGAACTGGTGGCACTGGATGCGCATGGCAATAGCGATTTCGCCGGGCTGCAGAACGCGCTGAAGGAAGGCAATGGCCAGCGTCTTCGTTACATATTGTTCGACATGCCGGGCGTGGCGGGCGTGGATCTTACCGGCACGCCGTTGATCGAGCGAAAGGATCTGCTGGAAGAGCTGCTGGCCGACGCCGACGGCACGCTTGCCTACAGCACGCATGTGCAAGGTCACGGCGACGAGGTGTTCGCGGCGGCCGGCCATCGTGGACTCGAAGGTATCGTCAGCAAACGCATCGACTCGACCTATGAGAGTCGACGCACGCCAGACTGGATCAAGGTGAAGCACGCGAACTCCGACGAGTTCGTCATCGTGGGCTTCACACCACCACAAGGTTCGCGTCAGGGTTTCGGATCGTTGCTCCTGGCTGCACGCGAAAAAGGCGAACTGCGCTACGTCGGTCGCATCGGCACCGGCTTCGATGACGCGATGCTGCGCGACCTCGCCAAACAGATGAAAGCGCTCGCGGTGACCAACGCCGTGGTCGACATCCCCGCTCACGTACCGTTGCCCGCGCGCCGCATCCAGTGGATTAGGCCGACGCTGGTCGCCGAGGTGGCATTTCGCGGCTGGGGCGGACATCGCCTTCTGCGGCAGGGCAGTTTCATGCGATTGCGCGAGGACAAGAACGTGGATGATCTCGATGTGCAGATGACGAAGGCCACGCCACGCAAGCGCGCGGCGACGAAAGCGCCGGTCAAGACCGCGGCGAAAGCAGTTACCAAAGCCGTGAATAAAACGGCGAACACGCGCGCGCAGAAATCCAGCGAGCAAGTAACGATCACCCACGCCTCGCGTGTGGTGTATCCGGACAACAAAACCACCAAGGGCGACGTCGCCGCCTATTACACCGCGGTTGCAACATGGATCCTGCCCGAGCTGGTCGAACGTCCGCTGTCGATGTTGCGTTGCCCCGGCGGCGTCGGCGGCGAATGCTTCTTCCAGAAACACCACGCGGCCACCCTGGGCGGTAGCGTGAAAGCCATTCCATTGAAAGAGAAGGACGCGGGTGTGGACGACTACGTCTACATTCGCGACGTGGAAGGTTTGCTGGAGCTCGTGCAGATGAATACGCTGGAATTCCATCCGTGGGGATCGCGCGTGGACAAGCCCGACGCACCCGACCGCATCGTGTTCGATCTCGATCCGGCAGAAGGCGTCGCGTGGAAATCAGTGGTCGCCGCGGCGCGGGAAATCCGCGCGCGGCTCGAAGAGATCGGTCTGGAAAGTTTCGTGCGAACCAGTGGCGGCAAGGGCCTGCACGTGGTGGTGCCGTTCCGCCGCGGGCCGAGCTGGCCGACCGTGAAGCAGTTCTGCGAATCGTTCGCCGACGCGATGGTTTCTTTGCATCCGCTTCAGTACATCGCCACCGCGAGCAAGGCGCAACGCAAGGGCAAGATCTTCATCGACTGGCTGCGCAACGCACGCGGCGCCACCAGCGTGTGCAGCTGGTCGCTGCGCGCCCGCGCCGGCGCGCCGGTCGCCATGCCGTTGCAGTGGGATGAACTGGGCCGCATCAAGAACGGCGCGGCGTTTGATCTAAAGAAGGCGCTGAAACGCGCCGCGGGATTGAAGGCCGATCCATGGGAAGGGATCGCGAAGCTGAAGCAGAGTTTGCCGAAGCTCTGAGCGCACTGGGAGAAGAGGCAGGGCCAGTGCACGACGATGAAATTGCGATGTGTGCTTCGCGCGGGATTCAGCAAACCAACCATCGACCGGCACGTTCTGTCCGGTCAGGTCCAGCTCGCACGCTCGCCGGTGGTCAAGGCAAGCGGCTTGGCGCAGCCATCGCGGTTGGCGTCGAAGCCGGCTTGCAACACCGCCATCACCGCCAGCGCCTGGATCGGTGGCACCGGATTGGCGGCCGTGCCGTTGAGCGCATCGCGGATGCCGACGTAGTAACGGCGTTGATCCCCGGCGGACACGGGCAACACATGTTCGGTGCCGTCGCCATGGATATGGACCAGGGCGTCGCTGTCCCGGCCCCAGTCATCGCTGCCGGGTATCACGCCCGCCAGAAGCTGCTGCTCCTGCTGATCGATCCGTGTCTTGAGCAGACTGCCCTGGTCGCCATGCACGACGAAACGACGCGTGGCGCCGGCCACCAGCATGCTGGCGTGCAGGATGACCTGATGCGTACCGTAATCGAGCAGTGCATGCGCCCAGTCATCGGCCTTGCCACCTTGCCGCTGGATGGCCAGACGCGCATGCACACGATCGGGCAAGCCGAAAAGCTGCAGCGCCTGATCGATCAGGTGCGGGCCCAGGTCGTACCAGATGCCGGCGCCGGGACCGGACCCTTCGCGCCAGCGATCGCGTACTTCGGGGCGATAGCGACCGATGTGCGATTCGAAATGCGCGACCTTGCCGATCAGCCCGCGTTCGATCGCAGCGCGCACGGCGAGAAAGTCGCTATCCCATCGACGGTTGTGGAACACCGACAGCAGGCGTTGCTGCGTTTGCGCCAGCGCGATCACTGCACGCGCTTCGTCCAGATCCAGCGCCATCGGCTTGTCGATCACCACATGCTTGCCTGCAAGCAGCGCGGCTTTCGCCAACGGTGCGTGCAAGGCATTGGGCGCGGCGATCACCAGCAGATCGACGGCGTCGGACGCGATCAGCTCCGCGGCATCGTGGATCACTGCGACATCGGGCAGATCGGCATGCACCTTCGCCGCATCGCTGGATGCCACAGCCACGAGATCAAGCCCCGGCACGCTGTTGATCAAGGGCGCATGGAAGGTCCTGCCGGCAAAGCCGTAGCCGATGAGGCCGGTGCGAACCCGATCGACGTCGACAGGCGTGACTGTCATGGCATGGCACCTCGACTCTGATGAGAAGCCCGCATTGCAGCGGGCTCCCGGCTCGTCCGGCGTCTGAATGTTCGCCTTCGGCCGCCTACTTCACGGTGAAGCTGTTGTTGCCGCGATTCTCATCCGGTAGCTGATGCTGCGGGTCGAGCACAACGGACTTCACTGTTTTCGTGCCTTCGACCAATACGACATAGCTGCGATGCTGTTGCCAGGTTTCCACCGGCACACGCACGTCCTGCTTGCTGCCGTCGTCGTAGATCACTTCCAGCGTGGATGGCAGCACCAGCTGATCGAGGTTGGCGACGGTGACGGCGGCGCCGTGGCTCCAGTTGCCGTCGATCGGCGCGACTTTCTGCACCGCCAGGTCGAGCTGCAAGTTGTGTTCGTACCAGCCGCGCCAGAACCAGCCGAGGTCTTCGCCGGTCTCGCTTTCCATGAAGCGGAAGAAATCCGACGGGCTCGGATGGTGATATGCCCAGGTCGCGATGTACTTGCGGAAGGCATCGTCGAAACGCTCCGGCCCGATGATCTGCTCGCGCAGCAGCACCAGACCGAACGCGCCCTTGAAGTAGGTGATCGGGTGTCGATATTTTTCCGGTGTCATGTCGGCGCCGATCAGCGGCGGCGTGGCCTGCGGGTCCTTCAGTACTTCGGCCATCTGCTCGGCGGGCGTGCCCTTGTGCGGTGCGTACTCGCCATCGCGTTTCGGCGCGTATTCGCCGTGGTTGAACGCATCCGACTCGTAGACATCGATGAAGGTGTTGAAGCCTTCGTCCATCCACGCGTCGCGGCGCTCGTTGGAGCCGACGATCATCGGGAACCAGGTGTGGCCGATCTCGTGCGCGAGCAGGCCGTGGAGGTCGCCACCGGCGGCTTCCTTGCTGTCGAAGGTGATGCCGGGATATTCCATGCCGCCCGCAGTACCGGCTTCATTGATCGCCACCGGGTACGGATACGGATACCACTGCTTCGAAAAATACTCGGTGGATGCCTTGAGGTATTCGGTGGCGCGACCCCACGCCGCGTTGCCGGCACTCTCGACCGGATACACCGACATCGCCAAGCCGGTTTTGCCGCCGGGAAGGTTCATGCGTGCCGCATCCCAGATGAACGCCTTGGACGCGCCAAACGCGACGTCGCGGGTGTTCTGCATGCGGAAGCGCCAGGTCAGCGTGCCCGGCTGTTTTGGATCACGGGGTTTTGGACGGCTGGACGGCTGCGCGATCTCATCGGCGCTGCGGATCATCACCGTCTTGTCGCTGTGCCGTGCCTGTTCGAGTCGCTGCTGTTCGGTGGCGGTCAGCACTTCCTTCGGGTTCAGCAGTTCGCCGGAGCCGGCGACGATCATGTCCCACGGCACGGTCACGGCGTAGTCGAAGTCGCCGTATTCCAGATAGAACTCGCTGTTGAGATACGGCGCGGTGTCCCATCCGCGCAGATCGTCGTAGACGCACAGACGCGGATACCACTGCGCCATCTCGAAGATGTCGCCGTTCTTCGTTTTGTTCACATCCATGCGCCCGCCGAACTCGCCCGGTACGGTGAAACTCCATGCGATGTGCAGACGCAGTTGCCCACCATTGCCTTTGAGCGCTTCGGGCAGACGCACCTGCATGCGTGTGTCGGAAATCACCCAGGTGGCTGGACGCCTGCGGCCGCTGGCGTCCTCCACTTCGATCGAGGCGATGTGTTCGCCGTCGGTGAACTCGGTCGGAAACTCGCCGGTGAATGCGCCGCGTGCATCTTTCAGATAGCGGTTCTGCTCGACCTGCAGCCACAACACGTCCAGCGTGTCGGGGCTATGGTTGGTGTAGGTGATGACTTCACTGCCGCTGAGCTTGCGGCTGGATGGATCGAGCGTGGCCTTGATCTGATAGTCGGCGCGGTTCTGCCAGAACAGCGGGCCGGGTTTGCCGCTGGCCGAGCGGTACGCGTTCGGTGCTTGCGGATAGATGTAAGGCGCGAAGGTCTGGCGCGGATCGAAGCGCGACGTGCCGGATGATGACGCATTGTTCGAAGAGGCCGCATGCGACGGCAGCATCGCCAGCGCAAGCAGGCAGACGGCAAAGCAGGAGAGGGTGGGGATTTTCACGTATCAGTTCCGGGGAGTGGTGACAGCGGGTGGCGCGAAGGAGGGTGGTGCGTTTTTCACGGCATTTCCCCAGTGCGTGTCGGCATGCGCAGCGAGCGTGAAGTCGAGCTTGCCGCCGTGCTCGACGAAGCCCGGCGCGAGCCACGGCTGCTCATGCGCCTTGCCGTCGACGCGCAAGGCGTGCACGTAAGGCATCGTGGATGAAGCGCCGGGAGCGTCGACGATCACATCGCCACCGGAGCCGTGCACCAGCGCATGCGGAAACAATGGACTGCCGAGCAGCAGCTCGGCGCGACCGGGAATTTCGGGATACATGCCGAGCGCAGCCCACACGTACCACGACGACATTTCGCCGAGATCGTCGTTGCCGGGAATACCGTCGGGCGCGTTCTTCCAGATGGTGTCGACCACGATGCGCACGGCTTCCTGCGTCTTCCAGGGTTGGCCGGCAAAATCGTAGAGCCACGGTGTGGCCACCGAAGGCTCGTTGTCCAGTTCGGCGTGCAGCGGGCCGGCCTTGGTCAGCGCCCAGTGGCCGTCCTTGTCGTGGAAAAACGCGTCGAGTCGGGCGGTGGCCTTGTCGCGGCCGCCGAGTGTGTCGAACAGACCACGCACGTCGAATGGCACCATCCACAAATAGACGGCTGCACTGGCTTCGACGAAGCCGTCGTCGGTGTCCGGCGTGAATGCCGGCCAGCTGCCATCGGCGTTGCGGTTCTGGATGTAGCCGCCTTCCGGTGTGGCATGCGGATTGAACAGGTTGCGCCAGTAACCCGCGCGCGTCAGGAATTTCTTCTGGCCGTCCTTGTCGCCGACGCGACCGGCGAGCTCGGAAAGCGCGAAGTCGGCGCTGACATCCTCCAGCGTTTCGCCGGCTCCGCCCCATGCATTCGACTGGCTGGCGATGTAGTGCAGCGACAGCCATTGATCGAGCGAGGGTCGCTGCCCGGGACACTTGACGTTGCAGCCGGCATCGCTGAGGTCGTTCGCCGTGGGCACGGTCGCGGCGGTGACCAACGATGCATAGGCACCGCGCAAGTCGAAATCGTGGCCGCCGAACGCGTCGATATCCGCCAGCGCAGGCACTGCCGGGTCGCCGCTCATCACGTGCGTGCCGCCGGAGTTGTGCGTCCAGCGATCCCATTCGCCATGGTTTTGTTGCGCTTGCAGATAGAGCGACTGTGCGATGTCGCTACCGACCTTGGGCTGCAGCCACGTCAGCAGTTGCAGGTGCGAGCGGTAGACGTCCCAGCCGGAGAAATTGGCGTACTGCACTTTCTGCGTGCCGCTGACGCGATGGATCTTCTGGTCGAAGCCGCGATATTCGCCGTTGGTATCGCTGTAGATATTCGGATGCAGCATCACGTGGTAGAGCGCCGTGTAGAACATGCTGCGCTGATCCGCGCTGCCGCCATCGATCGCGATGCCTCCGAGCACGGCGTTCCACGCATCCTGCGCACGCTGGCGCACCTGCGTCAGCGTGGTGCCGCGCGGAATCTCCGAGGCGAGATTGACGCGCGCGTTCGCGAGGCTGACGTAGGAAATGCCGACACGCGCTTGCACCGTGCTGCCATCGGAAAAGCTGACCCATGCACCGGCGCCCTTGCCGTTGATCGGAAAACCCTTGTCGGTGAACCCGGTGCCTCCACGCGCGGCGTCGCGGCCGGGATGCAGACCTTGGTCGTCCCAGCTTCCGGTATCCGCGAAAGGCTGATCGAACTCGGCGACGAAATACATCGTGTAGTAACTGCGCTGGCCGTCCTTGGCGAGATATCCGCAGAAATTGCCGGCCGTGACTTCACCGGTGACGCTCCGGCTCGCGCGGTCGACATGCACGCTGGCGTCGGTACTGCCGACTTCCGAATCGGACACGCGGATCAGCAGGTTCGCCGGTTTGCCAGGCGGAAACGCGAAGCTCGCCACGCCGCTGCGTAGTGCGGCGCTCAATTGCACGTCGGTGCCGTTGGCGAGTTTCACCTGATAGTGGCCAGCCTCGGCGTGTTCGTCGGCGTGCGCGAAATCACTGGCGTAGTGGCTGTCGTCGGTGTCCAGCGACGGCGACCGATCGATCGCCTGCGTGACCGGCATGAACGGCACGTCGCCGCTGGCACCAGCACAACCCGCGCCGGAAAGATGCGTGAGGCTGAAGCCGCGGATGCGCGGCGCACTGTAGCGATAACCGCTGGGCGACGCCGTGCGATCGTGTTTGCCGCGGGTGTTTTCCGGGCTCCACTGCAACATGCCGAACGGCAGCACGGCGCCGGGAAACGTGTTGCCGCCGTTGTCGCTGCCGATCAGCGGATTGACGCTGGCAGCGGGCGACATCGAAGGCGTCTGCGCAGCGGCGATGCCGGCAGTGAACGCGGCGCCGAGACAGGCGATCAGCGCAACGGATCGGAAGGATTGGGACATGCGAATCTCCAGCGGGTGATGCAACACGAAGTGACGCGTGGCAACGACGATCGTCGCGATCGCCACTTCCTGTCCGATCGATGCACGCTGGAAGAAATCCGCTCCGCGGAAATTACGGTTCGCCACCGCCGGCGATCAGTGCCAGCACTTCGTAGCAGGCGCCCATCGTGTGGTAGTCGGTCTTGCCGGCGGGACTTTTTTCGTCGTCGTATTTTTGGTTGTCGTGGGTAAGGATGCGGTACCACGCGCCATATCGGTGATCGATGAAATGCTGCCACGCGTACGACCAGAGTTTTCCGTACCAATCGTCATAGGCGGGCAGCCCGGTACGTGCATGCAGCAATGCCGCGGCGGTCAACGATTCGGCCTGTACCCAGAAATACTTGTCGTCGTCGCACACGCTGCCGTCCGGTGCGAAGCCGTAGCAGATGCCACCGTATTGCTTGTCCCATGCGTGTGCCAGCGCAGTGTCGAACAAATGTTTGGCGGTCGGCACCAGCCAGTTTTCTTCGCGTCCGCGCTCCAGCAGCAGCGGCTCCATGATCAGCAGCAACTTGGCCCATTCGGTCTGGTGACCGGGCTGGAAACCCCACGGGCGAAACAGGTCTTTCGGGTTGTCGCGGTGATAGTCGAGGTCGACTTTCCAGTCGCGGTCGTAGTGTTCCCACACCAGTCCCTGCGATTGCGCGGCCTGGCGGCGCGTCATGTGATCGGCGAGCGTGTAGGCGCGTTCGAGATAGCGCGGATCGTCGCTGGCCTGATACGCGGCGAGCATCGCCTCGCACATGTGCATGTTCGCATTCTGGCCGCGGTAGTCGCTGAAGTGCCAGTTCGCATCGGCTTCGTCGCGATACAGCCCGGCGTCGGCATCCCAGAAACGTTGCTCGAGCAGTTGCCAGGTTTCGTCCATCCACGCGGCGGCTTCGTTGAAGCCGGCTTTCACCGCGGTGGCATAGGCGAGCAATACGAACGCCACACCGTACGCGTGATTGGTGCGATCTTCCGGCTGGCCATCGCGGATGGTCCATGCGTAACCACCGGTTGCCGGGTTGCGATGCACGTCGCGCAAATAACGCAAGCCATGCCGCACGGCTTCGATGTATTCGTCATGAAGTTTTTTGTCTTCGTCGAACTCGATCGATGCCATCGCGTAGTTGAAGACGAAGCGCGTGCTGCTGACCAGGTGCCGATGGCTGCGGTCGTAGATCGTGCCGTCGTCCTTGAAGTAATGGAAGAATCCGCCGTCGGGATCGATCGCGTGCGGATGGTAGAACGCCATGGTCTGCGCGATGTGTGCGCGCAGGAACGCGGCGGATCGGAAGTCGGATTCGGCGGCGATGTCGCTCATGCGTGGCGTTCCATGAAATCGAGTACTTCTTGTTCGTTTGGCAACGCGCTGAACGAACCCTTGCGCGTCACGGTGAGCGCGCCGCATGCAGCAGCGAATCGCAGAATCGCGTGCAGGCGCGGCAATTCCGTCACCAGATGGTCGAGCCGGTCGGGCGTGGCATCGAGCTCGGCCAGACGGCAGAGCAGGCCGCCGACGAACGCATCGCCGGCTGCCGTGGTATCCACCGCATCGACGGCGTAGCAAGGCAACTCGCCGTCGGCATCGGGATGAAACCAGCGCAGCGGCCTGGCCGCGTCGGTCACGATCACCAGTCGCGTGCGACCAAGCCAGATGCGATCAAGCGCGGCTTCTTCGCCATCGACTGCGAGCCATTCGAATTCTTCCGCCGACATCTTCAGCACGTCGGCGAAATGGATCGCCGGCCACAACAACGGACGCGCATCGACATCCGCCGGCCACAGGGCCGGGCGCAGGTTGATATCGAAACTCACCAGCGCGCCGGCGCCGTGCGCACGCTGCATGCCTTCGCGCGTGGTGGTCGCGAGCGTGGTGTCGGTCATGCTGTTGGAGCAGACGTGGAACACCGCGACATCGCGAAATGCATCGGCCCGAAAGTGCGCGGGACGAAACAGCAGGTCGGCGGTTTGCTCGCGGTAGAAGCTGAAACTGCGTTCGCCGTGGCCATCAAGCGTCACGAACGCCAGTGCGGTGTTGCCGTCGTCCGTGCGCACCACGTCATCGACGCCGACGTTCGCGCGCTCGAGGCTGTCGAGCAGGAAATCGCCGAAGCGATCGCGTGCCAGCATGCCGGCAAAACGCGCGCTGCCGCCCAGCAACGATGTAGCCACCGCGACGTTAGCTGGCGCACCGCCAGCGAATGGCGTAAAGCCTTGTGCAAAGCCGCGGTCGTCGTTGCCGTCGGCGTGGAAATCGATCAGCGCTTCTCCGAAGCACAGAACGGGTCGCATCGTCATGTTGTTGTCCCGTAATTGAAAAGAGCGAGCGGCCAACGCCACTCGCTCTGCAAAGACTTATTCGACCGTACGGATTTTCGAGCCGCTGAGGCCGTAGAAAACGATGTACGCGTAGCAGAGCAGCGGCAGGAAAAACGCGTGCTGCAGACCGATGTGATCGGCAAACACGCCGACCAGCGGCGGGATGATTGCGCCGCCGACAATCGCCATGATCAACAGACTCGATGCCTTGCTGGTCATCGGTCCCAGCCGCTCGATGCCGAGTGCGAAGATGGTCGGGAACATGATCGAGTTGAACAGGCCGATGGCGATGATGCTGTACATCGCCACGTGCCCGGTGGTGAGCATGGTGGTGAGCACGAGCAGAACATTGATCGTGGCGAAAGCAGACAGCAGTTTTCGCGGTGACAACGCCGCCATGAGTGCCGAGCCGATGAAACGGCCCACCATTGCGCCGCCCCAGTAGAACGAGGTGTAGTAGGCCGCTTGCTGCTCACTCATGTGGCCGATATCCGGCATCGAGAGATAATTGACCATCACGCTGCCAATCGAGACTTCGGCGCCGACGTAGAAAAAAATTCCCAAGACGCCGAAAAGCACGTGCGGATGGCGAAGCACATCGATATAGCTGTGATGAGCAGTGTCGGCCTTGTCAGTTGCCTCGCGCAAGGCAGGCAAGCGAAAGAGCCATACGAATACCGCAAGCAGAAACAATACTGCCGCCAAGCCGATATACGGCCCTTGCACTGCATGTGCTTGCTGTACCTGATAGGTAATCTGATCGGCCGACGCGAGCTTGGCGATGTCGGCCGGAGTCTTCACCACGCTGGAAAGAATCAGCTTGCCGCCGTAGAGGAGTGCGAGCGTTGTGCCTAGCGAGTTCAGCGCCTGCGCGAGTGTGAGCCGGCTGGAGCTGGTTCGTTCCGGACCCAGCAGCGAGACATACGGATTGGCCGCTACCTGAAGCACAGTGATGCCGGTCGCCAGCACGAACAGCGCAGCGAGAAATGCGCCATAAAGATGCAGTGCGGCTGCAGGCCAGAAGCCGAGTGCGCCGACGCCGGCGATGGCCAGCCCTGCGACAACGCCATTCTTGTAACCCAGCACGGCGACAAGCTTGCCTGCTGGCAGGGCCATCAAAAAGTACGCGCCGAAGAAGGTGAATTGCACCAGCATCGCCTGCGCGTAATTGAGCTGGAACGTCGATTTCAGATGCGGAATCAGGACGTCGTTCAACGCCGTGAGCAAACCCCACATGAAGAAGACGGTGGTGAGCACACCCATCGCCATCGGGTGATCGGTGTAGCGCTCGCCCCCGGATGAGGTTGAACCCGAGGCGGGTGGTGGAGCGGCTGAGAAGGCCATGCGGAATCCCTGTCGTGTGGGTGTCAGCTTGAGAGCGGTGGGCAACTGCTGGCGCGAACTACCAGTTGCACCGGCGCCACGGTATGCGAAGCAAGGGCGAACGGGTCGCCCATGCGCTGCAGAATCATGCCAGCGGCCTGCCGTCCGCGCGCGCGCGGGTCGGTGGATAGCGTGGTGAGCGATGGCAGTGCGAGCGCGGCTTCGGCGATGTCGTCGAAGCCGGTAACGGCGAAGTTCTCGCCCGGTTGGTGACCGAGTTGGCGCAGGCCGAGCATCAGCCCGAGCGCCACCGCGTCGTTGTAGCAAACCGCGGCCGTCGGCCGATGGTTATCGTCGAACAATGCGGCGCAGCGATGCGCCGCTTCGGTGCGCGTCGGCACGCATTCGATCTGCAACGCGGTTGGTGTTTCCAGTCCGGCTGCCTGCATCGCTTCGACGTAGCCCGTGCGTCGTTGCCGGCAGGAACTCGAATCGGCATGACCGCCAAAAAACGCGATGCTACGATGGCCCAGCGCAATAAGATGCTCGGTGGCGAGGCGCCCGCCGTTCTGGTTATCCAGCGCGAGCAGATCCCAATGCGACAACTCGGGACGCCCGCCGACGGGTTCGCGGTTGAACAGCAGCAGCGGCGTATGCGTGCCGATGGCCGAAAGCACCTGTTCCGAATCGCTGCCTTCGGCCGGTGACAGGATGATGCCGCCGGGTCCGTGTTCGACCAGCGAGCTGAGCACCATCTGCTGTCGCTCGCTCGATTCGCCGGTACTGCCGAGCAGGGTGACGAAGCCCGAATTGCCCAGCGCCTCATCCACGCCCGCGGCGAATTCGGCGAAGAACGGATTGCCGATGTCGTTGATCACCAGCGCGATGCTCGACGAGGTGCGCCGGCGCAAATTGGCGGCGGCGCGGTTGTAGACGTAGCCCTGTTTGCGCAGCTCTTCCTCGATGCGTGCGCGGGTGTGCTTGTTCACCAGCGGGCTGCCGCGAAGAACCAGCGACACCGTCGCGCGCGACACGTCGCAGCTCGCGGCGATGTCGTTCAGGGTGATCTTTCGTCCGATTTGAGTGGTCTGTGGCATGCCGTCGCGGGAATTTGGAACGATCCAAAGGTAACCGATCACCGCCGTCGAAAGATCACGCAATGCAACATGCGCAGCCGGTTGGCCGATGGTAGCGTGTAAAGTTTGGAACGATCCAATTGAGGTGTGCCGTGCATTCCGTCCCATTTCTTCGACTGCTTGCGCTGACGCTGCTGGCGTCCGCTGCAACGCCGCAGGTTTCTTTCGCCGCCAGTCACGGGCGTGATCCGGCATCGGCCGTGGATCCCCGCATCGGCACCGGCGGCGACGGCCACACCTTTCCGGGTGCCACGGTTCCTTTCGGCATGATCCAGTTGTCGCCGGATACGGCGATGCCCGACTTCAAGCACGCCTACAAGTGGGCAGCCGGTTACCAGTACGGGGATTCGAGCATCCTGGGGTTCTCGCATACGCATTTCTCCGGTTCGGGTCATTCCGATCTTGGCGATGTGCTGGTGATGCCGATCGCCGGCGATGTGAAGCTGGAGCCAGGCGATGCGGCGAAGCCGGGTAGCGGCTATCGCGCGCGTTTTTCGCACGACACCGAAGTGGAACAGCCCGGTTACTACGCGGTGACACTGGCGGATGAAGGCATACGTGCCGAACTAACGGCCAGTCGGCGAATCGGTTGGCATCGCTATACGTTTCCGGTCGGCAAGCCGGCGCACCTGCTGCTGGATCTGCGCCCGAGCATCTACGACTACGACGGCAAGGTGCTGTGGTCCAGCCTGCGCGTGCATCCGGATGGCACGGTGACCGGCTGTCGCACCACGCGTGGCTGGGCGCCGGGACGCGAACTTTGCTTTGCCATGCGCTTCTCGCAACCGATGACGTCGCGCACGCTGTACAACCGCGAGGCGGCTCAACTCTACAAAGGCTTCAAGGGCCCGGGCGAACAGGCGCAGGACAACGATGCGCAGAACGGTCGCGCGCTGGTCGGCGTGTTCGACTTCGGCGCGCTGAAGCAGCCGCTGGAAGTGAAGGTGGCGATCTCGACGGTGAGCGAGGCCAACGCCAGCACGAATCTCGATCAGGACGGCAAGGGCTGGGATTTCAACGCGCAGCGAACGGCGGCGACCGCGGTCTGGAACAAGACACTTTCGGTCATCGATATCGATGCGCCGAACGACACGCGCACGAGTTTCTACACGTCGCTCTATCACGCGATGCTCTCGCCGACCTTGAGCATGGACGTCAACGGCGACTATCGCGGGCCGGATCATGCCGTGCATCACGCGAAAGGTTTCGAGTTCTATTCCACCTGGTCACTGTGGGACGTTTATCGCGCGCAGCAACCACTGATGGTTCTGCTGAATCCGCAGCGCAGCAGCAATTTCGTGCAGTCGCTGATCGCCGCGCAACAGGCCAGTCCGTTCGGCATCCTGCCGGTGTGGGCGTACCAGGGACTAGAGACGTGGTGCATGATCGGTTATCACGCGGTGCCGGTGATCGCCGATGCGTACATCAAGGGCGTGCGCGGATTCGATGTCGACGCGGCGATGAAGGCCATGGTGGCCAGCGCCACGTATGCGCCATACGGCGACATCGGCGACTACATGAAGCTCGGGTACGTGCCGATCGACAAGGAACCGGAAGCGGCATCGAAAACGGTCGAGTACGCCTTCGACGACTGGTCGCTCGCGCAGATGGCCAAGGCCATGGGCAAGACCGATATCGCCGCGACGTTCAACAAGCGCGCCGGCAACTGGCGCAATGCCTGGGATTCGAAAACCGGTTTCATGCGTGCGCGCAAGAGCGACGGCAGCTTCCGCGATCCGTTCAACCCCGAAGCGGCCGGTTACGGCAGCGACTACACCGAAGGCAACGCGTGGCAGTACTCATGGTACGTGCCGCAGGATGTCGCCGGGCTGGTGACGGCGTTGGGCGGCGATGCGAAATTCGTCGACAAGCTCGACCAGTTGTTCGATGCCAAGGTCGATCCGTCGCATTTCAAGAACGTCGAGGACATCACCGGGCTGATCGGCTGGTACGCGCACGGCAACGAACCGAGTCATCACATTGCCTATCTCTACGACTATGCCGGCGCGCCGTGGAAAACCCAGCAGCGGCTGAAGCAGATCATGGACAGCCAGTACGCGCCGCGCCCGGATGGGCTGGCCGGCAACGATGACCTTGGCCAGATGTCCGCGTGGTACGTATTCAGCGCGCTGGGTTTCTACCCGGTGACGCCAGCCAGCGACGAGTACGCCATTGGCCGTCCATTCGTGGCGCGCGCCACGATTCACTTGACCAACGGGCGCGACTTCACGGTCACCGCTTCACCGCTGGACGATGCGCATCCTTATGTCGGTTCGGTCACGCTCGATGGCAAGCCGCTGTCGCGGGTGTTCCTGCATCACGCGGAAATCCTTGCTGGCGGCAGCTTGCACTTCAACATGCAGGCGACGCCGAACAAGACCTGGGGTGCCAGCGACGATGCACGGCCCGCGGCGATGAGTCGTCACTAGCCAAAGTGCGGGCGAATGAAGCGTCGATCGGCGCATACGAATTCAGGTGAAAGATTTGTGAGCAAGGCAGGCTGAAAAAATCAGGTCGGCAGCGACGATTCCGACTGCTGGACGGCCTTTGAAAACCTGCCAGAATGCCCGGGGCAACTCACTCTGGGCACGCGGATGCAGCAAATTTCATGAAAGTCGATGGTGTCCTTCGATGGCGTACGGCCGGCTTGTTGCTGGCCGTGCTGGCCATCGTGATCTTTCCGTATTTCGTCACGCTCAACAGTTCGCGCGATACGCAACAAGCGGTCACGTGGGTCAACCACTCCACCACCGTCAAGGCGATCACCTACCAGATTGCCTTCGTCGTTCGCGACAGTGAATCGGCGGCGTATCGCATGCTCGCCGGTGACGGCACACCATCGACGCAGCAGCGTGCCGAGCGCACCAGCCAACAAGGCCCGGTGCTGCTGGAGCAGCTGAGAGCCAGCACGCGCGACAACCCCGATCAACAGTTGTTGATTGGTTCGCTGGAGGCGCGCATCAACGGCCGCATTGCGCTGATGAACCAGGCAACGAAGCGGATTGGCCAAGGCGACGTTGCCGGCGCACGACAGTCGCTGCGCGATGCCGGCGATCTGTTTGCAGTGGACGATTTGTTTTCCGCCATCGTGCACAACGAAGACGCACTGCTGCAGACGCGGCAGGTAACTGCGAACCAGCAGCAATTCAACGGCCGTCTCGCGTTGACACTTACCGCGCTTGCGCAGCTGGTGTTGCTCGCCATCATCGTGATCATTTCGGAACGGCAGATCAGCCGTCGCCAGGTCGCCGAATCGCGTGAGAACCAGGCGGTGCAGCGTTCGCAACAAATCCTGCAGGCGGTGCGCGAACCGATCGCCCTGTTCGATACCGAGTTGAAAAGCCTGGTGGTCAATGCCGCTTTCAGCGAGCTGTACGGCATCGATTCGGAAGCCACGCTACCGCTGGCGAAGATCGGCGACGGCGCGTGGGGCGACAGCGTGTTGCTGCAAAGGCTGCGCGACGTATTGCTGCGAGATCGCGAGCTTTGGGATTACGACACCATCCAGCGCACCGCCGATGGTACAGATCGACACGTGGTGATCAACGCTCGCCAGTTACAACAGCAGGATACCGGCGAGAAGGCGCTGCTGGTCACCATCAGCGATGTCACCGTGCGCGCGCTGGCCGAGCAGCAGGTGAGCGACCTCAATCGCCAGCTCGAAGGCAAGGTCGAGCAGATTTCCGACGTGAACCGCGAGCTTGAGGCTTTCAGTTATTCCGTGTCGCACGACCTGCGCGCGCCGTTGCGGCACGTCTCGGGTTTTGCGCGAAAACTCGAAACGCATCTCGCCGATCGCATGGACGACAAGGCCCGTCACTACATCGACGTGATGGCGAACTCCGCGCAGCGTATGGCGCAATTGATCGACGACCTGCTGGTGTTTTCGCGGCTGGGCCGTGGCGCACTGCGCCTGCAGGCCGTGGACATGCAATCGCTGGTGGACGAGGCGCGCGCGTTGTCCGAATCGGCCACGCCCGAACGACATATCGTGTGGACAGTGGCGCCGCTGCCCATGGTGATCGGCGACGAAAACATGCTGCGCACCGTGTGGCAGAACCTCGTCAGCAACGCGGTGAAGTACACCGGAAACACGCAGGCGCCGCGCATCGAGGTCAGCGTGCAGCAAGGCCGCCATGGCGATTACGAATTCACCGTGGCCGACAATGGTGCCGGCTTCGACATGCAATACGCGGACAAGTTGTTCGGGGTGTTCCAGCGCCTTCATCGCGCTTCGGAATTCCCCGGTAACGGTATCGGACTGGCCAATGTGCGGCGGATCATCGCGCGACATGGCGGACGGGTCTGGGCCGATGCCGAACCAGGGCAGGGAGCCCGTTTTCATTTTTCGCTTCCAGCCACCGACCTGGCCGGGACACGCACCTGAGTATCCGAGCATGAACAAGAAAGAGCTGCGTACGATCCTGCTGGTGGAAGACAGCATGGCCGATGCCGAGATGGCGATGGATGCACTGCAGGAAGCGCATCTGGCCAATCCGGTGATCCACGTCGAGGATGGCGTGGAATGCCTGGATTACCTGCACGCGCGTGGCGCGTGGGCCGAGCGCGAACCGGGCGACCCTGCAGTGGTGCTGCTGGACATCAAGATGCCGCGCATGAACGGGTTGGACGTGTTGACCCACATGCGTGCGGACGAAAGACTTCGGCGCATTCCGGTGGTGATTCTTTCGTCGTCGCGCGAGGAGAGCGACCTGGCGCGAAGCTGGGACCTTGGCGCCAACGCCTATGTGATCAAGCCGGTGGACGTCGACCAGTTCTTCGAAGCCGTTCGCACATTGGGACAATTCTGGGCAGTGCTCAACCAGGCGCCCGAGTAGGATGCGCGAGTAGGCTGGTCAAACGTTGCAAGGGGCGCGGGCCGGAGATCCGGTTCGCGGTAGGTGCGAAAGCACCGAAGCACACGAGAGAGTCGCAGGTAACAGTCATGCCAAGTCGGCAAAACCGACCGATGCCTTCCATTCGTATCCTGCAAGTCGAGGATAGCCAGCCCGATGCCGAGCTGGTGCTGGCCGAACTGGAAAACGACGGAATCGAATACGAGGTCGTGCTGGTCGACGACGAGCCGCGTTATCTGTCGGCACTGAGCGAATTCAAGCCGCACATCGTGCTGTCGGATTTGAGCCTGCCGGGTTTTTCCGGCGAGCGAGCGCTGGAGTTGTTGCGTCAGTACGACGAAGATCTTCCTTTCATCTTCGTGTCCGCCACGCTCGGTGAGGACGCGGCGATCGAGGCGTTGCGCAACGGCGCCACCGATTACATTCTCAAGCAGAATCCCGTGCGGCTGGCCAGCGCGGTGCGACGCGCACTGATGGAGGCCGAATCGCGTCGCGCGAATCGCCGCACCGAAGCCGAGCTCATCCGCGCGCAACGCTTCGAAAGTCTGGCCATGCTGGCCGGTGGCCTCAGTCACGATCTGCGCAACCTGCTGCAACCGCTGTTGCTGGCGGGCGACAGCCTGCAGGATTACCAGGACGACCCGCGCCTCGCACGCCTCGGCAAGCTCGTGCGCGATTGCGGCAAGCGCGGGCTGGACATGGTGCAGTCGATGTTGTCGTTCGCGCGTGGTGCGCGCCGCGCGGAGCAGGTTCGCCTCGGCGCGCTGTTCAGTGCGTTTGATCTGCTCATGCAGGGCAGCGTGCCGCGCTCGGTGGCGATGGAACTGGTGATCGACGATCCGGAGTTGTCGTTCGAAGGCAACCACACCGAATTGCAGCAGTGCCTGTTGAATCTGTGCCTCAACGCGATCCAGGCGATGCCCGACGGCGGACAACTGCGCGTCGAAACCGCACAGGCGCAGTTGCCGGTGGATTTCTTCATGGCCGAGGAACATCCGCGCCACGGTCGCTATCTGCGCATCAGCGTGATCGACAACGGCCCCGGCATGGATCACGACGTGCTGGAGCATCTGTTCGAACCGTTCTTCACCACCAAGGAAACCGGTACCGGCCTGGGTCTGCTTTCATGCAAGCGCATCGTGAGCAGCCATGGCGGCGTGATGCGTGTCGACAGCGGCGCCGGCCGCGGCACGCGATTCGACCTGTACATACCGCTGGAAGAACTCCTCATCGACGCCGAGCAGCTGGTAGACACCGACAGCCTGGAAGGCGAGGCCGAACGCGTGCTGGTAGTGGTGGAGGAAGCCGGCCAGCTATCGCTGCTCACCGACATGCTCGATGCCTACGGATACCAGGCGCATGCCAGCCAGAGCGGCACTGCGGCGTTGCAGTGGATCGGAGCGTGCGGCCTGCCCGATCTGGTCGTGCTCGACGCGGACATGAATCTGTTCACCGGCGTGCGCACGCTCGCTGCGTTGACCGAGCAAGGCTACGACGGCGCAGTGATTCTGCTGGCACGCCCCGGCGCGTCACCGGACCTGCAGGAGTTGCCGCCGTTGCGGCGGCTCTACGTGATCGACAAACCCGTGACCACGCAAGTCTTGCTGCGCACGTTGCGCAAGGCGTTGACGCCGGGCGATCAGAACGAATGATTCGTCAGCCCCTCAACAGCCTCAGTCGATGCCGAGCTTCTTCAGCTTGTAGCGCAAGGCGCGAAAGGTGATGCCGAGTTTGCGTGCGGCGGCGGTCTTGTTGTAACGCGATTCCTCGAGCGCTTTCACGATCGCGGTGCGTTCCAGGTTGCTGATGTAATCGTCGAGGCCACCATCGCCGTTGCCGCCAGCTGCTGCCTCGGATACAGCAGCGTGTTCCTGCGGCTGAGCGGCAGGCAAGGTGTCGCTTGATGCGCGCGCGGTGCGCTGCGGCAGCATCAGGTCGGTGGCGTCGATGACTTCACCGTCGCTCATCGCCATCGCGCGTTCGAGGATGTTTTCCAGCTCGCGCACGTTGCCGGGGAATTCGTAGGACTCCAGCGCCTGCTGCGCACCGGGCGACAGCTTGCCGACGGCTTCGCCGCTTTTTCCGGACAGCGCCTTGAGGATGAAGGCCGACAGCTGCGGCACGTCGCCGCGACGCTCACGCAATGGCGGCACGCGCAATTCGATCACGTTGATGCGATAGAACAGATCCTGGCGAAACTGACCTTGCTCGACGAGGTGGCCGAGGTTCTTGTGCGTAGCGGAAAGGATGCGCACGTCCACCGGAATCTCGTCGCGACCACCGATCGGGCGCACGGCTTTTTCCTGGATCGCGCGCAGCAGTTTCACCTGCATGTGCAGCGGCAGTTCGGCCACTTCGTCGAGAAACAGCGTGCCGCCCTGCGCCGCCTGAAAAAGACCTTCCTTGTCGCTGCTGGCGCCAGTGAAACTGCCTTTGCGATGGCCGAAGAATTCGCTTTCCATCAGCTCGGAGGGAATCGCGCCGCAGTTGACCGGAATGAACGGGCCGCTGGCGCGCGGGCCCTGCTCGTGGATCAGTCGCGCGACCAGTTCCTTGCCGACGCCCGATTCGCCGGCGATGTAGACCGGTGCCTGGTTGCGCGCGAGCTTGCCGATGGTGGCGCGTACCTGCTGCATGGCGGTGGAGTCGCCGATCAACCGATCGCTGGAGCCTGCCGCCTTTGCTGCGCCGCCACCGTTGCGCTTCTCGTCCGCTAGACGCAGCGCGGTGCGCACGAGTCCGCGCAGCATCTGGATGTCGACCGGCTTGGAGACGAAGTCGAACGCGCCGGCTTTCAACGCGTTCACCGCCGCGTCGACATTGCCGTAGGCGGTAATCATCGCCACCGGGGTGTCCGGACTGGTTTCGGAAATCAGTTCGATGATTTCCTGGCCGTTGCCGTCGGGCAGGCGCATGTCGGTGAAGCAGAGATCGTAAGTGCGTTCGGAAAGTGCGCGACGCGCATCGGCGACGGTGCCGACGGCGTCGACTTGCAGATCCATCCGACCCAAGGTGATGGTCAGCAGTTCTCGAATATCGCGTTCGTCATCGATGACCAAAACGGTCTGAAGGCTCATGGCACGCCGCACGGTAATGGACAGACCAAAGAATACCCGTCGCCACGCCAGCCGGCAAAGGCCGCGACGGCCACGGCGGCCGGTAAATGCGATCGCCGTCGTGAGCGCGTGGTCAATGTCCGAGCTTGCGGTCGAAGAATCCGACCATCACCGCATAGGCCTGGCGCGACTCCGGCATCTCCGGGTCGGAGAAGAACGAATGCCACATGCCGTCCCAGACATGCAGTTCGGCATCCACGCCGGCGTCGGTCAACAGCGCTTGACTGTGCACCACGGCACTCATGGTGAAGTCGCGCGTGCCGGTGATCAGCAGGGTCGGCGGAAATTTCGCCAGCAGCGCCGGCGACTGCGCCGGAAACACCATCGGGTCGTTGGCCTGCGCGCCCTTGAAGTAGGGCAGGTCGGTCAGCTGCATCGGCCGGGCCGGCGGCGGATCGCCGCTGAGCACGCCGGAGATATAGGTCGAATCGCCTTCCATCGTGGTGATGGAGCCGCAGAACGTGCCGATGGCGCCGGGCGTCGGCAACTTGTGCGCGATGATGCGCGCGGTTGCTTCGGCGGTGAGCACGCCGCCGGCGGAGCAACCGTAGATGCCGATGTTCTTCGCCGGATAACTCTTGAGCAGCGCGCGATACACCGATTCGACATCCTCGCTGGCCGCGGGGAAAACGTGATCGGGTCCCTGTCGGTAATCCACCGTGACGACCTTGATCCGACCCAGGTTCGCCAGCGGGATCGCCTCGACCAGCCCGCCGCTGTGCGCGCCCCAGAGGAAGGCGCCGCCGTGCAGATTGATCAGCACACGATGCTGCTGTCGCGCGGCGATCCCCTGCGCCGGCTCGACCACATCGGTGGGCACGCCACCGATGGTCTGCGCGTGAATCTTCACCGGATACAGCTTCTGCATCCGTTGCGCGCGATCGGTGTTGATCTTGTCGTAATAGGTGCGGCTCGCATCGATCGATGCGGGGCCGGGCGCGTGTCGGCCCTGTTCCAGCATGATCTGGAACTGCTTGCGGGCTTCGGGCGACGCGAACGTCGAATACGGCACCGCGTACGAAGGCAAGGTAAGCGTGCCTTGGGCATCCACGGCGGGATGCCCCGCCTGCGCAAACACCTGCGCACTGGCGAGCGCCGTGCAGAGCAGGGCGCTGCGAAGAATCCGTCGAACATGTCGTGTGTGCATGAAGCGTTCCTCGATGGTCGATGTCGTGAGCGATGTGTTCGTGTTCAAAGCGCCTTGCGCGTCAGCTGCACCTTGCCGGCTGCGTCGCGTTGGACGGTGATGTCGTAAAGCTTGCCGCGCCAGGTGACGCGTTTGAGCGTCAGCGATTTCCAGCCTGACGGCAGCACCGGTGCATACGCTTGAGTCAATCCGTCCGGCTGGATGCGAAGGCCGGAAAAACCGTAGACGATGTTCTGCATCAGCCCCGCTGAAGCGGTGAGGAAATAGCCGGTGTTGTTGTTGGCGGTTTCGGTGCGCACGTCGAACGGCGGCTTGATCACGTTGGCGGTGATGTTGCGATCGAACCAAGCACTGGCGCCGGCGGCATCGCCGAGTGTGGCGGCGGCGATCGACATCGGCGCCAGGCCCATGCTGTTGGGATCGTGGTGCGAACGCGCGATGGGGCTCACCGCGTAATCGAAATCGCGGCGGCGCAGCCCGGCGTCCATCGGGAAATCCAGCGATGGATACGACAGCATCGGGAGCGAACTGCCGCCCCACGAATCGATGTCGTGCGGCACGCTTTCGTCGAAGTCGAGGTGATGCGAGTCGGCGGCGGAAAACGGCACGTGCATCTTCTTCGCCACCTCCGTCCAGTGCGGGTCGGCGTGTTCGCCGACGATGCCCGCAGCCGCAGTGGCGATCTCCAGCGCGCGTACGGCAGAGACATTCGTGAAGGTGTCGTTCGGCACGTCGTTATAGTCCTCGTCGACCGACGTGACGTGCAGGATGTCGTAGCGTTTCTGCGCGACGTTCCACGTCGCACGGCTTGCCCAGAACTCGGCGACATTGCGAATCACCGGCCAGCCGTATTGCTTCAGCCAGGCCTTGTCGCCGCTGGCGAGGTAGTACTGCCACTGCGCAATGGCGATGTCGGCGTTGACGTGGATCTCGCGCTCGCCCAGCACATAGGCGAAGTGCGGCGTCTGTTCGGTGCCATTCTGCGGATCGGCTTCCCACGGATACATCGCCCCTTGCAGATGTCGTTCGCTTGCGCGCTGTTGTGCGGCGGGCAAAGTACGCGAGCGGAACATCACCAGCGATTTCGCGCGTTGCGGATGCAGCAGCAACAGCGCGGGAAACACCCAAGAATCGCTGTCCCAGAACGCGTGGCCGAGATAACCCGGCGTCATCGCGCAGGCACCGATCGGCCATGCCGTGTCGCGTGTGGAATTGGAAAGCAGGTAGTAAAGATCTGCGTGGACGATCTGCTGGGCCTTGGCGTCGCCATCGATCCGGACGTCCGTTTGCCACAGCGTGTGCCACGCGTCCTTGTGTGCATCGAGCAGGGATTCGAAACCTTTTTCACGCGCGGCTTTTGCCAGCGCCATGTCGGCATCCGCGTCACCGCCCCAACTTTCGCGCGACGCAGCGACATACTTGGTGAAGGTGTAAGTAACGCCCTTGCGCACGGATACGCGCAGGTTCAACGCGAGTCGATAGTCACTTTTGTAGAACGTCGCCTCGCGTGGCTTGAGTCCGGCAGGCAGTTCGATCGCCGCCGCTTCGGCCATGCGCAGTCCCTGTTCGGCACGGCCATCGAGCGACAGCGTCATGTCCTGCGTGTCGCCGTCGCTGTGCAGCACGTGCGTATCGCCGTGATACCAGAGTGGCGCGCGATCCGCGGTGGCTGGCGGAATCGCCTGCAGTTTCATGTTGCGCGAGGCGACCTGTTCCTGCATCTGCTCGCCGGTGATCTTGCCGAGCGCAAAACGCGGTTCGTACGGCGCCCAGGTATTTAACGCGAACGACAGTTCGACCTCGCCGTCGAATTCCGGGGTGAACGACACGCGCGTCGCGGCGAGATGCGGCGATGCCTGGCTGACCAGCGTGGTCACTTCCACGCGCGTCGCCTTGCCGTGATCGAGGTAGCGATAGTGCGTGGTCAATGTCGCGTCGTGCAGGTCGAGCGTCTGCGAATACTCCTGGAATACGGCGGGCGACAGATCGACCTGGTTCATCCAGAAATGCCCGGCGGAGGAATTGCCGGTGCTGTAGTCGACCTCGGTCCAACCCGGGATCGCGGCGGGACGTGAGGCATCGTCTTTCGCGTAATCCATGAAGGCGACCATGTACGCGAGGTTGCCTTCGGTGCCGCGCGGCGCGGTCATCGTCGAGAAGTAGCCGTTGGCGAGCTGGCCGGGAAAATAGTTGGCGAAATCCTTCGCGGTGGCGGTCAGGCTGAAACTTGGATCCGGAGTTTCGGCGAAGGCCGACGTGGTGAGCAAGGCCATCAACGTCAACAGCAAGGCGCGTGATTTCATGTGTGTTCCGTGGAAGAGTCGGGCAGCACGTCGAAGGCGACCGTCAGCCGCGTCTGCTCGCTGTTGAACGGCACGGTGCCGTGCCAGAAATAAGATGGGAACAGCACCAGCATCCCCGGCTGCGGACGCACGACATGCTCGGCGTGCAGTGGTGGCGTGGTCACGATGCCCGGTTCGGCGAAAGCGAGGCAGCCTTCGTTGTTCGACGCGTGATTCATATTGTCGGGCAGGTCGACGTAGAACGCCGACGATATCCATCCGCGCGGATGCACGTGGTTGTTGTGATAACCCGACGAACGCAGGCGCACCGACCAGCTGCCGTTGAAGCGATAGTTGCCGCGATTGCGACGCCGCAACGGATCGTTGCCGTGACCGATGCGCGCGAGGTATTCGCGAATCGGCTCGTCGAATGCTTTGAACAAGGCCTGGATCACCGGGTCTGCGCTGCGCGTGAGGTCCTCGGTCGTTTCGGTACCGTGACGCAGCGACTGGAACAGCAACGGATGGCCGGTCGGGTTGTGCAGCCGTTCGAGACTTTGTTTCAGGTCGGCAAGAAAACCCGGCAGATTCGACCACGACGAAGGCACAGGCAAGGTTTGCGGCACGGCCAGCGCCGCGTAATCGCAGTAAGCGAGGTAACGCTCATCGCCGAGCATTCGCCATGCCGTAGTCTGCAGCGCGACGAGGTATTGATCGTCGGGCGTGTTTGCAAGCAATGCCTCGCAATGTCGCAGTGCGTTCTGCGCATCGCCGACACCGAGCTGCGCGGCGACCAGCAGGTTTCGTGCAGCCTGGTGATTCGGCGATGCATGCAGCGCGCGCTCGGCAAGTGTCAGCGCCGCAGCGGGATCGACATCCAGCGCGGCAAGTCCTGCACGCACGAGAAGCGCCGGCGACGCCTGCGTGCGTGCAACTTGTTCAGCCAGGCAGGCGTATGCGCCGCGTGCATCGCCCGCACCCTGAAGAATCGCGGCCTTGGCCGCGCGCAGTGCGTCGTCGCCAGGAAATGATTGCAGGGCACGATCGAGCACTTCGGTGGTTTCCCGGGTGTCACCGGTGCGCATCCAGATCAGTCGCGCGAGATGGCTATGCGCATCGGCCAGCCGCGGATCGATTTGCAAACAGTCACGAAGGTCTTGCTCGGCGCGATCGAAGTTGCCGAGTGCAACCAGGCTGCGTGCGCGAGTGAAATAGACGGCTGCCGTGCGATAGCCGCATGCCAGCACATATCCCATGGTTCCCTCGGCCTCCGCATGTTCATTGGCTGCGGCGAGTGCGAGAGCCAGCGCATACGCGGCTTCATGACTGCCAGACATGGTATCGGCCATCTCTCGATAGACGTCGAGGGCTTCCTGCGCGCGGCCCAGCGCCGCGAGCGCGGCCACGTGTTGCGCGACGAGTTCGGCGTCGACTTGTCCTGCGTTGCACAGCGGCGCGACGAGTGCGAGCGCATCGGTCGGCCGCTGCGTGTCGTTGTAGTGGCGCGCGAGCGCGAGCGCAGCTTGAGGCATGCGTTGCGCGGCACGACGCAGCAACGGTTCGGCATCGTCGCCGCGGCCGCGACCAAGCAGCAGCTCGCCCAGCGTCGAGAGTGTGGGTGCCCAGTTCGGATCGATCGCGAACGCTTTTCGCAACAATACTTCTGCCGCGTCCACATCACCGAGCGCCTGCTTGGTGCCGGCAAGCAGGCGCAACGCTTCGACGTAGTCGGGATGTTCCATCACCAGGATTTCAAGCCGATGGTGCGCGGCTGCGTAGTCACCCGACTGCAGCAACGCGCCAACCTGCCGCATGGCATCGAGAAGCGCAGGCGGCAAGCTGGACATCGCGTTCATTTCGTCAAAGTGCCTTGCGGCTCAGCGTCGCCTTGCCGGTTGCATCGCGGTCGATCGAGATGTCGTACTGCTTGCCGCGGAAATGCACGCGCTTGAGCGTGAGCGATTTCCAGCCCGGCGGCAGCACCGGCGCATACGTCTGCGCGAGGCCGTCGTCCTGCACGCGCAAACCGGTGAGTCCGTAAACGATGCTCTGCACGAAACCCGCCGAGGTCGCCAGGATGTAGCCGGCGTTGTTGTACGCAGTTTCACTGCGCACGTTGTACGGCGCCTTGAGAAAGCCGACCAGGTTGCGCTGCATCCACTCGCCAGCGGTCTTGCCATCGCCCACTTCCGCCGCGGCGGTGGCGAGCATCACCATCATCATCTCGTTCGGGTCGTTGCCGTGCACTTTCAGTTCGTCGAGCTGAAAGGCGAAATCGTTTTTCCGGATTTCAGCCGTCATCGGCAGGTCGAGGTTCGGATACATCAGCCACGCGAGCGACGAGCCCATCCAGGTGATCTTGTCGTGCGGCACGCTGGCGTCGAAGTCGAGATGGCGCTGCGCTTTCTCGTCGAACGGGACATACATCTTCTTCGAGATATCGGCCCATTTCGGATCGGGTCGTTCGCCGACTTTGATCGCTGCTGCGGTCGCGATGTCCAGCGCCTTGCGTGCGGCCGCGTTGGTGAACGAGTCGTTCGGCACGTCGTCGTAGGCTTCGTCGGGCGAAGTGACGTGCAGGATTTCGTAGCGATCGTGTGCCTTGTCATAGGTGACCCGGCTGACCCAGAACTGCGCGATCTCGCGGATCACCGGCCAGCCACTCTGCTTCAGCCATGCATCGTCGCCGCTGGCGAGGTAGTACTGCCATTGCGCGATGGCGATGTCGGCGTTGACGTGGATCTCGCGGAAGACCCCATAGGCGAAATGCGGCGTGTGATCGACACCCGTTTCCGGATCGGCTTCCCACGGAAACATGGTGCCCTTCGCGCCGTACTGGATCGCGCGATCGCGCGCCGGCTGCATGGTGCGATCGCGGAACATCACGATCGGCTTGGCGCGCTCCGGGTGCAGCAGCAGCAAGGCCGGGAACACCCATGAATCGGAATCCCAGAACGCATGCCCGGCATAGTTCGGCGTGAGCGCGCACGCGCCCATCGGCCATGCCGTGCCGGTGGTCGAGTTGGACAGCAGATAGTAGAGGTCCGAATGCACGGCCTGCTGCACGTTCGGATCGCCATCGATCACGATGTCCGATTTCCACAACTCATGCCACGCGTCCTTGTGCGCCGCGAGCAGTTTGTCGAAGCCGGTGCTGCGCGCGGCCGTCGCCAGCTTCGCGGTGGCAAGGGCATCGCCGCCCCAGTTTTCGCGGGACATCGCGACGTATTTGGTGAAGGTGTAGGTCTGTCCGCGTTGCACCGGAATCTTCAGGTTGATCGCGAGCTGATACGTGCTCTTGTCGACGACAACATCGCCGGGCTGCACATTTTTTGGCAGTTCGATCGCTGCGGCCTCGGCCATGCGCAAGCCTTGTTCGGCCTTGCCGTCGAGCCACAAAGTCAGCTCTTTCGCGTTGCCATCGTTGTTGGAAACGTGCGTATCGCCGTGATACCAGACCGGCGCGCGATCGGCGGTGCGATAGTTGACCGGTTCGGTGACCGACATGTTGTTGGCGGCGACCGCGGCGAGCATCTCGTCGCCGGTCATCTTGCCGATCGGGAAGCGCGGCTGATGTGGCGCCCAGATGTTCAACGGAAACGACAACTGCACGGTGCCGTCGAATTCCGGCGTGATCGCGATGCGTGTCGCCGCGATGTGCGTGTCGGCCTGGCTGACGAAGGTGGTGATCGCGATGCGCGTGGATTTCTTGCTGTCGTCGGTATAGCGGTAGCTCGTGGTGAGCGTGCCGTCGTGCATGTTCAGCGCTTGGTGATAGTCGCCGAAGGCCTTGTCGCTGAGCAGGGTGCGATTGAGCCAGAACTCGCCGACGGTCGATTTGCCGGTGCTGTAGTCGATGCCGCTCCAACCCGGGATCGCGGCCGGCCGCGCAATATCGTCCTTGGCGTAATCCATGAACGCGACCATGTAAGCAAGGTTGCCTTCGGTACCGCGTTCCGAGGTCATCGTCGAGAAATAGCCGTTGGCCAGATAGCTCGGGAAGTAGTTGCCGAAGTTCTTCGACGTGGCGCGGAGCACGAAGCTCGGATCGGTGTCTGTGGCATGGATGCTGACGGCCGCAGTCAGCGTCAAGGTCAAGGCGATGCTGCGGAACAAATGGCGGAGCAGTGGATTCATCGTGTTCTCAATGTGCGGGGCCGAACGGATCAGTGACGCCGGCCATCCAGGGGTCGTGCGTAGCGGTGCGCCACGCAGCCAGTTGCTGCCGAAGGCCTGCGAGTGCTGCCGCATGCGCGACATCCCCAGCCAGATTGTTCACTTCGTCGGGATCGTTGGCGAGGTCGTATAGCTCTTCTTCCGGGCGATGGTGAAACGCATCAAGGGAGCGCTTGCCAAGCCGCGCGCCCGAGGTTGAGTTGATGGCTTTCCAGCTGGGCGACAGCGCCACGTCGCTGGCGATCGGCACGCTGAGCGCAGGCTCAAGATTGTGGAAGTAGCTGTATTGCCGCGTACGTAGCGAGCGGATCGGATAGTACTGATTGATCTCGTGGAACGAGTGCGTGGCAAAGATGCGATCCCAGCCTGCCGGATCGGGCGTTTCCAGAATGGGCAGCAACGAGCGCCCGGGCAGCGGCAGATAGTGATAGTCGGCGGGCGGATGTGCTCCGGCCCAGTCGAGGATGGTGGGCGTGATATCGATCCAGCTGACCATCGCGCGGCAGCGGACGTCGCCCTTGCGACCCGGCGCACGCACGATCAACGGCAGGTGGATGCCTTCGTAGTAGAGGTTGTCCTTGGCGCCGGGGAACGGCCGGCCGTTGTCGCTCAGATAGATGACCAGCGTGTCCTCAGCGTGGCCCGATGCTTCCAGCTCGCGAAGCAAGATACCGACACCGCTGTCCAGCCGGCTTACCGCTTCGTAGTACTGCGCCAGGTCGGCGCGCACCTCGGGCAGATCGGGCAGGTGCGACGGGATGGCAACGTCGGATGGTGCATAACGTTCACGCCTGACTTCGGGCCAGTCGCGCGTGTTGCCGAATTGCGATGCATCCCCGGCGCGGTGCGGATCGCTGTAGCCGACAGTGAGAAAGAACGGCTTGCTGCCCTGCGCGCGCATCCACTCGCCGGCGGCGTGACCCATGGCGGCGACGTTGCGGTTTCCGGCCTGCTCGGGCAGCAACCAGGCGTCGTATGCCAGCAAGGCTTCCGGCTTCACGTGCAGCTTGCCGACGATCGCGGTGGCGTAGCCGGCCTGTTTGAGCATCCACGGCAGCGTTTTGACGTTGTCGAGCAGCGAGAAGTTGTGCACGTCGTGACTGAGGCCGTACATGCCATTGGTGTGCGAATACAGCCCGGTGTACAGCGTGGCGCGACTGGAGCTGCAAGACGAAACCGCAGCGTAGGCATCGGTGAACAGGCTGCCTTCGCGTGACAGCTGGTCGAGTGCAGGCGTCTTCACTTTTCCGTTGCAGCAGCTCAGGTCATAGCCCTGGTCGTCGGCAACGATCAACAGCACATTCCGTGCGGACGTCGTGGAACGGATGGGTTTCTTTTCGGTGGCGGACGCGGCGGAAGGCAGTTCCGCAGCCAGTGCGGCGCCGGCGGTCGCGACGCTGGCAGCGAGGAATTGCCGTCGCGTGAGGCTCATGTGCACTGCATCTGTGCGAGCACTGCAACGCGGTCTGTCTCCCGCTTGAAGAAGAACAGCGTGATCAGCACCAGCGTCATCGGCACCAGCGAAAAATAGAACGCGTTGATGCCGTCGAAACTGGCAAAGACACGCGCAGTGATATACGAACCCAGCGTGCCGCCGAGCGCGGAGAACACCACGATCAAGCCGGTCATCGCGGCGTGCATCGGCTTGGGCAGCGAACTCAGCGCCACCGAATTGATCACCGGATAGATCGGAGCCATCAGCAATCCGAGTAGCGGAATCAGGTAAGCCGCGATCGGCGCGTTGAACCAGCCGACATCGCTGCGTTCCACCACATGACGCGCCAGCGGCAACACCAGGATCACCAGCGTCGCCATGCCGACCACGCAGATATTCAGCAGTACATACCAGCGCACGCGCTTGAGCACGAAGCCGGCGCCGATGCGGCCAATCGCCGTCATGCCGGCAAGAATTCCCGCGAACTGGATGCTCATGGCGTTGGGCAGCTTGAGGATTTCGTTGTTGAACGTGGGCAGCCACGTGCCGAAGCTCTGTTCGATCAGCACGTAGAGAAAGGCCGAAGCGAGGAACACATACACCAGCGGGCGAACGAACAGCCGCAGCATCTCCATGATCGAATCGCTGAAGGAGTTGTTGTGACCGTGCGAGTGCGCGGCGCTTTCGTCCAGCTTGCTCGTCGCCAGCAGTGCGATGACCACGGCGCACATGCCGGCCAGCAGCCAGTACACGTTGAACCACACCGGGTTGCCCGGGTGCGCGCGGTCGACGTACGCACTGAAGATCCAGTTGCCGGCGAGCACGCCGACCATGAACAGCCCTTCGATGGTATTGGTGAGACGCGAATGCGCTGTCTTGTCCGCGGTGAGCAGGCCGATCGACGAATACACGCCGACTTTTGCCATCGCGAAGGAGATGCCCACACAGGCAAACAGGATGCGTGTGGTGAGAAAACTGGGGTAGAGCGGCATCAGCACGCAGGCGCTGCCGACGATGGCCAACGCAAGCATCATTGAGCGCCGATAGCCCATCAGCGGGATGAAAGAGGCTACCAGGAAGGAGGTACAGGCGATCGACAGGTCCTTGTAGCGCTCCAGCGAACTGGCCTCAGGCTTGTCGATGCCGAAGGAGAAGATCGACTGCAGGATCACGGTGCCGACGCTGTTGAGCAGGATGGCAAAGACCATGTAGATCAGCGCAAGCGCGACAATCATGCGGATTCTGTTCACGCTCACCTTCTTGCAGCCCAGCGGGCTGGCGGGACAACAGAGGTCGGGACGCCGGCTCAGTTGCCCCTGGTGCGAGCCGCGCGAACGGGAGTGTGCCACAGATGGTATCGATATCAAACGATGCTTGCGATACCATCCGGAAAGCATCTGTCGGCGTGAATCGCTGACGCAGATGCACCGGCAAGTGGCGTGCTTTGCCTAAATGCATGCCGGGTATTCAGCGTTGCTTGCGCGTCTTTTTTGCGCGGTTGCAATCCACCGGGGAGCAAACCTGAAGTGCCTCGTATTGAGCGGAGGATGGGGAATTGAGCCGACCGGGAAAGAAACGTGGCGCTTTGCAGTCATCGGGCCTGACCATGGCGGATCTGGCCGAGCTGGCGGGATTGTCGAAAATCACCGTTTCGCGGGCGCTGAGCGATAGCCCGCTCGTCAATCCGGAAACACGCGAACGCATCAACCAGCTGGCCCGCGAGCATGGCTACAAACTCAATATCAGCGCGCGCAACCTGCGGCTTCGGCGCAGCCACACCGTGGCGGTGATCGTGGAGATGAAGCCGTCCACGGATCGCACGATGTTCGATCCCTACCCTCTCGGGCTGCTCGGCGGCATCTCGCAGGAACTGACCGCCGCCGGATACAGCGTGCTGCTGACCACCCGACAAGGCGCGGCAGCCGCGGCAGTGCAGGCAGCCGATGGACTGATCCTGCTGGGTCAGGGCGTGCGGCAGGACGCCGTGCACCGGTTCGACAAGCTGGGCGTGCCGATGGTTGTGTGGGGCGCCGAGCTGGAAGGCGATTCCCATTGCATCGTCGGCAGCGACAACCGCCTCGGCGGGGCGATGGTGGCCGATCATTTTTACAGGCTGGGCCGCCGCCATCCGGTGTTTATCGGCAATCCAAGCCACCCGGAAATCTATGACCGCCTGAACGGCTTCGTCGATGCGCTGGGCGTGCATGGGATCAAGCCGTTGTTGATGCGGCGGGACGAATTCACGGTCGATTCCGGCGTCGATGCGGTGCATTCGCTGTTTGCGCGCAAGGTGGATTTCGACGCGATCTTCGCCTGCAGCGACCTGCTTGCGATGGGCGCCATCCGCGGTATTCGCGAGATGGGCCGCTCCGTTCCAGATGACATATCGGTCGTCGGCTACGACGACATGCCGCTGGGCGCCAGCTTTCTGCCGCCGCTCAGTTCGGTACGTCAGGACTGGCAAGAGGGCGGCGTTCTGCTGGCGCGCAAGGTGCTGGCGTTGATCCGCGGCGAGTCCGCACAGTCCGAAACGCTCCCCGTGACCCTGGTGGTTCGTTCCACCTGAAACTTGCGTTGACCCGGCGAGCAGGCTGAGCGCTCGGAGTGAGCAAATCACCTGTCACGGCATGATATCGGTATCTTGATATCGATATCATTTGGCTGTTACATTCCGCCGAACCGGCCAGGCCGGACCAAGGGATGCGCGCCACACGATGAACGCGCAGTACGAAGATTCAGATGGGGAAGTCGGTGTCGCAGCGGGAAACCAGTGTGTGGGGTGACATGTCACTGTGGGTGGCGAATGCATGGCGTTCGCAGCCCTGCGGACGGTCGGGTCTCTTTTCATGAGCGCGAATCACCTGGACGCGTGGAATGCTTCTACCCAAACGGCTGAGTCTGCTGACGCAGGCGTGGCAGGCGGGAAATCCGGCAACGCTCAGGCGATCAACGCCTGGTGTCTGAAGCAGTCGGGCTGGCAGTCCGAGACGGCGGCGCGCGACGAGACCTTGTTCGCTCTGGCCAATGGTTCACTGGGTGTTCGCGGCGGTTTTGAAGAGTCACCCAGTCCGACCCAGGGCAGTTTTCTTGCGGGTGTGTGGGAACGGGCGCCGATCCATTACCACGAGCGCCACTTCGGATTCGCGCGCACCACCGATACACGCGTGCCGGTCGCCGAAGCGACGGCCATCAATATTCGCCTCGGCGATGTGCGCGTCGATCCCATGCGCGGGGACGTGCTCGATTTTCAGCGCACGCTGCATTTTCGCGAAGGCCGGTTGTCACGTTCCCTCCGCTGGCGCACCGAACAAGGCCAGACGCTGGAGCTTCAGGCGGAACGGCTGCTGCCTCTGGCGTATTCCGGACTGTTGTGTATCCGGCTTCGCGTGACCTCGATCGATTACAGCGGCCCCATCGCGCTCGAATCCTGCCTGATCGGAAGTCATGCAGCAGCCAAGCAGGGTGACGATCCGCGTATCGGCACGGACAGTTATCTGTCGATGCGCACCACGCATGCCGCGGCTTCGGATGTGCAGGCCGATCTGGTGCAGCGCACCGGCGAAAGTGCTATCGGCGTCGCCTGCCTTCAGCGGCATCAGGTTCGCGGGCTTGAATTTTCTGGTGCTGTTGCCGGCATCCTCGACGAGGATGCACGCCAAAGTTACTCAGGTCATCTCGATCCAGGCGAAAGCGTGCAGATCGAGAAATTTGTCTCGTACGCGTGGACACGTCCGCAGGAAGAAGTAGATGACCTGGCCTTGATCGAGCAAGCGGAAGGTCCGCTTGCCATCGTCATGGGCGCCGGTTTCGATGCGCTCGCGCGCGACCAGGCGAACACTTGCGCGTCGTTCTGGGATCACGCCGATCTGGCCATCGATGGTGATGCGGCCAGCGAGCAGGCGTTGAAGTTCAACCTGTTCCATCTCTTTCAGTCAGCCGGACGCGACGGCCAGAGCGGCATCGCTGCGAAAGGGCTGACCGGCGAAGGTTACGAAGGCCACGTGTTCTGGGATTCGGAAACCTTTGTGTTACCGGTGCTCGCCTTCATCTCGCCGGCGCTGGCGAAAGCCGGCTTGTTGTGGCGCATACGCATGCTCGATGGTGCGCGCAACCACGCGCGCGAAATGAATCACATGCGCGGCGCGCTGTATCCATGGCGCACGCTCAATGGCGACGAATGCTCGGCGCATTATCCCAGCGGCTCGGCGCAGTACCACATCAATGCGGCGATCGCGTTCGCGATCAAGCTGTATGTCGACGTCAGCGACGATCGCGGCTTTCTCGCCGGTGGCGGCGCGGAACTGCTTTTCGAAACCGCGCGGATCTGGCTGCAAGTGGGCCATTTCAACGCACGGCGGAATGGCCAGTTCTGCATCAATGACGTTACCGGTCCGGACGAATACACCGCGCTGGTGGACAACAACTACTACACGAATCGCATGGCGCAGGTGCACCTGCGCTACGCCATCCAGGTCGCTGGCGAATTGGCGATTGAGGCGCCGGTCGCCTGGAACGAACTGCGACAGAAACTCGATCTGTCCGACGAAGAAATTCACACATGGTCGGCGGCTGCCGATGCGATGTACCTGCCGCAGGACGAACGCCTCGGCATCGTCGCGCAGGACGATACGTTCCTCGACAAGCCGCTGTGGGATTTCGCCGCGACACCGCCGGAGAAATATCCGCTGCTGCTGCACTATCATCCGCTGACGCTTTATCGCCATCAGGTATGCAAACAGGCCGACGCGCTGCTTGCCTTGGTGCTGGCCGGCGACAACGTCGACAGCGCCACCAAACGCCGCAGCTTCGATTACTACGAAGCCATCACGGTGCACGATTCGACACTTTCCGCTTCGACCTTCGGCGTGCTCGCGGCTGAGGTCGGGTTGGCGGAAGAGGCCGATCGATATTTCCAGGATGGCCTTCGCGTCGATCTCGACGACCTGCACGCCAACACAAGCCACGGCGCGCACATGGCTGCGATGGCAGGGAGCTGGCTGGGGCTGGTCTGGGGTTTCGGCGGCCTGCGCGTGAAAAACGGCATGCTTGCCTTCGATCCCATGCTGCCGTCGCGGTGGCAGGGATATCGCTTTGGCGTGGTGTGGAAAGGTCGTCGCATCAGCGTCACCGTTGATGGACGGTCGGCTCTTTACAGCCTGATCGAAGGCGAAGCGCTCACGGTGACGCATGCCGGTCAGACGGTTGAGCTGATGAGCGGGAAGCCGCAGTCCATCGGTTTGAATCGTCCCTCGCAAAAAGCGACCGCGAATCAGGCGGAGGCAGCTTTCCCTCGGCGTATCCAGGCATTGATCTTCGACCTCGACGGCGTCCTGGCTGATACCGCTCACCTGCATCACGCGGCCTGGAAAAAACTCGCCAGCGAACTCGGACTTCCCTGGGACGACAACATCGGCGAGAAACTCAAGGGCGTGGATCGTACTGCGTCGCTGGAGATCGTGCTCGGTCTCGAGGCGTCGCAATATTCGGCAGCGCAGAAGCGCGAGATGGCCGATCGCAAGAACGATTATTACCGCGAAGCGATCAAGTCATTTTCGAAACAGGATCTGCTTCCCGGTTCACTGGCGACGCTGGAGGCGGCGCGCGAAGCCGGCCTCAAGATTGCGCTCGCTTCGGCAAGCCGCAGCGCCGGTGATCTCGTCGAGCGCATGGGCATCAGTCAATTCTTCGATCACATCGTCGATTCCTCGACGGTGGTGCATCCAAAACCAGATCCTGAAATTTTCCAGCGCGCCGCCGCCGCGCTGGGTGTCAACGCTGCCGCCTGTCTCGGCATCGAAGACGCACGTGCGGGGGTCGCGGCGATCAAGTCGGCGGGCATGGTTGCCCTGGGTATCGGTGACGACAAGGTGCTGACGGAAGCCGATGCGGTACTGCCTGATCTGTCGTCGTTTCGACTGGAAGATTTTGTCATCCAGACCGATCGCGACCTCGCCCGGCCGGCCGAGAAATCCATAGAAAAGATCACGGTGTGAATTCAAAAAACCAGTGTTCCAACACTATTTGAGGAGGGAGTTTCATGAAGCATCCAGAATTAATCAGGCTCGCGCTGGTCACGGCGATCGTCTCCGCACTGCCCCAGCTTGCATGGGCCACTGATCCGACTCCGGCCAACGCGCCGCAGACGGACACGCAGACCACCGGCACTGCTCCGGCAAAGAGGACCTCGGCGAATGCAAGTCTTGCCGACACCAAGTCGCTCCAGTCCGTCGTGGTGACCGCCAATGCGGGCGGCGTCAAGAAGCTGGATGCGAGCTACAACGTCGTGGTTGCCGACCGCGAACAGATCAAGATGTCCAACGTGAAGAGCACGGCCGACCTGCTGAAGATATCGCCCGGAATCTGGCCGGAATCGAGCGGCGGCCAGACCGGTGCCAACATCGAAATCGCCGGCTTCCCGGGTGGTGGTGACGCGCCGTACTTCACCAACATGGTCAACGGCACGCCGCTGTATGGCCTGTCGTCGTTGTCGTTCATGGACAGCAGCTCGCTGTTCCGCCTCGATGACACGATCGAGCGCGCGGAAGTCGTGCAGGGTGGCCCGGGCGCCATTTTCGGCCCCGGCCAGATGGGCGCGACTGCCAACTTCATTCTGCGCCAGGGCACGGAAGATCCGTCCGGTGACATCGGCGTGACGTACGGCAACGAAGGCCTGTATCGCGTCGACGGCTTCTACGGGTTCCCGATCGCCGAAAACTGGTATGGCAGCATCGGTGGTTTCTACCGCAAATCCGATGGCGTGCGCGATCCGCAGTACCCGTCCGACAACGGCGGCCAGCTCACGGCCACGCTGACCCACGACATGGACAACGGCAGCCTGATGTTCTGGGCACGTGCACTGGACGACAAGAACCAGTTCATCACGCCGGTGGCGATGATCCAGGACAGCGGCGGTTCCTTCTCCAATTTCCCAGGGTTCAACGCACTGACCGGCACCTACTACAGCAAGGCGATCCAGCATGTGGATGTGCCTGATCCGTACGGCCGCATGCAGAGCGCCAACCTGGCCAACGGCCGCGGCGGCAAGCTGAATTATTTCGGCGGCAGCTACAACGCCGACTTCGATGGCTGGAAGGTGGACGACCACTTTGTCGTCGGTGGCGGCCAGCTCAATACCAATGCGCTGTTTTCCGGTCCCAATCCTAAGCCGCTGAGCTACTACGAGCATGGTTGCAACGTCGCGCAGCCGACGGGTTATTGCGGCCCGGGCAATGTGCCGGTCGACACCGACACACTGGGTCTGCCAGCCGGTACCGTCGTGAATGCCAACTACGTCGGCGGTGGTGCGGTATCGCCGGACCAGAGTGTGATCCATCAGGGCTGGTGGTACATCCAGAAGGAGATCCACACGGTCAACAACGATTTCCGTCTGAGCAAGGAATTGTTCGATGGCAACACGCTGACTGTCGGTCTCTACCTGGCGCGCTCGACCGACCATGACAACTGGTCGCTTGGCAACCAGATGCTGATGACCAATACCAACAACGCCAAGCCGATCACGATCAGCTATGTCGATCCGACAAGCGGGCAGACCAAGTACGTTTCCAACTCGCAGGGTTTCGTCGACTTCAACGGCAACTTCGACATTGACGAAAACGGCGTGTCCACCAACAAGGCGTTTTACCTGTCTGATTCGTGGAAGCTCGACAAGTTGACGGTCGACGTGTCTGGTCGTGTGGAGAACGAGCACGCCAGGCAGGAAACCTGCAATTTCAACGTCGTGAACCTCGACGGCGATCCGAACACCCTGTACGACAACAATGTCAGCATCTGCAACGGCACCTTTACGCACCTGAACTACAACAAGACCCATCCGTCGTTCAGTGCCGGCGCCAACTACGAGCTCGCCGACAACATGAGCGTCTACGTACGCGGCAACACCGGTGCGCATTTCGATGACTTCGACAACGGTATCCGCGGTACGGGCGGCGACTTCGCGCCGATGACCAAGATCCGCAACCTGGAGGGTGGCTTCAAGTACCAGTCGCCAATCTTCTATGTGGATGTCAGCGGCTACCTGCGCAAGTTCACCGGCCTGCAGTATCAGGAAACCAACGGCGCGGGCGTCGCGTTCGGGCCGATTTCCAGCTACGGCTCATCGACCAAGGGTATCAACCTCAACACCACCCTGACCCCGGTCGAGAACCTGAAACTGGCGTTGGTCGCGGATTATATGGACGGCCACTACACCGGCTACAACGGTTGCGCCCCGTACGTCGACATCAACGGCAACACGCAGTGCGTCAGCCTGGACGGTGCGCCGCTGCAGCGTCAGCCGAAGATCCGCTTCATGTTCACGCCGAGCTACCGCGTCGTGACCACTTGGGGCGACGTCACGGGCTGGGTCACGTTCTCGCATTCCGGTCAGCGTTACGAAGATCAGACCGGCCTTCAGCCGCTGGGTTCGTACCACACGCTGGATGCAGGCGTCATCGCCAACTACGGCAAGAACTGGCAGTTCACGCTGGCCGGAACGAACCTGACCAACGAGATCGGCCTGACCGAGGGCAACTCGCGCATCTTCGGCGTCAATGCCGGCGTCAACAACGTGATCATGGCCCGCTCGATCGAAGGTCGTGAAGTGAACCTGCAGGCCAAGTACCAGTTCTAAAGAAACATGCGGCACTGATGACAGAGCTGGCCCGGGTCGAATTCCCCTCCTCGACCCGGGCCTTTTTTATGCGCGAAAGATTGGTTGCCGCTGCGTTTTGCCGATCACGAATCGAAGTGCAAACGATCGTTGTCGCTTGCTCGCGAGCGATCGATCAGGGCTTCACCACGTTGAATGAAATCGAGATGCGCGGTTCGTCGTTTCCATGTGGTTCGACGTAGTGCTCCATCCATGAGGGAAACAGCACCAGCAGGCCGGCGTCGGGCGTCAGATGGATGTCCGTATAGCCGTTGGGCACGCTGCCCTTGATGGCGCCGTGCACGACGCCGGCGCGCGGATCGCGAAATACCAGATGGCCCGAATGCTTCGGCACTTTCAGATAGAAGCAGCCGCAGAGCAGGCAACCTTCGTGCACGTGCAGAAAGTTGAAGCCGCCGCGGTCGTGCATGTTGATCCACGACTGCAACTGGAAGTCCGTTCCGCGCACACCCATTTCGCCCAGCGCGACGCCGCAGGCTGCGCGGAGGATTTCATTCAATGGTGCGAACGCCGGCTGTTCCAGCACGGCCATGTCCGCACTGTTCCAGCCTTGGCGATTGGTCCGTCCTGCAGGCTCGGGACTTGCTGCGCGCATGGCCAGCACGGTGCTTTCCCAACGCTCGAAATGAATACTGAGCATCGTGAGCGGGCTCTGCCAGATACGCGTCGGGAATAGGTCGAAGGAACGCAACGTCGGTGGCACGACCACGGTCGATGTGCCGAATGCGGGCTTAGCCGTGGTGGCATTGGCGGACTTGAATCCGTTGAAGTTGAACGTGAAATTTCCAGCCATCCTCGTCAGTCCTTTCTCTGTTCCAGCGAGCGGATTGCCATTGCAGCAGGCGATGATGCGCACGGCCTTGCGCGATCAACAAGGTCGTGCGCGACGCATCCCGAAGTCGAGTGGCGGCGGCTTCAGAATGATTCTTCGCTCACCGTCCGCGCCATGTGCGCCGGTGTGAGTGTGAGGCGGAAACAACTGCCGCCGCCGGCCACGCGCACGTATTCCAGTGCGGCCTGATTCGCATCGCTCATCTGTCGCGCAAGGTACAGGCCCAGGCCCGTGCCGTATTCATGCGTCGTGTAGAACGGTTCGAAAATCTGCGCGGCAACTTTCGGCGCGATGCCCGGACCGCGGTCGATCACTTCGAGAATAGGCACGCCGTGTTCGCCTTGCCGAGTCACCACCATCACGCGCGCCGGTTCGCCGGGCAGGCGACCGTAACGCAGCGCGTTCTGCACCAGATTCCACACCACTTGCTGCAACTGTTGCGGATCGGCGACGGCCGTCACCGGGGCGCCGGTGCTGGCAATCACGCGCAGCGAATCCGCACCGAGGTCGTTGCCTTGGCTGTATTCCTCGACGAAACCTTCAGCCCAGTGGCCGAGGTCGAGTGTCTCCGGCCGCGAGCGTTCGCGCCGCGACAATTGCAGGATGTTCTCGATGATTTCGTTGAGGCGGATGCAGTGGTTGTTGATGATCTCGACCATGCGCTGGTCGGTGGTATCCATGCTCTTGGACTCGGCCAGCAGCTGTGCCGAGTAGCGGATCGCCGCGAGCGGATTGCGGATTTCGTGCGCGATGGAAGCAGAGAGTCGACCGAGCGACGTCAGCGTCAGTTCTTCTGCGCGACGCGACAGAAGCGAAGTGTCGTCGAGGAAAATCAGCACGTGCGAATCGTCGTTGGGCGCCAGTCGCGTGAAGCGCGGCACCACCTCGGGCACGCCATCGGCAAGCTGCGTAGCTGTTTCGTCGAGCTTGCCCGAGGTCATCCAGTGGTAGAGCCGCCGCGAGAGTTCCGGTGCAAGCTGGCCGAGGTCGCGCTGGTCGGCGCCGGGGTTGCCCATCAGCATCCAGGCCGATTCGTTGATCTGATGGATGCGGTTGGCATCGTCCACGAGCAGCACGCCGGTTTTCATGCGCCGGATGATCAACTCGTTGACCTGCGCCAGGTTGGCAAGGTCGGTGCTGCGTTGTTCGGCCAGCGCTTCGGTGGCGCGCAACTGTCGGCCCAGCACATGGCACAGCGTGGTGCTGGCGAAATAGGCGAGGCCGAACAGCGCCGCTTCGAGCAGATCGCGGTCGCCCGGCTGGCTGCTCGTGGTACCGAAAAAGGTGTTGCCGAGAATACCCAGCGTGGCCAGCGCGGCGAAGAAACTGGACAGCCGCAGCGGCAGGATCAACGCGCCCGCACTGAGATTTACCGCCAGCATCATGGCGATGCCGATGCGCGCTTCGTGCATCGCAGAAATGGCAAGTACGGCGGCGACGATATCCACCACCAGTGCCGCCGACACCGCAATGGTGACGAAGCCCATGCTGCGGCGATTGAACAGCAGCGCGATCAGCGCGAAGACGAGATACAGCGTGGCGACGCCGCGGGCGAAGTCGGCCGTGTGCAGCAACGGCCAGCCCAGGCCGGCCGGAGTAAAGGCGAGGCCGGCATAGACTAGCGCCTGCACCAGCCTGAAGACATTGAGGAACGACAACTCGTGACGAATGGTGGCATTGACCGCCGCGCGGGTGGCGGAAAGAGCTGACGTGCTGGACAAGTGCGAGGCACTCCGGGGCGGGTTCGACGAGCTTGCGGCGAGTATAGAGTGGCTGATCGCCGATGTGCCGACAGGCGAAAGCCCGCAGTGGCGCGCCGGATCGATGAAAAAACACGTCGCCCTTTCCATTGCCGGCCGGTTCCGCGAAAATGGGCGGCCGCATGGCGCGGCTCTGTCCGTTTGTGGGCATGCGCACCGCATGCCGGCAGGGCTTCCCCCGCCATCCGACCTCCCTGACCCACGCTGTGCATGCGTGCGGCCGCCATGTTTTTCCGTTCGCTCGAGGTATCGAATGAATTTCCACGAATACCAGGCCAAAGAACTGTTCGCGCAGTACGGCATCGCCGTACCGCCGGGCAAGATCGCCAGTTCTCCCGATGCTGCCGTCGACGCCGCCAAAGCGCTGGGCGGTACGCAGTGGATGGTCAAGGCCCAGATCCACGCCGGCGGCCGCGGCAAGTCCGGCGGCGTCAAGTTCTGCCGCAGTTTCGACGACGTGCGCGCTGCCGCGAAGGGCATGCTCGGCACGCAGATGGAAACCTACCAGTCCGCCGGTCGCGCGCTGCCGGTGAATCTGGTGCTGGTCACCGACGCCACCGATATCGCTCGCGAGCTGTACCTGTCGATCCTGGTCGACCGCGACAGCAAGTCCGTCTCCTTCATTGCCTCCAAGCACGGCGGCGTGGACATCGAGCAGGTGGCCAAGGACACGCCCGAAGACATCCACACCATCGTGATCGATTTCGTCGAAGGGCTGCAGCCGTACCAGTGCCGCCAGCTTGGCTTTGCGATGGATCTCAACGCGAAGCAAGTCAACCAGCTGACGAAAATCATGCTGGGCCTGTACAAGCTGTTCAACGAACAGGACCTCGCGCTGGTGGAACTCAATCCGCTGGCCGTGCTCGAGGACGGTAACCTCGCCGCGCTCGATGGCAAGGTCAACTCCGACGACAACGCCGAATTCCGCCATCCGAACCTGGCGTCGATGCGCGACCTCTCGCAGGAAGACGCCGCCGAAGCCGCCGCGGTGCAGAACAACCTCAACTACGTGACGATGGACGGCACCATCGGCTGCATGGTCAACGGCGCAGGCCTGGCGATGGCCACGATGGACGTGATCAAGCTGGCGGGTGGCGAGCCGGCCAACTTCCTCGACGTCGGCGGCGGCGCCACCAAGGAGCGCGTGACCGAGGCGTTCAAGCTGATTCTTTCGTCGGACAAGGTGCGCTGCATCCTGGTCAACATCTTCGGCGGCATCGTGCGCTGCGACCTGATCGCCGAAGGCATCATCGCGGCGGTGAAGGAAGTCGGCCTGAAGATTCCGGTCGTGGTGCGCCTGCAGGGCACCAACGTGGATCAGGGCCGCGAGCTGCTGGCCAACTCCGGTCTGGCGATCACGCCGGCCGACGATCTCAACGACGCGGCGCAGAAAGCCGTGGCTGCGGCCAAGGGCTGAGGAGCAAACGAATGAGCGTTCTCGTCAACAAGAACACCAAGGTGATCGTGCAGGGCTTCACCGGTCAGCAGGGCACCTTCCACGCCGAACAGGCGATCGATTACGGCACCAAGGTCGTCGGCGGTGTCACGCCGGGCAAGGGCGGCAGCGAGCACATCGGCCTGCCGGTCTTCAACAGCGTGTCCGAAGCGGTCTTCGAAACCGGCGCCGATGCGTCGGTGATCTTCGTGCCGCCGCCGTTCGCGGCCGACTCGATCCTCGAAGCGATCGATGCCGGCATCCGCGTGATCGTGGCGATCACCGAAGGCATTCCGGTGCTCGACATGCTGCGCGTCAAGAACGTGCTGCAGCAGCATCCGGAAATCGTGCTGATCGGGCCGAATTGCCCGGGCATCATCACGCCCGGCGAATGCAAGATCGGCATCATGCCCGGCCACATCCACATGCCCGGCAAGGTCGGTATCGTGTCGCGTTCCGGCACGTTGACGTATGAAGCCGTATTCCAGACCACCAACGAAGGCCTTGGCCAGTCCACCTGCATCGGCATCGGCGGCGATCCGATCAACGGCCTGAGCTTCATCGATTGCCTGAAGATGTTCCAGGACGATCCGCAGACCGAAGGCATCATCATGGTCGGCGAGATCGGCGGCAGCGCCGAGGAAGACGCCGCGGAATTCATCTCCGAATACGTCACCAAGCCGGTCGTGTCGTTCATCGCCGGTGCGTCCGCCCCTCCGGGCAAGCGCATGGGCCATGCCGGCGCGATCATTTCCGGCGGCAAGGGCACGGCCGCGGCGAAGTTTGCCGCGCTGGAGAAAGCCGGCGTCACCACGGTGAAGTCGCCGGCCGACCTCGGCAAGACGCTCGCGAAGCTGATGAGGTAAGTCGCCATCGCGGTAACGTAAAATGCGAAGGCCGCGATTCGTCGCGGCCTTCGTCTTTTCTGGAGTTCCGCTTCATGGCAAACCTGCGGTTGGCGCTGGCCCAGTTCGATTTTTCGGTGGGCGCGGTCGCGGCGAACGCCGCCAAGGTTCGCGAGCTGACGTCCGATGCGCGCAACGGTGGCGCCGCGCTGGTGGTGTTTCCCGAGCTGACGCTCAGCGGCTATCCGCCGGAAGATCTGCTGCTGCGTCCAAGTTTCCTCGCCGCCTGCGACGGCGAACTGCAAGCGCTGGCCGCCGCCACCCACGGCATCGCGGCGCTAGTTGGCCATCCGCACAGCGAAGGCGAGGTCTACAACGCCGCAAGCCTGCTGCGCGATGGCGTAGTGGAATGGACCGCGCACAAGCAGGCCTTGCCAAATTACGGTGTGTTCGACGACAAGCGTTATTTCCGTCCCGGCCATCAAAGTTTTACCGCGCTGATCGATGGTGTGCAGGTAGGCATGCTGATCTGCGAAGACGTATGGCAACCCGAGCCGGCGGCACAGGCCGCGGCTGCTGGTGCCGAGTTGTTGGTGGTGATCAACGCCTCGCCGTGGGATGACGCCAAGCAGGCCGATCGCGAAGCCGTGTTGATCGCGCGCGCGCAGGAAACCGGTTGCGCCATCGCTTATCTCAATCTGGTTGGTGGGCAGGACGAAGTGGTCTATGACGGTGCGTCGCTGCTGGTGAACGGCGACGGTTCCATCGCTGCGCGCGCACCGGTCTTTGTCGATGCGCTGCTATGGGCAACCTTCGATCCGCAGACCCGTCGCCTGCATGCCGAAGACTGGCCGGTGCTCGAAGATCAAAGCATCGAGGCGACGCTTTACGCGGCGCTCGTTTGCGGCATCCGCGATTACATCGACAAGAACGGTTTCGCCGGCGTGCTGCTCGGTCTTTCCGGCGGGATCGATTCGGCATTGACGCTCGCGCTGGCCGTCGATGCGCTTGGTGCTGCACGCGTTACCGCGGTCATGATGCCGACGCGATACACCTCGCAGCTCTCACTCGATGGCGCGCGCGCACAGGCTGAAAATCTCGGCGTGGATTATCACGTCATCGATATCGAGACGACGTACCAATCGTTCATCGACGCGCTTACGCCAGCCTTCGCCGGCAAATCCGCGGACACGACAGAGGAAAACCTGCAGTCGCGCACGCGTGGCGTGATGCTGATGGCGTTGAGCAACAAGCACGGTCGGCTGCTGTTGGCGACGGGCAACAAGAGCGAGATGGCGGTCGGATACGCCACGCTCTACGGCGACATGTGCGGTGCCTACGCGCCGTTGAAGGATGTCTACAAGACCGAGGTTTACAGGTTGGCGCGTTGGCGCAATCAAGCCGGGCATCGGAAGATGGGACTCGGGCTTCAAAGCACGAACACTCACGGCGCGCTGGCGACTCCCGATTCCCGACTCCCGATTCCCATGGAAGTCATCGATCGTCCGCCCTCGGCCGAACTGCGCGACAACCAGACCGATCAGGATTCGCTGCCGCCGTACGACGAGCTCGACGCGATCCTTGAACACTTCATCGAGGGCGAGCAATCGCAGGCGGAGATTGCCGCAGAGGGTTTCGATGCGGACACGGTACGTCGCGTGGTGCGACTGGTATTGCTGAACGAATTCAAGCGCCGGCAATCCGCGCCGGGCCCGCGCGTGACGACGCGCGCATTCGGTCGCGACCGGCGTTATCCGATTACCTCGGGCTGGCGCTGATCTGATTTGATCTGCGCCGGTTTGATCACAGATCAGACCGGCAAACAGGCACGCAGCTCAAATCGAAGGCAGCAAAAAGCCGAAGGTCACGCGTCGGCTTTTTGGTCACATGTTCGGTTCGAACGACCGACGCAGTGGGATTACTGGTGCCCCGAAAACGGCACCATCTTGCGCAATGTGGAAGGCGAGTGCGGCCACTTTGCGTCGGTCAAGTAGGGGTGATTCGGGTAGTTGAGCGCGAGCACCTGACGCGACTGTTCGGCCAGTGCCTTGCGATCCAGCGCGATATAGCTGCGCGTGAGAATGGCCAGCGCATCGCCGGTCTGCGGCGCTTCCTGGTAGTGCTCGACCACGTACTGCGCGCGATCGGCCGAGGCGATAAACGCCTTGTTGCGCAGGTAGAACTCCGCCACGTTGATCTCGTACTGTGCCAGCACGTTGCGCAGGTAGATCATGCGCTGGCGGGCATCGGCCGTGTACGCGCTGTCGGGGAAGCGGCGCGACAGCTCGGAAAAATCGTCGAAAGACTGCAGGTTATAGGCCTGATCGCGACGCGCCTGCGCGGCGTCCATATGAACGTAACGCTCGATCACGCCCGAGGTGCGGTCGAAATTGATCAGGCCGCGCAAGTAATAGGCATAATCCACATGCTTGTGGGTCGGAAACGTCTTGATGAAGCGGTTGATGGTCGAAAGCGCGTCGTCCGGCTGGTTGTCCTTGTACTGCGCGTAGGCAAGATCAAGCTGGGCCTGCTCGTTGTAGTCGCCCGAAGGGAAGCGCGCGATCAGGCGCTGATAGGCTTTGGTGGCAGCGGAATAATCGGAATTCTCCAGCGACGCGTGCGCGTTGTCGTAGAGCGCATTGAGCGGCATCGTGTCGATCGAATCACGCTTGTGGTGAAACATCGAACACGCGCTCAACGTCGCAAGAAGAGCGACGGTGGCCAGCACCTTCAGCACGGGCAAATGGAAGATGGACAACTTGTTTGAACGCATGGGAAGTGATTCGGATGTTTGATCGAAAAGGCATGATAGCCGAAACCGGCTGCGGCCCGCGGGGTGCGGCATGACCACCATCCGGGCCGAAGCGGTCGTACCGCTGACGGCGGCAGGACGCAGGTTCGACCAGTCTGTGGCCGAGATGTTCCCCGATTATTCGCGTTCCCGGCTCAGCGGCTGGATCAAGTCTGGCGCGGTGACACTGGATGGCGCGCCGGCAACCCCACGCCAGCTGCTGCGCGGCGGCGAACAGGTACGCATCGAGGTCGAGCTGGAAAACGAAGTGACCAGCGTGCCCGAAGCGATTTCGCTGACCATCGTGCACGAGGATGAACACGTGCTGGTGCTGAACAAACCGGCCGGTCTGGTGGTGCATCCGGGCGCCGGCAATCCCGCTGGAACGCTGCTCAATGCGCTGCTGCATCACGACCCGCGGCTGGCCGAATTGCCGCGCGCAGGCATCGTGCATCGGCTGGACAAGGACACTTCCGGCCTGATGGTCGTGGCCAAGACGTTGCCGGCAGTCACCGCACTGGTGGAGATGCTTTCGCAGCACGAAGTGGAACGTCAGTACGAAGCCGTCGTGCTGGGCACGATGGTCGCTGGTGGCACGGTGGATGCGCCGATCGGCCGCAGCATGGGCGATCGCCTGCGCCAGTCGGTACGCGACGAGGAAGACGGCAAGCGCGCGGTCACGCACTATCGATTGCGCGAACGCTTCCGCGCGCACAGCCTTTTGCAGTGCCAGCTTGAAACCGGACGCACGCATCAGATTCGCGTGCATCTGACGCACATTCACCATCCGCTGGTCGGCGATCCGCTGTACGGCGGCGGCTTCAAATTGCCGAAGGGCGCATCGCCGGAACTGACCGCCGTGTTGCGTGGCTTTCGTCGCCAGGCGCTGCACGCGGAGAAGTTGTCGTTCACGCATCCGGTGACCGGCGAAGCGCTGTCGTTCAACGCCGAGCGCCCGGCCGATCAGCTGGAGTTGATCGAGGCATTGCGCGCCGATCTCCTCGAGCATGGATCGGATCACTACTGAGTTGCTCGTAGCCGAGGCGTCGCGTGGTACGCAAATAAACTTCGTTTAAGCTTGGTGATTCCCTATTCCTGATTTCCGGCAAGATGACCGATAACTGGATATTTCCCGACTGGCCTGCTCCGTCGCGCGTGCATACGGCAGTTTCCACACGTCATGGACCGGGCGTATCCGCGGCGCCGTTCGAGCGTTTCAATCTCGGCCTCAGCAGCGGCGATGATGCGGATACAGTGCAGGCGAATCGCAGCGCGTTGCAACAGACCTTGCGCCTGCCCGCCACGCCTCGCTGGCTTCGTCAGGTGCACGGCACCGGCGTCGCCGAACTGGGGCCGTTGCCGAGCAGCGACGCACCGCAGGCGGATGCGGCGGTATCGCATCTGCCGGGTACCGTGCTCGCGATTCTCACCGCGGATTGCCTACCGGTATTGTTCTGCTCCGCCGACGGCAGCGAGATCGGTGCGGCACATGCGGGCTGGCGCGGACTCGCTGCCGGCGTGCTCGAAGCGACACTGACTCAGCTGCGTTCGCCACGCGACCAGTTGATCGCGTGGCTGGGACCGTGCATCGGCGCGGCCTCGTACGAAGTGGGCGAGGAAGTACGCGCCGCGTTCGTCACTGACGATGCATCTGCGGCGCAGTGCTTCGAAGCGAGTCGGCCGGGCCACTGGCTATGCGATCTTGCCTCGCTCGCGCGTCGCCGGCTCGAAGCGGTCGGCGTGCAGCAAATCCATGGCGGCGGATTCGACACGCATGCGGACGAGCGGTTCTATTCCTACCGGCGCGAAGGCGCGCGCAGCGGCCGGTTCGCGAGCCTTATCTGGTTCGATTGAATCGGACTCCGCCAAATATGTAAGCGCCTAGCGTGTGAGCGCGTGCAGGTACGTGTTGCGCCACGCCGTGATGTCGTTCTTCTCGATCACATCCATCATTGCGTGCCAACGCTCGCGCCGCTCGGACAGACGCATGGTCAGCGCTTGCTGCAGCGCGTCGGCGACTTCTTCGGTGTCGGCGGGATTCACCAGCAACGCGTCGGTGAGTTCCATCGCCGCGCCGGCGAAACGCGACAGCACGAGCACGCCCGGATTGTCCGGGTTCTGGCACGCCACGTATTCCTTGGCGACGAGATTCATGCCGTCGCGCAGCGGCGTCACGAGGCCCACGCGCGCGGTGCGGTAGTAGCCGCTCAGCAGGCGATGCGGAAACGATTTGTTGATGTAGCGAATCGGCGCCCAGTCCGGCGTGGCATATTTGCCGTTGATGTGTCCGGCGCTGCGTTCCAGATCACGGCGAATCTGTCGGTATTCCTGCACGGTGCCGCGCGATGGCGGCGCGATCTGCAGGAACGTGATCTTGCGATGCAGCTCGGGCGCGCGTTCGAGCAGCCGCGCAAATGCCTCGAAACGCTGGGGCAGGCCCTTGGAATAATCCAGACGATCGACGCCGATGATCAGTGATCGACCTTGCAAACTCCTGCGCAGTTGATCGATCTCCTCGTTTGATTCGGCCGCACGCGCAGCTTCGGCAATCGCCGGCGTGTCGATGCTGATCGGAAAAGCCGCGGCGCGAAAAAGCCTTCCGCCCGGCATTCGCATGCGTCCGCCGAGGCGCATTACCGCGCCGGCTTCGTGCAGGAAATAATCCTCCAGTGCGCGCAGATCGCGCGCGGTATGCACGCCGATCAGGTCGTAGCTCGAAAGTGTTTCAAGCAGCTCGCGATGATTGGGCAGCGCGATCAGCAAGCCTGCAGCCGGCAGCGGTGTATGCAGAAAGAAACCGATGCGATTTTTCACCCCGCACTTGCGCAACATCGTGCCCAGCGGAATCAGGTGATAGTCGTGCACCCAGATCGTGTCGTCGCGACCGATCAGCTTGCTCAGCTCCTCGGCGAAGAGCTCGTTGACTTTCAGATAGCCGTCCAGATGGCTGCGCTGGTAGTCAACGAGGTCGGGTCGGTAATGCAGCATCGGCCAAAGCGCACCGTTGGCAAAGCCGGTGTAGAAGTCGTCGTGATCCTCGCGCGACAGGTCGATGGTGGCGTAATCCACGTTGCCGTCGGCGATGTGATGGACCTCCGCGCCGGTTTGCGCAGCCACCTTGCCGCTCCAGCCGAACCAGAGTCCGCCATGTTCCTGCAGCGCCGCCTGCAGGGCGGACGCCAGCCCGCCTGTGGCGGTCTGGCGCGGCAAAGCCACGCGGTTGGAAACCACCACCAGTCTTCCGGCGCGCTTTGCAGAGGTCATCACAGCGCGTCCTCCCAGCGTCGTGACAGCCGCATCGCGGCCTGGATGAGGCCCACCAGCGAATAGGTCTGCGGGTAGTTGCCCCAGTGCTCGCCGCTGGCTGGTTCGATGTCCTCCGACAGCAGGCCCAACGCGTTTCGCTGTTTCAGCATGTGCTCGAACATCGCCCGTGCGCGCTCCTTGCGGCCAGTCGCGGCCAGCGCCTCGATGTACCAGAACGTGCAGATGTTGAAGCTCGTTTCCGGCGCGCCGAAATCGTCCGGTGCCATGTAGCGGAACAGGTAATCGCCACGACCGAGCGCTACGCCGATGGCATCCACGGTGCGGACGAAACGCGGGTCGCTCGCCTCGACGAAGCCGATGTCGGCGAGCAGCAGCAAACTGGCATCCAGATGTTCACCGTCATACGCGTCGACGAAATGGCCGAGCTTTTCGTTCCACGCGTGTGCTTCGATGCGTTCGTGCAACTCCACGGCTTCGTCGTGCCAGTAGCGCGCGCGATCGTCAAGACCAAGTTCGGTGGCGATGTGCGCAAGGCGATCGCACGCGGCCCAGCACATCGCCGCGGAATAGGTATGCACGGCAGCGCGCCCGCGAAATTCCCACAGGCCGGCATCGGTCTGCTCGGCCATGCGCAGCGCCATGTTGCCCATGCGTTCCAGCCGACGGAAAGTAATCTCGTCGCCGCGATGCTCCAGCCGGCGATCGAAGAAAAGTTGCGCCGACGCCAGCACCACCGAGCCGTAAACATCGTTCTGCCGTTGTCGCCATGCATCGTTGCCAACGCGCACCGGGCTCATGCCCCGGTAACCGGCGAGGCTTTCCACTTGGCGCTCGGCCAGGTCACGCTCGAAGGTGATGCCGAATACAGGCCCGATTTCGGCGTCTTCTTTCGAGGCGACGAGATTGAACACGTAGCGGATGTATTCCTCCATGCTGCGTGTCGCGCCGAGCCGGTTGAGCGCGCGCACGGTGAAGGCCGCATCGCGCAGCCAGCAGTAGCGGTAATCCCAATTGCGCGCGGTGCCGCCGGCTTCGGGAATCGACGTCGTCAACGCGGCGACGATCGCGCCGGTCGCTTCGTACTGGCACAGTTTCAGCGTGATGGCCGCGCGGATCACCGGCTCTTGCCACTCGTAGGGAATCGACAGATAACGCACCCAGTCACGCCAGTATCCCAGTGTGCGTTCCAGCGCGAGGCGGATGAAATCGGCGGGGTTGTCATTGAGTGTTTCGTCTGGACCGAAGATGAAATGCGCCGGTCGATCGAGTCCGAACGGCAGCGCGCGTTCGATCAGCGGCGCGGCGATATCGCTGGTCATCCGCTGCACCACGTCGCTCAGCAAGTAACGAATGTGGTTACTGCCCGAGGTGGTTTGCGCGCTGCGCGCACCGTAATCGCAAAGCGGTCGCAACAACACACGCACGCGTGGCGAACCACTGATCGGCGCCACGCGGCGCGCCAGCATGACGGGATGATATAGACGTCCATTTGAACGATGGCGCGGCGCGAAGTCGGTGATCTCGATGGCGCCGCCGTGCTGGTCGAACAGACGTGTCACCAGTACCGCCGTGTTGTCCAGGTAGAACTGCCCGGCGTGGTCGAGATCTTCCAGTTCGATGGCCCAGTCGCCGCCTTCGCCAACGGGCGAAAGCAGCGAACAGAAACTCGCGTCGGCATCGAAACGCGGCAGGCAGCCCCACACGATGCGCGCGTGACTATCGATCAATGCGGCAACGCTGCCGTTGCCGATCACGCCCAGCTCAAGGCTGGTGCTGTCCTCCGGTGTGCGAGGCATGCAGGTGGGTTCCATGGTGAGTCAGGGTGTCGAGAATCCGGGTCAGCCACACCGCGGTCGCAGCGGGGCCTGGAAGGGTGAAACGGGCCAGCGTGGGTTCGCGCGAGCCGATCCGCACGCTGATGCCGTTGCGCTTGTTGGCGACGGCGAACGCGTATTCGTCGGTGAGGTCATCACCGGCGTACACCGGCACGCGGCCGACGAACGGCTCGCGGCCAAGCAGCTCCTGCATGGCGCGTCCCTTGTCCATGCCGCTTGGTTTGAATTCGAGCACGCGTCGGCCGGGTTGAAGTTCGTAACCGGGCAGTTCGCGCAGCAGGTCGCGCGCGGAATCGTGCACATCAGCGAATTGTCGCGCGTCGCCCAGGCAGTGGAGCGCGATCGACAGTTGCTTGTCTTCCACGTGTACATCGTCGAATTGTGCGGCCAGCCGGAGTGTCGCCTCGCGCATGCGCGCCTGCTGTTCTTCGGGCACATCGATGCGACGAAAACTGCCGTTGGCGTGGCGCAGTTGCAACCCGTGCAATCCGATCGCCGCCCATGGTGGACGGCCAAACAAGCGATCGAGATCTTCCAGTCCACGACCGCTGACCAGCGCCAGCGCGCCATGCAACGCGCGATGCAATCCGTGCAACAGATCGAGCAAGGTGCCATTGACCGAGACCGCGAGCGGGTCGTCGGCGAAATCGAGCAGCGTGCCATCCACGTCGAGCAGCAGCGCCCATGGCGCGTGTTCGGGAAGCGGTGGCGCGGGCAGCGATGTCGGCGCGGGTTGTGTGATGGAATCGGATGTTGACATCGACCCGACCGTACCAAACCGAATGTGAAGAGCTTCTAGCCACGATGGACGCTGCGCCGCCCTGCATCGGCTTGAATCACGGCGCGTTGTCCGCATCTCGCAGGCAGTGGCGGACGAACGCCAGACCGACTTGAGGGGCGACACGATGCGAATGGACAAACTCACCTCGCGTTTCCAGCAGGCGCTGGCCGACGCGCAATCGCTGGCCGTGGGCCGCGACAACAACATCATCGAACCGGCGCATGTGATGGCGGCACTGCTCGATCAGCAGGGCGGCTCGACCGCGCCGTTGCTGACCCAGGCGCAAGTCAACGTGCCCACGTTGCGCCAGCGCGTGAATGGCCTGCTCGAACGTCTGCCGAAAGTGAGTGGGCAGGAGGGCAACATCAACATCGGCAACGACCTCACGCGCCTGCTCAACGTCACCGACAAACTCGCGCAGCAGCGTGGCGACCAGTTCATCGCCAGCGAGCTTTTTGTGTTGGCAGCGCTCGACGACAAAGGCGAACTCGGCGCGGCTTTGAAAGCAGCGGGCGCGAACAAGGCGGATCTCGAAACGGCGATCGAAAAACTGCGCGGCGGCGAAAAGGTGCAGAGCGAAAACGCGGAGGAACAACGCCAGGCGCTGGAGAAATACTGCATCGATCTGACGGAGCGTGCCGAGCGTGGCAAGCTCGATCCGGTGATCGGTCGCGACGAGGAAATCCGTCGCACGATCCAGGTGCTGCAGCGGCGCACCAAGAACAACCCCGTGCTGATCGGTGAACCCGGCGTCGGCAAGACCGCGATCGTGGAAGGCCTCGCTCAGCGCATCATCAAGGGCGAGGTGCCCGAAGGTCTGCGCGATCGTCGCGTGCTCTCGCTCGACATGGGCGCGTTGATCGCCGGCGCGAAATTCCGCGGTGAATTCGAGGAGCGCCTGAAAGCGGTGCTCAGCGATCTGTCCAAGCAGGAAGGACGCGTGATCCTGTTCATCGACGAACTGCACACGATGGTCGGCGCCGGCAAGGCGGACGGTGCGATGGATGCGGTCAACATGCTCAAGCCCGCGCTGGCGCGCGGCGAACTGCATTGCATCGGCGCCACCACGCTGGACGAATATCGCAAGTACATCGAGAAGGACGCTGCGCTCGAACGACGTTTCCAGAAAGTGTTTGTCGGCGAGCCATCAGTGGAAGACACCATCGCGATCCTGCGCGGGCTCAAGGAGCGCTACGCCGTCCATCACGGCGTGGAGATCACCGATCCGGCGATCGTTGCTGCGGCCACGCTTTCCAACCGTTACATCACCGACCGTCAGCTGCCGGACAAGGCGATCGACCTGATGGACGAAGCGGCTTCACGCATCCGCATGGAAATCGACTCCAAGCCGGAGGAACTCGATCGTCTCGAGCGCCGGTTGATCCAGCTGAAGATCCAGCGCGAGATGCTGAAGAAGGAAAAGGACGCCGAGTCGAAACAGCGTCTGGCCGATCTCGAAACCGACATCGAAAAGCTCGAACGCGAGTTCTCCGATCTCAATGAAATATGGAAATCGGAGAAGGCTGCGCTGCAGGGCACGACCAAGGTCAAGGAACAAATCGAGCAGGCGCGGCTGGATCTTGAGTCGGCGCAGCGTGGGCAGGATTACGCGAAGATGAGCGAGATCCAGTATGGCCGGCTGCCTGAACTGGAGAAGCAGCTCGCGGTGGCGCAGGCAGCCGAGCAGCAGGATTTCAAGCTGCTGCAGGACAAGGTCACCGCAGAGGAAATCGCCGAGGTCGTTGCGCGCTGGACCGGTATCCCGGTCGCGAAGATGCTCGAGGGCGAACGCGAAAAGCTGCTGCACATGGAAGACGATCTGCATCGCCGCGTGGTCGGCCAGGACGAAGCCGTGCGCGCGGTGTCCGATGCGATCCGTCGCGCACGCGCAGGGCTGTCCGATCCGGCGCGTCCGAGCGGTTCGTTCCTGTTCCTCGGTCCGACCGGCGTGGGCAAGACCGAGTTGTGCAAGGCGCTCGCCGAATTCATGTTCGACACCACCGATGCGATGGTGCGCATCGACATGAGCGAATTCATGGAGAAGCATTCCGTGAGCCGCCTGGTCGGCGCGCCGCCTGGCTACGTCGGTTACGAGGAAGGCGGTTATCTCACTGAAGCGGTGCGTCGCCGGCCGTACAGCGTGATCCTGCTGGACGAAGTGGAGAAGGCGCATCCGGATGTGTTCAACATCCTGCTGCAGGTGCTGGACGATGGTCGCCTCACCGATGGCCAGGGGCGCACCGTGGACTTCCGCAACACGGTGATCGTGATGACCTCCAACCTCGGTTCGCAGATGATCCAGGATGTGTCGGAGAACAGCGAAGGCGGCGACGCGGAGGAGCAGTACACGCAGATGAAGGCGTCGGTGCTCGGCGTGGTGCAGGCGCACTTCCGCCCCGAGTTCATCAACCGGCTTGACGAGATCGTGGTGTTCCGCCCATTGGATAAAGCACAGATTCGCGCCATCGCGCGTATCCAGCTGGTGAATCTGGAGAAGAGACTGGCCGAGCGTCAGTTGAAGCTCGAGGTCAGCGATGCCGCGCTCGCGCTACTGGGAAATACCGGTTTCGATCCTGTGTATGGCGCGCGTCCGCTGAAACGCGCGATTCAGCAGCAGCTGGAAAATCCGCTGGCGAAGGAAATCCTCGAAGGTCGTTATGTCGCCGGCGCGAAGATCAAGGTCGATGCCGAAGGCGGGCATCTGCGTTTCACGAATGGCTGATGCGTAAGCAGTTGGCGCAAGAAAAAATCCCGGCGAAAGCCGGGATTTTCTTGTTCGCGGATTCAGACACTGATCGTCAGAAAGTGAAAGCGACCTTGCCGTAAACGTAGCGGCCGTTGAAGCCGAAGGGCGACAGCGGCGAATACTGCAGGCCATCGGCACGGTCGTCCACGGCATTGTTGAGTGCCGTCTTGGTCGGATACTGATTGGTGAGGTTGTCGGCGCCCACGGTGAAGGTCCACGCGTCAAGTTTGTAACTGGCCGCGAGATCGAGCAGCCAGCGTGCCGCAAATTGCTGATCGCCCGATCCGTCTTCTTCCGTGCCGAGTCGAACGATCGAGCCGTAGCGGGTCAGGTTGGCGTGCAAGTCGAAGTTCTGTACCAGCCAATCACCGTAGACGACGTACTTGGTGCGTGGCGTGGCCACCGTGAGGATGCCTTGGCTAACGCGGCCGAAGTTCGGGTTGGACACTTCCAGAATATCGGTCTTGTTGTAGTTGCCGCTCAGGCCGAGGTTCAACTTGCCGGCCGCATCGAGGTCGAAGCGCTGGTTCAGGATCAGGTCGGCGCCGCGCGTACGCGTGGTGGCACCGTTGACGAAGAACTGGGCGCCGCTGACTTCGCCATTGGCTGGCGTCGGCGTGACGTCGAGCGTGTCGCTGTAGAGGATCTGATCCCAGATGCGGATCTGGTACAGATCCAGCGTCGCACTGAAATCACTCGTCGGCTGCCACACGCCGCCCAGACCGTAGTTAGTGGATTTTTCCGGCGTCAGTGGTTTGGCGCCGAGGGCGATGGCGGTGGGTGATGAAGTGCGGAAGGTTCCGCTCTGCTGCAATGCGCCGGTGGTCGGATTGGTCGAGGTGACCACGGACTCATAGTTGTCCTGGGCAAGTGACGGTGCGCGGAAGCCGTTCGATGCCGTGGTACGCAGGGCAAACGTGTCGGTCAGCTGGTAGCGCAGCGAAACTTTGCCCGAACGGGTGGAGCCGGCATCGCTGTAATCCTCGTAACGGGCGGCTACACCGGCGGACAACTTGCTGGTGAGGTCGGTTTCCAGATCCACGTAAGCCGCTTCGCTGTGCCGGCTGAAGTTGCCGGCCACCGCAGGCGCTGCGCCCGGATAGACCTGCGAACCACCGGGATACGGTGAGCCGCTCGGCTGCAGCGTGTTCGGATTGAAGAAATACGAGTTCGGATCGCCGGCCTCGACGCTGTATTGATCCTTGCGGTACTCGCCACCGAACGCCAGCGTGACCGGGTTGGGCAGAAAGCTCGGGGTGTACTCCTTGCTCAGATCGATATTGGCGACGCTCTGCTGCGTCTTGAACGCGCCGGCGTTGAAGTAGGTCGGGCTGTAGCCGACGCCGGTTTCCGCGAGCGTGGTGTAGTACTGGTTGATGTTGAGCGTGTTCGCAATGTCGAACACCATGTGGTTGACGCCAAGATCCGCCGAGGCGTCCCAATGCCAGCCGCTGTCGGTGTGGCCTTTGACGCCGAGCACCAGCGAGCCGTCGTCCACGTGGTTGACGATCTGCGGCAGGAAGCCGTTCGGATAGATCGCGGTGGTATTCCGGTAGTTGCCGCCGGCGCGGTAATAGCCGTTCGAGGTGACGTCGCGCCGGCTGAGGTTGGCGTTGCCATAGAGCTCCACATTCGGCGAAAAGTCCCAGCCGAAAGCGAGCAACGCCTGGTAGGTCTTGACCGCCGGATCGCCGTAGCGCTCGTAGGGAATGCCCTGCGCATTCAAGTTGCTTGGAGTGAGGTTGCTGGCCTTGTCGGTGTTCTCGGCCCGATTGGTGTTCATCGTGTTCTGGTAGTTCCACGACAACCGAGCCCAACCTGGCGCGCTGCCTTCCGGACCACCGAGCGGCACGCCGAACGAACCGGATACACCGTTCTCCGCGCCGTCGCCCTTGCTCATGCCGCCGCCATTGACGGTGATTTCGTTGGTGCCGGCGCCGCCGCCATGCTTCAGGATGACGTTGACGACACCGGCAATGGCGTCAGAGCCGTACTGGGCCGCCGCACCATCGCGCAGCACTTCGATATGGTCGATCGCGGAAAGCGGGATCGAGTTGAAATCGACCGGCGCCGAGCCGCGGCCCACGGTGGTGAGGTAATTCACCATACTGGAGGTGTGATAACGCTTGCCGTCCACCAGCACCAGCACGTCGTCGGGCGACAAGCCGCGCAGGCTGGCCGCGCGCACGGCATCGCTGCCGTCGCTGATCGCGGGTCGCGGAAAATCGAGCGACGGCAACAGGGTGGACAGCGCAGTGGCCAAGTCGCTGGCGCCGCTGTTGGCCAGGTCCGCTTTGGTCAGCACGTCGATGGGAGAAATCGATTCCGCCACGGTGCGGTTGGTGGCACGGGTGCCTGTCACCACCATCTGTTGCAACTGCTTGGCGTCTTTGACGTCGGGCGCGCTGTTGGGAGCGTCCTGGCCAAAGGCTGCCGTGCCGAACAAGCTCATGCCGAGCAGCGGCAGGAGAGCGGTGGTGAATCGATTGCGACGAAAGGCTGACATGCGGACTTCCCTGGAATTGGTTGATGTTGTTGCGACTCCCCCGTCGCTACACGCCAGTCGGCCGTGTTGTATGACCTTAAGTTAAAATTGATGCGGTGCGCAACAAAAAACACACATGTTTGCGAAATTTTAGGAATTAAAAAATTTAACTAACAAAAACAAATGTTTGTGAGTGCATTTTTTAACGAATTTGTAGACGTATTTCTGTTGGATCGCAGCAATTTCTCCAAGGAAGGCATCGCGACCTTGGCCCGGGTCGGCCCGTCACGGGAATTTTCGGTCTGGCGATGCTCTTTTTTAGGGACGTATAGACGTCTAGATGATTCATAAGCCTCGCACCGGCGTGAGCGAGTTACGAGATGGGCTCGAGAACTTGGTGAGCAAAGATGAGATCGCACACTGTGAGCGGATCTTTGCTTCACGGGCTACAGATACGCGAACGGCAGATGAAAAAAATCCCGGCGAAAGCCGGGATTTTTCCGTATGCCTTGACCGTCGGCGTTACCAGCGATACGCGACCTTGCCGTAGACGTAAGCCCCGTTGTAGCCAAACGGCGCATACACGGAGTAGGGCAGTGTGCCGTTGTTGCTGCTGGCGGCGATAACACGATCCGGGTATGTGTCGAGCGCGTCGTCAGCGCCAAGCGTGAATGTCCAACGGTTGAGGTTGTAATTCACCGCAAGGTCGAGCAGCCACTTCGGTGCGAACGTCTGATCCACTGCAGGCGTACCGGTGCTGCCATAAATGGTGGTACCTGCGCTGCTGTACGCGGTATAGCGGCCGTAGCGGGTCAGCGAACCGGTAACGCCCCAGTTGCTGACGTTGTACTGCTCGCTGAGGATCAACTTGCTGCGCGGCGTGGAGTCGGCCAGCAGGCCCTTGATGTCGCGGCGGTCGAGTCGATGAAAGGTGCTGCCCAGCGAATTCAGAATGGCCGGATTCGCCTTGACGCTAGTGACTTCGTTCTTGTTGTAGTTGGCGCTGATCGTGGTCTGCAGCGTCCCGGCACTGCCGAGGTCGTTGCGGAAACTGGCAACAAGGTCGACGCCGCGAGTGCGCGTGTCGGCCGCATTGGTGAAGTACGACACACCGCTGTAGTTGAGGTTGGCGATGCCGTTGGCGGCGAGATAAGTCTGCACTGCCGGTGTCGTGGTGCCGATGCTGCTGGACAACACGATGCGGTTACTGATCGCGATCTGGTAGGCATCGATGCTCAGGGTCAATGCATCGGTGGGATTCCACACTGCGCCGATCGTGTAGTTGTGCGACTTCTCCGGTTCCAGCGGCTGGGCGCCGAGCAGCTTGGCGATCGGGCTGCTTACCGGCACCAGCCCGGAGTTGTAAATGCCGGGGGCCAGGCCGAGCGAATTGCCGGCGCCGTAGTACAGCGACGACGTCGACGAGTAGAACTGCTGCGCCAGCGACGGTGCCCGGAAACCGGTCGACGCACTCGCACGCAATGCAAACGTGTCGGTGAAATCGAAACGTCCCGCGAGTGAGCCCGACGTGGTGCTGCCGAAGTCCGAGTAGTTCTCGTGCCGAACCGCGGCGGATACGCCGAGTTTGTCGGTGAGGTTGGTCTCCAGATCCAGATACTCGGCGATGTCATGCCGCGCCAGCGAACCGGCATTGCCGGGTTGCCAGCCCGCAAAACCCTGAGCACCGCCGGACGTGCCCGACGTGCCCACGTACCAGGAAGGCAGCGAACCGGCGGCGATGCTGTAGGACTGGCGCAGATACTCCGCACCGAACGCGATCGTGACGGGGTTGGGCAACCAGCCGGGCGAAACGTCCTTGGCGATGTCGATGTCGAAAGCCTGTTGGCCGGACGTCAGGATGCCGTCATCAAAAGTATTCGGGCTATTGCCGAAGTCACGCAGGTAGGCGAGGTTGATGCTGTTCTGCGTCTCGTAGGAAACCCGGTTGCCACCTGCATTGGCACTCACGTCCCAGCGCCAGCCGTCGACGGTGCCGCGAAAGCCGGCCACGAGCGACCGATCGGTGGAATCGGAATTTTCCAGAGGCAGGTAACCGTTCGGATAGATGCCGGCGATCAGCGGGCTGCTCGGCGACGGGCTGTTGCTGCCATAACGGAAGAACGCGGGCGAGGTGCCGTCGCGATGTCCGTAATGTCCGAATGCGTAGAACTGCACATCGGGCGTGATGTCGTACTGGGTGTTGATCAACAGGTTCTGATCCTTCACCGCCGGATCGCCCTCGCGGAAATTCACGCCAAGCTGAGTGAAGCCTGCACGCCGGTCGGGGCCGGCACGATTGGTGTAATCCTCGTTGCCGTCCTGCACCGTGAAACGCATCCAGCCCTTGTCGTCACCGAGCGGAATGCCGAAGTTGGCCGAGCCCTGCCACTGTCGCCCGTCGCCGGCCGAATACTGGCCGCCGGTGATTTCGACATCGCCTCCCTTCGCGCCCTTCTTCAGGATGATGTTGATGACGCCGGCGATGGCATCGGAGCCGTATTGCGCGGACGCACCGTCGCGCAGCACTTCGATATGGTCGATGGCCGAGACCGGGATCGTGTTGAGATCGACCGCTTGCGAGCCACGGCCCAGTACGCCGTTGGTCAAAAGTAATGCGCCGGGGTGCCAACGTTTGCCGTCCACCAGTACCAGCACCTGATCGGGGGACAAGCCGCGCAATTGCGCCGGGCGCTGCGTGTCGGCCGTATCTGCTGCCGACGGTCGCGGGAAGCTCAGCGAAGGAATGATGTGCGCGAGTGCGGTAGGAAGGTCGTTGGTGCCGCTCTGCTGCAACACCTTGGCCGAAACGACGTCGATCGGCGTCAGCGAGCTGCTTTCGGTGCGGTTGTCGGAACGGGTGCCGGTGACGATGACCGTGCTGAGATCCTTGGTCTTGGCCTGCGCGGGCGGCGTGGTGTCCTGCGCCAGGACGGCGTTGGAGAGCGCGAGCAACACTGCGGCAGAAAGGGTCGCGGGGACGAGGGATTTGAAGCGGTTACTCATGAATACTCTCCGGGGACATGGTTGTTGCGTCGCAACAGCCCCAGATTAGTGCCGCCAACCGGGTTGGTCAATAGCCGTATAGACGTCTATATGTCCAAACCGTTAGCGGACGCCGTGCATCGCCTTGCGACATGCACCGCCCCCTGAGCCGGCAGGCTAACCCGTATGGCTTGCCGATGTCATGCGTCTTGTGGGACGTTGAAATCGCCAGGAACGGGCCGATAATGGTTGGCTGTCCTTCTGCTTCACTGAAACTCCGGAGTCGCCATGCCCATCTACGAATTCGAATGCAGCCACTGCGGGCATCGCTTCGATCGCCTGCAGAAACTGTCCGACGACGACCCCACGATTTGCCCGGTCTGCCAGCAGCCACAGCTGCACCGTCGCGTGAGTGCACCGTCGTTCCGTCTCGCCGGCAGCGGCTGGTACGAGACTGATTTCAAGAAAGAGGGCGACAAGAAGCGCAATCTGGTGGAAGGCTCGAGCGGCAACCCGGATGCCAAGCCCGTCAGCGGCGGTGACGCTCCTGCAACAGCCGCAGCACCATCAGGGGCAGCAGCGCCGGCGCCAGCACCTGCGCCCGCCGCCACGCCAGCCAGCAAGCCGTCCGGCGGCGAGTGAACCTTTCGCTAGAGTAGTCACGATGGCTATGCAGGATGACTGCATGCGCGACTACAGCGGCGGCTCAAGTCGCCGGAGAGTCGGGTCAGTCACGGATGCGGCACGCAATGCTTTGCCAATCGTTGCCGGCAAGAACGCTCGCGCGGCGGTTGCCGTGCGATTCGTCACGCCGCGCCGAGCGCGGTGCAGTGGTAATATTCCGGGTCTTTTCCATCTGTTTTGCCGCCCCGCGGCCCGGAGTTCCAAGCGCATGCGCACGCATTACTGCGGCCTCATCGACGAGTCGCTGATTGGCCAGACCGTTTCCCTTTGCGGATGGGTGAATACGCTTCGCTTGCAGAGCCACGTGGCCTTCGTCGATTTGCGCGATCACGAAGGGCTGGCGCAGATCGTGATCGAGAGGGACAACGCCGCGGCCTTCGCCGTGGCCGGCGAGATCGGCAACGAATATTGTTTGCGCGTTACCGGCACGCTGCGCAAGCGTGTTTCGGTCAACGACAAGCTGAAGACCGGCACGGTCGAATTGGTCGCCGACACGATCGAGATTCTCAACGCCGCGAAGGATCTTCCGTTCGCGCTGCATGAGAACCCCAACGAAGACATGCGGATGACTTACCGCTATCTCGATCTTCGTCGTCCGGAAATGCAGGCGATGATGCGCAAGCGCATCCGGCTGGTGCGGGCGTTGCGTCGTTATCTCGACGATCGCGGTTTCCAGGATGTGGAGACGCCGATTCTTACCAAGGCCACGCCTGAAGGCGCGCGCGATTATCTCGTGCCCAGCCGCGTGCATCCGGGCCAGTTCTATGCATTGCCGCAGTCGCCGCAGTTGTTCAAGCAGATCCTGATGATGGCCGGTTTCGATCGCTACTATCAGATCGCCCGTTGCTTCCGCGACGAAGATCTGCGCGCCGATCGCCAGCCGGAATTCACCCAGCTCGACCTCGAGTTCGCCTTCGTCGAAGAGAAGGACGTGCAGGACTTTGTGGAGGATTTGATCCGCCATGTTTTCCGCGACGTGCAGGGCGTCGAACTCGACGCCGTGTTTCCGCGCATGACCTGGGCCGAGGCGATGCGTCGCTTCGGTTCGGACAAACCCGATCTGCGCATTGCGCTGGAGTTGGTCGACATCGCCGACGCGGTGAAGCACGTCGAATTCAAGGTGTTTGCCGAACCCGCCAACGATGCGAGTGGTCGCGTTGCCGCATTGCGCGTGCCCGGCGGCAGCGCGCTGAGCCGCAAGGATATCGATGGGCTCACCGAATACGTGTCGCGTTACGGCGCGAAAGGTCTGGCCTGGCTGAAGGTCGAAGACCTCGCCAAAGGTCGCGATGGGATCAATTCGCCGGTGGCTAAGTTTCTCGATGACGCAGCGCTTGCTAGCGTGCTCGAGGCCACTGGCGCGCAATCGGGCGACGTGGTGTTTTTTGGCGCGGGAAATTGGAAGACGGTCACCGATTTCATGGGCGCGTTGCGCTTGAAAGTCGGCAAGGATCGCGGTTTCGTCGAGGATCGCTGGGCGCCGTTGTGGGTCACCGATTTCCCGATGTTCGAATACGACGCCGAAGAAAATCGCTACGTCGCGCTGCATCATCCATTCACTGCGCCGAAAGTGGACGACGTCGGTGACTTGCGCGCCAACGCGACCACGGCGGTGAGTCGCGGATACGACATGGTGCTCAACGGCAACGAGATCGGTGGCGGTTCCATCCGTATCCATCGGCCGGAAATGCAGAGCACCGTGTTCGAACTGCTCGGCATCGGCGCGGAAGAGGCGGAGATGAAATTCGGCTTCCTGCTCAAGGCGCTTAAATTCGGCGCGCCACCGCATGGTGGCCTCGCTTTCGGCATTGACCGCATCGCGGCCTTGATGGCGGGCACCGAATCGATCCGTGACGTGATCGCGTTCCCCAAGACCACCAGCGCGCAGGATCTGATGACCGACGCGCCGTCGATGGTCAGCGCAGCGCAGTTGAAGGAACTGCACGTGCAGGTCGCTGCCGAAAAGTCGTCAGCCACTTGATTTCCCTCGCGCGCATCCGCTCCGGCCTGACGCATGTCTGATCATGTAATCCTGCTGCATGGCTTGTGGATGCGCGGCTTCGCGCTGGCGATGCTGCATCGTCGGCTGATGGAAGCGGGTTTCCGCGTGCACCGGTTCGATTACCTGAGCGTCGCCGCCACGCAGCAGCGCATCCTCGATCGCCTGCACGCACGCATGAACGATCTGGCGTTGGATGCCGATGCGGACGCCGTGCATCTGGTCGGTCACAGCCTTGGCGGACTGCTCGCGTTGCGCGCCTGTCTCGACGCGAACGAGCTGCCGCAGGGACGCATCGTCTGTCTCGGTTCGCCGCTGCTCGGCAGCGCCGCGGCGCGCGGTTTCGCCAACTGGGGTCGCAGTGGCGAAGTGCTGCTGGGCCACAACCGCGAATTGCTCGAACAAGGTTTCGAACGATGGGAGGGTGCGCGCGAGGTCGGCATGATCGCCGGACGCATGCCGCTCGGCCTTGGTGCCGTACTCGGTCATTTCGAGGGCGAGCACGACGGCACCGTGTCCGTCGACGAAACGCGGCTGCCGGGGCTTACCGATCATTGCGTCGTGGAAGCCAATCACACCGGCCTGCTTTTTTCGGTCGACGTGGCGCAGCGGGTGGCGCTGTTCCTGCGAAACGGCCAGTTCGCGCCGGGCACGGAGTGATCGCGCGCGGTACCGGCGAATCCGTTCGGCCGGCACACCGGTCGAATTCAGGTAAAATTGTCCGCTTGTCCATCCGATCCAAGTGCAGGCAACGTCATGGGTAGAGGCCCGTCCATCGAAGGTCGCAAGAACGCCGAAGACGCCAAGCGCGCCAAGGTGTTCACTAAGCTGATCCGCGAAATCACCGTGGCCACGCGCGCCGGTGTCGCCGATCCGGCCAGCAATGCGCGCCTGCGCGCCGCCATCGACAAGGCGCTATCCGCCAACATGACGCGCGACACCATCGACCGCGCGGTCAAGCGCGGCTCCGGTGCCGACGGCGGCGCGCACATGGAAGAATTGCGCTACGAGGGTTACGGCCCCAGCGGCATCGCGTTGATCATCGACTGCTTCACCGACAACCCGGTGCGCACGGTGGCCGATGTACGCAACGCGTTGACCAAGCATGGCGGCAATCTCGGCACCAGCGGTTCGGTGGCGTTCCAGTTCACCCGCTGCGGCGAGCTTGTTTTTGCCACGAACGGCGACGAAGCCGCGGAAGAAAAAATACTCGAGGCGGCGCTCGAAGCCGGCGCCGATGATGTCGTCAACGAACATGGTGAAAGCGCCGTTCTGTGCGCGCCGGACCATTTCGAAGCGGTGCAGCAGGCATTGATCGACGCCGGGCTCAGCGCCGTGCATGCGGGCGTGGTGATGCGTCCGAACAATCGCGTCGAAGCGTCCGGCGAAGCACTCGAAACGCTGCACATCCTGCTCGACAAACTCGATGCGCTGGATGACGTGAGCGAGGTCTCGCACAACGCTTTGCTGCCCGCCGAGGCTGCCGAATAAGTCGAAGGCCTGCGCCTTCGCATCGCAACCATGACGCGCATCCTTGGCATCGATCCGGGCAGTCAGCGTACCGGCGTGGGCATCATCGACGTCGACGCGGTCGGCAAACTCACGCATGTCTTTCACGGCGCGTTGGTCGTCGCCGGTGAAGCCACGTTTCCGCTGCGGCTGAAACGCATCTTTGACGAGCTGTGTGACATCATCGCCGCCCATCAGCCGGACGAGTGCGGTATCGAGCGCGTGTTCATGGCGCGCAATCCGGACTCGGCGCTGAAATTGGGGCAGGCGCGCGGCGCCGCGATCTGTGCAGTGGTCAGTCGGGGAATCGTGGTGCACGAATATGCGGCAACCGAAGTGAAACAGTCCGTGGTGGGAAGCGGCCGCAGCGACAAGACCCAGGTGCAGCACATGATCAATGTGTTGCTCGGCCTCAAGGGCCCGATGCAGGCGGATGCCGCCGATGCGCTCGCGATCGCCGTCACGCATGCACATACACGTTCCAGCCTCGAGCGCGTGGGTATTCCGCGCACGGCATGGAGGCGACGCCGGTGATCGGACGTCTGCGCGGCATCCTCATTTCCAAGCAACCGCCGTCACTGATGATCGAAGTCGGCGGCGTCGGTTACGAACTCGATGCGCCGATGTCGACGATCTACGACCTGCCGGCCGTCGGCAAGGAAGTGATCCTGCTCACGCATTACGCGGTGAAGGAAGACAGCGTGGCGCTGTACGGTTTTCTTCACGAAGCGGAGCGCACGCTCTTTCGGAATCTGCAAAAGGTCAGTGGCATCGGCGCGAAGATCGCGCTGGCGGTGCTTTCCGGCGTGTCGGTCGATCATTTCGCGCGACTGGTACAGGCGGGCGATGTCGTCGCGCTGACCAAGATTCCCGGCATCGGCAAGAAGACGGCGGAACGTATCGTGGTGGAGTTGCGTGATCGCATCGATGGCCTGTCCACGTTGTCGGGAACGTCGATGCGCGGCAGCGATGCGCCGCTTGACGCAGCTGGCGAAGCGACCGTCGCCCTGCAGCAACTCGGCTACAAGCCGGTGGAAGTCAGCCGGCTGGTGCAGAAAGTGGCGGCCGACGGCGACAGTGCCGAAGCGATCATCCGCAAGGCGTTGCGCGCGGCGCTCGGCAGCTAGGCAATCCGGATCATGACCCAGCAAGCAAAGACGGACGTCCAGCAGCCTTTCGTGGATGAAAAAGCCGATGCATCGCATCGCAGCGGCAAGTCGGCGCTGATCCTCGGTGCCATCGGTGTGGTGTTCGGCGACATCGGCACCAGCCCGCTTTACACCATGCACGAAACGTTTCTGCCCGAGCACGGCCTGCATCCGCGGCCGGACACCGTGCTCGGCATCCTGTCGCTGATCACCTGGTCGTTGATCATGGTGGTGGCGGTGAAATATGTGAGCCTGGTGATGCGCGCCGACAACAAGGGCGAAGGCGGCATCATGGCGCTGATGACGCTGGCCCAGCGCGCCAGCGGCAACTCGCTGCGCTTGCGTCGGATGATCACGTTGATGGCCCTGCTCGGTGCGGCGCTGTTTTTCGGTGATGGTGTCATCACGCCTTCAATCTCCGTGCTCTCCGCGGTGGAAGGTTTGCAAGTAGCGGCGCCGGGTCTGCGGCATCTGGTGGTGCCGATCACCGTGGTCGTGCTGCTCGGGTTGTTCTGGATACAACGGCGCGGCACGGCGCGCGTGGGCATGGTATTCGGCCCGATCATGGTGCTGTGGTTTCTGTGTCTGGGCGTGATCGGCGTGTCGAACATCATTGCGGCGCCGCGCGTGCTCTATGCCATCAACCCGTGGTACGCGGTGAATTTCTTTGTGACTCACGGAACCGCATCCGCGCTTGCGCTCGGTTCGGTGGTGTTGTGCGTGACCGGTGCCGAGGCGCTGTACACCGACATGGGACATTTCGGCCGCTTTCCGATTCGCGCTGCATGGTTCTGCTTCGTGATGCCGGCGCTGCTGCTCAATTACTACGGGCAGGGTGGCTTGCTGCTTGCGCATCCGGAAGCGATCGCCAATCCGTTCTATCACTCGGTACCCGACTGGGCGCTCTATCCGATGATCGCGCTCGCGACGGCGTCGACGGTGATCGCGTCGCAGGCGGTCATCTCCGGCGCGTTTACCGTCACCCGGCAGGCGATCCAGCTTGGCTTCCTTCCACGCATGGAAGTGGTACACACCTCACGCCATGCGATCGGGCAGATTTTTCTGCCGTGGGTCAATCGCGCGTTGATGGTGACGGTGATCGCGACGGTGGTGGGTTTCGGTTCGTCCAACGCACTGGCGGGCGCGTACGGCATTGCGGTGACCGGCACGATGGCGATCGATACCGTGCTGGTGATGATCGTGGCGCGCCGCATGTGGCAATGGAGTCGCGCGCTGGTGGTCGTGCTGGGCCTGACTCTGCTGTGTATCGACCTGAGCTATTTCGGTGCGAATACGCTGAAGATTCTGCAGGGCGGCTGGTTTCCGCTGGTGCTCGGCGTGCTGATGTTCGTGGTGATGATTACCTGGCGGCGCGGTCGCGAACTGGTGGTGCGACAGATCAAGCAGGGCGGCCTCGCGTTGGCGCCCTTCATCCAGAATATGGTCGAGCATCCGCCGATCCGAGTGCCGGGCACGGCGGTGTTTCTCACGGCTGACCAGAACGCCGTGCCGCATGCCCTGCTGCACAACCTCAAGCACAACAAGGTGCTGCATGAGCGCAACGTGCTGCTGACCGTGGGCATTCTCGAAACGCCGATGGCCGACACCGAAGAGCGCATTCAGATCACGCCGCTCGGCGACGACTTCTTCGGCCTGGAACTGCACTTCGGTTTCGCTGAAGACCCGGATATTCCGCTCGCGCTTTCGGCGTGTTCGCGCGAGGGCGTGAGCTTCGACTTGATGGATACGACGTTCTTTCTGTCGCGCGAAAATATCGTCGCCGACGAGCGCCGCGCCGGCATGGCGCACTGGCGCGACAAGCTGTTTGCATTCATGGCGCGCAATGCGCTGCCAGCTACGGCGTTCTTCCAGATTCCGGGCAATCGGCTGATCGAGCTGGGCGCGCAGGTGGAAATCTGACACAGACCAGGTTCATCCTGCCTCGTCCTTCGCTTCCGATGATTCCATCCCGACCATGACATCTACCGCAATTTCCGGCGAACGGCCGTCCCGCATGACGGCGCTGGCACTCGGCGCGATCGGCGTGGTTTACGGCGACATCGGCACCAGCCCGCTGTACACGCTCAACCAGACGTTGACGCACGACGGCATGATGCCCACGCCGGAAAACATCTACGGCGTGCTGTCGCTGATCTTCTGGGCGCAGATTCTGGTGGTGTCGCTGAAGTACGTCGTGTTCATCATGCGCGCGGACAACAAGGGCGAAGGCGGCATCATGGCGCTGATGGCGCTGGCCCAACGCAGCGTGCGCGAGCAGCCGCGGTTGCGCTGGATCATCGCAATCCTGGGTATTTTCGGCGCATCGCTGTTCTATGGCGATGGCGTGATCACGCCGGCGATGTCGGTGCTGTCGGCGGTCGAAGGCCTGAAGGTGGTCGCGCCGCATCTTTCGCATTGGGTGGTGCCGATTTCGCTGGTCATCCTGCTGTTTCTGTTTCTCATCCAGCGCGGCGGCACCGCACACGTCGGGCGGATGTTCGGGCCGATCATGGTGGTGTGGTTCGTTGCGATCGCGCTGCTCGGGCTGCACATGATCGCGCGCAATCCGCATGTGCTGTACGCGCTCGATCCGCGTCACGGCGTGCGGTTTTTCCAGACACACGGATTCGGTGCGTTCCTCGCGCTGGGCGGCGTGGTGCTGGCGTTGACGGGTGCCGAAGCGCTGTATGCGGACATGGGTCATTTCGGCAAGAAACCCATCCGGCTGGCATGGTTCAGCTTCGTGCTGCCGGCGCTGGTACTCAATTATTTCGGGCAGGGTGCCATGCTGCTCGACCACCCTCAGGCGATCGACAATCCCTTCGTCCGCATGGTGCCCGACCTGCTGCGGATGCCGATGATCGCGCTCGCATGCGTGGCCGCGGTGATCGCGTCGCAGGCGGTGATCTCCGGCGCATTCTCGATGACGCGCGAGGCGATGGCACTGGGGTATTCACCGCGCATGTCGGTGGTGCATACGTCGAGCGAAATGTCGGGGCAGGTGTTCGTGCCTTGGGTGAATTATTTCCTGCTGATCATGGTGATGCTGGCGGTAATCGGATTCCGCTCGTCCGACAATCTGGGCGCGGCGTACGGCATCGCCGTCACCGGCACCATGGCGATCACCTCGCTGCTGGCGCTGGTGGTCGCGCGCTATCAATGGGGCTGGAACCGGTTTCTGGTGATCGCTGTCGGCGCACTGTTTTTGCTGATCGATCTGTCGTTCTTCAGCGCCAACCTGATCAAGATCGAATTCGGCGGATGGTTTCCGCTGGCGCTGGGCGTGGTCGTGTTCACCACCATGACCACGTGGCGTCGCGGCCGCGAACTGCTGATGCGCGAGATCAAGCAGTCAGGGCTTGCCTTGAAACCATTCATCGACGCGATCAGTGAACATCCGCCGCATCGTGTGCCGGGCACGGCGGTGTTTCTCACCGGCAATCAGGATTCGGTGCCGCATGCGTTGCTGCACAACCTCAAACACAACAAGGTGCTGCACGAGCGCAACGTCCTGCTGACGGTCGAGGTGCTGGAAACGCCATTGGCCGAACCGGGCGAGCGCATCCATCTCACGTCGCTGCACGGGGATTTCTTCACGCTCGAACTGCGCTTCGGTTTCGCGGAAGATCCAAATGTTCCATTGGCGCTTTCGATATGCGGTAGCGAAGGCCTGCCGTTCGACATGATGGACACCACGTTTTTCCTCTCGCGCGAAAACATCGTCGCCGACCGTCGCCGGCCGGGCATGGTGATCTGGCGCGATCGGCTTTTCGTGTTCATGACGCGCAACGCGATGCCGGCCACGGCGTTCTTCCAGATCCCCGGCAACCGGTTGATCGAACTCGGCGCGCAGGTGGAAATCTAGAACGGAGCGAAGCGAGCGATGCTCGTCTTCCTGTTCTCGCCAGATTCCGTTCCCTGTTCCCCGTTCCCCGTTCCCCGCATAATCCACGCATGACCGAACACCGCATCATCACTGCTGCAGCCCAGCTCGACGACGAGGCGCTGGAAGCCACCATCCGGCCGAAGCGGCTGTCCGAGTATCTCGGCCAGCAGGCAGTGCGCGAACAGTTGTCGATCTACATCGAGGCGGCGAAGAAACGCGGTGGTGCGCTCGATCACGTGTTGATCTTCGGCCCGCCGGGCTTGGGCAAGACCACGCTGAGCCACGTGATCGCGAACGAACTGGGCGTCAACGTACGATCCACTTCCGGCCCGGTGCTCGAACGCGCGGGCGATCTGGCCGCGCTGTTGACCAACCTTGAAGCGAACGACGTCTTGTTCGTCGACGAAATTCACCGCTTGTCGCCCGTGGTCGAGGAAGTGCTCTATCCGGCGATGGAAGATTTCCAGATCGATATCATGATCGGCGAAGGGCCTGCCGCGCGATCGATCAAGCTGGACCTTCCGCCGTTCACACTGATCGGCGCGACCACGCGCGCGGGCATGCTCACGGCACCACTGCGCGACCGTTTCGGCATCGTGCTGCGATTGGAGTTCTATACGGCCGAAGAGCTCACCGCCATCGTGCGCCGCGCGGCGAAGATTCTCGGCATCGTCTGCGCGATGGAAGGCGCTCAGGAAATCGCCCGCCGTTCACGCGGCACGCCGCGCATCGCCAATCGTCTGCTGCGTCGCGTGCGCGATTACGCCGAGGTGCGCGCCGACGGCGAGATCACGCTGGTCGTCGCCAACGCCGCGCTGGACATGCTGAAGATCGATCCCGAAGGTTTCGACGAACTGGATCGACGCATGCTCAGCCTGATCATCGAGAATTTCGATGGCGGCCCGGTCGGTGTGGAGTCGTTGGCCGCTGCGCTCAGCGAGGATCGCGGCACGCTGGAAGACGTGGTCGAGCCGTATCTCATCCAGCAGGGTTATCTCATTCGTACCGCGCGCGGCCGCATGGTGAGCGCGAAGGGCTGGCGCCATCTCGGTCTGGTGCCGCCGCCGCGTCAGGCACAGGCGGGCGATCTGTTTGTCGAAAGCTGAGGACGATCAAATGCCCGTTGCAGACGTCCATCCCGTTTCGCCCTTTTGCTGGTCCGTACGTGTCTATTGGGAAGACACGGATGCCGGCGGCGTGGTCTATCACGCCAGCTACCTGCGTTTCATGGAACGTGCACGCAGCGAGTGGATGCGATCGCTCGGCGTGGATCAGTCGGCGTTCAAGCAGGCGACCGGGCTAGCTTTCATGGTTCGCGACATGCAGATCGATTTCCTCAAGGCCGCCCTGCTGGATGATGAACTGTCGGTAACAGTGGAAGTCAAAGAACGGCGCGCAGCCAGTATCCTGTTCACCCAGACGATCACGCGCGCGGACGGCAGCAGCCTGATTCGCGCGACGGTGCGTGTGGCCTGCGTGGACATGCATCGCATGCGTGCGGCCCCGATCCCGAACGACCTGATTCCTGCGACTGATCCTTGAAGATTCACGCGCAACCTGACTCACAAGCCCACGGGCGGAGAACACTCAAGCAATGAACGGTGGACTGAACATTTTCTCGCTGATCGCGGACTCGAGCCTGCCAGTTCAACTGGTGCTGGCCGTCCTGCTGGTGTTCTCCTTCATGTCGTGGGTGATCATCGTACGCAAGTATTCGCAGACCAAGGCGGCGATGGAAAACGCCGAGGCGTTCGAGGAACGCTTCTGGTCCGGCGGCGATCTGGCTCAGCTGTTTCGCGAAGTCAGCAATCGCGGTGCCAGCAATGGCGGCATCGAAAACATCTTCGAATCCGGCTTTCGCGAATTCGCCCGCCAGCGCCAGCGCAAGACGCACGACACGCGCAGTGTGGTCGAGGGTTCCGAGCGCGCGATGCAGGTCGCCGGTACGCGCGAAATCGGCCGGCTTGAACGCAACCTGGAGTTTCTCGCCAACGTCGGTTCGATCAGCCCGTACGTCGGTCTGTTCGGCACCGTGTGGGGAATCATGGGCGCGTTCCAGGGCTTGGGCGACATGAAGGACGTGACGATTGCCGTGGTCGCCCCGCATATTTCCGAAGCGCTGATCGCGACCGCGATGGGCCTGTTTGCCGCCATCCCGGCGCAGTGGGCGTACAACCGCTACGCCACCAAGGTCGAGCGTATCGCCTCGCGCTATGACGTGTTCCAGGAAGAGTTTTCCTCGGTGCTGCAGCGTCAGATCCAGACCGACGACGTGGTCTGAGCGGAGTACGTCATGGCCACTCCGCGGCGACAGAAGCGCTACAAGCTCAAATCCGAGATCAACGTCGTGCCGTATATCGACGTGATGCTGGTGCTGCTGATCATCTTCATGGTCACCACGCCGATGATGAATTCCAGTGTCGACGTGCAGCTGCCACAGGCCGATGCCAAATCGCTCGAGCAGAAAAAAGATCCGGTGCTGGTTTCCGTGCTGCAGGACGGGCAGCTGTACCTGACGCTCAGCGGCGAGAAGAAAGAGCTGGTCGACGAGGAGACCCTCAAGAACAAGGTGCGCGTGTTCGTGCAGGTCAATCCGGACGTCAGCGTGCTGGTCGGCGGCGACGAGCGTGGCGCCTACGGCGGCGTGTTCAAGGTGCTGGCGGACCTGCAGCAGGCAGGCGTCTCCAAGGTGGGCCTGATGGGTCAGCCGGGCGAGTCGAACCAGGGCAAGACGTCCAATGGACGAAAGTAAGGGCACGTCGAAGGCGGTCGTTGTCTCCGCCATCCTGCACATCGGCATCGTCGCGTTCCTGTTTCTCGCGATCCTGCCTTGCACAAGCTATGAAAACTTCATCACCGCGCTGGGCCTGCCGGCGTCGATGAATCCGATCACCTGTTCGAAACCCTTGCAGTTGCAGGGGCAGGTGATCCAGGCCGTTTTCATCGGCCCTACCGGCAGCCCGCCGCCCAAGGCGGTGAAGGCCAAGCCGATTCCGAATACCGTGCCGCCTCCGCCCGCTGTGCCGCCGCCGACCCCGCCGCAACCGGAAACGCCGGTGGTGAAAACGCTGCCGCCTCCGCCGAAACAGATCGACGTGAAGGATCAGGAAAAAGTGGTGGAGGACGCGCCGCAAAAGGCTGACGACGCCAAGCAGTTGCAGGATGAGAAGGAACGTCAGCGACAGTCGGAAATCGACGCGCAGGCAGCGAAGAAAGAAGAGCAGAAGAAAAAGCTCGATGCGTTGTTCGCCAAGATGGACGCCGCTTCGGCACAAACCAAGACGCTGGACAACAAGGCGAAGCAGGCCAAGCAACAGATGGAAGACCTGAAGAGCGCAGCGGACGATTCGCAACCCGACCTGCCGGATGCGCATCAGGTACAAAGCGGCACCAACAGCGCGGACAGCGATTTGAGTTCCGAGTACGCCGCGGCCATTCAGAATGCGGTCACGCCCAATTGGTTGCGGCCGGATAACATAGCCTCGGCGTCTTGCGAGGTGAACATCGTGCAATCGCCGGGCGGCGACGTGTTGAGCGCCACGGCTGATTCCAGTTGTCCTTATGACGACGCCGGCCGGCGCTCGGTCGAAAATGCGGTGCTGCGTACCAAGACGTTGCCGTACAAGGGCTTCGAAAAAGTGTTCCAGCGCAACCTCACCTTCACCTTCAGGCCGCAATGATCAAGCCCATGCGCAAACTAACTTCCCGCTTCGCCGTCGTACTGGTTGCCCTGATGGCGTTGTTCGCCGGTCAGGTCAGTGCCCAGTCCCAGCCCCTGAACGTACAGATCGTGGGCGGCACCAAGACGGCCATACCGATCACTATCGTCCCGTTCGCGCAGCAGGGCGGAGCGTCGATGGCCACCGATATCGGCGATGTGATCCGCAGCGACTTCAATCGTTCGGGCAAATTCCGTTCGCTTGCCAAGAGCGACATCGTCGAAGCGCCGGCACAAGGTTCGGACATCAAGTTCGCGACGTGGCGGTTGCTGAAACAGGATTACATCACCGTGGGCCGCATCAAGGATGCCGGCAACGGCATGGTGCAGGTTGAATACGAACTGTGGGACGTCAACAAGCAGCAGAGCCTCTTGTCGCAGGCGATGCCGCCGGCACCGGCGGGTGATCTGCGTAACGTGGCTCATCAGATCGCGGACATCATCTATCAGAAGATTACCGGCGTGCGCGGCGCGTTCTGGACGCGCATCGCCTACATCACCGCGGTGGGCCTGGGCAACAACACGACCTATTCACTGCTCGTTGCGGATTCGGATGGTTTCAACCCGCAGGTCGTGGCGCGCTCCAAGGAGTCGCTGCTGTCGCCGGCTTGGTCGCCGGACGGCAACAAGATCGCCTACGTTTCGTTCGAGAGCGGCAACTCCAACATCTATGTGCAGGACATCACGACCGGTTCGCGCCAGCTGATCGAATCGCATCGCAAGGGCATCAACGGCGCACCGTCGTGGTCTCCGGATGGAAGCAAGCTGGCGGTGGCGTTGTCCTTCGTGGGCAACCTCGAGCTCTATTCGCTGAATATGGCGACTCGCGAAGAAACGCGTTTGACCAACAGCCTGTCGATCGATACCCAGCCGGTCTGGGCTCCGGATGGCCAGACCATCTACTTCACGTCGGATCGCTCCGGTCGCCCGCAGATTTATCAGGTTTCCGCCAGCGGCGGTGCAGCTCAGCGGATCAGTTTCCAGGGGCAGAACAACCAGAATGTCTCGGTGGGCTACGACGGCAAGCAGATCGCCATGGTGCAGGGCAACGGGAACGTGTATCGTATAGCGATCATGGATCAGAGTCTGGGCGGCCAAGTGCGATTCGTTTCGCCGGGCCCTTATGACGAATCCCCGAGTTTCGCACCAAACGCAAGCATGCTGCTGTACGCCGCCACCGAGGGAAGCCGCGGCGTGCTGTACTCCGTGTCGGCCGATGGCAACGTTCGCCAGCGCCTTGTTCTTTCCGATGGCGACGTGCGCGAACCGGCCTGGGGTCCATACCGGCAGCACTGATTTATCCATGTCGTCGCGTGAAAATGCGACGGTATAACCCGCCCAGGGACAGGGCCCGAGCAGCGTCATTGGCGCGTTTCGGTATTCGGACGTGGCGCTTCATCGCGTCACGCCAGTCGGGCCGGCAATGCACATCGTGCGTTGCCGGCCCTTATAATTGGCAAATAACAGCCGGCCCACCGGCGCGCTGCATGTTTACCCTGATCGTCATCGTTTGTCGGAACTCAACCCGTAAGGAACGTCACCATGAATAAGACCGTTCGCATTGCCCTTGTCGCCCTGCTTTGCGTGGGTGCGGCCGCCTGCCAGAAGAAGCAGGTCAAGCCGCAGCCGCCGATGGCTGAAGAGCAGACCACCCAGACCCAGGCTCCGACCTCGGATGGTAAGTATGGTCCGCAAGATCTCGATACCGATGCCTGCCTCCGTCAGCGCGTCGTGTACTTCGATTTCGACAAGACCGAAATCAAGCCGGAGTTCCAGCAGATCATGGCGTGCCACGCCAAGTACCTGCAGGATCGCCCGATGTCCCACATCCGTCTCGAAGGCAACACCGACGAGCGCGGCACGCGCGAGTACAACCTGGGCCTCGGCGAGCGTCGTGGCAATGCAGTTTCCAGCGCGTTGCAGGCAGCCGGTGGTTCGGCCAGCCAGCTCGAAGTGATCAGCTATGGCAAAGAGAAGCCGGTTTGCCGCGAGCACAACGAGGATTGCTGGGGCAAGAATCGTCGCGTCGAGATCGTCTACACGGCGCAGTAAGTGATGAAGCGACTGGCTAACAGCTTTGCAGCCAGGTACAGCATGGCGGGCGCGATCGCGTCCGCCATGCTGTTCGCGTTTCCGGCATTCGCGCAGGACTCGAGGCTGAGCCTCGCCGACCGCGTCGCACGTCTGGAACAGCAGGCACAGAATAAAGACCAATCCGGCATCGGCATGGTCAACCAGATGCAGCAACTGCAGGCGCAGGTGCAGCAATTGCAGGGTCAGATCGAGGAACTGCAGCATCAGATGCAGGAACTCAACGACAAGAACAAGGCTCAGTACACCGACATCGACGCAAGGCTTGGCCGGCTCGAAGGTTCAGGTGCATCAGGACCTGGCGCACCCGTCGCTGCTGCCAATGCGCAGACGACGGCTCGTCATGGCGACGACAATCCTCCGGTCGCACCGGCGCAGAACGCGAGTGCAGCCCCGTCCGCAGATAACGGCGGTGGTCCAAGCGCCGATCCCGCCGCAGCGCAGGCTTCGTATGACGTGGCTTTCAAGGCGTTGCGTGCTGGCGACTATGTGCAGGCGTCGCGTTCGTTTCGCAGCTTCATCCAGCAATATCCGAATCAGCCGCTCACGCCGAACGCGTGGTACTGGCTCGGCGAGTCGTACTACGTGACGATGAACTACCCGGTCGCGCTCGAATCCTTCCAGCATCTGCTCAGCCAGTTCCCGCAGAGCGACAAGGCGCCGGACGCCTTGCTCAAGGTCGGTTACAGCCAGCTTGAACTCAAGCAGGACGCGGCGGCAAAAGCATCTTTGACCAGCGTCACCACTAAATATCCGGGTTCCAAGGCAGCCAGCCTTGCCCAGGAACGCCTGCAACGCATCCAGCTGCAGTCGGCGAACTGAGTGTCTTGCGGTGAGCGTTGACGACGCACGCGTGGCGTCTTCCCTGTCTGCTCCCGCCGTTGCCGAACGGCTGCGCCTTACCGAAATTTTCCATTCGATCCAGGGCGAAGCCGATGCGATCGGTTGGCGCACCGTGTTCGTGCGGCTCACTGGTTGTCCGCTGCGTTGTGTGTGGTGCGATACCGAATACTCGTTCCACGGCGGTAACTGGCACGCCATCGAGGACATTCTCGAAACCGTCGCCGCCTACGGCGCGCATCACGTTTGCGTGACTGGCGGCGAGCCGCTTTCTCAGAAACGCTGTCTCGTGCTGCTGCGAAAGCTGTGCGATGCAGGCTACGAGGTTTCGTTGGAGACTTCAGGCGCGCTCGACGTATCGACCGTCGATCATCGCGTGAAAAAAGTGATGGATCTCAAGGCACCCGACTCCGGCGAAAGCGCGCGCAACCTCTGGTCGAACCTCGACCATCTGCTGCCGCACGACCAGATCAAGATCGTGATCGCCAGTCGCGTCGACTACGAATGGGCGCGCGGGAAAGTGGCCGAGCATGCGTTGGCTGAGCGCTGCATGGTGCTTTTTTCTCCGGTACACGGCGCCGTCGAACCGCGCGAACTGGCGGAGTGGATCATTGACGACAAGTTGCCGGTACGTTTTCAGATGCAGTTGCACAAGCTGTTGTGGAATGACGCCGCAGGCCATTGAGCCGCGCGCTATCGATCATGCGCATCGGCCTCTTCGCTGGTAGCGTTCGCGGCCGGTGACCGGCCACTGATTGGATCAAGAAGATGTCCCAGAATGTTCTACGCAAGGCAGTCGTGCTGGTTTCCGGCGGCATGGATTCGGCGGTCACCATCGCGCTCGCGCGCGAGCAGGGTTATCAAGTACACGCGCTGAGCGTCGCCTATGGCCAGCGGCATAATTCCGAGCTCGCCGCATCCGAACGCGTGGCGCACATGCTCGGTGCCATTGAACACAAGACAGTCAGCGTCGACCTGCGACGTATCGGCGGCTCCGCGCTCACCGCCGACATCGACGTGCCGCTCGATACCGCCGAAGGCAGCACCGATATCCCGGTGACCTACGTGCCCGCGCGCAACACCATCATGCTTTCGATCGCGCTCGGCTGGGCCGAAGTTCTCGGTTCCAGCGACATCTGGTGCGGCGTGAACGCGGTGGACTATTCCGGATATCCCGATTGCCGGCCCGCGTTCATCGACGCATTCGCCACGCTGGCCAACGTCGCCACCAAGGCGGGCGTGGAAGGCGCCGGAATCCGCGTGCACGCGCCGCTCATGCGTATGAGCAAGGCCGACATCGCTCGCGAAGGACAACGCCTGGGCATCGATTTTTCCGCAACCGTCAGCTGCTACAACGCCGACGCCGACGGCCGCGCATGCGGTCACTGCGACGCATGTCGCCTGCGCGCACAGGGATTCCGCGAAGCCGGTTTGCCGGATCCAACGCGCTACGCCTGACCCTGCTGCTTGTGCGGTTTCGGCGCAGCACTTAAAATTGCGGGCTTGCTCACGCAAGGGTCGTTAGCTCAGTTGGTAGAGCACTGGACTTTTAATCCATTGGTCCCGGGTTCGAATCCCGGACGACCCACCATCTTCAAACCCGCATAGCTCACGCTTTGCGGGTTTTTCTTTGGCCGTGTGGCGCCCGATGAACGCAGCGCGGAACGCTTGGCTATGATCGGCAAATATTCTGGAGAGCCGCATGCAGATCGATCTGGCGTCGCACGACTTGAAGAAATTTCGGCTGATGATCGGCACGCCGATGTATGGCGGCCTGGCGCACGGCCTGTTCGTGCGTTCGATGTGCGACCTGACCTTGCTGTGCGAACGCCGTGGCATTTTGCTCGATACGTGTTTCGTGCTCAACGAATCGCTGGTGCCGCGCGCGCGCGTCGAGATTGCCGCGCGCTTCCTGAAATCGGATTGCACCCACCTGATGTTCATCGATGCCGACATCGGCTTCGCGGCACAGGACGTGATCGCGTTGCTGGCGTTGTCCAGTGGCGAGAACACCGACGTGATCGCAGCGGCGTATCCACGCAAGGTCATCGCCTGGGATCAGGTCGCTCGCGCGGTGGCCACGGGCATCACCGATCCGGCCGGCTTGTCGGCGCTCAGTTCACCACTGGTTTTCAATCCGCTGGAAAGCGCGAGCGGGAAAGTACCGCTGGGCGAGCCGCTTGAAGTGAGTGAAGTCGCCACCGGCTTCATGCTGATTCGCCGCGCTACGTTCGAGTTGTTCGATCGTCACTATCCCGAACTGCGTTTTCGCTCGGACGATCCGGTGGTGCCGCTGGGTGAGCGTGATCGCGCGCTGTATTTCGAGGTGCGCATCGATCCGTCGACGCAGCGCTATCTGTCGGAAGACTACGCATTCTGCCAGCGCATTCGCGCAGCGGGCGGACACATCTGGTTATGTCCCTGGATCAACCTGGTACATATCGGCAGCCATGCGTATCGCGCCGATGCGGCTGCGTTGTCGCGAATCGGCGTGCCGCTGGCCGGGTCGCGCTGAACACGCAGCCGACGATCGCGTCGATCAAAAATCGCCGCAACTGTTCTTCTGTTTCGTCGCCACGCAGTTCGCCAGGTTCGGACGCGAACGCACACGCGACCATTCGCGCGCCAGCGTGTCGCCATCCTTGTCGCGGCTGCCGGATGCGAGATCGGTAGCGGGGCAGAGACCGACGATGCCGAAGTTCCTGTCGTACACGTAAGTCACCGGCTCATCGCGCATGAAGTCGAGCGAATAGGTTTCCAACGGCGGCGTGATCGTCAGCGCCACGGCGTTGCCATTGGCCTGCGTGAAAACATAGTTCCTCGCCACCAGGCCACTGCCATCGATCGCATAAGAGCCCATCGGTGCGTTTGTGCCCGCGCTTGTCTGGAACACCAAGGTACCGTTGGTGGACGAAGCCTGCGTGTCTCCGTTGCGAAAACCGCTGACGCTGCCGCTCAGGTCGGCGTTGGGTACACCCACCATGCGTTGATAAGGATCAGCAATGTAGGTGAGCGTCGCGGGTGTGATTGTGAAAGCAGTGGCGTTGTTCGGAGACTGCGCGAAAATGTAGTTTGTCGCGCTCAGTCCGCTGCCATCGATCGCGTAGGTGCCGACGTTCGAAGCCTGCGTGGCATTGCTGTTGAACGCGAGCGTGCCGCTGGTGGAACTTGCCAGTGTATCGGTGAGCCTGAATCCGCTCACGCTGCCGCCAAGCGTGCCGTTGGGATCGCCGTAAACGCGGCTGTAAGGATCGGCGATATAGGTAAGCGTCGCGGGTGTGATGTCGAGCGTACCCGGCAATACATTGACGAGATAGCCCGCGGGTGAAACGAAGTTTCCGTTGATCGCATAGTTACCGACGTTGCTGGCCTGGGTGGCGCCGGTCAAGGCCGATCCGTTGATCACATTCGCGGCCTGGTCGCCAAGGATCAGGCCGCCAACGGTATAACCGAACAACCCGTTGGGAAGTCCATATTCGCGCTGCGCATCCGCGATGTCGATCGTGGCGGTCGGTCGCGCGGTGTAGATGAACTGGTTTTCGTTAGCCGATGGCGTCACCGTGCACGTGGTACCGAAGGCACAGCCATAGAGGTTCGGAAGCGTGCCGTTGCCGGCCAGCCCGCCACGCGTTTCGCCGCTCCAGCCCGAGGCCCAGACATGCCAGTAGTCGCTCGCGTTGATCGTCAATCCAAGCGGGTTGATGAAGAAACCATTGGGCCCCGTCACCAGATTCACGGTGCTGCCGCTCACGTTGCCGTTGAGCAGGATGTTGCCGCCCATGCTTTGCGCCAGCACGGCGCCGCCAGCGGAAATGCCACTGGCCGACAGGGTGTTCGACGCATTGGCTGCGGCGCCGAAACCGATGGCGTTGACCGTGCCGATGCCGACATCGCTGCTGTTGTAGAAAGTGAACGTACCTGCGGCATGGCCACCGATCGTATCCGCCGATACGCGATTGGCGGCGTTGGCCAGCTGCACATTGCCGAGACTGGAAATGGCCAGCAGCGAGCCCGCGATGATCGCGCCGTTCTGGCGCACATCGCCCGATGCGACCAGCGCCAGTGTGTTGGCGCCGACATCCACGCTGCCGCCGTTCAATTGCACGCTTCCGCCGCCGCCCGCATAAAGACTGAGGTTGTCACCGTAGGCAATGTCGCCGGCCTCACCCGAGACAGTGACATTGCCGACCTGGATGTCGCTGCCGAGCACCAGCGTGCCGGCGATGAGTTGCGCCAGGTTGCCGTCGTTGATGTTGATGCCGCCGCCGAACGTGTCGATGGCGCCGATGACAATGTCGTCGTCGGGATTTTCCACAATGCCGCCAGCGGCGTTGACGCTTCCGCCGCGAATGTCGATTGTGTTGCTGGTGCGCACGGCCACGTCGTTGCCGATCTCCAGGGAGCTGCCACGCGAGTCCGGGTCGTTGTGCGATCGCAGGACGATGTTGCCGCTGCCGGCATCGATCACGGTCGAGGTCGTGGTGCCGCGTGCGACACCGCCGATCATGTCGATGCCGGTACCCGACCCCAGTGACGATCCGCTGAGCAGAATGCTGCCGCTGTTGCTGCCCAGTTGTGTGCCGGCGCCGAGGTTGATGCCGTTGTGGGTAAGAATCGTGCCGTTGCCAAGATTGCTGTCAGCCAGGCCATAGCCGCGCAGGTCGATGGTGCCGCTATCGGTCTGCAAACTGATCCCGTTGAAGGGACCGAGTTGGCCATTGAAGTAGACGGTACTGGAGATGCCATTGCCAGTGCCGCTGCCCCCGAACGGCGTGGTGTACGTACTGCCGAATCCGGTAAGCGCGATATGGCCGCTGCTGGTGATCAACTGTAGTGGGCCCACATTGGTGGTAGCCAGCAGGATGCCGTCGCCGCCGTTGTCGCCCACCCCGACCACATCGATATTGCCGGTGCCGGTGCTGATCGCGATGGAACCGTTGTAATCGCTAAAGCCAAGAATCACACCGTCGCTGCCAACGCCTGTATAGCCGCCGCCATGGCCACGCATCAGCACGTTGCCCGCAGCGGCAGTGTCGCTGCCGTTGACGCGTGTATCGATCTGGATCGGGCCATTGAGATAGATGCCGCCGGAGTAGCCCGTTGCGGCGTTGCGCTGTCCGTACATTTCGACATTGCCACCATTGCTGCGCAAGGTGAGGGAACCGAAGGTGATCCCACCGTTGCCGGCGCCGAGCAACTGATCCGCATCGCTGTCGAACAGCATGTTGAGCGGGCCCGTGCCGGGATCGGCCATGATCGATATGTCCTCGTTCCCGTAAATGTCGCTGGCAATCTTCGAATGCGCATCCAGTTCGAGCGTCAACGGCGTCGTGCCGGTGGCACGCTCGATCGCCACGTACTGATCGACATTTATATTGCCGCCGGCGCCAAGGGTGACGCTGGAATTGTTGTTCAGCGCATTGCTGATCACGGCGTCCTGCACGCTCGACGTGGTGAGCGGGGTGAAGCCGGTCGGCAACGTGCCCTGCGTGTTGTCATGCGTCACCTCCAGGCTTCCGGGCGCCTGGAACATCCAGTTGCCTGCCGTTCCGTTCGTGCCGCCTGCATTCACGCGAATGCCGCGAACATCGAGACCGCCGCCGGATGTGACGACCATGCCTCCATTGCCCCCGCTGGTTCCACCACTGGCGTTGAACATGCCGAAGGCGTACAGCCCGTTGGTGCCGTTGATGTTGATCGAACCGCCATTGCCTTGCGTGATGGCGTTTGCGTTCAACGTCGAGAATGCATCGACTTCGGCCACGTTGCGTGCGTCGACGCTGATCGTGCCTCCGCCTGTTCCGCCGGAAGCATTCAGCACCGAAGCCACGGACGGGCAGGGAAGCAACTCGCAGATCGGATATCGGTTGGATATCTCAACGTTGTAGCCGCTCACTGCGATGCTGCCGCCGCTGACGCCCGAGCCACCGCTCACGTCCATCGTGCCGCCCTGCACGAGCACCGTATTGCTGGTGCCATCGTCCGAGTCACTGGACAACATGATGTGTCCCGCGCGCGAACTCAGCGAATGCGCGTGAATCACGCCGTCGTTGACGACTTGCGCGAAAGGATTGCCCAATGCCTGCATCAACACCTGGCCGCCATCGGCAGCGAGCGTGCCGTTGTTCGTGGCATATGTGGTGTTGGAGTTGGTTGCGCCGGTGTTGATCTGCAATTGGGTCAGGCCATCGCCGCCGATATTCACGGTGATCTGGCTGCCGACACCCAGGGCCACGGTGCCCTGTGGCGCGGTGATGCTGGCACCGCTGTCGTTCTGCACGCGGCCGCCCAGTAACGCGACGGTGCCGCCGGCGTTGGCGGTGATCGTGCCGGCGTTTTCGATGTTGCCCTGCTGCAGCACGCCGGTGCCGAAGACATAGGATCCGTTCGCCACGCCGTTGTTGAAGTTGGTGTTGGAGATGTCGAGCGTGGACGCCACCAGGCCGCCGACATTGATCTGCGCTCCGGTGCCCGTCATCACGCCGGCGGGGTCGACCAGAAACACACTGCCTTTGGGCGCGTTGATGGTGCCCAGGATGCTTGCCTGAGCCGGCGTGATGCCGGGAAAACCCACCACGCGATTCAGCGTGACGCCACCGGCGACCTGGTGATCGAACGTCACCGTGTTTTGCGCGCCGACGTTGAACGAGCCCCAGTTGATGATCGCGCCCTTCGTCGTCTGCGTGATCGTGGTGCCCTGGGTCGCCCCCACGATGGTGCCCTGGCCCGGATTGAAAGAGATGCCCGCGGCACCGCTCACGACGTTGCCGACGCGTGGAAGATCCTGCGCCTGTGCGGTCATCAAAGGCGACGCGAAGGCGAGTGCGATGGCCATGGCGAGCGGATGGCGCATGCTGCGCGACGGAAGACGTTGAATGCTTGTATGCGAGGTCATGGAGTGCTCCGGCGTACCGCTCAGAAAAACTTCTGCAACTGGAAAAACACGCGCGGCTTCTTGTCGCCGCCGCTGGTCACTGCGGGATCGGTGGTACGCCACGCAATGGTGAGGTCGAGCGAGAAATTGCCGGGCTTCGCCCAGTTCACCCCGAGGCCGGGTCCGCGCAGGCTGCGTATCGGCTGGTGTCCATTGGGGATGTAGTAAGGCTTGTTGAGCCAGCCGCGCGACGCGTCGTAGAACGCATACGTGGAGACGTCATTGCTCATCGCGTAGCGGTATTCGAGGTTCGCGATGAGTCCGCGATTGGCCAGCACCTCGCCTTGCGGATAGGCCCGCACCGCATCATGCCCGCCAAGCGAAAGCTGTTCGCTCGCATCGAGGTTGCGGCTCGCAAGCTGGCCGCCAATGCCCACGAACAAGGTCTGCTTCGGTGCGAGATATTGCAGGCGCGAAAACTGGAACGTGAGTTTGGCGAACGTGCCGGCCGTGTGCGCGCCGAACGCGCTGCGGTCGTAGGCGAGGTTGCTCGGGTCGAGGATTTTCAGACGGCCGTAGTACGCGGTGCCGTTGCTGCTGAAGTAACCGCCGCCGGCGAAGTCGTCGCGACGCTCCCACGCCCAGCCCGTGCCGACGCCTTCGACGCGCTTGTGCGACACGTAATCCACCGCGCGCAATTTGTCGGTCAGTTCCTTGCGGTCGACCATGAAACGCAGGAAGAAATTCTGGTCACGCTGACGGATCACCGGCATCGTCAGCGAGGCGTCGTAGATGCGCGATGTGCCGATCGCATCCAGCGCCTCGAACGCGCCGCCGAGGCTGTAGTTGACCTGCGATGCGCCGATGCCGGCGCGAATGCCGTCGTAGCCGAGCGGAGCTTCGTAGGATAGACGTCCAAACGTGGTGCCGTCGTGTTCGGATACCAGCGCGCGCGCATCGAGGTTGTCGCCGATACCGAACGGGCTGTTCCAGCGCAATGAGCCGCCGCCGCGCAAGGTGCCGGCTTCGCGCGTGCCGTAGTCATCCAGCCCCAGCGATACGTTCACCGGTGCGGATCTGGAAATCTTCACCGTGAGATCGGTGGTGCCTGCCTCCGCGCCCGAGGTCAATGACGATTGCGCCTTGATGCCGGGCAGGTCGCTCAGCAGCAGCATGGCGCGTTCGTACACCTTGCCGCTCAGCGGCTGGCCTTGCTGCAGCGGCGCCAGCATCGCGCGGATGCGTTCTTCCGATACCGGCGCCGCCGGATCGATCTCCACTTTCATCTGTCCGAGCCGGCCTTCGATCACGCTGATCTCGACCACGCCGTCCTTCACTTCCTGCACGGGCACCACGGCGGTGGCGAACACGTAACCGGCTTTGCGGTAGAGCGCAGTCACCTGCTGTGCGAGCGCGTCGAGATCGGCCAGCGTCACCGGCTTGCCCATGCGAGTCGCCGCCAGCGCCTGCAACTGTGGCTGCGGGAAAATGCTGACACCGTTGAACGTCACGCCGCGCAGCACGAAGCTCGTCTGGTCGGCGGTGACGACCGGTGCATTCGGCAACTGCTGCGGCTGCGGCAATGGCGCGGCCTGCTGGTCGGCGGGAATCGTCGGTGCTCCCTGCGAGTCGAGACCTTGGCTGGTCGACTGCGCGAACACCGGCAGCGCGAACAACCCGAGTGCGACGGCCAGCGACAGACGCTTCGGCGGCAATGTGGTCCAGACGAAGCGACTCATGACTTGGCTCCCACGGTGAGGCGCCAGTCACCGATCACGTTGAACGGCGCCCAGAAGAATGGATGGTCCATGCCCTTGGTATGCAGCACGGCGAGTTGTGCGCGTTGCATCGCCACCTGCACGTCAGTGCCTTTGGCGAGCTCGGCGTACAAGGTGGACATCAGCAATTTGGTGGCGTCGTCGGACACCGGCCACAGCGACACGATCAGGCCCGAAGTGCCGGCGGCGAGAAACGAGCGCGTGAAGCCCAGCACTTCGTCGCCATCGGCCACACGGCCCAGCCCGGATTCACACGCGGACAGCGTCACCAGCGACACCTTGTCGAGGTTGAGGTCAAGCACCTCGTGCGCTTCGAGAAAATTCACCTTGCCGTTTTCCGACGCGAGCAGGATGCGCGAATACAGCGGATCGATGGTGTCGGCCTGCGCATGCGCGGCGACGTGGATCAGCGAGGTCTGACCTGCGATCGCCTCGAAGCGGGACTTGGTCGCGTCGCCATGCAGGAAGAGTTGCGTTCCGGGAAACGCCGACGCCAGCGATTTCACTTCGGCTTCGGAACCCGGCAACGCATATTGCGGCGCCACGTCGGGATTGCCGAACGCCGTGAGCGTGCGCTGCACGACATTGCCGCGCTGTATCAGCTGCATCGCGATGCTGATCGACGGCGTCACGGACACCGCATGTGTCTCGATCAGGTAGTGGCCATCCACGCGCAACGCCTGGAATGGCAGGTAATGCAGCGGTCCGTTCGGCACCACGATGAGTCGCGCGTCGGCTGGCAGGTTCAACGGCTTGATCAGCAGCTCGCCGAGTTGTTCGGCGGCGCCCACCGCGCTGCGGCGACCGTCGATGATCGACTGCCGGAACGCATCGACCAGTCGCACCAGATCCTTGCGCGGAATCGGATAGCTCTGCTCGCGGATGCCGTCCTTGCCGATCACCCATGCAAGCAGGCGATCGGGCAGGGCGTGGAATTCCACCACGCGTTCGTCCGGCTGCAATTGTGTTTGCAGCGCGGCCAGCGGCACGGTGGAAGCCACGCCCGGTTGCAGCTTGCTGCGATCTCGCACTTCGTCGAGCAGCGCACGTGCACGGCTGCGTTCGGAAAGATCAAACGCGTGCACGCTGTCGCCCATCTGCGAGTACAGATCGATGGTCTGCTCGAACACCGTCTGCACATCGGAGAACAAGCCCATCTTGAATTCTTCGCTGTGGAACTGCGCGCGCACCTGGTCGAGCCCATCGAGTGCCTGCGTCCACGTCGCTACGGCTTGCGTCTTGTCGCCCATCGCGAGCTGGCTGCGCGCGATGCCGTCTTCGGCCCAGAAGCGTTGATAGCCTGCGTCGTCGCCGCTCGCTGCCGTTTCCAGTTCGCGATACATCTTCAACGCGTCGGCCGGCTTGTTTTCCGCAAGCAGCAATTTCGCTTCGGTGCGCTTGAGTGGCAACGCAAGCGTTGCGTCGGTCGGCGCTGAATTCAGCGCGTCCACCTGCTTGCGTGCACCGGCAACATCGCCCTGGCCGATCAGTGCATTCGCCAGCGAAATCTGCACCAGCGGACGGTAATGATCGGAGCTGCCGGTCATCGCAAGCTGATACTCGGCCACCGCAGCGGTGTAGTCGCCCGCGCGCGCGGCGGCATCGCCGAGCACCTTGTGTGCGGGGCCAACGATCTGCGTCGGGTCCTTCACCGGATGTTCCAGCGCCACCTTGGCGAATGCCGTGGCCCGCTCGTAGTCGCCGCCGTAACCGTAGACGATGGCGAGGTCGCGATACGCGCGCGCAAGCAGTTCGTCATCCTTGCTTTGCTGCGCGAGATACAGCGCCTGGCTCGCAGCGCGCACGCTCTTGCGAAGCTCGCCCTTCTCGGCCAGCGCAATTGCCTGGCTGCAATATTGATAGCCGTCCATCTTCAGCGGACTGGCGCCGTAGAGCAGCGCGCCGTCGGTGCTGAGCGCGAGCGCGGTATCGGCATCTTCCATGCGTGCTTGCGCATGCGTGGCGGTGGATGTATCGATGACCGCCGCATCGTGGCTGCGCAATGCAGGTAGTTCCTGCGCGACGCTGGCGCTTGCGATGGCGGTGAAAAGCGCTGCCGCGGCAAGCCGGGTCAGCATGGTCTGAGCACGCACGCGGTGTTCTCCCAAACTGCGAGCCGTCGACGCGATGTCGCCGGTTCTTCGAAGCCCTTGCAGTCTAGGTAGCGATATCGTCGCGGCCTATTTGCACTAGGACATAGCCCGTTCGGATGACAGCAGGTGTTTGCGTGCGCGATGCGGCGATCGCGCGATCAACTGACCGGATGCATCGCAGGCAGCGGATGTCGGTGACTGGCTCCGCCGTGATCGGCAGTCGCCACGCGCGGCAGGTCGAACCAGAACGTGCTGCCGCGACCAGGCTGCGAGCGAATGCCGATCTGCGTGCCGAGCAGCTTCGCCAGTCGCGCGGCAATCGCCAGGCCCAGCCCATAGCCATCGCGACGATCGGCTTCGCCATGCAGTTGCACGAATTCCTCGAAGATGCGCTGCTGATGGATCGCCGCGATGCCGGGTCCGCTGTCGCGCACTTCGATGCGTACGCCGTCATGCCCGCGCCGCGCGGCAATCAGCACGCGGCCCTGGGGACCGGCGTGCGCGATCGCGTTGCTCGCCAGCTGCTGCAACAGCAGGGACGAGAGTTCCACGTCGCCATGGATGCGCTGCCAGCTGCGTCGCCACACCACGCTTACGCGCTGGCGTCGCGCATCCTCGATCAGCGTCGAGCGATCACGCAGAAAAAGATCGGCGACGCTGAACGTGCCGGGCTTCGCCGTCACCACGCCGGCATCGAGCCGGGAGATTTCCAGCAGCGCGTCCAGCAATCGCGTCATCGTTGCGATGCTTGCGCGCACCTGCGTCAGCACGGCTTGCTGTTCCTCATCGATACCCGGATGCAGGCTGGCGGTGAGCAATTGAAGCGCCTGCATCGGTTGTCGAAAGTGATGCCCCACCAGCGCCATGAACTGCGACTTGCTGCGCGCCGCCGCCTGGCTCTGGCGCAGCTGGTCCAGTGCATCGACGGCCGATGCGTGCTGGATCGATGCCCACTCGTCGCGATGCGCGGCGAGCAGGCCGGCGATCGCAGCAGCACTCGATTGCAGGCGAGCAAACTCGCGATGCGATTCGCGGTGGGGCGCCATCGCATCGATGTCCTCGTTGCCATCGAGCAAATTCTCGAGTGTCCGTTGCAGCCGCTGCAGCGGTGCCATCACGCGCCATCGCAGCGCGAACGCGGCGAGCAACGCCAGCAGCACGACGCCGAGTTCGCTCAGTGCGCCATACAGAAGAATCTGCCGCCGCGCCCCGAGCTCTTTCTCGGTGTCCACGTGCATCACGATCGCGCGATGCTTGCCTGTGTCCGCGAGTTCTCGTCGATATCGCTCAAACGTCGCGTCCACTGGCGCGCCGCTATGCAATTCGCTGCCGTCGGATTCTTCCAGGTCGATGCGTTGCAATGCGTTGCCGCGGCCATCGCGCAAGGCTTCATCGAGTACGTTCTGCGTGGAGTCGCCATCGTCGTGTTCGAGTTCGCCGGCAAGCTGTTCGAGTTGCGAAGCGATGCGCAGATGCGCGGTTTCCTGTGCGCCGCGCATCATGTAAAGCGTGAGCACGCCGACCAGCACCAGCGCGGCGCAGGCACACGGCAGCACGCTGTCGGCGAGCAGTCGAGGCAGCAGGGCGGATGGTTTGCGCGGCATCGATCAACCTTTACCGACGATCCCGCGTGACAGGCGCGCGCGCGCCTCGGTCGACGCTGGCTTCAGATGGTTGGAGCGCGAGAGCGGCATCATGGGAAAGATTTCAGTCGAGTGATCGGGAACGGCGGTGCGCGACCGTCCATGGCAGCCATGGGCACACTCTAGATAACTCCGCGCGTCGCTTCGATACGCACTTCGACCTAGCAACGTGCGGCATAGAGCGAATTGCATATCGAAAAAAAACCGCACGCTGCACACACTGCCGGCATCGATCATCAGCCCATGCCGCGCCGACGCGCGCGACGATCCGGAGAGAAATCCATGAATGCCATCCGCCCGCTGTCGTGCCTCGCCGCTGCCTTGTTGCTGGTGGGAAGCTGCGCCTTCGCGCAGGACAACCATGCGAATGCTTCCGGCGGCAAGGACCCGTCGGTAAAGTCGATCGTCGACCAGCTCAAGGTGAAAGACGATGACTCGGTCATCAACACCGGCGCCACGCGCTCGTTGCGCCTCGGTGGCGCCGCAGCTGCGGGCAAAGTCGCGGATGCGCCGGCACCACCGCCGGCATCGATCTCGATGCAGATCCAGTTCGCCTTCAATTCCGATCGCATCGAGGGCGCATCGGCGACCACGATGGGCAACCTGTCCACGGCGCTGAAATCCGACGAGCTGAAAGGCCGTGCGTTCCAGGTCGTGGGCCACACCGATGGCGTCGGTTCGGCCGGCTACAACATGCGCCTGTCGCAGATGCGCGCCGCGTCGGTGAAGCGATTCCTGATCGATCACGGTGTCGACGCCGGTCGGCTGAGTGCCAGCGGCAAAGGCTCGACCGAACTGCTCAACAAGTCCGATCCGACCGCTGGCGAAAACCGTCGCGTCGAGATCATCGCCAGCGGCGGTTGAGGCAGCGGCCGTGCCGATTCAGGTCGTCAATGGTGCGAAGCTGATGTGCAGTTTCGGCGTGGCACCGTCCACGTTCGTGGTGTTGCCATTGAACAAGGTGATGTCCGGCAACCAGCCGGCGGCCAACATCCTGGATCACGTGCCGATGACCAACATCATGCCGTTCGGCATGTGTTCGGCGCCGACCAATCCCACCGTGATCGCAGCCACCGCGGCCAAGCTCGGCGTGTTTTCGCCGGCACCCTGCGTGCCGGCGACGTCATCGCCGTGGATACCCGGTGCGCCGAAAGTGATGCTGGGAAATCAGCTCGCGCTCGACAACACCTGCACCTGCCTCTGCCAATGGCTCGGCGTGGTGACGGTCAGCGATCCGGGCCAGACGACCGAAATGATTCCCTGAGACAGCCTCGCATGCGGGCCGTGCATATGGACGGCCAAACACATGGCTTGACGATCACGCCTTTGGCGGTGGCGCAGTTAGGTAGCCGACCGACTTGATATCGTCCGGCGGCGGCTTCTGCGCAGTGCCGCCCTTGTTGCGCGTGGCATCCAGCGGCTTCGCGTCCTGCGTGTCCTTGGGGTTTTCGTCCGGCGGCTGCCAGCCCGAATCGCCCTTGGCATCCTTGCCCGCTACCTTGTCCGGCGTGTTCGAGACATCGTTGCCCAACGTGCCGACTTTTTGCGCTGCTTTCTGATCGGCGGCGACATCGGTGCCACCGCTGAGCGAGCTGATTTCGCCGATGTCGTGGTCGAGCGTCTTGGCCTGTTGCTTGGCATTGTCCGCGCCTTGATTGACGCGGTCCTTGTCGGCTTTGGCCTGGTTGACCACGTCGCCTGCCTTGGAAAGTCCCTTCGCCACCGGGTCCCAGATCACACCGAGCTTGTCGCTGAAGCCGAACAGTTTCAGTACCAGGTTGAACAGCGGAAACACCAGGTCGCGCATCAGCAGCGCGAGCGCCAGCGGCATCCGGCCTAGATACGTCTCCATGGTCAGCGCATCGCTGCCGCTGCTTCCCTTGGCGGCTTTCTGCAGCGCCTCGGTGAGGTCGTGCGTGACGAAATCGGTAATCGCATCGAGGTAGTGCGCCTGCTTCGCCAGCTCCTTGTTGATCATCTCGGCGGCCTTGTTCTCGAGCTGGTCGGCGCCGATCTGCATCGAGCCGAGGCTGCCGTGATTCGCCGCGTTCTTGCCGGGGCCATCCGCATTCAGCCCCACCAGCGACCAGACCTCGTCGACGATCAGCGTGGCCATCGTGCTGTGCACCGCGTCGTGCACACAGTCCTGCACTTTCGTCATGCCGGGGTTGCCTGCTGCATCGAACGGGCTCAGGTCACCATCGGACGCGAGGATGCCGGTGTAGGTTTTCTGCATGATGCTCAGCGCGGCGGCGGCCATGCGCGCAACGACCTTGTCCAGCGGCGCAGGGAATTTGCCGTCGTCGAAACCGATGCCCTTCGCCAGCCCCGCGCACATCACGCTGGTGAGGTCGGTGGGCGAGGGCTTTTTCGGATCGCCGGCGAGTGCGCTGAAAGCCGCATCAAGTGCGCTCTGCTTCGGCCCGCTGGCAGCACCGCCATCGGTCTGCAGCCAGTCGGTGGCGGAGTCCTGCGCCTTCTGTGCTTCGCCGGGCAATGCGGCGATCTTGTCCAGCGTGCTTTCCTTCGGCGCGGGTGCCGGTGCAGGAGCGGGTGCCGCCCCCTTGCTTGCCGGTTTGCCCGAGGACGTGCTGAACCAGATTTCGTAGCAGGGATTCGGAATCGCCTTGGCCGCGGCAAACGAGAAATCGTGACACGCGCGCGTGATCGGTTTCTCGCAGACGCCGCGCACGGCAGCGAATGTCGACAGATACGCGTCCTGCACCTTGAACAGCCAGCCCGGCAATTTGCTGACGATACCGGCCGGACCGCCGACACCCGGGATCGTCGGCAATGCGGGAAGCGAAGGCAGCCCGCCACCGCCGCCGCCGCCGGTTTTCAGCGCGCTCGTGCATACCGTTTCGTAAGCGTTGCGCGCATCGTGCAACTTGCGTCCGGCGTCGTTGATGTCCTTGTAGAGCACTGGCGATTTGTTGATCGACGCGCTCACTGCAGTCAACTTCTGGATCACGGGATCGAATTGTTCCGGCCCCGCAGGCGCGGAGCTGCTGCCGCCGAGCAGCGAGCCGATCGCCGCAACGGCTTGCCCCAGCGCGCCACTCTCTCCGTGTTGAACCATCACCTGCCGCGCACCCTGCGCGAAGCTCGACATCAGCACGACTTCGCGCAGCAACGCATCGCGCATCGCCACACCACGCGATGGCGCATCGCCGGAGAATTTGTCGCTGAGTCCGTCGTGCAGCGTATCGTAGTGGATGAACTGGATCGGCAACGGCTTGTCCACACCGTTGTAATTGGACGGCTTGTCGTTGTCCGATCCGTGCGCCTGCGGTTGCGCGGCGAGCGTCGGCGGATCGGCCGCGCCGTCGTCGATCGGATCGCCATTGATATACGGCGCGTTTGCCTGCAGCCCGGCATCCGGCGCCTTGCCGCTGAGGCCCGCGGCAGCCTGATCGAGCATCGACGCCGGTTTCGAATCGGACCCGGTGACCGACTGCACCGCGCCGGCTGCGGGATCGGTGGCGTCGCTGAGGAAACTCGGGTCGGTATTCATCGTGATATCCGTCAGACGTGCAGCTGATCGATCTTCGCGCGTGTCGCGTCGTCGAGATCGCCAGTCGCTTTGATGTTGTTGTCGTTCTGGAATCGCGCCAGCGCCGCGCGTGTGGCATCGCCCAGTTCGTCGCCGTCGTCGCCACCGCAGTCGTAGCCGAGGTTGCTCAGGCGCTGGCGCACGCCGTTGGTCAGGCTCGACGGATCGAGCATGCCGATCGCCACGTTGTAGACCTCCTTGCCGCTGGAGAGCATCAGTGTCGCGCTCTTCACCTCACCGGGAATCGGCTGCTCGAACTTGCCTTCGGCATCGGTGGTGCCGTGGATCACCTTGTCGCCGAACGTGAGCGTGTACGGTTCGTTCTTGCGCGGGTTGCCCAGGCTGGTCAGCTGCATCTTGATCGACGTCGGTTCGCCCTTGCGCTTGAACTTGTGTTTCGCATCGGTCGGCTTGCTGATGTTCTTGGCGGCCTTGTCGGGCAGAAAAAGTTTGTCGCCTTCCACCAGCTGATTCGGATTCTTGCGCTGGCCGCGCAGGCCGGCGTTGTTGCCGTGTTCCCACAGCGTCTTCCACAGATAACCGTTGTCCTTGGCGATGGACGCCAGGCTCTCGCCGGCGCTCACGAAATAATCGGGCATCACGCTTCCTCCCATGCGTTCTGGTCGAGGTCGGGGAAGCAGATCTGGCAACTGCCCGGATCGATGCCGCTCACCTTGTACTCGCCTTTTTCGTTGGTGCAGCCTTCGGCCAATGTCTTGCCGTCGGGCAGGGTCACGCGCACGCTTTCGCCGGCCACCGGTTGGCCGGCTTCATCGACCAGCGCGACTTCGATGTAGTGCGTCTTGTCCGGATCGGGCGTGTGCGTGGGTGCGTCGGCTTTCGAATCCGCGCCGTCGTTTTTCCATGCCGGCACCTTGCCGGGGTCGGCGTGATCCGCGACCGCCGCGGCCATCACCGCCATCGGCGACACGAGATTACCGGCCGAGCCCGAGCCCGCCGCGCCGCCGCTGTTGATCAGCACCAGCTTGCCGAAAATGGTCACGCCCGATGCATCGATGGTGATGAAACTGCCCGCGGCCTTCAGCGTGATCTGCGTGCCGGCCTCGATCACCGCGGTCGTGCCCGCGTTGAGGTAGATGCTGGTGGACGATTGCTCCGAATGACTCTGGAACGATTCGGCCACCGCGCCGCCGACTTTGAGCGACAGCGAACCATCCACTTTCATCGCCTGCAATCCGTCGACGTGCAGATGATCGTCGCCCTTGATCTCGGTGACGCGCGCCTTGGTCACCGTGGTGTGCTGGTTGCGATGAATCTCCTCGATGCGATCGCGATTGACGATCGCATGCTCGTCGCGCTCCACGTACGTGCGGCTGTCCTTGCCGACGCGATGATCGAACCAGGTCTGGGCGTTGATGAAAACCTGCTCGTCGTCCTTCTTGTCCTCGAAACGCAGTTCGTTGAAACCGTTGCCGCCCTTGGTCGTCTGCGTCTTGACCGTGGTCTTGGTCATCTCCGCCGGCAACGCGTACGGCGTGGGGTTGTCGCCGTTGTAGACGCAGCCGGTGACCAGCGGATGATCCGGATCGCCATCGAGAAAATCGACGATCACCTCCATCCCGATGCGCGGCAGAAAAAACGCGCCCCAACCACGGCCGGCCCAGGCCTGCGACACGCGAATCCAGCACGAGCTCTTGTCGTCGCCCTTGCCCAGGTGATCCCAGAAGAAATGCACTTTCACGCGACCGTATTGATCGGTGTAAATCTCTTCGCCCGCCGGCCCGGTCACCACCGCCGTCTGTGGCCCGTGCATGCGCGGCTTGCGCGTGGCGCGGGCAGGGCGAAACGGCAACGCCAGCGGCATCACGGTGAAGTCGTTGCGGTAATAACTGTCGCCGCTGTCGTCGTCGAAATTGTTTTCGCCGCGATGATTCGACTGCACCGCGCGCCACGCCGGTTCCAGCACATCGTTCGGCGCGTCGTCGAGCTGAAACGCCATGCCGGGTCGAATCTCCGGCAGCGTGCTCGATCCATCCAGCAGTTCGTGCGCGGCTTCCTCGATCTCCATCGCGAGCTTGGCGCGATCGTCGCCCGCGCCGCGATCGAGATAGCCGCCCGGATAACGGAAACTCTGGAACGCCTTCTGCGCGCCTACCTTCAGCACCGTGTCCACGCTCGATTCGAGATTCTGCGTGGGCTTCGTGAAATCGAAATCGCGCATCATCACGCGGCCGGTGCGCATGCGTTGCCGGCGCGCCAGCGCGAACACCACCGGCTCATCCTGCTCGGCCCAGTTGGCGGCAAACCGCAACGTTTTGACGTGGCCCTTGTAGTCCTTCTCCTGATGATCGGAGATCACCAGCACGTCGGCCGGCTCGCCCGCGTCATGCTTGAAGAAATAATGGATGCCCGCGTCTTCCAGCAATCGCGAGATGAAATCGAAATCGCTCTCGCCGTACTGCACGCAATAGTCGAGCGGGTCGTACGTGCCCGACAGATCCGACTCGTGCTTGCCCAGCTGCAACTCGCCCAGGATCGTGTCGACGATGTCCGGGATGCTCTGGTTCTGGAAGATGCGGCAATCCTCCACCAGCTTCAACTGCCAGAACCACGGCACGATCACTGCCTCGTACGCAGTCAGCTCCTGCACCTCACCGGCCGCCGCGCACCAGCGCGTACCGGTGCGCCCGAAGCTCGCCACGATGCCGCTCCAGCATTTGCCGTCGGCATCGTCGTCGCTGTCGTTCGCGTGCAGCGTGAGGCGCTTGCCGACCAGATCCTTCGCGTCGATCGCGTCGTCTTCCGACAACATCTCCAGACGAAACTCGAACGGCCGCGACAACGCCTCCTCGCCATCGAAGCGATGCACAAGCAACACGTCCTCGGCCAGCGGCGTGGTGAGATGAAAGGGTCGCTTCTTGGTCGAATACGACATGGCGGCGCAGGGCAAGGCAATGCGCCTATCCTGCGGACTCGCGACCCCCGCAGCCATTCGCGGGATGGCGTAGGCCGTGTGGCCGAGGGGTTGTGTCGAGACCGCCGTCGTCCGGTTTCAAAATGATTTTCGCCCTCTCCTGCTGCAGGGGATGGTTTGGGGTAGTTCTTGACGCGCTACTGGGGCTTTACGCTCAAGGCTGGGTTTTCTTCTGGAAGGACACGCATGCACCGGATCACCGCATCGCTTTGCCTACTTCTGTTCCTGTTCGCGTCGCCCACGATTGCCATCGCGCAAGGTGCACCGCGAAAAGCCTGCGCGGTCGATGCTGATCTGCCGTCCGTTCCCGCCTGTGCACTCGAGATCCGCCACGGCCAGCAGCGTGTCATCGCGACCTACCTGCCACCACTTCTCGCCAGCACCCGTCACCACCTGATCGCCGCCTTCCTGCCCACCGGCTGGTCCTACATCAACCGCCACGGTCTCGTCGTCGTCACCCACGTCGCCGTCATGGACAACGGCGCCAACGACTTTCACTACGGCTTGGTCCGCGTCACACGCGATGGAAAATGGGGGCTGGCCGATACGCACGGCCGACTCGTGGTGCCACTCAAATACGATGGCATGCTCGACTACCAATCCGACAAAGGATGGGAGGTCTGCACAGGATGCCGCGCGGTGCCCGATGGAGAGCATGGGTGGTTCGAGGGCGGGGCGTGGCAGTCGCTGGATCAGAATGGCAGGCCGCGGCTCAGTCGTTCACGTTGAAGCAATAGTCAGGCCCCAGCGATTGCCGCAATGAATCCTGCTGCCTAACGTTGAAATTCACCGGGTGGCGAAGCCATCCGATGGAACGCCGGGTTGGGCGCTTACAACCGCCGATTGAGAATGCTATCGATGTCGCGTGTCTTCTCCTCTTGAGTGACTTGACCCTTGGATATCCAAAAGCCATGCACACCCTGCTTTAACTGTGACATCTGTTGCGCGCATGCGAAGGCATCACTCGACCAATGCCGATGCGTGCGGGGATTCAGCGAGAGGAGATTGACGCGCTGTACAAAGGATATACGCGCCAGAAGGCTATGCCAGCCGGTACGGCTTGGAAAAACGCCAGAAGATAAGCCTTCGTGCTGCATGCCAAGACAATGCCTGCACCTGCGCCGCAGAAGCAGAGCGCCAATATAAGTAAGTAGCCAGATTGCTGCCTTTCGTTTTTTTTAAGTAGAACTGCGCCAACTAGTCCCAGAATAGACAGGAAGAAATTATAAAAACCTTGATTTACAAACAGAGCTTTGAGCGTCAGTGCCTGAGTCGCGTAGTCGATCGCAACCGGGTTGTCCAGAAATTTCAACAGGATCGAGTAGACGACAGGATTCATCCAAAACAATGCCTCAAGCATGAAAAACATTAAGTGGATGAAAATTACAAACGCTACGAGAGATTTTGTCAGGGGATTCATTAATTGGGTCACTTCGCCATTTTGTTTTCGATTCTACAAGTGTTCACCCGGATAAAGGTGGCCTACAGTCTTTGAAACTCTGAGCGGTACCGTGCGTCCGTAACGCCATGTGTGGCGCGTAACGCTTGAATTAAGCGGCGGCGGAGCCGTCCGCTTGAATGATTGGTTGGGCCTACTTACATGCGATTTGCAATAGGTGCGAGCTGTTGCAGACAGTTGCTTCCGTCGAACTCTTGATTTTTCGCGATGGCCCGTTGGAGGCATCTGGTAGCAGACTGTACCTGTCGTAGACGTTGATCAGTGAGATTCGCCTCGCACCTCACTGCATACGTAGAGGGCCACGATCCACCAGCACCAGTTAGTGCGCCTACGAGGGTGCACTCTGCTCCACGATATTTGAGCCACTCCACTTGCTCTGCTTTGAGTGCTTGATTGACGCTAGGCCTTAGCATCGACGCAGACGCCGCTAGGAGCACTAACTTGTCGTATTTCTTTTCAAGACGCTTTTCAGTTGCTTGTCGTTTCTGCACCAAAAGCAACCCAGTATTCATTGAACTGCCCTCTGGCCAGCATTCTGGTCGATCCGTGCAGTTCGTACTCGCGAGGGTGGTCGATGTTGCAATCAGAAACAGCAAGCAAGCCAGTAGCTTCATCATATGCATTCCACAAAGGCCCAACGCTGGAGTTAAGCGGCGGCAAAGTCGTCGCCTTGAACGAATTGTTAGGCTGTACAGCTACTCCGAGCTGTACTCGTACCTTGAGACCAGCGTGCCACCAGACGAGTACACGAATGCGAAAGCGTGCAAGAAGAAATTGTACCGAACCCATTTCTTGCACTGGCCAATGTTGAGTGGTGGATTTTCTTGATCTCCATTCCACCAGAGATACTTGCCGCATGGAAGCACTTGGTCTGGCACACCCAGTTTGGTGACAATGGCCTTCTCTGTGTCCCCGACCTTGGCGTTCGTGTACGTCGAATCCGCACGGGCCTCAAGGAAAAGGTAACGCCCCCAGACAAATACAACTAGGCAAAGCGTGCTGATGGCTATGAGCTTGGCAAGTTGTTTCATGAAGCCTAACGCTGAAGTTAAGCGGCGGCAAAGCCGTCCGCGTTGAACGAAATGTTAGACGCCTACGGTGAGCTGTGCGCGCCTGCCGGTTGTGAAGCAGCCTCTCGCGCCTTGGCTTTGAGATAAAAGGCTGTCCCAAATAGGGACTGCTGCTCCTTCTCGGAGGTATCCTTTTGCAAAAAGATGACCTCGCCATCGCTGGAAACTTGAGAAGCTCCGTCTGAGGGCTTAGCCAGCATGACAATTTGAAGAGTCTTGGGATCAGAGTCTTCGTGGAACGTCTTTGGAGTGGCTCCCGAGCCGTCAACCATCACGACCTGAGAATGGACGGCTATATCTTGCATCGCGGCCTGAAGTTCTTTCGTAACGGTTACTTCTCCAGCTGAAGCAACGAAGGTATAGATGGCAGCACCTGCGACGATCATTTTGCTCAAGTGACGCACGTTATTCCCCTTTGTCTAACGCTTATTAGACCCCGAATCAGGGCATATGCGCGGATGGTCGGCTCTTCACCATCTCTTCGTCAAGCGAACAAATAATGTGCTCTGCGAACCGTTTGGCGCGGACACAGGAAGCCCCGGTGAAGCGGGGATGGCTTTGCATATCTCCTTGAATGAGGCACTAAGTCTTATGGCCTCGAAAACGGAGAAATAAACCGTATGGGAGTGTCTGGGCGCGTCTTGTTTGCCACATGTGCTGCCAGAGACGTTGTCGATGCTCATTCGCCGGGTCGGCTCCGACCCGATGCCACACGTTGAGGCTGAAACACAGCAGAAAACAGGGCGGCGTGCGCTTTCTGACGGAGACGCGAGGTGGCGTTTGGCAGGCCATGGCGGATGCGCGATGCAGGCATGATCAAACTTCTCTGCATGGGCTTCGTCAGAAGACAAAAGCGTCAGAGACATCTCAATTGGCGTTACCAAACTTTCGCAAAGTGGACGTACCGACAAGGTTGGCAGCTCGCTAATCTTCAGGGGCTTGGTAGGTCGGTCATTCCGACTTCGATCGCTTCGGAGAAGTAGCCATGATCCGCACATCTGTCCTCATCGCTTTGATCCTCGCATCACTGAACGGCTCTCTTTTCGCGCGAGCCGCACCGTCAGCTACATCCACCATCACCGAATCAGAACTCCTGCGCCGCACGCAGCAGCTTTATGACGCGGCGAACGTGGGTGATTCGAAGCCGTGGGATGCCTATTTCGCCAGCGACGCGATGGTGTTTGACGAGAAGGGTCGCTCGATGGACAAGAAGAGTCTGCTGGCGGATACGACGCCGTTGCCCGCGGGGTATGCCGTGCATCTCACGGTGGTGCATCCGCACGTCATCGTCGCGCCTGGCGCGGCGATGGTCGGTTATGAGTGCGAGGAAACGGAAACCGTGTTCGGCCAGTCGTTGCACGCGCGCTATCACACGGTGGATACGTGGCTCTATCGACAGGGCCGCTGGCAGATTGCCGCGAGCCAGACCATGCGTTACTACGAGGATCCCGCGCTGGGAACCACGAATGTTTCGGCGTTCGACGGTATGACGGGCACGTACGAGCTTTCACCCGGCAACCAGCGTTCCGTGCTGCGCGAAGGCAACGACCTTTTCGTGCAGCGAGGTACCGGCGCAAAGACGAAGCTGCTGCCGGAATCGGGCGACCTTTTTTTCCGCAAGGGCGTGGAAGGTCGCATCCTGTTTCACCGGGACGCGCAAGGCAAAGTGGATGCGCTCTACGACCGGCGCAACAACGAAGACATCGTCTGGAAGCGCGTTCGGTAGCGGCTTTGAATCATGAAGAAATAGCAGCTCGTCGGTGTTGGAGCCGTCGCAGCGATGCCGTTCATGGCGTTCTTCTCGACACCCGGGGACGGACGGCGCGTGACGCCGCCCGTGGTTTTCCTCGTTGGCGTGCGGATAGATCGGTCGTGTTTGGCTCTTTAAGAGCCAGCGTTGGCTCTCGGAGTGCCAAGCGTGGCTCTGAAAGACCCAACCGTGACTCTCAAAGACCCGACGCCGGCTCTTTTTCGGCGGCGCGTGGCTCTCCCAGAGTCAACCGCGGCTCTTTTTGCGTGGCGCGTGGCTCTCCGAGAGCCACGCCTAGGTCTTTTTGGGCGGCATCTGGCTCCAAAAGACCCGACCCCGGCTCTTGGTCGGCGGCGCGTGGCTCTCAGAGAGCCACACGTGGGTCTTTTAGTGCGGTGCGTGGCTTTCGGAGAGTCGCGCGTGACGCTCTTTCACTGAAGGCCGGGTCTTTTCGAGTCGGCAAATATCCCGCAGGGCAGGGCTCGAGCCGCCCAGTATCGAGACGACCAAACCACCGACCGCGCGACACCACCATCACTTCATCCGCGTCAGCGTCGCCCTGAACGCGCTGACCCACGTCTTCCCGCCGTCCCGCGAATAAGAAATCTCGAAGTGATGGCCGTTGGCGGTGATGTCCGACCAGACGCCGCGGACGATCACCATGCGGTTTTTGTATGTCGTCGTGCCGAAAAACTCGCCGCGTCCATTCTTGAAGCTGCCGATGGTCGGGGCTTCGAATTCGCCGGAGTCGCCGTCGATGTAGGTCTGGCTCCACTGGCCGGCCTTGGGGTTGTAGACAAAGAGCGTGGCGCCTTCCCAATGTCCGTTGGGGCCGTCGGCTTCGATTTCCTCGAGCCACGCGCGTCCGTTCCATACGGCTCGCGCCGTTTTGGTGCCATCCAGGACGACCGTGTGTGTGCCACCGTCGAAGGGGTCGAGCACCTGCGTGGCGTGCGTGTGCCAGACCCCGCGCGCGAAATCGAAATCATGCGCGCCGCTCGGAGGCGACCCGGCCTTTGCGCTTACGGACGAGCACGCGAACACACCGACCACCAGGACGCCACGTAACAGCACTTTCCACATCATCGCGCTCTCCGCATGTCATAAACGATGACGGGACTTTAGGGAAAGCCCGCAATGCCAGCGGGGCCAGTCGCGTGAATTCACGGTGGGCCACTTTGGTCGTGCGCCTTGGTGACTGACGTTCATTCGCGCGGCCTGATGCCCTTCGCGCACAAACTAGAAAGCGCGGCGCAAAGCCTTCAGGCCTTGCGCAATGCCTTCAAGATCGACGGCGCCGTAACCGAATACCAGGCCTTGCGACGTGGGCTCGCCGAAGAAATAGCGCTCGAACGAATGCAGGTGCACGTTCGATTCCAGCACCTTCGCGGTGACGCGCTCGAGCGGTCGCGGTCGTGTGGAGAACGCCGCCACGTGCATGCCGTAATGCGATTGCACGGGTGACAGTTCTTCCGCGAAATCCGAGCGGAGCACGTCCACGATGAGGTCCCGGCGTTTCCGGTAGACATCGCGCAGCTTGCGCACGTGCCGCGCCAGATGGCCGTCGGAGATGTATCGGGCCACCGCCATCTGCGTCAGCGTCGGGCAATGCCAGTCGAGGCAGTTTTTCGCTGCAATCAGCGTCGGCATGGCCCACGCGGGTGCGATCACGAAACCGAGCCGCAACGCGGGCAGCATGCATTTGGAAAACGTGCCGACGTAGAACACGTCGTCCGCGGTGGCGGTGGAACGCAGCGCCTGCAAGGGTGTGCCGTCGTAGCGAAACTCGCCGTCGTAATCGTCCTCGACGAGGACGGCGCCATGCTTGCGCGCAAAATCGAGCAGCGCTTTTCGCCGCTGCGACGACATCGAAACGCCAAGCGGAAACTGATGTGACGGGCAGACGCATATGATCTGCACCGATGCGGGCAAGGCATCGACCACGAGCCCTTCTTCATCAACCGGTATGGCCACCACCTTCGCACCAGCTGCGAGAAAGGCCGCGCGCATCGGCGGATAACCGGGGTCCTCGATCGCGACGGTGGTGACGCCGGGCGTCACCAGCACGCGCGCGAGAATGTCGAATGCCTGCTGCGCGCCGGCGGTCACCAGTACGTCGTCGGGTTCGCACACGACCGCGCGCGAGACACCGATATGCGTTGCGACAGCGGCGCGCAACGGAAAATGTCCCTGATTGCCCTGCGCACTCTTGAACGCCGGCGGCTTCAATTCCATCCGCCGCAATTGCCCCGCACTCACGCGGCGAAAGATGTCGAACGGAAACAATCGCGGATCGACCAGCGCGGGGCGAAAGTCGAGAGATGCCACGTTTGCCGGCGTCTCTGCACGCGGCGCGTCGTGCCAGAAGTTGAGCGTGCGAAGCAGCTCCGGTCGCGACCACATCGCATTCAATCGCGGATCCGGCGTGTGCCGCATTGACGAACGTTCGCGTGGCGCGCGGCGCTGCTTCACCGCCACATACGTTCCCGACCCTTGTCGCGGCTCCACCCATCCCTCGATCGTCAACTTCGCGTACGCACGAGCCACCGTGTTTCGCGATACGCCGAAAAAGATCGCCGACTGACGCTCACCCGGAAGTTTCGATCCACGAACCAGACGGCCATCCAGAATCGCGGCGCGCAATTGCGCGTGGACGAATTCCGCCGATCGGCGGCTGCCTTTCGGTGGTGGATCAAAGGCGATTTCGAAAAGGCTGCTCATGGCTTCCACATCATTCGTCACCGCGTTTTCTTCGAAGCGACTCGGCAGAACGAGATCGCAGGGAAACTAGCACGTCGTGTCGCAAAGACCGTAGAACCGGCAGAACCGCCACGCGTCACGACCGCCGATCGTCGTTCCCGTGCGGTCGAGGAGATCCCAAGCGTCGCTTCGTTGAAAGCCGCGATGCCGGTAGCATCCGATGCGCGCGAGTGTTTACGTGATCGAAACAGTCGGCAAGATGCATTGGAAGAACGGCGCCGCGATGTCTTTCACGGTCTGCACTCGCAGTCCGGACTTTCGAACGTTTTTAAACGTCTGCAGCTGGCAGGAATCAACCATTTCTCTTCGAACGTTCCGCCTCGCGGTGTGATTTCGATGACTGCGCGCCGTGCACCCACGAGCCATGAGTCACCTAACGGACGGACGGAGTTTGCCCAGAGCAGCTTCCAGTTTTCGTTGCGGTAGATCGGCTCTTTTGTGAGTTCGATCAGGTCGACCTGGGTCAACCCATGCGTGGTGAGCAGCATCCATGTGGCGTCGTCGATTCGAGCTCCGGCATCGGGAGCCTCGTCGAGATTCATGACCGTTGATACCTGCCATGTGCCACTGCCTGTCCGGCGGAGCTTGATGATTTCCCCGGAATCAATACCCATGTGAAACAAACCCGTCGCGACAAAGATATCGTTGCCACGCGTTGTAAAAGCGACAGGGTTCTTGTCGGGAACCACCACGCGACGGACTCCGTCTTGGCCTATCCATTCAATTCGCCCGCCGAATTCCCCGCCGTTGATACCCACCAACTGGCCATCGGGCAGCGCAAGCCTGATCTCACTCCCGTTTTCATGGGGCGCGATATTGGCGCTTTGCGCAGAGTCACCCGACACCGTCCACTCCTCCCTTGCATAGTTGGCGCAGTGCCACTCGGTTTCGTTCTGGGGCGGCGAGATGACGGACCAACCGGCGGGAGGTTGTCCAACGTTCCGGATGACTAGCGGCGGGCTCGTGGCGAGAACCATCGCGGCAAGAAAAAATGTGTGTAACGGCATGCGCGTGCTCACCCTGAAGCGTCGACGCCCGGTTGAGCGACGGGCATCAACTTGCCGAGTCAGATCCTGACACGCCGCCACACATTCAAGCTGAAACACGCCAGGCCCGCGGCGAACGCAAACGCGCCCACAGGCAACAGTGCGGGCACATCGTGACCGGTGAGCATGGCCGCGAGGCCGAGCATGAAGGTGGGCAGGCCGAGGTTGTGCAACCAGAAATGTGCGTGGGCGAGGCGGGTGTTGCTGGCGGCGGGATAGACGCGGTAGATGACGCCGGCCATCGCCAGCGAGAGCCAGCCGGCGACCAGCACGTGGGCGTGCACCGGCATCAGGGCGAAGTTCTGGTTCATCCCCATGTACAGGCCGAGCGTGGCGCCCACAAGCAGGTAGATCGCCGCGATCCAGATCAATCGTTGTGACATGGCATTCCCCCTTTCAATGATGTGCTGTCAGAAACCGCGGCGCGCGTGCGCTCCAGCGCATACGCAAATTTTCCATTTTCCCCGACGCTCGCGTTGATCGCCTTCACCGGTTCGCTGTGGCCCATGCGTTCGAGCACTTCGCCGGCGACTTCCGGGAGCAGGCTGCCGGAGAGACTGTTGTCAATGTGGTGTGCGCCGGAATCGACTTCGGCCCAGCGTGCGGCAATGGTGTCAATGAGTTTGTCGTCGTAGTTGAAGCCGCCGTGATGGGCCGCGATAGAAAAATGGTCAGAGACATATTTGACTGGCACCGCAAGTTGATGATGTCTCTGACGCTTTTGCTGGATCCTTTTTCGATGCTCGCGAATGTATGGATGTCCGTTTCTGATTCAATGGAGCAAGCGTCCTTCAGCAGGAAAGTAGCCGGGTATTTTTTGATCGAATCGTCCCATGCCCTGGCTATATTCTGTGCTGGTAGAACGGCAACGCCAACTGTCTCTTCGCAGCAAACACGCCTTTTTGATAATCCTGTATTTCCAGCTTGGCGCGCCTGGCGATTTCACGCAGCTTGTTTTCCACAACGTGATCTGGGCCGGACCACCATAAATCATAGTCCCCTTGTTGAACCGCCATTATGAATCCGACCCAATAGGATGGGCTTGGGACATTCAGCGTGTGCCGCACTAACAGCCGCACCCAATCGTAGCTTCTACTCTTGGCCGAAGGTGCATCCGTCGCAACCGCCGCTACACCGCCCACGTTAAGATATCTGCCAAGAATAAAATCGCCGATTTTGTTCTTGAATATGTCTTTGGCGTACCAGGCTTCGGTTCCCACGAGCTCGGCTGAGCGATAAGCGGCAGCTGCACCAAACGTGGCGACAGTCGCCCCGCTGGCCACGGACAGAATATCCAGCATGGTGAGGGTGTGCTCAAGTTCTTCCTTGCTTTTCATCAATCCTGCGATCATTTTTTCGCTGTCATTGTTGATATTCTTGATAAGCATTTCAAAAGCGGTTACCAAATTGCGTAGAGAATCTTCCCGCCAGGGAAGGTAGACGACATCTCCTGGGGCAAGGGAGAACTCCCGACTGAGATTGAGGTAATTCGATCCATATTTGCTCGAGAAAAGCGCTTGGTTGGGTGGATACGCAACGAGTGGTCCAGCATTGGGAAAACCACGGCGAGTTGCCATGGCTGCCACGGTGTCCCCAGCGTTGGCGTGGTATTTCGTGTGGAAAGGCTGGTCGGCGTAATACATAAAAATGTCCGGGATGGCAAAAGATCAGACGGGTATCTTCGAGAAACTCCAGGTCGATCGAACTACTCTTCTTTTCCCGTGTGGCAGATAGCAGGGGATCGGGTGGGCGGCTCGCGAAAACCCAGTGTCGGGTCTTGTTCAACCCATTGGCCGGCCATAAGCCAACTCACGACAAGCCATACGCAAACCGTCCATCTTCCCCGACGCTCGCGTTGATCGCCTGCACCGGTTCGCTGCGGCTCATGCGTTCGAGCACTTCGCCGGCGACTTCCGGGAGCAGGCTGCCGGAGAGAATGTTGTCGATGTTGCGTGCGCCGGAGTCGACTTCCGTGCAGCGTGCGGCGATGGTGTCGACGAGTTTGTCGTCGTAGTTGAAACGCGCGCCGTGATTGGCGGCGATGCGCTTGACGATCTTGTTGAGTTTCAGCCGCACGATCTTCTTCATGTTCTCGTCGCGCAACGGATAGAACGGGATCACCGTGGTGCGCCCGATGAACGCGGGTTTGAAATGCTCCTGCAGCTCGGGCCGCAGGATGTCGTTGAGTGCGTCGACCGTCGGCAGCTCGCCCTTGCCGGCGCAGGCATCCATGATCAGCTCGGTGCCGGCGTTGGACGTGAGGATGATGATCGCGTTCTTGAAGTCGATCTCGCGGCCTTCGCCATCTTCCATCACGCCCTTGTCGAACACCTGGAAAAACAGCTCCAGCACGTCCGGATGCGCCTTCTCGATTTCGTCCAGCAACACCACGGAGTAGGGACGCCGACGCACCGCTTCGGTGAGCACGCCGCCTTCGCCGTAGCCGACATAGCCGGGCGGCGAGCCCTTGAGGCTGGAGACGGTGTGCGCTTCCTGGTACTCGCTCATGTTGATGGTGATCATGTTGCGTTCGCCGCCGTAGAGGATGTCGGCCAGCGCGATCGCGGTTTCGGTCTTGCCCACGCCGGACGTGCCGACCAGCAGGAACACGCCCTTGGGTTTGTTCGGGTCTTCCAGGTTTGCGCGCGAGGTGCGCACGCGTTGCGCGATGGCGTCGAGCGCATGGCTCTGGCCGATGACGCGTTCCTCCAGTTGCTCGCGCAGCTTGAGGATGTTCTGTATTTCGTCGGCCACCATCTTGCCCAGCGGGATGCCGGTCCACGCGGCGATGATCTGCGCGGTGGTGTTGGCATCGACCAAGGCGTTGATCATCGGTGCGTGGCCCTGCAGCGATTTGAGATTCGCGCGCAGCGTGTTGAGCTCGTCGACCAGGCCGGCGCGTTCGGGCGCATCGGCGGCCAGTGCTTCGACTTCGTCGAGCTTGGCGTGAATCTGGCCGACGAGTTCGAGCTCCTGTTTCCAGCGCGTTTCCAGTGCTTCCAGCGAGATTTTCAACTCGGCGGTTTCGCTGTCGATGTCTTCGAGACGTTTGGCGTGATCGCTGCCGCCGGAAGATTCCTTCGCCAGCTGTTCGCGCTCGGTAGCGAGAATTTCAAGTCGCTTGCGGCTGTCTTCCACCGGCGCGGGAATCGAGTTGAGGCCGATGCCGATGCGCGCGCACGCGGTGTCGAGCACGCTCACCGCCTTGTCGGGCAATTGGCGGCCGACGATGTAACGCGCGGAAAGTTTCACTGCCTCGGTCACCGCTTCGTCGAGCACGCGCACGTTGTGGTGTTTCGCCATCGCCTTGGCCACGCCGCGCAACATGCTCACGGCGCGCGCTTCGTCGGGCTCGTCCACCTTCACCACCTGGAAGCGGCGGGTGAGGGCGGCGTCCTTCTCGAAATATTTCTTGTACTCGCCCCATGTCGTCGCGGCGATGGTGCGCAGTTCGCCACGCGCGAGCGCGGGCTTGAGCAGGTTGGCCGCATCGTTCTGGCCGGCCGCACCGCCGGCACCGATCAGCGTGTGCGCTTCGTCGATGAACATGATGATCGGCTTGGCGCTCGCCTTCACTTCATCGATCACGCCTTTCAGTCGTGCCTCGAATTCGCCTTTGACGCTGGCGCCTGCCTGCAACATGCCGAGGTCGAGCGAGAGCAGTTCCACGTTCTTCAGGATCGGCGGCACGTCGCCAGCGGCGATACGGGCGGCGAGGCCTTCGACCACCGCGGTCTTGCCGACGCCGGGTTCGCCGGTGAGGATCGGGCTGTTCTGCCGACGACGCGTGAGGATGTCCACCATCTGGCGGATTTCCTCGTCGCGGCCCAATACGGTATCGAGCTTGCCTTCGCGCGCACGCGCGGTGAGGTTGCTGCAGAACTTGTCGAGGTTCGGCGTGGCGCTGGGTTTGCTGCCGCTGTCGGCGCCGCTGGCCGATGAGGTCGTCGGCGTCCCTTCGCCATCGGTGAAACTGCGTGCCTCGCGCGCTTCGGCCGATGCTTCGACCAGCGCGTGGAAATTCTTCTGCAGCGTTTCGACGTTGATGTCAGCCAGCGATTTCGCCGGCACCAGTCGACGCAGTTCCGGCACCGCGACCAGCGCGACCAGGAGGTGCCCGCTGCGGATACGCGTTTCGCCGAACTCGATCGACGCATACGTCCACGCTTGTTCGAGCAGTTGCGGTATATGCCCGGACAGCGACGGCGTGCGCGTGTTGCCGGTCTTGAAGCCAGTGAGGATCTGGCCAAGTTCCTTTTCGAATCGCTCCGGCGCGATGTCGAACTGACGCAGGATGCGCCGGATGTCGCTGTTGTCGACCTCGAGCAATTTCAATAACAGATGCTCGATCTCCACGTCATAGTGCGTGCGCGAAAGGCACAACCCGGCGGCGCCTTCCATCGCGCTGCGGCAGGTGGTGTTAAGTCGCGCGACCAGCGCGCGCAAGTTGATGGCCATGATTGCTCTCCTTCAGATTTTTTCTTCTCCCCACATTGGAGAGAAGATGCCTGCAAGGCAGACGAGGGGCGCTGCGAACGCGAACGCGTTGCGCAGCCCGAACCCTCATCCGCACCCTTCTCCCAGCGGGAGATGGGCTCTTAGTCACGTCAAACCGGTAAACACGAAACGACATTCATCCGCCGGCATGTCGCTGCGCCGGCCGGCGAGCCAGCTGTTCCAACCCAGTCGCGCCGGCTTCGCGCCACCGAGGCGCGCGCGCGGTACGGCTTCGGCCTGCAGCACCAACTGGATGTCCAGATCGAGTGCCAGGCCGGTGAGGAAACGCAGCAATTCCACCACCGCGCCCAGCAATTCGCGCGATGGAAGCAGCGCTTCGAAACTGCGCAGCCGCATCGGCCCGATGCGCACGCGTACCGTGGTTTGTCGATCCCAGAACTGCGAGCCGAGCACGCAGCCGTCACCGAAGCGCTGGTTGCGTCGGCCCAGCTGCGTGCGGTCGCGCGAAGGAATGTTCTGCCACGTGCCGTGGCAACCGATCACTTCCACCGGCGCATCGACCACATCACCAACCACTTGCGCCAGCGTGCCGACGCCGTGCGGATGTTGTGCAACGAGGCCGCTGTAATAGCCAAGCGCAGCCGCAGGCAACGCCGTTTTCGTGGCGCCACGTTTGCGCGGTTCGACCAATGCATGCAGCGCGGGCGTGCCGAGTCCGATCAGGTCGTAGACGTGGCGCAACACGCCGCTGCTTTCACCGGCGATTTCCTGGCCAAGTTCGCTGCGATGCTTGGCCCACGCGCGCCAGAACAGGCTCAGCATGCGGTGGTTGAAGATATCCATGAAATCGCGCGCGGCAGGATCGCGCGATTTCTGCTGGGTCATCAGCCACTCGGTGTAATGCCGCGGCAGCACGCCGGAAGGACCGGTGAGGCCGAGAAAGTTGACGCTCATCGTGTAGCGCGGTTGCTCGTCGTCGTCCTGCGTGTCGCGCCCCAGCGCGTCGAGCTCGCACGGCGGAAAATTCAGCGATGCGGGCACGGTGAAGCGCAGCGTGTCGTGCGGCGCGGCGGCACCGGCACGCGGCGGCATGCCATGCGCGCGATAGAGCAGGCGCACCGCCTGGAAAAATCCGTACCGCTCCGGCTCCGCCAGCAAACCCTCCAGCGGTGCGCGCGGCAGCAGGCCGGGCACGGTCAACTCACCGGCGAGCAGCGGCAGCGACGATCGCGGTGGCGATGGTTCGATGTCCGTACTGACCTGGATCTCGTCCATGTTCATGGTGTCGGGCGCATCAGATCAGCGACTGCGCGCCGGCGCGCGGTGCGAACGACGCCAGCGGTTCTTCGCGCTGCGCGCTGCGCGCGGTGAGTCGCGTATACGAGTTGGCGGTGCAGTACAGGCCGAAGAAGAGATCGAGCACGCGCGCCAGCAGGTACGCGCCCGAGCCCACGTATTGCTCTTCGTCGAAGGTGATGTCGATGTCGGTGCCGCGCACGAACGATTGCCGCGGTGCCTTGCCGACGCGACTCAGCGATGGTTGGCTGCGCACCTCGACGATGCCCGCGATCTGCTTGCGCAGCGTGGCGGAGTCGGCGAAGTTGTACAGGCTGAGTATTTCCAGCAACGCATCGCGCCCACCTTCGACGATCGACAGATGATTGAGCGACAGGTGCGAAATCAGCCGCCAGTGATTGGCCTTGCGCATCGGCGCACGCCAGGTCGGCGTGGGCTTTTTGAGCAAACGTGCGCGTGCGATCACGCCGCCTTCCTCGACTTGCAACATGCTTTCCTCACCACCGAACGGCAGCAGCGAGGGCAGGTCGCGATTGGTGCAGGTGAGCGCGATGGACAATGTTTCCACCGCGGGCACGCGGGGATCCATCTGGCGGTCGACGAGTGCGATGGAGACTTCGGTGCCATCGTCGTTGGGCTTGGCCGATGGCAGGCGCTGCGCATACCAGTAGCAGCCACTGTCGTCGCCGCCGAGCCCATGCCGGGTGGAGAAGAACGGCAGAAATTCGGTGCCGACACTGGATTCGCCGCTGCGCGTGAGCCGTTGCACGCGATCGACCGAATAGACTTCCAGACCCAGCGGCCGGCGCACGTCAGGGATCACCGGATACTGGCTCAACTCCTGCGTGACGCGAATCGGCTCGGCCTGTTGCTGGAACAGGTTGACGATCGGCGTGCAGTTCAGCCGGAACGTGTCGCGATTCACCGCTTGCTCGAGTCGTGCGATCCGCTCCGGCCGACCGAACGATCGCAGCGCGATGCGCAGTTCCACCGTGCCGCCGAAGCGTTTCAGGTCGAGACCATCGATGTCGATGAACAGGAATTTTTCCGGCAACGTGAAATATTCCTGCAGCAGCCGGTAACCGAGAAAACTACGGGGGTCGTAATCGAGCAGGCCTTCGTCGATGCCGAAGCCGACGGCCTGGATGCAATCGGTCGGCAGGCGTTGCGGCGGTACCACCGGTGAACCCTCGGGCGACACCACGCTCACCGACTCGACGCTGTTGAGCAGCAATTCGTGCAGCGCGTGCGCGAGCGGGCTTTCCCCATCGATATAAAAGCGCAGCCGGCGCGGATCGAGTGCGGCGAGGGTCGCCTTGCCGACCACCTCCAGCCGAATGCGCACGCTGGCCGCGACATCGGCACCGCGCACGGCAAAGGCGGAACGTTCCACCGATTCGAACGAGGCATCGGCGATTTTCAGCGGCCACACGTCCACCGGATACGCCGTGCGATAGCGCACCGGCATGCCCTGGATCGCACGCGTCAGCAGTTGCGTGCCACGCGGTATCGCCTGCATCGCAGTGAGTTCGGCGCCGGGCGCAGGCGTGAGCTGCGCAATCGACATCGACGGCACCGGCCGCAGGTAGTGCGGATACAGCACCGACAGCAGCGCTTCGGTGATCTGCGGAAAATCGTCGTCGAGTTTCTTGTGGATGCGCGAGGCGATGAACGCGAACGATTCGATCAGGCGCTCGACATGCGGGTCTTCGCAGACATCGCCGCCGAGCGAGAGGCGCGCGGCGATCTTCGGATAGCGCGCGGCAAACTCCATCGACAGCGAGCGCAGGCTGGTGAGCTCGTTCTCGTAATACGGCAGCAGTTCGTCGAGCATCGCCAGGCCTTGGACGCGGCGTCATCCGCCGTCCCTTGAAGTCTCGACCACTGTGGCGATGCGCTCTATTCCACGAAGGGCCTAGTACGGATGGCGATGGCATCGTGGATGGCCGCACATGTCGTGTTGTAACCTCGCGGATGCGCCCGACCGCGCAATGTTCCATTGAAAGGCTGAATACATGCATCGCTGTTTCCTGTCGTGCGTCACTGCCATTCTGCTTGGCCTTACTGGCGCCGTCGCAGGCAGGCAGCCGCCCAAAGCGCTTGTCACGCAGCCGGACGTGATCGTCGCCGCGTCGAAGAATTTCCATGCTGCGAATCCGGCGTTGCAGGCGATGGTGCGGTCGGCGTTGCTGAATACCGGCACGCAGATCGTGGCGGCGGATGACGGTACGGCGTACGTGAAAACGGGTGACATTCCGGCGGAATGGTTGCGCGATTCCACCGTGCAGGTGGAGGCGACGTATCTCGACTACGCGAAAGATCCACAGGTGCGCGCGCTGTTCAAGGCGGTGATCCAGCGGCAGGCGAAATACCTGCTCGCTGATCCGTATGCGAACGCATTCCGCCAGAATTACACGGTGTGGGAGCGCAAGTTCGAGCTCGATTCGCTGTGCTATCCGGTGTTGCTGGCGTGGAAGTATTACAAGGTCACCGGCGATGCGTCGGTGTTCACGCCCGAGGTTCGCGCGGCGTTCCGGCGCGTGCTGGACACGATGGAAACCGAGCAGGACCACGCAGGTCGCAGCCGTTACACGTTCACGTCGAAGACGGAGCATTCCGGCATGCATCCGGTCGGCCGCACCGGCATGATCTGGACCGGTTTCCGTCCGTCGGACGATCTGTGTACCTACAATTTTCTGATCCCCGCCGAGATGATGGCGGTGCAGGCGCTGAGCGCGATGAAGGAGATCGCGGCGGTGTGGCACGACGCGCCGATGGCGACGCGTGCTGAAGCATTGAGGCAGGCCGTGCATGCCGGCATCCAGAAGTACGGCATCGTCGCCGGGCCGGATGGCAAACGCATCTACGCCTACGAAGTGGACGGGCTGGGGCACGCGAAACGGATGGACGATGCGAACATCCCGAACCTGCTGGCGGCACCGTATTTCGGTTATGTGCGTACTGACGATCCCGTGTACCGCGATACGCGAAGCTTCGTGTTGTCGCGCGCGAATCCGTATTTCTATTCGGGCAAGTTCGCGGCCGGGCTGGGCAGCCCGCATACACCGCCGGGCATGGTGTGGCCGCTGGGCCTGCTCGCAGACGGCTTTACCACCGACGATCCAAGGCGCCAGCAGAACGTTCTGACGATGTTGCTGGCCAGTGACCCGGGCGACCATCGCCTGCACGAGTCATTCGATCCGGATGATCCGAAGAAGCTCACGCGCGAAGACTTTGGATGGCCAAACGCCTTCTTCACCGAATACATGGCCAAGCTGCAGGGCGCGCCGGATCATCCGCGTCCCGCGACAACCGGACTGCGGTTCAAGTAGTCAGACCGCAATGCCCTGCGCCTGCAGCGCGAGGTCGAAGCGCATGCCGGTCGGTGGTCGCGACAGCGAGAACGCGCGGTTCCAGCCGGATTGCGCGCCGGTGTTGAGGCCGTGGTTGGTCTGCCGATCGTAGAGCCCATCGGCGTCGCCATTGCTCTCCATCACGCCGATGCGTCGCTGTGCTTCGCTGATCTTTCCGTTGGCGTACGTCTGCACGGCCTGCGTGGTGGTCATCACGTTCGGCAGGTTGGTGAGGTCGATGAAAAGATCGGAGACGACCAGCGCCACGATGTCGTAGTGGCCTTGCTCGTGAGTCAGCAAATCGGCGGTCTGCGCACTCGTTACTGACCACATCCGGTGGCGGTCGAGCGTGACCTGCGCGCGCAGGTGATCGATCACGAAGCCGAGGTCGTTGCTCGCATTCGGCATGCGGATGCCGATGGCCGCGAATGCCGGAACGATGTTGAAGCTGCCGAGGTTGAAACTCGCCGAAGTGAAGGCGACGCGGTTGCCGGGGTTGGCCGGCGCGCGCGCCTGGAAATCGGACCATTGCAGGCGCAGGTCCGCGCCGCTCAGGGTATTGGGCATGAGTCGTCCCTCCGTTGTGATGGCGTCGCCGCGGCGCACATTTCGTCGCGATGCGTCCGTGCGGCTTGCGAGCCGTGGATGGCGGCGATGTGCAGCGCGCGATCCGCTTCGCGTGGCTTGCCCTCGGCGAGCAGGGCGAAGCCATGGACTTCATTACCGTCACGCAGCAGTTCTTCGCCCGGTGCCCACTCGTCGGTGTCCATCGTCGATGCATCCAGTGCTTTTTTCGCCTCGGCTGCCGCATCGGATGCGTGACCTGCGATCAAGAGGATGCGTGCGATGGCGATGCGATCCGCACCCGTCGATGGGTGGTCCGGCAGCAATCGTTGCGCCTGATCGATGGCGCCACTTTTCGCCAGCGCGAGCGCGAGAGCTCGTTGCGCGGGTCGATAGTTCGGATCGAGATCGTAAGCGTGTCGGGCCGAGGCCATGGAGGCATCGAGCCGCGCCAGCACGGTGGCGATCGGCGCCGAACGTGGCGCGTGACTCGCTCCATCGCGTGCGATCTGTTTGGGATCACCGAGTGCGCGGAGTTCCGCGGGTTGCTGTGCTGCATCGAGCACTTCGGCAGCGCGCGCGGCGGTGTACCAGAGCGGCGCGGAATCACTGCAATCATGCAGCGCGTTCGCGGCTGATTGCCCGAGTGCCTGGATCGCACCGGTCTGGTCCGCCACGTACGGCAAGGTCTGCGCAACGGCGCGCACGTGGCGTTCGATGGCGGCGCAATCCGTGGCCGCCGCACGCGAGGAAACGGCCAGCAGGCACGTCAGCACCACGACGTTGAATCCTGTCTTCATGGCGGCCCTGTTTCCGTGTACGGACGCACCTCGAACGGCACGCCTTCTTTCAGGAAACCGGCCTTCTCCAGTCGTTCGCGCTCCGAAGGAATGAGGTGGATGCAGCCGTGCGAATTGGTGAGCGCGAGTGCCGGATTGTTTTCGGTCGCGGGCGTGGTGTGCACCCAGTACGCCGTGCCTTGACCGCCCTTGCGCAGGTTCCAGCCCCACACGCCGAAGTCGTTCTTCATCCACGTGCTGGCGAGCAGCGCGCCCGTGGCGGGGTCGACGAACATCTCGCGCACGCTGGCGAGGATGACCGACATCGGCGAGCTGACGTTGCCGCGTTGCAGGAACGAAATAGTCGCGCGCGTCACTTCGCCGTCATTGCCGCTGGCCTGTCGCCAGCGACCTGCGGCATCCTGATATTCGACCTCGTTCGCGGTGTTGAGCCGCAGCGGCGCGCCCCACGGAATCACCGACGAGGGCCAGCTGGTGGTGGTGACGTGCTGGCGCGGACCGAGCACGTAATGGCCTGCCGGCGTGGGCTCGAACGAATGGCCGCCCTGATGCGCCACGCTGCCGGTTCTGTTCGGGCCACCGGCGGCTTTCATCTGTTCGCCGTGACCGCCGATGACATAGATGGTGCCTTCGGTAACGTGGCCGCTCAGTCGTTCGCCGGGAAAAAACACCAGTCGCGCGCCGGCGGTTCCGCTGACGTTGACGTCCATCGTTGCCCACGCCGCGGTTGTGCCGGGGAGAAAGGCATTGATCTTCGTGCTGCCGTCGGTCAGCGAGGTGATCAGAAAATGTCGCCAGCCCGCCCAGCCTTTCGGCCGCGGTTCTTCGTGCACGACGCACACGGTCGGATCGGCGGCTTTCACTTCGAGGTCCACATTGGAGGGGCCGCCACCCCAGAGCCCGATGTGCGCTTCCTTGCCCAGACCGATGGTCTGCGTGAATGTTGCTGCGTCCCATCCATTGGGGCTCAAGTTTGCGAATTTTCCGAAGTTGGCCATTCGGTGGTTCCGTTGCGAGTTGATGTCGTGTCGAGTAGAGAGTCTTTGCAGCGCGATGCGAGCGCGATGGATCAGTTCTCCACGCAGCTCTCGTCGTCGGGGATCACGCAGTCGGGCGCGGCAGCGCTGCTGCCGAGTCCACGCGTGCGCACTTTCGGATTCAGCGCGCCGAGCGTGAGTCCCTTCGGCAGCAGCAACCACATGCGGCCGTTGGCGTTCATCGATGCGGCCATGCTGCCGGCGTCATCGCCAAAGCCCCAGAAGAAATCGCCGCGCACGCTGCCGCGGATCGCGCCGCCGGTGTCCTGCGCAAACATCAATCGATCGATGCTGCCGCTGCCGCCGGGTGCGGCGGTGGTGACGAACACCGGCGCGCCGAGCGGCGTCGTGCGCGGATCGACTGCGAGTGAACGACCGGCAGTGAGCGGCACGCCGAGCGCGCCGAGCGGGCCTTGCGGACCATCGGGAATCACACGGAAAAACACATAGCTCGGGTCGCCGATGCCGCTGAGCGCGCCGCCGGCACCGTTGCCCGAGACAAGACCTTTCGCCGCGCCCTTGCGCTGCGGATCGGCAGCGAGTCGCGCGGCATCACTGCCGCTGATCTGGCTGCCGCCGACATGCGTGTTGTCGCGAGGCGGACGGCTCGCGCCTGTGGTACTCGGCGGCGACGCCTTGCCGAGCAGCTGCGCGATCATCGCCTGCACCTGCGGATCGTCAGCCTTTGTCGTGGTGGTGGTCGTTGTCGTGGGGGCGGCTGCTGGTATCCGAGGTGCGGCATCGTCGTGTGGAGAGTTGTTCGTGCTGTTCGTCGATGCGCCGCCGCCATGTCTGAGCTGCGCGATGATCGCCTGCACCTGTGCGTTGCCTGCGCTGGCCTCTGCGCTGTTGCCGGTTGTCTCCACATCGTGATGCGCCGGCGCGGATGAGGGCGCGATGGTCGATGCGTTGCTGTTCGACGAACCACCGTGACTGAGCTGCGCGATGATCGCGGAGACATCCTCGCTCGGCGCGTTGGCCGCTTCGCCCGCCGCGCTGGAAGCACCCAGGCGCAGGCCGCGCGTCTTGATCGCACTGCTCGCCACCGCCGTATCGCTCGATGAGGCGTTGGGCAGAAACGGCTGGCCGTTCTGCTCCGCATACGCGACGCGCACCATGCGTCCGTCTTCGAGATGGATCTTGCCCGAGCCCTGCACCTGCATCGAATACAGCGCGTAGGCGTCCTGCACCCAGGCGAGCACGGTCGCATCGATGCCCTGTGATTCGATCTGCTGGCGCTTGTAGTACGGCACGATGCGGTCGCCATCTACGCGCACGCGATAGCGCTTGTCCGCCATGCCGGGCAGGTCGTCGTCCAGCGCCAGTGCGTAGTCGCGCGCGTCGCTCGTGCCCGGTGCCGCGGCGAGCAGGCGATTGCCTTCGATGCGAAACGATTGCCGGCTCGCGCCGCTCAGCGAACGCGCGTCGAGCTGGTACAGGTCGCGCGGCGCAGCGTAGACGGGAAAGCGGAATCGCGCATCTTTCGTGCTGCGCCCTTCGAGCTGCGGTTCGTAATAGCCGGTGATGCGACCGTCCGCCGACGCATCGGGATTCATCACCTGATACACCTGGAAATGCGCTTCGAAAAAATGCCGTGCCGCATCGTCGCTGTGCGTGTCGGCCGAAGCGAGGTCGGCGCAAGACGCGCTCCATGCATCCTTGCGCGAAAGCACCTTGCAGCTGCGGCTGAACACGTCGAGGCTTTCGCTCAACGCGTCGCTGTTCCAGCCGGGCAGGGCGTTGAACGGCACGGGCTGGAAGCGCGCGTACTTGGTCACGAACGGCTGGCCGAGTGCGTCGCTTCCGGTCGACGCCACGGCGGGCGTCTGTGCTGAAAGCGCGCCGACGCAGGTCAGCGACAACCCCAGCACGAACGCTACCGACGCGGATGACGCGAACGAAAAACGTGGCAGCACGAAGCGCGATGACATGGTGGTCTCCCATGCGGAAGGGTGACCGCCATGATTGGCCCGCGCGTCGCTCGCCGCCATACCACCGACGCGCTATGGCGGTGGAGGGGGAACGCCTTCGTGAATCTGTCGGACGAGCGCCGCGACGTGGCTCAGGGGCCGGGCGTGTCCAGCGTGCGGTTCGCCTTCAGTTCGCGCACGAGGCGATCGTGATCGCCCTCGATTTTCTGCAGGCGCGCCTGCATCGCGTCCTTGCTCACCCATTGGGCACTGAGCGCGCGTCGCTTGTCGAGCGTGTAGTCGATCTCGGCGAAAGGGATCAGCGTGTCGTTGCCGGCCGGCGCGAAACCGCTGATGTCGTGGATCAGTTTCAGCTTGGCCAGTTCGGTCGTCGCGTTGCGTCCGCTCTTGGCGTAGCGGGTGACGAAATCGGTGATCGCGGCGCGCAGGTCGGGCGAGAGATCGCCGCGCGCAATGATCACCGCGTGCGGAATCAGCGTCGATTTCCACAGGATGCGCAGTCGCGCGTACTGGTCGGGAAAGTGTTCGGCGAAGCGCTCCAGGTCAGCGGTGTTGTTGGTCGCGACATCCACTTCGTTGTTGGCCACGGACAGCGCATTGTTCTGGTGGTTGTCGACCACCACGCTGGCGAAGAACGTGTCCGAATCCAGACTGCGGCTGGCAAATAACTGGGTTTCCGGCACCAGGTAACCCGACATCGACAACGCTTCGCCGCGCGCATAGCGCCAGTGGCCGGGGCGGCCGTAGAGATCGTCGAGCGTGTGGATGGGTGAATTCTTCGGCACCAGCAACACCGAGTAATAACCGTGCGAACCGTCGCCACGCGTGAGTTGCGCGATCACCTGCATGCGGTTGTGGCTCACCGCGCCCAGCGCGAGACGCCCGGAAACGAAAGCGATGTCCACGCGCTCTTCGGCGATCGCTTCGGCGAGGCCTTCGTACGTGCTGACGGAGATGCTGCGGATCGGCCGATGCAACGCGCGGCTCATGTCGTCGAGCATCGGCCGCCAGGCGTCGAGCGATTCGGATGGCCCGCCGATCGGCAGGATGCCGAACGTCAGCGGGCCCTGCTGTTTATCCGTCGCGACGGGCTGCTGCGCGGCGAGCGGCAGCGCGAGCATGGCGGCGAAACACAGACAGGCGACACGCCATCGGCGGCGCGCTGCGCCAGTGCTGCGTTGGATTCGATGCGAGATGCCCAAGATGCCTGCCCCTGCAATGCGCGGTCCGTCGCGACGCCATGGTTGGCCTTGCAGTCTAGCGCCCGTGATCGAGCGATGTGTGACAGAAATGCGATTCGCGGCCGGTTTCCCGCCGCTTTGCTCAAAGCCCGCTGATGCGGCGCGATGCCACCACGGCTTCGACGCGGTTGCGCACGTTGAGGGCGCGGAAAATGGCGGCGAGATGGATTTTGACCGTGCCCTCGCTGATGCCCAGGTCTCGCGCGATCACCTTGTTCGGCTTGCCCTGCGACAGCAGCCGCAGCACGTCGATCTGCCGCTCGGTGAGCAGCTTGCGCAGGCGTTCTTCCAGCGAGGCGGTGGTTTCGGCGTGGCTGGCTGCGCTGACGTCGGGCGCGGCGCTGCCTTCGAGCAACATCATCGGTGGCACGTAGACACCGCCGGACAACACCAGCCGCACTGCGGACAGCATCACTTCGGGTGAGTATGCCTTCGGGATGAAACCCTGCACGCCGAGGCTGAGCAGCTCGCGCATCAGCCGTGAATCCTCGGCGCCGGAAAGTACCAGCACCGGCACGCCAGGCAGGCTCGCCATGGTTTCGATCAGATGCGCGTGGCCGTCGCTGCCGGGCATGGTGAGGTCGATCAGCGCGATGGCCGGCGCCGGCTCGTCACGAATGACCTGGCGCAGTTCGTCCACGTCCATGGCGACGCTGAACTCGACGTCGGAATCGAGTTCGGCAAGTTTGAGCTTGACGCCTTCGACGATCAGCCGATGGTCGTCCGCAATCAATATCCGCATAGCTTTCCCCATGGCTTGAACCACGGCATCCCGCCGCAGCCTTTTCAACTCTCCGGCAACATAGCCGCAGTGTGCGCCGGCAGCAACACATGGCAGGCCGCCCGAACGGCCTAGGCTCTCCGTGATATGGCCGTCGCGGCGGGGCGTCGTGAGAATCGCTGATGATCACGACAGGGAACTTGACCATGGCGCTCACGGCACGCATGGCGCTCACAGCACGACGTTGGCGAGGCCTGCACGGCTTGCTCGCGCTGTGCTGCGCGTCGCTGGCCATGTCGGCGTTCGCGCGGTCGCCGCGCTCGCTGCCGACGCAGGTTCATGCGAGTGTCGCAAAGCCTGCATCGGTGGCGGCGCCGGTTTCTCCGTCGAGCACGAATGCATCGACGCGTGTCGACGACGGCTTCGACTGGCGCGCGGCACGCGGCGTGCTGTTCCGCATCCATTCGCCACAGGCAGGCGCGGCGGACAGCCTGCTGTTCGGCACGATCCACATCGGCACGCCGGTCGAACTCGGACTCGATCCGCAGCGCGTCACCGACGCAGTGCAGGCGCGGCACACGCTCGTCAACGAGGTCGATGGCGATACGCCGTGGCAGTCGAGCTACGACCGTTATCGATTTCTCGCGCCGGGGCAAAGTCTCGCGCAACTCATTGGCGGTACCGAATTCATCGAGCTCGGCACGCTGCTGCCCGAGCACAACGGCGTGCAGCTCAACCGCTTCAAGCCGTGGGTTGCGATGACCCTGCTGGAAGAAGGCCAGGATGCACCCGCTGCCAGCGCGGGCACTGCGGGCGAGCACAGTATCGACAGTGTGGTGGAAGACGTCGCGCGTCGGCACGGCCTGAAACTCGTGCACCTGGAAACGCTGGAAGACCAGCTCGCCGCACTCGATTGCGCGCCGCCGGCGGAATATGCCGTGGTGTTGCAGCAACGCCTTGCCGATCCGCACGAACTGCGCGCCGAGACCGAACGATCGCTCGCGTTCTATCGGGCCGGCGATCTTCCCGGCTGGCTCGCCGACATCGACGCCATGCACGGGCTCGACGCACACGCGCAAGGCGCCGAACGCCACGCACGCGGGTGCCTGATCGAACAACGCAACGCACGCTGGATCGAGGAGCTCGAACCGCTGCTGCGCAACGGTGGCTGCTTCGTCGCCGTCGGCGCGATCCACCTCACTGGCAAGGACGGATTGCTCGCGGGACTTGCGAGGCGGGGCTTTGGCGTGAGCGAGCAAAGGTGGAGCGGGGAGTTGGGAACGGGGACAGGGGAACGTGCGCGTGATCGCGCGCTGTCGTTCCTCGGCATCCAACTTCCTTCCACGAGAAAACTGTCCGCTGCCTTGCTCACCACGTTTCCCATGCCCGGTTCTCCATTCCCTCCCCGCTCCCCGTTCCCCGCTCTCAACTAGGACAAAACCATGCAACCCGCACGACAGGTCCATTGGGCACAGGGTGGTTTCCTCACTCCGCAACATCTGCAGGCGCAGGACGCATGGCAGCAGGCGTATGCGCTGCGTCTGCATCGACAGTTTTCGCCGTATCACTGGGGCTACGAATCGTTGGTGCTGCGCGAGGACGCACTCGCCACCGGCATGGCCACGCTTGAGCGCTTCGTGCTGCTGACGCGGCAGGGCGAACTGATCAGTGGCGGCGTCGCGGCGACGGCCGAGGGCGGCGGCAACGCGCGCGTGCCCGAACGCAGCCTGCTGGAACTGGTGGTGCCGAACAACGATCCGATCTCGCTGCACCTCGTGCTGAAACGCGAGCGCACGCTCGATGGACTGGGTCGCAGTGACGAGCGCGGCAGTCGCCTGCCGGCGCGGCATCGGCTCGACGGCGAATCGCGTGCCGATCCGTTCGATCCGCAAGCGCCCGCGGCGGACGTGGATTTTCTCGGCTACCAGGCGCAGGTCGTCACCAGCGTTGATGAGGGCGCGGACGCCTTGCTCGCCGCATGCGAGTCGTACAAGTTCGCCGAGATCGTGCCGAACGGTCCGGGCCGTTTCAAACTTTCCGCCGACTACATTCCGCCACTCGTCGCGCTGCAGGGCTCCGCCAACCTGCTGCGCTGGACGCGCGCGTTGCGCGACCTGCTGGTGTCGCGCGGTGCGGATTTCTCCAGCGTGAAACGCCAGCGCGGCATTCGCGCCGCATCCACCAGCGCACAGGAAGTCATGCGCGTGGTGATGATGCAGACCTTCGCGCGCTACATCGCGGATTTGCAGGAAGCGGTGCGCGGCGGCGTGATTCCGCCGTATCCACTCTTCATGCAGCTGCGCGAGCTGGTCGCGGAATTCTCGGTGTTCTCCGAGGACATCGGATTCGCCGGCGGGCTGCGCGACAACCCCGCCGACACCGAGCTTCCGCCGTACGACCACGACAACCTTCGGCTGTGTTTTCGCATTGCATTCCAACGCGCCGAGACGTTGATCAAGGCACTCACCGTCGGTGCGGAAGTCGGCATCACGCTCACCTACGACGGCAAGCTGTTCAAGGCCGAGTTGCCGCCGAATCTGTTCGAGTCGGACAAGACGCGCTTCTATCTCGCGTTCGAATCGGAGCTGCGCGGGCAGGATCTGTTTGGACGTCTATCCCGCACCGGAAAGATCTGTTCGATCGAGGAAATGCCGCGGCTGCTGCAGGCGGCGTTATTCGGCTTGAAGATCGATCTGTTGCCGGTGCCGCCGGAAGAATTGCCGCAGAAGACGCCGAACACCACGTACTTCCTGGTCGATACGCGACATCCGTTCTGGCAGGGCATCCGCAACGCACGCAACATGGCGGTGTTCTGCGATCTGCCGCCGGATCAGACGGTGATCAAGCTGTATCCCGTGGGCGCGGAGGAATAATCGATGGCGCGTCTCCTCGAATATTTCGTCCCGCTGTTTTCCTTCGGCCTCGCGATCGACGAACAGGTCGCCAGCGGCAGTTCGCAAGGCGGCGTGGACGAGGTGTATGCGCGCGCACGCTTGCTGATCGAGCAGGCGCGCAGTACCGCACTCACGGCGGGCAAGCCACCGGCTGCGGTCGAGTCCGCGGCGTTCGCGGTGGTGGCATGGTTCGATGAAATCATCACGCGCAATCCGCTGTGGTGGAGTCAGGCCAGCCCGCTGCAGGTGTCGTTGTTCAACACCAACAATGCCGGCAACGAGTTCTTCGAGCACCTCTCCAACCTCAAGGGCGGCGACGAGGAAGTGCGAGAGGTGTACTACCACGCGCTGCTGCTCGGCTTCGTCGGCCAGTACTACTACGAGACTGGCGATCACGGCGAGCTGGGCAAGATCAAGGAGCTCAACAGCCGCCAGTTGCCGGTGGCGCCCGCGCCATTGCACACGTTGCGCGAAGAGCAGATCACGCCGCAGCCGTACCTGATGAAAGACCCGACCGGCCCGCGTTATCCCAAGCAATGGGACGCGCTGCTGATGAAGATCGGCGCGGTCATCGCGCTGGCGATACCGCTGGCGTACCTGGTGTGGTTTTTCATGTCGCCTGCGCGCGTGACCGGGCCGACCGTGCAGCAGATGGTCGATCAGGAAACCGCGAGCTACAACTGCGCCGCCCTTACCGGCACGGTCGACAAGGACGGCGTGACCGCAGTGAGCGGTTACGTTTCCAAATCGGTCGATCTGGAACGCCTGCGCAGCGACATCGCAGGCATCAAGGGCGTGAAGACGCCGAGCTATCAGGTGAAGGTATTGATCTGGCCACACTGCGAAGTCGTGAAAATGCTCACGCCGTACCGCCAGCGCAATCTCGATCGCCACGATGGCCTCGCCGTCACGCCGACCACCGGTCACAGCGATCGCTTCATCAAGGACGAGAAGGTGATGGTGAAACTCACCCAGGCCAGCCACGAAGGCTATCTGTATGTCGACTACTACACCGTCGAGGGCGAAGTGGTGCACATCCTTCCGAACTCGCGCGATGCGCATAGCGGACAGGTCATTCCCGCCAGCCAGCAATTCGATGTGGGCAAGCTGTCCGACGGCACCGGCTGGATCACCGTCGAGCCGCCGTTCGGGCAGGAGTTGATCACCATCGTCGCTTCGCCCACGCCGCTGTACACCGGTTTCCGCCCGGATTCGGAACCCGCCAAGGATTACCTGCCCTTGCTCAAGGCATCGATCGACGCCAACCACGCCGACGACAAGTTCGTCGCCGATTTCATGACCATGCAGACCGAACCGGCGCAATGAGGACCATCGCATGAGCCTCCTTCAGAAAAACTGGTTTCGTCCCGGACTGTTCGTGATCGGCGGCATCGTGCTGCTCGCGCTCATCGCGTTCGTGGTGCCGGCGATCGTGCCCGGCATTCCGCCGCGCTTCTGGCAATTGCTGGGTCTGTGTCTCGCCGCGCTCGCGGTGCTGTGGTGGTTCACGCGTGGCGCACGCACCTATTCGCGTGCGGGCCGCGCGCGCCAGCGCATCGGCGATCTGGGTCCGGGTAATCCGGACGACGAGCGCGAACCGCTGGCGAAGATGAGTGCCGCGATCCAGGAAGCCAAGCGCACGATCCAGCGATCGCCCGACATGGCGAGCGGCCGCCAGCCCTTGTATCGCGTGCCGTGGATGCTGTTTCTCGGCGACGCCGATGCCAACGTGCACGGCCTGCTGCAGGCTGCGAGCACCACATCGCCATTTCCCGCGCCCGCCGGTGGCGAGTCCGAAGCAATGTGGCGCTGGTGGTTCTTCAAATCGATGATCGCGATCGAGACCAGCCCGCGCATCGTTTGCGATGCCTCGGCGCGCACCGAACGCGGACTCTGGTATCAGGCGCTGATGCAGCTCGCCAGCGAGCGTGATCAGCTGCCTCTCAACGGCATCGTCGCCTGCATCGGCGTACGCAGCCTGCTCGGCAACGCGGACGCGCTGAAGGAAACCAGCATGCGCCTGCGTCGCCTCGTCGACGAAAGCATGGAGCATTTGCAGATCCAGTTACCGGTGTACGTGATGGTGACCGGGCTCGATTTGCTGCCGGGCTACGCGGCGTTTCGTGGTGCCGTGCCGGCCGAAGCGTTCGCGCAGGCGATGGGTTGGCGGCTGCCGGAAAACGAAGCGGTGAGCGCCGGCACCAGCGCGAAGTTCGACAACCTCTTCGCACCGATGGCCGAACGTCTGCACGCGCTTCGACTCACCGCACTTGCCGCACGGCACGACGTGCGAGGCCGTCGCGGCGTGTTCGAGTTCGTGCAGTCGATCAGCCGTCTGCAAAACGGCCTGCGTCAGTTCGTGAGCCTGTTGCTGGAAGACAACCCGTTCCAGCGAACGCCACGTTGGCGCGGACTTTATTTCGCCGGCGCGCCAGCGAATGATACGCCCGCGGGTGCGTTCGTCGCCGATCTCTTCACGCGATTCTTGCCGGCCGATCAACCGCTCGCGACGCCGAGCCTCAAGGGCAGCGCCGGGCGCATGGGCGTCGCTGCGCTCGGTGTCGCGGCCTTGCTGGGCATGTCCGGCTATCTCACTTTCGGGTTGAGCCAGGCACGCACGGACGACGCGCAATTGCTCGCGCAAACGCGCGCGGCCTGTCAGGGTCGCGAAAACGCCGGCGCCAGTGGCCGCATTGCGTGGGTAGCCGGTTGCGGTCGCACTATCGAACAACTCGAAGCCAGCGCCGACAAGACGCAACTCGGCTTCGGCCTGCGCCGTTCGGATCGCGACATCGAACAGCTCAAGCAGGAGGTGGTTGCGGATTTCTCCAGCCTGATCCTCGCCCCGTACGACCAGATGCTCGATGACGACATCGGCAAGGGGCGCGTGGGTGTCGAGCACGTGCTGGCGGTCACGCAGCGTCTGCGCATCCTGCAGCATTGCCGCGGTCACGGCAGCGATTGCTTCGACAGCGAGTTGCCGCACAACGTGGTGTTCGATCCGCGCTCGCGGCTGTTCGCGCCGTTCTACACGGCCGATGCCGATACGCGGCGCGACAGCGACAACGCGAACGCGCTGCTCAGCACGTATCTGGGTTATCTGCGCTGGCAGAAAAGCGACGTGCTCGACGATGAGCAGCATCGCCTGCAGAGCGAACTGCAGCGGCTGCTCGCCGTGTACACACCGCGCCCGCAGGATCTGGAAGTGTGGGCCGACGCGCGCATGACCGGCCCGCGCCTGCAGGACGACTGGCTACCGGCCGATCGGCTGGTCGGCGTGGCGGCGGGCAGCCTGCCGACGATTTCAGCCGCCTATACGGCCAACACATGGAGCGGTGTGGTCAAGCCGATGACCACCACCATCGGCGACACTCTGGCGGAAAAAAAAAGCCTGGTCGATGGGTTTCGTAGTGCCTATTTCACCAGCTACTTTCACGCCTGGGCGCAATTCCAGAGCCGTTTCTTCGATGGCGTGAACCTGTGGAACGGGCATGCCGACGAACTCGCCGCGCGCGCGGCCGGCGACGACAATCCCTACCGCTTTTTTTTTGAGAGCGTGCAGCAGAATCTGTTGAGCCTGCCGCTGCAATTGCCGCTGTCGGTGCGCTGGCAGCGCGCGTGGTCGCAGACCAAGGCGGCAGGCTGGGGTGGATGGAAACCGTTTGGCGCGTTTCTCGGGCACACGGTCGGTGGCTGGTTCAGTTCCTCGGGCGTGACGCCGCCAACCTGGCTGCTGGCGATGCTGGACACGCGACACAGCGTGCTCGACAAGCAGCGCGCACTGTTCGCCAATGGTTATCTGCGACTGCAGGCCGAGGGTGGCGACCAGAATCTCTACCAGATCGTCGCCGACATTTACCGTGCGAAGGGTGCGCCGCAACAGCCGCCCGCCAGCGAGTACGCGACGCTGCTGCAATCGGTCGACCGGCCCGACGACAGCTATGCGGCCAAGTTCAAGGGCGACGATCTGGGCGCGTGGTCGGTGGTGCAGGGCCCATCACACTTGCTGCTCTATCTCACCGTGCAGCGCGCGGCCAAATACGTGCAGCAACGCTGGAACGAGGGCGTGGCCGCGCCACTGAAGCAGTTGCCGCCGGAGCAGCAGATGGCCGCGTTGTACGGTCCGCAGGGAAAACTCAACGCGTTCGTCAACGACTGGCTTGCGCCATTCGTGAGCGAGAAGGAACGCGCGCCGATCAGGATCGGCGGTGTCACGCTACCGCTGACGACGGGCTTCCAGGCGATGATGGCTGCGCAGAGCCAGGCGCAGCCCGCGCTCAATACCGACCAGCCTTTCATGGTCGGTAGTTTCAGTTTCACCGGGCCGAGCCAGGTCGGCAGCCTGGTCGAAGGTGCGCTCGGCACCGTGCTGCAGGTGGACTGCAAGGACCACAGTTTCAGCGCCAGCAGCAAGGCCCAATCGCTGGCCGAATCCAAGGTGGCGGTGTTCTGGTCGCCAGCCAATTGCCCGCAAGCAAGCCTGCGCATCAGTGTCGAACAACCGGCGCCGACCGAGGTCGCGCTGGTTCCCGCCGGATCGGCGAGCGCCGCCACCGCCGCGGCGCCGGCCGCAGCGGAGCCGCTGGTGTTGACCAAGTTGTATTCGGGGCAGGACGGTTTCGAGCAACTGCTGAAGGATTTCGCGAGTGGTTCGCACAGTTTCGCGCTGGCCGATTTCCGCGACTCGTACACGGCGCTGCAATGGGCCGACATAAGCGCGCGGTTGAGCGCGGTGGGTTTCAACCAGGCGCAGATATTCCTGACCATCGATCTGACCGACGCGATGAAGCAATACCTCGGCGCGCGCAACACGCCAGTGGCGATGCCCGCCACGATCATCGAATAGCCGTCCATCTGGATTCATCAAAGTTGTCGAAGGAGAACGAGCATGAGCATCGAACTGGCCGAACTGCTGGCGCCGATTTCACCCGACCGCCCGTGCGGTGAAGACATCAGCTTCAACGACGTCTACGACCGCGTTCGCGAAGCGCGCCGATCGGACGATCCCAACCTGCGGCAGGGCGAATGGCAGACCGATCTGAAAACTGCCGACTGGCGGCTGGTGATCCGCCTCGCGACCGACGTGCTGAGCACGCAGAGCAAGGATCTGCAGATGGCGGTGTGGCTCGGCGAAGCGCTGATTTCCACCGAGGGTGTCGGCGGTGCGAGGCAGTCGGTTGAACTGCTGCACGGCATGCTCGACACCTTGTGGGACGGCCTGTTTCCCGAACTCGACGGCGATGACGCAGAAGAACGCGCGGCGAAACTCGCCTGGTACAACATCTACGCGAGCGATGCATTGCGCCGCGTGCCGCTGTCCGGTGGCGTGGTGCCGATGACGCTGCTGCAATGGCAGGACTCGCGCGAAGTCGACAACCTCGCGCGGCAGAATCAGGAGTCGTATCAGGCCGCACTCGAGGAAGGTCGCCTCACCGGCGAAGCCTTCGACAAGGCCATGCAGGACAATTCGGCCGAAGCGGTGCTCGGCCTGCTTGAGGAATCCGATCGCGCACTCGCGACGTTCGAAGCGTTCAAGACCATGGCCGATACACGGCTCGGCCGCGCGTCCCCGTCGCTCGCCGCCGTCGAAGATGCACTCAAGCGCATCCGCCAGGTCGTCGCAAAAACCGCGCAGGCCAAGGGCATCGGTGGCGCCGCAGCCACAGCCGCGAGCGACGAATCGATGTCCTCCGCGTCATCGGGCAGCGGCTCATCGGCGTCCGCCGGCGGCACGCTCGACCTCTCCAGCAACAGCGCCGCGAGCAAGGACGCCGCATTGCGCGCCATCAGCGACATCGCCGCCTTCTTCCGCCGTACCGAACCACACAACCCGGTCGCCTTCATGCTGGAAAAAGCCGTGGTGTGGGCGAACACGCCGCTCGATGCGTGGCTCAACGAAGTGGTGAGGGATAGTTCGGTGCTGGCTTCGATTCGGGACCGGGTGGGGATTTCGGGGGAGTGATGGTTGGTCTCTGCGCTTCGCCGTCGACTTCGTCGTTCGGGCCTTTGCGTTAGATATCCACCTTCCTCATTTCGGCGAAGCCCGGGCTACCTCGCCCTCCGTCATTCCGGCGAAGGCCGGAACCGATCTCCATCGTTACGGGTAGTCAAGGGCGTTCGTGCGTTCTCGCGCTCCGTAGGAGCGCAAAAGCTCTTGCTCCAAACCAGGCACCAAAACAAAGAGTGATACCGGCTTTTGCGGGAATGACGGAGGGTTAGGAAGCCGGTCGAGTATTCACTCCCGCCTTCATGCGCGAACGTTGGAAGAGCGGCACGCAAGCGACGAACGCAAGCCCGCGTCGCAACGCCAGCGCGCCCCGCGCGACATCCACCCCCAAAGTCATAGACCAACAACTGGCCGTCCGGCTAATTCTTTCGCGTGCGTCGCGTTCCTAGACTTCGGTGTCATCGCCGTCGTGCATTCGCGCGGCGCGCTTCGCCCAACTGCCGGGGAATTGCCATGGCCAAGAAAGAAAGCACGCAACACAAACTCGATCGTGTCCGCGCACCGCGTGTGCAGCTCACCTACGACGTGGAAGTCGGTGATGCGATCGAAAAGAAGGAGCTGCCGTTCGTCGCCGGCGTGCTCGGTGATTTCACCGGTCAGCCAGCCGAACCGCTGGCGAAGATGAAGGACCGCAAGTTTGTCAACGTCGACAAGGACAACTTCGACGACGTGCTCAAGGGCATGAAGCCGCGCGTGCAGATCCAGGTGGAAGATCGGCTCAAGGGCGATGGCTCGAAGGTGGGCGTGGAGCTCAACTTCCGCAGCCTCGAGGATTTCAGCCCGGAGAACGTGGCGCATCAGGTCGAGCCGCTGCGCAAGCTGCTCGAGGCACGTCAGAAGCTCGCCGACCTGCGCAACAAGATGGCGGGCAACGACAAGTTCGAGGAGTTGCTCAACGAGGTACTGCAGAACACCGACCAGATCACGCGCCTGACCAAGGAAGTGGGATCGTCCGGCGGCTCCGAATAAGCCTCGATTGTTCGCAACGCATCCAGGCATTCACCCACGCATACGCAACGCTAGGGACAAGACATGGCCAGCACACAGCAAGAAACTGCACAGGGCGCCGTCGCCGGTGAAGCCGAGGGCAGCCTGCTCGACAGCATCCTCAGCCAGAGCCGCATCGCCAAGACCGACACCGAGCGCGACCGCGCACGCGACCTGATTTCCGAACTGGTGAATCAGGTTACCGCCGGCCAGATCAGCATTTCCAGCGATGCGATCGCTTCGCTCGATGCACGCATCGCGGATATCGACAAGCTGCTTTCCGATCAACTCTCGGCGGTGATGCACGCGCCGGAATTCCAGAAGCTGGAAGGCTCGTGGCGCGGGTTGAAATACCTCGTCGAGAACAGCGAGACCAGCACCACGCTGAAGATCAAGGTGTTCAACTGCACCAAAAAAGAGCTGGTCAAGGATTTCAAGAACGCGTCGGACTTCGATCAGTCCACGCTGTTCAAGAAAATCTACGAGGAAGAGTACGGCACCTTCGGCGGCGCACCGTTCGCCACGATGGTCGGCGACTTCGAATTCACCCGCCAGCCGGAAGACATGTACCTGCTGGAGGAAATGTCGCACGTCGCCGCGGCCGCGCACGCGCCGCTGCTGTCGGCTGCGTCGCCGGAGATGTTCGGCTTCGACAGCTTCACCGATCTGTCCGGTCCGCGCGACCTGGCGAAGGTGTTCGACACGGTGGAGTACGCGAAGTGGAAATCGTTCCGCGCATCGGAGGATTCGCGCTACGTCGGACTGGCGATGCCGCATGTGCTGGGTCGCCTGCCGTACGGGCCGGAAACCACGCCGGTGGAAAGTTTCAATTTCGTCGAGGATGTTTCCGGCAAGGATCACAGTCGCTATCTGTGGACCAACGCCGCGTACGCGCTCGGTTCCAAGCTCACCGACGCGTTCGCAAAATTCGGCTGGACTGCGGCGATCCGCGGCGTCGAGGGCGGCGGCCTGGTGGAAGGTTTGCCGACGCACACGTTCGCGACCGACGATGGCGAAGTTGCACTGAAATGCCCGACCGAAATCGCGATTACCGATCGTCGCGAAAAGGAATTGGCTGACCTCGGCATGATTCCGCTGGTGCATTGCAAGGGCACGGACTACGCAGCGTTCTTCTCCACGCAGTCCGCGCAGAAGGCGAAGGAATACAACACCGATGCAGCCAACGCGAATGCGCGGCTCGCCTCGCAACTGCAATACATTTTCGCGGTGAGCCGCATTGCGCATTACCTGAAATCGATGATGCGCGACAAGGTCGGCAGCTTCGCCTCGCGTTCGAGCGTGGAGCGTTTCCTCAACACCTGGATCACCCAGTACGTGTTGCTGGACGACAACGCCTCGCAGGAAATGAAATCGAAATACCCGTTGCGCGAAGCGACGATCGAAGTTGTGGATATTCCCGGCAAGCCGGGGGCATTCAAGGCGGTGGCGTTCCTGCGGCCGCATTACCAGCTGGACGAACTGAGCGTCTCGCTGCGTCTGGTGGCCGAGCTTCCGAAGTCGGCGCGTTGAGAATCTTTCGAGGATTGATCCATGTCACAGAGCGACTTTTTTCTTAAAATCGACGGCATCGATGGCGAGTCCACCGATGACAAACACAAGGGCGAACTGGAAATCCAGTCGTGGTCGTGGGGCGCCACCAACCAGGGCACGTTCGGTGCGGGCGGCGGCGGCGGCGCGGGCAAGGCCGACTTCAGCGACATCACCATCACCAAGTACGCCGACAAGTCCACGCCCAAGCTGCTCAAGGCCGTGGCGACCGGCCAGCACATCAAGAGCATGGTGCTGGTTTGCCGAAAGGCTGGCGGCGACAAGCAGGAATATCTGAAGCTCACGCTGACCGACGTGCTGATTTCCAGCTATCACTCCAGCGCATCCGGCGGCAGCAGCCCGATTCCGAACGAGTCCATCGGCCTCAACTACGCGGTGATCAACTACGAGTACAAGCCGCAGAAAGCGGATGGCTCGCTGGAAGGCTCGATCGCTGTCAGCTACGACCGCCACGCCAACAAGGCGACCTGAGCACGGCGTGTTTTGCATGGATGCTCCGGCGACGTCGGGGCATCCATCCTGCGTTCCGTCGATGGAACGTTCTGGCGGAGCGTAGTCGATGAGCAAAGATTTCTTTCTCAAGCTGGATGGCATCCAGGGCGAGACCAAGGACGAGGAACACCAGGGCGAGATCGATGTCTCGGGATGGTCGTTCGGCGTCAACGACGACGATGAAGATCAAGCGCGCGATGCACGCGCGATCTCCGGCGGTCGCGACAATCTCCCGGTGTTCGCCAGCGCATCGCGTCGCGCCGAGGCGGTGGGTGGCGCCGGTTTCAACGGCAGCGTTCGTGTCGGTGACCTGCATGTCACCAAGTACATCGACGGCGCTTCCGCGCCGTTGCTGAAGGCATCGACCACGCAACAGAAAATCGCCAAGGCGATATTGACTTGCCGCAAGGCGTCCGGCGCCGAAGCACTGGAGTATTTGCAGATCCAGTTGCAGGACGTGATGGTATCGAGTTGGAACGTCGGCACCGAAGACGGCGAAGTATTGCCGGTCGAACACCTGGTGCTGAGTTACAGCCGCATCGAATTCGTCTACCAGCCGCAGGGCCGCAAAGGCACTGCCGAGGGCAAGAAACACGCCGGCTGGGATCGCAAGCTCAACGCGTCGATGTAACTGCGCAGGATTCCGCCGATGCGCTCCGTGCTCGATCGTCTTACCGACAAGCCCTTGCCCGAGGATCAGGGACGCGGCATGTCGCTGCTGGAATTTCGCGACCAGATATCGCGCGATCTGGAAGCGTTGCTCAACACGCGATCAGAAGCCGCGCGCATCCTGCCCGAAGCGTTCGTCGAGTGTCGCCGCTCCTCGCTCACTTTCGGCATTCCGGATTTTTCCTCGTACAGCCTGCTCAGTCCGCGCGACCGCGATCGCATCCGCAAGGTGCTGGAACAATCCATCGGTCTGCACGAGCCGCGGCTGACGCGAGTGAAGGTGCAGCTGGAAAGCCAGCGTGCTTATGAACGCGCGTTGCGCTTTCGCGTCGAGGCACTGATCAACCTCGGCTCCGAACGCGAAAAGGTGCAGTTCGACGCCGTGCTGCAACTGAACACGCAGTCTTATCAGGTGAGTTGAACGTTCGCTTGCGAGTCGTCGCTGCGAACCGACCGGAGAAAACTTCGCATGTCCCTGCTGCATATCTACGATGCCAGCGATTTTCGCATACGCCTGATGGCGCGCTCACGTGGCACCACGACGTTGAAGGTAACCAGCTTCACCGACCTGCTGACGTCGTTGAACGCGCAGGTCGCCGCCGGCGCGCGTTTCGAACGCATCCTTTTCGAAACGCATGGCTCGCCCGGACGCATCTATTTCGATGACGACGGCGTCAGCGCTTCGACGTTGCGCAGCATGATCCCGCTTGGCTACAACCGGCTGACCACGCCCAGCGCGCGCGTTTACTTCAACGGCTGCAACGTCGCTGCGGAATCCGCAGGTTGGTCGTTTCTCGATGCGGCTGTGGAGCTGTTTCTGACGCCGGGCGGTGGCGAGGTGTTCGGCCAGACGTCGCTGGGCATCGGCAATCCGTTCAACGGCCACGTGGTGCATCTGTGGGGGGAGACGCGCAGGCTGTTCGTCGACAGCACCGGCCGCATCGTGGAACGGTTCGAGCAATAACGACGCGCGTTACGCGATCGCGCGCGAAGCCGTCCAGATGGTCATCATCGCCTCGCGCAATTGCTCGGGCGACACTGGCTTGTAGAGCACCGGAATCTTCGCTGCCATGATTTCGCGCAGGCGATCGCTGCGGGTTTCGCCGGTGATCAGTAGCCGCGCGAACGGGCGCTCGATCTTGCCCTTGAAGTGATGGTCGAGCGCGGCGAGTACGTCCAGTCCGCTCTCGCCATCGCGCAGGCGCAGATCCGAAATCACGATGTCCGGCGGCATCGGCCATTCGTGCACGGCTTCCAGTGCCTGTGAGCGATCCTCCGCGGTGACGACATCGCAACCCCAGCTCTTGAGCAGGTAGCGAATACCGGAAAGAATCGCAGGTTCGTCGTCGATCACCAGCACGCGCATGCCTGATACATCGAGTACCGGCGCTTCTTCCTGCTGGTCGAAGCCGAGCAGCGTCGGTTCGGTGAGTGGCAGCAGGAAGCTGAAAAGCGTGCCGCGATGCGGTCGCGATTTCAGTACCACGTGCAGATCGAGCAGGTCGGCGAGGCGCTGCACGGTGGCGAGTCCAAGGCCAAGTCCGCGTCGCTGGCCGTCGTCGCGCTGGTGTTCCGCGTGTTGCTCGACGCGATAGAACTCGTCGAACACGCGCGTCTGGTTTTCGTTGTCGATGCCGACGCCGGTATCCCATACATCGATGCGCACGGTGTCGCCGGGGCCGGGACGCGCGCCGACCAGCACGCCGCCGGTGTGGGTGTAGCGAAGCGCGTTGCTGACCAGGTTGTTGAGGATGCGCGCAAGCATGCTGCGGTCGCAGCGGACCCACTGGCGCGTGGGCCGCACGATCAACCGCAGGTCGTGCTGCTCGGCGATCATGCGGAAGTTGCGGCTGACTTCGTCGAACACGTGATCGAGCGGGAACTCGGTGATCTCCACCTGCATCGCGCCGGTTTCCAGTCGCGACAGATCGAGCAGTTCGCTGAAGAGATGATCAAGCGCCTGCACGCATTCCTGAATGTGTGCGATGCGGTCGAGCCGCACGGGATCATGTTCTTCCACCGCCAGCGCCGAAGAAAACAGCGTCAGCGCATACAGCGGCTGACGCAGGTCGTGCGATGCGGCGGCGAGGAATCGCGCCTTGGCGACGCTGGCTGCTTCGAGCGCCGAATTCTTGCGCGCCAGTTCGATGGTGGCCTGTTCGATCTTGCGTTCCATGCCGCGCTGCATGTCGAACAACGCAGACGCGGCGTGGTTGAAACCCTGCTGCAGTTCGCCGATTTCGGTCTGGTCGGAAATCTCCACTTCCACGCGTCGGTCGCCGCGGCCGAGTTGATTCACCGCGCGCGCGAGACGCCGCAGCGGTGCACTGATCCAGCGCGCCGCCTGCCAGCTGATCACTACCGCGATGAACAGGCTCAGCAGCAGCGCGATGATCGCGTTGCGCTGGCTCGAATGCTGCGCGGCGATCGCTTCGCTCAGGCTTACCTCGACCAGTACCGAGCCGAGTGGCGATGCGGATGGGTCGCTGTGATCCGCCACATCGCGCACCATGGTGAGGCTGTCTTCCGGGCTTGCATCGCCGTGGCCGCGGAAGTCCGCCAGGATCTCGCCGTCGGACGCGCGAATCTGCACATGCGCGACATGCGGCAGTTCACCGGTGGATTGCGCGATGCGCACCAGTTCACGCCGCTGCAGGTTGCGCAATGGCTCGGTGGAAATGGACGCGGTCTGGGTGGCGATGGCATCGGCGGTGGAGCGTCCCATCGCCTGCAACGTCATCAACTGATGCCGGGTGAGCATGGTCACCAGCAACACGGCGGTGATCAGCGTCGGAGTCAGCGCGACAAAGCCCAGCCGCTGCATCAGCGTCGCGCGCCGCCACAGCCGAACTGGAAAGCTTCTGGCCTGTGTCTGCGTCACCGTGCCCCCTCCGACAACTTGCCGTGCGCTGAGCCTAGCGCGAAACCGACATTGCGGCAGCTGGCTTCACGGGCAATCGGCGCCGCCGTCAGCCATACGACGGATGGCCGGCTCAACGCTCCGTGTCGGGTCGTTGCCGATGCTTGCGCGTGACGCGTTCCAGCAGCAACGGCAGCAGCGCGAGCAGGGCGAGCGCGCCGAGCGGCAGCAGCACCTGTCGATGCATGAAGAGATCGAAGCCGAAGGTGTCGGTCTGGCTCATCACGTCGCCGAGGCCCGCGCCGATCGATGTTTCGAAGATCAGCGTGATGGTGCCGCCCAGCCAGGTGGCGCCGAGAAACAGCCACAGCGGACAGCGCAGCCAGGCCAGCGCGACCGACACCGCACCGAACGGAACCACCGGCACAAAGCGCAGGAACAACGTGTAGCTCACCGGATGGCGCTCGAATCCGTGATGCAGTTTCGCCACTACTTTCGGCGGCTGCCGGCTGCCAGCGCCGAACGCGTAGCGGCTGGCGAGATAGAGAACCAGCGAGCCCAGCGTCAATGCGATGGAAGAACACAAGGTGGCCTCGACCACGCCGAAAGCGAAACCGCCGGCAAGAATGATGACAAAGGAGCCGGGAATGCCGGTGGCCACGGCCAGCGTGAGCAGTCCGACGAAGGCGAGTCGACTGAGCCATGGATGCGCGCTGATCTGCGCGTGGAGTTCACCCTGATGCGTCACCAGCTGCTGCGGCGTGAGCGTATCCAGCGAGCCGGACAGAAACAGCACCACGCCTGCCAGCAACAGCAGAACCAGCGGAAGCGCGGCGCGCCAGCGGCTCAATATGCCGCGCCGCTGGAACCGTACGCGGTCAGCACGCTGCGCGCTTGATCGCGCAGGATGTCGCGGCGCACGGCGATGCCGCGGCGTTCGAGTTCGCCCATCCAGTCGGCAGGCAACGGGCCTTCGTCGAACTCGGTGAGTTCTTCCACATCTTCCGAACGCGCGCCGATCAGCAATTCATCGATACCCGCCCAGATGGTGGCGCCGTAGCACTGGCAGCACGGTTGCGCACTGGTGGCCAGCGTGTAGCGGCCGCCTTGCTCGTTGAGCCGGAACGTCGACAGGCGCTGTTGCGCGGTCATGTACGCCATCATTTCCGCGTGCGCGACAGAACAGGTTTGCGGCACCACCTGATTCACGCCGACGGAAATCAGCCGGCCTTCCGCATTGAAAACCGCCGCGCCGAATGGGCCGCCGTGACCGCTTTCGATGTTGTGCCGTGACAATGCAATCGCGAGTCCCACGCGCTCGTCATCGCTGACATACGCGTGGCTCTCGTCGGCGACGTCGCCGATCCAGGGCGGCAGGGTGAGGTGAATCTGCAGAGGCAGCATGCGCGGTCTCCGCTTACTGTCCGGGTGGCCGGGCCCACACGTCGCGCAAAGTCACCGTGCGGTTGAACACGGGCAGCGCCGAGGTGTGATCGACGCGATCGGCAACGAAATAGCCGAGCCGCTCGAACTGGAAACGCTGCTCGCGATCGACATGCGCGGCGGCCGGTTCCAGCCAGCCGCGCACCACGCGCTTGGCCTGCGGATTCACGTGCTCGAGCCAGGTCTTGCCGTCTTCCTCGTTCTCCGGCGCGGCTACGTTGAACAGGCGGTCGTACACGCGCACTTCGGTGCTCACCGCGTGCTTCGCGCTGACCCAGTGGATGGTACCTTTCACTTTGCGATCGGCGCCGGGCAGGCCATGGCGTGTTTCAGGATCGAGCGTGCAACGCAGTTCGATCACGATGCCGTTTGCGTCCTTGATCAGCTCCTCGCACTTGATGATGCCGACGCCGCGCAGGCGCACTTCGCCCTCGGGCTTGAGGCGATGAAAACCCTTCGGCGGAATCTCGGCGAAATCGTCCTGCTCGATCCACAGCTCACGCGAAAATGGCACGGCACGCACGCCGAAGCTTTCGTCCTTCGGATGATTGGAAAACGTCAGCGTTTCCTCGTGGCCATCGGGCAGGTTGGTAATGACCAGCTTCAGCGGATCGAGTACGGCCATGCGGCGCGCGGCGGTGACGTCGAGATCTTCGCGGATGCAGCCTTCCAGCACCGAGTAGTCGATGATGCTGTTCTGCTTGCTCACGCCGAGGCGATCGATCAACAGGCGCAAACCGGCCGGCGTGAAACCCCGACGGCGCAGGCCGCGCAGCGTGTTCATGCGCGGATCGTCCCAGCCGTCCACCACGTTTTCGCTCACCAGCTGCGCAAGCTTGCGCTTGCTGGTGATCGAGTAGGTGAGGTTGAGTCGCGAGAATTCGATCTGTCGCGGCTTCGATGGAATCGTCGGGATGTTCGCGTTGAGCAGCGAGCGCCACAGCTCGGGATGGTTCGGTAGATCGACGCGATCGACGAACCAGTCGTACAGCGGACGGTGATCCTCGAACTCCAGCGTGCACAGCGAATGCGTGATGCCTTCGAGCGCATCCGACAGGCAATGCGCGTAGTCGTACATCGGATAGATCGGCCACTGGTCGCCGGTGTTCTGGTGCGTGACCTTGCGAATGCGATAAATGGCCGGGTCGCGCAGGTTCGGGTTGCCCGCGCTCATGTCGATCTTCGCGCGCAACGTCTTGCTGCCATCGGCGAATTCGCCAGAGCGCATGCGACGAAACAGGTCGAGGTTTTCTTCCACGCTGCGATCGCGATAGGGCGAATTGCGACCGGCAGTCACCGTGCCGCGATACTCGCGCATCTCTTCGGCGGTGAGGTCATCGACATACGCCACACCGTCCTCGATCAGCTTGAGCGCGGAGAGATAGAACACCTCGAAATAATCCGACGCATGACGCAGCCCGTGCCATTCGAAGCCGAGCCAGCGCACGTCGTCCTTGATGCCTTCGACGAACTCCGGGTCTTCCTTGCCGGGGTTGGTGTCATCCAGGCGCAGGTTGCACCAGCCGCTGAATTCCGCCGCGATGCCGAAGTTCAGGCAGATCGCCTTGGCGTGGCCGATGTGCAGATAGCCGTTCGGCTCCGGCGGAAACCGCGTGTGGATCGCCGCATGTTTGCCCGAGGCCAGGTCGTCGCGCACGATCTGCCGGATGAAGTCCTGGGTCTGGGTCACGGCCGGTGGCGGCGTGGCATCAGCGGACGTGGCAGGTGCGGCGGCGGGACTTTCGATCGACATCGTGCGCAACTCTCGGGCGATAGCGGAAACGGCCAAGTTTACCCTGTCGCCCGTGACAGGCGCAGGAAGCGCCATTCCGGCGCTTGCCGCGCACTGGCATGCGGGTTAGCGTGCGGACATGCACACCATTTACCGCGCCGATAACCTGTTCGATGCCCACCTCGTCAAGGATGCGCTGGAAGCCGAAGGCATCCCGGCGTTCATCGCCGGCGAATACCTCACCGGCGCCGTCGGCCAGCTGCCCGCCATGGATTACATCGCCGTGATGGTGCCCGAGTCGAGCTTGGCTATCGCGAGCGGCATCGTGCATCTGGTCGAAGCGCGACTCACCGAAGCGCGGGCCGCCATCGACGACATCGGCGAACTGCCGGATGGGCCGATGGTTGTGCCTTGCTGATTAGCGGCAAGCGAGATCATCAAGGACACCCGATGCAAGAACTGGCTGCACTGATCCGCGCCGTGCCGGATTTCCCCCGACCCGGCGTGATGTTCCGCGATGTCACGCCGCTGCTGGCCGATGCTGCCAGCTTCGCGCGCTGCGTCGACGCACTCGCCGAGCCGTGGATGCACAGCAACGTGCAGGCCGTATGCGGTATCGAAGCCCGCGGCTTCATCTTCGGCGCCGCACTCGCGCAGAAACTCCACGCCGGTTTCGTGCCCCTGCGCAAGCCCGGCAAGCTGCCGCCGCCTGTTGTGACTGCGGACTATCAGCTCGAATACGGCACCGATCGATTGGAAGCGCAGTGCGATGCGTTGAAGCCGGGCGAACGCGTGTTGCTTGTCGATGATGTGCTGGCCACGGGTGGCACGCTGGCGGCAGCGCGTGCGTTGGTCGATCAGCTTGGTGGCGAGGTGGTCGGTGCCAGCGTCGTCATTGAACTAATGGCGCTGCGTGGACGGGATCGTTGGTCAGGCAGGTCGCAACTGCACAGCCTGTTGCGTTATTGATTTCTCACCTTGAGGCCTAACCGGAGTTAAGCGGTGGCGAAGCCGTCCGCCTCGAACGAGTAGTTAGGGGAGCAATTAACCCGGCCCTTGGTAAGAAACATAGGCTATTGCTGCCGCAGACAACAAGGCGAATGATGCGAGCACAATACCGACGCCAAAAACACCGCGCTGCCAAGGCTGCAAAGCGTCCCACTGAGATGCAAACTGTGCAAACGGAATGCCAGTGATTGCCTGAAGCAGGCCGGCGAGTGCGTACCCAGCGGGTATGGCGAACTCCCACGGCATGTGGTGCCAGCCCAGAGAGTTTAGCCAGTACCCGATGCCAAAAAAAATAACGAATAAGGCCGACGCCCACACAAGTTGCAAAAGTCCTTTTGTCCGGATATTGCTAAGCACAGCCTTTGCCCCCCTAACGCTGGAGTTAAGCGGCAGCGTAGCCATTCGCCTTGAACGAATTGTTAGGCGCTCACTCGCCAAACGGACGATTCTTGCAGCCAATATAAACAATGTTCGCAATATTCGGCTGACAATGGAGACATGTTGCGACGATATAGGCTGAGTCTTGGCCAACGCAGAGGACGTCTGCCGCAGTGAGGGCAAAATAGCTGCGGCGCTTTAATACTGAGGGTTACGCCAATTATGAGTAGCCCAACGGAGAAAGCAACGAACGCTGCGATGAAGTATGACGCGCCAAAAACCGCGACTAAGACAATTGGGGCTACTGTACTTAATAAAGCTAGCGGCCAAAGCCACAAAGTACCGCGCCTATTGGCTGTGCAGCGCTGTGACCAGGCGCGCATAACTTCAAGGTCGATAGTGAATTTCTGATCCATGATTTGGCCTGACGCTGGAGTTAAGCGGCGGCGGAGCCGTCCGCCTCGAACGAGATGTTAGGCCTGCACGTAGAAACCCCACACGCCTGTCGATAGCTCACCCGCCGCAAACCGCACGCGCTTACTACCGTCTTGGATTTCGTACTGCCACATCC